>NZ_AP031501.1:0-3591470 GCF_040436305.1 Microbacterium sp. che218
TCGGATCGCGAGAAATTCCTTTGGATCAAAGACCAGCCCTTTCGGGGGTTGGCATATGGATACGTCAGTAATGATGTTTCTCTTTGGTCAGTTTCAAACTCGCTGCGGCCCCGTTTTCCCGGTGGTTGTATGCATTTCTTTTTTACGGAGAGTTTGATCCTGGCTCAGGATGAACGCTGGCGGCGTGCTTAACACATGCAAGTCGAACGGTGAAGCCAAGCTTGCTTGGTGGATCAGTGGCGAACGGGTGAGTAACACGTGAGCAACCTGCCCTGGACTCTGGGATAAGCGCTGGAAACGGCGTCTAATACTGGATATGAGCCCCTATCGCATGGTGGGGGTTGGAAAGATTTTTTGGTCTGGGATGGGCTCGCGGCCTATCAGCTTGTTGGTGAGGTAATGGCTCACCAAGGCGTCGACGGGTAGCCGGCCTGAGAGGGTGACCGGCCACACTGGGACTGAGACACGGCCCAGACTCCTACGGGAGGCAGCAGTGGGGAATATTGCACAATGGGCGAAAGCCTGATGCAGCAACGCCGCGTGAGGGATGACGGCCTTCGGGTTGTAAACCTCTTTTAGCAGGGAAGAAGCGAAAGTGACGGTACCTGCAGAAAAAGCGCCGGCTAACTACGTGCCAGCAGCCGCGGTAATACGTAGGGCGCAAGCGTTATCCGGAATTATTGGGCGTAAAGAGCTCGTAGGCGGTTTGTCGCGTCTGCTGTGAAATCCCGAGGCTCAACCTCGGGCCTGCAGTGGGTACGGGCAGACTAGAGTGCGGTAGGGGAGATTGGAATTCCTGGTGTAGCGGTGGAATGCGCAGATATCAGGAGGAACACCGATGGCGAAGGCAGATCTCTGGGCCGTAACTGACGCTGAGGAGCGAAAGGGTGGGGAGCAAACAGGCTTAGATACCCTGGTAGTCCACCCCGTAAACGTTGGGAACTAGTTGTGGGGACCATTCCACGGTTTCCGTGACGCAGCTAACGCATTAAGTTCCCCGCCTGGGGAGTACGGCCGCAAGGCTAAAACTCAAAGGAATTGACGGGGACCCGCACAAGCGGCGGAGCATGCGGATTAATTCGATGCAACGCGAAGAACCTTACCAAGGCTTGACATATACGAGAACGGGCCAGAAATGGTCAACTCTTTGGACACTCGTAAACAGGTGGTGCATGGTTGTCGTCAGCTCGTGTCGTGAGATGTTGGGTTAAGTCCCGCAACGAGCGCAACCCTCGTTCTATGTTGCCAGCACGTAATGGTGGGAACTCATGGGATACTGCCGGGGTCAACTCGGAGGAAGGTGGGGATGACGTCAAATCATCATGCCCCTTATGTCTTGGGCTTCACGCATGCTACAATGGCCGGTACAAAGGGCTGCAATACCGTGAGGTGGAGCGAATCCCAAAAAGCCGGTCCCAGTTCGGATTGAGGTCTGCAACTCGACCTCATGAAGTCGGAGTCGCTAGTAATCGCAGATCAGCAACGCTGCGGTGAATACGTTCCCGGGTCTTGTACACACCGCCCGTCAAGTCATGAAAGTCGGTAACACCTGAAGCCGGTGGCCCAACCCTTGTGGAGGGAGCCGTCGAAGGTGGGATCGGTAATTAGGACTAAGTCGTAACAAGGTAGCCGTACCGGAAGGTGCGGCTGGATCACCTCCTTTCTAAGGAGCATCTGACGCCCTGTAATGGGGTTGTTCAGGCGCCGGATCAGACCGAATGTGTCTGCCGGTTAGCTCATGGGTGGAACATTTGACTTGGTGCTCATATCTGATGGTTTGGATCTAGTACGCAGCTTGTCTGTGGGAACGGTTCGGTCCAAAGGGGTGGGCACATGCACGCTGTTGGGTCCTGAGGGGCCGGGCGCTGACGGGGGTCTTCGGATTCGTTGTTGGTGGCTGTTCCTCGAGGGCCTTTTTCTGGTGTCACGGTTGTGGCGTCGGGGAGGGGTACCGCCCGTACTTTGAGAACTACACAGTGGACGCGAGCATCTTCGACATGAGCCTTCGGGTTTGTGTCGTGAAGATGATCTTAAAGATCATTAGTCAATTTTTTGACGATTCAACTCATGTGATTTCAAGTCTTTAAGAGCAAACGGTGGATGCCTTGGCATCTGGAGCCGAAGAAGGACGTAGCAATCTGCGATAAGCCTCGGGGAACTGATAAGCGAGTTTTGATCCGAGGGTGTCCGAATGGGGAAACCCCGCCAGGGCGCGTGCGTACCTGGTGACTCCCGCCTGAATATATAGGGCGGGTAGAGGGAACGTGGGGAAGTGAAACATCTCAGTACCCACAGGAAGAGAAAGCAAAAGCGATTCCGTCAGTAGTGGCGAGCGAAATCGGAAGAGGCTAAACCTAGCGTGTGTGATAGCCGGCAGGCGTTGCATGTTGGGGGTTGTGGGACTTTTCGGATTGTTCTGCCGAATGATCGACGTGACAAGAGAGTATAGACGAACGGTTTTGAACGGCCGGTCATAGAGGGTGCGAACCCCGTAGTCGAAATGCTTGTTCTTGGCGTGAAGAGTATCCCAAGTAGCACGGGGCCCGAGAAATCCCGTGTGAATCTGTCAGGACCACCTGATAAGCCTAAATACTCCCAGATGACCGATAGCGGACAAGTACCGTGAGGGAAAGGTGAAAAGTACCCCGGGAGGGGAGTGAAATAGTACCTGAAACCGTTTGCTTACAAACCGTTGGAGCCTCCTTAGTAGGGGTGACAGCGTGCCTTTTGAAGAATGAGCCTGCGAGTTAGCGATACGTGGCGAGGTTAACCCGTGTGGGGTAGCCGTAGCGAAAGCGAGTCTGAATAGGGCGATTCAGTCGCGTGTCCTAGACCCGAAGCGAAGTGATCTATCCATGGCCAGGTTGAAGCGACGGTAAGACGTCGTGGAGGACCGAACCCACTTAGGTTGAAAACTGAGGGGATGAGCTGTGGATAGGGGTGAAAGGCCAATCAAACTTCGTGATAGCTGGTTCTCTCCGAAATGCATTTAGGTGCAGCGTTGCGTGTTTCTTGCCGGAGGTAGAGCTACTGGATGGCCGATGGGCCCTACAAGGTTACTGACGTCAGCCAAACTCCGAATGCCGGTAAGTGAGAGCGCAGCAGTGAGACTGTGGGGGATAAGCTTCATAGTCGAGAGGGAAACAACCCAGACCACCAACTAAGGTCCCTAAGCGCGTGCTAAGTGGGAAAGGATGTGGAGTTGCTTTGACAACCAGGAGGTTGGCTTAGAAGCAGCCACCCTTGAAAGAGTGCGTAATAGCTCACTGGTCAAGTGATTCCGCGCCGACAATGTAACGGGGCTCAAGCACGCCACCGAAGTTGTGGCATTGACATTTTTGGTAGGCCTTCGTGGTCCAGCCGTGTTGATGGGTAGGAGAGCGTCGTGTGGCGAGTGAAGCGGCGGGGTGACCCAGCCGTGGACGCTACACGAGTGAGAATGCAGGCATGAGTAGCGAAAGACGTGTGAGAAACACGTCCTCCGAAAGACCAAGGGTTCCAGGGTCAAGCTAATCTTCCCTGGGTAAGTCGGGACCTAAGGCGAGGCCGACAGGCGTAGTCGATGGACAACGGGTTGATATTCCCGTACCGGCGAAGAACCGCCCAAGCTAATCCAGTGGTGCTAAGAGTCCTAGCTCGGAATGTTGTTGATCCCTTCGGGGTGAAGGCACGTCCGTGTGAACGCTCGACCCCATGCTGGTGCGGCTAGCGTATTAACAGGTGTGACGCAGGAAGGTAGCCCAAGCCAGGCGATGGTAGTCCTGGTGCAAGTGCGTAGGCCAAGTGATAGGCAAATCCGTCACTTATTAAGGCTGAGACACGATGCGGATAAAAAGTGGGTGATCCTATGCTGCCAAGAAAAGCATCGACGCGAGGTTCAAGCCGCCCGTACCCCAAACCGACTCAGGTGGTCAGGTAGAGAATACCAAGGAGATCGAGAGAATCGTGGTTAAGGAACTCGGCAAAATGCCCCCGTAACTTCGGGAGAAGGGGGGCCATCCACTTATTAGGACTTGCTCCGAAAGGGTGTGGTGGCCGCAGAGACTAGTGGGTAGCGACTGTTTACTAAAAACACAGGTCCGTGCCAAGTCGCAAGACGATGTATACGGACTGACGCCTGCCCGGTGCTGGAAGGTTAAGAGGACCGGTTAGCCGCAAGGCGAAGCTGAGAATTTAAGCCCCAGTAAACGGCGGTGGTAACTATAACCATCCTAAGGTAGCGAAATTCCTTGTCGGGTAAGTTCCGACCTGCACGAATGGCGTAACGACTTCCCAACTGTCTCAACCGCGAACTCGGCGAAATTGCATTACGAGTAAAGATGCTCGTTACGCGCAGCAGGACGGAAAGACCCCGTGACCTTTACTACAGCTTGGTATTGGTGTTCGGTGTGGCTTGTGTAGGATAGGTGGGAGACGGTGAAGCATTCACGCCAGTGAGTGTGGAGTCATTGTTGAAATACCACTCTGGTCACTCTGGATATCTAACTTAGGACCGTGATCCGGTTCAGGGACAGTGCCTGGTGGGTAGTTTAACTGGGGCGGTTGCCTCCCAAAATGTAACGGAGGCGCCCAAAGGTTCCCTCAACCTGGTTGGCAATCAGGTGGCGAGTGTAAGTGCACAAGGGAGCTTGACTGTGAGACTGACAGGTCGAGCAGGGACGAAAGTCGGGACTAGTGATCCGGCAGTGGCTTGTGGAAGCGCTGTCGCTCAACGGATAAAAGGTACCTCGGGGATAACAGGCTGATCTTGCCCAAGAGTCCATATCGACGGCATGGTTTGGCACCTCGATGTCGGCTCGTCGCATCCTGGGGCTGGAGTAGGTCCCAAGGGTTGGGCTGTTCGCCCATTAAAGCGGTACGCGAGCTGGGTTTAGAACGTCGTGAGACAGTTCGGTCCCTATCCGCTGCGCGCGTAGGAAGTTTGAGAGGATCTGACCCTAGTACGAGAGGACCGGGTTGGACGAACCTCTGGTGTGTCAGTTGTTCCGCCAGGAGCACCGCTGATTAGCTACGTTCGGGATGGATAACCGCTGAAAGCATCTAAGCGGGAAGCCGGCCTCAAGATGAGACTTCCATACCATTTATGGTGAGAGGCTCCCAGCCAGACTACTGGGTTGATAGGCCGGATGTGGAAGCGTAGTAATACGTGAAGCTGACCGGTACTAATAAGCCGATGACTTGATAACACACCGTTTTTGGTGCTTGCGTCCACTGAGTGGTTCTCGATGTACGGTCGGGAACACAACAATGAAATATCGTTGTTGGTTTTTGAAACATCAATAGTGTTTCGGCGGCCATAGCGAGAGGGAAACGCCCGGTCACATTCCGAACCCGGAAGCTAAGCCTCTCAGCGCCGATGGTACTGCAGGGGGGACCCTGTGGGAGAGTAGGACACCGCCGGACTTCCTTTAAGTCGAAATGGCCACCCAAAGCTGGGTGGCCATTTCGCATTTACGGGCCCGATTGCGAAATCGACAGCCGTACGGCTTCAGCGCCGGTGCACGCTTCTTCACGGGAGTGCGCACCGGCGCTTCGTCGTATCCGGGGTACTCGAGTGCCGTAGCGCACGCGACTACGCTGACGGCAGCGGAGAAGGGACACGCCATGCGCTACTCACACCTGGGGGCTGAGCCCCGCATCCATCCCGATGCCGTCATCGCTCCCACCGCGGTGATCAGTGGCGACGTGACGGTCGCCGCGGGATGCCAGGTGCTGCACGGGGCGGTCATCACCGCCGAGGGCAGCCGCGTCGTGCTGGGTGAGAACACGATCGTCATGGAGAACGCGCTGGTTCGCGCCAGCTCCACGCACGCCGTGCACGTCGGAGCGCACACCCTTATCGGACCGATGGCGAGCGTCGCCGGCGCCGACATCGGTCAGGAGGTGTTCCTCGCCACCGGCACACGAGTGTTCAACGGCGCGGAGATCGGCGACCGCAGTGAAGTGCGCATCAACCCCGTCGTCCACGTGCGCACCGTTCTGCCCGCCGACACCATCGTGCCGATCTCTTGGGTGGCCGTCGGTGATCCGGTGCAGATCCTGCCTCCTGACAAGCACGAGGAGATCTGGGCCGCGCAGAAGGAACGCGACTTCCCGGGCTACGTCTTCGGTCTCGACCGTGAGACTCCCGACCTGATGGTGCAGCTGACGGAGCGGTACGGCCGCAGTCTCGCCCGACACTCCGCAGATCGCCCTCTGCCAGACTGAGGGCACGAACGACGATGCGCCGGCACCCGTGAGGGCCCGGCGCATCGAGGACGGTTCTCAGCCGGTGTTCTGCAGGCCCGCCGCCACGCCGCTGACCGACAGCAGCAGAAGGCGCTGGTGCTCGGCATCCGGAGTCGGATCGTCGGCGTTCGTGTCGCGCAGCGCGCGCAGGGCACGCAGCTGCAGGAGCGAGAGGGCGTCGACGTAGGGGCTGCGCATCTTGACGGCACGCTGGAGGACCGGCTTGTTGCCGAGCAGCTCGCCTCCCGTGATGCGCTCGACCCACGAGCGGGTGAGAAGCATCTCGTCCATCACGAGCTGGGCCAGATCGTCGCGGTCGCCGAGGGCGAGGTAACGACGAGCGATGCGCTCGTCGGCCTTCGCGAGGCTCATCGCGACGTTGTCGATCATCGTGCGGAACAGCGGCCACTGCTCGTACGCGTCGCGAAGACGGTGCTCGTCGCCCACGGCGTCGAGGGCCGTGCCGAGTCCGAACCAGCCGGCGAGGTTGATGCGGGCCTGCGTCCACGAGAACACCCACGGAATGGCGCGCAGGTCTTCGAGCGACTCGACCGAGAGACCACGGCGGGCGGGACGCGAGCCGAGGGCGAGGTGCCCGATCTCCTCCATGGGGGTGACCGTCGCAAACCACGGAGCAAAGCCCGGCGCCTTGACCAGCGCGAAGAACCGTTCGCGCGAGGCGACGTCCATCGTCGCGGCGACGTCGGCGAAGGCCTCGGCCGCCCCGCGGTTGCGGCGCTCGATCGAGGGGGAGGAGGCGGTGAGCACCGCCGCCGCGACCTGATCGATGTGGCGCATCGCAATGTCGGGGTCGCCGTAGCGCGCGAAGATGACCTCGCCCTGCTCGGTGAGCTTGAACCGGCCGTCAACAGAATGCGGCGGCTGCGCGAGAATCGCGGAGTTGGCGGGTCCGCCGCCGCGACCGAGCGCACCGCCGCGTCCGTGGAAGAGCGTCAGTTCGATGCCCTCGGCCTGCGCCCACGTCGAGATCTTCGCCTGCGCCTCGTACAGCGCGAGGTTGGCCGCGACGGGTCCGACGTCCTTCGAGGAGTCGGAGTAGCCGAGCATGACCTCGAGGCGGCGTCCGGTCGCCGCGAGGCGATCGGCGAACGAGGGGTGCGAGACGATCTCGGCCAAGATGCCGGGGGCCGCCTGCAGGTCGGCGAAGGTCTCGAACAGCGGGATGACGTCGAGAACCGGGAGGTCTTCACCCGGGCCCATGGCGTAGGACGCGAGCTCGTGCACGTTGGCGAGGTCGTCGGCCGACTGCGTGAACGACACGATGTAGCGGCCGGCGGCGCGTGGGCCGAAGCGCTCCTGCACGTAGGCGACGGAGCGGAAGACCTCGAGCACCTCTTCGGTCTGCTCGCTGCGGGCGCCGCCGGCGCGCAGCTCGTCGAGCACCTTGCGGTGCACCGCCGAGTGCTGGCGCACCTCGAGTTCGGTGAGGTGGAAGCCGTAGGTCTCGACCTGCCACACCAGACGCTGCAGCGCGCCGTAAGCCTGGCGCGCGGCGCCAGCCGCCACCAGAGAGTCCTGCACGACGCGCAGGTCGGTGAGCAGGTGCTCGGGGTCGCGGTACGCGAGGTCGGCGTTGCGCGTGCGCGTCGCGGCGATCTTGCGCGCGAGCAGCAGGAGGATGCGGCGGTGCGGCTCGGCGGGGGAGCGCTCGGCGATCTCGGCAGCGGCGTCTTCGTCGGCCGCGCGCAGACGGTGCCACAGCGCGAGCAGAGCGTCGCTGGGCGGGGTGGTCTCGGCATCCAGGGTCAATCCCCGGCCCACGCGCTGCGTGGTGCGTTCGAGACCCAGGAGCACGTGCTCGCTCGCGATCGCGGCGGCCTTGCGCGTGACGGACGCGGTGACGAACGGGTTGCCGTCGCGGTCTCCGCCGACCCAGGAGCCGACGCGGACGAACGGCTTGACGATGGGGGCGCGAGCCCCGGCGTTCTCGCCCTGCAGGATGTCGTCGATGCGGCGGTACACCCGCGGGACGGCCGTGTAGAGCGTCTCATCGAAGACGGCCATGACCGAGCGCACCTCGTCGACGGGCGACGGCTTCTCGCGTCGCAGCGGGGCCGTGCGCCAGAGGGTGTCGATCTCTTCGAGCATGCGACGCTCGGCGCGGCGGCCCTCGGAGTCGTTGTCGCCCGCATCGTCGTGCTCGACGAGCAGCTCGGACAGGCGACGGATGCTCGTCGAGATCGCGCGACGCCGCGCCTCGGTGGGGTGCGCGGTGAAGACGGGGTGGAAGCGCAGCGCCTGGAGACGGCTGAGGGCCGTCTCTTCGCCGACCTCGCTCGCGAGGCGCTCGTAGGCGGTCGCGATGGTGTCGGGGGTGCCTCCGCGCGCGGGGCGATCGCCGCGCTCGCGCAGCACGCGCACGCGCTGGTGCTCCTCGACGAGGTTGACGAGGTGGAAGTACGCCGTGAAGGCGCGGGCGACCTCGTCGGCGCGCTCGATCGAGAACCCGTCGGCGATGGCCGCCGCGCGTTCGAACGCCTCGGGCGTCTCGTCGGTGTAGGCCTGGATCGTCGCCGTCCGCAGTCTCTCGACGTCGTCGTACAGGCCGGGGGAGCCGCTCTCCTGAAGGACGCGGCCCAGGAGGGATCCGAGCAGGCGCACATCGGCACGCATCTGTTCGGGAAGTTCCTGGCCGGCTTCGAAGCGGCCCACGAGGTCGATGGCCTCGGTCGGGGTCAGTTCACGCACACGCCCCAGATTATCGGCGTCCTGTTGCCGACAGATCACACGTGACGTCGTGCGATGGTCGCCGGGGCCGAACTCCGGATTTTCTCCGGGAATGAGCGGGGGAATCCGCAGGGTTTCGCGGTGGCGGGGGCGCGGCATCCGGAAAGATCCGGAGTTCGGCACGTGCCGCCGCCCGGGGCGGCTCAGCCGGGGGATACTCGCAGTCAGCGGAGCCGCCGGGCCCGCGGAGGGAGAGACCGTGAGCGACGACGCCCTGCGGGAAGCCGCCGAGACCATGCGGGCGGTGCGCGAGCGCTGCGTGTGGACGCAGCGGATCGACCACCGCGACCTCGTGCCCTACCTCGTCGAGGAGAGCGCGGAGGTCATCGACGCGGTCGAGGCGGGCACGCGCGCCGATCTGCGCGAGGAGCTCGGCGACCTGCTGTGGCAGGTGCTGTTCCATGCGGAGATCGCCGCGGGAGACCCCGACGACCCGTTCGACATCGACGACGTCGCCCGGGGGCTGACCGAGAAGATGGTGCGCCGGCACCCGCACGTGTTCGCGGATGCCGTGGCCACCACGCCCGAAGAAGTTCTCGTGCACTGGAATGCGGCCAAGGCGGCTGAGAAGCGCGAGCGCACCAGCGTGCTCGACGGGGTCAGTGACCATATGCCCTCGCTCGCCCTGGCGCAGAAGGTGATGGGCAAGGCGGTGCAGGTCGGCGTCTGCGCGCCGACGCATCACCTGGCCGATCCCGAGACCGAGGCGGAGCTCGGCGACGCGCTGCTCACGCTCGTGCACCTCGCCCGGGCTCGGGGGTGGGACGCCGAACGCGCCCTGCGCGAGCGCGTGCGCGATCTGCGCGCCGAGGTGCGCGAAGCGGAGGCCGGCGCGAGCTGACACGCTCGGCCCTCATCCGCAGGGTGGGCGACGCGCCGGGAGATGGAGCCCCGGTTCCGCTCTGGAAGAATGGCACCGTGGCATCCGTGAACCCGCCGCGCGGCATGCGCGACTTCCTCCCCGCTGACAAGGCCCGTCGCGAGCGCGTGCTCGCCGTCATCCGCAAGCGCTACCGCGCGCACGGCTTCGACGAGATCGAGACCCCCGTCATGGAGGACTACGACCGCCTGCACGCCGGTCTCGGCGGCGACAACGAGAAGCTGTCGTTCAGCATCCTCAAGCGGGGGATGGATGCCGACGGCATCCGCGCCGCCGCCGACGACCCTGCCGCGCTGGCCGACCTGGGCCTGCGCTACGACCTGACCGTCCCGCTGGCCCGGTTCTACGCCACGCACCGGGCGTCGCTGCCGACGGTGTTCCGCTCCATCCAGATCGCCCCGGTCTGGCGTGCCGAGCGCCCGCAGAAGGGCCGCTACCGCCAGTTCATGCAGTGCGACATCGACATCATCGGCGATGCGTCGGCGCGCGCCGAGGCCGAGTTGATGGTCGCGAGCCTCGACGTGCTCGATGCGCTCGGGCTCGAGGGCGGCACGATCCGGGTCAACGACCGACGCGCCCTCGATGCGATGCTCGACATCTTCGGCTTCGCCCCCGAGGAGCGCCCGGGCGTGCTCATCACGATCGACAAGCTCGACAAGGTCGGCCCCTCGGGGGTCGTGGAAGAGCTGCGCGGCCGGGGAGTGGACGCCGCGGCGGTGGATGCTCTCGCCGCCTACCTCGAGCGCCCCGCGGTCGAGGCGTCATTCGATGAGGCCGGCATCCGTGCGGCGCTGCCCGACGGCATCCCGGACGAGGTCGTCGCGCACCTCGTCGACCTCGGAGACACGGTGGCCGCCGCCCGCGGGGGAGCGGTACCGCTCGTCTTCGACCCGTTCCTGGTGCGCGGCATGGGGTACTACACGGGCACGATCTTCGAGCTGGCCCACCCGAGCGTCGACTACTCGCTCGGCGGCGGAGGGCGTTACGACGGCATGATCGGCCGCTTCCTCGGACAACAGGTTCCGGCCGTCGGCTTCTCGATCGGCTTCGAGCGCATCGTCGACCTGCTGCCGGCCACCGACGCGAACGGCGAGCGGTCGGTCGTTCTCGTCCACGATCGCGACGTGCCGTTCGCCCAGCTGCTGTCCATCAAGACGGCGCTGGTCGCGCAGGGCGCGCGCGTGCGCGTGGAGCAGCGCGCGAAGAACATGAAGGCTCTGCTCGAGCGCTCCGCCGCCGACGGCTACACCTCGTTCGCGACGGTGACCACCGGCAGCACCGTCGACGATCTGGAGATCAAGCCCCTCGCCTGAGGCCGGCCCCGGACCCATCGACAGGCTCAGGGACCTTCTGACCGAGGTGGCTGAGCTTGTCGAAGCCACCGGGCCGCGCGTGGGTCTCGGTCCCTTCGACAGGCTCAGGGACCTTCTGACCGAGGTGGCTGAGCTTGTCGAAGCCACCGGGCCGCGCGTGCTCCCGGGACCCTTCGATAGGCTCAGGGACCTTCTGACCGAGGTGGCTGAGCTTGTCGAAGCCACCGGGCCGCGCGTGGGTCCCGGTCCCTTCGACGGGCTCAGGGACCTTCTGACCGAGGTGGCTGAGCTTGTCGAAGCCACCGGCCGCGTGTGGGTCTCGGTCCCTTCGACGGGCTCAGGGACCTTCCGACCGAGGTGGCTGAGCTTGTCGAAGCCACCGGGCGGGGCGTGGGTCCCGGGACCCTTCGACGGGCTCAGGGACCTTCCGACCGAGGTGTCGGAGAGCGCCTCAGGCGACGGCGCTGATCAGCGCCTCGTCGGGGCGCTCGGCCGCGAGGCGTTCGAGACGGTCGGCGGTGGCCGCATCGCGCGGCGAGAACCACACCACCCGGGAGCCGAGAGCGTCGTCGAGCCAGAGACTCGACATCTCGAGATTGAGCTCTCCGACCCGGGCGTGCACCAGGTGCTTCGTCGCGGCGCGCTCGCCCCCGACATCGCCCAGACGCCAGAGCTCGGCGAATCGCGGGGACTGCTCCTCGAGCTCGGCGATGAACCGCTGCCACGCGGGCTCGTCGTGGTGACGGCCGAAGGCGGCGCGGAGCCGGGCGGCGATGCGGCGCTGCGCGTGATCGAGGTCGACGTGTGCACGCTGCCACTCGGTGTCGGTGAACAGGAGCACGGCGCAGTTGCGACCCTCGGCGGGCAGCTGGTCGAGGTCGCCGAAGAGGTGGCGGTACGACCGGTTGTAGGCGCGGATGTCGAAGCGAGCGGTCTGCACCGCGGCGGGGTAGGGCAGCAGCTTCTCGAGCAGGTCGAGGTGCGAGGCGCCGACGCAGGGGCGGCTGTCGCGGTCGGGCACGGGGAGGTCGGCGAGGGCGAACAGGTGGTCGCGCTCGTCGTCGCTGAGGCGCAGGGCGCGGGCGATCGCCGAGACGACCTGGGCGGATGCCGCGATGGGCCGGCCCTGCTCGAGCCAGGTGTACCAGGTGAGTCCGACGCCGGCGAGCTGGGCGACCTCTTCGCGGCGGAGTCCGGCGACCCGTCGGCGTACGCCCTCGGGGAGCCCCACGTCGGAGGGACTCAAGCGCGCGCGGCGACTGCGCAGGAAGGCCGCGAAGGCGGCGCGGGTCTCGTCCGAGCGGGGCATGAACTCTCCTGTCCTCCGGCGAGCCTAGAGCCGTGCGCTGTGCGAGCTCGCACGGCGGGGAGTGCTGTCAGTACCAGGATGAGCAGACTCCTGGTACCAGGATGGCATCCGGTTCATCCTGGCACCATGACCAGTACCGCGCACCCTGCAACCGGGTCGGCCCCGACGCCTCTGCGTCCCGGAGTGTTCCACGTTCCGACGTGGCGCTATGTGGGGTTCCTCCTCGGACCCTTCGCCGGCACGTTCGCGTTCAACGCCGTCACGGTCACCCTGCCGGCACTGCGCGACCGCTTCGGCGCGGGCGACGTGGCGCTCGAGCTGGTCGTGGCGGGATACGGCATCCCGTTCGCGGTGTTCCTCATCCTGGGCGGCCGACTCGGCGACCGCTTCGGTCGTCACCGCCTGTTCGTCATCGGCATGGGACTCTTCCTCGCCTCCGCCATCGCGTGCGCGGTCGCCCCCTCGATCGAGACGCTCATCGCGGCGCGCGTGGCGCAGGGACTCGGGGCGGCCCTGTGCACGCCGCAGGTGCTCGCGACGATCCAGGCGACCTCGCAGGGCCCCGCACGCACGAGGGCGATCGCCGCCTTCGGCGCCAGCGGCGGCATCGGCGCGGCCGTCGGTCAGGTCGCCGGCGGAGCTCTCGCGGCGACCTCGTTCGGCCCGGTCGAGGGCTGGCGCGCGGTGTTCGTCGTCGTCGCGCTCATCGCGGTCGCGGCGATCGTCTGCGCTCCGCTGGCACCGCGCTCCCGCGCCCACGAGGTGGTCGCGCTCGACCTCGTGGGATCGGCGGTTCTCGCTGTCGGCATCCTCGCGGCATCCGTCGCCCTCACCTTCGGCCCCGCGTGGGGCTGGTCGTGGCCGGTGTGGGCGGTGCTCGCGCTCGCCGCCGTGGCCCTGGTGGCGATGTGGCGTCACCAGAACGCGATCGAGCGATCGGGACGCGTGCCCCTTCTGCCGCCAAGCGTGCTGCGCCTGCGCCCCCTGCAGCTCGGTCTGGTGGCCGCGGCGCTGTTCTTCGCGGGTTATTCGGCGCTGCTGTACGTCTTCCCCCGCGCCGTCGAGGGCGGGGGACTGACCTCTCTGCAGGCTGGAATGGCGTTGCTGCCGTTCGCCGTCGTGTTCGCGGGGATGTCGCTCGCCGTCGCCCGCATCCAGAGCAGGCTCGGCGACGCGACGCTCGTGCTGGGGGTGAGCCTGCAGATCGTCGCCCTCGTGGCGATGACGGCGACCCTCGCGTTCGCCTGGGGGAGAGACATCGGCCTGTGGCTGCAGCCGGCCCTCGTGCTGCTCGGCGCGGGGCAGGCGCTGATCTTCTCGCCGCTGACCCAGCTGGTCGTGCGGGAGGTACCGGTCGAGGCGGCGGGCCTGTCGGGCGGGATGTTCAGCACCGCCCAGCAGCTCGCGCTGTCGTTCGGGGTGATCGTGATCGGCAGCGTCGTCACCGTGACCGGGGTGACCGGCCGTGACGAGCTGGTCGCCGGCCTCGTGCTCGACATCGGACTCGCCGTCGCGGTGCTCGTGCTCGCGATGGTGCTGCGGACCCGGGGCCGGCGGGGGGTCTGATCGCGCGGGACCGGGAGCTCCCGGCATCCGCCTCTCGACGCAGATGCGCCGGATGCCGGGAGCCGGTCGTCCGCCGGGCGTCACGCCGCGTCCACCCCGCGTTCACCGGCGAGGGGTGTCATCGACGCATGTCCTCTCGTCGGCCCCTCGCCGTGACGGCCGCCTCCGCGGTCGCGATCCTCGGGGCGGGGGCGGTCGGAGCCCGCACCCTCATCGTGCGCCAGGCGGCGATCGCCCGGCGCCGCATCGGCAAGCCGCTCGGCGAACAGGCGCTCGACGCCGATCGCGTGTGGCGCCGCAAGAAGCATCCCGGCAGCCCGGTGGAGCTGCTGCTGCTCGGCGACTCGATCGCAGCGGGTCTGGGAGCGACGCACCGACGCGATACTCTCGGCGCGCGGCTGGCGAAAGGCGTCGCGCGCTCGGCCGGACGCCCCGTGCGACTGCGCACCGCCGCCGTGGTCGGATCGGAGACCTCGGCCCTCGCCGCGCAGGTCGCCTCTCTCCCCGCGGGGTATCGACCGGATGCCGCGGTGATCGTCGTGGGCGGAAACGACGTCACGCACCGCATCCCGGCGTCGCGCGCGGCGGAACAGCTGGAGCAGGTCGTGCGCGACCTGCGCGGACGGGGAGTGCCGGTGGTCGTCGGCACGTGCCCCGACCTCGGAACCCTCCGTGCGATCCCGCAGCCGCTGCGCGCCCTCGCCGCCCGCTCGTCGCGACAGCTCGCGGCCGCGCAGGCCGCCGCCGTGCACCGGTCCGGGGGTCGCGTCGTGGCGCTCGCGCGCGCCGTGGGGCCGGTGTTCGCGGAGCGGCCCGACGAGATGTTCAGCGAAGATCGGTTCCACCCCAGCGCACTCGGCTACCGCCGTACGGCGGAGGCCCTGCTGCCCGCCGTGCTCGCGGCGCTCGAGCCGGCGCAGGGCGATCGGCGTCCGGCGAAGACGCCCCGATCCCCGGCGGACGCATAGCTCGCGGATCTACGTTTCCCTCACGCCTCCCATCGATGTCTTCCTCAGCACCTGGCGCGCCGATCCGCTCACGCTCGGCGTGCTCTTCGTGGCATCCGTCGCGTATGTGCTCGGCGTCCGGCGGGTGCGCCGTCGCGGCGAGACCTGGCCGGTGCTGCGCACGATCGGGTTCTTCGCCCTCGGACTGCTGCCGTACGCGGTGATCGAACTCGGCTTCCTCGGGGTGTACTCGGCGGAGCTGCGGTGGGCCTTCTCGACACGCGTCGCTCTGCTGATCTTCGCCGTGCCGGCGGGGATCGCGGCCGGGCGCCCGCTCGACCTCGTGCCCTCGGGCATCCGGGAGCGGTTCCTCGCGTCGAGGGTCACGCGCATCTTCGGCAATGCGATGGTTGCCACGGTCGTCATCGCCGCGGTCTTCTGCCTCTTCCTCACCCCGATCGCCGGCATCCTGCGCGTGAATCCGGTGGTCGAGGCCTCGCTCGGGATCGTCGTGCCCCTCGTGGGGCTCGCGATGGTGCTGCCGATGATGGCGTTGGGCGCCGTGCACACCGGCACCTTCATCGCGATCGAGTTCCTGCTCGCGTTCGTCGAGCTGCTGATCGATTCCGTGCCCGGTCTGTTGCTGCGCCTCAACGACGGCGTGCTGGATCTGATCCCGGATGCCGCACAGACGGCGCCCTGGTGGCCCTCGCTGCTGCACGACCAGCACCTCGCCGGCGACATGATCTGGTTCATCGCCGAGTTCGCCGACGTGCCGATCCTCGTCATCCTCATGATCCGTTGGATGCGCTCGGACCGCGTCGAGGCGAAGGGCTTCGACGACCTCTCCGACGAGGAGTACGACGAGATGACCCGCGCCCACCTGCGCGGAGAGCGTTGACCGGCCGCCCGCACGCCGACAGGCTGGGGGAGTGCGTACCCACGAAGACGTCGACGCGTTCCTGACAGAGACCCTCGTCGGGTCCGACCCCGCGGGCGAGGCCGCGCTCGCCGCCCAGCACGACGCAGGACTGCCCGCGATCGAGGTCGCCCCGGTGAACGCGAAGTTCCTTCACCTGCTCACGCGCATCGCCGGGGCGCGTCGCGTGCTCGAGATCGGCACCCTCGGCGGGTACTCGACCATCTGGTTCGCCCGCGCCGTCGGCTCGGACGGGCAAATCGTGACGATCGAGGCGGAACCGGCCAACGCGGAGATCGCCCGCGCGAATCTGGCGAATGCGGGCGTCGCGGACCGCGTCGACGTGCGCACCGGTCGCGGAGCGGACGTGCTGCCGACCCTCGTCGACGAGGAGCCGTTCGACCTCGTGTTCATCGACGCCGACAAGGAATCGAACGAGACCTACCTCGACTGGGCCGCTCGCCTCGGCCGACCCGGCACGGTCGTCGTGCTCGACAACGTCGTGCGCGGGGGAGAGGTCGCCGACGCCGACACGCCCGACAGTAAGGTGCAGGGCGCTCGCCGCGGCATCCTGATGCTCGGCTCCGACCCCCGCTTCGACGCCACGGCGCTGCAGACCCTCGACCGCAAGGGCTGGGACGGGGTGGCGGTGGCGATCGTGGTGGATCCGGCGGCAGGCCTCGGTGGGCACAGAGGTCCCTGAGCTCGTCGACGGGACCGGACCCACGCGCGTACCGGTGGCTTCGACAGGCTCAGCCACCTCGTTCCCGACCCGCGCGCGCCGGTGGCTTCGACAGGCTCAGCCACCTCGTTCCCGATCCGCGCGCGCCGGTGGCTTCGACAGGCTCAGCCACCTCGTTCCCGATCCGCGCGCGCCGGTGGCTTCGACAGGCTCAGCCACCTCGCACCCGACTTGCGCGCGCCGGTGGCTTCGACAGGCTCAGCCACCTCGTTCCCGACCCACGCGTACCGGTGGCTTCGACAGGCTCAGCCACCTCGCACCCGACCCGGCCCCACGGCCGCCGAGCGAGATCACTAGACTCGACCACGGACCGACGACGCTCCGCCCCCTCTCCACCCAAGAACCAACGAGGAGTCCTTCGTGGCACTTATCGAGGCTGTCAACGCGCGCGAGATCCTGGATTCGCGCGGTAACCCGACCGTCGAGGTGGAGGTGCTCCTCGACGACGGAATCGTCCAGCGGGCCGCCGTCCCCTCCGGCGCGTCCACCGGCGCGTTCGAGGCCTACGAGCTGCGCGACGGCGACAAGAGCCGCTACAGCGGCAAGGGCGTGCTGAAGGCCGTTGCCGCGGTCGTCGACGAGCTCGGCCCCGCCATCGAGGGCGTCGAGGCCAGCGAGCAGCGCATCATCGACGAGATCCTCATCGAGACCGACGGCACCGAGAACAAGTCGCGCACGGGCGCCAACGCCATCCTCGGCGTCTCGCTCGCCGTGGCCAAGGCCGCCGCCGACAGCGCCGACCTCCCCCTGTTCCGCTACCTCGGCGGACCCAACGCGCACCTGCTGCCCGTTCCGCTGTTCAACGTCATCAACGGTGGCGAGCACGCCGACAACGGCATCGACTTCCAGGAGTTCTTCCTCGCCCCCATCGGCGCCGAGACCTACGGCGAGTCGCTGCGGTGGGGCACCGAGGTCTACCACGTCCTCAAGGGCGAGCTGAAGTCGGCCGGCTACAACACCGGCCTCGGCGACGAGGGCGGCTTCGCCCCCGACCTGCCCAGCAACCGCGAGGGCCTCGACTTCCTCATCCGCGCGATCGAGAAGGCCGGCTTCACCCCCGGCACGGACATCGCCGTCGGCCTCGACGTCGCCGCCACCGAGTTCTACAAGGACGGCGTGTACACGGTCGAGGGCAAGGAGTGGAGCGTCGACACGCTCGTCGACTACTTCGCCGACCTCGTCGCGAACTTCCCGATCGTCACGATCGAGGACGCCCTCGCCGAAGACGACTGGGACGGCTGGAAGAAGCTGACGGATGCCATCGGCTCCAAGGTCCAGCTCGTCGGCGACGACCTGTTCGTCACCAACCCGAAGCGCCTGCAGCAGGGCATCGACCTCGGCGTCGCCAACTCGCTGCTGGTCAAGGTGAACCAGATCGGCACGCTGTCCGAGACGCTCGACGCGATCTCGCTGGCCACCCGCTCGGGCTACACCTCGATGCTGTCGCACCGCTCCGGCGAGACCGAGGACACCACGATCGCCGACCTCGCCGTCGCCGTGAACGCGGGCCAGATCAAGACCGGTGCCCCCGCGCGCAGCGAGCGCGTCGCGAAGTACAACCAGCTGCTCCGCATCGAAGAGGACCTCGGCGACGCCGCGGTCTTCGCGGGCCGCTCGGCGTTCCCCCGCTTCAAGGGCTGATCGACCGACCATCGAGGAGGGGGAGCCGAGAGGTTCCCCCTCCTTCGTCGTTTCCGGCTGAACGGATGCCGAGACGCGGCGCGTCCGCGAGCCGCCGAGGCCCCGCGACGTAGACTCGCTCGGGTTCCGATGACGTGCGCGCCGGGACGAGGAAGGGAGCATGCCGTGGATCGACCGACATTGCCTCCCCGCCGCCCCGCGGCATCCGACGCCCCGAAGGCGAAGAAGACTGCTTCGCCGCGCGCCGGATCGTCCGCCCGTTCGTCCGCCTCACGCCCCGCTTCGACGCGACCGACCTCGTCGCGTCCCTCGGCTCCGCAGGCGACCGGCCGTCGTGTCGACGTGCGCGAGTGGCTGGGCAAGGTGCGCGTCTCGGGCTTCGTCGTCATCATGCTCGGCCTGGTGGTGCTCGGCACGTTCGTGCTCGTTCCGACCGTCGGCACCTACATGGACCAGCGCCAGCAGATCCAGGCCCTGCGCAGCGCGGTCGAGCTCAGCCAGTCGGAGGTCGCCGACCTGCAGACCCAGCGCGACCGGTGGTCGGACCCCGCCTACATCCGCACGCAGGCGCGGGAGCGGCTCGGCTACACGTTCCCGGGCGAGGTGGTCTACCTCATCGACAACGACCTCCCCGCCTCGGCGACGCCGCAGGAGCAGGACGACGTCAGCCAGGACGTCGGCCAGACGCACACCGACTGGATGGCGCAGATGGTCCGCTCGGTGGCCGCCTCGGGCGCGGCCCAGGTCGCGGTGCCCACGACCCCCACGATCGGCGTGCCCGACCCCGCGCCCACCGACGCCCCGCCCGCAGGCTGAGCCCGGCGCACGCTCGGCGGAGTGTCGCCGAGCCCGGGTACCCTGAGAGCGATGAGTACCGCAACGCTTCCCCCCGCTTCCGACGTCGACCTCGCCGTGCTGCAGGCGCAGCTGGGGCGCGTCCCGCGCGGAGTGGTGGGCATCGCCGCGCGGTGCGTGTGCGGCAACCCGACGGTGGTCGCAACCTCGCCGCGGCTCGACGACGGCAGCCCGTTCCCCACGTTCTACTACCTGACGCACCCGGCCGCGACGGCTGCGATGTCGGTGCTCGAAGCGGGCCACGTCATGAAGGAGTTCTCCGACGAGCTCGCCGAAGACGAAGAGCTGCAGGCGGCGTACGTGCGCGCGCACGAGGCGTACCTGCGCGATCGCGCCGCCTACGGAGAGCCCGAAGAGATCGCGGGCATCTCCGCGGGCGGAATGCCCACTCGCGTGAAGTGCCTGCACGCCCTCGCCGGGCACGCGCTCGCGGCCGGCCCGGGGGTCAACCCGATCGGCGACCGCGCGCTCGCCCGCGGTACCTGGTCGCCCGAGCGCTGCGCCTGCGAGAGCCCCGGGGCGGGCGGATGAAGCGGGTCGCCGCAGCCCTGGCATCCGTCATCCTCGTGGCGGTGTTGACGGGTGCGACGGCGACGCCCGCACCGGCCAACCCGGTGCCCGAAGACCCGACCGACTCGGTACGCGCCTCGGAGTACTGGCTCGACCAGTACGGCGTGCGCGAGGCGTGGAAGACCACGCGCGGCGCGGGCCAGAAGATCGCGATCATCGACACCGGAATCGGCCGCGGGCCCGCCGAGTTCAGCGGGGCCGTCGTCGGCGGCACCGATGTGTCGGGGGTCGGCGCAGCCGACGGGCGCACCCCGGTCGGCGCGGTGGACTCCAACCACGGCAGCTGGGTCGCCTCGCTCGCCGCCTCGCGCGGCACCGGCAACGGCCGCGGCATGATCGGCGTCGCGCCGGAGGCCGAACTGCTGTCGATCTCGGTCGGCTTCGGCAACTCGACCGCCAAGCCCTTCACCGAGCAGATCGCCGACGCCATGCGCTGGGCGGTCGACAACGGCGCGACGATCATCAACCTCTCGCTCACCACGAACACCCTCGACTGGGACACCAGCTGGGACACCGCGTTCGAGTACGCCTTCGATCACGACGTCGTCGTCGTGGTCGCCGCCGGCAACCGGGGGAGCGGGACCGACCGGGTCGGTGCGCCCGCCACGATCCCGGGCGTGCTCGCCGTGGGCGGCGTCGATCCCAACGGCGTCGCGAGCAACGACGCGTCGACCCAGGGCATCACGATCGGACTGTCGGCCCCCAGCGAGCGGCTCGTGGGTGTCTCGGCAGACGGGACGCTCGTCGGGTGGAACGGCACGAGCGGCGCGGCCCCGATCGTGGCCGGCATCGCCGCGCTCGTGCGGTCGGCGCATCCCGACCTCGACGCCAACAACGTGCTCGCCCGCCTGATCGAGACCGCCAAGCCTGCCAACGGCGCCTCGTCGGTGCCCGACAAGCTGTACGGGTACGGACTCGTGGATGCCGCCGCGGCGGTGTCGGCGCGCGTGCCGAGCGTCACCGAGAACCCCCTCGGCAGCCTCAAGGAGTGGATCCGCCTCTACCGTCGGGCCGACACCGAGCCCGCACCCGAGCCGACGTCGTCACCCGTCGTCATCCCAGCCCTGCCCCCCGTGGAAGCGGCGCCCGCCGCCGGTTCGCCTCTGCTGCCCTCGCGCGATAGCGTTCTCTACGGATCGTTGCCGCTCGCGGGTGCCACCGTCGCGGCTATAATGATTGCGCTCGGCGTCACTGCTGCTGCCCGGCGAATTCGACAGGCGCGCGTCTCCCGCGAGCCGAGCCGCACCACAAACGAGGAGTCCCTCCCATCGTGACAACTACCGTGCCCAGAATCCTCATCGTCGGTGGGGGCTACGCAGGTTTCTACACCGCCTGGAAGCTCGAGAAGCTCCTCGGCCGCGGCGAGGCCGAGGTCACCCTCGTCGACCCGCTGCCGTACATGACGTACCAGCCGTTCCTCCCCGAGGTCGCAGCCGGCGAGATCGAGCCGCGCCACGTCGTCGTGGGTCTGCGCCGCCACCTCAAGCGCACCACGGTCATCGCGGGCAAGGTCACCGGCATCGAGCACGCCTCGAAGACCGCGACCATCACCCCGATCGAGGGCGACGAGACCTTCACGCAGAGCTACGACCAGATCGTCGTGACCGCCGGCGCCGTCTCGCGCACGTTCCCGATCCCGGGCATCGCCGACAACGCGATCGGCCTCAAGACGATCGAAGAGGCCGTGGCCATCCGCGACCGCCTCACCTCGAACTTCGACAAGGCGTCCGTTCTGCCCGCCGGTCCCGAGCGCGACCGCCTGCTGACCGTCGTCGTCGTCGGCGGTGGCTTCGCCGGCATCGAGGTCTTCGCCGAGCTGCGCGCGTACGCCTCGTCGCTGCTGAAGTTCTACCCGACGCTGGCGTTCGAAGACACGCACTTTCACCTCATCGAGGCCATGGGTCGCATCATGCCCGAGGTGTCGCAGAAGACGAGCGAGTGGGTGCTCGCCGACCTCGCGAAGAAGGGTGCGTTCGTGCACCTCGACACGCAGGTCAAGGGCGCCGTCGACGGTGTCATCGAACTGTCGACCGGTGAGCAGCTGCCCACCGACCTCATCATCTGGACGGCAGGCGTCATGGCCAACCCGACCGTCGTGCGCGGGAGCGACCTGCCCGTCGAGGAGCGCGGTCGCATCCGCACCCGCCCCGACCTGCGCGTCGGCACCGAAGACGAGATCGTCGAGGGTGCCTGGGCCGCCGGTGACGTCTCGGCCGTCCCCGACCTCTCGGGTGGTGGCGTGGGCGGCTTCTGCGTCCCCAACGCCCAGCACGCGGTGCGTCAGGGCAAGCTCATGGCGAAGAACATCGTGGCGGTGCTGCGCGGCGAGCAGCCCAAGGAGTACAACCACAAGAACCTCGGCGCCGTCGCGGGCCTGGGCCTCTACAACGGTGCGTTCCAGTCTGGCAACATCGCCCTCACGGGTCTGATCGCCTGGTTCGCCCACCGCGGTTACCACGGCCTGGCCATGCCCACGTGGGAGCGCAAGTTCCGCGTGATCGGCGACTGGATGCAGAACTTCTTCCACGGCCGCGAGGTCGTCAACCTCGAGGCCGTGCAGAAGCCGCGCGCCGCGTTCGAGGAATTCGCCGCGCGTCCGCGTCCGGCCGCTCCCGCCGCCGACGCTCCCGCGCCTGCGGCTGCCCCGGCCGACAAGAAGGCCGAGCCCGTCGCCGCGAAGTAATCTCTCGCGCGTCCGAGACCCCCGTCCCCCTGTGGGTGCGGGGGTCTCGTCGTTTCCGGATGCCGCGGGGCGACGTGGCAGGGCCGTCGTGCGGATGCCGTGGGGGACGCGCCGGGTCGCGGCATCCGGGTTCGGCGTGTCGGTGTCGCGGTCCGCGGGACGGCGGGTGGCGCGGTGTGCGGGGTGGCGGGGCCGTCGTGCGGATGCCGTGGGGGACACGCCGGGTCGCGGCATCCGGGTTCGGCGTGTCGGAAGTGCGGTCCGCAGGACGGCGGGCGCGCGGCCGCCCCGCGATACGGTGGAGCACGGGCCCCCGTAGCCCAATGGCAGAGGCAGGCGACTTAAAATCGCTTCAGTGTGGGTTCGAGTCCCACCGGGGGTACGCGAACGATACAGCGCTCTCCGCATCGCCTGGGAGTCCTCACCCGGCTCCGTAACCTCCGTCACCCCGCGGTTACACTGAAGGGCAATCTCTCGAACGGAGTGTGGGGACTTATGTGGGAGTGGCTCGTACCGGTCATCGTGATCGTCGGCATTCTGGTGATCGCCGGCATCTACCTGTGGGCCACCTACAACGCCCTCGTCGCGCTCAACGTGCGCGTGGACGAAGCGTGGAGTGACATCACCGTCCAGCTGAAGCGGCGCGCTGACCTTCTGCCCAATCTCATCGAGACGGTGAAGGGCTACGCCGCCCACGAGAAGGCCGTCTTCGAGAACGTCACCCGGGCGCGTGCCGAAACGCTTTCGGCGCAGAGCCCCGCCGAGGCGGGTGTCGCCGAGGGCCACATGCAGCAGGCGCTGAAGTCGCTGTTCGCGGTCGCCGAGGCGTACCCGCAGCTGCAGGCCAGCCAGAACTTCCTCCAGCTGCAGCACTCGATCGTCGACACCGAAGACAAGATCCAGGCGTCGCGCCGGTTCTACAACGGCGGTGTCCGCGAGCTGAACACCAAGATCAAGGTGTTCCCCAACAACCTCTTCGCGCGCCAGCTCGGCTTCCACGAGCGCGAGTTCTTCGAGGTGGTCGACGGCGCCGCCATCTCGGAACCGCCACGCGTGCAGTTCTGACCTCACGCGCCCCCTCCGCTCCGGCAGAGGGGGCGCGTTTCAGTCGGCGCGCCCGTCGGGGTGATCGTGCCGGTCGGCGCGCAGCGCTCCGGCGATCTGGTCGGCCGCGTCGCCCCAGCGTGAGACGGTGACGCGTTCAAGGCCCTGCCAGCGGGCGGCCGTACGCAGCTCGGCGGCCACGCGCTCCGCGGCCTCGGGCGGTGCTCCGCGCTCCCACCAGGCCGACTGGACGCGCAACGCGCTCTCGGCGCGATCGGCCTTCAGATCGATGCGGCCCACGACGTCGTCGCCGACGAGCACGGGCAGCGAGTAGTAGCCGAACCGGCGCTGGGGAGCGGGCGTGTAGATCTCGATGCGGTAGTCGAAGTCGAACAGCCTCTCGGCGCGATCGCGGAACCACACTACCGGGTCGAAGGGGGTGAGGATCGCCGCCGCATCGATGCGTCGCGGGCGGGCGGCGTCGCGGTGCAGCCAGGCCTTCGCCGGGCGCCCGGCGATGAGCCACCCGTCGACCTCGACCGGCAGAAGCTCGCCGCTGTCGACGAGATCGCGGATGCCCGCGAGCACGGCGGGACGGTCTCGGATGCGCCAGTAGTCGGCGAGGTCGGATGCCGTGGCCACGCCATACGCCATGGCGGCGCGCCGGACGAGCTCGCGGATGGCCTCGGTGCGGGGGACCGCCGTGTCGAGGACGGAGGCGGGGAGGACGTCGGATGCCAGGGCGTAGCGCCGCTCGAAGCCGCGGCGCCCCGCGATGGCGACCTCGCCGAACAGCCACAGGCGTTCGAGGCCGTTCTTGACGTCGTCCCAGCCCCACCAGGAGCCCCGCGATCCGCTGCGCGCGTCGTGGTCGATCTCGGCCGGCCGCAGGGGCCCGCGATCGGCCAGTTCGTCGCGCAGCCACTGCAGCAGGGGCTGGTTGGCCTCGGCCCAGGCGTCGTGCCCGTACTTGGCCCGGAGGTCGTCGCGCCGGAACTGCAGCAGCGGCCAGTCGTCGACCGACACCAGCGAGGCGACGTGGGCCCATGACTCCACCCACGACGGACGACGGGCGAAGGCGAGCTTGTCGAGCAGTGCGGTGTCGTACGCCCCGAGGCGTGCGAACAACGGCATGTAGTGCGAGCGCGAGAAGACGTTGACCGAGTCGATCTGCAGGATGCGCATGCGATGTAGGGCGCCGGTGATCTGGCGCGTGCCGACCGCGTCGGGCCGGGGGCGGGCGAAGCCCTGAGCGGCCAGGGCGATGCGGCGCGCATCGGCACGGCGGAGCGTCGTGGTCATGTCTGTCACCGTATCGGCGACCTCCGACATGCTCGGCGATCCACGTCGGAGGGCGGCGGTAGGCTGACGGGATGAGCGGCACCGATCCCGAACCTCGCGGATCGTTCCTCGACGCCCTCAAGCGGCGCACCGTCTCGAGCGACCTGCAGCCTCCGGTGCCGCCCGCGCTGCGCCAAGCGACCGCCTACGCGTGGCGTCTGCTCGTCATCGCCGCTGCTCTCGCCGTCGTGGTGTTCGTGGTCATCCAGCTGAAGCTGCTGGTCGTGCCGCTTCTCATCGCGGTGCTCATCACCGCGTTGGTGTGGCCGGCCTTCTCGTTCCTGCTGCGCCATCGGTGGCCGAAGTGGCTGGCCATCGTCGTCACGGTTCTGGGCACGATCGCCGTCATCTCGGGGCTGGTGTGGTTGGCCGTCTGGCAGATCACGCGCGAGTTCGGCTCGGTGCGCCAGCGCACGGTCGATGCCGTCACGCAGTTCCGCCAGTACCTCATCGACGGCCCGCTGCACTTGAGCGCCCAGCAGATCGACGACGGCCTGCGGCAGGCGGGGACCTTCCTGCAGCAGCAGGCGGAAGTGCTCTGGACCGGCGCGCTGGCCATCGGCACGACGATCGGCCACGTCGGCACGGGCGTGCTGCTGACGCTGTTCATCCTGCTCTGCCTTCTCGCCGACGGCGGCGGCATCTGGCGCTGGACGACCCGGTTGTTCCCCCGCGTCGCGCGTCCCGCCGTCGACGGCGCCGGTCGCGCGGGGTGGCGCACCGTGAAGAGCTACGCCCGCACGCAGCTTCTCGTCGCCACGATCGACGCGGTCGGCATCGGCCTCGGTGCCTTCCTGCTCGGCGTGCCGCTGTCGATCCCCATCGCCGTGCTGGTGTTCCTCGGCGCGTTCATCCCGTTCGTGGGAGCCGTCGCCACCGGAGCCCTCGCCGTCTTCATCGCCCTGGTCTACAACGGCCCGTTGATCGCCCTGTTCATGCTCATCGTCGTGCTGGCCGTGCAGCAGATCGAGAGCCACATCCTGCAGCCGATCCTCATGGGCTCCGCCGTGAAGGTGCACCCCCTCGCGGTCGTGCTCGTCGTGGCGGGTGGGGCGATGGTCGGCGGGATCGCCGGCGCCCTCTTCGCGGTGCCCCTGGCGGCGTTCGTCAACGTCGTGGCCGTGTACCTCAGCACAAAGGCCTGGCAGCGCACCGGCGACCCCCTCGCATCCCCGGATCTCATCTGGCGGACCGTCCCGCGCGAGCGCGGAAGGAGATCATGAACGACACTCCCACTCTGGCCGAGTTCGAAGATGCCGCGCAGAACCTGCGCGGCATCATCACGCGCACGCCTCTCGACGAGTCCCTGCACCTGACCGAGCTCCTCGGCGTGCCGGTGAACCTCAAGCTCGAGAACCTGCAGCGCACGGGGTCGTTCAAGATCCGCGGGGCGAGCTACCGCCTCTCGCGGCTGTCCGCCGAGGAGCGCGCGCGAGGCGTGGTCGCGGCATCCGCCGGCAATCACGCGCAGGGGGTCGCCCTGGCCGCGCAGCAGCTGGGCATCTCGGCGACGATCTTCATGCCTCTGGGCGTTCCCGTGCCCAAGCTGCTCGCGACGCGGGGGTACGGGGCCGAGGTCATCCTGGAAGGCGCGACCGTCGAGACGCCCCTGCGCCTCGCGGCGGAGTTCGCCGAGCGCACGGGCGCCGTGCTGATCCACCCCTTCGACCACCGCGACATCATCGTGGGTCAGGGAACGCTCGGACTCGAGCTCGTCGAAGACATGCCCGACCTCGAGACCGTGATCGTCGGGATCGGCGGAGGAGGCCTCGCCGCGGGCGTCGCCGCGGCCGTCAAAGCCCGCGCGGCCGCCGAGGGACGGACGGTGCGCGTGATCGGCGTGCAGGCGCACAACTCCGCGGCCTACCCGTCATCGCTCGCCGCGGGGTATCCGATGCAGGTCGAGACGACCCCGACGATCGCCGACGGCATCGCCGTCGCCCGCCCGGGCGACCTGCCGTTCGAACTCATCCGCCAGTACGTCGACGAGGTCGTCACCGTGACCGAGGACGACATCGCGCGAGCGCTGCTCGTTCTGCTCGAGCGCGCCAAGCAGGTCGTCGAACCCGCGGGGGCCGTCGGCGTCGCCGCGATCCTCGCGGGCAAGGTGAAGGCCAGTGGCCCCACGGTCACGATCCTCTCGGGCGGCAACATCGACCCGCTGCTGCTGCAGCGCGTCGTGGCGCACGGGCTCTCGGCATCCGGTCGTTACATGTCGCTGCGCATCCCGCTCCCCGACCGTCCCGGGCAGCTGGCCCGCGTGTCGGAGCTGCTCGCCGGCGTCGGCGCGAACGTCATCGAGGTCTTGCACACGCGCCACGGGCAGGGCCTGCAGATCAGCGAGGTCATCCTGCAGCTGAGCGTCGAGACGCGCGGCGAGGAGCACCGCGCCCTCGTGATCCAGACGCTCGAAGACGCCGGGTTCATCGCGACCGTCGTTCCGAACTGAGCGCCCGGCGCCTCGCCGGTCTCGTCTTGACACGGGCGCGGTTCGCGGGCTGTGCGTGCGACGGGCGTGCGCCGGAGGGCGCGGCCGGTGTCGCACGTCGCGCGGTTTGGGGCGCATTTCGCCGTTCGGGGCGAGAATCATCCGCCCCGAACGACGGAATCCGCCCCGAACGCGCGAGGTCCGCGGAAACGCCGCGAGCCGCCCACCCGACGACGGGGGAGCGGCTCGCGAGAAGTCAGCGGGTCACTGACCCGAGTAGGTCTCGACCTTCACGACCTCGACCGAGATCTCTTTGCCGTTGGGCGCGGTGTACGAGCCCGTGTCGCCCTCTTTGAGCCCCATGATGGCGGCACCGAGGGGGGACGCCTCGCTGTAGACGTCGAGCTCGGAGTTCGCGGCGATCTCGCGGTTGCCGAGCAGGAACTTCTCTTCGCCGCCGGCGACGATCGCGGTGACGACGGTGCCCGACTCGACCACGCCGTGGCTCTCGGGGGCCTCGCCGACCTTGGCGTCCTTGAGCAGCTGCTGGAGGGTGCGGATGCGGGCTTCCTGCTTGCCCTGCTCGTCTTTGGCGGCGTGGTAGCCGCCGTTCTCCTTGAGGTCTCCCTCTTCGCGTGCGACCTCGATGCGCTTGGCGATCTCTTCGCGACCCGTCGTCGAGAGGTGCTCGAGCTCGTTGTGGAGGCGGTCGTAGGCGTCTTGCGTGAGGAACGTCACCTGAGCGTCGTTGGACACGGTTACTCCTTCGTCGAGGCGCTGACGGCGATGCGTTTTCGGGCCGTCGGCGGGGGATATGTCGAACGCCCCGGCATCGAGCCGGGGCGCTTCCTGACCTACGAGTCTACGGGACCCAGCAAGCGTTGACAAAACCCGTCGTCGCCAGTGAGAGCGTGGGAATCGCCTCGGTGAAGGCGCGGGTGTGATCCTCGGATGCTGGGTACTCCACGACCCGCCAGCCCACGGTGCCGTGCTCTTCGTCGCGGGCCTCGAGGGCGCAGGCGACAGGCTGTCCGGTGGGGCCGGTGATCTGGAACGTGGCCGACACGGACTTGTCGTTCTCGACGGTGAAGCCGGTGTCGGTGGCGGTCACCGAGGCAGCGCTGCTGGCGAAGGTCGTCCACCCGAGGTAGCCGATCGCGCTCAGTGCCAGGACCGCGACGATCGTCCAGCCCAGGATGCGGCGCCGCGGGGAGCGCGTGCGCCCGTAGCGGTCATCGAGCAGGGCTTGCGTCGTCATGGTCTCTCCGGGCTTTAGGCTGGACTTCCAGGCTACGCGCTTCCGCCCGGACCGAAGGACTCCATGCTTCCCGTGATCGTCGCTCTTGCGACCACACCCTCCCCGGTCGTCACCCCCGACGAGTCGATCGTCACGCCCGGGCCACTCGGCTTCGCCGCGATCGCCTTCATCGGCGTCGCGGTCTTCCTGCTCGTGTGGGACATGCTGCGTCGCATCCGCCGCGGCCGTTACCGCGAGGAAGTGAACGCCGAGCTGGATGCCGAGGAGCAGGCCCGCGCCGCCGAGAACGCCAGCACGGTCGACGACCAGGACATCGACCCGGCCGCTCCCCGCAGCTGAGCCGTCGTCGGGGTTCCCGGCATCCGGAGCCCTCTTCGACCTGCGCGTGACCGCGGACTCGCGCGTGACGCGGGGCGGGATCAGCCCCCGTGGTACGCGGGGGCGAGCGAGATGAGCAGGCACGCCGTCCAGTGGCAGAGGAACGCCAGCACGGTGCACACGTGGAAGATCTCGTGGAACCCGAAATGGCCCGGCCACGGGTTGGGCTTCTTGAGGGCGTAGACGATCGCCCCGGCCGTGTACAGCAGCCCGCCGACGACGACGAGCACCATCATCGCGACGTTCGCCGCCAGCAGGTCGCCGAGGTACATCACGGCGGCCCAGCCGAGCGCGAGGTACAGCGCGACGTAGAGCCAGCGCGGCGCGTTGATCCAGAAGACGCGGAACAGGATGCCGAGGATCGCCCCACCCCACACGATCGACAGCAGCAGCGTGGTCTTGGGCGTCGGCAGGGCCAGCACCGCGAGCGGGGTGTACGTGCCGGCGATCAGCAGGAAGATGTTGGCGTGATCGATGCGCTTGAGCACCGCCAGCGTCCTCGGCTTCCAGGTGAAGCGGTGGTACAGCGCGGAGTTGCCGAACAGCAGCATCGACGTCACCATGAACACCGCCGCGGCCCACTTGGCGGGCGTGCCCTGGGCGAGCGCGATCAGGACGATGCCGGCGACGATCGCGACCGGGAACGTGCCGGCGTGGATCCATCCGCGCCAGGTCGGCTTCATGTCCTGCTGCGCGCCGAGGGCTCCCGCTTCGAGGAGGGGGAGTTGCGGCATGTCGGGGCCGTCGGCCGGGATGGGACTCGTCACCCTTCCGACATTACGTCTGCTCCCATGCACGGCAGGGAACATGAACCGATGCTCACCCTTCCCCCAGGAATCGACCACCCGGGATACGAGGCGAAGGCCTCGACGCGGTAGCGTAGGCGGGTGGCGCGCGAGCGGAAGAACGAGGGGCGGGGTCCTCTCTACCGTCTCTACATCTCGCGCCTGCGCCGGCGCATGCCGACCACCGTGCCGCACCACGTCGCGATGATGATCGACGGCAATCGTCGCTGGGCGCGCCAGCTCGGCTACGACAGCGCCGCGCACGGGCACCGAGCCGGCGCGGCGAAGATGCACGAATTCCTGCGCTGGTGCGACGACCTCGGCATCGAGGTCGTGTCGCTCTACCTGCTCTCCAACGACAACCTCGTCAAGCGCGACAGCAAAGAACTGCAGGAGCTGCTCGAGATCATCGCGCAGCTCGCGGGAGAGCTCTCGCACGAGCCGAACTGGCGCGTCCAGCACGTCGGTCGCGCCGAGGGCCTGCCGCCCGAGCTCGCCGAGGTGCTGCACGAGGCGACGGAGCGCACCCGCGGCCACCAGGGTCTGCACGTGAACCTCGCCGTCGGCTACGGCGGGCGGAGCGAGATCGTGGATGCCGTGCGCTCGATCATCGTCAAGCACGACGAGTCGGGCGGATCGCTCGAAGAGCTCGCCGCGAGTCTCACCCCCGAGCAGATCGGCGAGCACCTCTACACCGGCGGCCAGGCGGATCCCGACCTCGTCATCCGCACGTCGGGGGAGCAGAGGCTCAGCGACTTCCTGCTCTGGCAGTCGGCCCACTCGGAGTTCTACTTCGTCGAGGCCCTCGGCCCCGACCTGCGCGAGGTGGACTTCCTCCGCGCGATCCGCGACTTCGCGGCGCGCGACCGCCGGTTCGGTCAGTAGAGCCCAGCCGGCCCCGCCCGGCCGCGCGCGAGGGCGCTGGAGCGGCATCCGGTGAACTACTTCACGGCTGCGAGACGCGCGAACGCGCTGTTCACGAACTCGTCATATTCGCGGCGTGTTAACGACCCTCGTGGGTGTCGCGGAGTCGTACGGTGATCACATCGGACACGGAGTCCGGTCGAGTCGACCTTCGGATCGCGACTCGTGACCCACAGGTCGACTCGTGAAAACCGGGTGAAACACCCGGGTCGGGAGTGGGTTGTGACTGCACGAGCACCGTACGACCAGCGTCACGTCGTCGAGAGCACCGAGTCCGAAGCCGGAGCCGATCAGGCCCTGCGCACGTACGTCCTGGACACCTCCGTCCTGCTGAGCGACCCCCGGGCGTTCTTCCGCTTCGCGGAGAACTCCGTGGTGATCCCCGTCGTGGTGATCATGGAACTCGAGGGCAAACGTCACGACCCCGAGATCGGCTACTTCGCCCGGCAGGCCCTGCGCCACCTCGACGAACTCCGCATCGAGCACGGCCGCCTCGACTTCCCCGTGCCGGTCGGAGACGACGGCACGCTGCGCGTCGAGCTGAACAACACCGACCCCTCCGTTCTGCCCTCGGGCATGCGCACCGGCGGCAACGACAGTCGCATCCTCGCGGTCGCGATGAACATCGCTAAAGACGGCGCCGAGGTCACGGTCGTGTCGAAAGACCTGCCGATGCGCGTCAAGGCGGCATCGCTCGGTCTCAGCACCGAGGAGTACCTCGCCGAGCAGGCGATGGACTCGGGCTGGACCGGCATCACCACGATCGACCTCTCGGGCGACGAGATCTCGGACCTGTACGAGACCGAGGTCGGGGTGAGCCCCGCCGTGGCGGGTCTGCCGGTGAACACCGGCCTCGTCATCCACTCCGAGCGGGGATCGGCGCTGGGGCGCGTGACCGGTAAGGGGGAGTACCGCCTGGTGCGTGGCGACCGCGACGCCTTCGGACTGCACGGCCGCTCCGCCGAGCAGCGCATCGCCCTCGACCTGCTTCTCGACCCCGAGGTCGGCATCGTGTCGCTCGGCGGTCGCGCCGGAACCGGCAAGTCGGCCCTCGCCCTCTGCGCGGCCCTGGAGGCCGTGCTCGAGCGCCAGCAGCAGAAGAAGATCATCGTGTTCCGCCCCCTGTTCGCCGTGGGCGGTCAGGAGCTCGGCTACCTCCCCGGCGACCAGGCCGAGAAGATGGGGCCCTGGGGTCAGGCCGTCTTCGACACGCTCGGGTCGGTGGTCTCGGGCAACGTTCTCGAGGAGGTGCTCGCTCGCGGCCTGCTCGAGGTGCTGCCCCTGACCCACATCCGCGGTCGGTCGCTGCACGACGCGTTCGTGATCGTCGACGAGGCGCAGTCCCTGGAGCGCAACGTGCTGCTGACGGTGCTGAGCCGCATCGGCCAGAACTCCCGCGTGGTGCTGACGCACGACGTGGGCCAGCGCGACAACCTCCGGGTCGGTCGGCACGACGGCGTCGCCTCGGTGATCGAGACGCTGAAGGGCCACGGCCTGTTCGGGCACGTCACCCTCACGCGCTCGGAGCGCTCGGCGATCGCCGCGCTCGTGACCGAGCTGCTGGAGGCCGGCGAGCTGTCCTGACGAGATCGAGGAGGGCCGGGATGCCGCGGCGTCCCGGCCCTTCGTCGTGCGGGGCGAGGGGCGCTGGTGTCGGGCGGGGTGGCATCCGGGAACTCCCTCGTCACCCTGGGGTGCGCACCGGTCTTCGGCGGGCGCGAGTGTCCGTAGATGAGAGGGTTCTCATCTGCGGCTCCCCGTGATCTCACGAATGCCCGTCAGGGTGGAAGCACAGGCGGGGAACACCCCGCCGCCGCCTCGGCGGATCCCCTGGAACGAGAGCGTCACGCGCAGGTCACCGCTCTTCGGGTGAGTCGGAAGACCACCGGACGCATCTCCCTGAACCCCCGGTTCCCCCACCGGGGGTTTTCGGGTTTCCGTCGTCACTCCCAGCGGTAGCCCGCCCCGCGGACGGTGACGATGTGGGCCGCGCCGATCTTCGCCCGCAGGTAGCGCACGTAGACGTCGACGACGTTGGAGTTGGGGTCGAAGTCCATGCTCCACACGCGGCTCAGCAGCTGCTCCCGGCTGAGCACCTGACCCGCGTGACGCACGAACTCCTCGGCGAGGGCGAACTCGCGGGCACTCAGATCCACCTCGCGCGAGCCGACGGTCGCGCGCCGACCGAGCACGTCGAGCGTGACGTCGCCGTGGGCGAGGGTCGTGGCCCCGACCGTCACCGGCTCGCGCAACCGCAGACGGACGCGCGCGAGCAGTTCGTCGAACTTGAAGGGCTTCGCCACGTAGTCGTTGGCCCCCGCATCGAGCCCGTCCACGGTGTCGCGGGTGCTGGTGCGCGCGGTCAGCATGATGACGGGGATCGTCGCCCCCTGTCCGCGCAGGCTCCGCAGGACCTCGAAGCCGTCCATCGTCGGCAGCCCCACGTCGAGGAGCACGAGGTCGCACGATCCCGACAGGGCGGTGTCGAGGGCTTCGGCGCCGTCGTCGACGATCAGGGTCTGGTAGCCGGCCGCCTCGAGTCCCTTCGCGACGAAGGCCGAGATGCGCTCTTCGTCTTCGGCGATGAGGATGCGGGTCATCCGGTGGCCTCTCTCTGCAGCACGACGTCGCCGGCGCGCACCGGGGTGGGCAGGGCGGCCGAGGCGCGGACGCCGGTGACGGGGATGTGGAGCGTGACCGTCGCGCCGCCGCCGGGGGTGTCGGAGACCGAGCAGTGCCCGTCGTGGGCCTTCGCGATGGCGTCCACGATCGACAGACCGAGACCGGAGCCGTCGACACCGCGACGCGTCGACAACCGATCGAACCGACGGAACACGCGGTGGCGGGCGGCGGGAGGGATGCCGGGACCGTGGTCGCGCACCCAGAGATAGGCCGTGGTGTCGTCGGCGGTGCTGCCGATCTCGACGGGGGAGCCGGCGGGGGTGTACTTCGCCGCGTTGTCGGCGAGCTGCAGCCACGCCTGCACGATGCGGTCGGTGTCGCCGAGGATGCGCACGCGTGCGCGGTGGGCGACGGACCAGGGGTGATGGGGGATCGCTCCCGCCAGCTCCGCAACGCGGTCTGTCAGCGCGGAGACGTCGATGACCTCGGCCGCCAGCGCATCGGTCTCGACGTCGGCCAGCGCGTCGATGTCGTCGACGAGCCGCGTCAGCCGGTCGAGTTCGGCGATGCCGAGCTCTCGCGTCTCGGCCGCGTCGTGCGGGTCGGCGGGATCCATCATCTCGAGGTGACCGCGCACGATGGTGATGGGGGTCTTCAGCTCGTGCCGCACGTCGTCGAGCAGCTGGCGCTGCGCCTCGACCGACATCGCGAGGCGATCGAGCATTGAGTTGACCGAGGTGGCGAGGTCGGAGATCTCGTCGTTGCCGTGGGCGCGCAGGCGGGCACCCATGCGGTCGATCGTGATCGCGTCGGCGGTGTCGCGCAGGCGCTTCAACGGCGAGAACGACCGCCCGATGACGAACCACCCGGCGACGGCCACGAGCACGAGGACGACAGCGCCCGTCACGGCGTAGCTGGCGGTCGAGAGCGTCACGAGCTCCATGCGCTGGTCGACCGAGATCAGCTGCGCGACGACGCCGTCGGCCACGGGCACCGCGGCGTACATCATCGGACCGTGGCTGCTGTCGACCCGCCCCGAGAGCTCTCCGCCGGCGATGGCCGCGGACAGCGACGAGACCAGGGCGGCGTCGCCCGCCACGTCGAGACCGGGAGGCGAGGGCGTCGAGGCCCGCACCCGTCCGTCGACGAGGGCGACCGTGCCGTCGCTGCGACCGGGGATCGCCGCCGAGGCGAGCTCGACCGCGCTGCCCCCGCTCGACGACACCGTCGCGACGAACCCGTCGAGCTGGCGTTGGGCGTTCTGGACGACGCGTTCGCTCTGCACGAGGAAGGTCGCCCCGCCCGCCAGGATCAGCCCGAGCAGCACGACGCCGAGGATCGCGCCGAGGAGTCGCACCCGCGTCGAGAGAGGTCTCGTCGCGGGGCTCATCCTTCGATTATGGCGCGCCTCGGCGTCGTGATCGTGCGGGGGCGGCTCAGCCCGGGTGCGTCATCGACAGCAGGTCGAGCTTGGCGTCGAGCACCTCTTCGGTGATCTCGCCGCGCTCGACGTAGCCGAGGTCGATGACGGCCTCGCGCACCGTGATGCCCTTGGCGACGGAGTGCTTCGCGATCTTCGCCGCGGCCTCGTAACCGATGACCTTGTTGAGGGGGGTGACGATCGAGGGCGACATGCCGGCGAACGCCTCGGCGCGCGCCACGTTGGCCTCGAGGCCGTCGATGGTCTTGTCTGCCAGCACGCGCATGGCGTTGGAGAGCAGGCGGATCGACTCCAGCAGCGCGGTGCCCATAACGGGGATCGCCACGTTGAGCTCGAACGAGCCCGAGGCGCCGGCCCAGGCGACGGTGGCGTCGTTGCCGATCACGCGGGCGCACACCATGAGCGTGGCCTCGGGGACGACGGGGTTGACCTTGCCGGGCATGATCGAGGAGCCGGGCTGCAGGTCGGGGATGTGCAGCTCTCCGAGACCGGTGTTCGGGCCCGAGCCCATCCAGCGGATGTCGTTGTTGATCTTGGTCAGCGACACCGCGATGGTGCGGAGGGCTCCGGATGCCTCGACGAGGCCGTCGCGGTTGGCCTGGGCCTCGAAGTGGTCCTTCGCCTCGGTGATCGGCAGCTGGGTCTCGGCCGCGAGCAGCTCGATGACCTTCTGCGGGAAGCCGAGCGGAGTGTTGATGCCGGTGCCCACGGCCGTGCCGCCGAGGGGGACCTCTCCGACGCGGGGGAGGACGGCCTCGACGCGCTCGATGCCAAGGCGCATCTGGCGGGCGTAGCCGCCGAACTCCTGGCCGAGGGTGACGGGGGTGGCGTCCATGAGGTGGGTGCGACCCGACTTCACGATGCCCTTCCAGGAGTCGGCCTTGGTCTCGAGGGCGGTCGAGAGGTGTTGCAGCGCCGGGATGAGGTCGGTGATCAGCGCCTGGGTGACGGCGATGTGCACCGAGGTCGGGAAGACGTCGTTCGACGACTGCGAGGCGTTGACGTGGTCGTTGGGGTGAACGGTGTCGCCGAGGATGCGGGTCGCGAGGGTCGCGAGCACCTCGTTCATGTTCATGTTCGACGAGGTGCCGCTACCGGTCTGGTAGGTGTCGACCGGGAAGTGCGCGTCGTGCGTTCCGGCGACGACCTCGTCGGCGGCCTGGGCGATGGCATCCGCGATCGCACCGTCGAGCGTGCCGAGCTCCTTGTTGGCGAGGGCCGCGGCCTTCTTGATGCGCGCGAGGGCGGCGATCTGCGTCGACTCGAGCCCCTTCCCCGAGATCGGGAAGTTCTCCACCGCGCGCTGGGTCTGCGCGGCGTAGAGCGCGTCTTTGGGCACCCGCACCTCACCCATGGTGTCGTGTTCGATGCGGTACTCGATGTCGGTCACGTCGTCGTTCCTCCAGGTCGTTCGTTCGGTTCTCAGATGCGGGGGTCTTCTACGTCGCCCACGATGACGACGGGGACGGCTTCACCCTCGTCGAGGCGGTAGTTCGCTCCGACCACGGCGGTGCGGCCCTCGGCCACGGCTTCGCTGATCAGTTCGGAGGCGCGCAGCAGATCGGCCACGGTGTGCCGCAGGTGCTCACGGCCGACGAGCTCGGCGTCGACGTGCTCGGTCAGGTGGCCGTCGACGACGTTCTCGCGCTGCACGCGGCGCACGGCGGGCACGATGGGCGCGATCTGCCGCCAGATGTACGGGGGGAGCGTGGGGGCGTCGGCGCCCGTGCTCTCGATCGCCGCGCCGACCGCGCCGCACGCGTCGTGCGCGAGCACGACGATGAGCGGGACTTCGAGCACGCCGACCGCGTACTCGAGGCTGCCGATCACCGAGTCGGAGATGACCTGGCCGGCGTTGCGCACGACGAAGAGGTCGCCCAGACCCTCGTCGAAGATGATCTCCGCGGCCAGGCGCGAGTCGGCGCAGCCGAAGAGGGCCGCGCTCGGGTGCTGCGAGGAGGCCAGCTCGGCGCGGCGCTCGACGTCTTGACGGGGGTGGGCGGGTTCGCCCGCGATGAAGCGCTTGTTGCCCTCCACCATCTGCTGCCACACCTGACGGGGGGTCATGCGCTCGCTCACGGGACCTCTCTCAACTGCTCGATCTGGGATGTGACGGATGCCGCCGCGAGGGCGGCCGTCTCGGGGGCTGCGTCGCCGTAGACGAGCACGTAGTCGGGCCCGGCGGGGGTGGCGAGCGCGTAGTCGATGTTGCCCGTGCCCGAGGGGTTGGACGGGCGGTAGATATTCCAGGTGATGCCGTCGATCTCGGTGGTCTCGGTGCTGCGGGTGCCGTCGAGCACCTGACCGACCCATGCCTCGTCGGCGTCGAACCCCTGGGCGACGCGGAGGAAGCCCGACTCGCCCTCGCGCACGTAGACCATGGTCCACGCCTCGGTGCCGCCGACGCCCTCGGTGCTCGCCTGGTTGACGCGCCAGCCTTCGCCGAGCGACGGCGTCAGGACGGGACGGCCGAGGTCGCTCTCGATGCCGGCCGCCAGAGCGGGCACGTCGGGCTGAGGCTGGGCCACCGGCTCGCCGCGGGGCACGCCGGCCACCACGACGAAGACCACCGCGACGGTCACGAGGATCGCGGCGATGAGGTTCTTGAACGTCTTGCTGTTGCGGTAGCGCGCCGAGAACTCCGCCTTGCGGTCGGCGGTCTCCTGCGGGGTCTCGGGGCGACCGAGGTGCGCGACGACGCGGGCCATCAGTCGTCTCCCTCGCCGCGCGCGGCGTCGAGTCGCCGCTTGGCGCCGAGGAGCCATTCCTCGCAGCGGGCGTAGAGCTTCTCGCCGCGCTCCCACAGAGCCAGGGACTCCTCGAGCGTGGGCGCGCCCTGTTCGAGTTCGGCGACGACGCGCACGAGCTCGTCGCGGGCCTGCTCGAACGAGAGGGTGGCGACGTCGGCGGCGGAGCCGGGGGTCGTCGCGGTCATGTCGTCCATTCTAGGCGCGACCCTCCGACGGGCCGTCGCCGATTGACTCGGCGTCGAGGGGAGTGTTTCCGGATGCCGTGCCCTCGGCGTTCGACCGGGGCGCGGCATCCGTCGTCCCGTGCGGCACCACGTCGGGCACCGCTCCCTCGGACCGGGCGGCGAGCGTGCCGTTCTCGACCGTGAGTCGCAGCGTCGCACCGGCGGGAGCCTGGGCGGCGTCGCGCACGACCGAGCCGTCGTCGAGCTGAGCGATCGCGTAGCCGCGGGCCAGTGTGGCCACGGGGGAGAGGGCGCGCAGGGCCGCGCCGAGCTCGCTCGTGCGGCGCTGTCCGGTCTCGATGCGGCGGTCGACGATGTCGCGACCCCGGTTCGAGAGCATCCACAGCTCCTGCGCGCGCGAGGTGAGCATGGTGTGCGGGGTGCGCAGCGCCGGGCGGGAGCGGACCTGCTCGAGTTGGGCGATGTCGTGCAGCACCCGCTGGGTGAGGCGGCCGGTCAGGCGTGCGCGCAGCTGCGACACGAGAGCGCGCTGCTCGCTGACGTCGGGCACCACGCGCTTGGCCGCGTCGGTGGGGGTGGACGCGCGCACGTCGGCGACCTCGTCGAGCAGCGGGCGGTCGTTCTCGTGCCCGATGGCGCTGACGACGGGGGTGGATGCCGCGGCCACCGCTCGCAGCAGTCGTTCGTCGCTGAAGCCGAGCAGGGTCTGCGGGTCGCCGCCGCCGCGGGCGATGATGATGACGTCGACCTCGGGGTCGGCATCCAGGGCCTTCAATGCCGCGATCGTCTCGGGGACGCAGCGATCGCCCTGCACGGCGGCGTGCCGCGTGCGGAAGCTCACCCGGGGCCACCGCAGCTCGGCGTTGCGGTGCACGTCCTTCTCGGCATCCGAGTTCTCGCCCGTGATGAGACCGATGCAGTGGGGGAGGAACGGCAGCTTCTTCTTGCGCACGGGGTCGAACAGGCCCTCCGAGCGCAGCTGCACGCGCAGGCGCTCGAGGCGCTCGAGCTGTTCGCCGAGGCCCACGTGTCGCATCGCCGAGATCGCGAACGAGAAGTCGCCGGTGCGCGGGAAGTAGTCGGCCTTCACGCACGCGACGACGTGGTCGCCGACCTTGAGGTCTTTCGGCAGACGGTTGAGAGTGCTCGACCAGATGCGGAAGGCCACCGTCGACTCGGTGCCGAGGTCTTTCAGCCGCCCGAACACGTTGCCGCCGCGGCGGTTGAACGAGGTGATCTCACCCTCGACCCAGACCGATCCCCAGCGCTCGATGAAACCGCGGATCGTGTCGTTCAGCCGCGACACCGAGGTGGGGGCGTCGGTGGAGGAGTCGCGCGGGTGCACGCTGTCGGCGGGCGGCGCCTGACCCGGAACGGTCTCGGGCTGGAAAGAGGTCATGTCACTCGCTGGGATGCACGCCGTCGGCGGGGGCCGCGAGAGCCGGACGTCTCTCGGGAGGGGAAGGTCCCATGCTATCCGGACCGGTCGCGCCGGGCGGGTTCGGCCGGTGTCCAGGGGCACCCCCGTAGAATCGAGGGGTGAGCTCACCTGCCGTGCACCTGCCCGTTCCCCGCATCCCGGGTCGACGCGGGCGGCTTCAGGACGTCCCCGTCCAGGGCAAGAAGAAGGTGCTGCTCGCAGCACCCCGCGGGTACTGCGCCGGCGTCGACCGTGCCGTCATCGCCGTCGAGAAGGCGCTCGAACGCTACGGCGCCCCGGTCTACGTGCGCAAGCAGATCGTGCACAACATCCACGTCGTGACCGAGCTCGAGAAGAAAGGCGCCATCTTCGTCGAGGAGGTCGACGAGGTCCCCTCCGGCTCCCACGTCGTCTTCAGCGCCCACGGGGTGTCGCCTGCCGTCGTCTCGGCCGCCTCCGACCGCGGCCTGCAGGCGATCGACGCCACGTGCCCCCTCGTGACCAAGGTGCACCGCGAGGCCGTGCGCTTCGCCCGCGACGACTTCGAGATCCTGCTGATCGGCCACGAAGGCCACGAAGAGGTCGAGGGCACCGCCGGCGAGGCTCCCGAGCACGTCACCGTCGTCAACTCGCCCGCCCACGCCGACACCATCGAGGTGCGCGACCCGTCGAAGGTCGTGTGGCTCTCGCAGACCACGCTGTCGGTCGACGAGACGATGGAGACCGTGCGGCGCCTGCGCGAGCGCTTCCCCGAGCTGCAGGATCCGCCCTCCGACGACATCTGCTACGCCACCCAGAACCGCCAGGTCGCGATCAAGAAGGTGGCCGTCGGCGCCGACCTCGTGATCGTGGTGGGTTCGGCGAACAGCTCCAACAGTGTGCGCCTGGTCGAGGTCGCCCTCGAGCACGGCGCGAAGGCCGCCTACCGCGTCGACTACGTCGACGAGGTCAAGCAGGAGTGGCTCGAGGGCGTCGAGACCGTCGGCGTCACCAGCGGTGCTTCGGTGCCCGAGGTGCTCGTGACCGAGGTGCTCGAAGAGCTCGCCGGCGCCGGTTACCGCGACGTCGAAGAGGTGCGCACGGCCGAGGAGGACTTGATCTTCTCGCTGCCCAAGGAGCTGCGTCAGGACGCCTCGGGCAAGCGCGACAGCCGCGCGCTCGGCGGTCGGGGGCACGCGTGAGCGACGACTCCTCGCGCGATGATGCACTCCCGGCCGAGGTCGGATCGCGCCCGCGTCCGCAGTTCGGTGAGTACGCCACACCTGAGGAACAGCGCGCCCGCATCCAGCGACCCGAGGTGACCGAGGCGCTCGACGCCGGCGTCGCCCCGCAGCCCGCCCCGACCCCCGAGCCCGCGCGCGCGGCGCAACCGGCCGCCGCGGGCTTCCCCGTTCCGACCACGCGCGGGGCCCGCGTCGATCGCATCGTCACGTTCGGTCTGCTCTTCTACGGCCTGTTCTCGGTGGTCACCACGATCATCCAGTTGCTGAACTTCCCCGAGTACGCCGAGACCGGCGCGCGCATGCTCGGCGTCGAGGCGACCTTCACCAATTTGTCGGCCGGTTACGTCTGGGGCGCCGCGGCAGCGGCCGTCTACGGCATCGGGTGGCTCGCCACGGCTGTGCTCACCTGGCGCCGCCTGAAGCGCGGTCGCCTGGCCTTCTGGATCCCGCTCGTCGGATTCGTCGTGACGGCACTCATCGCCGGCATCTGCGTCACCGTCGCGCTCGTCGGCGACCCGCAGTTCATGTCGGCGATCGTGAACAGCGTCCCGAGCTGAACCGTCGGGCCCGGCATTCCGTGTCCCCTGTGAACGAGGGAGAGGGGATGCCGCGGTGCGAGACGAACACGCGCAGTTGACAGCGCTCTACGACGCGCACGCGACGCCCGTCTGGCGCTACGTCGTCAGTCTGACCGGCGACCACGCCGGAGCCGACGACGTGGTGCAGGAGACCCTGCTGCGCGCGTGGCGCACGCCCAAGGTGATGGCGGACGACCCCGCGTCGCTGCGGTCGTGGATGTACACCGTCGCGCGCAACATCGTCATCGACGAGGCCCGAAGCGCCCGTCGGCGCCACGAGCACTCGGTCGATGAACTGCCCGAGAGGGTACGCGACGACGACACGGATGCCATGTTCGATGCGCTCCTGGTCGAGGAGGCCCTCGCGACCCTGACCCCGGACCATCGCGCGGTCATCGTCAGCGCATACTACGGCGGGCGCAGCGTCGCGCAGGCGGCGGAAGAACTCGGCATCCCGGCCGGCACCGTCAAGTCGCGATTGCATTACGCGGTGCGAGCGCTGAGGCTCGCCCTGCAGGAGAGAGGGGTGACCCGATGAGCCACGAACACGATCGACTGTCGTCGTGGGACGGCGCCTACGTGCTGGGCGCGCTGTCGGCGAGCGACCGAGCCGAATACGAAGCTCATCTCGCGGAGTGCGCGGAGTGCCGCGCCGCCGTCGGAGAGCTCGCGCCGACGGCAGGACTGCTGTCGCGCCTGTCGGCCGATCGCGCGCGCGCCCTCGACGCCTCGACCGGCCCGGTGCCGCTCGCGACCCCCAACCCCGCGCTGCGCGGACGCATCGTCGAGACGGCCAAGCGACGCAAGGCGCGGCGGAGGACGGTGTGGGTGCTCGCGGCATCCGTCGCCCTCATCGGCGTGGCCGTGCCGAGCGTGGTGGCGATCACGAGCTCGGCGCAGCAGTCGGCGGGCACCGTCTACGCGCTGGACGACATCGCGGGAGCGCCGCTCGAGGCATCGGTGCGACTGACGTCGGCGCCCTGGGGCACGCGGATCGACCTCGTGTGCGAGTACACCGGCGAGGTGCTCGACGCCCCGCCCGGCGGATGGCCGTACGCCCTGGCGATCACCGACGGGTCGGGCGCGACCAGCGTGCTCTCGACCTGGAGGGCCGACCCCGGCTCGACGACCGAGCTGAGCGCGGGCACCGATCTGGCGACGACCGACATCGGCGCCGTCGAGATCCGTACGCTCGACGGCGACCGCGTGGTCATGCGGCACGAGTTCGCTACCCCCTGACGCCCCGCCGCGGCGTGGCGGCGGCGGGACCGCGGACTCGAGCGGACCGTTTAGCATCGACGCATGCCCCGTCTCGTCGCCGTCTGCGCCGTCCACGAATTGCATCCGGATGCCGGATCGATCGGCGTCACCGCGATCGACAAGCGTCCCGTCGACGGAGCCGTGCGCGTCGGAAAGCTCGGCGTCCGCGCGGACGTGCAGGCCAGCCGTAAGCACCACGGCGGACCCGACAAGGCCGTGTACGCCTATGCGCAGGACGACGCGTCGTTCTGGGAGGGCGAGCTCGGCCGCGAGCTGCACCCCGGGTGGTTCGGCGAGAACCTGCGGGTCGAGGGGCTCGACGTCAACGGCGCCCGCATCGGGGAGATCTGGCGCATCGGCGACACCGTCGAGGTCGAGGTGACGATGCCCCGCACGCCGTGCGCGACCTTCGCGCGATGGGTGGGCGGATCCGCCTCGCGGGGATGGGTGAAACGCTTCTCCGACGAGGGACGGCTCGGTGCCTACCTCCGCGTGCGCCGCGCCGGCGAGGTGCGGGCGGGGGATGCCATCGAAGTGCTGTCGTCGCCGGCGGAGGCGCCGACGGTGCTCGAGGTCTACCGCAGCTGAGGGCTGCCCTGCCGATCGTGCGCTGTGCGCGACGGCGGGGCTTTTTGGCGGCACACCCTGGGGTGGCTGTGTGATCGCGGGCCGTTCTGCCTCGGCGGTGGCGCGAGACTGCAACTCGCTGACGAGTCCGCTGCAGGCTGACGCCGGATTGTCAGCGAGATGCAGTCTCGATGCTCGAGGGGCGCGCGGGCGGCGGATGCCGGAGCGTGCGGCGGGGGCCCGGGGCCACGGCATCCGGAAACGACGAACGCCCCGGCATGAGAGCCGGGGCGTTCGAGGGATGACGAGGTGTCAGCTCTTGGACTGGCCGTACGAGCCGAGCTGCTTCGTGGCCTCGACGACACGGACGGCCATGGCCGACTCGGCGACCTTGCCCCACGCGCGCGGGTCGTACTGCTTCTTGTTGCCGACCTCGCCGTCGAGCTTGAGCACGCCCTCGTAGTTCGAGAACATGTAGCCCGCGATCGAGCGCGTGAAGGCGTACTGGGTGTCGGTGTCGATGTTCATCTTCACGACGCCGTTGGCGACCGCGAGGGCGATCTCTTCGTCGGTCGAGCCGCTGCCGCCGTGGAAGACGAGGTCGAGGGGCTTGGGGCCGGTGCCGAACTTCGCGGCGATGCCCTCCTGGATCTCACCGAGCAGCTCGGGGCGGAGCTTGACGCCACCGGGCTTGTACACGCCGTGCACGTTGCCGAAGGTGAGGGCCGAGATGTAGCGGCCGTTCTCGCCGAGGCCGAGGCGCTCGACGGCCTTGGTCACGTCGGCGACCGTGGTGTAGAGGGCCTCGTTGGAGCCCTCGTGCTGCACGCCGTCTTCTTCGCCGCCGACCACGCCGACCTCGATCTCGAGGATGGCGTTGATGTTCTTCATGCGGGGGAGGAGCTCTGCGGCGATGTCGATGTTCTCGTCGAGGGGAACGGCCGAGCCGTCCCACATGTGCGACTGGAAGATCGGGTTGCGGCCGGCCTTGACCTCTTCTTCGGAGGCCTCGAGCAGCGGCAGGACGAAGCCGGGCAAGGCGTCCTTGGGGCAGTGGTCGGTGTGCAGCGCGACCGTGATCGGGTAGTTCTTCGCGACCTCGGTCACGTACCTGGCGAAGGCGAGGGCGCCGGTGGCGCGGGCCTTGACGGTGTGGCCGGCGAAGTAGTCGGCACCGCCGGTGGTGACCTGCAGGATGCCGTCGGAGCCGGCCTCGGTCAGGCCCTGGAGCACCGAGTTGATGGTCTGCGAGCTGGAGACGTTGATCGCGGGATACGCGAAGCCGCCGGCCTTCGCGCGGTCCAGCATGTCGGCGTACTGCTCAGGGGAAGCGACGGGCATGGAGGTGCTCCTTGGTCGTTGTCGGGACAACGGTCACTCTAGCGAAGCCGCCCGATCGTGACGGTGCGGGCGCGGCAGGAACGCGGCACTTCTGCTATTTCGTTAAGAACCGCGATTCCTTCGTTGCACATGCGCTCAAAACCCGCGATTGTCTTCTCTCGGCTGGATACAGTGACCCCATGGTGAGCCTGACTGCCGACATGAGCCCTTTGCACCCCGACCGCAACCTGGCTCTGGAGTTGGTGAGGGCGACGGAGGCTGCATCCATCCGCGCCGTCCCCTTCATCGGTCGAGGCGACAAGGAGGCCGCCGACGGTGCGGCCGTCGACGCGATGCGCGCGTTCTTCAGCACCGTCAACTTCGACGGCACGATCGTCATCGGTGAGGGCGAGAAGGACAACGCCCCCATGCTCTACAACGGGGAGCGCGTCGGCAGCGGTCGCGGACCCCAGTGCGACGTGGCCGTCGACCCGATCGACGGCACTTCGCTCACGGCCGCGGGCCGCCAGAACGCGCTCTCGGTCATCGCCGTGTCGGACCAGGGCACGATGCTCGACGCCTCGAGCGTCTTCTACATGGACAAGCTCGTCACGGGTCCCGCCGGTGTGGGCGTCGTCGACATCCGCCTCCCGATCGGGGAGAACATCCGCCTGCTCGCGAAGGCCCTCGGTAAGCCGGTCGACGAGCTCGTCGTCTCGGTGCTGAACCGCCCGCGTCACGAGAAGCTGATCGCCGACATCCGCGAAGCCGGAGCCGGTACGCGCCTGATGAGCGACGGCGACGTCGCCGGTGGCATCAACGCCGCCCGCCACAACGCCCGCACCGACATGTGCGTCGGGATCGGCGGCAGCCCCGAGGGCATCGTCACCGCGTGCGCGATCAAGGCGCTGGGTGGCCACATCCAGGGTGTGCTCGCCCCGCGCACCGACGACGAGAAGGAGAAGGGTCGGGATGCCGGCCTCGATGTCGACGGCCAGGTGTACGAGGCCGATGGTCTGGTGAAGGGCAAGAACACGATCTTCGTCGCCACGGGCGTGACCGACGGTCAGCTCGTGCAGGGAGTCCGTCGCGATGGCGACTTCATCTACACCGAGAGCGTCGTGCTGCGCGGTGCCTCGGGAACGCTCCGCCGCATCTCGTCGGAGCACCTGACGTCGAAGTGGCTGTGACGCCGCGCGGCTGAACGCGGGCGCACGTGCGCCGCTCAGGGTGGCGGCGTTGGATCGCGAGACTGCATCTCGCTGACAAGTCGGTTGCACGCTGCAACTGTTTCGTCAGCGAGATGCAGTCTCGTGGTTTCAGGGGGTGCGGGGGCGAGCCTCGACATGAAGCCGGGGCGAGGCGCGCGGTCGTCGCCTCGACGTGCAGATACAGCCGGGCGTGTCGTGACGCAAGCGTGACCGGCGTCGGAGGGCTCGTCTGGCAGAATCTCAAGGAGTGTCAACGGCGACGCTGTGTTCTTCCGAGACCCGAAGGGGGATCGTCCATGGCAGCAGCTCCGACGAATCAGGCCGCACCTCAGACAGGTGCACAGGCGGTCATCGCCAGCGCAGTCGACCCTGCGCGTCGCCCCGATGTGCTTCTCCGCGTTCGCCGCGACGAGGGCCACGAGGTCAGCGCGTGGTGGATGGTCGGCGCCTTCGTCGGTGTGTCCGCGGCCGTGGTCAGCCTGCTGAGCTGGGTTCCCGGCGGGTCTTGAGCCTCACCGTGGGCGAGCACAGCGGCTCGTCCCTCTGAGTCACCGCGACCTTCACTGGCCTCCTTCCAGTCCGGCGCGCTCGCGCACCGACCCGAGGTCTGCGCGGACGGCGGCGCGACGGTCTTGGTCATCCGCGAACCGTGCTGACGGCTGGTCGTCGTCGAGATCGATCATCTCGGGGGCCGTCCATCGCCGCGGCGTCGCATCGAGCGCGGCCGGGGCCGCCACCGCGTCGAGCTTGGTCTCGTCGATGCCGGGGAACTTGCGGGCCGTGACGAGCACGCGCGACTCCAGGGAGCCGGCGAAACGGTTGTAGCTGTCGACCGTCTTCTCGATCGCGCGACGAAGATCGTTCGCGTGTCCGGCGAGCACCCCCACCCGCTCGTACAGTTCGGTCCCGAGGGTGAAGAGCGTGCGGGCCTCGTCGGAGACGTCTTGCTGCGTCCACGTGAACGCCACCGTCTTGAGCACCGCCCACAGGTTCACCGGGGAGGCCAGGGCCACGCGCCGCGTGAAGGCGTAGTCGAGCAGCGTCGGGTCTTCGTCGAGCGCGGAGGCGAGCAGCGACTCGCTGGGCAGGAAGCAGACCACGAACTCGGGGCTCGTCGTCAGCCCCGACCAGTACGCCTTCTTCGCGAGGGCGTCGACGTGCGCGCGCACGGCCTTCGCGTGCTTCGCGAGAAGTCCGGAACGGCGGATGCCCTCGTCGCCGTTCGCCGTGACCGGGATCGCGCTCGCCTGCAGGTACGCGTCGAGCGGCACCTTGGCATCCACCGCCAGCGCCTTGCCGCCGGGCAGTCGCACGACCATGTCGGGTCGACCGGCGCCCGCGTCGCTCGAGATCGACGACTGCAGGTCGAAATCGACGTATCGGGTGAGACCGGCGGCCTCGACGACGCGGCGCAGCTGGGTCTCTCCCCACACTCCGCGGGTCGTTCCCGATCGCATGGCGGAGGCGAGGGACTCCGTCGTCGCGCGCAGGGCCTCGTCGGCTTCGCGCGAGAGGCGCAGCTGCTCGCCGAGCGCGGTGTACTGCTCGACGCGGTCGCGCTCGAGACCGTCGACCTTGCGCTGCATCGCGTCGAGCGTCTCGCGCACGGGGTCGAGGGCGCGCAGCACGGTCTGCTCGCGCCGTTCGCGTTCTTCGCGCGCGGCCTGGTCGGCCCGGGATTGCCCCGCCAGCTCGCGGTACAGGGTCATCTGGTGGTCGAGCTGCGCCCTGAGGCCCGCACCCTCGGCCTCTGCGGCGGCCACCCGCGCCGACAGCGCCTGCTGCGCGGTCGCGTCGCGAGCCGCGGCGCGCGAGGTCGCGACGAACCAGCCGCCCGCGGCGCCGACGGCGAGGGCGATGATCACGAGGATGAGGGCGATGGCGTCCATGGGGTCAGCATGCACCAGACCTCCGACATCGCCGGAAAGACGGGCCGGAACGGCTCAGGCGACCGCGCGCTCGGCCGGCTCGACGGCGATCTGCGACACCCGCACGCCGAGATGCGAGGCGAGGGCGAAGACGTCGTCCGCACCCGCGCGCCGGGCGCAGTCGATCGTGATCTCCGCGCACGCGACCGCGTCGGCGAGGGCGTCGTGGTGGGCGAACGGCGAGCAGCCGGCCTCGGCGGCCACGAGCGGGAGGCGGTACGACGCGAGCGAGTAGGTCTTGCGCGACATCTGCACGCTGCACAGGTAGCGGTACGGCGGGCACTCGTCGCCCGTCGCCGCGCACGCGCGACGCAGCACCGACATGTCGAAGCCGGCGTTGTGGGCCACGAGCACGTCGGAACCGGCGAACGCGGTGAGGCGCTCCAGCTGCTCCGACCACTCCGGCGCGTGCATCACGTCGGCGGGCTGGATGCCGTGGATGCCGATGTTGATTGGCGCGAAGTGGTCGTGACCGGCGGGAGGCTTGATCAGCCAGGCGGCGGTGGCGACGACGCGGCCGCCCCGGACCCGGGCGAGACCCACGGCGCACGCGGACGCACCACTGGAGTTCGCCGTTTCGAAGTCGATCGCGGTGAAGTCCAAAGCCACGCCTCCACCCTCACCCGGCCCGGCGTCGAGCCGAGGAGGCGCGCCGGGGTCGGCGGCATCCGGCCCGCTCGAAAAGACTCCGGATGCCGTGTCGGAGGGTCGGCGTAGGGTCGGGGCCATGAGCGATCAGGCGAAATCGACCTCGTTCGGACAGGCGGCCGCCGCCTATGAGTCGGGGCGTCCGGGTTACCCCGCCGAGGCGGTCGCGTGGCTGCTGGAGCGGGTGCGCGAACCGGGGCGCGGTCTGCGCGTCGCCGACGTCGGTGCCGGCACGGGCAAGCTGACGCGCTCCGTCGTCGAGCTCGGTGCCGACGTCGTGGCCGTCGATCCGGATGCCGACATGCTCGCGACCCTGCGGGAGAACGCGCGAGGCGTGCCCACGTTCGTCGGAACGGCCGAGAGTCTGCCGCTGCCCGATTCCGCCCTCGACGCCATCGTCATGGGGCAGGCGTGGCACTGGGTCGACGTCGAGCCGGCCTCCCGCGAGGTCGCGCGTGTGCTGCGCAGCGGGGGAGAGCTGGGGCTCATCTGGAACATCCGAGACGACAGCGTCGACTGGGTGAAACGGCTGACGGCGGCGATGGGCGGTTCGAACGCCGAGGTGCTCCTGGCGACGACCGGACCGCGGGTGGCCGAGCCCTTCGAGGGGCTGGAACACCGCGAGTGGCGCTGGGACCGGCAGATCACCCTGCCGCAGTTGCGCGACCTCGTCGGCTCTCGCAGCGACGTCATCACGGCCAGCCCCGAGAAGCGCGCGGGCATCGACGCCGCGGTCGACGGGGTCGTGGCATCCGTGCCGGGACTCGCCGACGGAGAGGCGGTCGCGCTGCCGTACGTCACCCACGCGTTCCGCGCGCGGCGCCCCTGACGCGGTGAGGCGTCTCCCAGCCGGGTAACCTGGACTCCCGTGGCTCTTACCATCGGAATCGTCGGCCTTCCCAACGTCGGAAAGTCGACCCTCTTCAACGCTCTGACCAAGAACTCGGTGCTTGCGGCGAACTACCCGTTCGCTACCATCGAGCCCAACGTCGGGGTCGTGAACCTTCCCGATGTGCGCCTGCAGAAGCTCGCCGACGTGTTCGGCAGCGAGCGGCTCGTGCCCGCTGCGGTGTCGTTCGTCGACATCGCCGGCATCGTCCGCGGCGCGAGCGAGGGCGAGGGCCTGGGCAACCAGTTCCTCGCGAACATCCGTGAAGCGGATGCCATCGCGCAGGTTGTGCGCGGATTCGCCGACGACGACGTCGTGCACGTCGACGGTTCGGTCAACCCGGCGAACGACATGGAGACCATCAACGCCGAGCTGCAGCTCGCCGACCTCCAGACGCTCGAGAAGGCGATCACCCGGTACGAGAAGGAGGTCAAGGGCAAAAAGCTCGACCCCTCGGTGCTCGAGGCCGCCAAGGCCGCGCAGGACGCTCTTCAGCGCGGCGTGCTGCTGTCGGCATCCGGAATCGACCTCTCGCCGATCCGTGAGCTGGGGCTGCTCACCGCCAAGCCGTTCATCTTCGTCTTCAACGTCGACGAGGCCGTGCTGACCGACCCGTCGCGCAAGGAGGAGCTCGCCGCGCTGGTCGCCCCCGCGAAGGCCGTGTTCCTCGACGCGAAGATCGAGTCGGAGCTCATCGACCTCGACCCCGAGGATGCCGCCGAGCTGCTCGCGTCGACCGGTCAGGACGAGTCCGGCCTCGACCAGCTCGCCCGCATCGGGTTCGACACGCTCGGCCTGCAGACCTACCTCACCGCCGGCCCCAAGGAAGCGCGCGCCTGGACGATCCCGCAGGGCGCGAAGGCGCCGCAGGCGGCCGGTGTCATCCACACCGACTTCGAGAAGGGCTTCATCAAGGCCGAGGTCATCTCGTTCGACGACCTCGTCGAGCTCGGCTCGGTCGCCGAGGCCCGTGCGAAGGGCAAGGCCCGCCTCGAAGGCAAGGACTACGTCATGCAGGACGGCGACGTGGTGGAGTTCCGCTTCAACAACTGAGCGGCAGACCCGCCCCGCTAGGGTCGGGCACGTGACCGACACCTCGAAAAACAGCATCGACGACCTGGCCGCCTTCGCCGCAGCGAACGGCTGGACGTACCAGGCCGCGGCGGAGCCTCCCGCTTTGTCGGGGGACATGTGGGAGTACGCCACGGCCGGGAACGTGCAGGACCGTATCGCCGGCGCCGACTGGGAGGTCGGCCGGATCGTCGGCGGGGCGAGGAAGGCCGAGAGCGTCCGCCAGAGTGGCATCGTCACGATCCGGACGAGCGTGTCGATCAACGTGCCGGTGAAGAGCATCAACCTCGGTTACTTGGCGATCCGGTTGCCCCGGCAACTGCCGCACTTCGTGCTCGACGCGCGGAGCAACAACGGCATCCTGTCGTCGCTTCGGCACCAACCTCGGCGGAATCAGCGGCTGTCCCTCGAGGGCGACTTCGACACGCACTTCCACCTGTTCGCGCCGAAGGGCTACGAGCGCGACGCGTTGTACGTCTTCACGCCCGACCTCATGGCTCTGCTGATCGATGAGACAGGCGATCTCGACGTCGAGGTGCGCGACGACATGCTGATCGTCTATCGGCCGGGCGGATTCGATCTGCACGACCTTGCGGTGTGGGAACGCTTCGCCCGCATCCGGGCAACCGTGGGTGCGAAGGCGTGGACTCAGACCGACGGCTACAGCGACGACCGTGCAGTGCCGGGCCTCTCGGCATCCGTGGGTCCCGGAGGCCGGCGCCTGAAGCGGAGCCTGCCGCGGTGGGCGTGGATCGCGATCGGGATCGTCGGGGCCGCCATGCTCGTGACCGCGGGCGTGCTGTTCGCGGTGTTCGGGGCGGTGGCCTCGGCCTGAGCCGCCGAGGGCTACCGGCTGAGCGATACGGTGAAGCCGTGAACGACATTCGCACGTTGAAGATCGTGCAGTTCGTGTGCTTTCCCGTGTGGATTGGCGCAATGTTCGCCGTATTCGCCGCACCTGCGGAGGGCCGGCTGATCTGGCTCGTTCTGTGGATCGCGGCGATGATCATGTTCTTCGTCGCGTTCTGGCGCGCCATGTGGCTCTCCGCTGATCCCGTGCGCGACCGACGCCGAGACGATCAGTAGTGGGAGCGAGCCTGCAGGATCGTCACCTGAGTGTCACCAGCAACACGGACGAGCCTGTTCGCCTCGTCGATGCGTCGTGACCAGGCTCCTGCCCGACCGTCCGGCAAGAGTCCGAGGATGATGTCGGTGCCCCTGCCTACACTGCTGGCATGGCCCAGATCGACGCCCGCGTCGCGAACGTCCCATCCGGGTGGGTGCTTCCGCTCGCCTCGAAGAAGCGGCTGCAACTCCTCCCGGCCGAGATGTTCAACCGCACCTTCGACCGCGCACCCGACGAGTGGCTGCACGTCGCCCCGCTCAAGCGCCCACCGCTCTTCCTGACCGTCGTGTGCGGGCTGATCGCCGCCGGGGCGTGCTGGGTGACCTGGGCCGTGCTCGCTCAAGCAGGGACGACCCCGTCGATGCAAGGACCCATTCCGTACGTGATCGCGGTGGTCTTCGGCATCCTGGGTCTGTTCTTCCTGCCGTCGTTCGTCAACCTCGTCTTCGCCGCGCGCAGCCGTTCGTCGTGGGGCAATCGTCAGTGCGTCGCCGTGGGCCGCAGCGGCGTGGCCGCGCGCTTCCAAGGCGCCTCGGTCGACATCCCCTGGGCCGAGGTGACGGCGATCCGCGCCACGACGACCAACGACACGGGGTGTTCAGCAGGCGCGACCGGTGAAGATCCCGATCCTGCGCATCGAGCGCGACACCGGCGACGGCACGCGGGGCATCGTGGGGGAGTGGAAGATCGCGACGTTCGCCCTGGATGCCGCGCCCCGGGCAACCTACGCGGCTCTGCACTACTACTGGACGCATCCTTCGGCCCGCAGCGAACGGGGAACGACCGTGGCGCAGCAGCGCATCGACGGTTTCGCGGGATTCGCACCGACGACGGTCGGCTGAACCCCGCCATCAGCCGAGGGCCCGGCGGGCACGCGCGAACGCCCCCGACCTTTCGGCCGGGGGCGTTCGCGTCGGGGATCAGCCCCCGATGGGGGTGGGGTTCGTCGGGTTCGGGGGGACGGGGAGCGACCCGTTGATGCGATTCTGCGCCTGGCACTGGCTGGTGCAGTTGGTCGCACCCGCGGAGAGCTCGATCGCGTCCTCGCCCAGCACGCCGCCCATGCGACCACCCGAGGCGACGGTCCACTTCGTGACGGTCGCATCCTGGTAGGTCTTCGTGGCGACCTGCGGGCTGTCCTTGCCCAGCAGCATCTGGTGCGCGCCGGGGCCGGAGCTCACGGCATCCACTCCGTTTCCGAAGTTGATCTTGCCGGTGTACTGGTTGACGAAGTAGAAGAGTCCTGGGCCGAGCGTATGCACGAGCTCGACCGGGGCGGCGAACTCGGGCTCCATCTGGAAGATGCCGCCCTGCGCGCCGTCCTTCGCCTGGATCTTCAGCTTGCCGCCGGCGGTGGTGAAGATCGCCACCAGGGAGTCGTCGCGCACCTCGAGGCTCGACAGTCGGGCGCCGCTGCGCTGGGCGGACGTGAGGGTCGGGACCTTCGAGGCGAACACGACGGTGGGGCTCGTGACCATGCGCTGCGTGTCGGGAGCGCCCGTGAGGGTGTAGTCGTACACGCCGAGCGTGGCGGGGTCGATCGTGAAGCGGTTGTTCGTGCCGCTGACGGTGATGCGGCCCGAGACGGCGACGTCTTTGAGCTTCGCGTCCTTGCCGGGTGCGGGGTTGTAGGTGGTGCCGTTCACGGTGACGGCGTAGTCGCCGCCGACCGAGGTCGTCTTCGCCTGCGCGGCGGCGGGGAAGAGGAGACCGGATGCCGCGACCAGGGCGGCGGCGACGATCGCGGTGGTGCGGGTCAGGGTCGAACGGGGGGAGGTGCTGCTGCTCATGATGGCCTCGTTTCGTCGGTTGAGCTGCTCCCACCGTCGCGGCCGGCGCCCGGACCGGGCAATGCGACCTTGGTACTACGACCATCGTCCGATGGCCCGGCCGTGCGCTTTCGCGAACAGTGGACAGCGTTCCCCGCACCGCGGGTGAAAATGGGCGAAAGGACGGATGACATGAAGAAGCGGATCCTTGTCGGAGCGGGAGCTCTGCTGATAGCTGCCGCACCCGCGGCGATCGGGTTGTGGGGCAATGCGTCGTTCGCCGAATCGGTGCCGGTGCCGGTGCCCTCGCTCGCCCAGGTGCTCGCGCCGACGCCCTCGCCCTGGGCATCCGTCGACGATCATGGCGGAGACGTTCCGCGCGATCAGCGGGTCGAGCCCGGCGACGACCGCGACGGCGGCGCCACCTCGACCGACGACTCCGCTCCCGGCGGCGACGGCTCGCACGGCAGCGACGACCGTGCGGCGGTGACGACTCCCGAAGACGCCGGTGGCGACGCCCCGCGCGACACGCGCGTCGAACCCGGCGATGACAGAGCCGTGCAGGGCACGGGCGATTCGACGCAACCCCGCACCGACGACAGCGGCCGCGCTGAGAGCGGCGGCACGGACGATGGCGGCACAAGCGGACACGGCGGCGACCGCCACGGGGGAGACGACTGAGTGGCATCGGACCCCTCCGCTCCGTCGTGGGAGGTGCTCGTCACGGCGCGCCCCTCACGGACGCTCCCGCGCACCCTGTCGACCCGTGCCGTGCTGCTGCGCCTCGCCGCGGGGCTGGCCGCCGTGCTGGTGGCCGTCGCAGCGCTCGCCGGGTTCGGCGCGCAGTGGCTCGCGGAGCGCGAGGCGGTCAACGACGCCGCGCAGGTGACCAATGTGCTCGCCGACGCCGTCGTGCGGCCCGCGCTCAGTGACGCGCTCGCCGCGGGAGACCCGGCCGCCGTCGCTGCCTTCGACGTGACCGTGCGGTCGCAGATCCTCGGCGACGACGTCATCCGGGTGAAGATCTGGAGCCCCGAGGGGCGCGTGCTCTACGCCGACGAGCCGCAGTTGATCGGCCGCACCTTCGAGCTCGACGAGGCCCAGCGCGCGGCCCTCACGACCCCCTCGACCCGTGCGGCGGTGTCGGACCTGTCGGAGGATGAGAACGAGTTCGAGAGCGGGTCGCGCCTGCTCGAGGTCTACCGTCCGGTGTGGTCGGCGAGCGGGCAGCAGCTGCTCTTCGAGGTCTACTACCCCTATGAGCCCGTCGCGGCGCGCTCAGCGGAGCTGTGGCGCGGATTCACCGGCGTGACGACGAGCAGTCTGCTGCTGCTCGCGGTGCTCACCGCCCCGATCGTCTGGACGCTGCTGCGGCAACTCCGCCGCGCCGAGACGCGACGCAGCGAGCTGCTGCAGCGGGCGGTGGATGCGTCGGATGCCGAACGCCGACGCATCGCGGGCAGCCTGCACGACGGCCCGGTGCAGGAACTCGTCGCCACCAGCTACGGCGCCGAGAGCGCGGCCGTCGAGGCCGACCGCCGCGGCGAGGAGGCCGGGGCGTCGCGCCTGCGGGAGGTGGCGGCGGCGGTCCGCGGGAACGTGCGGGTGCTGCGCTCGTTGTTGGTCGACATCTACCCCGAGAGCCTGGGCGCGTCCGGCCTCGCCTCCGCGCTGCACGACCTCGCGGCGACGGCCCGCACGCGGGGAGCCGACGTCGTACTCGACCTGCGGATGCCCGTGGACGAGCTGCCGGAAGAGCACGAGCGCCTGCTGTACCGGGTCGCGCAGGAGGCTCTGCGCAACGCCGTGACCCACGCGGCTCCCTGCCGCGTCGTGATCACCGTGGCCGCGGAGGTCGGCGGCACCGTGCTGACGGTCGCCGACGACGGTCGCGGGTTCGACGCGGCGACCCTGCACCGCCCACCCGCCGAGGGGCACCTCGGCACCCGCGTCCTGCGCGACCTCGCCACCGATGCCGGCGCCGAGCTCGCCCTCGCCACCGCTTCCGGCCACGGCACGGCGTGGCGCTTGACCCTTCCCCCGCACGATCGCCCCCGGGAGTCCGAATGATCCGCGTCCTCGTCGTCGACGACCACTCGATGGTGCGGGAGGGACTCGCCTCGGTGCTCGCCGCGGACGGCGACATCGTCGTGTCCGCCACCGCGGCGAACGGCGCGGAGGCCGTCGCGCTCGTCGGCACCACCGAGGTCGACGTCGTCGTCATGGACGTGTCGATGCCGGTCATGGACGGGATCGCGGCGACGCGTGCCGTGCGGGCGGAGCATCCCGGCATCCGCGTGCTGGTGCTGACCTCGTTCGGCGACCGCGACCAGGTCCGTCGGGCGATCGCCGCCGGCGCCACGGGGTATCAGCTCAAGGACGCCGAGCCCGCCGACCTGCGCTCCGCCGTGCGATCCGTCGCGGAGGGACACACGCCGCTCGACGCCCGCGTCGCCGGGGCTCTGCTTCCGGATGCCGCGGCACCGGGCAACGGCCTCAGCGCGCGCGAGGAGGAAGTGCTGCGGCTCGTCGCGAACGGCCTCGCGAACAAGCAGGTGGCCACGGCCCTCGGCATCTCGGAGCGGACCGTGAAGGCGCATCTGGGCAACGTTTTCCGGCAGATCGGCGTCGCCGACCGCACGAGCGCCGCGCTGTGGGCGCGGGATCACCTGAGGTCGTGAGCGACGATCACGCGCGCTCGGCGTAGACCACCCGGTTGTCGACGTACGAACCCGCGTCGCGGTCGAACACCCCGCCGCAGGTGATGAGTCTCAGCTCGTCTTTCGCGGTGGCACCGAAGACACGGGCGGTGGGGAAGTCCGACTTCGGGTAATCGGCCGTTTCGGTGACGCGGTAGACGTGAGCGGCACCGGCGTCGTCGTAGACCTCGATGACGTCGCCGACGACCACGTTCTCGAGCTCCACGAACACCGCAGGACCGGTGGGCGAGTCGACGTGGGCGGCGATGACGGTCGGGCCGATTCCGCCGGGGCGTCCGCCGCCGGTGAACCATCCCACCTCGTCGTAGTCGGCCGGGACCTCCATGCTCCCGTCCGCGGCGATCCCCAGGTCGATCAGCTCTTCATCGAGGGAGAGCGCCGGGATCACGACGCGGGAGGGCGCAGGGGGAGCCGGAGCCGCGGGTGCGGCCGCTGCCGCCTCGGGCGTGGACGCCGATGGGGCGGCGGACGCCGGTGGGGCGACGGATGCGGGCGATGCCGGGGATGCGGCGGTGCATCCCGCGCAGGCCAGCACGCCGACGAGAGTGAGCACGCACGCGGCACGCAGCGTCCGCCCCGTCGAGGCGATCCGCCGCGCGCCGCGCCGTGCGTCGGTCACTTCGCGTCGGCCGCGCGTCGACGCTGGACGACAAAGACGGATGCGGCGACGAGGCCGAGTCCGCCGGTGGCGGCCGCGATGCCCCAACCGCTGGCGTCGGCCGCAGCAGCGCCCCCGGCCCCGGTGTCGACTCCGCCGACGGGGATCGACGTGAGCTGGCCGCGGACCACTCCGGCTGCGAAGTCGACCGTGTGCGAATCACCCGTGAACCCGGCGGGGTTCGCTTCGATCTGCTTGAGCGAGAAGCCCGTGCCGGTGTCGGCGCCGTTCGTGACGACGCCCGTGGTGAAGGGACCCTGCAGGCATCCCGACGAGGTGCGCGGTCCGTCGCCGACCGGCTCCGGGTTCGGGAAGGCGATACGCGGCGGGCCGGGCTTGCCGACGGCGGCTTCGTGGATGTGCGTCGCCGTCTTGGCGGGGCTCTGGTAGTCGCCGCTGACGCCCTCGAGGCGGATGTCGTAGCAGATGATCTCCTCGTCCGAATTGATGCGGAATGTGAAGGTGCCGGTCGCGCCGCTCTGCCCCGGTGCGGCGACCCCGTCGTTGTTGATCACCTGATCGGGGGTCGCCATGACCGTGAACGCACTCGTGAATTCGGCCGGTTCCGACACCTCCGTCTCGGCGAACGCGGGGGATCCGACGGCCAGCAGGGCGACACCGGCCAGGGCGCCGATCGTCAGTGGGCGGGCGTACGTCTTCTTCGTCATCGTCGTGCCTTTCGATCGGGACGCGGAACGTCCGGTGGCAGAGGTGTACGACCGCGAGTGCTTCGGCGTTCATCGGGGCCGAGAATTCGTCCGGCGATGAACGCGGGCCGCCGCGCCGACGTATACCCCGCAGGGCCGCCGCTTCGGCGACCGTTAATCTCGAAGGGGCTGCGCGCATGACGGGGTCGACCGGGCGAAGCAGGGAGAGGCGCATGCACGCATCCCGACCACGTCCGGCGGGAGCGGGATTCGACCTGCGCCGGGCCTTCGACGACAATGCCAACGCCCTGCTCGGCTTCGCCGTCAACGCCCTCCGAGACCGTCCGCTCGCGGAGGACTGCGTGCAGGAGACGTTTCTCCGCGCGTGGCGAGCGCGCGATCGGTTCGACGCCCAGGGCGCCTCCGAGCGCACCTGGTTGTTCGCGATCGCGCGCAATGTCATCGTCGATGCGCTCCGCGCTCGCGCCCGCCTCCCGCTGATCGGCGATCACGCCGAGCTCGAGAGCCGCGCGGCCGAGGCGATCGATCCCCTCGAGCGTCTGCGCATGCTGGAGGCGCTGTCGGTCCTCACGGAGGCGCACCGCACCGCCGTCGTCGCCGTCCACCTGCACGGTCGCACCTATCAGGAGCTCTCGGATGCCACGGGCGTGCCCGTCGCGACCTGGCGCACCCGTACGTTCCACGCACTTCGCGCCCTCAGGACGCACCTCGAAGAGATGGAGGAGCCCGATGCGCACTCCCGATGACCGCTGGGCCGAACTTGCCGCGGCCGCGCTCGCAGGCGAGCTGACCGCGACGGAGAGCGCCGAGTTCGACGACCTCCGTCGAGCCGACCCTGCCCGCGCGGAGGAGTATGCGGCGCTGCAGGCGCTCGCCGGGCGCCTGCGTCAGGGCGATCTCGCCTGGACGGCCCCGCGCGACGCCGACGACCTGTGGGAGGGGATCCAGGGTGCGGTCGACGGCGAGGTCTCGCCCAAGGTCGACCTCGTTCCGGATGCCGCGGCGGCACGCCGACGCCGGCGGTGGGTCACGCCGCTGACCGCCGCGGCGTGTCTCGTCGTCGGGGTGGTCATCGGGGTCAGCGGAGCCGGTGCGTTCACCTCGACAGTGCCGTCCGGCCCGCCCGGGACCCTGGGGGCGGTCGAGCAGATCGCGGTGAGCGATGATGTCGGCGGCGTCGACGTCTCGGCGGAGGTCGTGGCGCACACGTGGGGCACCGAGGCGTATCTCGAGGCGTCCGGACTCGACGTCGGAGCGACCTACGAACTGGTGTTCGTGGGCGTCGACGGCACGGAGTTCAGCGCCGGAGAGGTGCTCGGTTCGGACGTCCCCATCGTGTGCCGCATGAATGCGGCGGTGCTCCGCGGCGACGCGTCGCGGATGGAACTCCGCGACACGGGCGACGCGGTCATCGCGCACGCGGAACTTCCCGCCGTCTGACCCGTGATGTCGCGGGTCGTGCGCCTCAGCCCAGCTCTCCGGGGTGGGTGAGGCGCCACCACAGCGTCGGCTCCTCGATCGCGCCCGAGATCTTCACGCTCGACAAGGTCGATCGCGGCCCGGCGGTCCACGAGACGCTGCCCACGACCTCGCCGTCGGCGTAGTTCTGCGGCGTCGTGGTCTTGAGGTCGACCGCGATCGGGGTGTCCGACCACGTGCGCACCTCGCTCGTCTGGGCGAGCACGAGCGAGGCCTTCGCTCCCCAGGGCGTCGAGATCGAGCCGACGGTGTCGCCGACCGTGCCGACGGTGACGTCGTGGAACCCGTCCGCGACCCCCTGCAGCATGCGTCGGACGTCGTCGTCGGTGCTGTCGTGCGTCTCGCCGCCCATGCGCACGCCGGTGATCTGCAGGGGCGTGCCGACGCCGACGTCGAGGCGGGAGGTGAAGAGCAGATTGAACGTGCCGTCGCCGAGATTGCCGGTCTTGAGCCCCGTGATTCCGAGGGTGCCCAGCAGGTCGTTGGTGTTGGTGACGTATCCGGGGCCGGGCACGTCGATCGAGCCGGTGGCGGCGATGGCCGCGACGGCGGGGTTCGCTGCGGCGAGGCGTGCGAGGGCGAGCAGATCGCTCGGCGTGCTGGTGTTGCGGGAGTCGAGCCCGGTGGCATCCACGATGCGGGTGTTGGTCAACCCGTTCGCGCTCAGCCACGCGCGGGCGGCCTGCACGTAGGCGCCCTCCGAGCCGAAGCCCCACCGCGCGAGGGCGACGGCGTAGTTGGCGGCCGAGGGGAGCAGCATCGTTGCCAGGGCATCGTGCTGCGACATGCGCGTGCCGTCGGGCATGCGGGCGACGACGGCGTCCTGCACGTAGAACTGGTCGTACAGGTCGGTGTCGGCCTTGGTGAACGAGATCGTGGGACCGGGGTCGTCCGCACTCGCGAGCGGGTGCGCATCGAGCACGACCAGCGCCGTGATCAGCTTCGCGACGCTGGCGATGGAGCGGGCGTCGTCGCCACCGGTCGAGGCGAAGAGGCTCGCGGCGTCGGGCCCGAGGAAGGCGTCGCCGCCCTCGACCCGCAGCAGGGCGGCACCGGTCGCGGGCATGGGCACGGACGAGGCCGCCCCGGGGGCCACCGCGGGCGCTTGCGAGGTGACGGTGGGAGCGGGCAACGCCGCCGTCGACGCCCACCACACGTATCCGCCGGAGCCGGCGAGGAGCAGGAGGATCACCCCGAGGAACGACAGGGCGACGATCTTGCCCGCGGGGCCGGGAGGCGTCGGCTCCGGGGGAGCGTCGTCGAGAAGGTCGGCGAAATCCGAGAGCGTCTGAGACGTGGTCATGAGCGGTCACGGACGATGGTGATGGCTGCTTCCCCCCGGTGCATTCTTCGAACCTAGCCCGCAGCAGTGCCTCACGGCGAGATGAATATCAAGCCCCCTGGCGGGTGAAGGTCGGCGACTTACCGTGTACGCACATCGGGAGATTCCCGAAGACCACAGGGAGGAGCCGACATGGGACTCGACGACAAGATCAAGAACGCCGCGGAAAACATCGCTGGCAAGGCGAAGGAAGCCACTGGCAAGGCGACGGACAACGAGCGCCTCGAGGCCGAAGGTCAGGCTGACCAGACCAAGGCCCACGCCAAGCAGGCCGGCGAGAACGTCAAGGACGCCTTCAAGTAAGTCGCCCTCCCCGAAGTGCCCTCACCCCTCGCGGGTGGGGGCACTTCGTCTTTTCGGACGACATCGCGCCGACCCGGGCGGTGCCCGCCACGGCGCGCCCCGTGGCGGGCGGGAGCGGGGCCGACCGGGATAATGTCGACATGACCGCTGTCGTTCCCACCGAGACGCCCACGCTCGTCTCGGGCACCCCCGTCGTCCTGCGCGCCCACGGCTACGAAGCCGCGATCGCGAGCGTGGGCGCCTCCCTCCGCTCCCTCACCTTCGACGGCCGCGACCTCGTCGTCCCCTTCGCCGCCGACGAACTGCGTCCCGCCTACCGCGGCACGACGCTCGCGCCGTGGCCGAACCGCGTCGTCGACGGCATCCATCACTTCGACGGCGTCGAGCACCAGCTGCCCCTCACCGAGCCGAACCGCGGCCACGCCCTGCACGGACTGCTGTCGTGGGTCGACTGGAACGTCCGCGAGGCGACCGACGACTCCGTCACCCTCGTCGCGACGATCACCGCGCAGGCCGGCTACCCGTGGTGGGTCGTCGTCTCGACGACGTTCTCGCTGGATGCCGACGGCCTCACGCAGATCGTGCGCGCCACCAACCTGTCGGACACCCCCGCTCCGTGGGGCACCGGACCGCACCCGTACCTCGTCGCGGGACCGGCGACCCTCGACGAGTGGACCCTCGGTCTGCCGGCCGACACCGTGCTCGAGGTCACGCCCGACCGTCTGGCGCCGGTGGCCCTGGCATCCGTCACCTCCGACGCCGAGCGATTCGACTTCCGCGAACCGCGAGTGCTCGGCGCCGTGGAGATCGACCACGCCTACACGGGTCTGCTCCCGGATGCCGGTGCCCGCACGACCGTCACGCTCACCGACCCGTCGGGCACGGGCGTGGCCATGAGCTGGGGCGCGGACTGCGCGTGGGTGCAGATCCACACCGCAGACCTCCCGGCCGGTCCCGGCACGCCCGGACACCGCGCCGGCCTCGCCGTGGAACCGATGACGTGCGCGCCCGATGCGTTCAACGACGACGCGTACGACTTCGCCACCGGCGTCGTCTCGCTCGACCCCGGTGCCTCGCACGAGGCCGGCTGGACCATCTCGGCCCGCTGAGCCCACGAACGACAGAACCGCCCCGGAGTGATCCGGGGCGGTTCTCTCGTTCAGGCGGTCAGACGACCTGGGCGCCGCACATGCCGCAGTCGCCGCCGACCGAGACCTCGACGAAGCAGTCGGGGCACATCGTGCGCGTCGGGCGGTCGGTGATCAGCATCGGCTTCGAGCTCGGGGTGCGACGCTCCTTCGGGGCGGACGCGGCCCGCGCGCGTCGGGCCTCGATGGTCGGCGCGGGCGGCGGCGGGGGAGCGGCCGGCTTGTGCGCCTCGCAGTAGAAGCGGACGAAGCCGCCGTGGTGCTTGGGGTGCTGGTGCTTCACCGCCCACAGCTCGGTGCGGTCGTACAGGGGGCCGTCGGCACCGCACGCGACGCAGCGGGTGGCTTCGCCCGGAACGACGTCGGCGACCAGCACGGGGACATCGAAGCGGATGGCATCGCGCCAGTCCTGCGACGAGACGATCTTCATGGGGGACCCTTCTTCGGGCGGTTCGGGCCGCCTCACCTTCAACGGTACGCTCCCGGCCGCCCGTCGGGGGACGCGATCGTGCGCGGATGGGGTGGACAGCGGCCGGAGCCCCCCGGATAGGTTGGAGGCAATTCCCCCGTGCCGTCGTCGGCGGCACCCGTCGAAGGAGAAGCATGGAACTCGCCGCTCTCGGAGCAGTCGGACTGATCGTCGTCGTCGTCGTGGTGGTCGCGATCGTCGTAATCCTGGTCCTGGCCCTCGTCGTCCGCGGCTGGTACCGCGTCGCCAAGGCCGACGAAGCCCTGGTCATCGTCGGAAAGCGGCAGAAGGGCGCCGACGGCGAGTCGTCGCGCATCACGGTGATCACCGGCGGGGGAGCCATCGTCAACCCGCTCACCCAGCGCGGCGAGATGATCTCGCTGCGGGCCCGGCAGATCAAGATGGAGCCCACCGCGCAGTCGTCGAACGGCGTCACGGTCAACGTCAGCGGTGTGGCCCTGGTGAAGATCGGATCCGACCCGGATCAGGTGCGCCGCGCGGCCGAGCGTTTCGCCTCGCAGGACAAGGCGATCGAGCAGTTCACGACCGAGCAGCTCGAGGGTGCGCTGCGCGGCGTCGTCGCGACGCTGACCGTCGAGGAGCTGATGCGCGATCGTCAGCGCCTGTCGGACCAGATCGCCGAGGGCATCAAGGGCGACCTGTCGTCGCAGGGCCTCATCCTCGACTCGTTCCAGATTCAGGGCGTCACCGACAGCAACGGGTACATCTCGGCGCTCGGCGCCACCGAGGTCGAGCGCGTGAAGCGCGAGGCCGAGGTCGCCCGCATCAACGCCGTGCGCGAGATCCGCGCCCGCCAGATCGCCACCGACGAGGCCAACCTGATCGAGCAGACCAAGCTCGACAAGAACAGCGCCGCGGCCAAGGCCGAGGTCGGCCGTGCCAACGCCGAGGCCGAGCAGGCCGAAGCCCTCGCCCGCGCCGAGCGTCGCCAGGCCGTCCTCGAGCAAGAGGCCCAGAACACGCAGGCGCGCCTCGAGTCCGAGGTCAACCGCGTCGCCGACGCCGACCTCTACCAGCGTCAGAAGGACGCCGACGCCGACTCGTACGCGCAGATCAAGGCCGCCCAGGCCCGCGCGCAGATCGCCGAGCAGGAAGCCGCCGCCGTGCGCGTGCGCGCTGAAGCCGACGCGCAGTCGGTGCGCCTCGCCGGTGAGGCCCGTGCCGAGGCGATCCGCGCCGAGGCCGAGGCCCTGTCGCACAACCAGGAGGCCCTGCTCGCCCAGCGCGCCCTCGAGTCGCTGGTGCCGATGATGGCGGAGTTCGCCAAGGGCTATGACCGCGTCGGGAACATCACCGTGCTCGGCGGCGAGGGGGCCAGCGGTCACCTCGCGACCGAGTCGGCGACGGGCCTGCGTTCGTCGTTCGAGGCCGTGAAGGCCGCCACCGGCATCGACCTGACGCAGATCATCCAGGGCCGCGCGATGGCCGACGCCTTCGCCGAGTCGACGCAGCGGCCGGCCGCCACCGGCACCACGCCCGCGTCTCCGGTGCCGTCGACCGCCCCCACGGCATCCGAGCCCGGAGCCTGAGAGCAGCGCCGACATGCCCGAGGCACCCGAGGTCGAGGCGCTCGCGCTGTTCCTGCGCGAGCGCCTCATCGGTCACGAGGTCGTCGGGGTCGACCTCGTCGAAGGGCGGGCGCTTAAGACGCGTGCCCGTCCCCTCGCCGAGCTGATCGGCCGGCGGGTGACCGCGGTCACGCGGTTCGGCAAGCACATCGACCTCGACCTCGACGGGGTGCACCTCGCGCTCGGCTTCGGCCGGGCGGGGTGGGCGACCTGGCAGGAGGCGGGGGCCGCAGAGGTCGACTCCGCGGCCGCGGTGATCGCGCGGATCGCGTTCGATGACGGCATCCTGGGCATCACCGACGCCGGTGAATGGCTCTCGGTGCAATTGCACGTGGTCGACGCCGCCGATGAGGTGCCCGCGGTGGCGAAGCTGGGTCCGGATGCCGCGGACCCGGCGTTCTCGCGCGACATGCTCGTGACCGCGCTCGGCGGTCGGCGCAAGCAACTGAAGGCCCTCCTGCAGGAGCAGGAGACGCTGGCCGGGATCGGCAACGCGTACTCCGACGAGATCCTGTTCGCGGCGCGGCTGGACCCGACGGCGCACGCGTCGAGCCTGAGCGCCGACGAGATCACCCGGCTGCATGCAGCCCTTCACGACACCCTGACCGCGGCCGTGCTCGCGCGGCGGGGAGTGCCGATCGCCGAGCAGAAGGCCGCGAAGGTCGCCGCGATGCAGGTGCACGGGCGTACGGGCGAGGCCTGTCCGGGCTGCGGCGGCGTGGTCGAGGACATCCCCGGCTCCAAGGGCGGCGGGCAGTGGTGCCCCGCGTGCCAGTCCTCCTCCGCGTGAGGGGTGGTGAACTGTCGCCTGGCGCGTGGCTCGGCCCGCCTGCCCGTCCTCCCGCGCATGAGGGGTCGAGAAGTGTCGCCTGGCGCACGGCTCGGCGACACGGTCTGACCCCTCACGCGAGCGAGGGCCCCGGACCGGAGTCCGGGGCCCTCGTCAACGGGGGAGTTCAGGCCGTCTGGCCGGAGTGCTTCCCCTCGGCGACCTCTTCGACGAGCTTCGCGTTGAACGCGGGCAGGTCGTCGGGGTTGCGGCTCGAGACCAGGCCCTGGTCGACGTGCACCTCTTCGTCGACCCAGGTGGCGCCGGCATTGCGCAGGTCGGTCTGCAGCGTCGGGTAGCTGGTGAGCGTGCGGCCCTTCAGCACGTCGGCTTCGGTGAGGATCCATCCGCCGTGGCAGATGACGGCGACCGGCTTGTGCTGGTCGAAGAAGCCACGGGTGAACGACACGGCGTCCTTCACGATGCGGATGTCGTCGGCGTTCTGCACGCCGCCGGGGAGGACGAGGGCGTCGAAGTCGCCCGCAGAGGCACCGGAGACCGAGAGGTCGACCTTCTGCTCGTGACCCTTCTCGCCACTGATGCTGCCGTCGTTCGGGGAGACGAGCACGGCCTCCGCCCCGGCGGAGGTCACGGCCTCCCACGGGCTGGTGAGCTCGCTGTCTTCGAATCCGTCGGTGGCCAGGAACGCGATGCGCTTTCCGCTGAGATCGGTCATGTCGAACGCCTCTCTTGTTGTGGATCGGGGGCGTTTCCTACGCTAGGAACGGCCGCGGCGGGCGAGGCGGGGGTTGCGGATGCCGCGAGGCGGCGGTAGTCCCGCGCGGCGGCCCTCGTGCTCTCGCGCAGGCGTAGGATCGAGCGCATGTCCGGTGAACCCACGTCCGACACGGCCGTCGCATCCAAGCCGCTGATCACGCTGCTGAATGCGCCCGCTGTCGAGACCGACGACGACAAGCCCTCCGCCTCGCAGTGCTGCGGCGGCGGTTCCTGCTCGATCTGATCCGGCGCTGACGCGCTAGCTGAGACGGGGCGGTCTGTCGCGCTCCGTCGTGTAAACAGTGCGGCTCGCGCGTGTACGAGGCGACGCCTTAGTTATGCCGCGGCGCTTCGTCGTGCTGGCGGCGCCGCTTCGCGTGTCAGCGGCGACTCCGAGACGGGTTTGAGTCCGCCTCGAATCCGCCTAAGTGCGCGACGACCGGAGCGTCCGACTCCTCCGCCTCAGCGGGCTTGCGGACGAAGCACGCGAGGATCACCGCCGCGGTGGCGATGACCGCGCCGACGAGGAACGACACGTGCACGCCCGACGCGACGGCCCCGGGCTGATCGGCGCCCCCGGCGAGGGCGGTGCTCGAGAACACGGTCATGATCGCGACGAAACCGGCTGTGCCTGCGGCTCCCGCGACCTGCTGAGCCGTGCCCACCACGGCACTGCCGTGCGAGTACAGCCGACGGGGGAGCGAGCCCAGCGCCGAGGTCATCAGCGGGGTGAAGACGAGTCCGAGTCCGAGATTCAGCCCGAGGTACACGGTGACGATCCACCAGATAGGGGTGCTCTGGTCGAAGGTGAGTGCCATCGTCCACAGCACGACGGCCGCGATGACCATGCCGGGGATGACGAGGGGGGTCGGCCCGAAACGGTCGAAGAGGCGGCCGACGATCGGCGCCATGACACCCATGAGCACGCCGCCCGGAAGCAGCATGAGGCCGACGGTGAGGCTGGAGAGGCCGAGTGCCTGCTGCAGGAAGATGGGCAGCAGGATGAGCGAGCCGAACAGCGCGGCCATCACGATCGCGACCAGCGGGACCGCGAGTCGGAACGAGGGGCTCTGGAACACGCGGAGGTCGAGCAGGGCGGCATCCGAGCGCTGCAGACGCAGCTGACGGATCACGAAGACGGTGACGAAGACCGCGCCGACGGCGAGGGGGATCCACACCGGGACGGACGCATGTCCGGATGCCGATTCTCCGATCGCGCTGAGGCCGTAGACCAGACCGCCGAAGCCGATCGCCGACAGGACCACGGAGAGCACGTCGAATCGTGCGTCGGGACGGGTCTGGGTGACGTTGCGGACCCACCGAGCGCCGAGCGCGATGGCCACGAGGGCGATGGGGAGGATGAGCCAGAAGATGGCGTGCCAGGTGAGCGCGGACAGGATGAGGCCGGAGACCGTCGGGCCGACCGCGGGGGCGACGGCGATGACGATCGTGACGACGCCCATCACGCGGCCGCGCTTGTTCGCGGGGACCAGGTTCAACACGGTGGTGAACAGCAGAGGCATCATCACGCCCGTGCCCATCGCCTGGATGATGCGACCCACGAGCAGCACCCCGAACGCCGGCGCGATCGCGGCGACGAGCGTGCCCACCGCGAACACCCCCATCGCGGCGAAGAAGACGTTGCGGATCGGGAAGCGCTCGAGGAGGAAGCCGGTCAAGGGGATGACGACGGCCATCGTCAGCAGGAACGCCGACGTCAACCACTGACCGGTCGCGGCGCTCACGCCGAAGTCGGCCATGATCGCGGGGAGCGCCACCGACATCGTCGTCTCGTTGAGGATGACGACGAACGCGGCGACGACGAGCAGGGCGATCACCGGGCCCGAGCGGTGCGACGAGGCCTCCGGAGTGGGCGCGGAGTTCGGCCGGGAGACGGGGACGGTGCCGGTGGTGGCCATGACGAGGTCCTTTTCGAGACGGGGGGCTTCGTGGCGCCACGCGGGCGACTGCAGGGAAGGCAACGGCGGCCGACGGCGGGATATTCCGACATCGAGACATTTCTCGTTCCGGATGCCGCGGCGGGCGCGCCGAGTCTATCGAGAGGCTCCGACATCGAGGCCTCGCGAGCCGGTGTCGGTGGTCGGACGTAGGCTGGCCCGCATGAGCATGGGCGCGATGGGCGGGAGCATGTTCCGCGGCGTGGACGCCGAGTCGCAGCGTCGCCGCAACGCGCAGGCACCGGAGGTCGCGAACCTCGGTCGTCGCGTGGTCGAGCTCTTCCGGCCCTACCGGTGGCGCATCGTCTGGACCGCCGTGCTGGTGGTCGTCGGTGCCGCCGTGGCCGTGATCCCTCCGCTGCTCGTTCAGCGCATCTTCGACGACGCGCTCTTCCCCGTCGACGGCTCGAGTCCCGATCTGCGGCTGCTCGCGACGCTCGTCAGCATCATGATCGTGCTGTTCCTCTTCTCGGCGGGGCTCAACGTCGCTCAGACGTGGCTCACCGCCACGGTCGGCAACCGGGTGACCGGCGACCTGCGCACCCGTCTGTTCGACCACCTGCAGTCGATGGAGCTCGGCTTCTTCACCCGCACCAAGACCGGCGTCATCCAGTCCCGTCTGCAGAACGACGTGGGCGGGGTCTCGGGGGTGCTGACCAACACGGTCACGAGCATCCTCGGCAACGCGGTGACGGTGATCGCCTCGCTGGTGGCGATGATCCTCATCGATTGGCGCCTGACCCTCATCGCGGTCGCGCTCATGCCGTTCCTCATCTTCGTGCAGCGCCGCGTCGGGCAGGTGCGCGCTCGCATCGCCGGCGAGACGCAGGAGTCGCTGTCGGAGCTGTCGGCCATCACGCAGGAGACGCTGAGCGTCAGCGGCATCCTGCTGTCGAAGTCGTTCAACCGCCAGCGCACCGAGTCGGCGCGCTTCGACGCCGAGAACGACAACCAGGTGCACCTGCAGGTGCGTCGGGCCATGAGCGGTCAGGGCTTCTTCGCCGTCGTCCAGGTCATCATGTCGAGCGTCCCGGCGATCATCTACCTCGTCTCGGGCTACCTCATCGGCGGGGGAGCCGGAGCGATCACCGCCGGCACGATCGTGGCCTTCACCACCGTCCAGGCGCGCCTGCTCATGCCGCTCATGGGCCTCATGCGCGTCGCGCTCGACGTGCAGACCTCGTCGGCGCTGTTCGCCCGCATCTTCGAGTACCTCGACCTGCGTCCCGCGATCGTCGACGTGCCCGACGCGAAGCCGGTGTCGGCGGCGCCCGGGCCGGTCGGGCGGATCGAGTTCCGCGACGTCGAGTTCCGCTACCCCGACGCCCCCGAACAGGCGCGTCCGACGCTCGACGGCGTCTCGTTCACGGTCGAGCCCGGTCAGCACGTCGCTTTCGTCGGCCCGTCCGGTGCGGGCAAGACGACGATCCTGTACCTCACCCCGCGCATGTACGAGGCCAGTGGCGGGGCCGTCATGTTCTCGGGCGCCGACGTGCGCACCCTCGACCGCGCGTCGATCATCGACGAGATCGGCATCGTCTCGCAGGAGACCTACCTCTTCCACGCCACCGTTCGCGAGAACCTTCGCTACGCCCGCCCCGACGCGACCGACGACGAGATCGAGGCCGCCTGCCGTGCGGCGAACATCCACCACGTCATCTCGTCGTTCGAGGCCGGGTACGACACGGTCGTGGGCGAACGCGGCTATCGCCTCTCGGGCGGCGAGAAGCAGCGCATCGCCATCGCGCGCGTGCTGCTGAAGGACCCGCCGGTGCTGCTGCTCGACGAGGCGACGAGCGCCCTCGACACCGTGTCGGAGCGCATCGTGCAAGAGGCCCTCGAGACGGCGTCGCACGGCCGCACGACTCTGTCGATCGCGCACCGCCTGTCGACGGTGATCGGCGCGGATCAGATCCACGTGGTGGATGCCGGCCGCATCGTCGAATCGGGAACGCACAGCGAACTGCTGGCCCAGGGCGGCCTGTACGCGAGCCTCGCCGCCGAGCAGCTGGCCTCCTCGTTCGTGCTGGCGGAAGAGCAGCTCGACGCTGCGGGTCTCGCCCGCGCAGCCCTGCCCTCGCGTCGCGCCGACGAGGCTCCCGCCTGACGCGCGTCGCCGCACAGGCCGGCGGTCGCGTCGCGAGCGGTCACGGTGGCTTCGACAAGCTCAGCCACCTTGCGCGAGGAACCCACGCCCGTGTCGCGACCCCGGCGGCGCGGTGCCACGATGGGCCACGGTGGCTTTGACAAGCTCAGCCACCTCGCGCGAGGGACCCCTGCGGGCGCGGCACCCGCCGAGCCGGGCCGCGCGTCAGCCGGGCAGCGTCGCCGTGAACGACTCGAGCGCGATGCGGTACGCCGGGTCGAGGTGCGTCTCGGCGAGGCGCTCGAGCGGTGGCAGGTCCAGCGTGCGGATCAGCGCCCCGCGTTCGCGCACGGCCGCGTCGGCTCCCGCGGCGCGCAGCACCGCGATCCCCTCGCCGAGGGCTTCGAGGTAGTCGCGCAGTACGTCGACCTCACCGAGGCGCTGCGTGATCGAGCCGCCGTCGCGCCGCTGGCGCCACTCGACCACCACGTCGGGGATCGTGTCGAAGGCGGGCGCCAGGGTGTACATGCGCTGCGCGAGCACCTGGTCTTCGTAGTAGCGGCCCTCGGGGAAGCGCAGGTCGTGCTCGCGCCAGAAGTCGGTGCGGCTGAGCTTCGACCACGCGACGATGTTCCCGGATGCCGCGGGGTGCTGATCCAGCGAGACGCCCTCGCGCGCCGGGTCGGTGGCGGCCGTCACCCACGGTTGCACCTCGCCTGCGGTGTAGCCGGGGCCCTCGGCATCCGGACGCAAACGCACGTACGCCCCCACGACGAAGGCGCTGCCGGTGCGGTCGAGCGTGTCGGCCAGGCGCGAGAGGGCGTCGGGGCGCAGCACGTCGTCGGCGTCGAGGAACGCGGTGTAGGGCGTCTCGACGAGTGCGAGGCCGGAGTTGCGGGCGGCGCCGAGTCCGCGCTGCTCGTCGTGGCGCACGAAGCGGAAGCGCGGGTCGTCCGCCTCGGCGTCGGCGAACAGGCGGGTGGTGTCGTCGGTGGAGCCGTCGTCGACGAGCACGGCCGTCCAGTGCGGGTGCGTCTGCGCGCGGAGGGAGTCGAGGGCCTCCTGCGCGTACTCGGCGACGTCGAAGCCCGGGACGATGACGGTGACGGCGGTGGAACTCATCCGCGCGATCCTACGGCGGTGACGGCGGCGGCGACGGCATCCGCCACGTCATCGAGAGAAGCGGTGAGGCCGTGCGGCAGCGTGAAACGCACGGCGGTGCGGGCCTCGTCGTGGTCGACGCCGATCGCGAGCAGCACGTGCGAGGCTTCGCCGCTGCCTGCCGCGCACGCGGATCCGCTCGATGACACGATGCCGTGCCGTTCCAGCTCGAGCAGCACGGTCTCGCCGTTGGTGCCGGGGAACACGAAGCTCGCCGTGCCGGGGAGGCGATGCGCGGGGTGACCCGTCACGCGGGCGGTCGGCACGAGGGCGAGCACCCGGGCGACGAAGGCGTCGCGCAGGGCGCCGACACGGGCGGCCTCTTCGGCCCTCTCGGCTTCGGCGAGGGTGAGGGCGGTCGCGATCCCCACGGCTCCGGCGACGTCGGGGGTGCCCGAGCGGCGCCCGCGCTCCTGCCCTCCGCCGTGCAGCAGCGGCTCGAACGGGAGGCGTCCGCGCACCGCGAGGATGCCCGTGCCCTTCGGGGCGCCGATCTTGTGTCCGGCGATGGTCACGGCATCCGCCCCCGTCCCCGACAGCGGCAGCCACCCCGCAGCCTGCACGGCGTCGAGGTGCAAGGGCACTCCGCGGGCGTGCGCGACGGTGGCGAGCGCCGCGACGTCCTGCACCGTGCCGATCTCGTTGTTGGCGTAGCCCACCGACACGAGGGCCGTGTCGTCACGCAGCGCTGCGGCGAGGACGTCGGGGGTCAGCGTCCCCGTCTCGTCGACGGGAGCGTGGGCGACCTCGACGCCGTGCAGGCGATGCAGGTAGTCGGCAGAGGCGAGCACCGATTCGTGCTCGATCGCCGTGGTCACGAGATGCCGGCGTCCCGACCCCAGCACGATCCCCTTGATCGCGGCGTTGTTCGACTCGGTGCCGCCCGAGGTGAACAGCACGTCTCCGGGACGCATGCCCAGCACCGAGGCGACGCGACGGCGGGCGTCGTCGAGGGCGGATGCCGCGGCCTCACCCACCTCGTGATGGCTCGACGGGTTGCCGAAGTAGCGGGTGAGGTACGGGGTCATGGCCTCGAGCACCTCGGGGCGCACGGGGGTGGTGGCGGCGTTGTCGAGGTAGAGGCTCACGCCGTCTCGATGCGGATGTCGAGCCCGAGGTCGAGGGCGGATGCCGAGTGCGTGAGCGCTCCGACCGAGATGACGTCGACGCCGGTCTCGGCGATCGCGCGGACGGTCTCGAGCGTGACACCCCCGGAGGCCTCCACCTGCGCGGCGCCGGCGATGCGGGCGACACCGGTACGCAGGTCGTCGAGCGAGAAGTTGTCGAGCATGATCGTGCCGACCCCGGCCGCGAGCACCGCGTCGATCTGCTCGAGGCGGTCGACCTCGACCTCGACGTGGGTGGTGTGGGGGAGCCGCGCGATCGCGCTCTCGAGGGCCTGAGTCACCGACAGACCCTGAGCGGTGAGCACGGCGAGGTGGTTGTCCTTGGCCATCACGGCATCCGACAGTGAGAAGCGGTGGTTGTGACCGCCGCCGTCGCGCACGGCCTGCCGCTCGATCGCGCGCAGGCCGGGCGTGGTCTTGCGCGTGTCGACGATGCGCGCGCCGGTGTGGGCGACCTCGGCGACGTAGCGGGCGGTGAGGGTCGCGATGCCCGACATGCGCTGCACGAAGTTGAGCCCGATGCGCTCGGCGGTCAGCACCGCGCGGGCGGGACCGGTGACCACCGCGAGCGTGTCACCGGGGGCGAAGCGCTCGCCGTCGGCGACGCGCTGCACGACGGAGGTCGAGGGGTCGGTGAGGGTGAAGGCGGCGGCGAACACCGCGGCGCCGCTGAACACGCCCTCGACCCGCGCCACGAGCTCCGCGCGGGCGACGGCGTTCTCGGGGATGAGGGTCTCGCTCGTGAGGTCGCCCCACGGAGCGTCTTCCTCGAGAGCGGCGGTGACGACACGGTCGATGGCGGAACGGCTCAGCATGCGAGGACCTTCGAGGGGGAGGGGGCGGATGCCGCGACGGCGGTCGCGCGGGCGGGTGCGGCGATGCGCGCGGCGGCGTCGGCCACGGGGGCATCGACGGTGGGAGCGGGCGTGGTGGCGTCGGAACGGAAGTGCGCGCCCACGGATGCCGTGCGCCGCAGCGCCGCGTCGACCACGTGCGAGGCGACGAGGAGGAGGTTGGCGTCTTCGCCCCCGGGGGCGGCGTCGGCTGCACGCCACGCGGCGAGGATGCCGGCGGCACGGGTGAGTCCCGCGGCATCGCGCATGAGCCCCGCGTCGGTCCACATCAGCTGCTGCAGCGCTGCGCGCGTGAAGGGCGGGGCCGCGGCATCCGGAACCTCCTGAAGGGGCACGGGCGCGACGGGTGCGACGGGCCAGATCGTGTCGCGGGCCACCGCCTCTCCGGCGCGCGCGCCGAACACGGCTCCCTCGAGCAGGGAGTTCGAGGCCAAGCGGTTGGCTCCGTGCACGCCCGTGCGGGCGGTCTCGCCGACCGCGTAGAGCCCGGGCACGGTGCTGCGCCCGTCGAGGTCGGTGACGACCCCGCCCATCAGGTAGTGCGCGGCGGGGGTCACCGGGATCGGCTCGCGGCCCCAGTCGAGACCCCGTCCGCGCACGGCGGCGTCGATCATGGGGAAGCGCTGGGCGAGGCGCTCGCCGCCGATGGCGGTGGCATCCAGGCGCACGGGGCGACCGCCCTGCGCGGCCATCGCGCGCGCGTTGGCGCGGGCCACGACGTCGCGCGGGGCGAGCTCGCCGTCGGGGTGGGCATCGAACGCGAAGCGGCGGCCGGCGTCGTCGACGAGGGTCGCGCCCTCTCCGCGCACGGCCTCCGACACGAGGAAGGGCGCGCCCACGGCGAGGGCCGTGGGGTGGAACTGCACGAACTCGAGATCGGCCACCGCGGCGCCCGCGCGGATCGCCGCGGCGATGCCGTCGGCGGTCGCGCCCAACGGGTTGGTGGTGTGGGCGTACAACTGACCCGCCCCGCCGGTCGCGAGGATCACCGCATCGGCGGTGAGGCGCTCGCCTCCGTCGAGTTCGATGCCGACGACGCGGCCGTTCGCGAGCAGCAGGTCGCGCAGCAGCGCGTGCTCGCGCAGCTCGACACCCGAGGCCCGGACCGCCGCCCCGAGAGCGGCCTGGATCGCCGCTCCCGTCGCGTCGCCGCCCGCGTGCAGGACGCGCGCCACCGCGTGGGCCGCCTCCAGCCCGCGCGAGAAGTCGCCGTCGGGGGCGCGATCGAAGTCCACGCCCCGCTCGACGAGCTCGGCGATGCGGGCCGGGCCCTCGCCGACCAGCACGTCCACGGCATCCGGATCGTTCAGTCCCGCGCCGGCGGTCAGCGTGTCGGCGGCGTGCGAGGCCACGGTGTCGGCGGGGGAGGTGACCGCCGCGATCCCGCCCTGCGCCCACCGCGTGTTGGTGTCGGGCAGCGCGCCCTTGGTCACGACCGTGACGTGGCATCCGCTCTCGGCCGCGTGCAGCGCCGCCGTGAGACCGGCGATGCCGCTGCCCACCACGACGACGGTGATCATTTCACCGCGCCGTTCGGCTTGGCCGCGAGCATGCGCTCGAGAGCGACAGTCGCGGGCTCGGCGACGTCGGCCGGCACTGTGATGCGGTTGACGACCTCGCCCGCGACGAGCGACTCGAGCACCCAGGCCAGGTATCCGGGGTGGATGCGGTACATGGTCGAACAGGGGCAGACGACGGGGTCGAGGCAGAAGATCTCGTGCTGCGGGTACTGGGCGGCCAGACGCTGCACGAGGTTGATCTCGGTGCCGACCGCGAAGGTCGTGGGCTCGGTCGCCGCGGCGATGGCCTTGCGGATGATGTCGGTCGAACCCGCTTCGTCGGCGGCGTCGACGACGTCCATCGGGCACTCGGGGTGCACGATCACGCGCACGCCGGGGTGCTCGGCGCGGGCCTTGTCGATCTGGTCGACGGTGAAACGGCGGTGCACCGAGCAGAAGCCGTGCCAGAGGATCACGCGGCTGTCTTCGATCACCTCGGCCGTCGAGCCGCCGAGCGGCTTGCGTGGGTTCCACATCGGCATCTGCTCGAGGGGCACGCCCATCGCCTTGGCGGTGTTGCGGCCCAGGTGCTGGTCGGGGAAGAACAGCACGCGACGGCCGCGCGCGAACGCCCACTCGAGCACCGTCCGCGCGTTCGACGAGGTGCAGACGATGCCGCCGTGACGACCGACGAAGCCCTTGATGGCGGCGGAGGAATTCATGTAGGTCACCGGGATCACGGGGACCAGGCCCTCGGCATCCGGCGTCTCGAGGTCTCCGAGCACGTCTTCGAGCTGTTCCCAGCACTCCTCGACCTGGTCGATGTCGGCCATGTCGGCCATCGAGCAGCCCGCGGCCAGGTTCGGCAGGATTACGGCCTGGTCGGGGCGCGACAGCAGGTCGGCGGTCTCGGCCATGAAGTGCACGCCGCAGAACACGATCGCCTCGGCCTCGGGCCGCTCCTTGGCGGCGTTCGCGAGCTGGAACGAATCGCCCACGTAATCGGCGTGACGCACGACCTCTTCGCGCTGGTAGAAGTGCCCGAGCACGACCACCCGGTCGCCGAGCGTCTCCTTCGCCGCGCGGACGCGGGCGTCGAGCTCGTCGTCGGACGCGTCGCGGTACTCCTGCGGCAATTCGCCCTGGCGCGGCGCCCCGGTGGGGATGACGTCGCCCATCGACGAGCCGGGGCCGTAGCCGGGGCGCGTGTCGAAGTCCCAGGGGCCGACGGCGAGGTCGGTCGTGCAGGTCGCATCGGTCGAGGCGCCCGAGACGATCGCCTGGATCGCGTGATCGACGCTGGGGTCGATCGCGGGGCGGGGCTGCAGGGTGAGAGGGGTGGCGGACATGGGCGTTTCCGATCAGTGACGGGACGGGAGCGGGCCGCGGTCGGCGAGCTCCACGTCGCGGTTGTAGCGGTAGAGGCGGGCGGGTCGGTGGCTTCCAGTGCGGAAGCGCTCGGTCGGGATGAGGGTGTCGGACGTGTCGACCTGGCGGCGGAAGTTCGCCGGATCGAGGCGCTTGCCGAGGATCGACTCGGTCACTTCGCGGAGGTCGGCGAGCGTGAACTCGTCGGGCAGCAGGCCGTGCGCGATGCGGCTGTAGCCGACCTTGTTGCGCAGGCGCCACAGCGTGTACTCGACGATGTCGTTGTGGTCGAAGGCGAGGGTCGGCAGATCGGTCGCGTCGAACCACTCGACGTTCTCGGGGGCGTCGCCCTCGCGGGCGTGCGCGGCCACCTGGGCGTCGACCTCGTCGGAGCGCAGCAGCGCCCAGTACACGATCGAGACGACGCGCGTGGGGGAGCGGTCGACCGCCCCGAACGCATACAGCTGCTCGAGGTAGCTGGGGGTGAGGCCGGTGGTCTCGGCGAGGGTTCGGGATGCCGCGGCGTCGAGCTCTTCGGTCGCGTCGAGCCAGCCGCCGGGCAGCGCCCATCGTCCGTCGAAGGGGTCGCGCGTGCGGCGGACCAGCGGGAGCGAGAGGACGGGTTCGTCGTCGGCGTCGCGGCGCACGCTGAAGATCACGGTCGACACCGCGACGCGCACATCGGCGTCGCGGGACTCGGGCTGAGGGGTTCGTGTCATGGTGACCATATCTCCGAGAACGATCTTAGTGTCATTCCGACTCGAAGGGCGAATTCTGGCGGCGGGCACGAGCGAGGGAGGGGAGGGGTGGGGTGCGCGGCGTGGCCCCGGGGCCACTTTCCGCGCCCCGGGGCCACTCCCGGCGCCCCTATCTGACGGGTGGCCGAGGTTCCGGCGCCGAGCGCGGGGTTGGGGGCGGGTTGCGCGCTCAGGTGGGGTGCGCGGCGTGGCCCCGGGGCCACTTTCCGCGCCCCGGGGCCACTTTCGACGCCCCGATGTGACGGTGGCCGGGGTTCCGGCGCCGAGCGCGGGTTGGGGGCAGGTTGCGCGCTCAGGTGGGGTGCGCGGCGTGGCCCCGGGGCCACTTTCCGCGCCCCGGGGCCACTTTCGACGCCCCGGGCCAGCGCCGGCCGCACCGTCCGGCCGCACCGCCCGGCCGCGCCGGCCCCGCGCGTCGAAAGGGTTCTCTCAGATGCGCGTCCTAGCCTCGAAGGGATTCAGGAGGTCCGGATGCCGATCGTCGACATCGCCCTGATCGTCCTGTTGGCGATCGCGCTCGTTTCAGGCCTCTCGCGGGGCTTCCTCGCCACCATCGGCTTCTTCGCCGGCCTCGCGCTCGGTGCGCTCGCCGCGTACTGGGCGACGCCGTTCGTCGGTCAGTGGGTCACCGACCCCTCGTGGCGCGGACCGGCGATGATCGCCGCGGGCACCCTTCTGCTGTTCCTCGGCGCGTTCCTCGGCGGCAGCGTCGGCAGCTTCTTCCGCCGCGGCGCCGATCGCATCAAGCTGCGCGTCCCCGAGCGGCTGCTGGGCGGGGTGGTCAACGTCGCCGCGGCCAGCCTCGTCATCTCGTTCGTCGCGGGCGCGCTCACCCCCGTGGGCCTGCCGGTCGTGTCGGCGGCCCTTGGCTCGTCGGTCGTCGTCCGCACGATTGACGACCTCACCCCGCCGCCGGTGCGCACGGCTCTCGGCGACCTGCGCGGTCAGGTGTTCGCCGGGGGCATTCCGCGCTTCCCCGACCTCATCCAGATCGGGCCCGTTCCCACCACGCCCTCGATCGCCCTCGACGACCCCGCGCTCACTCAGGCCGCGCAGTCGGTCGCTCGCGTCTCGGGTACGGCCTACGCCTGCGGTGTCACCTCGAGCGGGTCGGGCTTCGTCGTGGCCGACGACCGCGTGGTCACCAACGCCCACGTGGTCGCGGGCGTCGACGCGCCCCTGGTCGAACTGCCCGGCCAGCCGGCGCGCGAAGGCCGCGTGGTCTACTTCGACCCGATCGACGACATCGCGGTGGTCTCTGTCGACCAGCTCGACGCGCGGGCCCTGCCGATCTCGTCGGCGCTCGCCGTGGGTTCGCCCGCCGTCGTGCAGGGCTACCCCGGTGGCGGTCCGTTCACCTCGGGCAGCGCCCAGGTGATCTCCGAAGGCACGGTCCCGGTCCCCGACATCTACGACGACAGCTCCGCTCCCCGTGACATCTACGCGATCGCCGGCATCGTGCGCCCCGGCAACTCCGGCGGGCCCCTGCTCACCACCGACGGCCAGGTCGCGGGCATCGTGTTCGCCCGCTCCGACACCGACGACAACGTCGGCTACGCCATGACCCCCGCCGAGCTCGAGCCGGTGATGGCCCAGATCGACGCGTTGTCGACGCCCGTGGCATCCGGGACCTGCACGCGGGAGTAGCGGCGCCGCTTCGCGCGGCGGACGACCCGGAGGGTCAGGCGGTCGCGGCCGCGGCGACGACTTCTCGCAGTTCGTCGCGCCCGCTCACGCCGAGCTTGCGGTACACGGCGGCCAGGTGGTTCTCGACCGTGCGGTGCGAGAGGCCCAGACTCTCGGCGATCTCGCGATTGCGGGCGCGGGTGGCCGCGACGCTGGCCACCGCCCACTCGCGCGCGGTGAGCAGGTCGGCGATGCCCGATCGCGCCGCGGGGGCGGGGGAGAGCACGGCGCCGACGCGCGTGACGATCACGCGGGCGAGACGGGCGGCGGATGCCGCGTCGGGGTGCGCACCGAGGGCGAGGGTCTGGCGGGCCGCGTCGTAGGCGGCCGCGAGGAAACCGGCCGTCTCGAGTCCCTGCGCAGCCGCGACGAGAGCGGAGGGATCGCCCTGCTCGAGCGCGTCTCCGTAGGCGAGGATGAGGCGCACCGTGGCTCCCGTGTGCCGGGCGGGCAGGCGGCGCAGCACCGCGCACACCGCCGAGGGCTGGCCCATGCGGATGGCGCTCAGCGCCGACAGGGCGAGCCACCAGTCGTGGTGCCGCCCCTCGGCGGCCTCGACGGCGCGCTCGACCGCCGCGGCGGGCGACGGCTCTCCCGCGCGGAACGCGAGCCACGACTCGGCCTGGGCCGCTTCGAGGTCGGTGATGACGAGGGCGCGCATTCCGGGGGTCAGGCGGGCGAGGCACTCCTGGGCCTCGTCGGGACGGCCGAGCCACGCGGCGATCGTGGCGCGGGTGCCGATCGCGAGGCCTTCGAAGGCGAGCAGGTCGCGCCACGCAAGCTCGTGCGTCGCCTCGCGGGCGTGGACGAGAGCGCCGTCGGCATCGCCCTGCATGAAGGAGGTCCACGCGACGCCGAGCGTCCAGATCCCGATCGCCTCGCTGACGCGGTGCCCGGCGTGCGCGCGGAAGGAGTCGCGCGCTGTCGCGAGGTCGCCGTCCGCGCAGTCGGCGAACGCCTCGGCGTAGTCGAAGAGCTCTTCCGCGTGCCGGATGACGGCGAGTGCGGCCTGCGCGTAGGGGCGTCCGGTGGCGATCGCCGCGCGTGCCGTGGCCGTGTCGCCCGCGAGACACGCGGCGAGCGCGGTCGACAGCATCGGATCGAGCGACGCGACGGCCGCACCCGCGCTGTCTGCGCCGAGTCGACCGCCGGCGAGGGGGTCGCTCGGCAGGTCGCCGAGCATGATGCGCCACTTCGTCATGCTGGTGGATAGGAACGCCTTCGCCTCGCGGTCGTCGAGCCGCTCGAGAGCGTCGCCGGTCACGCGGTACGCGCGCGGCGGATCCTGCCGGCGCAGCGACCAGTACGAACCGGCGCGCGAGGCGGCGAGCGCGAGAGAGGCGTCGTCGTCGGCGACCTCCACGGCTGACTGCATCGCCACATCGGCGTCGTCGTGCCGACCGAGCAACCAGAGCGACTCCCCGCGCAGGATCACCGCGTCGACCGGTACCGGCTCCTCGCGCTCGGTGGCCAGCTGCAGCGCCCGCGAGCCCAGCGAGACGGCGCGCGCGTGATGCCCCATCGCGGTGCAGGTGCGGGCGGCCCAGGCGAGCTCGGCGGTGGGCGGGGGCGTCTCGTCGTCGAGGGTGAGGACGACGCGCGTCACCCGGCTCTCCGCGTCGTCGTGACCGGCCAGCAGTTCTGCGGCGCGGGCTGCGCGGGCGCGGCGCCGGTCGATCGGCATCCGTTCGGTGATCGCCTCGCCCACGAGGGGGGTGACGATCCGCACGCGGTCGGGGGTGCCGATGGCGAGCCCCGCCTCGGTGAGGGCCGCGACGCTCTCTTCGGGGAGGACGTCGCGGGGGAGGACGGTTGCGACCGAGAGCAGCGCGAGCTGTTCCCGATGCGCGTCGGGGACGAGATCCGCCCAGTCCGCGACGAGTTCGCGCAGGCGGTTCGGTGGCGCCGGGCGGCCCAGGTCCACGCCGAGCGGAGTCGGGCGGGCGAGTCCCGAACGCAGCGATTGCTCGGCGAGAAGCGCCAGGAACAGGGGGTGCGTGCCGGCCCGATCGAGCAGGGCGACGAGGCTCGGGGCCGCGACGCGGCGGCCGACGACCCGCTCGATGAGCGCGACCGCCTCGTCTTCGGTCGGGGCCGGGACTCCGAGGCGTTCGAGCAGTCCCTCATCACCGAGGCGTCGGAGGGCTGCGGGCAGGGGCTGGCCGATGCGGGCCGTCAGCAGCACGCGCACGCCGTACGAGCGGACGAGCTGGTGAACGGCCGCAGCCGAGACCACGTCGAGCCAGGCGGCTCCGTCGATCAGGAGGACCGTGGTCTTCGCGGTGCCCGCGAGTCGGGTCGTCACGCGCTGCAGGCGGTGCGCGGGCTGCTCGTCGACGTCTCCGCCGGGATCGCGCGAGACCAGGGGGAGAAGGGCGGCGAGCGGGATGCCGCTGAGCTCCGGCATCGCGGAGGTGCGCACGACGTCGAAGCCTCGTCCATCGAGCAGGTCGGCGATGCGCCCGGCCAGGCGCGTCGCGCCGGCACCGGGAACCCCCTCGACGAGCCAGGCGCGGCCTCGACCGGCGACGATGTCATCGGCGAGGAGGGCGGCCCCGTCGCCGCCGGGGGCACCCGCGCTCATCACGTCGATCAGTATGCCGTGCGGCGGAGGACGGTCGGCGCAAAGACGGCCGGTTCGCGTCGAAACCCCGTCGCTCGGAGGGCCACCCACCAGTAGGTGGATTCCACCTAGGGGTTGACAGTCCGCCGTCAGCGAACATGAGCACATGTTCTTGGGTGCCTTGCGTGATTCCGGTCGAGCCATCGCGTCTTCCTGGTGGCGGCTGCTTCTCGTCCAGGTGCTCGTGGCGTTCGCCGCCGGTACCGCCCTGCTCGCGCTGAGCGTGTCGGCGCGGGCCGGGGCGACCGGGGTATTCGCGTGGATCAGCGCGGATCCCGCAGCCAGCGACGACCGCGTCTCGGCCGCGGGGTTCGCCCTCGCTCTGCTGGTGGCGGCGATCGGGCTGCCGCTCTTCTCGGCGGGGACGGCCGCCCTCATCGTGCTGGTCGACGAGGGCGCGGCATCCGGGGACCCCCGCCTCGCGAGCGCTCTCGCGCGGGGGATCCGCTCCGCGGTGCGCGCGGTCGCCGCCCTGGTGCCCGCCGTGGCGGCCGTGGTCGTCGCGTTCGTCCTGGCCCCCGTGATCAGCGCCGTCGGTCTCGTCGGACTCGTGGTCAGCGGCGCGGTCTTCGCCGTGCGTCGCCGCACCCGGCCGCAGGCGCGGTGGGCGTGGCGCGCGTGGACGATCATCGCGGTCCCGTTCGGCGTGCTGTGGTTCGTGCTGCCGCCGGCGATCCTCGCGGTGCCCGCGGCCGTCCTCGACCGCGCGTGGCCCCGCGTCGCCCTCACCCGTGCCGCGCAGGCCTCGCGCGCTCGCCGGGGCAGCGTCCTCGCCGTGTGGGTGCTGTCGGTCGCGCTCTTCGCCGGGGCGCTTCTGCTCATCGCGACCGCTGCCACGCCGGGAGGCTCGGCCCTGGTCTCGTACGCGACCGGCATCGCACAGCTGGTGCTCGCGCCGCTGCCCGTGATCGCGGCGACCGTGCTCTACCGGCGCGCGGGCGGGCCCCGGCCCGCTCCGGCGTCGGCGCTGTCGTCGTCGGCACCGTCTCTGCTCGCCGCGCCCTCCGGGGTTCTCGCGCGGGTGGCGACGGTCACGGTCGTCGCCCTGCTGCTGCCCCTCGGCGTGGTCGCGTCGGGGAGCGCGGCGTCGGCCGCCGGCACGACCGCGGCCCGCGAGGTGTTCGTCGTCACCTCGGATGAGGACACGACGGATGCCGCGGCCCTCGCCGTCCAGCAGGACGCGTGCACCACCGGCTCGGGCGCGTGCACCTTCCGCGCCGCGGTCGCCGTCGCCGAGTCGCTGGCGCGCGCGGGGGCTCCGCGGGCGACCGTGCGCTTCGACGGTCCGCGCACGGTCGTGCTCTCGGCCCCGGTGCGGTTCGAACCCGACACGGCGCCCTCGACCGGCGGCGGCGACAACCCGGGGGAGGAGACCCCGCCGAGCGAGACGCCTCCCACCGAACAGCCCCCGACCGAGCAGCCCCCGACCGAGCAGCCGCCCACCGAGCAGCCCCCGACCGAGCAGCCTCCGTCGGACACCCCGCCGTCGGACACCCCGCCGACCGAGCAGCCGCCGACCGAGACCCCGGCGCCCGAGCAGTCCCCGTCCGACACGACCCCGACCGAGACCCCCGCTCCGCTCGACGAGCAGCCGCAGAGCGACGAGCAGCCGCAGAGCGACGAGCAGCCGCAGGCCGACGAACGCCCGCAGGGCCGTGCCGTCGACGCGGTCGTGGGGGCACCGGCATCCGTCTCCTCCGCTCCCCTCGCCGCGGTGACCGACGTGTTCGGCCTGCTCACGATCGAAGGCGCCGGATCGATCCTCGACGGGCAGAACCGGACGCAGATCCTCCGGGTCGCCAGCGAGAAGTGGGACCTGAGCGTCTCCGACCTGACGTTCCGCGACGGCACATCCGCCGATTTCGCGGGCGGTCTGCTCGCCGGGGTGTCGCAGACGACCCTCGTGCGCACGGTGTTCCGTGGCAACTCCGCCCCCTACGGCGCGGGCGCCCTGTTCACGCAGCGCCTCACGGTCGATGCGAGCGCCTTCTTCGGCAACTCAGCGACCGGGTGGAGCGAGACGACGTGGGGCGGAGCGATCCGCGCCGCGGGCGACACCCGCATCACCAACTCCACGTTCTCGGCCAACCGCATCGGCGACAGCGTCGGCGCCTCGCGCAACCAGGGCACCGACGTGTACGCCGAGACGGCCATGACCGTGGTCAACTCGACCTTCGTCGACTCCGTCGGCGGATCGTTGACGAGCCCGAACGGCACCTCGACCGTGCGCAACTCGGTCTTCTCGGTCACCGACGGCATCACCCCGGGGCTCGCGTGCTCGGGGAGCCCGTTCGTGCTATCGGACAACCTGCACCAGCAGGGCGACGGCAGCTGCGTGACCGGCGACACGCACACGCGCCTGCCCTACACGATGCTCGGCCAACTCGATGAGACCGGGCCCGTGCCGTTCTACCCCCTGCGCTTGACTGCAGACAACGGAGCCCTCGGCGCGGGAGCGGACTGCCCCTCGAGCGATGCGCGCGGCAACGCCCGCCCGGCCCAGGGCTGCGACCTCGGCGCGGTGCAGGCCGATGGCGGCTCGAGCCTGCGGGTCACCGCGACCGCTGACGAGCAGGTCGGCGCCCGCGCGACCTTCCGCGCCACCGTCGCCGGTGTCTCCGGCGCCCAGCCGCGCGGCCGCATCACCTTCACCATCGGCGACCGCACCGTCGGCCCCGTCGAGCTCACCGAGAGCTCCGCCCCCGCGGAGCACGGAGTCGACACCGCCGTCGCCGTCGTGGACGACCTCCCCGTCGGCAGTGCCGTCACCTGGTCGGCCGCCTTCACGGGGGACGACGGGTTCCGCGACAGCGTCTCCACCGCGCAGAGCCTCACCCTGACCCCCGTCGGCACCTTCGTCACCCTCACGTGCGCCGCCGCGAACGGCGCGGGCGTGTGCGCGGGCTCGGACTGGCCGGTCGCGAGCGGCGCCACGCTTCAGCTCGAGGTCGCCGTGTCGGACACCCGTGCAGGCACCGTGGTCATCGCGAGCGACGCCGCGGGCACGACGACCCTCGGCGACCGGGTCGCGACGGTGGGCGGTCGGGCGAGCATCGGCATCCGCTCATCCGCTCTCCCCGACGGTCGCACTCCGCTCTTCGCCGTGTTCACCAGCGACGACGGCCGTGTGCAGGGGGCCTCGCTCGCCGGCCCCGCGGCGACGAAACGCGCCGCGGCCACCGTCGAGGTGAAGCTGAACGCCGCCCAGGCGACCTACGGCGACGCGAAGACCGCGCGCGCCACCGTGACGGTCACGGGAACGGGCGCGACGCCCACCGGAACCGTGTTCGTCACCGGCGCCGGCACGATCGCCCTCGATGCGACCGGTCGCGCCGACGTCGACCTCAGCCTCGCGCCCTTCGCCACGACCTCGTTCACGGCGCAGTACAGCGGCGACGCCGTCTACGCCCCGGTCACCTCCGCCGCGGCAGGGCCGTTCCGTTTCACCCCCGCCGATGTCAGCGTGCGCGTCACGGGCACCCAGCCCGCGTCCCCTGTCGTCGGCAGGCCTTTCGTGGTCCTGGTCGAAACCGAGTCAGTGGCCCCCAGCACGACGGTGCACCCCCTGGGCGACCTCACCCTGCTCGTCGACGGAGCGCCGGTCCCGGGCGCGACGGCCACCAGCGGCGGCGGCGGAACCGGCCCCCTGACCACCTGGACCGTGACCCTCCCCGCCGACGCCCTCGGCACGGGCGAGCACACTCTTCGCGCGGTGTTCCGCGGCGGAACGGGATTCACGGATGCCGAGAGCACCACGGTCTCGAGCAGCATCGGGCTCGCAGGCACCACCACGACCTTGGTCGCGACCCCCGATCACGTCGCGTTCGACGGCAGCATCACTCTCCGCGCGACGGTGACGGCCGCGGGCGATTCCCGCACCCCCGCCGGCGAGGTCGTCTTCTCGCGCGGCGACACCGTGCTCGGCACCGTGGCGCTCGCCGGGTGCGACGCGCCCGCGGGCTGTGCTCAGGCGTCGCTCGGGGTGGCCGCCTCGACGATCGACGTCGGTGATCGCACCGTCACGGCGCGCTACGTCGGCGGCGATCTCTTCGCCCCCTCGATCACGGCGCCCGTCGCGGTGACCGTGACGCCGGCCGCTGCCGTGGTGCAGCTCACCCTGCCGCGCGAGCTGGCCTTCGGCGTCGGGGGTGGTTTCACCGTCTCGGTGGCGGCCGGCGCGACGCGTCCCGCTGCCGGAGTGGTCGCGGTGACCGCGCTCGCGGGCGACGGCTCGCGCCTCGACCTGGGCACCGTCGCCCTGCGCGACGGTGCGGGAACCCTCACCCTCGCTCCCGGTGCCCTCCCCGTCGGCTCTTACACCGTGACCGCCGCGTTCGCGGGCGATGCACGTTTCGCGGCGGCGAGCGCTGACCGCCCGCTCGCCGTGAGCTCGGCGAAGACCGTGATCGGCCTCGACGCCTATGTCAACCGGACGCTCACCTGGGGCGGGACGCACGATGTCGGCGTCACCGTCTCGACGACCGGTCGGCTCGGACCCGAGGGCGAGGTCGTCCTGCGCTGGCGCGGGCACGAGGTCGGCAGCGCGACGCTCAGCTCCGCCGACGACGCGGGAGAGGGCCGCCGGCACGTCGTGGTCACCGCGCACTTCGATTTCGACCCCGACGCGATCGGCTCGGGCGCTCTGACCGCGGTGTTCCGCGGCGCCGACGGCTTCTCGGGGGCGTTCCCCGGTGAGGGCGGCAGCCCGGCCGACAGTCAGTCGATCTCGGTCGTCCCGATCGACGCGGTGACCGGCATCACCAGCAGCATCGCCTTCGGGCAGCGGGCGGATGCCACGGCCACCGTCACCGTGCCGGGCACCGCCCTCGTGGCGCGGGGCACCGTCACCTTCACCCTCTCCGCGCCCGGCGTCGGCGATCGTTCGGCCACGACGTCGCTCGCGGATGGTCGGGCCTCGCTGCACGACACCGAGCTCGGCGGCGTCGTCGTGGACCGCGCGGGCTTCTGGGTCGTGTCGGTGCGGTACAACGGCCCGATCGGCGACGCCCGCTACGTCGCCCGCGCTCCGGGAGACTTCGCCTTCGTCTCGGTCAACCTGCACTCGACCGCAGCCGTCGTCACGGCGACCCCGACCGCCTCGAGCGTCGAGGCGCGCGGTACCCTCACCGCCGACATCCGCGTGACGGCCCCCACCTCTCCCGGCGGCACGGTGCGACTGCGCAGCGAAGACAACCGCGTCGAGGGTCCGGCCGTCGCCGTGGTGAACGGCGTGGCACGGGCGACCTTCCCGATGCCGGCGGACTGGGCGAACAGCGACCGCGCCTTCGTGGCCGAGTACTCCGGTGACACGGCGCTGTCGTCGGCGACCTCGGCGGCGTTCACGGTGCGCGTGGTCCCCACGGCCACTCGCGTCGTGGTCGAGGCCACCGACCCGCTCGCGCCGGTCGTCCTCGTCGGCTCGACGACCTCGTTCACCATTCGCACCTCGGCCGGTTCGGCGCCGACCCCTGAGGGCTTCTTCACCCTCTCGCGCGACGGTCGGGAGTTCGCCCGGGCGCCGATCGGCGCCGACGGGGCCACGCGCGTGAGGACGACGGTGCGCGAGGCCGCCAGCGGTCCGATCACGGCGACCTTCACCCCGCTCGAGGCCGGGTACGCGCCGAGCACCGGCACGACCTCGCAGGACTGGGCCCTGGCCCCCGTCACGGTCACCGTCCGCAGCGACGGCGCCACCGTGGGGCGGTCGGCCTCGGTGTCGGCATCCGTCGCCTATGACGCCGCGCGCTACCCGACGCTCGGCCTCGAGGGCCTTCCCGCGTCGGCTCCGAGCGGGACCGTCCTGCTCGACGCCGGATCGGGCATCCGCTGCACGATGGATCTCACCCCGGATGCCACCCGCCCCCACGCCTCGACGGGCTCGTGCGACCTGCTGTTCCGCACGGCCTGGCACCACCCGATCACCGCGACGTACACGGCGTCGAACGCGTGGGAGTCCCGCAGCGTGCCCGCGATCGTGGTCGTCACGACCGGCCAGACGTCGGTGAGCCTGTCGGCTCCCACCGACGCGTGGGTCGGACTCTCGACGATCCCCGTGCGCTGGAGCGTCGCCGGACCCGCCGTGGGCACCGTTTCGGTGCTGCTCGCCGGCACCGAGGTCTGCACATCGGCGGCGATGAGCGGGTCGTGCTCGGTCGCGCTGCCGGCGTCCGCCGAGGCGGGCGCGGCCCTCACCCTGCGGTACCGCGGGGGAGGCCTCGACTGGTCGGATGCGGATGCCACCGTCCAGAACCAGATCATCGCGTGCGTCCCGACACCCGCCACCGACGTCTCTCCGTCGGGGACGGGGACGGTCACGCTGCTGACCGCGCCGACCTGCGGAGCCGGCACCGGCTACCGCGTCGACACCGACGTGCTGGTGCAGGCGACGACGCCCGACGACTCCGTCGTGACCGGTCTGACCCTCGACACCGTGCCGGTCGCCGACCTCACGACGGGGGCGACCATCGCCCTGACCACACTGCGTCTGCCGCTGCGCGTGATCGACGGCTCCACGCCCCTGCGCTCGCGTCTGCTGGCGACCACCGGGGCCCGATGCGTTCCCGTGAGCGTCGGCACCTCCGGACTCGACGATCGACTGCTCGCTGTCAACATCGTCGAATGGATGCCGCAGGCCGACTGCGGTCGCGAGACGCGCGTCGCCGACGATCGGCCGGTGGCGATGCTGCGGGTCGGCTCCGACTTCACGGTGTCGCTGCGCACCGACCGCATCCCGGCGCACACCAAGCTGCTCACCTGGGAGCAGACGGCGGGGACGCAGCGCAGCTTCCCCGAGGGCGACGCCGCGCGTGCGTCGACCTACAGCGTGCGCGTGGCCGCCGACACGAAGGACGTCCGCGCCCTGTTCGGGCCCGTCTGCTATGGCCTGCCGACGGTGGTCCAGCCGACGAACGGACGGATCACCCTCACCCCGCCGGCGCAGAACTGCGGCGATCCGTACACCGGGCTGAGCGGATGGCTCCGCGGGACGACGGTCTCGGGAGAGCTGCAGGATGCCACCGCGGGCACCCGCAACTACTTCGACGGGTGGGCGGGTGACACCTCGCGATTCGCCGATGTGAGCTCCTCGTCGCGCACGACCACCCACGCGCTGCGGTTCACCGTCTCGGAGCGGCCCTTCACGATCGCGGCGACCTACGCGGCCTGCGTGGCGCTGAAGACCGACGTGATCGGCAAGCGGCTGCTGAACGGTCGCCCGCCGGGGATCGTCTCGGTCGACACCGAGTCGAACTGTCCCGCGGGGTCGGGCACGGGGCAGAACTGGTGGTTCCGCGACAGCGCCGGCGGCGGAGAACGCTGGTTCCGCAGCGGCACGAGCGTCACGCTCACCTCGACCCTCGTGGCGAACTCCCCGAAGACGACCTCGTTCCTCGGCTGGACGGGGATCACGGGCGGCGACGCCGCCCAGGCGACCACGACCACGACCCTCACCTCCGACGCGAAGGCGGTCGCCGCCTTCGGCGACCTGCAGAAGTGCATGCCGGTGCGCATCCAGACAGCTCCGGCGGGGGCGCTGAACGTCGCGGTGGACTGGGGATCCGACGGCAACGTCTGCGATCCCACGGGATCACGCCCGCTCTCCGACGGACGCTACGACCAGGGCACCGGCGGTGCTCTGCTGAACGCGGTGACCTCGCCCGCGAGTCCCCTGGCCGTCGGCGCCGACATCGTCTGGGCCTGGTCGGCCCAGCAGCCACCCGAGCCCGGAGAGGCGCCCGCCGCCCTCTCGAACGTGTGGGAGGAGACCCCCGCGCTGCAGCAGGGTGTCTACGGCAAGGTGAACGCGGTCGCCTACGCCTGCAACCGCGTCCTGGTGGACGCGTCGGTGCGCGCCCCCGACGGCACCGTCGTCCGCGACGCCGGGGCGAGCAACATCGCCCCCGCCGGAGACACGAAGCTCAGCGGCTTCGTCGGACTCCCCGCCGCCGACTGCTCCGTCGGCGCGAACCCGCGATCGGGGCGGTCGGGGTATTCCTGGCAGGTGGGCACTCCGCTTTTGCCCGTCGTGCTGGCCGACTCGGGGGCCTACCGCTTCACCGGATGGAGCGGAGACGTCACCGGAACGGGAGAGACCCCCGATCAGCCCCTCGTGCTGGGCGGCGTCCCGCAGCCGGCGAGCGGACTGGGGTTCCACCACCGCATCACGGCGAACTTCACCGCGATCTGCCACCGATTGACGATCGGGTCGGATGCCGCGCAGATGAAGGTGCACACCGCGCCCAACTGTCCGGGTGTCGACGCCTCGCAGAACATGTATCTCGGCAACACCTCCGTGGTGGTGCAGGCGATCGACGGCAATGCGCTGTTCCGCCATTGGGTCAGCGGATACGACGCGATCTCGACGTCCGACGGGCACTGGGCGACGGTGAAGATGACCGACGACCGCACGGTCATGCCGTACTTCTCGTCGAAGTCGGCGGGGGAAGCGATCAGCTCGGTCGCGACCGCGGTGGGCGACTACGCCGCGGTGTCGTCGAAGAAGTTGATCGGCTTCGTCAGCGCCGGGGCGCTCGCGTTCGTCAAGACGCTCACCGCCCCGATCGCGGCCGTCGGAACGGCGATGAGCGGGCTCGCCGACATGCTGGAGTACTTCGAAGTGCGCGGCGCGTTCGTGGACGGGCTGCACGAGGCGGCGGCGGTCGTCGAGTCAGTGCTCGCGATGGTCTACTCGCCGATGGAGTGCATGACCCAGTGGTCGTCGGGCGGAACGAAGAGCATGTTCTACGGCATCCAAAACGTCGTGGGCGGAATGGCGGTGGGTGTCCTGACCGCCGATGCGGCGGGTGCGGCGAAGACCGTCACGACAGCCCAGAGCAAGTTCGCCGCCGCCGTGGATCAGGCGAAGAAGATGAAGGCGGCCGTGGTCGCCGCGAAGGAACGTGTCGACCAGGCGCAAGAGGTCATCGACGCCGCCCGTGCGGCTTCCGCGTCGGTCGACGACGACACGGCCGGGCTGGAGAGCACCGCCTACGAGGCGTGGGGGACGCAGAAGGGGGCATCGGTGTTCTCGTCGTGCATGTCGTCGACGATGGGCGCCGGGCTCGACCGCCTGTCGGGGCGATAGCGCAGCCTTCGCAGACCTGGTCGCCGTCCTCGCCCTCGCGGGTGGGGGCGGCGGCCCCCGACCAGGGCAACCTCTGTGCGTCTCCCGCGGTGCGCCGGTGCTCCGCTAGGCTGACCCCACAAGTCCACACCGGCCCCATGATCGATGCGGGAGAGCTCCGGCGAACGCAGCCGGGCACCGAAGGAGCAAGCCTCCCCGCCAATCTCTCAGGTACGCGTACCGCGTCGATCGGGCCACTCTGGAAAGAGGTTCGGGATGCCACGTCCCCGAGCCCGCCGACGGTGAAAGCTGCGCGAGTCGCGCGGTGAAACTCTCAGGCCCATGACAGAGGGGGAGTTCTTCAGGCGCCGCCCGGCGTCTGTCCGTCATCGCGAACGGCAGAACTCATGACCGAAACCCCCGCTCCACCGCGCACGTCCCCGCTGAACGATCGGCACGAGGCCCTCGGCGCCTCGTTCACCGACTTCGGCGGCTGGAACATGCCCGTGCGCTACACCTCCGACCTCGCCGAGCACCGCGCCGTGCGCGAAGCCGCGGGCCTGTTCGACATCTCGCACATGGCCGAGTTCCGCGTCGAGGGCGAAGCGGCGGCCGCGTTCCTCGATTACGTGCTCGCCGGGCGCCTGTCGACCATGAAGATCGGCAAGGCGAAGTACTCCCTCGTGCTCGCCGAGAGCGGCGGCATCGTCGACGACGTCATCGTCTACCGCACGGGGGAGCAGAGCTTCCTCGTCATCTCCAACGCCGGAAATCGGGATGCCGTGGCCGCGGCGTTCGACCTGGCGCAGCGCACGTGGGTGCCCGCAACCGAGGTCCCTGAGCCCGCAACCGAGGTCCCTGAGCCCGCAACCGAGGTCCCTGAGCCCGCAACCGAGGTCCCTGAGCCCGCAACCGAGGTCCCTGAGCCTGTCGAAGGGACCGGAACCCTCGCAACAGCCGCCCCCGCGTCGGACGCTTCGACAGGCTCAGCGACCGGCGCTCGCGGAACCCCCACGGTCGCTGCCCCCGCGTCGGACGCTTCGACAGGCTCAGCGACCGGCGCTGGCGGAAGCCTCGCGGTCGCCGACGTCACCGACGACTACGCCCTCATCGCCCTGCAGGGGCCGGAGGCCCGCGGCATCCTGAGCTCCACCCCGGGTGTCGAGATCACCGGCACCGCCCTCGACGAGCTCGGCTACTACGCCTGGACCGAGGGCACCTTCCAGGGTGCACCCCTCTTCGTCGCCCGCACCGGGTACACCGGCGAGGACGGCTACGAGCTCATGATCCCCACCGCGCAGGTCGCCCCCCTGTGGGATGCCGCGCTCGCCGCCGGCGCCGACCGGGGCCTCGTGCCGTGCGGTCTCGCCGCGCGCGACACCCTGCGCCTCGAGGCCGGCATGCCGCTGTACGGCCACGAGCTCTCGCGCGACATCGTCCCCGCGCAGGCGGGTCTCGGCCGCGTCGTCGCCGTCGACAAAGAGGCCTTCATCGGCAAGGACGGCCTGTCGTCCGGTCCCGCCGACGCCCCCGTGCTCGTCGGTCTCGTCTCGGAGGGCCGCCGCGCGGGCCGCGCCGGCTACGCCGTGCTGCACGGCGACGACACCGTCGGCGAGATCACCAGCGGCGCCCTCAGCCCCACCCTCGGCCACCCCGTGGCCATGGCGTTCGTCGCACCCGCGGCATCCGCCATCGGAACCGAACTGTCCATCGACGTGCGCGGAACCCGCATCCCCGCGACCGTCACCGCCCTTCCCTTCTATCGGAGAAACGCATGACCGACCTCACCGCCCTCAGCTACACCTCCGAGCACGAGTGGATCGCCCTCGAGGGTGACATCGCCACCGTCGGCATCACCGACTTCGCCGCCGACAAGCTCGGTGACGTCGTCTTCGTCGAGCTGCCCGGCGCCGACTCGGCCGTCTCGGCCGGCGACGTCTGCGGCGAGATCGAGTCGACCAAGTCGGTCGGCGAGCTCTACGCGCCGCTGAACGGCACGGTCGTCGAGGTCAACGACGCCGTGGTCGACGACCCCTCGCTGGTCAACGCCGAGCCGTTCGCCGGCGGCTGGCTCATCAAGATCCGCGTCGAGGGCGACCTCCCCTCCGACCTGCTCGACCGCGCCGCCTACGAGGACCTCACCGCATGAGCACTCTTCTTCCTCCCCGCACGGACGCGGGCACCCCGGCCGCCTTCACCGACCGCCACATCGGCATCGGCCCCGACGCCCAGGCGCACATGCTCGAGGTCATCGGCTACGACAGCGTCGAGGCACTCGTCGAGACGGCCGTCCCGGCTTCCATCCACGTGCAGGCCCGCGCCACCAGCGCGATCCCGACCGCGGCCACCGAGGCCGAGGCCCTGGCGGAACTGCGGGATCTGGCATCCGCCAACCGCTCCGCCCGCCCGATGATCGGTCTCGGCTACTACGACACCTTCACGCCGTCGGTGATCGCGCGCAACGTCCTCGAGAACCCGTCGTGGTACACGGCGTACACGCCGTACCAGCCCGAGATCTCGCAGGGCCGGCTCGAGGCGCTCATCAACTTTCAGACGATGGTGACCGACCTGACCGGTCTCGCCACGGCGAACGCGTCGATGCTCGATGAGTCGACCGCCGTCGTCGAGGGCATGCTCGTCGCCCGCCGCGCGTCGAAGGCCAAGACCGACCTCTTCCTGGTCGACGTCGACGCCCTGCCGCAGACCAAGGCGCTCCTGCACCACCGCGCCGCGGCCGTCGGCATCCGCATTCTCGAGACCTCGTTCGAGGGCGATCTGCCCGAGGCATTCGGCGCGTTCGTGCAGTACCCCGGCGCGACCGGTCGCATCTGGGACTTCTCGGCCGTCGCCGAAACGGTGCACGCCGCGGGCGGTCTCGTGGTGGCCGCCGCCGACCTGCTCGCGTTGACCCTGCTGCGCTCGCCCGGCTCGCTCGGCGCCGATGTCGCGGTGGGCACGACCCAGCGCTTCGGCGTGCCGCTCGGCTTCGGCGGACCCCACGCCGGCTACATGGCCGTGCGTGCGGGCCTCGAGCGTCAGCTGCCCGGCCGCCTGGTGGGCGTGTCGCAGGATGCCGTCGGCGCCCCCGCCTACCGCCTGTCGCTGCAGACGCGCGAGCAGCACATCCGCCGCGAGAAGGCGACCTCGAACATCTGCACCGCCCAGGTGCTGCTGGCCGTGATGGCGGCGATGTACGCGGTGTACCACGGGCCCGACGGGCTCCGCGCGATCGCGACGCAGGTCGCGCGCAAGGCCGACTCCCTGGCATCCGCTCTGCGCTCCTACGATCTGACCCTCGCGAGCGACGCCTTCTTCGACACCGTGCGCGTGCACGTGCCGGGGCGCGCGCAAGACGTGGTCGACCGCGCCCGCGAGCGCGGCTACCAGTTGCTCTGGGTCGACGACGCGACGGTGGGCGTCTCGGTCGATGAGACGACGACGGATGCCGACGTCTCGGCCATCCTCGACGCCTTCGGTCTCGCCGCGGAAACGCTGCCCGAGGGCGGGGCGCTGCGCGGAATCGATGCGGCCCTGCACCGCGACGACGAGTTCCTCACGCACCCCGTCTTCCACGCGCACCGCAGCGAGACGGCGATGATGCGCTACCTCAAGACCCTCGCCGACCGCGACTACGCGCTCGATCGCGGCATGATCCCGCTGGGCTCCTGCACGATGAAGCTCAACGCGGCCACCGAGATGGCGGCGGTGTCGTGGCCGGAGTTCTCGCGCGTGCACCCCTTCGCCCCCGAGGCCGACGTGCACGGCTACCTCGAGATGATCGAGCAGCTCGAGCGCTGGCTGGCCGAGGTGACCGGCTACGACGCGGTCTCGCTGCAGCCGAACGCCGGGTCGCAGGGCGAGCTCGCGGGGCTCCTCGCGATCCGCGGGTACCACCTCGCAGGCGGCGACACCGAGCGCACCGTGTGCCTCATTCCGTCGTCGGCGCACGGCACGAACGCCGCCTCGGCGATCCTCGCGGGCATGAAGGTCGTCGTCGTCGCGTGCGACGAGGCCGGCAACGTCGACCTCGGCGACCTGCGCGCGAAGATCGCGCAGCACGCGGCCGAGCTGTCGGCCCTGATGATCACGTACCCCTCGACCCACGGGGTGTACGAGCACGACGTGCTCGAGATCACGCAGGCCGTGCACGACGCGGGCGGACAGGTGTACGTCGACGGCGCCAACCTCAACGCGCTGCTCGGCTTCGCCCGCTTCGGCGACCTGGGCGGCGACGTCTCGCACCTCAACCTGCACAAGACGTTCGCGATCCCGCACGGCGGTGGCGGACCCGGTGTCGGTCCGGTCGCGGCGAAGGCGCACCTCGCGCCGTACCTGCCCTCGCACCCGTTCTCGCAGCGCGCGGATCACGCCGGCGGCGTGTTCGACGGGGGACCGGTCTCGGCCGCCCCGCACGGCTCGGCCGGCATCCTGCCGATCTCGTGGGCGTACGTGCGCATGATGGGCGCCGAGGGCCTGCGCCAGGCCACGGCCGCGGCGGTGCTCTCGGCCAACTACATCGCCACGCGCCTGCGCGAGCACTACCCGGTGCTCTACGCCGGTGAGGGCGGACTCGTCGCGCACGAGTGCATCCTCGACCTGCGTCCGCTCAAGGAGCAGACCGGCGTCACCGTCGACGATGTCGCCAAGCGCCTCATCGACTACGGCTTCCACGCCCCGACGATGTCGTTCCCGGTCGCCGGCACCCTGATGGTGGAGCCGACCGAGAGCGAAGACCTCGCCGAGCTCGACCGCTTCGTGGATGCCATGATCGCGATCAAGCACGAGGCCCTCGCGGTCGCGGCGGGGGAGTGGCCCGCCGACGACAACCCGCTGGTCAACGCCCCGCACACCGCAGAGACGGTCGTGGTGGGCGAGTGGGTGCACCCGTACTCGCGCGAGACCGCGGTGTACCCCGTGCGCTCGCTGATCCGCGGCAAGTACTGGCCCCCGGTGCGCCGCATCGACCAGGCCTACGGCGACCGCAACCTGGTCTGCTCGTGCCCGCCGCCGGAGGCGTTCGCCTGACCCGCGCGCGGCGTCGGCTCCCCGCATCCGGGGTCGACGCCGCGCGGGGTCGGCGGGGCCCCGGCGGGCCCGTTCATTTCGCGAGACTGCATCTCGCTGACAACTCCGTTGCAGCTTGACGCGGGTTTGTCAGCGACTTGCAGTTTCGCGCGTGCTGGCGGCTAGGGTGCCGGCCGCGAGGTACAGCGCCGCCCCGCGCCGCGCTGCCCGCCAAGCTTGCGCCCCACCGGACGACGAGACTGCATGTCGCTGACAGTTCCGTTGCAGCCTGACGCGGGTTTGTCAGCGAGATGCAGTCTCGCGCGTCGATGACCCCCGAAGGACACCCCGAAGCGAGGCCAAACGGCCCGGATCGGGGGTGTGGACGATCGGCATCCCGACGCCCCGCAGCATCGCCCGCAGGGAAGTGGCCTCGGCGACGTCGTCCCATGCCCAGTGCACCACGGTGCGGACCCCCGCGGCCAGAAGTCGCCGATCGCGTTTCTCCCGCGCGCGAAGCGCCTCGAGGGGATCGCCGAAGCGGCCGTCGTACTTGTGGTGACCGTCGGCTTCTCCGGCGATCCTCTGAGCGGGCCACCAGAGATCCACACGGTCCTCCCGCTCGTCCGTTCCCGGAAAGCGCTCCTGAAGCTCGGGAGCCGGGAACCCCAGCCACTCGATCGAGGCCCTGCTGATCGATTCGAGAGGGGACTCGGCGGCCCGATCGGCGCGATGCAGCGCCCACCTCGCCTGTCTCCTTCCGCGGGCGGATGAACGCTCCTCGTTCAGCACCACGAGCGCGAGGTCGCCCAGGGAGGGGTCGCGACGAACCGTGGCGTCGGCGACGGCAAGCGCCAGGGCGGGGTGCCGAGACCGGGCGATGTCGATGCAGGTGTCGGCGAGCGATGTCACCCGGATACCGTCGACCTCCGCGAACGTACGATCTGAGGCTGCCATCGTGTGCACACGCACTCCGCCCGAGCGCCGAGAGGTGGCGCCGTGCTCGGAGAGGACGTGGATGTCATGATCGCCACCCACCAGCGGAAGCCCCAGAAGGACGGCGGCCGACTCGAGACACAAGACATCATCCGGATGCCACATCGCGTGCGCTTGCACTCGGAGCCCGTACCGCTGCCACGGCGCGAGGGCGTTCCATTCATCGCGGAGGGCGTAAACGCCCCGATTGAGACGGAGCACCTCGCCCCTTCGTCGGCTCCGCGTCGAGTGTACGAGAGTGCCGGCGGGGAGCAGCGTCGCGGGAAGCTCGAGAGAAGACATGCGCTTCACCGTGCTCGCGCGACGCCGTCCCCGGGGCGCGCGACGAGCAATCCGTGGAGAACGCCGCGCACCGGCATCCGGTGCAGAAGGCGCAAACGATCGACTTCCTGGCTGCACGCCTGAGACGCCCGCTGCCGGTCGTCGCCTCGCGCGCCGAGGGCGTGTGGCCCGCGCGCCCTCGCCCCACACCCGCCGAGACTGCATCTCGCTGACAACTCCTGTTGCAGTGTGACGCGGGTTTGTCAGCGAGTTGCAGTCTCGCGAGGAAATCGGCCACCCTGTCGCGCTCACGCCCGGCGGCCGCGACAGAGGCATGCGCGCGCGAAGACCTGCCGAGACTGCATCTCGCTGACAACTCCGTTGCAGTGTGACGCGGGTTCGTCAGCGAGTTGCAGTCTCGCGGCAAACGAGACCCGGACGCGCCCCGCGAACAGGTCCGAACCCCACCCGGCGGGCCCCGGCGGGCCCAGGCGGGCCTTGGCGGGGGCCCGGCGGGCCCGAGGAGATCCCCAGGAGGCCTTTAGTAAAGTGCCCCTGTGCACCACGGGCTGAACGACGTTCCTCGACCGAATCGACGACGCCGCGGAGTCGGCGGCCTGCTCGCGATCGCCGCAGCCGCCGCCGTCGTGCTCGCCGGGTGCTCCGCGCCCGAGACGAGCCCCGCGCCGCGCGAAGAAGAACCCACCACCCTGACCCTCGGTGTGGTCGGCTCGCTCACGAGCTTCAACGCCGCCAGCGCCACCGGCGACACCGACGCGAACCGGGCCGTCGCGGCCCTCCTCGACGAGAAGCTGGGCTCTCTCGACGGCAACCTGCAGGTCGTTCCGAACGACGGCCTCGGCCGCATCACCCGCGTGCAGGGCGATCCGCTGAAGGTCAGCTACGAGCTCTTCAGCGACCGCGTCTGGTCGGACGGCACGGAGGTCAGTCTCGACGACCTGCTGTTCGGATGGGCCGTGTCGTCGCACTACTTCGACGACGCCACCTACGACGCCTCGGGCCAGCTAGTGTCGGGCACGCGCTACTTCGACACCGCGGCACCGGCCGATCCCAACGCCGCGACCACGCGGCCGAGCCTCGACCGCGCGAACGACACCCTGACCCTCACCTACGCCCAGCCGTTCGCCGACTGGAACCGGCAGTGGCTGCTCGACCGGCCGATCCACGTGGTCGCGCAGCGCGCGGGCGTGAGCGTGAAAGACCTCGTGACCGCGATCATGACGACCCCCGCGGGCGACCCGGCGGCGCCGCGCGAGCCGAACGCGGTGCTCGCGGCGGCCGCGAAGGTCTGGAACACCGGCTTCGACGTGGCGCCCGGCACGACGCCCGATCCCGCCGGCGTCGTCTCGTCGGGACCGTGGAAGGTCAGCGCCATCACCGACGACACCCTCGAACTCGCGCGACGCGACAGCTACCAGGGCGGTCACTTCCCGGGGCTCGAGAGCCTGAAGGTCCGCTTCTTCGCCGATCGGTCCGCGCAGCTCTCCGCCGTCGAGGCGGGGGTCGTCGACGTCGCGAACGTCGGCGACATCGACGCCACCGAGCTCAAGACGCTCACCGATGCCGGGCTGCAGGTCAGCACCGGACCGACCACGCAGACCCTGCAACTGCGATTCGCTGACGGCACGGCATCCGCCCTCCGTCGGGCCACCACCCTCTCGCTCGATCGCTCCGCGATGGTCAAGGACGTGCTGGGCGACGTGCGCCCCGACGCGCAGCCGCTGCAGTCGTTCCTCTCGTCGCCGGCGACCGGTCAGCTCTACAACGACCTCGTGTCGGGCAACGGCGCCCCCGGAACCGGGAGCGACGTCGATGGAGCCCGCTCGGCGCTCGACGAGCGCGCGGCCGTGCTGCGCGTCGCGTACGACAGCACCGACGAGGTGGCGTCGAAGGTGTTCGCGCGTCTGGTGACGATGGCGGCCAAGGCGGGAATCGCGGTGCGCGCGGCGGCGGCCGACGACGTTCCGGATGCCACCCTGGCCTGGGTGGGCGAAGACGAGAGCCTCTACCGCTCGGCGCGCGACCGCATCGCGGAGGGGGTCGACGGCGAGAACACCGACCAGCTCTTCGACGAGCTGACCGTGCACACCGACCCGGTCGACGTGCTGTCGGAGGCCAAGGAGATCGACCGGTCGCTCTTCACCGCCTACGCGGGCGTGCCCCTGCTCGAGCGCACGGGCGCGGTGGTCGCCGCGGCCGGCGTCGGGGGAGTGACCTACACGTCCGAGCCCGACGGCGTACCGCCGGCGTTCTGGACCTGGTCGCCGCCGCAGAGCTGAGCGACGTTCCGGATGCCGTGAGCTCGGCCGCCTCGCTGCGGCTGTGCTCCGGATGCCGCGCCCCCGGCGTCCGCGTCTCGCGCAGCGGCTCAGCTCGTCGGTGTCGGCGTCGACGCCGGCGCGGGCGGCGCGAAGATGGCGGGCCACCAGGCCGCGGCGAGCGGGTACCCCACGAAGGCGACGATGTCGATGATCGTGTGCGCGATCACGAGGGGCATCACTCGGCCCCAGCGCTTGTAGCACCAGCCGAACACGAGCCCCATCACGACGTTGCCGAGCGCCGACGGCCACCCCTGGTAGAGGTGGTAGCTGCCGCGCAGCAGGGCCGTCGAGACGATGATCCCGGTCCACGACCAGCCGAGGCGGCGCAGGCGATCGAAGAGGAAGCCGAGGAAGATGACCTCCTCCGTGAGGCCGGCGCGCAGCGCCGCCAGCACCAGCAGACCGATGACCCACCACGAGGAGTCGAGCGGGGCGGGGACCACCGTGATGCTCTGCCCGATGGAGCGGCCGATCGCGTAGACGCCGATGCCCGGCGCTCCGATGAGCACGACGAGCAGGATGCCTCGGAGGAGGTCGCCGCCGAAGCGGCGGAAGTCGAGCCCGATCCGGCGCAGCGCGTTGTTCGCCGGCTCCCACAGCAGGTAGACCGCGAGGGCGACCAGGGCGAGCGAGAAGAAGATATCGAGGAACTGGTAGATCGCGTCCCACAGCGGCTCGGCGCTGCGCGAGGGGTTCAGCTGCGTCTGCTGCTGCGAGATCGGGGCGCGGGTGGCTGCGCGCACGAACGACACGACCGAGTAGATGGCCGATTGACCGACGCTGACGAGCAGCACGATTGCGATCTCCCAGCCCAGACGCCGACGGTCGTACCGGTCGGCGGGGGAGAGGGTCGGAGGATAGGTCCAGTCGGCTGGACCCCGAAAGGCGCCCGACTTGTCAGATTGCCACATCTGAACCCTTCTGAGTAAATCCTCTGTAACGTTTTTCAGAGGAGTTTGGGGCACCTGGGTAAACGTGCCTAGTGTGTTCTCATCCTGCCCGACGGATCTTCCATGCATCTTGTGCTGCGTGAAAACCTACCCGGGCGACGATCATCCCTTCCCTGGAGGAACTGTGAAGCGCAACAAGATTGCCCTTTCCGGTCTCGCCCTGCTGGGAGCCGTCGGGCTTATGCTCGCCGGCTGCGCAGGCGGAGACACGGACAGCGGCTCTGCATCCGGCAGCGGCGACGCGTCGGCGATCATCCGGACCAACGGCTCCGAGCCGCAGAACCCGCTGATCCCCACCAACACCAACGAGGTCGGTGGCGGAAAGATCCTCGACTCGATCTTCGCGGGCCTGGTCTACTACGACGCAGACGGCGCCCCGGTGAACGACATGGCCGAGTCCATCGTCACCAACGACCCCCAGAACCTCACGGTCACCCTGAAGAAGGGCCAGAAGTTCACGGACGGCACCGAGGTCAAGGCCGACAACTTCATCAAGGCCTGGAACTACGGCGCTCAGCTGTCGAACAACCAGCTCAACAGCTACTTCTTCGAGGACATCGTCGGCTTCAGCTACGACGCTGACTCCGAGCTCACGGGTCTGAAGAAGGTCGACGACTACACCTTCACGATCGAGCTGTCCAAGCCCGCCGCCGACTTCGCGCTGCGCCTCGGCTACTCGGCGTTCTTCCCGCTGCCCGACTCGGCCTTCGCCGACATGGCCGCGTTCGGTGAGAACCCGATCGGCAACGGCCCGTACAAGCTCGCCAGCGACAGCGCGTGGCAGCACAACGTGCAGATCGACCTCGTCAAGAACGACGACTACCAGGGTGGCCGTACCGTCGCCAACGGTGGTCTGACCGTCGTGTTCTACGCCTCGCAGGACGCGGCCTACGCCGACCTCCTCGGTGGCAACGTCGACGTGATCGACGCGATCCCGCCGGCATCGCAGGCGACCTTCACCTCCGACCTGGGCGACCGCGCGGTCAACCAGCCGGCGGCCGTGTTCCAGTCGTTCACGATCCCCGAGCGCCTCGCGCACTTCAGCGGTGAAGAGGGCAAGCTGCGTCGTCAGGCGCTGTCGATGGCCATCAACCGCGACGAGATCACCAAGACGATCTTCCAGGGCACCCGTACCCCCGCCAGCGACTTCACCTCGCCGGTCATCAACGGCTGGTCCGACTCGCTCGAAGGCTCCGACGTGCTCAAGTACGACGAGGCCAAGGCGAAGGACCTGTGGGCCCAGGCCGACGCCATCTCGCCGTGGACCGGCACCTTCCAGATCGCGTACAACGCCGACGGTGGACACCAGACCTGGGTCGACGCGGTGACCAACTCGATCAAGAACACCCTCGGCATCGATGCATCCGGCGCGCCGTACCCGACGTTCAAGGAAGCCCGCTCGGCCATCACCGACCGCAGCATCCAGACTGCGTTCCGCACCGGTTGGCAGGCCGACTACCCCGGTCTGTACAACTTCCTCGGACCGCTGTACGCGACCGACGCCTCGTCCAACGACGGTGACTACTCGAACCCCCAGTTCGACCAGCTCCTGAGCGACGGCATCGCCGAGACCGACGTCGACACCCAGAACCAGGACTTCCAGAAGGCCCAGGAGATCCTCCTGCAGGACCTCCCGGCCATCCCGCTCTGGTACTCCAACGTGACCGGTGGCTTCGCCGAGGGCGTGAACAACGTCAAGTTCGGCTGGAACTCGGTTCCGCTGTACTACGAGATCACGAAGTAACCCTTCCGATCTCTGGCCGCGAGGCGGTGACGGATTCGTCACCGCCTCGCGGTCTGCCAGCCAGGCCTCATCACGACGTGTGATAAAACGGCACGGGCCCTTTCGGGGCCGTCCCCCCACGAAACGTCGGATGAGGCGTTTCCCACGTTCGAAAAGAGAGCGGATGCTCGGCTACATCCTCAGACGTCTGCTGCAGGTGCTCCCCGTGTTCTTCGGGGCCACCCTGCTGATCTACTTCATGGTCTTCGCCATGCCGGGAGACCCGATCCTCGGGCTCTTCGGCGACAAGACCCCCGCCCCGCAGGTCGTCGAAGCCTTGCGGGCCCAGTACCACCTGGACCAGCCCTTCATCGTCCAGTACTTCCTCTACATCGGCGGCATCTTCCAGGGTGATCTCGGAACCACGTTCTCGGGTCAGTCCGTCAACGAGGTCCTCGCGCGCACGCTCCCCGTGACGGCGCGTCTGGCGATCATGGCCCTGGCGATCGAGTTCGTGCTCGCCGTCGTGATCGGCACGATCTCGGCCATCCGCAAGGGCAAGCTGTTCGACAACGCCGCGCTGATCGTCGCATTGCTGTTCGTCGCGCTGCCGATCTTCGTGGCCTGCTTCCTCGCGCAGTACTTCCTCGCGATCCAACTCGGCTGGTTCCGCCCGACGGTCGGTGCGCAGAACAACTGGGGCGATCTGATCCTGCCGGCCATCGTGCTGGGCTTCAGCCTTTTCGCCACGAGCATGCGCTTGATGCGCGGGTCGGTCATCGACACGCTCAACCAGGACTGGGTGCGCACCGCCTACAGCAAGGGCCTCTCGCGTCGCCGCGTGATCCCCGTGCACGTGCTGCGCAACTCGCTCATCCCGGTCATCACGAACTCCGCGACCAACTTCGGCGTGCTGCTGGTCGGCGCGACCGTCACCGAGGGCATCTTCAACATCCCCGGTGTCGGTAACACGCTGTACCAGGCGACCATCCGCGGAGAGGGCCCCACGGTCGTGTCGTTCGTGACCGTCTTCGTCATCATCTACGTGCTGGTCAACCTGGTCGTCGACCTCCTGTACGGCCTTCTCGACCCGAGGATCCGCTATGTCAAGTAGTCAGTTCCCGGCGCCGCACTACGTCGCGCCGATCAAGACCGAAACGATCTCCGTCGACGCCGTCCGCGTGGCGGCGCGCAAGAGCAACCTGTGGCTCGACGCGTGGCGCGACCTCCGTCGTCGTCCCACCTTCTGGATCGCCCTGGCCGTCATGTTCGTGGTGATCCTCATGGCGATCGCTCCGACGCTGTTCACGCAGGTCCCCCCGAACAACGACTGCCAGCTGTCCAACAGCAACGGCGGACCGCAGGCGGGCCACATCCTGGGCTTCACGTTCCAGGGCTGCGACACGTTCTCGCGCATCGTCTGGGGTGCCCGCACCTCGCTGTCGGTAGGTCTGCTGGCCACCGCGATCGGCACGATCATCGGCCTCATCATGGGCGCGCTGTCGGGCTTCTACGGCGGATGGCTCGACGCGGTGATCTCGCGCGTCGGCGACATCTTCTTCTCGATCCCCTACATCCTCGCGGCCATCGTCGTGATGAGCGTGTTCTCGCAGTACCGCAACGTGCTGACCCTCGCCTTCGCCATCGGCGGGTTCGCGTGGGCCTCCACGGCTCGCGTGGTGCGCGCCGAGGTGCTGCGCGTGCGCCAGGCCGACTTCGTCGCGGCCTCGCAGGCGCTGGGGCAGTCGAAGTTCAAGACGCTGCTCACCCACGTCATCCCGAACGCCATCGCGCCGCTGCTCGTGGTCACCACGATCAGCCTCGCCGCGGCGATCGTCGCCGAGGCGACCCTGTCGTTCCTCGGTGTCGGCCTCGGCGGCAGCACCATGTCGTGGGGCAACGACATCAGCCAGGCGCAGCAGTCGCTGCGCATCGCGCCCGCAGCGCTCATCTGGCCCTCGGTCGCCCTGACGGTCACGGTGCTGGCGTTCATCCTGCTGGGCGAGCTCATCCGAGACGCCATCGACCCGAGAGCGAGGGCCCGCCGATGAGCGACGCCACCATGACGCCTCTGCTGTCCGTTCGCGACCTCAAGGTCGCCTTCGAGGGCGAGGGCGGATCCCGCCAGGTGCTCCACGGCGTGAGCCTCGACGTCTACCCCGGCCAGACCGTCGCCATCGTCGGCGAGTCGGGCTCGGGCAAGTCGACCACCGCCTCCGCGGTGATCGGCCTGCTCCCCGGCACCGGTCACGTCACCGGCGGCAGCATCACGCTCGATGGGCGGGAGCTGACCGACCTGAGCGCGACGCAGTTCGAGTCGGTGCGCGGCAAGGACATCGGCTACGTCCCTCAGGACCCGATGTCGAACCTCAACCCGGTGTGGAGCATCGGCTTCCAGGTGAAGGAGGCGATCCGTGCGAACGGCATCGCCACCGGTCGCAAGGAGGTCGAGAAGCGCGCGATCGAGGTGCTGAAGCAGGCCGGCCTCGCCGACGCGGAGCGTCGCCTGCACCAGTACCCGCACCAGTTCTCGGGCGGTATGCGCCAGCGTGCGCTCATCGGCATCGGCCTCGCGGCCGACCCGAAGCTGCTGATCGCCGACGAGCCGACCTCGGCCCTCGACGTGACCGTGCAGCGCGTGATCCTCGATCACATGGCCTCGCTGACGCGTGAGCGCGGCACCTCGGTGCTGCTCATCACGCACGACCTGGGACTCGCCGCCGAGCGCGCCGACACCATCGTCGTGATGAACCAGGGCGAGATCGTCGAGTCGGGTCCCAGCCGCGAGATCCTCGAGAACCCGCAGCACCCGTACACGCAGCGCCTCGTCGCCGCCGCGCCCAGCATCGCCTCGCAGCGCATCCAGGCGAAGGTCGAAGACCGCGGCATCCTGCGCGAATCCGACATCGACGCCCCGGCGACCGTCAAGGTCACCGACCTGGTCAAGGAGTACAAGATCCGCCAGGGCGGGTTCCGCAGCGAGCAGTTCCGCGCCGTCGACGGGGTCTCGTTCGAGATCCCGCGCGGCAAGACGCTGGCGCTGGTGGGGGAGTCGGGCTCGGGCAAGTCGACGATCGCCAAGATGGTGCTCAAGCTCGAGGAGCCCACGTCGGGCTCGATCGAGGTCGACGGGGTCAACACCGGCAAGCTGAACGCGAAGGACACCTTCAACCTCCGCCGCCGCATGCAGCCGGTGTTCCAGGACCCGTACGGCTCGCTCGACCCGCTGCGCAGCATCGGCAACCTGATCGCCGAGCCGCTCAACATCCACAAGGTGGGCGACAACGCCTCGCGTCGCGCCCGCGTGGAGGAGCTGCTCGAGCAGGTCGCCCTGCCGCAGGAGCTCGCCTCGCGGTACCCCAACGAGCTGTCCGGCGGACAGCGTCAGCGTGTCGCCATCGCGCGCGCCCTGGCGCTCAAGCCCGACATCCTCGTGCTCGACGAGGCCGTCTCGGCCCTCGACGTGCTGGTGCAGGCGCAGGTCCTCCAGCTGCTCGCGGAGCTGCAGTCCGAGCTCGGTCTGACCTACCTGTTCATCACGCACGACCTCGCCGTCGTCCGCGTCGCGGCCGACCTGGTGTGCGTGATGGAGCGCGGCAAGCTCGTGGAGCAGGGCACGGTCGACGAGATCTTCGCGCAGCCCTCGCAGGAGTACACGCAGCGTCTGCTGGACGCGATCCCCGGCGCCTCGCTGTCGCTGGGTGGCGCGTGACGCGCGACGAGCGATTCCGGGGCACGGAACACCCGCGGGTGTTCCGTGCCCCGTCCGCGGTCGTCGGGCTCGTGCTCGGGGCCGCGCTGGCGGTCGTCCTCCTCGGCGACGCCGCGATCCGGGCGGGCATCGGCGAGATGCTGCTCATCGCCCCGTGGGTGCTGTTGGCGCTCTGGGGCGTGTACGCCCTGCTGTTCGCCCCGCACGTGCGGATCGATCCGAACGGCATCCGGATCCACAACCCGCTGCGCGTCAGCGACATCGCCTGGGCGCGCGTCAGCGACATCGACATGCGCTGGCAGCTCGAGGTGAAGACCGACGAGCCGCGGGTCTACAAGGCCTTCGGCGGCCCTGTCGCGGGCCGCCCCGGTCGACCGCCCCTGCGCCGCGACGACGACGACCGTGCGCGGCGCGAGCCGCCCGCCATCCGCGACCTCCAGGTCATCCAGGACGCGTGGGAGTCGGCCCGTCCGACGGCCCCGAAGGACGGCGTCGTCCGTCGTTTTTGGGACATTCCCTCGGCGATTTCTCTCCTGGTACTGATCGTCTGGGTTATCATCGCTTTGTTCATCTCCGGCGGTCTTCGCTGAGCGCAGTGCTGCGCTCGAGCCAGCCGCTCGTGACAAACCGCCATGTAAGGGGTTTGTTACGTTCGTGAAAAGTGTGTTCCCCCGGCACGCCTTCTGCGAAAAGCCGACGTAGGGTCTCTGAAGATCCTTAGCCAGGCGAAAGAATCGGCGGGGGATCTCGAAGGCGAGAGGACCACCATGATGCACACCACCGATCTGTTCCGGACGGGCCTCCCCGCGTCATGACGTTCTACGTTCTGCGCCGGTTCCTGAACTACGCCGTTCTCAGCCTGCTCGCCACGTGCCTCGCGTACGTGCTGGGAAGCGCGCTGCTGCGGCCCCAGGACCGCTTCTACGGCATGAACCCGCGGCCGCCCCAGGAGTCGATCATCGCGAGCCTCGACGCTCTCGGTGCCAACCCCGACGTGCCGATCATCGTGCGCCTGTGGAACTGGTTGGTGAACCTGTTCACCAACTTCTCCCTCGGCACCACGATCGGCGGCCAGGACGTCATGACCGAGATCGCCACGCGCGCCGGCACGAGCCTGCGCCTGCTGCTCATCGGCTCGATCCTCGGCGCCATCGTCGGCGTGCTCATCGGCGTGTGGGGCGCGGTGCGCCAGTACCGCGCGAGCGACCAGGTCACGACCTACGCGTCGTACCTGGTGTTCGCGACCCCGACGTTCGTGATCGGCGTGCTGCTGATGATCGCGGCCACCGCCTTCAACAACGCCCTGGGCAACCAGGTGATCCGCTTCACGGGCGAGTACACCGCGGGGGTCGAGGGCTTCGGACCGATGCTGGCCGACCGCGCCGTGCACCTGTTGCTGCCGACGATCGCGCTCGTGCTCATCAGCGCCGCGTCGTTCTCGCGCTACCAGCGCAGCATGATGCTCGACGTGCTGGGGGCCGACTACATCCGCACCGCCCGCGCAAAGGGCCTGCCGCGCACGCAGGCGTTGTTCCGCCACGGCGTGCGCATCGCCCTCATTCCGATGTCGACGTTCTTCGCCTACAGCTTCGGCGCCTTGATCGCCGGTTCGGCGATGCTCGAGATCGTCTTCTCGTGGCGCGGGATGGGGCAATTCCAGCTCAACGCCGTGACGCAGCAGGACATCAATGCGGTGGCGGGCTCGACGCTTTTCGTCGCCGTTCTCGTCCTGCTGTCTTCGACCCTGTCCGAAGTGCTCTACGCAGCCCTCGACCCGAGAGTGAGGAGCTGACATGACAATGCAGGAAGACGCCCTCGACGGCACCCTCGTCGCCACCAGCCCGGTCACCCGCGCCCGCAAGCCGCTCTCGCGCGGTGCGCTGGTGCGCGCACGCCTGCGCAAGATGCCCCGGTTCTGGGTCGGCGCGAGCGTGCTCGTGTTCATCGTGCTCTGGGCCTTCATCGGACCCCTGCTCTCGCCCTGGGACGCCACCCAGCGCGACTTCCTCAACGTCGGCCTCGGCCCGACGCAGCTGCACTGGTTCGGCACCAACGGCATCGGGCAGGACATCTACGCCCAGACGCTCGTCGGCCTGCAGAAGTCGCTCATCATCGGCGCCCTCGCGGGTGTCGGCGCGACCCTCATCGCCGCGGCGGTGGGCTCCGTCGCCGGCTACCTCGGCGGCAAGATCGACGCCGTCATCGGCTGGCTCATCCACCTGCTGCTGGTGGTGCCCTCGTTCTTCATCCTCGTGCTGCTGAGCCCGCTGACGCGCGGCCTGTCGTGGCTGGCGCTGACCTTCTTCCTGGCGGTGTTCAGCTGGATGATCCTCGCCCAGGTGGTGCGCAACCAGACCCGATCGCTGCGCAACCGCGACTTCGTGCGGGCGGCGCGCTACATGGGCATGCCGACCCGGCAGATCCTCGGCCGCCACATCATCCCCAACATCGCGTCGCTGCTGATCATCGACGCGACCCTCGGCATCGTCGCGGCCATCATGGCCGAGACCTCGCTCAGCTACTTCGGCTTCGGCGTGCAGGCGCCCGACGTCTCGCTCGGCACCCTGCTGTCGGCGGGAACCTCGGCCGCCGTCACCCGCCCGTGGCTGTTCGTGTACCCCGCCGGCGTGCTGATCGTGCTGCTCCTGGCCATCAGCCTCATCGGCGACGCTCTGCGCGACGCCATCGACCCCACTTCGGGAGCGAACCGTGACTGACACCCGTTCCGCCACCCTGCTGTCCTCGACCGGACGCCAGCCGCTGCTGTCGGTCCGCGACCTCAGCGTGACCTTCCCCCAGCGCGAGGGCAACGCCGTCCGCGCCGTCCGCGGCATCTCCTACGACGTGCACGAGGGCGAGTTCCTCGGCATCGTGGGCGAGTCGGGCTCCGGCAAGAGCGTGTCGTCGCTCGCGGTGATGGGACTGCTTCCCTCGAACGCCCGCGTCGAGGGCGACATCGTCTACGACGGCCGGTCGCTGCTGGCGATGAATGACGGGCAGCTGTCGAAGATCCGCGGAGCCGAGCTCGCGATGGTCTTCCAAGACCCGCTGTCGGCGCTCACCCCGGTCTACACGGTGGGCGACCAGATCTCCGAGGGCCTGCGACTGCATGACAAGGCGCTGTCGGCCCAGGCCGCTCACGCCCGGTCGGTCGAGCTGCTCAAGCTCGTCGGCATCCCGGATGCCGAGCGTCGGGCCCGCGCATACCCGCACGAGTTCTCGGGCGGTATGCGCCAGCGCGCGATGATCGCCATGGCCATCGCCAACGACCCGCGCGTCATCATCGCCGACGAGCCCACCACGGCGCTCGACGTGACGATCCAGGCGCAGATCCTCGAGGTGCTGCAGAAGGCCCGCGAGGTGACGGGCGCCGCCGTCGTCCTCATCACGCACGACCTCGGTGTCGTGGCCGGTCACGCCGACCGCGTCGCGGTGATGTACGCGGGCAAGCTCGTCGAGCGCGGCTCGGTCGACGAGATCTTCCACGACCCGCACATGCCCTACACGGTGGGCCTGCTGCGGTCGGTGCCGAACATGCAGACCGCCGGCTCGCAACGTCTCGTGCCGTTGGAGGGACGCCCGCCGTCCCTCGCGAACCTGCCGAAGGGGTGCCCCTTCGCGGCGCGCTGTCCGATCGCGATCGACGCGTGCCACGACATCGAGCCCGAGCTCGCGATGCACGGCACCGACCCCGATCACGTCTCGGCCTGCATCCGCGCCGACGAGATCGCCTCCGGCGCCCTCGCCCGCCCCGAGATCTTCCCCCGCCCCGAGGCGCTGGGCGAGATCCCGCCGCTGCGTCCCGACGTGACCCCGGCGGTCGAGGTCACCGATCTGACCAAGCACTTCCCGCTGATGAAGGGCTCGGTCTTCCCGCGCCGCATCGGCACGGTGCGCGCCGTCGACGGCATCTCGTTCTCGATCCAGCCCGGTCGCACCATGGGCCTGGTGGGGGAGTCGGGGTGCGGAAAGACGACGACGATCCTCGAGATCATGGAGATGGTCGCCCCGCAGAGCGGCAGCATCCGCATCAACGGCACCGACGTGGCCACCGTGAGTCGCAAAGACAAGGCGACGCTGCGCAAGGGCATCCAGATCGTCTTCCAAGACCCGATGGGCGCCATCGACCCGCGCCTGCCGGTCGGTGAGGTCATCACCGAGCCGCTGCTGGTGCAGGGCGTGCCGCGTGCCGAACGCGACCGCAAGATGACCGAGTTGCTCGAGCTCGTCGGCCTCGACCCCAACATGTCGGACCGCTACCCGCACGAGTTCTCGGGCGGTCAGCGTCAGCGCATCGGCATCGCCCGCGCCCTCGCGACCGACCCCGCCGTCGTCGTGCTCGACGAGCCGGTCTCGGCCCTCGACGTCTCGATCCAGGCCGGTGTCATCAACCTGCTCGAAGACCTCAAGGAACGCCTCGGACTGTCGTTCCTCTTCGTCGCGCACGACCTCGCCGTGGTCCGTCAGATCGCCGACGACGTCTCGGTCATGTACCTCGGGCGCATCGTCGAGCAGGGTCCCGTCGACGCGGTGTTCGACGACCCCCGGCATCCGTACACCAAGGCCCTCATCTCGGCCGCACCCATCCCGGATCCGCGCATCGAGCGCGCGCGCACCCGCATCCTGCTCGACGGCGACCTGCCGAGCCCGACGCAAGAGATCTCCGGATGCCGTTTCCGCACGCGATGCCCGCTGTACCGCCTGCTGCCGGACGCCGACCGGCGCCGGTGCGACTCCGACGACCCCGGTCTGCGCTCTTCGGCGCGCTCCGAGGTGGCGTGCCACTACGCCGAACGCTCCGACCTCGTCCTCGAGACGGCGTCGGTCGCGTCCCCCCGAACGTCTTCGATCGATGGCACCACGTCGTCGGAGACCCTCCCCGATCACCAACGAGAGGATTGATCACATGACCCGCAAAGCGAAGGCTCTCGGCGCACTCGCGCTGCTGAGCGCCGCCGCCCTGGCGATCGCCGGGTGCGCACCGGGCAACACCGCGGCACCCTCGGCCAACCCCGACGACCAGAACTCGCTGCCGTCGACCGCGTGGGTGCGTGCCGACGCCGCCGACGTGCAGGACGGCGGAACCCTGACGCTGGCCGTCGACTCCATGCCCGTCAACTGGAACAACTTCCAGATCGACGGCAACGAGGCCAACACCAACGACATCATCTCGGCGATGCAGGGTGGCCCCATCAAGATCGACGAGTCGGGCAAGCCGGTCGTCAACGAGGACTACGCCTCGTCGGTCGAGCTGACCAACGAGAGCCCCCAGACGGTCGAGATCAAGCTGAACCCGGATGCCGTGTGGGAGGACGGGACGCCCATCACCGTCGCCGACTACCAGGCGACCTGGAAGGCCAACAACGGCTCGAACCCCGAGTACGTCGTCATCTCCACCACCGGCTGGGACCAGATCGAATCGGTCGAGCAGGGCACGGACGAGTTCGACGTCATCATCACGTTCTCGTCTGTCTACGCCGACTGGCAGGGTCTGCTCGGTCAGATCCTCCCGGCCACGGTCGCCAACGACCCGAACACCTTCAACACGGGCTACCTCACCAAGGCCCTTCCCTCCTCGGGTCCCTTCCTCCTGGGCTCGTTCGACTCGACGGCCGGCATCGCCACCCTCGAGCGCAACCCCAAGTGGTGGGGCCAGGCGCCCAAGCTCGAGACGATCGTCTACCGCGCGGTGAGCCAGGACCAGCAGGGCACCTCGTTCAGCAACGGTGAGATCGACGCGCTGAACATCAGCGCCAACGCCGACCTGTACCAGACCGCTCAGAACGTGCAGGGCGCCGAGATCCAGGCCTCCAACGGTCTGACCTGGACGCACATCACCATGCGCGCCTCCGACGGCCCGCTGGCTGACGTCAACGTCCGCAAGGCCGTGGCGTCCATCGTCAACCGCGAGCAGATCGCCAACACGGCGAACTCGCCCGTCGGCGTCCCCGCCATCACGCAGGGCAGCTACGTGTTCATGCCCGGTCAGGACGGCTACACCGACGAGTCGCTGCCCTACGACACCGACGCCGGTGCCAAGTACCTCGAAGACGCCGGCTACACCAAGGACGGCGACTCCTGGGTCAAGGACGGCACCCCGCTGAAGTTCTCGGTCACCGTCCCCGCCGACACCGCCACGAACATCCAGCGTGCCGAGCAGATCCAGGCCGACCTCAGCGAGTTCGGCATCCCGGTCGACCTGAACACCGTGCCCGTGGGCGGCTACTTCAGCGACTACATCATCCCCGGTGACTTCGAGATGGTGACGTTCTCGTGGCGCGGTACCGCGTACCCGATCTCGTCGAGCGAGTCGCTGTTCTCGCCCGTCGACTCGGCGCAGAACTACACCGGCATCACCGACCCGCAGCTGGCGGACCTGTGGCAGAAGGCCAACACCGACCTCGACCCCGACTCGCGCCTGAAGACGGCCGAGGAGATCGACAAGGTGCTGTGGTCGTACGTGCCGATCATCCCGATCGCGCCGCTGCCCAACGTCTACGCCGTCAAGCAGGGTCTCGTGAACTGGGGCGCCACCCAGTTCGAGACCGTCGACTGGACGATCGTGGGCTTCCAGAACAGCTGACGCACGTCGTGAAAAGGGGGCGGGGTCCTGCGGGATCCCGCCCCTTTCGCGCGTCCGGACCGTTCCTGAACGTCAGCTGCCGGGAGTGTCGGCGCGGGCCGGTAGACTAGAGACGCCCGATTCCGGGCACCACCCCGAATTTTCCTGGAGACCCTCCATGGCGCACGCCCTTCGTCCTGACCTCCGTAACGTCGCGATCGTCGCGCACGTCGACCACGGCAAGACGACTCTCGTCGACGCCATGCTCCGCCAGACCGGCTCGTTCGGCGACCACGCGCACGTCGAAGAGCGCGCGATGGACTCGAACGACCTCGAGCGCGAAAAGGGCATCACGATCCTCGCCAAGAACACGGCGATCACCTACAACGGTGTGCACACCGAGGTTCCGGTCACGATCAACGTGATCGACACCCCCGGCCACGCCGACTTCGGTGGCGAGGTCGAGCGCGGCCTGTCGATGGTCGACGGCGTCGTGCTGCTCGTCGACGCGTCCGAGGGCCCGCTGCCCCAGACGCGCTTCGTGCTGCGCAAGGCCCTCGAGGCCAAGCTCCCCGTCATCCTGCTGGTCAACAAGACCGACCGCCCCGACGCGCGCATCGCCGAGGTCGAAGAAGAGGCGCACGACCTGCTGCTGGGCCTCGCGTCCGACCTCGTCGACGACGTGCCCGACCTCGACGTCGACGCGCTGCTCGACGTCCCCGTCGTGTACGCCTCGGGCCGCGCGGGTGCCGCGTCGCTCAACCGCCCCGACAACGGCTCGCTGCCCGACAATGAAGACCTCGAGCCGCTCTTCGGTGCGATCCTCGAGCACGTCCCGGCTCCCGCCTACGACGACGAGGCTCCGCTGCAGGCCTGGGTCACCAACCTCGACTCCTCGCCGTTCCTCGGACGCCTCGCGCTGCTGCGCGTGTTCAACGGCACGCTGAAGAAGGGCCAGACCGTGGCCTGGGTGCGCGCCGACGGCACCACCAGCAACGCCCGCATCACCGAGCTGCTCAAGACCCGCGCCCTCGAGCGCTACCCCGCCGAAGACGCCGGCCCCGGTGACATCGTCGCCATCGCCGGCTTCCCCGACATCACGATCGGCGAGACGATCGCCGACCCCGACGACGTGCGCCCGCTCAAGGCGATCACCGTCGACGACCCGGCCATCTCGATGACCATCGGCACCAACACCTCGCCCCTCATGGGCAAGGTGAAGGGCCACAAGCTCACCGCCCGCATGGTGAAGGACCGCCTCGACCGCGAGCTCATCGGTAACGTCTCGCTCAAGGTCGTCGACATCGGACGCCCCGACGCGTGGGAGGTCCAGGGCCGCGGCGAGCTCGCGCTGGCCATCCTCGTCGAGAACATGCGTCGTGAGGGCTTCGAGCTCACCGTCGGCAAGCCCCAGGTGGTCACCAAGCGCGGCGAAGACGGCAAGCTCAAGGAGCCCTTCGAGCACCTCACCATCGACGCCCCCGAAGAGCACCTCGGTGCGATCACGCAGCTGATGGCCGCCCGTAAGGGTCGCATGGACAACATGACGAACCACGGCACCGGCTGGGTGCGCATGGAGTTCGTCGTGCCTTCGCGCGGCCTGATCGGCTTCCGCAGCGAGTTCCTCACCATCACGCGCGGCACCGGCATCGCGAACGCGATCTCGCACGGCTACGACGACTGGGCCGGCTCGATTACGACCCGTCAGAACGGCTCGATCGTCGCCGACCGCATGGGTGTCGTCACCCCGTTCGCCATGATCGCCCTGCAGGAGCGCATGAGCTTCTTCGTGCAGCCCACTGAAGAGGTCTACGAGGGCATGGTCATCGGCGAGAACTCGCGCGCCGACGACATGGACGTCAACATCACCAAGGAGAAGAAGCTCACGAACATGCGTTCGTCGACCTCCGACTCCTTCGAGTCGATGACGCCCCCGCGCATCCTCACGCTCGAGGAGTCGCTGGAGTTCGCTCGCGACGACGAATGCGTCGAGGTCACGCCCGAGAAGGTGCGCATCCGCAAGGTCGAGCTCGACGCGACCGCGCGCGGTCGCTCCGCTTCGCGCCTGAAGCGTCAGGACGCCAACGCGTAAGCGTTCCCGTCTCGAACGGCCCCGCCCAGCCTCGTGCTCGGCGGGGCCGTTCGCATTCCGGGATGCGTGGCCAGGTGGCTTAGCCGGTCGAAGCCGCCGGTCCCGGCGTAGGTGGCTGAGCCTGTCGAAGCCGCCGGTCCCGGTGCAGGTGGCCGATTTTGTCGCAGCCTCCGGTCCCGGCGTAGGTGGCTGAGCCTGTCGAAGCCGCCGGTCCCGGCGTAGGTGGCTGAGCCTGTCGAAGTCTCCGGTCCCGGCGTAGGTGGCTGAGCCTGTCGAAGCCTCCGGTCCCCGGCGGCCGAGCCTGTCGAAGCCCCCGGCCCCCGGCGCAGGTGGCCGATCCTGTCGCAGCCTCCGGCCCCGGCGCAGGTGGCTGAGCCTGTCGAAGCCCCCGGTCCCGGCGCAGGCGGCTGAGCCTGTCGAAGCCTCCGGTCCCGGCGTAGGTGGCTGAGCCTGTCGAAGCCTCCGGTCCCGGCGCAGGTGGCCGATCCTGTCGCAGCCTCCGGCCCCGGCGCAGGTGGCTGAGCCCGTCGAAGCCTCCGGTCCCTTGCCAGGCTCAGGGACCTCCGCCGGACGCGCGACGCGACCTCACCCCTGGGCGGCGGGGGCTGACGCGCGCATCACCTTCGCGACTGCCTTGCCCTTCGCCAGTTCGTCGACGACCTTGTCGAGCAGGCGGATGCGGTACATCAGCGGGTCGTCGATCTGCTCGACCCGCACTCCGCACACCACGCCGGTGATCTCGGACGCCTGCGGGGTGAGGCGCGCGTCGTCGAAGAACTCGCGGAAGGTGGTCGTCCCCTGGGCGTGACGGGCGAGCTCCGCCTCGTCGAACCCGGTGAGCCAGCGGATCACGGTGTCGAGCTCGTCGACGGTGCGCTCCTTGCGCTTGACCTTCGCGACGTACAGCGGGTAGACCGACGAGAACGGCACGTCGAAGATCCGGGACATGCCTGCACGATAGCTCCGCCGCCCGCCGCTGTCGACGTGGGCCCTCGCTCGCCGAGGCGCGTTCGAGACCTCCCGAGTGTCCAGAACACTCCGTCGGCCGTCGACCGATACGGCGTGTTGTGGACACTCGACCGGGCATCACGCGGCGCGCAGACCTGTTGAGCGTCCACGACACGCCGCTGACCCCACACGGGTGCGGCGTGTTCTGGACACTCAACGAGCGGGCGGGGCACCAGCCCGGGGCGTCAGCGCGACTCGACCACGCACACCGCGCTCATGCCGGGCGTGAGCGCCTCGAACACGTGCGGGGCATCTCCCGGGTACGACAGGTAATCGCCGGGCGAGAGTTCGAAGGGGTCGTCGGCCGGGCCGACCATTCCGCGCCCCGACACCATGACGAGGTGCTCGATCGTGCCGCGCGGGTGCGGGTCGGACCGTCGCGGCGTGCCGGGCTCGGCCGACAGCAGGTAGATGTCGCGGCGAGCGTGCGGCGGGCTCGCCGAGAGCAGCACGGCGATGTAGTCGGATGCCGACGAGGCCACGGCCGTTCCCGCTTCGCCCGCGCGGATCAGGGTGGGGGAGTGCACCCCCTCGTCGACGAAGTCGGCGAACGGGATCTCGAGCGTCGACGCGAGAGCCCACAGCGTCTCGACGCTGGGATTGCCGCCGCCGTTCTCCAGCTGCGACACGGTCGCCTTCGCCACGCCGGCGCGCCGCGCGAGCTCGCTGACGCTGAGGTCGCGCCTCTCGCGCTCGCGCCGGAGGGTGGTCGCGATGCGGTCGCCGAGCTCGGTCATGCGTTCATTATGCTCGCCGTTCGTTCGACTTGACGAACGACTGTCCGATCGTTCACGATGATGTCCATGCGTTCGATTCACCGAACACCCGAGGGGGTGGCCGCCCGACAGGGGCTCGCCGTGGCCCTCGCCACGAGCGCCTACGGTGTTTCGTTCGGCGCCGTGTCGGTGGCATCCGGACTCGACGTGTGGCAGACGTGCGTGCTCAGCCTGCTGATGTTCACCGGCGGCTCGCAGTTCGCGTTCGTCGGGGTGATCGCGGCGGGAGGGCTCGCAGCCGCTCCCGCAGCCATCGCGTCGTCGGTGCTGCTCGGTGTGCGAAACGCCGCGTACGCGATGCGCATGGCGCCGGTCGTCGGCGGGGGACGGTGGCGCAAGGCCGCCGCGACCCAGTTCACGATCGACGAGTCAACGGCGGTCGCCCTCGCGCAGACCGAACCGCGTGCGCGTCAGACCGGATTCTGGGTCACCGGCATCGCGATCTGGGTCGGCTGGAACCTCTCGACTCTGCTCGGCGCGCTGCTGGGCGACGTCTTGGGCAATCCGCGCACCTACGGCCTCGACGCCGCAGCCGCCGCGGCCTTCCTCGCCCTGCTCTGGCCTCGGCTGCGCGGACGCCAGCCCCTCGCCGTCGCTGCGGGTGCCGCCGCCGTGGCGGCGCTGCTCACCCCGTGGCTCATGCCCGGCATCCCGGTCATCGCCGCGGCCGGCGTCGCGGTCGCGGTCGGATTGTTCGACCGGCGCCCCGCAGCGGCGTCGTCAGAGGGGCGGATGCCATGACCCTGTGGACCGCCGTGCTCTTGGCATCCGTCATCTGCGTCGCCCTCAAGGCCACCGGCTATCTGCTGCCCGCGCACTGGCTCGACAGGCCCCGCCCCGCCCGCATCGCCGACCTGCTGACCGTCGCGCTGCTCTCGGCCCTCGTCGTGGTGCAGACCCTCGGTGCTGGTCAAGCGATCGTCGTCGACGCGCGGTTGCCTGCGGTCGGCGTCGCGGCCCTGCTGCTGTGGCTGCGCGCCCCGTTCCTCGTGGTCGTCGTCGGCGCGGCGGTGACGGCGGCGCTGCTGCGCCTGTGGGGCTGGGCGACCTGAGCCTCGGGTGGCGCATAGCCCGCGCTTCTAGACTGATCCGATGGGTTCCACTGTGCTTCGGATCGTCGGCTGGGCGGTCGCTCTCCTCGTCGGCGCCTTCTACGGAGCGGCCGGAACCGTCGGGCAGGCGTTCATGCTCGGCCCCGTGCCGGTCGGCCTGGTACTCGCAACGATCGGCAGCGCCGCGTTCCTGATCGCTCTGCGCACGCTCACCGGCGACCGCGTCAACGCGCTGTTCGGGGGCCTCGGCATCACGGCGGCGACCTTCCTGTTCTCGCAGGTGGGACCCGGCGGTTCCGCGATCGTGGCCGCACCGACCCCGGGTACCGAATGGGTTCCGCTGCTGTGGACGATCGTCGGCCCCGCGCTGATGGCGCTGGTGGCGTTCTGGCCCGACCTGTCGCACCTGCGGGCGCCGGCGGCATCCGCCCAGTCCTGACGGCGGGGAGGTGGCTGAGCTTGTCGAAGCCACCGGGCGTGCGTGGGGTTCCGGTCCCTTCGACAGGCTCAGGGACCTGGGCGTGCGTGGGTCCTTCTGGGCGGGGAGGTGGCTGAGCTTGTCGAAGCCACCGGGCGTGCGTGCGTGGGTTCCGGTCGCTTCGACAGGCTCAGGGATCTGGGCGTGCGTGGGTCCTTCTGGGCGGGGAGGTGGCTGAGCCTGTCGAAGCGACCGGGCGTGCGTGGGGTTCCGGTCCCTTCGACAGGCTCAGGGATCTGGGCGTGCGTGGGTCCTTCTGGGCGGGGAGGTGGCTGAGCTTGTCGAAGCGACCGGGCGTGCGTGGGGTTCCGGTCCCTTCGACAGGCTCAGGGATCTGGGCGTGCGTGCGTCCTTCTGGGCGGGGAGGTGGCTGAGCTTGTCGAAGCCACCGGGCGTGCGTGCGTGGGTTCCGGTCCCTTCGACAGGCTCAGGGACCTCGGCCCCGGATCATAGGTCAGCGGCTCGGCGGCGAGGCCGGGTGCCCGGTCGCGATTAGACTGAGCGGGTGACTTACGTGATCGCCCTCCCGTGTGTCGATGTCAAAGACCGCGCCTGCATCGATGAGTGTCCTGTCGACTGCATCTACGAGGGTGAACGATCGCTCTACATCCACCCCGACGAGTGCGTCGACTGCGGTGCGTGCGAGCCGGTCTGCCCCGTCGAGGCCATCTACTACGAAGACGACCTGCCCGAAGAGTGGTCCGACTACTACAAGGCCAACGTCGAGTTCTTCGATGACATCGGCTCGCCCGGTGGCGCCGCCAAGGTCGGCGTGATCGCCAAGGACCACCCGGTCATCACCGCACTACCTCCGCAGGCGCACTGACCCGTGGGCGTCGCCGACCTCGCCGACTACCCGTGGGACGCGGTCGCCCCCTACGCGGAGCGCGCTCGACGCCACCCTGACGGCATCGTCGACCTGTCGATCGGGTCGCCCGTCGATCCCACGCCGCAGGTCATCGCCGAGGCTCTGGCCGACGCGACCGATGCGCACGCTTACCCGCAGACCGCCGGCACCCCGGCGCTGCGCGAGGCCATCGCCGAGTGGTACCACCGCCGTCGCGGGGTTCCCGGCCTGAGCGCGGTGAACGTGCTGCCGACCGTCGGCTCGAAAGAGCTGGTGGCTCTGATTCCGGTGCTGCTCGGCCTCGGACCGGGTGACGCCGTCGTGCACCCGCGGGCCGCGTACCCCACCTACGAGGTCGGTGCGCGTCTCGTCGGCGCCGAGCCGGTGGCATCCGACGACCCTTCTTCGTGGCCCGCGAACGCTCGGCTGATCTGGATCAATTCCCCGGGCAACCCCGACGGACGCGTGCTCTCGACGGACGAGTTGGCGGATGCCGTGGCGCGAGCCCGCGAGATCGGCGCGGTTCTCGCCTCCGACGAGTGCTACGCGGAGCTCGGGTGGGATGCCCCGTGGGACCAGCAGCCCGTGCCGAGCGTGCTGGATCCGGCCGTCGTCGGCGACGACCTCACCGGCGTTCTGTCGGTGTACTCGCTCAGCAAGCAGTCGAACCTCGCCGGGTACCGCGCAGCCTTCCTGGCCGGCGACCGCGCGATCGTCGAGCGCCTGCTGACCGGGCGCAAGCACCTCGGCCTCATGCCTCCCGCCCCCGTGCAGCGAGCGATGACCGTCGCGCTCGGCGATGACGAGCACGTGGCTGTGCAGCGCGAGCGCTACGCCCGCCGCCGTGCGGTGCTCAAGCCCGCGATCGAGGCCGCCGGCTTCACGATCGACCGCAGCGAGGGCGGCCTGTACCTCTGGGCCACCGAGGGGCGCGACGCCTGGGAGAGCCTCGACCGTCTGGCCGATCTCGGCATCCTGGTGGGTCCGGGTCATTTCTACGGAACCCACTTCCCTCAGCACGTGCGCTTCTCGCTCACCGCGACCGACGAGCGCATCGCCGCCGCGTCGGAGCGTCTGCGGGCCTGACCAGGAGGTTCCCTCCATTCGATGGGGGCGAGCTTTAGCGGTGTCATCTGTACGCCGGAGTGCCTACTAGGCTGTAAAGGCAGGTCGTTCGGGGTCATCCTCCGTGCGCCCCGCCGACCCGGATGCCATTCCCGTGGCATCCAGAGGGCGAGAAGATCGCGGGGTGCCGCAACCCCCCGCGTTCGACCACACGGGCGACCAGAAATCGCAAGGAGGCGCGGTGAGCGACGCGGGCACGCAGCAGGACAAGGCCACTCTGACGGTAGGGGGCTCCACCGCCGAATTCCCGGTCCTGCGAGGCACCGACGGCGTCCCGAGCATCGACATCGCGTCGCTGACCAAGCAAACCGGGCACACCACGCTCGACTACGGCTTCGTCAACACGGCGTCGACGAAGTCCGACATCACCTACATCGACGGCGACCAGGGCATCCTCCGCTACCGCGGGTATCCCATCGAGCAGCTGGCGAAGAACAGCACCTACCTCGAGGTCGCCTGGCTGCTCATCTACGGCGAGCTCCCCTCAGCATCCGAGCTGGCGTCGTTCGACGAGCGCATCCGCCGTCACACGCTGCTGCACGAAGACCTCAAGAGCCTTTTCTCGGCACTGCCGCCGACGGCTCACCCCATGTCGGTGCTGTCGGCCGCGACCGCCGCGCTCTCGACGTATTACGAGTCGGAATCCGACCCGCACAACCCCGAGCACGTCGAGCTCAACACCGTCCGCATGCTCGCCAAGCTCCCCGTGATCGCGGCGTACGCTCACAAGAAGAGCATCGGTCAGGCGTTCCTGTACCCCGACAACTCGCTGTCGTTCGTCGACAACTTCCTCAAGCTCAACTTCGGCGTGCACAGCGAGCCCTTCGAGGCCAACCCGGTCATGACGAAGGCCCTCGACCTGCTGCTGATGCTGCACGAGGACCACGAGCAGAACGCTTCGACCTCGACCGTGCGCCTGGTCGGCTCGACCGGAGCGAACCAGTTCGCGTCGATCTCCGCCGGCATCCAGGCGCTGTCCGGCCCCCTGCACGGTGGCGCGAACGAGGCCGTCCTGCAGATGCTCGCGCGCATCCGCGACTCGGGCGAGAGCGTCGAACGGTTCGTCGAGCGGGTGAAGAACAAGGAGCAGGGCGTCAAGCTCATGGGCTTCGGTCACCGCGTCTACAAGAACTACGACCCGCGCGCGAAGCTCGTCAAAGAGTCGGCCGACGAGGTGCTCACCGCGCTCGGCGTCAGCGACCCGCTTCTCGACCTCGCCAAAGAGCTCGAGCAGATCGCCCTCGAGGACGACTACTTCAAGGAGCGTCGCCTCTACCCGAACGTCGACTTCTACACCGGCGTGATCTACAAGGCGATGGGCTTCCCCACGCGCATGTTCACGGTGCTGTTCGCGATCGGTCGTCTGCCCGGCTGGCTCGCCCAGTGGCGCGAGGCGATCAACGACCCCCAGACGAAGATCGGCCGCCCGCAGCAGCTGTACACGGGCGCCGCCGAGCGCAACTACCCCGGCGTCTGATCCGGCCGGAAACGCCCCGTCCCTCTTGCGAGGGGCGGGGCGTTTCGCTGTGTGCGGCGGCTGCGTGTCCCACTTTGTGCTGCCTACGGCGCCGCCAGGTAGCCGTTTGTGGGACATGGTCCGCGCACACGGGGACATGGTCGGCGAGGGCGGTTGGACCTGTGCCCATGTCCCACTTTGTGCTGTCTGGGGCGCCGCCAAGTAGCCGATTGTGGGACATGGTCTGCGCACACGGGGACATGGGGAGCGCCGGAGAGATCGGATGCCAGGCGGCCCCGCCGACGCCGAGGACGCGACCAGTAGGGTCGGGGCATGTCGCGTCTGTTGGTCCGTCGTCCGTCGCCCCGCCTCGCCGAGGGCGAGCTCACCCACCTCGACCGCGTGCCGGTCGATGCCGATCTGGCCCTCGCGCAGTGGCGCGGGTACGTCGAGGCGTTCCGCACGCGCGGGTGGCAGATCGTCGAGATCGATCCGGCGGACGACCAACCCGATGGGGTGTTCGTCGAGGATGCCGTGGTGATGTTCGGCGACCTCGCCGTGCTGTGTCGGGCCGGCGCGGTCTCTCGGCGGGGCGAGGCGGAGAGCGTGCGGGCCGGGGTCTCGGCATCCGGGATCGCCCTCGAAAAGATCGCGGAGCCCGGAACCCTCGACGGGGGCGACGTGCTCAAGGTCGGCCGGACCGTCTACGTGGGTGCGTCGTCGCGGACGAACGCCGAGGGCATCACTCAGCTGCGGGCTCTGCTCGAGCCGCGCGGCTGGGAGGTGCGCGAGATCCCGGTGACGAAGGTGCTGCACCTGAAGTCGGGGGTGACGGCGCTTCCCGACGGTACCGTCGTAGGTTTTGAGCCGCTGGTCGACGATCCGTCGCTGTTCCCGGTGTTCGCGGGAGTCCCCGAAGAGCACGGCACGGCCGTGGTGGTGCTCGACGACGACACGGTGCTCATGTCGGCGGACGCCCCGGAGACGGCCGAGGAGCACCGGTTCCGCGGCCTCGACGTGGTGACGGTCGACGTCAGCGAGTTCGAGAAGCTCGAGGGCTGCGTGACCTGCCTGTCGGTGCGGGTGCGCGACTGAGGCTCGCGGAGACCGGCCACCCCCACGCATAAACGCGATCCGCGCGCAGAAACGCGTGCAAAGAGCGTTTATGCGAGTGGATCGCGTTTATGCGTGAATCGAGGGCGCGGCCTCAGGCGTGCAGCGCCTCGTTCAGCGTCACGCCGACGCCGGCGCGGGCCGAGGCCTCGACGGTGCCGGTGAGCGAGTTGCGGCGGAACAGGATGCCGTCGCGGCCGGACAGCTCGCCGGCCTTGACCGTCTCGTCGCCGACGCGCACCTTCGTGCCGGCGGTGACGTAGAGGCCGGCCTCGACGACGCAGTCGTCGCCGAGCGAGATGCCGATGCCGGCGTTCGCGCCGAGCAGGGTGCGCGCTCCGATCGAGACGCGGTGCGTGCCGCCGCCCGAGAGGGTGCCCATGATCGAGGCGCCACCGCCGATGTCAGTGCCGTCGCCGATCACGACGCCCTGCGACACGCGGCCCTCGATCATCGACGAGCCGAGGGTGCCGGCGTTGAAGTTGACGAAGCCCTCGTGCATGACGGTCGTGCCGGGGGAGAGGTGCGCGCCCAGGCGCACGCGCGAGGCGTCGGCGATGCGCACACCCGCGGGCAGCACGTAGTCGGTGAGGCGCGGGAACTTGTCGAGACCCTGCAGCTGGATGCCGTGGAGCTTCAGCTGCGGCAGTAGGCGCGCGGCGTCATCGGGGTGCACGGGGCCGGCGTTGGTCCACGCGACGTTGGGGAGGTGACCGAAGATACCGTCGAGGTTGATCTCGTTGGGTCGAACGAGCAGGTGCGACAGCGCGTGCAGGCGCAGGTAGGCGTCGACGGTCGAGGTGGGCGCGGCATCCGCGTCGATCTCGAGGGTGACGGTCTCGACCACGACGCCGCGACGCTCGTCCGGACCGGCCGACGACTCCAGCGCCGCAGCCTCGGCGGCGAGGTCGACCGCGGTGCCCAGACGGGGGCTCGGGAACCAGGCGTCGAGCACCGTTCCGGCGGTGGTCCGCGTCGAGAGTCCGGCAGCACTGATGCGTCGTTTGTTGCTCACCACTCCAGGCTACCGGCGGCATCGCGTGTGAAAGGATCGGGGCATGGCCGCGCTCGATCTGACCTCCTCCTCCGTCGCCCTCACGCGGGCCATCTGCGACGTCCACAGCGAGTCGGGCGATGAGACGACCCTGGCCGACGCGATCGAGGCCGCGGTGTCGGCGTATCCGCACCTCGAGGTCATCCGCGACGGCGACACGATCGTCGCGCGCACGAATCTCGGGCGCGAGCGCCGCGTCGTGATCGCCGGGCACATCGACACCGTTCCGATCAACGCCAACCTGCCCGTGCAAGACCGCGAGATCGACGGCGAAGCGTTTCTCTGGGGCCGCGGCACGGTCGATATGAAGGCGGGTGTGGCCGTGCAGCTCAAGCTCGCGGCCGAGCTCTCGGCGCCCCCGGTCGACATCACCTGGATGTGGTACGACCACGAAGAGGTCGACTCCTCGCTCAACGGCCTGGGTCGCCTCTCGCGCAACCGCCCCGACCTCTTCGCCGGTGACTTCGCGATCCTCGGAGAGCCGAGCAACGGCGAGGTCGAGGGCGGTTGCAACGGCACCCTGCGCGCGCTCGTGCGCACCGACGGTGTGCGCGCGCACAGCGCCCGTTCGTGGATCGGCGAGAACGCCATCCACAAGGCCGCGCCGATCCTCGCCCGCCTCGCCGAGTACCGCGCGCGCGAGATCGAGGTCGAGGGCCTGGTCTACCGCGAGGGACTCAATGCCGTGCGCATCTCGGGCGGGGTCGCGGGCAACGTCATCCCCGACGCCTGCGAGGTCGAGGTCAACTACCGCTTCGCGCCCAGCCGCGACGCCGCGGGCGCCGAACGGGTCGTGCGCGACGTGTTCACCGGCTTCGAGGTCGAGATCGTCGACGTGGCCGAGGGCGCGCGCCCGGGTCTCGACGCGGCTCTGGCGAAGGAGTTCGTGGATGCCGTGGGCGCCACGCCCAAACCGAAGTACGGCTGGACGGACGTGGCCCGGTTCTCGGCCCTCGGCATCCCCGCCGTCAACTACGGCCCCGGCGACCCGCACCTCGCTCACCACGACGAGGAGCGCGTTCCGCTCGCCCAGATCGACGCCGTCGAGAGCGGCCTCCGCGCCTGGCTGAGCGGGTCGTGACCGCCGAGGCCACGGCATCCGCTCCCGTCCGTCGATGGGAGCGACTCCCCGTGGCGGCACGCATCGCGATCGTCTACGTCGCCGCGCGGCTGGTCACCACCGGCTTCTTCCTGCTCGCCTCGGCTCTGTCGGGTCCGGGCTCGCGATACGGCCTGGCGCCTTCTCTCGGTGAGCTCTCGCTCGGCTGGGACGCGCAGTGGTACTGGCTGGCGGCGGTGTCGGGATATCCGTCCGACTTGCCGATCACCACGACCGGCCACGTCGCCGAGAACGCCTGGGCGTTCATGCCGCTGTACGCCTACCTCGCGGCGGGCCTCGGAATCCTGCTCGGGTCGTGGGGCGCGGGCGCCGTCGCCATTTCGCTCGCCTCGGGCTACGGCGCGTGCGTCGTGCTGCACGCGTTGCTGCGCGATCGCATCGGCGCGTCGGCGGCGATGTGGGCGGTGGTGTTCTTCGCCTGCGGGCCGCTGGCGGCGATGTTCCAGGTGGGCTACGCCGAGGCGCTGTTCCTCTTCCTGCTCTTCGCAGCGCTGTGGTGTGTCCAACGGCGACGCTGGGGCTGGCTGTACCTGCTCGTTCCCGCGATGGGGTTCACCCGCCCCGGGATCCTCGCGTTCGCGCTGTTCCTCGGGCTCTACGGCATCCACCGCTTCCTCCGACGTCGTACCGATGCCCTGCCGACGCGCGAGATCGCGCACATCGTGGCCCTCGGCGCCGTCTCGACGGTCGTCGGTTTCGCGTGGCAGACGATCGCGGCGGTCGTCACCGGACAACCGGGGGCGTACCTCTCGACCGAGCTGGCCTGGCGGCGCAACTGGATCCCCGGCGACAGCGGCACCTTCGTCCCCGTCGAGGGCTGGGTGCAGGCGGCCGGCTTCTGGTTCACGCAGTGGGGACTCGGCCCCGTGGCGGGGTACGTCTTCCTGGCGCTGCTGGTGACCGCTGTGGTCCTCGCGCTCGTCACGCTGCCGCAGGTGAAAGCGCTCGGCATCGAGGTGCGGCTGTGGTCGGCGAGCTACCTCGTCTACCTTCTGCTGGTGTTCTTCCCGCAGTCGAGCATCTTCCGCCTGCTGCTGCCGGTGTCACCGCTGGTCGGAGCCCTTGCTGTTCCGCGCTCGCGCGCGTGGCGTGTCGGCGTGCTCGCAGCGGCGCTGCTGGGGCAGTGGTGGTGGATCTACAACATGTACGCGTTGGGCAACACGTACTGGCAGATTCCCTGACTTGGCGTCTCTTCGTTCCATTTTCTAGAAACTGCCCGACCTCTCGGGCGGCTCTAGGCTAGCCGAGCTGGCACGGAGTTGGCACGAGCACTGCGCGGTGGGCCGTCGCACAGTCCGTCCATGCGGACGATGGACGAGGTCTTATAACAGTCCGGCCTTTCGGCCTTCCTCGATTAGGTAGCTAACGAACCCCGAGCACGTAACGAGCATGTACCTTGCCAGCGCCTGGTCCACGGTGGCCGCCTCTATTGCCCCATGTCGCACCCCGCTTTCGTCGGAGGTGTAGCCGTACATCTTCATCCAGGCCTGCTTCAAGGCGGGATGAATGGTCAGCCCGGCAGATTCCAACCTTTTCAGTCCGGCGGCTAGGTCAGTTTCGCCAGAGACCATGCGGATGACGGACTCGACGGCTGAGATGGACTCCTTCATTGAGTTTGGATAGTCCGGGTTCTGCCTGTTCGCAAGGAGATCAACGGCCCGGGTGAGTGCATGACGCGCTCCCTTCAGACCACCGACGGCGTCAAGCGCTTCCTGTACGGCTTCGGACTCCTCGGTGGAGCCAACTGGGGTGATTTCTGTCTCGATGAACCGGTAGCCGACCAGGTACTGCTCAAACCGGTCGTTAGCGGCGTCCGTGAAACCCTCCCAGAACTGATAGGACTCAGACTCTGGCTGAAGACGTTTGATGTCCTTCGCAAAATTTTCCAGCACGTCGAGCGCGTCGAACCAAGAGAAATCGAGTAGCCCGGCCTTCATGCGTTGCCAGACCTTCGCGTCGCCCGGGTACTCGTCGCGCGCTTCCTTGAACGTGTAGGTCCATATGGCGAGCAACACCTGCTCAAGGTAACCGTCGTTTTGAAACTGGCGGTAGATTCGGTCTTCCAGAATCTCGCGGAAGATGACGAGCAAATTCCACATGGCAACGCGGGTCTCGGCGTCGAGGTCTTCCTGCTGTACGAGGGACCGAGTTGGGTTGTAGCCCATGCGCTGCGAGAACGAACTCATGGCGACAGGTTACTGGGCCGGGAGGGTTCGAGCTTCGGGGGTTGGCCCGCAGATTTTGCTGGATGTGATGTCGGACCCTCGGCGTATTGTCCACGCCATGCACGCCCCCGGAGTCACTGTGGAGCTTCTTCCGCGCGCGAACCCGAGACGCCGTAGTGAGCTACCCCGTTGCGCCGTGAGGCTAGACGGGAAGGTCATTGGCCGTGTCGAGACGAAGCACCTGAGCGGCGCGCGAAACCTCTTTTATTTTGCCTACGGCCTCCACCCCGACACCGGCCAGGAGCACCGGCTTGAGGGCAACACGGATTTCGAGGAACGAGTAGACGTGGTGCGACGATTCTGGCTCGACCCGTCGAAGTATCCGCAACACCTCGGCCTGTAGGCCCCGGAGCGACCGGTGCCGACGTGGTGACCTGGCACACCGCTAGTGTCGGGCCTATGAATACGGAGTGGGCTGTCGGGGTGCTCGACTGGTGGGTCAAGACGGCGATATCATCGCGCGCGTTTGAAAATGACCCATTCTCCGGTCACGGTGAGGCCAAGGGATGGGTCAAAGCGTCGCACCCGAGCCTTCCAAATCTCCGCGAGCGTGAATACCAGACGCGGCGCGTGCTTGCGACAGTGCTGGAACTGGACGAATTGCCGGTCATCTTGCACAGAGACACCGACGGGGACTACTGGGTCGCTACCGGTATCGACCTGGCCACTTACGCAATTGGGCGGCTTCGCACAGAGGCAGAGACTTCTGCCAACCTCGGGAGCAGCGCGCCCTCAATGGCTGCGGACGCGCTCCATCCGCTCGTTTGGGAGGCCGCGTCGAAGCGGTGGGATGCGGGGCACTTCTCCGACGCAGTGCAGCGGGCGGCAACCTTCCTAAACGCGCATGTTCAAGACATCAGCGGACGGCGGGACGTGTCTGACTCTGAACTGATGCGCGAAGTGTTTTCGATGGGGGACGCTGCCCAAGGGAAGCCGCGTCTTCGGTGGCCTGGAGAGGACAACGACCTCACGGTCAAGACGATGCGCGTAGGCATCCTGAACATGGCCCAGGGCGTGTTCTCCGCGATTCGAAATCCTGCGACCCACTCCACTGAAGACATGGAACGGCAGGAGGCGCTAGAGCAGCTTGCGACTCTCAGCATCCTCGCTCGATGGATAGACCGGTGTGAAGTGGTGGTGGCTTCCTAGAACACACGACCGGTCATCGACCGATGTCTGACGTCGGTGTAATCATGCCGCCGTACAGGTCAACGCGCCTCGACCGTGATGCGGGCGCATTTCATCGAACGGATTGCTATGACCAAGAACGCCGCACAAGGTCGCGGCGAGGCTGACCCGCCTCCCGCTTCGGGCTACCCGAGCGCCTACGACATCCCAAAGTTCAAGAAAATGGCCGCTGAACTGGCTGGCCTCAAGCTGCTGCTCTTCCTGAGTCCGAAACTGCGGGGGCAGATGAAAGAGTTGGAGGCCGAACTCGAACGCATCGTTGGAACCGTCGAGCGTTTCTACCAGGTGCTTGGTGAGCGCCATTGGGTCTTCCACGACAATCTCGGCTTGGACCCGTTAGTCGAGGCCGTGAGCACCGGCGACGCAGATGTTGCGGAGGCCGCTCTCATTGCGCAGTACCGAGATGAAGACCGGATGCGGTGGGTTCTGCTTCGCACAAAGAGCGTGAGTGCGCTTCGGCCCCGCGCGGACCTCATCGACGCTGCTTGGCGCGATTATCAGGAGGGGCGGTACTACTCCGTCGTTCTCGTGCTGCTCTCAGTGATGGATGGGTTCGTGAACGACGTCGGGCAGCAGCGCCGGGGCCTGCATACCCGTGACGGTGAGGAGCTAGTGGCCTGGGATTCTGTCACGGCACATCACCAGGGGTTGGCCGCAACGCAAGCCTCTTTCACGAAGAGCTTCAAGAAAACGAGTGCCGAGCCGGTATTTGAGTTGTACCGCAACGGCATCGTCCATGGGAACCTGACCAACTTTGACAACCTCGTCGTCGCGTCCAAAGCCTGGAACCGCCTGTTTGCCCTGGTCGACTGGTCGCACGCACTCGAAGAGGCTGCGCGTCCTGAGCCCCCGTCGCCTTCGTGGACGGACACGCTCAAGAAGTTGGCTGACAACGCCCGGCAACAAAAGGTTATGGACAAGTGGGTTCCACGGGCGGCGTCCGTAGCCGCTGATGGTGCTGAAGCAGTGCTGTCTGAACCGGTCGTGCAAGCCGCGACAGCGATGCTGAAGGCCTGGAAGACCAGAAACTACGGAAAGCTAGCTCCGTTCCTGCACGAATTCACAAAGGCGAAGTCCCGGGGTGCGTTCATTGGGGACATCCGCAAGCGCTTTGAGGTCTCCCCACTGGACGACTACGAGGTCATACGGGTAGAGATGCGCGGACCTGGGGTCGCACACGTCTGGGTGACCCTCACTGTCGCCGGTGAAGCCCAGGAATCAGAAGTGCGGTGGCTGCGCGTGGATGAAGACCAGCACGTGCGCACCGAGACGGATTCGCGCGGTGCTTGGCAGACCATTCAGACAGACCCGCTTGCAATCATCGGCCGCGCCTGGTGAGCGGCTGACCCCTACGACCCATTGAACCGACCGTGGAAGGCGTGCTGCTGTCTCACGAGGCGGTCGTGGTCCTGGAGGTCGCGTCCATGAAGCTCTAGAAATTGGGAGAACAACCACTGATAGTACTGCTCGCGAAGTTTCGCGTACTCGGCAATGGTTTCAGCAATGACAACCTCCTGACGAGCCGCCAGATAGCTTTTAGACGCAGAACTGAAGCGGCCGGTGTTGAGCAGCGCTGTTGATGACATTTTCGCGGCATACGCCGCCTCGTTCGCGGTGAGGTTCATCTCGAAGGACATGGGCGGCGTCGTCACGTGGGTGATGGTGTTCCGGAGGTCCTTCACGAATTGGGTGACCGGCGCGAACCCGAGCGCCCGTCGCCGCCTCTCCTCCTCCTGAGCGAAAGGAGTGCCACGGTAGTTCGCCATGAGCCCACGCACATGCTCAACGAGGGTCGAGTTCATTGACGTGTAGTTTGCGAGGAAAAGGAAGAGGGCCAACCAGAACTGCTCCAGGTTCGCGCGTTGCTCAGGCTCCTGGCCCATCATGGCAAAGGCCCGCTCTTGCCCCTCCGGGCTGTCGAAGTCCACGAGATGAACAAGGAAGTTCTCGTTCATCTTGAGCGCACTGTGGACCATCCGGACGGAATTCCAGCGTTGGTGCGCGAGGCGGCCCGGGTGATTCGCAATCTGCTCGCGCAGCGCGTCCATGCGTGCCACGTAGTCGTCCTCGGACTCCTCGACCATGACCCGACTATGCCTGCGCGGGACGGGTCAGCATGGCCAGCGCGCGGCGAGTCATCATCTAAACGCAGCCCGACACGGCTGACAGAAATGCCCCCAGGAGGTTCCTGGGGGCGTTCTGTGGCGAGCTAGCTGTCCTGCTAGTGGATGCATGAGGTCACTCGAAAGCGCCCTTCGGGCGTGCAACCGCCCGGCCGAACGCGTCCACTCCATAGTCGAGCGTGGCCTCGTTGATTTCAGCTTCCGCGTTCTCCTCGGGCGTCTGACACTGCGAGCACAAGAAACCGATGATGACACCGCGCTTGTAGATGATGTTCCAGCCGTCCGACCGCCCGACGCGAATCCGCTTGGGGCAGCGGTCGCACCGAATGATGGTGCGGGAGTTGAACTGCACTTCTTCGATGTGGACCATGGGGTCCTCCTTAGGGTGACTACACGGCGGCGGCCAGCCGCGCCGGTAGGAGCCCAGGGGAGCGTGTGCTACTCATCGCCCACCTCCGAAAGAATCCTGTACACGCTGGCGCGGGACATGCCTGTCGCCTGCGCGATGTCGTTCGCGGGCAAGCCGATAGCGCGCATGCCCCTGACTTTCTTAATTTTCTCGGGAGTCATCGCTGTTCGCGGGCGACCGGCAACCTGTTCCCCGACCTTCGCGCGCGCGGCCCGCGCCGCTCTTGCCTCAGCGACCCGTTCTGCGTTCATCGAGCGCTCCAGTTCAGCGACGAGAATCAGGACATCACGCATGAACTTGCCCGCTGCCCCAGAGAAGGCGCGTTCGGATTCTTTAAGGGAGTAGACGGTGACACCTCGGTCTTCGAGGTCGGAGAGAGTTTGGAAAACGTGCAGGGCGGTTCGCCCCAAGCGGTCGAAGCTGTGAACGGTAACGGAGTCGCCTCGCCGCACGCGGCTGAGGAGGTCGGTCAAGCCTGGACGGTCCTGTCGTGCCCCAGAAATCCGGTCGGTGAAGATGTCGACCTGGTCGATGCCTACGCTGGCGAGAGCGTCAACTTGCCGGTCGGTCAGTTGTGAGGACGTGCTCACCCTCGCGTACCCGAAACGCTTGCTCGTATCCATGTCTCGTACTGTAACCCGTACCGCCAATTTGAGACAAGTGGCAGAGACTAGTTTCTGGACACAAAATCTTCTTCGGCGGCTGAGGGCGGTGGAGTAAGCGGCCCCGTCTCAAATCCTTGGTTTAGAAACAGCTACGGCCCCCCCTCGGCATTTCAAAAAAGGGTGCGGGCCGTGCTGTGAGCTTCCGTCGTGATGCCCCGGCAACTAGGGGGTAAAGGAGTCCCATTTTTTCGAGGCGTCACGCGAAGCTCTCGCCCCTCTTCCCGGTCCCACACGGTGGCAGGCTCGGTACCTTGAAACAAGAGCGGGCGGTTCACCCCTCCTCCCGGTCCTGCACGGCTGCAGGTTCGGTATCTAACGAGAAGCGGGCAGTTTGTGGCGAGTCACCCCCAACCGACCTAAAGGAGGAGAATCCCATACGGCGGGGGTGACTCGTGCCCCTCCTCCCGGTCCCGCACTGGACGGGTTCGGCTTTTGTCGAGAAGCGGGCAAGTCTGGGGCTAGAGGGCGCTCAATCTCTCGATTGCAGCGCGGTCGGCGTCGGTCTGCTCGTCACCGAATCTTGCAGGCTGGTAAATAGTCCTGAGCATGGCCTCTTCGGCTAGTGCGGTCTTACGCATCTCAGCGCGCCAGGCTCTGGACTCGGCGTCATCAGTCATCGAAGTTCTCCCTGAATCAGCCGATGTAGGCAACGGTGGATGAGGTCTGGCCGCGACCGTACTTCTGGAAAATGGTGGCTACCGCGTCGGCGCGCTCTGCTGTGTTTTCAAGCTTCCGAGCCTCGGCAAGCTCAGTCTCGCGGAGGAGGTTCTTCAGGCCTTCGTCACGGTCCCACGGACGCACGTCGTCTGGACTCGCGCCCCAGCGAAATCTAACTTCACCCCAACGAGCTTCCTGCTCTTCCTCCGTGAGGTCCATCCAACTGTTGCCAGCCCGGTCCTTCGTGGCCTCGTAGCGGGCCTCAGAGACTTCGACCTGCTGGCCACGGTTTACGAGTGTCCCCAGGGAACCCCATGCCGATGGACTGAATGTTTCGTCGGGAAGGGTGATGGTCGAAAGCGCGTGCAGGGTCCTGGGGAAGGTCTTCTTGTCGGTCATGATGTCTCCTCGATTTCCTCAAAACGGGGAGTCCCGTAGAGGGCGGTCTGTTCTTCAGGGCTGAAGTCCAACCAGCTAGCGCCGGTGTCATCCTGTGTCTGCTCGTACATCCTTGGCGTGATGTCGAGTACGTCGCCGGGGCGGGCGAGGTAGCCGCTCCAGCCACCATCTGGCGCGGTGAAGTGTGTCAGCGCTCGGATTCGGCGTGGGAAGTTTTCAATGCTCATCAGTACTTCTCGATTCGGGTTCGAAGGCTCTTGGTCAGGTCACGGAGACTCTTCCTTTCGGCCATGTGGTCAGCAAGCGCCGAAGCCGCCTTGGGGTGGCTCTTTGCGAGGTCTACGACGGCGTTCACCACGTCTTGAGCTTCTTCGAGCACGTCCAGGGCAGTGATGTCGTCCCCACCCACGTGGGTACGCAGAGAGGCAAGAGCATCCATTTCGACCTTGATTGCTCGTGCCTGAGCTAGAGGAGTCCCGACACCACCTACGCGTCTACGAAGGTCACGGGCAAGGTCTGCGGCTTCTTTGAGTCGCAAGCCGATATCAACCGTATTGGGTTCATCGTCCATAACACGGGCAAGCTGCGACTTTCGAGAAACCGCGTATCGACCCATCGAACTCAGTGTGAGGCCCATTTCCGTGCCAATGACACGGTAAGAAACGCCGTCGTCCAACATCTGGTCGATGCGGTTTCGCTGTGGGTGATTCACCACCGTCGAGGTTCTTCCTGAAGTCATATCCCTATAATCCCTTGCGTCTCGAGGAAGAAGAGCGAAGGCCGGTACCAACATTTCGGGGAAAAGGAAGGGAAACCCCGCGCGGTTCCTTCGCTCTTCTTCTCTGTCTACTATCGCGCGGTCGGCGGGACATACACGTGTTTTCTGGGACGAATTCGAGAATAAATCCTGTTAGTTAGCCGTGAGGTCGGCGGGCAACTCGACGGCGTCCACAAGCTCCTTTGCGTTCTTTACCTGGAGAAGGTATCCAATGCGCGTGCTGGCCTCGGAGACTGTCATCTCGCGCGTCTCAGAGGGTGTTTCCCCGAGACGCTCCTCCAGGGATTCGATGAACAGGCGTTGTTTGTGCGTAGCTGGCCAGAACTGGTTACTCATCGACCTCTCCTGTTTCTAGATTTACGTTTGCATAGTAGGAGCGCATGGCATACACGGTGGGGCGGCTGAATCCCAGGTGCCGTGCCGCTTCCGTCACTGTCATATGCCGAGTTTCAAGAAACTGGTCAACACTGTGCTTTGTCTTCCTGCCTGCCGCTTCTCCCCGCTGCTGGAAATCCCTATACGCCTCTGAGTCGAAGTTTTCAAGGACAAAGGTCGTAGCTTTCTGGACGGAGTAGTCCACGTTGCCCCAGGTGTATCCAGCGTGGCGGGCCAGAGAACTGGAACCGTCGAAGTCTTCGGGGTTTACAATGCGCAACTTGCTTTGCTGAATAGCATCGGGAGCGTATGTAGTCAGAGATTCAAGAAGTTGCTCAGGTTTTTCTACGCAACCCTGACCCATGAGCCGCATTCCACGTTTGATGAGGCGGCTGTAGAAGGTTCTGAAGGCAAACTCTTGTTGAGTTTCATGAACCGTCCTCCTGAGGGGCTTTGCCCACCCTGGGAGCGTGTAGTTCCTAGCTCTACTAACACTCCGGGGGAGTGTTAGTTTCTTGACACTCTCAGGAGCGACCTCCAGGACGTCTTCGATGGGGTCAATGAGGTCTGTAACGAGCATTTCGATGTCCAATCGTGTGACGTACTCTTATACGTCTATGAACTACATTCGCTCAAAAGAGAAACCCCTGCGGCTCGGATTGGACAACGAGAACGCAGGGGCGTATAGATAAGTCTACGCCGTGTTTTCTTCTTTTTGCGCTTTCCGCGCTGCGTATCGTGCCCGCGTGTACTCTGATGCAACGGTGCGGCATGGTTCGCACCGACACTTTTTCTTCCAGTAACCCGCCAACGTTCCACATTCTGGAATAGTGCCGTTTGGCGCACGCGTGCCAGTCGGTGTTCTTGAGGCGCGCTTACCCTCGCGACAAACGTGGCAGCGGCATGCGTAATCTCGATAGCTCTGCAAGCCATGCTCTTTCCCCTCGGGCAGGCTCACGGGTGACTGGTCGGCGTGAGGACTCTTCTTGGGCTTGGCGGGTTCTGTGACCTTGACCGCTTGCAGAATCTCGTCGGGTACCGCCTTCGGCCCCGGTGTTCTCGTCGCCTTCACCCGAACACTCCGATTCGCGCCGACAATCTCAGACCGCCGTTCAGGTCTGATGATGTCGGGCTTGCTGGGAGCGGTCCACGTTACGACAACGGGGCGAGCTTCGGGGAACTCCCTGGGACGGGGCTTCGGCACAACCGGAGGCGGCTCATATCCCTCCCGTTCGCGGGCGTTCTCCCAACGTGCCAGCATGTCGGCCCTGACCGTCGCGAAATGCTCCTCTGTGCTCCTCTGGGCCTCGTAGCGTGCGCGAGACACAAGGATTGCCCTAGCGGCGTCTGACGGGGCGTGCGCGGCCTCTCGGGTCAACTGTCGCTGTCGAAGGCGAGGAAGCTTGGTGGCGTGCAGAGCAACGACGGTTTCTTGAAGGTTCATGCTCTATATATCGCGCGCTCGACACCTCGCGCACGGGGAGAAACACATGCCTCAACGTTCATGGTGCGGTGCGCTATGTATGCCAGGCGTCTTTCTAGAAAGTCATCTGGTTCACAATCTTCTTCTGCCGTTCCGCATCAGAGTGCTGGTACCGCATCGCGCTGCGGTAGTCATCGTGTCCAGCCCTCGCCATGAGGTCGGCAAGAGTCGCGTGCTGTCCAAACAACGTCAGGTGAACATGGCGTATGTCGTGGATGTGCAAATCCGCCAGGCCAGCCTGGGAGCGAAGAGCCGTAAACGTCTTCAACAGGCCGTAGTAACCCATGCGGTTCCCGGAGTTCGTCTTGGAGACCGGTTCCTCAGCGCTGGGCTTCCGCTCCCTCCGAAGAATTAGGAGCGCGTCCACTACCTCCTGCGGTACTGCGAGATGCCGCTTGCCGTCCTTCTTGCCCTTGGTGCCTTCGGTCATCCCGAACTCTGAGAAGTGTTTGTTGACCAGAATCAAGCCCTCGTTCAGGTCCACGTCCTGCCAGTCGAGTGCCAGCGCTTCACCTACGCGCATCCCGGTGCCCAGGAGAACCCAGAGCAGGGTTCTCATCTGGAGGTCAGGCTCCAGCAACAGAAGGAGTTTCACGTCCTCCAGGGTGAAGGTGGGACGCTTGTTGGAGTGGTCGCGGCTAGATGCCTCCACCTGGCAGGGGTTCTTCTTGGTGAGTCCGTCCTTGAGCGCCTTCTTCATGAGACGAGACATGACCATGTAGGCACCGCGTCTCTGGTTCTTATTGTTGTCCATGGCGGCCCACCAGCGCTCCACATCGGCAATCCTGATGTCAGCAATCGCCATTTTCCCGAAGGTGGGGATGAGATAGCCCTGAAGAAGCTTGTTGTACTTGTGGAAGGTGCTGCGTTGGATAGCCCCACTGCTATAGCGGGTGCTCAGGGTGCGCTCCGCGTAGCGGTCGAACGGTTCTCTGCCCGCCGCGACGCTGTGGTCCCTCGTCACGCTGGACACTGGCACGTACCCAGCCTCCGCGATGATGTCGGCGCGCATCAGTTCGCGGTGCGCTTCTTCCGGCGTCGAGAACGTCCCGAGGGACACATAGGTTCCCCTTGCCGCGTCCCAACGCCGCGCTTGGTACTTGCCTGAGGGGAGCTTGCGAACGCTCCCGGTGTCCTTCGTCATCTTGACCTCCCGTTGGCTATACGCCCGACGAGGTCGTTTGTTCAATCTGAGTTGGCACGAACTTGGCACGCCACCGACGTCCCCAGTTGCCAATTGGCGTTCAGGGGCGCTGGCAGATCCCCTGACGCGCATCACCCTGTGCGTTACCCGATAAACTGAGTGCAAGACCAACGAGGAAAAGGGGGCCGCGATGGCAGCCATGAAGCCGCGTACCGGCGACGGACCGATGGAGGCCGTGAAGGAGGGCCGGTTGATCATCGTGCGCGTGCCGCTCGAGGGCGGTGGGCGACTCGTCGTCTCGGTGAATGACGCCGAAGCGAAAGAGCTCTACGACGTGCTCGGTGGTGTCGTCTCCGCCTGACGACCATCCGTTCGCGAAGGCCGGTCCCCAAGGGGGCCGGCCTTCGTCGTTCCCGGCGCAACCCAGGTCCCTGAGCGTGTCGAAGGGCCGGGGACCCGGCGCAACCCAGGTCCCTGAGCCTGTCGAAGGGCCGGGGACCCGGCGCAACCCAGGTCCCTGAGCCTGTCGAAGGGCCGGGGACCCAGCGCAACCCAGGTCCCTGAGCCTGTCGAAGGGCCGGGGACCCGGCGCAACCCAGGTCCCTGAGCCTGTCGAAGGGCCGGGGACCCGGCGCAACCCAGGTCCCTGAGCGTGTCGAAGGGCCGGGGACCCGGCGCAACCCAGGTCCCTGAGCGTGTCGAAGGGCCCGGTACCCGACGGGACGCCTCGGCCGGGCCGAGGCCCGGAAGAGTCAGAACCCGGATGCCATGGCATCCGGAACCGTCAGACCTCGCTGGGGCGCGTGGTGAGCTGCAAGAGGCCTTCGCCGGTGGTGGACAGGGCGCCGATGACCGCGGGGGAGGACTGCACCTCTTGGATGAGCGAGCGGTAGGCCGTGGTGATCGCGTCGCGACGCACCGGGTCGGCGACCGCGCCGTGCGACAGGACGCGTGGGATGAGCACGGTTCCACCGGCGCGCACGAGACGCAGGCCGTGCTCGACGTACTCGATGACGCCCTCGGGGTCGGCGTCGATGAAGACGATGTCGTACGACGCCTCGTTCATGCGCGGGAGGACATCGGATGCCCGGCCGGTGATGAACCGCGCGCGAGCGGGGGCGATGCGCGCGTCGGCGAAGGCCTGACGGGCGGCGCCGAGGTGCTCGGGCTCGCTGTCGATCGTCGTGATCGTGGCGCGCGGCGAACCGTGCATGAGCCACAGGCCCGAGACGCCGCCGCCGGTGCCGACCTCGACGATGTTGAGGGCACGCGATGCCGCCGACAGCACGGCCGTCTGGGCGCCGATGGCGGGGCTGATGGGCGCCGCGCCGAGCTCGAGTGCGTGGGCCCGGGCGCGAGCGATGTGCTCGGGCTCGACCGTCGACTCTTGCACGAACCGCTCGTTCGCCTCATGACCGCTCACGTGGACCTCCTTCTCTCAGGCTAGACGGCCGGGGGTGCCTCGACCTCCAGGCGCGGCCGGTAATCTGGACGCATGTTCTTCGGCCTCACGATCGAGAAGCTGATGCTGATCGGCGTGATCGCCGCCCTGCTCGTCGGCCCCGAGCGACTTCCGCGGTACGCCGAGGCGCTCGCGAAGTTCACCAAGCGCGCGAAAGAGACCCTGCAGGGTGCCCGCACGCGCATGCGCGACGAGATGGGCCCCGAGTTCGACGACGTCGACTGGAAGAAGCTCGACCCGCGTCAGTACGACCCGCGCCGCATCATCCGCGAGGCGCTGCTCGACGACACCCCCACCGCGACCATGCGCGCGGCCGGTGCCGCCGCCCTCGCCGCCCGCGAGAAGCCCGACACGACGCCGTTCGTGGCCGGCGAGCGTCCCCCGTTCGACGACGAAGCCACCTGACGCGCGAGGTCCTTGAGGCGGCGGAGGTCCCTGAGCCTGTCGAAGGGACCGGGCCTGCGCGCGGGTTGCGGTGGCTTCCACAGGCTCAGCCACCTGGGTTGCGGAGGTCCCTGAGCTTGTCGAAAGGACCGGGCGTGCGCGGGGCTCCGAATCGAGGTCCCTGAGTTTGTCGAAGGGACCGGGCGTGCGCGGGGCTCCGAATCGAGGTCCCTGAGCTTGTCGAAGGGACCGGGCGTGCCCGGTAGGCCGGCCCTGCGCGGGGCTTCGGTGGCTTCGACAGGCTCAGCCACCTGGGTTGCGGAGGTCCCTGAGCCTGTCGAAGGGACCGGGCGTGCGCGGTGGGCTGGCCCTGCGCGGGGCTTCGGTGGCTTCGACAGGCTCAGCCACCTGGGTTGCGGAGGTCCCTGAGCCTGTCGAAGGGACCGGGCGTGCGCGGTGGGCCGGCCCTGCGCGGGGCTCCGGCGGCTTCGACAGGCTCAGCCACCTGGGTTGCGGAGGTCCCTGAGCTTGTCGAAGGGACCGGGCGTGCGCGGTAGGCCGGCCCTGCGCAGGGCTTCGGTGGCTTCGACAGGCTCAGCCACCTGGGAGCCGAGCCCTCGGGCGGCCCGCCCCGTCAGACGTTCAGACGAAGCGGCTTGCCCGAAAGGCCGCGCGGACGCACGGCCAGGGCCGCGGCCGCGGCGTTGATCGCGCGAGCGGCCGGATCGTCGGGATCGGCGAGCACGACCGGGCGGCCGTCGTCGCCACCGGTGCGCAGCGCGGTGCTGAGGGGCACGGATGCCAGCAGCGGCACCTCGACGCCCTCGCTCGAGAGCGCGCGGGCCACCTCTGCTCCGCCGCCGGAGCCGAACAGGTCGAGCACGGTGCCGTCGGGGAGGGTCAGAGCGGCCATGTTCTCGATGACGCCGATGGGGCGCTGGCCGGTCTGACGGGCGACGAGTCCCGAGCGCACGGCGACCTCGGCCGCCGCGGCCTGGGGCGTGGTGACGACGAGCACGTCGGCGTGGGGGAGCAGCTGGCCCACCGAGATCGCGACGTCGCCGGTGCCGGGCGGCATGTCGAGCAGCAGCACGTCGAGGTCGCCGAAGAACACGTCGGTGAGGAACTGCTGCACGGTGCGGTGCAGCATGGGCCCGCGCCACGCGACGGCACCTGCCGCCTCTTCACCGGGTCGGCGCAGGAACATCCCGATCGAGATGACCTTCACGCCGTAGGCGACCGGCGGGAGGATCAGGTCGTCGAGCTTGGTCGGCGCGGGCGGCAGGCCGTCAGCGTCGACGAGGCCGAGCAGGCCCGGGATCGAGAACCCGTGCACGTCGGCGTCGATCAGACCCACGCGCAGCCCGCGAGCGGCGAGGGCGACGGCGAGGTTCGCGGTGACGGTCGACTTGCCGACACCTCCCTTGCCGCTGGTCACGGCGATCACGCGGGTGAGCGAGTCGGGGCCGAAGGGCATCTCGCGCTTGGCGCGGCCTCCGCGGAGCTTCTCGGTCAGCGCCTTGCGCTCGTCGGGCGACATCACCCCGACCCGCACGTCGACCGCGTCGATGCCGTCGACCGAGGCCGCGGCATCCGCCACGTCTCTTTCGATGCGGTCGGCGGCCGGGCATCCGACGATCGTCAGCGCGATGCCCACCTCGGCGGTGGTGCCCGAGACGGTGATCTCGCGCAGCATGTCGAGCTCGCCGAGCGGACGCCGAAGCTCCGGATCGGTGACCGCGGCGACGGCGGAACGGACCCGCTCGGCGAGATCGATGCTCACGAGCCGGGCCGCGCGGGCTCGGAGTGCGTGCCCCGGCGGAGGTCTCCGCGCCCGGCTTCCGCGCGTCCGGACTCCGCCCGCGGGGCGTCGTCGTCGGCGTCGAGACGCTCGAGCGCGGCCCGGAGTTCGGCGCGCAGCGAGTCCTTCGTGATGACCTCGTCGGTCAGATCGCGCACGGCCATGCGCAGCGCCACGATCTCGCGGGCCAGGTACTCGGTGTCGGCGAGGTTGCGCTCGGCGCGCTGACGGTCCTGCTCGATCTGCACGCGGTCGCGGTCGTCCTGACGGTTCTGCGCGAGCAGGATCAGGGGAGCGGCATACGACGCCTGCAGAGAGAGCACGAGGGTCAGGGCGGTGAAGCCGATCGCGGCGGAGTCGAAGCGCAACTCGTCGGGGGCCAGCGAGTTCCACCCCATCCACACCACGCAGAACAGCGTCAGCGACAGCAGGAAGGTGGGCGTGCCCATCGCGCGGGCCACCCACTCGGTGAAGCGGCCGAAGCGGTCACGAGAGGGCTGCGGCGCCCGCGGGGCGAGAACGCCGGTGCGGCCGCGGGGCGCATCGAGGGCGGGGGTGCGGTTGTTGCGTGCCATCAGCGCCTCCTCGGGGTCTGGGGGATCTGGGTCGGAATGCTCTGCGTATGCGCGGGCCGGATCGTCGTCTTGGGTTTCGGATCATCGCCGTCGTGCGTGCGCCAGTCGTCGGGCAGCAGGTAGTCGAGCACGTCGTCGACGCTCACGCAGCCGACGAGGCGGTGCGCCTGATCGACGACCGGGAGCGACACGAGGTTGTAGCTCGCGAGCAGGCGCGCGACCTCGGCGGCCGTGGCGTCGGCGGGCACCGGCTCGAGGGTGTCGTCGATGATCGCGCCGAGGCGCTCGTGCGGGGGATAGCGCAGCATCCGCTGGAAGTGCACGGTGCCCAGCAGGCGCCCGGTGGGCGTCTCGTACGGCGGGAGGGTGATGAACACGGATGCCGCGAGCGCGGGGTGCAGCTCGTGCCGGCGGATCAGCGCGAGGGCCTCGGCCACCGTGGCATCGGCCGACAGCACGATGGGCTCCGGCGTCATGAGGCCACCGGCCGTGTCGGGACCGTACTGCAGCAGGGCGCGCACGTCGTCGGCCTCTTCGGGCTCCATGAGCTCGAGCAGCTGCTCGGAGCGCGACTCGGGCAGCTGACCCAGAAGGTCGGCCGCGTCGTCGGGCTCCATGGCGTCGAGGATGTCGGCGGCGCGCTCGTCGCCGAGCTGCTCGAGGATGTGCACCTGCTCGTCTTCGGGCATCTCTTCGAGCGCGTCGGCGAGGCGGTCGTCGCTGAGCTCTTCGGCGACCTCGATGAGGCGCTCTTCGGGCAGGTCGAGCAGGGTGTTCGCGAGGTCGGCCGGCTTGAGCTCGGAGTAGGTCGCCACCAGCTGCTCGGCCGACTGGGCCTCACCGGGAGCCTGGTTCTCGCGCACCTCGGTCCACGCGGCGAAGGTCGTGGCGCCCTTGGCGAAGGGCGACGCGCTCGTGCGGGGGCGACGCAGGAACAGCTGCCCCACGTCCCACTCGCCGAGGCGGTTGCGCTCGATCGCGACGTCTTCGATGACCGCGGTGCCCGAGCCGTCGACGAGGCTCACGCGGCGACCGAGCATCTCGGCCATCACCCGCACCTCGCCGCCGCGCTGCTGGAAGCGGCGCACGTTGATGAGGCCCGTCGTGATGACCTGGCCCGACTGGATCGAGGTGACGCGTCCGATGGACACGAACACATGTCGACGGCCGGGGATCTCGACGACGAGGCCCACGACGCGCGGCGCCGCCGACGCGCGGTAGATCACCACGACGTCGCGCACCTTGCCCAGACGGTCTCCCGCTGGGTCGAACACCGTGCAGCCCGCCAAGCGGGCGACGAAAACCCTCTGCGTGCTCACCGGTACAGCGTAGTCCGCGCCTCGTCCGCAACACCTCGGGAACGGTCAGGCGCGCGTGACAGGATGGTGAAATGAGTATGTTCGCGCAGCGTCCGGGTGCCGGACGCGACGAGGTCGGCGACAAGATCGCCTCGTTCCCCACCTATGAGCAGGCGCAGAAGGCGGTCTCGTCGCTGATCGCCGGCGAGGTGCCCGCGCGCGACATCGTGATCGTCGGATCGGGCCTGCGTTCGATCGAACGCATCACCGGCAAGCTCGGCTACGCCACCGCCGCCCGCTCGGGTGCGCTCAACGGCCTCATGCTCGGTCTGCTCTTCGCCTTCATCTTCGTGCTGGGCACCCCCACGGTGCAGATCTCGGCCTTCATCGGCGTGCTGCTCGTCGGCATGGCGCTCGGCATGCTGCTGAGCCTCGGCACGTACTCGATCGTGCGCCGCCGCCGCGACTTCGCCTCGGTCATGCAGGTCGCCGCCGACCACTACGACGTGTGCGTCGCGTCCAGCAGCGCGCAGAAGGCGCGCGGGATCGTCGGGCCGACCGGTGCGGGTCAGCGCACGGTGGTGTCGCGTTCGACGTCGACGGATGCCGCTCCGCCCCAGTACGGCGAGCGCGTGGCCCCCGGCTCGCACGCCCCGTCGGCTCCTCCGCGTCCGCCCGTGCCCTCGTCGACGCCCACGCACGACGACGAGCCCCCGCGCTACGGCGAGCGGATCTCGCCCAAGCCCCCGGTGACGCAGCCGCGCCCGAGCGAGCCGCGGGCCGCTGAGCCGCAGGCCGATGAGCCGCACGGCGAGCAGCCCCGCGAGGCCGCACCCGACGGCTCCCACCCGACCGAGCGGTGAGTTCCGAGCCCGCTCCGGTCGCCGAGCCGGTCCGCATCCCGGTCGCCCTGCCTGCCGGGGCGACGGAGGTGTCGGGCCTGTGGTCGGCGGCATCCGGAACCGATGCCGTGGTCGCCCTCGCCCACGGTGCCGGTGCGGGCATGAACCACCCGTTCCTCGGAGGTCTCGCCGACGCTCTCGCGGGCTCGGGAGTCTCGGTGCTGCGCTTCGTCTTCCCCTACGTCGAGGCGGGCCGACGCATGCCCGGACCCGCGCCGCACGCCGTGGCGACCTGGGCCGGCGTCGAGACCTGGCTCGCCTCGAACGCCCCGGGGCCGTACGCGGCCGTGGGCAAATCGTACGGCGGGCGCATGGCATCCGTCGCCGCGGCGGAGGGCGTGATCGCCCCCGTCGGTCTCGCCTACCTCGGGTATCCGCTGCACCCGCCCGGGCGGCCCGACAAGCCGCGCCGCGAGCATCTGCCCGCCATCGCCGTTCCGCAGCTGTTCGTCGAGGGCGAGAACGACCCGTTCATCGATCCACGTGCGCAGTTCGACGAAGTCGTGGCCTCGTGCCAGAACGCGACGGTGCACTGGATCGCCGGCGGCAACCATTCGTTCGAGGTGAAGGGCGCGCGGCGCCCGGCCGATGAGATCGGTGCGGCGCTGGCTCCGGTGATCGCGGAGTTCGCGCGCTCGCTCTGACCCCCCCCGGGCGTCGGCGCTCCGCCGCGGCGGGCGTAACGCAGGAGTTTTCGCGTCGATGCGGTGCACGACTCCTGCAGTTTCGCGCCGGGGAGGGCGCTGGGGCCACCGGTGTGTCGAAATCTCCGGAGTTGTGTCGGGGTCACGCGTCCTTTCCGCTCGGCGCCGCTCATGACGCCGCCCGGCGCGGCGACGCGTCGCGCCCCCCCCCCGCCTCAGCGCCCGGCCGCGTAGCCCTGCGCCCCGCGGGGGTTCGCCGCGGCCCACAGCAGGCCGTCGGCTCCGCGCCCGACGGCGGTGACGCGGCCGAGGGCCCAGTCGCCCGCCCGGCGCACGCGATGCCCGCGCTCCTCCAGGGCCTCGATGACCTGCTCGCCCAGCCGGTCTTCGACGGCCACCCCGGCGGGCACCCACGTGCGCGGCCAGAACGAGTCGATGAGCGCAGTGATGTTGAGGTTCGGCGCGTCGATCGCCTGCTGCGCGCTGTACCCGCCGACGAGCATGCGCAAAAGCACCGTCAGCTGCCACTGGTCCTGCTGGTCGCCGCCGGGGGAGCCGATCGCGATCACCTCGTCGCCGCGCGACACCAGGGTCGGGGTCAGCGTGGTGCGCGGGCGACGGCCGGGAGTCAGTGAGGCCGGGTGCCCCGGCACGAGCCACGTCGCCTGCAGGCGCGTGCCCAGGCAGAAGCCCAGCGACGGCACGGTCGGCGACGACTGCAGCCAGCCACCCGACGGGGTCGCCGACACGACGTTGCCCCAGCGGTCGATCACGTCGAGGTGGCACGTGTCGCCGCGGGTCTGCCCCGATCGGTCGACCGTGGGCTCTCCGGTCGAGCCGTCGGTGCCGGCGTGGTCGGTGCGCAGCGGCGGGAGCACCGGGTCGCGGCCCTCGGGCGAGCCCGGATGCCACTCGGTCGAGGCCTCGCGCCCGATCAAGGCCCGCCGGGCGGCGACGTAGTCGTCGGCGAGCAGGGCGTCGATGTCGACGGCTCCGCCCGCGTCGCCGAACCAGGCGTCGCGGTCGGCGTAGGCGAGCTTCTGCGCCTCGAGCAGCAGGTGCGCTCCTTCGACCGACGACGGGTCGAGGTCAGGAGAGTCCTCGATTAGCCGAAGGGTGTGCAGCAGAGCGGGCCCCTGGGTCCAGGTGCCGGCCTTGAACACGTCCCACCCACGGAAACCCGTCGACACGGCGGGCTCGAATGACGCGCGCCAGGTCGCCAGATCGTCGGCGTCCAGGATGCCGGGATGATCGGCGCCGTCGGCGTGCCGGTGCGGCTGCGCGATGAAGGCCGCGGCCTCGGGCAGCACGGTGGTCATCCAGTGCTCACGGGCCGCGTCGATCCGCGCGGCACGGTCGTCGCGTGGCGCGCGGTTAGCCTGCGCGCGGTCCGCCAGCGCCCGGTCCGCCTGCGCGTGATCCGCCTGCGCCCGCTCGCCCCGCGCTCCCGCCGCGACGAGTCCGTCGAGCACGTCGGCGTACGTCGGGTTGCGCACCAACGAGTCGGCAGCGGGAGGCGTGCCCTCCGGCATCCATCGCTTTGCCGAGGTCGGCCAGTGGTCGCGGAACAGCTCGGCGACCCGGGCGATCGTCGCCGCGGCCCCCGCCGCGAGCGGGTGCCCGTCGCGGGCGTACCCGGTCGCGTAGGCGAGCACGTCGCCGAGCTCCCACGTGCCGTGATCGCGCAGCAGCAGGAGCCACGCGTCGACGGCCCCCGGCACGGCGGCGGCGAGACCTCCCGCTCCGGGCACGAGGTCGAGGCCACGGCCGCGGAAATGGTCGATCGTCGCGCGCGCGGGCGCCGGACCCTGGCCCATGAGCACGACGGGTTCCGCCGCGCCCGCGGGCCGGACGAGGGCGACGAGGTCGCCCCCGGGACCGTTCAGGTGCGGCTCGACGACGTGCAGCACGAACGCCGCGGCGACCGCCGCATCGAACGCATTGCCGCCGCGCTCGAGCACGGACTGCGCCGTGGCGGTCGCCGTCCAGTGCGTCGAGGCCGACATGCCGAACGTGCCTCGCAGGGTCGGCCGGGTGGTGAACGCTGCCGCCGGCGCGAACGTCATCGCTTGAGCCGGGCGATCCACTCCTCGACCTCGTCGGCCGTGCGCGGAATGCCGGCCGAGAGGTTGACGGGTCCGTCGGCGGTCATCACGATGTCGTCCTCGATGCGCGCGCCGATTCCGCGGTACTCCTCGGGAACCGTGAGGTCGTCGATCTGGAAGTACAGGCCGGGCTCGATCGTGAAGACCATGCCGGGCTCGAGCAGTCCGTCGTAGTACATGTCGCGCCGCGCCTGCGCGCAGTCGTGCACGTCGATGCCGAGGTGGTGGCTCGTGCCGTGCACCATGTACCGGCGGTGCTGGCCGCCGTTGTCGGCGTCGAGCGCCTCTTCGGCGGTGACGGGCAGCAGGCCCCACTCGGCGACGCGTGCGGCGATGACCTCCATCGCGGCCTCGTGCAGGCGGCGGAACGGCACGCCCACCTTGGCTGCGGCGAACGAGGCGTCGGCCGCCTCGCGCACGGTCTCGTAGATGCGGCGCTGGATGTCGGTGAAGGTGCCCGACACCGGCAGCGTGCGCGTGATGTCGGCGGTGTAGAGGCTGTCGACCTCGACGCCCGCGTCGAGCAGGATCAGATCGCCCGGCTTCACGGGCCCGTCGTTGCGCGTCCAGTGCAGGTAGCAGGCGTGCGGACCCGAGGCGGCGATGGTGTCGTAGCCGACGCTGTTGCCGTCGCTGCGCGCGCGCTGGTGGAACACGCCCTCGACGATGCGCTCACCGCGCGGGTGCTCGATGATGCGGGGGAGCTCGGCGATCACGTCGTCGAATCCGCGGCCGGTGACCTCGACGGCGAGGGCCATCTGGGCCAGCTCGTACTCGTCCTTCACCAGGCGCAGCTCCGAGACGAAGCGCGTCAGCTGGTCGTCTCCGCCGACCGTGCGGTCGTCGTCGCCGGCGGTGAAGTCCGACAGGTGTGCGGTGGCCAGGCCCAGGTCGGCGGCCACGCCGTCGAGCGCGGGGCGCGGACCGATCCAGAACTCTCCGATCGAGGCATCCGAGTAGAACTCCGACGTCGTGCGGTCGGCACGCTCGCGGAAGTACAGCACGGCCTCGTGTCCCTCGTCGCGCGGCTCGAAGACGAGCAGGGCGTCGGGCTCGGCGTCGCTGCCCCAGCCGGTGAGGTGCGAGAAGGCCGAGTGGGCGCGGAAGGGGTAGTCGCAGTCGTTGCTGCGCTGCTTGAGGCCACCAGCGGGGACCACGAGACGCTGACCGGGGAAGGCCGCCGAGACCTTCGCGCGTCGGCGCGCCGTCCACGACGCCTGCTCGCGCGGCTCGGGGAGGGCGGCGGGGTGCTCGGCCCAGCCGGTCGAGATCGTGTCGAGGAAGCCGCGGGGGAACGGCGCCTTGCGATTGCTGGGGGCGTCGAGCTTCTGCTCTTCGGCCTGGGGCTCGGCGGTCGTGGCGTCGGCGGTCTGCGTGGCGGTGTCGGTGGAGGAGGGGGCGTCCATCGTTCCAGTCTCGCACCGCCGCGCGCGTTGTGCACGGATGCGCGGCCGTGGTGAGAACGCGGCGCCGGGCGGGTGGCATCTGGAGCCTCGTGCGAGGGCGGCTCGCCTCAGCCGCCGGTGCGCTCGAGCTGCACGACGATCGGGCGGTGATCGCTGCCCGAGCCGTCGAGAGTGCGCATGACGACGGAGCCCGACACGGTCCAATCGGGGGTGGCCATCACGTGGTCGATGGGCGCGCCCAGCAGGGCCGGGGCGTTCGTGGGCCAAGTGCCGACGCCGCCGTTTCCGCTGTCGGATGCCGTGTCGTGGCAGCGACCGAGGGTGCCTCCGTCGACGCCCATTCCGGTCATGTGGTCGAGCGTGGCGTTGAAGTCACCGGCGAGGATGACGTTGTCGCTCGCGCACTGATCCGCGAGCCACTGCAGGTCGCTGCGCCACTGCGTCATGTACTCCTCGCGGGGAGCGACGGCGTGGGCGGCGACGATGATCGGTCCGTTGCCCGAGACGGGCATGGCGACCGCGCTCGGCACGGTCGAGGTGTTGCTCGAGCCGTCGAGCGACGACTGGATCACCGAGTAGTCGCCCAGCTCGGGCTTGATGAGCACGGTGGTCGAGGTGGCATCCCACCCCGTGATGCCGTACTCGCCGTACTCGGCGTGGTGCGCCCACATCGGTTGTCCCATGTCGCGCATCAGCTTCGCGACCTCGGCGCCGGTGTCGATGGTCGTCTCGGGCAGGGTCACCACGTCGGCCTGCATGCCGACGGCGAACTGCGCGATCGACTCGGCCGAGGTCGCCGAGCCCGCGGTGTTCCAGGTCATGACGCGCAGGCTCGTGTCGGTCTTGGCGGGCAGTGCTTCGGTGCCGAGGCCGCGCTGGTTCAGCAGAGCGACGTTGACGCCGCCCGAGATGCCGAAGATGAGCGCCAGCACGAGCGCGAGGGCGCGGATCGGCCGGATGAGCGCGAACAGCAGCATCAGCAGCGTCGCCGCCAGCAGCGCGGCGGCGATCGGGGCGCGGAACGAGATGATCTGCGCGAGCGGGAAGGTGCGCTCGAGCCCGAATGCGGACGGCAACGTCAGCACAGCGGCGCCCGCCGCGAAGGCGAGCGCGACCAGGAGACCGAGCAATCGACGCACGCACCCGACCATAGGTGAGCCGTCTGGGAGATCGGCGGATGCCGCCCGGGTGGCACCCGTGTGCGGGCCGGTGCGCGGGGTGGGGCCGGCGACCTTCGCGGGTTTGGGGCGGGATCTTCAGGTCTGGGCGTGACATATTCGCCCCGATCTGCAGAACGCGCCCCGAACCGCGCCGCTCGCCCGTCCCGCGCCGCTCGCCCGTCCCGCGCGCGTAGGGCGGGCGCGATACGCTCGACGGGTGCCGCAGCATCGTCGATTCGAGGGACCGACCGACCTGCACCTGCACTCGTCGCACTCCGACGGCACCGAGCCCCCGGCCGAGGTCATGGCCGCGGCGCACCGGCACGGTCTGCACACCGCGGCGCTCACCGACCACGACACGACGTCGGGGTGGGCCGAGGCGGCCGAGGCTGCGACCTCTCTCGGTATGACGTTCGTGCCGGGCATGGAGCTGTCGGCCCGACACCGCTGGCGCAGCGTGCACCTGCTCGCCTACCTCGTCGATCCCGACGACGCCGACCTGCGGGCGATGACCGACCGCATCCGTTCGTCGCGCCTGGACCGCGCGCAGATCATGGCCGAGCGCATCTCGCACGACTACGACATCGCGTGGGACGACATCGTCGCCCAGACCACCGACGGCGCCACCGTCGGCCGCCCGCACATCGCCGACGCGCTCGTCGCCCGGGGCATCGTGGTCGATCGGACCGAGGCGTTCGCGAGCATCCTTCACCCTGCGGGCGACTACTATGTCGCGTTGTACGCACCCGATCCCGTCACGGCGGTCGAGCTCGTCGTCGGCGCGGGTGGGGTGCCGATCGTCGCGCACCCGGCCGGTCGCGCCCTGCTCCCCGACAGCGTGCTGACGGCGATGCTCGATGCGGGCCTCGCCGGCTTCGAGCTGCACCACCGCGAGAACCTCCCCGAGCCCACGGCGCTGCTCGCCGACCTCGCCGCCGAGCGCGACCTCATCGTGACGGGGTCGAGCGACTACCACGGTCTCGGCAAGCCCAACATGCCGGGCGAGAACACCACGGCCGACGACATGGTCGCGCGCATCTTCGCCCTCGGCCGCGGCACGGCGCCGGTCTTCCCTTAGGCGGCGGCGATCCCGGCGTGATCGAGATCCCGGATGCCGGGACCCCGGCGCCACGCGAAACGGCGCCGACCCCCGCGAGGGGGATCGGCGCCGTGTCAGCGTGCGTCGCTCAGGAGACGGGGGCCGTCGGGGCGCCCGACGAACCGCCGCTGCGGCGGCGACGGCGACGACGCGGAGCCGCGTTGCCGTCGTGGTGCTCCTTGCCCGCACCGTCGTGCGTGCCGCCGCCGCCCTCGGAGCGGTCGGCTGCGCCGGCGTCGGTCGAGGTCGCGCCACCCGTCGCCGAGTCGCCACGGCGGCGACGACGCGGACCGCGGGAGCCCTCGGCATCCGGAGTCTCGTTCTTCTTCTCGACCTGCTTGGGCGCGACGGCCTTCGGCGCGGTCACGAGGCGACCCTTCGTGCCCTCGGGGATGTCGAGGTCGGTGTACAGGTGCGGGCTCGACGAGTAGGTCTCGGTGGGCTCGGGCTGGCCGAACTCGAGCGCGCGGTTGATGAGCGCCCACTTGTGCAGGTCGTCCCAGTCGACGAACGTGACCGCGATACCGGTCTTGCCGGCACGGCCGGTGCGACCCGCGCGGTGCAGGTACGTCTTCTCGTCGTCGGGGATCGTGTGGTTGATCACGTGGGTGACGTCGTTGACGTCGATACCGCGGGCGGCGACGTCGGTCGCGATCAGCACGTCCTTCTTGCCGGCCTTGAACGCGGCCATCGAGCGCTCGCGCGCCTCCTGGCTCATGTCGCCGTGCACGGCGGCGGCGTTGAAGCCGCGGTCGCCGAGCTCATCCATGAGCTTCTGGGCGGCGCGCTTGGTGCGCGTGAAGATGACGGCCTTCTCACGACCCTCCGACTGCAGGATGCGGGCGATGACCTCGTCCTTGTCGAGCGAGTGCGCGCGGTAGACGAGGTGCTTGATGTTCGCCTGCGTGAGGCCCTCGTCGGGGTCGTTGGCGCGCATGTGGATGGGGTTCGACATGAAGCGGCGGGCGAGCGCGACGATCGGTCCGGGCATCGTCGCCGAGAACAGCTGCGTGTGACGCACCGGCGGGACCTTCGAGAAGATCTTCTCGATGTCGGCGAGGAAGCCGAGGTCGAGCATCTTGTCGGCCTCGTCGAGCACGACCTCGGTCGCGTGCGACAGGTCGAGCAGGCGCTGGTTGGCGAGGTCGATGAGGCGACCGGGGGTTCCGACGACGATCTGCGCGCCGGCCTTGAGCTGGTCGATCTGGCCCTCGTACGCCTTGCCGCCGTAGATGGCGACGACGCTGGTGGGGCGGTTCGAGGTCAGCATGTCCATGTCTTCGTAGACCTGCACCGCGAGCTCGCGGGTGGGGACCACGATGAGGGCCTTCACGCCGGGCTCGGGGGTGGGTCCGAGACGCTGCACCACGGGGATGCCGAAGCCGAAGGTCTTTCCGGTACCCGTCTTGGCCTGACCGATGATGTCCTGGCCGGGAAGGCCGAGGGGGATCGTCTGCTCCTGGATGGGGAAGGCATCGACGATGCCCTTAGTCGCGAGGGCGTCGACGATGTCCTGGTCGACGCCGAGATCGGCGAAAGTCGTCATAGTGCGTGCCTGTTCCGGCGGCGAGAGACCGCCTGGGGGAGTCGTATCCACGCCGTCACTCGTCCACAGGCGCGGGGTCCCGATCCATCGCCGGGACCCCTCCACTCTACCCGGCGTGTCTCGCGGGCCCCCGACGCCTAGGCTGTCGTCTGTGTTCGAGTGGTTCCGTCGTCGTCAGCGCCCGGTGGGCCGCACGCTGCAGTTGCGCTCGCGCGGAGACCTCGGCGAGGCCATGCGGGTCGACTTCGCGGAGCTCGCTCCCGAGGTCGAGACCTTCCTCGGACAGGCCGCCTATCTGCAGCTCGGTTTCTTCGAGACGCTGAGCGAGCTGATCGCGCTGACGCCCGAGCTCGCCGAGAAGGAGTCGCTGTCGCGCGCGGCCGGCGCGGCGCTGATCAAGCATCAGGAGCTCGTCGCGGTGATCCGCGAGCGCGGGGCCGACCCGACGCAGCTGATGCTGCCGTTCCGCGAGTCGCTCGACGCGTTCCGCCGCAACACGCACGGCATCCGCCCGCAGGAGACCATGCTCACCGTGCACATCACGGCGGGCATGCTCGACGACTTCTACCTCGCACTGTCGTCGAGCTACGGAGACACCGGCCGTCGCGTCGCGCGCATCCTGCAGGCCGACGACGACCGTCAGGCGATCGTCGACATCCTCGGCCAGACGATCGAGAGCGACGAGGAGTGGCGCTGGCTGCTCGCGCTGTGGGGCCGTCGACTCGTCGGAGACACGCTGCTCGTCGCCCGCGCCGCGCTGCGCCACGGCCACCTCGACAGCGCCGAAGAAGCCAAGGTCGAACCCGTCTTCAGCGAACTGATGGGTGCACACGCACGACGCATGGATGCCATGGGGCTCGCGGCCTGAGAGCTGAGGGGCTCAGTTGACCGGGGTGTGGCCCCGTATGGCGGCTCGAGAGCACTTCCCGTGACGATCGGGCGCCAGTCTTGCAGCAGGTTCGGCGCCGTTCGGGCGTCGGTCTCGTAGCCGGTCGCTCAGGCCCGCCGGCGGGGGCTTGCGTCAGCTCAGGCCCCCAGGCGCACGCGGTCGACCTCGTCGCGGGCGACGCGAGCGCGGCTGACGAGGGTGACGAGTACGAAGCTCGTGATCGCCGGCGCGAGCACGGCGACGATCCACAGGATCGGGGAATCGACGCCCAGACCCGCCCAGGTGAGCGCCGTCCAGACGACGGCAGCGGCCGCGGCCCCGGCGAGGGGCGCGAGCGCCTCTCCGCGCAGCGAGCGGTGGGGCAACGCGACGTGCGCCGCGAGGCCGACAACCGCTCCGAGGATCACACCGAGCAGGATCTGCACGGTCGTGGGATCAGGCGACGAAGCCGACGCGGCGCGACTCTTCGGTGCCGAGCTCGACGAAGGCCAGGTTGGCGGTGGGGACGAGGTAGGAGTTGCCCTTCACGTCGATGAAGGAGACGTGGCTGGCCGAGTTGTCGAGAGCGGCGGCCACGGCCGACTTGACGGCGTCGGAGCTCTCGTTCGTCTCGAAGTTGAGCTCGCGGCCGGTGTTGGTGATGCCGATGCGGATCTCCACGATGCGTCCTTTCCCCGCGGGCCGCGGTCGGCCCGGCGCGTGATTCGACTCTAGGGCAGGGTTCCGACACCGCGTCCCCGAGCGGGCCCCGCTTCGCGGACGGCGAACGCGCGGATGCTCGGGGCCGTTCCCGGCTGCCTCCGGGCGTCGCGCGACCCGATGTCGGAGGTCGCGTTTAGCGTGGACACATGCAGATCCCGGATGCCGCTGAGCTCGACGCCTCCGCCGTCGACGGGCACGCGCTCGACGACGATCAGCGGGCAGTCGCGGGGTGGGCGCCCGAGGCGAGCGGCGTCGTCGTGGGGGCGCCGGGGTCGGGGAAGACGACGGCTCTGCTGGCGCGGGCGCGCGGGCTCGTGGCATCCGGACTCGACCCCGATCACCTGCTCGTGCTGACGCCGACGCGCCCGGCGGCGACGGCTCTGCGCGACCGGCTCGCGCTCGCAGTCGGCCAGGCCACCGCCGGTGCGCTCGCGCGGTCGTTGGCGTCGTTCGCCTTCCAGCTCGTGCGCGGAGCCGAGGTGCGCCGCGGCGGCGAGCCCCCGCAGTTGCTCACCGGCGGCGATGAAGACCAGATCATCCGCGACCTTCTCGACGGCGACGCCCTCGACGAGGCTGAGGGGCACTCGCGGTGGCCGGCCTGGCTCGGGTCGGCGATCCGCGCGACCCGCGGGTTCCGCGGTGACCTGCGCGCGTTCCTCGCGGAGTGCACCGATCTCGGCGTCACCTCCGCCGACCTCGCCGAGCTCGCCAGGCAGCACGAGCTCCCCGTCTGGGCCTCGCTCGCGTCGTTCGCCGACGAGTACCGCGCGGTGCGCGCGGCCATGCGCGGCGCGCATCGCGACGCGGCCGACCTGGCGCGCGAGGCCGTCGCTGTTCTCGACGAAGCGCTCGTCGATCGCGACCTGCTCGGCCGTTTCGCCTCGCTGAAGTGCGTGCTGGTCGACGACGCGCAAGAGCTCACCTCCGGCGGAATCGACCTGCTGCGGGCCTGTCGGGCCCTCGGCATCGGAGTCGTGGCCTTCGGCGACCCTGACGTGGGGTCGGGGGCGTTCCGGGGCGCGACCCCCGAGAACTTCGCCCGGCTGGCGCGCGAACTCGGCACGACGGCGGCGCTCGGCACTCCGCATCGCGGCACCGCCGAACAGGTCGACCTCGTGCGCCAGGTCGCGTCGCGCATCGGCGCGGCCGGGGTCGTCGCGCATCGCCGAGCACCGGTCGGCGCGCCGGTCGAGGGGTCGGTGCGCACCTATCTGTTGCGCTCGCCCGCCGAAGAGGCCGACGCCATCGCCCGTCTGCTGCGCGAGCGTCACGTGCTCGACGGCGTGCCGTGGGGTCGCTGCGCCGTGATCGCCCACGATTCCCGACAGGTCGCCACTCTCGAGGCCGAGTTGTCGGCGCGCGAGGTGCCGGCTCGGGCCAGCGGTCCGGGTCTTGCACTCGGCGTGCAGCGTCCCGTGCGCGATCTGGTCGCGCTGGTCGAGCTCGGCATGCGCGACCCCGACGAGTGGGCTCCCGAGCAGGTGGTCGACGCACTCCTCGGCACGTTCGGCGGGCTCGACCCCATCGAGCTCCGACGCCTGCGCACGGCGCTGCGTCACGACGAGGTCGGGGCCGGGGGAGTCCGCTCCGCCACCGAACTTCTGGTCTCGGGGGTCCGCTTCCCGCTCGAGCTCGAGACCATCGACTCGCGCGAGGCGCGGCGGGCGATGCGGCTGGGCGAGACGCTGACCGCGCTCCGGGCCCAGGCCCTGCAGCGCGCGACGGCGCACGAACTGCTCTGGACGGCGTGGGAGCGCAGCGCGCTCGCCCGCACCTGGCGCGAGGCCGCCCGTGGTCACGGGCCCGTGGCCGAGCAGGCCGACCGCGACCTCGATGCGATCGTGGCGCTCTTTCAGGCGGCCAAGCGCTTCACCGAGCGCGAGCCCGACGGCGAGGCTTCGGTGTTCCTTCGCGGGGTGCTCGACAGCGACGTGGCCGAAGACCGCATCGAACAGCCCGCGGTCGTCGACACCGTGCGCGTGCTGACGCCGGCCGCGGCCGCGGGAACCGACTTCGACACCGTCGTGGTCGCCGGAGTCCAAGAAGGCGTGTGGCCCAACACGCGCCTGCGCGGCGGGCTCCTCGAGACCTGGCGTCTGGCCGACGCCGTGCAGCACCCCGACCTCCCCGCCGCCGGCATGCTCGATCGGCGCCGCGCCGCGATGCACGACGAGCTGCGGCTCTTCGTCCGCGCGATCAGTCGCGCCGACGCCCGGCTCATCGTCACCGCGGTCGACGATGACGACACCGGACCCAGCGTGCTGTTCGAGATGCTGCCGGCGCCCGAGCCCGCGGCATCCATCCCCGAGCATCCGCTGTCGCTGCGCGGACTCGTCGCGCGCCACCGCCGCTCGCTGACCTCTGCGCGTGTCCCCGCGCCCGAGCGCACGCACGCCGCCGGTCAGCTGGCGCTGCTGGCCGCCGCCGGAGTCGCGGGGGCCGCCCCCGAGCAGTGGTACGGCGTCGTGGCGCCGAGCTCGTCGGCCCCGCTGCGCGATCTCACGCGCGAAGACGTCCGCGTTTCGCCCTCGCGCCTCCACGCGCTCGAAGAATGCCAGCTCGACTGGGTGATCGCCGACCTCGGCGGCGACCGCGGTGGCACGACCGCCGGCATCGGCACGATCATCCACGCGGCCCTCGAGACCGCGGGCTCGTCATCCGAAGAAGACCTGTGGGCCGTCGTCGACGAGCGCTGGGGCGAGCTGGTGTTCGACGCCGCGTGGCGCGAGAAGGCCGAGCGCACGCGTGCCCGCGACCTCGTGCGACGCCTCGCGACCTACCTGCGGCGCTTCGACGACGCCGGCGGCCGACTCGTGGGCGCGGAGAGGCACTTCGAGGTGCCGATCCCGATTCCGGATGCCGGCGGGCAGCACGCCGACGGCGTCGACGACGGCGCGGCCGTGCCCGATGGTGCCCCCGTGCACGGCGCCGTGCTCAGCGGTGACATCGACCGTGTCGAGGTGACCCCTTCAGGTGAGGTCGTGATCGTCGATCTCAAGACGGGCAAGAACGAGCCGCAGACCGATCTCAAGGTCGCCGACAACCCGCAGCTCGCGGCCTACCAGTTGGCGTTCTCGTCGGGGGCGATCGAGCAGGTCGAGGGGCTTCCCTCCGGCGGGGCCAAGCTCCTCGTGCTGCGCCCGAGCGCGGCGAAGAAGGACTACGCCGAGCCGACGCAGCCGCCGTTCGACGACACCCAGCGCGAGGAGTTCGTCGGGCGCGTGCAGCGTGCGGTCAACGTCATGCGCGGCACGAGCTTCGCGGCACCGTACGAGGTGCACTGCCGCGACGAGTTCTCGTACGGGCTCTGCCGTATCCACACGGTCTCGGCGGTGAGCGCGTCGTGACCACGTTGTCCGCTGCGACGATCGCGGCCGCCCTCGGCCAGTTCCCCCCGACCCTCGAGCAGACGGCCGTCATCGAGGCACCGCTCGAGCCCGCCCTCGTCGTCGCCGGTGCGGGCAGCGGCAAGACCGAGACCATGGCCGGCCGCGTCGTGTGGCTCGTCGCCAATGGGCTCGTCCGCCGCGACGAGGTGCTGGGCCTGACCTTCACGCGCAAGGCCGCCGGAGAGCTCGCCGAGCGGATTCATCGGCGTCTTCAGCGCCTGTCGGAGTTCGAAGCCCGGGGGCTCCTGCCCGCGCTTCCCGCCCTGCACGAGGCGGGACGCCTCGCAGTGTTCGCCGAGCTCGCGCAGCTCGAGGGTGCGAGCGCCGACGCTGCGCGCCGCGAAGCGCTCGACATGCTGACCGCCGAGGTCGGCGCGGGCGAAAGCGCGCCCGACGACGGCGACCAGCTGCTGCACCGTCCGACGGTGTCGACCTACAACAGCTTCGCCGACGCCATTGTGCGCGAGCACGGCCTGCGCATCGGGCGCGACGCCGAATCGGCGGTGTTGTCCGAATCCGCTGCGTGGCTACTCATGCGTCGCGTGGTGTTCGCCTCCGACGACCCGCGTCTCGAGGAGCGCCAGGAGTCCCCGCGGACGCTCATCGACGCCGCGCTGCGGATCGCGCGCGACGGCGTCGACAACCTCGTCGACCTCGATCGACTCGCTGCCTTCCCCGACGAGTTCGTGCGCATCGCCGAACGGCCCTCGACCACCGCGCGCGTGAGCGTCTACAAAGAGGTCGGCGACGCCGCGGCCAAGGTCTCGGCGCTGGCTCTGCTCTCAGCCCTCGCGGCCGATTACAACCGCGAGAAGGCGCGCTTGGGCGTCATGGACTTCGCCGACCAGGTCGCGGGAGCCCTGCAGATCGCGACCGAGCACCCGGCCGTCGTCGCCGAGCTGCGGGCGCGGTACCGCGTGGTGCTGCTCGACGAATACCAAGACACCTCGGTCGTGCAGACCGACCTGCTCTCCACGCTGTTCGGCGGCACGGGCGTCATGGCGGTGGGCGACCCTCACCAGGCCATCTACGCCTGGCGCGGGGCGAGCGCCGGCAACCTCGGCGGTTTCCCCGCCGCGTTCGCTCCCGAGGGCGGATGCCGCCAGTTCGCTCTGCTGACCAGCTGGCGCAACAGCGAACGGGTGCTCGACGCCGCCAACGCGGTGCTCGCCCCGCTCGCCGATCGGGCTGCCGTCGCGGTCGAAGAGCTGCGCTCTCGTCCCGGTGCACCCCAGGGCGTGGTCGAGATCGTGTTCGAGAACGATCTCGACGCCGAGGCCGATCGCGTGGCGTCGTGGTTCGCCGGTGTTCGCGCTGCGCGCGCCGCCCAGGGCAAGGCGACCACCGGGGCGGTGCTGTTCCGCAGCAAGAAGCACATGGTCCGCTTCGGCGATGCGCTCGGACGCCGCGGCATCCCGCACCGCATCCTCGGACTCGGCGGTCTGCTCACCACCCCCGAGGTGGTCGACGTGGTGTCGACCCTGCGGGTGATCAGCGATCCCGAGGCCGGGTCGGCCCTGATCCGCCTGCTGTCCGGACCCCGCTGGGCCGTCGGACTCGCCGACCTGCGCGCCCTCGCGCAGCTCGCCCGTCGCCTGGCCACCCACGACGTGGCGCTGCAGCCGTTGGGGGCTGAGGTCGTCGACCGCCTCCGCTCGACACCCGGGGCCGACCGTGCCTCGCTCGTCGACGCCCTCGACTTCATCGCCCGGCAGACCGACGGCCACGGCTGGCTCACCGACTTCACCCCCGAGGGGCGAGCGCGGTTGCGCGAAGCCGGTGCGGTGTTCGCGTCGCTGCGGCGCAGCGTGGGGGCGCCCATCCCCGAGCTGATCCGCCTGATCGAAGCCGAGCTGCGTCTCGACATCGAGCTCGCGGCGAACGAGTCGCGCGGCCCCGCGCGCATCGCGTCGGCCCAGTTGCGCGCGTTCGTCGACGAGATCCGCGGGTTCCTCGCCGCCGATGAGTCGGGGTCTGTTGCGAGCCTGCTCGCCTGGCTCGACCACGCCGAGCAGGCCGACGAGTTCGCCCCGCGCACCGAGCCGCCCGAAGACGACGTCGTTCAGCTGCTGACGATCCACGGCTCCAAGGGGCTCGAGTGGGACGCGGTCGCCGTGGTCCGCCTCGTCACCGACGAGTTGCCGTCGCTCCCGCGCGACACCAAGGGGTGGTTGGGCTTCGGCATCCTGCCCTCGGAGTTCCGCGGCGATTCCGCGTGGCTGCCGGTCTTCGGCTGGCGCGGAGCCGAGACGCAGCAAGACCTGAAGGCCGCGATCGACGCCTTCGTGGCCGACAACCGCGCCCGTCAGCTCGACGAAGACCGCCGTCTCGCGTACGTCGCCTTCACCCGCGCGCGCGATCTGCTGATGCTGTCGGGGTCCAGCTGGTCGGGCACCAAGAAGCCTCGACGCCCCAGCGTGTTCCTCGACGAAGCGGCCGAGGCGCTCGCGATCGACCTCGAGGTGTCCGAGCTCGGAGACGACCCCTACGACGGCGAACGTCGGCTGCTGCACTGGCCGCTCGATCCATTGGGGGCTCGGCGCACCGCCGTATCGGCCGCGGCGTCCGCCGTCGCCGCCGCGCGGGCCGAACCCCCCGCGTCAGCCGACGACGACCTCGAGTTGCTGCTCGCCGAGCGGGCCGATCGGCTGCGTCCGACGCACGCACCGGCCCCGACGCGGATCCCGGCGTCGCGGTTCAAAGACTTCGTCGCCGACTACAGCGGCACGGTCGAAGACCTGCGGCGCCCCATGCCCGAGCGCCCCTACCGGCAGACGCGCCTCGGCACGCTCTTCCACGCGTGGGTCGAGCAGCGCTCGGGCCTGGTGGGGGCGGGTGTCGGGCTCGACGACGACGGTCTATGGGATGACGACGACGTCGTGGGGGCATCGGCGGCGGATGCCGTGGAACTCCAGCGACTGCGCGAGTGCTTCGAACGATCGGAATGGGCCGGCCTCCGGCCGCTCGAGGTCGAGACCGAGATCGACTTCGTCACCACACGTCTCGACGGACGCGAGCATGTCGTCATCTGCAAGCTCGACGCCGTCTACCGACGCGGCGATCGCTACGAGATCGTCGACTGGAAGACCGGTCGACCGCCCTCGTCCGAGGCCGGGCGTCGGTCGCGCATGCTGCAGCTCGAGCTGTACCGCGACGCCTACCACGCGAAGCACGGAATCGACATCGACCTGATCGACGTCGCTCTGTTCTACGTCGGCGACGAGCTGGTGCTGCGCGGCTGAGGTGCTCCGGCCAAGCGCGGTGAATACCACAGCGCCGCTACCACCCCTCGGCCTCGCGGCGCGGGTGAAGTCGGCGGCTTCGTCGGGCGTGCGACCGCGCGCCGCTCAGGCGTTGTCGCCCGACACACCCCAGCGGCGCAGCGCGGCGCGGCTCGCGCGGGCGGCGTCGGCCTCGTCGTCGACGGGGGAGTCGTCGCGCGCGGCATCCGCCCGCTCATTCCGCGCCTCGGTGCCGCCATCGAGCGGGAGGCCGTCGAGACGGTCGGTCGACGACTCGTCGTGCGCACCGGCCGAGGCGGCGTTCTCGTCGTCGCGCGCGCCGAACGAGGTGGCGTCCGATACGGCCGGTCGGGCTTCTTCGGGCTTGCCCCACAGCGACGTCGCGGCGGTGTCGCCCCGCAGCGCCGGTCCGTGGACGGGGTCGTAGCGGCCGTCCCACCCGTTCAGCTCGAGCGGAGCCGTGGCCTCGGGGTCGTCCACGCGTGCGGGGAGGTCGTCGATGCGGATCGGGCCGGAATCGTCATCCGATTCTTCGGCGTTCGCCAGGGCGTCTGCGGCGGCCGCGCGGTCGCGTTCGGCAGACAGGTACAGCGAGAGCGCCTCGGGGTCGTAGGCGTCGGTCTGCATCGAGGTGTCGACGCCGTCGGACGGGGCGACCGCGGGCGAGCTCTCGACGAGGGCCATCGCGTCGTCGATGTCGCTGCGGGTGTCGGGCACGATCTGGTCGCCGCGGACGCCGTCGGCCAGTGCCGTCAGCAGGGCCACGGCGTCGTCGATGACGTCGGTTTCGCCGGCGTCGTGTCCGTGCACGAGCCAGCGCGCGAACTCGAGCTCGGCGTAGAGGCGGGCGCGTTCGCGCAGCAGCGGGTCGGGGGAGCGGTCGCCCGCGGCGGCGTATCCGGCGTGCACGTCGTCGGCGGCGAGCGGGGCGGATGCCAACCAGCGCAGGTCGACGGCGGGGTCGCCGACGCTGAGGCCGGCCCAGTCGAGAATGCCGACCACGTGCGGGATCTCGTCGGCGTCGTCGGCCAGCACGATCGAGGTGCTCGTGGCGCCGCCGAGAACGACGGCGGATTCGAAGCGCCACAGGTCGTCGACGTCGAGCGCACGGCGCCAGCGCATCATGAGGTCGTCGCTGACGCGTCCGGTCGAGTCCGCACGGTCGAGCAGGCGCTTGACGTCGTCGCGCACCTGCTCCGGCGAGCGCACGGGCAATCCGTCGGTCCGCACGATCGAGACGGGCAGCGCGTGCACGGCGGCGAGGGCGCCACCGATCGCGGGCGCGTAGCCGGGTCCCTTGGGGAGGTGCGCCGGGTCGATGCGATAGCCGCGAATGCGGTCGACGACCAGCACGCGGTGGACGCCCGAGCCGCTTTCGCCGACCACCTCGGGCACGGCGAACGGCAGCAGAGCGCGCACTCCGGCGGTCAGGGCGTGCAGGGCTCGCGCCTCGGCCGCCAGCTCGCCGGCGGTGTCGTCGTCGGTGGGCATGCGCACGATGAGCTCGAGCCCGTCGGCTGTCCGGGCGAGCGCGGCGTCGAAGCGACCGGCCGTGTTCTCGGTCAGCGCACTGACGCTCGTGAAGGCGGTGCCGGGAAGGGCCGCCGTCGCCGACGCGGCTAAAATGAGGGGCGAGCGTGCCATGCCCCCAGGGTAGGTCGGGCCCGTGCTCACCGGCCCGCGCCACGCCCTTGATGGGGGGAGGTCGAGCCCTCGACCCTCCGCTCGCCCCAACCGTTCGGGCTTCTGCTCGTGCTCGCACCGGAAAGAAGTGTTCGATGTCGCTTCCCGCGTCTTCGTCGTCGCAGAACCCGCCCTCGTCGAGTGCGGCCGACAGCGGGCCGCAGGACACCTCCGCGGATGCCGCTGACCTCGTCGTCGACCGCGCCGGCGCCGAGCGCGACCAGCCCGGCCTGCTCGGGAACCTCGCCGCGGATCCCCGCACGCTCGTGCTCGCCGTGCGCCGCGACGCTGCTCCGATGATCGACGGCCGTCTCGCGTTCGTCTCGTTCGCCGACCTCGCCTCGTCGGCCACCGGGCAGCAGCAGTCCGCCGAGTCCACGGCATCCGCCCCCGCCCCGTCATCGCGCCCCGCCGACCCCGACGCAGCAGCCCCCCACGACATCCCCCACATCACCCACTGGGCGTTCCTCGGGCGCACGCCCGACCACCGCGCGGTCCTGCTCGCGGTCGTGGCCGACGGCGCGGGTGACGAACTGGTTCCGGATGCCGACTGGGCGCCCCTTCGCGCCGCGGGCGGCGATCTTCCGGCCGGCGAGGCCGAACTGCTGACCACCGCGGTCGCCCTGTCGGGGTGGCTGCGCGATGCGGCGTTCTGCCCCGCGTGCGGCGCACTCACCGAACTGCGCCAGGCCGGCTGGTCGCGGCACTGCCCGGTGTGCGGACGCGAGCACTTCCCGCGCACCGACCCGGCGGTCATCGTGCTGCTGACCTCTGCCGAGGGTGACCGCGTGCTGCTGGGCGCCAACGCCGCCTGGGGCGGAGACCGGTACTCGTGCTTCGCCGGGTTCGCCGAGGCGGGGGAGTCGCTCGAAGACGCCGTGGCGCGCGAGGTGAACGAGGAGTCGGGCGTGCGCCTGCGCGAGATCGTGTACCGCGGGTCGCAGGCGTGGCCGTATCCGCGGTCGCTCATGCTCGGGTTTCGCGCGGTCGTGGTCGACGAGGTCGAGGCCCTGGCCGACGGCGAGGAGATCGTCGAGGTGCGCTGGTTCACCCGGGAGGAGATCGGGTCGGCGCTCCGGGGTGAGAGCGCGGTGCACCTGCCGGGGCCCGCATCGATTGCCCGCCGGTTGATCGAGGACTGGTACGGAGAGACCGCGTGACCGGGCCTCTCGACGGACTCGACGAGCATCAGCTCGAGGCGGCGCGGGCGCTGCGGGGTCCGGTCTGCGTGCTCGCGGGCGCCGGCACCGGCAAGACGCGCGTGATCACGCGGCGCATCGCCCACGGCGTCGACACGGGCGCGTATTCGCCGCAGCGGGTGATGGCGGTGACCTTCACCGCGAAGGCGGCGGGCGAGATGCGGGGACGCCTGCGTGCGCTCGGCGTGTCGGGGGTGTCGGCGCGCACGTTCCACGCCGCAGCCCTCGCCCAGGTGAACTTCTTCTGGCCCACCCTGGCGGGCGACCAGGCTCCGTCGATCATCGACAACAAGGTGCGCATGCTCGCGCACGCGGCCGACGGCGTCGGACTGACTCCCGACACGGCGACGCTGCGCGATGTCGCCTCGTCGATCGAATGGCGCAAGGTGACGCTGCGCTCGATCGAGCAGTACGCCGCCGACCGCCCCGACGGCGTGGGGCGTCTCAACGTCGACCAGGTCGTCGCTCTGCAGCGGGCGTACGAGAAGCTCAAAGACGAGCGTCGGCAGATGGACTTCGAAGACGTGCTCCTCACCTGCGCCGGCATGATCGAGGCCGAGCCGCGCGTGGCCGCCGCCGTGCGCGAGCAGTACCGGCACTTCACGGTCGACGAGTACCAGGACGTCTCGCCGCTGCAGAACCGCGTGCTCGAGCTGTGGCTGGGCGATCGTCGCGACCTGTGCGTGGTCGGTGACGCCAGCCAGACCGTGTACTCGTTCACCGGCGCCGACGCGCGCTACCTGCTCGACTTCGAGCGCACGCACGAAGACGCCCGCGTCGTGCGGCTCGAGCGCAACTACCGTTCGAGTGCTCCCGTGCTGGCGGTGGCCAACGACCTCATGCGTGGCCGGGCCGGCGCGCTCGAGCTCGTGGCGGCGACCGACGCCGACACGCCGGTGCCGACGGTGCGCGGCTTCGACGACGACGAGGCCGAGGCCACGGCGGTCGCGCGATCGATCGCCGACTCCCTGTCGCGCGGCGTCGATCCGCACGACGTCGCGGTGCTGTACCGCTCGCACGCCCAGTCGGCCGCGCTGCTGAACGCGTTGTCGGCGGTGGGGGTCGCGGCATCCGTGCTGGGTGGGCGCAAGTTCTTCGACATGCCCGAGGTTCGGCAGGCGCTCATGGCGCTGCGGGCCGCCTCGGTCGCGCCGATGGAGACCGGCTTCATCGCCACCGTCCGCGACGTGCTGCGCAGCGTCGGACTGACCGACGACCCGCCCGCCGCGGGCGGAGCCCTGCGCGAAGCGTGGGAGGCGCGCGCCGCCCTGCTGCGCCTGGCCGAAGAGGCCCCGGCCGGAACCGATCTGCGCTCGTTCACCGACGACCTGCAGGCCCGCGCGCGCGACCAGCACGAGCCGACAACGCGCACGGTGACACTGGCCACGCTGCACGCGGCGAAGGGTCTGGAGTGGGATCACGTGTACCTCGTCGGGGTCAGTGAGGGTCTGCTGCCGATCTCGTACGCGACCACCTTCGAGGCGGTCGACGAAGAGCGGCGTCTCGCGTACGTCGGGGTCACGCGTGCGGCGCGGACGCTGTCGCTGAGCTGGGCGCGCGGTCGGGGCCGGATGGAACGCTCGCCGTCGCGCTTTCTTCGAGAGATCGGCAGCGGCAGTCTGCGCTCGGCCGATGCAGCCCCCAGGCCCGCCGGAACGAATCGACGCGCAGGTGCAGCGACCTCGTCGTCTGCTCGATCGGCGCGCTGAGCAAGAAGCGCGCCGCCCGCGCCGCTTCGGCGGCCAGCGCCGGGTCGATCGCGGGTCGCGGCCGGCCGAGCAGTTGCGACGACACCGCGGGCCAGTGCGGATCCCCGCGCTGACTCTCGGCATCCAGGCACGACAGGCAGGCCGTGCGCCCCGGCGCGACGACCGGTCCGACCGTCGCTGAGGCTCCGTCGAGCACGAGCGGCAGGTGGGTCACGCCGTCACGCGTGTACGCCGCAGCCCGCCGCGGATCCACGCGATGCGCCGCGAGCAGGATCACGCACGAGCCCGGTGACGCCCGCTCGCTGGACGCCCCCGCCCACGCGACGATGCGGGTGAGCGGTGGCAGACCCGCGAGCACGGCGCGGCCGACGCGCGGGTGAAGGTCGTCGGCGATCTGCAGCACGAGCGGCGGCTCGTCGCGGTGCGGCACGAGCGCCGGCGTGACGGCGTCGAGCACCGCATCGGTCGCGGCATCCGACACCCCGTGCACTCTCGCGAGCGCCCGCAACTCCTCGCGGGTGGTGCCGTTCACGAGGGCGGCGACGGCGGCATCCGTCCACCGATCCGAGATCGGCAGTGTCGCGATCGCGCGCGGACCGAACTGCACGCTGCCGTCATCGCGCCAGAGCGGGGGAGAGGCGGGGTCGAGTCGAAGCATGCCCCGATCCTGACGGGCGGAAAGGCTCCGGATGCCGTTGTCCACAGCAACCGGCGTCGATCACGCCCCTGGGGAGAAGTCCACCGCGCCGCCCGCGCGACCCGCACACGGGCATGCGTCCGCCCGTCGACCGGCGAGCGGTCCGCGAGACTGCAACTCGCTGACAAACCCGCGTCGGGCTGCAACGACGTCGTCAGCGAGTTGCAGTCTCGGCGTCAACGGCAGGCCGCCGCGCGACCCCAGCGCCGCGGACCCCACCGCCGCGATCACACGGGCCGCTGGTCTCCCGGAGCGCCGTCCTCGTCGCCGTCCCGCGCGTCGCGATCGGACTCGTCGTCGGAGCGACCTTCTCGCAGGTCTCGGCGCAAGAGGCCCTCACCCGAAGCGTCCGAGCCGCCCGCCGGGTCAGCGTCCGAAGAATCCCGCCCACCTTCGGCCTCTTCAGCCAACAGCTGCGCGAGCGCGTCGTCCATCTCATCGGCCGGCGCCGCTTCACCGCGCGACGCGGCCGTCACCCGCGCGATCAGCGCGGCCGGGTCGTCGATGTCTTCCGACGACGGCATGAGGTCGGGGTAGTCCCACAGCGCGTCGCGGCCCTCGATGCCCACGGCGTCGGTGACGGCACGCCACATCGCGGCGGCTTCGCGCATGCGGCGCGGGCGCAGTTCGAGGCCGACCAGCGCGCCCAGCGCCTGCTCGGCGGGTCCACCGACGGCGCGGCGTCGGCGCACGGCCTCGGCGATGCGTCCCGCCGACGGAAGCCGCGAGGTGGCGTCTTCGGTCACGACGTCGACCCAGCCCTCGATCGTGGCCAGCAGGTTCTCGAGCCGCGTCAAGGCAGCGGTCTGCTCGGGGCTGCGCTCGGGCAGCAGGGCTCCGCTCTCGAGCGCTCCGCGCAGTTCGTCGGGCTGCGAGGGGTCGAAGCGCGAGGCGAGCTCCTCGAGGGCGTCGGTGTCGACGCGGATGCCGTGGGCGAAGTCGCGCACCTGCGAGATGACGTGCAGGCGCAGCCACCGCGCGTGGCGGAAGAGGCGTGCGTGCGCGAGCTCGCGCGTCGCGAGGTAGAGCGCGAGCTGGTCGTCGGGGATCTCGAGGTCGCGGCCGAAGTCGGCGAAGTTCTGCGGCAGGATCGCGGCGTCACCCTCGGGCATGATCGGGATGCCGACGTCTCCGCCACCCACGACCTCGGTCGACAGGCGGCCGACGACGTGGCCGAGCTGCGTGGCGAAGAGCGAGCCGCCGACGGTGCGCATGAGGCGTCCGGCGCCGGCGATCATCTCCTGCATGTCTTCGGGGGCCTGCTGGCCCAGGGCTGCGGTGAGCGCGTCGGCGATGCTCGTGGCGACGGGCTCGGCGAGCTCCTGCCAGACGGGCAGCGTCGCGGTGACCCACGCGCCGCGCGTGACGGCGCGGGGAGGGCGAGGCAGGTCCGAGATGGTGGTCGCCGCGCCCAGCCAGAGCGCAGCGAGGGTGAACGCCTGGTCGATGTCGGTCTTCTGACCGGTCGTGACGCCGAGTCCGTCCTGGTTGGCGATGTGCAGCGCCTGACGCTCGGTGAGGCTCCAGTCGACGCCTTCCTGCGTGCCGGCGAAGGCGCCCTGCAGCTGGTTCATGACGGCCTGCAGCATGGCCGGGTCGATCTGCATGCCCGACAGGCGCGACAGCATCTCGGGGTCGATGCCGCTGGTGTCGCCCGACATCAGGCGGCGCATGAGCTCCTGGAACTCTTCCTCGGGGCTCTGCTCGCCGCCACGGTCGTCGTCTGCCACTTCAGCCGCCTTTCAGCCAGGTCTGGGGAATGGTTCTCTACGCTAGTCGCAGGTTTCCCCGCATCTACCGGCCGGGCCCCGCGGCGCTTACGCCCCGCGCGAACGACCCCGGTCAAGGATTGAGCTCCGTGTCCCTTTTCGACGAGAACGTCCGCCTCGAGCCCGCGCCCCGACAGCCGTGGCGTCGCGGCACCGTCATCGGCGTGTGGTCGCTGACGGTGGCCGTGATCGTGCTGTTCGTGCTCACCTTCGTGCCCTCGGCGTACGTCATCCAGCAGCCGGGTCCGGTGTACAACACCCTCGGTACCTCGCCGAACGCCGACGGCGAGCAGGTGCCGCTCATCACCGTTCCGAACGAGCAGGACGACACCACCACCGGCCAGCTCGACCTGCTCACGGTGCAGGTCAGCGGCAACCGCGAGCGCACCCCGTCGTGGATCGAGCTCGCGATGGCGTGGTTCGACCGCTCGCGCGCGGTCGTGCCGATCGACCGCATCTTCCCCGCCGGTCAGACCACAGAGCAGCGCACGAGCGAGAATGCCGCCCTCATGAGCGACTCGCAGCTCGAGGCGAGCGCGGCCGCCCTGCGACAGCTCGGCTACGACGTGCCCGCCGAGATCGCGGTCGGCACGATCGACGACCAGGGCGCGGCGGCGGGTCTGCTGCAGCAGGGCGACGTGCTGCTGTCGGTCGACGGCACTCCGGCTTCGAACGTGGATGCCGTGCGCTCGGCCGTCCAGAAGGCCGCGGGCGCACCGGTCACCGTGGCCTACCAGCGCGACGGCGCCGACGCCACGGTGCAGATCACGCCGCAGCCGACCACGGTCAACGGCGAGCAGCAATACCTGCTGGGCGTCGGACTCATGCAGTCGTTCGACCTCCCCGTCGACGTCAAGATCCAGCTGAACGACGTCGGCGGTCCGAGCGCCGGCATGATGTTCGCGCTCGGCATCATCGACAAGATGTCGCCCGGCGATCTCACCGGAGGTCAGCACATCGCCGGCACCGGCACGATCGACGCCGACGGCAACGTGGGCCCGATCGGCGGCATCCGGCAGAAGCTCTACGGCGCGCTCGATGCTGGCGCGACGTACTTCCTTGCCCCCGAGTCGAACTGCAACGAGGTCGTGGGGCACGTGCCCGACGGCATCCGCGTCTTCTCGACCTCGACGCTGGATCAGTCGATGACGGTGCTCGAGACGATCCGCGACAACGGCGATCTCAATGCGCTTCCCACGTGTGGTTCGGGATTGTAGCTTTCACGGCGAACCCCGAGAACCCCGCGCCTAGGATGAAGGGGTGACCACGACCTCAGCGCCGAACCAGGCCACGCCGCCGAACCGCTCCCGACGGATCATCTCGATCACTTTGGCGGTGATCGCAGCGCTCGTCGTCGCGTTCTTCGTCTTCGCGAACCTCTATTCCGACTGGCTGTGGTTCTCGCAGCTGGGCTTCACCACCGTTCTGACCACCCAGTGGATCGGTCGCACGGTGATGTTCGTCGTCGGCTTCCTCGCGATGGCCGTGCCGGTCTGGGGCGTTATCCAGCTCGCCTACCGCCTGCGTCCCGTGTACGCGCGTCTGAGCTCGCAGCTCGACCGCTACCAAGAGGTCGTCGAGCCGCTGCGGCGCCTCGCGATGTGGGGAATCCCGATCTTCTTCGGCTTCTTCGCCGGCTTCGCCGCCTCCGCGCAGTGGGAGACCACCTGGCTGTGGTTCAACGGCGTCAGCACCTCGGTGACCGACCCCCAGTTCGGTCTCGACACGGGCTTCTATCTGTTCGGGATGCCGTTCTACGTGGCAGCGCTCGGTTTCGCCTCGGCCGTAGTGCTGGTGTGCCTGCTGCTCACCGCCGTCGTGTCGTACCTCTACGGCTCGGTCCGCGTCGGACAGCGCGAGCTGCGCATCTCGAAGGCCGCGCGCATCCAGCTCGCGATCCTCGCCGGCGTCTACCTGCTGCTGCAGGGCGCGAGCCTCTGGCTCGACCGTTTCCGCACGCTCGTCGAGCCGTCCGAGCGCATCACCGGCCCCGGCTACGTCGGTACCAACGCCGTGATCCCCGGCCAGACGATCCTCGCGATCGCCGCCGTCATCGTCGCGCTCGCGTTCTTCGTCACGGCTTTCATCGGCCGCTGGCGCTACCCGTTGATCGGTACCGCACTGCTCATCGTCTCGGCGATCGTGGTCGGCGCGGCAATCCCGTGGGCCGTCACCACCTTCCAGGTGCGCCCCAACGAGCTCGCGCTCGAGAGCCAGTACTACCAGCGCAACCTCGATGGCACGAAGGCCGCCTACGGCATCGACAACATCGAGAAGGAGAACTTCCAGGCCGAGACGCAGGCCCAGGCCGGGCAGCTGCGCAACGACGCCGAGTCCACCGCGCAGCTGCGCATCATGGACCCCGCGATCATCGGCCCCACCGTTCGCCAGCTCGAGCAGTACCGCGCGTACTACCAGTTCAACACCCCGCTCGACGTCGACCGCTACACGATCAACGGGCAGACGCAAGACACCGTGGTGTCGCTGCGCGAGCTCAACATCGGTCAGCTCGGCGACGCGGCTTCGTGGCAGAACACGACCCTCGTCTACACGCACGGCTACGGCATGGTCGCGGCCGCCGGTAACGAGCGCACCGCCGACGGCGACCCGGTCTTCCTCGAGCAGGCGATCCCGGGCACGGGCTTCCTCACCGACCTCAACTACGAGCCCCGCGTCTACTTCGGCGAGCAGTCGCCGCCGTACTCGATCGTCGGCGGCCCCGAGGGCGGCGAGAACATCGAGCTCGACTACCCGCTCGGCGCAGACGGCGGCACCGAGACCCGCACGACCTTCCAGGGCAACGGCGGACCGAGTGTCGGCAACGTCTTCAACCGCCTGATCTACGCGCTGAAGTTCCAGTCGGAGCAGATCCTGTTCTCCGACTACGTCAACTCCGACTCGCAGATCCTCTACGACCGCAACCCGAAAGAGCGCGTGCAGAAGCTCGCGCCCTACCTGACGCTCGACAGCGACCCGTACCCCACGGTCGTCGACGGTCGTATCAAGTGGGTCATCGACGGCTACACGACGAGCGCGAACTACCCGTACTCGTCGAGCGTCTCGCTGTCGCGCGCGATCGCCGATTCGAACAACCCGGCTCCGACCTACGCGCTCGATGACATCAACTACATCCGCAACTCGGTCAAAGCCACGGTCGACGCCTACGACGGCTCGGTGAGCCTGTACGCGTGGGACGACCAGGACCCGCTGCTCAAGGCGTGGCAGAACATCTACCCCACGACCCTCAAGCCGTGGACCGAGATGTCGGCCGGTCTCATGAGCCACGTGCGGTACCCGACCGACCTGATGAAGGTGCAGCGCTCGATGCTCGGCGTCTACCACGTCGACGACGCGCGTTCGTTCTTCCAGCAGGACAACCGGTGGACCACGCCGAACGACCCGCAAGACCCGGCGACCTTCCAGCCGCCGTACTACCTGACGATGAAGATGCCGAACCAGGACGACCCGTCGTACTCGATGTTCACCAGCTTCATCCCGGCGTCTCAGGGCGGTCAGGCGCGAAACGTGCTGACGGGCTACATGGCCGTCGACTCCAACGCGGGTGACCAACAGGGCCAGAAACGCGCCGATTACGGCAAGCTCCGAATGCTCGTGATCGACTCGTCGACCACGGTGCCCGGACCGGGTCAGGTGCAGAACACCTTCGACTCCGATACCAACGTGTCGTCGCAGATCAACATCCTGAAACAGGGACAGTCGCAGGTGCTGAACGGCAACCTGCTGACCCTGCCGGTGGGTGGCGGTCTGCTGTACGTGCAGCCGGTGTTCGTGCAGTCGTCGGGTGACACCAAGCTGCCGCAGCTGCGGCGCGTGCTCGTCGCGTTCGGCAACAAGATCGCGTTCGAGAACACGCTGAGCGAAGCGCTCGACTCGTTGTTCGGCGGTGATTCCGGAGCCAACACGGGTGACGAGACCGTCACCCCGACCGATCAGGGTTCGGGGACGACGGGCGGATCGACCGGCGGCACGCCGACGGTTCCGACGGGCGACTACGCAGCGGCGCTGCAGGAGGCGCGCGACGCGCTGAACGCCCGCCAGGCGGCGCTGACCAGCGGTGACCTCGCGGCCTTCGCCACGCAGGATGCCCGCCTCACCGCGGCCGTCCAGCGCCTGCTCGACCTCGAGACGAACGGCCAGGGCGGCACGGCGACGACGTCGCCCACCCCGGCTCCGTCGGAGACCCCCGCGGGCTGACCCCCGCTCGACCTATCGCCGGCGTCCCGCACCAGCGGGGCGCCGGCGTCGTCGTTCCGGCGGCAGAGGTGGCTGAGCCTGTCGAAGCCACCGGGCCACAGCGGGTCCCGGTCCCTTCGACAGGCTCAGGGACCTAGCGAGGTGGCTGAGCCTGTCGAAGCAACCAAGCCGCGCGGCGGCAGAGGTGGCTGAGCTTGTCGAAGCCACCGGGGCACATCGGGTCCCGGTCCCTTCGACAGGCTCAGGGACCTAGCGAGGTGGGTGAGCCTGTCGAAGGGACCAAGTCGCGCGGCGGTAGAGGTGGCTGAGCTTGTCGAAGCCACCGGGCCACAGCGGGTCCCGGTCCCTTCGACAAGCTCAGGGACCTGGTTGCCCGGTCCCTTCGACAAGCTCAGGGACCTGCGCTCACGCGCTAATAAACCACCACCAGATCAACAGCATCGTCGTGCCGAAGCCGGCGATCTGGTTGAGCCACAAGAAGCGGTTCCAGCCGGCGGTGGCGCGGTCGCTCTCGGCATCCGTCACGTTCCGGTACGGCCAGCACACGACGAGGTACGGGATCACCAGCAGCGCGGCCAGCGGCCCGGGCCACGCGGTGAACAGCATCGCCACCCCCGCGAGCCCGTAGCAAACCAGCGCGAAGCGCACGGTCCAGCGCGCCCCGCGGGCGGTGGCGATCGACGAGATGTCGGCGGCGCGGTCGGCCTCGACGTCTTGCACGGCGCCGAACGCGTGCGAGGCGATGCCCCACAGCGCGAACGCGATGAACACGAACACGAGCTGCCAGGTCCACACCGCTCCGGCGAGCACCAACCCGTAGATCGCGGGCGAGAAGAAGTGGATGCTGCTGGTCATCGAGTCGAGGAACGGGCGTTCCTTCAACCGCAGCGGCGGCGCGGAGTAGAACACGACGAAGAACAGGCTCAGCGCGAGCACGAGCCACGACAGCGGCGACCCGATGATCACGAGGTACACCACGAACGGCAGGCACGACAGCGCGGAGGCCCACAGCGTGATGGGGTGCATGCGCTTGGCGAGCACGGCGCCGTGGGTTCCGCCCTTGCGGGGGTTGCGCAGGTCCGACTCGTAGTCGAACACGTCGTTCACCCCGTACATCGCGAGGTTGTACGGCACGAGGAAGAAGATGATCCCGACGATCAGCGGCGCGTCGATCTGGCGCGTGGTCAGCAGGTAGGCCGCGGCGAACGGGAAGGCCGTGTTGATCCAGCTGACGGGCCGTGACGACACGAACAGTTCGCGCACCACGCGTCCGGGGGTGAGGGCGGGGGTGGTCATGCGGTGTCCTTCGGGGCGTGGCGAGGCGAGAGCAGGGTGAACAGCGACGGCACGAGGAATGCCGCGCACAGCGGGTAGGCGAAGTCCTCTATCGGCGCGAGTCCGAGCTTGAGTCCGCTGAGGTGCTCTTGAGGGTACGAGAACAGATCGACGGCGATCATGAGATTGTCGAACACGAGGGTGAGGCCCACCAGCACGAGGGCGGTGAGGGCGGCGGATGCCATGCGCTCGCGGAACCGCGGACGCCGCGCCGTCGCCAGCGTCACGATCAGCGTGATCACCACGAACGGCACGACGATGAGCGGGTAGGTCACGACGCCCCCCGCGCGTCCGAAGCCGACGCAGCAGAACGAGCAGAAGACCGCCGCTCGAAAACCGCGAACATCACGATCGCCAGGTAGCTCAGGAACAGCAGGAAGAACAGTTCCTCGAGCGGCAGGTGCGGGGCGAGCATCACGCCGACGAACAGCGGGCTCTCACCCTTCACGAACACGCCGGTGGCGATGCCGACGAGGTCCCACGCGAGGAAGAACACCGTGCCGCCCAGCACCGCCAGCGCGGTGCGGAGAGGAGCGACCCGCAGCGCGAGCGAGTACTTCCAGTCGATCAGCATCATGCCGATCAGCGAGAAGAGGATCGCGCCCAGGTAGATCCCCGGCACCTCAGACCGCCGCGTGCGCGGGTTCCGCCAGGGGGCCGGCGGTGGTGTCGCCGGTCATGCGCTTGACCACGAGCTCGGCCGAGATGAGGCACATCGGCAGGCCGATTCCCGGCAGCACCGAGGTGCCGGCGTAGAAGAGGTTCTCGACCTTGCGCGAGCGGTTCTTCGGGCGGAAGATCGCGCTCTGGTTGAGCGTGTGCGCGAGTCCCAGCGAGTTGCCGTGCCAGGCGTGCAGGTCTTCCTTGAAGTCCTCGGGAGCGATGGTCTTGCGCACCACGATGCGTTCGGCGAGATCCGGGATGCCGGTCCATTCGGCGATCTGCGCGATCACGCGGTCGGCGGCCTTCTCGATCCGCTCGTCGCCGGCGCCCGAGACGCCTCCGCGTCCGCTGTCGGGGTCGGCGGGCACGGGGACGAGTACGAACAGGTTCTCGTGTCCCTCGGGTGCGACGGAGTCGTCGGAGGCGCTGGGGCGGCAGATGTAGATCGACGCGGGGTCGGGGATCATCTTGTTCTCGCCGAAGATGGCGTCGAAGTTGGTGTGCCAGTCGTCGGTGAACAGCAGCGTGTGGTGGGTGAGCTGCGGCAGCTCGCCCTTCACGCCGAGCAGCAGCAGCAGGGCGCCGGGGCTGGGCACCTTGTCCTTCCACCAGCGCTCGGGGTACTGGCGGTCCTTCTCTTCGAGCAGCTCGTTCTCGGTGTGGTGCAGGTCGGCGCCCGAGACCACGGCATCCGCGGCGATCACTCGACCGTCGGCGAGACGCACGCCGCGAGCGAGGCCCGACTCGGTGATGATCGCTTCGACCGGCGACGAGGTTTCGATGCGCACGCCGCGTTCGCGAGCGAGCTTCTCGATGGCCTTGATGATCTCGGTCATGCCGCCCTTGGGGTATAGCACGCCGTCGCCCAGGTCGAGGTGGCTCATCAGGTGGTACAGGCTCGGCACCTCGAAGGGCGATCCGCCGAGGAACACCGCGGGGTAGGCCAGGATCTGCTGCAGTCGCGTGTTCTTGAAGTCGCTGGTGACGCGCTTCCACAGCGTGCGGGTGAGCAGGGGGACGAGCGTGGGGAGACGCTTCACCAGCGCGGGGTCGCGCAGGCCCTTGGTCGACGAGTACGGGTCGTAGAGGAACTTCGACGTCGACAGCTCGTATGCGTCTTTCGCGGAGTCGAGGTAGGCGTCGATGTTGTCGCCCGAGCCGGGCTCGTGCTTCTCGAACAGCTCGCGCACGGCTTCGCGGCCCGACACGATGTCGATCGGCTCACCCTGTCCGGGAGGCCCATACACGCGGTACGCGGGGTCGAGGCGCACGAGGTCGAGCTGTTCCGCGGCGCTCGTGCCGAGCAGGCGGAAAAAGTGGTCGAACACCTCGGGCATGAGGTACCAGCTGGGGCCGGTGTCGAAGCGGAAGCCGTCGCTCTCCCACGAGCCGGCGCGCCCGCCGAGGGCGTCACGGCCCTCGAAGAGCTGGACGTCGTATCCGCGGTCGGCGAGCAGGGCGGCGGTTCCGAGACCGGCGATTCCGCCTCCGACGACGACGATGCGCTGGGCGCTCATGAGCGTGAACCTTTCGGGGGGCGACCAAGCAGGGCGCGGGCGGCGAGGGTGGCTTTGACACCGTCGGGAACGCGGACGCGGGGTGCGCCGGCGGGGGAGGAGCGGAGCCGCCGGGACAGCTCGGCGAACAGGTCGTGGGCCGTCGTGACCGCGGCGCGGCAGTCGGGCGGCAGGTGGGGGATGACGGATGCCGCGGCGGCGAGGTCGGCGTCGATGCGGTCGAGCACCGCGACCCGGCGTTCGTCGTCGGCCGCGCCGTCGAGGTAGTCGCGGCCGAGGCGGTCGGCGTCGTCGGCGAGGTCGCGGAGGAAGTTGACGTCTTGGAACGCCGCTCCCAGCCGGCGCGCGCCGTCGACGAGGTCGGCCGCGGGTTGGGCGGGGGCCGACATCCCCGCGTTGAGGAACACCTGCAGGCACATCAGCCCGACGACCTCGGCCGAGCCGTAGACGTAGGCGTCGTGCGAGAGGTCGTCGTGCTCGGCGGTGTCGATGTCGGTGCGCATCGAGGTGAAGAACGGCGCGATCAGGTCGTCGCCGATGCCGCACTCTCGCGCGGTGCGGGCGAAGGCGTGCACGACGAGGTTCGCGCTGAACCCGGTCGCGATGGCATCCCGCACCTCCTGCTCGAGGCCGTCGAGCACCTGGCGCTCGCGCTCGGGCGAGAGGCCGGCGTCGCGCGCCGGGCCGTCGACGATCTCGTCGGCCACCCGCACGAGGGCGTAGATATTGCGCACGTGCGGGCGCGGGCGGGGCCCGAGCAGGCGTGCGGCGATGCCGAACGAGGTGGAGTAGCGCTGGATGACGGCGGCTGCGGCCGCGTCGGCGGTTTGCGAATACAGTTCGAGGCCCGTGGGCGCGGTGCTCACGGAACGCGCTCCTGCACGGCGTCGACGAGTTCGAGCAGCATCGCGCGGCACGCGGCCGGAAGAGTGGATGCCGTGACGATCGCCCGCGCTTCGTCGAGCGTCTCGCACACGAGGTCTTCGAGGCGGGCGCGGGCTCCCGAGGCCGACAGGGCGACCTGCGCGGCCCGGATCGCGACCGGACCCGTGTGAGCCTGGGCGAGGGCCTCGCTGACCTCGGGCCAGCTCTCGGTCTCGCGCGCGAGCGAGATGAGGTGGGTCTTCTTCGCCTCGCGCAGGTCGCAGCCCTCGTCTTTGCCCGAGGCGGCGGCCGTACCGAACGCGCCGATGAGGTCGTCGATCAGCTGGTAGCCGAGACCCAGGCGTTGGCCGAAGCGCTGCAGCGCGTGACGCGTGGGGGCGTCGGCCTCGGACATGACGGCTCCGGCTTCGAGCGGGGCCGAGAACGAGTACACGGCGGTCTTGTCGTGCGTGGTGCGCAGCACCGTGTCGGGGTCGGCTTCGCCCGGCGACACGGCGTTCTCGACGTCGGCGAGCTCTCCGGCCGCCGACACGAGCACGGCCTCGTCGAACAGAGCCAGCAGCTCGGCGCGCAGCGTCGAGGGGATCTCGGCCAGGGCGATCAGGCGCCCGGCCTCGTGCAGCAGAAGGTCACCGGCGAGGATCGCGGCGGCGTCTCCGAGCAGGGCCGCGCCCGCGGCATCCGCCCCTTTGTCGCTGGCGCGCAGGCGGAACTCGCCGCCGACGTTGGGCACGCCACGGCGTTCGGTGTCGTGGTCGATGACGTCGTCGTGCACGACGAAGGCGGTGTGCAGCAGCTCGAACGCGGCGGCCACCTGGTAGAGCGCCGGCAGCGCGATGTCGGGGCCGTCGAGCGTCTCGAACGCGGCCACCACCAGCAGCGGGCGGAAGCGCTTGCCACCGTCCGTCGCGCGGCGGATGGCGGATGCCAGGGCCTGGGCGCCGTCACCGAGTCGCTGCGAGCGCGCCTCGAGGCGAGACAGCGCCGCGTCGATCTCGGCGTCGATGCCGTGACGGGCCACGGAGGTCGAGGCGAGGGCGATCATGACGCGCGCCTCACCGCTTGGGGTGTCTCGAAGAGGTGAAGCTGCTGCGCCTGCAGAACGAGCCACGGGCTGAATGCCCAGGGCGTGGCCTCGAGCGAGGCGGCCAGCTCGAGCGGGTCGACCCAGCGGTACTCGGCGACCTCGTCGGGGTTGGGCTGGGGTTCGGCGTCGGTGCGCGCGACGTAGACGGGGCAGATCTCGTGCTCGACGATGCCGCTGGCGTCGACCGCGCGGTAACGGAACAGGGGGAGTGCGAGCTCGAGGTCGCGCACGGCGAGACCCACTTCGAACTCGGCGCGGCGGTGCACGGCCGACAGCACGGGCTCAGCGGGGCCGGGGTGACCGCAGAAGGAGTTGGTCCAGACGCCCGGCCAGGTCTTCTTGTGCAAAGCGCGACGCGTGACCAAGACCTCTCCGGCTGCATTCACAACGTGACATGAGAATGCGAGGTGAAGCTGGGTATCGGTGCCGTGCACGCTAGCCTTGGGCGCCGTGCCAATCTCGTTGCCGAAGTCGTCCAGGAGGACGACATATTCGGTCTCGCTCATCGTGCCTCCCGTTTGCTAGTTTAGCTAGCGATGTGAGCCTGACTATACCTAGGGTGAAAGGGGGTGTCCACTGTGACGGATGCCGTGTCGACCTCTGGTACAAGGCCTGCCGTGATGCATACGCTCACCGCCGTGCAGTCGCTCAGTGACGCTCTCGACCGCATGCACAGCGGCATGAAGGGCGATATGGATATGAATGCCAGCGACCTCGCGACGCTGCGCATGCTCACCATTCGCGAGAGACGCGGGCAGATGGTCAGCCCGCACGACGTGGCAACGCATCTGCGCATCTCGACAGCGTCGACCACGAAGCTCATCGATCGACTCGTCGCGTCGGGTCATCTAGAGCGGCGTCCGCACCCGTCCGACGGTCGTGCCCGCGTGGTCGTGCTCACCGAGAAGTCGCGGCGCGAGTTCTTCCAGCATTTCGGTGGTCATCTGATGGCCATGAGCGATACCGCAGCCGCCTTCGACGACGAGCAGCTCGAGACCATCACCCGTTTCATCGACGACCTCACCACGGCCATTTCGACGGACGACTGAGACCCACTCCGCAGCCCGTTCGACGCCGCTCGGTTTCGCCCGCGTTTAGGCGCAACCTCACCCGTGACCGGGGATCGGCCCTCGCGCGACCCGCACACCGACGTCGTCGAAGGCGTCGCGCGGTCGACCTCCACGCCGCGCTGCCGCCCGCACCTGGGCCGGGGCGTCCGACCAGCCGCCGCCGCGGAAGGCGCGCGCGTCGCTCTCGCCCTCGGGGTCGTAGAGGTCGCTGCACCACTCCCAGACGTTGCCGAGGATGTCGAAGAGGCCGTGCAGGTTCGGCATCCGTCCCCCGACGTCGACGGGGCCCCGCAGGCCGTCTGCGGCCGTCCAGGCGATGTCGCGCACGGGGCCGTAGGCGGGTCCGGTGGCGCCGGCACGGCAGGCGTACTCCCACTCGTCTTCGGTGGGCAGACGGAAGCCGTCGGAGTCGAGGTCGGGGCGCACCACCTCGCCGTCGAACGAGTAGACCGGGTCGAGGCCCTCCCACTCGCTCAGGGCGTTGCAGAGGCGAATGGCGCGCAGCCAGCTGATCTCGGTCGCCGGATGCCGCGGATTGCGCGCCGGGATGCCGATGAGGTCGGCCACTTGCTCTTCGGTCACCGGGTAGACGCCGATCTCGAACGCCTCGACCACGATCTCGCGTCGTTCGACGCCGCGCAGGTCGCCGCGCAGCACGCTGCCGGCGGCGATGCGCGCCATCTCGACGTCGCTCACGCGCACACCGCAGACGGCGCCGGGAAGGCGGGGGAGCGGCGGTCGCGACGCGCGCGACCGAGGCGGGGGGAGAAGGGCATGTGCCCAGTGAAGCGGGCCGGGGGGCCGCATCGAGGTGGGTTGACGTGCGAGGCGCGACGCCGCGTGTGGCGAGCCGGGGGGCCGCAACGCAATCTGTGGGGCGCGAGGAGCGCGATGGGGGGAGGTGGTGCAAGGCGGGGGGCCGCAGCGCAGTCTGTGGGGTGTGTGGTGCCGTGGGCTGGAGAAAGCGAGCCGGGGGGCCGCAACGCAGTTCGTGGGTGTGGGGTCAGTCGTCTTCGAAGATGGGCTCCCAGCCGGGCTCGAAGGGGTCTTCGGGCAGGCCGGTCTCTCGTCCGCGGTTGTCGATGGCGTCTTGCCACCGGATGCCGATGTCCTCCGGTGCAGTGACCTCGAGGCACTCGGGGCACCGCCAGCACGCCTCGATGAGGGAGCCGAAGGGTTCGAGTGAAACGAGGCATTCGCCGCACTTGGGAGATGACATCCAGTCGTTCACGTGGAGCACGCTAGCGCGCGCGTCCGGATGCCGAGGAGGTGGCGGGAGCGGGTGACGTCTGGGCGGTTCTCAAACGTGCGGAGCGCCAGTGGACGACGAAGGGGCCGTCACCGACCTGAGTCGGTAACGGCCCCTTCGTAGAGGTGTGTCTTACGCGCTTTCGTTGCGACGACGCGTCTTGGTGACGACCATGACGGCCGCACCGGCGAGCACGAGGGCGCCGCCGCCGACCCAGATGCCGAGCATCGAGTCGGTGTTCATGCCGGTCGCCGGGAGGGCATTGCTGCCGCCAGCGTTGGTGCCGCCGCCGGTCGAGCCGCCGCCGGTGCCGGCACCGGTTCCGGGCTGGCCGTCGGCGCGAGCACCGGAGGCTGCGAGCGTGTAGGTGCCCACCGGGTTGGCGGGGAGGGTCACGACCGCGGTCGCGCTGCCCGAGGCGTCAGCAGTCTTCGTGACGGAGGCCGACGAGACGGGCAGGTTCGCCGTGGCGATGTTGCCACCCGTGACACCTACGCCGACGAGCGTGAAGGTCACGTCCGTACCGGGCTGGAAGCCGGCGACGGGAACGGGACCGTCGGAGGTGATGGTCTGGGTGACGGTTCCGGGGCCGGTCGGCACGTATGCCTGAGCGACAGCCGGGGCTGCGAAGAGCAGCGCGCCGGCGAGGGCGAGAGACGCGCCCGCCTTCGTGATGTTGAGCTTCATGAGTGCCTGCTTTCGTTACCGGCGTGCCGGTGCTGAGATGGACCGCTCCGTATGCGCTGCCCCTGTAGTGCGCAAGGGGTGGACAACGATGAAGCGACGAGTGAGTGAAAGATCAATCTGAGTATTGCTTAGGCGTCCACTGGAAGCAAACTGAGAGCGTTTCCGTATTGTAAACATTTCGCAAATGAAATAAGGCCTGCATTCCGCGGGTCTTCTCCGTCATCTGAGCGTCGCCGTCGCGACGGATTCGCACGCGGTGGCGACCACCGGACTGATCGATTGGTCGGCCGTCGGGGTCATGACTGCTTCGGCGTCGGGGGCTGCGGACGTCGTCTCTACGACTACTGAGATGGAATCCGTCTGTCCCGGCTGGAGGTTCACCCCGTAGCTGAGCACCTCACGCCCCTGAAGGCCGGCTGAGGTGAAGCTGGCGCCGGTTGACGCCTGCGCCGACACCAGAGTGTAGCCCTGCGGCAGGTACACATTCCCGGTAATGGCGACGATTCCCGGTGCGACGCCGAACAAGCCGTTGGCAGTGACGTAGAGGGGGAGCGAAGTCGCCGCATCGGCGGGGGCGCTGCTTGTGAGGTTGACTGTCAGCGTGAGTTGACGGGTGGCTGCTTGGACCGGAGTGCCGCACCCGCTCCAAGCGAGTGACACGTCCGGCTTGAGGTAATAGCTCATCTTCGAGCCGGCGGCGTCGCTGAAGTACACGCCGAATCGCGCCGTATCGTCATCGGTTACCGGCAGCTTGCCGGCCATCGACGAACCGTCGAGAAGTGATTGCTCGTCTTCGTGCGCGCTCCAGAGCAGAACGCGTCGCTCGTCGGCCCCTCGTGCCAGGGCGGTCAGCAGCCCCGTGCTCGAACCGCGGCCTTCGACGAACGCTGTGAAGATCGATGCCGATGAGGCCGCGAAGAAGGCGTCCTGCGTGGTCGGGTCGGGGTAGCGCTTGTACACCTCACTCAAGAAGAGCGATACCGCGTTGTCGGCGTTGATCGTCGACCCGTCGGGAAGCGCGACGGGTCCTGTGGCCTTCAATAGATAGGACAGCACGACCGGGTCGATGGCGATGACACCATCGACCTCGTTTCCCGTCAGCTGCCGGTACATGTCGCGGGCGAGCGGTCCGTCGAAGGTGAAGTCGGGAACCTGCGTGAGGTTCTGGAAGTATCGCGCTGGTCGGGTGCCATACACCGCCTGCACGTCCTCGGGCAGAGTGGTCACCGGCCCGCGTATGCCTGCGGAGAGTGCTGTGCCCGACTCCGTGCCGACCAGGGTGATGCCGCCGGCGTCTGTGCGCAGCAGAAGCGCGGTCCCTGCGATTCCTCCGAGTGATCGCATCTCGGCGTTGTTCTGAACGAGCACGAGGTATGACCGCGGCCCTGATTCGCCGAGCATGCCCGGAAGAAGTTGCGTGGCGGTCGATAGCGCGTCGAGAGCGCCCGCTGCGCGGGAGAACAGTCCCTCGGATTGGTCGACGGCGTCGCCGAGCTTGCCGACCAGCGGAGTGCGGTTCACGTGCTTGATCGCAGTCAGCGCGTTATCCGCATGGGCCGCAGCTTGTTCAGCGGGCTCCTTTATCGGGCTGAGTGAACTCGTGTCGATGCGACCGTTTACGGGCTTGAGCGCGTCAATTACCCCAGCCTGCGTTGACTCTGCCAGGGGCAGCACGCCGAGCCGGAGGAGTTCGTCAGCGGACGCGGTGACCGTGCTCACCGCCTGGAGTTGAGGTCCGATCCACGGAGTCTGGGCGACGACAGCCCAAATCGGGTCAGACGTCAGGTCGTGCGCTGCCTGCGTGTGATCGCTGAGGGCGCGCAAGCCGTCGACGGCCTGGCTCGGATCGCCCGTGAACGACGAGACGAGCTCGGGTGCCTTCGTGCGGATTTGATCGAGGTGAACTGCGGCAAGAGCTCCGCGAACGCCGACCCATCCGAACGCGAACACGCAGAGGATCAGGAAGCCGCCGAGCGCCCAGACGGCGATGCGCCCGATGGTCCGTGTGCGACGACCCCAATTGACGTTTGTCATGCGTCTCTTACCCTCGCCCGTCGCGCAGTGTGGGTGCGGTCGGTTCCCGCTGCCGTGCTGAACTCAGTTCTCACGAAGGGTCTCGCGCGACGCGCGACGGGGGCCGAATCCCAGTTCCTCGAGCGACCCGTCGCCGCGAGTGGGGCGCGAGTCCGACTTCTTCGGGCGGGCCTGCCGCTTCGTTCCGCGGCCTTCCTTTTCCGGGGTTTCGCGGTAACCGTAGCCATACCCGTAGCCGTAACCCGTGTAGTACGAGTCGGGTCCGCGGGTGGGAACCATCGACATCACAAAGCCGGCGAGCTTGGCCCCGACAGTGTTGAGTGCCTCGGTCGCACCGGTCAGCTGGTGCTTCGTGGTCTTGCCCGCGGCGACCACCATGAGGGCGCCGCTGGTCGCTCGCGCCAGAATGGCGGCGTCCGTGACGGGAAGCAGCGGGGGAGCGTCACAGAGCACGACGTCGAACTCGCGCTCGAGCATCTCGAGAAGAAGACTCATGTGCGACGACCCGAGCAGTTCGCTGGGGTTGGGCGGAATCTTTCCGGCCGGCAGCACGTAGAGGCTGCGATTACCCCATGGCAACATCACTTCGTTGACCTGGGCGCGCCCGATGAGCACGTCGGTGAGCCCGGCGCCGCCCTCGATTCCGAGGTACTCGGCGACCTTCGGCTTGCGCAGGTCGGTGTCGATCAACGCGACGCGCTTGCCAGCGTCGGCCAGGGCGATGGCGAGGTTGATCGTCGTGGTCGACTTTCCCTCGCTTGGGATTGAGCTGGTGACGACAAAGCTCGAGCGCCCGCCCATGTCAAGGAACTGCAGGTTTGTTCGCAGAGCACGAAAGGACTCGGCGCGAGGACTGAGAGGATCGACATGCACGATGAGAGGGCGCTCTCGAGCTTTCGTGTCGAATGCAATTGCCCCCATGTTAGGGGCCTTCGTTATCTGCTCGGCCTCACGGGGCGCGCGGATGCGAGTGTCGAGAGCTGATCGAAGGAAGGCTGATAGTAGCCCCACAACCGCACCTAGCAGCAGGCCAAGGGCGATATTGAGAGCCGTATTGGGGCTCGATGCGGTTGTTGCAGGTTGTGCGTCACGGACCCGACTTAAACGGACCGAACTCGAGCCATCGTCGGCTTCCGGCTCGAGTTGTGGGACCACGGTTGACAAGCTCTCGGCAATGGAGTTCGCGATCTCTGCCGCCTGCTGTGAGGACGGATCGCTGACAGTGACGGTAATCAGCGTGGAGTTCGGGGCCGCGGACGACGAAATCTGATTCGCGAGACCGTCCGCTGAAGAGTCGAGATTCAACTCCCCAATCACAGGGTCCAGGACCGCGGGTGTCTTCACAAGCGCGATGTAGGTGTTGATTCGAGCTTGGGTGAAGATGGACCCTTGTTGCAGTTCAGCGGTCGTACTTCCCGCCTGGGTCGAGACGAAAACAGTGCTCGAAGACTCAAAGATAGGCGTCCGAGTCGCCGTAAAGACGATGGCAGCGGCTAGGCCCAAGAGGACCGTCCCCAAAACCAAGACCGCGTTCTTTCTCAGAATGCGGATGTAGTCGTTGAGCTCCATGGTGCCTCTCGAAGACGCGCCGTACGAGGTCAGCGCACTGAAAATCGTGTCCAGTCTTGCACACCGCACGTTTCTGCCATGTGTTGTGCACGCGACAATCCTGGGCTGGAGCGGCGCAGATGTGCGCCGCCAGGACGGGCGCGAACCGTCGACCTCGCAGCCATGACAGAGCCGGGTGTTCAGACGACGCGACTCACGACATGTTGACCATCTACTGCTCGGCTACCTCGTAGTCTTCGCGCGTCGACTGGGTGCTTTACTCAGGCGGCACGCCCACTAGCAGCGCAGGTTCCTTTTCAATCACCGATCTTCTGAACAGCTTCGCTGCTCGGACGCGACTCCGCAAGGCGTCCGTTGGCGAACATCGAAGGGCGGTCTGCGAGCATCCTGGCTGAGATGCTCCCCGAGGCTGTTCAGCGTGGGGCCTCGCAGCAGATGTCAACTGGCCGCTTCAGAGTTCGCTGACTCAGGTGGCGAAGCACTGGGAGCGGCTCGCTCTAAATAGACCTTCGTCGCGGTGGTGAACCCCCCGTCGGCTCTCTCGGGCCAACGCAGTGCTGTGGCCGCGATATGTTGACAAGATGCGTGACGATCAGGATGCGACCGTCGGGGCCGCCATCCGGACCGACGAGTCTCCCATTGACTTGCGGCCTCGACGTGGAAGGCGAGCGCACGCCAGTAGATCGATCGGCTCGCTGGACTGGAGGGCGCCCGGGGGCACCCGTCCCCTCGGACCGTTGGCCTCGGTAGCCGGTGTTGCGGCCATAATCGCGGGGGTGTCTACTGCGATGAGCCTGAGCTCGACGACTGGACTAGCTTCAACGTGGGCTTTGTGGATAGCTCTGTCCGTCAGTTCCGCATTGATTCTCATCCAGACGCGGCCAAAGGGTCTCTTCGGCCTGCGCATATCTGACCTAGTTTTCGGTGTGGCTGGGGGCCTCATACTGAGGCTTGTTGTGGGTTATTTGAGTCGTGCAGACCTGCACACGTTTCCGACGGTGCAGTTACCAGGCTCCGGTGGAGAAGCGAACCTATGGGTAATCGAAGTAGCCATTCCCGCGTTCCTGGGGCCAGGTGTTGAGGAGATTTTCTTTAGGGCTGCGTTGCTATTAGTGACTTACAAGATCGCTCGGAAATGGGTTGACGGATCGACCGCCTCAATAGTTTCGATCTTGATGTCTACCGGTTGTTTTCTACTCCTTCACGCCGCGTTCGCAACGTATTCACTTGATAGCGTGCTCGCGCTCTCATTGATGAGTGTTGCCTGTGGCGCGATAGTTTGTCTGACAGGGCGAATTTGGGGAGCGATGATTTTGCACGTGACGTATAACGCCTTGTATGTGATGCTGGGCGTGATGGGCGCGATTCTGCAGTAAAGTTGCGCAGTCCCGCTGCCCTACTGTCGACCGCGGAGACGAAACGAACCGTTCATCTTCTCGTGACACGTCTCTGCAAAGATTACTGTTGAATTCGCCTTGGTGCTCGCGTTGGCGGCCCGGGTTCGATGGTTCTGCTCATGCCACTAAAGATGCGCCGTAGCGCAAGATTGGACTCGGAATGCCCTCCGTCGCCATTATCGGAACGCGCGGATATCCAAGCTACTACGGTGGGTTTGAGACCGCGGTTCGAAAGCTGGCCCCATTCCTCTGTGACGCCGGATGGGATGTGACTGTCTTCGGCCGTCCCGGGTCCGTGAAAAGTGACGATCCCGATCGCGACCCTCGAGTTCGAACGGTGCAGACTCGCGGTCTGGAGACTCGATCTCTTTCAACCTTGAGCTACGGGTTCTCCTCTGTGCGACAGGCGGTTCGAGAGAAGTTCGACGTGGCTCTCGTAATGAACGTAGCGAACGGCTTTTTCCTACCCAGATTCGTTAGATCTGGAATACCCACGCTTGTCAATGTTGACGGCATCGAGTGGGACCGAGACAAGTGGAACGGCTTCGCCAAACGCGTATTTCACATGGGCGCTTCATGCACCGCGAAGTCGGCGACAGAATTGGTTTTCGACGCGAAGGCTATCGGCGATCGGTGGCGGTCAGAGTTCAAGCGTGATGGCGTTTTCATACCGTACGGCGGAGAAGAGCGTAGTGAGTTGCCGAGTCCGCTGGGGCTTAAGCGTCGAAGCTATACCTTACTCGTTGCGCGATTTGTGCCTGAAAACTCCATATCGGAATTCTTCTCCGCTGTTCCGGCGCTGAGCGAACTGGGCCCTGTCGTGCTGGTTGGATCCACCGGATACGGCGGTCCGCTCGACGAAGAGGCCGGGCGGCTCGCCTCGGAATTACACAACGTTCACTACCTGGGCCACGTCGCGGACGATGACTTGCTCTCCGCCCTGTGGCAGAACGCTGGCGCCTACTTTCACGGTCATTCCGTGGGTGGGACAAATCCTGCGTTGGTGCAGGCCATGATGCTCGGTGCCCCAGTTGTCGCACGATCAACCGTGTACAACCGGGAGGTGCTGGCCGACGAACAGCAGATCTGCGAGCCAGTTCCTTCTAACATTGTGCAAATGATTGAGGCTCTTCTTGCGAATCCGGCTGAACAGGAGCGACGTTCTACTGCCAATATGGCGCGTGCTCGCGTCCACTACAACTGGCCCGACATCTGTGCCCACTATGAGCATGCGCTCCGTCGTCTTATCAAACCGTGAGTCTGATCTACGCGAGAATATGGAGCGCAAATTGACCGCACATACTGTCACTCCGATTTTACTGGATCAGTGGAGCCTCTCTGAACCAGGGTCGGACCGCGGCCTTGGAAGATACGCATCGGAAGTCTTCTCTGCGCTACAAAGTAGTTTGACGATTGCTCCCGTGAAGATCGCAAAAGTATCTCCGTCGGACAAAATCGCGGTCGCATTAAGCCGCGAGGACCCTGGGACCGCGAGCATCTATCACGCGATGTCTGCCGATCATCTCCCATTGAGAAAATTGCGCCCCTGGGTGTGCTCAATTCAGGATGTTATACCGCTAGACCTGAAGGCATACACACGTTTCGGCATCCGAACTCGGATCAACTTCGCGAACGCCAGACGGGCCGATGTTGTTCTTACGAATTGCAACTACACGGCGGACAGAATCATGAAGCGTCTTTTCGTGCCCGCAAAGAAGATTGTGGTTGCTCCTCTTCCCGTAAGCGCGTTGTTCCGGCAGGAACGCCTGCAGGAAGACGACAGTCCAAACGCCGACATTCGGCCCTACATTTTGGCCATGGTTGATCTTCGAACACCTGATCCTCGTAAGAGATACCACTGGATTGGCCAGATTTCAGCTGCACTAACGGCACGGGGCCACCGTTTCGTGGTAGCAGGCCGGGGCCTCGACCGGATGGTCTTCCCGGGCGCGGACTTGGTCGAGGCCCCGTCTGACGCGCAGCTTCGATCTCTATTCGTCAACGCCGCGGCTTTTTACTACCCCAGCGCTTACGAGGGACAAGGCCTCCCGCCTATCGAGGCAATGGCATCGGGGTGTCCAACCCTTGCTTACCGAAATAGTTCGGTCCAGGAGGTGGTGCAGGGTGGCGGTGCCGTCCTGGACGACCCGGCGCCTTGGCAGCGGCAGCGCCTCGGCAGCGTCTTGGATCAGGCAGATGTGGATGAGGCCGTGTCTACACTTGTTTCGTGGGTGCACGGAGGAGGTCCTGCGTCCGAGTCGGTCAGGCAGTCGGCCCGGAGGTTCTCTCAGGAAAACTTTCGCGAGGGACTTCTAGAGGCCTACAGTTTGGCCGCCCGATGACGCGCGTCGCGGTAAACGATTTTATCGGGAACAGGGGTATCAGCGGGTCTAGCAGGGGGTCCCGGCTTATCCAAGATGCACTTTGTCACTCCCACGACGTGGTGGTCGTGTCGACTTCGGAGCCAACCGCTGGCGCCAAGGCGATTCGGCTCGCTCGGATGGTCTACTGGGACCTCTTCGGCGCACGGAAGTCTGCGTTGCGGGCGGGCGCGTCCGTAGTTGTTCACGTCACTAACACGGGCAGCGCTTCGACGTCGTTGCCGTCGATCGTCGTCATTCACGACACCATGGTGCTGGACCACCCCGGCCACTTCGGGAGAGGCTTTCGCACATACGCTCACCTTATGTTCGGCGCGGCTGCTCGCTCCGCCTCGATAGTGGTAACACCCTCCGAGCACAGCGCCCGCAGAATTCTCGAACGGTGGCCGGGTAGCGTTGTCCGGGTTATTCCCTGGCCCGCCAGCCCGGATAAGCCCAGCCGAATCTTGCCGCTAGAAGGCCGGCCGACGAAGGTTCTGGTCGTGGCGTCGACGGATAGCCATAAGCGCCTCGAGATGGGCCTATCTGTACTTGCCCGTCTTAGAGCTAGCAACCCGAGCTTAATCGCGACATTCGTCACTCGGCCTGGGAACGCTGAGGATCGTTTTTTGAGGATGGTGCATCAGGTAGATCCAAAGTCTTCCTGGATCTCGTTGATGAGCGGGGTGAGTGAAGAGCAACTAGCTCACGAATACGGGTCCGCGAAGATTCTTCTAGTCCCTTCGCTGGACGAAGGATTTTGCCTGCCCGTTATCGAGGCCGCAAAGTACGGCACCCCTACCGTTCACGTGGACCGAGGTGCGCTCCCGGAGGTGGCCCCGTGGCCTGGCGCGCGGGGTGGAACCAACGATGCCGACGACGAGGCGTTGCTTCTTAGCCGAGCAAAGCTTCTGATGGAAGATGGGGCGGCATGGCAAGCAGCTCATGAGCACGCCCTCAACATTCCAAGCCGGTTCGCCTCAGCTGACTTTATAGACGCCTGGCAAGAAGTGGTGGAGGTGGTTACTGGTGAGAATCGCAATACTGCACGGAAGTAATGATGGTTACGGTGCGTCTCGGGTCCTACTCGACCACGCGCGAGCTATGGTGCGGCTTGGTCACACGGTTTCGGTAGTCGTGCCTTCGGATGGCCCGCTGGGTGCTGCAGTGGAGCACGAAGACGGTATCGATCTAACGGTGGACAAAAAGTTGATTGTCTTGCGAAAATCCCGACTTCGCGATGCTTTCAAGATCCCGACCCTTCCAGCACAAGCGCTCAACGCTGACTTTGTTGTCGTGTGGACACTTGCGCTGGCGCTTTACGTACCAATCCTTGAGATCCGTCGCAAAAAATATTACGTGGCCGTGCACGAGTTGCTCGACTCCTTCACGGGCGGACTGCTGGTGCGGGTTTTCTTGTCCCACAGTAAGGCCTCCGTCACAGCGTGCAGCCAAGCCGTAGCGACTTGGCTCAGTCGGAATGGTGTCGCCGCCAATCGAGTAGACGTCGTTTATCCCATCCTCGAGCCGCCCGTTCCTACCCTGAAGCTGGACCCGTCCAGCCATGTCATCGGTGTGGTGGGGCGCATAAATGGTCACAAGGGTCACATCGAGGTATGCAAAGCCTTTCAAAGCCATCTCAGTCACCGCGCAGACTGGCGCCTGTTACTGGCCGGCGGCCCGTACCCTGGACAGGAAGCTGCGCTTGAGGACCTACTGGAAGTTGTCCGAGCAGACGATCGGATCCAGTACGTCGGTGAAGTCACGAGCTTTACAGACATCGCACAGGCAGTTGACGTTGTCGCTTGTTTTCCCACTCGGCCAGAACCATTCGGCCTGGTTCCACTGGAAGCATGGCGCTACGGCAAGCTTGCGGTCGGCTACGCAGATGGTGGCGCACGGGAGGTACTTGAGATCGTGGGGGGAATAGGCGTCCCCCGCCCAACCGGCGACGCTTCGGCGGTGATCGCCGAAGCTATCGAGCGAGCACTTCTGGTCGCAGAGAATGGCAACGCTACAATGAGCAAGGCCGCGGTGTTGCCGCTGTTTTCATCGCGCCAGGTTGAGGATTCTCTCGCCCGCGCGATCGCAGGGGAGAGAGTCTGACCTGATGAGATGGTACGCCCTCGGTGCGGCAGCAGTACTTACGATGATCGGTGCAGCATTGTGGGGCCCAGGACCCGTGCTCTTGGCCCTGCTTGTGGCAACGTGCGCAGGGTGGTTAATTTTCAGTGCCAGAGGCCCGTCGGTGATCGCCGTGCTGATCGCTGTCAGTCCCTTCGTGAGTCGTTTTGTCGTGCCCGTGTCGGGGTTCTCGGTCAGGCCCGAGATGGCCGTCGGGCTCATCGCGGGCCTTGCTGTGGTGGTTGACGTCGCCTTCAAAAGGCGTCGCTACAAAAAATCGCAGCTTGCACTTCTCGGGCTGCTGGCACTGTGGTTGATCGTCGGAACGCTTGCCTCACTGTTCTTTTCGCCCGTGGTGTCCGCGAGTCTTGTGATAATTGCATGGATCTTCCTCGGTCTATGCATGGCGGCTTGGATCTCCCTAGATAGACGCAGAGCTCGTCAAGTTGTGCGTGTGAGCATATGGGCGGCGTTCATTGCATCTTTACTAGCCATTTTGGTATGGGGCGGTACGTTTCTGGGATTCACGAGTTGGGGTGTCCAACTTGATCCCACCTATGGTGGATATGCGGTCTATCTGACGTCCCTTGAGGCAAATATCTTCGCTGGCTTGATAACTCTGTGGTCCGCAGTTGCGATGACGAGGTGGGGGGCAACTGTGCCTGCCTACATCCGCGTGAGCGTCGTCTGCCTCGCACCCGTTGTCGCTCTAGCTGCCCACACGCGGACGGCTCTCATTGCTTGGGTCTTCAGTCTCGTGATTTTCGCCTTCGCGAGGCGTGCGCGTGTCGTCCGGTGGTCCATCGGCCTACTGCTCGTTGGCGTCTTCTTCCTTTTCGCGTCGGGAGTTTCTACGGGTGGGCTTGGGCTGGACAAGTTTGGGGAGATTGCGGACTTCGGGTCCGGGACAGGGAGCTATCGATCGCTCACTTGGGAATTTGCGCTGCAGGACTTCTTGAGTTCGGGAAGCTCGTTGATTGGCCTCGGCAACAATACATTCGGTCTTCGGCACATAGATCCGTCGAAGCCTGGCCTCACGGAGCCGTGGTATCTGGGCAACGTCTTCCTGCAAGTGCTTTACGACACCGGAATTCTCGGCTCGGTGTTACTTGTTGTGGCGGCATTGGTTCTTGTCATCCGAACCCGTTCGTTCTCCGGCTTCGTAATCCTTGCAACCTACCTAATACTGGGTGCCCTGACTAGCGTCCTTTGGTTGGCGCAGACTTGGATTTTTGTTGGATTGGCGTTGTGTCTTTTAATCGAAGACAAAAGAAGCGCACACGTTCCAATGGAGTCCACAGCGGTCCTTTCGCGGGCGAGTAGTTGAACCGCCCTGCCGGTCGTCTGCTGCTTCTAATAGGGAGCGAGGCGCTAAGCAGAGGATTCGCCTTCTTGTTGACGGCGGTCGTCGCTCGGGGCATGGGTTTAGAGGTGCTTGCCAACCTTGCTCTGGCTCAATCGGTTGTGTCATACGCGACGGTCTTGTCCGATGGCGGTCTGAATAACCATGCGATTAGAATGCTTTTGCATGGCACGTCGGTTGCTCGTGTTGTCTCGCTGACCTTGAAGACACAGGCATTGATGGCGATTATAACGGTCGCACTCATCGTGGTCCTCGGGCCAATTATCGCGCCCAGTGCACAGGAGTTCATCTGGGCTCTCGTACTGGTGCCTATCGCAACCGCGCTGAGCACTCCCTACGTGCTTCAGGCTAGACACGTTACGTGGCCCGTCGCCTTCAGCAGGATCCTTGGGGCTGTGGTCACCACGGTCATCGGTCTGTGTCTCGTATGGATGGCCGCCCTCCCCTGGACCCTGGGCCTGGCGTACTCGGCTGGGGCTATCGGGATGGCGCTTTGGGTGTGCCGAAGCAGTTCCGTCACATTCGCGGATGTGCGGGGACCAGTCAAACTGTCGGAAGCTGCTGCGTTGCTTCGGCAGTCCGCGCCGCTGGCGCTTTACGGTCTGCTCCTGCAAGTTGTTACGTCGCTCCCGCTTCTAATGACGCAGGCTCTCCACGAGAGCGAAAGCTTCGAGGCGATGGGGCTGGCATCGAGGCTTTGGTTTATCGTGACCGCCCCAGCTGCGATGGCGGGGTCGATCCTCATCCCAGTCTTTGCAGATAAGCACTCCGCGAAGGGCACTTTCAGGCGGTATTTGCTAATTGCGGTCTTGAGCGGCTCCGCATGCGCGCTGGTGTTCGCACTGTTGGCACCTTGGGTGGTGCCGTTGCTGTTTGGCGCGGACTCAGCGCCCTACTGGCCCGCGGTTGTCTTTTTCATTTCGGGTTCGGCTCCCTTTTATGTGGCTACGATTTTCATATGCAGGAGCATCGCTGAGGGCACCTATTGGGTGCCGGCTGTTGGTTTTGCGCTGGGCGGGTGTGTCTTCATTGCGATGTCTTTCATGTTGCCGTCGTCTGCCGGAGTGGGAGCCGGGCTCTCTTGGCTGGCGAGTCAGATAGTTCTATGTGCTGTTGTCGTGTTCTTGATCCTTCTGGGGAAGAGGAAGTGACCCAATGAAACGGGTTTTGTTGGTTGGAGCCGCGGGCTGGGGCAACGTCGGTGACGATCTCATCGGTCGTTCTTTGACCGATTGGGCTAAATTCGCCGGGTACGCTGTCGACGTGGCAGGAGGACCGCTCGAGAGTTCTCTGATGAAGATTGATTACGCGATGCAAGGCTCATTGCGTTCGAGAATTAGTTTGGCGCTGGCCATTCTACGTGCAGATGTGGTTCTAATCGGCGGAGGCGGGCTTCTAGACGACAGGCTGCCGAATTTCTATCGTCCTTTTACTCGCGTCGCGCGTCTTGCGTCTTTATTTAAAAAGCCCTACAGCTTCGTAGGGATTGGTGTCGGACCCATCCATGACCCGGCTTCGCTCGAATCGTATGCCTCAGCCTGCGCTGGCGCGCGCGCGGTGATGGTGCGCGACGCTGAATCGGCTGATCGGCTCAAGAAGGCTTCGGGCGCGCTGAATGTGACAATCGTTCCAGACCCTGTCCTTTGGGGCGGGTCTGAAAGAGTCGAGGTTCACGAGGGTAGCTTTGAGTGCGCCGTGAACCTCCGAAACTGGAGTCCGGGGGCTTCCGAGTCCCACGGCGCGTTGTCGACGTCTGCCGCGCTTCCGGTCATCGCTGAGGCGCTCAGAGGGCTCCCCGCGGGTGCCCGAGTAGGTCTCTTCTCGATGTCCTCATTGCGGGACGACGACGATCTTGAAGTGCTGGAACAGTTGGCATCGCTGGTCCCAGATTTGGACTGCGTCCTGATTCCTGCCGACGCAGCGTCGATCGAGAAAGCGATTGCCGCATCGAAGCGGGTCGTGTCGATGCGGCTCCACGGATGTTTGTTGTCGGTCCGTCGCGGGGTACCGGTTCTGGGTATCGCCTACGATGCGAAAATCGCTCAGCAGGGTCGTGTTCTTGGCTTCCGTACTGTAAATCTCGACATGTCGCTGACGGCAGCAGTAATTCAGGACTTCTTAGCCGATGATGTTCCGGTCCCTTCCGGCCCGTGGGGTGCCCCGCGATTCTCGCTGGTGGAGAGATGATGGCTAGGTCCCTGTGCCTCCGGGTCCGCGGGCGAGAGACGCCTGCCGTGGTCGTGTACGGACTCGGTTTAAGTTTGTTGGCCGAGGTGGGTCCATGGGATTGCCTATAGCCTGGGCATTCCGGGCAAAATCGTGGATCGGTATGGTCGGCGATTCTTGGTCGTGGACGTCCTCGAAATTTGTTGAGCTGCCCGGTTAGGAGTCGCTGTGGTCCTCGGTGGAGAGGCAGCGGGTGCGATGCCTGCCGTATGGGGCGCCGTCGGCCAGATCTCGAACGGACGTTGCCGTCGATCACAACGACGCTAGTCGGGTACGAGGATTGTCGGCACAACACTTGAGCCGAGATCGACTGTGCCGTTGCCGGTCAGTCGCTCCGGCGCCGGTTCAGGCGGAGCCGAGTGGCCGTGGAGCGGCTCCAGCAGATTGAGACCGCGGATCGTGACGTCTACGTCCAGCGTCTCCGGCTGGAACGTGTTGTTTGTTGATCCTTTCGCCGCCTGTTGATCGCGCTCAACGGCAACGGCCGCGTCCTGGCCCGGCAGTCGCGGGGGCTACGGTCAATATCCGCATGCGCGCGTTGACGGCAAGCACGACTTTGCTGTCCGCTGACGGCGCGCGAGCGATACATTCACCGAAAGCTGGACACCACTTCCATCTGAGACGTCATCCGTGCACCAGTGTCGGCCGACGCTGACACGCCCAACCGATGCGCCTTCGGTAGTTGAGCTGAAATTTGCTCTGCGCGGCAACATCAATGGCAGAAGGCCCCGGATCTTGCGATCCGGGGCCTTCTTCTTGTTGCGGGGGCAGGATTTGAACCTACGACCTCTGGGTTATGAGCCCAGCGAGCTACCGAGCTGCTCCACCCCGCGGCACAAGAGAAAACATTACCCACAGATGAACGGCATGGCAAATCCGGGCACACTGCCCGGGAGTGTCGCGGGAGAATGGGCAGGTGAGCAACACTTTCGACGATCTCGACGACGGACGGCCGGAGACGCCTGCGCAACGTGCGGATCGCAACTGGAACGAGATTCTGCAGGAGCTTCGGGTGCTGCAGACGGGTACTCAGATCCTCACGGGCTTCCTCCTCGCGCTGGCGTTCCAGGCTGCTTTCACCGAGCTCGATGCTGCGCAGCGGGCCTTCTACCTCGTGCTGGTGTGCCTGGCGGCCCTGAGCGCCGTTGTGGCGCTCGCTCCGGTCGCTTTGCACCGTGCGGTCTTCCACCTGCAAGTGAAGCCCGCTCTCGTCCGCGTGGGGCATAACGCGCTCCGCGCAGCGTTGGCGCTGGTGTCTCTGCTGCTCGTCGGCGTCGTGGCGTTCGTTTTCGATGTGGTGATCGGTCTCGTCGCGGGGGCGATCGCCGGAGTCGTGCTGGGAGTGGTCATCCTCGTACTGTGGATCGTGGTGCCGGTCTTCGTCCGTCGCCGGGGGAGGGAGAGCGTCCGATGAGTCGCGACTCAGTGGGCATCGCTGTCGCGCAGTTCGCCCCCGCCGCATCGCGCGAGGCGAATCTTGCCGACATCGACGAAGCGACGCGCACCGCCGCTGCACGCGGTGCTCGAGTGATCGTGTTCCCCGAGTACTCGAGCTACTTCGTCGACCCCTTCGACGACTCGCTCGCGGCCAACGCCGAGGACCTCGATGGGCCCTTCGTTCGTCACCTCACCGCCTTGGCGGCAGAGCTCGACGTCGTCGTGGTGGCCGGGTTGTTGGAGAAGGCCGACGACGGAAAGCGGGTGCGCAACGCGGTCGTGGCGGTGAGTGCTGACGGACTCCGGAGCGTGTACCGCAAATTGCACCTTTACGACGCGTTCGGGCAACGCGAGTCGGATTGGGTGGAGCCGGGTGAGATCTCGCCGCCGCAGACATTCGAGCTCGACGGACTGCGATTCGGGCTGATGACCTGTTACGACCTAAGGTTCCCCGAGGTAGCGCGAACGCTCGCCGATGCCGGCGTCGACGTCGCGCTCATACCGGCGGAGTGGGTGCGCGGTCCTCTGAAAGAACACCACTGGCGAACGCTGCTGCAGGCCCGCGCGATCGAGAACACGTTCTTCGTCGCGGCGGCCGACCACCCGCCGCCCCTCGGCGTGGGGCACTCGATGGTCATCGACCCGCAGGGTGTCGTGCTGGCTCAGGTGGGCACGGCCACCGATGTGGCGGTCGCGCACGTGGATCCGGACGTCATCGCGCGCGTGCGGCGCGTGAATCCCGCGCTGGAACTGCGACGGTACCGCGTCACACCACGCTGAGCGGCGCCGCGGAACGGGGAGTGGCCCCGCTGCTGTCAGTGCTGCTTCTGCTCGAGGCGCAACAACGAGATGCGGCGCGTGCGCCACATTCCGGTGCGCACGGTGGCCATGGTGTAGCCCTCGGCGGTGAGCCGTGCGATGGCCTCGGGGGTGAGGCGAAGGCCACGCTCAGCGTTCGTCCATCGGAGGTCTTTGCCATACAGCTCGGTGATGCGGACAGAACGAGCGGCGAGATCGTTTCGTTTACGAGGCATGGTCTACATTCGTCGGCTATTCGGCGAACCGCCCGGCGAATTTCCGGCGGTTTTGCGCTGAAAGTATCACCCCGATGTTGCGCCCCAGGTGTCTGTGACGTTGCGAACACGTATGCGGGTTTTTTCGTTCACCCGCTCGTTCACCCGTGAGATTCAGGCGCGCGACATTCCCGCGAGACGCTCCGCGGCCTCCGCCAACACTTCGACACGCTTGCAGGCGGCGAAGCGCACGAGCGTGGCGAACTCGTCGCGGTGCGCGGGGGTGACGAACGCGGTGAGGGGGATGCCCACCACCCCTGCGCGCGCGGGCAGCCCGCGGCAGAACGCGTCGGCGTCGGTGGCGCCCAGAGGAGCGGCATCCACCACCGTGAAGTACGACCCGGCCGGAGTCGACACGTCGAAGCCGGCCGCTCGGAGCCCCGTGCCGAGCAATGCGGCCTTCGCCGCCATCTCGGACGCGACCGAGGCGAAGAACTCGTCGGGCAGTCGCAGGCCGGTGGCGATGGCCGGCTGGAACGGCGAGCCGCCGACGTAGGTCAGGTATTGCTTGACGGCGAGCACAGCGGTCACGAGGTCGGCGGGGCCGGTGACCCACCCGGTCTTCCAGCCCGTGAGCGAGAACGTCTTGCCGGCCGACGAGATGGTCAGCGTGCGCTCGGCAGCACCCGGGAGCGTCGCGATCGGCACGTGCGGTCCGTCGAACACGAGGTGCTCGTAGACCTCGTCGGTCACGATGATCGCGTCATGCTGATGGGCAAGGCGCACAACCTCGTCGAGCACCTCACGGGAGAATACGGTGCCCGTGGGGTTGTGCGGGTCGTTGACGAGGATCACGCGCGTGCGGTCAGTGACTGCAGCGGCCAATTGCTCGAGGTCGGGCTGGAAGTCGGGCCAGCGCAGCGGCACCGGCACGAGGGTGGCTCCTGCGAGCGCGACGCAGGCGGCGTAGGAGTCGTAGTAGGGCTCGAAGACGACGACCTCATCATCGGGACCGTCGATGAGCGCGAGCAGCGTCGAGGCGAGAGCCTCGGTCGCGCCGACGGTGATCAGCACCTCGCGAGCCGGATCGAGCTCGATGCCGTAGAAGCGTTTCTGGTGCTCGGCGACCGCGGCGAGCAGGTCGGGGAACCCACGCCCGGGGGCATACTGATTGACGCCGTCGGCGATGGCCTTGCGCGCCGCGTCGAGCACCGGCGCCGGGCCGTCTTCGTCGGGGAAGCCTTGACCCAGGTTGATGGCGCCGGTCGAGGCTGCCAGTGCGCTCATCTCGGCGAAGATCGTGGGAACGGTCGTGCCGTCGGCCGAGAGAAGGCCCGCGCCGCGAGCGGTGCGCTGCCAGGCGCCGAAGATGTGCTGCATGGATTCAAGGATGCCGCACGGTGCGCACAGGCGGAGGCGGTGTGACGTGGGGAGTCGTTGCGCCGGGTGCAAGGTCAGGGCAAGCCCCCAGCGCAACCCGGGAATGCCACCCACCCCCTTCCTGCTAGACCCATAGAGGCGGCTCACACCCGTCATAGGTGGCCCACAGGATCGGTGGTCATCGTAGAAGCGCCTGGAAGAAGGAGCATCACCATGAGCGACACCACGGACAACCGTCCCGAGGGTAACGACAACAGCCGCCCCACCGACCCGCAGAACACCGGCGCGCAGACGCCCGGTGCCCAGAACGCCGGCATCCCTCCGATGCCGACTCGCTCGCCCGCCGCCGCGGCCGCCGCCTGGCCCCCGCCGGCGCCCAACACCGCGGCCCCGCAGCAGCAGGGCGCATACGCCTCGGCCCCGTCGGGTGCGACGAACCCCACCGGTCAGGCCTTCGGCCCCGGTGCGACCGCTGCGCACCCCACCATGCCGCTGCACGACGGAGCCCCCGCGGCTCCCCGCAAGAAGAGCGCGGCCCCCCGCGTCGCCGCCCTGCTCGTCGCCGCCGCCCTCGTCGGTGGTGCGGCCGGTCTCGGCGGGACCTACGCAGGCCTCAACCTCTGGGGCGGCTCGAGCACCACGGCGGCCGCCGGCCCCTCGGCGATCACCGTCAACAACCCCGACGACGTCAACAACACCTCGGCGGTCGCCGCCAAGGTCGTCCCCAGCGTCGTCACGATCAGCGCCACGGGCGGCTCGTCGGGAGGCACCGGTTCGGGTGTCGTGCTGAGCAGCGACGGCTACGTGCTCACCAACACGCACGTGGTCACCCTCGACGGCCAGACCGGCAACGCGACCATCTCGGTCACGACCTCCGACGGCAAGGTCTACAAGGCGACCGTCGTCGGCACCGACCCGACCTACGACCTCGCCGTGATCAAGCTCGACGGTGCCTCTGGCCTCACGCCGATCGAGTGGGCCGACTCGTCGAAGCTCAACGTCGGCGACAACACCATCGCCGTCGGCGCTCCGCTCGATCTGCCCAACACGGTGACCACCGGTATCGTCAGCGCGCTCAACCGCTCAATCCAGGTCGCCTCGTCGGCAGCTCCCAGCGACGGCAGCGACTCGCAGCAGGATCAGGGTCAGGGCGAGGGCGAGAGCCCGTTCCGCTTCGACTTCGGTCAAGGCCAGCAGCAGCAGTCGGCGAGCCAGACGATCAAGATCGCCGTCATCCAGACCGACGCCGCCATCAACCCCGGAAACTCCGGTGGCGCCCTCGTCGACAGCGACGGCAAGCTCATCGGCATCAACGTCGCCATTGCCAGCGCCGGCGGCTCGTCGTCGGGCGGACAGTCGGGCAACATCGGTGTCGGCTTCTCGATCCCGTCCGACATCGCCAAGCGCATCTCGACCGAGATCATCGACAACGGCTCCGCGACCCACGGTCTGTTGGGCGCGTCGGTTCAGGATGCCGCGTCGATCCAGGGCGCGACCACGACCGGTGCCTACGTCGCCGAGGCGCAGAGCGGTGGAGCCGCGGCATCCGCCGGTCTTGCCAAGGGCGACGTGATCACCAAGTTCAACGGTGTGCCCATCACCAACTCGATCGACCTCACCGCCCAGGTGCGCGCGCTGGCCGCGGGCTCCAAGGCCGAGGTCACCTACAACCGCAACGGTCAGGAGAAGACCGTCGAGGTCACCCTGGGCTCTATGCCGAGCAACTGAGTCCGCCACTGACCCGGCACTTCTTCAGGCAGCCCCCTTCGGGGCCGGACGCCACCCCGCGATAGGCTCGCGGGGTGGCGTCTTTCTCGTTCGGTGCGGGAAACGCGAGAAAACTCCGCCGCATCCCGCTCTACCTCGCCGGTCGCCTCGTGACCGCGATCGTGCCGCGCTCGCGCGACGAATGGGTGTTCGGCTGCGCGGTCGGCATCGCAGACGGAGCCCTCGCCCTGCACCGTGTCGCCGACGCGCACGGCGAGAAGACGACCTGGCTCGTCGCCGATCAGGCTCAGGCGCGCCAGGCCGAGAGACTTGGCATCCGGTACGTGTTCCGTGACTCGCTGCGCGGGTTCTGGCTTACGGCCCGAGCCCGCGTGATCGTCGTGACCCACGGCTTCGGCGATGCCCAGCGGTACGCCGAGCACGGAGCGCTGCTCGTGCAGCTGTGGCACGGCATTCCCCTCAAGCGCATCGGCCTCGACTCACCCGAGACCACGCGGGCTCCCGTGTTTCCGCGGCTGCTGCAGCCCGTGCTCGCGCACCTGTACCGCCGGGCCACGCGGCGCATCGCCGTGCTGCCGGCCGCCTCGCACCTCGTGCGCGGACGCCTCGAGAGCGCCTTCGGCCTGAGCGACGCCAGCGTTCCCGTCACGGGGGAGCCGCGCGTCGACGTGCTCTCGACCGGAACGCCCGCCGAACGCCGCGAGCGTGCGCGCACCGCCTTGTCGACAGTGCTCCGGATGCCGCTCGGCCACCGCCGCATCGTGCTGTACGCCCCCACCTGGAGAGACGGAGCAGCCGACCCCGCCGTGCCGACGATCGCCGAGTGGAACGGCATCCGGGATCTCCTCGACACCCACGACGCGATGCTGCTCGTGCGCTCGCACCCGCTGGGGGCGGGGGAGTACCGCGCGCCGGGGGAGAGCGACCGCATTCTGATGCTCGGCAGCGACCTGGTCGCCGACGTCACGCCGCTGCTTCCCGGACTCGACGTGCTCGTGACCGACTACTCCTCGCTCGCGTTCGACGCGGCCCTCGTGCCGCTGCCGGTGGTGTTCTTCGCCCCCGACCTCGAGGCCTACACCGCCCGCCGCGGCCTGTACGGCACCTACGCCGACGTCGCGGGGGACGGCTTCGCGCGCACGTGGGACGAGACGCTGTCGCTGCTGGGCCAGGTGCTGACCGACCCCGCCGATGCCGTCGCGGCCTCCGAACGCCGCAGTGCCGCCGTGCACGCCCACCGAGATGGGCGGAACGCCGAGCGCGTGTACCGGGTGATCCGGTCGCGGCTCGTTTTCCTAGGGAGGACTGATCCTCGATGACCGACGCGCGCCTGTTCGACGACGCCGGCACCCCCGCCCTCGAGCTGAGCGGAACGGGTGCCCGCCCGGCATCCGTCGACCTCGTCGGAGCCCGCGCCCGCGTCAGCGCCCGCCTGCACGGTCGCGGTCGCACCTGGCGCGCCGTCGTTCCGCTGCAGGCCGCGCGGTGGGGTGGGCCCGTGCTGCCCCTGCCGTCGGGGGAGTACCGCGTCGAGGTGCCGGATGCCGACATCTCTGGCCTCACGCTCGCCGACACCGCCCTGCCGGGCCTACGTGCCGCGCTGAGCCACGGTGTCGTGACCATCGCCACCCGGATCGACCCGGTGTACGTGACGGGGGAGGGTCGCGCCGCCATCGAGCGCCGGTACGTCGGAGGAAAGCGCGAACCGCTCGAGAACGCTGTGTTCTTCGAGAGCTTCTACGGACGCACCGCCGGCTGCAACCCGCTCGCCATCGACCGCGAGCTCGCCCGCGTCGCTCCCGCTGTCACCCGGTACTGGAGTGTCGTCGACCTCTCGGTCGAGGTGCCCGAGGGAGCCATCGCCGTCGTCGAGGGCAGCCCCGAGTGGTGGCGCGCCCGTGGAGTCTCGCGCCTGCTCGTCGTCAACGACTGGCTGCGCCGCCGGTTCGTGCGCCGCCGGGGGCAGCGCGTGCTGCAGACCTGGCACGGCACCCCGCTCAAGCGCCTCGCCCTGCACCGGCCCGGCTTCGACCCGCGCCGTGCGCTCGCCGTGGTGCGCGAGAGTCGCCGGTGGGACGTGCTGCTCGCGCAGAGCCCCTACGCCGCGCGCGTGCTGTCGAAGGCGTACGCGTTCGTGGGGCGGCCGATCTGGGTCGAGGGGTATCCGCGCGATGATTCGCTCGCGTCCGCGGCTTTGGGCTCGGAGACTCGTCGTCGGCTGGGGATCGGTGACGCGGAGCGCGTGCTGCTGTACGCCCCCACCTGGCGTGACGACCGCGAACGCATGATCGACTTCGTCGACGCCGCAGCCCTCGCCCGCTCCGCCGACGCGGTCGTGCTCGTGCGCGGACACACCCGCACGCTGCTGCCCGGAACCGACGCCGCAGGCCCCCGCGTCCTCGACGTCACCGGGTTCCCCGACACCTCGGCCCTGCTCGCCGCGGCCGACGCGCTCGTCACCGACTACTCCTCGGTCATGTTCGACTTCGCCATCACCGGCAAGCCGATGTACTTCCTCGTGCCCGACCTCGAGCATTACCGCGGAGAGCTGCGCGGGTTCTACTTCGACCTGCTCGACCTCGCCCCCGGACCCGTCGTGCGCTCGCAGGCCGACCTCGAGCGCGCGCTCGCCGATTTCGACCCGGCGATCTTCGCCGAGCGGTACGAGCGGTTCCGCGCGCTGTTCGCGCCGCGGGATGATGGGCGGGCGGCGGAGCGGGTGGTTGCGCGGTTGTTGGACCAGGGGTTTGTGACGCGAGGTGGCTGAGCTTGTCGAAGCCACCGGGGGCGCGCGGAAGGCAAGGTGGCTGAGCTTGTCGAAGCCACCGGGGCCGGCTGCAACGCGAGGTGGCTGAGCCTGTCGAAGCCACCGGGGGTGCGGGGAAGGCAAGGTGGCTGAGCTTGTCGAAGCCACCGGGGGTGCGCGGAAGGCAAGGTGGCTGAGCTTGTCGAAGCCACCGGGGCCGGCTGCAACGCGAGGTGGCTGAGCCTGTCGAAGCCACCGGGGGCGCGCGGGACGCGAGGTGGCTGAGCTTGTCGAAGCCACCGGGGGTGCGGGGAAGGCAAGGTGGCTGAGCTTGTCGAAGCCACCGGGGCCGGCTGCAACGCGAGGTGGCTGAGCCTGTCGAAGCCACCGGGGGACGCTGCAACGCGAGGTGGCTGAGCCTGTCGAAGCCACCGGGGGACTGCGACTCCCCGGTCCCTTCGACAGGCTCAGGGACCTTTGTCTCCGCGGGTTCCGGTCCCTTCGACAGGCTCAGGGACCTTTGTCACCGCGGGTCCCGGTCCCTTCGACAGGCTCAGGGACCTATGTCGCCGCGGGTCTCGGTCCCTTCGACAGGCTCAGGGACCTTTGTCGCCGCGCCTCCCGGTCCCTTCGACAGGCTCAGGGACCTCTGCCACCGTGGCTCCCGGTCCCTTCGACAGGCTCAGGGACCTCTGTCACCGCGGGTCCCGGTCCCTTCGACAGGCTCAGGTACCGCTGTCACGGCGGGTCCCGGTCCCTTCGACAGGCTCACGCACATCTTTCACCGCGCCTCCCAGTCCCTTCGACGGGCTCAGGGACCTCTGCTGCACGGCATCCGCCCCTCCACCATGGACGCGGGGCCGCACCTCCCGCCCTGGGTATCCGCGCAGTGTTCCCAGTCCTCGCCGCGCTGTCTGATTGGCTGGACCGATGGATACGACGAGAAAAGCACGCATCGCCGTCATCGTCGTTGCGGCGGTATTGCTCGCGGGATGCACCGTTGGGGAGCCGGATGCCGCGACTCCGACTCCCGTCGAGATGACGGCCCTGCCCTCGGCATCGCCTACCTCGACGGCCGACGCCGACATCGAGCGCGACAAAGCGGCGCTGCCGATACCCGTTGAGGGCATCAGCGATTGGGCGAACACCGCCGTGCCCGCGCCGGAGCCGGGTGAGGGGGCTGGGACGCTCTCGGGCTGGATGAGCCAGAGCACCTCTCCGAACATGCTCACGTCGTTCACCACGCTGCCGCCGGGCGACTATCAGGCGCAGATCGCGTGCCGCGGAGAGGGAACCATCACCGTGACGGCCGGCGAGATCGACGCCGCTCCCGCCGCAGGACCTCTGGAGTGCGACAACTCGACCGCCGCGTTCGGCGTGCAGACCGCGCAGACGGGTCTCGCGATCTCGCTGTCGCTCGAGGGGGCGCCGACGATCTACGCGGTGTCGGTCGTGCCCGTCGGCTGAGCGTGTCGCAACGCGAGGTGGCTGAGCCTGTCGAAGCCACCGGGGGAGTGCGTAAGGCCAGGTGGCTGAGCTTGTCGAAGCCACCGGGTCCGGCTGTCGCGTGAGGTGGCTGAGCCTGTCGAAGCCACCGGGTCCGGCTGTCGCGTGAGGTGGCTGAGCCTGTCGAAGCCACCGGGTCCGGCTGCCACGCGAGGTGGCTGAGCTTGTCGAAGCCGCCGGGGCCACTGCGGGTCCCGGTCCCTTCGACAGGCTCAGGGACCTCTGCCCCGCGGGTCCCGGTCCCTTCGACAGGCTCAGGGACCTTCGTCAGGTGAGGTGGCTGAGCTTGTCGAAGCCACCGGTCCCTCGCCAGATTGCGCGAGCCTCGGAAGGTCTTCCCACTGCGAGGCGATGAGCGCGAGCTTCTTCTCGCGCCGCCAGCCCTGCAGCTGTTTCTCTCGCTCGAATGCCAGCTCAACCGCGTCGAACCACTCGGCATACACGAGTCGCACAGGCCTGCGCTTTCGTGTGAAGTTCGCGGCCATCTGATCGTCGTGGTTGTGCTGCCAGACGCGGCTCTCAAGTTCGCGGCCCGTGCTTCCGACGTAGAACGCGCCTCCACGGCACTCGAGGATGTAGGTCCAGGGCATCGGCCGATGCTGCCACGGCTCGCACTTGGCGCGGGGGAGCCTGTGGATAACGCGAGGTGGCTGAGCTTGTCGAAGCCACCGGACCACTGCGGGGTGCCCCGCGCGAGGTGGCTGAGCCTGTCGAAGCCACCGGGGCTACCGCGGGTTGCGCAACGCGAGGTGGCTGAGCCTGTCGAAGCCACCGGGGTATCTGCGGGTCACGGTCCCTTCGACAAGCTCAGGGACCTACGTTGCGCCGGGTCCCGGTCCCTTCGACAGGCTCAGGGACCTGTGTTGCGCGGGGTCCCGGTCCCTTCGACAGGCTCAGGGACCTGTGTTGCGCGGGGTCCCGGCCCCTTCGACAAGCTCAGGGACCTACGTTGCGCAGGGTCCCGGTCCCTTCGACAGGCTCAGGGACCTGTGTTGCGCGGGGTCCCGGTCCCTTCGACAGGCTCAGGGATCTGGGTTTACGGCAGCGGCGTATTCCGGCCGCGCAGGCGCGAGGTGTCGACCGTGTCGCGTGCGCCGCGGAACAGCGCCCACGCGAAGCCCGCGCCCCACGACACGTGCATCGAGGGCAGCACGGCGGCGGTCCACGCCTTGTCGCGCCACCCGCGGCCTCCGCCCCGGCCGAGCGCGACGACGGCGATCAGCGCGGCGTACGCGGCGACGGGCAGGTGCAGCAACGATGCCGGCCCGCTGCGGCGGCGCGCGACCTGAGCCACGGCCGTGACGACCGAGATCCCGGATGCCGCGAGCAACGCCGGCGGCGCGAAGTAACGCAACGAGTTGCCGCGGCCGTACCGGCGCACGAGCTCGCCCCGCCACGCGCCCGTGGCACGGAACTGCCTGACGAGCCGCGTCCAGCTCTCGCGCGGCCAGTAGACGACCGACAGGGTCGGGTCGAACCAGACGCGGTATCCGGCGCGGCGGATGCGCAGGTTGAGCTCCCAGTCCTCCCCGCGGCGGATGCTCTCGTCGAACAGGCCGACCTCGTCGAGCACGGCCCGGCGCATCACGCCGAGGTACGCCGACTCGGCCGGACCTTCATGCGACCCGCCGTGATACGCGCCGCCGCCGAGGCCCACGCGGGAGTTGTAGGCGCGCGCGACAGCGCGCTGGAAGGGCGAGCGCCCGTCGGCGCTCATGACCCCGCCCACGTTCGCGGCGCGCGTGCGGCGCAGGGTGTCCAGGGCGCGGCGCGTATATCCGGGTGCGAGTTCGGAATGCGCATCCACGCGCACGATCGTCGGATACCTACTCGCACGAATGGCGAGATTCAGTCCCACCGGAATGTCGGCGGCCGCATTCTCGATCAGGACGATGCGATCGTCGGATGCCGCGAGCTCACGGGCGATGACGTTCGTGGCATCCGTCGACGGTCCGAGAGCGAGCACGATCTCGACCGGACCCGGAACCTCCTGCGACAACGTGGATGCCACCGAACGCCGCAGATATCGGGCCTCATTCAGCACGGGCATGATGAAGCTCACGCCGGCGTCATCGGCAGGTACGGGCGCGTCTCTTCCGCCGGGGGTCGGGAGGGGCATCCGTCGATCCTTTCACGGGGCACCTGGCCGGTACCCTGGAACGATGCCCCTCGTCCGCGATACCCGACTCGCCATGGGGCTGCTGCGAAAGGCCCTCGCCACCCGCAATGCGCGCCGCGACCTGCGCCGTGCGCTCGAGGCGCGTGGTCCGTTGCCGACCGGGAAGTTCCAGATCGCGGTGTATTTCGCCGACGGCGCGGTCAACATGTACCAAATGCGGCAGTGGTACGCGCCGCTGCAGAAGCTGGCCGAGAAATGGCCGGTCGTGGTCATCAGCCGCGCCATTCGCGGAGCCGACGCATTGCTCAAAGACGACGCCCTGCCGATCGCCTACGCGCCCACCGTGAACGCCGTCGAAGAGGTGTTGGCAGAGCAAGACATCCGCATTGTTCTGTACGTGAATCAGAACACCCGTAACTTCCAGATGTTCCGTTACGGGCAGCGCTGGCACGTCTTCATCAATCACGGTGAGTCCGACAAGATGTACATGTCGACGAACCAATACAAGGCGTACGACTACGCCTTCGTCGCCGGTGATGCCGCTCGAAATCGCCTTTCGCGCGTGCTGTGGGATTACGACCTCGACCGCCGCACGTTCGCGATCGGCCGTCCGCAGGCCGACCACTACTCGGGGGAGTTGCCGTACACGCCCGACGACCGCACGGTCGTGCTCTACGCGCCGACGTGGGAGGGCGACCGCCCCTCGGCCCACTACGGCTCGATCGCCTCGCACGGCGAAGCCCTCGTGACGGCGCTGCTCGCGACCGGGCGTCACCGCGTGATCTACCGACCGCACCCGCGTTCGGGGGTGGTGGATGCCGCTTACGGCGCCGCCAACGCCCGCATCATCGCGGCGCTGAAGGCGGCCAACGCCGCAGACCCGGCCGCCCACCATGTGCACGACACCGGCGCGGAGCTCGGCTGGCAGCTCGCCGCGGCGGACCTGGCGATCGTCGACATCTCCGCGATGGTCTACGACCGGCTCGCCGTGGGCAAGCCGCTGATGATCACGCGGCCGACCGACCCCGAGGCCCTCGTCGACGACAGCGGATATCTCTCGGCGTGCGAGTGGCTGGATGCCGCGGCATCCGGAACCATCGTCGCCGAGGCCGACCGCGTGCTGGGCGACCCCGACGCGGTCGGCCGCCTCGAGCACTGGGTGCAGCACTACTTCGGCGACACGACGCCGGGCGCCGCGACGGCGCGTTTCGAGTCCGCGATCGCGGAGCTGATGCAGCGCTGGGACACCTGGCACAGCACAGGTCCCTGAGCGTGTCGAAGGGCCCGGTACCCCCAGGTCCCTCGCGCAGCCCAGGTCCCTGAGCTTGTCGAAGGGCCCGGTATCCCCAGGTCCCTGGCGCAGCCCAGGTCCCTGAGCTTGTCGAAGGGCCCGGTACCCGCGGTGGCCCCGGTGGCTTCGACAGGCTCAGCCACCTCGCGTAACAGCCGGTCCCGGTGGCTTCGACAGGCTCAGCCACCTGGCGTGACAGCCGGTCCCGGTGGCTTCGGCAGGCTCAGCCACCTCGCGTGACAGCTGGCCCCGGTGGCTTCGACAGGCTCAGCCACCTGGCGTGACGGCCGGCCCCGGTGGCTTCGACAGGCTCAGCCACCTGGCGTTACAGCCCGCTCCGGTGGCTTCGACAGGCTCAGCCACCTCGCGTGACAGCCGGCCCCGGTGGCTTCGACAGGCTCAGCCACCTCGTGTGACAGCCGGCCCCGGTGGCTTCGACAGCCTCAGCCACCTCGCGACTCAGCCCAGCGGAGCCAAACGCCCGATCGCGGCGAGCGGGATCCCCACCCAATCCGGGCGATTCCGCGTCTCGTAGATCGCCTCGTACACGGCCTTGTCGAGTTCGAACGCGGCGAGCAGCGGGTCGTGGTCGTCGGGGGCGCGGCCCGCGGTCTCGGCGTATCCCTGCAAGAAGGCCTGCTGCGCGGCGATGACCCACGCGCGCACGGCGGCTCCGTCGTCGTCGGCCACGGCGCCCGAGACGTAGTCGAACGAGCGCAGCATGCCGGCGACGTCGCGCACGGCGACGTCGGGCTTGAGCCGCTCGTGGATCGGCCGCAGCGGCTCGCCCTCGAAGTCGAGCAGCACCCAGCCGTTGCGAGGAGTGTCGAGCACCTGCCCGAGGTGCAGGTCGCCGTGCACGCGCTGCAGCTTCGGCCACGCGGCCTCGGCGGCGACGGCGTACACCTCGCGAATGCGATCGGCGTACGGCTCCAGTTGCGGAACCTCGGCCAGCGCGATCGCGAGACGACGCTCCCACGCGCCCACCACCGCGGCGCGGTCGGCCACGTCGGGCTCGACGGTCGGGAACTGCTCGGCCAACGCGACGTGCATGCCCGCGACGCTCGCGCCGAGGGCATAGGCGCGCGCGGCGAAGTCATCTGCTGCGGCGGCGGCATCGAGGGCCACGCGCCACGCGTCTTCAACGCCTTCGAAGAACTCCTGCGCGAACGCGAGCGATCCGCTGACGGGCACGCCCTCGGGGGTGATCCACGATCCGCGCACCTCGCCGATCGCGGCCGGCACGAACGCCGCGCCTCCCGCCGCGAGAGCGGACTGCAGCTCGACGTCGGGGTTGATGCCCGGGTTCACCTGCCGGAACAGCTTGCAGATCACCGGAGCGCCCTCATCGCCCTCGTCGGGCCGGAAGATCAGCGACGTGTTCGACTGCTCCCCGCTCAGCACACGGGCGGTGACCTTCGTCGCGGGGCGCTGCTCGGGGGCGGCCAGCGCGATGCCGATGAAGCCGTTCTGCGCCTCACCCACCTCTCCGCCGACGGTGACCCACGAGTACAGCGCAGCGGTGAAGGCGTCGTCGGTCGTGGCATCCGCCCACACCTGACCCTCGGCGGCCGGGCCGATCAGACTGCCCGGGAGCACGGATCCTTCGTCGCGGACGGCGACCGGAACCTGGTACACGATCGCGGGCTGCACGGCGTCGTCGCGCACGAGCAGCAGCTGCGCGTCGGCGTCGTCGAGGGGCCAGTCGGCCACGAGCGTGAGCTGTGGATCGCGCCCCTTCGTCCCATACCAGCGTTGACGCGGCATCCAGACGGCGAGCAGGTCGAGGAGGTCACCCATGCCGCGAGGCTAACGCGCCCGACTCCATGCCGCGCGGGACTTGCGCGACCCGCCGTGTCGATGACATGGGTCCGGATGCCGTGTCCTTTGCGCCTCGCGCGCTTCGGTTGCCGCAGATGGTCGCTGGTGAGTCCCGCGTGCGGCAATGTGCGGCAAATGACGCGGCGCGGACCGCGCTGCCGCAGATGGTCGCTCGTACGTGGCCCCGGGTCCACGTACGACGCCCCGGGCCCACGTTTCACGCCCCGATCTTCGCCGTGCGCTGGGGTGACGTAGCCGCCGCGCCCCTGCGTGGCCCCGGGGCCACGCTTGACGCCCCGGGTCCACGTTTCACGCCCCGATCTTCGCCGTGCGCTGAGGCGGCGTAACCGCCGGGCGCCCACCCGTGGCCCCGGGTCCACGTACGACGCCCCGGGTCCACGTTTCACGCCCCGGTCTTCGCCGCGCGCTGATGCGACGCGACCGCCCGCCGCGCTCCGCGCGCCCCAACCCGCTGCTACTCGGCCGTACTCAGCCCTCCGACGCCCCGCCCGCGCCCAACTCACCGTCGCCGTCGCGCCGCCGCCGACCGGGCAGCATCCTGCGCGCGCCCGAGCCCACGGCATCCGCGATCGCATTCCCCGCGCGGCGCACGCCGCCCGCAGCCGAGCGCTCGAGTCGCTCGCTGCCGGGCCGCGGCTCGAGGTCGGCCGGAAGCTGCAGGGGAGGAGCCCCGAAGGCCCGCCGCGAGTTCACCAGTACGCGCCGGCCGAGGATGTTGTTGCCCGCTCCGCCGACCACCGCGCCCACGCCGAACGGCAGGGCCTTGCCGATGAACGACGCGCCGCCGCGCGTGGCGAACGTGCGCACGAACGACGTCTTAAGACGGTCGAGGAGCGGGCCGACCATGGCCCGCGGAAGCGTCTTCGTCACCATCTCGCCCCAGTAGCCCGAGCGCGAGACGCCGCGTCCCGATGCCTGCGCGGCGAGCTGCGACACGAGGTCGACGCCCTCTTTGCCGAGCATGAGGGCGAGCACGAGAGCGCGGCCGCGGTCAGGGTCCGTCACCGCGAGCCCGTGCACCTCCGCGACCGACTGGGCGAAAAGTGCTGTCGCCTCGAGGAAGCCGACGGTCTCGACTCCGCTCAGCGCGAGCGTGACCCCCGTGCCGATCCCGGGCACGACAGCGGTCGCTCCGACCGCCGCACCCCCGGTGGTGACGGCCGCGAGATAGCGGCGCTCGAGGATCTTCAGGATCTCGTCGACAGAGGCATCCGGATGCCGCAGGCGCACACTTCGCAGATGCGCGAGCACCACGGGCCGCTGCACGGTCATGACGCGGTCGAGCAGCCGGATCGCACGCGGGTGCTCCTCCGACCCGACCGGCGGGATGCCGCCCTTCCAGGGCGCGTCGTCGGACAGGGTGTGGATGCGGTGCACCTTCTCAGCCATGACGCCATCTTCTCGTCATCGCCCGAGAGTTCGGGGGGAGTTGACGGGCTCGGCGCATCCCTCGTCCGTTCGGACGAACCGCGCCTCAGACGAAGAGGTTCGCGCGCTCCAGGTCTTCGGCGAAGTCGACCTCGACCGCGTACAGGTCGCTGATGTCGAGCGGCTCGACGCGCACGCCGTCTTCGGCGATGGCGAGCTCGAGGCCGCGTTCGAAGTAGTCCTGGTCGTCGACGCGCTGCAGCTGACGCTGGAACGCCTTCTTGTCGCGCGACGAGATGTAGTTGATGCCCACGGCTTCGCCGACGCCGCCCACGACGACCTTCGACAGCTCGGCGATGAAGCCCTCGGCATCCACCGTGTACTTCACCTCTTCGTCGCTGACCTTGGCGGTGTCGACGGTGACGAACGAGCGGTCGTCGTCGATGAGGCTCGCGGCGCGCGTCAGCACGTGCGGGTCGAACACGACGTCGCCGTTCATCCACAGGACGCCGCCGCGCGGGCTCTTGGCGAGGGCGCGCAGCAGGCTCTTCGAGGTGTTGGTCTGGTCGTAGCGGTCGTTGTAGACGTAGTCGACCGCGGGGAACGCGTCGACGATCGCCTCGGCGCGGTAGCCGACGACGGTGGTGATGCGCGCGGATGAGCCGAAAGCGGCACGGATGTTGTCGTGCTGCTGCTGCATGATGCTGCGGCCGTCGGCCAGCGCGGTGAGGGGTTTCGGCAGGCTGCGGCCGAGGCGCGAGCCCATGCCCGCGGCGAGGATCACGATCTGAACAGTCAAGGCTGGCTCCTGGGGGGATGAGTCGTCATGTCCGGTTCACCGGAATGTCACGCCTTCGTGTTCGATTCACGCTAGCGAAAAACCCTGATCCGGTGGCATGATTCGCGCCGACTGTTGTGGTTTCGTGATCCCGACCGATCTCTGCGCCTCGCGACCAGGCGTCGGGCGATGTCGGAGGGGGTTGGTAGTTTGGTGCGATGACAGCGTCGCTGCCGGAGCCTTACGAAACGTCCCCGTCCGACTCGGAGGGTACTGCGGCGAGCGTCGAACCTTCGGGTCCCGTCTCGCCGCCGAAACCGCGCGCCCCGCGCAAGACGCCCGCGCGTCCCCGGGCCACGTCGCCTGCGGCTTCTGCGGGGTCGAATGAGGGTCCGGATGCCGCGTCCCCCAGCGACCCGTCGACCTCCGACTCGGCCGCGCCGGCAAAGCCCGCTGCGAAGCCTCGCGCTCCGCGTGCGCCTCGCACGACGGCCGCAGGAGCGACTCCGCGGACCACCGCTGCCCGCAAGCCGGCCGCTCCGCGTAAGCCGGCTGCTCGCACGGCGGCGTCGAACGCGACCACCGACAGCGACACGCCGCGCACGCCGGCTGCGAGCTCCGCCTCGACGGCGGCGAAGAAGCCCGCCGCGAAGCGTCCGACCGCCGCCAAGAAGCCCGCAACTCCCCGCACGACAGCTGCTGCCAAGGCTGCCGCCGCGAAGAAGCTGGCCGAGGCTGAGGCCGCTTCGTCGACCCCCGTTTCTCCCGGCCCGCCGCCGCCGTTGCCCGACGACCTCGTCGTGCCGCCGCGTCCGCCGCTGCCGGGTGCGGTGTCGGCGGGTGATGACGCGGAGAAGACGTCTGCGGTCGAGTCGACGCCCGCTGTTGCTGACGCGACGCCGGCCGATGTGGCCGTTGAAGAGCCCGCGGTTGCCGGAGAGACGACACCGGCTGAGGTCGCGGACGAGGATCCCGCAGTCGCAGCGGACGAGACTCCTGCTGACGTCGCGGTCGAAGAGCCCGCGGTCGCCGCAACCACGACTCCCGCTGATGTTGTGGTCGAAGATCCCGCGGTTGCCGCAGTCGAAATTCCCGCTGAAGTCGCCGCGGGAGAGCCCGCCGTCACCGCGGACACGACGCCCGCCGACGTCCCCGCGGGAGAGCCTGCTGTCGCCGCCCCGATTGCGGTGGACCCGACCTCTGCTGGTATCGCGGCGGACGAGCCCGCCGCTGAGGCCGTCGCAGACCCGACCCCCGCTGATGTCGCCGTCGAAGAGCCCATCGTCGACCCAAGCCAGGCGGACGCGTCCGATGCCGCGGCCGTCGACGAGACCCCTGCGCAGCCCGTCGCCGACACTCCCGTCGAAGACCCCGCGGCGCAGCCCGAGATCCTGGTCGCGACTCCGCTCGAGGATGAGACCGACTCCTCGGTGGCCGAGCTCGTCGACGTCGCGGAGTCCGAAGACCCGACGCCCGCCGACGTCCGCGTCGACGACGAGGCTCCGGCTTCTGCCGACGCCGAGTCGGTTTCGGCCGAGCACGCAACGGACGACGCCACCGACTCCGCAGTTACGACTGCGGTCCTCAAGCCCGCCGACGACACGCGCACCGCACTGCTCACACCTGCGTCCGTCGACGATTCCGCTGCAGACCACACCGACGACGACCAGCGCGACAGCGAGCGCGACGCAGACGACGCCCCCGTCGACCGCGACGACGCGACCGCCGTCCTCGCCGCCGCCACCGCGGAGTCCGCTAACGACGATTCCGCCGTCGCCGTGACCGACACCGACGAGTCTGAGGTCGCGGCATCCGCCACCGAAGACCCCGCCGTCGCGGTCATCGCCGCTGACGACACCGTCGTCACGGCATCCGCCACGGAGGGCGCCGATCCCGAGACCGCCGTCCCGGCGCTCTCCCTGCGGAACGTGTCGAAGTCGTTCGGCGAGCTCAAGGCCGTCGACGCGATCGACCTGACGGTTCCGGCCGGGTCGTTCTACGGCCTGGTCGGCCCCAACGGCGCTGGAAAGACCACGACGTTGTCGATCATTGCGGGCCTGCTGCGACCCGATGGGGGAGCGGTCAGCATCAACGGCGTCGACGCGACCAAGCGCTCGCGCGAGGCGAAGAAGCTCATCGGCGTGCTGCCCGACCGGCTTCGCACCTTCGACCGTCTCACCGGACGCCAGCTGCTGTCGTACTACGGCGCCCTGCGCGGCCTCCCGGCCCCGCTCGTCGAGAGCCGCACCGCCGATCTCGCGCGCGCGTTCGACCTGGTCGACGCCCTCGCCCGACCGGTGTCGGACTACTCAGCCGGTATGACCAAGAAGGTCATGCTGGCGGGCGCGATGATCCACTCGCCGCGCCTCCTCGTGCTCGACGAGCCGTTCGAGGCCGTCGACCCCGTCTCGAGCGGCGTGATCCTCGACATCCTCGGCGCCTACGTCGCGCACGGCGGAACCGTGATCCTCTCGAGCCACGGCATGGAACTCGTCGAGCGCGTCTGTTCGCGCGTCGCCGTGATCGTGTCGGGCCAGGTGCTCGCCGAGGGAACCGTCGACGAGGTCCGCGGCGAAGGCACCCTCGAACAGCGCTTCCGCGAGCTTTCCGGCGGACTCGGCGACGTGGAGGGCCTCGAGTGGTTGCACACGTTCTCAGCCTGAGACTGGCGATGATGCTGGGCGCCCTCCGGGGCGACCGGCGCGACGTCATCCGTCGCATCATCGGCGTCGTCGTCCTGATCGCCGCGACCGTCATCGCCGCGCGCAGCGCGTCGGGCATGGCGGATGCCGACACCCTCACCGTCGCCGTCGTCACGGTGCTGGCGGGTTCCGCGGTGACCCTCGGCTTCGCGGTCGGACCGCCCGTCACGGCATCCGTCGACCCTCTCGATCCGAGGCGCTTCGCCGTCGTCGGCCCCGAGCCGCGTCCTCTGGCCGGGGCCCTGCTGCTGGCCGGTTTCCTCAGCGTGCCCGTGCTCGTCGTGCTCGTGCTCGGCATCAGCCTCGCGATCTCGTGGGGCGCGCACGGCGCCAACGCCCTCGCGAGCATCGTCTCGGTCGTGCTGGGCCTTGCGACCTGTGTGCTGTTCGCGCGCGTCAGCATGGCCCTCGGTGCGCTCGTGCAGCGTCCGCGCCAGTCGCGCGAGCTGATGGGCGTGTACCTCGTCGCGATCCTCGTCGTCGTCGTGCCGGTCGGGGTGTTCCTCGGATCCCTCGAATGGCGCGGAGCCGTGCCGTCGCAGCTGGCCTCGGCGGCTGAGATCCTCGCCTGGACGCCCATCGGCGCGGCATGGGGGATCGCTCTCGCGCCCTCTGCCGGGGCCGCCGTCGGCAGCCTCGTCGTCGCCGTGCTCACCGTGGCGCTGCTCACGCTCGCCTGGTTCGCCCTCGTCGACGTCTTGCTCACCACCACGCGACGACCGGTCGCCGTGCGCGAGCGCGGAGGCCTCGGCTGGTTCGCCCTGCTCCCCGGAACCCCCGGAGGCGCCGTCGCCGCCCGCAGCCTGTCGTACTGGCTGCGCGACCGCCGCTACCTCGTCAACCTCGTGATCGTGCCCATCGCCGCCGTCGTGTCGATGGTGCCGCTGCTGGTCGCCGGCGTGCCGTTCGAGCTCGCCGTGCTGCTGCCCGTGCCGATCATGGCGCTGTTCTTCGGATGGCTCCCGCACAACGACCTCGCCTACGACTCCACCGCCCTGTGGATGCACATCGCCAGCGGCATGCGCGGAGCCCCCGACCGCATCGGGCGTCTCGTGCCGGTGCTGCTGATCAGCATCCCGGTGCTGGCCGTCACGCTGCCGCTCGCGATCGTCGCGCACGGCCGCTGGGCCGTGTTCCCGGCCATGGTCGGCGTGTGCGCAGCGCTCTTCCTCGCGGGCCTCGGCCTCTCGAGCATCTCGTCGGTGCTCGCGCCCTACGCGGTGTCGCGGCCGGGTGACAGCCCGTTCCAGCAGCCGCAGCGCACGGGTTCGGGCGGAGTCATGGCGCAGGGCCTCGTCATGGCCGGAGCGATCGTCACCGCGGCCCCTGCGGGGTGGCTCACCTGGCAGGCGATCGAGGGCAAAACCATCGACTCGATGTTCGCGCTGTGGATCGGCGTCGGGGCCGGCGCCTTCGTGCTGATCGTGGGCATCGCCATCGGAGCGCTGCTGTTCGAACGCCGCGGAACCCGGCTCATGGAGTTCGCCGAAGCCACCTGAGCGCGAAGCCGACAGAGCCGTCGGCGCTCTCCGCGGCTACACTGGCTGACCATGAGCACGCCTCTCGACAAGCCGGACAGCGGGGGTCTCGCTACCCTCGATCGTGAGCTCGAGGAGCTCATCCGTGAAGAAAACATCGAGCCCGGCGATCATGAGCGCTTCTCGCATTACGTGAAGAAGGACAAGATCCTCGAGTCGGCTCTGTCCGGCAAGCCGGTGCGCGCCCTCTGCGGCAAGAAGTGGACCCCGGGCCGCGACCCCGAGAAGTTCCCCGTCTGCCCCCAGTGCAAAGAGATCTACGAGTCCCTCATCAACTGAGGCTCGGTGGCTGAGCCCCGCGAGCGGTGGCTGAGCCTGTCGAAGCCCCCGCCCCAAACCCGCCTGCGGGGCCAGCCGCCGGTCACGGTCGCTTCGACAGGCTCAGCGACCTCTGTTGCGAGAGCGACACCCGCGTGCGGTGGCTGAGCCTGTCGAAGCCCCCGCCCCAAACCTCGCGTGCGGTGGCTGAGCCTGTCGAAGCCTTCGCCCCGACCCGCACGCACGGCGGGCGGCCGGTCACGGTCGCTTCGACAGGCTCAGCGACCTCTGTTACGAGAGCGACACCCGCGTGCGGTGGCTGAGCCTGTCGAAGCCTCCGCCCCGAACCCTGCGTGCGGTGGCTGAGCCTGTCGAAGCCTCCGCCCCGAACCGCACGCACGGCGGGCCGCCGGTTACGGTCGCTTCGACAGGCTCAGCGACCTCTCTTGCGCCGAAACGCGCGTCACTCCGCGTCGCGGTACTCCGTCGGCAGCGCCGGGTCGGCCTTGCTGAGCGCGAGCGCGCGGATCGGCAGCTCCTCGCGTACGCGGGAGTGATGGCCCCGCGCGGCCTGCACGCCCTCGCGGCCGACGAACGCGGCATCCGCCTCGCCGTCCTGCATGAGGGTCGTCTGCAGGGCGCGGGCGTCGGGGTGCTCCGACGCCGTTGACAGCTCTTCGAAGCCGTCGCTGACGATGATGAGCTCCGAGGTCGCGGTGCCGCCGTCGAGCGTGCGGAAGGCGGCCTTGCGTCCACCGTGCGAGGCCTTCTCGGCGGAGGCCTTGGCGACGCCGACCCACGAGCCGTCGGCTGCCTCGCGGGCGACGAGCTTGAAGACAAGGCCCGCGGTCGGCACACCGGATCCGGTGGCGACCGACGTTCCGACGCCGTAGGAGTCGACGGGGGATGCCGCCAGGGCGGCCAGCGCGTACTCGTCGAGGTCGCTGGTCACGGTGATGCGGGTCGAGGTGGCGCCGAGCTCGTCGAGCAGCGCCCGCACCTCGCCCGCGACGATCGGCAGGTCGCCGGAGTCGATGCGCACCGCCCCCAGCTCGGTCCCCGCAACGCGCACGGCCGTGCGCACGCCCTCGGCGATGTCGTACGTGTCGACCAGCAGGGTCGTTCCGGCGCCGAGCGCCTCGATCTGCGAGCGGAACGCGTCTTCTTCGGTGTCGTGCAGCAGCGTCCACGCGTGCGCCGCGGTGCCCATGGTCGGGACTCCCCAGCGGCGTCCGGCCTCGAGGTTGCTGGTGGCCGAGAACCCCGCGATGTAGGCCGCCCGTGCGGCGGCGACCGCGGCCTCTTCGCTCGCGCGACGCGAGCCCATCTCGGCGAGCGGACGATCGCCCGCGGCGACGCTCATGCGCGCGGCGGCGGTGGCGACGGCGGAGTCGTAATTCAGGATGCTGAGCGCCAGCGTCTCGAGCAGCACCGCCTCGGCGAAGGTGCCCTCGACCGTCAGCAAGGGAGACCCGGGGAAGTAGATCTCGCCCTCGCGGTATCCCGTGACCGACCCGGTGAAACGGTAATCGGCGAGGAAGTCGATTGTGGTGGCATCCACCACCCGCTCGTCACGGAGGAACCGCAGCTCATCGTCGCCGAACCGGAAGTCGCGGATCGCCTCGAGCAACCGCCCCGTGCCCGCGACGACGCCGAACCGGCGCCCACCCGACAGTCGGCGGCCGAACACCTCGAACACGCATCGGCGCGAGGCCGTGCCGTCGCGGAGCGCCGCGTCGAGCATGGTGAGTTCGTAGCGGTCGGTGTGCAGGGCGGTGCTGCGGCTCATTCGGTCAGCCTATTGCGGCCCGTCGTCGGGCGTCGGGTCACCCGTGGCCCCTTGACGGGCCGATGCCCGGCGACACAGCGCAGGAGATTCAGCGGGAGGATCCGGACGATCAGCGGTGGTGGGGTGGTGACATGCGGGACCTCCTGCGTTGTGTTTGCGACGGGGCTGCCGGGGCGCGTCGTTGCCCCACCCCGTACCCACCGCCCGCCCCACCCCCGCCCGATAGGCTGGGTCCCTATGAACGACGCGCCGATCGGGATCTTCGACTCAGGAGTCGGCGGCCTCACCGTCGCCCGCGCGGTCTCGCAGCAGCTGCCGCGCGAGTCGATCCTCTACATCGGCGACACCGCGCGTTCGCCCTACGGCCCGAAGCCCATCGCCGACGTACGCAAGTACTCGCTCGAGGTGCTCGACACCCTCGTCGAGCAGGGCGTGAAGATGCTCGTGATCGCCTGCAACACGGCATCCGCCGCCATGCTCCGCGACGCCCGTGAGCGGTACGACGTGCCCGTCGTCGAGGTGATCGGACCCGCCGTCCGCACCGCGATGTCGACCACCCGCAACGGCCGCATCGGCGTGATCGGCACGGTCGGCACCATCGGATCCCGCGCCTACCAAGACATGCTCGAGGTCAACGAGCGCCTCACGGTGTTCGCCGAGGCGTGCCCGCGTTTCGTCGAGTTCGTCGAGGCCGGAGTCACCGACTCGCCCGAGGTGCTCGCCACCGCCGAGCAGTACCTCGCCCCGCTCCGCCACGCCGGTGTGGACACGCTCGTGCTCGGGTGCACGCACTATCCGTTCCTCGAGGGTGCCATCAGCTACGTGATGGGCCCCGACGTGAGCCTCGTCTCGAGCGACAGTGAAACCGCGAAAGACGTGTTCCGCCAGCTCGTGTCGCGCGATCTTCTCGCGAGTCCGGATGCCGTGCCCACCGCCCGCTACGAAGCCACGGGCTCATCGGCCGACGACTTCGTGCGCCTGGCCCATCGCTTGATGGGGCGTGAGGTGCGCGAGGTGCAGCTCGTGCAGACCGGCGCCATCGACCTGCCGCGCTGAGCCGCGGCATCCGCTACCCGTTCCTTCAGGAGGACCCCATGACCCGCAAAGACGGCCGGACCAACGACCAGCTGCGCCCCGTGACCATCGAGCGGGGCTGGTCGGCGCACGCCGAGGGCTCGGCTCTCGTCACGTTCGGCGGCACCAAGGTGCTGTGCACCGCCTCGTTCACGAACGGCGTGCCGCGCTGGCTGACCGGCAAGGGCAAGGGCTGGGTCACCGCCGAGTACGCGATGCTGCCGCGCGCGACGAACAGCCGCAACGACCGCGAGTCGATCAAGGGCAAGGTCGGCGGTCGCACGCACGAGATCTCGCGTCTGATCGGCCGCGCGCTCCGCGCCGTCGTCGACACCAAGGCGCTGGGCGAGAACACGATCGTCATCGACTGCGACGTGCTGCAGGCCGACGGCGGCACGCGCACTGCGGCGATCACGGGTGCGTATGTGGCCTTGGCGGATGCCATCGCCTGGGGCCGCGAGAAGAAGTTCATCGGTCAGCGCGCCGAGGTGCTCCGTGACTCGGTCGCCGCGGTGTCGGTGGGCATCATCGACGGAGAGCCGATGCTCGACCTCGCTTACGTCGAAGACGTGCGGGCCGAGACCGACATGAACGTCGTCGTCACCGGTCGTGGCCTGTTCGTCGAGGTGCAGGGCACCGCCGAGGGCGCGCCGTTCGACAAGCGCGAGCTCGACCAGCTGCTCGAGCTGGGTGTGAACGGCTGCGCCGAGCTGCGCGGCATCCAGACTTCGGTGCTCGAGGGCTGACATGGCGCGCATCGTTCTGGCGACGCATAACCCGCACAAGGTCGAGGAGTTCCAGGCGATCGTCGCCGAGGTGCGCCCCGACCTCGAGGTGATCGCGTACGACGGTCCGGAGCCGGTCGAAGACGGCGTGACGTTCGCCGCGAACGCGTTGATCAAGGCCCGCGCGGCCGCGGCTCACACGGGTCTGCCGGCGCTGGCCGATGACTCCGGTGTGGCGGTCGACGTGCTCGGCGGCTCGCCCGGCGTCTTCTCGGCGTACTGGGCCGGACACAAGAAGGACGCCACCGCCAACCTCGAGTTGCTGCTCGATCAGTTGTCGGATGTCGCCGACCCTCACCGCACGGCGCAGTTCGTCTCGGTGATCGCGCTGGTGCGCCCGGACGGTAGCGAGCAGACGGTCGAGGGGCGTTGGCCCGGGCGTCTGGCGACGGAACCGGCCGGGCCGGGCGGCTTCGGTTACGACCCGATCTTCATCCCCGACGGCCAGGCCGCGGGGGAGGAGCGGACCGTGGGGGAGTGGTCGGCTGCGGAGAAGAATGCGGAGTCGCATCGCGCGCGGGCATTTCGAGAGCTGGCGCCGCTGCTCGAGGCTCTTTGAATAGCCCCCGTGGGTGGGCGGCGTGTCTCACAGCGCCGCCCACCTTTCGTCAGCAGCTCGTCTTCTTGATCGCCAGGGGCATGTACCAGTGCCCGCCCGTGTTGTCGATGTAGACCTCCCCGAATGACTCGACGTTTGTCGCAAGGACAGAGCCGTTGCCCTGGTTGCCGTCGATGAAGCGCCCATCCGGAGCGAGGAACAGTGTCGATGTCGCGGGTGTCGATCCCGAGGGCACCCCTGTCGTCGCGTTCTCAACACTGTTCAAGAGGTAGGTGCACGTCCCATCCTTCTTGCTGAGGGGCAGAGACCACCGGCCTGCACCCTGGTCCACGTAAATGCGGCCGAACTTGTCGACATCTGTCGCTAGGACAGTTCCATTGCTTCCGTAAGCATCGATGACGCGCCCGTCAGGCGACAGGAACAATGCTGCCACCATCGGGGTCGAACCGCTCGGAACCCCGTAAGTGCCTCGCTCCTGACTGGTATCGAGGTAAGAGCATGACCCGTCCGACTTCCTCAGTGGCATGATCCATTGAGGCTTGCTCTGGTCGTGATACATCCCGCCGAAGGCGACGACATCAAGCGCAAGGGGCTGTCCGCCAGCTCTCCCATCGAGAACGCGGCCATCCGGGGCGAGGAACAGGATGGAGGACATGGGCGTCGAGTTTGCGGGAACCCCCGTCGTGCTGCGTTCCCAGCTCTTCTCCACGTAGCTGTTGCTCCCATCGGTCTTGAGAAGCGGCAGGGTCCAGTCGCCACCGGTCTCATCGACATAGACCTCGCCGACTGCAGCAACGTTGTACGCGATGACTGTTCCGTTCGCGCTTTTCCCGTCGATGAGGCGGCCGTCGGGAGCAAGGAAGAGCGCAGCTGTCTCCGGCGACGAGTTGATGGGAACGCCGGCGGTGCTCCTCTGATTGCTGGTATCGAGGTAGATCGCCGTGGTGGACTGCGAGCCTGAGAGAGTAGAAGAGGTGGATGCTGCCCCTGAGGCCGTCGCGCTGGCCGTTCCGTTGCCACCGTTCGCGGGGACGTTGATGGCGGGCAAAGTCAGGAGACCATTTGAGCCTGTCGTGCCGGTTGTGGAGGTTCCACCGGTCGCGAAGGTGTATCCACCCGCCAGAGAGACGGTGACGGCGGCGCCGGCCTTCGGAGTCGCGCCTTGCATGGCGCTGACCTGTGCACCGCTTATTGTCGAGCACCCCTTGCCGCTGTAGGAAGCCTTGTCGAAGGCGAGGGTGAGGCCTGAGGCGGCGAACGCGGGGGTGCCGGCGGTGAGCGCGATGGCAGGCACGGCGAACGCGGAGCCGGCGAGAATCGTGCGACGCGAGAGGGGGCCGCGCGTGGCGTCGGCCAATGTGGAGAGGTCGAGATCAGGAGACTGGTCGTTCACGGGAGATCCTTTCGATCAACGTGCCGTTGGGACCACGGGCGGGTCACAGGTCGGGAATGGCAGCAGGACTTCTCCGCACTCTGACCGGCCCACCGCCCGAACACAGCGAAAGCACCACCTTCACCGGAGGGTGAAGGTGGTGCTTTCCTGGTCAGAGGGAGAATCGCGACAGAAGGCATGCGGGGGTGACTCTCGGAAGATCACCCCTGAAGTCACCTACGGCGGCGACAAAAATGCGCGCCCCGGTACGAAGCTGCTACTGCAGCCAGCAGCTCCAGTGCGACGGATCGGCGTCGCCCGTCACCGCGTGCATGGCCTCAGCGAGGCGGAGGGCGCCGGAGAGATCGATGCGAATGTGGAGGTCGCGGAGCTCCTCGGTCGCGACCTCGACCCACTCGCCAGAAGCAGACTTCGTGCGCACCGTCGTGAGTGTCACGGGGCGAGCGGCCCCGCCGAGATCGAGCACGGCGCCGATTTCCACGGGGTCGCTGTAGTGCGCTCCCGTCCACCACGGGTCTCGATGGATCGTGCACCAGGCAGGGCAGTTCGGCGAGGTTGTCATGCCCGCGAGGGTAGTCAATATGCGGGGACTGGCTCGCGAGTTCTCCACAGGTGCACACACTGGGGGCCCGAAATGACCAGCGTGGGGGGCTGTGTCGTCACACGGCGGAGGGACAAGAGGCGTGACCCCGGATTGAGGCAGGTCCATTGGCATGCAGGTATCCAAATGCGGCTGTGGGAATGCGAGATGTGGGTTATGGACTACTTCGCGGTGATGACGCCGCTTCGCGTGGAACTCGAGATTTCTCGCCTGCCCTTCGCGCACTCCAACTCACTCGCAGATCACCCGAGCTCTCGCCCATGAGCGAGAGCGACATCCGTTCTCATTCCCGACTTGCCCGAATCGACGTACTAGGGCAGACCCCGCACCTAGCCTGGAGCTATGCACGATCACGCGCCGAGCGGCGGCATCCGGGATGCCAGTAACAGGCGTCTGCTCGCTACAGCCCTCGGCCTGACGACCGTGGTGATGGTCGTGCAGATCGTCGGCGCGATCGTGTCGGGGTCTCTCGCCCTGCTGGCCGACGCGGCGCACATGTTCACCGATGCGGCAGCGCTCGTCGTCGCGCTCATCGCGACCGCGATCGCCGCGAGGCCCGCTGACGACCGCCGCACGTTCGGCTACCAGCGCGCAGAGGTGCTCGGTGCTCTCGCGAACGGGATCATCCTGATCCTGCTGTGCGCGTGGGTCGGCATCGAGGCGGTGCAGCGTCTGCTCTCGCCGGCCGAAGCCGAGGTGCAGGGCGGACTGATGCTCGTCGTCGCGATCGCGGGGCTCGTCGCGAACGCGGTGTCGATGTTCCTGCTGTCGCGGGCGCAGAAGCGCAGCATCAACGTGCGCGGCGCCTACCTCGAGGTGCTGGGCGACCTGATCGGTTCGGCCGCGGTGATCGTCGCGGCGATCGTGATCGTGACGACGGGATTCACGCAGGCGGATGCCATCGCCTCGCTGTTCATCGCGGTGCTCATCGTGCCGCGCGCGATCGGGCTGCTGCGCGAGGTCGTCGTCGTGCTGACCGAGTCGGCGCCGGTGGGGGTACACGTCGCGGAGATCCGCGAGCACCTGCGCGAGGCCGACGGCGTGGTCGACGTGCACGACGTGCACGTGTGGCAGCTCACGCGCGGAGCGCCCGTCTTCAGCGCGCACGTCATCGTCGAGGACGCGGCTCTCACCGACGGTCGTGCGGCCGCGATCCTCGCGTCGCTGCAGACATGCCTCGCGGATCACTTCGACGTCGAACACTCGACGTTCCAGCTCGAGCCGGCCGGGCATGTGGAGCACGACTCGCGGCATCTGTGACGTGCGCGCCCAGGTTCCAGCTGGCAACGAGGAGGGCGCGGACTGCCTACTGCAGCCCGCGCCCCGCTTGAACCCACCCGCCTCAGCAGCTTGTCTTCTTGATCGCCAACGGCAGGAACGTGTGTCCGTCGGTGTTCAGGTAGATCTGACCGTACGAGTGCACGTTGTCGGCCTCGACGCTGCCCGTGTTGCCCTGGATCAGTTGACCGTTGGGAGCGAGGAACGACGATCCCGCGACGGGGACGGACCCTGACGGGATTCCCTGACATGCTGTCTCGGAGCCGTTGTCGAGGTACGTGAAGCTACCGTCCTGCTTCTTCAACGGGAGATACGAGTGGTCGTTGCGCCAGCGGAAGATGCGGCCCACCGAGTCCACGTTGGACGCGAGCACGGCGCCCGTGGTGCCATCGATCAGCCGACCATCGGTCGCGAGGAACCACGTGTAGGCAATCGGTTGCGAGCCTGCTGGCACACCCAACGCGGGGTTCTCCGTGCCGTCCTGACGGTAGGTGAACGTACCGTCCAGCTTCTTCAGGGGGAGATAAGTCTTGCCGTCGGTTCCGAGATAGATCTCACCGCACGACGCGACGTTCGTCGCTTCGACGATGCCGGTGTTCCCCTGAATCAGTCGCCCATCGGTCGAAAGGAACGAGGACCCGGCGACGGGAACGGAATCCGATGGCACCCCTGTGCACGCGGTTTCAGATCCGTTCTCGAGAAAGGTGAAGGTGCCGTCCGTCTTGCGCAGTGGGAGGTAGGAATGGTTGTTCGTCCAACGGAAGATGAGGCCCCACGTGTCAACGCTTGAGGCCAAGACTGATCCGCTCACCCCGTCGATGAGTCGGCCGTCAGGCGCCACGAACCACGAGAAGGTGACGGGTGCAGAGTTGACCGGGGTTCCCGAGGCGTTCGTCTGCGTGTTGTCGTCGCGATACGCCGGGGTTGTTTCGGCGATGCCGAGCGGCATCTGCCAGTGGCCGTTCCAGTCGTAGTAAAGAACCTGTCCTGTCGTGCTGACCGCGGTTGCATAGACCGTGTTGCTGTTCGCACTGTCGATGAGCCGACCGTCGGGTGCAAGGAACGCGCCACCTACGAGGGGGGTGGCCCCGGAGGGTAAGCCGGTGACAGCGGATTCGGTGCCATCCTTGATGACGGTGAAGCTGCCGTCGGACTTCTTCAGAGGCCAGCGCCAGTGAGACCCGTCCCACAGCATGCGGCCGAAGCTTTCGACGTTCGTCGTGAGGACGGATCCGTCGTCGCCGGCGACGAGTCTGCCGTCGGGTGCGAGGAAGTAGGCGTCCGCCGCGGGAGTCGAGCCGGAAGGGACGCCGGTGGTCGCGTACTCTGCCTGCTTCATGAAGATCCGGAAGCTGCCGTCAGTCTTTTTGATGGGCAGCCGCGCGTCGTTGTGGGCGTTCTGCGGCTGGTTGCCCCAGGTCGACATCTGTCCCCACGACGCGACGCTCGTGGCCTGCGCGACGCCGTTGCCACCGTAGACGATGCTGCCGTCGGAGGTGAGGAAGTACTCCGCGACGATCGGGGTGGAGCCTGAGGGGACGCTGGGGTACGTGCGCTCCTGCCAAGACGGGTACGAGGCGCGACCGCTGACAAGGGAGCCGGTCGATCCATCGGTTTTCAGAAGGGGGACTACCCAGTTGTCATCGTCGCGGTACATCTGGCCGAAAGTAGCGACACCCGAGGAAATGACGGCGTTGCTGTTTGCGGCATCCAGGACGCGGCCATCGGGTGCGAGGTAGCAACCGGCGAACGCCGGGATTGAGCCCGTAGGTATACCCGTCGCATCCGTCGCGGTGCCGTTCTGTAGGTACTTCGCAACGGTCGCGTCCGTGCCGCGCAGAGTCGTCGACGAGCCGGAGGCGCCCGAGGCTGTTGCCGAGGCCGTTGCGGTGCCGCCGGTCGCGGGAACGGTGATGCCGGGCAGGGTGAGCGAGCCGTCCGATCCGGTGACGCCGGTGGAGGACGTTCCTCCATTGGAGAAGACGAAGCCGCCGGACAATGAGGTCGTAATGGAGACACCTGCCTGGCCGGTGCCGTTGTCCGACGCCGTCACCTGGACTCCGTTGATCGTCGAACAGCCCGGACCGGTGTAGGACGACCTCGCGAACGAGAGGGTGGTGCCGGATGCCGCGAATGCAGGGGACGCAGTCGTGAGAGCGATGGCGGGGACCGACCAGGCGGCGCCGGCCAGGACCGTTCGCCGCGCGATGGGGGTCTGAGTGACCGGTGCGAGCGGTTCGGGAGTGGATGAGATCGTCACGGAAGTGTTGTCCCTTCGGGGCAGGTATACGTGTGGTCCACTGTGGCGTGGCCGCGGGGAACCATATGGCACGTATTCGTGCAGCCAGCGGGTGAATTCGCCGCAGACCGCGTCGTTCTGGGGCGGTCGCGACATGCAGGCGGGTGAAGTCGAGAGGCAGATCACCCCGGCGCTCACCTGCACCTCGCGGCCCCGATCTCCGCTAGCCTGCGGGCAGGTACCCACACCCCCGGAGGTCCCCATGTTCTCGTCGACCGTCATGGACCATTGGCTCCCCGCCGTCGCCGGCGATCTCACCGAGGGGGAGGGGATCGTCGTCGTCGACCCGGAGCTCCCCGAGAACCGATCGGTCTCGGTCCTGGAAGTCGAAGACGGACCGACCGTCGTGTATCTCTCGCCGGACCGCGCCGCGCACCTCGGCCACGCGCACGGCGAACGCATCGCGGCAGAAGAAGCGACGGAGCGGATCACGGCGGCCGGCATCGCCCTGAACGACCCCGACCACCTGTTCTACCTGCCGGTCGAAGAGCAGGCGTCGGTTCTCGCCGAAACGGCGGACGCACACACGCGCAGGCTTACCGAAGCCGACGCTGACGCGTTTGCTGCTCTCGCGGCCGCAGCGCCCGCGAACGATCTCGACGAGGCGTTCGTCGAACTCGACCACTGGCTCGTGTTCGGTACCTTCGTCGAGGGGCGACTGGCCGCAGCGGCGAGCATGTTCCCCTGGCGGGGTACGCGTCTCGCCGACCTGGGCGTGATCACGCTTCCCGAGTTCCGCGGCCGCGGTCTCGCCCGGGCGACGGTGCTCGCCATGGCGGCCGAGGCGCTCGCGCAGGGCTACGAGCCGCAGTACCGGTGCCAACTCGACAATGCACCGTCGGTCGCTCTGGCCCTGGCATCCGGATTCCGCCGCTTCGGGGAGTGGACCGTGATCGACGGCTGAGGGGCTGGTCTGGGGTGGCGGTGGCTTCGACAGGCTCAGCCACCTTGAGAGGTCCCTGAGCTTGTCGAAGGGACCGGGTCCCACTGAGTGGCGGTGGCTTCGACAGGCTCAGCCACCTGGGTCGGGCGTCCGCGGGGTTGCGGTGGCTTCGACGGGCTCAGCCACCTGGGTCGGGCGTCAGCGGGGTTGCGGTGGCTTCGACAGGCTCAGCCACCTTGAAAGGTCCCTGAGCTTGTCGAAGGGACCGGGTCCCACTGAGTGGCGGTGGCTTCGACAGGCTCAGCCACCTGGGTTGGGCGGGCGCGGGGTCCGGTGGCTTCGACAGGCTCAGCCACCTGGGTTGGGCGGGCGCGGGGGCCGGTGGCTTCGACACGCTCAGCCACCTGGGTTGGGTGGGCGCTAGGGCCGGTGGCTTCGACAGGCTCAGCCACCTTGCGAGACGTCAGGCCTCGCGCGTCACGTCAGAGGGGGACTTGTCGGGGCGGAGGCCGCGCCAGCGGGCCTGGCGCAGGATCCCACCGGGCGTGAACTCCGCGAACTCGACCTCGCCGACCAGCTCGGGTCGCACCCACAGGGCGTCGCGGGCATCGGCATCCGGAACACCCTCGAACGGATCCGCGTCGGAACGCAGGGGCTCGAGCAGCGCGGAGAGCTTCGCGAGCGTCTGCTCGCCGAAGCCCGAACCCACCCGGCCGGCGTACTGCAGTCCGTCGGCCGTGGGCACGCCGACGAGCAGGGAGCCGATCGTGCCCGAGCGGTTGCCCTTGCCGGGGCGGATGCCGCCGATCACCACCTCTTGCGTACGCGAATGCTTCACCTTGAGCCACTGCTCCGAGCGCACCCCGCGCCGGTACGCCGAACCGGGATCCTTCACGACCACGCCCTCGAGTCCGAAGCGTCCGCTGGTGGCGACGGCGGCATCGACGTCGTCGAACACGGGCGGTACGACGACGGGCGCCGTCGCGTGGGCGGCCAGGGCCTCGAGCAGCTCGCGGCGCTCGGTGAGGGGGAGGGATGCCACGTCTCGACCGTTCACCGACAGCACGTCGAACAGGTAGAGGTGCACGGGCGTGCGCGCGGCCTCGTGCTCGATCTCGCGCGGCTTAGCGAGGTTCATGCGCTTCTGCAGCAGGGGGAAGCTCGGTCGACCCTGCGCGTCGAGAGCGACGATCTCGCCGTCGAGCACCGCGGGCCCGTCGCCGAGACCCAGGTCGACCGACGTCAGCTCGGGGTACGCCGCCGTCAGGTCGTTGCCGTTGCGCGAACGCAGGCGCAGGCGGTGTCCGTCCCAAATGCAGAGACCCCGGATGCCATCCCACTTCATCTCCACCCAGGCGGTGCCCCACCGCTCGGCGGCGGCGCGGGCGATGCCCGGGGTCGCGGAGGTGGCGAGCATCGGCTGGAGGTCGGCGACGGTGGGGGCGTCGGCTTTCGACGGGGCATTGGTGTGGACGGGTTCAGGCGCGGGGGGCTCGTGGTCGAGCGCCACGACCGGGGATCCGTCGCTCTGTGGCTTGCCCTCGGCATCCGTCTTCATCCGGTGCAGCAGCCACTGCGACTTCTCGCCCTGGCCTTCTGTACGGATGAGCGCGAGGCGCACGCGCCCGAGGGGACCGTCGGCACGGCCCTCGAGGGTCGCGATCACCTCGTCGTCGCGCCACTTCTCGAGCTCGTAGGTGCCGGTGTCCCAGACGGTCATGATGCCCGCGCCGTACTCGCCGCGGGGGATCTCGCCGGCGAAGTCGAGGTACTGCAGCGGGTGGTCTTCGGTCATGACGGCGAGGCTGTTCTTCGCGGTCGTCGGTGGGACGCCCTTCGGCACGGCCCAGCTGACGAGCACGCCGTCGCGTTCGAGGCGGACATCCCAGTGCAGGCGGCTGGCGTGGTGCTCCTGGATGACGAAGCGGGGGAGCCCCTCGGGGTCGGGCTCGCCGTGAGGGGCCTCGGGCACCGGCTCGGGGGTCTTCCCGGCCGTTCGCTTCGAGATGTACGCGCGCAGGGGACCTTGCGCTTCGTCGACCGGAGCGAGCGGATCGTCGGGGCGCTCGAGCACCTCGCTGAACAGCAGGTGCCGCAGGTCGGGGTCGTCGAGCTCGTCCCACGTACGCGGGGCGGCGACGTACGGACGCGGGCGCCCGCGCAGAGAATACGGCGCGATCGTGGTCTTCGAGCCGTTGTTCTGACTCCAGTCGATGAACACTTTGCCGGGGCGCGCGGCCTTGGCCATCTGGCTCACGACCAGGTCGGGGTGGTCGGCCTCGATCGCGCGGGCGAGTTCTTTGGCGACAGCGCTCGCCGCATCGCTCGACTGACGGCCGTCGAGACGCGCGTACAGGTGGATGCCCTTGCTGCCGCTGGTCACGGGGAACGGCGCGAGACCGATGTCCTGCAGGATCGCGCGAGCCCACCGCGCGACCTCGGCGCACTCGGCGAGGCCGACGCCCGGGCCGGGATCCAGGTCGAGCACCAGCCGGTCGGGATTCTGCCGCTCGCCGTCGGACGAGAAACGCCACTGCGGCACGTGCAACTCGAGGCTCGCGACCTGGGCGAGGTAGACGAGCGTCGGCAGATCGTCGACCAGCGGGTAGTCCTTCGCGCCGCTCGAATGATCGATCGGGAAGCGCCGCACCCACACGGGGGCACCGGGCTCGAGGGCCTTGGCGAAGAACGGTTCGCCGGGGTCGGCATCCGTCCCGACCCCATCGGGCCAGCGCTTGCGCGTCAACGGCCGGTCAGCGACGTGGGGGAGTAGGAGCGGCGCGATGCGCGAGTAGTAATCGATCACCTCGCCCTTGGTGGTGCCCGTCTCGGGGTAGAGCACCTTGTCGAGGTTCGACAGGCGCAGGCGGCGACCACCGATGCGCACCGTCTGCTCCGTCATCGCCCCAGCGTAGAGCGGTTGCGAGGTCCCTGAGCTTGTCGAAGGGACCGGGGGACTGCGGGTTGCGGTGGCTTCGACAGGCTCAGCCACCTCGGTGGGGAGGTCCCTGAGCTTGTCGGAGGGACCGGGGGACTGCGGGCTGCGGTGGCTTCGACAGGCTCAGCCACCTCGGTGGGGAGGTCCCTGAGCTTGTCGAAGGGACCGGGCGTTCGCGGGTTGCGGTGGCTTCGACAGGCTCAGCCACCTCGGTGGGGAGGTCCCTGAGCTTGTCGAAGGGACCGGGGGACTGCGGGTTGCGGTGGCTTCGACAGGCTCAGCCACCTGGGTGGGGAGGTCCCTGAGCTTGTCGAAGGGACCGGGGGACTGCGGGTTGCGGTGGCTTCGACAGGCTCAGCCACCTCGGTGGGGAGGTCCCTGAGCTTGTCGAAGAGACCTGAGGTCTGCGGGTTGCGGTGGCTTCGACAGGCTCAGCCACCTGGGGCGGTGGCTTCGACAGGCTCAGCCACCTGGGGCGGTGGCTTCGACAGACTCAGCCACCTGGCGGGGCGCAAGGGGCTCGGCATCCGGAAGCATTTCGGTGTTCACTGGGGGCATGCGATCGATCTGGAAAGGCGCCCTGACGTTCGGCCTCGTCAACGTGCCCGTCAAGGTGTACTCCGCGACGGAAGACCACGACGTGTCTCTGCACCAGGTGCACAACAAAGACGGCGGGCGCATCCGGTACCAGCGCATCTGCGAGATCGACGGCGAGGTCGTTCCCTACCAGGACATCGACAAGGCCTACGACGACGGCGAGCAGACGGTCGTGCTCACCAAAGACGATCTCTCGTCGCTGCCGAGCGAACGCAGCCGCGAGATCGAGGTCGTCGAGTTCGTGCCCAGCCACCAGGTCGACCTGCTGACCCTCGACAAGGCGTACTACCTCGAGCCCGACTCCTCGTCGCCCAAGGCCTACGTGCTGCTGCGCAAGACGCTCGAGCAGACCGACCGCACCGCGATCGTGCGTTTCTCACTGCGGCAGAAGACACGGCTCGCGGCCCTGCGCGTGCGCGGCGACGTGCTCGTGCTGCAGACGCTGCTGTGGGCCGACGAGGTCCGTGAAGCGGCGTTCCCCGCGCTCGATGAGAGCGTGCGGATCTCGGCGAAGGAGCTCGAGATGTCGGCCTCGCTCGTCGACAGCTTCTCGAAGGACTTCGACGCCGAGGAGTTCACCGACGAATACCAGGCCGAGCTACGCACCCTCATCGACGCGAAGCTCGAGCAGGGCGACGCCCTCGACACCGACGCCACCTTCGGCAAGCAAGAAGAAGAGGACGGCGGCGAGGTCATCGACCTCATGGAGGCTCTGCGCGCGAGCGTCGAGCGCAGTCGGGCCGCGCGCGGCGAGAAGACCGAGGACGCGCCGAAGAAGAAGGCCCCCGCGAAGAAGAAGACGTCGAAGGCGTCTTAGCGCGCGGGCTGGTCTCCGTCTTCGAGCGTCTTCGGGTCGAGCGTCAGCGACTCGGCCTCGGCGTGCGAGACGGCACCCTCGCGCTTGGCTGCAGCGCGCTCGCGGAAGTAGTGGATCGCGATGAAGATCGCGGTGCCGGCGACCGCGGCGAGCAGGATCACGTCGATGTACTCGGTGACGATGTCGCGGATGAACGGGATGTACCCGACCGCGTAACCGAGCATCGTGAGGCCGATGCCCCAGAGGATCGCGCCGATGAGGTTGTAGAGCGAGTACTTCTTCCACGGCATGTGGCCGACGCCCGCGGCGATGGGGGCGAACGTGCGGACGACCGGCACGAAGCGCGCGAGGATCACGGTGAGACCGCCGAAGCGCTCGAAGAACGCATTCGTGCGCTCGACGTTCTTCTTGCTGAAGATGCCCGACTCTTTGCGCTCGAAGATGGAGGGCCCGGCCTTGTGGCCGATGAAGTAGCCGACCTCACCGCCGATGAACGCCGCGACACCGATCGCGAGGGCGACCCACCACGCGTTGAGGCCGAAGACGCCGTTGGGAGCGGCGGGCGTGGAGTGCGACAGCAGCCCCGCCATGATCAGCAGCGTGTCGCCGGGAAGCAGGAAGCCGATTAGCAGACCCGTCTCGGCGAAGATGATGAAGCACACCACGAGCAGGGCCCAGGGCTGCGAGTTGGTGATGATGGCCGCAGGGTCGAGCCACGGGAGCAGCGCGCTGGTGGTGTGGATCACATCGGTCCCGTCGGGTCGAGAAGGCAGTGCGGAAAGGGCGAAACGTGCGGAAGGGGGGACTTGAACCCCCACGCCCGAAGGCACAGGAACCTAAATCCTGCGTGTCTACCGATTTCACCACTCCCGCGAGTGTGCTCATTCTAAGCAGGCGGGGCGCTCTCACGATGTGAAGGAGCCGTCAAGCCCACGGCCGTTCACCCGGCGCGACACGCCGCGGGGGAATGCTGGACGCCATGGCATCCGTTCACTCCTCCATGAAGGCGATCACGTACTCCCAGCCCGGTGACTCCTCCGTCCTCTCGCTGGCCGAGAAGCCCCTGCCCGAACCCGGACCCGGCGAGGTGCGCGTGCGCGTCGTCGTCTCGGGTGTGAACCCGACCGACTGGAAGGCGCGCGCGACGACCGGCCGCCCCCTGCCGTTCGACGAGGTGACGCCCAACCAGGACGGTTCGGGAGTGGTGGATGCCGTCGGCGACGGCGTGACCGATCTGTCGGTGGGGCAGCGGGTGTGGATCTACCTCGCGGCGCACCAGCGTCCGTTCGGCACGGCGGCCGAGTACACGATCCTGCCCGCCGCGCGCGCCGTGCCGTTGGCCGACGACGCCTCGTTCGAGCTCGGCGCGAGCCTCGGCGTGCCCGCGATGACGGCGCACCGCGCGCTCACCGTGCACGAGGACGGACCCTCGCGCCTGGCCCCCGGCGCCCTCGCCGGACGCACGGTGCTCGTGCAGGGCGGTGCGGGAGCGGTGGGTCACGCCGCCATCCAGCTCGCGGTCTGGGCCGGCGCGACGGTCATCGCCACGGTCAGCAGCGACGAGAAGGAAGCCCTGGCGCGCTCGGCCGGCGCCCACCACGTACTGCAGTACCCGAGCGAGTCGCTGGCCGACGGCATCCGCGAACTCGCCCCGAACGGCGTCGAGCACATCGTCGAGGTGGCGATCGCCGACAACGCCGCCCTCGACGTCGAGGTGATCGCCAACCACGGCACCGTCGGCTACTACGCCGACAACGGCGGAGACGACTTCACCGCCCCCGTGCGCGTGAGCTTCGCGAAGAACGTGCGCTGGCAGGGCCTGCTGCTCTACACGGTGGGGGAGCGCGCTCTTCTCGCCGCCGCCGAAGACGTCGCGGCGGCTGTCGCCGACGGTGCGCTGCCGGTGGGCGAGGACGCGGGCCTGCCACTGAGCTTCTTCGACCTGAGCGACACCGCCGCGGCGCACGACGCCGTCGAGCAGGGAGCGACAGGCAAGGTGCTCATCCGCGTCAGCGAGTAAGCCGAAACGACGACAGCGCCGGGGTCCGTGAAGACCCCGGCGCTGCGTCGTTGCTACGGCGTCACTCGTGTGCGCGTCGACGCACGATCGCGGTGCCGGCGGCGACGATCACGCCGATCGCCAGCATGCCGAGGCCGATCGCGGGGAGCGGGGATCCTTCGACATCGGATCCCGTGGCGGCCAGATCACCGCGGTCGGGTCCGTTCGCGCCGGGACCGGTCGTGACCGAGGGCGACGGGCTCGGAACCGCGGCCGGCTCCTCGGACGGAACCGGCGACGGCTCGCTCGTCGGCTCGGTGGTGGGCTCGGGCGAGGGCTCGCCGGGCGTGGGCTCGGGCGAGGGCTCCACCGGCGGCTCTTCGACGGCGGCCCACGCGAGGGCGGCTGCGGCGTGACCGATCGCGGGGGCGAAGATGTCGATCGCGTCGGTGTTCACGTTCGCCAGGGTGTCGTTGACCGTGTGGTAGTTGCGGTCCATGAAGACGCCCGCGGTGCCGCCGAACTGCTGCACCTGCTCCGCGGTCTTGGTGTCGTCGGCGCCCGAGAACAGGCCACCGGCGGGCACGCCGTTGTCGATGAACGCCTGGTAGTCGCTGCGACCCGAGTACTCGGTGTCGATCCACGGCTGCTCGATCGCGTCGAAGTAGTCGGTGTACACCTGCTCGATCGCGGCGGACCCCTCGGGGATCGTGACGCCCTCGGCGGGGTAGGTCGACCGGTTCGCGTCGTACACGCCGACCGTGAAGTTCTCGGAGCCGATCATGTCGTAGTTGAGGTACGCCGAGATGCGCTCCCACTCGGCCGGGTCGTTCTCGACCAGGTCGGCGACGTAGGCGGTCGAACCCAGCAGACCGACTTCTTCGGCGCTCCACAGCGCGAGGCGGATGCGCTTGTCATTGGGGACGTCGGATGCCGCGATCTTCTCCGCCAGCGCCAGCACGGCGGCCGAGCCCGAGGCGTTGTCGTTCACGCCCGGTCCCTCGGCCACACCGTCGAGGTGCGCGCCGATGACGACGGTGTCGTCGGGGTCGCCCGCGATGGAGTCGGCGATGACGTTGAAGGTCTGCGTGGTGAGGAACTGCTTCTCGATCACCGCGGTGCCCTCAACGGGGGCGTCGGCCGGAGCCGCCTCGATCAGCGCGGCGAGGGTGTCGCCGCTCGACTGCGGAAGGGTGGCGGCGGGGGAGTCGTCGGGGTTGCGCGCACCCGAGGTGACGTTGGTCAGCTGGTCGTCGGGAGAGGCTTCCTCCTCGGGCGGCCGCTCGTTGTTGTAGATGAAGACGGCCCCGGCGTCAGCGGCGGTGGCGTTGTCGATCTTCTGCTCGAACGAGCAGACACCGCGCTGCACGAGCACGATCGCCCCGGCCGCGATGTCGGCGAAGTCGGTCGGCTCGCACCCGAGGCGGCCGCCGTCTGCGGAGAGGGGAAGGGCGAGGGCGCCCGTGTAGGGGGCGTCGATGCCCTCGCTGTTGTCGAAGTGCGAGCCCTCGTAGGTGGTGCCGTCGACGGTGAGCGAGGCTTCACCGAACTCGGGGGTGTCGACCTCGAACACCTGCCGCGAGACCGTGAAGGCGCCGGTGTCTTCGAGCACCTTCTCGGCGTACTGCGCGGCGGCCTCGTAGCCGGGACCGTTCCAGACGCGGTAGCCGTCGTCGGCGAACGACTCGCTGATGCGCGCCAGCTCGGTCAGGTGGGTCATGACGTCGGCGCCGGTGAGGCCGAGGTCTTCCGGGGAATCGCCCGGCGCGGCGGCAGCGAACGCGGCCGGCGCCGACAGCAGGGCGCCGCCGACGAGGGCACCCGCGGCGAGCACCGCGGAGGCGCGACGGGCGCGGGAGGGAGGGGAATGCAGGGTGTATCGGGGCACGTCGAAGGCACCTCTCTGCGGGCGTCGACGCCCGCATCATCCAGGGGGAATGACACGCTGCTTCAGAGGGAAGCGAACGTTCGATGATTCTCATAGGGAATCGACAGATCCGGCAAGAGTCGCCGGAATGTTTACGGCGACGTAACACGAGCGGGACTCCGCGGAGGGTCGTCGCGGCGCGCGTGAGGGGTCACTTCGTGTCGCCTGGACGGGTCCGGAAGCGACCAAAAGTGACCCCTCACGCGATGAGAGGAAAGGCGGGTCAGCGGCTGCGGGGGACGTACCGAGGGACCCAGCGGATGAAACCCGCCGCGCCCAGTACGGCGATGACACCCATCGCGCCCACGCCCACCGACAGCGAGACCGCGGCCGTCAGGGCCGACACGATCAGCGGGGCGATGGCGCCGCCGGCATCCGTCAACGTGCGCCACGATCCGAGGAACGCGGCGGGTTCGGTGGGCGGCGCGATGTCGGCGCCGAGGGTGAGCAGAATGCCGCTCGACAGGCCGTTGCCGACCCCCAGTACCGCCGCGAACATGGCGTACCACATGGCCGCCGAGCCCAGCTCGTGCGTGAAGGACAGCGCGAGGAAGCCCGCACCCATCAGCACCATCGCGGGCAGGGCCGCCCACAGGCGTCCGAAGCGGTCCATCACCTGGCCGCTCGCGTAGAACAGGGCGAAGTCGATCGCGCCCGAGACGCCGACGACCACGGCGATCGTGCCGGCGTCGAGCCCGAGCGACACGCCCCACAGGGGCAGCACCACCTGGCGGGCCGAGCGCACGGCCGACAGCGACGCCGCCGCGAGGCCCAATCGCGCGAGCACGCCGCGGAAACGCCACATCGTGCGGAACACCCCCTCGCGTTCGACGGTCGGGATCGCGCCGGTGACGGGTTCGCCGGTGTCTTCGGCATCGCGGGAATCGCCGGCGCCGCGGCGCGTGGGGGAGCCCGCGCCCACCGGCACGGCCTTCTCGGGATCGGGTCCGAAGAACACCAGCAGGATCGTGGCGACCTGGCACACGGCGAAGAAGACGATGGATGCCGTCTCGTCGCCGAAGATCGCCAGCAGGCCCGCCGAGATGAACGGGCCGACGAACATGCCGAGGCGGAACGTGCCGCCCAGCAGCGACAGCGCGCGGGCTCGGAAGGTCAGCGGCACGCGCGTGGTCATGAACGAGTGACGCGCGAGCGCGAACGACGCCGCGCAGAAGCCGATGAGGAACACCGCCGCGGTGAAGAACGCCAGCGACTGCGCGAACACGATGCCGGTCAGGCCGGCCAGCACGACGATGCCGGCCACGCCCATCGTGATGCGCTCGCCGAAGCGGGCGACCGCCCACCCGGCGGGGATGTTGCCGCAGAGCTGGCCGACGACCAAGGCCGCGGCCACGAGGGCGGCGAGTGCGACGTCGGCGCCGAGGCGGTTCGCGATCACCGGGATGAGCGGGATCACCGCGCCCTCGCCGAGGGCGAACAACAGGGTGGGGCCGTAGATCATCGGTGCGAAGCGCACCAGCACGTTCCGGGGAGAGTCGGCTGTCACTGTCTCCACGATAGGCTTGATGTCAAATGCTCGAACTCGATTTGACCGCCGACATCCAGGCGCTGCGCTCGACCTTCGCCGATATCCAGGCCGTGGTCGACGTCGACGCACTCAAAGCCGACATCGATCGCCTCAGCGAAGAGGCCGGTGCCCCCGACCTCTGGGACGACGTCGACAAGGCCCAGAAAGTCACCAGCAGCCTGAGCCACAAGCAGGCCGAGCTCAAGCGCGTCTCGGAGATCGAGCAGCGCCTCGACGACCTCGAGGTGCTCGTCGAACTCGCCATCGAGATGGAAGACGACGAGTCGGCCGACGAAGCGCGCCGCGAGCTCGCTTCGCTGAAAGACGTGATCGGCCAGCTCGAGGTGCAGACCCTCCTCGACGGCGAGTACGACCCGCGCTCCGCGGTCGTCACGATCCGCTCCGGCGCGGGCGGCGACGACGCCACCGACTTCGCCGAGATGCTGCTGCGCATGTACCTGCGCTGGGCCGAGCGTCACAAGTACCCCGTCAAGGTCATGGACACCTCCTACGCCGAAGGCGCCGGCATCAAGTCGGCCACCTTCGAGGTCGACGTGCCCTACGCCTACGGCACGCTGTCGGTCGAGGCCGGCACGCACCGCCTCGCGCGCATCAGCCCCTTCGGCGGCGCCGACAAGCGCCAGACGAGCTTCGCGGCCGTCGAGGTCATCCCCGTCATGGAAGAAGCCGTCGAGGTCGAGGTGCCCGAGGGCGACATCCGCGTCGACGTCTTCCGTTCGTCGGGCCCCGGTGGCCAGTCGGTCAACACGACCGACTCCGCCGTGCGCATCACTCACCTTCCGACCGGTCTCGTCGTCTCGATGCAGAACGAGAAGTCGCAGATCCAGAACCGCGCGGCCGCCATGCGCGTGCTGCAGACCCGCCTTCTGCTGCTCAAGCGCGAAGAAGAAGCGGCCAAGAAGAAGGAGCTCGCGGGCACGATCACCGCGAGCTGGGGCGACCAGATGCGCTCGTACTTCCTGTACGGACAGCAACTGGTGAAAGACCTCCGCACCGGGTACGAAGTCGGCAACCCGGCTGTCGTGTTCGACGGTGACCTCGACGGGCTGATTGCGGCCGGCATCCGCTGGCGCAAGCGCAAGGACGACGACGACTGAGCGGTCTTTCCGCGCGAGCCTGAGCCCTGCGGATGCCGATGACCTCGGCATCCATAGGGCTCTCTCGGTTTCACGACACGGCGCGTCCTGACGGCCTGCTCGAAGCCCGCGCTTAGGCTCATCGAGCCATGATCCGGTTCGAGAACGTCACCAAGCGGTATCGCGGCACCGCGAAGCCCGCCCTCAACGCCGTCGACTTCGAGGTGCAGCGCGGGGAATTCGTCTTCCTCGTCGGAGCCTCGGGCTCGGGAAAGTCGTCGTGCCTGCAGCTCATCCTGCGCGCCGAGACCCCTAGCGAGGGGCGCGTCGTCGTGCTCGGTCGCGACCTGCGCCGCCTGTCGAACCGCAAGGTGCCGTATTTCCGGCGCCACATCGGTTCGGTCTTCCAGGACTTCCGTCTGCTGCCGAACAAGACCGTGCACCATAACGTCGCCTTCACGCTGCAGGTGACCGGCGCCTCGCGCGGGTTCATCCAGCAGGCCGTGCCCGAGGTGCTGGCGCTCGTCGGTCTCGACGGCAAAGAGAAGCGTCTGCCGCACGAGCTCTCCGGCGGTGAGCAGCAGCGCGTGGCGATCGCCCGTGCGCTCGTCAACCGTCCGCAGGTGCTGCTGGCCGACGAGCCGACCGGAAACCTCGACCCCGGCACCTCGATCGACATCATGCGCCTGCTCGCGCGCATCAACGCCGGCGGCACGACCGTTGTCATGGCCACGCACGAGGCCGGCTTCGTCGACCAGATGCAGCGCCGCGTGATCGAGCTGCGCGGCGGCGAGATGGTGCGCGACGAGCGTCACGGCGGCTACGGCGACACGTCGAGCCTTCCGCGCCTCGCCCCCGAGGTCGAGCGCGGAGCTGCGGCCGTCGCCGCCCTCACCGCGGTGCTCGAAGTTCAGCGAGAGGTGACGGGGCTCACGGGCCCGGTCGAGCCGCTTCGCGTTCCGGATGCCGAGCGGCCCGCCGCAGGGCAGGCTCCGGCCGCCGCTGCGCCGACGTCGGCGGCACGCGAGAACGCCGAGCCGCGCGAAGAGGCCGCGCCCGCGGCATCCGCCCCCGCCGTCACGCAGCAGAACGCCGAGCGCGAGCCGGGCACCAACACACGTTCCATTCCGGTCACCCGCCCCGACGTCGACGCCCTCGGTCTCGCCGACCGGCTCGGACTCGGAGGATCGAAAGACCGCCACGACGAAGTAGGACCCACGTCATGAGGTTCGGTCTTATCCTCTCCGAGGCCTTCACGGGCCTGCGGCGCAACGCGTCGATGGTCATCTCGGTCATCCTCGTGACCTTCGTGTCGCTGACCTTCGTCGGCGCCGCGATGCTCATGCAGATGCAGATCGGCAAGATGCAGTCGTACTGGGCCGACCGCGCCCAGGTGGCGGTGTTCATGTGCGCCTCGGTGTCGGACGTGCCGACCTGCACCACCGGGCAGGCGGCCACACAAGACCAGATCGACGCCGTCAAGGCGACGCTCGACGGTGAGGCGCTCGCGCCCCTCATCCGCGACTACACCTTCTCGACCAGCGAGGAGGTGTTCGACAGCGCCAAGAGCCAGCTGCCCGACAGCATCCTCGGCGTCGTGTCGGCCGACTCGTTCAACGCGACGTTCAACATCAATCTCGTCGACTCGAGTCAGTCCGACGTGATCTCCGAGGCGTTCAGCGGCCAAGCGGGCGTCGAGGAGGTGACCGATCAGATGCAGTACCTCGAGCCCCTGTTCCAGGCGTTGACGGTCGCGACCTACGTCGCCGTCGGCATCGCCGGTCTCATGCTCATCGCGGCGGTGCTGCTGATCGCGACCACCATCCGCCTGTCGGCGTTCGCGCGACGGCGGGAGCTCGGCATCATGCGCCTGGTCGGTGCCTCGAACCGCTTCATCCAGACGCCGTTCATCGTCGAGGGCGTGCTCGCCGCGCTCATCGGCTCGGCGCTCGCGAGCGTCGCGGTGTGGGCGATCGTCGGCGTCGGGGTCAACCAGTACCTGCGGGACCGCATCAGCTTCATCACCTCATGGGTCACCCTGGGCGATGTCGCGTTCGTGATCCCCGCGATCGTGGTGATCGGCGTTCTGCTCGCGGCGCTCAGCGCGAGCTTCGCGATCCGCCGCTGGCTGCGCGCCTAGCACGCAGCCGTCTCGGCGTCTGCCGTGCGATAGACTGTAGGGCTCTGTGTGCCCTTGATCATGAGGAGGTGGCACCATGCCTCGTGAGCAAGGTGAAAAGCTCATCGCGTCGAACAAGAAGGCGCGTCACGACTACGCCATCGAGAAGACGTACGAAGCCGGTCTCGTGCTGACCGGCACCGAAGTGAAGTCGCTGCGCCAGGGGCGTGCGAACCTCACCGACGGGTACGCCTACATCGACGGCGGTCAGGCGTTCCTCGACGCCGTGCACATCCCCGAGTACTCGCAGGGTCACTGGACCAACCACTCGGCCAAGCGCACGCGCAAGCTCCTCCTGCACAAGGAAGAGATCGTGAAGCTCTCGCACGCCGTCTCGGCCGGCGGATACACGCTGGTGCCGCTGCGGCTGTACTTCCTCGACGGCAAGGCCAAGGTCGAGATCGCGGTCGCCAAGGGCAAGCGCGAGTTCGAGAAGCGTCAGACGATCCGCGAGCGCGAAGACAAGCGCGAGGCCGAGCGCGCGATGCGCACGAAGAACCGCCTGGGCGACTGAGCTCGAACGCGGCTCTCGCCGTCACTCCGCGCGGAAGCGTCCCTCGACGACCGAGGTCACGACGATCTCGGACGGCTGCAGGCTGAACGAGGGTCCGCCGGCGTGGTCGGCCGACATCATGCGCGCCGCCAGCGGGTGCTGTGCCTCGGGCCGGGTCGCGAGCAATCCGGCATCCGCCACCTCCACCGGAGACACGGATGCCAAGCCCAGGGCATCCGCATACGCACTGGCGCGCTCGACGGCGACGCCGACCGCGGCCGCGGCCACCTCGCGTTCGACGCGGGCGCGCGTGGTGGGGGAGAGGCGCCACTCGACAGCGGTGACCTGCACGTCGTCGGACTCGGCGACATCGCCGAGCCACCACGACAGGGCGCCCGCGTCGATGAAGGTCGCGGAGAGCTCCACGCTGGCGTGATGCACGAGGGGGAGCTGCGCGCCGTCGTGGTTCCACGGGCGGTCGGACCACACCGACACGCGCGCGCTCGACCACTCCGACACCTCGCCCGAACGCAGGTGCGCGACCAGTCCGTCTTGCACGACGGCGGCGCGTTCCTGCGCCCGCTCGACGACCTGCCCGCGGGCGGGGCCGTCGGTGGTGACGGTGACGCGGACGGCGGCCTCCTCGGCGCGCACGCGCGCCTCGCTCTCGCCTCGGACGGTGATGACGACGGCAGTCATGGCGCGAGCATACGGGACCGACCCAGGTCTCTGAGCTTGTCGAGGGGCCGGTAGCCGCGGCGTGCCGGTGGCTTCGACAGGCTCAGCCACCTTTCCGAGGTACCCGCGGCGTGCCGGTGGCTTCGACAGGCTCAGCCACCTTCCGGAGGTACCCGCGATGTCGCGGTGGCTTCGACAGGCTCAGCCACCTTCCGGAGGTACCCGCGGCGTCCCGGTGGCTTCGACAGGCTCAGCCACCTCGCCCCCCAGGTCCCTGAGCTCGTCGAAGGGACCGGTACCCGCGATGTCCCGGTGGCTTCGACAGGCTCAGCCACCTCGCCCCCCAGGTCCCTGAGCTTGTCGAAGGGACCGGTACCCGCGGCGTCGCGGTGGCTTCGACAGGCTCAGCCATCTTCCCGAGGTACCCGCGGTGTGCCGGTGGCTTCGACAGGCTCAGCCACCTCGCCCCCCAGGTCCCTGAGCTTGTCGAAGGGACCGGTACCGACGATGTTCCGGTGGCTTCGACAGGCTCAGCCACCTTCCGGAGGTACCCGCGGTGTTCCGGTGGCTTAGACAGGCTCAGCCACCTTCTTGAGGCACCCGCGGCGTCGCGGTGGCTTCGACAGGCTCAGCCACCTTCCGGAGGTACCCGCGGTGTGCCGGTGGCTTCGACGGGCTCAGCCACCTCGCCCCCCAGGTCCCTGAGCTTGTCGAAGGGACCGGTACCCGCGATGTCCCGGTGGCTTCGACAGGCTCAGCCACCTCGCCCCCAGGTCCCTGAGCTTGTCGAAGGGACCGGTACCCGCGGTGTGCCGGTGGCTTCGACAGGCTCAGCCACCTTCCGGAGGTACCCGCGGCGTGCCGGTGGCTTCGACAGGCTCAGCCACCTTCCGGAGGTACCCGCGGTGTCCCGGTGGCTTCGACAGGCTCAGCCACCTTTCCGCTTCCCGTGCGACGGCGGGAATCACCGGGCCACGCGATCCGTTATAGACTGGGACGCTCGGGTGCTTCGGCCCCGAGGTGGTAACTCAACAGCGTGACGATGGTCGCTCCTTCACGGAGTTCCCGGGGCTGATCGGTTTCGACAGCGCCTGCGAACCCGCGAGAAGCGGGCCGAGGATGTGGGGTTATCTCGTAAACGCTCCCTGCAAAACAATAAGTGCCAATGCTAAGCGCACTGACTTCGCCCTCGCTGCGTAAGCGAGCCCGATAGTCCGTCAGGCCGTGTGCGACCCCGCCACGGAATCTGGCGTCATTTAGGGGTCTTGCTGTGTGACGGCGTCTGGACGTCACGCGGGACTTTTCCCAGGCTGGGCTTGTCGACTTAGGTGTCTGTGACAAAGGTCGGAGCCGAGTAGAACGTCTGCACAGACTGCGCCCGGAGAAAACGCGGAGACCCAGCGTTGGACGGGGGTTCGATTCCCCCCAGCTCCACGAACCATCGTCACGTGAGAAAGCCCCCATCTTCGCCCGTTTCGGCGAGGGTGGGGGCTTTCTTGGTTTCTGTGCAGGCTCAGCCGGCGGTGCGCGTGAAGACGTCGGTCTCGCCCGAGACGCCGTTGAGCTCGAGGTAGATGCGGCCCTCGGTGCGGGTGAGGGTGGCGGTGTTGCGGCGCTCGATGGCATCCGCGAGCTTCTCGACGAACCCGGGCTCGAAGCTGTGCAGCAGCACCTCGTCGGCGCGGTGGATGCGCTTGCCGGCCCACGGGGCGGCGACCTTCTCGGGGTCTCGGTGCGTGTAGATCGCGACGCGCTCGGCCTTCATGCTGCCGGTGTGCAGGCGCGCGGCATCCGGAGCCCCGACCTCGACCCACGCCACCAGGGCGCCGGTCAGGTCGCGCACCATCACGGCGGGCTCGTCGGTCGCGGCGACGCCCTCGCTGAAGCCGATGCCCTCTTCGTACTCGAGGCAGTACGCGAGCACGCGCGTCAGCATGTACGGAGCGGTCTCAGACGGATGACGAGCCACGCGCAGCTGCAGTTCGTCGTAGACACCGCGGTCGACGTCGGAGAGTTGCACCGTGAAGGTGTGAATGGTCGAGCCGATAGCCACGATCCTCGAGCCTACGCGAGCGGATCGTGGCGCGACGCCGGGCGGTGCGTCTAGCGTCGAGGGATGCCTGATCCTCGCGCGCGGCGCATCGACGTCGGTCCGTTCCACCTGCTGCCGACGCCGGATGCCGAGACGTGGACGGCGACGGCACGGGGCGCCTCCGACGCGGAGCCGGTCGAGATCACGGCGCAGTGGACCGCCTGGGTCGCCTTCGCGCAGCGCGTATTGCAGGCCGACGCGCTCTGGCGCGACGTCGAGGCGCGCGGCGACGCGTGGGACGAGGGATTCTCTGCAGCGCGCGACGCCGGGGCGACGAACCCGTACCGGTGAGTCCCGAGCCTCGCATGAGGTGAGGTCTCGGCATCCGGGATCTTCTTCTCCGGATGCCGGTGGCTCAGGACGCGCGCGGGCTGTCGACCAGCAGGAGGCTTTGGCGGGTGTCGGCGAACTTCACGAAGCCGTCGCCGAAGAGGTAGGTGAGGCCGTAGCCGTCGACGCCGCGTCCGTTCAGCCAGTCGGGGTTCTCGGTGACGTACGTGCCGTCGGAGTCCTTCTCGACCTTCCAGCCGGCCGCGGTGAGGTCGCTCACGGCCTGGGCGGCGGTCGAGTCGTCGATGGGTGCCCAGCCGAAGATCTGCACGCGGTCGGACGCGATGCTCTGGTCGCCCCACTTGCACTGGATGCCGCCGTCGAGCGGCGTCGCGCCGACGCGGAGTTGATCCTCCTGCGATGTCCACCCGACGCTTGTGAAGTTGTCGACCAGAGTCTTGGGAATGATGTTCTCGCAGGTCGGTGCGATCGAGGGTTCGTCTTCGGGCTCCGGCGAGTCGGTAGGCGCGCTGCCGTCGACCGCCGGTCCGCTCGCGGTGGCGGCGACGCTGGGCGCGGTCTCGGGGGCGCCGGATGCCGAGCACCCCGCCAGAGCGAGGGCGGTGGCGACGGCCAGGGCGGTGATCGCCGCGGCGTGCGGTGCGCGGCGGGTCATCGGGCGTCGTCCTCGTGCAGCAGGTCGAGGAAGGCGTCGTGCAGCACGCCGTTGGTCGCCAGCGACGACTCGGCGTCGAGACGGTCGGACCCGTCGAACGCGCTGAAGGTCCCGCCGGCCTCGCGCACGATCGGGGCGATCGCGGCGATGTCGTACTCCTTGACGCCGAACTCCGCGACGAGCTCGAGACGCCCCTCGGCGAGCCACATGTAGGGGAGGGCGTCGCCGTACCCGCGATCGCGCCACACCGCGCGAGCGAGCTTCTCGAGGGTGGGGAGGAGGTCGACGTCGTCCCACTGCTCGATGCTCTGGAAGCTGATGCTCGAGGCCGAGACGTCGTCGATCGCCGAGACGTGGATGCGGCGGGTCTCACCGGTCGTCGTGGTGGTCCAAGCGCCCTGACCGGTGGCTGCCCACCAGCGTCGGCCGAGGGCCGGCTGGCTGACGACGCCGACCTGCGGCACGCCGTCGACCGTGAGGGCGATGAGGGTCGCCCAGACGGGGATTCCGCGCATGTAGTTGTGCGTGCCGTCGATCGGGTCGATCACCCAGCGGCGCGCGGTGTCGCCCGAGGTGCCGTACTCCTCACCGAGCACGGAGTCGGCGGGGCGCTCGGTCTCGAGGATCTGGCGGATCGCACGCTCGGTCGCGAGGTCGGCCTCGGTCACGTGCGTGCGGTCGGGCTTGGTGTCGATGCGCAGGTCGGACGCGTCGAAGCGCTGCATCGCCACCGCGTCGGCGGCGTCGGCGATGCGGAGGGCCAGGGCGAGGTCGTCGGCGAAGGCACCGGTGGGGGTGCTGTCGGGGGAGGACGCGGCGGGCTGATCAGAGCGGGACACGGCCCCAGGATAACCGGCGATGCTGAGCCGATTTGGTGTGCTCGCGTCACGCCTGGTAACGTCATTCCTCGGCGCGGGGAGCGAAACTCCGGCCGAAAGATACGCACCTCTAGCTCAATCGGCAGAGCAACTGACTCTTAATCAGTGGGTTCTGGGTTCAAGTCCCAGGGGGTGCACCAGCTAGATCCCCGGTTTCTCCGAGCACTTCGGAGGGCCGGGGATCTTCTCGTTTCACGGCGTGGGTGGGGACGACAGCGCAACCCCTCCCACCTCGCCCTGTGCGCTGGTAGCTTCGGCGACCGGGGGGCAGAGAAGAGGCACGTTGTGCACGAATCCGAGCCCATCAGCTGGAGCAGCATCTCAGGACTGACGGACCGCGAGCGAGAGCTCGGCAGGTTCATGTTCGGCGACGTCGATCTGCGCGGAATCGCGTTGGTCGGTGTCACGGTCAACGGGCAGCAACTCCCCGACATCGTTCATGGCCAGGTCCAGCGGTCGGAGCGGCGCGCCAGTTAGCACGTCGAACGACCCCGGCGTCCCATACCCAGGGGCGTCGGGGGCGTTTCGTCTTTTCAGGGCGGCCAATGGCCTATTCTCAGCACAACGGCTCGCGGGGCCTTTCTCGCCTGGAATGGCGCGGGTGCAAGGGGGGCCACATGTGGGGAATGCCGAAACCGCCGCCCCAGGCGACGTGGAAGAAAGTCGAGGACGACTTCGTTCTCGGCGCGTGCACTTATCGATTGTTCGGTTTCATGTCGCGCGGGGCAGACGGTATCTGGACCGCCTTCGACGACGATTCCGAACCCCTCGGATCATTTGTCGATCAGCGTGACGGAATGGCCGTTCTCTGGACTCACCACGAACCCGAGCATCTCGCGACGTGTGCCGCGGTCAGAGCGCCGAATTGGCGAGCGCCGCACCTGAGAAAGCGCGCCAGCGAAACGCTCCCCACGAACGCCCCGCTCGAGTCCTAGCCCGCTGCCGGCTTTCGCGTCGTGGCGTGGCTCGTCCGCGAACCGCCCTCGGGCGCCCGGTGTTGGCCACTTCGACGATCCCAATCGAGGGACTTGTACTGGAGGAAGGTACACAGGTTGCTCGCGATGACGAGCTCCGCGGCCAGGCTGGCGATGTCGTGTACGGACAGCGCGAGATCGGTCGGCTGCTCGGTGACCGTTAGCTCCCAGGTCGGATCGTCGTATCCGCGCGGCCTCATGTAGATGGACGGTGACGCGTTTCGCAGGTTCAGGATGACCAGACCGGTGTCGTCTACGCCGTTGTCTTCTTGCGGCGGGATGGTGATCTTCCCGGCGATGCAGTGTTCCTGCTCCTCGAACTCACGGACCCACGATTCGAGCTGAGCTCGCGAGCGTCGAGGCGGGGACTCTTCGATAGGTGCATCGGTCACGCTGCGAGCATACGACTGACCGGTTCGTCGGCGTCGGCCACGTAGTGTCCCTCGTGGGGTCTCCCCGAACAACCCCGGCCCCACCCGCAGCGTCGCAGCCTAGCGTTCATCCCATGGCGCACTCTATAGAGCGAGTACACGTCACCATCGACGGTGTGACGCACGCGCTCGCGCCGCTCGAGAACGCCGACGACCTGCGTCGCCAGATCCTCTCGGCGGTTCACGCTCAGGGTGGGTTCCTCACCGTCACCACCGACGACGGGCGGAAGATGAGCATCCTCGTCACCTCCGCGACATCGGCCACGATCGCTGTCGAGACCGTGCATCTGAGCTCCCCCTCTGCGGAGCCGCAACGCGTCGACCGGCCGACGCCGCGGACGCACGACGAAGACGACATGCCCTTCGACCTCATCTGACGGTGAACTCTCTCGGAGGATGTCCCGCCGTCGCGATCGGGTGACCACGTCGGCGGACCGCCCGCGTCGTCCTTGACCGTGGCGTCGGGGGTTCACCCGCTCTCCCGGGGCCGCCGCACTGACGGGCCCATGTGCCCGAGCGTGGTCGAATGTCGCCCATCGCCGCGACGGCTCGGACGAATCGTCCACCGCGCCGCGGCATCCGGATATCCGTGGAGAGGACCACCACGGACGATCTCATCCTCGCGGCGTTGCGCGACAACTCCCGGGCGAGCGCCGCCGCCATCGCCCGACAGCTCGGCCCGCCCCCTCGACCGTCACGCGTCGCATCGAGGCGCTGAACTCCGAGGGGACGATCACGCGATTCACGATCGAGACCGCCACACGGCCTCTCGACGCGCGGGCGATCGTGGCCCTCGCCGTCACCGTGGCGGGGCAGCCGACGCGGTGATCGTGGTCGAAGGGGCGACGAGCGCGCAGGTCTCGTCGACGATCGAGACGCTCCGCATGTCACCCCGCATCGAGCGCACGCGCACCTCGATGGTGTTCCAAGACCTGCTGACATGACGCGGAGGCGGTGCGCCCGGGGACCAGTACCCGGACGCACCGCCTCCGCTCACCTCACGCGCGCTGTCGCGCCCGTCACGGTGACGGTGTCACCATCGGGCCACGACCCGATGGGGTTGCCGTCGGCGTCGAAGTACGCGTTCGCGTCGTCGTGGAGGTCGACCGCCTGATGGGCGTGGAACGAGAGGGAGTCGGGGTAGTACGACCAGGTGGCGCCGTACACGTCTAGACGGAACATGAGGCTCGCGAGCGAGGTCCATCCTCCCGTCGAACCGCCCTCCTGCACGTCACATCGACGTGGAGCTTGGGGGTCTCACTCGGCGATGCGGCGACGGCGCCACCGGCGGCGGTCAGCGGGGCCACGACAAGGACGGCGGCGGTGGCCGCTGCGGCCACCCAACGCGCGACGCGGGGAACGGGGGAGGGCAGATGCATGGGCAGCCTTTGCGATCAGGGTTCGACTCGGTGTTCGGGACCGTAGCGGCGCCGTGTATCGGGCCGATGACGCCGCCCGACTTGTGGGCGCGGCGGGTGAGTTCGAGTGATCGGGTGGGCGATTCGACCGGTCCGTCTTCCGCGGGCGAGGGGATCGCCCACGATCTCGGCGAGCGGACCTCGCGTCCGCGGCGTGCGCGCGGAAGGATGGGACCATGGCCGACGACGAGATGTGGGACGTGACCGATATCCAGGGCACGCCCACGGGCACCCTCCACCGACGCGGTGACGGCCCGGTGCCGGCCGGGTCGTTCCACATCGTGGCATCCGTCTGCCTCGTGTCGTCGACCGGCCGGGTGCTGATGAGTCGACGGGCCGAGGGCAAGGACTACCCGCTCGCATGGGAGTTCCCGGCGGGGAGCGCCCTGCGCGGAGAGACGAGCCGGACCGGCGCGGTGCGCGAGCTCGCCGAAGAGACCGGGATGCAGGTCGCCCGCGACGACCTCGTGCTGGTCGGGCGGGTGATCGAGGAGCGGGCGCTCTTCGACCTATGGGTCGCGCGCGTCGACGGGGAGCCCGTACCGGTGCCGGATCCGGAAGAAGTGCTGGAGTCGGAGTGGGTCACTCTCGACGTCGTGCGGCGTCGGTGGGAGGACGGCGGGTTCGCGACGCCGTGGAACGCGCGCTTCGAACAGCTCTGGGAGACGCTCCAGGAGCGGGTGGCAGACATGGGAAAACGCGCCGCCCGCTGAGCCGAGCGCCCGGACGGGGACCAATGTCGGACCCCCGTGCCACCATGTCGCCATGCCGATCGAGAACGCCTCGCCCGCCACGTACGTCACCCATGACCTCGCGGTCGAAGAGGGGGCCCTGCGCGTCGGGGAATGGCATCCGGATGCCGAGGGCACCCCGTGGCTGCTCGTGCACGGCGTCACCGCGTCGCACCTGGCGTGGGCATGGGTCGCGCAACAGACCTCGGCACGGTTGATCACCCCCGATCTGCGCGGGCGGGGCCGCAGTACGGCCTCGCCGCGACGGACCGGGCTGGCGCAGCACGCCGACGACCTGGTCGCGGTGCTGGATGCCCTCGGGGTCGAGAGGGTGGTCGTCGTGGGGCACTCGATGGGGGCATTCATCTCGGCGGTTTTCGGCGACCGTCACCCCGAGCGGGTCGAGCGGATCGTCCTCGTCGACGGCGGCCTGCCCCTGGCCTTGCCGCGCGGAATGGACCCGCGCGCGGCCGTGCGCCACGTGCTCGGTCCGACGGCGGCTCGGCTCGACATGCGGTTCGAGAGCGAGGGCGCGTACCGCGACTTCTGGCGGGCGCATCCGGCCTTCGTCGGGCGCGAAGACCCGTTGCTCGACGCCTACTTCGCCTACGACCTGGTCGGGGAGCCACCCGCGCTCCGCCCGGCGACGACGTTCGCCACGGTCGAAGCCGACTCCATCGATCAGAACGCCGGCGAGGCGATCGCCGGAGCCCTCGAACGCCTGCGCCGCCCGACCCGGCTGCTCGCGGCCGAACGGGGACTGCTCGGCGAGGTGCCTCCGCTGTATCCCGACCTCGACGGCATCCGCGCGCGATTCCCGCAGCTCGCAGGGACGCGCCGGGTGCCGGATGTCGATCACTACTCGATCGTCATGTCGGCACCCGGCGCGCAGGCTGTGGTGCGAGAGGTTTTCGCGGGGGAGTGATGGCGTTACGCGGCGTCTCCGACCAGCACGGCGGCACCCTCGTCGGCGGCGTCGGGGTGCGAGCCGTCGACGTGGGCCAGCAGGCGGCGGCCGAACAGGATGCAGGCGGCGGCGATGAACACCGATGCCGCGGCCATGAAGTACGGCACGTCGGCGCCATAGGCGTGCCACAGCCACGCCGCGAGCGGCGGAGCGACGGCGCCGCCGAGGAAGCGCACGGCGGAGTACGCCGACGACGCGACCGAGCGCGGCAGATCGGTGGCCTCCATGACGGCCTCGGTGAGGGCGGTGTTGACCACACCCAGCACCAGACCACCCACGATGATGCAGACGACGAGCGCTGTCGCGGACGCCACCGTGAACGCGGCGACCACGAGGTCGATCGCGAGCAGGGGAAGGGCGATCAGCAGCACGGTGGTCAGCCGCAGCCGACGCAGCAGCAGGGGCGCGACCCACACGCTCGTGATCGCCAGACCCAGACCCCACCCGAAGAAGGTGAGACCGATGCCCATGGCTCCGAATCCGAGGGGGAACGGCGAGAACGCCAGCAGAGTGAAGAAGCCGATGTTGTAGAACAGCGCGGTCGCCGCGAGGATCGCGAGGGCCGGCCGACCCAGCGCGCGGAAGGGGGCGCTGAAGGGCAGGGGAGTACGTTCGGGCTTCGGTCCGCGCAGCAGGACCGCCACCGCGATGAACGCGATCGCCATGAGCACGACGACGCCGAAGAACGGCCCGCGCCAGCTGACCTCGCCGAGAACGCCACCCAGCAGCGGACCCACGGCGATACCGAGGCCCAGTGCGGCCTCGTACAGAATGATGGCCGACGACGTGCCGCCCGAGGCTGCTCCGACGATGGTCGCGAGAGCCGTCGAGATGAACAGCGCGTTGCCCAGACCCCACCCGGCGCGGAAGCCGATGACGGCGTCGACGCTGCCGCTCAGCGCGCAGAACAGCGCGAACACGACGATCAGGCCGAGGCCGACCAGCAGGGTGGCCTTCGCGCCGATGCGGCTCGAGATCCAGCTGGTGATGAGCATCGCGAGGCCGGTCACGACGAGGTAGCTGGTGAAGAGCAGTTCGGTCTGCACAGGGCTCGCCTGCAGCGAATCGGCGATCGCGGGGAGGATCGGATCGACGAGCCCGATGCCCATGAACGCCACCACCGACGCGAAGGCGACCGCCCAGACTTGTGCGGGCTGTTTCCAGACGCTGGGGGCCTTCTCGGCCGGGTTAGCTGCGGTACCGGCGCTCACCGGACCACCTCCCTTTCTTCTTCGGAACGACGCGCGGCGCCGCGCGAGGCGGGCGCATCGTCGTTCGGGTTCTCGGTGAAATCGTTCGACCCGACGGGCGCCATCCCGACCTGGCGCGACAGGGCGGAGGCCGACGTGCGCACGGCCTCCCACTCCGCGTCGGACAGGTCGGCGACGTGCGGCGCGAGAGCGGAACGGAAGAGCTCGTACCACCGCTCGAGGGCGTCGAGACCGTCCTCCGTCGCCGCCACCACGCTGACGCGGGAGTCGGCCGGATGACTGCGGCGCGAGACGAGCCCCGCGGCATCCATCTGCCGGATCAGCCGGGTCATGCCCGGCTGCGTGACACGGCTGAGCGTCGCGAGGTCGCCCAGGCGCTGCGGGCCGTGGTCGCGCAACAGGGTCAGCGTGCGCCACTGCGCCGCCGGCGCATCGGAGTTCGTGTCGAGAGCGGCCACACGCGTGAGCGCGTGCACCGCGAGCAGCAGGCGCTGGAGGTCGTCGTCACGGGTCATACACAGAAGTATACCCCTGTTATATACCGTTGGTATCTAAATGGGGGATGCCGCGTGCGGCGGGGGTCTCGCGTGCTGCGACTACCGCGCGGCGATCCGCGTCGACAGCTGGTGGGCGTGCGCCAGAAGGATCCGCCCGAGTTCGGCGAGTCGCTCACCGACGAAGCGGAACTCGACCCCGGTCAGGCTCAGCGCCCACTGCGGGTCGCCGGTGCGCGTGAAGACGGCGGCGCCCACGCCCCAGCTGCCCTCGACGATCAGGCCGGGGTTCACGGCGTAGCCCCGGGCCTGCGTGTCGGCGATGCGCGCGCGCAGTCGAGCGGGGGAGTGGGAGGCTCCCCATCGCTCGACGAGCTCCGGGTGGCGCTCGAGGTAGGCGTCCACATCCTGGGGCGGGAGGAACGCGAGGATCGCCAGCCCCGCCGACGCGACGCCGAGGGGGAACCTCATGCCCTCCGAGAGCACGAACGAGCGGATGGGGAAGCTGCCGTCCTCGCGCACGAGGCAGACGGTCTCGTCGCCGCGCCGCACCGAGAGGAAGGCACTCTCCTCGGTGCGCACGGCGAGCGAGCGCACGATATCGCGCGCGGTCGCCGTGATGTCGAATCGGGATGCCGCGACGCTGCCCATCAGGTAGAGCTCCGGCCCCGGGAGCCAGTGCCCGGTCGCATCCTCGCGGTCGACGAGACCCTCGGCGCGGAGCGCGCTGAGCAGGCGATGAGCGGTCGGGCGAGTCAGGTCGGCGTCGTGGGCGAGGTCTCCGACCGAGGCACCGGCGTCACCGGCCGCCGTCACCAGCCGCAGCAGGTGCGCCGCGCGCGCGATCGCCTGCGCTCCCGGAACGGGGGTCCCCGCCTTCCGAGCAGATCCGTGTGCGGCGTGGGGGGCGCCTGCCGCGGCGACGTCGACGCTGGGGTTCGGTGTGTCCACGATGTGGACGCTACGCCCCGCGGCATCCACATGACAAGAACCGACTCGCGGCCGCATCCGGCCGCACCGCAAGGTGGAGGGACGCCGCTACGAAGGAGTTCGCGTGATCGACAAGACCGTCGCCTCAGCCGCCGAGGCCGTCGCCGACATCCCCCACGGGGCGTCTCTCGCCGTCGGCGGGTTCGGCCTCTCGGGCAACCCCATCGCCCTGATCGAGGCGCTGCTCGCCCAGGGGACCCGCGACCTCTCGGTCGTCTCGAACAACTGCGGCGTCGACGACTGGGGGCTCGGCATCCTGCTCGGGGCCGGTCGCATCCGCAAGATGACCTCGTCGTACGTCGGCGAGAACAAGGAGTTCGAGCGGCAGTTCCTCTCCGGCGAACTCGAACTCGAGCTCACCCCGCAGGGCACCCTCGCCGAGAAGCTCCGGGCCGGCGGCTCGGGCATCGCAGCTTTCTACACGCAGACCGGTGTGGGCACCCAGGTCGCCGAGGGCGGCCTGCCGCGTCGCTACGACGGCGCCGGCGGCATCGCCGTGGCATCCCCGGTCAAAGACGTGCGCACCTTCGACGTGAACGGCGAGCAGCGCGAGTTCGTGCTCGAAGAAGCCATCACCACCGACTTCTCGCTCGTGCACGCCTACAAGGGCGACCGCCACGGCAACCTCGTCTTCCGCAAAGCCGCGCGCGCCTTCAACCCCCTCGCCGCGATGGCCGGACGCATCTGCATCGTGCAGGTCGAGCACCTCGTCGAACCCGGCGAGCTCGACCCGGATGCCGTGCACCTGCCCGGCGTGTACGTGCACCGCATCGTCGAGGGCGGCCCCGACATCCCCAAGCGCATCGAGAAGCGCACTGTTCGGGAGGGGAACCGGTGATGGTGCAGAGCTGCTGCCCCCGGTCCCTTCGACAGGCTCAGGGACCTCGCGATCAGGGACCTTGCTCGCGCGGCGCCCGGTCCCTTCGACATGCTCAGGGACCTTGCTCGCGTGGCCCCCGGTCCCTTCGACAGGCTCAGGGACCTCGACAGGCTCAGGGACCTCGACAGGCTCAGGGACCTCGCCTCGCACCGCGCACGACCGTCACGGAGGAGAACTGACATGCCCCTGTCCCGCACCGAGATGGCCGCCCGCGCCGCTCGCGAGCTCGCCGACGGCGCCTACGTCAACCTCGGCATCGGCCTGCCCACCCTGGTCCCGAACTACGTGCCCGACGGGGTGACGGTCGTGCTCCAGTCCGAGAACGGCATCCTCGGCGTCGGTCCCTACCCGACCGAAGACGCGGTGGATGCCGACCTCATCAACGCCGGTAAAGAGACCGTGACCACCCTCCCGGGGTCGGCGTTCTTCGACTCGGCCCTGAGCTTCGGGATGATCCGCGGCGGCAAGATCGACGCCGCCATCCTCGGGGCGATGCAGGTGTCGGCATCCGGAGACCTCGCCAACTGGATGATCCCCGGAAAGATGGTGAAGGGCCCCGGCGGGGCGATGGACCTCGTCCACGGCGCCGCCCGCGTGATCGTGCTGATGGAGCACGTCGCCCGAGACGGCTCGCCGAAGATCGTCGACGAGTGCTCGCTGCCGCTCACCGGCCGCGGCGTCGTCGACCGCATCATCACCGACCTCGCCGTGATCGATGTGACGGACGATGGCCTTGTGCTCGTCGAGCTCGCCCCCGGGGTGAGCGTCGACGAGGTGCGGGCCGCCACCGAACCCGCCTTGACCGTCCGACTCGCTGAGGAGCAGCACGCATGAGCGCACAGAACGACGTCGTCATCGTCGCCGCCGCCCGCACCCCGCAGGGCCGCCTGAAGGGACAGCTCGCCCCGCTCACCGCCGTGCAGCTGGGCGCTGCCGCCATCCGCGGGGCACTCGAGCGCGGCGGCATCCCGGCCGACGCCGTCGACGCCGTGCTCGTGGGGCAGGTGCTCCAGGCCGGAGCGGGGCAGAACGCCGCACGCCAGGCCGCGATCGAAGCGGGCATCGGATGGGACGTGCACAGCGCCACCATCAACAAGGTCTGCCTGTCGGGCCTCACCGCGATCATCGACGCCGCGCGCATGCTGCGCCTCGGCGATGCGACGGTGGTCGTCGCCGCGGGCATGGAGTCGATGACCCGCGCCCCGCACCTGCTGATGAACTCGCGCGACGGATACACCTACGGTTCCGTCGAGGTGCTCGACCACATGGCGTACGACGGCCTCACCGACGCCTACGACCGCGAGAGCATGGGCGCCTCGACCGAGCGCGCGAACGCCCGGTACGAGGTCACCCGCGAAGCCCAGGACACCGTGGCCGCACGCTCTCACCAGCGCGCCGCCGCCGCTCAGGCCGAGGGGATCTTCGACGCCGAGATCGTGCCGGTGTCGATCCCGCAGCGGAAGGGCGCCCGGCGACAGGCTCAGGGACCGGTTGTCATCAGTGCTGATGAGGGCATCCGCGCCGACACGACGGTCGAGACGCTCGCGAAGCTGCGTCCCGCCTTCGCCGAGGGCGGCTCGATCACCGCGGGCAACGCCTCGCAGATCTCCGACGGCGCCTCGGCGGTGGTCGTCACCACCCGCGCGATCGCCGACGAGCGCGGCTGGGACGTCCTCGCCGTGGTCGGGGCGTCGGGTCAGGTCGCCGGCCCCGACAACTCCCTGCACGCCCAGCCCGCCCGCGCGGTCGCGAAGGCGCTCGAGAAGCAGGGCATCTCGGCATCCGATCTCGACCTCATCGAGATCAACGAGGCCTTCGGGGCCGTGGTCGCGCGGTCGCAGGCCGAGCTCGGCGTCTCCGACGAGGTCGTCAACCCGCACGGTGGTGGCATCGCGATCGGTCACCCGATCGGCGCCTCGGGCAACCGGCTCGTCGTCCACGCGGTGCACGAGCTGGTGCGGCGCGGGGGCGGCACGGCCGCGGTGGCGCTGTGCGGCGGCGGCGGTCAGGGCGACGCGCTGATCCTCACCCGCTAGGGCCCGCCCGAAACGAACGGATGCCGCGACCTCGAGGCCGCGGCATCCGGAAACCGATGGTGGGGAGCTCTCAGCGCGTGAGGCGCTTCTTCAGGAGCTTGCCCTGCTTCTTCTGGACAGGGGAGTCGCCCGCGATGACCCGACCGCGGCGTGCGCGACGGGTGTCGACCACAGCGCCGACGGCGAGGGCGAGAGTGATTCCCCAGCTGAGCCACGCCAGCGCGGTGCGCCACGTGAACGGCTCGTCGTTCTTGAGGCCGCGCAGGAGCGTGACGCCGCCGGTGATGGCGCTGAGGAGACCGGTTCCGAAGATGTACTGCCGCATGCGCCCAACCTATCGACAGGTGTGATCCGGCGCCGCACCTTGACAGCGGAGTGCCGCACGACCGCGTTCGAGAACGCACGTATCGCATCCCGTCCACCCCCGTGCGCGGATCGGGCCCGCTGTTAGCCTGAGGACGATCCCCCGAGGAGGACCTGTGACCCAGGCCGATTTCGTCGTCGTCGCCAACCGTCTGCCCGTCGATCGCACCCCCGACGGCGAGGGGTGGAGACGCTCACCGGGCGGTCTCGTCACCGCTCTCGAACCCGTCATGCGCAGCGCCGAGGGCGCGTGGGTGGGGTGGGCCGGGCAGGCCGACGTCACCGTCGACCCCTTCGACTTCGACGGCACCCATCTCGTTCCGGTGACCCTGTCGGCCTCCGACGTGCAGCTGTACTACGAGGGCTTCTCGAACGACACGATCTGGCCGCTGTACCACGACGTGATCGCCGAGCCCACGTACAAGCGCGCCTGGTGGGACGCCTACGTCAAGGTCAACCAGCGCTTCGCCCAGGCCGCCGCCGACGTGACCGCCGACAGCGGCATCGTGTGGGTGCAGGACTACCAGCTGCAGCTGGTGCCGAAGATGCTCCGCGAGATGCGCCCCGACCTCACGATCGGCTATTTCCACCACATCCCGTTCCCCGCCTACGGGCTGTACGCGCAGCTCCCGTGGCGCAAGCAGGTGCTCGAGGGACTGCTCGGCGCCGACGTGATCGGTTTCCAGCGGGTGGCGGATGCCGGCAACTTCGCCCGCGCGGTGCGCCGCCAGCTGCGCTACGAGACCAAGGCCAGCGGCATCCTCGTTCCGGATGCCGAGGGCGGCACCCGCGTCGCCCTGGCGAAGGCGTTCCCGATCTCGATCGACGCCGAGTCGTACATCGAGCTCGCGCAGAAGCCCGAGATCCAGCAGCGCGCCAAGGAGATCCGCGAGGGACTCGGAAACCCGCGCAAGATCCTCCTCGGCGTCGACCGACTCGACTACACCAAGGGCATCCGCCACCGCCTGAAGGCCTGGGGCGAACTGCTCGAGGACGGACGCGCGAGCGTCGAGGACGCGACCCTCGTGCAGGTCGCCAGCCCCAGCCGCGAACGCGTCGAAGCGTACGTGCAGCTGCGCGACGAGATCGAGATGACCGTCGGTCGCATCAACGGCGACTACGACACGACCACGCACACCGCGATCCGTTACCTGCACCAGTCGTATCCGCGCGAGGAGATGGTCGCCCTCTTCCTCGCCGCCGACGTCATGCTGGTCACGGCCCTGCGCGACGGCATGAACCTCGTGGCGAAGGAGTACGTGGCCAGTCGCATCGACAACCGCGGCGTGCTCGTGCTGAGCGAGTTTGCCGGTGCCGCCGACGAGATGGGCAGTGCGCTGCTCATCAACCCGCACGACATCGACGGTCTGAAAGACCAGATCATGCGGGCGATCGACATGCCCGCCGCCGAGCAGGGGCGTCGCATGCGGGCGCTGCGTAAGCGCGTGCGCGACCACGATGTCGAGGACTGGTCGCAGGACTTCCTCGAGGCGCTCTCGGTGTTCCACGAGAAGTCGTCGCGCGCCGCCGCCGAGCAGATCACCCGCGACGACGACGGCTCGACGCCCGAGCGCGAGCCCATCGACGAGACGGACGCCGGATGACCGCCGCACTCGTGAGCACCCCGAATACGCGCAGGGGGGTGGATGCCGCGTGACCGCCGCCGACGCCACGATCGAGGCCGTCGCCACGACCGACACCCTGCTGATCGCGCTCGACTTCGACGGCACCCTCTCGCCGCTGGTCGACGAGCCGATGTCGGCGCGGATGACTCCGGACGCGCGTGCGGCCCTCGATGCTCTGGCCGCCCTGCCGCGCACCACTGTCTCGCTGGTGTCGGGCCGCACGCTCGCCGACCTGCGCGAGATCGCCGAGCACGACGACTCATCGCCCTGGTGGCTCATGGGCTCGCACGGCGCGGAGTCGTGGGAGCCCGGCACGGGCGCGGGGGAGTCGACCGACGACGCCGTCGAGCTCGCCCTGCGCGACAGGCTGACCGACGAGATCCGTGACGCCGTCGCCGACCTGGCGGGGGTGCGCGTGGAGCCGAAGCAGTTCGGTCTCGGCATCCACACCCGCACGGCGGATGCCGCGGCCTCGACCGCCGCGCAGCAGAGGGCCGACGAGCTGCTCGCCGCCGAGGCGCCGTCGTGGCGGCGTCGCACCGGGCACGACATCCTCGAGTTCTCGTTCCGCCACGAGGGCAAGGACTCCGCCGTCGCGCACCTGCGCGAACGCGTCTCCGCGACCTCGGTGCTCTTCGCGGGCGACGACGTCACCGACGAAGACGCCCTCGGCTCGCTCGGCCCGGGCGACCTCGGCGTGCGCATCGGTGGGGGAGAGACCGCCGCGACGCTGCGGGTCCCCGACATCGACGCGTTCGTCGAGGTGCTCGAGAACGTGGAACGACTGCGCCGGGCCCACATCTCGTAGACCGATCGTCCGCGCACCCGGCGGCGCCGATTAATCGAGTGTTCACGGGTCTGCGGAGCAACGGGTGTCGTACCCGCGCAATAGACTTCGAGAATGCCCGCACCGCAGAATCCGAACACCGGCGAATTCGACATCAAGCCCCGCAGTCGCGTCGTCACCGATGGCATCGAAGCCACCACGTCGCGCGGAATGCTCCGCGCCGTCGGCATGGGTGACGAGGACTGGGATAAGCCCCAGATCGGCATCGCGTCGAGCTGGAACGAGATCACCCCCTGCAACCTCAGCCTCGACCGTCTCGCTCAGGGCGCGAAAGAGGGCGTGCACGCCGGCGGCGGCTACCCGCTGCAGTTCGGCACCATCTCCGTCTCCGACGGCATCTCGATGGGCCACGAGGGCATGCACTTCTCGCTCGTGTCGCGCGAGGTCATCGCCGACAGCGTCGAGACCGTCATGATGGCCGAGCGCCTCGACGGCTCCGTGCTGCTCGCGGGCTGCGACAAGTCGATCCCCGGAATGCTCATGGCATCCGCGCGCCTCGACCTCTCGAGCGTCTTCCTGTACGCCGGCTCAATCGCCCCGGGCTGGGTCAAGCTCAGCGACGGCACCGAGAAGGACGTCACGATCATCGACTCGTTCGAGGCCGTGGGCGCGTGCCTCGCGGGCAAAATGAGCGAGGCCGACCTCAAGCGCATCGAGTGCGCGATCGCCCCCGGTGAGGGCGCGTGCGGTGGCATGTACACCGCCAACACCATGGCATCCGTGGCCGAGGCCCTCGGCCTCAGCCTCCCCGGCTCCGCCGCCCCGCCCTCGGCCGACCGCCGCCGCGACTACTTCGCGCACCGCTCGGGCGAGGCCGTGGTCAACCTGCTGCGCCAGGGCATCACCACGCGCGACATCCTCACCAAAGAAGCGTTCGAGAACGCCATCGCCCTCGCCATGGCGCTCGGCGGCTCGACCAACGTCGTGCTGCACCTGCTCGCCATCGCGAACGAGGCCGAGGTCGAGCTCAACCTCCACGACTTCAACCGCATCGGCGACAAGACGCCCCACGTGGCCGACATGAAGCCCTTCGGCCAGTACGTCATGAACGATGTCGACCGCCACGGCGGCATCCCGGTGATCATGAAGGCCATGCTCGACGAGGGCCTGCTGCACGGCGACGCGCTCACCGTCACGGGCAAGACCCTCGCCGAGAACCTCGCCGACCTGAACCCCGATCCGGTGGACGGCAAGGTCATCCACTCGTTCAACGACCCGATCCACGCCACCGGCGGCATCACGATCCTGCACGGCTCGATGGCCCCCGAGGGTGCCGTCGTGAAGTCGGCCGGCTTCGACGGAAACGTCTTCGAGGGTCCGGCCCGCGTGTTCGAGCGCGAGCGCGGGGCGATGGACGCCCTCGAGGCGGGCGAGATCGCCGCCGGCGACGTCGTGGTCATCCGCTACGAGGGCCCCAAGGGCGGTCCCGGCATGCGCGAGATGCTCGCGATCACCGCGGCCATCAAGGGCGCGGGCCTCGGAAAAGATGTACTACTGTTGACGGACGGACGATTCTCAGGCGGCACAACCGGCCTGTGCATCGGCCACATAGCTCCCGAAGCGGTGGACGCAGGTCCCATCGCCTTCGTGCGCGATGGTGATCTGATACGGGTCGATATCGCCGCTCGCACTCTCGACTTGATCGTCGATGACGCCGAGCTGAGTTCCCGCCGCGAAGGCTGGGAACCGCTTCCCCCGCGCTATACCCGTGGCGTTCTGGCCAAGTACTCCAAGCTCGTGCACTCCGCCGCCGAGGGCGCTGTCACGGGCTGACGGCCGTCCCCCTTCTCACCTTTCTCCCGGTTCTCGAGGTACTCCCATGTCCATCGATTCCTCCACGGCAGCCATTCCCCGGCCGCCCGCCCGCGCCGCCGCTGCGCCCGTGATGACGGGAGCGCAGGCGGTCGTCCGCTCGCTCGACCTGCTCGGCGTCACCGACGTGTTCGGCCTGCCGGGCGGGGCGATCATGCCCGTCTACGACCCGCTCATGGACGACGAGCACGTGCGTCACATCCTCGTGCGTCACGAGCAGGGCGCCGGTCACGCGGCCGAGGGCTACGCCGCCGCCTCGGGCAAGGTCGGCGTCGCCATCGCGACGTCGGGCCCCGGCGCGACCAACCTCGTCACCGCGATCGCCGACGCCTACATGGACTCGGTGCCGCTGGTCTGCATCACCGGCCAGGTGTTCTCGACCCTCATGGGGACGGACGCCTTCCAGGAGGCCGACATCGTCGGCATCACCATGCCGATCACCAAGCACTCGTTCCTGGTGAAGTCGGCCGACGAGATCCCCGGCGCGATCGCCGCAGCCTTCGAGATCGCCTCGACCGGGCGCCCCGGCCCCGTGCTCGTCGACATCACCAAGGACGCGCAGCAGGCCGAAGCGCCGTTCGTCTGGCCGCCCAAGATCGAGTTGCCCGGTTACCGGCCGGTCACCAAGGCGCACGGCAAGCAGATCCAGGCCGCGGCCCAGCTGCTCGCCACCGCGAAGAAGCCCGTGCTGTACGTGGGTGGCGGCACGATCCGCGCCAACGCTGCGGCCGAGCTGAAGGTGCTGGCCGAGGCGACTGGTGCCCCGGTGGTCACGACGCTCATGGCCCGCGGCGCGTTCCCCGACTCGCACGAGCAGCACCTCGGCATGCCCGGCATGCACGGCACCGTGCCCGCGGTGCTCGCCCTGCAGGAGAGCGACCTGCTGGTCTCGCTCGGCGCCCGCTTCGACGACCGCGTGACCGGCAAGGCGGCGCTGTTCGCCCCGAACGCGCAGGTGGTGCACGTCGACATCGACCCCGCCGAGATCTCGAAGATCCGCACGGCCGACGTGCCGATCGTGGGCGACCTCAAGGACGTGCTCGTCGACCTCGACGCCGCTTTCCGGGCCGCCGACGCCGAGAACCCGCACGACTACACCGAGTGGTGGACCTACCTGAACGGACTCCGCGAGGAGTTCCCGCTCGGATACACGCCGACCACCGACGGGCTGCTCTCGCCGCAGTACGTGATCCAGCGCATCGGCGAGATGACCGGTCCCGAGGGCGTCTACGCCTCGGGCGTGGGCCAGCACCAGATGTGGGCGGCGCAGTTCATCAAGTACGAGCGCCCGAACGCGTGGCTCAACTCGGGCGGCGCCGGCACCATGGGCTACGCGGTTCCGGCGGCCATGGGCGCCAAGGTGGCCCAGCCCGAGCGCGCCGTCTGGGCGATCGACGGTGACGGCTGCTTCCAGATGACCAACCAGGAGCTCGCGACCTGCGTCATCAACGACATCCCGATCAAGGTCGCGATCATCAACAACTCCTCGCTGGGCATGGTGCGCCAGTGGCAGACGCTGTTCTTCGACGGCCGCCACTCCAACACCGACCTGAACACGGGACACGGCACGCGTCGCATCCCCGACTTCGTGAAGCTCGCCGAGGCCTACGGATGCCTGGCGATCCGCGTCGAGAAGGAAGACGAGATCGACGCGGCGATCCAGCTCGCCCTCGACACGAACGACCGCCCGGTCGTGATCGACTTCGTCGTGAGCGCCGACGCGATGGTGTGGCCGATGGTGCCGCAGGGCGTCAGCAACAGCTACGTCCAGTACGCGCGCGACCACTCGCCCGCCTTCAACGAGCAGGAGGACTGAGATGTCTCGTCACGTTCTGAGCCTCCTCGTCGAGGACAAGCCGGGTCTGCTGACCCGCGTCGCGGGCCTGTTCGCCCGTCGCGGCTTCAACATCGAGTCGCTCGCCGTGGGCGTCACCGAGGTGCCGGGTCTGTCGCGCATCACGGTCGTCGTCGACGTCGAGGGTCTGCCGCTTGAGCAGGTGACCAAGCAGCTGAACAAGCTCATCAACGTCATCAAGATCGTCGAGCTCGACGCCGCCAGCTCCGTGCAGCGCGAGCACGTGCTCGTGAAGGTGCGCGCCGACAACGCGAGCCGCTCCAACGTGCTCGAGGTCGTCAACCTGTTCCGCGCGTCGGTCGTCGACTACGCCCCCGACGCCATCGTGATCGAGATCACCGGCGACTCGGGCAAGGTCGCCGCCTTCCTCAAGGCGATCGAGCCGTTCGGCGTAAAAGAGCTCGCGCAGTCGGGCCTGCTCGCCGTCGGCCGCGGCGGCAAGAGCATCACCGAGCGGGTCCTGCGCGGCTGAACCCGTCGGTCCCTGAGCCTGTCGAAGGGCCCGACACCCCGAACCCGTCGGTCCCTGAGCCTGTCGAAGGGCCCGACACCCCGAACTTCACACGTCCACAAACCCCCGGTCCCTTCGACAAGCTCGGGGACTTCACACAAGGAGAAACATCCTCATGGCAGAGATCTTCTACGACGACGACGCCGACCTCTCGATCATCCAGGGCAAGAAGGTCGCGATCGTCGGCTACGGCTCGCAGGGTCACGCCCACGCGCAGAACCTGCGCGATTCGGGCGTCCAGGTCGTCATCGCGCTCAAGGACGGCTCCAAGTCGGCCGCCAAGGCGCAGGAAGACGGCTTCGAGGTCAAGAACGTCGCGGATGCCGCGGAGTGGGCCGACCTCATCATGATCCTGGCGCCCGACCAGCACCAGCGCTCGATCTTCGCCGACTCGATCAAGGACAAGCTCACCGAAGGCAAGACGCTCGCCTTCGCGCACGGCTTCAACATCCGCTTCGGCTACATCGACGCCCCCGAGGGTGTTGACGTGATCCTCGTCGCCCCCAAGGCCCCCGGTCACACCGTGCGTCGCGAGTACGTCGCGGGCCGCGGCATCCCCGACATCATCGCCGTCGAGAGCGACGCCTCGGGCTCGGCCTGGGACACCGCCCTCTCGTACGCGAAGGCCATCGGCGGCACCCGCGCCGGCGTCATCAAGACGACCTTCACCGAAGAGACCGAGACCGACCTGTTCGGCGAGCAGGCCGTGCTCTGCGGTGGCATGAGCCACCTCGTGCAGGCCGGCTTCGAGACCCTCGTCGAGGCGGGCTACCAGCCGCAGATCGCCTACTTCGAGGTGCTGCACGAGCTCAAGCTCATCGTCGACCTCATGTGGGAGGGCGGCATCGCCAAGCAGCGCTGGTCGATCTCCGACACGGCCGAGTACGGCGACTACGTCTCGGGCCCCCGCGTCATCTCGTCCGACGTCAAGGCCAGCATGAAGGCCGTCCTCAGCGACATCCAGTCGGGTGCCTTCGCCGAGCGCTTCATCGCCGACCAGGACAAGGGCGCCCCCGAGTTCCTCGAGCTCCGCGAGAAGGAGCAGGGTCACCCCATCGAGGCGACCGGCAAGGAGCTGCGCGGCCTCTTCGCGTGGAAGCAGCAGGACACCGACTACGTCGAGGGCTCCGCAGCGCGCTGAGTCTCGTCGTCTCGAATGCCCCGGGTGCCCCTGGCCCGGGGCATTCGGCGTTTCCGCGGCGTCTCGAGGTTCCGGATGCCGTGCCCTCCGGCGACCGGCGGGGCGCGACGAAGCGGCGGGGGAGCCGCGCTAGCGTGGTCGCGTGAGCACTCCGCGCGATGACGACGCCCTCTCGTGGGGCGGTGACGACGACCCGACGCTCGACGTCGGCGAGAAGCACGCTCCCGGCCGGGGGAGCGCAGCCAGGCCCGCAGCGTCCGGAGCCTCAGCGCCCGAGGCGCTGCAGCCCAAGCCGCTCGAGCCCGAGCCGCTGCAGCCCGAGCCCGAGCCCGAGCCGCTGCAACCGGCTGCCGCGCAGACCACGCCGGCCGCTCGGCATCCGGAAACCCTCGTCGAACCCGCACCCGACGCCGAAGAGGCGCACGCGGGGCCCTCGGCTCCCCTCGGCAACGTCGGTCTCGTGGGCATCGGCATGATCGCGATGGCCTTCATCCTGTTCGCCGTGGGCTGGTTGCTCGCCGGGTTCCGCCTCGTCGATCTCGGACTCCCTGTCCCCCAGGTCACGATCGTTGCGCTGACCATCGGCGCCGGTCTCGCCCCTCTCGTGTGGTTCGTCACGGTCCTCGTGCTCACGCGCAACTGGCGCACCTGGCAGCGGTTCCTGCTGCTGCTGCTCGGGATCGTCCTGCTCATCCCGTGGCCGTTCCTGTCGTTGGGAGCCTTCCTGTGAGCACCGCCGCCCGCACCCGTGTCCTCCCGACGTGGCTGCTCGTCACGATCGCCGGCTTCTTCGGCCTGTTCTACGCCTACGTGGTGTGGAGTTCGGTCGCGCTGCTGATCCAGCAGGTGAACGGTCCGCTCGGACTCAACGGTCTCGGGTGGTTCGTCTACATCCTTCCGATCGTCTTCCCCCTCGCCGCCTTCGGCGTCTCGTTCGCGATCGGGCAACGTCGCAAGGCCGGAGAGCTTGCGATCGTGCTGCTCGCGGGCCTGACGCTGTCGGCCGCGTTCTGGCTCGCGATCGTCGGGTACGGCACGACCTCGTACGGCCTCTACGGCGGCTGAACGCCGGGGTCCCGGCATCCGGGATCACGGTCTTCTCGCGCGGGTCGGTCTGGCACCCCTGAGACCGCGAGACTGCATTTCGCTGACATCCGTGCGTCAGGCTGACGCGGGTTCGTCAGCGAGATGCAGTCTCGCGGTGTTCACACGCCCGGTGGGTGTCGGCGCGAGGTCTGCCCGGTTCGGTGCTGATCGGGCGAGTCGCGGTGTGCGCCCGAGCGCCGTCGTGCGGCGTCACACGGTCAGGGCGCCGCACGGCTCCGCGCTAGGCTGACAGACGGCCCGCACGGGTCGCGCGCCCGGTTCGCGCCGGCGGTGTGCGACGGTGCGCGTCAGTCCCCAGCACCGTTTCGAAGGACGTATCCGTGACGAAGCCCGTCGTGCTCATCGCCGAAGAACTCTCTCCCGCCACGATCGACGCGCTCGGCCCCGACTTCGACGTGCGCAACGTCGACGGGACCGATCGCCCCGCGCTGCTGTCGGCCCTCGCCGACGCCCACGCGGTGCTCGTGCGCTCGGCCACCCAGATCGACGCCGAGGCCCTCGCCGCGGCACCGTCGCTCAAGGTCGTCGCCCGCGCCGGTGTCGGCCTCGACAACGTCGACATCAAGTCGGCCACCTCGGCCGGCGTGATGGTCGTCAACGCTCCGACCTCGAACATCATCTCGGCGGCCGAGCTCACCGTCGGTCACGTGCTGAGCCTCGCGCGCCGCATTCCCGCCGCGCACGCCTCGCTCGCGCAGGGCCTGTGGAAGCGCAGCTCGTTCACCGGAACCGAGCTGTACGAGAAGACGATCGGCATCATCGGCCTCGGCCGCATCGGCGCCCTCATCGCCGCGCGCCTGCAGGGCTTCGACATGCGCGTGATCGCGTACGACCCCTACGTCACAGCCGCCCGCGCACAGCAGCTCGGCGTGCAGCTGGTGTCGCTCGACGAGCTTCTCGAGCAGAGCGACTTCGTCACGATCCACATGCCGAAGACGCCCGAGACGACCGGCATGATCGGCGCCGAGCAGCTGCGCCGCATGAAGAAGACCGCCTACGTCATCAACGTCGCCCGCGGCGGCCTCATCGACGAAGAGGCGCTGTTCGACGCCCTCACCACCGGCGAGATCGCCGGAGCCGGCCTCGACGTGTTCTCGACCGAGCCCCCCGCCGAGGGCGGCCCGGCCCGCAAGCTCCTCGACCTGCCGAACGTCGTCGTCACCCCGCACCTCGGCGCCAGCACCGAAGAGGCGCAGGAGAAGGCGGGTGTCTCGGTCGCGCGCAGCGTCAAGCTCGCCCTCGAGGGCGATCTCGTTCCGGATGCCGTGAACGTCGCCGGCGGTGCGATCGACCCGTTCGTGCGCCCCGGTATCGCGCTGGTCGAGATGCTCGGTCAGTTCTTCAGCGGCCTCGCCGACAGCGCCCTGACCAGCCTCGAGATCGAGGTGCGCGGAGAGCTCGCGCAGTACGACGTCAGCGTCTACCGCCTCGCCGCGCTCAAGGGATACTTCAGCCGCATCGTCAGCGAGAGCGTCTCGTACGTCAACGCCCCGCTCTTCGCCGAGCAGCGCGGCGTCGAGGCCCGCCTGGTCGTCGAGGCCGAGAGCCCGCTGTACCGCAACATCACGATCCTGCGCGGCACGCTGGCCGACGGCTCGACCCTCGAGGTCGCGGGCACGCTCGCCGGTACGCGCATGGTGCCCAAGGTCGTCTCGATCAACGGCTACGAGATCGAGGTGCCCATCGAGCAGCACCACGTCGTCATGCGGTACGCCGACCGTCCCGGCATCGTGGCGATTTACGGCCAGAAGCTGGGTGAAGCCGGCATCAACATCGCGGGTCTGCAGGTGGCGGCTCCGGATGCCACCGGCCGTGCCCTCTCGGTGCTCACGGTCGACTCGCCCGTGCCCGACGAGATCCTCGTCGCGATGCGCGAGGCCGTCGGCGCCGATCTGTTCCGCCAGATCGACATCGTCGAGGGCTGATGCCCTGAGCTGTACCGGGGGAGGGGGTCGCGAGAGCGGCCCCCTTCATCGTTCGCCGGGCGGGTTCTGGCGCTGCGCGGCCGGAATCGGCGGGATCGCGGCTGCGGCCGTGGCGGTCTCAGGTGGTGGCGGCGACCACGGCGTCGATGAGCTTGTCGAGGTCGGCGCCCTCGATCGTCGGGCCGGGCACGGCGTTGAGGTCGAGCACCGCGTTGAAGTACAGCCCGTCGCTGACCAGCAGCACCATCTGCAGCGCCGTCTCATCGCGGGTGTGCGCGCGGAGGCTCTCCTCCCACAGCTCACGCACGCGGCGCAGGCACGCGGATGCCGCGTCGCTGCCGTTCTGCGCGAGGCGCGACACCGCGAGGATCGTGACGTCGAGCGGCGAGCCGGTGTTCTGCGATGACCTCAGGTGCGCGGCGACCACGCCCTCGTCGGAGTTCTCGATCTCGGCGACGTCGTCGCGGGCGAGCTGCTCGAGGCGGGCGACGAGGGCCTCTTCGAGGGCGCTCTTCGAACCGAAGTGGTAGAGCAGTCCGCCCTTGGACACTCCCGCGGCGCGGGCCGTGGCGTCCATCGTCGCCGCCCGTTCGCCCTCGTCGACGAGGATGCGGGTGAACGCGTCGAGGACGGCGTCGCGGGCGAGAGGGGGACGACTCATGGTTCCTCGATCGTACTGGCGGGCGTCTGTTCTCCTCTGATACTATACCGGCTAGACGGTTTAGAAACGGAACTCGAAAACATGCTCACCTCGTCGTTGCCCACCCATGAGATCACCGTGACCCGCGCCGGCTGGCGCGGATGGTTCGCGCTGGCCGTGCTCATGCTGCCCGTGCTGCTCGTCTCCGTCGACAACACGGTGCTCAGCTTCGCGCTGCCCGAGATCTCGTTGGCGCTGCAGCCCTCGAGCATCGAGCAACTGTGGATCATCGACGTCTACCCCCTCGTGCTCGCCGGTCTCCTCGTCACGATGGGTGTTCTGGGCGACCGCTTCGGGCGCCGTCGCATGCTTCTCATCGGCGCCACCGGGTTCGCCGTGGTGTCGGCGCTGTCCGCCTTCGCGCCGACGGCGGCTCTGCTCATCACGGGTCGCGCCCTCATGGGTGTCTTCGGCGCGATGCTCATGCCGTCGACGCTGTCGCTCCTTCGCAGCATCTTCCGCGACCGTGATCAGCGCCGGTTCGCGATCGCCGTGTGGGCCTCGGGCTTCTCCGCCGGTGCGGCCCTCGGCCCGATCGTCGGCGGATTCCTGCTCGAGCACTTCTCGTGGGGCTCGGTCTTCCTCATGGCGGTGCCGGTGCTCGTGCCGCTGTTGATCCTCGCGCCGTTCTTCGTCCCCGAGAGCCGCGACCCCGCGCCGGGCCGCTTCGACCCGACCAGTGTGGTGCTCTCGCTCGCGACGATGGTCCCGATCGTCTACGGCATCAAGAAGCTCGCGGTCGATGGTCCGATGTCGCTGGCTCCGGTGCTGTTCGTCGTCGGCATCGTGTTCGGCTGGCTGTTCGTCCGCCGTCAGCGCGCCCTCACCTCGCCGATGCTCGACATGTCGCTGTTCCGGCGCGGCACCTTCTCGGGTGCGATCCTGGTCAACCTGTTGAGCGTGGTCGGGCTCGTGGGGTTCCTGTACTTCGTCGCCCAGCACCTGCAGTTGGTGGTCGGCCTGTCGCCGATGGTCGCCGGTCTCGCGCTGCTGCCGGGGCTCGTGCTCATGATCATCGCCGGTCTCGCCGTCGTCCCCGTCGCCAAGCGCTTCGCTCCGCGGGTCGTCGTGCCCACGGCGCTGGCGTTCTCGGTCGTCGCCTACGTGATGGTGGCGTTCTCGACCGCCGACCTCGTCCTGCTGATCGTGGCGTTCGGGCTGCTCGGCATCGGCATCGGCGCGGCCGAGACGGTGTCGAACGAGTTGATCCTCTCGAGCGCGCCGTCGGCGAAGGCCGGGGCCGCGAGCGCCGTGTCCGAGACCGCCTACGAGGTGGGCGCGGTGCTCGGAACGGCGGTGCTCGGCGGCATCCTGGCCGCGTTCTACCGGGCGCAGCTGGTGCTGCCCGCGGGCCTGCCGGATGCCGCGGCCCAGGCCGCGCGCGAGACCCTCGCCGGCGCCGTGGCGGTGTCGAACACGCTCGACGATCCGACGCTGGCCGAGGCGCTCCGCACCGCCGCCGCGCACGCCTTCGACTCCGGTGTTGTCGTCACCGCCCTCATCGGTGCCGGACTCATCGTCGTGGCCGGCGTGATCGCTGCCACTACCCTGGGAGGATCCCGCAGCACGTCGAAGCAGTGACGTGCCCGAGCTCTGAGGAGAGCGATGTCGCGTGTCGTGAAACTGGCCGTCATCCCCGGTGACGGAATCGGTCCCGAGGTCGTCGCAGAGGCCGTCAAGGTGCTCGATGCGGTCACCGCCGCCTCCGACGTCACGTTCGAGAAGACGCCCTTCTCGCTCGGTGCCGGTCGCTACCTCGAAACCGGCGACACCCTCACCGACGACGACCTCTCGGCGATCGCCGGCCACGACGCGATCCTGCTCGGCGCCGTCGGCGGAGTGCCCGGTGACCCGCGTCTGAAAGACGCGAACATCGAACGCGGCCTGCTGCTCAAGCTCCGCTTCGAGCTCGACCACTACGTCAACCTGCGTCCCTCGAAGCTGTACCCCGGCGCCGCGGGTCCGCTGGCAGAGCCCGGCGACATCGACTTCGTCGTGGTGCGCGAAGGCACCGAAGGCCCGTACGTCGGCAACGGCGGTTCGATCCGCCGCGGCACTGCGCACGAGGTCGCCAACGAGACCTCGGTCAACACCGCCTACGGCGTCGAGCGCGTCGTGCGCTACGCCTTCGCCCTCGCGGAGCGCCGTCGTCACAAGCTGACGCTCGTGCACAAGACGAACGTGCTCGTCCACGCGGGCGGCATGTGGAAGCGCATCGTCGATGCCGTGGCGCAGGAGTTCCCCGGGGTCGACGTAGACTACCTGCACGTCGACGCGGCAACCATCTTCCTGGTCACGAACCCGAGCCGCTTCGACGTGATCGTCACCGACAACCTCTTCGGCGACATCCTCACCGACCTGGCCGGCGCCGTCACCGGAGGCATCGGCCTCGCCGCATCGGGCAACATCAACCCCGACGGCGCTTTCCCCTCGATGTTCGAGCCCGTGCACGGATCGGCGCCCGATATCGCGGGAACCCAGAAGGCCGACCCCACGGCCGCGATCCTCTCCGTCGCCCTCCTGCTCGACCACCTCGGGCTGACCGACGAATCCGCCCGCGTCACCCGCGCGGTCGAAGACGACATCGCGAGCCGCGACGGGGTCCGCACCACCGCTCAGATCGGCGACGCCATCGCCGAACGCGTCCAGGCGTAACCTGGACCGATCGGCGAGCATCGCCTCCGGCACTCGAGAAGCTTTGGAAAACGAATGACCACCATCGACACCGATCCCGACACCGGACTCGACCCGCTCGAGTTCTCCGTCACGCGCAACCTCGCGGCCAAGAGCACGACCGACCGCGACGCGATCCTCGCCAACCCCGGCTTCGGGCAGAGCTTCACCGACCACATGGTCGACATCTGCTGGTCGGTGCGCGGCGGCTGGCACCGCCCGCGCGTCTCGCCCTACGGCCCCATCTCGCTCGACCCGGCGGCAGCGGTACTGCACTACGGCCAGGAGATCTTCGAGGGCATCAAGGCCTACCGTCACGCCGACGGCTCGGTCCACACCTTTCGCCCCGACCAGAACGGGCGCCGCCTGCAGCGCTCGGCCCGTCGCCTGGCGCTTCCCGAGCTGCCCGTGCCGTACTTCCTGCAGTCGCTGCGCGAGCTCATCGCCGTCGACGGTGCGTGGGTGCCGTCGGGCGACGACCAGAGCCTGTACCTGCGCCCGTTCATGTTCGCGAAAGAGGCGTTCCTCGGCGTCCGCCCCGCGCACAAGGTCGCCTACTACCTGATCGCCAGCCCCGCCGGTGCCTACTTCAAGGGCGGCGTGCAGCCGGTGTCGATCTGGCTCAGCGAGGACTACTCCCGCGCCGGCAAGGGCGGCACCGGAGCGGCCAAGACCGGTGGCAACTACGCCGCGAGCCTGCTGCCGCAGTCCGAGGCGTACGAGAACGAGTGCGACCAGGTCGTCTTCCTCGACCAGGACCGCAACGTCGAAGAGCTCGGCGGCATGAACGTCGTGTTCGTCTACAAAGACGGCACGATCGTCACCCCGCAGTCCGACTCGATCCTCGAGGGCATCACGCGCGACTCGCTCCTGCAGCTCGCCCGCGACCGCGGCCACCACATCGAAGGACGCAACGTCTCGCTCGACGAGTGGCGTCAGGGCGTGGCATCCGGAGACATCGTCGAGGTGTTCGCGTGCGGCACCGCCGCGGTCGTGACCCCGATCGGCGTGCTCAAGGGCCGCGACTTCATCGACGAGCAGCCCTCGGGCACCCTCGCCCTCGAACTGCGCGAAGAGCTGACGAACATCCAGTACGGCCGCGCCGAAGACAAGCACGGCTGGCTGTACCGCCTCGACGCCTGACCCGCGTCGTCTCACGGAGGGGTTCCCGGATGCCGGGGGCCCCTCCGTCGTTCGTGCGGGGAGTGTCGCGGCCCGCGCGTCGCGTGCGCGGCGGATCGCGCCGTGTCCTGCGCGGGGGCGCGGCCCCGAACCTCACGCATAAACGCGATCCGCGCGCGTAAACGCGTGCTGCTCGCGTTTCTGCGCGCCGATCGCGTTTATGCGCGGGAGAGGGCGGAACTGGACCCCGCCGGTGTCGGAGGCCGCGGATAGGCTGGCTCCGTGAAGATCGCTCGTTTCAGCCACCAGGACGCCCTCCGCTACGGCATCGTCGACGACGACCACCTCGTCGTGCTCGAAGGCGACCCCATGTTCGCCGGCTTCGGCACCACGGGGGAGCGCATCCCCCTGTCCGAGGTCGCCCTGCTCGCGCCGGTCATCCCGCGCTCGAAGGTCGTCTGCATCGGCAAGAACTACCACGACCACGCCGCCGAGATGGGCGGGGAGGCTCCCGCCGAGCCGCTGATGTTCCTCAAGCCCAACACCTCGGTCATCGGCCCGAACGACCAGATCGTGCGCCCGACGAAGCTCAGCTCGCGCACCGACTACGAGGGCGAGCTGGCCGTCGTCATCGGCCGCATTGCCAAAAACGTCCCCGCCGAGCGCGCGGGTGAGTACATCTTCGGCTACACCGTCGCGAACGACGTCACCGCTCGCGACCTGCAGGCCACCGACGGTCAGTGGTCGCGCGCGAAGGGCTTCGACACGTTCTGCCCCGTCGGCCCGGTGATCGAGACCGACCTCGACCTGAAGACCGCGTCCATCACGACGCGCGTCAACGGCGAGGTGCGGCAGCAGGGTCCCGTGTCCGACATGATCCACGACATCCCCGCGCTCATCGCCTACGCCAGCGCCGTGTTCACGCTGCTCCCGGGCGACCTGATTCTCACCGGCACGCCGGCGGGCATTGGCTCGTTCGACGCCGGCGACGTCGTCGAGGTCGAGATCGACGGCATCGGGGTGCTGCGCAACACCGCGCGCGATGCCTGAGACCGCCGCACCCGCGGGCATCGACCTCGCCGCCGCCCAGCGCCGCACGGTGCGGGTGCTTGCGGCGGGGCAGGTGCTCACGGGTGTCGCGTTCGGGGCGACGCTGTCGCTCGGAGCCCTGCTCGCAGCCGATCTGTCGGGGCAGGAGGCGCTCTCGGGCTTCGCCACGGCATCCGTCACCCTCGGCGCGGCGCTGACCGCGATCCCGCTGGCGCGGCTGGCGGGCCGTCGCGGACGCCGCGTGGCGCTGACGACGGGCAACGTCGCGGCTCTCATCGGCATCACCGTGGTGATCGCCGCGGCAGCGCTGCGCCTCTTCCCGCTGCTCCTCGTCGGCATCGCCCTCATCGGCGCGGGCAACGCCGCGACCCTGCAGTCGCGGTTCGCCGCGACCGACCTGTCCACCACCACGCGCCGCGGGCGCGACCTGGCGACGGTGGTGTGGGCGACGACCGTGGGTGGGGTGGTCGGGCCCCTGCTGCTGGCTCCCGGCGAGCTCATCGGCGCGAGCATCGGCATGCCGCCGCTCACCGGGGCGTACTTCTTCTCGTTCGCCGCGCAGGTCTGCGCGTTCGCGCTGTACGTGCTCGTGCTGCGCCCCGACCCGCTGCTGCTCGCCCAGCGCCTCGACCGCGAGCGGACGGCATCCGCCCTCGCGCCCGCCCCCGAGGTCGACCGCCCGCGCACCGCGCGCTTCGCGATGCTCGCCGTCGCTGCCTCGCACGTGACGATGGCCTCGGTCATGGCGATGACTCCGGTGCACCTGTCGCACATCGTCGCTCCGGATGCCGTGACCCTCGCTGTCGGCGTCACGATCGCTCTGCACGTGTTCGGCATGTACGGCCTGTCTCCGGTCTTCGGCGTGCTCGCCGACCGGTGGGGACGCGTCGCCGTGATCGTGCTGGGACAGGTGCTGCTGGCCGCCTCCCTCGCCGTCGCATCGGCTTTCTCCGAGAGTCAGGTGGGCGTGCTCGTCGCCCTCGTGTTGCTCGGGCTGGGGTGGAGCGCGGCAACCGTGGCAGGCTCCGCGCTGCTGACCGAGGCGACGCCGCTCGCCCTGCGCCCTCGGCGTCAGGGCCGCAGCGACACCCTCATGACGGCCTGCGCGGCGGTCGGCTCGGTGCTCGCGGGAGTCATCCTCGGCCTCGTCGGGTACGGCGGGCTCGCGCTGTGGGCGTTCGTGCCCGTCGCGCTCGTGTGCGTCGGTGCTGTGGTCGTCGGAGCCCGGCGCTCCTCACCCTCCGTGTGATCAGCGTCGATGCGCGCCCTATCGAAGGAGGCGTCCGGGCGGTTCTCGCGTCACCGGTCGACCGGCGGGCCGACCGGCGTGGCGCGACTCACGCGCGGAGAGCCCGACGCGCGAGTGACCGGCCAACGGGATGTGCGGCGATGCGCGCGAGCAGGACGTCGGGCGCGCGGCGATGCGCGCGTGACCGGCCACCGGGACGCGCGACGATGCGCGCGTGACCGGCCAACGGGATGTGCGGCCATGCGCGCGTGACCGGCCAACGGGATGCGCGGCGATGCGCGCGCGACCGGTTCGCGAAACGCGCCTCTCAGATCGCGTAGACCAGGCCGTCGAAGGCCGACAGGTCGGAGGCCCCGCGCACGCCGAGGGCGTGCAGGGCACGGTCGACGTCGAGCTCGTCGTTGAAGACGTGGAACGCCACGCGGGCGCGGCCCGCGCGACCCGACGCCGTGATGCCGTGCGCCGTCAGCTGCGCGAGCGCCTCGCCGGTGGCATCCGGCCACGTCACGATCGCCGACGGGCGCTCGGGCTGCGCGAGCCCCAGGCCGTCGCGGAAGCGCGCCGCCAGACCCGTCGTGTGCACGTACGCGGCGGTGATGTCGGCATCGGCGAACAGGGCCAGCGCGGGCGCCGCGCCCACGAACGCCTGCCACGCGGGCGAGACGTCGAAGCGGCGGGCGTCGGGAGCCAGCACGTCACCCGTTCCGTAGCAGGACGACCACGGGTCGTCGCCGGAGTACCAGCCGGCCTGCACCGGGCGGATCTCGCCCGCGAACGCGGGGGAGAGGGTGAGGAACGCCACTCCGCGCGGGCAGCACAGCCACTTGTAGGCGTGGCAGACGGTCGCGTCGAACATCGTCGCGTCGACGGGGAGCCAGCCTGCGGCCTGCGTGAGGTCGCACAGGGTGCGCGCACCGGCACGGGCGGCAGCGGCGGCGATGCCCGCGGCATCCGCGACCTCGCCCGTCGCGGACTGCACGAGCGAGAACGCCACGAGCCACGTGTCGGGCGAGACGGCGTCGGCCAGTCGGTCGAGGGGAGCCGTGCGCAGACGCACGCCCCGGCCCGCGTGGGCGAAGGGCGCGACGAGCGAGGCGAAGTCGCCCTCGGCGCACAGCACCTCGGCGCCGTCGGGCACCGAGGCGGCGAGGAGCGAGACCAGCACCGAAGTCTGCGAGCCGATCGCGACGTCCCGCATGGGCGTGCACACCAGGCGGGCGTACGCGGCCCGAGCGTCTTCGACGGCTAACGAGGCGCCGACGACGTCGGGGCGACCGGATGCCGCGGACTCGAGGTCGGCGCGGACGGCGGACACCGTGGCGCGCGTCGGCAGACCGAGGGTGCAGGCCGCGAGGTAGTCGCGGCCGCCGGCGAAGTGCGAGGCGAGGCTGCTCATGGATCCAGGATCCCGTCGTACCTGACATTGCACTAGAGCAGGTGTTGCATGGGACCTATGCATTCTGCTTATGTATCTGCATGGCCGACACCGACGACCCACTCGACGCCCACGGACTGAGGGTCGTCAAGGCGATCGCCGACACCGGCTCGATCACGGCCGCCGCGCGCGCCCTCGGCTACAGCCAGCCCGCCGTCAGCCAGCAGCTGCGCCGCCTCGAGCGCCGCGCCGGTCTGCCCATCGTCGAGCGCGTGGGCCGGGGCGTGCGGCTCACCGAGGCGGGGCAGGTGCTCGCCCGACACGCGGCGACGGTCACCACCGCCCTCGACGCCGCCGCCGGCGACCTCGCCGAACTACGGGGACTGCGCGCGGGACGCGTGCGCATCGCCGCGTTCCCTTCCGCGTCGTCGATCGTCGTGCCCCGCGTGATCGCGGCGGTCACCGCGCGTCGCCCGGGTGTCTCGATCAGCTTCGTCGAGGCGGAGCCGCCCGAGGCGATCGCCGCCGTGCGCGAAGACCGCGCCGACATCGCCCTCACCTACAGCTACCCCGGGGATCGACGCGAACACCTCGAGTCCGCGGCATCCGGTCTCTCGTCCCGGGTCATCGGCGACGACGACACGGTCGTGGTCGTCCCCACGGGTCACCCCGCGGCCGCTCACGACCCGATCGATCTGTCGCAGCTCGCGGGGGAGCGGTGGATCGCCGGGTGTCCCCAGTGCCGCGGGCACCTGCTCGAGGCGTGCGGTCGTGCCGGATTCACGCCCGACATCGCGTTCGAGACCGACAACTTCATCGCCGTGGAAAACCTCGTCGCACAGGGGGTGGGCATGGCGATCCTTCCGCGCATGGCCGTCGTCTCGCTGCCGATGCTCTCGGGCATCGCGGCGCCGCGCCTGCCGAGTGCGGAGGCCCGAACGCTCCACGTCGTCACTGCTCGCGGCGCCGAGCACGTGCCCGCGGTGGGGGCGGCTCTCGAGGTCGTCGGCGAGGTGCTGGCCCGCCATCTCGACTCCACGGGCATGGGTACCGCCCGCCGGTAGGATCGAGGGGATGTCTGCCACGCCCGATCCCCGCACCACGACCGCCACCGGCGCCGACGTTCGCGTCCGCTTCTGCCCCTCACCCACGGGGTTGCCGCACGTCGGTCTCATCCGTACCGTCCTGTTCAACTGGGCCTACGCCCGGCACAACGGCGGCAAGCTCGTCTTCCGCATCGAAGACACCGACGCCGCGCGCGACAGCGAGGAGAGCTACCAGCAGCTCCTCGAGGCGCTGCGGTGGATGAACATCGACTGGGACGAGGGTGTCGAGGTCGGAGGCCCGCACGCTCCGTACCGCCAGTCGCAGCGCCACGAGATCTACCGCGAGGTTCTCGACAAGCTCATCGCCGCGGGTGCCGTGTACGAGAGCTACTCGACCGCCGAAGAGATCGACGCGCGCAACGAGGCGAACGGCCGGGCGAAGCAGCTCGGCTACGACAACTTCGACCGCGACCTCACCGACGAGCAGAAGGCCGCCTTCCGCGCCGAGGGCCGCGAGCCCGCGTGGCGCGTGCGCGTGCCCGACGAAGACCTCACCTTCGTCGACCTCATCCGCGGCGAGGTCACCTTCCCGGCCGGGTCGTTCCCCGACTTCGTGATCGTGCGTGCCGGCGGCATCCCGCTGTACACGTTCGTGAACCCCGTCGACGACGCGCTCATGGGCATCACCCACGTCATCCGCGGCGAAGACCTCATGCCCTCCACCGCTCGTCAGCTCGCGCTGTACCGGGCGCTGCTCGACGCCGGCGTCACCGACTTCCTGCCGCGCTTCGGCCACATGCCGCTCGTGCTGGGCGAGACCGGCAACAAGAAGCTCTCCAAGCGCGACCCGCAGGCCGACCTCTTCCTGCAGCGCGAGAAGGGCTTCATCCACGAGGGTCTGCTCAACTACCTCTCGCTGCTCGGCTGGTCGCTCGCGAGCGACCGCGACGTGTTCTCGCTCGACGAGATGATCGCCGCCTTCGACATCGCCGACGTGAACCCCAACCCGGCGCGCTTCGACCAGAAGAAGGCCGAGGCCATCAACGGCGACCACATCCGCATGCTGGATGCCGATGACTTCGCCGCCCGCATCGTGCCCTACCTCGCGGGGGCGGGCTTCATCGCGGAGCAGCCCAGCGAGGAGCACCGCGCGATCATCGCTCAGGCGGCGCCGCTCGTGCAGGAGCGCGTGCAGCTGCTGGGCGAGGTCCCCGGCATGCTCGGCTTCCTCTTCGTGTCGGAGGTCGACTACGCCGACGACGCGATGAAGGGGCTCCCCGCCAACGCGGGTGAGGTGCTCGTGGCATCCGTCGGCGCTCTCGAGCTCGTGCCCGACGGCGAGTTCACCGCTGCAGCCGTGCAGGAGGCCCTGTCGAAAGCCCTCGTGGAGGAGCTCGGCCTGAAGCCCCGCGTCGCGTACGGTCCGCCGCGCGTCGCCCTGACCGGTCGCCGCATCTCGCCGCCGCTGTTCGAGTCGATGGAACTGCTCGGCAAGACCGAGACGCTCCGCCGCCTCGGCGCCCTCGTGGCGCACCTGGGCTGAGATGCTCCGACGATCCCCGCGACTCTCCGGTCGCGGGGATCGCGCGTTTCCGGCGTGCGGGGGAGTTGAACGCGGAGAAGGCGACGCGAATCGGAGATTCTCGCGCGGGATCTCCGAGATTCGTGCGATTCTCCGGCGTCGGCGCCCGGGCGACGGGCCGCCCAGGACGCGCCCGGGACGCGCGGGGCGGGGCCCCGGTTTGGCGCATGGCTCCGCGTCACGTAAGCTTGATCCTCGGCACGAGTTACGGCTCGAAGCCATTGGGGTATGGTGTAATTGGCAACACGGCGGTTTCTGGTTCCGTTGTTCTTGGTTCGAGTCCAGGTACCCCAGCTTCACGAAAAGGCCCGGTGATCGCACAGATCCCGGGCCTTTCGCGTACCCGTCGACGGCGCTCAGCCGTGAACCCGCTATGACGCCGCCGGTCGGTCACGTTCCTCGGTGACGACAGGGGCACAATGTCGGCATGGGACTGTTCGTACAGCGACCGGAAGAACCCGGTGAGTGGGCCGGCCTGCCCGGCGAGCCCGCCCGCCCGAAGACGCGAGCCGAGATGTTGCCCGACGACGAGCAGCCCGAGGCGTCGCCCGGCGGTCTGCTGGGCCTGGTCGACGCTCCCGTGACCTCGATCGAGATCCCGCTCGACGGCGATCCGTCGTGATCCGTCGCACCGCGACGCACGCGAGCCTGATGCTGGTGTCCGCGGCCGTCGTGGCTCTTCTTGCGGGGTGCACGCAGGAGACTCCGGATGCCGTGACCCCGACCGCCGTGGTGCCGAGCCCCACGGCATCCGCTGATCAGGCCCTGGCCCCCTCGGTGGTCACTCCCGGCGATCTCGACGGCACGGACGTCTCCGTCGTCATCGCGACCTCTCTGGTGCTGGCCGTGCCCGACGGCACGGAGGCGGAGTGGACGGGTACCACCGACGACGTCTCGATCGCCGAGTTCTCGGGGGGAGGCCCCTCGGAAGGAGCGGTTTTCCGTCCCGGCTTCACCGCCCGCGCCCTCGGGACCACGGCCGCGACCCTCACCGCACCCGACGGGAAGACGGAGTCGTTCCGCATTTCGGTCGTCGCGCCGTAGCGCGGGGGCAGGCTCAGTAGCGCGAGAGCACCGCGAGCAGCTCCTCGCCGGAGTCCGCCTCTCGCCCGAGGCTCTTGCGCTGCACATCAGCGAGGTGATGCTCGACCAGAGCGCACGCGGCGTCGACGTCGCCCGCTTCCAGCATCTGGAGCAGCTGCTCGTGCTCGGCGATCGAGACCTCCTGGTCGATGTCGCGTCCGTAGATCGAGAGGATCAGAGCCGTCCGCGACACGACCTCCGACATGTAGCGCACGAGCAGGGCGTTCTCGCTCTCACGTGCGATGAGCAGATGGAACTCGCCGCCGAGCCGCGCCGACACGGTCGGGTGTCGGGCCTCCCAGGCCTCGCGCTCCGCCCGCACGTGGGTGCGCAGCCGTGCGAGGGCGGCGGGGTCTCGGCGTTCGGCGACCAGGCGCACGCCCTCGCGCTCGAGGGCGGCTCGCACGGTGAACGCGTCGCGCGCCTCGTCGATGGTCGGTCGGGCGACGGCGGCCGAACGACCCGGGGGAGAGTCGACCACGCCGTCTCCGACGAGGCGTTGCAGGACCGTCCGCACGAGCGTGCGGCTCACGCCGTAGTGCGCCGCGAGGGCTTCTTCGCCGAGCTTCGTGCCGGGCGTGAGCGCTCCCTCGATGATCGCGGCGCGCAGAGCCTCGTAGGCGCGTTCCGCGCGCTCCGACGGGCGAGGGTCGTCTGCGGGCGTCGATCGTGGCATGGCTCGACTGTATACGGATGGTGACCCTCTCTCACCCCTCCAGAGGGCCGAAACCTATTCGACGCATGAGTGAAACCCGTGAGGTCTGTATACGAGATAGGAATGCATCTGTATACAGAAAGGACGCCACGTGTACGTCACCCTCACCGCCCAGCAGCGCGAACTCTTCGACCGCTCCCTCCTCGCCGGCGAAGCACTCGACCTCGACGACCTCGCACGCACGGCTCTCACCGAAACGGCATCCGGGATCCGTCGACGCCCCCTCCCGGGCGTCGAGCCCACGGAGTGGACGTGGCGCGACGACCTCGCCTTCACACCGTCGACTCAGCGCGTCGTGCGCGAGCAGCATCGCCTCGAGCCCGGCACGGGCAAGGCCTTCGAGGTGCGCGCCGGCCAGATCCTGCGCGTGTCGCAGGTGTCGGGCGACCAGTGCGCCGACCTGAACGTCTTCAACCTGCACGACTACCGCGAGGCGATGCACGTCGGCCGCACGCGCACCCTGCACGGCATCCATCCGGACCAGGGATCGTTCCTGTGGTCGGCCCCTCCGCGCGAGCGGGCGATGATGTACCTGCTCACCGACGACGCCGGGCTCAACGACACCCTGTTCCCGCGGTGCAGCGCCGCGATGTACGAGTCGATGTTCGGCTTCGACGAACACACGAACTGCGCCGACATGCAGGCCGAGGCGCAGCGCGAGTACGGGCTGACCCCCGACGACGTGCACGACTCGTTCAACCTGTTCATGGCGACGCGGGTGAACCCCGACGGCACCTGCGAGGTCGTGCACCAGCACACCCCGGCCGACGCGTTCGTCGAGCTGATCGCGCTCATGGACGTGCTGGCCGTGCCGAACGTCTGCGGCAACGACATCTTCCGCACGAGCAACTACGCGCTGCGTCCACTCGATGTCACGGTGACGGATGCCGCGGAGGCCGACCTCGCCGCGGTCCCCGGCCTGCGCGCGCACCGCTCCCAGCGCACGCCCGCCGCGTTCGCGCAGCCCCTCATCCGCACCGAGCGCTCGCTGCGGCGCGACCCCGAGTACTCTCCGACGTTCGCGCGCACGCCCGTCACCACCGAGCGGATCGAAGTGTCGCTCGATGCGACGGGGGCAGCGCTCCTCGATGCGCACGCGCGCCGCGACCTGTACGGCGACGACGATGAGGCGGCTCTGCGCGACCTGCTGATCAGCTGGTGGGTGGCCAGCCATGCCTGAACCCTCGACCCTGCACGAAGTCGACGACTTCGACACCCTGCCGCCGTACGAGCGCTACAAGCTGCTCGCCGGTCTCATCGTCCCGCGCCCGATCGCCTGGATCACGACGGTCGACGCCGACGGGGTGGTCAACGCCGCGCCCTTCTCGATGTTCGCGATGGTGGGGGAGGACCCGCCCCTGCTGATGGTGAGCATCGACCGCCCCGCCGACGGTGGTCGCAAGGACACGGCGGCCAACATCGACGCGACGGGGGAGTTCGTCGTGCACCTGGTCGACCGCCCGCTCGCCGAGCAGATGGATGCCACGAGCACTCGGCATCCGTCCCACGTCGACGAGCTCGCCCTCGTCGGCGTCGACACGGTGGCCGCGGAGACGGTACGCCCGCCGGTCATCGCCGCCGCCCCCGTCGCCCTGGAGTGCGAACTCTGGCAGCGGCTCGAGATCCCCAGCCGCGAGATCTTCTTCGGCCGGATCCGGCGGTTGCGGACGCGGTCCGGGCTCATCGACCGCGAGCTCATGCGCGTGCGCCTCGCCGACTACGCCCCGATCGGACGGTTCGGCGCGAGCTTCTACACGACGACGATCGACCGTTTCACCCTCGCCGGCCAGTCGGCATCCACCTCCCTCGACACCCTCTGAGCACCACCCGAACCCGCAAGGAGCACCCATGTCCCCGTATCGCCGCGGCCCCGCCGCCGTCGTCACCCTCGCCGCCGCCGCCTTCGCCCTCAGCGCCTGTGCCGGCGCGGGAAGCGCTGCCGGCCCCGCTGCCCCGCCGTCGTCGGGCGCCGAGATCGGCTCCGTCGACCTTTCCAGCGTCTGCCCCTCGACGGTCGTCATCCAGACCGACTGGAACCCCCAGGCCGAACAGGGCGGGCTCTTCAACCTGCTCGGAGCGGACGCGAAGATCGACGCCTCGCGCAAGAGCGTCTCGGGTCCGCTGATGTCGAAGGGCGAGTGGACCGGCGTGAACGTCGAGATCCGCGCCGGCGGCCCCGCGATCGGGTTCCAGGGTGTGCCCTCGCAGATGTACACCGACGCCGACATCCTGCTCGGGTGGGTCAACACCGACGACGCGATCTCCGCCTCGGACGCACTGCCGACGACCGCCGTCATGTCGACGTTCGAGAAGGCGCCGTGGGCGATCATGTGGGATCCGCAGACCTACCCCGACGCGCGCACGATCGCCGACATCGGCCGCACCTCGGCGACCGTTCGCTACTTCGACGGCACGACGTACATGGACTACCTGGTCGGATCGGGACAGCTCCGCGCCGACCAGCTCGACGGCTCGTACGACGGCACGCCCGCCGGCTTCGTCGCGGCCGACGGAAAGGACGCGCAGCAGGGCTTCGCGACCGTCGAACCGTGGGTGTACGAGAACGCGATCGCCGAGTGGGGTCGCCCCCTGTCGTACCAGCTGGTCGCCGATACGGGGTACCCGATCTACGCGGTGGCGTTGTCGGTGCGGACGGAGGACGTGACGGCGAAGAAGGATTGCCTCGAGAAGCTCGTGCCCGTCGTGCAGCAGGCGAGCGTGGACTACTTCGCCGATCCCGCCGCGGCCAACGACCTGCTCGTGCGCGCGGTCGAGGCCTACGACAACGGGTGGGTGTACCCGGCGGCCGAGGCCGAGAACTCCACCAAGCAGCAGCGGGAGCTCGGCCTGGTCGCGAACGGGGCCGACGGCGTCTTCGGGTCGTTCGACGCGGACCGGGTGGCGAAGGTGCAGCAGATCGTCTCGCCCATCCTCGCCGACAAGGGCGTCGAGGTGAAGCAGGGTCTGACGCCCGAAGACCTGGCGACGAATCAGTTCCTGGATGCCGGGATCTCGCTGCCCTGACCAACGCGAAGAACGGCGGGGCCGGGGCGCATGACGCCGCGGCCCCGCCGTCGTCTGCGGATTCGTCTTTCTGTTGCTCTGTGTTGTTTCGTGTTGTATCGTGTGGGAATCCTCGAAGGAGACCCCCGTGTACGCAATGGAGCGCCAGCAGCTCATCGAGCGCGAACTGCGCGACGTCGGACGCGTCAGCGTCGTCGACCTCGCCCGTCGCTTCGACGTCACGACCGAGACCGTGCGTCGTGACCTCGACCGCCTCGAGGGCCTCGGAACCCTGCGCCGCGTGCACGGCGGCGCCGTCGACGTCGGACGGGGGAGCACCGCGGAGTCGCCCCTGACCGAGCGCCGCGAGCGTCACCGCGACGCCAAGCGCGCGATCGCGGCCGCCGCCGCCTCGCTGCTCACCCCCGACTTCCGCGGCTCGATCTTCATCGACGCCGGAACCACCCCCGCCGCCGTCGCAGGCCTGCTGCCCGAGGCTCTGGGTGCGGGAATCGACGGAGTCGAGGTCGTCACGCACTCGCTCGAAGCCGCGCACCTGCTTGCCGGTGAGGAGCGCCTGTCGCTCACCACCATCGGCGGGCGCGTTCGCGGCGTCACCGGCGCCGCCGTCGGCGCGCACACCGTTCGCGCGATCGGCGAACTGCGCCCCGACATCGCGTTCGTGGGGACCAACGGACTGAGCGCCGGGTTCGGCCTCAGTACGCCCGACCCCGAAGAGGCCGCGGTCAAGGCCGCCATCATCCAGTCGGCGCGGCGCATCGTGCTCGTGGCCGACGCCGCCAAGTTCGGCGAGGAGCTGCTCGTTCGCTTCGCCCGCCTCGACGAGCTCGACGTGCTCGTCACCGACGCGGCCCCGCCCGCTCCGCTCGCCGAGGCCCTCGCCGACGCCGACATCGAGGTGCGCATCGCATGATCGTCACACTGACCGCCAACCCCTCGGCCGACCGCGCCGTCGTGCTCTCCGACGCCCTCGCGCCCGGTGAGGTGCAGCGCGCGCTGTCGTCGCGCGAAGACGCCGGTGGGAAGGGCGTCAACGTCGCGCGCGTCGTCGCCGCCGCCGGAGCCCCCGCCCGCGCCGTCGTCCCCGTGGGCGCGCACGATCCCTACCGGGTGCTGCTCGAAGACACCGGCATCGCCCTCGACCTCGTCGACGTCGCCGGTCGCGCCCGGGCCAACCTCACCATCACCGACCCGGCGGGCGAGACCACCAAGCTGAACCTGCCGGGCGCCGAGCTCTCGCCGGCTGAGGCGCAGGCCGTGACCGACGGTGTCGTGGCCGCGGCCGAGAGCGCGACCTGGCTCGTGCTCGCGGGGTCGCTCCCTCCCGGCGTCCCGGCCTCGTTCTACGCCGACCTCGTGGCGGCCGTCCGCGAACGCTGGGGAGCAGCCGCCCCCCGCATCGCCGTCGACGCCTCCGGCGCAGCCCTCGCCGAGGTCGTCGCCACCGCGCGACCCGACCTCATCAAGCCCAACCACGAGGAGCTCGCCGAACTGGTCGGCGAAGACGCCGCGGGCGACCTCGACGTGATCACCGAAGCCACCCGACGCGCGCACCAGCTCGTGCCCGAGCACGTGGCATCCGCCCTCGTCACCCTCGGAGCCGACGGAGCGCTGCTCTTCACGGCCGAGGGAGCCTGGCGCGGATACGCCCCCACGATCCAGGTCGCGAGCACGGTCGGCGCGGGCGACAGCTCGCTCGCCGGCTACCTGCTCGCCGACCTCGAGGGGGCCTCCGCCCCCGACCGCCTCGCCCGCAGCATCGCCTACGGCGCCGCCGCTGCGACCCTGCCGGGCACGCAGCCCCCGACCCCGGCCGATCTGCCCGCGGGCCCGATCGCCGTTTCCGTTTTCTCCACCCCCACCGCAACATCCTGACCACGGAGGTCACGACAATGTCCGACATCATCACTCCGGAGCTCGTCAGCCTCGACGCGCCCCTGGGCGCCGACAAGCAGTCGGTGATCCGTGCCCTGGCCGAGCGCGTCGTCGCGCAGGGCCGCGCGACCAGCGCGCAAGAGCTCTTCGACGACGCGTGGGCCCGCGAGCAGAAAGACGAGACGGGCCTGCCCGGCGGCATCGGCATCCCGCACGCGCGCAGCGCCTCGGTCACCGAGCCCACCCTCGCCTTCGCCCGCCTGACGCCCGGCGTCGACTTCGGCGCCCCCGACGGCCCGGCCGACATCGTGTTCCTCATCGCCGCGCCCGCCGGTGCCGACGAGGCGCACCTCTCGGTGCTGTCGCAGCTCGCCCGCAGCCTCATGAACAACGACTTCATGTCGGGACTGCGCGCGGCGCAGACGCCCACCGACGCCGTGAAGATCATCACGGATGCCATCACCCCGGCCGCCGCGCCCGCCGCAGCCGCCGCGCCCGCAGCCGCAGCCGCACCCGCCGCGACCCGCGCCGAGTCGCGCGGCGCCACGACCACGACGACGAAGAAGATCGTCGCGGTCACCGCGTGCGCCACGGGCATCGCCCACACCTTCATGGCCGCCGACGCGCTCACCGCCGCCGGAGCCGAGGCGGAGGGCGTCGAGCTGATCGTCGAGCCGCAGGGCTCGAGCGGCTACAAGGCGCTCCCTCAGAGTGTGATCGACGACGCCGACGCCGTGATCTTCGCGGTCGACGTCGACGTGCGCGAGCCGCAGCGCTTCGCCGGCAAGCCGGTCGTGCGCTCGGGCGTCAAGCGGGGCATCGAGCAGCCGAAGCAGCTCATCGCCGAAGCCCTCGCCGCCAGCGAGAACCCGAACGCCGCGCGCGTGCCGGGCGCCGGCGCCGCGGCATCCGCCTCGGAGGTCCCCGTGGCGCAGCAGTCGGTGGGCCGCCGCATCCAGCGCTGGCTGCTGACCGGTGTCAGCTACATGATCCCGTTCGTCGCCGGTGGCGGTCTGCTGATCGCCCTCGGCTTCCTGCTCGGCGGCTACAAGGTCACCGAGAACGCGGCCAACATCATCATCCAGAACTCGCTGTGGGACCTGCCCACCGAGAACCTGACCTCGTCGTTCGGCCCGCTGGGGCAGTACCTCGGCTCCGTCGCGTTCATGATCGGCGCCACCTCCATGGGCTTCCTGGTCGCCGTGCTCGCCGGGTTCATCGCCTACGCGATCGCCGACCGCCCGGGCATCGCGCCCGGCTTCGTCGCCGGTGCCGTGGCCGTGCTCATGAACGCCGGCTTCATCGGCGGCATCATCGGCGGTCTGCTGGCCGGTTTCATCGCCTGGTGGCTCGGACGCTTCAACGCCCCGCGCTGGCTGCGCGGCCTGATGCCCGTCGTGATCGTGCCCTTCCTCGGGTCGATCTTCGCCTCCGGTCTGATGATCCTCTTCCTCGGTCGCCCGATCGCCGCCCTCATGGCGGCGCTGACCGACGGCCTGACCTCGCTCGCCGCGAGCGGCGCCGGCGCCATCCTGCTGGGCGTGATCCTCGGCCTGATGATGTGCTTCGACCTCGGCGGACCGGTCAACAAGGTCGCCTACGTCTTCGCCACGACCGGCCTCGCCGCAGCCACCCAGACCAACACCGCGCCGTACCTCATCATGGCCGCGGTCATGGCCGCCGGCATGGTGCCCCCGCTCGCCATGGCGCTGGCCTCGACGATCCTCGCCCGGGGCAAGTTCACCCCCGTCGAGCGCGAGAACGGCGCTGCCGCCTGGCTGCTCGGCGCCTCGTTCATCTCCGAGGGCGCGATCCCGTTCGCCGCGGCCGACCCGCTGCGCGTCATCCCCGCGTCGATGGTCGGCGGTGCGATCACCGGTGGCCTGAGCATGCTGATCGGCGTGCAGTCCTACGCCCCGCACGGCGGCATCTTCGTGCTGTTCGCGATCAACCCGGTGTGGGGTTTCCCGCTGGCGATCATCGCGGGTACCGTCGTGACGGCGCTCATCGTCGTCGCTCTCAAGGGCATCGGCCGTAGCACCAAGGACGCCGCCGTCACCGAGGCTGCGCCCGCAGCCACGGTCGCCGCGTAAACACCCCCGTCGAATCGGAAGGATTCACCATGGCAGAACGTCAGGCCACCATCGCCAGCAGCTCCGGACTCCACGCCCGCCCCGCGAAGCTCTTCGTGCAGGCCGTGCAGGAGAAGAAGGTGCCCGTCACCATCTCGGCCGACGGCGGTGCCGACCTCAACGCCGGCAGCATCCTCTCGCTCATGGGTCTCGGCGCCGGTCACGGCACGGTCGTGACGCTCAAGGCCGAGGGCGAGGGTGCCGAGCAGGCGCTCGACGAGCTCGTCGCCCTGCTCGAGACGGATCTCGACGCGCAGTAAGCACGTCGCATCAGAACACCGGGTGCCGCGGGCCTTAGGGCTCGCGGCATCCGGTGTTCTCGTTCGTCCGGGATGACTTGGCCGAACGGCGCCGTCAGACCTCCGTCGAATCGCCCGGCTTGAGATCGACGAACGACCCGCCGTGCTGCTCTACCGCCCAGGTGAGGCGCGCGTCGCCCATCTGCTTGCCGGCGACCGACAGGGTCATGTCGTGCGTGGCGAACACCCGCTCGGGCTTGACGTCGAGCACGTAGTCGATCGCGTCGCCGATCTTCAGCCACGGGGCTCCGACGGGGGCTGCGAGCAGCGCGACCTTCTTGTGCTTGGGGACGGCGTACGAGTCGCCGGGGTAGTAGAGGGACTCGTTGACGAGGACGCCGACGTTGTCGACCACCGGGATCGACGAGTGGATGACCTCGTGCTTCCCGCCGAAGAACTCCAGGTGGAACGGGCCCAGATCGAGCGTGTCGCCGGGGTTGACCACCGACACGTCGAAGCCGGCGGCGGCCTCGCGGACGCCCTCGGGGCCGTAGACGGGCACGCCGGGGTGGGCCTTCTGCAGACGGGTGAGGTGCTCGGGGGTCCAGTGGTCGGCGTGCTCGTGCGTGATGACGATGCCGACGAGCCCGTCGAGGTCGTCGAGCGGCGAGGTGAAGCTGCCCGGATCGATGACCAGGCTGTGTCCGGCTTCGGAGACGACGAGGGCGGCGTGTTCGTGCTTGGTGAGACGCATGAGTCGAGTCAACTCCCGGCGGCGGGGGCACGGCAAGCGCTGGCGTATCGGGTGAACAGCGTCTAATGCCTCTTCCGTCGCGCCTGCTCGCGCGGTACGGTGGCCGGACACGCCCGGGAATTCGGTGGCTCGGCCCCGATTTTGCGTGCGCGTCAATCGTGATGCATACTTGAACGGTTGCGACGCGGCCCCATCGTATAGCGGCCTAGTACGCCGCCCTCTCACGGCGGTAACGCGGGTTCGAATCCCGCTGGGGTCACCAACACGACGAAGAGCCTCGACCGGATGGTCGGGGCTCTTCGTCGTTGTCGGCGACCGTGGCCGGACGAGGAGCCGCGTGCGCGGGTGGGGCCCCACCCCCGACCCACGCATAAACGCGATTCACGCGCATAATCGCGAAGAGAGCGCGTTTCTGCGCGCAGATCGCGTTCATGCGTGAAGAAGCGCAGCCGCGAGCGGGGGCGTACTGTCCGACGGGCGGCCCGCTGCTCAGCCTTCGCGCGCCGCGCGGCGACGCCGGATCACGCGCCGCACGCCCCACACGATCGCCCACGCCACGCCGGCGACGACGACCCAGGGCAGGAGGAACCCGAGGCCGATCACGAGCCCGTTGAGGGTCGCGACGAGGCCGTTCCACCCGGCGACGAGGCCGTCGCCAAAGCCCGCGGGATCCGCGGTGACCGTGGCCGTGCGCGCGTTCAGCTGCACGCTGAGCGATGACAGGGCGACCTGCGACTCGATGCTCTGCAGCACCTGGCGGTCGCTGTCGAGCTGCGCCTGCCGATCGGCGAGCGCGGACTCGGCGGTGACGAGGTCGGACACCGATGCGGCCTGAGCGAGCAGTTCGGTGAGGCGGGCGACCGAGGCTTCGCCGGCGGCGACGCGGGCGCGGAGGTCGACGCTCTGCTCGGTCACGTCGGAGCGCGTCACGCTCGTGGCCGTGACGTCGCCGACGGAGCCGAGGCCGTCCATCACCTGCGTCAGGGTGTCGGCGGGCACGCGCACCGTGATCCAGCCCGAGGAGGTGGGCGTCGCGCTCGACGCGGCGCCGTCGATCGGCATGACCACCTGCCCGCCGCCGACCTGCGACGACTCGACGTAGCCTCCGACTCCGGTCGCCGTCGCACTGATGGCGGCGATCGCCGCGGCGACGTCGTCGACCTCGACGGTGCTGGATCCGGTGGCGACGATGTCGCGCCCCGCGGTGGCGGTTCCGGATGCCGCGGACCCCTGTTCCGTCGAGCTCGCACCGGCAGAACCCGAGGTGCCGGCATCCGGACCCGGGGCGACCGGCGCGGTGTCGGCGACCGAACCGCCCGCGGACTGATCGCGCGATCCGGACTCCGGGGCGCTTCCGGCCTCAATCGCGGTGCTCGAGGCGCCGGTGCCCTGCGTGACGCCGAGCGAGGGCCCGACGATCGCGGCCACCACGACGACGGCCGCGGCCGCGGCGACACCGGTCCAGACGCCGCGGCGTCGCCGACGCCGCCGGTCGCGCTCACCTGCGATGCGACCGAATACGGCGGCTTCGATGGCCTCCACGCGGTCGTGGGAGAGAGGGGGAAGGGTCGGGGTGGTCATGGGGTCTCCGTCTCCATCGCGGTGGCGCGCACCCGGGAACGGATGCGGGAGAGGCGATTGCGCACCGTGCCGTGCGAGACGCCCAGCGACGCGGCGGCCGCCTCGTAGCCGTAGCCTTCGGCGGCGCACAGGCGGAAGATCTCGCGATCCAACTCGCTGAGACGTTCCACGGCGGCGAGGATCGCGGCGACCGTCTGCGCCTGCACGACCTGCGCCTCGACATCGACGGCCGAGGGGATCTCGTCGTCCAGTGCCGCGTGCGAACCGTGGCGGCGTCGGGCGCGCAGTTTGTTCTGCGCCTGCAGTCGGCACACCGTCACGAGCCACGGCAGGAGCGACGCGCCCTCGAGACGCAGCGACGGGATCTTCCGCCACGCGACGACGAAGGTCTCCTGCGCGACGTCCTCGGCATCCGCCGTCTCGCCGAGCAGGCCGAACGCGACCCAGTACACGGGCCGCACGTACGCGCGGTACAGCGTGCGGAACGCCGCCTCGGAGCCGGCCGCGGCGCGCGCGACGAGCGCCCTGTCGTCGATCACGTCGTCGGTCATCGGCATCCACTTCCCGATCGGGCGAGGCTCTGCGAGCACTCTCTCACTACAGAAGTGTCCGGTTCGAGCGGATCGTCTCACGGATGTACGCACGTTATGAGCACTACTTGCATAAGGGCGGTGGCCGATGGGGGCCAGCGGATAAACTCGAGCGTTTCCCCCGACGAAAGGCCCCGCGATGGAGCTGCAGCTCGACCCGCTCTTCCAGACGATCACGCTGGTGGTGCTGGTCGTCATCCTCATCGCCGACCTGCTCATCATCCTCAAGCGCCCGCACATCCCGGCGCCGAAGGAATCGACGCTGTGGGTCGTCTTCTACGTCACCCTCGCGCTGATCTTCGCCGGGGTGCTGTGGATCGTGGCCGGGGGAGAGGTCGCCGGTCAGTTCGTCGCCGGCTGGCTCACCGAGTACAGCCTGTCGATCGACAACCTGTTCGTCTTCGTGCTGATCATGGGCCAGTTCTCGGTGCCGCGCCGGTACCAGCAGGAGGTGCTGATGGTCGGCATCATCATCGCGCTCATCCTGCGCGGGGCGTTCATCCTGGTCGGCGCGACGATCATCGAGAACTTCAGCCCGATCTTCTACCTCTTCGGCGCCTTCCTCATCTACACCGCGATCCGCCAGGCGTTCCCCGGCGACGACCACGACGACGACTCGCAGAAAGAGAATCTCATCGTGCGGACGCTGCGTCGCGTGCTGCCGATGAGCGACGAGTACGACGGCAAGAAGGTCATCACGCGCATCAAGAGCAAGAAGGTCTTCACGCCCATGATCATCGTGTTCGTCGCGATCGGCGTGACCGATCTGCTGTTCGCGATCGACTCGATCCCCGCGATCTTCGGTATCACGCAGAGCCCGTTCATCGTCTTCACCGCGAACCTCTTCGCGCTGATGGGTCTGCGCCAGCTGTACTTCCTGCTGGGCGACCTGCTCGACCGCCTGAAGTATCTGCACTACGGCATCGCCTTCATCCTCGCGTTCATCGGCGTGAAGCTGATCCTGCACGCGATGCACGTCAACGAGCTGTCGTTCCTCAACGGCGGGGAGCCCATCGAATGGGCGCCCGAGATCTCGACGTGGGTCTCGCTCGCGGTGATCGTGCTGTCGATGGCGGTCGCGACCCTCGCGAGCCTCGCGTCGTCGCGCAAGGAGTCCTCGGCGAACGACCGTCACGAGGCCGCGGCGGAAGTCGCCGACGAGAAGGGCACGCCCGCGACCGTGGAGCAGCCCGAGCGCGACTGACGCCGAGGGCTGGTCGTCGAGGACCGTGAGCCTGTCGAAGGGTCCGGGGCCTGTGAGTTCCGGTGGCTTCGACAGGCTCAGCCACCTGGGTCGGGGCCCGCGGGTTCCGGTGGCTTCGACGGGCTCAGCCACCTGGGTCCGGGGCCTGTGCGTTGCGGTGGCTTCGACGGGCCAGCCACCTAGGTGGGGGCCCGCGGGTTCCGGTGGCTTCGACGGGCTCAGCCACCTGGGTCCGGGGCCTGTGGGTTCCGGTGGCTTCGACGGGCTCAGCCACCTGGGTCGGGGGCCTGTGGGTTCCGGTGGCTTCGACGGGCTCAGCCACCTGGGTCGGGGGCCCGCGGGTTCCGGTGGCTTCGACGGGCTCAGCCACCTGGGTGGGGGCCTGTGCGTTGCGGTGGCTTCGACGGGCTCAGCCACCTGGGTGGGGGCCTGTGCGTTGCGGTGGCTTCGACGGGCTCAGCCAGCTGGGTGGGGGCCTGTGCGTTGCGGTGGCTTCGACGGGCTCAGCCAGCTGGGTCGACAGGGTCAGCCGCCTGAGGTCACGGCATCCGCCCCGCTAGAACGCGCGCAGGTTGGCCTGCAGGCCGCCGTCGACGTACTCCTCGCGGAGGATGCCGCGCCGACGCAGGATCGGCACGAGGTCGTCGAGCACGCGATGCACGGTGACCGGGTGCAGGTCGCCCCACAGCAGCACGCCGTCGTTGCCCCAGTCGCCGAGCTCCTCGATACGGTCGGCGAACTCGTCGGCCGTGCCCACGAAGCCCGAGCCGTCGTTCAACCGGCCCAGGCGCGCGTGCGCGGCGAGGATCGTGCGCAGGGGAGCGTCGTCGTCGTGCTTTCCGACGAGGCGGCGAATGCTGCCCTCCGACACGTGCTCGCCGAAGATCGAGCGGTCGAGCGGCTTGTCGAGGTCGAGTCCGGTGAGATCGGTCTCGAGATCGCTCGACTGCTTGCGCGCGATGGCGACCAGCGCGTCTTCGGTCGGATCGGCGGATGCCGCGACCAGACGGTCGGCTTCCTCCGGCGACGAGACGAGCACGGGCTGGATCGCGAAGAGGATCTTGATGTCGGCCGCGGTGCGGCCCGCGGCTTCGGCGGCCGCGTGGATGCGACCGCGGTACGCCCGGATGCTCTGCTCGTCGAGGGGCGCGAGCGCGAGCTGCACGTCGGAGTTGTGCCCCGCGAACGACAGGCCGCGGCCCGATCCGCCGGGGGAGACGATCGCCGGCGCGCCGTCGGTGAAGGGGACGGCGTTGAGCGGCCCGTCGAAGCCGAAGTGCTCGCCTCGGTGCTGCACCGCCTCGAGCTTCGTGCCGTCGGCATAGACACCCGTCTCCTCATCGGCGACCAGAGCGCCCTCGCCCCAGCTGTTCCAGAGCTTCCGGATGCCGTCGAGCCACTCTTCGGCGCGGTCGTAGGCCGCGTCGTGCCCGAGCTGCGGCGCGGCGGAGAAGTGGCGCGCGCTGCCGGTGTCGGTCACGACGTTCAGGCCGAGACGGTGGCCGCTCAGGTGCTGGAGCGTCGCGAACTGCCGGGCGGCGGTGTACGGCAGGTACGCGGCCGGGTTGACCGTCGGCACCACGCCCAGGTGGTGCGTCGCGGCGAACAGATACGGCGCGAGCAGCAGCGGGTCGTGCTTGGGTCCGCCGAAGGCGTGACGCACGCGCAGGTCGATCGTGTCGGCGCTGCCGAGCGAGGGCGCGTCTTCGATGATCAGCAGGTCGAAACCGGCCTGCTCGAGCGTGCGGGCGGAGTCCTGGTAGAGGCCGGGCTCGGTCCAGCGGTGGTTCCATCGCAGGTAGGGGTGGCCCCACCCGTGCGGGCCGAAGCCGCGGGCGAGGAACCAGCCGAAGTGCTGCAGCCGGCTCACAGCACGACCGTCTCGCGCTCGAGGACGGGGACGCCGACGAGCGCCTGGTCGAGGTCGGCGAGCAGGTCGTCGATGTCCTCGATGCCGATCGACAGGCGGATCGTGCCGGGGAAGACCCCCGCGCGCTCGCGCTCCGCGACGGTGCGGGCGGCGTGCGAGGTGCTCTGGGGGTGCAGCACGAGCGATCGCACGTCGCCGAGGTGGGTCATGTGCGTGATGACCTCGACCGACTGCACGACGTGTCGCGCGGCTTCGAGCCCGCCGCGCAGGGTGACGGTGAAGACCGAGCCGAAGCCGCGAGTGAGATACCGCTCGCCGAGGTCGTGGTGGGGGTGCGAGTCGAGACCGATGTAGTCGACGCGCTCCACCTCGGGGCGCTGTTCGAGCCAGCGGGCGACGGCGAGGGCGTTCTGCGACTGCCGTTCGACGCGCAGGCTCAGCGTCTCGATCCCCTGGCCGATCAGGAAGGCGTTCAGCGGCGAGGGCGACGGGCCGAACCGCGGGGCCACGCTCTCGCGGATGTACTGCCCGCGCGCGCGGGCGCCGTGCTTCTCGGCGTAGCTGGCGCCGCCCAGGCGGTCGGTCTGCACGAGGTGGGGGAAACGGTGACCGGATGCCGCGGCGTCGAAGCGACCGTCGTCGACGATGACCCCGCCGAGCACGGCGCCTTGACCGGCGAGGAACTTGCTCGCCGAGTGCACCACGACGGCGGCCCCGTGCTCGATCGGGCGGAGCAGGTACGGAGTGGTGAACGTGCTGTCGACGACGAGCGGGATGCCGTGCTCGGCGCCGATCGCGGCCACCGCGGCAACGTCGAGCACGTCGTTGCGGGCGTTCGAGAGCGTCTCGGCGAAGAGGGCCCGCGTGCGGGGCGTAATCGCGGCGCGCCAGGCGTCGAGGTCGTCGGTGTCGACGAAGGTCGTCTCGACCCCGAGGCGCGCGAGGTTGTCGAGCAGCAGGCCGCGGGTGCCCTCGTAGATGTGCTCCGACACGACGACGTGGTCGCCCGCGCCCGCGAGGGCGAGGAGCGCGACGGTGACCGCCGCCTGGCCGCTCGAGACGAGCACGGCCTGGTCGCCGCCCTCGAGCGAGGCGAGGCGCTCCTCGACGGCGTGCACGGTGGGGTTGCCGGTGCGGCTGTATCCGAAGCCCGTGCCCTCGCCGAAGTGCGCGGCCGACTCGTCGAGGTCGCTGAAGGTGAAGCCCGCCGTGAGGTAGATCGGGGTCGCGCGGGGGCTCGCCTGCGCGGTCGCCGATCCTGCGTGGACCTGGCGAGTGGAGAATCCGGTGTCGGCGCCTGCGGCCATGGCGCACTCCTTCCTTCGGGTCGGCCCAGATTCGCACGCGCGGGCGCCGGGAGACGAAACGTGCGTCGCTCTGTGACACCGCCGGCCCGGCATCCGGCATCCGTTCCCGACGGCAGGGGTGTCGGACGCCGGTGGTATCGTGACGACGTGCGGATCGCTCGCCTCCTCCTTAGCGGCCGCGACGAGACCTTGTCCTAGGCCTCTCTCGTCGCGGAGTTCGTCGCGGGCCTCACACCCCCTTCCGAGGAGAAACGCAAGACATGAGCACGATTCCCGAGAACCCTCGCACCCTGGCCGAGAAGGTCTGGGACGACCACCTCGTCGTCAAGGGCGAGAACGGTCAGCCCGACCTCATCTACATCGACCTGCACCTCGTGCACGAGGTCACCAGCCCCCAGGCCTTCGACGGCCTGCGCGCCGAGGGTCGCCCCGTGCGCCGGCTCGATCTGACGATCGCCACCGAAGACCACAACACCCCGACGCTCGACATCGACAAGCCGATCGCCGACCTCACCAGCCGCACCCAGATCGACACGCTGCGCCGCAACGCCGAGGAGTTCGGCGTGCGCATCCACTCGCTGGGCGACAAGGAGCAGGGCATCGTCCACGTGGTCGGCCCGCAGCTCGGCCTCACCATGCCGGGCATCACGGTCGTGTGCGGCGACTCGCACACCTCCACCCACGGCGCGTTCGGCGCGATGGCGTTCGGCATCGGCACGAGCGAGGTCGAGCACGTGCTCGCCACGCAGACGCTGCCGCTGAAGCCCTTCAAGACGATGGCGATCACCGTCGAGGGCGAGCTGAAGCCCGGCGTCACGGCGAAGGACATCATCCTCGCGATCATCGCCAAGATCGGCGCCAACGGCGGTCAGGGCTACGTGCTCGAGTTCCGCGGCAGCGCGATCCGCTCCCTCTCGATGGAGGGGCGCATGACGATGTGCAACATGTCGATCGAGGCCGGCGCCCGCGCGGGCATGATCGCCCCCGACGAGACGACCTTCGCGTACGTCAAGGACAAGCCCCACGCGCCGCAAGGTCAGGACTGGGACGACGCGGTCGCCTACTGGCGCACGCTGCCGAGCGATGAGGGTGCCGTCTACGACGCCGAGGTGTTCCTCGACGCCGCCGAGCTCGAACCCTTCGTCACCTGGGGCACGAACCCCGGCCAGGGCGTCTCGCTGAGCGACGTCGTTCCCACCCCGGCCGACATCGTCGACGCCAACGAGCGCGCAGCCGCCGAGCGGGCGCTCGAGTACATGGATCTGCAGGCCGGCACCCCGATGAAGGACATCCCGGTGGATGCCGTGTTCATGGGTTCCTGCACGAACAGCCGCATCGAAGACCTCCGCGCCTTCGCCTCGGTCATCGAGGGGCGCACCAAGGCGGAGAACGTCCGCGTGATGGTCGTGCCGGGTTCGGCACGCGTGCGCCTCGAAGCCGAGGCCGAGGGCCTCGACAAGGTCTTCACCGACTTCGGCGCCGAGTGGCGTTTCGCCGGGTGCTCGATGTGCCTGGGCATGAACCCCGACCAGCTCGCCCCCGGGGAGCGCTGCGCGTCGACCTCGAACCGCAACTTCGAAGGACGCCAGGGCAAGGGCGGTCGCACGCACCTCGTGTCGCCGCTCGTCGCCGCGGCCACCGCCGTGCGCGGCACGCTGTCGAGCCCGGCCGACCTCGACCCCCTCCCCGGGCAGAACGCGCCGGAGACCGTTTCGACCGGGGCGGAGGCCTGACATGGAGAAGTTCGCCACGCACACCGGAATCGCGGCCCCGCTGAAGCGGTCGGCCGTCGACACCGACCAGATCATCCCCGCCGTGTTCCTCAAGCGCGTCACCAAGACGGGCTTCGAAGACGCCCTGTTCTCGAACTGGCGCCAAGACCCCGGGTTCGTGCTCAATCAGGACGCCTACCGCTCGGCATCCGTCCTCGTCGCCGGCCCCGACTTCGGGACCGGATCGAGCCGCGAGCACGCGGTGTGGGCGCTGCGCGACTACGGATTCCGCGTCGTGCTCAGCCCGAAGTTCGCCGACATCTTCCGCGGCAACTCGGGCAAGCAGGGCCTGGTCACGGGCGTGATCACCGAAGACGAGGTCGAGCAGATCTGGGCCGTCCTCGAGGCGAACCCCGGCATCGACATGACCGTCGACCTGCAGGCGAAGACCGCCACGGTCGGCGACCTCACGGTCTCTTTCGAGATCGACGATTACACTAGGTGGCGGCTTCTCGAAGGGCTCGACGACATCGGGCTCACGCTGCGTGACGAAGACAAGATCACGCAGTTCGAGGCGCGCCGCGAGGCATGGCGGCCGCAGACCCTTCCGGTCCGCTGAGCCCGATCGACCCGATCGGGTCGATCTGCCGCCCCTCGTCCACGAAGTGAGGTCCACCCCCCATGAGCACACTCGTCACCGATTCCGGAGACCAGAACCCCGGACAGCCGGACTGGGAGGCGGCCGAGACCCTCGCGATCCGCGGCGGCCGGCCCCTGCGCGGAACCGTCGAGGTCAAGGGCGCGAAGAACCTGGTGACGAAGGCCATGGTGGCCGCGCTCCTGGGCGAGACCACGAGCACGCTGCGCGACGTGCCGATGATCAGCGACGTCAAGGTCGTCCGCTCGCTCCTGGAGGTCCACGGCGTCACGGTGACCGAGGGCGACGAGGAGGGCACGCTCCACCTCGACCCCTCGGGCGCCGTCGCCGCGCACTTCGAAGAGATCGACGCCCACGCGGGCGCGTCGCGCATCCCGATCCTCTTCTGCGGCCCGCTGCTGCACCTCCTGGGTGAGGCGCTCATCCCCGACCTCGGCGGATGCCGCATCGGCGACCGACCGATCAACTTCCACATGGACGCCCTGCGCGCCTTCGGCGCCGTCGTCGACAAGAGCTACGAGGGCATCCGCATCACGGCGCCCAACGGCCTGCACGGCGCCTCGATCGAGCTGCCGTACCCCAGCGTCGGCGCGACCGAGCAGGTGCTGCTCACGGCCGTCCGCGCGAAGGGCGTGACCGAGCTGCGCAACGCCGCGATCGAGCCCGAGATCATGGATCTCATCGCCGTGCTGCAGAAGATGGGCGCGATCATCTCGTACGAGCCCAACCGCGTCATCTTCATCGAGGGCGTCGACAAGCTCGTCGGCTACGACCACCGCGCGATCTTCGACCGCAACGAGGCCGCGTCATGGGCCTGCGCCGCGCTCGCGACCGACGGCGAGATCTTCGCCAAGGGCGCGCGCCAGCAGGACATGCTGACCTTCCTCAACGTCTTCCGCAAGGCCGGCGGATGGTTCGACGTGCGCGAAGACGGCATCCTCTTCCGCCGCGGCGACGCGCTCAAGCCCGTCATGGTCGAGACCGACGTGCACCCCGGCTTCATGACGGACTGGCAGCAGCCGCTCATCGTCGCCCTGACGCAGGCGCCCGGCACCTCGACGGTGCACGAGACGGTGTACGAGAACCGTCTCGGCTTCACCGAGGCCCTCAACAAGATGGGCGCCGACATCACCGTGCATCCGAAGGGCATCTCGAGCCCCGACCGCCGCGTCCCGCGTCGTTCGCTCGAGCAGGCCGCCGTCATCAACGGCCCGACGCCGCTGCACGGCGCCGACGTCGAGGTGCCCGACCTGCGCGGCGGCTACAGCTACGTCATCGCGGCCCTGGCCGCCGAGGGCGAGTCGACGGTGCGCAACATCGGCATCATCCGCCGCGGCTACGAGAAGTTCCTCGAGAAGCTGACCGCTCTCGACGCCGACTTCGACGTCGTGGGCTGATCCGTGGCCGCCTCGCCCGAGAAGACGAAGCCGAGCGCCTTCTGGCCGCTCGCGGCGATCATCGTGCCCATCACGGGCCTGTTCGCCCGCATCGAGATCCGCGGGGCCGAGAACCTCCCGCGCGAGGGCGCGTACGTCATCGCTCCGAACCACAACTCGGAGTTCGATCCGGTCATCGTGGCGGTCGCGGTGTGGCGTCTCGGGCGCGCTCCGCGGTTCATGGCGAAAGAGAGCCTGTTCAAGGTCCCCGTCCTCGGGGCCGCCTTGAAGGCCACCGGGATGGTGCCCGTGCCGCGCACCTCCACGAGCGCGAACCAGTCGATGAAGGCCGCGCAGCAGATCGCGAGCGACGGCCGCGGCGTCATCGTGTATGCCGAGGGAACCCTCACGCGCGATCCCGAGCTGTGGCCCATGCGCGGCAAGACCGGCGCCGTGCGCCTCGCTCTCGCCGCCGACCTGCCGCTCATTCCGATGGCGCAGTGGGGCGTGCAGCAGATCCTCCCGCGCTACGGCAAGCTGAAGTTCCCGCGTCGCTCGCACGTGATCGTCGAGATCGGACCCGCGATGGACCTCAGCGAGTACACCGCGACGGCGACCCAGCCCGCCACGCTGGCCAAGGCCACCGACGCGATGATGAACCGCATCACCGAGATGCTCGCCGGCATCCGGGGCCTTCCCGCTCCGACCGAGCGCTGGAACCCGTCGCAGCACGGGCAGAACGAGACGGGCCGCCTTGACGCGTAAGGCGGTCGTGCCCACCACCGGGCCCAAGGTCGCCGTCGTCGGCGCGGGCAGCTGGGGCACGACGTTCGGCAAGATCCTCGCCGACGGCGGGGCCTCGGTCGTGATGTGGGCGCGCCGCCCCGAACTGGCCGCCGAGATCACCGAGTCCAAGCGCAACAGTCGCTACCTCTCGGGCATCAACCTTCCGCGGACCATGACCGCCACGACCGATCTCGCCGAGGCGCTGAACGGCGCCGAGCAGATCTTCCTGTCGGTGCCGAGCCAGTCGCTGCGCGAGAACCTCGCGGCCATCCGTCCGCTCGTCGAGCACACCGACGTGCCGCTCGTCTCACTGATGAAGGGCGTCGAGAAGTCGACCGGCCTGCGCATGAGTCAGGTCATCGAACAGGTGCTGGAGTGCGACCCGGCGCGCATCGCCGTGGCATCCGGCCCCAACCTCGCCCTCGAGATCGCGCGCGAGCAGCCGACCGCGGCGGTCATCAGCTCGCTGAGCCCCGAGACGGCCGAGGCCGTGGCCCGCCGCGCGCGCAACAGGTACTTCCGCTCGTTCGTGAACACCGACGTGATCGGCACCGAGTTCGGCGGCGTGCTGAAGAACCTCATCGCCGTCGCGATCGGCATCGTCGACGGCGTCGGCTACGGCGAGAACACGAAGGCCTCGATCATCACGCGCGGTCTCGTCGAGATGACCGACTTCGCCGTCGCGCAGGGCGCCCAGCCCGAGACGCTGCAGGGCCTCGCGGGCCTCGGCGACCTCATCGCGACGTGCCAGTCGCCGCTCAGCCGCAACAACACCGCCGGGCGCCTGCTCGGCCAGGGGTACGGCTACAAAGAGGTCGTGGCCCAGATGCAGCAGACCGCGGAGGGCTTGGCATCCGTCGCCCCCGTCCTGCAGCTCGCGAAGCAGGTCGGCGTCGACATGCCCATCGTGCAGCAGGTCAAGATGGTGCTCGACGGGACAATGGACCCGCGCGACATCGCACCGCACCTGACGACAGACGACGACCAGCCGCAGGGCGAGAGGACGCAGAATGACCAAACCGGTGGTGGTGGTGCTCTTCGGCGGGCGCTCCAGCGAGCATTCGATCAGTTCCGCCACGGCGGGCGGGGTGCTGCGGGCGATCGACCGTGACCGCTTCCGGGTCATCCCGGTCGGCATCACGCGCGACGGCGCCTTCGTGCTCGAAGACGACGATCCCGACAAGTTCGCGCTGATCCCCGACGCGCTGCCCGAGGTGCGCGACAACGGCACGCGCGTGCGCCTGCCCGACTCGACGCTCTCGCGCGAGTGGACGGTGACGGATGCCGAGGGCACCCGCTCCCTCGGAGACGTCGACGTCGTGCTGCCGATCCTGCACGGCCGCTTCGGTGAGGACGGCACCGTGCAGGGGCTGCTCGAGCTGCTCGGCATCCCGTACGCCGGCGGGGGAGTGCTCATGTCGGCGATCGGCATGAACAAGCACGTGACCAAGCAGGTGCTGCGCGCCGCGAACGTGCCCGTGGTGCCGTGGGTCGCGGTGACTCGCGCCGACCTCGCCCGCGACCGTGCCCTGTGGGAGCGCCGCATCCGCGCGCTCGACCTGCCCGTGTTCGTCAAGCCGAACGAGGCCGGCTCCAGCGTCGGCGTCACGAAGGTGTCGCAGTGGGACGACCTCGACGCCGCGCTCGACACCGCCTTCGCCGAAGACGGCCTGGTGCTCGTCGAGAAGGCGATCGTCGGCCGCGAGGTGGAGTGCGGCGTGCTCCCCGGGCGTGACGGCGGACCGGTGCGCGTCAGCGTCGCCGGCGAGATCGTCGTGACCGGCCGGGAGTTCTACGACTTCGAGGCGAAATACCTCGGGGCTGCGGGCGTCGAGCTCGTGTGCCCCGCCGACCTGCGCGACGGCGAGCTCGCCGAGATGCAGCGGATCGCCGCTCAGGCGTTCGAGGCGATCGGCGGCCAGGGCCTCGCGCGCGTCGACTTCTTCTACACCGGCACCGAGTTCTACGTGAACGAGGTCAACACCATGCCCGGGTTCACGCCGATCTCGATGTTCCCGACCTGCTGGATCGCTTCGGGCCTGTCGTACCCCGACCTCATCAGCGACCTGCTCGACGCGGCCCTCGTCAAGGCCTGACGCGCGGGATCAGGGCGTCGGAGACGGGGTTGTGTCGGATGCCGAGGTGCACACGGCACCCGTCGACGGCAGGTACTGGCTGATCAGCGGGCCGAGGGCTTGGGCCACGTCGGCACTGCTCGCCTCTTCGTAGTCGAGGTAGACCTGGATCGCGGGACTGCGCCCGAAGGTCGTCAGCGTGTAGCGATTCTGGTCGGCCTGCGATTCGTCGACGAGCCAGTCGACGCCGTCGAACGGGCGGCACGGAAGGGTGGACGGGCCGGGGGTCTCGAGGCCGCACGTCATGAGGATCGCGGCGGGGTCGCCCCACGCGCCTGTCGACTGCGCGTCGGTCCACCGGCGCTGCTGGCCCGAGATCTGGTCGGGCAGGCGCGAGATGACGGCGGCGCAGGCGGGGTCGTTCGCCTGCTTCGCCGGTTCCATCGCGACCGTCGTGCTGCACGCCGCGAGTCCCGGGAGAAGGACGAGGGCGGCAACGAGCGCGAGGGAGCGGGAGGAGCGGGGCACCCCTCCAGGCTAATAGCGTGGGGAGGTGACCGACGCCGAGACCACCCGTGCAACGACTGTGGGGGAGCTGTCCGAGGGGCAGATCCTGCGCGGCATCCTCGACCGCCTTCCGCCCTCGACCGCGCCGGTGGGGCCGGGCGACGATGCCGCCGTGCTGGCGGTGCCCGACGGGCGGGTGGTCGCAACCACCGACACGCTCGTGCACGGGCCCGATTTCCGCCTGGCGTGGTCGAAGCCCTTCGACCTCGGGTTCAAGGCGGCGGCGGTGAACCTCTCCGACGTCGCGGCGATGGGGGCGCGCCCGATCGCCCTGCTCGTGGCGCTCGCGATGCCGGATGCCACTCCCGTGTCGTTCGTGCGCGGTTTCGCTGACGGCCTCGCCGCCGCCTGCGCGGAGCTCGCTCCCGGCTGCGCGGTCGAGGGCGGCGACCTCACCGTGTCGGACACCCTCACGATCGCGGTCACGGCGCTCGGCAGCCTCGATGGCCGCGAACCGGTGCGCCGCTCGGGCGCGCGAGCGGGCGACGGCGTCTACGTGATCGGCGAGCTGGGTGAGGCCGCGCGCGGGCTCGAGGTGCTGTTCCGACGGTTCACGGATGCCGAGGGGGCCCCGGTCCCGGTCGATCCGGCGCTGCTCGACTCGGCCGAGGCCCGCGCTCTGTCGCGTCAGCTCCGGCCGCGCCCACCCATCGCCGAAGCGCTGGAGGCCGCGGCATCCGGAGCCACGGCCATGATGGACGTCTCCGACGGACTCGTGCTCGACGCGACGCGCCTGGCCGATGCCTCCGACGTCACGATCGCGTTCGACAGCGCGACGCTGGGAGACGACCCGGGCCTCGCGCTCGACGGGGGAGAGGACCACGGCTTTCTCGTGACCTTCCCCGCCGACGCCGCGCCCCTCGGTCGCCGCGTCGGCACGGTCGAGCCGCGCGGCGCGGAGGCGGTCACGGTCGACGGACGCGCCTGGACCGGTCGCGGCGGCTGGGACCCCTACCGCGACTGGGACGCCGGGCGCGGCTGAGTCAGGCGGGGCGCCCCCACCACATCGTCGTGTCGCCGTAGGCGCGGTCGCGGTCGGCGTCGAGGCCCGCGGCGGCCCAGTCGGGCGCGGGGGAGCGCTTCGCGCGTTCGACGATCACCGTGGCATCCGGACTCAGCCGCGGAGCGAGGGCGACCAGGGCGCGCGTGAGCTCGTCGTCGCCGACGTCGTAGGGCGGGTCGAGGAACACCAGGTCGAATTCGGCGACGGATGCCGTGAGCCAGGTCGTGACGTTCGCCCGGTGCACGCGCGCGGGGGCGCTCACGCCGGCGGTGCGCAGACGGTCGGCGTTCTTGCGGATGAGCGTCGCGGCGGGGGCGGACAGCTCCACGAGGTCGGCGGACGCCGCGCCGCGGCTGAGGCTCTCGAGCCCCAGGGCCCCGGATCCGGCGTAGAGGTCGGCCACGCGCGCGTCGTCGAGGAGCCCGGCCGATTCGAGTGCGCCGAACAACGACTCGCGGACGCGGTCGCTGGTGGGCCGCGTGCCCTTCGGGGGGACGTCGAGAACGGTGCCGCCGGCGCGGCCGGAGATGATGCGCGTCACCGTCCCAGCCTAGGGTCCGGGCGCCGTCGCCGCCGGGCGGGCCGCCGGTGTCGGAGGCCCTGCCTAGACTCGGAGCATGCCCGGATTCTCGCTCGCCTCGCGCCTCGACGGCGCCATCGGCGGCAAGACGGCGACCGCGTTCGACAAGGCGTTCGGCGTGAAGACCGTGGGCGAGCTGCTCGAGCACTATCCGCGGCGGTACGCACGACGCGGCGAGCTCACGCCCATCGCCTCTCTGCCGCTGGGCGAACCCGTCACGATCGTGGCCGAGGTGGTCAGCGCGAGCGAGCGCCGCATGCAGAACCGGCGCGGATCCCTGCTCGAGGTCGTCATCAGCGACGGCGACGGGCGCATGTCGCTGACGTATTTCAACCAGCCGTGGCGGCTGAAAGACCTCACTCCCGGGCGACGAGGCATCTTCTCGGGCAAGGTCGGCGAGTACCGCCGCCAGACGCAGCTGACCAACCCCGACTACGAGCTGTTCGACGACCTCGCCGAAGCCCGCGCCGAGGCCGAGGTCACGGCGAAGCGGCCGATCCCGATCTATCCGGCGACGAGCTCGGTGCCCAGCACCCTCGTGCAGAAGACCATCTCGCTCGTGCTCGACGGGCTCGACGACATCGACGATCCGCTCCCCGAGAGCCTCCGCGCCCGGCGCGGGCTGCTCCCCGCGCGTGCGGCGCTCGAGAGCATCCACCGCCCGCAGCACGACGACGACATCCCTCCCGCGGTGCAGACGCTGCGCATGCAAGAGGCGTTCGTGCTGCAGACGGCCCTGCTGCAGCAGCGGCAGTTCGTGCGCGCGCTGTCGGCGACCAAGAGGCCGGCCGCCGCGGGCGGACTGCTCGAACGGTTCGACGCGATCCTCCCGTTCGAGCTGACCCCCGACCAGCAGACCGTCGGGGCGCAACTGCAGACCGACCTCGTGGCCGATTGGCCGATGAACCGTCTCGTGCAGGGCGAGGTCGGCTCGGGCAAGACGCTGGTGGCGCTGAGGGCGATGCTGCAGGTCGCCGAGTCGGGCGGGCAGTCCGCGCTCATCGCGCCCACCGAGGTGCTGGCGGGTCAGCACCTGCGGTCGATCGCGCGGATGCTGGGTCCCGAGCTCGCACCCGAGCTCATGCCGACGCTGCTGACGGGGCAGATGCCCGCGGCCGAGCGTCGCAAGGCGGCACTGCGCGTCGCGTCGGGCCAGGCGCGCATCGTCGTCGGGACCCACGCCCTGCTGAGCGCCACGACGACCTTCGCCGATCTCGGTTTCGTGGTGGTCGACGAACAGCACCGCTTCGGCGTCGATCAGCGCGAGGCCCTGCGCTCCAAGGGCGACTCTCCGCACACCCTGGTGCTCACCGCGACGCCCATTCCGCGCACGGTGGCCATGACGGTGTTCGGCGACCTCGACGTCTCGACCATCCGCACCATGCCGGCCGGTCGCGCGGGCATCCAGTCGTTCGTCGCCCCTCTCGCCGAGAAGCCCGGCTGGTTCGCCCGGGTGTGGGATCGCGTGACCGAAGAGGTCGCGCTCGGACGACAGGCCTTCGTGGTGTGCCCCGCGATCGACGCCGATCAGGTGGCCGACGGAAAGAGCGACGAACCCGCCGACGCGCCCGATGCGCCCGCTCCGACCGCCGCCGAGGGAGCGCGCACGCGCTGGGGCGTCGTGCAGGTCGAGGCCCTGCTGTCGCAGTTGCCCGCCTTCCGCGGCATCCATACCCAGATCCTGCACGGAAAGATGTCGGCCGACGAGAAGGACGCCGTCATGCAGGCCTTCGCCCGCGGCGACATCGACGTGCTCATCGCGACGACCGTCATCGAGGTCGGCGTCGACGTGCCCAACGCCTCGACGATGGTGATCCTCGAGGCTGACCGGTTCGGCGTGTCGCAGCTGCACCAGTTGCGCGGCCGCGTCGGTCGAGGGGGCCTGCCGGGGCTCTGCCTGCTCGTGACCGAGGCCGCGCCCGGAACCTCGGCGCGCTCGCGGGTCGAGGCCGTCGCCGCGACCCTCGACGGCTTCGCGCTGGCCGAGGTCGACCTCGAACTGCGCGGAGAGGGCGATGTGCTCGGTGGTGCGCAGTCGGGGGCGCGCTCGTCGCTCAAGCTGCTGCGGGTCATCACCGACTCCGAGCTCATCGTCGAGGCCCGCGCCGAGGGCGAGAAGCTTCTCGCCGACGACCCGGCTCTGCAGCGGCATCCGGCCCTCGCCGCCGCCCTCGAACGCCGAGTCGGGGTCGAGGAGCGCGCCGCGCTGGCGAAGTCCTGAGCGCCCGCCGCCTCGGCCGGAGCGATCGGTAGGCTGGCGACATGGATCCCCGGATCGCCGTCGTGCCCGGCTCGTTCGACCCGCCCACGCTCGGTCACCTCGACGTCATCCGTCGTGCCGCCGGTCTGTTCGACCAGTTGCACGTGCTCGTGGTGCACAACCCCGGCAAAGAGGCGATGCTGCCCATCGCCCAGCGGCAGCTTCTGCTCGAGCAGTCGATCTCGGAGGCGGGCGTCGAGGGCGACGTGATCGTCGCCGCGTGGAGCATGGGCCTGCTCGTCGACTACGCCACCGATGTGGGGGCGAAGGTGCTGGTCAAGGGCATCCGCTCGCAGGTCGACGTGGCCTACGAGACGCCCATGGCGATCGTCAACCGCGACCTCGCGCACGTCGAGACGGTGTTCCTGCTGCCGGATCCCGCACACGCCCTCGTCTCGAGCTCGCTCGTGCGCCAGGTCGCGGGACTCGGCGGAGACGTGTCGCCCTACGTGCCGCCGGCCGTCGCCCGCTTCCTCGACACCGGCGCCCGCGGCATCTGAGGCGCCGCTGCGGGCCGGGCGATCCGCCCGGCGTTCGCCCCCGCGTGCCGCCCGGCCCCCGTTCAGGCGCCCGCCGGTAGCATTGACGACCGTGAGAACCCACCGACCCGGACCCTTCCAGCTCCCCGTGCGCGACATCGAGCACCACCCGGGCGAGATGCGCGAGCACAGCCTCGACCTCGCCACCCCCGAGAAGTGGGGCGAGGGGCTGCTCTCCATCCCGGAGGGCGAAACGCTCGAGCTCGACGTGCGTCTCGAGTCGGTGCACGAGGGCATCCTCGTCTCGGGCACCGTCGACACCACCGCCACGGGCGTGTGCGGACGCTGCCTGATCGACATCACCGAGCCTGTCGAAGTCGAGTTCCAGGAACTTTTCGCGTATCCTGGGGATGAAGCGAGCGACTACGACGTTCAAGACGACCACGTGGATCTTGAAAATCTGGTCCGGGATGCCATTGTCCTGTCGCTTCCGTTCCAGCCGGTGTGTCAGCCGGACTGCCCCGGGCTCGACCCGAACACGGGCGAGAGGCTGACGGAAAGCCCCGGCAACACGGAGCAGACGCCCGCCGATCCCCGGTGGGCAGCGCTCCAGCAGTACACCCCAGACGACGGCGATGCGCTCCGCGCCGCCCCCAAGACAGAGAAGAGCTAGTCATGGCAGGTAACCCCCCGAAGCGGAAGGTCTCCCGCTCCAACACCCGCTCGCGTCGTGCGCAGTGGAAGGCTGAAGCCCCCGCGCTGGTCAAGACCATCGAGAACGGCAAGGTCGTCTACAGCCGCCCCCACCAGGCGAAGGTCGTCACCGACTCGCAGGGCACCGAGCTCTTCCTCGAGTACAAGGGCCGCAAGGTCGCCGACGTCTGATCGGCGATTCGTGACGCGTAACAACGTCGAGCGCGCAGCGCTCACCGAGAAGCTCGGGGTCGACATCGACCCCGAGCTTCTTTCACTCGCTCTGACGCACCGCTCGTTCGCTTACGAGAACGGCGGCATCCCGCACAACGAACGCCTGGAATTCCTGGGCGACTCGGTGCTGGGCCAGGCCGTCACGGTGCGTCTGTTCACCCGGCATCCGGATCTCGATGAAGGAAGCCTCGCCAAGCGGCGCGCGAGCGTCGTGTCGACGGTCGCCCTCGCCGAGATCGCGCGGACGATCGGCCTCGGGGCGCACATCCGGCTCGGCCGCGGCGAAGTCCTCACCGGCGGCCGCGACAAGGACTCGATCCTCGCCGACACCATGGAAGCCCTGATCGGCGCGACCTTCCTCTCGGCGGGTCCGGATGCCGCATCCGCGATGGTCCTGCGTCTGGTCGAACCGCTCATGGCCGACCCCGAGCGCTACGGCGCCGCGATGGACCCGAAGACGAGCCTGCAGGAGATCGCCGCGCGTCTCGGACTGGCGGCGCCGCTGTACGGAGTCGAGGCGACCGGCCCCGACCACGACCGCCGATTCACGGCGACCGTCACGGTGGGCGACGTCTCGACCACGGGCGAGGGGTCGAGCAAGAAGCAAGCCGAGATGGCCGCCGCCCTCACCGCGTGGCGCGAGCTCGACGCGCGTGCCTGAGCTCCCCGAGGTCGAGGTCGTACGCGCGGGTCTCGAACCCGCCGTCACGGGCGCCCTCATCTCGTCGGTCGACGTGCGCGATGAGCGCGCTCTGACCCGGCACACCGGAGGAGCGGCGCACTTCGAGGCGGAGCTGACCGGCCGGCGCATCGCATCGGCCGTGCGGCGCGGCAAGTTCTTGTGGATGCCGGTCGGCGACGACGAGGCGATCGTCACCCACCTCGGCATGAGCGGTCAGATGCTGCTGCGCCTGCCCGGGTCCCCCGAGGAACGGCACGAGCGCATCCGCATCGAGCTCGAACACCCGGAGCACGGCGCACTCTCGGTCGTCTTCGCCGATCAGCGCACCTTCGGCTCGCTCGCGATCGACCGTCTCGTCGACACCCCCGACGGGGCGGCGGGCGGCCGGGGATCCGCGCTCGCGCGGGTTCCCACGCAGGTCGCGCACATCGGTCGCGACCCCCTCGACCCCGCATTCAGCGCGACGCGCTTCCGCGCGCGTCTCGCACGCACGGCATCCGGCATCAAACGCGTGCTGCTGGATCAGACGGCGGCCAGCGGCATCGGCAACATCTACGCCGACGAGTCGCTGTGGGCGGCGCGCATCCACCCCGAGACCTCGGCGCGCGATCTGCCGACCCGGGCGGTCAATAGACTGCTCGGAGAGGTGCAGGCGGTGCTCGAGAAGGCCCTCGCCGAGGGCGGCACGAGTTTCGACGCGCAGTACGTCAACGTCAACGGTCAGGCGGGCTACTTCGCGCACTCCCTCAACGCCTACGGCCGCACGGGTCAGCCGTGTCCGCGATGCGGGCGGCCGATCGTGCGGGTGTCGTTCATGAACCGCTCGAGCCACTTCTGCCCGCACTGTCAGAAACGACGGTGACGCGACCTCGACCTCGAGTGCGTGAGGTGTGCTGTGCTGGGGACATGTCGATGGTCACGATCCAGCAGGCCGCCCGGCGTTCGGGGCTGAGCGAACCCACCCTCCGGTACTACGAGGAGGTCGGGCTCATCGGTCCGATCTCGCGCGATCCGAGCAGCGGACACCGACGGTATCGAGAGCGCGACCTCGACGACCTCCAGGTGCTCGCGTGCCTGCGCGCGATGGGGGTCGGCATCGAGGACATGCGCACGTACCAGGCGAATCGGGCGCGGGGGCACGAGGCGGCGGGGGAGCAGCGGGATCTCCTGCTGCGCCATGCCGAGCGGGTCGAGCTCGAGATCGCGACACTGCACGTGCACCGCGACTATCTGGAGCGCAAGGCCGCGCTGTGGGATGCCCGCGAGCGCGGCGACGTCGCCGCCGAGGCCGAGGCGCAGGCGCGCGTGGCGGAGATCACCCCGCGGCTCGAAGCGATGATCCACGCTTGACTTCACGCGCTTGAGGTCTGTTCGACTCTGACCATGAACACTTCTCACCGCACCATGCTCGTCACCGGAGCCACGGGATACCTCGGCTCTCGCATCGTCGCCGACCTCCTCCAGCGCGGCACTCCCGTCCGCGGGGCCATCCGCTCCCTCGAGGCCGAGCCTGCACTGCGGGCGGCGGTCCGTCGTGCGGGAGTCGACGACGCCGGGCTCGAGGTGGCCGTCGCCTCGCTGACCGAAGACGCCGGCTGGGACGCGGCGGTATCGGGCGTCGCCGGCGTGCACCACGTCGCCTCGCCGATGACCCACGCCACCGAAGACGCCGACCTCGTGGTCACCCCGGCACGCGACGGAGCGTTGCGCGTGCTGCGCGCCGCCCGGGATGCCGGGGTCAAGCGGGTCGTGCTGACCTCGTCGTTCGCTGCGGTCGGCTACTCCGCCAAGCCGGTGAACGCCCAGGGCGTGCGCGAGTTCGACGAGGGGGACTGGACCGACCCCGACACCGCGGGACTGCCGGCGTACCCGCGGTCGAAGGCTGTCGCCGAGCGCGCCGCATGGGACTTCGTCGAGCGCGAAGGCGCCGGCCTCGAACTCGTCGTGCTCAACCCGACCTGGATCGCGGGGCCGTCGCTGACGGCAGACCCCCGGTCATCGTTGCAGGCGTTCCTCGCCATCCTCGGCGGGCAGATGCCGCTCGCCCCGCGTCAGCGTTTCGGCGTCGTGGACGTGCGCGATGTCGCGACGGCGCATCTCGCGGCGATGGATTCTCCGGATGCCGCGGGCAAGAGGTATCTGCTGCTCGCGGACGGGCCGACGACGTCGTGGCTCGGTGTAGCCTCGGTGCTGCGGGAGCACCTCGGCGAGCTGGCATCGAAGGCACCCGTCGAAGAGGTGCCCGGCGACGACCTCCCGCCGCTGGTGATCCACAATGAGCGGGCGACGGCCGAGCTCGGCTTCGCGCCCCGCCCGGCCGAGACCACGCTCGTCGACACCGTCGACGACCTCCGCACGCGCGGGCTGATCGGCGCCTGAGACGACGAGGAACGGGGCGCCGGCGATGACCGCCGGCGCCCCGCCCGTCAGTCGAGGACCTTCTTCCACACGCCCTCGTACGAGAGGGGGCGGAAACCGATCTCCTCGTTGATCGAGAGCATCGGCCGGTTCTCCTCGGCGTTGTAGGTGATCACGCGAGGCGAGTCGGGCGCGACCTCGTGCCAGGCGAGCAGACCCGCGCACTTCACGAGCATGCCGAGGCGGTGGCCGCGGTGGCTCGCGACGACCAGGGTGTCCTCCTGGTGCGTGGCGGCCGCGCGGTCTTTGCCGATGACGAGCTCGTTGAAGGCGGCGAGTTCACCGGTGTCGACGTGCTGCGCCGCGGTGACGAGAAGGTGCCGACCGGCGTCGAGGTAGTCGCGCTCGTAGCGACGCAGGCGCGCGGCATCCCACACCTCCTCGTCGAACTCGAGTCCGGCCGAGGGGGCGTCGGTCACCATGCGCGACTTCATCCACGCGAACGCGTCGACGAACTCGTCGGGCGTGGGCAGCGTCCACTGGACCACGCGGTACCCGGCCGCGGCCCCCTCAGCCGCAGCGAGGAGACTCTCGAGGTTCGGTCGGGAGCCCTCCAGGTCGAGGGCGCTCACCCGCACGATCTGCTCGAGGGTGTTGCCGGATGCCAGGAAGAAGCGGGCCGCGTGATCCTCGGGGATCGCGCCGAATCCCGTCGGCGCCGCGACCTGCGGCCCCTCGACGGCGGGGTGCTCCGCCCACGCCTGCAGAACCGAGCGTCCCTCCTCGCGGGCGACGCTCTCGATGAGGGCGAAGGCGGTGCGGCCGATGCCGTGGCCCCACGCGGAGCGCCGGAGGTCGATGTGCCAGAAGCCGGTGCGGGCGCCCTCCTCCTGCGGGAACTCGAGGCCGACGCGGCCGACGACCTCCCCGTGGAAGACGACGATCCACGCGTAGCGCTTCATGTCGGGCTTGGGCTGATACATCGGCAGCAGTTCGTCGGCGGGCATCGACCCGTCGTCGTGGCCGGAGATCTCGGCGTAGATGAGGTTGCGCAGGCGCACCATGTCGCGGAAGTCCGCGGCATCCGGCGCGTCGATCGAAGTGGGGACGTGCAGGGGGCGCAGCTCGAGGCCGGCCGTGAGGGTGGTCATGTCGTGACTTCCGTGTCGCAGGAGGAGAGGGAGGGGTGGAGTCGACCGGGTGGTCGACCCCACCGGGATCAGAACGGCGGGCGGCTGAACGCGGCGGCGCTCTGCCACGCGCGTTCGCGGCGATCGCGCTCGGCGGCGGCGTCGCGCGCCCGCAGGGCTTCGACGGCCCGGTGGTCGAGGGCCCGTGCGCGGTCGGCGTGCCGCGTGAGCAGCCAGAGGCCGAGACGCAGCGAGAGCCGGTCGAACAAGCCCAGCGGCCGGTAGGCCGTGGTGTCGAAGGTGATGGTGTTCGGGGTGGGAGTGGTGGTGGGCGCGGCCGTCGTGTGCTGCGGCGCGCGCGTGAACAAGGCGTTCATGCGGAGGCTCCGTGAAGAAGAGGAGTGCGAGTGAAGGTGCGCGCGAAGCGCGGGCGGGATCACGGGGATCCGGCGGGAGCGGCGTCGAAGGACGGCTCACGGGAAGCGGAGACGCAGAGCGTCTCGACGCGACGGGTCAACCCAGACGAGAGGGCATGCCGACGGCGAGGGTCACTCCGGTGACGGGTGCGGAGAGCACGGGAACGGCGACGAAGCCGGTGGCGGTGAAGCCGGTGTGGGTGCGAATCATGGGAGGACCTCCTTTCGACGTCGGTTGCGACTGCCGACGCTAGCGAAGGCATTCAGCCGATGTCAAGCTCTCGTCCAGAAATGGCTGGTCCCCGGGCGCGTCGCGTGCCCGGGATCGGCTCGGCGCCGCGGAATTCCGCGCCTTTCGGTTAGCGTGAGACGCCGGGTCGATCGAGGGAGGGTGACGTGCATCTGAAGAGCCTGACCCTCCGCGGCTTCAAGTCGTTCGCCCAGTCGACGACCTTCGCCCTCGAACCGGGGGTCACGTGCATCGTCGGTCCCAACGGGTCGGGCAAGTCCAACGTGGTCGACGCGTTGGCGTGGGTGATGGGCGAGCAGGGGGCCAAGACCCTGCGCGGCGGCAAGATGGAAGACGTCATCTTCGCCGGCACCTCGACCCGCGGCCCCCTCGGCCGCGCCGAGGTGCAGCTCACGATCGACAACGCCGACGGCGCCCTGCCGATCGACTACAGCGAAGTCACCATCAGCCGCACGCTCTTCCGCACCGGCGCGAGCGAGTACGCGATCAACGGTCAGACGTGCCGTCTTCTCGACGTGCAGGAGCTGCTCAGCGATTCCGGCCTCGGCCGCGAGATGCATGTCATCATCGGGCAGGGCCGTCTCGACACGGTGCTGCAGGCGACGGCCGAGGACCGACGGGGGTTCATCGAAGAGGCCGCCGGCATCTTGAAGCATCGCCGCCGCAAGGAGAAGACCGTGCGCAAGCTCGAGGCGATGGAGACGAACCTCACCCGTCTCAGCGACCTCGCCGGAGAGCTGCGACGCCAGCTCAAGCCCCTCGGCAAGCAGGCCGAGATCGCGCGCGAGGCGGCGACCATCGCCGCCGTCGTGCGTGACGCGAAGGCGAGACTGTACGCCGACGAGCTCGTGCTGCTGCGCACCCAGCTCGCCGACGCGGCGCGGGCCGAGAGCGAGCGGCACACCGAACGACTGGGCCTGCAGGAGCAGGCCGAGGGGCTCCGCGGCCGGGTCGAGCGCCTCGAGAACGACCAGCGTTCCGAGGCGGTCGATCGTGCCCGCAGCGTGGCCTTCGCCCTCGAGCAGGTGCAGGAGCGCGTGCGCGGGCTGTACACGCTCGCCGGTCAGCGTCTCGCGCTGCTCACCGACGACGGCGACGGCGGGGGAGGGTTCGCGCCGACCGTCACGCAGTCGATGATCGACGACGTCCGGGCCGAGATCGATGACATCGCGGCGGGCCTGGGGGATGCTCAGGATGCCGCGTCGCAGGCCGCCCGCGGCGTGGCGCGAGCGCGCGCCGAGCTGGACGCGCTCGACGTCGACATCGCCGCCCAGAGCGCCCTCGTGTCGGAGCACGACATGCGCCTGACGAGCCTGCGCGGTGCGGCCGATGCCGCGAACTCGGCCCTCACCGCGGTGCGCGCAGGCGTCGATCGACAGCAGCGGGCGCTCGACGCCGCGCTGGTGCGTCGTGCCGAGGCCGAGGAGGCGCGCGCGGGGCTCGATCCCGACGTCGCCCCCGAGGCGGCCAGCGCCGAACACGCTGCGGCCTACGAGCGTGCGCAGCGCGAGGCGAACGACGTCGAGACGCGCGTGGCCGGGCTGCGCGAACGCCTGCACGCCGCCGAACGCGAACGCGATGCCCTCGAGGCGCAGACGACGGCTCTCGGCCGCGCCCTCGATGTGCGCAACGCCGCCGCAGACCTCATCGCCGCCGGAGGTCGCGGCATCCGGGGTCTCGTCGGAGACGACGTGAAGGTCACCGCCGGCTACGAGGCGGCGATCGCCGCGGCGCTCGGGGGGCTGGCCGAGGGTCTGCTCGTCGACGACGCTGCGGCGGCCTTCGCGGCGGCGCAGACCGCGAGCGAGGCGGATCTGGGCGTCGTCGACATCGCGATCGCGGATGCCGCGGGGGCACAGCCCGCACGCGTCGCCGGGGGGACGCCGGCCGTTGACGTCGTCACCGCGTCGGCGGGCGTGCGCGGAATCCTCTCGCGCGTGGTGATCGTCGACGACCTCGAGGCAGCGCGCGCAGCGCAGTCGTCTCTCGAGCCCGGCGTGACGCTGGTGACCCGGGCGGGGGAGCTGCTCACCGCGCACACCGTGCGCGCGGGGTCGGGCGCCGGGCGTTCCCGGCTCGAGCTCGCCGCGGAACGCGATGCCGCCGCTGAGCGTCTGGCCGAGATCGTCGTCGTGGCCGACTCGCTGCGAGAGGCTCTCGCCGACGAGCAGCGCGTGCTGACCGAGGCACGCCAGAAGACGAAGGACGCGCTCGCCCACCTGCGCGAGCACGACGCGGCACTGGCGGCCCACGCCGAGAAGGTCAATCGCGTGACGGTACGGCACGAAGCCGCCGTCGCGGAGTGCGAACGCCTGGCCGCGGGACTGGCGCAGACCGAGACGGCGGTCGCCGAGGCCGAGGACGCCGCCCGTCGAGCCGACGAGGTCCTCGCCCGGGCGCTCGAGGCGCCGCGCCCCCTGCTCGATGCGTCGGCGCGCGAGGGGATGGCCGCCGCCGTCGACGCGGCTCGGGAGCTCGAGATGCGGGCGCGCCTCGACATCGAGACGCTCAAGGAACGCGTGCGGGCCGGTGAGGCGCGCATCGTGCAGCTCGAGCAGCAGCGAGAGCGCGAACGGTCGGCGGCCGAAGAGGCCGCTCGCCGGGCGGTGATCCGCCGTGCTCAGCGCGAGGTCGCCGCCGAGGTCGCGGGGCAGCTGCCGGCGCTGCTCGACGCGATCGACCGGTCGGTGAGTCAGGCGCGCGTCGAGCTCGCCGCGGCCGAGGCGGCGCGCACCGCGGTCACCGCCGAGCTGTCCCGCGCGCGGGCCGACGAGACGGTGGTGCGCGAGCGACTCGCGCGACTGACCGAGAGCGTGCACGGCCTCGAGCTGCAGATGCACGAGAAGAAGCTCCACGTGACGAGCCTGCTCGAGCGCGCGCAGTCCGAGCTGGCGCTCGACGAGCACATTCTCGTTTCGGAATACGGCCCTGACCAGCTCATCCCCGCCGAGACGGAGGGCGAGAGCGTCCCGTTCGAGCGGGCGGCGCAGAAACGCCGACTGCAGGATGCCGAGCGCAAGCTGTCGCAGTTGGGCCGGGTGAACCCGCTGGCCCTCGAGGAGTTCGCCGCCCTCGAGCAGCGCCACGCCTTCCTCACCGAGCAGCTCGCCGACCTGCAGCAGACCCGCGCCGACCTGCAGACGATCATCGCCGAGCTCGACGAACGTATGCAGACGATCTTCGTCGCGGCGTTCGAGGACACCCGCGCGGCGTTCACCGAGATCTTCCCGATCCTCTTCCCGGGCGGAACCGGCAGCATCTCCCTGACCGACCCCGAGAATCCGCTGACGACCGGCATCGAGGTGTCGGTGCGACCGGTGGGCAAGAAGATCGAGCGTCTGTCACTGCTCTCGGGCGGCGAGCGGTCGCTGGCGGCGGTGGCCTTCCTGACCTCGATCTTCACGGCGCGCCCGAGCCCCTTCTACATCCTCGACGAGGTCGAGGCGGCGCTCGACGACGCCAACCTCGGGCGCCTGCTGGGCGTGTTCGAGAAGCTCCGCGCGAGCAGCCAGCTCATCGTCATCACCCACCAGAAGCGCACGATGGAGATCGCCGACGCGCTGTACGGGGTGTCGATGCGGCAGGACGGCGTCTCGGCCGTGGTGGGCCAGCGCGTGGGCGACCGTGCCGCCCGACCCGCCCCCGTAAGCTGAAGCAATGGCTGAGAACTCCTGGTCGTTGGGCCGCGCGCTGCGCGGGCTGTTCGTCAAACCCACCATCGACGAGACCACGTGGGAAGACCTCGAGACGGCCTTGCTGACCGCCGATTTCGGCCCCGACGTCACCGAGCGGCTCGTCGACGAGCTGCGCGAGAAGGTCGAGCGTTTCCGCACCACGGATCCGCGCGACCTGCAGCGCATGCTGAAGGAGACGCTCGAAGAGCACTTCGCCAAGTTCGATACGACGCTGCGCCTCACCGAGCGTCCCGCCGTCGTGCTCGTGGTCGGCGTCAACGGCGTGGGCAAGACCACCACCATCGGCAAGTTCGCCAAGTTCCTGCAGCGCTACGGCCGCACCGTCGTCGTCGGCGCCGCCGACACCTTCCGCGCGGCGGCCGTCGATCAGCTCGCCACCTGGGCCGAGCGCGGGGGAGCGACGATCGTCCGGCCCCAGCACGAGGGCCAGGATCCGGCATCCGTCGCCTTCCAGACCGTGGCGCACGCCAAAGAGACCGGCACCGAGATCGTGCTCGTCGACACCGCCGGTCGGCTGCACACCAAGGGCGGCCTCATGGACGAGCTCGGCAAGATCAAGCGCGTCATCGAGAAGCAGGCCCCCATCAGCGAGGTGCTTCTCGTGCTCGACGCGACGACCGGCCAGAACGGTCTCATGCAGGCCCAGGCCTTCCTCGACAGCGCCGGCGTCACCGGTCTCGTGCTCACCAAGCTCGACGGGTCGGCCAAGGGCGGGTTCGTGCTCGCGGTGCAGGAGCTCACCGGAATTCCCGTCAAGCTCCTGGGCCAGGGTGAGGGCATCAACGACCTCACGGGTTTCACCCCGCACGTGTTCGCCTCCTCGCTCGTCGACTGACGGAAGAGCAGAAGCGCCGTATCGCATGCGCGGGTGCGGGCGGGTCGTCTTCCCGAAGAGGGGGCGGACTGCTTACATGGAGTCATGGCCATCGAGCACGACTTCTTCGGACTCCTCGAGTCGGGCCCCGACGGGTCGATCTTCTGGAGTGAGAACGTCGAGTTCGGCGATCAGAGCGTCACGGTCGACCTGACCGCTCCCGACCAGGACGACGTCTCGGTCGAGGCGCTCGACGTCGCGGCATCCATGGTCTCGTCTCTCGAGGCGATCGACCTCGCCGCGCGCAACGCGATGGTCAACGAGCTCGACGACCGCACCAGCGAGGTGACGGAGTACATCCTGCAGCAGCAGGCGACCTTCGGCGAAGAGATCGAAGACCTGCTCACCGACGTCACGGGCGACACGCACATCGACGTGATCAAGGCGCTGCAGTTGATGAGCATGACGATCCTCGCCGACGAGCACGGCGGGGCAGACCCCTTCGCGGTCCTCGAGTACGCGCTCGACCCCGACGCCACCGACGACGTGCTACTTGTGAATCTCGCCTCCGACGGCCGGGTGCAGTCGGTCACCAGCGCCGACTGACGGCGTGCAGACCTTTCTGCCGTATCCCTCGTTCACGGCATCCGCTGCCGCTCTCGACCTCAAGCGTCTGGGCAAGCAACGCGTCGAGACGTTCCAGCTGTTGCGCGCGTTGACCGTGCCCGACCACGGCTGGCGCCACCACCCCGCCGCGAAGATGTGGGACGGCCACCTGCCGGCGCTCGTCTCGTACGGCCTCGTCATGACGGACGAGTGGATCGCCCAGGGCCGCGCCGACACCGTGCGGGACAAGATCCGCGTGTTCGCGCCCGAGGTCGACGGCCTCGCGCAGAACGCACTCGACCTCCCGCCGTGGGTCGGGGACGAGGCGTTCCACCTCGCGCACCGCTCGAACCTCGTCCGCAAGGACCCGGAGTTCTACGTCCCTCGATTCGGCGACGTTCCCGACGACCTGCCCTACGTCTGGCCGGTCTGAGGCGCGCTCACACCGCCTGGGCGAAGCCCGCGTCGGCGGCGGCGATGTCCTTCGCGAGGTGCGCGAGGTGCGGCGGGATCTCGCGGCCCTTCGACACCATCGACTGCGCCCACAGGCGCCCTGCGCGGTACGACGAGCGCACCAAGGGACCTGCGAGCACGCCGAGGAAGCCGATGCGCTCGGCCTCCTCCTTGAACTCCACGAACTCGGCCGGCTTCACCCAGCGCTGCACGGGGAGGTGCCGCGGGGTGGGGCGCAGGTACTGCGTGATCGTGATGATGTCGGTCCCCGCCGCGTGCAGGTCTTCGAGCGCTTGCACGACCTCTTCGGGTTCTTCGCCCATACCGAGGATGAGGTTCGACTTGGTGATGAGCCCCGCCTCGCGCGCCGCGGTCAGCACTCCGAGGGAGCGCTCGTAGCGGAAGGCGGGACGGATGCGCTTGAAGATGCGGGGCACGGTCTCGACGTTGTGCGCGAAGACCTCGGGCCGCGACGAGAAGACCTCGTCGAGGTGCGCGGGGTTTCCCGAAAAGTCGGTCGCGAGGATCTCGACCCCGGTGCCCGGGTTGTCGGCGTGGATGCGGCGCACCGTCTCCGCGTGCAGCCACGCGCCCTCATCCGGCAGATCATCGCGGGCGACGCCGGTGACCGTGGCATAGCGCAGCTGCATCCGGGTGACGCTCTCGGCGACGCGCCGGGGCTCGTCGCGGTCGTAGTCGGCGGGCTTACCGGTATCTATTTGGCAGAAGTCGCAGCGGCGCGTGCACTGCGAGCCGCCGATGAGGAAGGTCGCCTCGCGGTCCTCCCAGCACTCGAAGATGTTGGGGCAGCCGGCCTCCTGGCACACCGTGTGCAGATCCTCGCTCTTCACGAGCTTCTGCAGGGCGGTGTACTCCGGGCCCATCTTCGCCTTGGTCTTGATCCACTCGGGTTTGCGCTCGATCGGCGTCTCGGCGTTGCGCACCTCGAGGCGCAACAGCTTGCGTCCGTTGGGGGCGGTGGATGCCGGCGCTCCGGCGTGACCGGTTCCGCAGGCGCTCATGCGGCCACCGCCGCGTACTCGGCGCGGAACACGCGTTCGATCGCGTCGACGAGGTCGGCGGGGGAGACGTCGGCGCCGACGATCTCGCTGACCGTGGTCACCCCGGCATCCGAGATCCCGCACGGCACGATGTGCCGGAAACCCGCGAGGGTGTTGTCGCAGTTGACGGCGAAGCCGTGCATGGTGACTCCTCTTTCGACGCGGACTCCGATCGCCGCGACCTTGTCGACGCCGAGGGGACGTCGGACCCACACGCCGCTGCGTCCGTCGACGCGGAAGCCGTCGACGCCGTGAGCGGAGAGGGCCTCGATCAGCAGGCCCTCCAAACGGCGCACGTGCGCGACGACGTCGATCGGTTCGGGCAGGCGCACGATCGGGTAGCCCACGAGCTGGCCCGGACCGTGCCAGGTGATCTTGCCGCCGCGATCGACGTCGACCACGGGGGTGCCGTCGTCAGGACGCTCGTGCGCTTCGGTGCGCTTGCCGGCGGTGTACACGGCCTCGTGCTCGAGCAGCAGAAGGGTGTCGGGACGCTCGCGCGCGACGACGTCGGCGTGCACGCGGCGTTGGTGCGCCCAGCCGTCGAGATAAGGCACGTAGTACGGGGCGAGGCCCGCCCGCTGGATGTCGATCATCGACGATCCCTCCCCTTGTTGGATCGCGTCTAACAATACACATCGGCCCGCCGCCTAGGCTGGCTGGCGTGACCACCGAACCTCGCAGCGGGCGCCCCCGCGCCTCCTCGCGCGAGGTGCTGTCGGAGGCCGCGTGCGAGCTGTTCCTCGAGCAGGGCTACGACGCCACGAGCGTCTCCGACATCACGCGCCGGGCCGGGGTGAGCCGCTCGAGCTTCTTCAACTACTTCTCGGCCAAGAGCGACGTGCTGTGGTCGGGTTTCGACGAGCAGGCGGATGCCGGGATCGCGCTGCTGCGCGACGGGACGCCCGTCGCCGACGCCCTGTCGGCGATCGGCCGGGGGCTCGCCCCCGATGCGCTCGCCCTCGCGATCACGAACGCCGACGCGATGGGCATCGCCGCCGAGCTCGACCGTGACCGCGCCGTGCGGCAGTTCCGGCTGCAGCGCGAGGTCGCCTCGCGCCTCGCGCACGACGGGGCGGCCCCGCTCGCCGCCCAGGTGCGCGCCGGTGCGCTCTCGGCCGCCGTGCTCGCGGCGGTGTGGGCGTGGGCCGACCGCACCGCGGCCGGTCGCTCCCTCGCCGACACCCTCGCCGAGGCGCTCTCCGCGGCATGAGCGCGGGGCGGGCGACGGCTGCGGCCCGGCCCGCGTAAACTCGTCTCATCATGGCGACTTTCGGCACCCTCTCCGACCGGCTCACAGAGACCTTCCGCAATCTCCGGAAGAAGGGCCAGCTCACGCCCGCCGACGTCGACGGGACGGTGCGCGAGATCCGCCGTGCCCTCCTCGACGCCGACGTCGCGCTGCCCGTGGTCAAGGAGTTCACCGCCGCGGTGCGCGAGCGCGCCCTGGGCGACGAGGTCAACCGCGCGCTCAACCCCGCGCAGCAGGTCGTGCAGATCGTCAACGACGAGCTCATCGGCATCCTGGGCGGTCAGCAGCGTCGCCTGCAGTTCGCCAAGAACCCGCCCACGGTCATCATGCTCGCCGGCCTCCAGGGATCCGGTAAGACCACCTTCGCGGGCAAGCTCGCCAAGATGCTCGAGAAAGACGGCCACACCCCGCTCCTGGTCGCGTGCGACCTCCAGCGCCCGAACGCCGTCAACCAGCTGCAGGTCGTCGCCGAGCGCGCCGGTGCCGCGATCTACGCGCCCGAGCCCGGCAACGGCGTCGGCGACCCGGTCAAGGTCGCCCGCGACGGCGTCGCCTACGCCACGCGTCAGCAGCACGACATCGTCATCATCGACACCGCCGGCCGCCTGGGCGTCGACGCCGAGCTGATGAAGCAGGCGTCCGACATCCGCAAGGCCACCGAGCCCGACGAGGTGCTCTTCGTCATCGACGCGATGATCGGTCAAGACGCGGTCAACACCGCCAAGGCGTTCCAGGACGGCGTCGACTTCACCGGTGTCGTGCTGTCGAAGCTCGACGGTGACGCCCGCGGTGGAGCCGCCCTCTCGGTCGCCTCGGTCACCGGCCGCCCCATCATCTTCGCCTCGACGGGCGAGGGCCTCGACGACGTCGAGCCCTTCCACCCCGATCGCATGGCATCCCGCATCCTCGACCTCGGTGACATCCTCACCCTGATCGAGCAGGCGCAGTCGGCCTTCGACGAGGCCGAGGCGATGAAGGTCGCCGAGAAGCTCGCGACCGAGACCTTCACCCTCGAAGACTTCCTCGAGCAGATGCAGCAGATGAAGAAGCTGGGCTCCATGAAGAAGATGCTCGGGATGCTCCCGGGCATGGGAAACATGAAGCAACAGCTCGAAGACTTCGACGAGCGCGAGATCGACCGCACCGGGGCGATCATCCGCTCGATGACCCTCGTCGAGCGTCGCAACCCGAAGATCCTCAACGGCTCCCGCCGCCTGCGCATCGCGCGCGGTTCGGGCATGACCGTCACCGACGTCAACCAGCTCGTGCAGCGCTTCGACCAGGCCGCGAAGATGATGAAGACCGTCGCGCGCGGCGGTGTGCCCAACATCCCCGGCATGGGCCCCGTCGGCGGCAAGCCCGGCGCGTCGTCCAAGCGCGGCAAGCAGCAGAAGGCCAAGGGCTCGCGTTCGGGCAACCCGGCCAAGCGCGCCGCCGAGAACGCCGGCATCGCGGCATCCGCCCCCGCCACCGGCTCGGGCTTCGGCCTGGGCGGGCAGAAGGCGCCGAGCGAGGCCGATCTCGCCGAGCTGCAGAAGATGCTCGGCCGCGGCTGAGCCCCGGCTCTTCTACGGCAGCACGTCGGCGTCCTGCAGCGCCGACATGACCGTCTGCTCGATCGCCCGCTGACCGCGGGCGGTCGGGTGCACGTCGTCGTCCTGCATCCACTCGGGGTGGCCCACGAGAGGCTGACCGACGTCGATGAACGTCCCCCCGACCTCGTCGACGGCGTCGCGGAGGGCATCGGAGGTGACGGCGGTGTCGTCGGGCACGTCGGGGTCGTCGTTCCAGATCGTGCTCAACCCGACGATGCGCGCGTCGGGGGCGGCGTCGTGGATCTGCGACACGGTGTCGGAGGTGTCGCTGCGGATCTCGTCGCCGTCCTCCCAGAAGTCGTTGCTCGAGGACTCCACGACGACCAGTTGGGGCTGCAACGCCGCCACCGCGGGCACGAATCCGGCGTAGGTCGTTCCGCATCCGCCCTGCACGACGAAGCCCATGCCGGGGCAGGCGAGGTTCGTCAGCGCGAGGTGCGCCCGATCGCCGAGCAGCACCGGCCAGGCCTCCTCGGGCGGCAGGTTGTACCCCGACATCAGCGAGTCGCCGATCATGACCACCCGCAGCGGCCGGGTCTCGTTGGGCGACGGAGCCGGGCTCGCCGACGCCTCCAGCTCGGGCGCCGCGAAGGTCGGAGAAGGGGCGGATGCCACGGGCTCGGGCGCGCACGCGCTGAGGGCCAGCACGAGGCCCGCCGCAACGACGACCAGCGACGGCGTCGACCGGGGGCGCGCGGAGACCATGGGGCGATCCTAGGAGCGCGCGCCTATGAACCAGCGCGGAGTCGCCTCTCAGACACGCAAGGCCGCGAGGTGTTCGCGCAGCGTGGGGCCGCCGCGGAACTCGCCGATGAGGTGCTGCACGACCTCGCGCAGATCGCCGTCGGCGGCTTCGGCCACCGCGATCTGGCGCGCCGAGCTGCCGCCCGTGGCGAGGATGGTCTCGAGGCTCGCGAACTCCTTCGCGCAGTGCAGCTCGAGGGCCACGTCGGCGAGTTCTTCCATGGTCTCGCGGAGGTGCTCCACCACCGGACGCTGCGTGCCCTCGCGGTCGACGATCACGTGCGCGTCGAGACCGTAGCGCGCCGCGCGCCACTTGTTCTCGCGGGCGTACCAGGCCGGGATGCCCGGCAGCGGCTTGCCGTCGTCGATCAAGCGCGAGAAGTGCTCCACGAGCGTCTGCGCGAGGGCGGCCACCGCGGCCAGCTCCGGCAGGGTCGACATGCCGTCGCACGCGCGGATCTCGACGGTGCCCCACTTGGGCGCCGGACGGATGTCCCACCGCACCTCGCTGGCATCCGCCATCACTCCGGTGCGGACCATGTCGTCGAGGTAGTCCTCGAAGTCGCCCCAGGTCTCGAGCTGCCAGGGGAGCCCCGCGGTCGGGAGCTGTTGGAACACCAGCGCGCGGTTCGAGGCGTACCCCGTGCGTTCGCCCGCCCAGAACGGGCTCGACGCCGACAGGGCCTGCAGGTGGGGGAGGAAGACGGTCAACGCGTTGACGATCGGCACGACCTTCTCGACGTCGTCGACGCCGATGTGCACGTGGATGCCCCAGATCATCATGTTGCGCCCCCACCACTGGGTGCGCTCGATGAGCGTGTGGTAGCGCGTCTTGTCGGTGACCTGCTGGTCGTACCACTGCGCGAACGGGTGACTGCCGGCGCAGAGCAGCTCGACGCCGCGCGGCTCGGTCTCTTCGCGCAGCGCGCCGATGGCGTCGGCGATGTCGTCGACGGCCTCGGCGACGGTGTGTCCGACGCCGCTGGTGACCTCGACCGTGTTGGTGAGCAGCTCTCCGGTGACGGTGAAGCGCTCGAGGGCCGTGCGCTCTTCGAGCTCTTCCAGGATCTCGGGGGCCCGGGGTGCGAGGTCGCCCGTACCGCGGTCGGCGAGCATGAGCTCCCACTCCAGCCCCACGGACGAGCGCGTCGATGCAGCGAACGGCAGCCTCATGCGGTCAGTCTGACACGGGGCCCGCGGAGTGGGCCGCTCCGCTACCCTGCGCGACGGCGCGTGTCGTTTCGCGTCGCCTGTCACGCGGCGGCCCGGGGATCTGGCAGAATAGAGGGCTGGACCCGCTACTCGACCCTCTATCCAGTATCGGTCCACCCTTTTGAGCTTCCGCCGGGTGTGCACCCCACTCTCCAGGCGACCGGTTCGTTCGTTTTTCATCATCAGGAGTCATCGTGGCTGTCAAGATCCGTCTCAAGCGCCTCGGAAAGATCCGCGCGCCCTACTACCGCATCGTCGTCGCCGACTCGCGCACCAAGCGCGATGGTCGTGTCATCGAGGAGATCGGCAAGTACCACCCGACCGAGGAGCCCTCGTTCATCGAGGTCGACTCGGAGCGCGCGCAGTACTGGCTGTCGGTCGGCGCCCAGCCCACCGAGCAGGTCGCCGCCATCCTCAAGCTCACGGGCGACTGGGGCAAGTTCAAGGGCGACAAGAACGCCGTCTCGACCGTCAAGGTCCGCGAGCCCAAGGCTCCGTTCGAGGCCGACACCTCGAAGAAGTCGGTCGTCAAGCCCAAGGCCGAGAAGAAGGCCGAAGCTCCCGCGGAGGCGCCTGCTGACGCCGCCGCCGAGACCTCGGCCGAGTAATTCCCGTGCTGTCCGCCGCGCTCGAACACGTCGTCAAGGGGATCGTCGATCACCCCGACGCCGTGACCATCCGCTCCAGCTCGTCCCCGCGTGGCGACGTGCTGGAGGTTCGCGTGCACCCCGATGACCGGGGTCGCGTGATCGGGCGCGGCGGTCGCACCGCCAAAGCACTGCGCACGGTCGTCGCCGCTCTGGCGGACGGCCGTCGCGTGCGCGTCGACGTCGCCGACGACTGATGTCGGCCGGCGACACCGCGGGCGCGCAGCCCGCCAAGACCCAGCTCCGCGTCGGACGCCTCGTCAAGGCCCACGGCCTCAAGGGCGCCTTCAAGATCGAGCTGTACACCGACGATCCCGACGGGCGCTTCACCCCCGGGAGCACGTTCACCCTGCAGGTTCCGGAGTCCTCGCCGTGGCACGGCCGCGAGCTGACGGTCCGCGAATTCCGCTGGATGAACTCCCACCCCGTGGTCTTCTTCCAGGGGGTCGACGACCGCAACGCCGCCGAAGAACTGGTCAAGGCGATCCTCTGGATCGACCAGGACACCGAGGCCGCCTCCACCGAAGACGACGCCTGGTACGACCACCAGCTCGTCGGTCTCGACGTGGTGCGCGAGGGCGCGGTGATCGGCCGTGTCGTGCGCGTCGACCACTTCCCCGCTCAAGACCTGCTGATCGTCAAGCCCTCCGGTGACGAGCGCGAGGTTCTCGTGCCCTTCGTGAGCGCGATCGTCCCCGAGGTCGACATCGCCGGCGGCCGCGTCGTCATCACCCCGCCGACCGGTCTCTTCGAAGACCTCCCGGCCGACGCCGACGACGAGCCGGAGCCGGCGGATGCCGCGGTCGAGGCCGACGAGAACCCCGACTCCCGCGAGGACTGACGTGCGCATCGACGTCGTCTCGATCTTCCCGACGATCTTCGACGCTCTCGAGGTGTCGCTGCTGGGCAAGGCCCGTCAGAGCGGGCTGCTCGACGTGCGCGTGCACGATCTGCGCGACTACACGCACGATCGACACCGCACCGTCGACGACACCCCGTACGGCGGCGGGGCCGGCATGGTCATGAAGCCGGAGCCGTGGGGCCTCGCGCTCGACGACATCGCCGGCGGCGCCGACCCGCGACCGGTCATCGTCTTCCCCTCGCCCGCCGGGGAGCGCTTCACCCAGGCGACGGCTCGCGAGCTGTCGCAGGCCCCGCACCTCGTCTTCGGGTGCGGACGCTACGAGGGCATCGACGAGCGCGTGTTCGACTACGCGTCCGAGCTCGGCGAGGTGCGCCTGATCAGCCTCGGCGACTACGTGCTCAACGGCGGCGAGGTCGCCGTGATGGCGATGATCGAGGCCATCGGGCGTCTCGTGCCCGGCGTGGTCGGCAATCCCGAGAGCCTCGTCGAGGAGTCGCACGAAGACGGCCTCCTCGAGTACCCGTCGTTCACCAAGCCCGCGGTGTGGCGCGAGCGCGAGGTGCCGCCGGTGCTGCTGAGCGGCAACCATGGCGCCGTGGCCTCGTGGCGCCGCGAGCAGCAGATCGAGCGCACGCGCGAGCGTCGGCCCGACCTCCTCGCCGACTGAACGTCACCGCCTTCGCGGGCGACTCCGGATGCTGCGGCATCCGGTCGTCCGGCAGCGCTCGCGCCGTCCTCTGCGCGCCGCCGACGACACCGGCACGGCCGGACATGACGGATGCCGCGACCTCGAAGCCGCGGCATCCGGAAACCGTCGTCAGTCGACGCCGAGGAACGAGCGATCGGTCAGCACGATCGGACCCGCGGTCGTGATCGCGACGGTGTGCTCGGAGTGCGCTCCGCGCGAGCCGTCGACGCTGCGCAGCGTCCACCCGTCGGGGTCGGTGACCAGTTCGTCGGTGGTCTGCAGGAACCACGGCTCCAGCGCCAGCACGAGGCCGTCGCGCAGCGGGTAGCCGCGCCCGGCCTTGCCGTCGTTGGCGACGTGCGGGTCGCCGTGCATCGTGCGTCCGACGCCGTGACCGCCGAAGTCGGTGTTGATGCTGAGGCCCTCGGCGTGCGCGACGGCGGCGATCGCGGCGGAGATGTCGCCGATCTTGTGGCCCACCGTGGCGGCCTCGATCGCGGCGGCCAGCGCGCGCTGCGAGGTGTCGATGAGGGCGAGGTCCTCATCGCGGGCGGTGCCCACCACGAACGACACCGCGGAGTCGGCGACCCAGCCGTCGACCGAGGCGGCGAAGTCGAGCGAGACGAGGTCGCCGTCGCGCAGCGCGTAGTCGTGGGGGAGGCCGTGCAGCACCGCGTCGTTGATCGAGGTGCACAGCACCTTGCCGAAGGGACTTGCCCCGAACGAGGGGTGGTAGTCGATGTAGCAGGACTCGGCTCCCGCGGCGCGGATCATGTCGTGAGCGCGACGGTCGAGCTGCAGCAGGTTGGTGCCGACCTTCGTCTCGTCGCGCAGGGTCGCCAGCACTTCGGCCACGAATCGCCCGGCCGGACGCATCGCGTCGATCTCAGCCGGGGTGCGCAGTTCGATCATGGGGGACTTCCTTCCGTCGAACTCCCATTGTCCCCGATGCGGGGCGCGTACCCGCTCCGGAGACAGAGGCATCTCAAAGCCACCGCACATGGATCGGCCATAGCATCGGTTCATGGTGCTGCGCCGAATCTTCTTCCGCTGGCTGTTCCCCGCGGCCTTCGTGCTGCCGCTGTGGTTGTTCATCGGGTGGATCGTGTTCTCGGGCGGAAGCGGCTGGGCTCTGCTCTGGCTGTTCATGGCCGCCCCCGCGGTCTTCGTATCGCAGCTGATCCTGACCCTGGTCGTGCGGGCGCGGGCCTCCGTGCGCGAGTCGCGCGCCGTGTCGTGGCGTGATGCGGCCGGCATCGGCGTGTGGCACGTCGCGATCGTGGCGCTCGGGCTCTTCGACTCGCGCGTGTTCTTCCCGCTTCTCGTGCTCTCGGTGCTCGGCGCCCTGCTGCTGTTCTGGTCGTCGCTCGCGCAGCTGTGGAACGAGGCGCGAGGAGCCGTGACCGTCATGCACGCCAGCGACGGCACCGCCTACATCCCGCCCGTGCGCGAGCGCCCGGCGGCGCCGGTCGACGGCGAGGTCATCGTCGTGTCGGAGACGCGGCGGCCCGACTGAGCCCGGTTTGGCCGGGTGGTCGTGGCGTGGCAGAATAGACGATTGTGCCCTGACAGACTCTGCCTCAGGGGAGTCCGCCGCATCCCGCGGCCTCGGGTACGCCTCACCTTTTCCCTTTAAATCGTGCGATCGACCTGTGGCGGTCGCAGGAAGTGATGATCATGCAGATCCTCGACTCCGTCGACGCGGCTTCGCTGCGCTCCGACATCCCCGTCTTCGGCCCCGGCGACACCGTCAAGGTGCACGTCAACATCACCGAAGGCACCCGCTCGCGTATCCAGGTGTTCCAGGGCGTCGTCATCGGCCGCTCGGGCGACGGCGTGCGCGAGACCTTCTGCGTCCGCAAGGTCAGCTTCCAGGTCGGCGTCGAGCGCACCTTCCCGGTCCACAGCCCCGTGATCGACCACATCGAGGTCGTCACGCGCGGTGACGTGCGTCGCGCCAAGCTGTACTACCTGCGCAGCCTGCGTGGCAAGAAGGCCAAGATCAAGGAGAAGCGCGACCGCTGAGTCCGCGCTCTCGAACGCCCCGTGGGTCCGCCCACGGGGCGTTCGGCGTTTTCGCGGGTGAGCCGGTCACGGGCGGCGGCTCGGATATGCGACCCTGGTCTGTGCGGTTCCCCGACGGGCGGTGGACCCGGTGAAGGATCACATGAGCGACCAGACCGCCTCGACCTCGGATGCCGTGGCATCCCGTTCCGCCGCACCTCGGCGCCGTGGATGGGGGGCGTTCTTCCGCGACCTGCTGGTGATCGTCGTGATCGCCCTGCTGGTGTCGTTCCTGGTGAAGACCTTCGTCGTGCGCTCGTTCTACATCCCGTCGGCGTCGATGGAGAACACCTTGATGATCAAGGACCGCATCCTCGTCGACGAGCTGACCCCCCGCTTCGGGGAGTACTCGCGCGGCGACGTCGTCGTCTTCCGCGACCCGGGCGGCTGGCTCGACCAGACCCCGGCGCCGGCGCGATCGCCGTTCGTCGAGGGCGTGGACTGGGTCCTCTCGCTGTTCGGCCTGTCGGCACCCGACAGCGACGACCACCTCATCAAGCGCGTGATCGGGGTCGCCGGCGACCACGTGGTGTGCTGCAACGCCCTCGGCCAGACCGAGGTCAACGGCGTTCCGATCGATGAGCCCTACGTACGTCTCGCGCCCGGGGCGAACGCCCCCTCGCCCGTCCCGTACGACGTGACCGTCCCCGACGGTTCGCTGTGGGTGTTGGGCGATAACCGCAACAGCTCGCGCGACTCGCGCTTCAACCAGGACCAGCCCGGTCGCGGCTTCGTGCCCGTCGACAACGTCGTCGGACGCGCGTTCCTCATCACGTGGCCGTTCGACCGGTTCGGGCTGATCGATTTCCACCACGAGGTGTTCGCGGGGGTTCCCGCACCGGGAGCGCAGTGATCGAGCCCACCTTCACCCTCGAGCGGCGCCTGCTGAAAGAGCACGCGCTGATCATCGCGTGCGACGAGGTCGGCCGCGGTGCCCTGGCCGGCCCGGTGGCCGTGGGGGCGGCCGTGATCGACCCCGCGCGCTCGCGCAAGCGCGTGCCGGCGGGGCTCCGCGACTCGAAGCTCGTGCCCGAGGCGCGGCGCCCCGAGGTCGCGGCGCGTGCGGCGGCCTTCGTGCAGCACAGCGCCGTGGGGTGGGCGAGCTCGGTCGAGGTCGACGAGATCGGCATCATCCGTGCCCTGGGCCTCGCTGCGGTGCGCGCGATCGCCGATCTGCGCGCGCACGGGGTCGTCCCCGAAGACGCGCTCGTCATCCTCGACGGCAACCACGACTACATCACGCCGGCGGGGGAGTCCGGGCTGCGCGTGAAACCCATCGTGAAGGCCGACCGCGACTGCGCGAGCGCCGCCGCGGCATCCGTCATCGCCAAGGTCGCCCGCGACACCCTCATGACGGGCCTGCACGACGACCTGCCCGCCTACGGCTGGGCGCGCAACAAGGGCTACGCCAGCCTCGACCACCGCGACGCGATCGCCGCCCACGGCATGAGCGTGCACCACCGTCACTCGTGGGCGATCGCGGCCGCGCCGACCCTGTTCTGACCGGGTGCCGCGCCCGTGCCGGCCGGACGTGCCCGAAGCGCCCGCCCCGTGCGGCCGCGGTGGCGGCGCGCGCCTAGGATGGAGTCACCATGGATGACGACGTCTTCGAGGACTACGACCGCGAACTCGAACTGGCCCTGTACCGCGAGTACCGCGATGTCGTGCGCCAATTCACCTACGTGATCGAGACCGAGCGTCGGTTCTACCTCGCCAACGACGTCAACGTCGTGCGTCGCGACACCGAGCACGACTTCTACTTCGAGATCTCGATGACCGACGTTTGGGTGTGGGACATCTACCGCGCCGACCGCTTCGTCAAGTCGGTGCGCGTGCTGACCTTCAAAGACGTCAACGTCGAAGAGCTGTCGCGGCACGACTTCCAGCTGCCCGACGAGCTGTCGCTCGACAACTGACGCCTCCTCCCCAGCGAGGCGCCCGCGGAGCTTGTCCACAGATGGCGCCGTACGGCCGACGCGAGGGGTGATCCGGATGCCACGCTCTCGGGCATGGCAGCGAAAGACGACCTCGGCCGAGCCGGAGAAGAGCGCGCCGTCGCCTTCTTGAGCGACGACGGCTACCGCATCATCGACCGCAATTGGCGGTGCCCGCAGGGCGAGATCGACATCGTCGCCGAGCGCGACGACACCCTCGTGGTGATCGAGGTAAAGACGCGCCGCAGCGAGGCGTTCGGTCACCCGTTCGAGGCGATCGACCGCCGCAAGGCTGCACGGCTGTGGCGCTTGGCGATGGCGTGGCTCGCCGCTCACCCCGACGAGGCCCGCGGGCGCGCCCTGCGCATCGACGCGATCGGACTCGTCGGCGAAGACCCCGCGACGGCACGCCTCGAACACCTCGAAGACGCGCTGTGACCGTCGCGCGCACCTGGGCCGTCGCCCTCTCGGGACTGCGGGGCGACCTGGTCGAGGTCGAGGCCGATGTGTCGGCACAGATGCCCGAGTTCGCGATCATCGGGTTGGCCGACAAGGCGCTCGGCGAGGCGGGCAGACGCGTGCGCAACGCCTGCGCCAACCGCGGCCTCGATCTGCCCAAGCGCCGCATCACGGTGAACCTCTCACCGGCGAGCCTGCCCAAGCGCGGCTCGGGGTTCGACGTGGCGATCGCCGTGGCCGCCCTTGCCACGAGCGTGCGGATGGATGCTGATCACGTCGCGCAGACGGTGCATCTCGGCGAGCTCGGTCTCGACGGTCGGCTGCGTCCCGTCCCCGGCGTGCTGCCGGCGGTGGTCGCCGCGCACCGCGGGGGAGTGCGGCGGGTCGTGGTGCCGATCGCCAACGCCGCCGAGGCGCGGCTGGTCGAGGGCATCGAGGTCTTCGCCGCGGTGTGCCTGGCGGAAGTGGTGCGCTGGCACGGCGGATCGTGCGATGCGCCCGAACTCGCGCCCGTCGATGCTCCCACCGCCGAGGCCGCCGACGACGCGCCGCTCGAGCTCGCCGACGTGGTCGGACAGTCCGAGGCGGTCGATGCACTCGTCGTGGCGGCGGCGGGCGGGCACCACATCCTCATGAGCGGGCCGCCCGGTGCGGGCAAGACGATGCTCGCCCGGCGCCTGCCCGGCATCCTGCCCCCGCTCGACGACGAGGCGGCGCTGTCGGTCGCCTCGGTGCGATCGCTCGCGGGCGAGACGGTGACGCGGCTCTCACGGACGCCTCCTTTCGAGAGCCCGCACCATGGAGCGACCGCTGCCGCACTCATCGGAGGCGGTTCGGGCATCGTGCGTCCGGGCGCCATCGCGCGCGCGAGCGAAGGCGTGCTGTTCCTCGACGAAGGAGGCGAGTTTCCCGCCGCCGTGCTCGACGCCCTGCGGCAACCGCTCGAGAGCGGCGTCATCCAGGTGCACCGGTCGGGGGTCTCCGCCACCTATCCGGCCCGGTTCCAGCTCGTGATCGCGACGAACCCGTGTCCGTGCGGCCAGTACGGGGTCGCGGGCGGATCCTGCGAGTGCGCGCCGCAGGCGATCCGCCGGTACACCCGTCGACTGTCGGGCCCTCTTCTCGACCGCATCGACATCGATCTGCGACTGCAGCGGGTGTCGTCGGCGCGACAGGCCAGTGACGTGCAGCCCACCAGCACCGCCCAGGCGCGCGAGGTCGTGGCATCCGCCCGCGCCCGCGCGGCGCATCGGTGGGCGCAGACCCCCTGGCGACGCAACGCCGACGTGCCCGGCACGTGGCTCCGCGGACCCGCAGCGCCCGCGGCCGACGTGCTGCGTCCCCTCGACACGGCCCTGCGCCGCGGCGCCCTCACCCTGCGCGGCTACGACCGTCTGGTCCGGGTCGCGTGGACGGTGGCCGACCTCGCCGGACACGACGACCTGCGTTCCGATGACGTCGGCCGAGCGCTGTTCCTTCGGCAGGGAACCCGTACGTGACTGCCCTCGATCCCTCGCCGCGCGCCGCCGCGGATCTGGCGGCGGTGCGCCCCGGCGACGACGGAGACCCGCTCGACGTCTACGCCCGCGTCGTGTGGAACGTGCTGGTCGAGCCCGGAGACGGGGTGGCCGGTGCACTCATCCGCGCCTACGGCGCGCGCGAGGCGTTGCGCATCGCGACGAGCGACGAGGCGCCCGAGCTGACGACGGCGCGCGCGCGGTGGATGCCGCGTCTGCAGCCCACGGCGATCGAAGCGGCCCTCGCGTCGGCCCGGCGCGCGGAGGTGCGGTTCCTCGTTCCGGGCGACCCCGCGTGGCCGGCGCGGCTCGACGACCTCGACGACCATGCCCCGCTCGCGCTCTGGCGCCGCGGCGGACACGAGACGGCCGCCGCTGCGACCATCGCCCTCGTCGGAGCGCGCGCGGCCACTGCTTACGGTGAGGGGGTCGCCGCCGACCTCGCGGGGGATCTCGCCGCCGCGGGAGCCGCCGTCGTGTCGGGAGCCGCGTACGGGATCGACGGAGCGTGCCATCGCGCCGCTCTGGCCGCCGGGGGAGCAACGGTCGCCGTGCTGGCCGGAGGTGTGGACCGGCCGTACCCCCGCGGACACGAGGCCCTGCTGGGGCAGATCGCCGCCGGGGGCGCGGTGTGGAGCGAAACCCCCTGCGGAGCGGCGCCGACGAAGTGGAGGTTTCTCGCGCGCAACAGACTCATCGCCGCGATGGCCGACGCGGTGGTGGTCGTCGAGGCGGGGTGGCGCAGTGGCTCGCTCAACACCGCGGCGCACGCGGCGAGCATCGGCCGCCCGCTCGGGGCGGTGCCCGGCCCGGTCACCAGCGCCGCCTCGGCCGGATGCCACCGCGTGCTGCGCGAATACGGCGGCGTCTGCATCACCTCGGCGTCGGATGTCTGGGACATGCTGGGCCACCCGGGCGACGCGACGGGGACCGACGATCGCGTCCCTCACGAGACCACGCGCCTGTTCGACGCGCTGTCGGCGCGCTCGCCCCGGTCGACCACGGAAGTGGCGCGGCGCAGCGGTCTGGCCCCCGACGAGGCGGGGGTTCTGCTGGGGTTCGCCGAGCTCGAAGGCCGCGTGACACGCGATGACGCCGGGCGGTGGCGCGCCACGAGCGCCGCCCAGAGGGGATGAGCAGGGGTGCCGCGCATCCTCGCTCTGCGCGTGGCGTGCGCGCGGGGGTCGCGGGCGCGGGCAGGCTGAAGCCATGCGTCTGTCCGAAGCCGTCGAGGGGTATCTGGCCCACCTCGCCGAGGTGCGGCGGCTGTCGCCCGCGACGGTCCGGGCCTACCGATCGGATCTGACCGATCTCATCGCCGTGGTGGGCGACGGTGCCATTGAGGCGGTGAGCGTCGACGACCTGCGGGAGTGGCAGTGGCGGGCCACCAAGGCGGGGCAGTCGAAGGCGACCTCGGCTCGGCGCACCTCGAGCGTGCGCGGCCTGTTCTCGTGGGCGGCGGAGGAGGAGCTCATCGCGCTCGACCCGTCGCAGCGTCTGGTGACGCCCAAGCGGGGCCGCACCTTGCCGACCGTGGCGACGGCGGAGACGCTCGACGGCGTTCTCGAGGCGGCCCGCGTGCGCACCGCAGACGGCGACCCTCTCGCTCTGCGCGACCACGCCGTGCTCGAGGTGCTCTACGGCTCCGGCGCGCGCGTGTCGGAGATCTGCGGACTCGACCTCGACGACGTGGACCACGAGCGTCGCACCCTGCGCGTGCGCGGGAAGGGCGACAAAGAGCGGGTCGTCCCCTTCGGCCTGCCCGCCGGAGAGGCTCTGCAGGCCTATCTCGTGCGCGGGCGACCCGTGCTCCTGGCGCGTGCCTCGGCTGCGGGCGCCGATGCCACCGAGCCGGCCGCCTCCCGCGGCCGTGTCGTCGAGAGAGCGGCGCGCGCCGTGTTCCTGGGTGCGAAAGGCGGCCGTCTCGGTCCGCGGGCGGTGCACGCGCTCGTCTCGGCCACCGTCGCCCCGAGCGTCGGAGCCGAGGTGCTGGGCCCGCACGCCCTCCGTCACTCCGCGGCCACCCACCTGCTCGACGGCGGCGCGGACCTCCGCTCCGTGCAGGAGATCCTGGGACACGCGAGCCTGGGGACGACCCAGATCTACACCCACGTCTCAGCCGAACGGTTGCGCGAGGCGTACCGGCTCGCGCACCCCCGAGCCTGACGCGGCTCCGCGCGCCGCGGTGGCGCCACGCACGCACGCGTCCTAGCGTGGGGGAGTGCGAAGAGCCCGAACACCCGCCCTGCTGACAGGTGCCCTCGTGTTGGCGGCCGTTCTCGCGGCGTGCGCGCCGGTCCCGCAGCCCGTCGAGACGCGCCTCCCGCCTGGCATGTCGGCATCCGCCCCCGCCCCCACCCCGACCGTCTCGGTGCCCTCGCCCTCGGTCGTCACCCTGTCGCCGGCGCCGTCGGCGAGCGTCGCACCGGCCCCCACAACCGCGCCCTTCGTGCCCAGTGACGACCCCGGTGCCCTCTCGTGCGGTGACGGCGGCTCGCAGAGCGTGTCGGGCGCCGAGCAGACCGTGAGGATCGTGGGCACCTGCGCCGAGCTCGACGTCTCGGGCTCCGCGCTCACCGTCGACGCGTCGGGAGCCACGGTGCAGACCCTGCGCGTCTCGGGCGATCGCGCGCGGGTGACCGTCGCGTCCGTCGACTCGCTCGTTGTGCAGGGGAACGACGGCTCCGTCACCTCCGCTGGAGCGATCGGCAGTGCCGACCTCAGCGGCGACCGGACGACCGTGCAGTCGGGCGGGACGATCTCGTCGGTCACGGTGCGCGGTCAGGACAACGTCGTCCGCGCAGACGGCGGAGTCGGCTCCACCACGGTCGAAGGGCGCGGCAACCAGGTCGGGTGACGGCATATGCCCCCTCGCCCCGGTCAACAGCAGGGGAGGAGGACCGCACGCGGGACTCCTCCGAGCAGGCGCAGCGGATTGACGTAGACGCCGTCGAGGCGCACGCCGAAGTGCACCTCGCCGGGGCCCGTGTGCCCGCCCGTCGAGACGACCCCCACGGGGGCGCCCCGCGCCACGGCATCCCCCACCGCGAGCTCTGTCGTGACCGGTTCGAGCGTCGTCACCAGCCCGTCGCCGTGGTCGATCGTGACCACCGCGCGCCCGGCGACCTCGCCCGCGAACGCGATCCGTCCGTCGGCGGGGGAGTGCACGCTGCCCGACGCCGTCAGGTCGAGGCCGCGATGACCCGGGCCGTACGCGTGCGCGGGAGCCTCGAACGGGCGGACGACCTGTACCCGGTCGGTCGGCCAGACCCATCCCTTCGTCGCGGGGGGATCCCCCGGACCGGCCGCCCCGCAGACCAGGACGATCGCGGCGAGCACGACCAGAGCGCGGACGAGACGGAGCCGAACGGGAGACATTCCGGCAGTCTCACCGCCTCGGCGGGGCCGAGCGAGCTCGATCGCCCCCTCGGTGTAGGCGCGGGGCGGAAGGCACTGTGGGGAGGAGGCGTCCTGTATGCTGGGCGGTGCATCTCGCACGTCGGGATGACTCCGCGTGCCCACAGCGCATCGCGTGGCCCTCACGGGCAGCGCACCGCGCGGCATCCACATCCCATGGTCCACCGCTCCGGCGGTCGGCGGGTGTGCGCCGGGCACCAGGCTCGTCAGACGGACCGTCTGACGCGAACAACCGCAACCATGGCGCGAAAGCGCCCAGAAACAGGAGTACGACCATGGCCGTCGTCACCATCCGCCAGCTGCTCGACAGCGGCGTTCACTTCGGACACCAGACCCGCCGGTGGAACCCGAAGGTCAAGCGCTTCATCCTCACCGAGCGCAGCGGCATCCACATCATCGACCTGCAGCAGTCGCTCGGTTACATCGACAAGGCGTACGAGTTCGTCAAGGAGACCGTCGCGCACGGCGGCACCATTCTCTTCGTCGGTACCAAGAAGCAGGCGCAGGAAGTCCTCGCCGAGCAGGCGACCCGCGTGGGCCAGCCCTACGTCAACCAGCGCTGGCTCGGTGGCCTCCTCACCAACTTCCAGACGGTGTCGAAGCGCCTCGCCCGCATGAAGGAGCTCGAGGAGCTCGACTACGAGAACCCGGCTGAGAGCGGCTTCACCAAGAAGGAGCTCCTGCTCAAGAAGCGCGAGCTCGACAAGCTGCACAAGTCGCTCGGTGGTATCCGCAACCTGCAGAAGACCCCCTCGGCCATCTGGGTCGTCGACGCCAAGCGCGAGCACCTCGCGGTCGACGAGGCCAAGAAGCTCGGCATCCCCGTCATCGGCATCCTCGACACGAACGCCGACCCCGACGAGTTCCAGTACCCGATCCCCGGCAACGACGACGCGATCCGTTCGGTGAGCCTGCTCACGCGCATCATCGCCGACGCCGCCGCCGAGGGCCTCATCCAGCGTCACCAGCCCGCTGGCGAAGAAGAGGCCGCTGAGCCCCTCGCCGAGTGGGAGCGCGAGCTGCTCGAGACCCCCGCCGAATCGACCGAGGCTCCCGCCGCCGAATCGACCGACGAGGCTCCTGCCGCTGAGGCGACCGACGAGGCTCCCGCCGCCGAGTCGACCGAGGCCGTCGAGGCCCCGGCCGCCGACGCCGAGGCTGCCGACGCCGAGGCCACCGACAGCAAGTAAGCCGCGAGTCGCTCCGTTCGCCTCCGCGTGAACGGCGCGCCACCCGCACAGGCTACGATCCGGCGGGGTCGTGACAGCTCCCTCTTCGGAGGGCGCGCACGGCCCCGCCGGGCTCACATACAGAACGCAAACGACAAGGAGACGCCACACCATGGCAAACTTCACGATCGCCGACATCAAGGCGCTGCGCGAGCAGCTCGGCACGGGCATGGTCGACACCAAGAAGGCGCTCGAAGAGGCTGACGGCGACGTCGAGAAGGCCGTCGAGATCCTGCGCCTCAAGGGTGCCAAGGGCAACGCCAAGCGTGCCGACCGTTCGACCAGCGAGGGCCTCGTCGCCGCGCGCGAGAACAACGGCTCGGTCACCCTGCTCGAGCTCGCCTGCGAGACCGACTTCGTCGCCAAGAACGAGCGTTTCATCGCTCTGGCCGACAAGGTCGTCGACGCGGCCGCCGCCGCCGGTGCCGACTCCGTCGAGGCCGCCCTGGCCGCCGACGTCGACGGCAAGACCGTCGAGCAGCTCATCTCGGACGAGGCCGCGATCATCGGCGAGAAGGTCGAGCTCCGTCGCGTGCGCACCATCTCGGGCGACAAGTTCGAGGTCTACCTGCACAAGACCAGCAAGGACCTGCCCCCGCAGGTCGGCGTGGTGCTCGCCTACACGGGTGACGACGCCGAGACCGCTCGCTCGATCGCGCAGCACATCTCATTCGCGAACCCCTCGTACCTCACCCGCGACGCCGTGCCCGAGGCCGACGTCGACAAGGAGCGCGAGATCGTCACCGAGATCTCGCGCAACGAGGGCAAGCCCGAGGCCGCCCTGCCCAAGATCGTCGAGGGCCGCGTCAACGCGTTCTTCAAGCAGGTCGCCCTGCTCGACCAGGACTACGCGAAGGACAACAAGCTGTCCGTCGCCAAGGTCGCGTCCGACGCCGGTCTCACGCTGACCGACTTCGCGCGCTTCAAGGTCGGCGCGTAACCCCGAGACAGGCTCACGGCCCGTCAAAAGGCCCGGGATGCCACGGCATCCCGGGCCTTTTCCCTGCCCGCGCTCCGTCGGTGACCTGCCGTATCGGTCGCGACGGGCAGGGGGATAGTTTGTTCAAGACGAGAGGACACATCACGTGATGGATGCAGCCACCAAGCGCCGCCGAGTACTGCTGAAGCTGTCGGGGGAGGCGTTCGGCGGAGGCCAGTTGGGCGTGAACCCCGACGTCGTCAGCCAGATCGCCCGCGAGATCGCCGAGGCGACGGATCGCGTCGAGATCGCGATCGTCGTGGGCGGAGGCAACTTCTTCCGCGGAGCCGAGCTCAGCCAGCGCGGCATGGACCGCGGGCGCGCCGACTACATGGGCATGCTGGGCACGGTCATGAACGCCCTCGCCCTGCAGGACTTCCTCGAGCAGGCCGGAGCCGCCACGCGCGTGCAGTCGGCCATCTCGATGACCCAGGTCGCCGAGCCCTACATTCCGCGCCGCGCGATGCGCCACCTCGAGAAGGGCCGCGTCGTCATCTTCGGCGCCGGCGCGGGCCTGCCCTACTTCTCCACCGACACCGTGGCCGCCCAGCGCGCGCTCGAGATCGGCGCGACCGAGGTGCTCGTGGCGAAGAACGGTGTGGACGGCGTCTACACAGCCGACCCGCGCACCGACCCCTCCGCCACCAAGCTCGACCACGTGACCTACGGCGACGCCCTGCAGAAGGGCCTCAAGGTCGTCGACTCGACCGCGTTCAGCCTCTGCATGGACAACGGAATGGACATGCGGGTGTTCGGCATGGAGCCGGCGGGTAACGTCACCCAGGCGCTGCTCGGCGAGACGATGGGCACCCTGGTCACCGCGTGACGCGCCGCGCGCGGGCCCGGGGAGCCGGGCCCGCGCGCGACTAGACTGAGAAGCCAGTTCCAACGAATGGAGTCACCGTGATCGCCGATGTCCTCGCCGAAGCCGGAGCGCGCATGGATCGCGCCGTCGAGGCCGCCAAGGAGGACTTCGCGACCGTCCGCACCGGACGCGCGAACCCCCAGATGTTCCAGAAGGTCCTGGTCGACTACTACGGGTCGCCGACCCCCCTGGCGCAGCTCGCGTCGCTGAACAACCCCGAGGCTCGCACCCTCGTCGTGAACCCTTACGACAAGTCCGCGTTGAAGGCCATCGAACAGGCCATCCGCGACATGCCGAACCTCGGGGTGAACCCCACCAACGACGGCACCATCGTGCGCGTCACCATGCCCGAGCTCACCCAGGACCGCCGCAAGGAGTACGTCAAGATCGTGCGCGGCAAGGGCGAAGACGCCAAGGTGCAGGTGCGCAACCTCCGCCGCAAGGCCAAGGACGACCTCGACGCCCTCAAGAGCGACGTCGGCGAAGACGAACTCGTCCGCGCCGAGAAGGAGCTCGACACCGTCACGCGCACCCACGTCGACCAGATCGACGAGGCTCTCAAGCGCAAAGAGGCCGAGCTTCTCGAGGTCTGACCCCCATGCCCGACGCCCCTGAGATTGGCGACACCGGACCCCTCGACAAGCGCGGGACCCGTCGTGCCGAGTCGGCTCGGCGTGCGCCGGTCACGGGCGAGAACGCCACCGCCATCGAAGCGCAGCTGCGTGCGATGCGCACCGACGCGGAGCGCAACATCGCCCACGCCCGCGCGGAGTTCGACCAGGCCAACGAGCGCCTGAAGCAGCGCACCGGCCGCGACCTCATCGTCGCGACGCTCATCGGCGTCGCGATCGGTGCGATCGTCGTCGCCTCGCTGATCTTCGTGAAGTGGCTGTTCGTGCTGTTCGCCGCCACCGCGATGGTGCTGGGCGTGCTGGAGTTCTCTCGCGCCCTGCAGGTCGCCGGACGCAAGGTCGACGTCGTCCCGCAGCTCGCGATGGGCTTCCTGCTGCTGCTCAGCGGGTTCTTCCTCGGGCCGTGGGTGCACTGGATCGCCCTGCTGGTGGCCATCGCGGTCGTCATCGTCTGGCGCCTCACCGCCCAGATGTTCGCCGACGACGGGCGCGCGCACATCGAGGTCATCGGCGACGTGCTCGTCGCCTCGTTCGTACAGCTGTACGTGCCGTTCCTTACCTCGCTCGCGACGATCCTGCTCGCGCAGCCGCGCGGCGAGTGGTGGGTGCTGGCGTTCCTCATCCTCGCGGTCGCCGCCGACACCGGCGCCTACGTGTCGGGCCTGACGTTCGGCCGGGGCGGTCGGCATCCGATGGCCCCTCGCATCAGCCCGAAGAAGACCTGGGAAGGCTTCGCGGGCGCGTGCGCCGCCGCCCTGATCGCCGGTGCTCTGCTCGCGGTGTTCATGCTGCAGGTGCCGTGGTGGGCCGGGTTGATCTTCGGCGCCGTCGTGCTCGCCACAGCGACCGTGGGCGACCTCGGGGAGTCGATGGTCAAGCGCGACCTCGGCATCAAGGATATGAGCTCGTGGCTGCCCGGCCACGGCGGGGTGCTCGACCGCCTCGACTCGATCCTGCCGTCGGCTACGGCCGCCCTGGCGTTGTACTACCTGCTCGCCCCGTTGGGAGTGTCATGAGCGAGACCCCGATCCACGATCGTGCGGCCGCGACGCCGTTCCCCACCGTGACCGGGCGGGCGCAGGGCTACGAGAAGCGCGCCGTCGATGCCTTCCTCGCCAAGGCCCGCGAGGCCTTCGAGCAGGACGAGACCGGGACTCTCCGCTCCTCCGAGATCCGCGCCGTCGCCTTCCCCCTCGTGAAGGGCGGGTACGCCGTGCACGCCGTCGATGCGGCCCTCGGGCGCGTCGAAGACGCCTTCGCCGCGCGTGAGCGCGAGCACGCGTTGTCGCGCTTGGGCGCGCGCGCCTGGGTCGCCGAGACCCGCGACACGGCGCAGGTGGTGCTCGACAGGTTGCAGCGTCCGCGCGGCGAACGCTTCGAGCGCGTCGGCTGGATGCATTTCGGGTACCGCGTCGACGAGGTCGACGTCGTCGCCGATCGCGTCGCACGCTATCTCGCCGCGGGTGATCCCGTGACGGCGGAGCAGGTGCGCGCCGTGGCGTTTCGTCTGCAGCGCGGGGGATATCGCGAGACCCAGGTCGACGCCGTGCTCGACGCCGTCGTCGAAGTCATGCTCGCTGTCGGATGAGCCGCGCGGATGGCAGCTGTCGCGATGCGTCGGTAGAATCGGCGTCACTGTGACTTCTGGTTCGGAACTCTCGCGCGCATCGTCCCGCCGCGTCGCCCGTCGGGGCGGCTCGGCCGGTGACGTGGTCCCCCCGGCCCTCCCGCGCCGCACCGCCCCGCGGTGGTCGCGTCGTCGCGGCGTCGTCGGTGTGTTCGGCGCCTGCGCCGCGGTGCTGTTCGCCGCCGCGTACGTCGGCCCGATGGGCGCCGCTCTCCAGCCCGCGCAGGCCGAAGGCCCCCAGACGGTCACGCTGTACGCCCAGGGTCTCGACGACGTGCAGTCGGTGTCGACCACGGGCGAGAAGCAGGCCCCGTCGCTCGAGCGCTCCAGCTACAACGTGTACGTGAAGCCGAAGCCGACGCCGACCCCCACGCCGACGTCGTCGGGTTCGAAGAAGTCGGGGTCCGGTTCGGGTTCCGGCTCGTCCTCGGGCGGGGGCGGTCCGGTGAAGTACAGCGGCGGCGGCGCTCCCGCAGACTGGATGGCCGCGGCGGGCATCTCCGAGGCCGACATGGGCTACGTCGACTACATCGTGAGTCGCGAGAGCGGCTGGAACCCCAACGCGACCAACCGTTCGTCGGGTGCCTGTGGTCTCGTGCAAGCCCTGCCCTGCAGCAAGGTGCCGGGCAACGGCTACGACCCGGTCGACAACCTCCGCTGGGGCACGGGCTACGCTGTGGGCCGCTACGGCAGCTGGGCGAAAGCGTACGCCTTCTGGACCAGCAACCACTGGTGGTGAGCGGCGCCGATGCCCCGCTCCCGTAAGCGGCGTCCCGATCCGGGCCGCGGCGACGAGTCGCTCGATCGCCTCATCGCCGGCTGGAAGCGCACCGAGGTCAAGCGCGGCGTCGAGTGGACCGTGCAGCCGATCTCGGCCCCGCAGGCGCAGAAGGAGTACCTCTGCCCGGGATGCGGGCGCACCGTGGCCGTCGGGACCGCCCACCTCGTCATCTGGCGCGCCGACGGCGTGCTCGGCGACGCCGCCGACCTCGCGGCACGCAGACATTGGCACACGCACTGTTGGAGGATCGCCTGATGGAGATTCGCGGACCCGTCCTGCTCCCCGCTCGACGCGAGGAGATCGAACTGCGCACCGTCGACGAGCTGACCCTCGTCGGCGAACTCGCCCTGCCCGCGGACCGCGACCCGGTCGCGACCCTGGTGACCCTGCATCCGCTCCCCACCGCCGGCGGCTTCATGGACTCGCACATCCTGCGCAAGGCGGCGGGCCGTCTGCCGGCCCTGGCCGATCTCGCTGTGCTGCGGTTCAACACCCGCGGCACCACCTCGCCGCGCGGGACGAGCGAGGGCTCGTTCGACGGAGGCGCGGCCGAGTGCTTCGACGTCGCCGCCGCGGTCGATTTCGCGCGTGAGCGCGGGCTCCCGCGACCCTGGCTCGTGGGCTGGTCGTTCGGCACCGAGCTCGCGCTGAAGTACGGCCGCGATCACGACATCGAGGGCGTCATCCTGCTCTCGCCACCCTTGCACCGCGCCACGGCCGACGAGGTAGCGGCATGGGCGGGCGACGCGCGGCGCATGGTCGTGCTGGTTCCGGAGTTCGACGACTACCTGCGGCCCGACGAGGCCCGTGAGCGCTTCGCTCCGGTTCCGGATGCCACGCTCATCGCCGTCGAGGGCGGCAAGCACCTGTGGGTCGGTGAGACCCAGACGCGACGCGTCCTCACCGAGATCGTCGCCGCGGTGAACCCCGACGCGCTGCCGTTGCCGGTCGAGTGGGACGGCCCGCTCGCCGACTGAGACGGCGGCTCAGCGCTCGTTCTGCCGCGGGATGATGACCTCGCGGTAGATGATGAGCACGCTCGCGGCGACCGGGATCGCGATGAGCGCGCCGAGAAGGTTGAGCAGCGCGCCACCGGCGAGGGCGGCGATGACGACGACCGAACCGGGCACCGACACCGCGCGGTTCATGATGCGCGGCGAGATCACGTACGCCTCGATCTGCATGTAGACGAGGTAGTAGATCAGCGCGATGAGCGCCGTGGTTGGCGAGCCGAGCCCCGGCAGCAGACAGGTCAGCACGATGATCGTCGATCCGGTCAGGGTGCCCACCAGCGGGATGAGCGAGAAGAAGAACGCCACCACGGCCAGCACCGCGGGGAAGGGGGCTTGGATGATCGACAGGAAGATCGCGCTGAGCACGCCGTTGATCACACCGAGGCTGACCTGCCCCATGACGTAGTAACCGACGGAGTCGGTGATCTTCTCGGCCAGTTCGATGAACCGGGCACGCTTCGACGCGGGGACGAGCTGATAGACGGCCGACTTCAGCGAGGGGGTGGATGCCGTGAAGTAGATCGTGAGGATGAGCACGATGAACGCGCCGCCCAGGCCCGCGGCGACCGCGCCGGCGCCCGTGAGCAGGCCGTTTCCGACCATCGTGGAGATCGAACCGACGTCGAGGGTCGAGAGCCACTGCTGCACGCTGGCCCAGACGTCGTCGATCTTGAGCCAGGGGAGGGTCTGCGACACCCACGCCTGCACGTTCAGGACGATGTCGTTCCACGCCCCGGGCTGCAGCAGCTGCTCGATCTGCCCGACGAGCTGGGCGATCTGACCGACGATGATCGGCACGACCATGAAGACGATCCCGGTGAAGACGCCGAGCACCCCGAGGATCGTCACCAGGACGGCGGCCCAGCGGGGGAGCCCACGGCGTTCGAGGAACGACACCAGCGGATCGAGCCCGAGCGAGAGGAACAGCGCCGTGCCGACGTAGAGCAGGATCGTGGACAGACTCTGCACACTGCCGATGACGAGCAGGCCGACGCCGACGCCGAGCGTCGCGAGCAACGCGACCCGGAACGGGTTGTGGATCTTCATGGGAACGGCTCCCGCCTCAGCCGGGCGGTCGTGCCCGTGTGGTCAGGATACTGAGCACGGCGCCTTCGGAGCGTACGACGGGCCTCGCCGAGAACTTTCAGACGCCCTCGGATAGTCTGAAACGTCGATTCTTCGGTGGCGTCCGAGCCACCGGTGGGGATGGTGTGAAGCGTGAGATTCGTCTGGGCCGTGGTGGCGTTCGTCATCGCCGCCGCCATGATCGGTGCGGGCATCGCCCAGCGCACGGTTTTCCAGGGTCCGTCCGAGGCATCGGCGAACGTGCAGACCGACGGGAGCGAGGCCTACACGCTGATCGACGGCTCGGTTCTGACGAGCGTCCCCGGCGCGCAGACCCTGCGTGTCGAGGGCGACGGCGAGGTCTTCGCCTCGTACGGCCGCACCGCCGACATGGAGGCGTGGCTGGCCGACGTGCCGTACACCGCGGTGACCGTCGACGGTGAAGGCACGGTGCAGACCGCGACGGTCGAGCCGACCGTGACCCCGGCGTCCGACGCCGCCGCCGGACGCAGTCCCGTGGACTCCGACCTGTGGCTCGACGAGTACGAGCAGACCGGGTCGCTCTCGACGACACTGCAGCTGCCCTCCGACATGAGCGTGCTCGTGGCATCCGACGGCACCGCTCCCGCCCCCTCGAACATCAGCGTGACCTGGCCCATCGACAACTCGACCCCGTGGGCCGGCCCCCTCATCGTCGGCGGTGGCATCGTGCTGTTCATCGGCGTCGTGCTGTACGTGCTCGGCATCATGCACGTCCGTCGTCGTCGTCGCCCGCGTCGCAAGGGTCTACCTCTGCCGGTCACCGAGCCCATCTCGACCGTCGACGCGGATGCCGAGGCCAAGGGCGTGGTCAGTCGATCGCGCCGCGGCGGTGCCCGCCGTGCCCTGATCGCGGTGCCCGCACTCGGGGTCTCAGTGGCGCTGATGGCCGGGTGCTCGGCCGACGCCTGGCCTCAGCTGGCCGCGACGGAGACACCGAGTCCGACGCCCACCGTGATCGTTCCCGAGGGGCAGTTCCCGCCGGCCGTGACCGAGGCGCAGGCTCAGCGCATCGTCTCGCGCGTGTCGAGCACGGTCGCCGAAGCCGACTCCGCCCTCGACGCGAACGCGGCGAGCCAGCGCCTGGCCGGTCCCGCTCTCGCCGAACGTCAGACCAACTACACGCTGCGCGCCGCGCTGAGCGATCGCCCCGCCCTTCCGGCGATCCCGGCGGAGCCCGTGCAGATCGTGTTGCCGCAGACCACCGCCGCCTGGCCCCGCACGGTGATGACGGTGGTGGAGTCGGCGGATGCCGCCACGCCCACCACGACGATCATGATGCTGACGCAGGACTCGCCCTGGGATGAGTACAAGGCGTCGTACGTCGGCAACCTGGAGGCCTCGACCAACCTCCCCGAGCTCGCCGCCCCCTACGTCGGCGCGACCCAGGTGCCGCCGGACTCGTCGTTCCTCGTGCTCGCTCCGGACAAGGTCGCCGCGGCCTACGCCGACATCATCAACAACGGTGACAAGAGCGCGTCGTACGCCACCTTCGACACCGCCAACGACCTGCTGTTGAGCGCGATCCAGGCGAACAAGACGCAGCGCACCGACGAGCTCAATCAGACCGGCGCCGGCACGGCACAGATCAGCTTCTCGGCCTCCGCGGGTCCGGCGACGCCGATCGCCCTCGCCACGCTCGACACCGGCGCGATCGTCGCCGTCAACGTGTACGAGAGCGACACCGCCAAGCCCACCAACGCCGACGCGGTGATCAAGCTCGACAACAACCCCGCGGTCAAGGCCCTGACCGGCGTCGACCAGTCGGCGACCGGCTTCACCACGACCTACTCCGACCAGGTGTTCTTCTACGTGCCCAGCCAGGGCTCCGACGATCAGATCCGCCTGCTCGGCTACCGTTCCAGCCTCCTCGAAGCGAAGGTGTCCCCGTGAGCACTCCCGCCCCCGGTTCCGTCATGCGCGGTGCCGTCGACCTCTCGTCGTTGCGCAACCGCCCGCAGCCTCCTGCCGCCCCCGCCGCCGGAGCCCCGGCCGCACCGGCCCTCGCGGGGGGAGCGAGCCCGCTCGTGTTCGACGTCACCGACGCGTCGTTCGGTGAGGTGCTCGAGCTCTCGCGCACGGTGCCGGTCGTCATCGACCTCTGGGCCGAGTGGTGCGGTCCGTGCAAGCAGTTGAGCCCCGTGCTCGAGAAGGTCGTCATCGAACTCGGCGGGCGCCTGGTGCTCGCCAAGGTCGACGTCGACGCCAACCCGCAGTTGGCGCAGGGCTTCCGCGCCCAGTCGATCCCGATGGTGCTGGCCCTGGTCGCGGGTCAGCCCGTTCCGCTGTTCACCGGTGCGGTGCCCGAGCAGCAGGTGCGCGACGTATTCGCCCAGTTGCTGCAGCTGGCCGCGCAGCACGGCGTGACCGGAACGGTGCCGGTAGACGGCGTCACGGACGACGTCGCGCCCGAAGAGCCGCCGCTGCCCCCGCTGCACGCCGAGGCCTTCGCCGCGATCGAGGAGGGCGACTACGCCCGCGCGATCACCGCGTACGAGAAGGCCCTCGTCGAGAACCCGCGCGACGCCGACGCTCGCGCAGGCCTCGGCCAGGTTCGCTTGCTCGATCGCGTGCAGGGCGCTGACCTGCAGGCCGCGCGCGACGCGGCGGCCGCCGAGCCGACCGGTCTCGACGCGCAGTTCCTCGTGGCCGACCTCGACGTGGTCGGCGGTCATGTCGACGACGCGTTCGGTCGCCTGCTCGACCTCTTCCAGGCGCTGCCGGCCGACGACCGCGCTCCGGTGCGCGAGCGCCTGCTCGAGCTGTTCGGTCTCGTCGGCGACGACGACGCGCGCGTCATCCGGGCTCGTGCCCGTCTGGCATCGCTGCTGTTCTGACCGCGAGACGCCGTCGGCCGCCTGCGGGCATGCGAAGGCCCCGACCCGCAAAAGCGCATCGGGGCCCTCACACGATGAGTCGTCAGCTGCCGGCGCGGTGGTGCAACCAGAGCACACCCAGCGGCGGGATGGTCAGCGTGGCGCTGCCCCGCGCGTCGGTCACGACAGCGCCCAGGTTGCCCTGACCCGAACCGCCGAAGGCCTCCGCGTCGCTGTTGAGCACCTCGGTCCAGGTTCCGGCCTCGGGCAGGTCGAGCGGGAAGTCGCCGAGCGGCACTCCCGAGAAGTTGCACACGACCGCGACCGTGTTGCCGTGGTGGTCGCGGCGCGCGAACGCGAGCACGTTGGGGTTCCACGCGGGCGCGCCCAAGCGGGAGAACGCTGCTCCGTCGTGGTCGCGCGACCACAGCGGAGCCTGGTCCTTGTACACGCGGTTGAGCTCGGCGACGAAGTCGTGCAGCTGCGCGTGCGAGGGCTGGTCGAGCATCCACCAGTCGATGCTGCGCGACTCCGACCACTCGGACATCTGGCCGAACTCCTGGCCCATGAACAGCAGCTGCTTGCCGGGGTGGCCCCACATGTAGGCGAGGAAGGCCCGCATGTTGGCGAGCTTCTGCCAGTGGTCACCGGGCATGCGGCCGAAGAGACTGCCCTTGCCGTGCACGACCTCGTCGTGGCTGATCGGCAGGATGAAGTTCTCGCTGAAGGCGTAGACGAACGAGAACGACAGCTCGCCCTCGTGGTGCGAGCGGTACATCGGATCGCGCCCGATGTACTGCAGCGAGTCGTTCATCCAGCCCATGTTCCACTTGAAGCCGAAGCCGAGGCCCGCGGCGGAGGTGGGGGCGGTGACGCCGGGGAAGCTGGTCGATTCCTCGGCGATGAGCGCGATGCCGGGGTAGCGCTTGTACGAGGTGGCGTTGACCTCCTGCAGGAAGCGGATCGCCTCGAGGTTCTCGCGGCCGCCGAACTGGTTGGGCGCCCACTCGCCGTCGTTGCGGGAGTAATCGAGGTAGAGCATGGAGGCCACGGCATCCACGCGCAGACCGTCGACGTGGAACTCCTCGAACCAGTACAGCGCGTTCGCGACGAGGAAGTTGCGCACCTCGTTGCGGCCGTAGTCGAAGATCAGCGTGCCCCAGTCCTTGTGCTCGCCTCGGCGGGGGTCAGGGTGCTCGTAGAGGGGCTCGCCGTCGAAGCGCGCGAGGGCGAAGTCATCCTTCGGGAAGTGGCCGGGAACCCAGTCCATGATCACGCCGATGCCGGCCTGGTGGAGCCGGTCGATCAGGTAGCGCAGGTCGTCGGGATCACCGAAGCGGCTCGTCGGGGCGTAGTAGCCCGACACCTGGTAGCCCCAGGAGCCGCCGAAGGGGTGCTCGGACAAGGGCAGGAACTCGACGTGGGTGAACCCCTGCGCGCCGACGTAATCGATGATCTCGTCGGCCGCGTCGCGGTACGACAGGCCCTGCTTCCACGACCCGAGGTGCAGCTCGTAGATCGACATCGGTCGGTCAATCGGCGCGGTGCGCGAGCGCTCGTCGATCCATTCGTCGTCCGCCCAGGCGTACGTCGAATCGGTCACGACGGATGCCGTGGCGGGAGGGACCTCCGCCAGCCGCGCCATCGGGTCGGCCTTCTCGATCCACTGTCCGCCGCGCGTGAGGATCTCGAACTTGTAGCGGGTGCCGACGCCGACACCCGGGACGAACAGCTCCCAGACGCCGCTGCCGCCCATCGAGCGCATCGCGTGGCCGGTGCCGTCCCAGCCGTTGAAGTCGCCGATCACGCGGAGGGCCCGTGCGTCGGGCGCCCAGACGGTGAACGCGGTGCCGCTCGAGCCGTCGAGCTCGCGCGGGTGGGCGCCGAGCACGCGCCACAGCTCCTCGTGGCGCCCCTCGGTGATCAGGTGCAGGTCGAGTTCGCCGATCGAGGGGGCATGGCGGTAGCCGTCGTCGGCGACGTGCTCGCTTCCGTCGTACGACGCGCGCACCGTGTAGGCGCCGGGGTGGGCGTCGACGGTGGCCTCCCAGACGCCGCCGCGCACGTGCGCGAGCGGCACGGTCGAGCCGTCGGCGAGGACCGCGTCGACCTCGTGCGCCAGCGGGCGGCGGGAGCGGATGACCCACCCGTCGCTGCTCTCGTGCACGCCCAGCACGCTGTGCGGGTCGTGGTGCGCACCGTGGGCCACGGCATCGAGGATCTCGGGGGGAAGGGTGCTCATCGGTTCTCCTTGACGTGCAGGATGTGCACGGGCTCGGCGAAGGCGTCGAGACGCACGAAGTTGTGGTCGGCCCAGGTCCAGACCTGGCCGGTCACGAGGTCTTCGACGTCGTACGACGTTCCGGGCTCGATCCCGAACACGGTGGTGTCGAGGTGCACCGTCGTCTCGCGCGCGGAGTGCGGGTCGACGTTGGCCACGACGATGATCGTGTCGGTCTCACCCGTGGGGGAGAGGGCGGCATCGAGGTGCTTGGAGTAGACGAGGATGGCGTCGTCGTCGCTCCAGTGGATGTCGAGGTTGCGCAACTGACGCAGTGCCGGGTGCGCGCGTCGGGCGGCGTTGAGCATGCGCAGGTAGGGGGCGAGCGAGTCGCCAGCGGCTTCGGCCGCCTCCCAGTCGCGGAACTTGTACTCGTACTTCTCGTTGTCGATGTTCTCTTCCGACCCCGGCCGGGCGACGTTCTCGAACAGCTCGTAGCCCGCGTACACGCCATAGGTGGGTGCGGCCGTCGCGGCGATCGCGGCGCGGATCTTGTAGCCGGGGCGCCCGCCGAACTGCAGGTACTCGGTGAGGATGTCGGGCGTGTTGACGAACAGGTTCGGACGGAGGAAGTCGGCGGTGTCGTGGGCGAGACCGCCCAGGAACTCCTCGAGTTCTTCCTTCGTATTGCGCCACGCGAAGTAGGTGTAGCTCTGCTGGAACCCGGCCATCGCGAGACCCTGCAAGGGAGCGGGGCGCGTGAAGGCCTCGGCGAGGAAGACCGCACCGGGCTCTTCGGCGCTGACGGTGGCGATGAGCCATTCCCAGAACTGCAGGGGCTTGGTGTGCGGGTTGTCGACGCGGAAGATCGTGACGCCCTGCGCGATCCAGTGCCGCACGACGCGGAGGACCTCGGCGCGGATGCCCTCGGGATCGTTGTCGAAGTTGACCGGGTAGATGTCCTGGTACTTCTTCGGCGGGTTCTCGGCGAACGCGATCGAACCGTCGGGAAGGGTCGTGAACCACTCGGGGTGCTCGGCAACCCAGGGGTGGTCGGGCGAGGCCTGCAGCGCCAGGTCGAGCGCGACCTCGATGCCGTTCTCGCGCGCGGCGTCGACGAACGCGCGGAAGTCGTCGAGCGTGCCGAGATCGGGGTGGACCGTGTCGTGCCCGCCCGCTGCGCCGCCGATGGCCCACGGCGAGCCGGGGTCTCCGGGCTCGGTGACGAGGGTGTTGTTGGGGCCCTTGCGGTTGGTCTGGCCGATCGGGTGGATCGGGGGCAGGTACAGCACGTCGAAGCCCATGCCGGCCACGCCGGGCAAGCGTTCGGCGGCGGTGCGGAACGTGCCGCTGATCACGCTGCCGTCGTCGGCTCGGCGTGCCCCCTCTGAGCGGGGGAAGAACTCGTACCAGGCGCCGACTCCGGCGCGCTCGCGCTCGACGAGGAGCTCGGCGTCTTTGCCGACGGAGACGAGGCTCATCATCGGGCGCGCGTCGAACAGCGCGGCGATGGCGGGGTCGCGCACGATCTGCAGGGCGGTGTCGTCGTGCACGTCGGGGTCGCGCAGCAAACGCGCCGCGTCGTACAGCAGGTCTTTGTCGCTGCCGGGTCGCTTCTTCTCGCCGCGCGCGCGATCGAAGAGCTGAGCGCCCATCTCGCGCATGAGCGCGGAGTCGACGCCCGCGGCGATCTTGAGGTCGGCGGCGTGCTGCCACGTGGCGAAGTCGTCGGCGAACGACTCGCAGCGGAAGCGCCACACGCCCTGCTCGAGCGGAGCGACGAGGGTCGACCAGCGGTCGAACCCGTCGTTGAGCGGGCTCAGCCGGTGCAGCGACTCGTCACCGGACGGCGAGAACAGCCGCACCTGCACGCCGATGCGGTCATGGCCCTCGCGGAAGGCGGTGACGGTGAAGGGCACCGCTTCGCCGACGTAGGCGGAGGGCCGGAAACGCCCTCCGGGGACGCTGGGGTGCGGCAGCGCCATCGGGATGCGCGGTGTGACCACGCTGCGCGTGGTCTGCGTCGGCTTGACCGGACGCACCGGGATCGAGGCGGCGCTGCGCCAGGGCAGCTCGGGCGAAGGCATCGTCGTGGTGGCCACGGTCCGAACCTATCGCGGGCCGCCGACATCGCCGTACGGATTGCTCCGGCCTTGACAGCGAGCCCGGTTCAGTCGACGCGGAACAGCAGCATCGACGCCCCCGTCACGGGAACGGTGTCGCCGGGGGCATGGCGCTCGGCGCTCTCGACCGGCGTCTCGTCGGCGCTCGACCACAGCGGGACGTACACCGCGCCCTCGATGTCGGGGAGCGTGATCACGGTGTCGGCCTCGGTGCCGTGCACGACGAGCAGCACCCGGTTGGGCGACTCGTCTTCGGGCGTCGAGGTGGCGAGGTACTGCAGAGTGCGGTGCGCCGGGTCGTTCCAGCGCTCGCTCGACATCGTCTCGCCCCGCTCGTCGAACCACTCCATCACCGACGCCGAGGGGATCACCTCCCCGAGGCGTGCGAACCGCTGGGGGCGCAGCGCCGGGTTGTCGCGGCGCAGGCGCAGCAGCTGCTGGGTGTGGGCGAACAGGTGCTCCTGCCACGGGGCGAGGTCCCACGACAGCCACGTGAGGGCGGAGTCGTGGCAGTAGGCGTTGTTGTTGCCGCGCTGCGTGCGGCCCATCTCATCGCCCGCCGTGATCATCGGCACGCCCGCCGACAGCAGCAGTGTGCCCAGCAGGTTGCGCATGGCCTTGCGGCGGGTGGCGAGCACGCGTTCGTCGGTGGTGCTGCCCTCGGCGCCGTGGTTGAACGAGCGGTTGGTGTCGGCGCCATCGCGGTTCTGCTCGCCGTTGCCGAGGTTGTGCTTGACGTCGTACGAGACGAGGTCGCGCAGGGTGAAACCGTCATGCGCGGTGACGAAGTTGACGCTCGCCAGGGGCCCGCGTTCCTCGCTGAACGTGTTCGACGACCCGGCCAGGCGCGTGGCGAAGCCGCCCACGCCGACGGGGGCGGTGTCGGCGCGGCGGGCGTAGTCGATGTCGCTGAGCCAGAAGTTGCGCACGCGGTCGCGGTAGCGGTCGTTCCACTCCAGCCAGCCCTCGCCGAAGTTGCCGGTCTGCCAGCCGCCCATGCCGACGTCCCACGGCTCGGCGATGAGCTTCGCGCCCGCCAGCGACGGATCCTCCCGGATCGCGGTCAGAAGCGGGTGCGCCGGGTCGAACGAGTGGCGGGCGTCGCGCCCCAGCGTGACGGCGAGGTCGAAGCGGAACCCGTCGACCTGCACCTCGTCGCTCCAGTACCGCAACGAGTCCAGAACGAGGCGCGCAGCGGCATCCGTCGACGTGTTCACCGCGTTGCCGCATCCGGTCTCGTCGATGTAGACGCCCTCGTCGGTCTGGCGGTAGTAGGCGCGGTTGTCGATGCCGCGCAGGCTCGTACGCGGGCCGCCGATGCCCTCTTCGGCGGTGTGGTTGTACACCACGTCGAGCAGCACCTCGAGCCCGGCCTCGTGCAGGAGCTTCACCATGCCCTTGAACTCGCGCAGGACCGCCTCGGGTCCCTCGGCGCGGCTCGCGGCGGTCGCGTACGGCGCGTGCGGCGTGAAGAAGTTGAGGGAGTTGTAGCCCCAGTAGTTCGCGAGTCCCAGCTGCAGCAGGCGCGGCTCGGTCGCGAACGCGTGCACCGGCAGCAGCTCGACGCTGGTGATGCCGAGCGAGAGCAGGTGGTCGATCATCGCGGGGTGCGCGAGGCCGGCGTAGGTGCCGTGCAGGGCCGGGGGGATGAACGGATGCCGCTTGGTCAGGCCCTTCACGTGCCCCTCGTAGACGACGGTGCGGTCGAGGGGGATCCGCGGCTTCTGCGACGAGCCCCAGTCGAACGAGCCGTCGACGACCACCGAGCGCCAGTCGCCGTAGCTGCCCGAGACCAGACCGCGCGAGTAGGGCTCGACGAGCAGCGACTGCGGGTTGAAGGTGTGCCCGGGCCCGTGCGGACCGCCCACGCGGATCGCGTACCGCGCGCCGGGACGCAGGAGCGCGGAGGACGCCTCGAACACGCCCCCGCCGACGGGGGTCATCGTGATGGTCTCGGTCGCCCAGTCGAGGTCGACCTCGTCGAAGACCAGCAGCTGCATGGCATCCGCCGCTCCCGACCAGACGCGGAGCGTGCCGCCGTCGGGACCCAGGCGCACGCCCAGGTCGTCGAGGGTCGGGCTCAGCAGCCCGGGGCGGGCGGAGGCGCGGACGGGCAGGGCAGTCTCGGGTCGGACCATGCGTCATAGGCTAGTCACCGCGGCAGGCGAAACCGGGAGGGCGTGGATGCGGGTATACCTCGATCACGCGGCGACGACCCCGCTGCGGCCCGAGGCGCGCGACGCGTGGCTCGCGGCGCACGAGGTGCTCGGCAATCCGTCGTCGATCCACGGCGCGGGGCAGCAGGCCCGCCGCCTGCTCGAGGACGCCCGCGAGAGCCTGGCCGCGGTGCTCGGCTGCCAGCCGATCGAGGTCGTCTTCACCTCGGGCGGGACCGAGGCCGCGAACCTCGCGCTGAAGGGGCTGTGGTGGTCGCGGGCCGAAGGTGAAGACGCGGTGGTGCTGCCCGACGGAGAGCATCACGCGACCCTCGACGTGGTGCAGTGGCTCGCGTCGGCCGAGGGCGCGACGGTGCGCCCCGTCGCGCTCGACGAGGGCGGACGCATCGTGCCCGAGGTCTTCGCCGCCGCTCTGCCGGGTGCCGCGCTCGCGACGGCGCTCGTGGCCAACAACGAGGTCGGGACGATCCAGGATGCCGCGGGCCTGGCCTCGGCGGCCGCTGCGGCGGGAGTCCCGCTGCACCTCGACGCGGTGTCGGCCCTCGGCCAGATCCCCGTGGACTTCGCGGCGTGGCGCGGCGCCGGGTCCGCGGCATCCGGACTCGTGACGATGTCGGTGTCGGCTCACAAGGTCGGCGGACCCGTGGGCGTCGGTGCGGCCGTTGTGTCGCGGCACGCTCGCGTCACCCCTCTCGTGCACGGCGGCGGCCAGCAGCGCAGCCTGCGCGCGGGCACCCAGGACGTCGCGGGGGCGGCCGCCTTCGCCGCGGCGGCGACCGTCGCCGAGATCGAGCGCGAGGCCGAGTCCGAGCGTCTGCGCGGGCTGCGCGATCGCCTGATCGCCGGGATCCGCGCGGGGGTCCCGGCCGCACGGCTGCTCGGCGACCCGACGGATCGTCTGCCCGGCAACGCGCACGTGCTGTTCCCGGATGCCGCGGGCGAGACGTTGCTGTTCCTGCTCGACATGCACGGCTTCGCCGTCTCCACCGGGTCGGCGTGCCAGGCCGGGGTCGCCGAGCCGTCGCACGTCGTGCTCGCCCTCGGCCTCGACGAGCGCGCGGCGCGGTCGGTGCTGCGTTTCACCCTCGGGCGCACCTCCACCGCCGAGGACGTCGACGCTCTTCTCGCCCGCCTGCCCGAGGTGTACGCCCGGGCCGTGGCATCCGGAGCCCCATCCGGCGCTCGTTCAGACCGGGCTTCGTAGACTGGCTGCATGCGAGTTCTTGCGGCGATGAGCGGTGGAGTCGACTCCGCGGTGGCTGCGGCCCGCGCGGTCGAGGCGGGTCACGACGTAGTCGGCGTGCATCTGGCGCTTTCGCGCGCCGGGGGGACGCTGCGGGCCGGCAGCCGCGGCTGCTGCACGATCGAAGACGCGATGGACGCCCGCCGCGCCGCCGACAAGCTCGGCATGCCGTTCTACGTGTGGGACTTCTCGGAGCGTTTCCGCGACGACGTGATCGACGACTTCGTGTCGGAGTACCGCGCCGGGCGCACCCCCAACCCCTGCATGCGCTGCAACGAGAAGATCAAGTTCGCCGCCCTCCTCGAGCGCGCGGTCGAGCTCGGCTTCGACGCCGTGTGCACGGGCCACTACGCCACGCTCGTCGACACGCCCGAGGGACGCGAGCTGCACCGGGCCTCCGACAACGCCAAGGACCAGTCGTACGTGCTGGGAGTGCTCACCGCCGAGCAGCTCGCGCACACGTACTTCCCGCTCGGCTCGACCCCCTCGAAGGCGCTCGTGCGCGCCGAGGCGGAGGAGCGCGGACTCTCGGTCGCGCAGAAGCCCGACAGTCACGACATCTGCTTCATCCCCGACGGCGACACGCGCGGCTGGCTCGCCGACAAGGTGGGCGCCGAGCGCGGCGAGATCCTCGACCGCACCGGAGCCGTGGTGGGCACGCACGAGGGCGCGCACGCCTTCACCGTGGGGCAGCGCCGCGGCCTGCAGCTCGGCGTGCCCGCCGCCGACGGCAAGCCCCGCTTCGTCCTCGAGGTGCGCCCCATCAACAACACCGTGGTGGTCGGGCCGAAGGAGGCGCTCGCGTGCTCCGAGATCGCGGGGGAGCGCTTCACCTGGGCAGGTCGGGCTCCGGATGCCGACTCCTTCGCGTGCGACGTGCAGATCCGCGCCCACGCCGACCCGGTGCCGGCGTTCGCGGAGTTCGTCGACGGCGTGCTCACCGTGCGCCCCGAGACGCCGTTCGACGGCGTCGCGCCCGGACAGACCGCCGTGCTCTACGACGGAACGCGCGTGATCGGTCAGTTCACGATCGACCGCACGGTGTCGGCGGTGCCGGTCGAGGTCTGAGCCGACCGCAGCCTGGGCGACGGGAGGTCCGGGGAAAGGAGGGCGCTGACGCGTTCTGTTCCCCTCCCTTCCCCGAATCCCCTCCGCTCAGCCGGATGTCGCGATCGTCGCGGAACGCGGCGGGCAAGGCCCGGGGCGATGTCGTACCCCCTCCCTAAGCTGGAGACGTGACCGAGCACGATCAGCTTCCCGACCTGACCCTCGACCAGGCACGCGCCGAGGCGGGCGATCTCTCGCAGCGCATCCTGGGCGCGCGCGACGCCTACTACGGGCGCGACGCCGAGCTGGTCGACGACGCCACCTACGACGGGTGGATGCACCGTCTCGAGGCGATCGAGCGGCTGTATCCCGAACTTCAGGGGCAAGACAGCCCGACCCAGTCGGTGGGCGCCGCCGAGGCGACCGATCTGGCGACGATCGAGCACGCCGAGCGCATGCTGAGCCTCGACAACGTCTTCTCGCCCGATGAACTGCGCGACTGGGCGGTCAAGGCCGAGGCCTCCGCGGGTCGACCCGTGCACTGGCTCAGCGAGCTGAAGATCGACGGGTTGGCCATCAACCTGCGGTACGAGAACGGGGTGCTGACCTCGGCCGCCACCCGCGGCGACGGCCGGGTCGGCGAGATCGTGACCGACAACGCTCTGCGGGTCGCGGGCATCCCGCGCGAGCTCGCCGGCGAGGGCCACCCCTCTCTGGTCGAGGTGCGCGGCGAGGTCTTCATCCCGGTCGCGAAGTTCGAGAACCTCAACCGGCTCCAGGGCGAGTTCCGCGAGCGCGCGGTCGCCGAGGCGCGCGAGCGGGCGTCGGGCCGTCGCGGCGGTCGGGTCTTCGACGAGGAGAAGGCCGAGATCGCCGCCGCCCGTCGGTTCCCGGCTTTCGCCAACCCCCGCAACGCCGCGAGCGGAGGCCTCCGTCAGCAGATCGAGAAGAAGTCCGGCCTCGAGCTCGAAGCCGGACTCGCGCGCATCGACTCCCTCGCGCTCTACGTCCACGGCATCGGCGCCTGGCCCGATCCTCCCGTCGCCGCCCAGAGCGAGATCTACGCCTTGCTGGCGTCGTGGGGGCTGCCCACCTCGCCGTACTTCCGCGTCGAAGACTCCATCGACGGCGTGCTCTCGTTCGTCGCCCACCACGGCGAGCATCGCCACGATGTCGAGCACGAGATCGACGGAGTCGTGGTCAAGATCGATGAACTCGCCCTGCACGACGAACTCGGCGCGACCAGCCGCGCTCCGCGGTGGGCGATCGCCTACAAGTACCCGCCCGAGCAGGTCAACACGAAGCTGCTCGACATCGTCGTCTCGGTCGGGCGCACGGGCCGCGCCACCCCCTTCGCCGTGATGGAGCCCGCGCGCGTGGCCGGCAGCGTCGTGCGCCAGGCGACCCTGCACAACCAAGACGTCGTGAAGGTCAAGGGCGTGCTGATCGGCGACACCGTCGTGCTCCGCAAGGCGGGTGACGTCATCCCCGAGGTGCTCGGGCCCGTCGTCGAGCTGCGCGACGGCACCGAACGCGCCTTCATCATGCCCACCGACTGCCCCGAGTGCGGCACGCCGCTGCGACCGGCGAAAGAAGGCGACATCGACCTGCGCTGCCCCAACGCCCGGTCGTGCCCCGCGCAGGTGCGCGGTCGCGTCGAGCACATCGGCTCGCGCGGCGCGCTCGACATCGAGGCCCTCGGCGAGGTGACGGCAGCGGCGCTGACGCAGCCCGAGGTCCCCGAACGCCCTCCGCTCGACACCGAGGCGGGGTTGTTCGACCTCACGGTCGACGAGCTCGTGCCCATCGAGGTCGTGGTGCGCGACTCCGAGACCGGAGAACGAAAGGTCGATCCCGACTCGGGTGAACCGGTGCGTCGCGCCCCGTTCCAGAAGCTCGGCGCCGCGACCTACCCTCCGGGCAGCGAAGACCTCGACCCTGCGGAGCGGCGCCGACGCGGCATCCGCAAATCCCACCGCGAAGTGCTGCCGTCGGAGCAGGCGATCAAGCTCGTCGCCGAGCTCGAGAAGGCCAAGACCAAAGACCTGTGGCGCCTGCTCGTCTCGTTGAACATCCGCCACGTCGGTCCGGTCGCCGCGCGCGCGCTCGCGCAGTGGTTCGGCTCACTCGACGCGATCCGGGCGGCCTCGCGCGAAGAGCTCGCCGCGGTCGAGGGCGTGGGCGGCATCATCGCCGACGCCGTCATCGACTGGTTCGAGGTCGACTGGCACCGCGACATCGTGGAGCGATGGACGGCGGCGGGCGTGCGGTTCTCCATTCCCGGCCACCCCGGGCCCGGGGCGGCGGCAGCGGCCGGGGGAGTCCTCGCCGGACTCACCGTGGTGGCGACCGGCTCCCTCGACGGCTACACCCGTGAGGGAGCGCAGGAGGCGATCATCTCCGCCGGCGGCAAGGCGGCCTCGAGCGTGTCGAAGAAGACCGACTTCGTCGCGGCGGGTCCGGGTGCCGGCTCGAAGCTCGCGAAGGCCGAGGAGCTGGGTCTGCGCATCCTCGACGCCGCGCAATTCCGCATCCTGGTCGAGCAGGGGCCGGCGGCGCTCGACGGCGGTGCTCCAGACCCCGACGCTGCAGCGGTGGACGACGCAGAGACCCACGAGGCGGCGGAGACCGATGGGGCCGCGACGACCGGCGGGGCCGCGACGACCGACGCGCCGTGACGACCGGCGGGGCCGCGACGACCCATGCGCCGTGACGACCGACTTAGCCGGGGCCATTGACGAACCGGCCCGGGGCGGCGACGCACAGCCGGGAACAGAGAACGAGGGCGGGACAGGAGATCGCTCTCCTGCCCCGCCCTCGTGTCGTCAGCTGGTCAGCCGGTGCACACCGTCGCCGCGTCGGTGAAGCTCTCCTGCAGAGCGGTCACCTGGTCGCTGAGGCCGCTCGCCGTGTTGGGATCGGCGATGAGGCCCTCGAGGAACGTGGCGTACTCGTTGAGCGCGCCGGTCGCCTTCTGGGCGGCCGGAGCGACCTCTTCGTTCGTGATGCCGCCGAACTCGGTGTCGACCTGCGTCGCCAGCTCGCGGAACTGCGTCAGCGTGGCCTGCGGGTCGGACGTGTCGATCGAGCTGCCGGCCTGGCTGACGGCCTGGAACTGCTCCTGCACGATCTGGCAGGCGTCGGCCTTCGACTGGTCGCCGGCGGGAGCAGGAGCGCTCGACGCCTGCGCTGACGAGCTGGCCTCGCTCGTTCCGGCGGTGTCGTTGGTGTCGGCCTCGTTCGCGTTCGAGTCGCCGCCACCCGAGCACCCGGTCAGCAGCAGCAACGCCGATGCGGCGACGAGCGCGAAAGACGTACGCGTTTTGATCATGTGAATCCCCCAAGGTCACTTCCGGGCGCGAGTCAGTCCGGAATGGCCCCACCGTAGTGACATCCGTCGACGCGCTGCCAATCGCCCCCTGCCCCTTGCGCCGAGCGATGGATTCGGTGCAGGGCGCGTGCTCAGTCGCTGAGCAGCTTGTCGCGCACCTGCCGGCGCAGGACCTTTCCGATCAGCGAGCGCGGCAATTCATCGACCACGATGAGACGCTTCGGCACCTTGTAGGGCGTCAGGATGCCGCGGGCGAACGCCCGCACGGCCTCGGCGTCGAACTCGCCCGGCGTCGTCGGCACGACCGCGGCCACGACCTCTTCGCCCGAGTGCTCGTTCGGGAGCCCGACCACGGCCACCTCGGCGACCGAGGGATGCTGGCGCAGCACGTTCTCGACCTCGGTCGGCGCCACGTTGAAGCCGCCCGTGATGATCAGCTCCTTGATGCGGTCGACGATCCGCACGAAACCGGCGTCGTCGATGGTGACGATGTCTCCGGTGCGGAACCAGCCGTCGACGAACACCGACGCGGTCTCTTCGGGCTTGCCGTAGTACCCCGAGAACACTTGCGGCCCGCGCACCACCAGTTCGCCGCGTTCCACGTCGGTCGTGGGATCGTCGGGGTCGACCACGCGGCACTCGGTCCCCGGCAGGGGCAGGCCCACGGTTCCCGCGACACGGTTGTCGGCGACGGGGTTGGCCATGAGCACGGGGGAGCACTCGCTGAGCCCGTAGCCCTCGACCAGGTAGCCGCCGGTGGCCTCCTCGAAGGGCACCACGAGATCGTGCGGCAGGGCCATCGCACCCGAGATGGCGACCTCGGTGCCCGCGAGCGACACGCCCTGCGCCGTGGCCGCCGCCAACAGGCGTTCGGCGATGGGCGGCACGAGCGGGAGGAACGTCGCCGGGTGCTTCTTGGTGACCGCGAGCACGAGGTCGGGGTCGAATTTGGGGAAGAGCACAAGGCGCGCGCCCATCGACATCGCGAACGTCAGGCACAGAGTGAGCCCGTACGCGTGAAACATCGGCAGCACGGCGTAGACGACGCAGCCCTCGCCGCGCACGATCGAGGGCACCCAGGCGCGCGCCTGCGCCGCGTTCGCGAGCAGGTTGGCATGCGTGAGCATCGCCCCCTTGGGTGTGCCGGTCGTGCCGCTCGTGTACTGGATGATCGCGAGGTCTTCGGCGGCCGGGCGGGGGTGGCTCTCGGGCAGGGGAGCGTGGCGCACCAGGTCGGACCACTCGACGGCGTTCTTCGTCTTCTCGGTGAGCGCTGCGCGCGCCTCGCGGGCCTTCGCGACCGGCAGGCGCAGGGCGAGACGCGTGCGCAGCGGCATGGCCGTGGTCACATCGACCGCGACGAGAGTGTCGACGCGCAGATCGGCCGGGAACTCCTGCACGGTGGCGACGACCTTGCTCCACACGATGGCGTGCTTCGCACCGTGGTCCTCGAACTGCTTGCGCAGCTCCCTCGGGGTGTAGAGCGGGTTGTGCTCGACGACCACGGCGCCCAAGCGCAGCACCGCGTAGAACGCCACGATGTGCTGGGGGCAGTTGGGCAGCACGATGGCCACCGGGTCGCCCGCCTTCACGCCGCGTTGCTTCAGCGCGGCCGCGACGCGCACGATGTCGGCCGCCATCTCGGCATACGACGTCTCACGGCCGAAGAACTGCAGAGCGGGGGCGTCGGGGTAGTCGCGCACCGACGCGTCGACGATGTCGACGAGCGATCCGCTCTGGGGTTCCAGGTCTTCGGGGACTCCCGGTGCATAACTCGAGGTCCAGGGCCGCGGGGGATCGAAGCTCGTCACCCGGTCAGCCTACGGGTGGGTCCTCGGCGGGGACCGGAGCTCGCGCGAACTAGACTCGTGGGGTGTCTGAAATCACTCCTGATCTCGTGCGCCATCTCGGTGTGCTCGCCCGGATCCAGTTGAGCGACGAGGAGGTCCAGAGCCTCACCGGCCAGCTGGATGCCATCGTCGACAACATCGCGAAGGTGTCCGAGGTGGCCACGCCCGACGTCGTCGCGACGAGCCACCCGATCCCGCTCGAGAACGTCTTCCGCCCCGACGTCGTGCAGCAGCAGCTCACGCGCGAGCAGGTGCTGCAGAACGCCCCCGACCAGGCCGACGGCCGATTCCGCGTGACCGCGATCCTGGGAGAAGAGCAGTGACCGACCTCACCCGTCTGACAGCGGCGGATCTCGCAGCCAAGCTCGCCTCGTCCGAGGTCTCGAGCGTCGAGGCCACGCAGGCCCACCTCGACCGCATCGCCGCCGTGGACGGCGACGTGCACGCGTTCCTGCACGTGAGCGACCACGCCCTCGAGGTCGCGGCCGACATCGACCGCCGCCGCGCGGCGGGAGAGCAGCTGCACGAGCTCGCCGGCGTTCCGCTCGCGGTCAAGGACGTGCTCGTCACCACCGACATGCCCTCCACCAGCGGGTCGAAGATCCTCGAGGGCTACATGTCGCCCTACGACGCCACGGTCGTCGCGCGCTCGCGCGCCGCGGGCCTCGTGCCGCTGGGCAAGACCAACATGGACGAGTTCGCGATGGGCTCCTCCACCGAGTTCTCCGCCTACGGCCCCACCCGCAACCCGTGGGACCTCGACCGGATTCCGGGCGGCTCCGGTGGTGGGTCGGCCGCGGCCGTCGCCGCGTTCGAGGCGCCGCTCGCCCTCGGCTCCGACACGGGTGGCTCGATCCGCCAGCCCGCGCACGTCACCGGCACGGTCGGCGTCAAGCCCACCTACGGCGGAGTGAGCCGTTACGGCGCGATCGCCCTGGCATCCAGCCTCGACCAGGTCGGCCCGGTCACGCGCACGGTGCTCGACGCGGGTCTGCTGCATGACGTCATCGGCGGTCACGACGCGAACGACTCGACCTCGCTGTCCGACGCGTGGCCCTCGTTCGCCGCCGCAGCCCGCGAGGGTGCGACCGGCGAGGTCCTCAAGGGCCTCAAGGTCGGCGTCATCCGCGAGCTCGACGACCGCGGCTTCCAGAAGGGCGTGTCGGACTCGTTCCGCGCGTCGCTGGCGGCCATGGAGGCGCAGGGCGCCGAGATCATCGAGATCAGCGCCCCGCACTTCGAGTACGGCGTCGCCGCGTACTACCTGATCCTCCCCGCCGAGGCCTCGAGCAACCTCGCGAAGTTCGACTCGGTGCGCTTCGGCATGCGGGTCAACCCGCAGGGTGCCGCCACGGTCGAGAACGTGATGGCGGCGACGCGCGACGCGGGCTTCGGTCCCGAGGTCAAGCGCCGTATCATCCTCGGCACATACGCCCTGTCGGCCGGTTACTACGACGCCTATTACGGCAGCGCGCAGAAGGTCCGCACGCTCATCCAGCACGACTTCGACGCCGCGTTCTCGCAGGTCGACGTCATCGCGACGCCGTCGGCGCCGACCACGGCCTTCCGCCTCGGCGAGAAGATCGACGACCCGCTGCAGATGTACCTCAACGACGTGACCACGATCCCCGCGAACCTCGCGGGCGTGCCCGGGATCTCGGTGCCGAGCGGTCTGGCGGAAGAAGACGGCCTGCCCGTCGGCATCCAGTTCCTCGCCCCCGCCCGCGAGGACGCCCGTCTCTACCGTGTCGGCGCAGCCCTCGAAGCGCTGCTCGTCGACCAGTGGGGTGGCCCGCTGCTCGATAAGGCACCCTCCCTTCGACAGGCTCAGGGACCGGAAGGAACGCTCTGATGGCGAAAGACGCACTCATGGACTTCGACGAGGCGCTCGAGATGTTCGAGCCCGTCCTCGGTTTCGAGGTGCACGTCGAGCTCAACACCGCGACCAAGATGTTCTCGGCCGCGCCCAACCCGGCGAACGAGGCCCACCACGGTGCCGAGCCGAACACGCTCGTCGCTCCCGTCGACATGGGTCTTCCCGGTGCCCTGCCCGTGGTGAACGCCGAGGCGATCCGCTCGTCGATCAGTTTGGGCCTCGCCCTCGGTTGCTCGATCGCGCCGTCGAGCCGCTTCGCGCGGAAGAACTACTTCTACCCCGACCTCGGCAAGAACTACCAGATCTCGCAGTACGACGAGCCGATCGCGTTCGAGGGCTCGGTCGAGGTCGAGCTCGAAGACGGCACCATCGTGACCGTGCCGATCGAGCGCGCGCACATGGAAGAAGACGCCGGCAAGCTCACCCACATGGGTGGGGCGACCGGTCGCATCCAGGGCGCGGAGTACTCGCTGGTCGACTACAACCGCGCAGGCGTGCCGCTCGTCGAGATCGTCACGAAGCCGATCTTCGGCGCGGAGCACGCAGCCCCCGCGCTGGCGAAGGCCTACGTCGCGACCATCCGCGACATCGTGCGAGGGCTCGGCATCTCGGAAGCCAAGCTCGAGCGCGGAAACCTCCGCTGCGACGCGAACGTCTCGCTGCGCCCTCGTGGCCAGGAGAAGCTCGGCACGCGCACCGAGACCAAGAACGTGAACTCCATGCGTTCGGTCGAGCGTGCGGTGCGCTACGAGATCCAGCGTCAGGCCGCGATCCTCGCCAAGGGCGGGACGATCACGCAGGAGACGCGTCACTGGCACGAGGACACCGGTCGCACCTCTCCGGGGCGTCCGAAGTCGGATGCCGACGACTACCGCTACTTCCCCGAGCCCGACCTGCTGCCGGTCGTGCCCGCACCCGAGCTGATCGAGGAGCTGCGCGCCGCACTCCCTGAGCCGCCGGCTGCGCGCCGTCGCCGACTGAAGGGCGAGTGGGGCTTCACCGACCTCGAGTTCCAGGACGTCGCCAACGGCGGCCTGCTCGACGCCGTGGCCGACACGATCGCCGCGGGAGCCGCTCCGGCCTCGGCCCGCAAGTGGTGGACGGGTGAGATCACCCGCGTCGCCAACGCGCAGGAGCGCGACGCCGCCAACCTCGTGTCGCCCGAGAACGTCGCTGCGCTGCAGAAACTGATCGACGCCGGCACCCTCACCGACAAGCTCGCGCGCCAGGTGCTCGAGGGCGTCATCGCCGGAGAGGGCACCCCGCAAGAGGTGGTCGACGCCCGCGGTCTGGCCGTGGTCTCCGACGACGGGGCGCTCATCGCGGCGATCGACGAAGCCCTCGTCGCTCAGCCCGACGTGCTCGCGAAGATCCGCGACGGCAAGGTGCAGGCCGCCGGTGCCGTCATCGGCGCGGTCATGAAGGCCATGAAGGGCCAGGCCGACGCCGCGCGCGTGCGCGAACTCGTGCTGGAGCGCGCCGCCGCTCTGTAATCGACACCGGATGCCACGGCACCGCGCCCCGCGAGGGGTGGGGCCGTGGCATCCGTCGTCTCCGGGCGGGGGTGCGTGCGCATCGTCGGTGATTCGCGCACGCTCAGCGGATTCCGCGCGATGCGGGCTGACACCGTGCGGATCGCTGAGCCTGCGCGGGCGTCGGGGCCGATGTCGGAGGTCCGGGGGAGAATGGATGCCATGGGACGAGGTGACGGAACGGGGCGCATCGTCTCGCGCCCCGACGCCGACGACACGGGCACCGGCATCCTGCACGTCGACATGGACGCGTTCTTCGCCTCGGTCGCCGTGCTCGACGATCCGTCGCTCGCCGGCAAGCCGCTCATCATCGGCGGGTCCGAGGGTCGTGGCGTCGTCTCGAGCGCCTCATACGAGGCCCGCCGCTACGGCGTGAAGTCGGCGATGCCGGTGGCGATCGCGCTGCGCATGTGTCCGACCGCGATCGTCGTCAATCCGCCGTACCACCGCTACACCGAGATGTCGCGGCAGGTCATGGCGATCTTCCACGACGTCACCCCGCTGGTCGAGCCTCTCTCGATCGACGAGGCCTTCCTCGACGTCCGTGGTGCGCGGCGGCTGTGGGGGAGCCCGGGAACGATCGCCCGCGACCTGCGGGCCCGGGTGAAGGCAGAGACGGGCCTGACGTGCAGCATCGGGGTCGCGGCGACCAAGCACGTCGCCAAGATGGCCTCCACGATCTCCAAACCCGATGGGCTGCTCGTGGTGGCCGAGGCCGACACCGAGGCGTTCCTGCGCCCGCGTTCGGTCCGCGCGCTGTGGGGGGTGGGGCCCAAGGCCGCCGAGGCGCTGGAGTCCCGCGGCATCCGGCTCATCTCCGACATCCTCGACACCCCGCGTCCCGCGCTCGATCGGGTTCTCGGCCCCGCGATGGGCGAGCGCATCTGGCACCTCTCGCGCGGCATCGACGCCCGCGAGGTGCACACGGGGCGCTCCGAGAAGAGCATCGGGCACGAAGAGACGTTCCACACCGACATCTCCGACACCCGCACGCTGCACGTCGAACTCCGCCGGCTCGCCGATCGCGTGGGCGCGCGCCTGCGGACGCAGCAGTACGAGGCGTCGACGATCTCGATCAAGGTGCGCTTCTCCGACTTCACCACCCTGAGCCGCTCACGCACGCTGCCTGAGCCCACCTCGGTCGGCCAGCGCATCGGCGACGCCGCCATCGAGCTGTTCGACGCCATCGACCGACGCCAGGCCGTGCGCCTGGTGGGTGTGCGCGGAGAGAAGCTCAAGCCGGCGGCGATGGCCGCCACCCTGTGGGACGACGACGCCGAGTGGCGCCGCGTCGAAGGAGCTCTCGATGACGCCACGACGCGCTTCGGCCGGGGCGCCGTCACTCGCGGGTCGCTGCTCGGGCCGTCGCGCGGCGGGGGAGCCCTCCCCACCAACCCCCGGCCCTCGTACGACCACTGACACGCGGACCGCGGTCGCGCAACGCCCCTCGGCGCTCCGACGCCGGGCCGCTACGGTGGAGCCATGCCCAACATCGCTTTGGAACTCGGCAAGCAGGCCACCAGCTTCGGCGTCACCTCCGCCTACGGCGAGCAGCAGGACGTCGACGGCGTCCGCATCGTCCCCGTCGCCCTCACCTGGGCCGGGTACGGCGGCGGCTCCGACGAGCAGGGCAACGGCGGCGGCGGTGGCGGCGGATACACGCTCCCGCTCGGCGCCTACATCCGTCGCGGCGACGACCTGCGGTTCGACCCGAACCTCGTGTCGCTGCTCGCCGTTGGCATCCCGTTCGTGTGGGTGGCCGGTCGCGCCCTCAGCCGTGTCATCCGCGCCCTCAAGAAGTAAAGCGGACCCTCTCGACGACGCTCTCACCGCGGCCGTGGCCGCGATGTCGTCGCGCGTCGTCGAGATCGGCGCGTCGAATCCGGTCGTCGTCATCGACGGTCGCAGCGGAGCTGGCAAGAGTTCACTCGCCCGTCGCCTCGTGGCCGCGTGGCCGGGGCGCGGGCGGGTGCAGATGGTCGCCCTCGACGACGTCTATCCCGGGTGGGACGGCCTCGCCGCGGGCGCTGACTACGCTCGCGAGACGATCCTCCTCCCGCACGCCCGCGGACTGCTCGGCGTCTGGGAGCGATGGGACTGGGAGCTCGGCGAGCGTGCCGAGGCCTACGCGATCGACCCGTCCCTTCCGCTCGTCGTCGAGGGGTCGGGGCTCCTGACTCCGGAGGTGGCCCGGTTGGCCGACCTCACCGTGTGGGTCGAGGCACCGACCGATTCCCGGCGCACGCGAGCACTCGCACGTGACGGCGAGACCTACCGCCCGCATTGGGACCGATGGGCCGCGCAAGAAGACGCGCACCTCGCCGCGCACGACCCTGCGGCCCGCGCCGGGCTCCGGGTGCGCCTGCCCTGACGTTCGACCGGGGAGCGCCTCAGCGTCGGTCGAGCGCCGTCATCAGCCCGTCGAGGCGGTAGCCGATCCAGTCGTACACCCCGAAGCGCGGATCGTCGGGGTGATGGTCGTCTTCGGTCCGGATGCCGAGACGCGTGGCCAGCACGAGTCGCAGCGCCGACAGCGTCCGCATCCAGGCGAGGGCCTCGGTCTCGCCGAGAGCGATGGTGATCGTCGCGTCGGGATCGTCTTCGGTCGAGCGGTCGCCGCCATCGAGGCCGAGCGTCTGCAGGAGCACCGCGGCATCCTGAGCCCGCCTCTCGAGCAGGTCGCCCCCCGTCAGCCGGCGGAACTCGCGACTCGCGGCCTCGTCGTCGGGGTAGGCGTCGGGCAGCAACCGCGCGACGGCGGGGTCGTCATCAGCCTGCGAGTCGGCCAGCAGGTCGCGGAACTGGCCCACGATCCCGGCGAGATGGAGGGCTTCGAGACCACTGATCTCGAGCACGACGATCCGCTCGCTCACGAGGGGTCCTTCCTGACGGTGGCCCAGAGGCCGAAGTCGTGCATTGCCTGCACGTGCGCCTCCATGACCTCGCGCGGACCGCGTGCGACGACGGCATGACCGTCGTGGTGCACAGCGAGCATGAGGCGGTGGGCGGTGGGAGTGTCGAACCCGAAGTAGGTGCGGAAGACGTGGCTCACGTAGCTCATGAGGTTCACCGGGTCGTTCCAGACGACGGTCTGCCACGACGACGGCGGCTCGGGGGTCGTCTGCTGATCGCGCTCGATGTCGAGATCGGGCGTCGCGAGCGGGGCCATCACGCCCACCCCAATTCGTGCAGTCGGTCGTCGTCGATTCCGTAGAAGTGTGCGATCTCGTGCACGAGGGTGGTGTGGATCTCGTCGCGCAGCGCAGTCTCGTCGTCGCACACCGCGAGGTGCGGTTCGCGGTACAGGATGATGCGGTCGGGGAGCTCGCCGACGCCGTAACGATCGCGTTCGGTGAGGGCCCAGCCGTCGTACAGCCCGAGCAGATCGAGCGATCCGTCTTCCGGGCGGTCCTCGACGACGAACACGACGTTGTCGAGGCCGTCGACCATGTCGTCGGGAAGCCGATCGAGTTCGTCGACGACCAGGGCCTCGAATGCGTCAGCATCGAGCTGCAGGGTCGCGGGCGCGTCGACGTCGTCGTGCACGGCGGGCCTCCCGGGGTCTTCGGCCGTTCCAGCGGATGCCGCGGGCGCGAGCCATGGCATCCGGTTTCGATTCTACGGGCGCGGGAGGCCGATGCGCCGGAGATCGGCCTCGTTACGCACCGATCGTGCGGATAGGCTCGAAGGAGACGTCGACGGAAGGGATAGCCATGGCGGCGAAGCGGGCGATCAGCGGACTCTGCCGTGACTGGCCCGCCGAGAGCGCGTTCATCCGCGAGGTGTTGGACCGTATCGGTGACAAGTGGACGATGCTGGTGGTCAGCACGCTCGGCGAGCAGTCGCTGCGCTATTCCGACCTGCACGCGAGTGTTCCGGGCATCTCGCAACGCATGCTCACCGTGACGCTGAAGGCCCTCGAGCGCGACGGCCTTGTCACCCGAACGGCGTACGCCGAGGTACCCCCGCGCGTGGAGTACGAACTCACCGACCTCGGACGCTCGCTGGGTGCCGCCGTCCGGGCGATGGCTGTGTGGGCTGCGGCGAACCACGAGGCCGTCGCGGCCAGTCGCGCAGCGCACGCCGACGGCGGCGTGGGCCGGGAGGGCGCTCGACGTGCGCGCTCCCGGCCGGGGCCCGTCATCGCTCCGGCGTCGTGACGATCAGCTCGTTCCTCGAACGGTCGGCGTAGAGCTCCCAGTAGCGTTCAGCGATGTCGCGCGCGGGGAGGAAGGGGCCTCCGAACGTCGGCTGCTCGTCGGCGATCATGAGGGCGATCGCCACATGGGCGACGAAGACGCCCGAATCGGCCAGCGAGGTGCCCACGTTGAGCGCCCAGTTGCGCAGTGCCGCAGCTCCGACGGTCACATTTCCGTATCGCGGCACCGGGTAGACCGAACCTGCTCCCGTGGTGAAGAACAGTGCGCCCGCGCCCGTCGCCAGCATCTCGGGGAGCACTTCGTCGGTCGCCGTCATCGCGCCGTAGAGGTAGTACTCGATCTGCGGCTGCACGTTCTGCGTGGTGGTCGCGCGGATGTCGACCGGCGCGAGAGGGCCGGCCGAGGCGTCGGCGGGGGAGTACTCGAGCACGTCGATGGCGCCGAACCGCTCGCGCGCCGCCGCGAGGGCCGACCGCAGGGCCGGGCGGTCGAGGACGTCGGCGGCGAACCGCGCCGCCGTCACACCCTCGGCCGCGAGCTGCGCGACGAGACCGTCGAGCGTGGTGGCGTTGCGGGCGATGAGGGCGACGTCGAACCCTTCGGCTCCGAATCGTCTCGCGAGGGCGAGCCCGAGTCCGGGTCCGGCGCCGATGATCGCGATGGTGGGCATGCGTGTTCTCCCGTTCGTGGATGGTGCCGCGTAGCGGCACCGGGGGGTGTCGGGAGCCAGTGTGCGCGGGTGCGCGGACGGGTACAAAAGGTACATCGAGGTGCCTGACACGTCCGGCTCAACGTCGAGCGGAGAAGCCGATGGCGGGGAACGACGAAGGCCCGGGAGCGATGCTCTCCGGGCCTTCGTGGGGTTGGGGTGGCTAACGGGACTTGAACCCGCGGCCCCCGCGACCACAACGCGGTGCTCTACCAACTGAGCTATAGCCACCATGTGTCTGCCGCAGCAGACAACTGAACGATTATGTCATACGTCCAGTGCGAACGACGACACGGCCGAGGCCGAGACGGCCTTCGCTTCGTCGCTCGTGGGGCCCGGCTGCGGCACGAAGACCGCGGCGCGGTAGTAGGCGAGCTCGCGGATCGACTCGAGGATGTCGGCCAGGGCGCGGTGCCCGCCGTTCTTCTTCGGAGCCTGGAAGTAGGCGCGCGGGTACCACCGGCGCGACAGCTCTTTGATGCTCGAAACGTCGACGTTGCGGTAGTGCAGCCAGCGGTCGACGCGCGGCATGTACTTCGCGAGGAACATGCGGTCGGTGCCGATCGTGTTGCCGGCCAGTGGCGCCTTGCCCTCGATCGGAGCGAAGCGCTGGATGTACTCGAGCACCTGGAACTCGGCGTCTGCCAAGCTCACGCCGTGGGGGATCTCGTCGAGCAGGCCCGACGAACGGTGCATCTCGGTGACGAACTCGCCCATGTTGGCGAGGGCCGAGGCGTCGGGCTTGATGACGATCTGGAACCCGGGCTCGAGCACGTTCAGCTCGAAATCGGTGATGACGACGGCGATCTCGACCAGTTCGTCGACGGCCAGGTCGAGGCCTGTCATCTCGCAGTCGATCCAGACGAGCCGGTCGTTCTCGGAGGCGTTTACCATCCCCACATCCTACTGACGGGGTACGACATCGGATCTGGTCCCCCAGACACGATTCGAACGTGTGACCGGCGTCCCGACCTATGCTGCGATGGTGCGCGATGACACCCAGCAGGCGGAGCTCCAAAGGCGACGACGGTCTCTGGTCCTGTCGGCGATCTTCCACGGCCTCGCATTCACGATCATGACAGCGCTCCTCACTTTCCGGATTGCGGCGGGAAATGCAGTCACCCCCGTCGTTTTTGTGGGCGGCTTCCTGGTCGTCATGGAGCTCGTCCTGTTCGTCTGGGCGCTGCAACAGATTCGCCGGCGGACTCAGCCCGGTGACCGGATCGTTGACGTCCGGGCGATCGCGCCGGGACGGCTGCTCAACCGCGAGGTCGACAAGCGCGAAAAGTAGTCTCCGCCCATGGACAAGGCGTCGCTGCTCTTCACCGCCGGTGTGATCCCCTTGTGAGCGGCCACCATCGCATTCGCAGGCGCAGGTTGGTGGTCGGCTGCTCTGTGCGCCGGAGCCGCCGCCGGGGCTGTGCTTCTCCTGTCGCGCCGTGCTGCTGCGGAGCGAGGCATGCCGCACGACCATGGCGCTGATGACCAGGGGCTCTAGCTTCTGATGCACCGCGTGGTGCCAGAGCTCATCGCCTGACCCCATCGGAGAAGCGCTCAGCCACCACGGGCGCTGGATTCCTCCTCGCGCGGTATGACCGGCGGGTTGTAGAAGCATGTCGCGAAAACCACAGCGAGGCCGGCGATGTGGAGCGCAAACCCGACAGTGCGCCACGGCCCTTCGCACAGATAGCCGAGGATCATGCCACCGACCCATGCGACGATGCCGCAGGTGATGAACAGGCGCTTGATGAGAGTGCGGGGATTGTTCACCGCGCGGAGCCTCCTCAGGCTCGATGTGGGACAACGTCCCCCAGACACGATTCGAACGTGTGACCGGCGGATTAGAAGGCCGCTGCTCTATCCACTGAGCTACTGGGGGTCGGCGACCAGGATATCGCCCGGCGCTCCCGCGCGTGCGCCAGCCCCTGGCGGACACCGCCGCGGCGGGCGTACTCTCCCGGCAACGAGAGCAAAGGAGCACTCATGTCAGACACCGTGACCAAGCGCCTCTGGGTGGCCTACGGCCCGGCGGGCGTCGTCGGGAAGATCCAACGGGATGCCGAGGGCTTCAGCGTCCACATGGCGGGCAAGGACGAGCGGCTGGGCGTCTACCCCACGATGGAGATCGCGAAGAGCGCCCTTCACTCGCACCTCAAGCCTGGCAGCGACCGGCCGGAGTTCCGGGAGCACTGAGAGACGGGCGCCTCGTCCGTGCCGTAGTCGCCGGGCGGGGCGCCCCCCTGCCTGCGTCGCACGCCGACGGTGTCGCCTCGTGCCGCGTCAGACCCGCGCCGCGCGGGTGGCCCGGGGTGCGGGCTTCGGGGCGGCGAGCAAGGGCATTGCGATGTGGACGAGGGGGCCGATCCCGAGCGCGAAGACGACGGTGCCGATGCCCACCGTGCCGCCCAGGAGCCATCCGAGCACGAGGACGGATCCCTCGACTGACAGGCGGCACGCCCAGATCGGCCAGCCGAAGCGGGCGTGCATGCCGGTCATCAGTCCGTCTCGCGGTCCGGGGCCGAAGTGGGCTCCGATGTAGAGACCGGAGGCGAAGGCCACAGTCACGACGCCGGCGACGAGCATGAGCACCTGCAGCCACAGCACGTCGGGGTGGGGGAGGACCCCCAGTGCGAACTGGATGCTCGTGCCCACCAACAGGATGTTGGCGACCGTGCCGACGCCGGGCTTCTGACGCAGCGGGATCCAGAGCAGCAGGACGCACAGGCCGATGATGTTGGTCACCCATCCGATGCCGATCCCCGTCACGCGGGAGACACCCTCGGCGAACACGGTCCACGGGTCGACACCGAGGCCGGCGGCGATGGTGAAGGCGCAGCCGACGCCGTAGAGGACCAGGCCGACGAAGAGACGGGTGATGCGGGATGCCATGGAGAGATCCAATCACGCGATTGGATTCAAGACACGAGGCCAATTCCGATAATCTGGCCGCATGGACTCGCGCATCTCGGCTCGTACCCTCGCATCCGCCCTTGGAGGATGGCGGGGAAGTGGTCCTGCCTACGAGGCGCTGGCAGACGGCATCCGCCTCCTCTGCCTCGACAATAGGCTCGCCCCCTCGACGGCGCTGCCCGCCGAACGTGAGCTCGCCGCCGCCCTTCACCTCAGCCGGACGACGGTCGCGGCCGCGTATCGCAGTCTGCGCGACTCCGGGCACATCGAGAGTCTGCGCGGGAGCGGAAGCGTGACCCTGCCCCTGCGACGCACGGACCCCGGTCGGCACGACACCGACGACGTGGCCATCGACCTGCAACAGGCGAGCCCTGCCGCCTGGCCCGGCCTTCCCGCCATCGTGCAGGAGGTGATGCAGGATGCGCCGGCCCTGGTCGCACGCATCGGATACGACGTCGTGGGCGACCTCGGGCTGCGGCAGGCGATCGCCGACCACTACGCCCATCGAGGGCTCGCGACCACACCCGACCAGATCCTCGTGACGACGGGCGCGCAGAGCGCGATCCATTTGATCGCGTCGGTCCTGGTGGGCCGCGCCGACCGGGTCATGCTCGAGACGCCCACCTACCCGCACGCGGCCGACGCCTTCCGCCGGGTCGGAGCGCGCCTGATCGGTGTGCCGGTGGACCCGGGGTCGGGGTGGGATCTCGAGCGCGCCGAGCAGAGCTTCGCCCGCGCGCTGCCCACGCTCGCCTATCTCATGCCCGATTTTCAGAACCCGACGGGGCGGACGATGACCGCCTCGGAGTCCAACGCCTTTCTCACGGGGGCGCGCTCCGCGGGCACCGTTCTCGTGCTCGATGAGACCACCGCCCAGCTCGACATCGATCGCGGCTCGGGATCTGCGCCGTTCGGTGACGATGATCGGATCGTGCGCGTGGGATCCCTCGGAAAGACGGTGTGGGGAGGGCTGCGCGTGGGGTGGGTGCGCGCGGCGCCCGAGATCGTGCGCCGCTTGGCCAGTGGCAGACCCGTGCACGACTTGGGAACTCCCGAGATCGAACAGGCGATCGCGGCGCGCATCGTGCCGCGACTGGACGAGATCGCTCGCCAGCGGGGAGAACTGCTGCGCGCCGGACGCGACACCTTGGTGGCGGGGCTGCGGACACTGCTGCCGGAGTGGCAGGTGCCCGATGTCAGTGGCGGCGTCTCGCTGTGGGTCGGCCTCGGCGACCCGCTGAGCACCCCTCTCGTGATGAACGCCCGGGCCCGCGGGCTCGCACTGTCGGCGGGATCGCGGTTCGCCGTGGAGGGCGGCCACGATCGCCACCTGCGCGTGCCCTTCACCGCAGCCCCCGCCGCTCTCGAACAGGCCGCGCGCATTCTGCGCGACGCGTGGGATGACGTGCGCGGGGGACGGACGGCTGCTCCGCGCGAGGACTTCGCCACCGTCGTCTGACGCAGTCATCGCGCGTAGCGCAGGCATTCGACGGCGTCGCTCGACGACCAGAACTCGCCGAGTCTGCGGAAGCTGCCCGAGGCCGTGTGGAAGCGCTCGGCCGCGTACCGCCAGCCGCCGTCGGCCGCGATCGCGCGGATGTGGCCCACGACGATGCCGCGCGGATCGGCGATGCGCCACAGGCCCGCGGCGACGTGGGTCGCCGCGCCCCACCCGGCCGGGCGCGGTGCCGGGGCGAGGTCGTTCCAGAGTGCGGTGCTCATGGCCGTCACGGTAGACCGAACCTCCGACATCGCTCGTCGCGCGGTCGATGGACGCTTCTCCCCGCTGGACGGATCGTTCGGGTTATCCACAGATCGGCGGTTTCCCTCGGCGGCGCCCTCGTCGCTGCCGTCAGTCTTGCCGTGGCTCCGGCACCCGTCGGGCACACGGGTGCCGGAGCGCACACCACGACGAGAGGACACACGCATGAGCGATCACATCACCCTGGTGGGTAACATCACGGGCGAGTTGGACCAGCGGGCGACACGCGGGGGCGAGACCATCGCCGCGTTCCGGCTGGCGGTGGGCGAGCGAAAGCTCGACCGGGAGCGCGGAGAGTGGGTGGACGGTCACACCAACTTCTACAACGTCCCGGTCTTCGGCGACCTGGGCGCGCATGCGCTCACCTCTCTGCGCAAGGGGCAGCGGGTGATCCTCACGGGGAGACTGCGGGTGCGCGAGTGGGAGAACGAGACCAAACGAGGGGTGAGCGCCGACGTCGTCGTCGACGCCATCGGTCACGACCTGCGCTGGGGGACCTCCCAGTTCTCGCGCACGCCGCGCCCGCAGGCGGCGGTCGAACCGTCGGCGCACACGGCGACCGGCGCAACCGACGCCGACGGCTGGGCGGTTCCGGGCGCGGAGGCGGAGAGCACGCCGTCCGATGCCGGCGAATCGAGGCAGCCGGCGCTCGTGAGTGCGGAGGGGGGAGCAGGCCCGTTCTGAGGGCTGCGGCGGCGACGGGGACGGCGGCGAGGCGGCGGCGACGACGAAGGCACGGACGGGGCCGCTCGGGCGTATCCGTAGACTCGACCGCGTGGCTCGCCTTCTCGCTCGTCCTGTCGCCGTCCTCGCCCTCGCGGCCGCGCTGGGTCTCGCCGGCTGCACCGCGTCGCCCGCACCCGAGGCCGTGACCACGCCGGACGCCGCACCTCCGGTCGCCAGTGCCGCACCGACCGACGGGAGCACGTCCTCGTCGGCTCCTTCGGCCGACGCCTCGACCTCCGCGAGCGCTGCCGCCGCCGAGTTGCCGTTGTTCACGCAGACCGTGCAATCGGTCTGGTCGGGTCCCAATCAGGTCTCGGGCCGCGCCTACATCGACGCCCTGGTGAGTGCCGGCTTCGACAAGTCGGCGATGCAGGTCACCGCCGATGCGACGACGGTGGGCAACCCCGCCGAGAGCATCACCTTCTCGGTGCGCCTGGGCGATGAGTGCCTGGTCGGCCAGGTCGGTCCGTCGATCGGCAACCCCGTCACCTCGGTGCTGCCCGCCCTGTCGTCGGGTGGATGCCTGATCGGACAGACGCGCGCCATCAACTGGTGAGTGGGGCGGCCCCCGCTCTCGTCGGTGCGCGGCGTCACCGCCCCTAGACTGGAACGGATATGGCCGAATACATCTACTCCATGGTCCGCGCCCGCAAGGCAGTGGGCGACAAGCTGATCCTCGACGACGTCACGATGTCGTTCCTGCCCGGTGCCAAGATCGGCATGGTCGGCCCGAACGGCGCCGGTAAGTCCACGATCCTCAAGATCATGGCCGGTCTCGACACCCCCTCCAACGGCGAGGCCCGCCTGAGCCCCGGCTTTACGGTCGGCATCCTCATGCAGGAGCCCGAGCTCGACGACAGCAAGACCGTGCTCGAGAACATCCAGGACGGTGTGGCGATCAAGCCCAAGCTCGATCGTTTCAACGAGATCTCCGCCCTCATGGCCGACCCCGACGCCGACTTCGACGCGCTGCTCGCCGAGATGGGCACGCTGCAGGAGGAGATCGACGCCGCCGACGGATGGGACCTCGACTCCCAGCTCGAGCAGGCCATGGCCGCTCTGCGCACGCCCCCGGGCGACGCCTCGGTCGTCCCGCTGTCGGGTGGTGAGCGCCGCCGTGTCGCGCTCGCGAAGCTGCTGCTGCAGAAGCCCGACCTGCTGCTCCTCGACGAGCCCACCAACCACCTCGACGCCGAGAGCGTGCTCTGGCTCGAGCAGCACCTCCAGGCCTACAAGGGTGCGGTCATCGCGATCACCCACGACCGGTACTTCCTCGACAACGTCGCGGAATGGATCGCCGAGGTCGACCGCGGCCACCTGTACCCCTACGAGGGCAACTACTCGACCTACCTCGAGAAGAAGGGCCAGCGGCTCGAGGTCCAGGGCAAGAAGGATGCCAAGCTCGCCAAGCGCCTCAAGGAAGAACTCGAGTGGGTGCGCTCCAACGCCAAGGGTCGACAGGTCAAGTCGAAGGCCCGCCTCGCCCGTTACGAGGAGATGGCCGCCGAGGCCGAGCGCACGCGCAAGTTGGACTTCGACGAGATCCAGATCCCCGCGGGTCCGCGTCTCGGCGGTATCGTGATCGACGCCAAGAAGCTCGAAAAGCGCTTCGGCGACCGCTCGCTCATCAGCAACCTGAGCTTCAACCTGCCGCCGAACGGCATCGTCGGTGTGATCGGCCCCAACGGTGTCGGTAAGACGACGCTGTTCAAGACGATCGTCGGCCTCGAGCCCCTCGACGGCGGATCGCTGAAGATCGGCGAGACCGTCAAGATCAGCTACGTCGACCAGTCGCGCGCCAACATCGACCCCGAGAAGACGCTGTGGGAGGTCGTGTCCGACGGACTCGACATCATCACCGTCGGCAAGACCGAAATCCCTTCACGCGCCTATGTCTCGAAGTTCGGGTTCAAGGGCCCCGACCAGCAGAAGAAGGCGGGCGTGCTCTCCGGTGGTGAGCGCAACCGCCTGAACCTGGCGATGACGCTGAAAGAGGGCGGCAACCTCCTGCTGCTCGACGAACCCACCAACGACCTCGACGTCGAGACCCTGAGCTCGCTCGAGAACGCGCTGCTCGAGTTCCCCGGTTGCGCCGTGGTCATCACGCACGACCGGTGGTTCCTCGACCGCATCGCGACGCACATCCTCGCCTACGAAGGCACCGAGGAGCACCCCGATCAGTGGCACTGGTTCGAGGGCAACTTCGAGGCCTATGAGGCAAACAAGGTCGAGCGTCTCGGTGCCGACGCCGCCAACCCGTCGCGGTCCACCTACCGCAAGCTCACGCGTGACTGACGCGAGCACCCCCAGCGAGGGTTCGGCTTCGGCCGGGCCCTCGCGGCTGCACGTTCCGATCCACCTCCGGTGGGGCGACCTCGACGCGCTCGGACACGTCAACAACACGTCGATGCTTAAGCTGCTCGAAGAAGCGCGCCTCCGCGCCTTCTGGCGCGGCGACGGCGAGGGCGAAGCGCTCCCCACGGCCGTGTTCGACATGAGCGTGCTCGAGAGCGGCGGAGAACGCGCGACGCTCATCGCCCGGCAGGAGATCGAGTATCTCCGCCCGGTCCCGTACAGCCAGCGTCCCCTCGACGTGCGCATGTGGATCGGTGCGATGGGCGGCTCGAGCGCCGACATCTGCTTCGAGGTCTACAGCCCCGCCGGCGACGCAGCCCCCGTGCTCTATGCACGTGCGACCGCCGTCGTCGTGCTCGTCGACACCGCCAGCGGTCGTCCCATCCGCTGGAGCGAGACCGAACGTGCGGCCTGGGGCCCCTATGTCGGCGACCCCATCGAATACCGCCGGCGCTCCAGCAAGGGCTGACGTCCGCGGCACGGATCCCGCGAGACGCTGACCCACGCGAGTCGGGGCGTCGACGTCAGCGCCGCGATCGTTGAAAGATCCCGGATGCCGTGAGGCAGCGGCATCCGGAAGCTCGATCACTCGCGCGGGACGCGCACCATGACCTCTTGGGCGACGCTCGCGACGAGGACGCCCTCGCGGGTGTAGATGCGTCCGGTCGACAGGCCGCGGCCGCCGCGGGCGTTGGGCGACTCCTGCACGTAGAGCAGCCAGTCGTCGACGCGGGCCGCCCGATGCCACCACATCGCGTGGTCGAGGCTCGCGACGCGCAGACCCGGAGCGCTCCACGCGACGCCGTGCGCGCGCAGGATGGTCTCTTGAATGGTCAGATCGCTGAGGTAGGCGAGGGCCGCGCGATGCACGGCCGGGTCGTCGCCGACCGTGCGACGCAGCTTCATCCACACGGCCTGTCGGGGGACGTGCGGTCCCTCGACCGTCGCGTACACGGACGACCCGACGTGACGCACGTCGACCGGGCTCTCCGAGAGGAGGCGGCGGCTGATCGGATGCAGGCTCTCGGCGTCGACCGGCGCGGTGTCTTCGGGCTGCGGGATGCCCTCGGGCATCGGCTCGAAGTGCTCGAGGCCGGGGTCTTCGTCTTGGAACGACGCGATCATGGAGAAGATCGGGACTCCGGCCTGGAACGCCTGGGTGCGACGAGTCGAGAACGAGCGCCCGTCGTGGATGCGGTCGACCGAGAACGTGATGCCGTCGGCGGGATCGCCGGGCCGCAGGAAGTATCCGTGCATCGAGTGCACCGTGCGCTCGGGTGGCAAGGTGCGAGAGGCCGCCACGATCGTCTGGGCGAGCACCTGCCCGCCGTAGACGCGGCCGGTGGGCATGGCCTGCGACACGCCCGTGAAGATGTCTTCGGTGGTCCGGGCGCCGGCGTCGCGGAGGTCGAGCACCGCGAGCAGAGACGCCACGGGATCGATGGCGTCGGTCACGCTGACTCCCGTTCCGGCGCGGCGAGGTGCGCACCACTTGCTAGTTTAGAGCGGGTGTCCGCCCGCCTGTTATTCCCCGACCCGCAGGCGGCAGCCGACCTGCTCACCTTCGCCAGTCGCACGATCCGTCTCGGTGACGGAACGGTGCGTCTGCGCGCACGCGGCGGTGTGCTCGTGACGACCGCTGCGCCGCTCGCTCCCCGTGGACTGATGGACAGTACGCCCACTGTTCTCGGGTTGCGGGTCTCGGCCATCGACCCCGAGCTCGAGTGCGATGTCGTCGTCGACGCGTCGGCGCTTCTGCCCGCGGCCGACGATGCCAACGCCGTCGTGCTGCCCGATACCGCCACGTCGCCGGCGTGGGCGGGCATCTCGCCGCCGCAGGGCGGGTGGGAGCAGACGGATGCCATCGACGCCGCCGTGCTCGCCGCGCGTGCCCAGTACGGGGTCGCCGCCGTCGCCGACGCCCTCCCCGCCGACGCGGGTGAGGACGTGGTGCGGGTGATCCGCGCGCAGGTGTGGGGGCAGGCCGACGAGGCATTGGCCGGGCTGCCGCTGGGAGTGGCCTTCGCGGCCTTCGCGCTGGGCTTCATCGCCGGCGGCGAAGAGGCGCCCGTGCGCCGCAGCGGCGCGTGGACGCGCGTGAGCCTCGCCCGCGGGCACGTGCTCGTGCGTGGCCCGGTGCGCTCGGGGCTGACCGCGGTGCGCGCCACCGGCAGCTGACCCGCCCCCCGGGCGTTCGTCCAGGAAGCGCAAAGGTGGCCGCCTTACGGTGGAAGCCAGCAAGGGGAGTACTCCCGACACGGCGTATCCGTCATCACGAGTCCACGGTTGGATTCCGGGTGCGTCGGTCCGAAAGGGCGGAGGAGACCTTGACGTCGCGGCAGCATGCCGCCCGTCGAGAGGTATCCCCGTGGTCTCGTTCTCCCGTCTGTTCGACATCGCCTCGAAAGCCGCCGGCAAGGCCTCGGCCGCGAAGAGCGGCCCCTCCGCCTCCGGAAGCCGCGATTGGCGCGACATGGTCCGCTCGGCCGCCGACGCCGTGACCGGCGACGCGCGCACGCGGACCCGCGGCGCTGCTTCCGCCGACACCGCGGATCGATACGCCCCGCCCGCGGCGGGCCGCCGCACGGCATCCGGAACCGCCCTCTCACCCGACGACCGCGCCGCCATCGCGCGTTACGACTACCTGCTGCGCACGGCCGACCCCGACCGCGTCGAGCAGATGCACCGCGAGGCCTTCGCCCGGCTCACCCCGACGCAGCGCGCGCACGTGCGGGAGCGGATGGATGCCGAGCTCGCACCTCACGAGCGGCCCCGGTCCGACGCGCCCGACGACCTCGCGCGCACCGCGGCCCGGGCCGAGGCGGCGCGGCCGGGGCGCATGTCGTCCCTCCTCGCGAAGGCCGGGAAGGGGGGTCTGATCGGTGCCGGTGTCGTCGGCGCGGGCGGCCTGCTCGCCGCGGTCGCGGGAGGCGCGATCGTCAGCGCCGTCGCCGCACCCCTGCTCGCCCAGGCGATGCAGTCCGGAGTCGACTTCACGGGGCTCGCGGAGGGCGTCGACCTGGAGGCCATGGCATCCGGAGTCGATCTGACCTCTCTCGCCGAGGGAACGGGCATCGGCGAGTGGGCTGGAGGGGCGCAGGATGCCGTGTCGGGAGCGGGCGATCAGATCAGCGGGTTCGGCGAGAGCCTGTCGAACCTCGACATCCCCGGCTTCGGAGACTTCCTCGGTCGGTGATCAGTCGCTCGCGCGGACGGGCAGCCCCGTATCGGGGCGCCCGTCCTGCTGCGGGCCGATGCCCCGCGGCTCGAACGTGTTGACCATCGCGTAGGCGGCGCGCTCGAGGTAGTCCCACAGCGGCGCCTCGAACGCCGGCGGCAGGGCGATCTCGTCGACGGCGACGCGCATGTGCTGGAGCCAGCGGTCGCGCGCGTCGGGATCGACGTGGAACGGCATGTGGCGCATGCGCAGGCGCGGGTGTCCGCGCGTCTCGCTGTAGGTCGTCGGGCCACCCCAGTACTGCGCGAGGAAGAGCGTCAGCCGCTCGGCGGCGGGGCCGAGGTCTTCCTCGGGGTACATGGGCTTCAGTACCTCGTCGGAGGCGACGCCGCGGTAGAACGCGTCGACGAGTCGGCGGAAGGTGTCCATCCCACCGACCTGGTCGTAGAAGCTGACGGGCTCGGTCACGAGGTGCCTTCCTCATCGGCCCGCGTCGCCGGGGGCGTCGGCTTGGGCGCGTCGGTGCCGGGAGCGGTCTTGCCGGGGAGATCGAGGGTGGTCGTCGGGGCGGCGTCGTGCACCGGCGCCTTCGTGACCTTCGACTCGCTCGCCGCGTCGGTCTGCTCGTCGGTCGCGTCGTGCCTGTTGCGGCGCGGGCGCCACACCGGGCGACTGGCGGCGGGTGAGACCGGGGTCTCCTTCGTCTTCGGCGGGTGGGCCCCGCGCACGCTCTGCGCGCCCTCGGCCCCGGTGAGCACGATCGAGTTCAGCTGGGGGAGCGCGATGCCCATCGCATCGATCGCCCGCTTCAGCCGCGCCCGCAGCTCTCGGGCCACGTCGTCTTTCGCGCTCGAGCGGGTCTTCATGACGAGGCGGATGACGAGGGCGTCGCCGCTGATCGACTCCAGGCCCCAGATCTCGGGCTGCTCGATGATGCGCGAGCGCCACTTCGTCTCTTTGGCCATCGTCTTGGCGGCGGACAGCATCGCCTTCTCGACGTCGTCGATGTCGGCATCCACCGGCACGGCCAGGTCGATGATGACCCGCGACCAGCCCTGCGACATGTTGCCGATGCGCGTGATCTCGCCGTTGCGCACGTACCAGAGCGTGCCGTTGACGTCGCGGACGTGCGTGATGCGCACGCTGACGAACTCGACGATGCCGGTCGCGAGCCCCAGGTCGACGACGTCGCCGATTCCGATCTGGTCTTCGGCGACGATGAAGATGCCGTTCAGCACGTCTTTGACGATGTTCTGCGCGCCGAAGCCGAGGCCCGCGCCGATCGCCGCGGTGAGCAGCGTCAGAGACGCAAGCGCGTCGGGCGCGACGATGCCGGCGATCCAGACGAGCGCCACGATCACGAGGATGACGTTGACGATGTTCTGCAGGATCGTTCCGAGGGTGCGGGTGCGCTGCACCAGCCGCACGGCGCTGAGGGGCGAGCGATCGAGGGCCTGCGTGTCGTCGACACGGGCCTTGCTCTTCGCCCCGTTGACGATGCGATCGACCACGCGGCGGATGATCACGCGCAGGATCCAGGCGGCGACGGCGATCCCGATGATGATCCCGAGCACCCGCAGCAGCACTCCGCCGAAGCCCAGCAGCTGATCGCCGATCCAGGCCCAGGTGTCGAGATTTGTCAGGTCGCTGGGGGAGGTGATCGTGGGCGACGGGGACGGTTCGAGGTTTTCGGCGAGTACGAACATCGGATCCAGACTAACGACGGATGCCTCGGCGCCACCTGAGCGCCGAGGCATCCGTCGAGGGTGTCACGCGTCGCGCGAGCGCAGCGCCACCCAGCCGAGCAGCAGCGGTCCGACGACCCAGCCGGCCATCGTGAGAGCAGGTTCGAGCAAGTTCTCCGTCCCGGGGGAGGTCAGCTCGGCCGCCGCGTTGACGAGCAGGTACTTCGCCGACTCGAGCACCCACGTCCAGTCGGGACCCGCGATCGAGAACAGGCTCAGCATGATCGGCAACACGAACAGCACGCCCACGGTCGCCGCGATCGCGCCGGCGCCGCTGCGGATGAGGAAGCCGAAGCCGACGCCCAGCAGGGCGAAGGACGCCATCGAGACGACGCCCAGCGCGAGCGGAACGATCGAGTCGGCCGGCGTCGCCCAGTCGATGCCCGTGCTCGTGAACGGCGCGGTGACGACGATCGCGACGGCGTAGGTGACCACGGTGGTGGCGGCCATCGTGAGCGCGACGACGCAGGCCTTGGCCAGCAGCACGGCCCCGCGACGCGGCTCGGCGGTCAGGGTCGAGCGGATCATGCCGGTCGAGTACTCGCCGGTGACCACGATCGCGCCGAGGATGCCGGCGACCAGCATCGTGAACTGGGTGGGCGCGAGGATCACGTTCGTCGGCGCCATGCCGCCGCTCATGCCGGTGGTCGCGACGGCGATCAGCAGCGAGATGCCGACCGACATGGCGGCCGTCACCCCGAGCGACCACCAGGTCGAGCGGAGGGTGAGGATCTTGATCGCCTCGCTGCGCAGCAGGTGCGCGAAGCTCAGGCGGTGGGCGGATGCCGCGCGGCGAACCGGCGCGGGGGCGAGGGCGGTCATGCCAGCTCCTTGGTCTTGTACTCGACGGAATCGTCGGTGAGGGCGAGGTAGGCGTCTTCCAGCGAGCCGACGCGAGGCGTGAGTTCGTGCAGCGGGATGCCGTGGGCGGCGGCGATGTCGCCGACCGTCTGCGGGGTGATGCCGGTGATCTGGATCGCACCCGGCTCGACCGCCGAGATCGTGGCATCCGGCATCTTCAACGCCGCGACCAGGTCGTCGAGGCGAGGCGAGCGCACGAGCAGCGTCGTCGTCGTCCAGGTGCGCACGAGCTCCTGCAGGGGTGCGTCGGCGAGCACACGACCGCGGCCCAGCACGATGACGTGGTCGGCGGTCTGCGACATCTCGCTCATGAGGTGGCTCGACAGCAGCACGGTGCGCCCCTCGGCGGCGAGGTGCCGCACGAACTGACGCACCCAGCGCACGCCCTCGGGGTCGAGGCCGTTGACGGGCTCGTCGAGGATCAGCGTGTGCGGGTCGCCGAGCAGGGCGGCCGCGATGCCGAGGCGCTGACCCATGCCGAGCGAGAAGCCGCCCGCGCGCTTGCCGGCCACCGAGGCGATGCCCGTGAGCTCGATGACCTCGTCGACCCGGTCGCGGCCGATGCCGTGCGTCGCGGCCATGGCGCGAAGATGGTTACGGGCCGAGCGTCCCGTGTGGATCGCCTTGGCGTCGAGAAGCACGCCGACTTCGGTGAGAGGGGAGCGCAGGCTGCGGTAGTCCTGACCCGCGACCGTGACGCGTCCCGACGTGGGGCGGTCGAGGCCGACGATCATGCGCATCGTCGTCGACTTGCCCGCGCCGTTCGGGCCGAGGAAGCCGGTGACCCGCCCCGGAGGCACCGTGAACGAGACGCCGTCGACGGCGGTCTTGTCGCCGTAACGCTTGGTGAGGTTGTCTGCAACGATCATGGTGCCACGTTAGGAACGACCACCCCGTCGCCGCGTCCGCCGTGGGGATGACCCTTCGCGACGAGAGGATGACCCCCAGACGACGGATGCCCCCTCCCGAGGGGGAGGGGGCATCCGATCAGGCGGGGCGCGTTACTGCGCGTCGCGCTCCTGCACGGCCAGCGCACGCTCGACACCGGCGAGGTTCTCGCCGACGAGGCGACGCAGCGCGGGGGCGGCGTCGGCGTTCTGTGACAGCCACTGACGCGTCGCGTCGCGCAGCGCCTTGTTCGCCAGGGCGGCGGGGTACAGGCCCACGATCAGGTACTGAGCGATCTGATAGCTGCGCGACTCCCAGATGGGCAGCAGCATCGCGAAGTACGGCTCGACGAAGTCGGCCAGCACACCGACGGTGGTGGGGTTGGTGAACCCGGCGGCCGTCGATCGCACGATCGTGTTCGGCGCATCGGCGCTGTCGATCAGCGACGACCAGGCCTCCTGCTTCGCCTCGTGCGAGGGCAGCGAGGCCTTGGCCATGGCCGCGAACTCCCCGCCCTTCGCGGTGTTGTCCGCTGCGCGCGCCTCGTCGATGTCGGCGGCGGTGACCACGCCCGCCGAAGCGAGCGAGACCAGCAGCTGCCACGACAGGTCGGTGTCGATCTCGAGGCCGTCGAGCGAGGTCGACCCGTCGCGCAGGGCCTTGACCGTCTCGGCGTGGGCCGGGGTGGAGGCCGCCGACGCGAACGCCGTGACGAACTGCAGCTGGCTGTCGCTGCCGGCCTCGGCCTTCTGCGCCAGCTCCCACAGGCCGTCGGCCACGCGCTCGCGGGCCGCGTCGCGGGTCGCGGGGGCGACGTACGAGTTCGCGGCGAGCTGCAGCTGACCCAGCGTCGTGCGCACCGTGGTCGACTCGGTCTCGGAACCGATGTTCTGCAGCACCAGGTCGAGGTAGTCGGTGGCCGAGGCCTCGGCATCCCGCGTCTGGTCCCACGCCGCACCCCACACCAGCGAACGCGCGAGCGGGTCGGAGATGTCCTTCAGGTGCGCGATGGCGGTGGCCAGCGAGCGCTCGTCGAGACGGATCTTCGCGTAGGCGAGGTCGTCGTCGTTGAGCAGCACCAGGTCGGGACGACGGATGCCGCGGAGCTCGGCGACCTCGGTGCGGTCGCCGTCGACGTCGAGCTCGATGCGGTGCACGCGCTCGAGGGCTCCGGCGTCGTTCAGCGAGTAGAAGCCGACGCCGAGGCGGTGCGGACGAATCGTCGGGTAGTCGCTGGGCGCGGTCTGCACGATCGCGAAACGCGTGATGGTGCCGTCGCCGGACTCTTCGATGAGCGGGGTGAGCGTGTTGACGCCCGCGGTCTCGAGCCACTTCTTGGCCCAGTCGCCCAGGTCGCGCCCGCTCGTGGTCTCGAGCTCGGTGAGCAGGTCGCCCACCTCGGTGTTCGACCACTGGTGCTTCTGGAAGTACGCCGCGACGCCCGCGAAGAACTGCTCGATGCCCACCCAGGCGGCGAGCTGCTTGAGCACCGACCCGCCCTTGGCGTAGGTGATGCCGTCGAAGTTCACCTGCACGTCTTCGAGGTCGTTGATCTCGGCGACGACCGGGTGGGTCGAGGGGAGCTGGTCCTGGCGGTACGCCCAGGTCTTCTCCATCGCGTTGAAGGTCGTCCAGGCGGCCTCCCACTCGGTGGCCTCGGCGGTGGCGATCGTGGATGCCCACTCGGCGAACGACTCGTTCAGCCAGAGGTCGTTCCACCACTTCATGGTGACGAGGTCGCCGAACCACATGTGCGCGAGCTCGTGGAGGATCGTCACGACGCGACGTTCCTTCACGGCATCCGTCACCTTGCTGCGGAAGACGTAGGTCTCGGTGAACGTGACGGCCCCGGCGTTCTCCATGGCGCCGGCGTTGAACTCCGGCACGAAGAGCTGGTCGTACTTGGCGAACGGGTAGGGGAAGCCGAACTTCTCCTCGAAGTACGCGAAGCCCTGGCGGGTCTTGTCGAAGACGTAGTCGGCGTCGAGGTACTGCCACAGGCTCTTGCGGGCGAATACGCCAAGGGGGATGACGCGTCCGTCGGCGCTCGTGAGCTCGCTGGAGGTGGCCTCGTAAGGACCGGCGACGAGAGCGGTGATGTACGACGAGATGCGCGGGGTGGCCGGGAAGTCCCAGCGGGCGGTGTCGTCGGAGACGGCGACCGGCTCGGGGGTGGGGGAGTTGGAGACGACCTTCCAGCGCGCGGGCGCGGTCACCGAGAAGGTGAAGGCGGCCTTGAGGTCGGGCTGCTCGAACACCGTGTACATGCGGCGCGAGTCGGGCACCTCGAACTGCGAGTAGAGGTAGACCTCGCCGTCGACCGGGTCGACGAAGCGGTGCAGGCCCTCACCGGTGTTGGTGTACTCGCAGTCGGCCTCAACGATCAGCTCGTTCTCGGCCGCGAGGCCATCGAGCGCGATGCGCGAGTCGGCGAACACCTCGGACGGCTCGAGCGAGCGGCCGTTGAGCGTCACCGAGTGCACGGTGCGGGCGATCAGGTCGATGAAGGTCGACGCGCCCTCGGTGGCGGCGAAGGTCACGACGGTGCGCGAGGAGAAGATCTCGTCGCCACGCGTGAGGTCGAGCTGCACGTGGTAGTCGTGCGTGTCGACGATCGCGCGGCGCTCCTGCGCTTCGATGCGGGTCAGGTTCTCTCCTGGCACTGGCGTTCTCCCGGGGATCTGGGTGGATTGCGGACGACGCCATGGGCGTCACGACCGTCGACGCTGTTGGCGCCGACGACAACCGTATAAGCCTAGTAGCGAGATACCTCGCGTCCGGGCTGTTCGTGCAGGTGCGAGGATGTGATCGTGAGCACGACCGACACGGACACCACCCCCGAGACCGTCCTCTATGCGTCTCCCGCCGCGGCATCCGGACCCAAGTGGGTCGAGACGCCCGTGGCGTACGACGGCATCCTCCTCGCCGGCTTCGGCGGGCCCGAGGGCCAGGACGACGTCATCCCCTTCCTGCGCAATGTCACCCGCGGGCGCGGCATCCCCGATGAGCGCCTCGAAGAGGTCGCCCACCACTACCGCCACTTCGACGGCATCAGCCCGATCAACGCGCAGAACCGCGCGCTGAAGGCGGCGCTCGAAGCCGAGATCGAGCGGCGCGGACTGGGTCTTCCGGTCTACTGGGGCAACCGCAACTGGGGCCCCTACCTCGAAGAGGCCGTGACCGAGGCCGCCGGGGCCGGGCACACCACTCTGCTGGCCATCGCCACGAGCGCCTACAGCTCGTTCTCGAGCTGCCGCCAGTACCGCGAGGACTACGCCCGCGTGCTCGAGTCGACAGGCCTCGGCGAGACCGTGACCGTCGACAAGGTGCGCCAGTTCTTCGACCACCCCGGCTTCGTCGACACCTTCGTGCGCGGAGTGAAAGACGCCGTGTCCGGCTTCGTCGCCGAGGGCATTGCGCCCGAGAAGATCCGCGTGCTCTTCTCCACGCACTCGATCCCGATGGCGGACGCCGAGCGTTCGGGCCCCCGTGATGGTGGGTTCGTCGAGGGCGGTGCCTACGAGGCGCAGCACAAGGCCGTCGCCGAGGTCGTCATGGCCGAAGTGGCGGATGCCGTGGCCACCGTCGAATGGGAGCTCGTCTACCAGTCGCGTTCGGGCCCGCCCACCCAGCCGTGGCTCGAGCCCGACGTCAACGACGTCATCGCCGAGCTGCCCGGCCGCGGCGTCGAAGCCGTCGCGATCGTGCCCCTCGGTTTCGTCAGCGACCACATGGAGGTGCTCTGGGACCTCGACACCGAGGCCATGGAGGCCGCGGAAGAGGCCGGCATCAAGGCCGTGCGCACCCCGACCCCCGGTGTCGACCCCGCGTACGTCTCGGGTCTGATCGACCTCGTCGAGGAGCGCCTCAACGGCACCCCGAAGGCCGAGCGCCCGCACGTCACCGATCTGGGCCCCTGGTACGACGTGTGCCGCCCCGGCTGCTGCGAGAACATCCGCGCCGGGTTCAAGCCCGTCGCGGCGGGCATCCGCCCCTGACCACGCTCGACGCCGCCCGTCCCTTCCGAGGGGCGGGCGGCGTCGTCATGTCCGCCCTCGCTGTCCGCGGCTCTCAATAGGATTGGCCCATGCGCATCCACATCGGCACCGATCACGCCGGTCTAGAATTCTCCACCCAGATCCAGCACCACCTCGCCTCGCAGGGGCATGAGGTCGTCGACCACGGACCGATCGAGTACGACGCCCTCGACGACTACCCGGCCTTCTGCATCCGCGCGGCCCAGGCGGTCGTGCGCGACCAGGCGGCGGGCGTCGACGCCCTGGGCGTGGTGTTCGGCGGGTCGGGCAACGGCGAGCAGATCGCCGCGAACAAGGTGCTCGGCGTGCGCGCCGCGCTCGTGTGGAACATCTCCACGGCCGAGCTCGCCCGCGAGCACAACGACGCCAACGTCATCTCGATCGGTGCGCGTCAGCACACGTTCGACGAGGCCGCGTCGTTCATCGACCGTTTCATCGCGACCCCCTTCTCGGATGAAGAGCGTCACGCCCGTCGCATCGGCCAGCTCGCCGCGTTCGAGCAGGACGGGGTGCTGCTGCCCGACCCGCGCGCTGGCGACAAGCCGAACACGATGACCGACGCCAGCGACTCGTTCGACCCCGAGGCAGGCTGATGCCCGAAGGGCATTCCGTCCACCGCATCGCGCGGCAGTTCGACCGCAACATCGTCGGGCGCACCGTCGCGGCATCCAGCCCCCAGGGGCGCTTCGTCGAGGGCGCGTCGGTCATCGACGGCCGCGAGGCGGTCGAGGTGCGTGCCGTGGCGAAGCAGATGTTCCTCCGCTTCGACGGCGACGTCTGGCTGCGCGTGCACCTCGGCATGTACGGCGCGTGGGACTTCTCGGGCGACGTGGTCGTCGATGCGACCATCGCTTCGGCCAACGGCCGCATGGGACAGACGAACCAGCGCGGCACCGTGCTCGATGACGAACCGATCCTGGATGCCGCGGGCGAGAACTCCCTGACCTCGATCGGCGCCCCGCGGCGCGCGCGTGTGCGCATGTCGGAGCAGACGACGGGGCTCGAGGAGCAGAACGAGTGGCCCCCGCCGGTGGTCGGGCAGGTGCGCCTCCGTCTGCTCACCGACACCACCTGCGCCGACCTGCGCGGGCCGACCGCGTGCGTGCTGCAGACCCCCGACGAGGTACAGGCGACCATCGCGAAGCTCGGGCCCGACCCGCTCGTCGACGACCTCGCCGAGGGCGAGGAACGTTTCACCGCGACGGTGCGCAAGAAGCCCACGCCGATCGGGCTGCTGCTGATGGATCAGGCCGTCGTGAGCGGGATCGGCAACGTGTACCGCGCTGAGCTGCTGTTCCGCGCGCGGCAGAACCCGCACACCCCGGGGCGCGACGTGCCCGAGGAGGTCGTGCGCGGCATCTGGCGCGACTGGGCGGCACTGCTGCCGATCGGCGTCGAGACCGGTCAGATGATGACGATGGACGGGCTCGACCCCGCCGCCTACCGGCGCGCGATGGCGCGCCGCGCCGACCGGCACTGGGTCTACCACCGCGAGGGGCTGCCCTGCCGCGTGTGCGGCACGGCGATCGTGATGGAGGAGGCCGCCGGGCGCAAGCTCTACTGGTGTCCGAAGTGCCAGGCGTAAGAGCGGGGGTCGCGGTCGGGCAGGTGGCTGAGCCTGTCGAAGCCAGCGGCGTCGCGCGGGGTTCCTGTCGGGCAGGTGGCTGAGCCTGTCGAAGCCACCGGTCGCGGCGCGCGGTTCCGGTCCCTTCGACAGGCTCAGGGACCTGGGTGGGCGACTGGGCGTGAGGTGGCTGTGCCTGTCGAAGCCGCCGGGCGGAGCGTGGGTTGTGGTCGGGCAGGTGGCTGAGCCTGTCGAAGCCACCGGCGGCGCGCGGTTCCGGTCCCTTCGACAGGCTCAGGGACCTGGGCGGGCGATTGAGCGTGAGGTGGCTGAGCCTGTCGAAGCCACCGGGCATCTCGTGGGTTCCGTTCCCTTCGACAGGCTCAGGGACCTAGGTGCGACTGGGCGTGAGGTGGCTGAGCCTGTCGAAGCTGCCGGGCGGAGCGTGGGTTGTGGTCGGGCAGGTGGCTGAGCCTGTCGAAGCCACCGGTCGCTGCGCGCGGTTCCCGGTCCCTTCGACAGGCTCAGGGACCTGGGTGGCGACTGAGCGTGAGGTGGCTGAGCCTGTCGAAGCCACCGGGCGCTGCGTTCTAGGCTGATCCGGTGCGTCAGAACCCGAGCTTCGCGATGACCGACGTCGGAGAGATCCGCCGTCTGATCCACCTCAACCCGTGGGTGACCCTCGTCAGCCAGACCGACGACGGCCTCGTCGCCTCGCACTACGCGGTCATGCTCGACGACACCCGCGACGACCTCACGATCGTCGGGCACGTCGGCAAGCCCGACGACGCGATCCTCGGCCTCGGCGAGCGGGAGCTGCTCGTCGTCGTGCAGGGCCCGCACGGCTACATCACGCCCCGCTGGTACGGCGACGTGCCCGCCGTTCCCACCTGGAACTTCGTGTCGGCTCACCTCTCCGGCATCCCGGAACTGCTCTCGCCCGACGAGAACCTCCGCGTGCTCGAACGGCTCGTCGACCGCTTCGAAGGCGACGGCGACGACGCCCGGGGTCTGTACCGCCTGCCCAACGACGAAGCCTTCGTCGAGCGTCTCGAACGCGGGACCGTCGGATTCCGCCTCGCCCCGACCCGCGTGACGGCGAAGCGCAAGCTCAGTCAGAACAAGACGGCCGAGGTGGTCGAGACGATCATCGCGGGCCTCGCCGACGAAGGCCCCGAACGGGCGCCGCTCGTCGCCGAGATGCGCCGCGCCGCCGACGCCCGGGTGCGCCCGTGATCGGTGAGCAGGTCGGCTTCGTCCGCGCGGTTCGCGTGGCGGGACCCGGCCGGGAGTTCCTCCCGACGACCGAGCCCGTCGACCTCGTGCTCGCCGGCGGACTCATCGTCGACATCGCGCCGACGGGCAACCTGCGCCCCACCGGCATGATGCTCGACGGTGAGGGCGGCTGGCTGCTGCCCGGGCTGTGGGACCACCACGTGCACGCGCTGCAGTGGGCTCTCGTCGCCGACCGCGTGCCTCTCGGCGAGGTGTCGACCGCCCGCGAGGCGGCCGCGATCATGGCGCTCGCCCCCACCGACGACGAGGGCCGCCGGGTCGGGGCGGGCTTTCGTGACGGTCTGTGGCCCGACGCACCCTCCCTCGATCTGCTCGACGGGGTGACGGGAGAGGTGCCGACCTACCTCATCAACGCCGACGTGCACAGCGTGTGGATGAACAGTGCGGCCTTCCGTCGCGAGGGCTTCGAGCCCGCGGCATCCGGAGTCGTCGTCGAAGAGGACGCGTTCGAGATCTCGCGCCGAGTGAACGCCGGAGCACCGGATGCCGCCGACCGGGCCGTCGAGCGCATGGCACGCGCCGCGGCTGCCCGGGGGATCGTCGGTCTCGTCGACCTCGACATGACGTGGAACGACGAACCCTGGCAGCGCCGTGTCGCCCGCGGATTCGACACGGTGCGCGTGTCGTACGGCACCTACCCGCAGGATCTCGACCGCGCGATCGCCGAGGGGCTGCGTACGGGAGACCCCGTGCGCGGAGCCACGAACGACCTCGTGCGCGTCGGCCCGCTCAAGGCCATCACCGACGGCTCGCTCGGCACCCGCACCGCCGCGTGCGCCCACCACTATCCGGGCGAGGTCGGCAACCACGGCCTGCTCACGGTGCCGCCCGACCAGCTCGTCGAACTCATGACGCGCGCGACCGCGGCGGGACTCGAGTGCGCGATCCACGCCATCGGCGACCTCGCGAACGCCCACGCCCTCGACGCCTACGCCCGCACCGGAGCGGTGGGCACGATCGAGCACGCCCAGCTAGTGGCGCACGCCGACATCCCGCGCTTCGCCCGTCTGGGGGTCGCCGCGAGCGTGCAGCCTGAGCATGCGCTCGACGATCGGGACATGACGGATGCCATCTGGGCCGAGCAATCCGCGCAGCCCTACCCGTTGCGCGCCCTGGCCGACAGCGGGGCGAATCTGCGCTTCGGCTCCGACGCGCCGGTCGCTCCGCTGGATCCCTGGGCGGCCATGGCATCCGCCGTCTTCCGCACCCGCGACGGACGCGAGGCCTGGCAGCCGCACCAGCGGGTCGACATCGACACGGCCATCGCGGCGTCGACCGTGGGCGGTTCGACCGCCCCCGCGGAGATCTCACCCGGGGCACTGGCCGACCTGGTCATCGTGGGCGCCGACCCGCGAACGGCCGACGAGCGCGGCCTGCGGGCGATGCCGGTGCGTGCGACGCTCGTCGCCGGCCGCGTGACGCACGGCGCCTGACGCACGCGCCCTCCCCGCGAGCCGGCGCGTGCGCTCGCACGCACGCACGCACGCGTGAGGGGTCACCTTCTGTCGCCTGGTGCATCGCGAGGCGACACGACGTGACCCCTCACGCGGGGGCGCACCCCAGGAACGACGGAGGGGGCGGTGCCGCAGCACCACCCCCTCCGGAAAAGCCGTCTTTACGCGGCGAGGTGCGCGAACAGGAACCAGCGGTCCTTGTCGAGACCGCGCTTGATCTCGATGGCGACGTCCTGGCTCGACATGTCGATCTCGTCGAGGCCCTCGATGGCGGCCTCGATGTCGACCAGCACGGCGTCGATGTCGGCGATCACGGCGCGGATGACGACGTCGGACTGCGCGAAGCCGGCGGGCACCTCGGTGGCCTTCGCCTTGGCGGCGACGGTCGACAGGCGCGAGTCGATGGGAAGACCCAGGGCGACGATGCGCTCGGCGGCCAGGTCGGCCCAGTCCTGCGCGTGCGCCACGACGGTGTCGAGCAGCTCGTGCACGCCGATGAAGTTCGAGCCGCGCACGTGCCAGTGCGCCTGCTTGCCGTTGACGACGAGGGCCTCGAGGCCGATGACGACGGGGGAGAGGAACTGGGCGGTGCCGGAGGCCATCGTCGGGTCGACGGTGGTGGCGGCGGGGGTCTGAACGGTGCTCATGTCTGCTCCTTGTCGCAGTGAACGAAGTCTGTGAATGCAACGCTACTCACGCGGGAGCATTCCGCAAGCAAGAGAAGGCTCGGCTAAATACCTGGTGAAAAGGCAATCCTTACCTTCTCTGCGGGCGTCGCGACCGCACCGCCACCCCGATGCCGATCGCGAGCGCGGCTCCGCAGACGAGGAGCGCGAGCGGCGCGCCGACTCCCGTCCAGGGGAGCACCCCCGACGGCGGACGGGCGACCGGTGGCTTGGGAGTGGTGACGGCCTGCGTGAGGGTGACCACGGGGAACACGGTGGCCGAGGCGGAGCGCGAGGCGTTGCCCGCAGCGGCATCCATCTTCAGCCCCACCTCGAGGCGCACCGTCTGTCCGGCCGGGATGATCTCGCTGACCCACTCCGCCCCGTCGGGCACCGGCGAGGCGGCGACCACGAGCTGGAGCGCAGATGCCAGCGCCTCATCGGGAACGGTGGCGGGGGCCGGAGCGGCGTCGACGCGCAACGCGGCTCGGGCCGGAACGGTGCCGGCGTTGCGCACCCAAAGCGTCGCGTCCGCCGTCTGGCCGGGAACGAGTTCGCCGACCCCGCCGAACAGCTCGACCGAGCCGTCGGGCACGAAACGCTCTCCGTCGACGCTCACGAGCAGTCGGCCGGGCGCCGCGGCATCCGGCACCTCCACCGCCGAGGCAGGGCTGGGGGAGAGAATCGGCGCGCAGACGAGGACCGCGATCAACGCGCCCGCGGCCGGACCCGCCGCCTTGGTGCGACGAGCGCGAAGGGTGTCGAAGGCGAGCAACGCCAGACCGTACCCGACGACGGCGACACCGATGGCCGCGACGACCGCGCCGCGTTGCTGCCCGCCGAAGACGGCGCCCGGATAGCCGAGGTAGGGCATCGCGAGCACGACCGTGCCCCGCAGCTGCTCCGACTGCACCGCGGGATCGTCGGTGTCGTTGGCGTCGCCGCGCGTGATCAGCAGCCGGTCGCCTCCCGTGCTGCTGGTCGTGCCGACGACGCGGTGGGTCACCACCGCGGGATCGCCGGAGCGGATCTGGTAGGTCACCACGTCGCCGATCCGCACCGCGTCGATGGGAACCGGGCGCACCGCGATGAGGGTTCCGGGCGGCATGCCGGGCTGCATGCTCCCGGTCAGCACGGTGTACGTCTGCGCGCCGAGGATCAGGGGCAGCACCACGGTGAGCAGGGCGAAGAGCGACACGACGGCGAGCACGACGGTGCCGATGATCGCGCGGGCGCGGGCCCAGCCGCGGCGCGACGGAGCGTCGGGTGGGGTGGTGCGGTGGTCGCGTCGGAGGTTCACGGCTGACACTTCACACCGCCGAGCAATCCGATCTGGAGCAGCCCGGTCACGGCGATCGGGGCGCCGTTGCTCGGCACCGACACCCACGCGCCGTCGGTGAGAGCTTGAACGGTGACGACGGAGGGCGTTGAACCGAGAAGGGTCGTCAGCAGCCCGCCGAGGACGCTCTCGAGCAGACCGGTGTCGATCCTCAGCGAGGTCGCCGTCTGTCTGTCGACGAGGACCCTCGTGGCCCCGGTCGGTGGATAAGTGAGAGTGACGCGGTACCCCGTCGCTCGGGCCACCGTGTTCCACGACAGGGTGGCGGTGGGTGCGAGCGCCGTGCCTCCGGTGGCGCAGCCGATGACGGGGGCGGCGAGAGAGGCCGCCGTGAGAGCCGGCGCCGCAGCCGTCGCCTCCGCCTCCCAGGCTGCCGACGCGGGGCCGACAGCGGGCGCGGCGAAGACGAGCACCGCCGCAGCCACACCGATCCCGAGGCGACGGTGCAGACGATTCCGCGCGATCATTGCGTCACCTGGACGGCCTTCACCGAGATGGACGGGGTCAACGCGGTGCCTTGGATGTTCGAGGGCGCGTCCGCTTTCAAGGTGACGCGCAGGCACAGGTCGACCGATTGCCCCGGGGCGAATCCGCCGGGCGGAGCGTAGGACGCGCCGGCGGCGATGATGGTGGAGCTCCCGCACCCTCCCACGTACAGCTGGGTCGTCAGGCTCGACGAAGCGGTCACGGTCGGAGCGAGGCGCCAGCGCAGGGTGGTGCCGGCGGCCCCCGTCTCGGTCACCGTCAGGACGGGTGAGTCCCGCGTCTCACCCGGAAAGAGGGGAAGGGCACTCGACCATGCTCCCTGCCACACCGCGGAGATCGCGAAGGCTCCGGATGCCACGGTGCCCGACAACGGCTTCTGCGCCTGCCAGTACGCCTGTGCCGCGGCGGTCCCGGTTCCCAGAACCAGGACCGCCGCGAGCAGCCCCGCCCACCGCAGCCGTCGCGTGACGCCCTCGTCGCGCTTCGACATGGCGGGCGCCGCTCAGCTGGAGGCCTGCGTGAGCGCGAACGAGATGTCGTTGAGGTTGACGCTCGTGGCGACCGCCGTCTGACCCGCCGTGGCCGGCTTGAACGTGATGGTCACGGTCGCGGTCGTCGTGCCGGAGTTCGCCTGCGTGAGACGGAAGGTGTTGTTGCCCGTCGAGGTGCCGTAGTTCGTCGGCATGGTCAGCGCGACGGTGAGGTTCTGCCCCAGGGTGCTGCCGCTCAGGGTCGCGCCGACCTTGGCCTGCAGGTCGGCCACCAGCGTGTCGCCCGTCAGGGTCACGGTCAGCGGCTGAGTGAGGGTCAGCACGTCACCGGGGACGATGCGGACGTTGGCGAGGTTGCTCACGGGCGTGACCGCTCCCAGGACGCCTTTCAGCGACCAGGTGCCCGCTCCGAGACCGAGGTCGAGGTTTCCGGAGTTGATCGGCGTGGCGGTGAGTGCCTGCTCGGTCGACCAGTAGGCGTAGGTGCCGCCGCCTCCGAGAAGCAGGGCGGTGCCAGCGGCGATCGCGAGGATCGCCTTGGCCTTCCGGTGGCGACGCACGGGTCGCTCATCGGTCGTGGCGAGGGTGGGTTCGGTGATCTGCGACATGACGACTCCTGTGTCGGTGCGGCTTATGCCACCGAAGCTAGGAGTTCGGTGTGAGTTCTCTGCTACTGATCCGCGGCAATGCGGTATCCGCCACCCCGCGCCTGCGTAGTCCGTTCTCGTGGTGCGTAGCCCCTCAGTAGGCAGTCGGCGGGCTAGCCTCGGCGCATGCCGATCGATGCGCTCGCCTCCGTCCTCGCCCTCCCCGGTGCCGCCCCGGTCATCGATGAGACCGCGTTCGTGGCATCCGGAGCCCGTGTGGTGGGCGAGGTGCATCTCGCCGCCGGAGCGAGCGTCTGGTACAACGCGGTGCTCCGTGGCGACAGCGCCGCCATCACGATCGGTGCGCGCAGCAACCTGCAGGACAACGTGTCGGTGCACGTCGACGCCGGCCGCCCCGTGACGATCGGCGCCGACGTCTCGGTGGGCCACAACGCCGTCGTGCACGGCTGCACGATCGGCGACGGCTCCCTCATCGGCATGGGCAGCGTCGTGCTGTCGGGCGCCGAGATCGGGGCCGGATGCCTCATCGCCGGGGGAGCGGTCGTGCTCGAGGGCACCGTCGTGCCCGAGGGCTCGCTGGTCGCCGGAGTCCCCGCGAAGGTGCGCCGCGCGCTCACGCCCGACGAGCGGGCGAAGATCCTCCGCAACGCGCAGACCTACCTCGCGCACGTCGAGCGCCACCGTTCGGCGGAGCAGATCCCGGATGCCGCAACCCCGGCCGACGGCGAGACATCGGGCGCGTAACCTCGCGCGCATGCACATCACATCTCTCGCCCCGAACGAGGTCTTCGTCTTCGGCTCGAACGCCTCGGGCGCGCACGGCGGGGGAGCGGCGCGATTCGCGATGAACCGCTTCGGCGCGATCTGGGGTCAGAGCGAGGGCCTGCAGGGGCAGTCGTACGGGATCGACACCATGTCGGGGCTCGAGGTCTTCGAGGAGCAGGCGCGACGCTTCGTCGCCTTCGCCGCGGAGCATGACGAACTGCGCTTCCTCGTGACCGAGGTGGGCTGCGGCATCGCCGGGTACCGGCCGGAACAGGTCGCGGGCTTCTTCGCGGGAACGGGCGAGAACGTCGTGCTGCCGGAATCGTTCACGCGCGAGCTCGAAAGCGGTGACGCCTGAGAAGAGGTGGAGGGGCTGACGAGAATCGAACTCGCATCATCTGTTTGGAAGACAGAGGCTTTACCACTAAGCTACAGCCCCGAATTTCCGCGGTTTTTGAAAGAATCGGGAAGTCGGACGACACCTACTCTACGACACGCTGAGGCCCCTCGCGAACGCCGCGGAGTCGGCATCCGGCAGCCGTGTCGCGCAAGGGGACCGGCGAAATGGGCGCAGCCAGGCCGATCGACTAGACTTTCAGCGGTCGTTTCGTCGGCGCGTGCCGCGCGCCGCCCCGGGGCGTAGCTCAGCTTGGTAGAGCGCCCGCTTTGGGAGCGGGAGGCCGCAGGTTCAAATCCTGTCGCCCCGACGAACGGCCCCACAGACCACAGGCCCAACCGGCCCCCGCGTGCGCGCGGGCCACACGAGGAGAACGAACCGCATGGTCAACAGCACCGTCGAGAAGCTCAGCCCCACCCGGGTCAAGCTGCACATCACGGTCTCGCCCGACGAGCTCAAGCCGAGCATCGCGCACGCCTACGAGCACATCGCGCGCGACGTGCAGATCCCCGGCTTCCGCAAGGGCAAGGTCCCCGCGCCGATCATCGACCAGCGCATGGGCCGCGGCGCCGTCATCGAGCACGCCGTCAACGAGGGGCTCGACGGGTTCTACCGCGAGGCCGTCGAGGCCAATGACCTCCGCGTCATCGGTCGCCCGAACGCCGAGATCGTCGAGCTCCCCGAGCTGAAGGACTTCTCCGGCGACCTGATCGTCGACGTCGAGGTCGACGTGCGCCCCGAGTTCGACCTGCCGGCCTACGACACCATCACGGTGACCGTCGACGCCGCCGAGGCCGACGAGGCCGGAATCGACGCTGAGCTCGACCGCCTGCGCGCGCGCTTCGGCACGCTCGTCACGGTCGACCGCCCCGCCAAGACGGGTGACTTCGTCGAGCTCGACCTGGTCGCCACGATCGACGGCAACGAGATCGACCGCGCCGAGGGCGTGTCGTACGAGATCGGCTCGGGCGAACTGCTCGAGGGCATCGACGAGGCGATCGAGTCGCTCACCGCCGATGAGGAGACCACCTTCCGCTCGAAGCTCGTCGGTGGCGAGCACGCGGGCGAAGAGGCCGAGGTCGCCGTCAAGATCACCGCCGTCAAGGAGCGCGAGCTGCCCGACGCCGACGACGACTTCGCCCAGATGGCGTCGGAGTTCGACACGATCGCCGAGCTGCGCGAGTCGCTCAGCGAGCGCGTGTCGCAGCAGGCCGTCTTCACGCAGGGTTCCGCCGCGCGCGACAAGTTCATCGACGCCCTCCTCGAGGCCGTCGAGATCCCCGTGCCGCCGCAGCTCATCGAAGACGAGGTGCACACCCACCTCGAGGGCGAGAACCGCCTCGAAGACGACGTGCACCGCGCCGAGGTCACCGAGGCGAGCGAGAAGCAGTTCCGCACGCAGATGGTGCTCGACAAGATCGCCGAAGACGCCAACGTGCAGGTGTCGCAGGACGAGCTGACCCAGTACCTCATCCAGTCGGCTGCGCAGTACAACATGGCGCCGCAGGACTTCGTCAACGCGCTGCAGCAGGGCAACCAGCTGCCCGCGCTGGTCGGTGAGGTCGCCCGCAACAAGGCCCTCGCCATCGCGCTCGGCAAGGTCACCGTCGTCGACACCGACGGCAAGCCCGTCGACCTGACCGGTTTCGTCGCCGTCGAGGGCGAAGAGCCCGCCGAGGGTGACGACGCCGACGAGACTCCCGCCGACGAGGCCGCCGCTGACGAGGCCCCCGCGAAGGCTCCCGCCAAGAAACGCGCCCCCGCGAAGAAGAAGGCCGCTGCCGACGAGGCTCCCGCCGACGAGGCCGCCGCTGACGAGGCCCCCGCGAAGGCTCCCGCCAAGAAGCGCGCCCCGGCCAAGAAGAAGGCCGACGCCGCTGACAGCGAGTAAGTCATGACGGAGGGGGTGGATGCCACGGCATCCGCCCCCTTCTTCGTTCCCGGATGCCGTCGAGCGTCCTCGACACGCGGTTCCGCGACCCGCTCGCGCGGCGTGTCCCGGGCGCGCGCCATGCCGGACATCAACCCCCATTGAGTGTCCAGGACACGCCGCACGGCCCGACGGTCAGCGGCGTGTCCTGGACACTCGACATGCCTGACGAGAAATGGATGCGACACATGGACGACTGGCAGAACAGAGTGGATGCCGTCTGGGCCGATGAGGCGCTCAGCCCCGAAGACGTGATCGTGCGCATCGACGAGCTCGCTGCCGAGCGGCCGGCCGATGACGCCGTCGCGCTGTTCGAGCGCGCCGGAGCGCGCGACTCGGCCGGGATCGAGGCCGAGGCCGAGGTGCTGTACCGCCGCGCGCTCGAGATCGGCCTCGACGACGAGCGCCGCACGCGCGCCACGATCCAGCTGGCGAGCACGATCCGCAACCTCGGCAAGACCGAGGAATCGCTCGCGATGCTGCAGGCCGAGTACGAGCGCGAACCCCGCGGTCCGCTGCACGACGCGGCCGCCGCTTTCTACGCCCTGGCGCTGGTGTCGAGCGGAGCGCCCGAGCGGGCGGCATCCGTCGCCCTTCAGGCCCTCGCACCGCACCTGCCCCGCTATACCCGGTCGGTGACCGGATACGCGCGAGAAATCGCCGGAACACCGCGCTGATCCGCCCGCGGCGAACACGGCATCCGGTGTCGGAGGCCCCCGGTAGATTCATTGCAGATCACGGAAGAGGAGCACACATGCCCGAACCCCTTATGGCAACGAGCGTCTTCGACAGACTGCTCAAGGACCGCATCATCTGGCTCGGTTCCGAGGTGCGCGACGACAACGCCAACGAGATCTGCGCCAAGATCCTGCTGCTTGCCGCAGAAGACCCGCAGAAGGACATCTACCTCTACATCAACTCGCCCGGTGGCTCGATCACGGCCGGTATGGCGATCTACGACACGATGCAGTTCGTGCCGAACGACATCGTCACCGTCGGCATCGGCATGGCGGCGTCGATGGGCCAGCTGCTGCTGACCAGCGGCACCAAGGGCAAGCGCTACATCACGCCCAACGCCCGCGTGCTGCTGCACCAGCCGCACGGTGGCTTCGGCGGAACCTCGAGCGACATCCAGACGCAGGCGCAGCTCATCCTCGACATGAAGCGTCGTCTGGCCGAGATCACCGCGGCCCAGACCGGCAAGAGCGTCGAGCAGATCAACGCCGACGGTGACCGCGACCGCTGGTTCACCGCTCAGGAAGCCCTCGAGTACGGCTTCGTCGACCACATGCGCGAGCACGCCACCGACGTCACCGGCGGCGGCGGAACCGCAGCGGTCTGAGGCGAGAGGAAAAGGACACTCACATGAACATCCCCACCTTCGGCGGCGCAGCGTCTCACATGCCGTCCAGCCGTTACGTCCTTCCTCAGTTCGAGGAGCGCACGGCCTACGGCTACAAGCGCCAGGACCCCTACAACAAGCTGTTCGAAGACCGCGTGATCTTCCTCGGCGTGCAGGTCGACGACGCGTCGGCCGACGACGTCATGGCCCAGCTGCTCGTTCTCGAGTCGCAGGACCCCGACCGCGACATCATCATGTACATCAACTCGCCCGGTGGCTCGTTCACGGCCATGACGGCGATCTACGACACGATGCAGTACGTCTCGCCGCAGATCCAGACGGTCGTACTCGGCCAGGCCGCCTCCGCTGCCTCCGTGCTGCTGGCCGCCGGTGCTCCCGGCAAGCGTCTCGCCCTGCCGAACGCCCGCATCCTGATCCACCAGCCCGCGATGGGCGAAGCCGGCCACGGACAGGCGTCCGACATCGAGATCCAGGCGCAGGAGATCCTCCGCATGCGCACCTGGCTCGAAGAGACGATGGCGCGCCACACCGGTCAGGACGTCGCCAAGGTCAACAAGGACATCGACCGCGACAAGATCCTCTCCGCCGCCGAGGCGATGGAGTACGGCATCGTCGACCAGGTGCTCACGACCCGCAAGCGCACCCCGGCGGCCCTCACCGCCTGACGCACTCGCGACACGACGAAGCCCCGCAGACCCGTTTCGGTCTGCGGGGCTTCGTCGTGCGCGGGGCTCGGCCGCGTTCGGCGCGTGCGGTGGCCACCGCGGCGGGGTGACGATCGCGGCGGTTCGACGGCCGAGATGATCCGGCGGGGGAGCGGATGCCGTGTGTCCGCCATCGGCGATCATGACGCCGCCGCGCGCGCGAATGCCCTCGGTTCGCGCGGGCTCGGGTTAGGCTCGGGTAACACACCGGCGCAGGCCGGGTGACGGGAGGATCCGCGATGGCACGTATCGGTGAGAGCGCCGACCTGTTCAAGTGTTCCTTCTGCGGCAAGAGCCAGAAGCAGGTGCAGCAGCTGATCGCCGGTCCGGGCGTCTACATCTGCGACGAGTGCGTCGAGCTCTGCAACGAGATCATCGAAGAGCGCATGGCCGAGTCGTCGGCCGGCGAGGTCGCCGAGTTCGATCTGCCGAAGCCGCGCGAGATTTTCTCGTTCCTCGAGGAGTACGTCGTCGGGCAGGAGCCCGCCAAGCGTGCTCTGGCCGTCGCCGTCTACAACCACTACAAGCGCGTGCGCTCGCACGGCACCCTTCAGCCCGCGGAGCAGCGCGCCGAAGAGATCGACATCGCCAAGAGCAACATCCTGCTGCTCGGGCCCACCGGTTGCGGCAAGACCTACCTCGCGCAGACGCTCGCGAAGCGCCTGAACGTGCCGTTCGCCGTCGCCGATGCCACGGCCCTCACCGAGGCCGGCTACGTCGGTGAAGACGTCGAGAACATCCTGCTCAAGCTCCTGCAGGCCGCCGACTTCGACGTCAAGCGCGCCGAGACCGGCATCATCTACATCGACGAGGTCGACAAGATCGCCCGCAAGGCCGAGAACCCCTCGATCACGCGCGACGTGTCGGGCGAGGGCGTGCAGCAGGCGCTGCTCAAGATCCTCGAGGGCACGGTCGCCTCGGTTCCGCCGCAGGGCGGCCGCAAGCACCCGCACCAGGAGTTCATCCAGATCGACACGACGAACGTGCTGTTCATCGTGGCGGGCGCCTTCGCCGGGCTCGAGGAGATCATCTCCGCCCGCGTCGGCAAGCACGGCGTCGGCTTCGGAGCGCCCCTCCAGCGCAAGGAGGACGCGCCCGACCTCTTCAGCGAGGCGCTACCCGAAGACCTGCACAAGTTCGGTCTGATCCCCGAGTTCATCGGTCGCCTGCCGGTCGTGGCATCCGTGTCGCCCCTCGACCAGGACGCGCTGACCGAGATCCTGACGACGCCGCGCAACGCGCTGATCAAGCAGTACCAGCGCATGTTCGAGCTCGACGGGGTTCAGCTCGAGTTCGACGACGACGCCCTGCGCGCGATCGCCGACCTCGCCGTCAAGCGCAAGACCGGCGCTCGTGGGCTCCGCGCGATCCTCGAAGACGTGCTCGGCCCGATCATGTTCGACGTGCCCTCGGCCGACGACATCGCCAAGGTCGTCATCACCCGCGCGGCCGTCGAAGACGGGGCGCAGCCGACGATCGTGCTGGCGCAGAAGCGCCGCAGCGCCTGACCGCGTCCCCCGTGTTCCACGGGCGCGGCGAGCAGCTGCGAGTGAGCCCTCTCACCGTCGGGGGTGTGACCCGCGGGGCTCGGCTGATCGTGCGTGATCGTCCGGGTGCCGCGCTGACGGCGCTCGTCGAAGCCCTGCGCAGCGAGCGATTCGACGTCGGCGACGACCGGGTGTCGAAGGCGTTGTCGGCACGCGGCTCGGAGTGGATCGCGCAAGACCTGCGCATCGGAGCCTCCGCCCCGACGTGGTCGTCGGGCATCGTGGATGCCGCCGTGCAGCACACCCCGCTCGCCTTCGTGCCCGGTCTCCGCCGGCGGGTGACCCCGACGGTCGTCATCACGAGCGCCCGGGCGCACGACGAGGGTGCGGAGCTCGTGGTGTTCTCGCACCCCACGCTGGTGGGCTGGACCACGGCGAACGACGCCGCTCACCTCGTCAGCGCCGCCCTCGACCGCGTCGAGGCGCGGTACGCGCCGGCGGGCCTGCTGGTCTCGCGGGAGGCGCTGCGCGGGATACCGAATGACGGGGCTCCCGCCTCGCAGGCGTTCGTGCGCGACGTGCTCGGCTGGCGCTGACGGATTGCGGCAAAGCGCCGTGCAGCAGGTTGTCGAGCCGTGGGCCGACACGATGTTTTGAGGCGGGCAGGATGGAGGGATGCTTTCGGATCTCTCCCTCCCCGTTATCCTCTCGAGCCGCACCGGGGCCGTGCAGGTGCGTCGCGCTGTTCCCGACGACCTGCCCGGGTTGATGGCGCTGCTCTCGGACGACCCCATCAGCGCGGCCCGCGGTGATCGTGGCGACGACTCCGACGGGGAGGCCTACGCCGCGGCACTGCGCTGCGTGTTGGACGCCCCGCTGAACGACCTCCTCGTGGTCGACGATGCGGCCGGCCGTCTGGTCGGCACCCTGCAGCTCACCGTGATCCCCGGTATGGCCCGACGCGGCGCCACCCGTCTGCTCGTCGAGGGGGTGCGCGTGTCGTCGGCCGAACGGTCGTCGGGCATCGGCACGGCCGTCATGCGGTGGGTGATGCACGTGGCCGCACCCGCGACCGGCGCGACCCTCGTGCAGCTGACCTCCGACGCCGCGCGCGTGGACGCCCACCGGTTCTACACGCGCCTCGGCTTCGTCGACTCGCACGTCGGCTTCAAGTACGCGGTCTGACGACGACGGACCTGGACGCACGACGCGACCGGGCCCGACGTTCGGCCGACCTCAACCGGCGAGACCGCGGCGTTCGAGGAGCGGCTGGATCTCGGCATCCCGACCCCGGAAATCGCGGTACGCGGCGAGAGGATCGCCGGAACCACCGACCCCCAGGAGCCTTTGGCGGAAGCGGTCGCCGTTCTCGCGCGTGAGGCCGCCGTTCTCGCGGAACCACTCCACGGTGTCGGCGTCGAGCACCTCGCTCCAGATGTAGGAGTAGTACCCGGCGCTGTAGCCGCCCGAGAAGACGTGGGCGAAGTACGTCGAGGCGTAGCGGGTGGGAACGGCGGGGTTGTCGAGGCCGATGTCGGCGAGCGCTCGCGCCTCGAAGGCCGCGACGTCGATGTCGGCCGACGCCTCATCGACCGAGAGGCCGTGCCATGCCTGATCGATCCACGATGCGGCGAGGTACTCGCTGGTCGCGAAGCCCTGGTTGAACGCCTCGGAGGCGTGCAGGCGCTCGACGACGTCGGCGGGCAGCGGCTCGTCGGTGTCGATGTGACGGGCGTAGTTCGTGAGGACCTCGGGCCAGAGGATCCACATCTCGTTCACCTGGCTGGGGAACTCGACGAAGTCGCGGTAGACGGCCGTTCCGCCGAAGTGCGGGTAGGTCACGGTGGCGAAGAGCCCGTGCAGGGCGTGCCCGAATTCGTGGAAGAGGGTGGTGACCTCATCCAGAGTCAGCAGCGTCGGGGTTCCGGGCGCGGGCTTGTTCACGTTGAGGTTGTTGACCACGACCGGGGCCGTGCCGCGCAGGGCCGACTGCGTCACGATGGAATTCATCCACGCACCGCCGCGCTTGCTGTCGCGCGTGTACAGGTCGAGCAGGAACAGGCCGAGCTCGCTGCCGTCGGCGTTGTGCACCTCGAACACGCGGACGTCGGGGTGGTAGCCCTGAAGATCGTGGCGTTCGGTCAGGCGGATGCCGTAGAGCTTCTCGGCCGCGAAGAACACGCCGTCGCGCAGCACGCGCTCGGCCTCGAACCACGGACGCAGGGCGGCGCGGTCGAGGTCGTACCGCTCGGCGCGGACCTTCTCGGTGTAGAACGCCCAGTCGTGAGCTTCGATCCGGATGCCATCGGCATCGGCGATCTTCTGCAGAGCCTCCTGCTCGGAGCGGGCGTTGGCGGCAGCGGGGGTGGCGAGCCGGCGCAGCAGGTCGCGCGCGGCATCTGGAGACCCCGCCGTCTGATCGGCGAGGACGGCGGCGGCGTGCGAGGGGTAGCCGAGAACCTCAGCGCGCTCTGCGCGCAGGCGCACGATCTCGCGGAGGACTCCGCGGTTGTCGTTGTCGTTGCCGCGCGCGGCGCGCGAGCGCGAGGCCGCGAGCAGGCGGCGGCGGCTCTCGCGGTTCGCGAGCGAAGCGAGCAGGGGGTGGCCCGTGTACAGCGTGAGGTTCACGACGTAGCGTCCGTCGAGGCCGCGGCTCGTGGCCGCCTGCGCCGCGGCCGACAGCTCGCCGTCGCTCAGGCCATCGAGTTCATCCGCAGTGTCGAACACCACCGCGAGCTCGTTGGTGTCGGCGAGCAGGTTCTTCTCGAACGCGGTCGTCAGCACCGACAGTCGCTGATTGAGCTGGGTGAGCTTCTGCTTCTGCGCGGCGTCGAGACCCGCGCCGGCCAGCGACATCTCGCGGTGGTACCGCTCGACGAGGTAGCGGCTCTCGGCGTCGCGGTCGAGGTCGTCGAGCTGCGCGTGCACGGCGGCGATTCGCGCGAACAGGTCGGCGTCGAGCTGGATCGCGTCGCGGTGCGCCGACATGAGGGGAGCGAGCTCTTCTTCGACGGCCTGGATCGCGAGGGTGCCGTCGGCGGATGCCACGGTGTAGAAGGTGCGCGCGACCCGGTCGAGCACCTGCCCGCTGCGCTCCAGCGCGACGAGAGTGTTCTCGAACGTGGGCTCGGCGCTCTGCGCGGTGATCGCGTCGACCTCCGCCCGCTGCGCGGCGAAACCGGCGCGGAATGCGGGGAGGTAGTGCTCGACGTCGATGCTGCCGTAGGGCGGCAGGTCGTAGGGGAGCGAGGGCGGCGCGAGGAGAGGATTGTTCACGGCATCCGTCATCGGTCCAGCGTAGTTGGCGAGCGAACTACGCTCGACGGACACCGGCGCCGTTCCATAGGGTGGAGCGATGAGCGACACGATCGAGGTCGATCCGGGGGCGATCGACACCATGGCGACGCAGATCGCGCTCGCACTCGAGGGCATGCAGACGGAGCTCGACACCCTCGACTCCGTCCTGCAGACACTGAGGCAACAGTGGTCCGGCGAGGCGTCCGATGCGTACCAGACTGCGCAGGGCCAGTGGCTCGGCTCCATGGAGGCTCTCCGCGCCTGGGGAGAACGGGCCGTTCAGGCGCTGCACGCCGTGTCATCGGAGTACACCCGCGCCGAGTCGGCGGTCATCGCACGCTGTACGTGACGCCACCGGGCGAGCGCACATATGAAGGGGGAGCATATGAACGATTCCGAGAAGGCCACTGGGGGCGGTGACGACCTCATGGCGCGCCTGACGGCGTTTCAAGGACGCGCACAGCAGGCGGTCGTCGATCTGACAGCTGTGCAGGAGCAACTGACGGCGCTCATGGTCGTGCCCGAGCCGACCGCCGTCACCGCCACGATCGACGCGACGGGAACGCTGGTCGATCTCGCCATCGACGAGCACGCCCGCCTTGAACTCACCGACGAGCAGTTGAGCGACGAGATCGCGATCGCCGTGGCGATGGCGGCACGGGACCGGCCGACGCTCGATGCCCGCGACCTTCGTGCGCAGGGAGCGGACGGCCTCGACGTCGCCGAAATGCTCGACGGCTTGTTTTCGGGCGCGGTGCCCCCGTCACCGCCCGAGCCGATGTGGAACGACGACAGGACCATTGCCGTCACCGTTGTCGCGGGCGTGGTGACGGACGTCCGCGCGCAGCCGCGGTGGCTCGGCAAGAGCATCGACGCCGTCGCCGTGCGGGAGATCGTCGAGGCCGCAGCCGCGGCTCAACGGCGATCGCGCGGGGGCTCATCGAGCGCGCCGACGGAAGGGGTCTGACCATGGTGGACGAATTCACCGTCTCTCCCTCGGCTCTCCGCGACGATGCGGCGACCTGGACCCAGTGGCAGTCCTCGCTCGACTCGATCCGGGGCGGGGTGCCTTCGGTCGATATCCTCGCGTTCTCGATCCTGCCCGGCGCGGTCACCGTGGCGGGCGCCTATCTCGGAGCCTCGCAGACATTCGTCGAGCAGCTCGGGGTCGGCGTGAAGCAGCTGACAGGAGTGGCCGACACGCTCCGGTGGTCCGCAGACCGCTACGCCGAGATGGAATCGACGAACCAGCAGACCATCGCGACCGCCGCTGAGGAGGGCTGAGCATGAACCCCGAAGCGATTGCCGCGATGATCCTGCAGGGATGCGACACCGCTGACCGCACGATCGACGCCGCCATGGCAACGGCGCCCGGCCTGGTGCGCGCCGCCCTCGATCATGTGCGCGTCTTCGGTCTTCCGCTCCCGGGACCGGCCAAAGACCTCGCGTACGACCTGATCATGGGCGCGGCCCGACGCGCGGCCGAGATCCTCCGGGAAGCGATCGACATCATCCGCATTCTGGCGCGGTCGGTGGGCCGACCCACCCTGCTGCGCACTGCCGCGACGCAGATCCAGACCGACGTGGTCGACGCGGCCGAGACGCTCGGTTCGTCGATGTCGCTCAACGACCTCGAAGCGACTGATTCCGACGCCTGGGATTCTCCGGCGGCCGAGTCGTACGAGAGCGCGTTCTCCGACCAGGCGCGCAACGTCGACGGCATCAGCGAGGTGGGACGCTCGCTGGTGCGACTTTTGAACGACATGGCGGCGTCGATCGAATCGTTCTACGGCGAGCTGCAGTGGGCTTACTTCGGGCTGCTGATCTCTGTGGGGGGCCTCGTCGTGGCCATCGTGACCGCGGCCCCGACCCTCGGAGTAGGGACGATCATCGGCCTCATCGCGTCGGTTGCGGGCGTGATCGTGAGCGTTGCGAGCGTGGTGATGGCGTTCACCAACTCGTCGAGCCGCAATGCAGGGCTCGCCGAGGAGCTGTCGTCCGCGCCCGCCATCGAGTGGAAGACCTCCGCCTTCGCGGGATGAGGACGAGACATGACGAACAACCCCCCACCGCCAGCACCCCCACCCGGGTGGTATCCCGACGCTCAAGGACGACAGCGTTGGTGGGACGGCTCGGCATGGACGTCGCACATCACGCCTCAGACGCCGCGGCGACCTACGGTTCGTCTGGGTGAGGGCTCGTTCGTCGGCAGCATCATCGCCGGCGTCTTCTGCGCGGTCCTCGCGCCCACGGCGCTGATCATGGGCGTGGTCGCGGCGTCGACGGGTCAAATCCCGCTCGCGGTCGCGGGAATCGTGACGTTTCTGGCCGTTATCGCCTTCGCCGTCGTCGCGTTCGCGAACGCGGCCGCGCTCTCCCGGCGCCGCAGAGGTACCCGAGCTCCCTGACCTTTTCGGTCCCGCGACGCCTGCAACCCAGGTCCCCGAGCTTGTCGAAACTCAGGTGCCTGAGCCTGTCGAAGGGCCGGGACTCGCAGCGCTGGGCGCAGCCCGGGTCTTGGAGACCGTCTTGACGGGTTTGTTGCAAAGAGATGCTTGCAAAGATATCTTTGCACTGTGACCGAGCAGCCATATCCCCGCGAAGAGCGCGTCCTCGACGCCGGCGCACTGCGCGCACTGGCGCACCCCCTACGGGTGCGGCTCTACGACATCCTCAGCCAGTACGGCCCGCAGACCGCGAGCAGCCTCGCGGAGCTGACGGGGGAGTCGACCGGAGCGACGAGCTACCACCTGCGCGCGCTGGCCCGTCACGACCTCATCCGGGAGGTCGCCGATCGGGGAACCGCCCGCGAACGCTGGTGGGAGCGCCCCGCCGGCAGCGTCACGCTGACGAACCCCGAGCTCGAGCACACGCCGTCGGGGCGCGCCGTGATGGAGGCCGTGCACTCCGAGACCCTGACGCTGCGCCACCAGCAGCTCATGCACTTCGCCACCCACGGGTGGGACGAGAACGAGCAGTGGCGCGAGGCGTCGGTGATCTCCACCGCGACCGCGCGGCTGACCGCCGAGCAGTCGCGCGACCTCGTGCAGCGCATCGGCGCGCTGATCGACGAGACCGTCCAGCGCTACCGGGATCAGACAGGCGAGGGTGTGCGGCCCGTCACGATCCGCAACGACGTCTTTCCGCTGCCGACCGAGAGGGGCTCCGCATGACCGCCGTCACCCGCACCATCGTCCTGCCGGTGCGCCCCACCCCCGTCGAGGCGGCCCTGCTCGCTCTGTCGCGGGCGATGGCCCGTGTCGCCGAAGAGCGGATGCGCCGTCGCGCGTGGGCCGTCGAAGCGGAGCCGGCGCGTCGAGCCGGTCGCGCAGCGTCTCAGGCGATGTCGGCGGATGCCGCGCGGTACGTGTTGCCGCGCTGACGCCGGAGGTTCCTGAGCGTGTCGAAGGGACCGGGACCCGCGCGCGACCCAGGTCCCTGCGTGCAACCCAGGTCCCTGAGCTTGTCGAAGGGACCGGGACCCGCGCGCGACCCAGGTCCCTGAGCCTGTCGAAGGGACCGCGACCTGCGCGCAACCCAGGTCCGTGAGCCTGTCGAAGGGCCCGGGACCCGCGTACCCCCGGTGGCTTCGACAGGCTCAGCCACCTTGCTTCAGGCCCGGCAACCTCGCAACCCAGGTCCCTGAGCCTGTCGAAGGGACCGGAACCAGTGGGACCCCGGTGGCTTCGACAGGCTCAGCCACCTCGCCGTGCGGCTGAATTGCCTCGAAACCGAGGTCCCTGAGCCTGTCGAAGGGCCCGGAACCCGCGTGTGCCCGGTGGCTTCGACAGGCTCAGCCACCTTGCCGAGCAACCCGCGAACCCCCGGTGGCTTCGACAGGCTCAGCCACCTCGCAGTGCGGCTGAATTGCCTCGAAACCGAGGTCCCTGAGCCTGTCGAAGGGACCGGGACCCGCGTGTGCCCGGTGGCTTCGACAGGCTCAGCCCCCTCGCCCAGCAACCCGCGAACCCCCGGTGGCTTCGACAGGCTCAGCCACCTTGCCGAGCAACCCGCGCACCCCGGTGGCTTCGACAGGCTCAGCCACCTCCCCGCGCCGGAACGCACAGAGCCCGCCGACGCGCGAAGGCGTCGACGGGCTCAGCAGCGCGAACCCGAAGGCTCAGGCGAACTCGGCGTCGTCGTCGTAACGCACGACGACCTCGCCCGCGGCATCCTGGCTCACGATGACCCCGGTGTCGAGCTCGGCGACGGGTCGCCCCTCGAGAAAGGTCAGCGTCCACTTCGGAGCGGGCGCGCTGAGCCCGTCGGGGTTCAGCGCGGCTTCGACGGCGGCGATCTGGGCGTGGAGCACCTCGGGAACAGCCTTGGGCGGCTGTTCGCGGGCGGTCCAGCGGGTTCCGAGTTGCATCAGGCCTCCTGGGGTGCGAACACGATGTCGGTCACGGTGGTGGTGTCGGCCTCGGCGAACGAGATCGTCTCGATGCGGCCCACGGCGCGCAGGTCGCCCTCGGCGAGACGCAGGGCCTCGACCTTCGGACCGGACACGGTGAGCGAGGTCACCTGCGTCTTCTGCGAGGCCTTGGCCTCGGTCTTGGCGCGACGGATGCCGATGAGCGCAGCGCTCACGGCGGTGAGCACGGCCGGGTCGCCCTCGATGCCGAGCGGCTCGGGCCAGGCCGCGGTGTGCACCGAGCCCTCTTCGAACCACGACCACACCTCTTCGGACGCGAACGACAGTACGGGCGCGAACAGGCGGACGAGCGTCGACAGGGCCGTTCGCAACGCGAGGGCGGCCGAGGCCTGGCCCACGTCGGACTGGTCGTACGCGCGCTCCTTCACGAGCTCGAGGTAGTCGTCGCAGAACGTCCAGAAGAACGACTCCGTGATCTCGAGCGCCCGCGCGTGGTCGTACGCCTCGAAGGCAGCGGTGGCGTCGCGCACCACGGCATCCAGGGTCGCGAGCATCGACGCGTCGAGCGCGTGCGTCACCTCGGCGCCCTCCGGCACGGGGAACGACAGCACGAACTTCGCCGCGTTCAGCAGCTTGATCGCGAGGCGGCGACCGATCTTCACCTGGGTCGGGTTCTGCGGGTCGAACGCCGCGTCGGTGCCCAGACGGCTCGACGCCGACCAGTACCGCACCGCGTCGGAACCGTGCTGCTTCAGGATGTCGGCGGGCGTGACGACGTTGCCCTTCGACTTCGACATCTTCTTGCGGTCGGGGTCGACGATGAAGCCCGAGATCGCGGCATCCGTCCACGGGCTGCGGTCGTCTTCGAGGGCACTGCGCAGCATGGTCGAGAAGAGCCACGTGCGGATGATGTCCTGACCCTGGGGTCGCAGGTCGAACGGGGCCACGAGGTCCCACAGCTCCTCGTCGCGCTGCCAGCCACCGGCCAGCTGCGGGGTGAGCGACGAGGTCGCCCACGTGTCGAGGATGTCGCGCTCGGCGTCGAACCCGCCGGCCACGCCGCGCTGGTCTTCGGCGTAGCCCGGGGGCACGTCCACCGTCGGGTCGACGGGCAGCGACGCGAGGTCGGGCGTCAACACGCGCGAGTAGTCGCGCTCACCGCTGTCGTCGAGGCCGTACCAGACCGGGATCGGCACGCCGAAGAAGCGCTGACGCGACACGAGCCAGTCGCCCGTGAGGCCGCTGGTCCAGTTCTCGAAGCGCACGCGCATGAAGTCGGGATGCCACGACATCTCGCGACCGAGCGAGATGAGGCGCTCGCGCAGCTCGGCGTCGCGCGCGCCGTTGCGGATGTACCACTGGCGCGTCGACACGATCTCGAGCGGGCGGTCGCCCTTCTCGAAGAACTTCACGGGGTGGGTGAAGGGCTTGGGGGCACCCTCCATGGCGCCGGACTCCTGCAGGAGCTCGACGATGCGCTTCTTGGCGCTGAACACGGTCTTGCCCGCGAGCTCGTCGTAGGCCGCCTTCGCGGCATCCGTCGCGATCACATCGGGGGCCTCGGCCACGATGCGGCCGTCCTTGCCGATGATGGTGCGGTTCGGCAGGTCGAGCTCGCGCCACCAGATGATGTCGGTCACGTCGCCGAAGGTGCAGATCATGGCGATGCCCGATCCCTTATCCTTCTGCGCGAGGGGGTGCGCGAGCACCGGCACCTCGACATCGAACAGGGGGGTGCGCACGGTCGTGCCGAACAGCGGCTGGTACCGCTCGTCGTCGGGGTTGGCCACCAGCGCGACGCAGGCCGGCAGCAGCTCGGGGCGGGTGGTCTCGATGAACACGTCGCCCGAGCCGTCGGTCTTGGCGAAGCCCACGCGGTGGTACGCGGCGGGCTGATCGCGGTCTTCGAGCTCGGCCTGGGCGATCGCGGAGCGGAAGTCCACGTCCCACAGCGTCGGGGCCATCGACTGGTACGCCTCGCCGCGCTCGACGTTGCGCAGGAACGCCAGCTGGCTCGTGCGGATCGAGTCGTCGGAGATCGTGCGGTAGGTCTGCGTCCAGTCGACGCTGAGGCCCAGCTCGCGGAAGAGCTCCTCGAACTGCTTCTCGTCTTCGATCGTCAGCTGCTCGCACAGCTCGATGAAGTTGCGGCGGCTGATGGGCACCTGGTCGGCGGCCTTGCTGCTTTTGTTGTCGCCGCCCGCGAACGGCGGGGTGAACTCGGCGTCGTAGGGGAGCGAGGGGTCGCAGCGCACGCCGTAGTAGTTCTGCACGCGGCGCTCGGTCGGCAGGCCGTTGTCGTCCCATCCCATGGGGTAGAACACGGTCTTGCCGCGCATGCGCTCGAAGCGCACCTTCACGTCGGTGTGCGTGAACGAGAACACGTGGCCGATGTGGAGGCTTCCGGATGCCGTCGGCGGCGGGGTGTCGACGGAGTACACGCCCTGGCGGCCGAGCTCGGCGGCACGCAGGCGGTCGAAGACGTAGGTGCCGCGTTCACGCCAGGCGGCGTCCCATTTCTGCTCGAGGCCTTCCAGGGCGGGCTTGTCGGGAATGGTGGCCATAGGGGTACTCCTCGAGCGATATGGGCGGCACTGTGTGAGCGTGCCTGATGGGTGTGGCGTCCACGATACCGGGGGTCTTGCGCGAGCGCGCGTCGTGGCGCGCAGGCTCAGCGATTCGCGCAGATTCAGCCCGGCGGGGCGAATGCGGGCTGAGGTTGTGCGGACTGCGGAGGTTGCGCGGGCGAGCGTCACGCGCCGCGCGGTGTGAGGGATTCGCGCACCCTCAGCTTCCGGGGGCCGATGCCGACTGAGCTTGTGCGGATCGCGGAGATTGCGCGGACGAGCGCGCGATCGGCGCCCCGCGCAGGGGCAGGGATTCGCGCACCCTCAGCTTCCGGGGGCGGATGCCGACTGAGCTTGTGCGGATCGCTGAGATTGCTCCGTCTGCAGCGATTGCGCGTTGGCATTCCTCCACAGCGGGAAATTCATCCACAGGGGCTGCCGCCGTGCGTTTTCGCTGCTGAAGGCGGGCGACGATGGCGCGCATGGATGACGCCCCCGCCCGTGCCGTCGCAACGCGAACCGCTGAACTCGGAGGCGTCGTTCGCCCGACCCGTCTCATCAGGGAGGGGCACAGCCGACACCGCATCTCCCAAGCGCTCCAATGTGGATTCGTTCTCAGGGTCAGGCGGGACTGGATCGCGCTTCCGACGGCCGACGCACACGTGGTTTCCGCCGCGCGAACGGGCGTCGTCCTCTCGTGCGTCACCGCCGCCGACAGGCGTGGGCTGTGGGTCGCCGAACGGCCGGACAAGCCACACGTCGCGTATCCCGGCCGAGGAAGGGTCGACGGTCCGGCAGCCGTCGTGCACTGGCAGCGGGCGATCGTCCCTCGGCATCCGGATCTGCTCGAAGATGAGATCGAGAACGTCTTGCTGACTGTCGCCTCGTGTCAGCCCTACGAGGCGGCTCGTGCGATCTGGGACTCGGCGCTGAACAAGAAGCTGGTCGATCTAGCGCACCTACGCCGTCTGCCCTGGACCGGCGCCGCACGTCGGCTCGTTCGAGAGGCGTCGCCCTGGGCCGACTCCGGGCTCGAGACATTCGTGATCGTCCGACTGCGGTGGATGGGCTTGCCCATTCGCTCCCAGATCTGGATCTACGGTCATCGCGTCGACTTCCTCATCGGAGAGCGACTCGTTCTCCAGGTCGACGGCGGTCACCACGTCGGGGCTCAACGCACAGAGGACATCCGCCACGACGCCGAGCTGATGCTCCTGGGTTACCACGTCATTCGCGTGGGGTACGAGCAGGTCATGAACCGCTGGCCCGAGGTGCAGGAGCAGATCATGCACGCCGTGGCGCAGGGGCTGCACAAGGCGTGAGCGGTCGCGCACACTCAGCGATTCGCAGATCTTCAGCAAGATGGGGCGGATGCCGACGGAGGTTCTGCGAATCACTGAGGTGATGCGGGCCTCAAGTGAGCCGCCGCCCGCGCAGGATGAGCAATCCGCAGGGAGTCGCCGATCCGCGCGACCTCGGAGCCGAAAGGCGGATGGCGACGGAGACTGCGCGTGCCACTGAGGTTGTGAGTCCCCGTGTGCACACAGTGCCCCTCACGCAAATTCGGCGATTCGCACATCCTCGGCCCGGAGGGGCGGATGCCGACCGAGGTTCAGCGAATCACTGAACTTGTGAAAGCCCGTGGGCACGGTGCCCCTCTCGCAAATTCAGCGATTCGCACATCCTCGGCCCGGAGGGGCGGATGCCGACCGAGGTTCAGCGAATCACTGAACTTGTGAAAGCCCGTGGGCACGGTGCCCCTTTCGCAAACTCAGCGATCCGCACACCCTCGGCCCCGAAGGGCAGATGCCGACGGAGGTCGCGGGAATCACTGAACTTGTGAGTGCCCGTGGGTGGGTGCCCCTCTCGCAGACTCAGCGCTTCGCACATCCTCGGCCCGGAGGGGCGCATGCCGACTGAGAGTGTGCGAATCGCTGACTCTCTGCGGCGTGGCACCCGCCCGCGTTCGCTGTGAGCGCGCGCGGCGCCGGTGACTTTCCGCACTGGGTCCAGGAACCCCGGTAAGCTGAAAGCCTTCCCACCAGAGATTCCGAGGTTTCTCCATGCCTTCTTCGCTTTCGCGCCGCGCGCTGTCGGCTGTCGCCGTCGCGGCCGTCGCCGCCCTCTCGCTCTCGGCCTGCGCCGGGTCGGACCCCGCCGCGCAGGGCGACGGGGAGGTCGTCTGGGCGATCGAGGGAGCGAACCTCTCGGCCGGGCACATGGACCCGCAGACCAGCCAGCTCGACGTGTCGGCGATGGTGCAGCGTGCAGTGCTCGACTCGCTCGTGTACCAAGAGGCCGACGGCACGTTCTCGCCGTGGCTCGCCGAGTCGTGGGACGTCGAGGACGGCGGCGCGAGCTACCTCTTCCGCCTGCGCACCGACGTCACCTTCCACGACGGCACGCCCTTCGACGCGGCCGCGGTCAAGGCGAACTTCGACCGCATCGTGAACCCCGACACCGCCTCGGCGCAGGCGGCCAGCATGCTCGGCGGCGACCTGTACGCGGGCACCGATGTCATCGACGAGCACACCGTGCGGGTGCGCTTCACGCAGCCCTACGCGCCGTTCCTGCAGGCCGCCAGCACGGCTCTGCTCGGTTTCTACTCGCCGAAGGTGCTCGAGACCAAGGCCGACCAGCTGAAGGCCGGCGGCCCCGACGTGACCGTCGGCACCGGCCCGTTCGAGCTCACCGAATACACGCCCGACCAGGACATCGTGTACACCCGCAACGACGACTACACGTGGGGTCCCGACGGCGGTGGCAAGCCGAGCTTCAAGACGCTGCGCGTCGACATCCTCCCCGAGGCGTCGGTGCGCGTCGGTGCGCTCTCGAGCGGACAGGCCGACGTGGTGACCAACCTGCCGCCGAACCTCGTGCAGCAGGTGCCCGCCGACGACACCGTGAAGTCGATCGCCTACCCGGGCCTGCCGTACTCGCTGTTCCTCAACGAGAAGTACGGCGTCTTCGCCGACCAGAAGGTGCGTCAGGCCTTCAGCCGCGCGATAGACGTCGACACCGCGGTGAACGAGATCTTCTTCGGTCAGTACCCCCGCGCCTGGAGCGTCCTCGGCGCGACGACCCCGGGCTACGACGCGAGCCTCGAGAAGTCCTGGCCCTTCGACCAGGCTCGGGCCAACGCCCTTCTCGACGAGGCCGGATGGACGGGTCGGGATGCCGACGGCATCCGCACCAAAGACGGTCAGCGCCTCACCGCCCGGTGGATCGCGTGGACGCCGGTTCCCGACGACCGCGCCGCGCTCGCCAACGCCGTGCAGAGCGACCTGAAGGCCGTGGGCTTGGACCTGCAGCGCGAGGTGCTCGAGCCGGGTGCCTACAACGAGCAGTACGGCCCTAAGACCTTCGACGTCACCGACTGGGGCTTCTCGGGCGTCGACGCCGACCTGCTGCGCAGCCACCTCGCCACCGACGGGTTCCAGAACGCCTCGCAGGTGAGCGACCCCGCCCTCGACGCGCTGCTCGAGCAGGGCGCCTCGACGACCGACCCCGCCGCCCGCACTGCGATCTACGCCCAAGTCCAGCAGGGGAACGCCGACCAGGCCGCCATCGTGCCGCTGTACAGCCCGGCCCTCATCAGCGCCGTGACCCCGAAGGTCTCGGGCCTGACGTTCGACCTGTACGGTCGCCCGCTGTTCGCGACCGCCTCGGTCGGCTGAGCCGCCGGGTCTCAGACACACTATTCGGATGCCACGCTCTCGCTCGCGCGCCCTGCTGACGCGCCTCGGCGGGATCGTGGCATCCGTCGTCCTGGTGCTCTGGGGAGCGGCGACGCTCGCGTTCGTGGCGTTCCGCATCATCCCGGGCGACCCGGTCGACGTCCTGCTCGGACCGCAGGCGCAGGTGAGCGAAGCGGTCAAGGCCGGCATCCGCAGCGACCTGGGGCTCGACCGACCCGTGCTCGAGCAGTACGCGACCTTCCTCGGCCGGCTCGTGCGCGGCGACCTCGGCGAGTCGTACCAGCTGCGCCAGCCGGTCGTCGAGGTCATCGGGCGCCAGCTCGCCCCGACCCTGCAGCTCTCCGCGCTCGCGTTGATGATCGCCATGGTGCTGGCCCTCGCCTCGTCGCTGCTCGTGCGCGGGCGGACCGGTCGGGCCGTGGCATCCGGGATCGAACTCGTCGTGCTGTCGTCGCCGGTGTTCTGGACGGGGCTGCTGCTGCTGAGCGTCTTCTCGTTCCAGCTCGGGTGGTTCCCGGTGTCGGGGGCGCGGGATGCCGCCGCGATCGTGCTGCCCGCGGTGACCCTGGCGCTGCCGGTCGCGGCCCTGCTGTCGCAGGTGCTGCGCGACGGGGTCGAAGCGGCCGAGCGCGAGCCGTTCCTCACCACCGTGCGCGCCCGCGGGGCGACGCCCCTGCGCGAGAGCGTTCACCACACGCTGCGTCACGCGAGCGTCGGGGGAGTGACGCTCGCCGCCTATCTCGTCGGGTCGCTGCTCGGCGGCGCGGTGCTGGTCGAGACCGTGTTCGCCCGGCCCGGCATCGGCCGGGTGACGCTGACGGCGATCACCGACCGCGACCTGCCGGTGATCACGGGCGTGATCCTGCTGAGCGCGCTCGTCTTCGTCGTCGTGAACACCGTCGTCGACCTCGTCGTGCCCCTGATCGACCCGCGCCTGCGCACCGCCGCGCCGGCGGTGGCCGCACGAGCGGCGGTGCCCTCGTGAAGCGCCGCGGTCAGGCCGCCGCGCTGTGGATCGCCGGCGCCGTGCTCGCCGTCATCGCCCTGGCCGCCGTCGCCCCCGGGCTGCTCGCCACCCACGACCCGCTGCTGACCGACGTACGCGCGACTCTGCAGCCGCCCAGCGCGGCGCACTGGTTCGGCACCGACCAGAGCGGGCGTGACGTGTACTCGCGCGTGATCCACGGGGCCGGACGCTCGGTCGGCATCGGCCTGCTCGCCACCGGCCTCGCCCTGGTCGTCGGGGTGGTCGGCGGTTCGCTCTCGGCCGTCGCCCCGCGGTGGGTGGATGCCGCGGCCATGCGCGTCGTCGACGTGCTGCTCGCGTTCCCGGAGTTCCTCGTCGCCCTGCTGGTCGTCGCGGTGCTCGGTCCCGGCCCGGTGAACGTGGCGGTCGCCGTGACCATCGCCGCGGTGCCCGTGTACATCCGCCTGGCGCGGGCGCAGACGCGCACCCTCGCCGCCGCCGAACACGTCGAGGCCGCACGGATCATCGGGGTTCCGACCGCCGTCGTGCACGTGCGGCACGTGCTCCCCGGCGTGTTGGGCGCGGTGAGCGTGCTGGCCACGATCGGCATCGGCACCTCGATCCTCGCCGCCGCCGGGCTGAGCTTCCTCGGGCTCGGTCCCACCGAACCCACCGCCGAATGGGGCCTCATGCTCTCCGCCGGACGCAACCTGCTGCTGCAGGCGCCGTGGGTCGCGGTGTTCCCCGGGCTCGCGATCACCGCGACCGTCGTGAGCGTCAGCGTGATCGGCCGCATCCTTCGCGCTCGAGCCGAGGAGCGCGACGCGTGAGTGGATTGCGGGTACGCGGACTCCGCATCGACGGACCGACCGGCGCGATCGTGCGCGGACTCGACCTCGATGTCGCCCCGGGCGAATGCGTGGCGATGGTGGGGGAGTCGGGCACCGGCAAGTCGGTGAGCGCCCGCGCCCTGCTCGGCCTCCTGCCCGCGGGCCTCACGGCTCGCACCGACGAGCTCGAGATCGACGGCGTCGACGCCCGATCGTTCGGCGAGCGGCAGTGGCGAGGGCTGCGCGGCGACCGGATCGCTCTCGTGTCGCAGGACGCCCTCGTCTCGCTCGACCCGCTGCGACGCATCGGTGCCGAGGTGGCCGAGCCCGTCCGCATCCACGAGCCCGACGTGCGGGGAACGGCCTTGGCCTCACGCGTGCGCGAGAGCCTCGAGCGCGTGTCGCTGCCCGAGCCCGAGACGCGGGCACGGCAGTACCCCCACGAGCTGTCGGGCGGTCTGCGGCAGCGCGCGCTGATCGCCTCGGCGCTCGCCGCGAACCCCGCCGTGCTGGTCGCCGACGAGCCCACGACGGCGCTGGATGCCACCGTGCAGGCGCGCGTGCTCGACCTGCTGCGTCGCATCGCCGACGACGGCGTGGCCGTGGTCTTCATCAGTCACGACCTCGGGGCGGTCGCCCGCGTGGCGGATCGCGTCGTCGTGATGCACGAGGGGCGCGTCGTCGAGAGCGGGCCGACCGCCGAGCTGCTCGCCTCCCCGCGTGATCCGCACACGCGCGCGCTGGTCGAGGCGGTGTCGCACGAGCCGCTCCGCCGGGCACCGCGCACCGACGCCCCCATCTTCACCGCCGACTCCCTGACCAAGCGCTTCGGCGACCGTGCCGCGGTCGACGACGTGTCGATCGAGGTGCGCCGCGGTCGCACGCTCGCGGTCGTGGGGGAGTCGGGCTCGGGCAAGACGACCCTCGCGCGGCTGATCGTCGGGGTGTCGGATCCGGATGCCGGGACCATGACGTTCGCGGGACGCCCCTGGTCGTCGCGGGTCGCCCGCGGCGCCGCGCGCACCCGCGTGCAGCTCGTGCAGCAGAACCCGTGGGGCGCCCTCGACCCCCGCTGGACGGTCGGCCGCACGCTCTCCGAGGCGGTGACCGCCGGGGGAGTCGCGCGCTCGGCGCGTCGCACCGTCGTCGCCACGCTGCTCGAGGAGGTGGGCCTGTCTCCCGCGTTCGTCCGTCGTCGGCCCGCGCAGCTCTCGGGCGGGCAGCGCCAACGCGTCGCGATCGCGCGCGCCCTCGCGGTGACGCCCGACCTTCTCGTGCTCGATGAGCCGGTGTCGGCGCTCGACGCCTCGGTGCGCGCGCGGATCCTCGACCGCCTCCGCGCCCTGCAGACCGAGCGCGACCTCGCGATGGTGTTCGTCACGCACGACCTCGACGTGGTCGCCGGCATCGCCGATGACGTGATCGTGATGAAGGACGGGCGCGTGGTCGACTCGGGCACCGTGTCGTGCGTCTTCGCCGCCCCGCGGCATCCGTTCACCCGAGAGCTGCTGGCCGCGGCGGGTCTGGGCTCAGCGGGGGCGTGAGCCCGCGGTCGCGTCCGGCCCCTCGACGGCCACGCACGCGCCGCAGCGCAGCGCGCCCGGCTCGCGTAGACTGGATCCACACGCACCGATCCGGCCATCACCGGGGAGCACGCGGAAGAACGTCCGGCCCTTCGACTCGCTCGAAGTCCGGATCAGTAGAACCGCGCGGGGCAGGCCCGTCACAGCCGCAGTGAGAGTGGCACCGGTCCCGAACGGGGTCGGCGCAACGCGGGGTGGTACCGCGGTCCGCACGGATCGTCCCCGCAGGTGGATCCCAACCTGCGGAGAGACATGACCTACCCACGCCCCTCATCCTTCGGCCCGGCCGCTGACGCGCAGAGCGTCGCCGCCACGGCATCCGTCGTTCCGAGCCCCCGCTTCCCGTCGATCGAGAACGACACGCTCGACTTCTGGGCGGAAGACGACACCTTCCGCGCCTCGATCGCCAACCGCGAGGGCGCCGAGGAGTGGGTCTTCTACGACGGCCCGCCCTTCGCCAACGGCCTTCCGCACTACGGCCACCTGCTCACCGGCTACGCGAAGGACGTCTTCCCGCGCTTCCAGACGATGCGCGGCAAGAAGGTCGACCGCGTCTTCGGGTGGGACACGCACGGTCTTCCCGCCGAGCTCGAGGCGATGAAGCAGCTCGGGATCACCGAGAAGGACGAGATCGAGGCGATGGGCGTGGCGACCTTCAACGCCAAGGCCCGCGAGTCGGTGCTCGAGTACACGCGCGACTGGCAGGACTACGTCACGCGTCAGGCCCGCTGGGTCGACTTCGAGCGCGGCTACAAGACGCTCGACACGACCTACATGGAGAGCGTGCTGTGGGCGTTCAAGACACTCCACGACAAGGGTCTCGCCTACGAGGGCTACCGCGTGCTGCCCTACTGCTGGCGCGACGAGACGCCCCTGTCCACGCACGAGCTGCGCATGGACGACGACGTCTACAAGATGCGTCAGGACCCCTCGGTCACCGTCACCTTCCCGCTGGTCGGGGCCAAGGCCGAGGCCCTGGGTCTCACCGGCGTCCGCGCGCTGGCGTGGACGACGACGCCGTGGACGCTGCCGACGAACCTCGCGCTGGCCGTGGGTCCCGGCATCCGCTATGCCGTCATCGAGGGCGGACCGAACGGTGCCGCCGACGTGCACCGCGCTCCCGACGGCACGCCCGACGAGGCCTTCGAGGCCGTCGCCCACCGCTACCTGCTGGCCGAAGACCTGCTGCCCGGCTACGCCAAAGACCTCGGATACGAGAGCGCGGATGCCGCCCGCGAGGCCGTCCAGTCCACGATCCTGGGCTCCGAGCTCGAGGGCGTGTCGTACGACCGCCTCTTCGACTACTACGCCGACGCGTCGGTGTGGGGCACGCAGGACGCCTGGAAGATCCTCGTCGACGACTACGTCACCGTCAGCGACGGCACCGGCATCGTGCACCAGGCTCCCGCCTACGGCGAGGACGACAAGCGGTTGGCGGATGCCGCGGGCCTGCCGACGATCATCTCGCTCGACGACAGCGGCCGCTTCCTCTCCGCGGTCACCGACGTCGCCGGCGAGCTGTGGATGGAGGCCAACCGCCCCCTGATCCGCCTGCTGAAGCAGGATGGCCGGCTGCTGCGCGAGGCGTCGTACGAGCACTCGTACCCGCACTGCTGGCGTTGCCGGAACCCCCTCATCTACAAGGCCGTGTCGAGCTGGTTCGTGCGCGTGACCGACATCAAGGACGACCTGCTGGCCAACAACCAGCAGATCACCTGGGTGCCCGAGAACGTCAAGGAGGGCCAGTTCGGCAAGTGGCTCGAGGGCGCGCGCGACTGGTCGATCAGCCGCAACCGCTACTGGGGCTCGCCGATCCCGGTGTGGAAGAGCGACGACCCGAACTACCCGCGCGTCGACGTCTACGGCTCGCTCGCCGACATGGAGGCCGACTTCGGCCGCCTGCCGGTGAACGCCGACGGCGAGGTCGACCTGCACCGCCCCTACATCGACGACCTCACGCGTCCGAACCCCGACGACCCGACGGGACAGTCGACGATGCGCCGCATCGAAGACGTGCTCGACGTGTGGTTCGACTCGGGCTCGATGCCGTTCGCGCAGGTGCACTACCCGTTCGAGAACCACGAGTGGTTCGACGAGCACGCCCCCGCCGACTTCATCGTCGAGTACATCGGGCAGACGCGCGGCTGGTTCTACGTCATGCACGTGCTCTCGACCGCGCTGTTCGATCGTCCGGCGTTCACCGGCGTCTCATGCCATGGCATCGTGCTCGGCAACGACGGTCAGAAGATGTCGAAGTCGTTGCGCAACTACCCCGACGTGCGCGAGGTGTTCGATCGCGACGGGTCGGATGCCATGCGGTGGTTCCTCATGTCGAGCTCGGTGCTGCGCGGCGGCAACCTCGTCGTGACCGAGGAGGGCATCCGCTCGGGCGTGCGCGAGTTCCTGCTACCGCTGTGGAACGCGTGGTACTTCTTCGCGACGTACGCGAATGCTTCGGCGGCGCCGGTGGCTGAGCCGGTCGAAGCCTCCGGCCCCGGGGCCGCGGGGGTAGCGGTCCCTTCGACAAGCTCAGGGACCTCAGCGGCAGCGACCGCCGGGTACGACGCCGAGTGGCGCACCGACTCCACCGATGTGCTCGACCGCTACATCCTGGCGCTCACCGGCGACCTCGTGACGAACGTCGCCGCAGACCTCGAAGGGCTCGACTCCACGACGGCCGCCGAGCGCCTGCGCGACTTCGCCGAGGTGCTGACCAACTGGTACATCCGTCGTTCGCGCGACCGCTTCTGGGTGGGCGTGACCGACGACCCGCGCAGCCGCGAGGCCTTCGACACGCTCTACACCGTGCTCGAGACGCTGACCCGCGTCGCGGCCCCGCTGCTGCCGCTGGTCACCGAGCGCGTGTGGCAGGGCCTCACGGGTGGGCGCAGCGTCCACCTGACCGACTGGCCCGACGCCGCGGCGTTCCCCGCCGCCGAAGACATCCGCACCGCGATGGACACGGTGCGCGAGGTCTCGAGCGTCGCCAACGCGCTGCGCAAGCGCGAGGGCAAGCGCGTGCGCCTGCCGCTGCCGCGTCTGACGGTGGTGACTCCGGATGCCGCGGGCCTGGCCCAGTTCGAAGACATCCTCCGCGAGGAGCTCAACGTGAAGAGCGTCGAGCAGGTCGCCCTGCAGGACGGAACCGCCTCCGAGTACGGCATCACGCACCGCCTGTCGGTCAACGCGCGTGCGGCCGGCCCCCGCCTCGGCAAGCAGGTGCAGCAGGCGATCAAGGCCGCCCGCGAGGGCGACTGGAGCGAGGTCGACGGACAGGTCGTCGCGGGCGGCATCGCCCTCGAGCCCACCGAGTACGACCTGGTCGTCGAGACTGCGGGTCGCCCCGAGGGCGAGGCGCTGGCCGTGCTCGCGCGCGGCGGCTTCGTGCTGCTCGACACCGTCACGACCTCCGAGCTCGAGGCCGAGGGCCTGGCGCGCGACATGATCCGCGGCATCCAGGACACCCGCAAGGCCGCCGGCTTCGACGTCAGCGACCGGATCTTCCTCTCGCTCACCTTCGTCGAAGACGCCGACGCGCAGGCCGTCGCCCAGGCGTTCGACGTCGCGGGCGTGGCATCCGAGACGCTCGCCGAATCCGTCGTGCTCGCCGGTCCCGAGGGTCGCCTGATCGAGCGCGGCGAACTGCTGCCCGCCGAGTACGAGACCGTCGTCACCGCCAAGACCTACGCGAACGTCGGCGCCGTCACGGTGGCCGTTGCACGGATCGGAGCCCCCGCATGAGCGACCGCACCAGGGCGGATGCCGTCTACTCGGCGCTGCTCGAACGCCAGGGCGAGCAGTGGGTGCAGCCGCGCGTCGAGCGCACGCGCCGCGTGCTCGAACTGCTGGCCGACCCGCAGCGCACGTATCGCGTCATCCACGTGACGGGCACGAACGGCAAGACCTCGACCAGCCGCATGATCGAGAGCCTGCTGCGTGCGATGGGACTTCGCACGGGCCTGTTCACCAGCCCTCACCTCGAGCGCTTCACCGAGCGGATCCTCATCGACGGAGAGCCCGTGGCCGACGCCGCGATCGCCGACGCGTGGGAGGAGATCCAGCCGTTCGTCGGCATGGTCGACGGCGAGCTCGAAGCCGCCGGAGACGCGCCGCTGACGTTCTTCGAGCTGCTCACGGTGCTCGCGTTCGTCGTCGCGGCCGACGCGCCGATCGACGTGCTCGTGCTCGAGGTCGGCATGGGCGGGGAGTGGGACTCGACGAACACCGCCGACGGCGACGTGGCGGTCTTCACCCCGATCGACATCGACCACGTCGACCGTCTGGGCTCGACGATCGCCGAGATCGCCACGGTGAAGGCCGGCATCATCAAGCCGGGCGCCGCTGTCGTCTCGGCCGCGCAGCCCGACGAGGCCCTGCGCGCGATCCGCGCTCGCGCCGAGAAGGAGGGCGCGACGGTCGCGGTGGCCGGAGACGGCTTCACCCTCGAGGGCCAGACGCTCGCGGTTGGCGGGCAGCAGCTCGACATCCGCGGCGTCGCGGGGGCGTACCGCGAGGTCTACCTGCCGATGTACGGCGCGCACCAGGGCGCCAACGCGGCCCTGGCCGTCGCCGCGGTCGAGTCGCTCATCGGGGGAGGCACCCAGCCCCTCGCCGCCGACGTGGTGGCCGACGGCATCGGCAACGCCACCTCGCCCGGCCGCCTGCAGCTCGTCGGCACCGCACCGACCGTGCTGGTCGACGCCGCGCACAACCCGCACGGCGCCCGCGCGCTGGTCGCCGCCCTCGACGAGGCCTTCGACATCGACGAGTGGGGCGCCGTGGTCGGCATCCTCGACGGGAAGGACGCGGTCGGCATCATGTCGGCCCTCGTTCCCGCCGTCGCGCGCGTGTTCGCCACGGCGCCCGACAGCGACCGCGCGACCGACCCCGACGTGATCGCCGACGTGGCCGAGGCCGCCGACCTTCCGGTCACCGTGCACCCGACCCTCGAAGACGCCGCCGACGCGGCCCGGGCATGGGCCGCGGAGTCCGACCGCCGGGCCGTCGTCATCGCCGGATCCGTCGTGCTCGCCGGGGAGGCCCTGCGTCTGTCGGAGCTCGAGGACTGGAAGTCGGGGTGGCAGGCGTGAGCCCGCGCGAGCCCCGCGCCCCTCGCCCCCGGCGTCAGCGCGGCGCGCAGGAGTCGCTCGGCTCCGTCGTGCTCGGCTTCGAGTCGATCATCGTCTTCCTCGGCGGTCTCGTCGTCTACGGCCTCAAGGTGCTCCCCGCGGGCATCGAACCGTGGTGGGGGATCGTCGGCGGTGTCGTCATGGCGATCGCGATGATCGCCGTGTCGGGCCTGGTGCGTCACCGCTGGGCGCTCTTCGCCGGGTGGGGCCTGCAGATCGTGCTGCTGCTCGCCGGTTTCCTGGTTCCGGCCCTCGCCGTGGTCGCCGTCATTTTCGGCGGCATGTGGGCGTATGCGACGATCAAGGGAGCGGCGCTCGACCGACGCAACGCCCGGCTCGCCGCTGACCCCGACCTCTCGAACGGAGAATGACCCATGGCTACCGAAGAGACCCTCGTCCTGGTCAAGCCCGACGGCGTCGCCCGCGGCCTGACCGGTGCGATCCTGGCCCGCATCGAGGCGAAGGGCTACGCGCTCGTCGACATCCGCCTCGTCGAGCCCGACCGCGAGACCCTCGCCCAGCACTACGCCGAGCACGAGGGCAAGCCGTTCTACGAGCCGCTGCTCGAGTTCATGATGTCGGGACCCTCCGTCGCCATCCGCCTCGCCGGCAACCGCGTCATCGAGGGTTTCCGCTCGCTCGCGGGCACGACCGACCCCACCACCGCCGCCCCCGGCACGATCCGCGGCGACTTCGGCCGCGACTGGGGCCTCAAGGTACAGCAGAACCTCGTCCACGGATCCGACAGCGTCGAGTCCGCCGAGCGCGAGCTCGCGATCTGGTTCTCCTGATCCCGGATGCCGCGAAGGCCGCCGCCCCGCGTGGGGTGGCGGCCTTCGTCGTTGGGGGAGAGGTGGCTGAGCCTGTCGAAGCCCCCGGGCCCTGCGTTGGGCTCCCGGCGGAGGTGGCTGAGCTTGTCGAAGCCCCCGGGCCCTGCGTCGGGCTCGCGGCAGAGGTGGCTGAGCCTGTCGAAGCCCCCGGGGGTTCCGTGGGTCTCGGTCCCTTCGACAGGCGCAGGGACCTGTGCTGCGCGAGGTGGCTGAGCCTGTCGAAGCCCCCGGGCCCTGCGTCGGGCTTCCGTCAGCGGTGGCTGAGCCTGTCGAAGCCACCGGGGGTTCCGTGGGTCCCGGTCCCATCGACAGGCTCAGGGACCTGTGCTGCGCGAGGTGGCTGAGCCTGTCGAAGCCACCGGGGGTTCCGTGGGTCTCGGTCCCTTCGACAGGCTCAGGGACCTGTGCTGCGCGAGGTGGCTGAGCTTGTCGAAGCCCCCGGGCCCTGCGTCGGACTTGCGGCAGAGGTGGCTAAGCCTGTCGAAGCCACCGGGGGTTCCGTGGGTCTCGGTCCCTTCGACAGGCTCAGGGACCTGTGCTGCGCGAGGTGGCTGAGCCTGTCGAAGCCCCCGGGCCCTGCGTCGGACTCGCGGCGGAGGTGGCTGAGCCTGTCGAAGCCACCGGGGGTTCCGTGGGTCTCGGTCCCTTCGACAGGCTCAGGGACCTGTGCTGCGCGAGGTGGCTGAGCTTGTCGAAGCCCCCGGGCCCTGCGTCGGGCTTCCGGCGGAGGTGGCTGAGCCTGTCGAAGCCACCGGGGGTTCCGTGGGTCCCGGTCCCTTCGACAGGCTCAGGGACCTGTGCTGCGCGGCATCACGCGGGTTCCGGTCCCTTCGACACGCCCAGGGACCTCTGCCCTCCAACCCGGCCGGGTCAGAGCTGGGCGAGCACGTTCAGCCGCAGCTGCGCGATCACCGCGACGACGGCGAACGCCACGATCGTCATGAGCGGCACCCACGCCATGAGGCGGTCGGCGACCTCGCGCACGCGCTCTCGCGGGATCACACCCTCACGCAGCACGTGCAGGGTGACCACGAAGAACGACGGGATGACCACCGACCACGTGACCATGCACCACGGGCACAGCGTCGCCAGCACGAACAGGCTCTGCGAGATCAGCCAGACGACGAAGCTGATCGCGAAGACGAAGCCCAGCCAGAACAGCACCCAGAACCACCGCGCGAAGCGCGCGCCGGCCAGCAGCGCCATGCCGACCACGATCGGAGCGATCCACGCTCCGAGACCGATGATCGGGTTGGGGAAGCCGAACACGCTGCCTTGGGCCGACTGCAGGTTGGCCGAGCACTGCACGAGCACGCTGAAGTCGCAGGATGCCGCGGTGCCGGGGTTCTGCAGTTGGGCGAAGCGTTCCATCGTGAGCGAGAAGGCCGCCCACCACCCGACGACGCCCGCGAAGATCAGCCAGATCGCGACGACGACCGGACGACGAGGGGTGACGGTTTCGTTCATGGGGGCGATTCTCGCACCGCCCCGCTATGCAGTCGCTTTGAACGCGCCTGGCCGTCGCGACGCGCCCGCGAGACCGGCGGAACGCTTCTCGTGGGCGAACGCGGCGGTTCGTGCGATAATGAAGGCTGATGTGACCGCGGCCGCGCCGCAGGAACATCACCCAGAAGACTTCGGGCGATGACCGCCCTTCGCAGCACGAGCCGCAGGCCGGCTGCAGACCGAGTGAGTTCGCGGCCCCGCCGGGTGCGGCGCCGCATGAGATTTCGTCGGGCGACGCGCGGTGTCGCCCGCCAGGGAGTACCTCCGCATGGCTGATGTGACCGACGATCAGAACCCCACCGACGACACGCCCCCCACGTCCGCGTCCGATGTGACCGCCCCCGACCTCGCGACCCCTGCGGTCGACGAAGAAGAGGCCGCGGTCCAGGATGCCGAAGACGCGGCGTCGACCGACACCGAGGCCCCCGCGGTGCTCGACGATGCCGCCCCGGCGTCCGAGGGCGACGCGAGTGCGCCCGACGCGCCCGCCGAAGCTCCCTTCGACGAGTCGCCCGCAGAGGCTCCGGCTGAGGAGGCGCCCGCCGAGGCGTCCGCCGCCGAGGCTCCGGTCGAGCCCCCCGCCGAAGCAGCGGCCGAGGAGGCGACTCCGGCTGCCCCCGCCGAGCCCGCCGCACCCGAGGCCGACGGGACGGCCGAGGCGCCGGCATCCGCCCCCGAGCCCGAGGCAGCCCCCGAGCCCGAGGCAGCCCCCGAGCCCGAGGCAGCCCCCGAGCCCGAGAAGCCCGGACGCCCGACGGCTGTGTCGCTCGGTCTGCTGCCCGAAAACTTCGTCTCCGCCGTCTCGACGGCCCTGCACTTCTACGCCCCCGAGCTGCCGCCGCTCCCCGTGCGCGACGACTCGTGGGACCGCGACGACCGCGACGACGACGCCCCCGCCGAGCGCGGCTCCGCCAACGCGCGTCGCCGCAACCGCCGCCGCGGTGCTCCGATCTCCGGCTCCGACGAGGCCCCTGAGACCCCCGCGGCGCCCGTGCGCCAGCGCGCGGTCGAGGTCATCACCGAGCCGCAGCGCATCAAGGGCTCCACGCGTCTCGAGGCCAAGAAGCAGCGTCGCCGTGACGGTCGCGAGGCCGGTCGTCGCCGCCCCGTCGTCACCGAGGCCGAGTTCCTCGCCCGCCGCGAGGCCGTCGACCGCGTCATGGTCGTGCGCTCCAAGGCCGGTCGCATCCAGATCGCGGTGCTCGAAGACAACGTGCTCGTCGAGCACTATGTCGCGCGCAACCAGGACGCCTCGCTCATCGGCAACGTGTACCTCGGCCGCGTGCAGAACGTGCTGCCGAGCATGGAGGCCGCGTTCGTCGACATCGGTCGCGGCCGCAACGCCGTGTTGTACTCCGGCGAGGTCGACTGGGACGGCGTCGAGACCAACAACCAGCCGCGTCGCATCGAGCTCGCCCTCAAGTCGGGCGACCGCGTGCTCGTGCAGGTCACCAAGGACCCCGTGGGTCACAAGGGTGCCCGCCTGACGAGCCAGATCTCGCTGCCCGGCCGTTACCTGGTCTACGTGCCCAACGGCACGATGAACGGCATCTCGCGCAAGCTCCCCGACACCGAGCGCGCGCGCCTGAAGAAGATCCTCAAGGAGGTGCTCCCCGAGTCGTCGGGCGTGATCGTGCGCACCGCCGCCGAGGGCGCCACCGAAGAGCAGCTGACCCTCGACGTGCAGCGCCTCACCGCGCAGTGGGAGCACGTCTCGAGCCAGATCAAGACCATCCAGGCTCCGGCCCTGCTGCACTCCGAGCCCGACCTCCTGGTCAAGATCGTCCGCGACGTCTTCAACGAGGACTTCACGCGCATGCTCATCCAGGGCGACGAGGCGCTGCAAACGATCTCGTCGTACCTCCAGGGTGTCGCCCCCGACCTGCTCGAGCGGGTCGAGAAGTACGAAGGCGAGCAGGACCCGTTCGACGCGTTCCGCGTGACCGAGCAGATCGAGAAGGCCCTCGACCGCAAGGTCTGGCTGCCCTCGGGCGGCTCGCTCGTGATCGACCGCACCGAGGCCATGACGGTCGTCGACGTCAACACCGGCAAGTTCGTCGGCTCGGGCGGAAACCTCGAAGAGACCGTCACCAAGAACAACCTCGAAGCGGCCGAAGAGATCGTGCGCCAGCTGCGCCTGCGCGACATCGGCGGCATCATCGTCGTCGACTTCATCGACATGGTGCTCGAGTCCAACCGCGACCTCGTGCTGCGCCGCCTCATCGAGTGCCTGAGCCGTGACCGCACGAAGCACCAGGTCGCCGAGGTCACCTCGCTCGGACTCGTGCAGATGACCCGTAAGAAGCTCGGCCTCGGCCTGCTCGAGACCTTCAGCGAGGCGTGCGAAGTATGCGCCGGTCGCGGCGTGGTCGTGCACCACGATCCCGTGGTCAAGCACCGTCCCGCCGGCTCGTCCTCCAACGGCGGCGGCAACGCCAACGGCGGTTCGTCGAACCGTCGCGGCCGCGGCGGCAACGGTCCCTCGAACGGCAACAACGGAAACGGCGGGGGCAACGCTCCGGCGCAGAACACCGGCGCAGCGGCGGCCCCGGCCGGCGGCACGCACACCATCACCGAGGGCGTGAAGTCGGCGCTGGCGCAGATCGCGGCATCTACGGTCAAGCCCACCCTCGACGACCCCGCCGTGGTCGAGGCGGCGGTCGTGGCATCCGTCGAGGCGGTGCTCGAGGCGAAGAGCGACTCCGCCGCCGAGGCCCCGGCCCCGGCGCGCGAGAAGCGTCCGCGCAAGAAGCGCGAGCCCAAGGCGCCCCGCACCGAGAAGGACGCCCTGCTGGAGTCCGTGCTCGAGGCGTTGCCCGAGCCCAAGGCCCCCGGTCAGGGACGCTCGCGTCGTCGCGTGACCACGGCAGCGCTGACCGGTACGCCGGTCAACGCGCAGCCGACCACCGAGGCCTGAGCCCTCTTCTCCCTCGTGAGGGGTCGCTTTCCGTCGCCGAGCAACGCTTAGGCGAGGGCGAGCGGCCCCTCACGCGCACGCGAGGGGGGCGGATGCCGAGGGGCCGGGCGGGCCGTCAGAACACCGACAGCCGGCCGTCAGGCGCCGGGGCGCCGCTCTCGTGCCGTGATCCGCAGCCCCGAGGCGCGCAGACGTCGCACGAGCTCCTTGCCGCCCACGTGCTCGGCGCCCGCGGCGACGAGGTCGGCGTGCCGCTCGTCGGGCACGTCGTAGTGGTCGAGGTCGAAGGCGCGGCGGGGAATGCCGGCGGCGGAGGCGAAGGCGTGCAGCTCGGCGAGATCGCTGTCGCTGACCAGGTGCGCCCACAGCCGACCGTGTGCGGGCCACTGCGGGTCGTCGATGAGGATCGCCATCCCGCGATCCTACGGTCGACACGCGGGCGGATGCTTTTGCCGGATGCCCTCCGGTGAGCTAAACTCGACCCTTGGTGCGTCGCGTCCGCTCTGTACGAGCGAGACCCCGCTGACTTTCGTCGGCCGGATCGCACCGAGACTTGGGTCATCAGACCCTCCCGACGTCATCAGACAACCGGAGCCCCGCGGCTCCCGAACGAAACAGGTGTGAAGTGGTTTACGCAGTTGTGCGCGCCGGCGGCCGCCAGGAGAAGGTCCAGGTCGGCACCATCGTCGTGCTCGACCGCCAGAAGGCGAAGATCGGCGAGAGCATCCAGCTGCCCGCCGTCCTGTTCGTCGACGGCGACGCGGTCACGACCGACGCCGACAAGCTCGCGAAGGTCTCGGTCACGGCCGAGGTGCTCGGCGAGGAGCGCGGTCCGAAGATCGTGATCCAGAAGTTCAAGAACAAGACCGGCTACAAGAAGCGCCAGGGCCACCGTCAGGACCTCACGCGCGTCAAGATCACCGGCATCAAGTAAGAGCCAGGAGACGCAGAGATGGCACACAAAAAGGGCGCAAGCTCCACCCGTAACGGTCGTGATTCCAACGCACAGCGCCTCGGCGTGAAGCGTTTCGGCGGCCAGGTCGTCCTCGCCGGCGAGATCATCGTCCGCCAGCGCGGCACGCACTTCCACCCCGGCGCCAACGTCGGCCGTGGTGGCGACGACACGCTGTTCGCTCTGGCCCCCGGTGCGGTCCAGTTCGGCGCGAAGGGCGGCCGCAAGGTCGTCAACATCGTCACCGCTGCAGCGGAGTAATCCACAGCGCTTCGGCGCTCCAGAGGGGGTGGGCTCAGCCCGCCCCCTCTTCTCGTTTTTCACGTCGGCATCGCCCGACCCTTCCCGGAAGGACCCGCCATGGTCACCTTCGTCGACCGCGTGACCCTGCACCTGCGTGCAGGAAAGGGCGGCAATGGCTGCGTCTCGGTGCGCCGTGAGAAGTTCAAGCCGCTGGCCGGTCCCGACGGGGGCAACGGGGGCAGCGGCGGCGACGTCGTGCTCGTCGCCGACCCGCAGACGACCACGCTGCTGTCGTACCACCACTCGCCGCACCGCTCCGCGGGCAACGGCGGGTTCGGCATGGGCGACCACCGCTCGGGCGCCCTCGGTGAAGACCAGGAGCTGCCCGTTCCGCTGGGCACCGTGGTCAAGGACGTCGACGGCAACGTGCTCGTCGACATGATCACCCCCGGCATGCGCTTCGTCGCCGCTCCGGGCGGACTCGGCGGGCTCGGCAACGCGGCCCTGTCCTCGCCCAAGCGCAAGGCGCCCGGTTTCGCGCTTCTCGGAACCCCCGGCTACGAGGGCGACGTCGTCCTCGAACTCAAGACCGTCGCCGACGTGGCTTTGGTCGGCTTCCCCTCGGCCGGCAAGTCGAGCCTCATCGCCGCCGTGTCGGCTGCGCGGCCCAAGATCGCCGACTACCCGTTCACCACGCTGCACCCCAACCTCGGTGTCGTGCAGGCCGGCGACGCGCGCTTCACCATCGCCGACGTGCCCGGCCTCATCGAGGGCGCGAGCGAGGGCAAGGGCCTCGGGCTCGAGTTCCTCCGCCACGTCGAGCGCTGCACGGCCCTCGTGCACGTGCTCGACTGCGCCACCCTCGACCCCGGCCGCGACCCGCTGAGCGACCTCGACATCATCCTCGCCGAGCTCGCCGCGTACCCCGTGCCCGAGGGGCAGGTGCCCCTGCTCGAGCGCCCGCAGATCATCGCCCTCAACAAGGTCGACGTTCCCGAGGCGCACGAGCTCGCCGACTTCGTGCGCCCCGATCTCGAGGCCCGCGGCTTCCGCGTGTTCGAAATCTCGACCGTCAGTCGCTCGGGCCTGCGCGAGCTGACCTTCGCCCTGGGTGAGCTCGTCGAGCAGCACCGCCTGGCCACGATCGCCGAGGCCCCCGCCGAGCGCGTCGTCATCCGCCCGCGTGGCGCCCAGAAGGACTTCGAGGTCAAGGTCGAGGGCGGCACCTACGGTCCCGTCTACCGGATCCTCGGCGACAAGCCGGTCAAGTGGGTGCAGCAGACCGACTTCCAGAACGAGGAGGCCGTCGGCTACCTCGCCGATCGTCTCGCGCGCCTCGGCGTCGAAGACGGACTGTTCCGCGCCGGCGCGGTCGCGGGTGCGACCGTCGTCATCGGCCCCGGCGACGGCATCGTCTTCGACTGGGAGCCCACGCTCACCTCGGCCGCCGAGCTGATGACCGCTCCCCGCGGCACCGACCCGCGTCTGGTGCAGAACCCGCGTCGCACCTCGTCCGAGCGTCGCGAGCAGTACCACGAGCGCATGGATGCCAAGGCCGACGCCCGCGCCGAGCTCGAGGCCGAGCGCCGCGCGGCGCGTGCCGTGGGCATCACGCCCGACGGCGACTCGGCGGAGCTGCAGGAAGCGGCATCCGGTACCGAGGACGACCAGCGGTGACCGCGTCGACGCGCGCCGACATCCCCGGCGCTGCCCGCGTCGTGGTGAAGGTCGGTTCGTCGTCGATCAGCGGCGACGGTGCGCACCGCATCGACACGATCGTCGAGGCCCTCTCCCGCGCGCATGCGGCGGGGACCGAGGTCGTGCTCGTGTCGTCGGGTGCCATCGCCACCGCTCTGCCGCTGCTCGATCTGGGCGGTCGTCCGAACGACCTCGCCACGCAGCAGGCCGCCGCGGCGGTGGGGCAGAACGTGCTCATGTGGCGCTATCAGACCTCGCTCGACCGCTTCGGGCTCCTCGCGGGACAGGTGCTGCTCACCGCGGGCGACCTCGAGAACGCCACCCACCGCTCCAACGCCCGTCGGGCCATGGAGCGCCTGCTGGGCCTCGGCATCCTCCCGATCGTCAACGAGAACGACACCGTCGCGACGCACGAGATCCGCTTCGGCGACAACGACCGCCTCGCGGCCCTGGTCGCCCAGCTGATCGGCGCCGACGCCCTGGTTCTGCTCAGCGACATCGAGACGCTCTTCACGCGTCCGCCGAGCGAAGCGGGCGCGCGTCCGATCGTCGACGTGGCCTGGGGCGACGACCTGTCGGACTTCGAGTTCGGTGCGGGCGTCGTCAACGGCGTGGGCACCGGGGGAGCGGCCACCAAGGCCTCCGCGGCGAAGCTCGCCTCCACCGCCGGCGTCGGTGTGCTGGTGACCAGCGCCGACCTCGTCGCCTCGGCCCTCGCGGGCGAGCAGGTGGGCACCTGGTTCGCTCCGAACCCCGACCCGGTGACCCTGGCAACGGGCCCGGTGGGCGCTGTGGGCGCGCCGGTACACTGAGCGCATGTCCGTGATCGCCGCCTCCGTCGACGAGCGCCTGCGTCTGGCCAAAGACGCCGCGCGCGAGATCGGGCTGCTCGACTCCGCGCGCAAGACCGCGTTGCTGCGCGCCGTCGCCGACGCCGTCGAGGCGGCCACCGACGAGATCGTCGCTGCGAACGCCGAAGACCTCGAGCGAGGGCGGGCGGATGCCATCGGCGAGGCCCTCCTCGACCGCCTGCGCCTCGACGCGGGGCGCGTGGCCGCCCTCGCCGCGGCGGTGCGCGACGTCGCCGACCTGCCCGACCCCGTCGGACGCGTGCTCGACACCCGCACCCTACCCAACGGCCTCGCCCTGCAGAAGGTCGCGGTGCCGTTCGGCGTCGTCGGCTCGATCTACGAGGCGCGTCCCAACGTCACGGTCGACATCGCCTCCCTCGCTCTGCGCTCCGGCAACGCCGTCGTGCTGCGCGGCGGCTCGGCGGCCCAGAGCAGCAACGCCACCCTCGTGCGCGTCATGCGCGACGCGCTGAGCGCCCAGGGGGTCGACCCCGAGGCGATCCAGAGCGTCGACGACTTCGGCCGCGACGGCGCCCGCGCGCTGATGAACGCACGTGGGCTCATCGACGTGCTCGTGCCCCGCGGGAGCGCGGGTCTCATCGAGACCGTCGTGACCGAGTCGACGGTGCCGGTGATCGAGACCGGAGCAGGTGTCGTGCACATCGTCGTCGACGCCTCCGCGCGCGCCGACTGGGCGCGCGACATCGTGCTGAACGCCAAGACGCAGCGCCCGAGCGTGTGCAACGCCGTCGAGACGGTGCTCGTGCACCGCGACGCGGCCGACCGTCTGCTGCCCGAGCTCCTGGCATCCGTGATCGACGCCGGCGTCACCGTGCACGGCGACGAGGCCACTCGTGCCACCGACTCGCGGGTCGTGCCCGCCACCGACGACGACTGGGCGCGCGAGTACGGCACCCTCGACCTCGCCGTGCGCGTCGTCGACGACCTCGACGAGGCTCTGGCCCACATCCGCCGCTACTCGACCCAGCACACCGAGTCGATCATCACCGACGACCAGAGTGCCGCTGATCGCTTCCTGGCCGAGGTCGACTCGGCGGTCGTGCTGGTGAACGCCTCGACGCGTTTCACCGACGGCGGGGAGTTCGGCTTCGGTGCCGAGGTCGGCATCTCGACTCAGAAACTCCATGCCCGCGGCCCCATGGGGCTCGCCGAACTGACGAGCACCAAGTGGCTCGGGCGCGGCGGCGGCCAGGTCCGCGCCTGACCGCCTAAAATGACAATGCGCTCTGCGCAGACACTTCGAACGGAGCACTGATGACTTTCGTGTCACTTCTCGCCCAGGTCGCCGAACAGGCCGGACACCACGAGGGCGGCAACGTGCAGGCCACGACCTTCTGGTACGGCGCCCTCGCCTTCGTGATCTTCGTCTGCCTGAGCCTTGTCACCCTGTCGTACCGCAACGTGTCGAACCGTCACGCCCACAAGGCCGAGGCGTACACGAAGAAGCACGGCACGCCCACCCCCGAGGCGCACGGCCACTGAGGCCCGCTGTATGTCGGTGACGCGCGCCCCTCGAATCGGGGTCATGGGTGGGACGTTCGATCCCATCCATCATGGTCACCTGGTCGCCGCCAGCGAGGTCGCCCAGTCGTTCGATCTCGATGAAGTCGTCTTTGTTCCCACGGGTCGCCCGTGGCAAAAAGACGACGTCACCGAGAGCGAGCACCGTTACCTCATGACGGTCATCGCGACGGCGTCCAACCCGCAGTTCACCGTGAGCCGCGTCGACATCGACCGCGCCGGCCCGACGTACACGATCGACACGCTGCGCGACCTGCAAGACCAGCGGCCCGGTGCCGAGTTGTTCTTCATCACCGGCGCCGACGCGGTGGCCCAGATCCTGAGCTGGCGCAACCACCAGGAGCTGTGGGACCTCGCGCACTTCGTCGCCGTCTCGCGCCCCGGTCACGTGCTGACCACCGAGGGGCTCCCGTCGCAGAATGTGAGCCAGCTGGAGATTCCGGCGCTGTCGATCTCGTCCACCGACTGCCGCGCCCGTGTGCGCCGAGGACACCCCGTGTGGTACCTCGTGCCCGACGGCGTCGTGCAGTACATCGCGAAGCACCACCTCTACCGGAGCAAGCCATGAGCACGTCCGAGAACCCCGAGACTCCGCCCCTGACCCGTCGTCAGCTGCGTGAGCTCCGCCAGACCGGCGCGACGCCCATCATCGTCCCGCAGACCGAGGGCGAGACCCCGGATGCCGCGGCCGCCGAGCCCGCGACCCCGACGACCCCCATCGACGAGGCGTCGACGCCGCACGAGGTCATCGACGCCGTGCCGGAGGGCGACCAGCCGGCCGAGCCCGCTTCCGCGGAGGAGACGCCCGTCGAGGATGCCCCCGTCGACGAGGCTCCGGCCGACGAGTCTTCGGTTGAGGAAGTCCCGTCCGACGAGGCTCCGTCCGAGGACGCCCCCGTCGACGAGGCTCCGGCCGACCACGCTCCGGCCGAGGATGTCCCGGTCGACGGCGCCGACAAGCCCGCGCCCGCCGTGGCCGCCCACGACGAGCGTCCGGCCGCCGCGGCGTTCCCCCCGGCCTTCGGCTCGCCCTTCTCCGCCGAGAGCGCCGAGTTCGGCGTCTCGGGTCTCACCCGCCGTCAGGTGCGCGAGCAGGAGAAGATCCGCACGGCCGCCGTGCCGATCATCAGCTCCGACCTCGAGCGATCGCAGCCCGCGGCTCCGGCCCCGGCTCCCCGCGCCGACGACGCGCCGGTGCTCCCCGCGATCTTCCGCCCCTCCGCTCCCGAGACCGACGAGACGGCCGTCTCCGAGCCGCAGGGCGCCGCCTCCGTCGTCAACCCGGCGCTGGGCTCCGACCTGCTCGAGGGTGTCACGCCCGACGTCACCCTGCCCGCCTCGTTCGATCAGTTGATCACGCGCGGACCGGGAGGCACGGGCGCCGTCTCGACGCCCAACGCGCTGATCCTCTCGCAGACCCCGACCGGCGTGCCGCTGGTCGGCCCGATGACCGGCACCGGCGAGATCATGATCACCGGTTCGTTCGACCTTCCCGCGGGCCTCGGCTCGGTCGGGCACGCCCCCGGCACGACCGACGGCCATGACGCCGACGCCGTGCTCCTCGACGGCGAGCTTCCGCCCGCCTCGTCACCCACGCCGATCGCCGCGAGTGCGGCCATCAGCACCGTCAAGCAACCCGGCGAGATCATTCGCCCCCCGGCGCCCGAGAAGGGGAGCAAGCTCCTCGTCGTGCTCGTCATCACGACGGGCATCCTCGCGCTGGGAGTGGTCGTGGCCCTCGGCCTCGCCATCACGACAGGAGTCTTCCGATGACAGCCACCGACAACGGCCGCGAGATGGCGCAGATCGCCGCCATCGCCGCCGACGCGAAGGGCGGCGACGACATCGTCGCGCTCGACGTGTCGGAGCCCCTTCCCCTCGTCGACATCTTCCTTCTCGTCACCGGTCGCAACGAGCGCAACGTCGCCGCGATCGCCGACGAGATCGAAGAGAAGCTTCTCGAATCGGGCCACAAGCGCCTGCGCCGCGAGGGCCGCCAGGAGTCCCGCTGGGTGCTCCTCGACTTCGGCGACCTCGTCGTGCACGTCTTCCACGAGGAGGAGCGCGTCTACTACGGCCTCGAGCGCCTCTGGAAGGACTGCCCGGTCGTTCCGATCGAGCTGCCCACGCCGGCCAACGCCGCCGACTGAGCTGCGCGTCTTCGACGCCCTCTGCCCGCTCGGGCAGGGGGCGTTCTGGCGTACGCCCGAGCGGTCCGGGTCAGCCGTACCGTTCGCGATAGCGCCGCTCCGCCGACGGGTGCAGCGCGAGGGGCGCGGTGTCGATCAGGCTCGCCGGCGTCAGGTATTGGATGCCGAGGGCGTCGGCGGGCACGAGCGCGGGGGCGTCGTCGATGAGCGCGTCGACGAGCGCGCGCACGAGGTCGTCGGCGAGGTCGCTGCGCGCGAGCAGCAGGTTCGCCACGCCGATGGTGGGGACCGCGCGCGGGGCGTCGTAGACACCCGCCGGAATCGTCGTCGCCGCGTACACCTCGGGGTACGCGCGGGCGAGCCCGTCGAGGGCGGGGGTGGTGTCGATCACCGCGATCGGCACGCGTGTCGCCAGATCGGCGATCTGCGGGGTGGGCACCCCGCCCGACCAGAACAGCGCGTCGATCGAACCCGCCTCGAGGTCGTCGACGGCCTCGCGGAACGTGCGCTCGACGACCCGGGGCGATGTCGCCGAACCGGCCAGCCCCGACACCTCGAGCACACGGCGCGCGGTGGCCGCCGCCCCCGATCCCGGGGCCCCGAGAGACACCGTCCGCCCCGCGAGGTCATCAAGGCTCCGGATGCCGCCGTCCGCACGCACCACGCACTGCAGGTAGTTCTGGTAGACGCGCCCGATGGCCACGACGTCGGCGGCGGAATCCGCGGCCACCGCGGAATCCACGAGCGACAGGGCGAGGTCGACGCGTCGCGCGGCGAGCAGAGCGAGGTTGTCGACGCTGCCCTCGGTGGGCAACGGTGAGATGCGCAGGCGGGTCGAGGAGCTCGTGGCATCCGCCAGCAATTCACCGAACTGCAGGTAGCTTCCGCCCGCTTCGCCGCAGCCCAGCACCAGGGGAGGGGCGGCGGCGGGGACGCACCCCGAGAGCACGGCCGTCGATCCGGCGAGCAGAGCCCACGTCAGCGCCTCACGGCGCGTCAGGGCCGTCATCGGTGCTCCCAGACGAGACGCGCCGCGAGACCGCCCGCAGCGGCTCGTGAGAGGTCGAGCCGGCCGCCGGCGGCGCGCATGAGCTGCGCCACGATCGCCAGACCCAAGCCGGTCCCCGGGCGCGACGGCTGCGCGGTACTCCTCCAGAAGCGCGTGCCCATGCGCTCGAGGTCGGCGTCGGTCAGGCGCATGCCCGAATCCTCCACGACGAGCGCGACCCCCGCGGCATCCGGAACGAAGCGCACCCAGACCTCGGCCCCGACCCCGGCGTACTTCGCGGCGTTGTCGAGCAGCACGTCGACCATCTCCTCGAGATCCGCCTGTCCGCACGGGACGCTCACGAGCGCGTCGCCGTCCGCGTGAAGGGTCAGGCCCGCGTCGGTGAGACGCCGGCGGTGCCGGTCGGCGAGTCCCGCAGCCGACACCGTGCACTCGCGCACGACGCCGTCGTCGCGTGCGGCGTCGAATCCGTGGCTGCGCGCCGACGCGCGGTGCTCGGCATGGGCGAGGGTCAGCATGCGCTCGACCGTGTGTTCGAGGCGGTCGAGGTCGTCGTCGACGGCGGAGAGGTCATCGGCGGCGGCGCCCTCGCGCGGAAGACCGTCGACGCGCAGGCGGATCGCGGCGAGCGGCGTGCGCAGCTGATGCGAGGCGTCGGCGACGAACCCGCGCTGTTGTTCGAGGCTGCTCTCGACCTCGGCCGTCATGGCGTCGAACGCCCGGCTCAGCCGGCGCAGCTCCGGCGGACCCATCGGCGGCAGAGGAGTGGGGTCGCGGTGGGCGGTGAGCGCGGCGACGGCGGAATCCAGAGCGCGCACCGGACGCAGGATCCATCGGGTCCACAGCAGCGAGGCGCCCATGAGCGCGGCCAGCAACAGAAGTCCGATGACGCCGACGATCACCCAGGCCCACGTCACCTCGGCCTTGGCGGCGGTCAGGTCGACCTCGAGCACGACCACGCCCGTCGACAGGTCTCCCGCCGCGATCACCGGCACGGCCACGAGGGCAGACGACGGCGCCCACGGCGTGACCCGCGGCAGATCGAGCTGGGGGATCGCGCGCGCGGCAGCGCCGACGATGCCCGATACGCGGTCGTCGGGCACGAGGGTCCCTGCCGCGGCGACCGGCTCGCCGCGGTCGTCGAGCACCATCACCGACTCGCCGTACACCGCGTGGAAGCGATCCAGGTAGGTCTGCAGCGACGCGGCCTCGTTCTGTATGAGCGCCGTGCGCGCCCGCTGAACGACCTGGTCGAGCGCGGCGCTGCGCTGCAGCGACACCTGCTGCGTGCGCGAGTCGGCGATGGACTGCGCCACCGGGATGAGCACCGCGATCACGGCGATGAGACCGAACACCAGCAGCGGCAGGAGCACGCGCAGTCTCATCCGGCGTCCTCGAGGCGATAGCCGAAGCCGCGGATGGTCGTGATCGTGACCTCGGGCACCTTCTGCCGCACCTGACCCAGATGCACGTCGAACGAGCGCGACGACGCCGCGTAGGCATCGCCCCAGACCTCGTCGAGGATGAGGCGGCGGCTCACCGCCTGTCCTGCGCGACGGGCGAGGGCGAGCAGAATGCCGAACTCGTTGGGCGTCAGCGCCACCTCGCGCCCACCGACCTGCACGCGGTGCGCGTCCACGTCGATGTCGACGGGACCGGCCTGCACGCGCGTGGGCTCGTCGGGAGGGCTGTAGCGCCGCGTGACGGCGATGAGACGCGCGAGCAGCTCGTGCAGGCGGACAGGCTTGACGAGGTAATCGTCGGCGCCGAGCGACAGCGCTCGCACCGTCGAGCGCTCGTCGCCGCGGGCCGTCACCACGATCACGGGGATGGGGGTCACCTCGCGCAGCTGACGCAGCGCGTCGAGGCCGTCCATGTCTTCGAGCCCGAGGTCGAGCAGCACGACGTGGGCGTCGCGGTGGCGCAGCAGCACGTCGCTGCCACGGGCGACGCGGGTGCACGTGTGACCGGCGCGCGTGAGCGCCGAGACCAGCGCTGCGGCGACGGAGCCGTCGTCCTCGGCCACGAGTACGTGCATCGCACCATCGTAGGCAGACGCAGCCGCGGGCTGCGGTCGGGCAGGCCGAGCGGAATGTAAGGCGGATGTAAGGATTCCGGATGCCGCGTCTCCGGTCCACCACGATGGCGGAGACACCCCGCGACGCCGCCGGGATCGCGAGTCGGCGATGCGGGGTTCCAGAACCCTTCGACAGATCGGAACCACGATGTCAACGACGACAACGATCCCCACGAGCATGCGGCGGTCGATCTCGAACACGCTCAAAGGCTCCGCGGGCAACCTCGTGGAGTGGTACGACGTCTACGTCTACTCCGTGTTCGCGGTCTACTTCGAATCGCAGTTCTTCAGCGCCGACGACAAGAACTCGACCATCTACGTGTGGGCGATCTTCGCCGTCACCTTCCTCATGAGACCGATCGGGTCGTGGTTCTTCGGACGCTTCGCCGACCGGCACGGCCGCCGTCTGTCGCTGACGGTGTCGGTGTCGCTGATGGCGTTCTGCTCGCTCGTGATCGCCCTCGCGCCGACGGCCCAGGCGATCGGCGCCGGCGCCGTCGTCATCCTCGTGTTTGCTCGTCTCGTGCAGGGCTTCGCCACCGGGGGCGAGTACGGCACGAGCGCGACCTACATGTCGGAGGCCGCGATGCCCGGTCGCCGCGGCTTCCTCTCGTCGTTCCACTACGTCACCCTCGTGGGTGGTCACGTGCTGGCCCAGACCACGCTGCTCGTGATGGTGCTCACCCTCGACGATCAGGCCATCACCGAGTGGGGCTGGCGCGTCGCCTTCGCGATCGGCGGCGTCGCGGCCGTGGCCGTCTTCTGGATGCGACGCACCATGGACGAGTCGCTCGAGAAGAGCGTCATCGCCGACACCAAGTCGGGCAAGACGCAGCAGTCGGGCTCGATGCGCGACCTGTTCGTCAACAACTGGCGTCCGCTGCTGCTGTGCTTCGCGGTGACCGCCGGTGGCACGGTCGCCTTCTACACCTATTCGGTGACCGGGCCCAACATCGTCAAGACGGCCTTCTCGGGCGGCGACGTCGTCACCGGAACCGTGATCAACTTGATCGCGCTGACGGCTCTCATGCTCATGCAGCCCCTCGGCGGATGGCTGTCCGACAAGGTCGGGCGCAAGAGCCTGCTGGTGTTCTTCGGCGTCGGCGGCGTGATCTACACGTGGTTCCTCATCACGATGCTGCCGCAGCAGACGAACGAGTTCGCGGCGTTCGCGATCCTGCTCGGCGGCTTCGTCATCCTCACCGGATACACCTCGATCAACGCGCTCGTGAAGGCGCAGCTGTTCCCGACCCACGTGCGGGCGCTGGGCGTCGGCCTCGGCTACGCGCTGGCCAACTCGCTCTTCGGGGGCACCGCACCACTGCTGTACGCCGGAGCGCAGAGCACCTCGCAGGTGCCGCTGTTCATCGTCTACGTCACGGCGATCATCGCCGCCTCGCTGCTGGTGTACATCTTCGCCCTGCGCAACAAGGCGCCGAACTGGCTCGACGACGAGCTGCTCATGCGCGAGACGCACGCAGCGAGGTCCCGCGAGACGGTGTCGTCCCGCTGACACGTCCCCGAGGGGCGCCTTCTCCTTCGAGGGGAGGCGCCCCTCGCCGTGCGCGTGCCCGGCGAGGCGGTTGTCGCGGGATGCCGCGGTGCCCCGCGCACTGCGCAATCTCAGCGATTCGCGCGATATCGGTGGCATCCGGCGCCCTCGGGCGGAGGTTATGCGAATCGCCGAAGTTGTGCGGCCTTGGAGAGACGCCACCGTGCCCCGCGCACGGCGTAACCTCAGTGATTCGCGCAATGTCAGTGGCATCCGGTGCCCTCGGGCTGAGGTTGCGCAGATTGCCGAGGTGGTGAGGAAGTGAGGGATGCCGCGGCGCCCCGCGCACTGCGCAACCTCAGTGGTTCGCGCAATGCCGGTGGCATCCGGCGCCTTCGGGCTGAGGTTGTGCGGATCGCCGAGGTTGTGAGGAAGGGGAGGGATGCCGCGGCGCCCCGCGCACTGCGCAACCTCAGTGGTTCGCGCAATGCCGGTGGCATCCGGCGCCCTCGGGCTGAGGTTGCGCAGATTGCCGAGGTGGTGAGGAAGGGGAGGGATGCCACGGCGCCCCGCGCACTGCGCAACCTCAGTGATTCGCGCAATGCCGGTGGCATCCGGTGCCCTCGGGCGGAGGTTATGCAGATTGCCGAGGTTGTGAGGAAGGGGAGGGATGCCGCGGCGCCCAGCGCACTGCGCAACCTCAGTGATTCGCGCAAGGTCGGTGGCATCCGGCGCCCTCGGGCTGAGGTTATGCGGGTCGCCGAGGTGGTGAGGAATGAGAGGGATGCCATGATCTCGGCCGACCGGGAACCCACCGTGCCGGCGAACGAAGAAAGCCCCCGCCGAAGCGGAGGCTTTCTCTCTGGGTGGACCTGAGGGGACTCGAACCCCTGACCCCCTGCATGCCATGCAGGTGCGCTACCAGCTGCGCCACAGGCCCATATTTTGTTTTCCGCCCCGTTTGAGGCAACTCCATGAGCTTACAACAGAGTTCGCGACGGCAGGAAATCCGCGCCGCCGGGCGTGTCGTCGACCCCTGTGACGGCCGTCAGGATGCGGACGCGCAGGTGCTGCCCGCGCTCGCTCAGGGCCCGCTGTCGCGAGACGTACTGCGCCTTGCCCTCGGGCGTCTCGACCGCGACCGGCTCGTAGCCCCAGGCGGTCAGGTCGTAGGGCGAGGCCTCCATGTCGAGGGTGCGGATGTCGCGGGCCAGCTCGAACGCATCGAGCAGCGCATCGCCGGGAACCAGCGGCCCGAGCTTCACCGCCCACTTGTAGAGATCCATGCCGGCGTGCAGGCACCCGGGCTGCTCGCGCTCCGCTTGATCGTCGCGCGTCAGGGGCGAACGGTTCAACGGCACGGCCTCGGGCGTGAAGAACCGGAACGCGTCGAAGTGTGTGCAGCGCAGATCGTGCGCCTCCACCACGGCGTCGGTGCCCGCGCGCCCCAGGCGCAGGGGCACCGCGTGCCGCACCTCGTCGGCGCGATAGGCCATCGCCCACTCGTGCAGGCCGAAGCAGCCGAACTGTCCCGGGCGCTCACGCGTGGCGCGCAGCAGGTTGACGATGCCGCGGTACATCGACCCCTTCTCGTCGCGGAAGCGAGCGGCATCCACCCGCACGTCCGCGCCCTCGGCGCGGTACCAGCGCCACTCGGCACGCTCGGGAGCCTGCTCGAGCACGGCGTCGGCGCCCGGATGCCAGCGCCGCAGGATCGCGGGCTTGTACGAGTAGTAGGTGAAGAGGAAGTCCTCCACGGGGTGCTTCTCGGCACGGCTGGCGCGGGCGCGGTGCTCGGCGGTGAGCAGATCGGCGCGTTCGGCGTGCGCGGCCGCGGCGGCGGTCCACTCCGCGCGCGAGAGCGCCGGAGCCTCGAGCAGCAGCGTCACTCCACCGGCTCGATCAGCTCGGGGGAGTCGTTGCGCACGTTGCCGACCGCTGCCGACACGACGTGGTCGTCGAGCGTCTCGGCCACGTCGGGCGCGGCGTCGATCGCGGCGTCGAGGATGTCGCCGACGTTCTCGGTGGTCGGGTCGAGCCAGAAGTCGGCGAAGTCGGGGTCCATGAACAGCGGCATGCGGTCGTGGATCGACCCCAGACGTCCGATCGCGTCGCGCGTGAGGATCGTGCAGCTGAGCACCCAGCGGGCGGGATCGTCGTCGGCGCGCGCGGGGTCTTTCCACCACTCGTACAGGCCGGCGAAGAACAGCGGCGACCCGTCGGCGGGGTGGATGTAGTGCGGCGTCTTGCCCGCCTCGGTCGTCTTCCACTCGTAGTACCCGGATGCCGGGATGATGGCCCGTCGCTTGATCAGCGCGTTGCGGAACATGGGCTTTTCTTCGACCTCTTCGCTGCGCGCGTTGAACGCGCGAGCGCCGATCTTGACGTCTTTGGCCCACCCGGGGACGAGGCCCCAGCGCGCGACCTCGAGGCGCCGCACCGGGGGCTCGCTCTTGATCGAGTCGAGCACGATGCCGACCTGCGAGGTCGGGGCGATGTTGTAGGAGGGCTGGGGCAGCTCATCGGCCTCGACGTCGACGCGGAGCACCCCCACGAGCTCGCTGGCCACATTGGCTACGACGAATCGACCGCACATGCCTCCACCGTACGCGCCACCTCCGACATCGGGCCGCCCGCGTTGGTCGGGCGATCGCGCAGCCTCAGCGATCCGCACATCCTCAGTCGCAGGGCACCGGATGCGACCGACTTCGTGCGGATCGCTGAACATACGCAGGGCGCCGGGCCCGCGGCATCCGGGATCAGGCGTCGCAAATCCTCAGTCGCAAGACACCGGATGCCGCCGACATTGCGCGAATCGCTGAAGATGCGCGTCGCCGCGCTCGCGGCATCCGGAATCACGCCTCGCGCAGCCTCAGCGATCCGCACATCCTCAGTCGTAAGACACCGGATGCCGCCGACATTGCGCGAATCGCTGAAGATGCGCGTCGCCGCGGTCGGGGCATCCGGAATCACGCCTCGCGCAGCCTCAGCGATCCGCACATCCTCAGCCGGAAGACACCGGATGCCACCGACTTGGCGCGAATGGCGGAAGATACGCGGGGCGCTGAGCCCGCGGCATCCGGAATCACGCGTCGCGCGAGATGACGCCCGTGTTCTGCAGGCGGTCCAGCAGGCCCGCGCCGTCGGACTCGCTCACCCACGGCACCTCGGCCGCGGAGTGATCGTCGACGACGGTGCGGCCACCGGCCAGCACGGCCTCGGCGGGCAGCAGCTTGCGGATCGCGACGGCCGCGACGTTGTCGGGGTGCTCGATCGCGAAACCGGTGTAGATGGCGTCGTCGTGCTGACCGTCGTCGCCCACCAGCAGCCACTTCACCTGCGGGAACTCCGACGCGAGGCGGCGCAGGTTCTGCTCCTTGTGGTCGCGTCCGCTGCGGAACCACCGGTCGTGCGTGGGGCCCCAGTCGGTCAGCAGGAACGACCCGGCTGGGAAGAGGTGGCGGCGCATGAAGCGCGTGAGGGTCGGGGCGACGTTCCACGCACCGGTGGAAAGGTAGATGATCGGGGTTCCGGGATGCTCCCGCGTCAGACGCTCGAGCATCACGGCCATGCCGGGTACGGGCTGGCGCGCGTGCTCGTCGACCACGAAGGAGTTCCACGCCGCGAGCAGCGGGCGGGGGAGCAACGTGACCATGACGGTGTCGTCGATGTCGCTGACCACGCCGAAGCGCACGTCGGAGCCGACGATGAACACGCGGGTCTCGGTGGGCTCGCTGCCCTCGACCGACATCGTGATGCTCTGCCACCCGGGCTTCAGCGTCGCGGGGAGCTTGGCGTCGATGACCCCGCCGCGATCGGCGGGCACGTTGTGCTCAATGCCGTCGATCGTCACGGTCACGTGCGCGAAGCCGACCGGAACGGCGGCGAAGCTGCGCCATCCGCGCAGGCTCTCGACGTCGCCGGTCGAGGTGCGGCGGGCCGGCGGGGCGATCAGCACGCGGCCGAGAACGCGCACCCATTCCTCGGTGCCGTAGCCGGGGAAGCCCGTCACGCCGGGGCGCAGGCCCCGCGCGCGGGCGCGGCGTTCGCGCCACCGGTGGAACCGGCGCTCGAGTCGGGCGAACCAGAGCACTTTGGCGCGAGGAGAGCGAGGCATCGGCCTCAGTCTTTCACGTCACCGTCCGCAGGTTCGAGGGTGGCGCTCTCGTCGGCGAGGTGTCGGCGCTCGACGCGCTCCAGGATCTTCTTGCCCACGAACACCAGCACGAGGAACGCCGCGAGGATCCCCACGAAGATGTAGCCCGCGTAGTGGATCTGATCGCTCAGCTCTCGGTAGGTGCCGGCGGCGGTCGCCGCGATCGTGACGTAGAGCCCGGCCCAGACGATGCAGGCCGGGGTGGTCCAGGCGAGGAAGCGGCGGTAGCGGTAGCCGCTCATGCCGACCGTCAGCGGCACGAGCGAGTGCAGCACGGGCAGGAAGCGCGAGAGGAAGATGGCCGGACCGCCGCGACGGCGGAGGTAGCGATCGGCGCGCTCCCAGTTGCGTTCGCCGAGCTTCTGGCCGAGCTTCGACGCCCGGATGCGCGGGCCGAAGTAGCGGCCGAGCCAGAACCCGAGGCTCTCACCGGCCAGGGCGCCGACGACGATCGCGGCGGCGAGCACCACGCCCTCGACGGGCGACGCGACGGCGGTGCCGGCGACGATCACCATGGTGTCGCCCGGGACGATCAGCCCGACGAGCACGCTCGTCTCGAGCATGACCGCGACACCGGCGAGGATCGTGCGCAGCACGGGATCGACGTTCTGGACGACGTCGAGGAGCCACGTGAGGATCTCGTTCACCTCGGTCAGCCTAGGGCCGCGGGCTCGCCCTAGCCTGGGAGCGTGCCAGAATCCGCCTGCTCTTTCGCCCTGCGCGACTGGGTCGATCCCGAAGCGGTGTTCCTGCACCTGTTCTCCACGGCTCCGCACGCGTTCTGGCTCGACGCGGGAGTCGACGCGCGCGCGGGCTGGAGCTGGATGGGGACGGGGTCTCCCGACGCGGCAGAGCACCCCCTGAAGGCGGATGCCGCGGCATCCGGAACCGTCTCGCACGAAGCGGGGGCCTTCCGCGGCGGATGGGTCGGGTGGCGCTCGTACGAGGGCGACGACGCGTGGATGCGCGTGGCCTCCCTGCTCGCGTTCGACCACGCGAACCGGCGCGTGTTCGCGATCGGAGACGAGAGCCTGGCTGCGCGGGCCGCCGAGGCTCCGCCCGCGGGTGCGGTGCCGCCGGCGTCGGCTCGGGGCGCGGCATCCGCCCGCGTGACGCCCGAGGGCTACGCCGAGCGGATCGAGGCGTGCCGCGAGCGGATCCGCCTCGGCGACGCGTACCAGCTCTGCCTCACCACGCGCTTCACCGTTCCGGGGCGCTTCGCGGCGCTGGAGGTGTTCCGACGGCTGCGCCGCGCCTCGACCTCGCACCACGCGGGCTTCGTGCGCCGCGGCGACACGGCGCTCGTGAGCGCCTCGCCCGAACGGTTCGTCGAGGTGCGCGAGGGGCGCGTGCATACGCATCCGATCAAGGGCACGCGTCCGCGCTCGGCCGACGCCGCCGTCGACGCGGCCCTCGCGGAGGAGTTGCGGGCGGATGCCAAGGAGCAGGCCGAGAACGTCATGATCGTCGACCTGATGCGCAACGACCTGTCGCGGGTGTGCGCCCCGTCGAGCGTGGGGGTCGACCGCCTGCTCGAAGTGGAGACGTACCCGCACGTGCACCAGCTCGTGAGCGAGGTGTCGGGCGAACTGCTGCCGGGCACGAGCGTGGGTGGCCTGCTCGGCGCAGTCTTCCCGGCCGGCAGCATGACCGGCGCTCCCAAGCAGTCGGCGATGCACATCCTCGCCGGCCTCGAAGCGGCCCCGCGCGGGGTGTACTCCGGCGCGTTCGGCTGGATCGGCGACGACGGGGCCGCGGATCTCGCGATGGTCATCCGCAGCGTTGTGGTCGAACCGGATGCCGCCTGGGTCGGCGCCGGAGGCGGCATCACGTGGCGCTCGGTCGCGGCATCCGAAGTCGCCGAGGTGGGCGTCAAGGCCCGAGCCCCGCTGGCGGCCCTGGGAGCCGAGGTCCCGCCGGGGTGGTGACGCGCGGGTCCGATAGCCTGGAGGTTGGCCCCCGCGGCCTCCCGACCTTCACGATTGGCTTCACCCGTGTCTCAGAACACCGCACCAGACCCCCGCGAGGGGGGCTTCGACACCCACGCCATCCAGGCGAAGTGGCAGCAGGCTTGGGCCGAGAAAGACCCGTTCCGCGCCGGCGGCGACGACGACAATCGCCCCCGCAAGTACGTGCTCGCGATGTTCCCCTACCCCTCGGGCGACCTGCACATGGGGCACGCCGAGAACTACCTCTATTCCGACATCGTGGCGCGCTTCTGGCGTCACCGCGGGTACAACGTGCTCAACCCCATCGGGTGGGACTCGTTCGGCCTGCCCGCCGAGAACGCCGCCATCAAGCGCGGCGCCGACCCGGTCGAGTGGACCTACGCGAACATCGCGCAGCAGAAGGAGAGCCTGAAGGACTACGGCGTCTCGTTCGACTGGAGCCGCGTGCTGCACACGAGCGACCCCGAGTACTACCGCTGGAACCAGTGGCTGTTCCAGAAGCTGTACGAGAAGGGCCTGGCCTACCGCAAGGACGCCCTCGTCAACTGGGACCCGGTCGATCAGACCGTGCTCGCGAACGAGCAGGTGCTGCCCGACGGCACGAGCGAGCGCAGCGGCGCCGTGGTGGTCAAGAAGAAGCTGACGCAGTGGTTCCTGCGCATCACCGACTACGCCGATCGCCTGCTCGACGACCTCAACCAGCTCGAGGGCTTCTGGCCGAGCAAGGTCATCCAGATGCAGCGCAACTGGATCGGCCGCTCCGTCGGCGCCGACATCGAGTTCGAGATCGAGGGCCGCAACGAGAAGATCACGGTCTTCTCCACGCGCCCCGACACCCTGCACGGCGCCACGTTCTTCGTCGTGGCTCCGGAGTCCGACCTGGCCGCCGAGCTCGCGGCATCCGCGGATCAGGGCGTGCGCGAGAGCTTCGAGGCCTACCTCGCCCAGGTGCAGCGCGCGACCGACATCGAGCGTCAGGCGACCGACCGCCCGAAGACCGGCGTGTTCCTGGGCCACTACGCGATCAACCCGATCAACGGCGAGAAGCTGCCGATCTGGGCCGCCGACTACGTGCTGGCCGATTACGGTCACGGCGCGGTCATGGCCGTTCCCGCGCACGACCAGCGCGACCTCGACTTCGCCCGCGCGTTCGACCTGCCCGTCAAGGTGGTCGTCGACACCAACGCGCCCGTCACCGGCGCGATCCCCGTGATCGAGCTCGACGCGGACGGTGTGCCGATCGACCCGCTCGGCGACCTCGACGAGCTCGACCCGGTCAAGACCGGCATCGCGCTGACCGGTGAGGGACGCCTGATCAACTCCGGCTCGCTGAACGGCCTGAGCAAGCGCCACGCGATCACCCGCATGATCGAAGAGCTCGAGGCGAAGGGCGTCGGCCGCGCGGCCAAGACCTACCGCCTGCGCGACTGGCTCATCTCGCGCCAGCGCTACTGGGGCACGCCCATCCCGATGCTGCACGGAGAGGACGGCTCGATCACGCCGGTCCCCGCCGACCAGCTGCCGGTCACGCTGCCCTCCGTCGAGGGTCTCGACCTGAAGCCCAAGGGCACCTCGCCCCTGGGTGCCGCCACCGACTGGGTGCAGGTCACCGACCCCGAGACGGGCCAGACGCTGCTGCGCGACCCCGACACGATGGATACCTTCGTCGACAGCTCGTGGTACTACCTGCGCTTCCTCTCGCCCCACAGCGAGACCGAGGCGTTCTCGGGCCGCGAGGCGTCGAAGTGGGGCCCCGTCGACTTCTACATCGGCGGCGTCGAGCACGCGATCCTGCACCTGCTGTACGCGCGCTTCATCACCAAGGCGCTGTTCGACATGGGCATGGTGGAGTTCACCGAGCCGTTCTCGAGCCTCATCAACCAGGGCATGGTCATCCTCGACGGCACGAAGATGTCGAAGAGCAAGGGCAACCTCGTGCTGTTCCAAGAGGAGCTCGACGCCCACGGCGCCGACGCCCTGCGCGTGGCCCTGGCCTTCGCCGGTCCCGTGGAAGACGACAAGGACTGGAACGACGTCTCGACCACGGGTGCGGCGAAGTTCCTGGCCCGTGCGCTGCGCATCGCGCACGACGTCGACAGCGAGACCGACGTGGTCTGGGCCGAGGGCGACAAGACCCTCCGCCGCGTCACGCACCGCCTGCTGGCCGACGCCGCGAACCTCATCGAGCAGACGAAGTTCAACGTCGTCGTCGCGCGCCTGATGGAGCTGGTCAACGCCACCCGCAAGGCCGTCGACGGCAAGCCCGGAGCGAGCGACCCCGCCGTGCGCGAGGCGGCAGAGGTCATCGCGATGACCCTCGACCTGTTCGCTCCGCACACCGCGGAGGAGATGTGGCAGACCCTCGGCTACACCGGCTTCGTGGGACTCGCGACCTGGCGTCAGGCCGACCCGACGCTGCTCGTCGAAGACACCACGACAGCGGTCGTGCAGATCGACGGCAAGGTGCGCGGCACGCTCGAGGTCTCGGCCAAGATCGGCGCCGACGAGCTCGAGGCGATGGCCCGCGCCGACGAGAAGGTGCTCCGCGCCCTCGGCGACCGCGAGATCGTGCGCGCAGTCGTCCGCCCGCCCAAGGTGGTCAGCTTCTCGACGAAGTAGGTTCTGATCCCGGATGCCACGTCCCCGACGCTCTGCGGAGTGCGGGGGGCGTGGCATCCGGGGTTTTCGGGAGCGGGGCTCCTCCCCAGTGTCCGATCCCGTCCGGTTCTCCCCAACTGACCGAACCCGCCCCGCGGGACGCGCCGGACCCTCCCTACCGTGGCAGCGTGACGGACGAGACCGAGCCCGACGAGCGGCTGCGTGCGCGCACGCGCCTCGGGATCGGCGGGGTCATCGTTCTGGTGCTGCTCGCGTTCGCGGTGACCATCGCGATCGGGATGTTCCGTGGAGCGACCGGAGCCGAGGTGGTCGCTCCCGTGCCGTCGTCGTCGGCGGCGTCGCTGCTGCCCGCGGAGGCCGGACTGTAGGTCCACGTCGCCGGCGCGGTGCGGAAGCCGGGGCTCTACCGCCTCGACGCGGGAGACCGCGTGGCCGACGCGATCGCCCGCGCGGGCGGCTTCTCCGACGAGGCCGCGCGCGACGGGGTGAATCTCGCCCGCCCGGTCGCCGACGGCGAGCAGATCGTGGTGCCCGTGATCGGGGCCGAGACCGCCGCGCCGACGGCGGGCGGCTCGGGCGGCGGTGCGGGCGGAGGGGCACTCGACCTCAACACGGCCACCCGCGATCAACTCGACACCCTCCCGCGCGTGGGTCCGGCGATCGCGGATCGCATCATCGCGTGGCGCGCGCAGAACGGACGCTTCACCAGCGTCGACGACCTCCTGTCGGTGCCGGGAATCGGGCAGAAGATGCTCGACGGCATCCGCGACCTGGTGCGCGTATGAGCGTGCGGCGGGCGGTCCGGCGGCGGGCGCTCCGCTCGGTCACGGTGGCCGCCCTGACCTGGGCCGCCGCCGGGGTGGCGGTGGGCGTTCCGGATGCCGCGGTGCCCGCCCTCGCGCTCGCCACAGGCGCGCTCGTCGCCACAGGCGGCTTCGTGTGGCGGCGGCGGGCCGTCGTCGGCGTGGTGGCCGTGGCCCTCGCCTGCGCCGGGGCGGCGGCGGGAGCCGTGGCATCCGTCGCGCCCGTGCGCGACCACGTCGCGGCCCTGCAGACCGAGGGCGGGCGGCAGCTCGAGCTCGACCTCACCATCGCGGGACGCATCGACGGCACTCCCGACGGGGGAGCGTGGTTCGACGCGATCGCGGCCGAGGTGCGCGCCGGGCCGGTCTCGCTGAGCGGAGGCGTGCCCGTGCGCGTGATGGTCGACGCCGAGGGACGCGCAGCGCTCGCGGGCATGGGCATGGGGGGAGGGGTCGGCGTCGTCGGGCGCGGCGTCGCGGCCGACCCCGCGGAACGGGCGGTGCTCGTGGTGCGCGCGAGCGAGGTGCACGACGTGCGGCCTCCGGAAGGGCTGTGGGCGTTCTTCGAGGGGCTTCGAGATGGGCTGGTCGCCTCGACGCGAGGACTCCCGCAGCCCGGCGCGGGTCTGGTGCCGGGTCTCGCCGTCGGCGACACCTCGAGCCTGGATCCGTCCACCGAGGCGGCCATGAACGCCGCCTCGCTGTCGCACCTGACGGCCGTTTCGGGGGCGAACTGCGCGATCGTGGTGGGCGCGGCGTTCGCGTTACTCGCGCTGTGCGGCGCCTCGCGTGGTGTGTGCGTGGTCGGCGCGACCGTCGTGCTGGTCGCCTTCGTGGCCCTCGTCACGCCCGAGCCGAGCGTCGTGCGAGCCGCGGCGATGGCCGTCGTCGCGATGCTCGCTCTGGCCCTCGGGCGACCCGCGGTCGGCATCGCGGTGCTTTCGGCGGCCGTGACGGCGTTGCTGGTCATCGATCCGTGGCTCGCGCGTTCACTCGGATTCGCCTTGTCGGCGGGCGCCACTGCTGCCCTCCTGGCGCTCGCGCGGCCCCTTGCGGTCGGGTTGGAGCGGTGGATGCCGCGCGCCCTCGCCCTCGGGCTCGCCGTGCCCACGTCGGCCCAGCTCGTCTGCGGCCCGCTGATCGTGCTGATCGATCCGCACGTGCCACTGCTGGGGATCGCCGCCAACCTCGTGGCCGATCCGGCGGCCGCCCCGGCCACCATCGCGGGAGCACTGGCGTGCATCGCGCCCTTCCCCTGGCTGCGCGACGGACTCACCGCTCTCGCGTGGGTCCCCGCCGCGTGGATCGCCGCGGTCGCCCACACCACGACCGCCGTCTCAGCGCAGAACCTGCCGTGGCCCGACGGTCTGCTCGGTGCCGCCCTGCTCGCCGCCGTGGGTGCGGCGGTGAGCGTCGCGATCCTGCGACCGCGACGACTCCCGCGACTCACAGCGCTGTCGTCGGCGGCGATGGCCGTGGTAGTCGGCCTCGTGCTCGGTCAGACCACCGTGCGCACCGTCGGCGGCCCGCTCGCGGTGCCGAGCGCGTGGCAGGTCGCGATGTGCGACGTCGGCCAGGGCGATGCGACGCTGTGGAGATCCGGCGCGGCGGTCGCGCTCGTCGACACCGGTCCGGAGCCTGCGGCGGTGGAGCGCTGCCTCACCACCTTCGGCATCGACCGGGTCGATCTGCTCGTGCTCACGCACTTCGACCTCGACCACGTCGGCGGCTCCGGGGCGCTGATCGGTCGAGCTGCGGTCGTCCTGCACGGCCCTCCGGGCGAAGCGGCCGATCAACGGCTGCTCGAGCGCTTCGCCGCGGCGGGCGCCCGCCTGCAATCCGCGTCGATCGGTCTGACGGGCACCATCGGCTCGACCCGGTGGCAGGCGCTCGGCCCTCCGCCCCGCGCCGAACCCGGTAACGACGCCAGCGTCGCGCTCGACGTCGTCGGGCCGGACTTCCCCCGCACCGTGCTGCTCGGCGACCTCGGCGAGCAGTCGGAGGCCGACCTCCGCCGGCGGCTCGCCGTGCCCCGCGTCGACGTGGTCAAGGTCTCGCACCACGGCAGCGCCGATCAGGATGCGGAGCTCTACCGCGAACTGCATCCGCGGGTGGGGCTCATCGGGGTGGGAGCAGACAACAGCTACGGACACCCGACCGCAAAGCTCCTCGGCATCCTGACCTCGATCGGAGCGACGGCGGGTCGGACGGATCAGGACGGCGCGCTGGCGGTGTGGCTCGACGCTGACGGTCGCCTGACGATGTGGCGGGAGAAGGCCCCGGTCGTCGTCCCTGCTGCGGCCATGCCGGTGCCGCGAGCGCGGGGTGGGGGCGCCCGCCGTCGGTCGTCGACGCCTCGGCCCGACGGCCGATGTCGGAGGCGGTCGGTAGGCTGGGGGAGTGACTCCGGCTCCCCGACGCTCCGCCCCCGCCAAGGCGAAGTCGGCCATTCCACAGGTGTCGTGGCGCAGCCCGCAGCCCGCACCGATCGTGCTCGTCTCGGGCCCCGAAGAGGTGTGCGCCGAGCGCGCGACGGCCGGCATCCGCGCGATGCTCAAGAGCGAAGACCCCAGCCTCGAGGTCACCGACATCCGCGCCGACGACTACGCCGCGGGCACCCTGCTGGCCGTCACCTCGCCGTCGCTGTTCGGCGAGCCGCGGCTCGTGCGCGTCACCGGCGTCGAGAAGTGCAGCGACACCTTCCTCAGCGAGGCCGTGTCGTACCTCTCGCAGACGCAAGAGGGCGCGACCGTCGTGCTGCGCCACACCGGGGCGAGCGTGCGCGGCAAGAAGCTGCTCGACGGCATCCGCGCGGGTCAGGGCGGCGGCATCGAGATCGCGTGCCCCGCCGTCAAGCGCGATTCCGACCGGTTCGACTTCGCCGTCGGCGAGTTCAAGACCGCGGGCAAGCGCATCGCACCGGTCGCCCTGCGCTCGCTCGTCTCGGCTTTCGCCGACGACCTCACCGAACTCGCCGCGGCGTGCCAGCAGCTCATCGCCGACGTCCCGGGAGACATCGACGAGCGCATCGTCGAGCGGTACTACGGCGGTCGCGTCGAGACCTCGGCGTTCACCGTCGCCGACACCGCCATCGCCGGCCAGTACGGGCCCGCACTCCTCGCGCTGCGTCACGCCCTGGCATCCGGAGCCGACCCCGTGCCGCTCGTCGCCGCCGTGGCGATGAAGCTGCGCACGATGGCCCGGGTCGCCGGCAGCCGCGAGTCGTCGTCGATGCTCGCTCAGCGACTCGGCATGAAGGACTGGCAGGTCGACCGCGCGCGGCGCGACCTCGTCGGCTGGACCGGCAACACCCTCGGCATGGCGATCCACGCCACCGCCCGCGCCGACGCCGAGGTCAAGGGCGCCTCGCGCGACGCCGTGTTCGCGCTCGAGCGCATGATCACGATCATCGCGACCCGCGCCCCCTTCGGCGACTGATCGCGACCGCCTCCCAGCCCGCCTCAGACGGTCGACTCCAGCCGCTGATCGAGCGCATCGAACAACCGGCGTCGCCACGGCAGCGACGACCACCCGTGGTCCGCCCCCTCGACCACGGTGAGCGAGCCCCCGGGCATGACCTCGGCGAAACGCCGACCGTACTCGAGGGGGACGACCTCGTCAGCCGATCCGTGCAGCACGTCGACCGGCCCTTGGTACGCCGCGGCCCGACCGTACACGTCGAGGCCGTCGCGCACGTCGTCGACGATCGCCGGCCCCACCGCCATCCCGGCAAGATCCACGAAGCCCCTCTCCCGCATCGCCGCCAGCGGCTCACCCATCACGCGGTCGCGAACGGTCATGTCGTCGACGATCACTCCGGCGGGCGACCAGAGCGTGACCGATGCGCCACGCTCGCCCTCCTGTGCCGCGGCAAGGGCCGACTCGACCGCTCCCAGGCTGTGGCCGACGATGTGCACCCGGCCGGCACCCGCCGTCTCGCGGATCATCGCGCGGACCTGCTCGATCTCGTCGCGAACCGTGATGTCGAAGAAGTCGCCATCGCTCACGCCCTGGCCCAGCCGGTCGTACGAATGGGCGACGACCCCGCGCGAGACGAGGTGTCGTGCCGCCTATACGAACAGCTGGCGCGAACCGGCCGAGGTACTGCTGAACCCGTGCACGAACAGCACCCGCGGAGCCTCGGGGGCATCGGTGCCGTCGTCCCACCGCCACCCGCGCAGCGTCCGCCCGCGGTGGTCGAGGGCGAGAGGCGTCACCCGCGGGTCGACGTCGACGTGGACGGCGGCGAGGTCGTCGGAGGAGCGATCGGCGGGGCGTGAAGAATCCGGCATCCGTCAATCCTCGTCCGTCCGTTGCCGCGCGCGCACGGGCGCAATACACGGGGGTGCTGCCTACGATGCGCTCATCCGCGGGTGAGGTGGCGCGCCAAGAAGGTCGCCGCCCTCAACGTGAGGCGGGGCTCCGCGTGCCGCAGGTCGCGGATCACGACGATCTCGTCGTGGTCGGGCGACGACACCGTGGCGGCCCAGCGGAGTGCCGGCGCCGGAGGCTGCCCGCCCTCGGGGAGATCCCCACCGAACAGGTCCACGAGGCGGCGACGGGGATCCTCCCGGTCGCCGAAGAACATGGCCGCTCGTTCGTTCTGCATGTCGCACCTCCGGGGACCCACGCTACGAGGGCTCGCCCGGGGTGCGCATCCGTCGAAGGGAGGAGATCGAGGTGCGCTCAGTCACCACCATCCCGGGAACGACGAAGCCCGCCCCGCGCAGTGCGGGACGGGCTGTCGAAGAAGAGCTGCTGCTCAGAGAGCGGCGACCTGCTTCGCGATGGCCGACTTGCGGTTCGCGGCCTGGTTCTGGTGGATGACACCCTTGCTCACGGCCTTGTCGAGCTTCTTGCCGGCGGTGACGAGCGCCTTCTCGGCGGCCGCCTTGTCTCCGGCCAGCACGGCCTCGCGGGTGCGACGCACGTGCGTGCGCAGCTCGCTCTTGACGGCCTTGTTGCGCTCGCGCGCCTTCTCGTTGGTCTTGTTGCGCTTGATCTGCGACTTGATATTCGCCACGTCGACGGTCTTTCGTTTGAGTGAGTGTTGGAAGTGCCGGGCGAGCGGTAGAGGGGCGCTGCACCGGCGATCGTGGAGGTCGGGAAAAACCCCACACGCAAGCCAAGAGGCGAGTCTAACAGGTCGAGGCTTCGACCGTCGTGAGCGCCACGTTCAGCACGGCGTTGAAGACGCGCGGCCGCATCGCCGTCACGAGGTGGGTCGTGCGCGGGACGACGATGAGCTCGGCATCCGGAGCGATCGTGGTGAACAGCTTCTCGTTCATGCGCAGCTGGTCCCACTGCCCGTTGACGAACCAGAGCGGCACGTCGATCCGGCGCAGCGCCGTCAGAAGGTCGAGCACCGACAGCGACGCGAGAGCAGTGTCCTGCGCGTCGAACGCGTAGCCGCCGGCCCCGAAATCCGGGCGCGTCTCGGCAGGGAGCGTGCGGTCGAGCACCCGATTGGTCAGGCCGAGGCCGCGGTCGGGCAGGCTGTCGAACCGTCGGGCGAGGAAGCGGTAGGCGGCGAGTCCGATCCCGCGGGGGAGAGAGGTGCAGGATGCCGCGACGAAGCCCGCGACCGGGGGAGCGTCCTCGCTCCCGGTGTAGGCGATCGACAGCAGACCGCCCATCGAATGCCCCACGAGCAGCACGGGGCCGCGGGCCGCGGCATCCCGAACCGCCCGATCGATCGTCGCGAACGCCTCGTCGAGCGTGAACTCCTCGCCGCGGCGGGTTCCGTGCCCCGGCAGGTCGACGGCGGTGACGGGGGTGCCGCGTTCTTCGAGGTACGCGACCTGCGCGCGCCACATGGTCGCCGACGTGCGGATGCCGTGCACGAGCACGACCTGGACCGTCATGGCATCCACTGTAAAAGGCTCCGGATGCCGAGAGCCTGAGCGCCCGCGGACGGCGATGTCGGCGCACCACCGTAGAATCGACGGAACATGTCACCGCGCGCCCTGAAGCCCCTCGAGCCGTCTGCCACTCCGCCGGAGCAGATCCGCAACTTCTGCATCATCGCTCACATCGACCACGGCAAGTCGACGTTGGCCGACCGCATGCTGCAGATCACCGGCGTCGTCAGCGACCGCGATATGCGCGCGCAGTACCTCGACCGCATGGACATCGAGCGCGAGCGCGGCATCACGATCAAGTCGCAGGCGGTGCGGATGCCGTGGGCCACGACCGACGGCACGTTCGCCCTGAACATGATCGACACGCCCGGTCACGTCGACTTCACCTACGAGGTCAGCCGCTCGCTCGCCGCGTGCGAGGGAGCGATCCTGCTCGTCGACGCCGCGCAGGGCATCGAGGCGCAGACGCTCGCCAACCTCTACCTCGCGCTCGAGAACGATCTGACGATCATCCCGGTGCTGAACAAGATCGACCTGCCCGCGGCCGACCCCGACAAATACGCCGCCGAGCTCGCCGGCCTCATCGGCGGCGACCCGGCCGACGTGCTGCGCGTCAGCGGCAAGACCGGCATGGGCGTCGAAGAACTGCTCGACCTCATCGTCGAGAAGATCCCCGCCCCGGTCGGCAAGGCCGACGCTCCGGCGCGCGCGATGATCTTCGACTCCGTCTACGACGCCTACCGCGGCGTCGTCACTTACGTCCGCATGATCGACGGGTCGTTGCAGCCGCGCGAGCGCCTGCAGATGATGTCGACGGGCGCGACGCACGAGGCGCTCGAGATCGGCGTCTCGAGCCCCGAGCCCGTCCCGACCCGCGGCCTGGGCGTGGGCGAGGTCGGCTACCTCATCACGGGCGTGAAGGACGTGCGCCAGTCGAAGGTCGGCGACACGATCACCACGCACCGCAAGCCCGCCACCGAGGCCTTGGCCGGGTACACCGACCCGAAGCCCATGGTCTTCTCGGGCGTCTACCCGATCGACGGCAGCGACTACGCCGAGCTGCGCGAAGCCCTCGACAAGCTCAAGCTCTCCGACGCCTCGCTGCAGTACGAGCCCGAGACCTCGGTCGCCCTGGGCTTCGGCTTCCGCTGCGGCTTCCTCGGTCTGCTCCACCTCGAGATCATCACCGAGCGCCTGTCGCGCGAGTTCGACCTCGATCTGATCACCACCGCTCCGTCGGTGACGTACGAGGTCACCACCGACACCGGCGAGATCATCTCGGTCACCAACCCCAGCGAGTATCCCGACGGGCGCGTCGCCTCGGTGTCGGAGCCGATCGTCAAGGTCGGCATCCTGCTGCCCAAGGACTACGTCGGCACGGTCATGGAGCTCTGCCAGACGCGTCGCGGCACCCTGCTCGGCATGGAGTACCTCAGCGAAGACCGCGTGGAGCTCCGCTACCACATGCCCCTCGGCGAGATCGTGTTCGACTTCTTCGACCACCTCAAGAGCCGCACGCAGGGCTACGCGAGCCTCGATTACGAACCCGCCGGCCAGCAGACCGCCGACCTGGTGAAAGTCGACATCCTGTTGCAGGGTGACAAGGTCGACGCGTTCAGCTCGATCGTGCACCGCGAGAAGGCCTACGCCTACGGCACGCTCATGGCCGAGCGTCTGCGCAAGCTCATCCCGCGCCAGCAGTTCGAAGTGCCTATCCAGGCCGCGATCGGCGCACGCATCATCGCGCGCGAGACGATCCGCGCGATCCGCAAGGACGTCCTCGCGAAGTGCTACGGCGGTGACATCACCCGAAAGCGCAAGCTCCTCGAAAAGCAGAAAGAGGGCAAGAAGCGCATGAAGATGGTGGGCCGTGTCGAGGTGCCGCAGGAGGCGTTCATCGCCGCCCTGTCGGGCGACGTCGAGACCAAGAAGTAACGCACCACACCGAGAGGGGTGAGCCATGCGCAGGCAGAGTTTCACCGATGACACGGTCGACTACGCAGCCGTCGGCGCCACCCAGGCGCACGACCTCATGCAGTACCCGCCCGAGCACTCCGTGCCGGCCGAAGACTCGTGGCGCATCGGCAGCGGCGAAGAGCGCTTCGCCGCGGCCGGCGAGCTGCTGCTGTCGTGGGCGCCGCTGCGCACCGGAGAACTGAGCATCACCGACGTGCGCCCCGCCGCCAACGCGGGGTACTCGGGCGTGGGCTTCGACGCCGACGGTGCCCCCGTGGCCCCCTCGAGCCTCGAGGCCGAGCAGCGCTTCGCCGCCGACGGCACGCCGTTCGTCAGCCCCGGCGCCGGAGTCCGTCTGCACGGCAAGGTCGACGGTCACCGCGCCGACGCCGAGCTGCGCGTGATCTCGGTCTTCGAGGAGCCCCGTCGCGTCGGCTTCATCCTCGGCACCGTCGGGCACTCGATCGTCAGCGGCGAGGAGCTGTTCGCGGTCGAGTGGCGCGACAACGACGAGGTGTGGTTCGTCGTGCGCGCCTTCGACCGACCCACGGCTCCGTCGTACCGGCTGTTCACGAGCCGCGTGCGCCGTCGGCGCAAGGCGCTGTTCGCTCGCTACCTGCGGGCGATCTCGCCGCTGTACTCGTCCTGATGGGCGGTCCGCTCCCGCTCGGAGACCCGGCCCCCGCCGACGGACGCCTGCCCGCCGACCTCGAGATCGACCCCGCCGCCGACTTCGGCGTCTACCTGCACGTGCCGTTCTGCCGCGTGCGGTGCGGGTACTGCGACTTCAACACCTACACCGCCAGCGAGCTGCGCGGCGCCCGGCAAGACGACTTCGCCGACACGCTGAACGCCGAGGTGCGTCTGGCGGGGGCAGTGATGGATGCCGCGGGCGGGCGCCGCTCGGCATCCACCGTCTTCTTCGGTGGAGGCACGCCCACCCTGCTGCCGCCGGGGGATCTGGCGCGCATGCTCGACGCGGTGCGCGGGGAGTTCGGCATCCGCGACGACGCCGAGGTCACGGTCGAGGCCAACCCCGACACGGTCGACGACGCCATGGCGCGCACCCTCGCCGACGCCGGCGTGAACCGCCTGTCGATCGGCATGCAGTCGGCCCGGCCGCACGTGCTCGCCGCCCTCGACCGCACGCACGATCCCGCCAACGTGGCGACGGCCGTCGCCGCGGCCCGACGCGCGGGTCTCGACGTCTCGCTCGACCTCATCTACGGCGCGCCGGGGGAGTCGCTCGACGACTGGCGCGCCTCTCTCGAGGCGGCCACGGCCCTCGAGCCCGACCACATCTCGGCCTACGCGCTGATCGTCGAAGACGGCACCAAGCTCGCGCGCCAGATTCGCTCCGGTGTGGTCGCCATGCCCGACGACGACCTGCAGGCCGACATGTACGAGCTCGCCGACGACCTGCTCGCCGCCGCCGGCTACGACTGGTACGAGGTGTCGAACTGGTCGCGCGGCGTCGAGCACCGCTCGCGTCACAACCTCGCGTACTGGCGGGGGACCGACTGGTGGGGCTTCGGGCCGGGCGCGCACAGCCACGTCGCGGGGCTGCGCTGGTGGAACGTCAAGCACCCCGCGGCCTACGCCCAGCGCCTCGCCGCCGTCGAGTCGCCCGCGGCTGCTCGCGAGCGCCCCGACGAGACCGCGCGTCGGCTGGAGTCGGTGCTGCTGCGCAGTCGCATCCGCGAGGGACTGGCCGTGTCGGAGATCCTCGGCGAGGGTCGCAAGAACGTCGCCGCGCTCATCGCCGATGGGTTGATCGAGGGGGCGGATGCCGTGCGCGGGCGCATCGTGCTGACCCGGCGCGGTCGGCTGCTCGCCGACGCCGTGGTGCGGGCGCTCACGGTCTGAGTGCCGCGCGGGCGTCACCCGCGGCGGCCTCCGCGAGCCGCCCGGCGCAGTGTCGGGGCTATCCCGTAGAATTGGCACTCAAGAGACGCGAGTGCCAGACGGGAGGAGCATCGCATGGTGTCGGAACGTGGCCTTCAGGTGCTCCGCGCGATCGTGCAGGACTACGTCGACACGCGTGAGCCGGTCGGCAGCAAGGCCATCGTCGAGCGCCACGCCTTCGGGGTGTCGGCCGCGACAATCCGCAACGACATGGCTCTGCTCGAAGACGAAGACCTCATCGTCGCCCCGCACACCTCGTCGGGGCGCGTGCCCACCGACAAGGGCTACCGCGTGTTCGTCGACCACCTCGCCGAGCTCCGTCCGCTCTCGGGCGCACAGCGCAGCGCCATCACGTCGTTCCTCGACGAGGCCGGCGACCTCGACGACCTCCTCGCCCGCACGGTGCGCGCACTCACCCAGCTGACCGGTCAGGTCGCCATTGTGCAGTACCCCTCGTTCGCGCGGGCGAACGTCTCGCACGTCGAGCTCGTCGCCCTCGGCGGACCCCGCGTGCTGGTGATCCTCGTGACCGACACCGGCCGGGTCTCGCAGCGCATCTCGTTCGTGCCGGTCGAGCCGAGCGAAGCCGACGTCACCCAGCTGCGGGCCCGCGTGAGCGGTCTGCTGGTCGGCCGCAGCGTCGCCGACAGCTCCCAGCGGGTGGCCGCGGCCCTGGCCGACGGCCCCCGCCCCGGGGTCGTCGTCGACGCACTCGCCGACGCCGTGCTGCGCGTGGTCGGCGAAGAACTCGAGGAGTTCCGGCAGGATCGCCTCGTCATGGCCGGTGCCGCGACGCTCGCCAAGCGCGAGCAGGACTTCCGCGGCAGCATCTACCCGCTGCTCGAGGCCATCGAAGAGCAGGTGACGCTGCTGCGCCTCATGAGCGAGATGGTCGCCGACGAGCAGGGCCTGTCGGCCAGCATCGGGCGGGAGAACGAGCCGTTCGGCCTCGTCGAGGCCTCGGTGCTCGCCAGCCGCTACGACGGCTCCTCCGGCGGAGCGCGCGTCGGACTCCTGGGTCCCATGCGCATGGACTACTCCTCGAACCTCGCGGCGGTCCGTGCCGTCGCGCACTATCTGACCCGGGTGCTCGAAGACGACGACACCTCTCGTTGACTTTCGAGAGATCGAGCACCCCAAAGAGAACGACCCCGCGCGAGCGGGCAGGAAGGCGATTGTGGCTGACCACTACGAGGTCCTGGGTGTCGAACGCGACGCCAGCCCCGAAGACATCAAGAAGGCGTACCGCCGTCTGGCGCGCCAGTTGCACCCCGACGTCAACCCGGGAGAAGACGCCTCCGAGCGCTTCAAGCTCGTCACGCACGCTTACGACGTGCTGAGCGACCCCGAGCAGCGCCGCCGCTACGACATGGGCGGCGACCAGAGCCCGTTCGGTGGCGGGGGAGCGGCCGGCTTCGGCGGCTTCAGCGACATCTTCGAGACGTTCTTCGGCGGCGCGCAAGCGGGCGGCGGTGGTCGCGGTCCGCGTCCGCGCTCGCGCCGCGAGCGCGGGCAGGACGCCCTCGTGCGCGTCACGCTGCAGCTCGGCGACGTCGTCTTCGGCGCCCACCGCGACCTCGAGGTCGACACGGCGGTGCTGTGCGAGACCTGCAAGGGCGCGTGCACGCAGCCCGGCACGAGCGAGGTCACCTGCGACATCTGCCACGGCTCGGGTCACGTGCAGCGCACCGTGCGCAGCTTGCTCGGCAACGTCGTCACCAGCGCCCCCTGCACCGTGTGCCAGGGCCACGGCACGACGATCCCGTACCCCTGCGGAACGTGCCAGGGCCAGGGCCGCGTGCGCGCGCGCCGCACGGTCTCCGTCGACATCCCCGCCGGCGTCGAGTCGGGCCTGCGTTTGCAGCTGCCCGGTTCGGGTGAGGTCGGCCCCGCGGGCGGACCCAACGGCGACCTGTACCTCGAGATCACCGTCGAGGCTCACGAGGCGTTCAGCCGCGAGGGCGACGACCTCGTCGCAACCCTCGAGGTGTCGATGCCGGATGCCATCCTCGGAGCCAACGCGACGATCGAGTCCCTCGACGGAAGCGTCGACCTCGAAGTGCGCCCCGGCGTGCAGTCGGGCGACGTGCTGACCATCAAGGGCCGCGGAATCACCCCGCTGCGCGGCACCCAGCGCGGCGACCTCAAGGTCGGCGTGCACGTGGTGACGCCCACGCGCCTCGACAACCGCGATCGCGCCCTCATCGAGGAGTTCGCCAAGCGCACCAAGGCTCCCAAGCCGCGCCTGGCCGAGCACCAGCAGGGCATGTTCAGCAAGTTCCGCGACCGCTTCCGGCACTGACCGTGGCGCTGCACTTCGTCACCGACGAGGCGGGTGGCGCCCAGCCCGGCGACACCGTCGAGCTCACCGGATCCGAGGCGCACCACGCCGCCGCCGTGCGTCGCGTGCGCGTCGACGAGGCGGTGACGCTCGGCGACGGCCGCGGAGCCTGGCTGTCGGGCGTCGTCACCGCGGCGTCGCCGAAGCAGGTCGAGGTGCGGGTGACCGGCCGCGAGGTCGTGCCCGCACCCTCGCCGCGCTTCGTTCTCGTGCAGGCGCTGGCCAAGGGCGACCGCGACGAGCTCGCCGTGCAGGCGGCGACCGAGCTCGGCGTCGACGCGATCGTGCCGTGGCAGGCGTCGCGCAGCGTCTCGCGGTGGGACGCGAAAGCCGACAAGGGCCTCGCGCGCTGGCGCACGATCGTCCGCGAGGCGGCCAAGCAGGCGCACCGGGCGTGGATCCCCGAGGTCGAGACGGTGGCCCGCACGGCCGATCTCGTGCGTCTCGCCGAGACCTCGCTCGTGCTGGTGCTGGAGCCCTCGGCATCCGACCGTCTCACGTCCGTCGCGGCCGAAGCCTCCGACGGGCGGGACGTCGTGCTCGTGGTCGGCCCCGAGGGAGGCATCGCACCGGAGGAGCTCTCGGCGCTGGCCGATGCCGGCGCCCGGCTCGTGCGCCTGGGCGACACCGTGCTGCGCACCTCGACCGCCGGTGCCGCGGCGATCTCGGTATTGTCGGCCGCCCACGGGCGCTGGTGACCCTCCACCCGTGATCCCCGCGGTGCGCGCCGATCTCTCCGGTTCGGGGCGGATTTCGCATGTCGGGGCGTGAATTCTCCGCCCCGAACGACGGATTCCGCCCCGAACCCCGAGAGAGTGCCGCACGCCATGCGTCGGCGCAACGGCCGAGCCCCGGTGTCGGAGGCCCTCACTAGACTGGATGCCATGAGCGAACCGTCGATCTTCACGCGCATCCTGCAGGGCGAGATCCCCGCCGAGATCGTCGCCGAGACCGAGAACGCCTTCGCGATCCGCGACATCGCGCCGCAGGCGCCGGTGCACCTGCTGGTGATCCCCAAGACGCAGCAGTACCGCAACGTCGTCGAACTCGCCGCGGGCGACCCCGACCTGCTCACCGAGGTCATCGGCCTCGCGAACTCCGTCGCCGCGGAGCACTCCGACGGCGACTTCCGTCTGATCTTCAACACCGGCGAGGGTGCCGGTCAGACCGTCTTCCATGTGCACGCCCACGTCCTCGCGGGTGGCCTGAACGAAAAGAGCCTGGGTGGCTGATTCCCCCGAAGAAACCGTCTCCGACCGCATCGAGGTCGACGGCGTGGCCATGGTGCAACTGCTCGGCCCGCAGGACCGCCTGCTGCGCGTGGTCGAGAAGGAGCACCCCGACGTCGACGTGCACGTGCGCGGCAACGAGATCACGCTCTCGGGCACGCCCGACGCGGTGCGCGCCGCCCGCGGACTCGTCGACGAGCTGCTCAGCATGACCCGCTCGGGTCACGGCCTCGACCCGGCCGACGTGACCAGCTCGAACCGCATGCTGCGCTCCGACGGCGGCCCCCGTCCGTCCGAGGTCATGGGCGAGGCGATCCTGTCGTCGCGCGGAAAGACCATCCGGCCCAAGACCGCGGGCCAGAAGGAGTACGTCGACGCGATCGACGAGAACACGATCGTGTTCGGCATCGGCCCCGCCGGTACCGGCAAGACCTACCTCGCGATGGCCAAGGCCGTGCAGGCGCTGCAGCGCAAAGAGGTCACGCGCATCATCCTCACGCGTCCCGCCGTCGAGGCGGGGGAGCGGCTCGGGTTCCTCCCCGGCACGCTCACCGACAAGATCGACCCCTACCTGCGGCCGCTCTACGACGCGCTGAACGAGATGATGGACCCCGAGATCGTCCCCAAGCTCATGGCGACGGGCACGATCGAGGTCGCACCGCTGGCGTACATGCGCGGGCGCACGCTGAACGACTCGTTCGTCGTGCTCGACGAGGCGCAGAACACCACGCCCGAGCAGATGAAGATGTTCCTCACGCGCCTCGGCTTCGGCACCCGCATGGTCGTCACCGGCGACATCACCCAGGTCGACCTGCCGCAGGGCGCCTCGGGTCTGCGCCTGGTGACGCGCGTGCTCGACGACATCGACGACATCCACTTCTCGCGCCTCACCAGCGACGACGTCGTGCGCCACAACCTCGTCGGGCGCATCGTCGACGCCTACAGCGAGTACGACGAGAAGCGCCTGGCCGCCCGACGCGAGCGCGACGAGGCCTCCGAATTCGCCACCCGTGCGGAGCGACGCGGCCCCGGTGCCGCCGGTCCCCGCGATCACCTCCCGAGACGAAACCGCTCATGACGATCGAGATCAACAACGAATCCGACCACGAGGTCGACGAACAGGTGCTGCTGCGCCTCATGGAGTACAACCTCCAGGAGCTGCACGTCAGCCCCGACGCCGACGTGGCCATCGTGCTCGTCGACGAGGGCGCCATGGAATCCCTCCACGTGCAGTGGATGGACGAGCCCGGCCCCACCGACGTGCTGAGCTTCCCGATGGACGAGCTGCGTCCGGGATCCGAGGACGCCCCGACCCCCGCGGGTCTGCTCGGCGACATCGTGCTGTGCCCGGCGGTGGCCGAGACGCAGGCCGTCGCCGCCAAGCACTCCACGCTCGACGAGCTGATCCTGCTCACCACCCACGGGCTGCTCCACCTGCTCGGATTCGACCACGCCGAGCCCGACGAAGAACGCGAGATGTTCGGCCTGCAGCGCGAGCTGATCACCGGCTTCCAGGCCGTCGAGCGCCAGCGCCGCGCATGACCGAAGCACTGCTGCTCGTCGCGGCACTGCTGCTGGTGGCCTTCGGCGGCCTCATGGCGGCCTCCGAGGCGGCGCTGGGCGTGACCTCGCGCACCGACCTGCTCGAGCTCGGCGCTGCGGGGCGCAACGCGCGCTCGCTGCGCCGCATCGCCGACGACCCCAGCGCGCACGTGACGGCGGTGGTCTTCATCCGCGTGCTCGCCGAGACGACGGCCGCGGTGCTCGTCACCGCCGCCTTCATGCTCATCTTCGACAACATCTGGCTCGCGGTGATCACTGCGGCCGTGCTCATGACGGGCATGTCGTTCGTCGCGGTCGGCGCGAGCCCGCGGTCGGTGGGTCGTCAGCACGCGCGCGGTCTGCTGCGCGGGGTGTCTCCGGTGATCCGCGGCATGCGCATCCTGCTCGGCCCCCTCGCCCACGGCCTCGTGGCGGTGGGCAACCGGGTGACGCCGGGCGTTCCGCACTCGACCTCGTTCGCGTCGGAGGAGCAGCTGCTCAGCATCATCGACGAGGCCACCGAGAACGAGCTCATCGAAGAAGACGATCGCGAGCTCATCCACTCGGTGTTCGACTTCACCGACACCTACGTGCGCGAGGTGATGGTGCCGCGCATCGACATGGTGAGCGTGGATGCCGCGGCCTCGTCCCGCGAGGCGCTCGCGCTGTTCCTCGAGAAGGGCGTGTCGCGCGTGCCCCTCACCGACGACGACGCCGACGACGTCGTGGGCGTGCTGTACCTGAAAGACCTGGTGCAGTTCGGTTTCCGCGACGAGGCGGGGTGGCGAGACGCGCCGATCCGCCGCATCGCACGTCCCGCCGTGTTCGTGCCCGAGTCGATGAAGGCCGAGACGCTGCTGCAGCAGATGAAGAAAGACGCGGTGCACGTGTGCCTCGTCGTCGACGAGTACGGCGGCGTCGCGGGGCTCGTGACCCTCGAGGACCTCATCGAAGAGCTCGTGGGCGAGATCGCCGACGAGTACGACGCCCCCTCGACCGAGGTCGTCGAGCTGCCCGACGGCCGCTATCGCGTCAACGCGCGTCTGGGCCTCGACGAGGTCGGCGACCTCTTCGGCCTCGAGCTCGACGACGAGGAGGTCGACTCGATCGGCGGTCTGCTGGGCAAGGCCCTGGGCCGCATCCCGCAGCCCGGAGCCACCGCCGAGCACGACGGACTCGTGATGACCGGCGGCGCGTCGCGCGGCCGCAACCGCGGAATCGCGACGGTGATCGTGGAGCGGGCCGAGACGATGGACGATGAAGACGCCGAGGCCGACGCCTCGTCGCGTGAGAGGAACGACAGATGACCGACACCCGATCCGGTTTCGTGACCTTCGTGGGCCGGCCGAACGTCGGCAAGTCCACGCTGACCAACGCCCTCGTGGGCGAGAAGGTCGCCATCACGAGCGAGAAGCCGCAGACCACCCGCCGCGCCATCCGCGGCATCGTGAACCGCCCGGGCGGCCAGCTCGTGGTGGTCGACACCCCCGGCATCCACCGCCCCCGCACCCTTCTGGGGCAGCGACTGAACGACCTCGTCGAGCAGGTGCTCGGCGACGTCGACGTGATCGCGTTCTGCGCCCCGGCAACCGAGAAGGTCGGCCCCGGCGATCGCCGCATCGCCGAGTCGCTCTCGGGCTACCCGCGCGCCAAGAAGGTCGCCCTGGTGACGAAGACCGACGCAGCGACCCGCGATCAGATCACCGAGCGCCTCGTCGAGGTCGACGCGCTGCGCGAGGACTGGGCGGCGGTCATCCCGCTCTCGGCCGTCACGAACGATCAGCTCGACGTGTTGAGCGACGAGCTGCTCGCGCTCATGCCCGTGGGTCCCGCCCTCTACGCCGACGACGTCACGACCGACGAGACGCTCGAAGACCGCATCGCCGAGATGATCCGCGAGGCCGCCCTGCACGGCGTCCGCGACGAACTGCCGCACTCGATCGCGGTGACCGTCGACGACGTGGCCAAGCGTGAAGACAGCGACCTCACCGACGTGTGGGCCAACATCGTCGTCGAGCGCGACAGCCAGAAGGCGATCATCATCGGTAAGAAGGGCTCGCGCCTCGCCGATGTCGGAGCCCGCGCCCGCGCCGGCATCGAACCGCTTGTCGGCGGCCGCGTCTACCTCTCGCTCCACGTCCGCGTGGCCAAGGAGTGGCAGCGCGACCCGAAGCAGCTGGGCCGCCTCGGCTTCTGACCGCTTCCCAGAACATCTGACGCCGGGGGCTACGCTCAGCGGCGACGACCCGAAACGAAAGGCGTGACCATGGCGAAGAGGTGGACGGCTCCGGCTCCCGGGCCCATCGATCAGTGGAGCTTCGACGAGGTCGAGGTCGCGGCCCCCGGCTCGGGCGAGGTCACGATCCGCGTGCATGCGGCGGGCGTCAACCCGGCCGACGCGAAGCACGTCGCCTCGGCGCGTCCCGGCGCCGAGTTCCCCGTGCCGATCGGCTACGAGCTCTCGGGCGAGGTCACCGCCGTCGGCCCCGATGCCCTCGGCGGCTCGGGTGAGCTGACGGTCGGCGATGAGGTCGTCGCCTTCCGCGTGCAGGGCGCCTACGCGACCGACATCACGGTTCCGGCCCGCGACGTCTTCGCCAAGCCCTCGCCCCTCTCTCACCCCGAGGCGGCGAACCTGCTGCTCGCGGGCACCACCGCGGCCGAGATGATCCAGGTCACCCGGGTGACCGAGGGCGAGACGGTGCTGTTGCACGCGGCCTCCGGCGCGGTGGGCGTGAGCCTTCTTCAGCAGGCGCGCGAGCTCGGCGTCCGCGTGATCGGCACGGTGGGTCCGGATGCCGAGGACTCGGCCGAACGCGTCCGTCGCTACGGCGGCATCCCGGTGGCCTACGGCGACGGCCTGCGCGAGCGCGTCGAAGAGGCGGCCGAGGGCGCCCCGATCGCCGCCGCGTGGGATGCCGTGGGCACCGACGAGGCCATCGACGTCTCGCTCGCCCTCGTGGCGGAGCGCGACCGCATCGTGACGATCGTCGATCCCGAGCGCGCGAAGGCCGACGGGTTCCTCTGGATCGCCGGCGCACGGCCCGAGAGCGCCCGTTTCCGCGACATCGCGCGTGCGCGCGTGCTCGAGCTCGCGGCATCCGGAGCCCTCGAGGTACCCGTCGCGCGCACCTACCCGCTCGCCGAGGCCATCGAGGCCGTGCGATTCGTGATGGACGGTCACCCGGGCGGCAAGGTCGCCCTACTGCCGTGAGCGCGTCGCCGTTCGTCCTCCCGCCGGCGCCCGACACCCTCGAGGTGACCCGCGAGCGGGTGCGCCTGCGCCCGTTCGAAGAGCGCGACCTCGACGCCATGGCCGCGTACCGCGGGGACGCCGAGGTGTGCCGCTACCTCCCGTTCCAGCCGCAGACCCCCGACGACATCCGGCACCGCAACGGCCATCTGATGGGCGGGACGAGTATCGAGGGCGAGCGGGGCGGCGTGATGCTCGTGATCGAGCGTGTCGACGACGGCGCGGTGATCGGCGACCTCGTGCTCTTCCACCTCGACGCCGAGGCCGGGTCGGCCGAGGTGGGCTGGGTCGTGAGCCCCGCGGCATCCGGTCGGGGCCTGGCGACCGAAGCGGTGCGCGCACTCATCGACACGGCCTTCGAGGTGTACGGCCTGCGCCGGCTCGTCGCGCAGATCGACGCCGACAACCTCCGCTCGGCGGCCCTCGCCGAGCGCCTCGGCATGCGACGCGAAGCGCATTTCGTCGAGAACGAGTGGTTCAAGGGCCGCTGGAGCGACCTGCTCGTGTACGCCGTGCTCGACCACGAGTGGGCGGCCGCCCGACGGAGCGCCTCGTGAGGGACTGCTACGATCGCTGCATGCGCTTCGGTGGCCAGCTTCTTCTTAGCCGCCGCGACGAGTCCTCGATCTAAGGGCCTTCCTCGTCGCGGAGATCGTCGTCGGCCCCACCGAACGAATCTAAAGAAGCGACACATCATGAAGAACACCCAGAAGCCCACCTCCGCTCCGGTGCACAAGTACCGTCCCTTCCACGAGCAGATCCGGGTCGACCTGCCCGATCGCACGTGGCCGTCCAAGCGCATCGAGGTCGCACCCCGCTGGTGCGCCGTCGACCTGCGCGACGGCAACCAGGCGCTGATCGACCCGATGAGCCCCGAGCGCAAGCGGGTCATGTTCGACCTGCTGGTGAAGATGGGCTACAAGGAGATCGAGGTCGGGTTTCCGAGCGCGAGCCAGACCGACTTCGACTTCGTCCGTCAGCTCATCGACGAGAACCTGATCCCCGACGACGTCACCATCCAGGTGCTGACCCAGGCGCGCGAGCACCTGATCGCCCGTACCTACGAGGCGATCGCCGGCGCCAAGCAGGCCATCGTGCACCTGTACAACTCCACGAGCGTGCTGCAGCGCAAGGTCGTGTTCCGCACCGACGAGCAGGGCATCGTCGACATCGCTCTCGAGGGCGCGCGCCTGTGCAAGAAGTACGAGGCGACGGTTCCCCAGACCGAGGTCTACTACGAGTACTCGCCCGAGAGCTACACGGGCACCGAGCTCGAGTTCGCCCTGCGCATCTGCAACGAGGTGCTCGAGGTCTTCGAGCCGACCCCCGAGCGCAAGGTCATCCTGAACCTGCCCGCCACGGTCGAGATGGCCACGCCCAACGTCTACGCCGACTCGATCGAGTGGATGTCGCGTCACCTCAATCACCGCGAGAACGTCATCCTGTCGCTGCACCCGCACAACGACCGCGGCACCGCCGTGGCCGCCGCGGAGCTGGGCTACATGGCCGGCGCCGACCGCATCGAGGGCTGCCTGTTCGGCAACGGTGAGCGCACCGGCAACGTCGACCTGGTCGCGCTGGGCGTCAACCTGCTGACGCAGGGCATCGACCCGCAGATCGACTTCAGCGACATCGATCAGGTCAAGCGCACCGTCGAGTACTGCAACCAGCTGCCGGTTCCCGAGCGCAGCCCCTGGGCCGGCGACCTCGTCTTCACCGCGTTCAGCGGGTCGCACCAGGACGCCATCAAGAAGGGCTTCGAGGCGATGGAGGCCCGTGCGGCCGCCGATGGCAAGACCGTCGACGAGATCGAGTGGGCCGTTCCGTACCTGCCGATCGACCCGAAAGACCTCGGCCGGTCGTACGAGGCCGTCATCCGCGTCAACTCGCAGTCGGGCAAGGGCGGCGTCGCCTACCTGCTGAAGGCCGACCACGCGATCGACCTGCCCCGAAAGCTCCAGATCGAGTTCTCGGGCGTGGTGCAGGCCCGCACCGACGCCGAGGGCGGCGAGGTCTCGAGCGCGCAGATCTGGGACATCTTCAACGACGAGTACCTGCCGTCGACGGTCGACGACCAGCGCTGGGGCCGCTTCGAGCTGCTGTCGACGCGCTCGTCGAGCGACATGTCGGGCGACGTGCACCTCGACGTCTCACTGCGCGACGGCAACACCACGCACCCGGCCTCGGCCGTGGGCAATGGACCCGTCGCCGCGTTCCTCGAGATCGTTCGCGCGCAGGGGTTCGACGTGACGCTGTACGACTACGTCGAGCACGCTCTCAGCTCGGGCGGCGACGCGCAGGCCGCGGCCTACGTCGAGCTGCAGGTCGACGACCAACGCCTGTGGGGCGTCGGCATCGACGGCGACATCTCGACCGCGTCGCTCAAGGCGATCGTGTCGGGCGTGAACCGCGCGATCCGCACCCGACAGGACTCGGGCGCCCTGGCCGGCGTCTGACCCGCGCAGAAGAGAAGACGACCGTGGCCTACGCCCACGGACACCACGAGAGCGTGCTGCGTTCCCACGCGGTACGAACCGTCGCCGACTCGGCGGCCTACCTGGTGTCTTCGCTGTCCGCCGGCACCCGCATCCTCGATGTGGGTGCCGGCCCCGGCTCCATCACCGTCGACCTCGCCGATCGGGTCTTCCCCGGAGAGGTCGTCGGGGTGGATGCCGCGTCCGACGTCGTCGAGGTGGCCCGTGCCGCCGCGGGGGAGCGCACGAACGTGACCTTCCGCACCGGCGACGCCTACGCCCTCGACGTGCCCGACGCCTCGTTCGACGTCGTGCACGCCCACCAGGTGCTACAGCACCTCGAGCGTCCGGTCGACGCGCTGCGGGAGTTCCGCCGCGTCGCCGGGCCCGACGGCCTCGTCGCGGTGCGCGACGTCGACTACGGCGGGGTGATCTGGCATCCGCTCATCCCCGCCCTCGACGACTGGCTCGAGATCTATCACGGCGTGCACCGCGGATCGTCGGGCGAGCCCGATGCGGGTCGGCGCCTCAAGGCGTGGGCGCGCGAGGCGGGGTTCACCCGCATCGAGGCGAGCGCGAGCGTCTGGGTGTTCGACACGCCCGACAAACGCGCGTGGTGGGGCGGCATGTGGGCCGACCGCGTGCTCGCCTCGGCGTTCGCCGGGCACGCGAAGCGGCTCGGTCACGCCGACGACGCGCAGCTGCAGCGCATTTCGGATGCGTGGCGCGAGTGGGCCGCGCACCCCGACGGGTGGATCCTGCTGCCGCACGGCGAGGTTCTCGCCCGCTGGTGATCGCGCAAGGGGGCGTCGATGCGAGGATGAAACCGTGATCCGAGTCGACGCCCTCTACCGCTATCCCGTGAAGGGCTTCACGCCCGAGAAGCGCGACAGCCTCGTCATCCAGGACGACGGCCGCGTGCAGGGCGATCGCTCGCTCGTCTTCCGCTTCGCCGATGCCCTCGAGCCGGCGGATGCCACATTCCCCAAGAGCCGCGGACTCGCGCTCATGACCTTCCCGACGTTGGCGCGCGTCGACCTCACCCTCGACGACGAGGCGCTGACGCTGCGGCTGCAGGTCGACGACATCGACGTCACCGCCGATCTCAGCGACGAAGGTCGTGCTCTACTCAGCGAGGCGATCACCGCCTACCTGCGGACGACGAGCGATGCGAAGCTGCTCGAGGCCGACGGCATCCTGCCCCTGGGTCTACTCGGCGACGGCCGCACCGCACGCTTCCAGGACCGCCCGCGCGGATTCATCTCTCTGCACGGCGCCGCCTCGGTCGAGGAGGTGGATGCCGCGGTGCCGGCGCCCGTCGACGATCGCCGCTTCCGCTCGAACATCGTGGTGAGCGGTACCGCGCCGTGGGCCGAGCTCGAGTGGCAGGGTCGCGTGCGGATCGACGAGGTGGAGTTCGAGGTGCAGAAGCCGATCGAGCGCTGCGCCGCGATCACCGCGAACCCCGACACGGGCGTGCGCGACGCCCGGCTGCTGCGGGTGCTGACGACGGAGTTCGGTCAGTCCGAGCCGACGCTGGGGATCCTGCTGCTGCCGGTCGCCGACGGGGGCACGATTCGGGTCGGCGACGAGGTCACGCCGCTCGGCTGATCGTCCCTCTTGTGAGGGTCGAGAACTGTCGCCTCCGCGCGCCCGAGGCGACACGAAGTGACCCCTCACGCGCCCCGAGACCCGCTCACTCCGGGTCGTCCATGCGGATGATCGGGATGCCGGTGGTCTCGACCGCGACCTTGCGGCGGTAGAGCTTGCGCTGCTCGGGCAGCGACAGATCGAACAGCACGGCGAGCACGCGGATGACCGTCGTGACCGCCACGCCGATCACCGCGGCGACCGGCAGCGGCACGCCGAACGCCGCGACGGTCGCCAGCACCGCGCATCCGCCGCCGGCGGCCACGGCGTACAGCGATCCGACGTGCATGATGGCGACGGGCAGGCCCATCAGCACGTCGCGCAGCACGCTGCCCCCGGCCGCGGCGAGGACGCCCACGAAGATCGCGGGCACGGCCGGCATGCCGAGGGCGAGCGCCTTCGAGGTGCCGAACGCCCCGAACAGCCCGATCACCACCGCGTCGAGCATGACGATCGCACGGTTCAGACGCTGGAAGATCCCCGACAGCAGCATGCCGACGATCGAGGCGAGGGTCGCGGTGATGAGGTACCAGTTGCTCTGGAGGGTCGCGGGGGTGAGCCCGAGCAGCAGGTCGCGGATGAGACCGCCGCCCATGCCGAGCAGGATGCCGATGATTGCCACGCCGAGCAGGTCGAGGCGCCGCTGGCCCTGGAAGCCGGAGGCGAACAGCGCACCCTGCACGCCGCCCAGGGCGACGGCGGTGAGATCCGCCCACAGCGGGATGACGAAGACGGACTCGTTCACGTCATCCATTCTCCCGCCCCGACGGCGTTCGCCCAGGCGCGCCGCGCAGGCCGCTCACGGGTGGGCGGGCCGATAATGGACTGTGCCCACCTACCGCGACGAGGTCGTGGTCCTGCGTACCCACAAGCTCGGGGAGGCGGACCGCATCCTCACCCTGCTCAGCCGCCGCAACGGCAAGATCCGTGCGGTCGCCAAGGGCGTGCGCCGCACCTCGTCGAAGTTCGGATCCCGTCTCGAGCCGTTCATGGTCGCCGACGTGCAGCTGTTCAAGGGGCGCAACCTCGACATCGTGCAGCAGGCCGAGTCTCTTGGCTCGTACGGAGCCGAGATCGTGGCCGACTACGACGTGTACACGACCGCCAGCGCCATGGTCGAGACCGCCGATCGCCTGAACGAGGCCGAGGCGACGCCCCAGCAGTACCTGCTGCTGGTCGGCGGGCTGCGCTCCCTCGCCCGCGGTGAGCACTCCGAGCGCAGCGTGCTCGACTCGTACCTGTTGCGGGCCATGGCCCTGTCGGGTTGGGCGCCCGGTCTCACCGAGTGCGCGCGCTGCGGCACCGTCGGCGACCACGACTACTTCCTCCCGCAGCTCGGAGGCGTCATCTGCTCCACCTGTGCCCCGGCGGGCTCGCCGCGCGTCGCGCGCGACACGGTCGACATGCTCCGCGCCCTCATGGCGGGGGAGTGGGAGACGATCGACGCCGCCCCCGGACGCACCACCGCGGCGGCCTCGGGCCTCGTGGCCGCGTACGCGCAGTTCCACCTGGAGCGCGGCATCCGCTCCCTCTCGCACCTGGAGTCGCATCGATGACACCCAAGCCGTTCACGCACCGCGACGCCGTGCCCTACCGCCCCCTCGACTGGACCGGCGAGTACCCGCCGGCCTTCCCGAAGGGTGCGGTCCCCGAGCACGTCGCGATCGTGATGGACGGCAACGGCCGCTGGGCCAACCGCCAGGGGCTCACCCGCGTCGAGGGCCACCGCGCGGGTGAGGCGGCTCTGCTCGACGTCGTCGCAGGAGCCATCCAGGCCGGCGTGAAGCACCTGTCGGTCTACGCCTTCTCCACCGAGAACTGGTCGCGCTCACCCGACGAGGTGCGCTTTCTCATGGGGTTCAACCGCGAGGTGCTGCACCGCCGCCGCGACCAGCTCAACGAGTGGGGTGTGCGCATCCGCTGGTCGGGCCGCAAGCCGCGCCTGTGGGGCTCGGTCATCAAGGAGCTGCAGCACGCCGAGCGCCTCACCGAGGGCAACTCGACGCTCACGCTGACGATGTGCGTCAACTACGGCGGCCGGGTCGAGATCGTGGATGCCGTGCGCCGTATCGGCGACGACATCGCCTCGGGCAAGCTCAAGCCGTCGGCCGTGACCGAGAAGCTCATCCGCAAGAACCTGTACCAGCCCGACATGCCCGACGTCGACCTGTTCGTGCGCTCGAGCGGCGAGCAGCGCACCTCGAACTTCCTGCTGTGGGAGTCGGCGTACGCCGAGATGGTGTTCCTCGACACCCTCTGGCCCGACTTCCGCCGCACGCACCTGTGGGACGCCATCGGGCACTACCAGTCGCGCGACCGCCGCTTCGGCGGGGCGGTCGACAAGCCGACGGCGTGACGGATGCCGTTGACGGAATAGATCCACGATTCGAGAGGTTGCACGCGATATGACGGATGCCATCAAGATCGACGTGTGGAGTGACATCGCCTGCCCCTGGTGCTACATCGGCAAGCGGAATCTCGAGAACGGCCTGGCCGCCACGGCCGCCGACGACGACGCTCCGGTCGTCGAGATCGAGTACCACTCGTACGAGCTCTCGCCTGACACCCCTGAGGACTTCGACGGCGGAGAGGTCGACTACCTCTCGCAGCACAAGGGCATCTCGCCCGAGTCCGCGCGCGAGATGCTCGACCGCGTCACCGGCGTCGCCGCCGATGCCGGGCTCGCGTACCGCTTCGACATCCTCAAGCACACCAACACCGTGAAGGCGCACGAACTGCTGCACTTCGCGAAGGAGAACGGCAAGCAGCTCGAACTCGCCGAGGTGCTCATGTCGGCGTACTTCCTCGAGGGCAAGCACGTGGGTCGCGACGACGACCTCATCGCCCTCGCCGTCGAGGTCGGTCTCGACGAGGCGGAGGCCCGCGAGGCCCTCTCGTCGCAGCGCTTCCGCGCCGCCGTGCGCGCCGACCAGGAGCAGGCCCGCCAGTTCGGCATCACCGGCGTGCCCTTCTTCGTCATCGACGGCAAGTACGGCGTGAGCGGCGCGCAGCCGGTCGAGGCCTTCAGCCAGATCGCCCGCCAGGTGTGGGGCGAGCGTCGCGAGGTCGCCGAGACCGCCGACGCGTGACCCCTTCTGCACAACCGGTGCCCGTTCCCGATCCGTTCGGGGGCGGGCACCGGTGCGTGCGACCGTCTGGGAGAATGGAACTGTGAATACGGCATTGGCTCCGGCGCGGGCGCTCCGCATCGGCAACATCGAACTCGACGCTCCCGTCGTGCTCGCTCCTATGGCCGGCATCACGAACACGGCGTTCCGGCGCCTGTGTCGCGAATACGGTGCCGGCCTGTACGTGAGCGAGATGATCACGACGCGCGCGCTCGTCGAACGCAACGACACCACGATGCGGCTCATCCGCCATCACGAGTCCGAGACCCCGCGCTCGATCCAGCTCTACGGCGTCGACCCGGCCACCGTCGAGGCGGCCGTGCAGATGATCGTCGCCGAAGACCACGCCGACCACATCGACCTCAACTTCGGCTGCCCCGTACCCAAGGTCACGCGTCGCGGCGGGGGAGCGGCGCTGCCGTGGAAGACCTCGCTGTTCCGCGAGATCGTCGAGCGCGCCGTGAAGGCGGCGGGCGACAAGCCGCTGACCATCAAGATGCGCAAGGGCATCGATGCCGACCACCTCACCTACCTCGAGGCCGGGCGCATCGCCGAGGGCGCGGGGGTCTCCTCCATCGCGCTGCACGCCCGCACGGCATCCGAGTTCTACTCCGGCCAGGCCGACTGGGCGGCGATCACGAAGCTCAAAGAGACGGTCACGAGCGTTCCCGTGCTCGGCAACGGCGACATCTGGTCGGCCGACGACGCCGTGCGAATGATGGACGAGACCGGCTGCGACGGCGTCGTCGTCGGTCGCGGCTGCCTCGGTCGCCCCTGGCTCTTCGGCGACCTGGCGCGCGCGCTGGGTGGCCCGGGAGCCGCCCACGGCGAGCCCGTCGACGCCACGCTCGGTTTCGTCGCGAAGGCCTTCCGCCGCCACGCCGAACTGCTCGTGGAGTTCTTCGAAGACGAGGGGCGCGGATGCCGTGACATCCGCAAGCACGTCGCCTGGTACTTCAAGGGCTATCCCGTCGGCGGCGAGCTGCGCGCGAGCCTCGCGACCGCGTCGACCCTCGACGAGATCGACGAGCTGCTGGCCACGATGGAGCTCGACGCCCCGTACCCGGGCGCCGCAGCCGAGGGGCAGCGCGGTCGCGCGGGTACGCCCAAGCGCCCGGCCCTGCCCGACGGCTGGCTCGACTCCCGCGAGATCGGCCACGATGCCGGACGCGCCCTCGCCGACGCGGAGTTGCACCACAGTGGCGGTTGAGGCGTCGCCGACGGTCGCCCGACCGCTCGGCTACGACGACGTCGACGCGGCGCGCTTCCACGTCGAGAACCACCGCTCCCAGCGCGACGACTTCGCGCGCGACCGCGCCCGCGTGCTGCACTCCGCGGCGCTGCGCCGCCTGGCCGCGAAGACCCAGGTGCTGAGCCCCGCGAGCCCCGCCGACTTCGCCCGCAACCGCCTCACGCACTCGCTCGAGGTCGCGCAGGTGGGTCGCGAGCTCGCGACCGCGCTGCAGCTGTCGCCCGACGTCGTCGACACGGCGTGCCTGAGCCACGACCTCGGTCACCCGCCCTTCGGCCACAACGGCGAGCGTGCGCTCAACGAATGGGCCGAGAACATCGGCGGCTTCGAGGGCAACGCCCAGACCCTGCGCATCCTCACGCGCCTCGAGCCGAAGTCGTTCGGCGCCGACGGCGAGCCGTACGGCCTGAACCTCACGCGCGCGAGCCTCGACGCCACGTGCAAGTACCCCTGGACGGTCGACGAGCCCGTGCCCGACCCGGGCGGTCGCCTGAAGTTCGGCGTGTACCCCGACGACGAGCCGGTGTTTCACTGGATGCGCGGCGGCGCCCCCGCCCGCCAGCGCTGCATCGAGGCCGAGGTCATGGACCTCTCCGACGACATCGCCTACTCGGTGCACGACTTCGAAGACGCGATGGTCAACCGCTACGTCGACCCCGCCCGCCTCGCCTCGCGCGTCGGGCGCGAGGGGCTCCTCGACGCGATCCAGCGCTGGGTGGGCTACGACTTCGTGCGCGACGACCTCGCCGCGGGCCTCGAGCGGCTCATGGCCATGCCCGAATGGATCACCTCGTTCGACGGCACGCGCCCCGCTCTCGCGCGGCTGAAGAACCTCACGTCCGACCTCATCGGCCGTTTCGCCCGCGCCGCCACCGCGGCCACGCGCGAGGCGTACCCCGCCGACGAGCTCACCCGTTACCGCGCCCACGTCATCGTCCCGGCCGACGTCGAGGTCGAGATGGCGGTGCTCAAGGGCATCATCGGCGCGACCGTCGTCTCGATCGACGGCCGCAAGGTGCTGTACCGCGAGCAGCGCCACGTGCTCAAGCGCCTGGCATCCGCCCTGTGGGAGAACCCCGGCGCCCTCGACGCCCTGCACGCCCCCGACTTCGCCGCGGCCGCCGACGACGCCGCACGCCGGCGGGTCGTCGTCGACCAGGTCGCGAGCCTCACCGACCAGCTCGCGATCGCGTGGCACGGCCGGCTCGTGGGAGAAGTGGACGCCGCCGAGCTCGGCGTCTGGGCTCCCGGCGCCCGCGCGGCCCGGGGAGCGGATGCCTGATGCCCCGCATCCGCCAGTCCGACGTCGACGAGGTCAAGGCGCGGGTCAACATCGCCGACGTCGTCGGTGAGCGCGTCGCGCTGAAGTCGGCCGGCGTCGGGTCGATGAAGGGCCTGTGCCCCTTCCACGACGAGCGGAGCCCGAGCTTCCACGTGCGCCCGCAGGTCGGGTACTACCACTGCTTCGGCTGCGGCGAGTCGGGTGACGTCTACTCGTTCCTGCGCGCGATGGACCACGTCTCGTTCACCGAGGCCGTCGAGCGCATGGCCGCTCGCGTCGGCTTCACGTTGCACTACGAAGACGGCGGGCCCGCGCCCGAGACGACCGGCCGCTCGCGCCTGTACGCCGCGAACGCCGCGGCGGCGGAGTTCTTCCGTGCCCAGCTCATGACGCCCGAGGCCGACACCGGCCGCCGCTTCCTCGGCGATCGCGGCTTCGACGCCGGCGCCGCCGCCCACTTCGGCGTGGGCTACGCCCCCAAGGGCTGGTCGCACCTCATGGATCACCTGCTGGCCGAGAAGTTCACCCGCGACGAGCTGTTGCAGGCGGGTCTGGTCTCGCAGGGGCAGCGCGGCGTCTACGACCGCTTCCGCGGGCGCCTCGTCTGGCCCATCCGCGACATCACGGGCCAGGTCATCGGCTTCGGGGCGCGCAAGCTCTACGACGACGACCAGGGCCCCAAGTACCTGAACACCCCCGAGACGCCGATCTACAAGAAGGCGCAGGTGCTCTACGGCCTCGACCTGGCCAAGCGCGACATCTCGCGCTCGCACCGGGTCGTCGTGGTCGAGGGCTACACCGACGTCATGGCGTGCCACCTCGCGGGCATCACCACCGCGATCGCCTCGTGCGGCACCGCCTTCGGCAGCGACCACATCACCGTGCTCCGGCGGGTGATGGGCGATGACAGCTCGTCGGGCGAGGTCGTCTTCACCTTCGATCCGGATGCCGCGGGGCAGAAGGCGGCGCTGCGCGCCTTCGCCGACGAGAAGCGGTTCGCCGCGCAGACGTACGTCGCCGTCGCCCCCGAGGGCCTCGATCCGTGCGACCTGCGCCTGCAGCGCGGCGACGGAGCCGTGCGCGCGCTGATGGACAACAAGGCGCCGATGTTCGAGTTCGTCATCGATCAGCGCCTCAAAGACTTCGATCTCTCCAGCGTCGAGGGTCGGGCCGGTGCCCTGCGCGCCGCGGCGCCCATCGTGGCCGACATCCGCGACCCCGCGCTGCGCCCGGGCTACGTACGCGTGCTCGCCCGCCGCCTCGGTCTCGACATGCCCGAGGTGCAGTCGGCCGTCGAGCGCGCGGCCCGCGGCGCCGACCGCGCCGAGAAGCGCGACGCGCAGCGCGGCGGAGAGACAGCTGCCCCCGTCGCGGTCTCGGTGACCATGGCGTCGCTGCCCAACACGCGCGACGTCGCTCTCGAGCGGGGCGCCATGATGGCGTTCCTGCAGTACGGGCACCGCATCGAGCCCGACCTGTTCCTCCGCGCCCTGCAGACGCCGTTCGGGCACCCGGCCCTCGAGGCCGTGCGCGCAGCGCTGGCATCCACCGACCTCTCCCAACCCGGCTGGGCGGTCACCGCGGTCGAGGCCGTGCGCGAGCCGTTCCGCACGCTCGCCGTCGAGCTGCTCACAGCCGCCTTCCCCGCGCGCACCGAAGAGGGTGCGGTGGCGGCGGCCAACGACCTCGCGCGGGGCGTGCTGCTGCGCGAGATCGAGCGGCAGAAGGCCGAGCTGGTGCGCGGAATCCAGCGCGTCACGCCGGGTTCCGAAGAGGGACGCAACCTCGGCCTGCAGCTGCGCGAGCTCGACGCCGACCGGCAGCGCCTCATCGCGTCCTGACGCGCTGGCCCGCGGGCGTCCGGAGCACCCGCCCGACGCCGGGAGATGTGTCGGCGCCTGACGCGATTCAGCCGTAGATCTCGACCTCGGCGGGATCTCGCAGCTCGATCTGCGCGACGCCTTCGTAGAGCGAGATCTCGCCCTCCGTGCACAAGGTCACACCACCGTCTATCGGCTCGAGGCTGCCGACGTCCCAGATGACGATCTGGAATCGGTCGGGATCCGGGTCGTCGCGGCCGAGGTTCAGAAAGACGTCATCGTCGGAATTGCCACCGCCGGCCAGCGGTCCGCACACTCGCTGGACGGAGCCGGCAAAGCCCACAGCGTCTTGCCAGGAGATTCCTCCGCCTGGGTGATCTTCCCGAGCGCGATCGGGAGCAGAGAAAGGAACCGGAGCGGAGTCGGATTCCGGTCGGAATTCCCAGACCCCCTCACGCACTTCGACACAGCCGTATCCGGGTGCTTTCTGCTGCGCCAGACCCTGCGGCATCGCGATGAGCATCTCGCACCGCTTCACGGGATCGACGGGCACCGCCTCGAGGGAAACCTCGTCTTCCGGCGGCTCCTGCGGAAACCCTGTGCAGCCGCTTGCCATCGCGGTGAGCGATCCGAGGGCGACCGCGAAACCGAGAAACGCGGCGCGACGGGAGTGGATCACGCCGTCAGACTATTGCAGCGCATGCGTCGTCATTGCACCCAGGAATGCAGGGCTTCATCGTCGACACCCGCTCGGGCGAAAGCGTCCGGGAAATGCGAACCGTCGCATTGTCGATCGAGTCGTCCGAACCGAATCAGTCACCACCGGCAACCGCGACCCCGAACGACCCGCGGGTGCAACGGCTGGCATCCGCCCCCTCCGTGGGTAAGGATGAAGGAATGCCCCGGCACCTCGACACCGACGTCGCCCTCCGCGCCGACGACCTCTCCCTCGCGAGAAGCGGGGTGCGCGTGATCGACGGGATCACCTTCACCCTCCCCACCGCCGAGACCTTGATCGTGCAGGGGGCCACGGGTTCGGGCAAGACCTCGCTCGTCTCGCTGCTCGCCGGTCACCCCGATGACGGACTGACGGTGGTCGGGGGAGACGCGCGCGTGCACGGCATCTCCGCACGGCGTCCGGGCCGGGCGCGACGCGAGTGGGTCTTCCACACCGGGTACCTGCCACAGGGCGCCGGCGCAGCGCTGCCCTCGAGACTGACCGTGCAAGACGTCATCGCCGAGCCGATCACGAGCCGCGACCGCAAGGTCAACACGCGTGCCCTCGCGGTGCGCGTGGCGACGCTGCTCGACGAGATGGAGCTTCCGCTGGGCACGGCGCCGAAGTATCCGTACGAGCTCAGCGCGGGCATGCGCCAGCGCGTCGCCCTGGCACGCGCGCTCGTGCTCGAGCCGCGCCTGTTCGTCGCCGACGACCTGTACGCCAACCTCGATCTCGAGGTGCGCGCGGCCGCCCGCGCCTCGATCACGCGTCGCCGCGACGAGCGCGGGATGGCCTCGCTGATCGTCACGAACGACGCCGATGCGCCGAAGGATCTGGATGCCGATGTGCTCGTGCTGCACGCCGGCCACGCCATCGGCCTGGGCCACGGCGACGAAGCACTGCAGTGGACTCCCGACGGCACGCCCGAGCGACGGATTTCGGCGGGCTGATTTTTCCGTCACCCTCGCGTGCTGTTAGTATCGTGGGGTTGCCCGCCGCGAGGTGAGCATGATCCTCGGTAGCTCAATTGGCAGAGCAATCGGCTGTTAACCGATAGGTTCTTGGTTCGAGTCCAAGCCGGGGAGCCACGAACGAAAGCCCGACGCACACGCGTCGGGCTTTCGTGTTTCCGGGCAACGGGCGAGGCGCCCCGGGTCGGCTCGTGCCCCGCCGCTCGCCCCCTCGCGCAGAAACGCGAGCAGAGCGCGTCTATGCGCGTCGATCGCGTTTATGCGCGGGAAGGGGCCCGGGCCATCCTCGAGCCCAAGGCACCAGGCGACGAATCAGATCCCCGCCACCGGCAGGTCCTGGTCGCTGCGCGGCGGGTGCGCCACGAGCTCGCGCGCCTGCGCGGCGTCGACGTGCTGGGGGAACAGCGACCGCGAGAACTTGCCCTTCGGGTCTTCGGGGGCGCGGGGGAGGGCGATCTGCGCGCCGTCGAGGACGGCGAGGGCCGCTCGGCGCTGCTCGTCGCTCATCGCGAGGTCGCCGCGGCGACGAAGCAGCAGGGGCGCGCGCAGCTTCTCGGGCCCCTCGAGCACGAGGAACAGCGACCGCGGGCCGCCGACGAACGTCGACGACGCCTGCAGACGGGCCGCGGTGAAGCTCGACCAGGGCACCTCGCGCGAGCCGGTGCGCACGAGTCCGGCGCCGACGTCGACCGAGACCTCGGGCAGCAGCCGCGACACCCACGCGCCCGCGCCGATCACGGCCGCGGTGAGGGCGAGCACCGCGATCACGAGACCGAGGGTGCTGGCGCGCGCGATCAGCAGCAGCAGCGAGGTCATCTGCCACACCGCCACGACCGACAGGGCGAGGCCGGGAAGCGCGAACAGCAGGATCGTGCCCCGGTCGCGGGGTGTCACGAGCACCCACCCGGTGGGCATGGCATCCGGCTGCGTGTCGGGGGCATCTTCTTCGACCCGCGCCGCCACGCGTCGCGAAGCGAACAGGCCGATCACCCCCAGCACCAGCACGAGCACCCCGATGACCGATGCGCGGAGGGTCCCGGCGTCGGTGGGGAACACCACGGCCACGGCGATCAGGCCGACCCCGAACACGACACAGATGATCCCCTGCAGGCGCGTCACGCGGCGCAGACGTTCGCGGTCGCGCGCGCGGTCGACGGGGGTCCATCCCGGGGCGGGCTCGGGCGCCCACGACCTGCGCGAAAGCCACACGGCGGCGAGGGCGACGGCGGCGACGCACAGCGCGAGGCCGAGCGCGCTCACCACGCTGATCACCCCGCCGGCGGGGAGGAAGATGACGGATGCCACGCCCCCGGCCAGAGCGAGAACGAGGAGGACGGCTCCCGAGACGCGTGGCGACGGCATCGGCCGAGGGTCAGTTCTTGCCGGAGTCGGTCGAACCCTTGCCGTTCGCGCCCTTGCCGTTCGCGCCCTTGCCGTTGGAAGAGCCCTCGCCGTTGGAAGAGCCCGTGCCGTTGGACGAGCCCGGTCCGGTGCCGTTCTCCGACCCGTTGGCCTTCTCGCCGGGCGTGCCCTTGCCGTTCGACGACCCGTTGCCGTTGGACGAGCCGGGACCCGTGCCGTTCGGCGAGGCGTTCTTCGCCGGGGGATCGGTCTGCTTCGCGGGCGTCTCGGGCTCGGCGATCTGCAGGGGAGTGTCATCGGCGGGAGCCGGGGGCACGACAGCGGTCTCGTTCGGCGAGGTCTGCACGGTGCGAGACGACCCGCCGCTGCTCTCCTCGGGCACGTTCACCGCGGGCTGAACGGCCGTGGTCCCCGCGGGCGCGGGTTCGACGGCCGGCGCGACCGACTCGCTCACCGTCGGCACGGGTGCGGGCGGGCCCACGGTGGTGGTGTCGCCCGCCGCCTGCAGCGAGAAGCCGAGCAGCGGGAGTCCGATCACGACGACGACTCCGGCTGCGGCGCCGACCCACATCCAGCGGCGACGCATCGCGTCGTGAGATGCGACGGGAGAGGCGGGCAGGAGTCGCGCGCGACGCCGACGCCCCACGGCATCCGTCGTGCTCGACGCCGCGACCGGCACGGCCCATGGTGCCGTCTCGTCGAGCGAGTCTGAAACCGGGTCGGATGCCGGTCGCGCGGCCGCAGCGGCGGTGGCGGCGACCGGCAGGGCCCACGGGGCGGTCTCGGCCAGCGCCGGATCCAGAGCTGACGCGCCCGTGGACGGAAGGGGCGCGGATGCCGTGGAGGGCGAGTTCATGAGGGTGGCGGCGCGCTCGGCCACGGTGCGCGCATCGGGTCGCTCCGCGGCATCCGGTGCCGTCATCGCGGCCAGCAGCGACCGCCACTCGTAGCCGAAGTGGCCGGGGATGGTGGGCTGTCGAGCCAGGCGAGCGAGGAGGGTCTCCTGCAGCGATCCGCCGCCGAACGGGTGCAGACGCGTGAGCGCCTCGATCGTCATGAGACCGAGGGCGTAGATGTCGGAGGCCGGCTGCGGCGTTTCGCCGCGCACCTGCTCGGGGGCGAGGTACGCAGCGGTACCGATGATCGTGCCGGGGGTGGTCAGGCGGGTCGCGTCGAGCAGGTGAGCGACCCCGAAGTCCGCGAGCACAGCCTCGTGCGAGCGCGGACCCTGCTGCACCGGACGCAGGAGCACGTTCGAGGGCTTCACGTCGCGGTGCACGATTCCGGCGTGGTGCACGGCTCCGAGGGCCGTGGCGAGATCGTGGAGGTAGCCGGCGATCTCGGCGGGCGGGATCTCGGCCTCTTCGATGCGCCGCTGCAGGGACGGGCCGGTGATGAGCTCCATGACGAGGTACACCTGGTCGTCGCCCGACAGGCGCGCGTCGTAGAGGGTGACGAGCGAGGGGTGGTCGAGAGCCGCGAGCACGCGGGCTTCCGACATGCGGCGCAGCGGGTCGGGCTCGGCGCTGGAGTCGGTGAAGAACACCTTGATGGCCACGTCGCGGCGCAGCACTTCGTCGCGCGCACGGAACACGCGACCCATCCCGCCCGCTCCGATGCGTTCTGTCAGCACGTACCGCGCCGCCAAGACGTCGCCCACATGGAGCATCGAGGGATCGGGGGCGTGGCTCATCGGGTCCTTCACGGGCGGCGAGCCGCCGGGTGGGCGAGAACGGGAATCGAGTTTCCTGTCGATCCGGACATTACGTGTGCCGCGGCTTCGGCGATCGGGGGTGGAGATTATTCGCGACGCGAACCATAATGGTGGTCCCTCCTCGACGCTCCGGTCTGTTCCTACGATCCCGACTCCGAGGACCACGTGGCGCGAGCCCCGCTGTCGCCCACCTGCACGACGTTCACGGTGGTCGCGACGGCGACGACGATCGCCACGACGGCGATCGCCACCGTGATGACGCGCGTGCGGGTCGAGCGCGTATCGGTCGACCGCGTGCCGGAGGCCTGGCGGCGGTTGCGGAAGAAGAACCACGCCCACTGGCTCGCGGCCACGACGAACAGACCAACGGCCCACGGCAGCAGCTGGTCGCCGAGTTCGGTGTGCTGCTGCAGGGCGGCCGGCGTGCACCAACAGGGGGTGGGCGGGAAGGCCCGCGATCTGCCACATGGCCGCATCGAACCACCGTTGCGGATCGCGGCCGGGGGCTTGCGCGAAAGCGGTGGTTCATGATGCCCGATCTGGCTGACGTGGGAGCGGTTCCACTAAGCTTTCTTCGGCCGCTGCACGCCGGCTCGAGAGGACCCGACGTGACCGCCACCGCTTCGCCCGTGCGCCGCGATCTGCAGGGATTGCGCGCCGTCGCGGTCCTCGCTGTGGTGGCGGCGCACCTGACGGGCTGGCCGCGCGGCGGTTTCGTCGGCGTCGACGTGTTCTTCGTGCTGTCGGGCTTCTTCCTCACCGGGATCCTGCTGCGCGACCTCGCGCGCGACGGCGTCGTGCGACTGGGGGCCTTCTTCGCGCGGCGGATCGCCCGCCTTCTTCCGGCCGCCCTCCTCGTGCTGGCCGCGGTCTGCGGGGCGTCCGCGCTCGTGTTCTCTCCCTCGCGGGCCGAGAGCGTCTTCGGTGACGCGCTCGCGGCGCTGGGCCTCTCGTCGAACTGGCGCTTCGGGCTCGAGGGGCGCGACTACTTCGCCACGGTGGACGTCTCACCCCTCCAGCACTTCTGGTCGCTGTCGGTCGAGGAGCAGTTCTCGCTGGGGTGGCCGCTGCTGGTGATGGTCGCCGTCGTCGCGCTCCCGGTGGCCGCGCGTCGAGGTGCGGGCGGCCGGATCGCGGTCGGGGTGCTGTCGCTGGCCGTGGTGGCCGGGTCGGCGGCCGTGGCGATCGCGCAGACCCCGGCCGACGCGAGCCTCGCCTACTTCTCGACCCTCACCCGCGCCGGCGAACTCGCGGTGGGTGCGGCGCTGGCCGCGGCGGTCCCGCTCCTCGCCCGGGTGCCGCGCGTGGTGGGCGGCTTCGCGGGATGGGTCGGACTCGGCGTCATCGCCTGCGCGTTCGTCGTGATCGACCCCGACTCGGCGTTCCCGGCGCCGTGGGCGGCGCTCCCGGTGGCGGGCGCCGCGCTCGTCATCGCCGGAGGGGTCGGCGGCGACCCACGACAGCGTCACCTCTTCGTGCTCTCGAACCCTGTCGCGGTCGCGGTCGGCGACGTGTCGTACTCGCTGTACCTCTGGCACCTGCCGCTGATCGTGTTCGCCGGGGTCCTCCTCGCGCCCGGACCCGCCGCCACGGCCATCACGGCGCTGGCGATCGTCGTCGTGAGCGTCGCCACCTTCCTCGGCGTCGAGCAGCCGCTGCATCGCGCACCGTGGCGTCGCCCGCCGCAGAGCCCGGCGGTGGTCGAGACGATTCCGGATGCCGCGCCCCCGGTCATCCCCGATCCCGCTCCCGCACCGCGCCCGTCCGCCCTCGCGTCCCGGCCGGCGGGCTGGGTGCCGGGTCAGCGCTACTACCCGGGCACTCGGGCATCGGCGACCGCGAGCGTCGACGAGATCGCGCCCGCGGCGGTCGCGGCGAACGCCGTGCCGAGCTCGACGGCATCCGCCCCCGCCTCGTCACCGGCCGAGGTCGCCGAGCGTGTCGAGCAGCCCGCGCCCGCGCGTGACTGGACGTCGTGGCGCGCGCGCTTCGCCCCGCGGGTCGCCCTCGCCGGCGCCACCCTCGCGATCGGTGCGGGAGCGACCGTGCTCGCGGTGTTCGTCGCGTACGGCGCCCCGACACTGCCGGGCCTTCCCGGCCTCCCGGGCATCGGCGTCATCGCGGCGCCCGCCGTGGAGGACCCCGCCGACACCGCGGCCGAGGCGAGCGATGCCCTGGCGTCGCTGCAGGCCGAGCTCGCGTCGGCCGCGACCGCGACGACGTGGCCCGCCCTGCATCCCTCGCTCGATGAGGCGATGCGCGCGTCGTCGAGCGACAACCGCGCCCACGACTGCTTCACCCCCGACAGCGTCCCCACCGCCGACCGCTGCACGTGGGGGAGCGCCGACGCTCCGCACCACCTCTACCTGGTGGGCGACTCGAGCGCGATGGCCTACGCCCCGGCCTTCGCGAAGCTGGCCGAGGACTCGGGGGGCACGTGGCGCGTGACGGCGGCGGGGCTCTACGGATGCCGCTTCACCGACGTTCTCGTCGAGAGTCGCGACCCTGCCGTGATGGCCGTGTGTGCGCAGCGCAAGGCCGACGTCGCGGCGATGATCGCCGCGGCCCCCGCCGACCTGCTGGTCGTCTCGAACGCCTTCACCCTCGGCCGGACGGTCGACGGACGCGATCTGGGCGCGGATGCGCTGGCATCCGCCGTCTCGAACGAGGTCAGCGGATGGGCCCCGCCCGGTCGCACCCTGTACCTCGCCCCTCCGCCGCACGGGCTCGATCTCGGCCGCTGCTATTCACCGCTGTCCGGTCCCTTCACGTGCCTGTCCGCCGTCGACGACGTGTGGACCCAGATGGAGACCGCCACCGAGTCCCGTGCCGCGGCGACCGGCGACGCGGCGATCAGCGCCCTGCCGTTCACGTGCTCGGCGGGCGTGTGCCCGGCCTTCGCGGGCGACACCCCGGTGCGCTACGACGACACGCACATCACCCCTGCCTTCGCCGAGCGGCTCACGCCGATCCTGCGCGGCGAACTGCTCGCTCGCGGCCTGTACTGACGAGCCGCGGCCCGGCTGAAGCGATTCGCTGCGAGGGTGGGGGAGTGACCTCTTCGACGGATCCCCGCACGTACGACCTCGACGCCCTGCGCGAGCGGGTGGTCGACGACCGTCGCGGTGAGGTCGACGACAGCATTCCGCAGCTCGCTGAAGCCGACCCCGCGCTCTGCGCGATCGCGCTCGCCCTGCCCGACGGCGGCGTGCTCTCCACCGCGCAGGCGCGCGAAGCGTTCAGCGTGCAGTCGGCGGTCAAGCCGTTCCTGTTCGCCCTGGCCCTGCTCGACACCGACGGTGCGGCGCTCGAGCGCGTCGGCATCGAGCCGACGGGGGAGTCCTTCGACGCGATCAAGCTCGAGAGCGGCACCGGTCGACCGCCGAACCCGATGGTGAACGCCGGCGCCCTGCTCACCGCGTCTCTCGTCGACGGCGACGATCCCGAGGCGCGCAGCGCGCGGATCGCCCGGGGCCTCGCCGCCTTCGCCGGACGCGACCTCGAGGTCGACGACGACGTCGCGCACGCCGAGCATCTGCTCGGCGACCGCAATCACGCGCTCGCTCACCTCATGCGCGCCGAGGGGACGCTCGAGGCCTCCGCCGATGACGCCGTCGCCGTCTACGCCCGTGCGTGCGCGACGCTCGTCGACGCGGAGACCCTCGCCGTCATGGGCGCGACGCTCGCCTTCGGGGGAGTGAACCCCCGCACGGGCGAACGCGTCGTGCCCGAGCGCGTCGCACGCGACGTCGTGTCGGTCATGGCGACGTGCGGCGTCTACGACGGCTCGGGGCGGTGGATGCGCACGGTCGGGATCCCGGCCAAATCGAGCGTGTCCGGCGCGATCGTGCTCACCGCCCCCGGGCGACTGGGCGCCGCCGTGGTCAGCCCCCCGCTCGACGCCCAGGGCACGAGCGTGCGCGGCCGCCTGGTGAGCGAGGCACTCAGCGACGACCTCGCCCTGCACGCGTTCGCGACGTGAGTCCCGGCCCGCGACGGGCCGACACACGAAGACGACGCCACCCACCCCGCGCGTGTGAGAGCATCGGCGATGGTGTGCCGCACCGGCATCCGCGAAGGAGATCTTCATGCACACGGCCGCTCGTCGCCGCGCCTCGCGCACCGTGACCGTCGGAGTGGTGGCCGCTCTGGCCGCGAGCCTCACCGGGTGCGGACAGGGCTCCAACGTGTCGGAGGACTACGCGCAGATCTGCCGCGACAACTCCACCGAGAAGCGCCTGCCCGACGACGACTGCAACAACCACGGCGGCAGCGCCCACTGGTACTACCTGCCGATCGGGTCGAGCAGCCGCACCGTGCCCGCCGTCGGTCAGCCGACCACCGGTGGGGTCGACTCCCTGCCCTCGGGCAAGACCGCCGCCCGCGGCATCTCGAGCGAGGGCGCGAGCGTGTCGCGGGGCGGCTTCGGCGGCTCGGGCTCCGACGGAAGCCACGGCGGCTGATGCGCCGCATCGAGCTTGACCCGCGGCCCGACTGGCAGCGCACGATCAAGCAGTCCGGCCTCATCTACTCGCGCTCCGTGCGCGACGACGGCTCCGCGGTCGAGTACTGGAACGACGGCGCCGCCTACGTCTTCACCCTGCCCGAGGTCGAGCAGCTCGAGCGCGAGACCGAAGAGCTGCACCGCATGAGTCGCGAGGCCGCCCGCTACCTGGCGACCGGAGCCCTCGGACACCTCGGTCTCACCCCGCAGGCGTTCGAGCTAGCCCAGTGGTCGCTCGAACAGGACGAACCCGACGTCTACGCCCGCTTCGACCTGGCGTACGCCGGCGACGGCAGCCCCGCGAAGATGCTCGAGTACAACGCCGACACCCCCACCGGACTCATCGAGGCGTCGGTCACGCAATGGTTCTGGCTGCAGGACCGGCTGCGCACCGGAGCGCTGCCCGCCGACACCGACCAGTGGAACGGCCTGCACGAGGCCCTCGTCGAACGCTGGCGCACGCTGCTGCACCGCTCTCTCAGCGAGGGCGAGGGCGGTCGGCTGTTCGTCGCCCACTCCGACGCCGACATCTACGGCGAAGACTGGGACACCGTCGCCTACATGCGCGACCTCGCGGGCGAAGCCGGGTGGGAGCACACCGGCATCGAGATGAAGGACATCGGCTGGCACCACGGCGCCCGCCAGTTCGTCGGGGTGCCCGAACCGTGGGGCTCGTCGCGCAGCATCCAGGCCCTCCCCGGCGACGAACCGGGCACGCAGTACCCCGTCATCCGCAACCTGTTCAAGCTCTACCCGTGGGAAGACGTCGTCTCGGGCGACGACCGCGTCGTGGGCGATCAGGAGTTCGGCGCTCTGCTCATCGCCGGGCGCGGCCTGTTCGGCCGGTGGTACGAGCCCGCGTGGAAGATGTTCCTCTCGAACAAGCTCCTGCTCGTCGCCCTCTGGCGGCTCTACCCCGACCACCCGAACCTGCTGCCCGCCTACACCGACGGCCCGAACGGCCTGACCGACTTCGTCGTCAAACCCGTCTTCGGGCGTGAAGGCGACGGCATCCGGGTCCATCGCGCCGACGGCAGCGTCACCTCGAACGGGCAGGAGTACCGTCGCGAGGGCCTCGGCCGCGAACGCGTGTGGCAGCAGTACCACGAGCTCCCCGACTTCCCGGGCGCCAACGGCAGCAACCACCCGGTGCTCGGATCGTGGGTGGTCGACGATGAAAGCTATGGCGTCGGCATCCGCGAATCCGACGGACCCATCACCGACTACTTCTGCCGCTTCGTCCCCAACGTGATCGAGGGCTGACGGGCGAGGTTCCGGATGCCGGCTCCCGGCCCGTCATCGCGCGCGAGCGCTCACGCCTCGATGTCGTCGACGCCCGGGGTCCACGACGCGCCGGGCTTGCCCCACTTGCGCTTCTTGGCGATCTTGGCCACCACCCGCGCGTCGTCGTCGTCGAGACGGTCGACGTACAGGATGCCGTCGAGGTGGTCGAACTCGTGCTGCAGGATGCGCGCACGCCACCCCGACACCTCGACGCGCACCGCGTTGCCCTCGAGGTCGGTGCCCGTCATGAGCGCCGCCTCCGAGCGCCGCAGCGGGAAGCGCTCGCCGGGGAACGACAGGCACCCCTCGCTCTCGTCGTCGGGATCCGGGTAACCGGGTTCGAGCGGGCGGATCCACAGCTCGGGGTTGAGCACCACTCCACGCCAGGGCTGCCCCTCGTCGTCTCCGTACGTGTACGTGAAGATGCGCAGGCCCACCCCCACCTGAGGGGCGGCGAGACCGACGCCGGGAGCGGCGTCCATCGTCTCGAACATGTCGGCGACGAGCTGACGCACCTCATCGGTGATCGCGTCGACTCGGGAAGCGGGAGCGTGCAGCACGGGGTCGCCCATGATGCGGATCGGGAGTACGGCCACGTCACCAGCCTATCCAGCGGGCGTACGGCTATCGTCGGAGGGTGACTCCGCTCGATGCAACTCTCAGCGACGGAATCGACCAACTCGTCGGTGTCTTCCGCGACCCGCGCATCCTGCTGGGCATCCCGCTGGCGCTGCTCGGCGCGGTCTTCATGTCGTTCGGCGCCCAGTACCAGCACCGCGGCGTGCAGAAGGTCGAGCGCCTCTCGGGCGGCCAGACCACCGGCGGCCTGTCGCGCGCGCAGCTCACCTCGCTGCTGACGCGCCCGTCATGGGTGGCGGGAACGGTCATGCTGGGCCTGGCGATCGTGTGCCAGCTGTCCGCGCTGTCGGTCGCCCCGCTGATCCTCGTGCAGCCGCTGGGGGCCATCGCCCTCGTCATCACGACGGTGCTGAACGCCCGCGTCTCGCGGCACAAGCCGACCAAGCAGTCGCTCATCGCGATCGCCCTGTGCATCGGCGGCATCCTGGTCTTCGTCACGATCGCGGCGTTCTTCGCCACCGAGCACGTCGTCACGGAGCGCGAACTGCTGATCATCCTCGGCATCCTGGCCGTGGTCGTCGTGGTGTTCGGCGTCTTCTGGGTGCTCGTGCGCCGCCGCGCCCAGGCGTTGTTCTACATCATGGCCGCCGGCGTCATCTACGGCTTCGTGGCGACGCTCGCCAAGGTCGTCATCAGCCGCGCCCAGGCCGGCAACTTCGAGTGGCTCACGCTGCTGTGCCTCGTCGCTCTGCTGGCCGCCGTCGCCGTCGGCGCGTACTTCGTGCAGACCGCCTACTCGGTCGGTCCGCCCGACCTCGTGATCGCCGGCCTCACGGTGATCGACCCGATCGTCGCGGTGCTCATCGGCCTGCTCGTGCTGGGCGAGGCCTCGACCGCTCCCGCGTGGGCGCTCATCGGCTTCGTCATCGCTGGCGCGATCGCCACGTGGGGCGTGATCCAGCTCACCAAGCACCACCCGCAGATCACCTCCGACGGCAAGCCCGCCAAACCCCGCGTGCACTGACGGATCGTCACGTGCCCGGGCGTGGGATCCGTCGCCCCGCCGCCCTCGCGCGGGGATACTTCGCGCTGCAGGCCGCGGGAGGCGCTGCCTGGTGGGTCGCCGTGTTCACCGTGCCGTTCGTGCGCGAGGCGACTCTCGGCGACCTCGACCCGGTGGTCGTGGCCGCCCTCGACGTCCCGCTCTTCGTCGTGGCATCCGCCCTCGTCGTCGTGCTGCCCGCCCGCGCCGCGCGGTGGGCCGCGGGCGTGGCGACCCCGTGGACGCTGCTGGTGACGGTCTCGCTCGCGCTGTACGCGACGGTCACGACCCTGGCCGGGTGGGGCGTGATCATCATGATCGCCGCGAGCCGGCTCACTCGTCTGGAACTACGCGATCCGCCCGCACGAGGAGGCCGATCTGATCGCGACCTTCGGAGACGACTACGTCGCGTACCAGCGGACGGTGCGGTGCTGGGTGCCGCGATTCGCCACCCGCTGAACGCGTCGCGTGGTTCGATGGCGTCCGACGGATGCCGGTAGGCTCGACGGCGCTGGGGGCGGTGGCCAAGCTGGTCAAGGCAGCGGGCTCATAACCCGACGATCGTGGGTTCAAGTCCCACCCGCCCTACCGACGCCCTCCCTCAGGTCCTCCTGAGCGGAGGGCTCTCCCTTTCCCGCCGGGCTTCGCGTCGGCGGGCTGCGGCCGGATGTCGGAGGTCGTCGCTACCTTCATCCGCGTGGCGGAACGAGTGCAGGCCTGGTGGGCGCGACGGCAGTGGTCGAAGGGGGCTGAGGTGCCCTACGCGGTGGGGTCGTATCGCGAGTCGTGGGCGGCGTTCCCCGCGCTGATGCGGCAGTACCACCCCGACCTCAACGCCGGCATCGCGCTCAGCCAGGTACCGCCCGCCGCCGATGTGCTGCTGCTGTGGCAGTGCGACGTGGGGCACCGGTTCGCCGCGACTCCCAGTGAACAGCGCCTGCGGCCCGGGCGCGAGAGACGGCGCAGCGCGTGGTGTCCCGAGTGCAGCGAGCAGGCGAATCCGACGCGCACGGTGGCCCTGCCCATGCGCGACTCCGTCACCGCGCCCGCCGTCACCGCGAACGCCGTGCTGCGCCCGCGGCGCGTCCGGCGTGCACCGCCCGTGTGCGACAAGACGCCGGCCCTCCCCGTCGGTGAGGCCTTCGTCTCCCCGTGTGCACCGAAGCCCGCGTCGGCCGTCGAAGACCGGCTGCGCGCCGACCTGCACGAGCGGCTCGCCCTGACCCCGGGTCTCAACGCCGTGCGAGTGGCGCGACCGTTCTTCCAGCACCTCGAGGTGTGGCCCGACCTGGTGTTCCCCGAGCTGCGCATCGCGGTCGAGTACGACTCGATCGGCCGGCACGGCCTCGAACACGTCGGAAAGCGCGAGCATGCCGACCGCCGCAAAGACCGAGCCCTGCGGTCCGCGGGGTGGGAGGTCGTGCGATTGCGCACCGGAAAGCTCGAACCGCTCGGTCCCTACGACCTGCAGCTCGCGAACTGGAACCGCGGGGCGCTCGATCGGCTGGTAGAGACGTTCCGCGGCATCCGGGGATCACTCCTCGTCGACGCCTACGTGCGATGAGGTGCGGTGACGGCCGGAGGCGCGATCCCACTCGAGCGAGCGGAACTGCAGGTAGGTGCAGAGGCGAGCGGCGTCGAGCACCACCGAAGCCAGCCCGCCGAGCTCGAGAGCGCTCATGGTCACGTCGTACTCGCGCGAGGGGATCGTCAGCTCCCACACCGGGTCGTCGAACCCACGCGGCTGCATGTAGACCGAGAGGCTCGAGCCCTTCGGCCGCATGATCACCAGACCGGTGTCGAGCTCGCCTTCCGCGTCCTGCGGGGCGACGTCGATGCGGGCGCCGTTGAGCGTCGACGTCCGCAGGTAGTCGTCGACCCACGACTGGAGGAGTTCCCGGCTGCGCCGCGGGGGGAAGCCGGCATCTGTGCTCACCGGCCCATCATCGCACTCTTGTTGTCTGCGGCCGGGGGGGGCATCGGTTCGACGTCGTACCGGAACGGGGCAATCCCGTGCGCCGGTGCGGTCGAGGGACGCAGACTGCACGTATCGCGACCAGAGGGTCCCTGCGACCGGGGGAGCGGGTGCCCTCCCGGCCCCGCTTCGGGTCCGGGGCCAGGAGGGGCGGACGAATCGTCGTCCGCATCGCCAGGTTAGGGGCCGGATCGGTCGTCTTGAGCGACCGGGGCGAATCTTCGGCGCACCTTGCGGCGACCCCGCCCGGTTGGCCGGAGAGCGCAGTCGGTTGCGCGAATCTTGAGGGTCCTGTGCGCGCGGCGTCCCCGGCCGGGAGAAGTTCCCCGCCGATCAGGTCGACTCGCGCGTGTGCAGCACCGGCAGCACGTACGTGCGCTGCACCGGCCGGCTCGCCCCCTCGGTCAAGCGCCCGACCATCGTCTCCACCGCGAGACGCCCGACGTGCTGCTTCGAGGGGCGCAGGGCCGTGATCGGCGGTTCGGCGCTCTCGGCCACCTCGTCGTCGTAGGCGAGGATCGCGAGATCCTCCGGAACGTGCCACCCGTGATCGCGCGCGTACTGCTGCACGAGCACCGCCTGCGGGTCGGAGTGAACGAGCAGCGCCGTGGTCACGGTCGCGCGGCACTGCGCCAGCAGGTCGGCCACGACCTCCTCGCGGGCAGGCGCGTCGAGCGCGTCGAGCGAAGCGTCGACGTCGACCGGGCATTCGAGCCCGAGTTCGGCGATCGAGCGCTCCCACCCGCGCCGCAGCTGCGACGAGGTGGGCGATCCGGCCGAGGTGAGGATCCCGACGCGGGCGTGTCCCCGCGCCGCGAGGTGGTCGGCCGCGAGCGACCCACCGAAGACGTGATCGGTCGTGACCCATTCGAGCTTGGTGAGGGCGAGGGCGGATGCCGCTCGGCGTTCGGCGAGCACGACGGGAAGCGGGAGCGACTCGAGCCAGTGCAGGAAAGCCCGCCCGTCGGCGCCGGTGGTCTCGGGCGCGACGATCAGGCCGTGGAGGCTCCCCGAGTCGACGAGCGAGGCGATCTGCCGTCGCTGGTCGGCCACAGAGTAGCTCGCGCCGCGGAGCACGAGCTGCACGCCGAGCTCGGTGGCGGCGGCGCGGGCGCCGACGATGATGTGGGGCCAGTAGTAGGTGAGCGAGGGGGTGACCATGCCGACGCGGAAGCGGATGGGCGCCGACGTCCGCGCGTCGACGGGAACGCTGGTGTCGAGCCGGCTGCGCAGCGTCGCCCCGCCGTGCACTCGCGTCAGGAGCCCGCGGTCGGCGAGGTGTCCGATGTCGCGTCGGATCGTCAGCTCGGCGACGCCGAGGTCGCGGGCGAGGTCGGCGACCCGAACCGATCCGGTGCGTCGCAACTCGTCGAGGATGCGTTCGCGGCGCGACAACCCGAAAGGCGGAGAACCTGCGCTCATGATCGGACAGCGTAGGGCGATGTACGTATCGATTCAAGAATGATCGATCGTGTTCGTTTCGCTTCCGTTCGACGTCGAGGGTGACCGACGATGTGGGCGGGCACACGGGAGTGCCCCCGCGGCGATCGGAACGGACCGACGCCGCGCCCCCGTCGAAGGAGACTCCCCATGGTCACGGCACCGATCCCCCCGGTTCGACCTCATCCCCGTCGCACAGGCCGCGTGGCGGCGGCGGCCGCGCTCGTCACGGCGACGATGGTCGGCGCGCTTCTCGTTCCGACTGCGGCGCAGGCGGCGGGGGCCGATCCGGTCAGCGTGACGGTGCGCGGCACCGACGTGGCCGCGGCCGCGAAGAACGTCAACGGCCTGACCTTCAAGGGCTTCGGCGTGCTCAGCGCGAACTCCACGAGCGCCCTGCTGCTGGACTACAAGTCGCAGCATCCCGAGAAGTACTGGGAGCTCATCGAGACGCTGTTCGGCGGGGACTTCCCGATCATGAACACGGTCAAGATCGAGATGGGCAATGACCGCAACACCTCGACCGGGCCCAACGCCTCGACGATGCGTTCGCGCGACGAGTACCCCAACGTGCTCCGCGAGCCCGGATTCCAGCTCGCCGCGGATGCCAAGACCGTCGCGCACGGCCCGGTGCACGTCAGCATCCTCCGCTGGAACCGCCCGACGTGGGTGACCAACCACCAGGACCAGTACGTCTGGTTCAAGAACACCACCCTGGCCGCGTACCGGCAGTTCGGCTACATGATCGACTCGATCAACCCCGATGCGAACGAGACCTCCAACCCCGACCTGCAGCTCTACAAGGACTTCTCCGGGTGGCTGCGCAACGACACCAAGGGCTACGAGGGCGCCACCGCGGGCGACCCGAACAACGGCTTCGCCTCGGCGACCGAGCGCGACCTGTACACCTCGATCCGCACGATCGCCGGCGACACGGTCGGCACCCCGCCGGTCGCCCTGGGCGACGGGATGACCGGCAGCGACTCCTCGCTGCGTGACGCCGTCGACATCGTGGGGTTCCACTACAGCAGCGCCGACGACCGCAACGGCAACATGAAGAAGATCGCCGAGCAGCTCGACCGTGAGGTGTGGAATTCCGAGGGCCAGTCGACGTTCTCGAACTCCGCCGACCGCCCGAACAACACCAACAGCAACGAGCAGGGCGGGGTGGGCACCTCGATGGGCGGCCCCGGCAGCGCGCTCGAGATGGGCAACTGGGTCACCACGGGCTTCTCGGCGTCGCGCCGCACGCTCAACATCTTCCAGCCCGCGATCGGGTCGTTCTACGACGGCTTCCAGTACTCCTCGAAGGAGCTCGTGAACGCGCGCGAGCCCTGGTCGGGCTGGATCTCGTACGACGGCGGACTCGCGGTGCTCGAGCAGTTCACGCAGTTCGCGAAGCTCGGGTGGGAGAACTCCGACAACACGGCCGGCATCTGGCGGGCGATCCCGCAGGCCTCGGGCAGCGAGCTCGGCACGGGCAACCCGCCCAGCGGTGCCCGAGCGGGCGGAGCGTCGTACACGACCCTCGCCGCCCCCGACGGAGCGGACTTCTCGACCGTCATCGTCAACGACAGCTCGTTCACCAAGACCTACCGCGTCGCCGTCGACGGCATGTCGCTGGGCGACGACAAGACCATGGAGGTGTGGGAGACGCGCGCGGCCGATGCGGGGCAGGCGGCGGATGCCAACTACGTCCGGCCTCTCGCCGAGATGGCGCCGGCCGCCGACGGGAGCTACACGGTCACCGTGAAGCCCTGGTCGACGGTGACGGCCACCACCCTCGATCACGCGGAGACGCGTGCCGGGGTGATCGCACCGCGCGAGGGCTTCGGACGCACCGCCCCCGCGACGACGGAGTACACCGCACCCGACGGCGGCCGCGACGTGCTCGACACCGACTCCACCGGCAACGTCAACGGGGTGACCGACGACGCGTACCTATACGCCGACGACTTCGACTACCGCGGCACGGGCGACATCCAGGGCTACGACCCCGACACGCGCACCCTCGTGGGCAGCGGCGAGGGCTATCTCTCCAGCAGGGGAGCGGCCGACAAACCCTCGGGCACCCCGAGCGTGCAGGCCGAGGATCAGGGCGCGACTCCGCGCTACACCAACGACACGAACGGCGCGTTCGAGTCGGTCGCGACCTCCGACGCCGCGCACGGGCGCGTGCTGCGCCAGCAGATCGGTTCAGGCATGGCCGGCGGCGCCTGGAACGGCGGCGACCCCAAGACGACCATCGGCGACGCCCGCTGGGCCAACTACGTGGTCGGCGCCGACGTGATGTTCGAGGCCGACGGGGCGCAGTACGCCACCATCGGCGCACGCGAGCAGGGCGGCACCGCGAACGGTCAGGCCGTGTCGGCCGCCGAGCTGCGCGTCGAGCCCACCGGGGCGTGGTCTCTCCAGCGCTACGGCACGGTGCTCTCCACCGGCAACGCCTCGACGACGGCGGGTGTCGACTTCCGCACCGGCTCGGGCGTGTGGAACCGCATCGCCGTGAAGGTCGCGGGCGATGTGTACACCGCGCAGATCAACGGGGTCGACGTGGCCTCGTACACGGATGCCGCGCCCCAGGCGACCGGACGCATCCAGCTCGGGTCGAGCTTCACCTTCGTGCGCTTCGACAACCTCACCGTCGAGACCGTGCCCGGCTACACGCCGTACTACACCCAGATCATCGACGGCATGCACCAGAGCAGCTGGAGCGACACCTCGGCATCCGTTCTGCGCTTCGACGACGGATGGAGCCACGTCAACGGCCAGGGCATGTTCGAGTGGCAGCGCACCGCGTCGAAGAGCACCCGGCAGGGCGCGACGATGGCCTACACGTTCGAGGGAACCGGCCTCGACATCATCGGCACCAACTCGGGCGCACCGACCCTCGACGTGATCGTCGACGGCGAGCAGCTCGTCACCGCGGCGCCGACCCTGGCCGCGGGCAGCGAACGCACCGCGTACATGCTGCGGGGGCTGCGCACCGGCACCCACGCGGTCGAGGTGCGCACCGCCAATGCCGACGCGCTGAACGTCGACGCGGTGGGGGTCGTCACGGCGAACGCCGACGCGAGCAGGGTCGACACCACGGCTCTGGGCGCACGTGTGGACACGGCATCCGCCCTCGACGAAGCCGAGTACAGCGTCGACTCGTGGGCGCGACTGCAGTCGACGCGCGACGCCGCGCGCGACGCGGTCGCCGATCCGGGCGCGTACGGGCTCGACGCCGAGGGCGCCCGCGCTCTGGAGGCGCGTTTGGCGACAGCCGTGGATCAGCTCACCCCGCGCGACGTCAGCGACGACGTGAAAGACGTCGGAACCCTCTCGATGACCCTGCCGGGTCGGACCCTCCCCACGACGGTCTCGCTCGAGGGCGCGGATGCCGCTGTCACCTGGACCGCGGGTTCGGTGACCGCGGCGGGCGCCGCTGCCGAGCTGAGCTCGTTCACGGCGACGGGACGCACCACCGAGAAGACCTCGGCGGGCGTGTACCAGCGCCTCACGGCGACGGTGCTGACCCTGCCGGCCGATCTGACGTACTTCATCGATTCCGGTTCGTCGGGTGCGGCCGCCGGCTCGGCGTTCGCCACCGCGAAGGCGGCGTTCCCCGACCTGCGCAACGACAGCGCCGACCAGAAGTGGGACGGAACCAGCACGGCCGCGACCTGGGGCTACGCGACCTCCGCGACGACCATCGCGGCCGGCTCACCCACCGACTGGGGCTCGTCGTACGTCGGTGCCGACTTCACCAAACCGATCGTCTACAACCTCACCCTGCCCGCCGGCTCGTACAACATCGTCGCCGTGCAGGCCCCGCGGGCCGGTCTGACGACCAATGTCTACAGCAAGGTGCGGGCGCCCGGGGCCGCCGAGACCACGCAGTCCGCGGTCTCGAACGGCGCCGCCACGCCGGTCGCGCAGCGGGTGAACGTGTCGACCGACGGCGTGGTGCGTCTGGAGTTCGGCACCACGGGCACCTCGGGCTACAACGCCCGTCTCGCCCTCGTCTACGTGCAGGCACTTCCCCGCGATCTGGGCATGGTCGGAACGCTGAAGGCCGACGACGAGCTGCCCGCCACGGTCACGGTCGACGGCGTCGACAAGGCCGTGACCTGGGATGCCGACTCGGCCGCCCAGAAGCGCACCGAGCTGCGCAAGCTCGTGCTCACCGGTCGCTTCACCGAGGGCGGTCAGAAGGTCGTCGCCGCCTACGAGGTGATCCCCGCGGGGCTCGTGTACTACATCGACTCCGGAACCGGCACGACCCCCTCGCCGCAGTTCACCGCGGTCCAGAAGGCCGTACCGACGCTGCGCAACGACAAGGTCGATCAGGTCTCGACCTCCGCCGACCAGTGGGGATACGTCGCCGACGGCATGAAGGTGAAGGGCTCGACCGACATCACCGACAAGTTCTCGACCGGTCTCTATCAGGACACCACGCGGCTCACCTACCGTCTGCCGCTGCCCGCGGGGCAGTACACGCTGACCGGCGGGTTCACCGAGTGGTGGGGTCTGAACCGCACGATGAACCACACCGTGTCGGTCGGCGGAACCGAGCTCGCCAAGGGCAACGTGCCGCTGACCGGGGTGAGCGGACCGCTCACCGGCGACCTCACCTTCACCCTCAGCGAGGCGGCGACCGTCGACTACGTCATCACCAACGAGGGCGCGGGCAGCGAGAAGCCCGTCATCTCGTGGCTCGCCGTGAAGGACACGACCCGGGCGACGGCGCCGCAGAACGTCTCCGCGACCGCGGCGTCCGACACGTCGATCACCGTCGCGTGGGAGGCCCCGGCCCAGACGGGTGCCGTGCTGTCGGGGTACCGGGTCTACGAGGCCGGCGGCACCGAGCCCGTGTGCGAGGTCGCCGAGGCCACGTGCACGTTGTCCGACCTCGCGCCCGGCTCGGCCCACGCCTTCGAGGTGGCGGCCGTCAACGCCGTCGGCGAGGGCGACCGCTCGGCGGCGACGCCGACGATCACCCTGCCCGAGGTCCCCTCGAACGACGGGGCCACCGCCGCACCCGGCACGGGCGTGCTCTCGTCGAACGACGGCTGGGACACGGGCCTGAAAGACGGCACGTTCCAGCTGACGATGAACCTGTGGTGGGGCTCGAACGGCTCGCTGTTCAAGCTGTACCGCAACGACGAGCTCGTTGCGACCATGCCCCTGTCGATGGCGACGCCGAACGCGCAGAAGAGCGTGGTCGAGATCGCCGGGCTCGGCAACGGCACGTACCAGTTCACGGGTGAGCTGGTGAACTCGAAGGGGACGACGGCGACCAAGCCGCTCACGGTCAAGGTGACGGATGCTGCTCCCGGCCAGCCCGTGCTCTCGTCCGACAACAGCGACCGCGACGGGGCGTACTCCCTGACGGCGAACCTGTGGTGGGGCACGAACGCCACCTCGTACCGCCTGCTCGAGAACGACGTCGAGATCGCGTCGGGGGCGCTCGCCGCGGCGACGCCCGCCGCGCAGAAGGTGGTCGTGCCCGTCACCGGCCGGGCGATCGGCACGTACACCTACACGGTCGAGTTCGTGAACGCCGGGGGAGCGACCACGAGCGCTCCGCTGAAGGTGGTCGTCGCGAAGTAGCACGACGCGAGATCGCCCCGCGGGTGCCTGCTGAGGCGTCCGCGGGGCGATCTGCGCGTATCGGGGCGCGTCCCGTGACGCCCCAGACGCAGGGTTAGGAGCCGTGCGCCTCCTCCGACACCGGCTGCCACTCGCGCCACGTCTTCAGACGCGACTCATAGTCGCGCTCGGCGATGCCGAGGGGCGCCTTGCCGAAGAAGATGCGCAGCGGCGGGTTCTCGGCATCCACCACCTTCAGAATGGCGGCACGCGTGGCCTCGGGCTTTCCGGGGTCGGCTGCCGACGGACGCTTCGCCGCCTGCTCGCGCACCGCCGCGTACGCCTCGATCTCGTCGCTGCGCTTCGCCGACGGACCCGACCAGTCGGTGGAGTACCCGCCGGGCTCGATCAGGGTGACGTGGATGCCGAAGTCGGCGACCTCCTGCGAGAGCGACTGCGACAGTCCTTCGAGGGCCCACTTCGACGCGTGGTAGGCGCCGACGGTCGGGAACGCGCTGATTCCGCCGATGCTCGACACCTGGATGATGTGGCCCGAGCCCTGCTCGCGCATGATCGGCAGAGCGGCCTGGGTGACCCACAGGGCGCCGAAGAAGTTCGTCTCGAGCTGCGCGCGCACCTCGTCTTCGGTGAGCTCCTCGACCATGCCGAAGTGTCCGAATCCAGCGTTGTTGACGACCACGTCGAGCGCGCCGAACTTCTCGTGCGCCTTCCGGATCGCGTCGATATCGGCCGCGCGATCGGTGACGTCGAGCTGCAGCGCGAGGAACGCGTCGGGGTAGGTGTCGACGAGCTCCTGCACGTCGTCGAGGTTGCGGGCCGTTCCCGCGACGTTGTCTCCGCGCTCCAGGGCCGCCTCGGCCCACTCGCGGCCGAAGCCCTTGGATGCGCCGGTGATGAACCAGGTCTTGCTCATGAGTGTCCTCCGAGGAGATGAGGGGGGTGAACGCGAGCGACGGTACGCCGCGTTCTTCAGCCCTCGTGACGGCTTGACACTCCGCCGCGGGCGGTCGCGCTCCCGCTCTCGACGGTTCGGGGCGGAATCCTCACCTCGGGGCGTGAAAACGACGCCCCGAACGGAGGATTCCGCCCCGGAACCCGCTATCGCGCAGCCACCGCCGCGACCTCGCCCGGCCCGGGCAGGATCTCGCGCAGCAGGTCGTCGACCGTCACCACGCCGAGCAGTCGCTCGTCGTCGACCACCGTCGCCAGCTGCACGCGGCCGCGGCGCATGCGCGCGAGGGCGTCGTACGCGGATGCCGTGGGCTCGAGCACCAGCGGTTCGCGGGCGATCTCGAGGGCCGGGGTCGAGGGGTCGACGGCCAGGGTGTCGCGCACATGAGCGACGCGCGAGCTCGCGCCCGCCCCGACCAGGATGCGCAGGTGCGTCGACGAGGCGGCGACGGCCTGGATGTCGGCCGCCGTGGCATCCGCCGAGACGGCCGTGGGGGAGCGGTCGGTGCGCACGATGTCGCCGACGGTGAGCGTGCCCAGCGCGATCGCCTGCGCGATCGGCTCGGAGTACTGCTTCTCGAGCGTTCCGGCCTGGCGCGAGTGCGCGACGAGCTCGCGGATCGTGTCGGCGTCCTGGCCACCGGCTGCGGCCTTGTCGACCGGCTCGACACCCGAGGCCTTCACGAGCCGGTTCGCGATGTGGTTGATCCACAGCAGGAACGGGCGCAGCGGCCAGGTGAGGGCACGGGCCAGGATGCCGGTGGCCTTCGCCGCCGTCTCGGGGTGGGCGATCGCCCACGACTTCGGCGCCATCTCGCCGATGACGAGGTGGAGGAACGTGACCACGATGAGCGCGAGCATGAACGCGATGATGTCGGCCAGCACGTAGGGCAGGCCCCACGCCTCGAACACGGGCGCGAGCGCGTAGTCGATGGCCGGCTTGGTGATGGCACCGAGCAAGAAGGTGCAGGCCGTGATGCCGAGCTGCGCGAACGCGAGCATGACGGTCAGCTCGTTCACTCCGCGCAGGGCGGCACGGGCCGACGCGCTGGTCGCGGCTTCCTCTTCGAGGCGGTGGCGGCGAGCGGCGAGCAGGGCGAACTCGACGATGACGAAGAAGGCGCTCGCGATGATGAGCGCGGTGGTGATCAGGGCCACGGTCCAGCCGTTCATCGGGTCACCTCCTCGTCGCGGGTCGGCTCTTCGACCGCGTCACGGTCCACCTCGTGCAGCTGCACACGCAGTTGCGAGGGCACGTGCCGGTCGACGGCGACCACCTCGACGGCGAGCCAGCGGTCGATGTCGAGCCCCTGGATGGTCTCGCCGGCGCGCTCGGGCAGGTCGATGCGCACGACGCTGCCCACGGCGGGGAGGTCGCCGTGCGCGTCGATCACGAGCCCGGCCACGGTCTCGATGTCGCTCTCGGCGAGGTCGTGCCCGATGAGACGCTCGAGTTCGTCGAGGTGCAGGTCGCCCGGAACGCTCCAGGCGTCGTCGCCGACCGACGAGACCTCGCTCACCTCGGCGTCGTGCTCGTCGGAGAGCTCGCCGATGACCTCCTCGGTCAGGTCTTCGATGGTGAGGATCCCGTCGAAGTTGCCGTACTCGTCGACCACGCACGCGAGTTCGTTGCGCGAGCGTCGCATGCGGTCCAGGGCCACCGGCAGCTGCATCGAGGTGGGGATGACGACGGCGCTGCGCATGACGGATGCCACGGGGGCGTCGTCGGAGGGCTGCTCGCGCAGCAGGTCGATGAGCTCGACCACGCCGACGGGGGAGTCCTCGTCGCCGATCACGGGATAGCGGGTGTGGCCGGTGGCCATCAGCGCGCGCACCTCGCCGACGGTCGTGTCGGGGGTGACCGAGTCGACCTGAGAGCGCGGCACCATGGCGTGCTCGACGTCGCGCTGGGGGAAGTCGAGGATGCGGTCGATGATCATCGACAGGTCGTCGGGCAGGTCGCCGCTCTGGCGCGACTCCTCGATGATCGCCTCGAGGTCGCGCGCGGTCGCGCTCTCGTCGACGTCTTCGAGCGGCTCGATGCGCAGCAGGCGCAGCAGCGCATTGGCCGCCAGATCGAACACCGTGATCAACCAGCCGAACATCAGCAGGTAGATGCGGGTGGGCACCGCGAGGGCCCGGGCCAGGGGCTCGGGGTTCGCGATGGCGAGGTTCTTGGGGTACAGCTCACCGAAGATCATCGTCACCACCGTCGCCAGCAGAAGCGCACCGACGGTGCCGATGAGCACCGAGACGGTCGGGTCGACGCCCACCCCGCCCAGCAGCGTGCCGATCGACTGACCGATGAGGGGTTCGGCGACGTATCCGATCAACAGGCCGGTCACGGTGATTCCCAATTGGGCGCCCGAGAGCATGAATGACGTGCGCTTGGTGATCGCCAGAACGCGCTTCGCCTGCGCGTCGCCCTTTTCGGCTCTCGCGGTCAGACGCGAGCGGTCGACGGACATGTAGGCGAATTCCTGCGCGACGAAGAATCCGCAAGCGACGATGATCGCCAAGGTCACGATAATCCCCAACAGAAGCGTCAGGGCCGCAGCCAGCATTAGATCTCACCCCCTCTCCGGAAGAGGGGGCTCGAAGATCGGCCCTCCTGGTCGGTGGAGGTGCGGTGAGGGCTCACGGGGGTTGTCTCTCTCGTGGGTCGGTGATCACTGATCTCTTCGACTTTATCGAGCGAAGCGAAGCCGATTCTGAGGATTCACCTCGATGATGGATGAAGGGATACACCGTAAGTCCAGATCGGTGCCACAATGATGGGGCCCCCATTGCTGCGCTTCCCGGCGCGGTCCCCCCGCAACACAGGTGCGATCCGTCGCGCCGGAAAAGGACCAGTAATGGGACGCCTCATCTACCGCGACCGTGCCGCGTTCGACATCGACGACCGCATCCTCGCCCACCTCCGCATCGTCGTGATGAACAAGTTGCGACGCAACGAGGGATTCATGCTCCAGCTGCCCGTCAATGAGGGCGTGCGGCAGGCGAGTCTGTGGATCCACGCCTCGAACGCCCTCGTCATGCAGTTCTACGGCGGCCGCGAGCCCGTGATCGATCGCGCTCTCGTCGACCAGATGATGCACGACGCGAGCGGCGCCGACGGCCTCACGCTCACCGCGGCGGGCATCGCCCCGCAGACCGCACCCGTGCGTCAGCCCGTCGCTCGAACGGCGCACTGACGCTCAGGCAAGCGGGAGCTCGACCTCGAATCGGGCTCCCGCCGCCGTCGGCACGCATCTGACCTCGCCGCCGTGTGCGCGGGCGATGCCGCGCGCGATCGGCAGCCCGAGTCCGACTCCGGCCGCCGAGGTGCGCGAGGAGTCGAGCCGCACCATGCGGTCGAAGATGCGCTCGCGCTGATCCACGGGCACCCCGGGTCCGTCGTCGGTCACGGCGACCACGGCGAGGTGATCCCGGATGCCGAGCTCCAGCGTCACCGCACCCGTGCCGCCCGTCGCCCGCGCGGCGTTCTCGACGAGGTTCGACAGCACCTGCGTGAGGCGGTCGACGTCGACGCGGGCGGGGACCGCGGCATCCGGCATCCGTAGATCCACTCGCATCGAGGGATGCACGAGGGGGATCCGTTCGGCTTCGGTGCGCACGACCTCCCGCAGGTCGACATCGACACGCTCGAGTTCGAGCCCGCGGTCGACGCGGGCCATCGTGAGCAGGTCGTCGACCAGACGCGAAGCGCGGGCCGCCTCGCGTGCCACCTGTGTCGCGAGCACCTCGCGCTCGGGCCCGTCGAGATCGGCGCGCACGAGCGTGTCGGCAGCGGCTCGGATGCCGGCGACCGGCGTGCGCAGCTCGTGTGCCGCGTCGGAGAGGAAGGCCCGCAGCCGCGCCTCGGCCTCGCGCGCGGTCTGCTCGGCTCCCACGACGTCGTCGAGCATGTCGTCGAGGGCGGTCGCCACGCGTCCGATCTCAGTGTCGGGGCGCGTCGGCCGCAGACGCCGCTCGCGCTCTCCCGCTCCGATCGCCCGCGCGACGTCGGACACCCGGTCGAGAGGTCGCAGACTCCGGCGCACCACGATCGTGACGGCGCCCGCGGCGATCACGAGCACGCCCACCGAGGCGATCGCGAGGATCCAGCGCACCTGCGCGAGCGTGTCACCGACGCCGACCGCCGACGCCGTGAGCGTAAGGGTCGAGCCGTCGCTCAAGGTCGACTGCAGCGTCACCAACTGGTCGTCGCCCGAGAGCGCCGAGGCGGTGACGGTCACGTCGCTCGAGGCGCTCGGCTGCGGCTGCGACCGCTCGCCGGGACTCCCGCCGGGGCCGCCGCCCGGGCCCGGAGGACCGTCGCGCAACTGCTCGGGACTCGGCCCCGCCACCACCGAGTCCCCGCCCGCGCTGTCGATGCGCACCGCGAGTCCCTGATCCGACAACCGCTCGGCGAGGTCGGTGTCGTCCACGACCCCCACGAGAGAGGCGGCCGCGGCCGCCCGGTCGCGCAGACGGTCTTCGATCTGGCCGCGCAGGCGCGCCCCGAGGGCCACGTCGACGACCACCGCGAGCACGACCAGCAGCACCGCCACCAGCGCGAGCACCGCGACGATCGTGCGGCGCCGCAGCGATCCGGTGCGCAGGGGAGAGCCCTCGCGGCCGACGGCGGCGCTCACGCGGCACTCAGCCGGTAGCCGAGGCCGCGAACGGTATGGATGAGGCGCGGGCCGTGCTGCTCCATCTTGCGACGCAGAGCGCTCAGGTGCACCTCGACGAGATTGGGGTCGTAGTCGTCGAATCCCCACACCTGTGTGAGGATCTGCGCCTTCGACAGCGTGCGACCGCGACTGTCGGCGAACAGGTGCAGCAGGCGGAACTCCGTCGCCGTCAGATCGAGCAATGATCCCGCTCGATGGGCCGTCGCGGCATCCGGATCCACGACGAGATCGCCCACCGCGATCGTCTGGGGCAGCCGCCCGCGGCGGCGCAGCACCGCCCCCGTCCGCGCGACCAGCTCCGCCATGGTGAACGGCTTGACCACGTAGTCGTCCACTCCCTCGGCGAATCCGCGCAGGCGGTCGTCGACCTCGTCGCGCGCCGTCAGCATGATGACGGCGGTGTCGCCCGCGGTGTGGATGACGGGCAGCAGCCGGATGCCGCTCGGCCCCGGCATCATCCAGTCGAGCACCACGAGGTCGGGGCGAAAGGCGGCCAACCGCTCCGAGAGATCGAGGCCGTCGGGCGCGGCGTCGACGACGTAGCCGTCGGCGCGGAGGGCGACCGTGACGGCGGTGCGGATCGTCTCGTCGTCGTCGAGGACGAGCACGCGGGCAGGAGCAGACATCCGCCCGACGCTACGGCCCGGCGCTGAACGGGCGTTATGGCTTGCATATGCGATGCCCCGACCCTCACCGACTTCAGGTTCGCTTCAGTCCCGCCGCGAAATGTGGAACTCGAGCCGGTGAACGCCACCGGCGGAGAGCGAGAACCATGAACGACGACAACCCCACCCAGCCGTTGCCGCGGTTCGACGAGGCCCCCGAGCCCCGCCGCCGCTCGTGGCGTCGCCCCGCGCTGATCGCGGGCGCGGTCATTGTCGCCGCGGGCCTGACGGGCGGTTCAGCCGCCCTCGCCGCGCAGACGAACACCCCGCTGACGCTGGCGACCTCGGCACCGAGCGCCGACGGCGGATCCACCGGACCCGGCGCCGCGACCCCGGGCACGGGCACCCCCACGCCCGGCTCGAGCGCCACCCCCGGCGCCACTCCGAGCGACGCGCCCACCGGAGCCCCCGCCGACGGCACGGCCCCGGCCGCCCCGACCGCCCCCGCCGACGGGTCCGGCCCGGGCGAGTGCGGGCCTGGCGGCCCCGCGGGTCCCGGCCACGGCCCCGGTGCTCCCGGCGCCGAGAAGCCGACCCCGCCGGCCGACGGTACGGCTCCGACCCCGCCCGCCGAGGGCGAGAAGCCGACGCCTCCCGCCGACGGCGAGAAGCCCACGCCTCCCGCCCCGCCGACAGACGGCACGGCACCCACCCCGCCCGCGGACGGCTCGGCGCCCACGCCCCCGGCCGACGGCACCGCCCCCGCCCAGCCCGGCAGCTGAGCACCACCGCGCTGGCCGACGCGCCGCACCTTGCGTGCACCGCCCGGTCAGCCCCGGACGTGAGCACCACCGCGCTGGCCGACGCGCCGCACCTCGTGTGCTCCGCCCGGTCAGCCCCGGACGTGAGCACCACCGCGCTGGCCGACGCGCCGCACGTCATGTGCAGCGCGCGGTCGGCGCGGTGCGGCACGATCGGGGGGTGGCGAACACTCGTACGCGGCCGAGCCGACCTCGTCGTCCGCCCGTCCGGCGGCGTCGCCCCACCGCCCGTGCCCGGCAGCTCCGTCGCCGTCGCATCACCTTCGGCATCGTCGCGGCTGCTCTGGTCTCTCTCGTCGTACTGGCCGTCATCCCGCTGGTCTCCCTCACCAGTGCGTGGACGACGGCGTGGAACACCGAGCAGCGTCGTCAGGCGATCGACCTGTCGAGCTTCGACCCGGGCACTCTGATCAGCGACGACGCCTTCTACGACGGCAACGCCATGACCGCCGACGACATCCAGAGCTTCCTCGACGATCAGGTGGGGGAGTGCCGCAATGACTCCTGCCTGTCGGTGCTGCGCACGGATCTCCCCGCGCGAGGTCCGGTCGTGTCGGATGCCACGGGCCAGACCGTCTGCGACGGCTATGACGGCGGCTCGCTCACGGCGGCCGAGATCATCGACCGCGTCCAGCGCGCGTGCGGGATCTCGGCGAAGGTGATCCTCGTCACGTTGCAGAAGGAGCAGAGTCTCGTCGCCGGACGCGTCGCACGCTCGCCGTCCGCCGAGCAGCTCGGTGCGGCGATGGGCGCCCGCTGTCCCGACGACGCGGCGTGCGACCCGGGCATCGCGGGCTTCGCCCAGCAGGTCGCGCAGGGCACCACCGACCTCAAGACGTACAGCGCCTCGAACTTCATGCGTCAGCCCGGCACCCACTACCTCGCGTATTCGCCCGATCCCGCGTGCGGGGGCTCCGACGTCGCCATCACCAACGAGGCCACGGCGGCGCTGTACAACTACACGCCCTACCAGCCGAACCCCGCAGCCCTCGCGGCGCGCTGGGGCACGGGAGACGAGTGCTCGTCGTACGGCAACCGCAACTTCGCGCTGTACTGGGCACTCTGGTTCGGCTGAGCACTGAGGTCCCTGAGCCTGTCGAAGGGCCCGGAAGCCGCGCGCCGCCTCCCCACGCCGCACCCAGGTCCCTGAGCCTGTCGAAGGGACCGGACCCCACAACTCAACGCGCGCAACCCAGGTCCCTGAGCCTGTCGAAGGGCCCGGAAGCCGCGCGCCGCCGCCCCACGCCGCACCCAGGTCCCTGAGCCTGTCGAAGGGCCCGACCCCCACAACTCAACGCGCGCAACCCAGGTCCCTGAGCCTGTCGAAGGGACCGGAAGCCGCACAGTCCCGCCCCACGCCGCACCCAGGTCCCTGAGCCTGTCGAAGGGACCGGAAGCCGCACAGTCCCGCCTCACGCCGCACCCAGGTCCCTGAGCCTGTCGAAGGGCCCGAACCCCACAGCCCCACGCGCGGAACCCAGGTCCCCGAGCCCGTCGAAGGCCCCGCACCCCCGCGCCAGACGCACATCGGAACCACAGTGTTGTGATTTCGTTATGAGCGGGCGATAATGGCCGGGACAACCGAACAATCGCCACACTCCATCACAGGTCGTAGGGGAAGACGTACCTGACGAAGGAGAGACCATGGCGATCACGTCTTCGCGCGGAGTGATCTTGATCCACTCCGCGCCCCGCGCGTTGTGCCCCCACCTCGAGTGGGCGGTAGGACGTGCCCTCGGCCGTGCCGTCAACTTCGACTGGGCCGAGCAGCCTGTACTGACGGGCAGCCGCCGCGCGGAGTTCTACTGGGAGGGTCCGGTGGGTTCCGGTGCGGCTCTCGCCAGTGCCATCCGCGGCTGGGAGCACCTGCGTTTCGAGGTGAGTGAAGACCCCACGCCCCGCAGCGACGGCGGTCGCTGGATGCACACGCCGGGTCTCGGCATCCACTTCGCTCAGACCGATGCGGCCGGCAACGTCGTCATCGGCGAAGACCGGGTGCGCTACGCCATGGAGGTCGCCGCCGGCGATGCGTTCGAGCTGCAGCGCGAGCTCGACGTCGCGCTCGGCTCGGCCTGGGACGAAGAACTCGAACCTTTCCGGCACGCCGGTGACGACCAGCAGATCGTCTGGCTCCACAAAGTGGGCTGAACGCGTCTGCCTCATGCGTCGGACGGGGGAGGCGCCACTACCGGAGGCCGGTGTTCATACCCGGCACCGGGACCGCGTATCCCTCGCCTGACATGCAGAACGCCCCCTGGCATCCCCGATCGCAGTCGGGGGGATGCCAGGGGGCGTTCTCCTGCGGTCAGACCGAAGCGATCGCGACGACGGCGTTGTGACCGCCGAAGCCGAACGAGTTGCTGATGGCCAGCTGGTCACCGGCGCCGAGCTCCACGGGCGAGCCCGAGAGCGCGAAGGGAACGTCGGGGTCCTGCTCGGTCAGGTTGATCGTGGGGGGCGCGACGCGGTTCTGCAGGGCGAGCACCGTGAAGATGGCCTCGAGAGCCCCCGTGCCACCCAGCAGGTGACCGGTCGACGCCTTGGTCGCCGAGACGGGGATCTCGTCGACGCGGTCGCCGAACACGGCGCGCAGGGCCTTGTACTCGTTCGGGTCGCCGACGGGGGTCGAGGTGGCGTGGGCGTTGATGTGAGTGACGTCGTCGACCGACGCGCCCGCCATCTCGAGCGCCAGGTGGACGGCGCGCGCGGCGCCGTGCCCCTCGGGGTCGTTCGCGGTGATGTGGTACGAGTCGGCGGTGACGCCGCCGCCCACGATCGAGGCGTAGATCTTGGCGCCACGGGCCTTGGCGTGCTCTTCGGTCTCGAGGATCAGCACGCCCGCGCCTTCGCCCATGACGAAGCCGTCACGGTCGACGCTGGCGGGCCGCGACGCGGTCTCGGGCGAGTCGTTGCGCTTCGACAGCGCCTGCATCGACGCGAACGAGGCGATGGTGATCGGGTGGATGGCCGATTCGGTGCCACCGGCGATGACCACGTCGGCGAGGCCGTCGCGGATGTGCTGCACGGCGTTGACGATCGACTCGGTGCTCGAGGCGCACGCCGACGCCACGGTGCGCGCGAAGGCGCGGGCGTTGAAGTGCAGCGAGAGGTTTCCGGCCGCCGCATTCGGCATGAGCATGGGCACCGTCATCGGCATGACGCGACGCGGGCCCTTCTCGCGCAGGGTGTCCCACGCGTCGAGCAGCGTCCAGACGCCGCCGATGCCGGTGGCGAAGTCGACGCCGAGGCGGTCGGGGTCGATGTCGGGGGAGCCGGCGTCTTCCCACGCTTCTTTGGCCGCGACCATGGCGAGCTGCGACGAGGGGTCGAGCCGCTTGGCGACGGGTCGCTCGAGCACGGTCTCGGGACGCACGAGCGCCTCGGCGGCGAAGGTGACGGGCAGGTTGTACTGCTCGACCCACTCGTGCTCGAGGGAACGGGCGCCGGAGGTTCCGGCGAGCAGGGCGGACCAGCTCTCGGGTGCCGTTCCGCCGATGGGCGAGGTGGCTCCGATGCCGGTGACGACGATGCGGGGTGTGCTCATGAGCGAAGAATCCTTGGTGCGGCCGACAGGTCGTGACCGGTGGGGGCCGGAGCCCCCACCGGGAGGTGTCAGGACTGGTTCGACGTAATGAAGGTCACGGCGTCGCCGACGGTCTTGAGGTTCTTGACCTCGTCGTCGGGAATGGTGACGCCGAACTTCTCCTCAGCGTTGACGACGATCGTCATCATCGAGATGGAGTCGATGTCGAGGTCGTCGGTGAACGACTTCTCGAGGGCGACCTCGTCGGCCGAGATGCCGGTCTCGTCGGTGATGAGCTCGGCAAGGCCCGCGAGAACCTCGTCGTTGGTGAATGCCATGATGTCTCCTGTTTCTTGGGGGCGGGCCTGTCAGGCCCCGATCAGTCTAGGGTTCGACGCCGACGCGTCAGGGGAGGACGACGACCTGCGCGCCGAACACGAGTCCGGCGCCGAAGCCGATCTGCAGCGCGAGGCCGCCGCTCAGCTCGGGGTGCTCCTCGAGCAGGCGGTGGGTGGCGAGCGGGATGGATGCCGCCGAGGTGTTGCCCGTGGTCTCGATGTCGCGACCGATCACGACGGTCTCGGGCAGGCCCAGCTGCTTGGCGAACTCGTCGATGATGCGCATGTTCGCCTGGTGCGGCACGAACGCGGCGAGGTCGGCGGGTTCGATGCCGGCGGCCTCGATCGCCTGACGCGCGACCTTGACCATTTCCCAGACGGCCCAGCGGAAGACCGTAGGGCCCTCCTGGCGCAGGGTTGGCCACGGGGCGAGGCCGTCGCGGAAGTCGGTGAGCGTGGCGTTCATGCCCACGGCATCCGCCTTCGATCCGTCGGAACCCCAGATGGTGGGGCCGATGCCCGGAGTGTCGCTCGGGCCCACCACGACCGCACCCGCGCCGTCGCCGAGCAGGAACGAGATGCTGCGGTCGGTGGGGTCGACGACGTCGCTGAGCTTCTCGGCGCCGACGACCACGACGTGCTTCGCCAGGCCGGCCCGCACGAGGGCATCCGCCTGGCCCACGCCGTAGGCGAAGCCCGCGCACGCGGCGTTGAGGTCGTAGGCCGCGGCCGGGTTCGCCCCGATGCGGTCGGCGACGATCGCCGAGGCCGACGGCGTCTGCTTGGGGTTGCTGATGGTCGCCACGATCACGGCGTCGATGTCCTCGGGCGCGACGCCCGACTTCTCGACGGCTTCGCGCGCGGCCGCGGTCGCGAGGTCGATGGCATCCGTGTCTTTGTCCGCGCGCACGCGCGTGACGATGCCGGTGCGCTGGCGGATCCACTCATCGCTGGAGTCGATGGGCCCCACGAGGTCGTCGTTGGGCACGAAGTTCTCCCCACGCGCGGCGCCGTAGGCGTAGATGCGCGTGTGGGCGGCTCCCTGCAGCTGACGGAGGGTGGGGGTGCTCATGCCTGGTCTTCTTTCAGGAGTGAGACGGCCGCGTCGAGGTCGTCGGGGGACTTGACTGCCACGGTGGGGGTGCCGCGCAGTGCTCGCTTCGCGAGACCCGTGAGGGCGCCGGCGGGCGAGAGTTCGATGATGCCGGTCACGCCCTGCTCGGCGAACGAGGCCATGCAGCGGTCCCAGCGCACGGGAGACGAGACCTGGGCGACCACGAGATCGAGCGCGCGACGGCCCTCGGTCACGACGGAGCCGTCGGAGTTGGTCCACAGTGTCGTCGCGGGGTCGGAGACCTGCACGTCGGCGGCGGCGGCGGCCAGCGTCTCGACGGCGGGCTCCATGAAGCGGGTGTGGAAGGCGCCCGCGACCTGCAGGGGGATCACACGGGTTCCGCGCGGCGCCTCGGCGGCGAGCTCGGCGAGGGCGGGCAGCTCGCCCGCGGCCACGATCTGTCCGCCGCCGTTGTAGTTGGCGGGGGTGAGTCCGAGCGCCTCGAGGCGCTCGAGCACGGCGGTCTCGTCTCCGCCGACCACCGCGCTCATGCCGGTCTCGACGGTGGCGGCGGCCTCGGCCATCGCGCGGCCGCGGAGACCGACCAGGCGCAGCGCGTCCTCGTCGGAGAGCACTCCGGATGCCGCCAGCGCGGCGATCTCGCCCACCGAGTGCCCCGCGACGCCGGCGACGGCGGCCGTGGAGCGGTCGTTCAGCGCAGACCACGACAGCAGGCTCGCCGCGACGATCAGCGGCTGGGCGACGGCGGTGTCGCGGATCTGATCGGCATCCCACTCGGTGCCGGCGGCGACGAGGTCGACGCCCGCCTGCTCCGAGAAGGCCTCGAGGCGCTCGCGCGCTCCGTCGAGTTCGAGCCACGGGGCCAGGAAGCCGGGGGTCTGCGAACCCTGTCCCGGGAAGACGGCGATGATCACGTTTCCATCCTGCCAACGATCGGGCCCGCGCTTATGGAGATATCGACACAGATATGCGGCGTGTCTTTGTGCGCGCCGTGCATCAGCGGGCGTGTTCCGCGTCGAGCGGGCGCGAAACCCGGGCCAGATGACGGTGCTGCGGGCGATCGCTCGACCTGCTCGGTGTCACGAGAACAGGCACGCTCATCGAGAACAGGTCGATCCGAGCCGATACGGCCTGTTCCGGCCGCGTCTTCCTGTTCTCGTCGCCGGCGGACAGCCGTGGGCTCCGCACGACCCGGCGCGACACGACTCAGCGCGAAGCGGACGGTCGCCGACTGGCGAGCCCGCGACGCCGCGTGGCGTCGGTGCCGATCGAGCCGAGGATCAGCGCGGTCTGCAGGATGAGCGCTTCGCGCGGCCCCGTGGCATCCCACCCGATGACCTCCGACACGCGCTTGAGGCGGTACCGCACCGTGTTCGGGTGCACGTACAGCTCGCGCGCGGTCGCCTCGAGCGAGCGCCCGTTGTCGAGGTAGCTCCACAGCGTCGCCACGAGGTCGGCGCTGTGCGCCTGCAGCGGTCGGTACACGCGATCGACGAGCGTCTGCTTCGCGACGGCGTCGCCGGCGAGGGCGCGCTCGGGCAGCAGGTCGTCGGCCTCCACCGGGCGCGGGGCGTGTCTCCAGGCCCGGGCCACGGCGAATCCGGCGAGGGCCGCGCGGGCGCTCTGGCCCGCGTCGACGAGCGCAGGAACCGGCGGGCCCAGCACCAGATGACCCGACCCGAAACCGGGTTCGAGACGCTTGGCGATCTCGGGGAAGGGCAGTTCGACGCCGTCCTCGCCACTGCTGCGGGCGGGCAGATCGGCACGGCCGACCACGAGCACGAGGCGCGAGCCCTGCACTCCGATGAGCACGTCGACGCCGAGCTTGCGCGCCGTGCGGCGCACCTGGTCGACGTCGAGTTGCGGGGGAGTGGTGCCCACCAGCACCGCGACCTCGCCGTGCCCGTGCCAGCCGAGCGCGGCGATGCGGCTGGGGAGTTCGTCGTCGGCCTCGCCGGTGAGAATCGAGTCGACCACCAGTGCCTCGAGCCGGGCGTCCCAAAGCCCGCGGGCCTCGGCGGCGCGCGCGTAGACGTCGGCGGCGGCGAAGGCGACCTCGCGCGAGTACGACAGCATCGCCTCGCGCACCTTCTCGCTGCGGCCGGCGACGCGCTCCTCCATCACCTCGACGGTGACGCGCACGAGCTGCAGGGTCTGGGTGAGGCTGACGCTGCGCAGCAGCTCACGAGGAGCGGCGGCGAAGATGTCGGCGGCGATCGCCGGAGTGGATGCCGGCTCCTCGAACCACTGCAAAAACGAGGTGATGCCCGCCTGGGCGACGAGCCCGACCGCCGAACGCCGGGCCGGAGGCATTTCGGCGTACCAGGGCAGCGTCTCTTCGAGGCGCTGGATCGTCGCCGTCGCGAGGTCGCCCGAGATGCGGCGGAGCCAGGTGAGGGTGTCGGCCTTCTCCTGTGCGGCGGCCGCGATCGCGCCCGCAGACCGGTCGGGCCCGGCCCCGCCCGTGGAGGCGGAACCGGACCCGTCGGTGGTGCTCGTCACGCGCTCAGGCCTCGCCACCCGCGTTGCCGCTGGTGCCGGCGTTGACGTCGTGCAGGCGGTACTTCTCGATGGCCTGACCCACGACCGCGCGGTCGACCTTGCCCTCTTCGGCCAGCGCCTGCAGGGCGCGGACGGCGAGCGAGGGACCGTCGATCTTGAAGAAGCGACGGGCCGCGGCACGGGTGTCCGAGAAGCCGAAGCCGTCGGCGCCGAGGGTCCAGTAGTTCTGCGGAACCCACTGGCGGATCTGATCCTGCACCGCGTGCATCCAGTCGCTGACGGCGACGACGGGGCCGTCGGCTTCTTTCAGCTTGTCGGTGAGGTAGGCCACGCGGGGCTCTTCCTCGGGGTGCAGGAAGTTGTGCTCGTCGGCGGCGAGACCGTCGCGGCGCAGCTCGCTCCACGAGGTGACCGACCAGACGTCGGCCGTCACGCCCCAGTCGTCCTTCAGCAGGCGCTGGGCCTCGAACGCCCACGGCACACCGACGCCGGACGCGAGCAGCTGCGTGCGGGGGCCATCGCCCTCACCGGAGGAGATGTGGTGGATGCCGCGGACGATGCCGTCGACGTCGACCCCTTCGGGCTCGGCCGGCTGCACGTACGGCTCGTTGTAGACCGTCATGTAGTACATGACGTTGGGGTCGGGGTGGTTCCCGCCGTACATGCGCTCGATGCCCGAGCGGACGATGTGCGAGATCTCGTAGCCGTAGGCCGGGTCGTACGACACCGTCGCTGGGTTCGTCGAAGCGAGCAGCTGCGAGTGACCGTCGGCGTGCTGCAGGCCCTCACCGGTCAGGGTGGTGCGACCGGCCGTGGCGCCGATGATGAAGCCGCGTGCCATCTGGTCGCCGGCCGCCCACTGGGCGTCGCCCGTGCGCTGGAAGCCGAACATCGAGTAGAAGACGTAGACCGGGATCAGCGGCTCGCCGTGGGTCGAGTACGCCGTGCCCGCCGCGGTGAACGCCGCGAGGGCGCCCGCCTCGTTGATGCCGACGTGGATGATCTGGCCCTGCGGGCTCTCCTTGTACGCCAGCAGCAGCTCGCGGTCGACGGAGGTGTAGTGCTGGCCCTTGGGGTTGTAGATCTTCGCCGTCGGGAAGTACGCGTCCATACCGAACGTGCGCGCCTCGTCGGGGATGATCGGCACGATGCGGTGACCGAAGTCCTTCACCCGCAGCAGGTCTTTCAGCAGTCGCACGAACGCCATGGTGGTGGCGATCTCCTGCGTGCCGGAGCCCTTCTTCGGCAGCGCGTAGGCGGCGTCGCCCGGCAGCTCGAGGCCGACGTGCGTGGTGCGACGCTCGGGCAGGAACCCACCGAGCGAGCGACGACGCTCGAGCATGTACTTGATCGTCTCATCCTGCTCACCGGGGTTGTAGTACGGCGGCTGGTACGGGTTCTCGTCGAGCTGCGCGTCGGTGACGGGGATGTCCATCGCGTCGCGGAAGGCCTTGAGGTCGTCGAGCGTCAGCTTCTTCATCTGGTGGGTCGCGTTGCGGCCCTCGAAGTGCGGTCCGAGGCCGTAGCCCTTGATCGTCTTCGCCAGGATGACGGTGGGCTGGCCCTTGTGCTCCTTGGCCGCCTTGAACGCCGCGAACACCTTGCGGTAGTCGTGGCCACCGCGCTTGAGGCCCCAGACCTGCTCGTCGGTGTAGTCCTTGACGAGCTCGAGGGCGCGGGGGTCGCGACCGAAGAAGTTCTCGCGCACGTAGGCGCCGTTCTCGGCCTTGTAGGTCTGGTAGTCGCCGTCGGGGGTGCTGTTCATGAGGTTGAGCAGCGCGCCCTCGGTGTCGCGGGCGAGCAGGTCGTCCCACTCGCGGCCCCAGACGACCTTGATGACGTTCCAGCCGGCACCACGGAAGAAGCTCTCGAGCTCCTGGATGATCTTGCCGTTACCGCGGACCGGGCCGTCGAGGCGCTGGAGGTTGCAGTTGACGATGAAGGTCAGGTTGTCGAGGCCTTCGTTCGCCGCGACCTGCAGCTGTCCGCGGCTCTCGACCTCGTCCATCTCGCCGTCACCGAGGTAGGCCCAGACGTGCGAGTCGCTGACGTCCTTGATGCCACGGTTCGACAGGTACTTGTTCGACATCGCCTGGTAGATCGCGTTGATCGGGCCGAGACCCATCGACACGGTCGGGAACTGCCAGAACTCCGGCATGAGGCGCGGGTGCGGGTACGACGGGATGCCGTTGGGCGCCTGCGACTTCTCCTGACGGAAGCCGTCGAGCTGCGCCTCGGTGAGGCGACCCTCGAGGTAGGCGCGGGCGTAGGCGCCGGGGGAGGCGTGGCCCTGGATGAAGATCTGGTCTCCGCCCGACGGGTCGTCGAGGCCGCGGAAGAAGTGGTTGAAGCCCACTTCGTACAGCGCCGCCGACGAGGCGTAGGTGGAGATGTGGCCGCCGACGCCGATGCCGGGGCGCTGGGCGCGGTGCACGGTGACCGCGGCGTTCCAGCGGATCCACTTGCGGTAGCGGCGCTCGAGCTCCTCGTCACCGGGGAACTCGGGCTCGTTCTTCTGCGAGATCGTGTTGATGTAGTCGGTGGTCGGAACCATCGGCACGTTCAGGTGCAGTTCTTTCGAGCCCTTCAGCAGGCTCAGCATGATCTCGCGAGCGCGAGCCGGACCCTTCGCCTGGACCAGCTGGCGCAGGGATTCCTGCCACTCCCCGGTCTCTTCCGGGTCGCTGTCCTGCGGCCCCTGCGAATACGGATCCTGGTCGTGAACAGTCACGGAAGACCTTTCGTCGTCTGGCAGGTCATGCCAGAGAATCGCCATACGAGTGCGGCAACCCTTGTTCGCTCCGCACAATCAACCAGCGTCCAGCCTAGCGAGTCGCGACGACATCGGCTGCGCGCGGCGCTCGCGAGCCCGCCCCGGGTCGCCGCGACGGTTCGACGTCGAGACGACGCGCCCTGCGCCAAGACGTAGAGCGGCGGATGCCGTGTGCCGACGCGCCCGCCCGGTGCGGACGTCCGACCGGTCTAGCCTGAGCGCGTGAGCACGCACGAAGGCTTCCGCACGAGGCCCGAACACCGCTGGCCGGTCCTGATCGCCCTCGGCGTGGGCACGGGGCTCTACGCCGTGCTACCGAGCGAGGCCAGCGGCATCCTGCGCTACGTCGTGGTGGTCGTCGGCATCCTGTGCGCGATTCCGATGGTCGTGACGAACCCCTCACGTCTGACCCGCGACTCCCGAATCGGCCGCGTGTTCGCGATCGCGTTCACGGTCATCCTGCTGGTCGCCAACCAGATCGCGTTCTTCCTGCTGGTGAACCAGCTGCTGCAGGGGCAGGGGAGCGGCGCCTCGACGCTGCTCGGGGCGGCGCAGGTGTGGGCGATCAACGTCATCGGCTACGCCGTCGTCTATTGGGAGATGGACCGCGGCGGTCCCATCGCCCGCCGCCGCGACGCGCGCGACGAGCTTCCGCCCGCCGACTTCCAGTTCCCCCAGGACTCCGACCGCGACGCGGTGAGCGAGGTGGCGCGCCGCTCGTCCGACACCGAGGACTGGGCGCCCGGCTACGTCGACTACCTGTACTTCTCGGCATCCAACGCCATGGCCTTCAGCCCCACCGACGTCATGCCGCTGTCGAGCAGGGCGAAGCTGTTCATGATGGTGCAGGCGGTGTCGGGCTTCATCCTGCTGGCGCTGGTGATCGCGCGCAGCGTGAACATCCTGAACTGACCTGCTCGGATCCGACACGGGCGTCGCCGAGTCGTAGGTGGTGGGCCCTGCCGGGATCGAACCGACGACATCCACGGTGTAAACGTGGCGCTCTACCAGCTGAGCTAAAGGCCCTGGTCCCTCGAGTCTAGCCCGGTAGACGCCGCACTCCTGGGGCGTGGTGTCCGGATGCCGCGACCTCACCGATCCGCCGCGGAGCGATGCGGGCGTCGGCGCTCGCGTGCCGCGGATGTCGGAGGCCCGGGGTAGCGTGGGGGACGTGAATGCCGATCCCGCCGACCAGCGCAAACTGCTCGACCTCGCCGACCTCGACGCGCGTATCCACCGTGACGAGAAGGTCGCCGGCAACCCGCCGCAGGCCGAGCGCGTGCGCGAGCTGATCGCGCAGCGGGCGACCCTCACCCAAGAGCTGACGACGCGTGCCAACGCCCGCGACGACATCAACGCCGAGCTGAGGCGCCTCGAGTCCGACGTCGCCGTGGTCGATGCCCGCATCGCGCGCGACACCGAGCGTCTCGCCGCGTCGTCGAACCCCAAGCAGGCTCAGGGCTTCGAGAGCGAGCTGACCTCGCTCAAGCGCCGCAAGGGCGACCTCGAAGACATGGAGATCGCGCTCATGGAGCGCCTCGAGGCAGCGGATGCCGCTGTCGCCGAGCAAGAGGCAGTGATCGCCGACACCAATGCGCAGGGCGCTCAGCTCAGCGCCGAGGCGAAGACCACCGTCACCGACGCGAACACACGCCTCGACGGCGCGCGTCGCGACCGTGACGCCGTGGCCGCCTCCATCCCCGCCGATCTGCTCGGGCTCTACGAGCGTCTCGCATCGCGTGGCAACGGCGCCGGGCTCCTTCTCGCCGGTGCGTGCGAAGCGTGCCGCATGGTGCTCCCGCCGAGCGATCTCGCCATCGTCCGCCGCGCGCAGACCGACGAGGTCGTGTTCTGCCCCGAGTGCGGCGCGATCCTCGTCCGCACCGAAGAGTCCCGATGACCCGAGACGGCCGTGGCCTCTGACACGGTCGTCGTCGCCCGCGCGGCATCCGGGTCACCCGTCCTGATCGACCTCGACGCCGACGCGAACCCGGTCCGCTCCGTCGAAGTCGACGACCTCGTCGCGGCCGTCCACGAGCGCGAGCAGGCGGGCGACGTCCGCTGGGTCTGGCCCGACACCGCGTCCGCCTACCCGCCGCTGCTCGACGCCGGCGTGCGCGTCGCGCGTGCGTGGGACCTGCGGCTCGTGCACGCGATCCTGCGCGACGCCGTCGCGGTCACCGACGACGCCGGGCTCCGCCGCGCGACCGCCTGGGACGCGGCCTCCAGCGAACCCGACGCGGGCGACGCCCTCTTCGACCTGGGGGAGTCGGCAGCCGGGGTCCCCGAATCCGCCGAAGAGGCCGTCGCCGAATACCGACGTCAGCACTCCGCCCTTGCCGCCTCAGCGACTCCCGGCGCGCTGCGGCTGCTGGCCGCCGCCGAGTCAGCCGGTGCGCTCATCGCCGTCGAATTGCACACCGCGGGCGTGCCGTGGAGCATCGACGCGCACGAACGCCTGCTCGAGGCCGAGCTCGGGCCGCGGCGCGGCGGCGGGCTCCCGGAACGCATCGAGCAGACGGCCGCCGTCGTCCGCGACGCCCTGGGCGACCCGCGGGCCTCTCTCGACTCGCAGCCGCGTCTGCTGCGCTCCCTGCACCGCGCCGGCCTGCTCGTGCAGTCGACGAGTCGGTGGGAACTGTCGGAGCACGATCACCCGGCCGTCGCCCCGCTCATCGCCTACAAGAAGCAGATGCGCCTGTACACCGCGAACGGCTGGGCATGGCTGGCCGAATGGGTGCGCGACGGTCGCTTCCGCCCCGTCTACGTGCCGGCCGGCGTCGTCACCGGGCGGTGGGCGTCCTCGGGCGGGGGCGCCCTGCAGATCCCGCGTGCGCTGCGCACCGCGGTGCGCGCCGACCCCGGCTGGACGCTCGTGACCGCCGACGTCGCCCAGCTCGAGCCCCGCGTGCTCGCCGCGATGGCGCGCGACACGGCCTTGGCCGAGGCGGCCGCCGGGCGCGACCTGTACGCGGGCATCGTCGACCGCGGAGCCGTGGCGAGCCGCGCCGAGGCGAAACTCGCGATGCTCGGGGCGATGTACGGCGCCACGACCGGCGAGAGCGGCCGACTGCTCCCGCGGCTGCGACGTACCTTCCCGCGCGCGATGCAACTCGTCGACGACGCCGCACGCACCGGCGAAGAGGGCGGCGTCGTGCACACGTGGCTCGGCCGCACCTCGCCCGCGGCGGGGGAGTCGTGGCGCGCCCTGCAGTCGCTGGCGAGCGAGTCGGCGGCATCCGGGATTGACGAGAACAGGGCACGCCGTTCCGCGCGCGATCGCGGACGCTTCACCCGCAACTTCGTCGTGCAGGGCACCGCCGCCGAGTGGGCGCTCGCGTGGCTGGCCGACCTGCGGGGGCGCCTGGCGGCGTTCCCCGAGACGGATGCCGATGCCCCGGCCGCGGCCTCCGGTGCGGTGTTCTCGCGACGACCGCACCTGGCGTTCTTCCTGCACGACGAGATCGTCGTGCACACTCCGATCGAGCACGCGGATGCCGTCGCCGCGGCGGTGCGCGAAGCCGCAGCCGCTGCCGGGCGGCTGCTGTTCGGCACGTTCCCCATCGACTTCCCGCTCGACCTGCGCATCGGGGCGACCGCGGAGAAGGGCTGAGGCCGCCCACCGGTAGACTGGCCGATGCGAATGGGTCGGCTGGACGGTCGCGTCACGGGTTCGCCCGTGCCGAGGAACGTCCGGGCTCCACAGGGCAGGACGGTGGGTAACGCCCACCCGGAGCAATCCGCGAGACAGTGCCACAGAGAGCAGACCGCCCCACGGTCCCTGAGCTTGTCGAAGGGCCGCGGGGTAAGGGTGAAAGGGTGGTGTAAGAGACCACCGGGGTCGTGGTGACACGACCCGCGAGGTAAACCTCGTCCGGAGCAAGGCCAGACAGGGGATGACGACGCGGCTCGCCGAGTCCCCGGGTAGGCCGCTGGAGCGTCACGGCAACGTGTCGCCGAGAGAGATGACCGTCCACGGGGTTCCTGAGCTTGTCGAAGGAACCCTCGGACAGAACCCGGCGTACAGGCCGGCCCATTCGCACACACTGCATGACGACAGTCCGCGTCAGTGAGGATCCTCGGGGCTGTCGCCCTTGCGCCGATCGATCAGACGAGCGATCACGGCACCGATCGAGTCGATGACCGACGCGACGAACTCCCACACGACGCTCATCGGCTGCGCCGGCCCCGCACTCGCCAGTACCAGCCGTACGCGATGAATCCGATGCCACCCACCCAGAGCACAGGGAGCGCGAGCCACATCGGGATCCCGCGACCGGTCGTTCCCAACGGGTCTGCGAGGAACAGGGGAAAGCCGAGCAACCCGCCCAGCACGAAGGCGATCCCTAGGCCGATGAGGACGGTGGGGCGCTGGGGTCCGGATGCCATACGCCGGATGCTGTCAGCCACGGCAAGCTGCCGCAATCCTCGGTCGACGCGAGCGCGCTCTCCTATCGCGAGCGCGTAGGGCCCCTGCATACGACGACGGCCCCGCCCGCTCCCTCGAGCGATGCGGGGCCGTCGTGGCGATCGGCGGGTTACGCCCCCGGACCCGAGTCGTATCCGCCTGCCGGCGGCGCCATGCCCCCACCCGGAATGCCGCGACGCGCGCGCTCTTCGTCGGCACGCAGGATGCCGTTCTTCACCGCGGTCCGCATGATCAGGTACGAGACCCAGATCGCGAGCGCGAGGATCGCGATATAGACGATGAACCCGATGATCAGAACCCCGATACCGAGACCTGCGGCCGCGCCGCTGTAGTCGTTGCTCACGATAATTCCCCCTCTGTGTCGTGTGCGTGGATGACGCTGACACTAGGGGGCGGCAGGGCAGGAGCGCATCAGGTTTGACCCGCGGAGCGCGGTTCGGTACGGATGCGCGCAGCGTCCACCACCCGTCGAGTGTCGGACATATGTTCTACACTCGAACTCGGCCGGGGAAGGGGTCCGGTGCATGGGATCGACGAGGGTCAGCGATGAGATGGTCGCTCGGGTACTGGCATCCATCGCCCCCTGCACGCTGCAGCCCGAGACCTGGGGCGCGCGCCCCATCGAGTGGTACGCCGACAAGCGCCCGGTGTGGGCGTGGGTCACCTGGCCGAACCGCGCCGCCACCCGCGAACCCGCGTGGGCGACGGGCGGCAACGACCGCGTCGTCATGCTCGAGGTGCCGTGCGAGGGCGGACACTGGGCGCCGGTGGTCTGGCGCAACGCCGTCAGCGTGCGTCAGGTCGCCGCAGCCTGAGCGGGCTCCGGATGCCGTGCCCTCAGCGACCTCAGCTCGGGTCGGCCTTCGGGGCCACCGCCGGCAGCGCCTCGGGCACCGGCACGGCGAGCGAGGCCGCGCCGATGATGCCCGCGTTGTTGCGGTGCTTCGCCGGCAGGATCGGCGCGCGCAGCTTCAGCAGCGGCAGGAAGTGCTCCGAGTGCTTCGACACGCCGCCGCCGACGACGATGAGGTCGGGGCTGAAGAGGAACTCGACGTAGTCGTAGTACCACTGCAGGCGCTTCGCCCACTTCTCCCACGACAGCTCTTCGCGCTCCAGCGCCGAGTACGCGGCGAAGTGCTCGGCGTCTCTCTTGTGGCCGGCGCGCTGCAGGTGACCGAGCTCGCTGTTGGGCACGAGGACGCCGTCGTAGATCATGGCCGAGCCGATGCCCGTGCCGAGCGTCGTGAGGATCACGAGGCCGTCCACGCCCTTGGCCGCGCCGTAGCGGACCTCGGCGATACCGGCGACGTCGGCGTCGTTGGCGAAGTGGATGTCGCGCGACAGTCCGTGCTCGAAGAACTTCTCGGCCTCGAAGCCGATCCACGACTTCGACACGTTCGCGGCCGAGAGCGTCTGGCCGTTCTTCACGATTGCGGGGAACGCCACGCCCAAGGGCAGGTCCTCGGGGGCCTCGAGGGTCTCGAGCACCTGCTTCACCGCGGCCAGCACGTCGGCCGGCTCCGCACCTTCCGGCGTCGCGACCTTCACCCGGTCGCTGACGAGCTCCCCGGCATCCAGATCCACGATTCCGGCCTTGATGCCGGTTCCGCCGATGTCCACTCCGACCGCGCGAGATGCATTCGTTGCCATACCCCTCAGCCTAGCCAGCCGGACGGTCGGGATCAGTAGGATCGGGGGAGCACCGGCGGTTCGCGCCGAGGGGCGCGACCCATGTGAGGAGCCATCGTGAGCGACGAGAACAAGCAGTACTGGTACAACCTCGAGACCCGCGAGGTCGAGCAGGGGTTCGAGTCTCCGGCGGTCGATCGTGCCGGCCCCTTCGCCACCGCCGAAGAGGCCGCTCAGGCTCCGGAGCTGCTGAAGAAGCGTTCGCAGCAGTGGGCCGAAGAAGAGGCCCGCGACGACTGGGGCTCCGGCTCCGCCCGCTGAACGCCCACCGAAACGAGGGATGACGATGGACAAGCAGCGCGATTTCGTCTTGCGCACGATCGAGGAGCGCGGCGTCAAGTTCGTGCGCCTGTGGTTCACCGACGTGGTCGGCACGCTTAAGTCGGTGGCGATCGCCCCGGCCGAGGTCGAGGGTGCCTTCACCGAGGGACTGGGCTTCGACGGCTCGGCGATCGAGGGGCTGACGCGGTCGTACGAGTCCGACCTGCTCGCGCACCCCGACCCCACGACCTTCCAGATCCTGCCGTGGCGCGGTGAGATCGACCCGACCGCGCGCATGTTCTGCGACATCACGACGCCCGACGGGCAGCCGGCGGTCGCCGATCCGCGGCACGTGCTCAAGCGCACGCTCGCCAAGGCCGCCGACGCCGGGTTCACGTTCTACACGCACCCCGAGATCGAGTTCTACCTGCTGAAGTCGTCGCAGCTGGGTCCCGACGGACGCCCGCAGCCCGTCGACTCGGCCGGCTACTTCGACAACGTCCCCGGCGGAACGGCGCACGACTTCCGTCGCCGGTCGGTGCGCATGCTCGAAGACCTCGGCATCTCGGTGGAATTCAGCCACCACGAGGGCGGCCCGGGCCAGAACGAGATCGACCTGCGGTACGCCGACGCGCTGACCACGGCCGACAACATCATGACCTTCCGCACCGTCGTCAAAGAGGTCGCGATCGAGCAGGGCGTCTACGCGACGTTCATGCCGAAGCCCATCAGCGGCCAGCCCGGCAGCGGCATGCACACGCACCTGTCGCTCTTCGAGGGCGACATGAACGCCTTCTACGAAGAGGGCGGCCAGTATCAGCTGTCGAAGGTCGGGCGTCACTTCATCGCGGGCCTGCTGCGTCACGCCAACGAGATCTCGGCCGTGACCAACCAGTTCGTGAACTCCTACAAGCGACTGTGGGGCGGCGACGAGGCTCCGAGCTTCATCTGCTGGGGCCACAACAACCGCTCTGCTCTCGTGCGCGTGCCGCTGTACAAGCCCAACAAGGGGCAGTCGACGCGGGTCGAGTACCGTGCGCTCGACTCCGCCGCCAACCCCTACCTGTCGTACGCGCTCATGCTCGCGGCCGGCCTCAAGGGCATCGAAGAGGAGTACGAGCTCCCCGCCGAGGCCGAAGACAACGTGTGGTCGCTGAGCGACTCGGAGCGCCGCGCCCTCGGCTACGCGCCCCTGCCGGCGAGCCTCGACCACGCTCTCGAGTACCTCGAGGAGTCGGAGCTGGTCGCCGAGACGCTCGGCGAGACAGTGTTCAAGTACGTGCTGCTCAACAAGCGTCGCGAGTGGCAGCAGTACCGCGCTCAGGTGACGCCGTTCGAGCTCGCCAGCAACCTCGAGGCGCTCTGACGGAGGGTCCATGACCTCGGGCGATCGGTCGACCGCGCTCACCGCGCTCGCCCGCACCGGCTTCTCGCGGCTCGCCAAAGCAGATTCCCTGCTCGGTGAGCTCGAGGAGCAGCTCGGTGCGGAGCGGGCGGATGCCATGGCGCTCGCGCAGCGCGTGGCCGACCCCGATCGGGCGGTGCTGGCGATCCTGCAGGTCGCCCGGCGTGACAGGGAGGCGGTTCGCTCCGTCTCAACTGACGCCGGCGCGTGGCGTGCCCTGTGGGATCTGGTGGGCGCGTCCGACGGGTTCGCGGAGTTCTACCTGCGACACCCCGACGAGCTGGTGCACCTCTCGGGTGCCGGGCTCACCGTGCCCGACGAGCAGACGATGCGCGCCGAGCTTCTGGCATCCGTGCACGATGTCGACGGGTTCGCGGGAGATGCGACGGATGCCGCGTGGGTGGCGCTGCGCGTGCGCTACCGGCGCCTGCTGGCCCGCATCGCGGCGTACGACCTCGGCCAAGACGACCCGGCCGGCGCGATCAGCGTCGTGTCGTCGGCCCTCGCCGACCTCGCGGGGGCGGCCCTGGAGGCGTCGCTCAGTGTCGCGCGTGCGCGGGTGAGCGGCGCGGGGCCCGGCGCGTTCCCGCGCGAGCAGGTCGAAGCAACGCGCTTCGCGATCATCGCGATGGGCAAGACCGGCGCGCGGGAGCTCAACTACGTCAGCGACGTCGACGTGATCTTCGTGGGCGGTTCGGCCGACGAAGAAGTGGTGACCGAAGCCCGTGCCATCGACATCGGCACACGCTTGGCCGTGCAGACGATGCGCGGCATCTCCGGCGCCGAGATCGAGCCTCCGCTCTGGGAGGTCGACGCGAACCTGCGCCCCGAGGGCAAGCAGGGCGCCCTGGTGCGCAGCCTCGCCTCGCACGAGCAGTACTACGCGCGCTGGGCGAAGAGCTGGGAGTTCCAGGCGCTGTTGAAGGCCCGTGCGATCGCGGGCGATGCGACGCTCGGCGCCGAGTACGTCTCCGCGATGCAGCCCCTGGTCTGGCACAGCGCGGAGCGCGAGAACTTCGTCGAGGGCGTCCAGCGCATGCGCGAGCGCGTCACCGACAACATCCCCGCGGCGGAGGTCAACCGTCAGTTGAAGCTCGGGCCCGGCGGCATCCGCGACGTCGAGTTCACCGTGCAGCTGCTGCAGCTCGTGCACGGCTTGACCGACGAACGCATCCGCCAGCGCGGCACGCTCGAAGCCCTCGACGCGCTGGTCGCCGAGGGGTACATCGGTCGCACCGAGGCCGAGGCCTTCGGCCGCGACTACCGCCTGCTCCGCCTGCTCGAGCACCGTCTGCAGCTGCGCGGCCTGCGCCGCACGGCGCTGCTGCCTGAAAAAGACGACGACCTGCGGGTGCTCGCGCGAGCGTCGCGGCTGGCCGACTCGGCATCCGGAGTGCAGGCCGTGTGGGAGGGCATCAAGCGCGAGGTGCGCGACATCCACGTGCGCCTGTTCTACCGCCCGCTGCTGTCGGCGGTGGCCGCGCTTCCCGAGGGCGAGCGCACGCTGTCGACCGCGCAGGCCCGCGATCGCCTCGCCGCGATCGGCTTCCGCGACCCGGCCGGTGCTCTGCGCCACATCGCCGCCCTCACCAGCGGGCTGAGCCGCAAGTCGACCATCCAGCGCCACCTCATGCCGATCATGATCCGGTGGTTCGCCGACGGGGTCGATCCCGACTACGGGCTGCTGGTCTTCCGTCGCATCAGCGAGCGCCTCGGCAACACCCCGTGGTTCCTGCGGATGCTGCGCGACTCCGCCGGCGCGGCCGAGAGCCTCACGCGGGTGCTCTCGGGCTCGCGCTACATCGGCGAGCTGATGGAGTGGATCCCCGAGTCGGTCGCGTGGCTCGACGACGACGCGCTGTTGCGCCCGCGCTCGGGCAAGGCGCTCGAAGAAGAGGCGCGAGCGATCCAAACGCGCTGGCAGAACATCGACGACGCGATGCGCTCGGTGCGTGCGCTGCGACGTCGCGAGATGCTGCGCGTCGCGATGGCGGCGGTGCTGGGCACGGTGTCGCTCGAAGAGCTGTCGGATGCGCTCAGCACGATCACCGAGGTCACGATCCAGGCGACGCTGCGGGCCGTTCGCCGCGTGGTGGTGCCCCCGGAAGACGACGACCTCGACTTCGCCATCATCGCGATGGGGCGCTTCGGCGGTCGCGAGCTCGGCTTCGGGTCGGATGCCGACGTGATGTACGTCTACCGGGCGAACGGCGTCGACCCGCAGCGCGCCAGCCAGTTGGCCCTCAAGATCGTCGCGGGCGTGCGCGAGCAGTCGGAAGACCACCGTCTGCCGCTCGATCTCGATGCCGAGCTCCGACCCGAGGGTCGCAGCGGCCCCCTGGCACGCTCGCTCGACGCGTACGCCGAGTACTACCGGCGCTGGTCGCTGTCGTGGGAGGCCCAGGCACTGCTGCGGGCGCGCGGTGTCGCCGGAAGCGTGAAGCTGATCACCGCGTTCATGGAGCTGGCCGACGAGGTACGCTACCCGGTCACGGCCGACCAGAACGGATTGCGCGAGATCCGCCGCATCAAGGCACGGGTCGAGAACGAACGGCTGCCGCAGGGTGCCGACCCCGCGCGTCACCTGAAGCTCGGCCCGGGCTCCCTCAGCGACGTCGAGTGGCTCGTGCAGTTGTTGCAGCTGCAGCACGCGCGCGCGGTTCCGGGCATGCGCACGACCTCGACGCTCGATGCGCTGAGCGCGGCGGCCGACGCGGGCATCATCGAGCACGACGCCGCCGACAAGCTCGCCGCGGCCTGGCACCTGGCCAGCCGCCTGCGCTCGGCGAACACCCTTCTCTCGGGCCAGACGAGCGACGTGCTGCCGGTCGACCGCGGAAAGCTCGACGGCATCGGCCGCATTCTGGAGTACGCGCCGCGCTCGGCGACGCAGGTCGAAGAGGACTACCTCGGCGCCACTCGCCGTGCGCGCCGCGTGTTCGACAAGCTCTTCTACGGGTGAGATCGGCGGATGCCGCATGCGTGGCATCCGCCGATCTCGACCTCACTTCATCAGACGCTCGCGCACCTCGCGCCGCAGGACCTTGCCGATCAACGAACGGGGGAGGTCGTCGACCACGATGACCCGGCGCGGCACCTTGTAGGCGGCCAGGCGGGTCTTGCAGAAGTCGCGGATCGCTTCGGGCTCGAGCTCGACGCCGTCACGCAGCACGATGGCGGCCGCGACGTCTTCTCCGCCCTGCGACTTCGGCAGCGCGACGACGGCGGCCCCGGCGATGTCGGGGTGCGAGGTGAGCACGTCTTCGACCTCGCTCGGCGAGACGTTGAAGCCTCCGGTGATGATGATCTCTTTCAAGCGGTCGACGATGGTGACGAAGCCGTCGGTCGAAACCGTCGCGATGTCACCCGTGCGCAGCCATCCGCCCCGCAACAGGGTCTCGGCGGTGTCGCCCGGTCGGTTCCAGTACCCCTGGAACACCTGGGGTCCGCGCAGAAGCAACTCACCGGCCTCACCGAGCGGTCGGTCGACGGACGGGTCTTCGGGGTCGACCACGCGGATGTCGGTGCTCGGGAACGGCACGCCCACCGTGCCGGGACGACGTGACGGCCCGATGGGGTTGCCCAGCGCCACCGGGGACGACTCGGTCATGCCGTACCCCTCGACGAGCAGGCCACCGGTCGCGGCCTCCCAGCGGTCGACGGTCGCGACCGGAAGGCTCATCGCCCCGGAGATGGCGAAGCGCACGCTGGTGAGGTCGATCGTGCCGCGGGCGGCGGCGCGGGCGAGCTGGTCGTAGATCGGCGGAACGGCCGGCAGGAACGTCGGCGGGCTCTTCTTCGCCGCGGCGGCCACCAGCTCGAGGTCGTACTTCGGGAACAGCACGAGCTTCGCGCCGATGCTCATCGCGAAGGTCAGGCACAGGGTGAGCCCGTAGGCGTGGAACAGCGGCAGCACGCCGTAGAACGTCTCTTCGCCGTCATGCAGCCCTGGAACCCAGGCGCGCCCCTGCATCGCGTTCGCGCGCAGGTTGGCGTGGGTGAGCACGGCGCCCTTCGGAGTGCCGGTCGTGCCGCTGGTGTACTGCAGCAGGGCGATGTCGTCGAGCTGCGGGCCTCGATGCTTGCGCGAGAGCGCGCCCCGGGTCAGCAGCTTCGCCCACGCCGTCGGGCGCTTCGAGGTCGGCTCGGCGGTGAGCTGGGCACGTGCGGCGCGGGCCTTCGCGATCGGCAGTCGCAGCGCGAGGCGCTTTCCGAGCGGGAGCGCGGCGGTGATGTCGACGCTGACGATGTGCTCGAGCGCGAGATCGGAGGGGAACTCGGCGACGGTGTCGGCGATCTTGTCCCACACGATCGCGAACCGCGCGCCGTGGTCTTCGAACTGATGGCGCAGCTCGCGCGGCGTGTAGAGCGGGTTGTGCTCGATCACGATCGCGCCGAGCCGCAGCGTGGCGTAGAACGCCACGACGTGCTGCGGGCTGTTCGGCAGGATGAGCGCGACGCGATCGCCCGCGCGCACGCCGAGCCGGCGCAGCCCCTCGGCCGCGCGCGATACCTGGTCACCCAGTTCGCGATAGGTCGTCGTCGCGCCGAAGAACTCGAGCGCGGCCTTCTTGCCGTACGCCGCGACGCTCGCGGCGAGCATCTCGGGCAGCGTCTGCGACGGTGCGTCGATGTCGAGCGGCACTCCCTCGGCGTAGGAGGTCGACCACGGACGCGAGGCGTAGGGGGAGTCCTGCATGCTCCCATCCTTGCGTGGACCTCCGACATCGCGGCGGAGGGGCGCCTGTGCGGATGCCGGGAACCCGGCCGGTCTCGCCATCCGGCGCCGCGAGGCCTACCCTGGCGGGCATGTGCCGCAACATCGTCCCCCTGCACAACTTCGAGCCTCCGGCGACGGATGCCGAGTGCCACGACGCCGCGCTCCAGTTCGTCCGCAAGATCGTGGGCACGACGAAACCGTCACGGGCCAATCAAGAGGTCTTCGATCGCGCTGTCGCCGAGATCTCGGCATCCGTCCGGCATCTGCTCGACGACCTAATCACCGCTGCCCCTCCGAAGGTGCGTGAGGAGGAGGCCGCCAAGCGGCAGGCCCGTTCCGCGGAGCGCTACGAGGCGATCCGGGTGTTCCAGGAGCAGAAGCGCGCGGCGCGCGCCGGCTGAGAGCTGACACGACGAAGCGACGCCCGCCCTCACCGCGAGGGCGAGGACGGGCGTCGAGCAGGCCGAGCTCAGACGAACTCGGTGTGACGACGACGACGCGAACGCAGGTACGCGCCGAGAGCGAGCAGACCCGCCGCGAGCACCGCAGCGCCGATCGGCAGGGCCGCACCCGTGGTGGCGAGCGGCGATCCGCTGCCGCCCTGACCGGCACCCGTGCCGGCACCGGCACCCGCGCCCGCCGACTGCGAGGGCTCGGGGGAGGGAGCCGTGGTCGGGGCGGGCGAAGCAGCGGCCGACACGGTCACCGAGGTGGTCTTGGTCGTGCCGGTCTGCGCACCGCGGACGGTGACCTCGTACGTGCCCTCGGCCTCGGGGGCGGTCGCTTCGAACCGGGCCGATCCCCGCAGCGCGTCGCGCTGACCGAGGTCCGCGGCATCCGTCACCGCACCCGTCAGCTGCCAGTCGGCCGCGAAGCCGTCGGCCGCCACGATGAAGGTGTCGCCGGGGCGCACCTCCGACGGAACCGACACGGTCGCCTCGGCGCTCAGCGCGACCAGGTTCTGGTTGAGCGCGAGACCGTTCGCGGCGGTGAAGAACAGGTCGGTCTGATCGGTCAGCCCCACCACGTTGGCCGCGCCCGGACCGTAGCCCGCGATGCGCACCTGCGCGCCGGTGTGCTGCTGGGAGCCACCCTCGGGCGAGGTGCCGTACGCGACGATCATCGGCTGACCGTCGGCGGTGACGAGGTGCGTGTTCAAACCGGGGATCGCCGAGCCGACGATCTGGCTGGTGTGGGCGTGGTCGGCGGTCACGACCACGAGGGTGTCGCCCTGGGTGCGTGCGAAGTCCATCGCGACCTGCACGGCCTCGTCGAGGTCGACGGTCTCACCGATCTGGCCGCACGCGTTGGCAGCGTGATCCTGCTTGTCGATGCTCGCGCCCTCGACCTGTAGGAAGAAGCCCTCGTCGCCGTCGAGCAGGTCGATCGCCTTCGAGGTGAGGGATGCCAGCGACAGGCCGCTCGCGAGACGCTCGGGGTTCTCGGTGCACGACACGGCCTCGGGCAGGTCGCCGCCCGCCGTGAGGTCGGTGGCCTCGGGGCCGTTCCACCGCACGGGGAAGTTGCCTTCGCTGAACAGCCCGAGCAGCGGCTGATCGGCGTCGGCCGCGGTGACCGCGTCGAGGCCGGCGGCGTCATCGACGAGCGTGTACCCGCGGTCCTCGGCCTGCGCGAACAGCGTCTCGCCCTTCCAAGCGCCGGCCGCGGCGGTCTGCGTGAAGCTCGCCGAGCCGCCACCCAGGGTGACATCGGGGCGCACGTTCAGCAGCTGCTCGCTGATCGAGCCGAGGCCACCGTTCTCGAGAGCCTCCGACGAGCACTTCTCGGTGGTCTGCTCGGGGCCGTAGCAGCCGCGCGCCGAGATGTGCGCAATCTCGGCACCGGGGGTCGCGTCCTGGATCTCGGCGGTCGAGACGTTGCCCGTCTTCAAGCCGTTTGCCTTCGCGATCTCGAGCAGGGTGGACTGCGGCTTGTTCTGGAAGTCGACGCTGAGGCGACCGTTGACGGTCTTGGTGCCGGTCGACCAGGCGCTGGCCGTCGACGCCGACTCGGAGGCGTAGTTGGGCTGACCCTGCTCGTTCACCGAGTAGGTCGTGTACTGGCCCGTGAGCGGCAGCGCGTCGATGCCGGCGAAGCGTCCGCCCGCACCCTCGGCGTAGTTGCGGGCGACCGTGATCTCCGAGTCGCCCATGCCGTCACCGATGAGCAGGATGACGTTCTTGGCGGGGCCGTCGACGATCGACTCGCGCAGGGCGTCGGTCATGTCGCCGTCGTTGCGCGTGGCGCCGCCGTGCTCGGCCACGTCGCCGGGGGTCGCCGCGAGGGCGGGAGCTGCGAGCATCGCCACCGAGGTCGAGGCGGTCAGCGCCACGGCGACCGCGGCGGCGGCCGTTCTGAGGCGTCGAGAAGTGCGTGAGTCCATGGGGGGATTCCTTCGTCCTATCGAGGCGGTCGTCGACCGCTGTTCCAGACCATCCGCGTCAGGGCACCTCCGACCCGCGCGCAGGTGAAGATCAGGTGTCCGATCGGTTGCCACTCGCCCACTTCGGCCCGGTGTGAGGGGTTCGTCCGTAGGCTCGCAGCGATGACCTCCGCCGTCTCGCCTCCCCCCGGCCGGCGCGCCGTCGGGCGCGCGATGCGACTCGTGTTCGCACTGTTCCTGCTGTGCAGCGCGTGGGCGACCACGCACCTGGATGTCGATGCCGGCGATCACGAAGGCACCGCCCACACGGCCGTCACCGTGGGGTCGTGGGCGCACACCGACCAGGACGGCACACCGGCGGTCGATCTCGTCCCTCCCGTCGAGGCGGATGCCGTGCACACCTCGACCGCTGATGGCACGACGGTCCTCGTGCTCGCTCTGGCCGCCGCGGTCGCCGTGGTGCCGTTCGTCACGCGGCGCGAACCGCTTTCCGTCGACGTCCCCGGCGCGCCACCGCCGCGGCATCCCCTCCTCCTCTCTTCCATCTCCCGTACCTGATCCGACACGCAGCCGCGCCTCCGCGGCTCGACGGCCGTCGTCCGATGGCCGGTTCCGTGTCGATCAGCGTCGGGAGACCTCCATGTCCTCTGTACCCGCGGTGCCCCGCACCGTTCGTTCCGCGCCGCGCGGTCGTCGGCAGGTCCGCCTGGCCGCTGACGACCTGGCCGAGATCATCGAGCTCGCTCTCGCGAGCCCCGGCCCCTCGACGGTCGCCGTCCTCGAGCAGATCGCCGGTCATGACGGCGACGGCGCGAGCGAGGTGATCGCGCGGATCCTCGCCCGCACTCGTCCTACCCCGCGTCGCGCTGCCGCCGGTCGTGGCCCACGCCGCGGCATCCGAATCGAGGGAACGGTGCCCGCGAGCCCGAGACCCATGACCGGAGCCGACGCGCCCGCGCGAGCTGACGGGACTATCAGCGTGGTCGGCAGCCCCGGAACCGGCAAGTCCACCCTCATCCGCTGGATGGCGCACCGACGGGCACGCCCGCTCGCGACGATCGACCTCGACTCGGCCGACGCGGTCGATCAGCTCGCCGACGGGATGCGGCACGAGGTCGGCCCCGGCATGACCGTCGCGCTGCTCCACGCGCACACGCGCGAGCCCTCGCTCGTGGCGACTCTTCTGGCCGCCGTCCCGCGGGGATGCCTGACCCTGGTCGAGACAACGGTTCCGGATGCCGTGCCCCCGACCGACCACGTGATCACCGTGCAGCTTCCCTCGGTCGACGCGATCGATGAGCTGCTGCGGACCGAGATCGACGGACTCGACCCGCGCGAGGCGCGGATCCTCGCGGCGTTGAGCCTCGGCGAGACGCCCCGCGCGCTCATGCGCGGGATCGAGCGCGCCCGCCGCTTCGCCGCGGCCACCACCGTGCCCGGGGACCGGGCGCTGCGCACGGTGACGCAGGAGAGGTTCGCGGCGCTGCCGCCCGCACGACGACGCGCGGCCGCCGAGGCGCTGCTGCGCGACGGTCAGCTGAGCCAGCGGGCCGTCAGCGAGCTGACCGGGGTCAGTCGCGACACCTTGCGGCGTTGCGCGGTGTGAACCGGGCGGCGTGCGGCTTCACCGTCGAGTGCGCGGGGAACGGCATCCGGAATCGAGTGCCGAGCAACCGGCGCGTGAGAGGGGGAGCGACCGGTGTCGCGCATGCGAAGACACCCCCGCCGAACGCGGCGATGCCCGCCCCCGCGAAACGGCGGGGACGGGCGTCGACGTGGATGATCGGGTGATCAGACCCCGAAGTACAGCTCGTACTCGAAGGGGTGCGGGCGCTGGGCGATCGGCTGGATCTCGTTCTCGATCTTGTACTCGATCCAGGTGTCGATGAGCTCCTGCGTGAAGACGCCACCGGCGAGCAGGAACTCGTGGTCGGCGCGCAGAGCCTCGAGCGAGTCGAGCAGCGAGTTCGGAACCTGCGGGATGTTCTTGGCCTCTTCGGCGGGGAGCTCGTAGAGGTCCTTGTCGACGGGCTCGTGCGGCTCGATGCGGTTCTTGATGCCGTCGATGCCGGCCATCAGCTGCGCCGCGAACGCGAGGTACGGGTTGCCCGAGGCGTCGGGAGCGCGGAACTCGATGCGCTTGGCCTTGGGGTTGGTACCCGTGATGGGGATGCGGATGGCCGCGGAGCGGTTACCGGCCGAGTACACCAGGTTGACCGGAGCCTCGAAGCCCTTCACCAGACGGTGGTAGCTGTTGAGGGTCGGGTTGGTGAAGGCGAGGACGGCGGGCGCGTGCGCCAGCAGACCACCGATGTACCAACGGGCGACGTCGGAGAGCCCGCCGTAGCCGGTCTCGTCGTAGAACAGCGGCTTGCCGTCGTTCCACAGCGACTGGTGCGTGTGCATGCCGGAGCCGTTGTCACCGAAGAGCGGCTTGGGCATGAAGGTCGCGACCTTACCCCACTGCTCGCAGGTGTTCTTGACGATGTATTTGAACTTCAGGATGTCGTCGGCCGCGTGCAGCATCGTGTCAAAGCGGTAGTTGATCTCCTGCTGACCACCGGTGCCGACCTCGTGGTGCGAACGCTCGAGCGCGAAGCCCGCCTCGATCAGCTTGAGGGTGATGTCGTCACGCAGGTCGGCCGTCTTGTCGACCGGCGAGACGGGGAAGTAGCCGCCCTTGTAGGGGGTCTTGTTGGCGAGGTTTCCGCCTTCTTCTTCGCGACCGGTGTTCCAGGCGCCCTCTTCGGAGTCGACCGAGTAGAAGCTCGAGTTCTGCTTCACCTCGTAGCGGACGTCGTCGAAGATGTAGAACTCGGCCTCGGGGGCGAAGAACGCGGTGTCGGCGATGCCGGTGGAGGCGAGGTACTTCTCAGCCTTCTTGGCGACCTGGCGCGGGTCCTTGCCGTAGATCTCACCGTTGCGGGGGTTGTAGATGTCGAAGATCATGACGAGGGTCTTGGCCTCGCGGAACTGATCGACGTACGCGGTCGTCACGTCGGGGATCAGCTGCATGTCCGACTCGTGGATGTTCGCGAACCCGCGGATCGACGAGCCATCGAACAGCTGTCCGACGGTGAAGAACTCCTCGTCGACGGTCGAGGCGGGGATGTTGAAGTGCTGCTGCACACCAGGAAGATCCGTGAAACGGATGTCGAGGAACTTGACGTCCTCGTCCTGGATGAACTTGAGCACCTCGGACGAATCTTTGAACATGAAGACTCCAGAGGTAGAACATTCGGGATCATGCCGGCCTCGGCCAGCCTCCTCGACCCTACCCAGAACCGGTGTCCCGGTCATATCTCGCGTGTTTCCGGGATGTTACGTCGGCCCGATTACGCTGGATGCCGTGACCCTCCCCGCAGAGAACGACTACCCGGGCCAACGGCTCGGCCTTCCCCGCGAAGGACGCGGCTCGATCGCCCGTCCGGGCCGGAGGATCGCCGCCCTCCTGATCGACGTCGCGAGCGCGGGACTCATCGGGTTCGCCTTCTTCTCCACCCCCGACCCGGTGACGGGAGTGCCGTTCGCGAACCCCGTCGCGACCAACCTGATCTTCTTCGCCGTGCAGATCCTGTTCATCCCGCTCATCGGCGGAAGCCCCGGGCACCGGATCATGGGGATGCGCCTCGAGCTGGCATCCGGAGGCTGGGTCGGCCTGTGGCGCCCGATCGTCCGCACGATCCTTCTGGCCCTGATCATCCCCGCGGTCGTCTTCGACTCCGACCAGCGCGGCCTCCACGACAAGGCCGTCGGCACGATCCTCGTCCGCGGCTGACACGAAACGGCCCCCGCCTGAGCGGGGGCCGTCGTCGTGTGGGGGTCAGCGCGGGCGCGGAGCGCGCATCTTGGTCGGGTCGACGCCCTTGGGGATCGGCAGCGACGACAGGCCCTGCGACACCGACGACACGCGCTTGATGACGGCGGCCATCGTGGAGCGGTCGACCTTCTTGGGCAGCGCCTTGATGGTCGAAGCGAGCTTGGCGATCGGCACCTCGTCGTCGCCGTGTCCGACGTAGAGCACCGTGACCGGCACACCGGCGGCTACGCGCAGCACGCGCGAGCGCTCTTCGCCGACCAGGCGGGTCAGGCGGCTGCGGTTGCCCTCGCCGATCAGCACGACGCCACCGCGGCCGATGGCGCGGTAGAGCGCCTCCTGCGTGCGCGGGTTGACGCCGACGGGCGCCTCGGAGGCCTGCCAGTTGCGGCCGAGCGACGACGACAGCACGTGACCGGTCGCGCCGGGCATGCCGTCGATCTTCTTGTACATGGCCGTCGTCGACAAGCGGGTCATCGTGATCATGCCGGCCAGGATGCCGGCGAGCAGACCGGTGACCGCCCAGAGGATGACGCTCCACACCGCCAGCGGCGGGATCAGGAAGCCGACGAGCACGCCGAGGGCGATGCCCACCAGCACGATGCCGGCGAGCAGGAACGGCAGCCACTTGTACTCCTTCTGCGTGAAGGTGTACAGGGTTTTGATCTGCGAGAAGAAGCCCGGACGCTTCTCGGGCGTGGTGGTGCGAGCGGCCATGGTGACGATTCTATCTTCGACGCGGACTCCTCCTCCCCAGTGCGTGGATCGGACACATCGTCCACGGATCGAGCGAGCGGCTCCGCGCAGTCGTGTGGAGGTCGACGACGATCGGCGCATGAGCACTGCCACGGCATCCGTCCTCGTCGAATCCTTCGACGCCTACCTCCGGCGTCGCGCCCTCAGCGCCGTCGCACTCGTCCCCGGCGAGGCCGTGACCGCCGCCGTCGGGTTGCTGCGCGGGTGCCGCTCCGTCGTCGGGAGGATCGCGCGCACAACGTGGTGGCTCACGGCGGAGGGGCGCCCCGTCGCCATCCCCGACGAGGCCGGAGGCGACCCCATCGAGGAGACGGCGTCGTGTCTGGAGCGATTGACGGATGCCGCTGCAGACGACGACACGCGAGGTCTGCTGACCCGCGCACACGAGACGGTGCTGACGAGACCCCCGCGCGAGTGGGACGCCCTCGAACGGCGGCTGTTCGCGCATGCCGCACCCGAGCCGCTCGTGCTGGGACCATTGACTCCCGCGCACGTCACCTCGCCGCCCCCGAGCATTCGCTCGGACGAGGGCGAGTCGCCACTGGCGCTGCGGCTCGTCGACGCTGATCTGGCCGAGGCCGTCCGTGAGAGTCTCGCCCAGCTGCGCACGCGGTGGCGGTCTTCGCCAGGGATGCGCATGGCGCTGATCGGTACGGCGACGGCGGCCGTCCTCGCGGTCGCCCTGGCGCTGCTGCTCCCGGCAGGCCAGCACGACCCCGCCGCGACCACTGCGACGACGATCGTCGCGGATTCAGCGTCGACGCCCACGCCGACCGTCGTGCTGTCGACGGCCGAGCCCGCCGACGAACGCCTTCCCCTGATCGACGACGTGGTCGAGGGCGCTCGCGCGCTGTTCGGCGAGATCGACGCCTGCCAGGACGAACCGGCCTGCGTAGCGGCTCACGAGGAGGACTCGGCGTTCCCACGCGAACCGCTGCTGCCGATGGCCGCGGGCGGGCAGATCTCGTTGATCGACGACTTCGGGGGAGTGGCCGTCGTCTCGCTCGAGAGCGCCGACGTCACGCAGTACGTCACGCTCGTACGCCAGAAAGACCGATGGCTGGTCCGCGCCGTCAGAACGGTCGCGGACCAGCCATCATGAGCTGGGGCTCGGTCGGATCAGATCCCGAGGTCGCCCTCGAACTGCGCCGCCTCGAGACGGGCCTTGACCGTGCCCAGGAAGCGGGCGGCGTCGGCACCGTCGATGATGCGGTGGTCGTACGACAGGGCGAGGTAGACGTACGAACGGACCGAGATCGCGTCCTTGCCGTCGACCGAGACCACACCAGGCTTCTTCACGACGGCACCGAGGCCGAGGATCGCCGACTGCGGCAGGAACACGATGGGCGTGTCGAACAGCGCGCCGCGCGAACCGGTGTTGGTCAGCGTGAAGGTGCCGCCAGCGAGCTCGTCGGGCTTCAGCTTGTTGTCGCGCGTGCGGGCGGCCAGATCGGCGATCTCGCGAGCCAGCTGGGCGATGTTCTTGTCGCCTGCGTCCTTGACGACCGGAGTCAGCAGGCCGCGCTCGGTGTCGACGGCGATCGACACGTTCTCGTGGGCGGGGTAGACGATCTCGTCGCCCTCGACCGTCGAGTTGATGATCGGGTAGGCCTTGAGACCCTCGATCGCGGCGATCGCGAAGAACGGCAGGAACGAGAGCTTGTCGCCCGTCTTCTGCTGGAACTCGCCCTTCATGCGGTCGCGAAGCGAAGACAGCTTGGTCACGTCGACCTCGACGACGGTCGTCAGCTGGGCCGTGGCCTGCATCGACGCGACGGCGCGCTCGGCGATGACCTTGCGCAGACGCGACATCTTCTGCGTCGTGCCACGCAGGGGCGAGACCTCGACGGGAGCGGGGGCTGCGGTCGGGGCCGACGCGGCGGGAGCCGCAGCAGCGGGAGCCGACTTCGCGGCCTCTGCGGCCTTGAGCACGTCTTCCTTGCGGATGCGTCCACCGACGCCGCTGCCCTTGACCGAAGCCAGGTCGACGCCCTGCTGCTGAGCGAGGCGACGCACGAGCGGGGTGACGTAGGTCACATCGTCGTTGGACGACGCGGCCGGAGCCGATGCCGGAGCGGACGCAGCCGGGGCGGGCTGCTCAGCGGGCTTCTGCTCGGCGGGCTTCGCCTCGGCGGCGGGGGCGGGCTGCTCGGCCGGCTTCTCCTCCGCCACGGGGGCGGGCTGCTCGGCCGGCTTCTCCTCGGCGGCCGGGGCGGCGGGCGCCTCGGGCTGCGCGGCCGGAGCGGCACCGCTGCCGATGCGGGCCAGAGCGGCACCGACGTTCACGGTCTCGTCTTCCTGGACCAGGATCTCCTGCAGCGTGCCGGCGACCGGCGACGGGATCTCGGTGTCGACCTTGTCGGTCGAGATCTCGAGCAGCGGCTCATCGACCGCGACGTCGTCGCCGACGGCCTTCAGCCAGCGGGTGACGGTGCCCTCGGTCACGCTCTCGCCGAGCTCGGGGAGCTTGACCTCGGTGGAGTCGCCGCTCGCGGCGGGCGCGGACTCGGCGGCGGGCTGCTCGGCGGCCGGCTGCTCGGGAGCGGCCTCGGCGGGGGCCGCCTCTTCGGCGGGAGCGGACTGTTCCTCGGCCGGGGCCTGCTGAGGGGCGTCGTCGGACGAGGCGGCGCCGGAGCCGTCACCGATCTTCGCCAGGACGGCGCCGACCTCGACGGTCTCGTCTTCCTGCACGAGGATCTCTTCGATCACGCCCGAGACGGGCGAGGGGATCTCGGTGTCGACCTTGTCGGTCGAGATCTCCAGCAGACCCTCGTCCTCCTGGACGGTGTCACCGACCTGCTTGAGCCAGCGGGTGACCGTTCCCTCGGTGACGCTCTCCCCGAGAGCGGGGAGGACGACGGAAGTGCTCATGAATATGTCTCCTTCGTACCGGATGCGGTATCTAGCTTAGTGACCGGTTTGTGGTCAGAGTGCGTGCAGCGGCTTGCCCGCGAGTGCCAGGAAGGCCTCGCCGAGCGCCTCGCTCTGCGTGGGGTGTGCGTGGATGAACGGGGCGATGTCTTCCGGATGCGCTTCCCAGCCCACGGCGAGCTGGGCCTCCGAGATGAGCTCGCCCACGCGGTCGCCCACGAGATGCGCGCCCACGACCGGGCCATCGACGCGGCGGACGATCTTGACGATGCCCGAGGTGCCGATGATCTCGCTGCGGCCGTTGCCCGCGAGGTTGTACTCGTACGCCTTGACGGCCTCGGATCCGTAACGATCCTGAGCCTGCGCCTCGGTGAGGCCGACGGAGGCCACCTCGGGGTGCGAATAGGCGACGCGCGGAACGTCGATGTCGGAGACCAGCACGGGGGAGAGCCCCGCGATCTCCTCCGCGACGAAGATGCCCTGCTGGAACCCGCGGTGGGCCAGCTGGAGTCCGGGGACGATGTCGCCGACGGCCCAGACGTGCGGTGCGGCGGTGCGCAGGCGCTCATCGGTCTGCACGAAGCCGCGGTCGAGCACGACGCCTGCCTCCTCGTAACCGAGACCGGCGGTGACCGGACCGCGACCGACCGCGACGAGCACGCAATCGGCGACGAGTTCGCTGCCGTCGTCGAGCGTCACCGTCACGGCGTCGGCCGTCTGAGTGAGCGTGTCGTAACGACGACCGAGCTGGAACGCGATGCCGCGCTTGCGGAACGCGCGCTCGAGGGCCTTGCTCGACGAGACGTCCTCGGCCGGGAGCAGGTGGGGGAGAGCTTCGACGATCGTGACGTCGACGCCGAACGAACGCCAGACGCTCGCGAACTCCACGCCGATCACGCCACCGCCGAGCACCACCACGCGGTCGGGGATCACGTCGAGGTCGAGGGCTTGCTCGCTGGTGAGCACGCGTCCGCCGATCTCGAGGCCCGGAAGGCTGCGGCTGTACGAGCCCGTCGCGAGGATCACGTCGGTGCCGCGGTACACATCGTCGCCGACACGGACGGCGGGTCCGGCCTCGAGCGAGCCCTCGCCCGACACGACACGGATGCCGCGGGCGGAGATCAGTCCTTCGAGGCCCTTGAACTTTTTCGCGACGATCCCTTCGCGGTACGACCGCACGCGCGCCGGGTCGATGCCACCGAAGGTCACGTCGACGCCGATGTCAGCCGCGCCGCGGGCGGCGTCGGCCACCTCGCCGGCGTGCAGGAGCGCCTTGGTCGGGATGCACCCACGGTGCAGGCACGTGCCGCCGAGCTTGTCCTTCTCGACCAGCACGACGTCCTTGCCGAGTTCGGCGAGACGCAGGGCCGCCGCGTAGCCGCCGCTGCCGCCGCCCAGGATGACGACGTCGGCGGTGTGATCGGTCATCGCGCGCCGCCCGCGGAGATCATCTCCACCAGCGAACGCACGGTCGCGCCGGTGACGCCCTTGTCGGTGTACCCGAACGGCGCCGCCTTGTTCATGCCGACGCCGGCGATGTCGAGGTGCACCCACGGGATGCGAGGCGCGTCGGCCGCATCGGACACCCGACCGACGAAGTGGCGGAGGAAGAGCCCCGCGAACAACGATCCACCGGCGGGGTCGCCGATCTTCGCGTTCTGCAGGTCGGCGATGGGGGAGTCGAGGTCGTCGACCATGTGGTCGGGCAGCGGCAGCTGCCACGCGAGCTCGGCGGTGCGCGCCGACGCCGCGAGGTACTCGGCCACTGCCGCTTCCTCGCCCATGACGCCGGTGTGGCGGTTGCCGAGGGCGACGGTGATGGCGCCCGTGAGAGTCGCCACGTCGACGATGAGGTCGGGGTTGTCACGGCTGGCCGCGGCGAGACCGTCGGCGAGCACGAGGCGCCCCTCGGCGTCGGTGTTGAGCACCTCGACGGTGGTGCCGTCGAGGGTGCGCAGCACGTCACCCGGGCGCGTGGCGCGACCCGACGGCATGTTGTCGGCGATGCACAGCCAGGCGCTGACCTTGACCGGCAGCTCCATCTCGGCCGCAGCCTTCAGCACGGCGAGGACCGTGGCGGCTCCGCACATGTCGTACTTCATGCCGACCATGGATGCCGGCGGCTTCAAGGAGAGTCCACCGGTGTCGAACGTGATGCCCTTGCCGACGAGGGCGACGTGACGCTCGGCGCCGGCCGGTGCGTAGTCGAGGCGCACCATGCGCGGCGGGCGGTCGGATCCCTGCCCGACGCCGAGGATGCCGCCGTAGCCGCCCTCGCGGAGGGCGTTCTCGTCGAGCACCTCGACCTCGACCGGCAGGCCCTTGACGGCCTCGACGGCCGCGTCGGCGAAGTCGGCGGGTCCGAGCCACTCGGCGGGGGTCGTCACGAGGTCCTTCACCAGGGCCACGGCGCCCGAGACGGCGGCCACGGCCGCGACGTCGGCGTCGGACGGGGCGTCGGTGCCCGTGACCGTCACCTGGGTGGCGCGGGGTTTGGCGGACTTCTTCTTGTAGTCGGCGAACCGGTAGCCACCCAGGGCGGCTCCCTCGGCAAGCGGCTTCCAGGCCGAGGCGACCAACGACTGCACGGCGACGTGCGCGAAACCGGTGAGCTGTCGCAGCCCGGTGCCCGCGGCATCGCGCAGGGCGGCCTCGCTCGGGTCGGTGCCGGCGCCCGCGACGGCGACCGGGGTCGACACACCCGGAACGTGCACGCGCTGGAACGAGCCGGAGGCCCCCGTGAAGCCCACCGCCGACAATGCGGCGAACAGTCCGGACCAGCCGTCCGGATCGGCCGCTCCTTCCGAAACGGTCGGGACGATCAAGAGGATCGCGTCGGCGTCGGATTCGAGGGAGGGGGCGGAGGTGTACGCCACGGAGGGGAACGGCATGAGATCCATCCTAGGTTCGCCCGTGTTCGCTAGCAGCGGGACGCACCGCCGCCGACGCATTCGCGACCGCTCGTAGAGTGGAAGCATGCCCTCATCCGTCCCGCTGTACGACCGCGCCCCCGCGGCGCCGCCCGTGCCGTCGGGCCTGCCGCTCGTGATCGCTCTCACCGGGTTCACCGACGCAGGCGGAGCCGTGTCTCGTCTCGTGGAGTACTTCCGCGACGACCTCCAGCCGAACCCCGTGTTCGTCTTCGACAACGACGCGCTCCTCGACTACCGGGCGCGTCGGCCGGTCATCACCTTCGTCGAAGACCACCTGACCGACTACCGCCCCGCGCGCCTCGAGCTGTCGCTCGCGCACGACTCGCTGGGGCACCCCTTCCTCCTGCTCGCCGGCTACGAGCCGGACTTCCTCTGGGAGGCCTTCGCCGAGACGGTCCTCGAGCTGTCGGCGGGCCTGCAGGTGTCGTCGGTCAGCTGGGTGCACGCGATCCCCATGCCCGTCCCGCACACGCGCCCCATCGGCACCACCGTCAGCGGCACACGCCCCGACCTCGCCGAGGCCCACTCCGTCTGGCGTCCGCACACGCAGGTGCCCTCCACCGCCGGACACCTGCTCGAATACCGCTTCGCCGAGGCGGGCGCCAAGGTCGCCGGCTTCGCTCTTCTCGTTCCGCACTACCTCGGCGACACCGAGTACCCCGCCGCCGCCCTGGCCGGTCTCGACAGCCTCACGGTGGCGACCGGCCTGGTCTTCTCCGGAGAAGTGCTGCGCGAAGAGAACCGCGAGTTCATCGCCAAGGTGACCGAGCAGGTCGAGGGCAGCGACGAGCTGACCCGCATGCTCGAGGGACTCGAGGAGCGCTACGACGCCTACATGGCCGGCTCCACCTCGGCCACCCCGATCATCCACACGGGCGACCTGCCGAGCGCAGACGAACTGGCCGCGGAGCTCGAGCGCTTCCTCGCCTCGCGCCCCGGCGACGACGACCGCCGCGGCAAGCTCGGCTGAACCCGGCCTCGACGGTCCCGGATACCGGGGGACTCGGCATCCGCCCGCACTGCTCTCCCCGCGCCGTGTTCGGAGATCCCGGATGCCGAGAACTCGGCATCCGGTTCGCTCTTCTCCCGCAGCGCTGGGCGATGTTCCCGGCCTGACCGGGCCGGCGGGAATGCACGGGGGCGCCGAGGCGTTCTCTACGCATAGATCCCCGGTCCACGTCAAGTCCCGGTCTGGGGATGTGAGACAATGAAGAACCTGACCCGTTGTCACCCGGTCCAGGAGCCCCGCTCCTCGGCTCGGGACTTGACAAGGGTCTTACTAGTGTCCGAGAACGACCGGCGGCCGTGCAACGTACGTTCCCGGTGAAAGGCGAAACGTGGCAGGCACGACAACCAAGACCCGCTCCCGGAGTGCGAAGGACACCGAGCTCGAGAACTCCGAGGAGACCGTGACGGCGTCGACGACGACGACCGCGAAGAAGGCTCCCGCGAAGAAGGCCCCCGCCAAGGCCAAGGCTGCGCCCGCGAAGGCGAAGACGAAGGCCAAGAAGGACGACGACCTCGAAGACGAAGAGGACGCCGAAGTCGAAGCCGACGTCGACCTCGAAGCCGACGACACCACCGACGCCGACGATTCCGACGACGCGGCCAAGACCGACACGAAGAAGACCGACGACGACGAGGACGACGAGACCCCGGCGGCGCCCGCCGAGGCTCTTCCCACCGGCGCGATCGTCATCTCCTCGAGCGACGAAGACGACGTCCCCGTCTACTCCGCGCAGATCACCGGCGCCACCGCCGACCCGGTCAAGGACTACCTGAAGCAGATCGGCAAGGTCCCGCTCCTGAACGCGGCCGAAGAGGTCGAGCTCGCGATGCGCATCGAGGCCGGCCTGTTCGCCGAAGAGAAGCTGTCGAACATGTCGGCGGCCGAGAAGACCGGCCAGCTCGGACTCGACCTGCAGTGGGTCGCCCGTGACGGTCAGCGCGCCAAGAGCCACCTGCTCGGCGCCAACCTCCGCCTCGTGGTCTCGCTCGCCAAGCGCTACACCGGTCGCGGCATGCAGTTCCTCGACCTCATCCAGGAGGGCAACCTGGGCCTGATCCGTGCGGTCGAGAAGTTCGACTACACCAAGGGCTTCAAGTTCTCGACCTACGCCACCTGGTGGATCCGTCAGGCCATCACCCGCGCCATGGCCGACCAGGCCCGCACCATCCGCATCCCGGTGCACATGGTCGAGGTCATCAACAAGCTCGCGCGCGTCCAGCGTCAGATGCTGCAGGACCTCGGTCGCGAACCCACGCCCGAAGAACTCAGCCGCGAGCTCGACATGACCCCCGAGAAGGTCATCGAGGTGCAGAAGTACGGCCGCGAGCCCATCTCGCTGCACACGCCCCTCGGCGAAGACGGAGACAGCGAGTTCGGTGACCTCATCGAGGACACCGAGGCCGTCGTCCCCGCCGACGCGGTGGGCTTCACCATGCTGCAGCGCCAGCTCGAGTCGCTCCTCGACTCGCTCAGCGAGCGCGAGGCCGGCGTGATCCGCATGCGCTTCGGCCTCGGCGACGGTCAGCCCAAGACCCTCGACCAGATCGGCGACACGTTCGGCGTCACGCGCGAGCGCATCCGCCAGATCGAGTCGAAGACCATGGCGAAGCTGCGTCACCCCAGCCGCTCGCAGTCGCTGCGGGACTACCTCGAATGAGCGCGGAGGCCAACGCCGGCAAGGCGCTCACCGTCACCGTCGAGGGCACCTCGTACGCCCGCATCCCGATCCGCACGCGGGTCGTCATGCCGGGCGACGACCTCGACGCGTTCATCCTCGAGTACGCGAAGGATGCCGTGCAGCCGGGCGACCTGCTGTTCGTCACCGAGAAGATCGTCGCGATCACGCAGGGCCGGTCGTTCAAGCTCGACACGATCAAGCCTCGCAAGCTCGCGCTCTTCCTGTCGAAGTACGTCACCCGCACGCCCTACGGCATCGGCCTGGGCATGCCCGAGACGATGGAGATGGCGCTGCGCGAGTGCGGAACGCCCCGCATCCTGTTCGCCGCGGCCGTGTCGGCCGTGACCAAGGCGTTCGGGCGCAAGGGTGACTTCTACCGCATCGCTGGCGACAAGGCACGCGCGATCGACGGTCCGACCAAGGGCACGATCCCGCCGTACAACCAGGCCGTCGTGCTCGGTCCCGAGCGCCCCCGCGAGGTGGCCGCCCGCCTCAAGTCGCTGCTCGGCGGCGACCTTCAGGTGGCCGTCGTCGACATCAACGACCTGGGTGGCAACATCCTCGGCTCCACGATGGACAAGGCCGGCGAGAAGCGCCTCGTCGCGATCCTCAAGGACAACCCGCTCGGTCAGGGTCACGAGTCGACGCCGCTCGGCATCGTGCGCCACAACTGACAGAACTCGTCGAAAGGCCCGTCCCGTTCTCGGGGCGGGCCTTTCGCGTTCCCGGATGCCGGCAACTCACGGAACCGAGGTGGCTGACCCTGTCGAAGCCACCGCAATCCGCAGAGCCCCCAACCCAGGTGGCTGAGCCTGTCGAAGCCACCGGACCCCACGCCACTCCCGACCCAGGTGGCTGAGCCTGTCGAAGCCACCGGACCCCACGCCCGCCCCGGCCCCTTCCGACAAGCTCAGGGACCTCGCCAACCCAGGTGGCTGAGCCTGTCGAAGCCACCGGACCCCACGCCACTCCCGACCCAGGTGGCTGAGCCTGTCGAAGCCACCGGAGCCCACGCCCGCCCCGGCCCCTTCCGACAAGCTCAGGGACCTCGCCAACCGCTCCGACGACGAGAGGCCCGGCCCCACGCGGGGGACGGGCCTCTCGGCATCCGGATCAGAACCCGATGGCGGCCTGGTAGCGCGGCTTGTGTCCGGTGCGGATTCCGGTCACGCTCGGCTTGTTCTCGTACACACCGGCGCCCCAGTTGCCCTCGACGAGCACGGGGCCGTCGGGGCCGACGACGATGTCCCAGCCGACGTACTGCACCTGCGGAACGACGCGCGCGACCTCGTCGACGAACGCCTTGACCTCGTCGATCATCGGCAGCTGGAAGTCGGCGATGCGCGCGCCCGAGTCGGGGTGCAGCTCGTGCACGTGACCGTGCGAGTCGTAGCCGGCGCCGAGGGCGTGGCCGTTCTCGTCGAGCATCGTGTAGAAGCCGCCGAAGGTCATCTGGTCGCTGACCGCGCCGCGGCCGAACTTCTGCGCCATGGCGAGGATGTGGGTCTTCTGTCCGTCGAAGAACGCGGTGACGCGAGTGGTGTTGACAGTGCCGGGGCAGACGGCCGCGAGGTCGTCGTGCTGGCGGATGACCTCTTCGACGAGGATCTCGCCGCGCTCGAGCAGTCCGCGGTGGAAGGCGCTCCAGTCCTCGACCTCGGCCGCATGGTAGCGGTGCACGCCGGTGCCCGCCTGACCGACCGGCTCCTTGGTGACAATGGTGCCGAGGCGCTCGGTGAAGGCGCGCAGTTCGTCGGCGTTGCCGGCATCCACCACCATCCACTCACGGCGCAGGAACTCGCTGAACCGCCGGTCGAACTCGACCTTGTCCTGGAACAGGCCGCGGAAGTCGGGGTGGTCGTACTTCTGCGAGATCTGGTTCGACACCGGGTGCGTCATGTACGTCGAGCGCTCGGCGGGGGTGAGGATCGCGAAGTCGTAGTCGATGTAGTCCTGGAAGCCGACGTTCTTCACACCGGCCTGGTAGAGCATGTCGGCGACGACGAGCGGCAGGGCCTTGCCGTGCTGGCTCGAGGCCTCTTTGGCTCGTTCGACGACCGAGCCGACATCGATGCGGCGGGCGCGTCCGGCGAGGTAGCGGAGGCGCGTGACGGGGGAGAAACCCTTGTGAGGCATGAGGCTCCGGGGTCGGGGATCACGGACCTCGTTAGTCTAGAGGGGTGACCTCCACGCTCCCTGCCCGCTCGCCCGAGGCCGGGGGAGTGGCACCCGTGGCCCTCGTCTCCGAGTCCGCCTTGCGCCGCAATGCGCCCCTCGCCCTTGCCGCCGGCATCGCGACCGGCGGCGACGACGTGCTCGCCGCCGACGCGTGGGGGCACGGCGCCGAGTGGGTGCGCTCGGTGCTGGAGGATCTCGGAATGGATGCCGCCCCTCTCGATGCCGCGGTCCTGTTCGGCATGCCCGGCTCGCACGCGCAGCCCGTTCTGTCGCTGCGCGGGCGCGCGCTGGGCACCAAGCCGCTGCTGCGTGGAGAGGGCGTCTCGTATGGCTACACGCATCGCGCGCCCCATGACACCACCGTGGCCCTCGTCACCGGCGGTTACGCCCAGGGCGTGGTGCGCTCTCTCGGCAACGCCGCCACCGTCGCGATCGGCGGGCGTCGGCACCGTATCGTCGGGCGCGTCGCGATGGACGTCTGCGTGGTCGACGTCGAGGAGGCGACGGTCGAGCGCGGGGCCGAGGTCGTCTTCTTCGGCGATCCGGCGGAGGGTCATCCTTCGCTCGAGGAGTGGACGGATGCCACGGGCCTCGGCGCCGCGGAGATCGTCGCCGTCGTCGGTGTCCGCGCCGATCGGCGGGTGAGCGCATGAGCGCCGTCTACCGCGTCGACCTCGACGCCTTCGCGCGCAACCTCCGTCGCGTGCGCGAGGCCGTGGCCCCCGCGGCGCACATGCTCGTCGTGAAGGACGACGCCTACGCCCACGGGCTGGAGCCGATCGTGACGCGCGCCGTCGCGGAGGGCGTCCGCTGGATCGGCGCCTTCGACGTGGTCACCGGGGCCGCTGTCCGGCGCATCGCCGGGCCCGACGTGCGGATCTTCGTGTGGCTCATCGGCGGACCCGACGACCTGGCGGCGGGTATCGCGGCCGACCTCGATCTCGGTATCGGCGACGAAGCGCTCCTCGACGATCTCTCCCGACTCGAGGCCGATCGGCCCGCCCGCGTGCACCTCAAGATCGACACGGGCCTGCACCGCAACGGCATCCGTCCGGAACGGTGGGAGGCCGCTCTCGCGCGGACCGCGGAGCTGGTCACGGCGGGGCGCGTCGCGTTCGAGGGAATCTGGTCGCACATCTCCGAGGCTTCGGACGCCGATGACGACGACGCCCGGGCGCTGTTCCTGGCGGCGCGCGAGACGGCCCGCGCAGCGGGACTCGACCCGCGTTTCTCGCACCTGGCCGCCAGCGCGGCCGGTTTCGCGAGAGGCGAGTTCCGCGAAGACCTCGTGCGGGTCGGCGCGTTCTCGTACGGCATCCGTCCCGCCGGAGGCCCAGGGGAGCAAGAGCTCGGCATCGAGCCGATCGCGACGCTGTGGGCCTCGGTGACAGCGGTGGATGCCGCGGGCGTGCACCTCGACGTGGGGAGCCTGCACGGGCTGCCCAGCGCTCTGGGCGCGCGCTTCGACGTGCTCACCCCCGAGGGACCGCGACGGGTCGAGGCGATCGCACCGACCGAGACGGTGCTCGCGCCGTGGGTCGGCGCTCAGGCGGGAGACGTGATCGCTGTGTTCGGTCCCGCGGCCCTGCATAGCGCGACCGATCTCGCCGAACTCATCGACACCATCGGTGAGGAGATCGCGCTCCGCGTGTCGCCCACCGTTGCGCGCACCTACGTCTCCACCGCCCCCTGAAACGCGGAACGGGCCCCGTCGCACTCGATGGAGTGCGCGGGGCCCGTTCCGACGTGATGGTCTCAGTCGGCGGCGTTGAGTCGCGCCGTCTCGTCGTGCCACGAGGTGGCGATGCTACGGAGCTTCTCTTCGTACTTGCGGCCGTGGTGTGCGCAGAACAGCAGTTCGCTGCCGTTCACCTCGGCGGCGATGTAGGCCTGCGCGCCGCAGGAGTCGCAGCGATCCGCCGCCGTCAGGCGGTGATCGAGGACGGCTGACGCTTCGGGTGCAGTCGTGGTGGTCATGTCGGGTGCCCTCCTCAGGTGGTCGTGGGCGAGTCTCCATATACAACCACGCGGATGTTTCCCTTATGCCGCGGCTTGATCACATTTCGCTGTGCGCGTACGGTGACCCGACCTCGCTGTGTGTCTGGCAGGCGATGTCGGTACCCCCGATTACGCTGGGAGATCGTGACGTCCGAGTACTCCGCCCATCATCTGCAGGTCCTCGAGGGCCTCGAAGCCGTGCGCAAGCGCCCGGGCATGTACATCGGGTCCACCGACTCGCGTGGTCTCATGCACTGCCTCTGGGAGATCATCGACAACTCCGTCGACGAAGCCCTCGGCGGCCACGGGTCGCGCATCGACATCGTGCTGCACGCCGACGGCAGTGTCGAGGTGCGCGACCGCGCCCGCGGCATCCCGGTCGACGTCGAGCCCCGCACCGGCCTCACCGGTGTCGAGGTCGTGTTCACTAAGCTGCACGCCGGCGGCAAGTTCGGGGGTGGCTCGTACGCGGCATCCGGTGGTCTGCACGGCGTCGGCGCCTCCGTCGTCAACGCGCTGTCGGAGCGCCTCGACGTCGAGGTCGACCGCGGCGGCAAGACCTACGCGATGTCGTTCCACCGCGGCGAGCCCGGGCAGTTCGCGGGCGACACCCCCGACTCGACCTTCACGCCCTTCGAGCGCAGCAGCGAACTGCGCGTCATCGGCAAGGCGCCGCGCGGGGTCACCGGCACGCGCATCCGCTACTGGGCCGACCGGCAGATCTTCACGAAAGACGCCGCATTCGGTCTCGACGAGCTCGTGCAGCGCGTGCGCCAGACGGCGTTCCTCGTGCCGGGCCTCGAGATCGTCGTGCAAGACGAACGGAGCGAGGAGCGCGTCGAGACGAGCTACCGCTTCGACGGCGGCATCTCGGAGTTCGCGGAGTTCCTCGCGCCTGACGCCGCGGTCACCGACACCTGGCGGCTCACCGGAACCGGCACGTTCACCGAGACCGTGCCGGTGCTGCAGCCCGGCGGATCGATGATCCCCACCGAGGTCGAGCGCGAGTGCGAGGTCGACATCGCGGTGCGCTGGGGCACCGGCTACGACACTACGACCCGCTCATTCGTGAACATCATCGCCACCCCCAAGGGCGGAACGCACCAGCAGGGCTTCGAGCAGGGGCTCATGAAGGTGCTGCGCGCGCAGGTCGAGCAGAACGCCCGCAAGCTCAAGGTCGGCAATGACAAGATCGAGAAAGACGATCTGATGGCCGGCCTCACGGCCGTCATGACCGTGCGCCTGCCGGAGCCGCAGTTCGAGGGACAGACCAAGGAGATCCTCGGCACGCCCGCGGTGCGACAGATCGTGGCATCCGTCGTGCAGAAAGAGCTCGCGGTCCGCTTCGCCTCGCCCAAGCGCGACGACAAGGCGCAGACCGCGCAGCTGCTCGAGAAGATCGTCTCCGAGATGAAGGCGCGCATCTCGGCGCGCACCCACAAAGAGACGCAGCGGCGCAAGAACGCCCTCGAGTCGTCGTCGCTGCCGGCCAAGCTCGTCGACTGCCGCTCGAACGACGTGAACGATTCCGAGCTGTTCATCGTCGAGGGCGACTCCGCCCTCGGAACGGCCAAGCTCGCGCGCAACAGCGAGTACCAGGCGCTGCTGCCCATCCGCGGCAAGATCCTCAACACGCAGAAGGCCTCGATCAGCGACATGCTGTCGAACGCCGAGTGCGCCTCGATCATTCAGGTGATCGGCGCCGGCTCCGGCCGCTCGTTCGATCTCGACGCCGCCCGCTACGGCAAGATCATCCTGATGAGCGACGCCGACGTCGACGGCGCGCACATCCGCACGCTGCTGCTGACGCTGTTCTTCCGGTACATGCGGCCGCTGGTCGAAGAGGGCCGCGTGTTCGCCGCCGTGCCGCCCCTGCACCGTGTGATCGTCATGAATCCGGGCTCCAAGCCCAACGAGACGGTCTACACCTACAGCGAGCAGGAGCTGCACGCCCTGCTCGCCAAGCTCAAGCGCGGCAACAAGCGCTGGCAGGAGCCGATCCAGCGATACAAGGGTCTGGGCGAGATGGATGCCGACCAGCTCGCGACCACGACCATGGACCGCGCCGGCCGCATGCTGCGCCGCGTGCGCGTGCAAGACATGGAGGCCGCGGCATCCGTGTTCGACCTGCTCATGGGCAGCGACGTCGCCCCGCGCCGCGAGTTCATCATCGACTCCAGCGACCGCTTGGCGCGCGAGCGCATCGACGTCTGAGCCTGCCGGGGTCCGTCGTCGAGCGGGCTCGCCGTCCTGCGGATTCGAGCCCCGACACGCCCCGACTCCGTGAGGCCGGACCGGCGTGTCGGTCACCGGTTCCGCACGACGGTCGACCACATCACCGGCCGCGCCGCGAGCCGCCGTCCTGCGGACACCAACCGCGACACACCGCCGCCCCGGTCGCCGGACCGGCGTGTCGGCACCCGCGTCCGCACGACGGCAGCCGTGACCGACCCGGCCCCCGCCCGGCCGCGGGCTCAGCGGACGACGGTGCCGATCGCGCCGACGACGGCGTCGAGGGGCTGACCTGAGGCGTCGCGCTTCGCGCCGGCATCCGGCAGCGCACGCACCGAGCCGTCGGGGCCGACCGCGCGGGGATCGGTGCCGACCCACGCCAGCACGAGGGCGTCTTCGCCGCGCAGGAGGCGCTGAGCGCGCACTCCGCCAGTGGCGCGCCCCTTGGCGGGGAACTCCGTGAAGGCCGACACCTTGGCGCTTCCGGCATCGGTGCCCGGCAGCGCGGCCGACGAGCCGGCCACGGTCACCACCACCGCGTCGAAGGCCGAGGCCCCGACGACGGCGAAGTCGATCACCCGTGCGCCGTCGGAGAGGCGGATGCCGGCCATGCCGCCCGCCGATCGTCCTTGGGGCCGCACGGAGGAGGCCTCGAAGCGCAGCAGCTGCGCATCGCTCGCGATGAACACGAGCTCGGCGTTGTCGCCGGCGGGAGCGGCGCCCACGACCCGGTCGCCGTCGCGCAGCGAGATGATCTCGATCTCGTCCTTCGTGCCGAGCTCGGTCGCCGCGACCCGCTTGACGACGCCCTGCTCGGTGCCGAGCGCGATGGTGGGGGAGTCGATCAGGGGCACGAGGGCCACGACCTTCTCGCCCTTCGCGAGCGCCAGGTACTGCTCGACCTTCGTGCCCGCGGCGACCTGCACCGAATTGGCCGGGACCGACGGCAGATCCACCGGTGAGAAGCGCACGAGACGCCCGGCGGAGGTCACCGCGCCGATGTCGCCGCGCGTGGTCGTGTCGACCGACGAGCGGATCGCGTCGTGCTTCGACCGGCGCGCGGGCGGCACCACACCACCGGCGGGGGCGTCGGCGACGAGCTCGGCGCGCACCATGCGGCCGGTGGCCGACAGGTACACGCGGCATGGGGCGTCGGCGATCTGCAGGTCGGCGGCGGCGGCCGCGGCCCTCGCCGAACGGGGCTGCACGGGTCCGCCGTTGAGCAGCATCGTGCGGCGCGGGGTGCCGTAGGCCTCGGCCGCGGCATCCAGTTCTTTCGCCACCTGCTGGCGCAGCAGCGTCTCGCTGCCCAGCAACTCGACCAGCTGCGCGATCTCGGCGTTCAACTGGTCGCGCTCGGCCTCGAGCTCGATGCGCGAGAACTTCGTGAGGCGGCGCAGCCGCAGCTCGAGGATGTACTCGGCCTGCGGGTGCGAGAGGTCGAAGACCTCCTGCAGGCGCGTGCGCGCTTCTTCGCTGTCATCGGACGAGCGGATGACCTGGATGACCTCGTCGATGTCGAGGATCGCGATGAGGAGGCCCTCGACCAGGTGAAGGCGCTCGCGCTTGCGCGCCAGACGGAACTCGCTGCGCCGCGTGACGACGCGGATGCGGTGATCGATGTACACCCGCAGCATCTCGCGCAGTCCCAGGGTCTGCGGCTGGCCGTCGACGAGGGCGACGTTGTTGATGCCGAAGGAGTCCTCAAGCGGCGTGAGGCGGTACAGCTGCTCGAGCACGGCCTTGGGGTCGAAGCCGGTCTTGATGCCGATCACCAGGCGCAGGCCGTTGTTGCGGTCGGTCAGGTCGGTGACGTCGGCGATGCCGGTGAGCTTCTTCGCCTGCACGGCGTCTTTGATCTTCTCGATCACGCGCTCGGGGCCGACGAGGTAGGGCAGTTCGGTGATGACGATGCCGGTGCGGCGCGGACCGAGCGACTCGATCGACGCCTTCGCGCGGGTGCGGAACGTGCCGCGACCGTTCGTGTACGCGTCTTTGATCCCGTCGAGACCCACGATGATGCCGCCCGAGGGCAGGTCGGGGCCGGGCACGAACTCCATGAGCTCTTCGACGGTGGCATCCGGATGCTGCAGCAGGTGGATCGCGGCGGCGACGACCTCGATGAGGTTGTGCGGCGCCATGTTCGTCGCCATGCCGACCGCGATGCCCGTCGCGCCGTTGACCAGCAGATTGGGAAAGGCGGCCGGGAGCACCTCGGGCTGCTGGAATTGACCGTCGTAGTTCGGGATGAAGTCGACGACATCTTCGTCGAGGTTCTCGGTCAGCGCCATCGCCGGGGGAGCGAGGCGCGCTTCGGTGTACCGGGGCGCGGCGGGACCGTCGTCGAGCGAGCCGAAGTTTCCGTGGCCGTCGACGAGGGGCACCCGCAGCGAGAAGTACTGGGCCAGGCGCACGAGGGCGTCGTAGATGGGGGCGTCGCCGTGGGGGTGGAGCTTTCCCATCACCTCGCCGACGACGCGGGCGCTCTTGACGTGCCCGCGGTCGGGCCGCAGCCCCATCTCGGCCATCTGGTAGAGGATGCGGCGCTGCACCGGCTTGAGTCCGTCGCGGGCGTCGGGGAGGGCCCGCGAGTAGATGACCGAGTAGGCGTACTCGAGGAACGACCCCTGCATCTCGGTCGAGACATCGACGTCTTCGATGCGCTCGACGACGGGTGACGTCGCGGAGGAGGAGGAACGGGAATCGGGCATAGGTGCGGCCTCGGGTCGGGCGGGCGTCGCGTCAGGACGGGGATCGGGAGTCGTGTGGAAGACTTGCCGAGATGTCACTCAGCCTACCGGCGGACCCGCCGCGCTCCCGGAGCCTCACCGGTGTGGTGGAGCAGTCGATCGCCGCCCTCACCGGCGAATCGGAGTGGTTCGCCCCCGCGCGCAGTGCCATCGTGTTCCTCATCGACGGCCTCGGCTCGCACAACCTCGCCGCCCGTCGCGGCCACGCGCGCTTCCTCGGCTCAGTCGGGGGGCGGCGCGACGTGGCGCGCACCGTCTTCCCCTCGACCACCGCGGCGGCCCTGTCGAGCCTGCTCACGGGCACCGATCCGGGCGTGCACGGCATCGTCGGCTATCGCGCCCGCGTCCCCGGCACCGATCTGGCGCCCAACCAGCTGCACGGGTGGGAGACCGACGGCCTCGACCCGCACACCTGGCAGCGCAGCGAGCCGCTGTTCGCCCGCCACGCCGCCGCGGGGCGCCCGAGCTTCGTCGTGTCCCGCCCGTCGTACACCGGCACCGGCTTCACCGAGGCGACGTTGCGCGGGGCGGAGTTCTTCCCCTCCGACGATCTCGACGAGCGCGTGCGTCTCGCGGCCGACCTGGCGGCGCGGCATCCGGGATCGATCACCTATCTGTACGCCCCCGAACTCGACACCGCCGGTCATCGCGACGGGTGGGAGTCCGACCGCTGGACCGACACCCTCGAGCGGGTGGATGCCGCTGCCCGCCGCCTCGCCGACGGCATCGACGCGCACACGGGCGTGCTGGTCACGGCCGATCACGGCATGGTCGACGTGCCGGCGCACAAGCACGTGCTGCTGCGCGCGGGCGACGCGTTGCTCGACGGTGTCGAGATCGTCGGCGGCGAGCCGCGCATGCTCCACCTGTACACGGCCGAGGGGCGGGCGGATGCCGTGGCCGCGGTGTGGCGCGAGAGCGAGGCCGCACGGGCCTGGGTCATGACCCGCGACGAGGTGATCGACGCGGGGCTCTTCGGCCGGGTCGACGACGAGGTGCGCCCCCGCATCGGAGACGTGCTCGTGGCCGCGCGCGGCCGATTCGCCTACTACGACGACCGCGAGGCCGACAAGCGACCGCAGCGCATGCTCGGTCAGCACGGATCGCTCACCGACGAGGAGCGCACGGTGCCGCTCCTGCGCCTCGGTGCCTTCGCCTGACGCGGGGCCGAGACACGGCATCCGGATGCCGTCGTGCGGATGTCACGCGCGACAGACCGTCGACGGGCACGACCGGTCCCGCGGGTCGGATGTCCGATCCGCAGGACGGCGGGGTGTCAGCTCTCGTCGGAGCGGGCGCCGAAGACGATCTCGTCCCACGACGGCATCGACGGACGGCCCTTCGTGCGTCGGGCGCCATCCGCCTGCGGGCGCTCGGGCTCCGACGTCTTCTCGTCGACGTCGTCGACGTAGCCCGACTCCGCGGCGTCGAACAGCGCCACCGGCGGGGCTGCGGGACGCGGCTCGGGCTCGACCTCGGTGACGCCGGGCAGCGGCTCGCGCTGTCCGCGGCGGCGGCGCAGGGCCTCGAGCAGATCGGCCGTCTCGGATGAGGCGACCGGGGCGTCGGGGGAGCGCTTGATGGCCGCGGCCTGCACGGCCGGAGCGACGGGACCGGTGGCCTCGACGCCCGGCTCGTCGTCGATGTCGAGGCGACGCGGGCCGAAGGCTCCGCTGTCGAAGCGCGAGTCGTCCTTGGTCATGCTGTCGAGGGCACGCAGTCGCGGGATGAGCCCCTCGGGCAGCGAGCCCTGGCGGGACAGCTGGATCGCGTCGGCGTTCTGCGGCGACAGGCTGCTGCGGCGCGGGTCGAAGCTCCAGCGGGCGTCGTGATCGATGCCGTTCGCGGTGAACTCGAGCTTGACCATCCAGCCCGTGCTCTCCTTCCAGCTCGTCCAGCGTTCGGCCGACGCGCCGGCCTCGGCGAGCTTCGCGCGCACGGCGGCGCCGAAGGTGACGGGGGCGTCGTGCTCGAGGGTGCCGCCCAGCAGCACGGGCACGGCGAGGGCCTGAGCAACGACGTGCTCGCGCTCGGCCAGCACCGGGCCCTCGAAGCGCTCGACGTCTTCGACGCGGGCGTTCAGCAGAGTGGCGACCTCGCGCGCCGACATCCCGGAGCGGATGTGCGCCTGGATCTCGCGGGGGCTGGGCCGGGGGGCACGATCGTCGTCGGCGCGGTCACGGCGTGCGCGGCGCGCCTCGGCGCGCAGCACATCGTCGATGGCGAGGGCGAATCGCTCGCCCGCCTGCGTCGCCACGACGAGGACGTCATCTTCGGTTCCGATGACTTTGAGCTGTTCCATACGAAACACCCCTCCGATCTGCGGTCAGGGCCCATGCTGACATGCGCGCCCCGCGCTTTCGGGAATATCGCGGGCGCGCCGCGAGTTTCCCGTCTCGCCAAGACACGCACGCCCACCGGCGAGCATTTGCTTATCGGGATCGGGTCATGCAAACTATGGCCGCCCGATCGGGCACCCGATAGGGCACAGCACCACGAAATCCGGAAGTAGAGACCTGCACGCATGGCAACCGATTACGACGCACCGCGCAAGACCGAGGACGACAGCGAGTCGATCGAGGCCCTCAAGGAGCGCGTGCCCGACAAGGCGTCGGGGTCGATCGACAACGAGGATGCCGACAACCCCTCGGGCTTCGAACTGCCCGGCGCCGACCTTTCCGACATCGAGCTCGATGTCGTCGTCCTGCCCCCGCAGGAAGACGAGTTCACCTGCATGAACTGCTTCCTCGTGAAGCACCGCTCTCAGATCGCCGAAGAGAGCGGCCCCGGCTTCATCTGCCTGGAGTGCGCAGCCTGACCTGAGCGCGCTGGATCGCCGCCACCAGGCGGTCCGGCGTGCGGGTGGACACCACCCACATCGGGGTTGGATCGTCGGGATCGGTCACGGGAACCGTGACGATGCCGTCGATCCCGCCCCGGATCACATGCCACGCCTGATGGTCGAGACCACTCCCACGGGCAGTGCGGGCCTGTTCCGCGACGACGCCGGCGGGAACTCCCAGCAGATCGACGGGAATGTGCGCGCGACCGGCGCGCAACTCCCCGTCGCGCACCTCCACCACGGGCGAGAACGCCAGCAGGGCGACGACGATCGCGACCGACACCACCAGCCCGATGAACAGGGCGAGTGTCGTGTCGAGCGGCGAGAAGACGACGGCGGCCATCGGGCCGCAGACGGCGGCTGCCACCAGCGCCCACAACGACGGACTCAGGCGCTCGCGGTACTCGGCTGCGGTGCGGATGCCGCACCTCCTCTTCTGCATTACCCTCGGGGGGTGACCGAAACGGTGGACGTCCCAATTGTCGCATCCGAGCCCCCGGTCTTCGCCCACCCCGGCGACGCCGGAGCCGACCTGACCGCCGCCGAGGCCGTCCGTCTCGAGCCCGGCCGGCGCGCGCTCGTGTCGACCGGCGTGCGCATCGCCCTGCCCGAGGGATACGCCGCGTTCGTGGTTCCGCGCAGCGGCCTGGCCGCCAAGCACGGCATCACCATCGTGAACTCGCCCGGCACCATCGACGCGGGATACCGCGGCGAGATCAAGGTCGCCCTGCTGAACACCGACCTCGACGAGGCCTATGACATCGCGGTCGGAGACCGCATCGCCCAGCTCATCGTGATGCCCGTCCCGCCCGTGCGTTTCGTCCCCGTCGACGAACTCCCCGACAGCGTGCGCGGCGACGGCGGTTTCGGATCGAGCGGATACCAGAGCTTGCAAGGGAGCACCCGATGACCGACGACGAGTCGCAGACCACCACCACCGCCGCAGACGAGGCGGGCACCGAGCTGGCCCCCGCGATCAAGAGCGCGCCGCTCGACCGCGAGAACGCGGGCCCGTTCGACGAGTCCGAGGCCAACCCCGTGCGCCCCTACATCGACCTGGGCGGCATCAAGATCCTGCCGCGAGAGGGCCTCAACCTTCGTCTCGAGGTCGAGGAGCAGACCAAGCGCATCGTCGCCGTCGGTCTCGACTACGCCGAATCCACGCTGCAGGTGCAGCCGTTCGCCGCGCCGCGCACGAGCGGACTCTGGGAGGAGACGCGCGAGCAGATCCGCCAGCAGGTGAAGCAGCAGGGCGGCCGTGTCGAGGAGCGTGAGGGCCCGCTCGGGCCGGAGCTGCTCGCCGAGGTCCCCGTGGCAGGAGCCGACGGCGCGGGCAAGCGTCTCGCGCGCTTCGTCGGCGTGGACGGACCGCGCTGGTTCCTCCGCGGCGTCATCGGGGGAGCGGCGACCAGCGACGTCGAGGCCGCGGCCGCCGTCGAAGACCTCTTCCGCTCGATCGTCGTGGTGCGCGGTTCGTCGCCCATGCCCCCGCGCGATCTCATTCCTCTCCGGATGCCGTCGACCCCCGGCACGGCATGAGCGACGACTCCGTCCGTCCCGGGCGCGAGGACGACCGCGTCCCCCTCGACCCGCCGTCGGCGGCCGACAGCGTGAGCGCGGCGCTCGGCAACGCCGCGCGCCGCGCGGGCCTCGACCCCGCCAAGCACTCCAGCACCGGCGCGGTCGTCTGGGCGGCGATGGGCGGGGTGCGCGGCATCCTGGAATCCGTTCTGCCGTCGCTGGCGTTCGTCGTGCTCTTCACGGTCACCATCGACCCCGAGACGCGCCAGGGCAACCTCTGGCTCAGCCTGGGCGTGTCGGTGGGTCTCGCGGTGGTCTTCACCCTCGCGCGCCTCATCGCGAAGTCGCCACCCAGCGCCGCGATCGGCGGTCTGCTGGCCACGGTCGGCGCCGCGGTGCTGTCGCTGGTGACCGGCCGCGGGCAGGACAACTTCGTGCTCGGCTTCTTCACCAACGGCGCGTACGGCACCGCCTTCCTCGTGTCGGCGCTGGTGGGCTGGCCGCTGATCGGTCTCGCCGCGGGGTACCTGCTGGGCGAGGGCACGCGGTGGCGCGCCGACAAGCGCAAGCGCCGCGCGTACACATGGCTGTCGATCGCCTGGGCCGCGCTGTTCGCCGCGCGCCTGGCCGTTCAGCTGCCGCTGTATTTCGCGGGAGACGTGACCGCGCTGGGCACCCTGAAGATCGTGATGGGCCTGCCGTTGTTCGCGCCGATGCTCGCCGTGACGTGGCTCGTGGCGCGTGCTCTGCACCCCAGGCGCGAGTCCTGATAATATCTTGACATCAAGATAAATCCGACGCCCTGCGCGGTTAGGTCGACCTTCCTGGTTTCGACCGAGCGGCACGGGGAAGATGGAGAAATGCGGGCCTGAAGCCTGCGCATTCGCCGACGAAGGAGACGATCGTGTCCACGGTTGACAGCTTCGGTGCAAAGAGCACCCTGACGGTCGGCAGCACCGACTACGAGATCTTCCGGGTCGACACGGTCGCCGGTTACGAGAAGCTCCCCTTCAGCCTGAAGGTGCTGCTCGAGAACCTGCTCCGCACCGAAGACGGTGCCAACGTCACCAAGGAGCAGATCCAGGCGCTCGGGTCGTGGGACCCCACGGCCGAGCCCGACACCGAGATCCAGTTCACGCCCGCCCGCGTGGTCATGCAGGACTTCACCGGTGTGCCCTGCATCGTCGACCTCGCCACCATGCGCGAGGCCGTCACCGCCCTCGGCGGCGACCCGAACAAGATCAACCCGCTCTCGCCCGCCGAGATGGTCATCGACCACTCGGTCATCGCCGACCTGTTCGGCAGCGAGAACGCCCTCGAGCGCAACGTCGAGATCGAGTACGAGCGCAACGGCGAGCGGTACCAGTTCCTGCGCTGGGGCCAGACGGCGTTCGACGACTTCAAGGTCGTTCCCCCGGGAACCGGCATCGTGCACCAGGTCAACATCGAGCACCTGGCCAAGGTCGTCTACGACCGTGCTTCGACAAGCTCAGCAACCGGTGAAGAGGTCCTCCGCGCGTACCCCGACACCTGCGTCGGCACCGACTCGCACACCACGATGGTCAACGGCCTGGGCGTGCTCGGCTGGGGCGTCGGCGGCATCGAGGCCGAGGCAGCCATGCTCGGCCAGCCCGTGTCGATGCTCATCCCGCGCGTCGTCGGCTTCAAGCTCAGCGGCGAGATCCCCGCCGGTGTGACCGCGACCGACGTCGTGCTCACCATCACCGACATGCTCCGCAAGCACGGCGTGGTCGGCAAGTTCGTCGAGTTCTACGGCGAGGGCGTCGCCTCGGTGCCGCTGGCCAACCGCGCCACCATCGGCAACATGAGCCCCGAGTTCGGTTCGACCGCCGCGATGTTCCCCATCGACGACGTCACGATCGACTACCTGCGCCTGACCGGCCGCGACGAGCAGACCATCGCGCTCGTCGAGGCGTACGCCAAGGAGCAGAAGCTCTGGCACGACCCCGACCGCGAGCTGGCCTTCAGCGAGTTCATGGAGCTCGACCTGTCGACGGTCGTCCCCTCGATCGCCGGCCCGAAGCGCCCCCAGGACCGCATCCTGCTGTCCGAGGCCAAGTCGCAGTTCGAGAAGGACATCCTCAACTACGCCGACACCTCGATCTCCGACTCGATCGTCGACCTCGAGGTCGACGGCACGTTCCCGGCATCCGACCCGGGTTCGGTCCCGGGTGAAGAGCACGAAGACGTCACCGACAGCGACGTGCTCATCTCGTCGGGTCACCCCGTCAACGCCTCGAAGCCCGTCAAGGTCACCACGCCCGACGGACAGTCGTACCTCCTCGACAACGGTGCTGTCACGCTCGCGGCCATCACCTCGTGCACGAACACCTCGAACCCCTCGGTCATGATCGCGGCGGGCCTGCTCGCCAAGAACGCCGTCGACAAGGGCCTCAAGCGCAAGCCGTGGGTCAAGACGACGCTTGGACCGGGCTCGAAGGTCGTCACCGACTACTACGAGAAGTCCGGCCTCGACAAGGCGCTCGAGGGCCTTGACTTCTACACCGTCGGCTACGGCTGCACCATCTGCATCGGCAACTCGGGACCCCTCATCGAGGAGGTCTCCGAGGCCGTCAACGAAAACGACCTCGCCGTCACGGCAGTCCTCTCGGGCAACCGCAACTTCGAGGGCCGCATCAGCCCCGACGTGAAGATGAACTACCTGGCCTCGCCGCCCCTCGTGGTCGCGTACGCTCTCGCCGGCTCGATGAACTTCGACTTCGAGACCGACGCCCTGGGCAAGGACCAGAACGGCAACGACGTCTTCCTGAAGGACATCTGGCCCGCTCCCGACCAGGTGCAGACGATCATCGACGCGTCGATCTCGCGCGAGCAGTTCATCCAGCAGTACGCCACGGTCTTCGAGGGCGACGAGCGCTGGAAGAACCTGCCCACCCCGACCGGCCCGATCTTCGAGTGGGATGCCGACTCCACGTATGTCCGCAAGGCTCCGTACTTCGAGGGCATGACCATGCAGCCCGACCCGGTGCGCGACATCACCGGTGCGCGCGTCATGGCGACCCTGGGCGACTCGGTCACCACCGACCACATCAGCCCGGCCGGCAACATCAAGGCGGGCACCCCCGCCGCGCAGTACCTGATGGAGCACGGCGTCGCGCAGAAGGACTTCAACTCCTACGGCTCGCGTCGTGGAAACCACGAGGTCATGATCCGCGGCACCTTCGCCAACATCCGCCTGAAGAACGAGATGGTCGCCGCCGTCAACGACGGTCAGGTCATCGAGGGCAGCTGGACGCGCGACTTCACGCAGGCGGGCGGCCCGCAGACGTACATCTACGACGCGAGCCAGAACTACCAGGCGCAGGAGACCCCGCTGGTCATCTTCGGCGGCAAGGAGTACGGCTCCGGCTCGTCGCGTGACTGGGCGGCCAAGGGCACCAAGCTCCTCGGCGTGAAGGCGGTCATCACCGAGAGCTTCGAGCGCATCCACCGCTCGAACCTCATCGGCATGGGCGTCGTCCCGCTGCAGTTCCCCGCTGGCGAGAGCTGGAAGTCGCTGGGCCTCGACGGCACCGAGATCATCTCGATCGAGGGGCTCGAGCAGCTCAACGAGGGCGTCACCCCCAAGACCGTGAAGGTCACCGCCGAGCCGAGCGAGTTCTCGCCCGAGGGCAAGCAGACCATCACGTTCGACGCCGTGGTCCGCATCGACACCCCCGGTGAGGCCGACTACTACCGCAACGGCGGCATCCTGCAGTACGTGCTGCGTTCGCTGGTCTGATCCACGCACGACGGTGCCCCGGGAGCCTCGAGCTCCCGGGGCACCGTCGTTCGCGCAGAGAGTACACGGCGGCCGAACGCAAGCCGTTGCCGGGCCCGCAGCAGCCCCGGAGACTAGAATCGACCCGTACGCGCGCCCCCGCGCGCACCGCACGAGAGGAGTCGTATGGCTCTCCTACCCGGTATCCATGGACCGCGCGACCTCGACGCGCTGAACCCCGATCAGCTGCGTCAGCTGGCCGCCGAGGTCCGGTCCTTCCTCGTCGAGAACGTCGCCCGCACCGGCGGGCACCTCGGTCCGAATCTGGGCGTCGTTGAGCTGACGATCGCCCTGCACAAGGTCTTCGACTCGCCCTCCGACCCGATCATCTTCGACACGGGACACCAGTCGTACGTGCACAAGATGCTCACCGGGCGCCAGGACTTCTCGCTGCTGCGCTCGCGTGGCGGCCTCGCCGGCTACCCGCAGCGCTCCGAGAGCGAGCACGACGTCGTGGAGTCGTCGCACGCCTCCAGCTCCCTCAGCTGGGCCGACGGCGTCTCGCGCGCCTTCAGCCGCACCGGTCGCCGTGACCGTCACGTCGTGGCCGTCGTCGGAGACGGTGCCCTGACGGGCGGCATGACCTGGGAAGCACTGAACAACATCAGCGACGACAACGACCGCAACCTCGTCATCGTCGTCAACGACAACGGTCGCTCGTACGCCCCGACGATCGGCGGCATGGCGCGCTACCTCAACCGCGTGCGCACGAACGAGGCGTACCGCACCCTCCATCGCGGCTCCGACACGCTCTTCCGCCGCCTCGGGCCCGCCGCCCGCGCGGTGTACCGCGGCGTCCGCGGCGGCACCCACGGCTTTTTGTCGCGCTTCACGAACAACGAGGCGCTCTACAGCAACCTCGACATCAAGTACCTCGGACCCATCGACGGCCACGACTTCGAGTCGCTCATCGAGACGCTCGAGCTGGCCAAGTCGTACGGCGCCCCGGTCATCGTGCACGCCATCACCGACAAGGGCAGCGGCTACGCCCCGGCGATGAGCGACGAGGCCGACCAGTTTCATGCGGTGGGCAAGATCGACCCGATCACCGGCGAGGCCCTCGGCTCGGGCGGCGGTCTGCAATGGACCGACGTCTTCGCCGAAGAGCTGGTGAAGGTCGGCTCCGAGCGCAGGGAGATCATCGCGATGACCGCGGCGATGCTCCGCCCCACCGGTCTGCAGCAGTTCGCCGAGCGCTTCCCCGAGCGCGTGTACGACGTGGGCATCGCGGAGCAGCACGCCGTGGCATCCGCCGCCGGTCTCGCCTTCGGCGGCCTGCACCCGGTCGTGGCGATCTACGCGACGTTCATGAACCGCGCGTTCGACCAGGTCATGATGGACGTCGCCCTCCACAAGGCCGGCGTCACGTTCGTGCTCGACCGCGCCGGGGTCACGGGCCCCGACGGTCCGAGCCACCACGGCATCTGGGATCTCGCGATGCTGCAGCTCGTCCCCGGCATCCGCATCGCCGCTCCGCGCGACGCCGCTCGCCTGCGCGAGGTGTTCCGTGAAGCGACCTCGGTCGAAGACGGTCCCACCGTGGTTCGCTATCCCAAGGGCAAGGTCAACGACGACGTCGAGGCCGTCGAACGCCTTCACGACGGCGTCGACGTGCTGAGCCGCGGCTCGAGCGAAGACGTGCTGCTGGTCGGCATCGGCCCGATGGTGCACCTCGCCCTCGAGGTCGCCGAACGGCTGAAGGCGCAGGGGATCGGAGCCACGGTCATCGACCCCCGTTGGGCGATCCCCGTGCAGCCCTCGATCGTCGAGCTGGCGCGCGAGCACCGCCTGGTGATCACGATCGAAGACGGCATCCGCGTCGGCGGCGTCGGCACACGTGTGCGGCAGGTGCTGCGCGAGGCGGGCGTCGACACGGCCGTCGACGAGCTCGGCATTCCCGACGAGTTCATCGACCACGCCACGCGCGAGCAGATTCTCGACGACGCCGGCCTCACGGCATCGAAGATCGCCCACGACGTGGTGGCGCAGGTGCTCGGCACGCGCATCCCCATGGCGCGGCAGACGCCGACCGGCTCGATCCCCACGATCGAGCAGTGGGAGAAGTCGCGCCCGTAGGCCCTTGATCGACGCGAACAGGCCGGGATGCCAACATCCCGGCCTGTTTCACGTCTCGGGCCCCACATCACGGCGTCACGAGAACAGGGCGGTGCATCGAATACAGGACGATACGCCCGCAAACGCCCTGTTCTCGTCGCGCCGCCTGTTCTGATGACCGGACGGCGGGCGAGCCCCGCCGTCACGAGAACAGGGGAGAGCACCGAGAACAGGCAGAAATCGCCGCAATCGCCCTGTTCTCGTCGCGCCGCCTGTTCTGGTGACGCCCGCACGAACGACGGCGGCGCCGCCCCCTCGGGGACGGCGCCGCTGTCGTTTCGGGGGTCAGGCCCCGATGCCGCGGATGGGCGGGTGGTGGAACGTGTCGCCGAAGGCGCGCTCCGATGCCCCCTCGCGGTCGAGGTAGGGCGAGGCCCCACCGTCGATGAAGGGCCAGCCGGCACCGAGGATCAGGCACAGGTCGATGTCCTGCACCTCGGGGACCACGCCCTCATCGAGCATGATCTTGATCTCCTCGGCGAGGCCGTCCTGCACGCGGGCGAGGATCGTCTCGGGCGCGACGGGCGTCTTGCCGGTGACGAGCACCTTCTGCGCAGCTTTGGTCCAGCCGGTCACCCGGCCGCCCTTGTCCTTCTCGACGACCTCGGGCAGGGCCGCGAGCTCGTGGAAGTTCTCCGACGAGAAGAACCGGTCGGGGAACGCGTGCGCCATCGTGTCCTGCACGTGGGCGGCGACCTTCCAGCCGACCAGGTCGATGAGCTGGAACGGCCCCATCGGCAGACCGAGGGGCGCGAACGCCTTCTCCACCACCGTGATCGGTGTTCCCTCGTAGACCGCGCGAGCGGCTTCCCCCATGACCTTGGCGAGCAGGCGGTTCACGACGAACCCGGGTGCGTCGGCGGTCAGCACGGCGTTCTTGCCGAGTCCCTTCGCCACGACGAAGGCGGTGGAGAGAGCGGCGTCGGATGTGGCATCCATCTTCACGACCTCGATGAGCGGCATGACCGCGACGGGGTTGAAGAAGTGGAAGCCGACCAGGCGCTCCGGGTTCTGCAGCACCGAGCCGATCTCGGCGACCGAGAGCGACGAGGTGTTCGTGGCGAGGATCGCGTCGTCGGCGACGATCTTCTCGATGGCCGAGAAGACCTCCTGCTTGACGCCCACCTCTTCGAACACGGCCTCGATGACGAAGTCGCAGTCGGCGAACTCCGACCGGTCGGTCGTTCCGTGCACGAGGGCGCGCAGCTGGTTGGCCGTGTCGCCGTCCAGGCGGCCCTTGGCCTCGAGCTTGCCGATCTCGTCTCGAATGGATGCCACGCCCTTGTCGACCCGACCCTGATCGAGGTCGGTGATGATCACGGGCACCCGCAGCTTGCGCACGAACAGCAGCGCGAACTGCGAGGCCATGAGGCCGGCGCCGATGACGCCGACCTTGGTGACCTTCTTCGCGAGCGCCTTGTCGGGGGCCCCGACCGGACGCTTGGCGCGCTTCTGCACGAGGTCGAAGGCGTACATGGATGCCGCGAACTGGTCGCCCGTGATGAGCTCGGCCAGCGCTTCGTCTTCTCGCGCGAAGCCCTCGGCCTTGGTGCCGCTCTTCGCCTTGTCGAGCAGGTCGAGCGCGACGTAGGGGGAGCGGGGCACGGTGCCGATCTTCGACTCGAGCATGCCGCGGGCCATCTTGATCGCGATGGGCCACTTCGTCAGACGCTCGAGCTTGCCAGGCTCGTTCTTGCGCTCCACGCGCAGTCGACCGGTGAGCACGCCGTCGGCCCACCGCAGCGAGTCCTCGAGGTAGGAGGCCGCCGGGAAGATGGCATCCATGATCCCGAGGTCGAACGCCTGCTGGGGCTTGAGCATGCGGTTCTGCTTGAGCGGGTTCGAGATGACGACCTCGAGCGCGTTCTCGATGCCGATGAGGTTCGGGAGCAGGTAGGCGCCGCCCCAGCCGGGGATGATGCCGAGGAACACCTCGGGCAGCGCGACCGCCGCGGCCGAGGAATCGACGGTGCGGTAGGTCGAGTTCAACGCGATCTCGAGACCGCCGCCGAGGGCGAGGCCGTTCACGAACGCGAACGAGGGCACGCCGAGCTCCGACAGCGAGCCGATCACCTGGTGACCGCGCTGCGCGATGAGACGGGCCACGTCTTTCGAGGGCAGCTTCGCCACGTCGGACAGGTCGGCACCCGCCGCGAGGATGTACTGCTTGCCCGTGATCGCGACCGCGTGGATCTCGCCCTTCGCAGCACGCTCCTTCAGCGTCTCGAGCGTCTGCCCGAGCTCGGCGAGGGTCGCGGGTCCCAGCGTGTTGGGCCGGGTGTGGTCGCGCCCGTTGTCGAGCGTGATCAGCGCGAGCACGTTGCCCGAGGGCAGCCGCACGTCGCGAACGGGGGAGTGGGTCACCACCTCGTCGCCGGTGAGGGCGTCGAGGGGCGTGAAGTCGATCGAGGTGTAGTCGGTCACTTGCGCTTCTTCTTTCCGTCGAAGAACGGGTTCTCCCAGATGACCGAGCCGCCCTGGCCGAGACCCACGCACATGGCGGTAAGGCCGTAGCGCACGTCGGGACGCTCGGCGAACTGAGCGGCCAGCTGGATCATGAGACGGACTCCGGATGCCGCGAGCGGGTGGCCCAGGGCGATGGCACCGCCCCAGGGGTTCACGCGCGGGTCGTCGTCGGCGATGCCGAAGTGATCGAGCAGCGAGATCACCTGGATGGCGAAGGCCTCGTTGAGCTCGAACAGGCCGATGTCGTCGATCGTGAGCCCGGCCTTCTTGAGGGCCTTCTCGGTCGAGGGGATCGGTCCGATGCCCATGATCTCGGGCTCGACGCCCGCGAACGCGAACGAGACCATGCGCATCTTGGGCGCGAGGCCGAACTCCTTCACGGCGCCGGCGCCCGCGAGCAGGCTGATGGTCGCGCCGTCGGTGAGCGGCGACGACGTACCGGCCGTGACCCGCCCGTGCGGGCGGAACGGCGTCTTGAGCGTCGCGAGGCCCTCGACGGTGGTCTCGGGCCGGCGTCCCTCGTCCTCCGTGGCGAGGCCCCAGGCGCCCTCGGCGTCCTTGACGGCGACCGAGACCAGGTCGGGCTGGATCTTGCCCGCCTCGTAGGCGGCCTGCACCTTGTGCTGGCTAGCGGCGCCGAAACGGTCGGCGCGCTCCTTCGTGAGGTGCGGGAAGCGGTCGTGGATGCGCTCGGCGGTGACGCCCATGTTCAGCGCGCCCGGGTCGACGAGCTTCTCGGCCACGAAGCGCGGGTTGGGGTCGACGTTGCCGCCGATGGGGTGACGGCCCATGTGCTCGACGCCGCCGGCGAGGGCGAGGTCGTACATACCGACGCCGATCGACGCGCCCATCGTGGTGACGCTCGTCATGGCGCCGGCGCACATGCGCTCGATCGCCAGCCCCGGCACGGTCATCGGCAGACCCGCGAGGATCGCCGCCGTGCGTCCGAGGGTCAGTCCCTGGTCACCGGTCTGCGAGGTCGCGGCGATCGCCACGTCGTCGATCCGGTCCTTGGGCACGTCGCCGTTGCGTTCCATCAACCCGATGATCGCCTTGACCACGAGGTCGTCGGCGCGGGTGTTCCAGTACATGCCTTTTTCGCCGGCGCGCCCGAAGGGGGTGCGCATTCCGTCGACGAAGAAGACGTCCGTCATCTCGGCCACTCTGCCTCCATAGTTTGGGATGACCCCAGCCTAGGAAGACCGATCAGGGGAGAGGAATCGGTTGTCCGAACCTACGAATCCGTGCCGGACGGCTCGTCGACGTCGTTGACGGAATCTACAAAGCTATCGACGATCACCTGTGCGGTCTGCTCAATCTGCCACGGGCGGGCGCCGAGCTCGGCGAGAGCCGCACCGACGGCCTCGACCGTCAACTCCGCCGGCGGCGCCCACGCCACGCGGCGCAGCGTCTCGGGAGTGAGCAGGTTCTCGGTCGGCATCCGGAGTTCTTCCGCGCGCGCCTCCACCGCCGGACGCGCCGCCTTCAACCGCTGGTCGGCATCGGGATTGCGATCGACCCAGGCGCGGGGCGGGGGGAGCGTGTCGCTGGGCACGCGGTCGGGCGGCAGATCGGTCGCCTCGCGGCCGGCCACGATCGCGTTCCACCAGCGGTCCAGCTGCGTGCGGCTCGCGCGGCCGTTGAACTCCTTGACACCGGCGAGCGCCTGCTTCGTGGCGGGGTCGGCCATCACGGCGGCGACCAGGGCGCGGTCGGGCACGAGGCGGCCGGGGGCGACGTCCTGCTCGCGGGCGTAGTCCTCGCGCGCCTGCCAGAGCGAACGGGCCACGGCGAGCGACCGGCGACCGCGCACGCTGTGCAGACCGCTGAGGCGGCGCCACGGGTCGTCGCGCGGCGGCTTGGGCTCGCGATCGAGCACGGCCTGGAACTCCTGGCGGGCGATCTCGGTCTTGCCCTGCTCGATGAGTTCGGCGTCGAGCACGTCGCGCACGTCGATCAGGTGCTCGACGTCGAGGGCGGCGTACTCGAGCCACGATGCCGGCAGCGGGCGCGTCGACCAGTCCGCGGCCGAGTGGGCCTTGGCCAGCGTGATGCCCAGCGTCTGCTCGACGACGGCCCCGAGGCCCACGCGCTCGTGACCGAGCAGGCGCGCGCCGAGCTCGGTGTCGAAGATGCGCGGCGGCTCCAGACCCCGCTCGCGCAGCGACGGGAGGTCCTGGCTCGCCGCGTGGAACACCCACTCCACGTCGCCGATGGCCTTCTGCAGGGGCGAGAAGTCCTCGATCGTCGACGGGTCGAAGAGGAAGACGCCCGCCTCACGGCGGAAGACCTGGATCAGGTAGGCGCGCTGCGAATAGCGGAACCCCGAGGCGCGCTCGACGTCAACGGCGACCGGGCCGGTGCCACCCGCCAGGGTCTCGCAGGCGGCGAGGAAGCGCTCGGCGTCCTCGATGACGTTGTACTCAACCACGCGTGGGCCTCCGGGCTCCGAACACGGCAACGCCCTCCGACCCCGGGGGGAGGCCGGCGAGCATGCACACGAGCTCCGCCCACGCCTCGAGGTGCGGGCGGAAGGGACCGCGCGGCGACCATGACGCGCGAAGTTCGATCTGCGAGCCCTCACCCTGGGCGGCCAGCGCCCCGAAGCCGGTGGAGAGCGTCTTGGTGGCGGTGCCCGACTCGGAATGCCGGTCGGCGCCGCGGGAGTCGAGGGCGTCGATCAGCCATGACCAGGCGACCTCGGCCAGCAGCGGGTCGATCCCGATCTCGGGCTCGAGAGGAGCCTGGGCGAAGCAGACGATGCGCCACGCCCCACCCCACGGCTCGGGCTCGTCGGGGTCGTGCAGCAGGATGAACCGGCCCGTGCCGAACGGCGAGTCGGTGGCGTGCTCCTCGGGCCGCACATCGCCGGCGAGGGCGAGCGAGAACGGGGCCAGACCCGTCGGGGAGGGGATCTCGCGGACCACGAGATCGTCGCGGAACGAGGTGTCGCGCACCTCCGCTGCAGCTCGCGCGAAGGGGCTGTCGGCCTCCGCCGGGCGCTGGTCACTCACGGCAGCAGACTAGAGTGAGGCCACGATGAACGCTCCCAGGCGCGCCGCGGGTTCCCGCGCATCGCGGCGCACGACCACCGGCCTCGGCATCGCCCTCTCGGCTCTGAGCGTCACTCTGGCGGCCTCGGCCGCCGCTCTCGGCGCCGTGTCCCTCCGCGTCGCGCGCACGGTCGTGCGCCCCGCCGGCCGCCGCCCCGACACCCGCATCGTGCGTCTCGACGCCGCCGCCCAGACGATCACGCTCGCGCGCACCCCCGACACGTCTCTGCCCGGCCGCTACGGCCTGTTCACCGTCGGCTCGGCCGACTACCTGCGCCTGGGCTCGATCGTCGGCAGCGACGAGTCCACCGTCACGCGCAAGCTCCTCACCCACGTGCCCGCCGACGGCGACCTCGCGGCCGAGGCGGCGTTCAGCGGCTGGTACTTCGACAAGCCCGAGCAGCTGCACCTGCCCGTCGAAGAGGTCGACATCGACACCCCGGTCGGCGCGTGCCCCGCGTGGCTGTTCCCCGCGGCATCCGCCACCGACGTCTGGGTCGTGCAGGTGCACGGTCGCGGGACCACCCGCGCCGAGGCCCTGCGGGCGGTGCCGGTGTTCCACGACCTCGGGATCACCTCGCTCGTGGTGTCGTACCGCAACGACGGCGACGCCCCGCACAGCGCGTCGGGCACCTACGCGCTCGGGGCGACCGAATGGCGCGACCTCGACGCGGCGATCGGCTACGCCCGCCGCCACGGCGCGAAGCGCGTCATCCTCATGGGCTGGTCGATGGGCGGCGCACTCTCGCTCCAGGCGGCGCTGGAATCGCCGCACGCCGACGTGATCGCCGGTCTCGTGCTCGAGTCGCCCGTCGTCGACTGGCGCACGGTGCTGAGCTTCCAGGGCCGCATGATGCGCCTGCCGCTGCCCGTGATCACGTTGGCGCAGTCGACGATCGCCTCGAACTGGGGGGCCGCGGTGCTGCGCAGCGGCGAACCGATCCCGCTCGATCGCCTCGACGCCGTCGCGCGGGCCGCGGAGTTGCGGCATCCGACGCTCATCCTGCACAGCGACGACGACGGCTTCGTGCCCTCCGACGCCTCGCACGCCCTCGCGGCGGCGCGACCCGACCTCATCACGATGGAGACGTTCACCGTCGCCCGCCACACGAAGCTCTGGAACTACGACGAGATGCGCTGGACCACGGCGATCCGCGACTGGGTGCGCGCGCAGGATCTCGCCCGCGATTGAGCGCGGGGCGGCGGATGCCGGGTCTCAGGCCTCGCGCTTGGAGCGCACCTGGCGCTTGACGCGCATGAGCATGCCGGTCATTCCGGCGATGCGCAGAGGACTCACCGCGCGGGTGAGTCCGATGCTCTGCGGGAAGTCGTCGGGCACTGCGAGCACCTCGTCGGCCGACAGCCCCGTCAGTCCCTGCGACAGGATGCTCGCGAATCCGCGGGTCGTGGGCGCCTCGGCGGGAGCCGTGGCGTGCATCGCCACCCGCTCGTCGTCGTCGACGGTCACGATGATGTAGACCGGCGACTGGCACTCGACGACGCGCTCGCGCATCTCGGGGTGGTCGGCGTACTCGGCCGGCACCTCGGGAAGCTCCTGCGAGAACTCCAACAGCAGCTCGAGGCGGTCGGGCTCCTCGAGTTCGAGGAATTCGTCGCGGATCTCGGCCAGGCGGGCGGGGAGGGCGGTATCGGACATCTCCGTCATCCTCCCACGCCCGCGGCATCCGGGATCAGCGGGAGGGGACCTCGCCGGGCTCGGAGCCGGCGACGATCGGCACGCGCACCGCGCTGCCCCACTCGGTCCACGACCCGTCGTAGTTGCGCACGTCGTCGAATCCCAGCAGGTGCTTCAGCACGAACCACGTGTGGCTCGACCGCTCGCCGATGCGGCAGTAGGCGACGACCTTGTCGCCGTCGGAGAGGCCCGCGCCGTCGCGGTAGATGGCGTCGAGCTCGGCGCGCGACTTGAACGTGCCGTCCTCGGCGACGGCCTTGCCCCACGGCACGCTCTGCGCGCTCGGGATGTGACCCGCGCGCAGGGCGCCCTCTTCGGGGTACGCGGGGGCGGTGGTGCGCTCACCGGAGTACTCCTCGGGCGAGCGCACGTCGATGAGCGGGTTGCCGAGGTGGGCGAGCACGTCGTCCTTGTAGGCGCGCAGCGCCGAGTCGTCGCGCTCGACGACGGGGTAGTCGGTGGGCTCGACGACCGTCTTGTCGGTCGTGATCGGGCGACCTTCGGCGATCCAACGGTCGCGGCCGCCGTCGAGCAGGCGCACGTCCTCGTGGCCGAACAGCGAGAACACCCACAGGGCGTAGGCCGCCCACCAGTTGTTCTTGTCGCCGTAGATCACCACGGTGTCGTCGCGCGAGATGCCCTTGCGGCTGAGCAGCTTCGCGAAGCCCTCGCCGTCGACGTAGTCGCGCACGACGGGGTCGTTCAGCTCTGTGTGCCAGTCGACCTTGACCGAGCCGGGGATGTGACCCGTCTCGTACAGCAGCACGTCTTCGTCGGACTCGACGACGACCAGGCCGGGCTGACCGAGGCGCTCCTGCAGCCAGTCGCCCGTCACGAGCCGGCCGGGCTCGGAGTAGTCGGCGAATTTGGGGGACGTGGTGTCGAACTCGACGGTCACGGAGAACTCCTCGGTCAAGGCGGCGGATGCGGCGGCATAGGGTGGACACCGCACCTTCGACCCTAGATCCGCGGCGTCGGGGCATGCACCCCCTCGTAAGACTGCGACACAGGACGGCCATGACCTCTACGCCCGCGACGACCGGCCTCATCCACCTCACCGATCGAGAGCCCGCGGTGTCGGGAGTCGAGATGGTGAACGCGCTGGTTCCGCCCCCGCAGTTCGACGGCGCGACCTTCGAGTCGTATCGGGCGGATGCCGCATACCCGTCGCAGCAAGAGGCGAAGGAGCTGCTGCAGACCTTCGCCGGCGCACAGTCCGCCCCGGCGAAGAAAGGCGGCTTCTTCCGCCGCGCCGAGAAGACACCGCCGGTCAAGCCGGGGGTCTACCTCGACGGCGGCTTCGGTGTCGGAAAGACCCACCTGCTCGCCGCGATCTACCACGCGATGCCGGCCCGCCGGAAGTACTTCGGCTCGTTCATCGAGTACACCGCGCTCGTCGGCGTGCTCGGCTACGCCAAGGCGGTCGAGCTGTTCCGCGGTTCCGACCTGCTCTGCATCGACGAGTTCGAGCTCGACGACCCGGGCGACACGATGGTCATGACGCGCCTGCTGGGCGAGCTCGTGGCATCCGGAACCCGCCTCGCGGCCACCTCGAACACCCCGCCGAACGCCCTGGGCGAGGGCCGCTTCGCCGCGCAGGACTTCCTGCGCGAGATCCAGTCGATGTCCGACAGCTTCCGCACCATCCGCATCGACGGCACCGACTTCCGTCAGCGTGCCATCGACGGAGAAGCCAAGACGCTCTCCGACGAGGCGTACCGCGAGGCGCTCGACGCTGCGGCGGCCGGGGGAGTGGCCTCCGACGACTCCTTCACCGATCTGGTGACCCACCTCGCGCGCGTGCACCCCTCGCGGTTCATCCGCCTCATCGACGGGGTGAACGTCATCGGCCTGCGCGACGTGAAGGTGCTGCACGACCAGTCGGCCGCTCTGCGTATGGTCGCGTTCGTCGACCGCGCCTATGACGCGCAGATCCCGATCCGCGCGACCGGAGAACCCCTCAGCAGCGTCTTCAGCGAAGAGATGCTGGGCGGCGGATACCGCAAGAAGTATCTGCGCGCGGTGTCGCGTCTGGTCGCGCTCACGCATTCGTAAAGGGCGTTCATCAGTGGCTCGCGGCCACGCGAAACGCGATGTTTACCGGGGCGGTCGGGCTGTAACGCCCCCGAAACACGACTCGAACGCCCGCCGAAACCGGGGCTGACGAAACTGTGGGGACCCGACGCTTTACCTGCGTCCCTGCAGAGAGGTTTCCTCCGAGATGGATCAAGGCAACACCGCATTCATCCTGATAGCAGCGGCACTCGTGCTGCTCATGACGCCAGGACTCGCGTTCTTCTACGGCGGCCTCGTCAAGGCCAAGAGCGTCATCAGCATGATGATGATGAGCTTCGGCGCGATGGGCCTCATGGGCGTCCTCTGGGTGCTCTACGGCTACTCGATCGCCTTCCCGACCACGGACGCCGGCACCACGCAGTTCCCGTGGGCGATCGACCCGACCAACTTCAGCCTCACCGCTGCGCTCGAGACGCCTGACGGCGCCGCGTACCCGCCCCTCGCCTTCGTCGCCTTCCAGGCCACGTTCGCCATCATCACCGTCGCGCTCGTCTCGGGCGCCATCGCCGACCGCGCCAAGTTCGGCGCATGGATGATCTTCGCCGGCATCTGGGCGACGGTCGTGTACTTCCCGGTCGCCAGCTGGGTGTTCAACTTCGGCCTCAACCCCGACGACGGCTCGTTCTCGTACGGCGGCTGGATCACCCACGGCATGCAGGACGTCTTCGGCGTCGGCGCGATCGACTTCGCCGGTGGTACCGCGGTGCACATCAACGCCGGTGCGGCGGCTCTCGCCCTCGCCCTGGTGCTCGGCAAGCGCGTCGGCTTCCAGAAGGGCGCTCACGTGCCCCACAACCCGCCGTTCGTGCTCCTCGGCGCCGGCCTGCTGTGGTTCGGCTGGTTCGGCTTCAACGCCGGTTCGGAGCTCGCCGCCGACGGCACCGCGGCCCTCGCGTTCGTCAACACGATCGCCGCCCCCGCCGCCGCTCTGCTCGCGTGGCTGATCGTCGAGAAGATCAAGGACGGCAAGCCCACCTCGGTCGGCGCCGCCTCGGGTGCCGTCGCCGGTCTCGTCGCGATCACCCCGGCCTGCGCCGCTCTGACCCCCTTCTGGGCGATCGTGCTCGGCCTGCTCGCCGGTGCGGTCTGCGCCCTGGCCATCGAGCTGAAGTTCAAGCTCGGCTTCGACGACTCGCTCGACGTGGTCGGCATCCACCTCGTCGGTGGTCTGCTCGGAACGCTCTACCTGGGCATCTTCGCCAACACCAGCGGCCTGATCTACAGCGGCTCGTTCAACCAGCTCATCGTCCAGGCGATCGCGGCCCTCGCGGTGCTGGTCTACTCCTTCGTGCTCGCCTTCATCATCGGCTTCGCGATCGAGAAGACGATCGGCTTCCGTGTGAAGAACGAAGACGAGATCGCCGGTATCGACACCGTCGTGCACGGCGAAGAGGGCTACGTGCTCTCGGACGCTCGCGCCTGACACGCATCACCCCCGAACGGGGCGTCGCCGATTCGTCGGTGGCGCCCCGTTCCGCGTGTCTAGGGTGGCGGTATGTCAACCACGTCTCGTCTGCTGTCGGCCGTTCTGGGCCTGTTCTCGTCGTCGAAGCCGACGCGTACGGCCACCCCCGAGCGACCTTCGGCACCGTCACGACGCCCGAGCGCCCCGGCGACGGCCCCAGAGGGGGCCCAGACGGTCGAGATCGACCCGCCACGGCGCCTGACCCTCACCTACGCCCCCGAGCGCGACAACGCCCCCGACCGCGGCGAGATCGTCTGGACGTGGGTGCCGTACGAGGAGCGCGACGGTCGCGGCAAGGATCGCCCCGTGCTGGTCATCGGGCGGGCGGATGCCACCCGCTCCTACGCCGTGCGACTAACGAGCAAGCCGCACGACGGCGACCGGCAGTACCTCTCGCTCGGCACGGGGGACTGGGACCCGCAGCGGCGGCCGTCGTGGGTCGACATCGAGCAGGTGTACCTCGTGCACGATTCCGGAATGCGGCGCGAGGCGGCCGCCCTCGACCGCAAGCGGTTCGACATCGTCGCGGCGGCGCTGAGGGCACGCTACGGATGGGCCCGCGGGTGAACGAACCGCTGCTCGAGGCACCCCGGGCGAGGCGGCTCTGCCTCGACTATGCGTCACGGCAGCCGCACGTCGCCGAGCTCATCGGCTTCTATGCCTTCCATCACTTCGATGAGCGCTCGACGGTCATTGCGATCGGCGACGGGGAGCACGCGCCGATCCCCGACCCGAGCGTGGCCGACATCGCGAAGGCGCTCGCCTCGGCATGCGGAACCCCCGTCGACGACGACGCCCTGGCCGCCGCGCTGCGCGTAACGGTCGACGTCGCGCGGTACTGGCAGGAGCCTGACACGCTCGACCGGCTCGCCGCCGAACCGCAGATCATCGAGGCCCTCCGACCACTCGCGGCCGACCTGCTCGCCCACGCCGGGTCGTCGTGGCGTCGCGAGCGTTCCGACCAGCAGTGGGCGGTGCAATGGCATCTTCGCGACGGCGCCGGCCCTGTGGCCCCCGACGCGACTGAAACCCTCGAGAACTGGGATGCCGGCCTGCGCGCCGCCGAGGAGCGCGCACGACGGGACTGGCCGACCGATCCGACGGCACGCTTCTCGGGCGAATGGTGGTCAGTGCCGGTCTGGATGCTGTCGACCCGGGGGAGCATCGCCGCCGCGCTCGACCTCGTCGAAGACGCCTTCGGCGACGAGGTCGCGACGGTCATCCCGGTCGCCGGTGAGGGGCGGACGCTCGAGATCTACGGACCCGCCGACTGGGCCGACCTGTGCCGGCGGTATCCGCTCGAGGTCACGGCCTCGCATCGGCACGACTGGTACCGCACGACGGGACGCGATGGGCGCTGGCTCCAGCCCGACTGGCGGCGTATCGCCCGCGAGCGGGACGCCGTGCACCTGACCACCCTCGGCTACCTCACCGGCGCGACGCGAACGATCGAGGTCGACGACGAGTACGCGAGCGTCATCGCCGGCTGGGCGCCCGACTCGACCATCTGGCTGACCGACGCGGCGACCGAGAACGGTCCGCGCCAGGAGTGGCGACGAGAGCATCCGGATGCCGCGTGGACGAGGGTCGAGTGAGCCTCGAGGCCCGCGGAAACGACGAAGGCCCCCGGAAAACCGGGGGCCTTTTCGGTGGGCGATACCAGACTCGAACTGATGACCTCTTCCGTGTGAAGTAAGTCCGCGAGTCGCAGACCATCCGATCGAGGGTGATCTAGCCCGTTTTTGTGCGGTCGCGTGCGCTCTCCGTCCTGTCCTGTCCGGCCTCATCCGGTTCCGCCGTCCGTGGTGCGTGCACACGTTCGTGCACACGCGGCGCTCGGGGGATCATCCCGGCTACCCGGTCGGCGTGCACTCGGTCGGCGTCGCCCACACGCGAGACGTACAGGTCCGCGGTAATGCGACTCGTCGAGTGTCCTAGGCGCTTCGACAGCTGTGTCACGTCTCCGCCGCCGGCGATCCAAAGCGAGGCGTGCTCGTGGCGCGCACCGTGCAGCGTGATCTTCGGCAGGCCGGCGCGCTTTCGGAGCGTCTCGAACAGGCGCGTCGCGTAGTCGGGCTTGACCGGCGTCCCGTCCTCCATCGTGAACACGTAGCCGCTGTCCGTCCATGCCTCCGCCCAGCGGTCGCGATCGCGGTCTTGTCGCAGGCGCCAGTCGAGTAGCGCGCCCACGGCCGCGTCGTCGAGCGTCACCGTTCGGCGCCCGCTCTCCGTCTTCGGGTCGCTCTCGACGACACCTCGGCGCGCCTGGACTCGCGTCTGCTGCACGTGCAGGACGCGGGCCGCAAGGTCGACGTGCTCCCATCGGAGCCCGACGAGCTCACCTCGACGCATCCCCGAGAGGAAGGCCAGCTCATAGAGCGACCCGAGGCGGTGCTGCACCGCGATGTCGAGGAAGGTACCGACCTGCTCGGGGCTCCACGCCTCGAAGCGCTTTGGACGTTCAGCCTCGAGGGGGATGCGGAGCGCCGGGTTGACGTCGATCAAGCCGTCAAGCAGTGCCGATGAGAACGCCGCCTGCAGCACGACCAGGATTTTGTGCTGAGTGCTGATGCCGCGGCCGTCCTCGGCGAGCTGGTCGAAAAACGCGATGAGGTGGTGTCGTCGCACGTCGCTCAATCTCATGGCGCCGAGGCGCGTCGGGATGATGTCGTTCGTCAGGTACCGCTCGTACTGCCCGTGCGTCGTCTCGCGGAGCCCCTGGCCGTTTCTGGCGGTGCGGCGGTGCCGGGGGAGCCACTTGCCAAGATAGGCCGCGAGCGTGTCACGTGTCGGCGGGAGCCATCGCCCCTGGTCGATCTTCACAGCCTCCGCGTTGCGCGCTTTCTGCGCGGCCTGACGCGTCGGGAAGCCGGCCACCCGAGCCTGCTGACGTTTGCCCGTCGCCGGGTTCTTCCCCGCACTGAGGTAGTAGCCCCAGGTGCCGTGCTTCGGCTCGCTGAGCAGCCGCGGACACGCCTTCTCGCGCTGCGCCACGGACGCCCCCTCAGGGAGGGCACCGAACTGGCGCCCTCCCTCAGTCCGGCATCCGCAGCGTCGGTAGATGCTGGCGCTCATGAGCGAGCCGCCAGAGCGCGCTTGACCATCTCCGAGCACATGACGCCTGTCACGTGCGTGAGCCACTGCGCCGAGGCGGACTCGCGTCCACGCTCGACCCGGCGCAGGTAGCGGTGCCCGACGAGCGCCTGGCGCGCCAGCGTCCGGCGACCCCACCCAAGCTCTTCACGCAGGACCCGTAGGAGGGCGCCGCATCCGTTGTTCTGTATCGTTTCCATGTCCGATGTCTCCTAGTCGTGGTGTCGGACTGGCCTCTGTGCAGTTGCTACCTGCACAGGGGCCGCTTCTCATTCAGCCCTCGGATCGTCGATCGACCGGAGGCAGGAGCCCAGCTTTGCGGGCCAGGCCCACCCACCGCGCGGCGGTGGAGTGGTTCGTGATGAAGTGACGCTCGACGGCGAGCGTCGGCTTCTGTGGGGCCGCGAGATAGACCTGGGCGACGGCCTCGAGGTGTGCCTCCGTGATGCTCGTCCGCTTTCGTTTCCGCGGCCGCGTCGTGGAGAGAATGTCGAGCGCGGCGTCTTTTTCACCACTCGACGACACTCGCGCGCGGGCCTCGCCACCGAGCAGCAGGGTGAGGTGCGCCCAGTTGCGCCAAATTGTCAGCGCCCACTTCTCGCGGACGAGGTCGAGAGTTGAGCTCAGGTCGCGTTGGTTGCAGCGAGCGATCCGGAGTTCGGACGTGTCAGCCCCTGGCTCGACCTGGAAGTACAGGTCGAGGCTCCAGTAGTCGTCATCGACCCCGTTCGGACCTTCGTCGGGTTCGATCTGCACCGTGAAGAACTCCGGAATGAAGCCGCGCCCGAATGGGACGTCCTCAACGTCGCCGTATCCGTTCAAGGTGCCGTAGCCCCACCCTCGGATCACTCCGGCGGCCAGGCCCGTAGGCGGTCCGCTTACCAGGCCATCAGTGTTGGTCACGGGCACAACGGTAACTGTTCGGCAGGGAAGTGGCAAGCCGTTCGCAAGGAGATACCCAAAACGAGATAGCCATAATGTCAATAATGAGTCGTCACTGAGCCAATGTATTGGCATGACTTCAATCCAAGACGCGGCGCTCGTGGTTCGAGCCCGAGAGCTCGCGGCGAGCGGTGAGGCAAAGCGAATCCGCGTTGCCAGCGACCTACCAATCGGCGACCTCGCGCACGCTATCGGAGTCGATGCCACGACGATCTGGCGATGGGAGAACGGCGAGCGGTCTCCGCGCGGGGAACGAGCGGTGCGATACGCCCGGGCGCTCAACAAGCTGACGAAGGTCCGTGGCTGACGATGGCCGAGATTACTATCCCCCCAGAACTGGCCGGAAAGCTCGTCGTCAGTGTCCCAGTCGCCGGCCGATGCCTCGGCATCGGTCGTGACTCCGCCTACCGTGCCGTCTCTGCGGGGGACATCCCCTCGCTCAGAATCGGGCGTCGCGTCGTCGTGCCCGTCGCCAAGCTGCTCGAGATGCTTGGCGTCTCCACGGGGGAGTGATGGGAGCGGGACTCGCCAAGGCTGCGATTCGTGTCGCTCACGGCCTCGACCACGCCCCGGCGCGCCTGTTCTTCGGGATGGCCCTCGGCGCTCTCGACAGCGATCCTCACCCGGTCTTCTACCGCGGCGAGGAGGCCATGGCAACGATTCTCGGAGCGGCCCCTTCTGACGCATCGTCCCGTGCGGTCCGTCGCGCTCTGAAGTCTTTGCGGGCGTCATGCCTCGTCGAATCTCAGTCCAGCGCCCCGGGGCGCGCTGCGCGCCATCTACTGCTCGACGGCGAGGGAGCTCCGCTGTCGATCGCATCGGGCGAATCGGAGGACGGTGGACGTCCTGTGAGTGAGTCCAACAGCGGACGCTATGCGTCCTGTGAAGAACGCGAAACGGCGGACGCTGAGCGTACGAACACCGGACGCTCAGCACACGAACGCCGGACGGTGAGCGTCCGAACACCGGACGGTGAACGTCCGCCCCAGGAGGTAAAGGAGGAAGAAGGAAGAGGAGGACTCGCCCCCTCTCGAACCTGCAAACGTCACACCAGCTGGGATCACGACAGCCCGTGCAGGGCCTGCGCTGCCGATCGGAAGGCGGCCGAGGCGCGACGGGTGTCGGCATCTTCGACGCCACGACAGGAGGAGTACTGCAACGTGCATGCCTACTACGTGCTGCCCTGTGACCGCTGTGCCCTAGATGCCGCCGAGGCCGCATCGTGAGCCCTCGCATCGGCCCGTGCCTGGCCAACCACGCCTGGCACGACTTCGACCCCCTCAGCGGGTGGTGCAGTCGCGGATGCGGACGCCGCGACGACGGCGCGGTGTCCTACCCCGCAACGCCACTCCCACCGCTCGAGGCCTTCGACATCACCGAGCCCCGCCGCCACCCGAACGAATAGGACCAGTCCCGTGCAGACCGAAGACACCACCGGCGGGCTTATCCGCTCCGACCGGCCCCGAGCAATCTCACGCCGAACCCGAGCCACCGTCGAGCGACGCGTGCACGCCCACCTGACACGAATCGACGACCCCGACCTCACCAACGACGTCCGCACCCTGCTGCACCTGCTCAACGTCGAAGCCGCCCGACTCCGCCATCACGCCCGCGTCACCACCGAGACGGGCAAGCCGTGACGCTCGACCGGTCGAGCCTCGCGCGCGTACGCGAGGGCGCGCCGGCGCAGCTGACGCCCGGGGCTGCCCTGGACGCCGCGCTAGACGAGCACCGACCCGAGTGCCGAGACGTCGACCTGTTCACCGCCGACACCCCGACTCCCGCGGATCGCGCGGCCATGGCACTGGTCTGCATCTCATGCCCGGTCTTCCCCGAGTGCGCCGACTACGCCGAGGCGGAGCGGCCTCGCGCCGGATTCTGGGCCGGTCGGTTCCGCGGCGGACGAGCGTGACACTTCCGTGCCCGAGAAGTGACCGCTTCGCGATCCCAGCCGTGACGCCAGTCCGACCAGCCGTGTTCACAGCGTGTGTGCGCACCGGCGTGTCCCCCCCGTTATCGCCCACAAAACCCGCGCTGTCCGTAAACTTGTGAGCGTAACCACAGATCGAGCTCCCACGTTCTGAAGCCCAGGCGGCGGATGAGCGATGGACCCGGGTTCTGGCCAGGCGCCTGAGACCGAGCAACACGAACGGACCCTAGGTCCGACCGTGCGCTCGGTCTTTCGTCATTCCGGGAGAGTTCTCATGTCGGTTGATATCGAACCGCGCTGGGCGACGGTCGCTGAGGCAGCAGCCGAGTTTGGTGTCGGCGCGTCCACCGTGCGACGTTGGGCCGCTGAGGACCGGGTGCGCACCGGGCGCGTCGGCCCCCGCCGCCTCCGCGTCGACCTGCGCAGCTTGACCGCAGGCGCCACACCCGGTCTGCCGACACCGCAGCAGCTCGTTACCGCCCTCGCCTCGCTCGACGACGCCGACGTCGAAGCGATTGCCCGAGTGGCCCGCAAGATCCTCCCCGCGACGGACGACTCCGCATTGGTCTTCTCCCACATCTGGCAGGCGATCGGCGGCGTCGCACGCGTCCAGGCGAAGGCGGCCATTGCCTCGCCAGACTCGCCCGGGGTCACGAATCTCCATCGCTCGAATCCAACCGAGTGAGCGCACCAATCGAGAACGAAGGAAATCCCCCAATGCGAACAGCTCAGGAACTGCAGTCGATCCTCATCGAGGCAATCAACAAGCACGACGCGTCCGTGCACCGCCACCGTGATCGGATCAGCTCGGGACTGATTACCGAGGCGGGTTACGCCGAGGCGGTTCGAGCCGAGAGTGCGATCGCCGGTACCGAGTCTCGAGTACGTGCCGTGCTCACCGAGCTCGACGAACGTCAGGCCGCCGCTCAGACCGCTGTCGACCGTGAGCACGCCCGAGTGGCCGAACCCGCCACCGGCACCGCAGCAGAACAACTCCTCGCGGAGAACCGAGCCGTGCGAGCCTGGGAGCGCCTCCGCACACGTCTCTCCGCCGGCAACCCGATCATGGCGGCGTTCGAAGGCCTGCGCGCCGTGAGCGAGTCGACCGGGGACGAACGACGCGTCATCGTCGAAGAGTTGCCAAGTTTTGTGCTCGGCCTCGGCCAGCGTCCTGTGCCGCCGGCCGAGATGCAGAAGGCAATAGCGCAGGGTGACGACGCTTACGCCCGGGCTCTTGTTTTCGCCGCTGAGACAGCATCCGCGGTCAGCACCCTTCGCTCCGCAGCTGAGACGGCGCTGACCATCGTGCGAAGCGACCAGCTCAGCGGCAACCGCGGCGACATTGTGGTGCGCACCGGGACCATCCAGGAATTTCCGGTCGCGCCCCGACGCGCAGACACCCGAACGCCGGAGGAACGCGCAGCGTTCGAAAAGGCGCTCGACGACCTGCTCAGCCGCCGCTGACCTGTGCCTGTCTCGGAGCCGCTTTCGCAGGCCCAGCGTGACCGCATCGTCGCGCTGGGCCGCGAGGGCGTGCCTCGAAACCGGATAGCCCGTGAGGTGGGCGTCAGCGTCGGCAGCGTTTCGAAGTACTCGAAGGCCGCGGGTGTCTCATTCGACCGGCGAAAGACGCGGGCGGCGACGGCCGCAGCCAAGGTCGACAGCGAAGTACGCCGCCAGGCCCTGGGCGCGGATCTCCTCACCGACCTCGAGACGGCCCGCCGCGAGCTCGCAGCAGCCGAGAAGCCGAAGACGCTTCGCGACCATCGTGACCGCGCGGCATCGCTGCGCGAGCTGGGCCAGATGTTCTTCACCGTCTCGAGGGCGTCCCCGGTCCCTGACGGATCGGGGGAGGAGATGCGGCAGGCCGTCCGCGAGTTCAGAGAGGCGCTTCACGAGAAGTTCGGCGACGACAACACCTACGGCCAGGTCGAGTCGGTTGAGGAGGCCCCAGATGCCGAAGCATGAGTCGATCGCTGACTCCCAGCTGGACCGAACCGAGCATCTCATGCTCGACAGAGCGGTTCAAACCGAGTCAGCCGATCTCGTCCGCGTTCCCTCCGCCAACGCCGCGCTCGTTGGCAAGTTCGACGCCGTCAGACGAATCCACACCCACAACCATGCCGCCCATGCGGCCACATATACGGAAGCTCACTGACTTCATGGCAACCCGGAACCCGAATGACAGTCCGCTCGAGGCGCGCGTCGCCGCACTCGAACAGCTGCTGCAGAACAACCCCCTGCGCGCCGCCTCGGTCGAGCGGGGCATGCTCGAGTTCTACGACAAGAGCATGCTCCTCATCCGCGACTCAAACCTCCGCGTCGTCGGCATCGCCTACGTCGAGGGTCGGCTGGAAGGCGAGGGCACGCTCTCATGGTCGGGGCCGGCTTTGCTTGATGGCCCGGTTGAGATTACCGACACCCTGCAGGTGCTGGCAGCGACCACCATCGAAGGGCTCATGCGGCTGCTCTCCGAGCTGCAGGTCGAAGGCAAGATCACCGCGGGCAATCTCACGATCGAGCCGGGCGCGGGCGGTGGCCAGATTGGGTTCGGCGACGGACGCAGCATCAACGCGTCGACCGGCTTCCTCGGCATCTACGACGGCGAGCGATTCGTCGTCTTCAACTCCTCCGGTGTCACCATCTACGCCGGCGGCAGCCGGATAACCGTGGGAGCTGCTGGCATCGAGCTGGTTGGGGTCAAGACCATCCGGCAGGCAGACGTGCCCGGCAGCTTCCCGGGTGCCGCTGTGATCGACACGGGCGGGATGCTGCGCCGGGTCGTCGCGGCGACCTAACCGCAGATGGTCGAGTCCGCAGCGGTGATGATCGTCCCACTGTCGGAGTAGTACCCCGCGCCGTTCGTTGGCTCGCCCTCGATCACCGATATCTGATCGCTGGGTGTGCCCGCAGCAAGCTTTTCGCACGCCTCACGGCCCGCGGCCAGGAGCTGCGCGTCGGTCGCGTCGGGTATGACGTTGTCCGGGCGGAGGTTGGCCCGCACGGCCACCAGGAAGGCGGCCTCGCCGCCGGTCGAGCTCGCCTCGGGGGTCTGAGCGGTCAGCGGTGCGTCCGTCCGTGAGGTGGCCGGAGACTGCACCGGCTCTGAGATGAGGGTCACTCCCTCTTGCGCCGGCGCGCTGCACCCGGCGAGGAACAGAGCGCAGCCAATAGCCCCGACAACGACGGTGAGACGCTTCATGGGAAGCAACAATATCCGGCCAGCTCCTCAGGATCCTGCCGGGGAACTCGCAAACGAGACTGCGCCTACACGTAGACGAAGCTGTCAGCGACACCCACCGCATCGAGCAATGTCCAGTGTGCGCTGAAGTTCCGGCCCGGGCAGGTAACGACGTAATCCCAGGGCGCACGATCCATGGGGATGGGCTCGGGGAAGCCGAGTTCTGCCGGACGGAGGGCATTTTTAACGGCGTGTCGGACGGAGAAGTCAGGCTTCGGCGGAGCAGCCCCAGGAGGCCACGTTCCTCCGAATTCATCCCACCACGAATCCAAGGTCAGTGTCACCCGCCGAACGATTCGAGCCTGGTCGGTGGCAGACGGATATGCGGCAATAGCGAGACCGTCTCGCAGTTCGAAGATGACAGTGAGCTTCGCCCCGATTGTATACGGGTCAATTTTTTCGGGCTCAGCTCCCGTCACCGCCGCCTCGTAGAGCTGCATCATCGTGGTGTTCAACCGCATGACCCATTCGACGAGATCCTTGAACCCCGTGGGCACATCCTTCAGCATGCGCCGATGCTACCCACCCATGAGGGGAAAGGAATGAGTCTCCAACCATTCAGCGGCTTTGCTGACGTCGACAGCGTTCGCCGCGACCGCTCGGACGAAAACTTCTGCGTCAACCACCGGCAAATCCTCTACGTCGTATCCGTTCGCAATCAGGAACAAGAGGCAGGCAAGCCAGGCCGTCCGCTTATTACCGTTGTGGAAGGTCTGAGTACTTGCGACACCGTGGACGAGAACGGCGGCCTTCTCCCAAATACCCTCGAACACGTCCTGCCCGTATGAGTTCGATTCGGGGCGGTGCAGCTGACTGCGAAGAGTGGCATGGTCTCTAACACCGGTCGAGTCATGACAATGACGAACGTTCAGCTCCACGACCTGCTCGTAGCTGAGATAGACGTATTCCGTCAATCGTTGGCCAGGCGGTCCAGGAGCGAGCCGTATCGCGCGGCGAGCATGTCGCCGACGCTGCGAGCGGCGTCATCTGTGAGACGAGCGACGCCGTCGACGACCTCCGAGTCGGCGTGCATCAGCGAGGGTGGAACCACCTCACCGCGTGCGCGCATCGTCTCAGCCATAGGAGACAGCTTAGGCGTCGTGGCTGAGCGCAGCCAGGGGGTGAGCCGCTTGATCTGCGACCGGCACTCGGACGCGATTGCGCTACGCTCGGGCGATGCCAGGGGTCGTAGTTGATTGCAAGGTGCACGGCATCCACGAGAGCGAGCACCTGTTCGAGGGCTCAGGCACCATGATCATGACGGGCGGCACGATGGATTGCCCCATATGTGGGCGCCCCAGCCCCATCGTCGATGGTGACTATGCACAGGCCCGGGACGGTCGGCCACGTGCTGTATTGCGGCCGACGCCGGCGCAGGCCGCGCGACTGAAGAACTTCCTGCAGTGGGGGCTCATCCAGGTTCAAGAGGGAACCGCAGATGAAGAGGACCTGCGCAAACGACTCGATCAGATCCTCGAAAAGGAAGCCCCGGCCTGGCGCAAAGCAGTGTCAGCTCTCCTATCCGAGCGCGCCGTCGATCTCTACCAGCTTCTTGGCTTTCTCATGCTGCTGCTGACTTTCTTCGGCCTGGACCCAGCGCATCAAGCGGAGGTTAACGACGCTCCACCGCCAGCGATTACTCAGGACGAGATGCGCGAGCTGTTCGACGAATATCTCGAACAACTGCCGGGGTCCAACGAACGAGACCAGCCAGCCCCAGAACCAACAGAGCCCACGCGGGAACCACCAACCATCCAGACGTGACGGTTAGCACGAACGAGGCCATGACGACCACGCTGAGCGCCTTCCACCAGGTCTTCATGGGTCGAATCTTAATAGTGCGCTGAGCCGTTGGTAGGGTGCGGGCATGCCAGCCTCCGAGACTTACAACACGACTATTGAACTTCCCGGCGTCGGCGATGTGTACCTACTCGTCAGCGTTTTCCGAGGCCATCAGGGCGCCCGTGTGATCCGGCAGTCAATAGCCGAAGGCACCTACGCGGACGGGTCACCGCTGACGCAAACGGACCGAGCTCGCGCTCATGCCCTCCTGCCTGCCTTCGACTGACGAGGGCAGCGGACGGCCAGAAGCTGTACCACCGGCGGAAACCTCTGAATCGACACGCACGTGCGGCGACCTGCTGGGCGGTCAAGCCGTCGAAAGATCGCCTGCAGCCCTCGGCACCACGTCGTTTCGGGCCACGTCAGCCCGAGGCGGGATTGAGGTCACGCGTAGCGGGGGCACAATCGGATCAGCGCGAATCGCATCTGCCATGGGGATCAACCCGCGGACGGTGACCTGAGCGATGCTCGAGAGAGTCCCGGCCCACTGCGCGCCCAAAATATCCACTGATGCAACAACCTGTTGGACCAGACGTTCGAACGAGTCCTCAGGCCCCCCGAGATGCACTGCACCCTCCACATGAGCGAAGTACTTGATGACGCGCTTGACTGAGACCAAGCTTCCGAAATGGACCGCGGCAGGAGCTGCGAGAAACTCGGCCATCGTTCCATGAGTTGAGGGGTCGGAGAAGCTGGGCTCGGTGAAAGCTAGGGCCGGAACCAATCCACGGCCGTCAGGCCGAGGGCGAAAACTCGGCGGAGGTTCGAACGGAGTGAACGAAAAGGTCGGCAGAGGGAGCCCGAGGCGCTGTCGTGCAGCGTGAACGACAGAGTTCTTGTCGGCGATAGTTCGACGCAGGATCCCCGCCAGCCCCAGGGTCTCGTAGTGAGACGCCCCAGACCGTGATCGATGCTCCAAGTCGGGCACGGTCCAGAGAAGAAGTCGCTCCGCAATTGCTTGCGGCACGAGGCGCCCCTCTAGTAACCCAAGTGAGGCAGCTGTGGGCGGTTCGTCGGCGGCCTCAACGCTCTTCAAGTCGGATTCCTGGCCGCAATCGCGGCGATATCGGCGATCGTAGCTGACTGGACTGCTGCTTTTTCGCTCCGAGGCGGGGGAGGCCCGAGCACTCGTGCAGCGAACTGATCAAAAACTTTTTTGCGACCCTCATCGTCGGTGTGCTCGACGAAGCGAGCATACGAGTCCAGTTGCACTGCGACCGACTTCGCCCATTGAGCCGTGTGACGGTGATGTCCGGCGAGCCGCGCGAAGTACGTCGCTACGCCTGCGAAACCTGCGGCGACGAGAAGCGAGTACACAATCTTGGACTCGGTCGGCTGACCATCGAACACCCCGTGCACGACGAGTCCTGCGATCACCCCAAATCCGGTGACAACGATCGACCATTTTGTCCACGATGCCGCGCTGTCGGTTTCCTTCTTCGCGAGAGCGGAGAACTCTTCAGACAAGCTTCGATCGCCAGAACGAGCGATGAGCGTCTGTAGCTCGCGACGCGCGGCGCTCTCACTTCGCGCTTCCTCAAGTGCCTGCTTCGCTGTCTCATCAGATTGCTCCAACGAGACCGTCAGGTCACGCAACTGGCTGAACGCAATCTGGGCCTCGTCGCGCTCGCTATCGGCCGTCGGTATTGCGTCGATCAGATCATCAGGGATGGGGATGATCGGGGCCGACGTCGATCTTTCAAAAGCCGCCGCCTTGACCAAGCTGGTGTGTGCGAGCAGGAGGTCTTCGAGGTTGTCCCAGATGGCACCCTCGACTGCCTGCCCTGACGCCTCATCGTCCTTCGCAAACTGGGCGATGGCCGCGGACCTCTCGATCATCGTCCTGTAGGCGTTTTGGACGTCAAGGCCGGCGGTTTGGAGATGCGCGAATAAAGACGCGTTGACTGACAGTTGTCGCTCTTCACGGTCAATAACCAGCAGCAGAGATTTCTGCACCCGCGGAGTCACCCACCACACGCGACTCCGCACAGCTTCCCCGGCGCGCCTTAGCTGGTGCAAGACATCCTCCAGCCCCGGCCCTGTCGATTCCCCCACTTGCTTCCCCCTGTTCGCGAACCGCGCGACTACCTCTCAACAAGGGTTCGCCGCACTGTCTCCGCAGGGTACATCGCGCGGCGTCGGCGCCCCATGCGCCAATTTAACCGGCGGATCGATCACCTAGCGGGTAAGGGTTGCGGCGAGAAGCTTGAAAGACCTCATCACACACAGTGCACACGCAGGCGTCCGACTCGGTCTAAACCGAAGGCCCGGAGCCATCGCTGTTAGCGCGATTCCGGGCCTTCTTGAGGTGGGCGATACCAGACTCGAACTGATGACCTCTTCCGTGTGAAGGAAGCGCGCTACCAACTGCGCCAATCGCCCGCATCCCGAACGGGACTCATCGATCGTACCGGATGCCGAGAGGTGCTTTCGACCACGATGCCCGCCGCCGCAGATGACACGCGCGGGGCGCGTCTCGTTTTGCGCAGCCGCCCAGATCGGGTAATGTCTTACGAGTGCTCGGGGCAAGCCCCGGGAACGAAATGCGGATGTAGCGCAGTTGGTAGCGCACAACCTTGCCAAGGTTGGGGTCGCGAGTTCGAGTCTCGTCATCCGCTCGAGTGGAGGGATCTCCGTCTGGGAAACCGACGGAGAATCACGACACGTGGGTCGAACCACATCACGGTGGCGTGGCCGAGCGGCTAGGCACCGGCCTGCAAAGCCGTTTACACGGGTTCGAATCCCGTCGCCACCTCAACTCACAAAAGAACAGCCTGTATAGGCGCGATTGGCGCAGCGGTAGCGCGCTTCCCTGACACGGAAGAGGTCACTGGTTCGATCCCAGTATCGCGCACCACTAAAAACCCCCGGTTCGCCGGGGGTTTTTTCGTGCGCGCGGCAGCTTGGCGTGCGCGCGGCAGCGTGGCGTGCGGCCCGCCGCGTGGCGTGGCCCGTACCCCCGACTCCCCGGGGATGCCGAGACGGCAACTCGCTGACGAACCCGCGTCAGGCTGCAGCTGAAGTGTCAGCGAGATGCAGTCTCGCGGGCAGGCGAGCTCTGCGACTCACCGCCGACGGGCACGACCATTTCGCGACGGGTCGCGGCACCAGAAAGCGCAAGCGGGGCGTCGCCACGCCGAGACGGCAACTCGCTGACGAACCCGCGTCAGGCTGCAGCCGGCTCGTCAGCAGAATGCGGTCTCGCGGGCGTGGGCGTCCACATCGACGGCCACGGACTCGGAGCGGGAAGAGGTCGTTCCCGCCGCCAGTAAGGGGGGCTGCGGAGTGCCTGGCGGCGGGAACACACATGACGCTAGATCATGTCCACCGAATGGGGGACATCTACTCGTGCGAATTGAGCCGACGTTGAGGGTTCCTTGCGCTGGCGTTGAGGTTCGCGGGGCCCGCGGGCCGTCGGCTCACAGCACGCCGATGCTCTCCAGATACTGGGCGACCCGTTCGTGCTCGATCGGACTCACCGAACGCCCCTCGGGGGTGTGCACCGAGGTCAGGAGCATCATCGTCTCGTTCGAGAGACCGAACCGGAGCGTCTGAAACGACACCACCACTGCCCCCACCATCGGCACGTCGTAGTTCCCCACGATCGCCACCGTAGGCAGAGACAACCTTGTCATGGAAGCGTTCCCACACAGTCTGCGCGCATCGGCCAGCGGCCCGGACACTCACACCGTCGCGGTGCAAGCCCCGCCGCCGACACGACGGGATCGCTAGCGTGACACCATGACCGTCCCCGACACCCTCTGGCGCGAGATCGCGGCATCCGACTTCGTCACCTTCGGCACGTACCGCCGCAACGGCGAACTCGTCGCTGTCCCCGTGTGGATCGCTCGCCACGGCGACGAGCTCGTCGTCACCAGCGAGCGCACGACCGGCAAGGTCAAACGCCTGCGCAACGACTCCCGCGTGGTGCTGCGTCCGTGCAGCCGCATGGGCAAGGTCGAGCCGGATGCCATCACGGTCGAGGCGCACGCGCGCATCGCGGGCCCGGCGCAGGACGACCGCGGCGCCGACTCCGCCCTGAAGCGCAAGTACGGCTGGCAGTACCGCGCGATCATCGGCTTCGAGGCGATCGTGCGCAAGGTGCAGCGCAAGCCCGGCGACCGCGTCATCCTGCGCGTCAGCCGCACCGCCTGATCGGCCGCGCCGATATCCCGGGGCCGCAGCGCTCGCAAGGGGCTGGACCGCCGCGTCGTCGCGCGAGAGGCTGAGCCCACGGGTCGTCAGCCGGCCGTCGCGTTCGAGTTCTCGCCGGAGACGCGCGCGGACCGGGCAGACCAGTCTGGGGGCCAGCATGGGCAAGTTCATCTACGACGGCAACATCAAGGTCGATTTCGAAGACCGGCTTCTCGCTCACCTGCAGGCCGTGATCATGGCGAAGGTGCGGCGCGGAGAGAGCTTTCCGTTCTCGTGGAAAGACGACATCAGCACGGGTGGCGGGCGCACGACCGTGTACATCCACCCCAACGTGTCGCTCGTCTTCAAGTACCACGGCAGCCGTTCTCCCCAACTGAGCCCGGCGTGGCTGCACGCACTGACCTACAACGCCAACTCCGGTCGGGGTCTGTACGTCGTGCCCGAGCCCGACGAATCCGCGCCCCGCGAGAGCACCCGGCGCGAAGAGATGGTGTTCCGCGAGGTTCCGAACGAACAGATGCCGGAGCCGGCTCGCACCTGAGCGGAATGGCCGACGGCGGTCGGCGCGTTGCAGAAGACATGACCGACTGGACCACCGTCAAGCCGTACTTCGAGACCGACGTCGTCGCCCACCTCGCGACGCTGATGAAGGACGGATCGCCGCACTCCATCCCGCTGTGGGTCGCCGTCGAGGGGGAGCGGCTCGTCCTCTTCACCGAGGCCGACACGCTGAAGGACCGCAACCTCCGCCGTGATCCGCGTGTGGCGATCTCGGTCGTGGCCGCCGACAACCCCTATTCGATGGCGTTCGTCCGCGGCACGGCGGTGGAGCGCATCGAGGGTGACGACGCCCTCGCGTACGTTGACCGCATCTCGCGGCTCTACACCGGAGAGCCCTACGGCATGCGCGAGGGGCTCGCAGTGTGGTTCATCGAGCCGACCAAGGCCTGGGCCCGCGCCTACGAGGACTGACGCTCAGCGCACCAGCGGCAGCACGCCCAGCAGCAGTATGAGCGGGGCGATCACGGCGCCGAGCAGCACGAAGCGGCTCCAGCGCACCTCGACGCCCGCCGCGACGAGCCGGTCGTGCCACAACAGCGTCGCCAGCGACGCCCACGGGGTCACGATCGGCCCCGCGTTTACGCCGATCAGCAGAGCCGCAAGGCGAACGGGCGATCCCGCGACCGACTCGAGCGCGAGGTAGGCCGGCAGGTTGTTGATGCCGTTCGCCACGAGCGCGCCCACTCCCGCGAGCTGCCAGAGCGAGACCAGGTCGTCACCGGTTCCGGCCAGCACAGTCGTGACCTGGCCGATGCCGAGGGCCTCGAGCGCCCCGACCGCGAGGAAGAGGCCACCGGCGAACACCAGCAGAGACCAGGGCACGAGGCGGATGCCGAGAGCCCGCGGCGCGCGCCAGGCGAAGGCCGCGATCAGCACGACCGCGGCCCCCACCGCGGGCATCCACGGTTCGAGCCCCACCACCAGCAAGGGCAGAAGAGCGAGGGTGACGACGCCGGAGACGCGCAACAGGAGCGTGTCGGATACGCGGGGGGAGTCGGCATCCGGATACGTCTTCGGAAGACGCCGCAGGAACACCACCGTGAGCACGACGACCGACACCGCGATCGCGATGAGCGCCGACGGACCCAGCAGGGCGAGGAACGCGACAGGGTCGTGGCCGCCGCCGAGCGCCTCGGACGCCAACAGGTTGGTGAGGTTCGACACCGGCAGCACGAGAGAGGCCGTGTTGGCGAGCACCACCGTCACGAACGCGAACGGCAGGGGATCGAGCTTGCGGGCGACCGCCATCGACACGACGACCGGCGTCAGCAGCACCGCCGTGGTGTCGAGCGAGAGGAACGCGGTCGCCACCGTCGCGAGGGCCACCACCAGCACCCAGAGCAGCGCTGTGCGGCCGCGGGCGAGCTTCGCCAGACGCGCGGCCACCACGTCGAAGAGTCCCGCCTTGGACGCCAGCTCGGCGACGATCGTCACCGCGACGACGAAGAGCAGGATCGGCCACACCCGATCGGCGACGGCGATCGCGTCGTCGGCGGGAAGGGCGCCGGTGAGCAGCGCGATGATCCCGAGGATCCACAGCACGCCGCCGATGATGGCCAGAGTCACCGCTCCACTATGAGGCACGTCCGGTGCCGTCGAGACCACGCCCGCCCGGTAGCCTGGAAACGACCCCTTCAGGAGATGTTCTGTGACTGATTTCCCCGCCGATGGCTTCGCCCTCTTCCCCGACCGTTCGGTCGTCGCTCTGCGCGTGAACGGGGAGTTGAAAGACCTGGCCACGACCGTGACGGCCGACGACCAGGTGGAGCCGGTCACGATCGACAGCGCCGACGGCCTCTCGATCCTGCGCCACTCGACCGCGCACGTGCTCGCGCAGGCCGTGCAGCGTGTCAAGCCCCAGGCCAACCTCGGTATCGGCCCGCCCGTCACCGACGGCTTCTACTACGACTTCCAGGTCGACGAGCCCTTCACTCCCGACGACCTCAAGGTCATCAAGAAGGAGATGGAGCGCATCGTCCGCGAGAACCAGCGCTTCGTGCGCCGCGTCGTCACCGACGACGAGGCCCGCGCCGAGCTCGCCGACGAGCCGTTCAAGCTCGAGCTCATCGGACTCAAGGGCGGGTCGGCCGAAGCCGCGGAGGGTGCCAGCGTCGAGGTCGGGGGCGGCGAGCTCACGATCTACGACAACGTCACCCGTGACGGCGAGACCGCGTGGAAAGACCTCTGCCGCGGACCCCACGTACCCGGCACGCGTCTCATCGGCAACGGATGGGACCTCACCCGCATCGCCGGCGCCTACTGGCGCGGCAGCGAGAAGAACCCCCAGCTGCAGCGCATCTACGGCACCGCGTGGCCCACGAAAGACGAGCTGCGCGCCTACCAGCACCGGCTCGAAGAGGCCGCGAAGCGCGACCACCGCAAGCTCGGCAAGGAGCTCGACCTCTTCTCGTTCCCCGACGAGATCGGCCCGGGGCTCGCGGTGTTCCACCCCAAGGGCGGCATCGTCCGCTACGAGATCGAGCGCTACATGCGCGAGCGCCTGCTCGCCAGCGGCTACGAGGTCGTCAACACCCCGCACATCACCAAGGGCGACCTGTTCATGACGAGCGGCCACCTGCAGTGGTACGCCGACGGGATGTACCCCCCGATGGTGCTCGACGAGGTGACGGATGCCGATGGCCACGTCTCGCGCGAGGGCCAGGAGTACTACCTCAAGCCCATGAACTGCCCGTTCCACAACCTGATCTTCCGCTCGCGCGGACGCAGCTACCGCGAGCTGCCGCTGCGCCTGAGCGAGTTCGGATCGGTCTACCGCTACGAGAAGAGCGGAACCCTCTCGGGCCTCACGCGCGTGCGCGGCATGACCCAGGACGACACGCACATCTACGTCACGGCCGACCAGGTCAAGGGCGAGCTGACGCACAGCCTCGACTTCGTGCTGCAGACGCTGCGCGACTACGGCCTGAACGACTTCTACCTCGAGCTGTCGACCAAGGAGGAGGGCAACCCGAAGTTCATCGGCGACGACACCCTCTGGGCCGAGGCGACCGAGACGCTGCGCGAGGTCGCCGAGGCCTCGGGTCTCGAGCTCGTCCCCGACCCGGGTGGGGCGGCGTTCTACGGCCCCAAGATCTCGGTGCAGGCCCGCGACGCGATCGGGCGCACCTGGCAGATGTCGACCATCCAGCTCGACTTCAACCAGCCCGAGCGCTTCGAGCTCGAGTACACCGGCCCCGACGGCGAGAAGCACCGCCCGGTGATGATCCACCGCGCCCTGTTCGGCTCGGTCGAGCGTTTCTTCGCGATCCTGCTCGAGCACTACGCCGGGGCGTTCCCGGTGTGGCTCGCCCCCGTGCAGGTCGTGGCCGTGCCCGTCGCCGCCGAATACGGCGACTACCTGCAGGGCATCGTCGCCGACCTCAAGAGCAAGGGCGTCCGCGCCGAGGCCGACCACAGCGACGACCGCATGCAGAAGAAGATCCGCACGCACACCACGCAGAAGGTGCCGCTCATGCTGATCGCCGGCGAGCAGGACCGCTCCAACGGGACGGTCTCGTTCCGCTTCCGCGACGGCACGCAGCTCAACGGCATCCCGGTCGACGAGGCCGTCGCGCGCATCACCGGCGCGATCGCCCAGCGCACCCTGGTGAACACCGCCGAGGACCTGGCGTGATGAGCGATCCGGATGCCGTCGCGGCGGGCTCGTCGTCGGATTCCGGCTCGACGCCTACCGTCGACGGCTCCGGATCGCACACGACCGACGCGGAGCTCGTCGACGCCGCGACCCTTCCGGGCGTGCCCGACGAGTTCCAGCGCCTGTGGACGCCGCACCGCATGGCGTACATCTCGGCGGGGCGCGAGCCCATGGAGAAGACCTGTCCGTTCTGCGCCGCGCCCGACAAGAGCGATGAAGACGGGCTGATCGTCGCGCGCGGGAAGACGGCCTACGTGCTGCTCAACCTGTTCCCGTACAACTCGGGCCACCTGCTGGTGTGCCCGTACCGCCACATCGCGACCTACGACCAGGCCACCGAAGAAGAGGTCGCCGAGATCGGCGCCCTCACGCAGCGCGGCATGCGGGTGCTGCGCGCGGTGTCGAACTGCGACGGCTTCAACCTCGGCATGAACCAGGGAGCGATCGCGGGGGCGGGCGTCGACGCGCACCTGCACCAGCACATCGTTCCCCGGTGGGCGTCGGATGCCAACTTCTTCCCCATCATCGCGAAGACCAAGGCCCTGCCGCAGCTGCTGGGCGATGTGCGCCGCACCGTCTCCGAGGCCTGGAACGCCTAGAACAGGGTTATCCACAAGCCCGGTTCGCGGCCGCGTCGGTCTGACTACCGTGGGGCCATGGACGCTCGCCTCCGCCCCCTCGCCCTCGGTCTCGCCCTCGTCGCGGTGCTCGGGGTGACGACCGCGTGCATCCCGTTGCCGAGTCCGCTTCCGCCCGATGCGGAGGCGTCGCCGGCGACCGAGGAGTCGGGCACGCCGGTTCCGGAGTACAGCGGCACTGTCGCCCCCGATGGCGTCGAAGACGTCTTCGCCGAGCGCGAGGAGTACTTCCGCGAGCAGCAGCTGCCGATGGACGGGTCTCCTCTGGTGGCGGTGACGCCCGCGCAGCAGGAGTTCATCGCGCAGCAGCGCGCCTACGTCGAACAGCAGGGCCTGTCGTGGACCGCGTCCGACGAGAGTCTGTCGCTCGCCCTCGCCGGCGACGCGTGCGAGACGGCGATCCTCAGTCGGCACGAGGTCGACGCGTCGACCCTGCAGGCGCACGTGGCGACCTCGCCCCTGTTCGCCCAACTGGTGCCGGCCGACGCGCAGGGCGATGCGCGCCTGCAGGCGGAGGCGCCGATCGCGAGCGTCATGGTGTTCGGCACGACGTTCATGTGCCCCGACGACGGCGACATGTGGGTCGCGGCGTATCAGGACGTGTACGGCGGCTGACGGCCCGCCGCGCGCCGCGGGGTGGCTGAGCCCGCGCGAGCTCCCGGTCCCTTCGACGGGCTCAGGGACCTGGCGTTCGCGAGGTGGCTGAGCTTGTCGAAGCCACCGGCCCCACGAGACCTGCGCGAGCCAGCGGTCCCTTCGACAGGCTCAGGGACCTGGGTTGCATTCGACCCCTGCGCTACGCGAGGTGGCTGAGCCTGTCGAAGCCCCCGGGCTCTCGAGACCTGCGTGAGCTCGCGGTCCCTTCGACAGGCTCAGGGACCTGGGTTGCGTTCGACCCCCGCGCTACGCGAGGTGGCTGAGCCTGTCGAAGCCCCCGGGCTCTCGAGACCTGCGCGAGCTTGCGGTCCCTTCGACAGGCTCAGGGACCTGCCGTTCGCGAGGTGGCTCGGGCTGCGCGAGCTCGCGGTCCCTTCGACGGGCTCAGGGACCTGGCGTTCGCGAGGTGGCTGAGCTTGTCGAAGCCACCGGCCCCACGAGACCTGCGCGAGCCACCGGTCCCTCAGACAGGCTCAGGGACCTGGGCTGCGCTCAGGGGCCCCGCTCAGCGCACCTGGCGCACGCCGAACTGCAGGCGCGGGTGGGCGTAGGCCTCCTGCGACTCGATGAGACGCAGTTCGCGCGACCCCGACTCGTAGGTGTTCGACAGCAGGTCGAACACGCTCGAGGCCGTGCGGGCGAGTGCGTCGGCGGCGTCGCCGGTGCGGCGGTAGTGCGCGGTGAACAGGGCCGCGGTGACGTCGCCCGAGCCGTTCGCCTTCATCGGGATGAGCGGAGTCTGCACGATCCAGGCGCCGGCGTCGTCGACGACCATCATCTCGATCGTGTCGGGCTCGCGGTCGGGGCGCTCGACGCTCGTGATGAGCACCGTGCGCGGGCCGCGGGCGCGCAGCATGTCGGCCGACTCGAGCGTCGAGTCGATGCTCCCGGGCTCGGTATCGGTGAGGAAGCCGAGCTCGAACTGGTTGGGCGTCAGGATGTCGGCGACCGGGACGACGCGCTCGCGCAGCAGCACCGGGATCGCGGGCGCCACGAAGCACCCCGACTTGGCGTTGCCCATGACCGGGTCGCAGGCGTACACGGCACCCGGATTCGCTTTCTTCACCCGCGCGACGGCGTCGATGATGACGTCGGCGATGCCCTCGCCGCCCTGGTAGCCCGAGAGGATCACGTCGATCTCGGGGAAGACGCCGCGGTCTTCGATGCCCTGGATCACGGCCGCGACGTCGTCGGGCGCGATGAGCGGACCTCGCCACGCGCCGTAGCCGGTGTGGTTCGAGAAGTTCACCGTGTACACCGGCAGCACCTCGACGCCGATGCGCTGCAGGGGGAAGACGGCGGCGGAGTTTCCGACGTGCCCGTACGCGACGGCGGACTGGATCGAGAGGACCTTCATGTCTCGATCCTCCCACTTCGTCCCGATCCGCGGAGCACGCCCGCGGCGGCGGCCAGGTCATCCGCGAGGGTCGTGGCCGAGGCCTCGTCGAGGTCGTGCACGGTGAGGCGCAGGAACGAGCCGTGATCGCCGTCTCCGAGGAAGAAGGGGTCACCCTCGCGCACCAGCCACCCGCGTCTCATGAGGTCTTCGCGCACTCCCGCCGCGGGCACCGGCAGCGGCACCCACAGGTTGAGGCCGTCGCCCGGGCTGACCGGCAACCCGCGTGCGGTGAGCTGCGCGCAGAACGCGGCGTTGCGTGCGGCGTAGTGCACGGCCGCGCGCTCGATGCCCTCGCGGACCGCGTGATCGGTCACGAGGGCGAGGGTGAGGCGCTGGAGGATGTGGCTGACCCACGTGGTTCCGGGCGTCAGGCGCTGCCCCAGTCCGTCGGCGGTGTCGGGATCGGATGCCGTGACGGCGAGGCACGTGTCGGGTCCGAGGAACTTCGACATCGAGCGGATGCGCGCCCAGCGGCGCTGCGACGCGCCGATGACCGAGTGCAGGGGAGCGCGGGACAGCAGCGAGAAGTGGTCGTCTTCGATGACGAGCACGTACGGATGCTCCGCCAGCACCTCGCGCAGGGCCGCCGCGCGATCCGCCGTGAGACTCGCTCCGGTCGGATTGTGCGCGCGGGGCGTGCAGATGACGGCGCGGACGCCGGCCTCGAGCGCGGCGCGGAGTCCGTCGATAGTCATGCCCTCGGCGTCCACCGGCACGGGCACCGCCCGATACCCCCCGGTGCGCACCGTGTGCAGGGCGGAGAGGAAGCAGGGGTCTTCCAGGGCCACCGCGTCGTCGCGCTGCAGCGCTTGGGCGAGGAGGCGTTCGATGGCGTCGCTCGCACCGCTCGTGACGGTCAGGCGCAGGTCGTCGTGGGGGAGTCCGTCCGCCATCCAGTCGCGCGCCCATTCCTCCAGCCCCGGGTCGATCACCGGCTCGCCGTAGAGCACGGGGCGTGCCGACCGGGCGAGGGCCGCGGTCGGGTCGGGGATGAGCGCCGGATCGGGGTTGCCCGAGCCCACGTCGCGCAGCACGGTGTCGGGCGCGTAGCCCTCCTGGGCGACGGCCGCGCGATCGGCGACGCGTGTGCCGCCGCGACCGCGCGCTTCGACGAGGCCCGCCTGCGCGAGCTGCCGGTACGCGGCGACGACGGTGTTGCGGTTGACGCCGAGGTCAGCCGCGACGGCGCGCACCGACGGCAGCAGGGTCCCCGGGGTCAGCTCGGCGCGCTCGATGCGCGTACGCAGATCGGCGGCGATCTCGGATGCCGATCGGCCGGTGATGTCGATGCTCATGAGCCCCCTTGAGTCCCGACCAGCCTATGTCCTGAGCCATGCTACGGTTTGGCCTAAGCCAAAGAATCGCGCCCCGAAGCGCGGAACCACGCGCCGCACGGCGCGGAACGGAGTGGACATGACCGACACCGGAACCTCCCGCGTCAAGCGCGGTCTCGCCGAGATGCTCAAGGGCGGCGTGATCATGGACGTCGTCACCGCCGAGCAGGCGCGCATCGCCGAAGACGCCGGCGCCGTCGCCGTCATGGCGCTCGAACGCGTGCCCGCCGACATCCGCGCGCAGGGCGGCGTCGCGCGCATGAGCGACCCCGACCTCATCGACGACATCATCGCCACGGTCTCGATCCCCGTCATGGCGAAGGCCCGCATCGGCCACTTCGTCGAGGCGCAGATCTTGCAGGAGCTCGGCGTCGACTACATCGACGAGTCCGAGGTGCTCTCGCCCGCCGACTACGTCAACCACATCGACAAGTGGAACTTCACCGTCCCCTTCGTCTGCGGGGCGACCAACCTCGGCGAGGCCCTGCGCCGCATCACCGAGGGCGCGGCGATGATCCGCTCCAAGGGTGAGGCCGGCACGGGCGATGTCTCGGAGGCGACCAAGCACATCCGCACGATCCGCGGCGAGATCAACGCCCTGCGCGCCAAGACGAAGGACGAGCTCTACGTTGCGGCCAAGGAGCTGCAGGCGCCCTACGACCTCGTCGCCGAGATCGCCGAGACCGGCGAGCTGCCCGTCGTGCTCTTCACCGCCGGGGGAGTGGCCACCCCGGCCGACGCCGCGATGATGATGCAGCTCGGCGCCGACGGCGTGTTCGTGGGCTCCGGGATCTTCAAGTCGGGCAACCCCGCCCAGCGCGCCGCGGCCATCGTCAAGGCGACGACCTTCCACGACGACCCCAAGGTCGTGGCCGAGGCGTCGCGCGGACTCGGCGAGGCGATGGTGGGCATCAACGTCGCCGACCTCCCCGCCCCGCACCGCCTGGCCGAGCGTGGCTGGTAACACCCCGCGCGTCGGAGTGCTCGCGCTGCAGGGCGACGTGCGCGAGCACCTCGCCGTGCTGCGCGGGCTCGGCGCCGACGCGCAGCCCGTGCGTCGACCCGAGGAGCTCGCCGCCGTGGAGGGCCTGGTCCTCCCCGGCGGCGAGTCGAGCGTGATCGACAAGCTCGCGCGCACCTTCGGCCTGTTCGACCCGATCCGCGCCGCGATCGCCGCCGGCATGCCGATGTACGGCACCTGTGCGGGGCTCATCCTGCTCGCCGACCGCATCGACGGAGCGATCACGGGCCAGCAGACGTTCGGCGGCATCGACGCGCGCGTGGCGCGCAACGTCTTCGGCAGTCAGACCGCGTCGTTCGAGACCGAGCTCGAGGTGCCCGCCCTGGGCGATCCGCCGGTGCACGCGGTCTTCATCCGCGCGCCCGCGGTGGTGGAGTGGGGTTTGGATGCCGTGCCCCTGGCGACCCTTGCCGACGGACGCGTCGTCGCGATCGAGCAGGGCGCCCTGCTGGGGACCGCGTTCCACCCCGAATCGACGGGGGAGACGCGGTTCCACCGCCGCTTCCTCGACCACGTGGCGGCCAGACGCGGCATCCACGCCCCCGCGCTCTAGACTGGAAGCTATGTCCGGACACTCCAAATGGGCCACGACCAAGCACAAGAAGGCGGTCATCGACTCCCGTCGCGCCAAGTCGTGGGCCAAGCTCATCAAGAACATCGAGGTCGCGGCGAAGCTCGGTGGAGCCGACCTCCAGGGCAACCCCACCCTCTTCGACGCCGTGCTCAAGGCCAAGAAGACCTCGGTCCCCAAAGACAACATCGACCGCGCGATCAAGCGAGGTGCGGGCATCGGCGGCGAGGCCGTCGAGTACGCCTCGATCATGTACGAGGGCTACGGCCCGAACGGCGTCGCGTTCCTCATCGAATGTCTGACCGACAACAAGAACCGCGCCGCGGCCGAGGTGCGCACCGCCCTCAGCCGTAACGGCGGAACCCTCGCCGACCCGGGCAGCGTCGCCTACAACTTCAGCCGCAAGGGCGTCATCGTGGTCCCCTCCGAGGGCACCACCGAAGACGACGTCATGCTCGCGGTCCTCGAGGCCGGCGCCGAAGAGGTCGAGCCGCACGGCGAGGGCTTCGGCGTCATCACCGAGGCGAGCGACCTCGTGTCGGTGCGCTCCGCCCTGCAGGACGCCGGCATCGAGTACGACTCCGCCGACGTCGAGTTCGTGCCCTCGCTCAAGGTCGAGGTCGACGCCGATACGGCCCGCAAGGTGTTCCGCCTCATCGACGCGCTCGAAGACAGTGACGACGTGCAGAACGTCTACACCAACTTCGACATGACGCCCGAGGTGCAGGCCGAGCTCGAGAACGACGAGTAAGGGCGCGCCCTGAGCTCCTCCACGACCCCTGCGCCTAGCGTGGGGGTCGTGGCATCTTCCTTGCGCGTCCTCGGCATCGACCCCGGCCTCACGCGCTGCGGCATCGGCATCGTCGACGTCGCCCCCAACCGCACGGCCACCCTCGTGCACGTCGGGGTGGCGCGTTCGGCACCGACCGATCCGATCGAGAAACGTCTCGCGGCCATCGCCGCCGGCATCCGCGAAGTTCTCCTCGCCCACCAGCCGCACGTCGTCGCCGTCGAGCGCGTATTCGCGCAGAACAACCGCCATTCGGTGATGGGCACGGCCCAGGCCAGCGGCATCGCGCTGCTGCTCGCCGCCGAGCACGGCCTCACCGCCGCCACGCACACGCCCAGCGAGGTCAAGGCCGCGATCACCGGCTACGGCTCGGCCGACAAGCTGCAGGTGCAGACGATGGTCGCGCGCGTGCTGCGCCTCGACGCTCTTCCCCAGCCGGCGGATGCCGCGGACGCGCTGGCCATCGCGCTCTGCCACGCGTGGCGCGGGGGAGCGGCCGCAGCTCCCGGCGGCGCGGAGCTCACCCCCGCGCAGCGCGCCTGGCGCGACGCCGAGAAGCGACGGACGCCGCCGACGCGTGTCGCTCGAACACATGTACGAACCGATGCGTAGGCTCGCACCATGATCTCTTCGCTGCACGGGACGGCGGCCCACGTCGCCGACGACTCGCTCGTGATCGTGGTGGGCGGCGTCGGCTTCTCCGTCGCCGTCACCTCGCAACTCGCCCGCACCGTCCACGTCGGCGACGACGTGCACCTGCACACGAACCTCATCGTGCGCGAAGACGCCCTCTCGCTCTACGGCTTCGAGACCCGCGAAGAGCTGACCGTGTTCACGCAGTTGATCAGCGTGACCGGCGTCGGGCCGAAATCCGCCCTCGGCGTGCTCTCGTCACTCACCGTGCCGCAGATCGCCCAGGCCGTCGCCGACGACGACGACGCCCCCTTCCGTCGCGTGTCGGGCATCGGCCCCAAGACCGCGAAGCTCATCGTCGTACAGCTCGCGGGCAAGCTCGCCGTGATCCCGGCCACCGCCCCCGCGGCCGTGTCGGCGCACGGTCAGGTGCCCCTGCAGGTGACGCAGGCGCTCATCGGCCTCGGGTGGAGCGAACGCACGGCCGCCGAGGCCGTGGCATCCGTCGCCGAGAACGCCTCCGACGCCGACCGCACGTCGGTGCAGGCGCTGCTGCGACTGACGCTCGCGCTGCTCGGCCCTGCCCGCAAGGAGAGCGTGAGTGGCTGACGTCCGCGACGCGGGGACCCCCGACGACGAGGTCGAGCTCGCGATCGAGGGGGCCCTGCGTCCCACCTCGCTCGCCGAGTTCGTCGGCCAACAGAAGGTGCGCGGTCAGTTGCAGCTTCTGCTCGACGCCGCGCGCATCCAGCAGCGCTCGCCCGACCACATCCTGCTGTCGGGCCCGCCCGGGCTCGGCAAGACCACGCTCGCCATGATCGTCGCGCACGAGAGCGGCAGGCCGCTGCGTCTGTCGAGCGGACCGGCGATCCAGCACGCGGGCGACCTCGCGGCCCTGCTGTCGTCGCTCACGCCGGGTGAAGTTCTGTTCATCGACGAGATCCACCGCATGGCGCGCTCGGCCGAAGAGATGCTGTACCTCGCGATGGAGGACTTCCGCATCGACATCATGGTCGGCAAGGGCGCGGGTGCGACCAGCATCCCCCTCGACCTCGCCCCCTTCACCCTCGTGGGCGCGACCACCCGATCGGGCCTGCTGCCGAACCCGCTGCGCGACCGCTTCGGCTTCACCGCCCACCTCGAGTACTACGAGCCCGAAGAGCTCGAGCAGGTCGTGACGCGTTCGGCGTCGATGCTCGACGTCGGGCTGCCGGGCACCGCGCGCTCCGAGATCGCTCGCCGCTCGCGCGGCACCCCCCGCATCGCGAACCGGCTGCTGCGCCGCGTGCGCGACTACCTCGTGGTGCACGGGCCGTCCGCGGGCGCCGAACACGGCGACGCCGACGTGCGCACGGTCGGTGCCGCCCTCGACCTCTACGACGTCGACTCCATCGGGCTCGACCGCCTCGATCGCGCGGTGCTCGACGCGCTCGTGCGGCGCTTCCGCGGGGGACCGGTCGGCCTCAGCACGCTCGCGGTCGCCGTCGGCGAAGAGCCCGAGACGATCGAGTCGGTGGTCGAGCCCTACCTCGTGCGCATCGGATTCATGGGCCGCACCCCTCGCGGCCGCGTCGCCACCCCGGAGGCCTACGACCACTTGGGCGCCCCTCACCCCGACGGCCTGCTCCGGTTCAGCCAGGGGTCATGACCTATACTCGGCGGGGGATTCCCCGACCCCCGCTCTACCCCCGCTAGGCAGTGCCGCACGGCGCGCCTGACTTTGAAAGGTGCACCGCCTCGATGGATATCGCCCGGTTCTTCTCCGATTACGGCCTCATCATCCTTCTCATCGGCCTGCTGGTCTTCATGTTCTGGAGCTCGCGCCGCCGCATGCAGAAGCAGAAGGCCGAGCAGGAGAAGAAGGCCCGCGAGACCGTCGCCGGTGCCGAGGTCCTGCTGCAGGGCGGCCTGTACGGCACCATCGTCGAGTACGACGGTGAAGACCTCGACAAGCCCGCGCTCGTCGAGATCGCGCCCGGCGTGGTCATCAAGGTGCACAGCCAGGCCGTGCTCCGCATCGTCGACGCCGCCCAGGGCGCCGTCACCGAAGACGAGTACATCGAGGCCGAGGAGTCCGAGGCCGAGTACATCGCGGGCGTCGCCGACCACGACATCACCTCGATCAGCGACGACCAGCGCTCCGCCCGTCAGCACACCGAGGCGGAGCAGACCGACAAGGACCGCCCGCAGGCCTGACCTCCGCTCTTCCGCCGTACTCGCCCGCCGCACAGAAAGCCGACTACGTGGCGCCCTCGACTCCTGTCCGTCATGCCTGGCGCGTGTTGACCGGACTGCTCGCCATCACCGGCGTGCTGTTCGGCATCAACGCGCTCGGCGTGTACACCTTCAACGCCAGTTCCTGGTCTCCCGAGCTCGCGCTCGACCTCCAGGGCGGCACGCAGATCATCCTGCAGGCCCAGACCACCGACGGCGCCGCGCCCGACAGCGAGCAGCTGCAGCAGGCCGTGTCGATCATCCGCCAGCGCGTCGACGCCTCCGGCGTCGGTGAGGCCGACGTGGCCACCGAGGGCGGACAGAACATCGTCGTGCAGATCCCCGGCCAGGCCGACGAGGCCACGCGCCAGCGGATCCAGAGCGCCGCGCAGCTCCAGCTGCGCCCCGTTCTGTTCACGGGCTCGCCGGCCACGACGTTCGTCGGCGCCGACGGCAACTCCACGCCGTACCCGACGCCCGACCCGAGCCTGCCGGCCACGCCCACCGCGTCGCCGACCGACGCGAGCGACCCGGCGTACATCACCCCGGCTCTGCAGGCGCAGTTCCTCTCGTACGACTGCGCGAACCCGCCGAGCAACCCGGCGCAGGCCCCGGCCGACCAGCCGATGATCACGTGCGGGCTCGAAGACGGCACGAAGTACATCCTCGGCCCCGTCGAGCTCGACGGAAACGACATCTCCGACGCCACGAACGGCCAGGAGCAGAACACGGGCCGCTGGGCCGTCAACCTCGTCTTCAACGACCAGGGAACCCAGAAGTTCGGCGAGATCAGCCAGCGCCTCTACGGCAAGCAGGCGCCCTTCAACCAGTTCGCGTTCGTGCTCGACGGTCAGGTGCTGTCGGCTCCCTCGATGAACGGCATCATCCTCGACGGCCGCCCCAGCATCACGGGCAGCTTCACGCAGGAGTCGTCGAAGGCCCTGGCCGACCAGCTGAAGTACGGCGCCCTGCCGCTGAGCTTCAGCGTCGTCAGCAGTGACACCGTGTCGGCGACGCTCGGTTCGCAGCAGCTGCAGGTCGGCCTCATCGCCGGCCTCATCGGCCTCGGTCTCGTCGCGATCTATTCGCTGATCGTCTACCGGGCCCTGGGCACGGTGATCATCGCGTCTCTCGCCGTGATGGCGGTGCTGACCTACGCCGCGATCTGCATCCTCGCGTGGCGCGCCGGCTTCCGTCTGTCGCTCGCCGGCGTCGCGGGTCTGATCGTCACGATCGGCTTCACCGCCGACTCGTTCATCGTCTACTTCGAACGCATCCGCGACGAGTTGCGCGATGGCAAGTCGATCACCGCGGCGGTCGAAGACGGCTGGGGTCGCGCCAAGCGCACGATCTACATCTCGAAGTCGATCAACATCCTCGCCGCCGTCGTGCTGTACATCCTCGCGGATGCCACGGTGAAGGGCTTCGCGTTCACCCTCGGCCTGACCACGGCGATCGACATCCTGATCTTCATCCTGTTTACCCACCCGGTCATGCAGCTGCTGGCGCGCACGCGCTTCTTTGGCTCGGGACACCCGCTGTCGGGTATGGACCCCAACGCGCTCGGCGCCGTCTACCGCGGTCGTGCGGAGTTCCGCGCCCCGGTCGTCGACAGCGGTCGCGCCAAGCGCTCGCGCGGTGAGGCCGCACGTCGGCAGACGATCGCCGAACGCAAACAGGCGGAGCTCGCTGCCGCGTCCCGCGGCGATAGCCGCTCCACGAAGGAGGGAGACGACTGATGCGCTCCATGTCTCAGCTCGGAAACGACCTCTACTCGGGGAAGACCTCGTTCCCGTTCGTGCAGCGTCGTCGTCTGTGGTTCATCATCGCGGCGGTGCTCGTCATCGGCGCGGCGCTCGTGCCGTTCATCCGCCCCGTGCAGTTCTCGATCGAATTCACCGGCGGGTCGCAGTTCACCGTGTCGAACCCCGCCAGCTTCGACCAGTCGCTCGCGACGAACGCGGTGACCTCGGTCGTGCCGGGCGCGCAGACGCGCGTCACCACGATCAGCGACCAGGCCGTCCGCGTGCAGACCGACCAGCTCGGCAGCGACCAGACGCAGGCCGTCTCGGCCGCGCTCGCGAGCGCGTACGACGTGCCCTCCGCCGAGGTGACCGACTCGTTCATCGGTCCCACCTGGGGCGCCGACGTCACGCGTCAGTCGCTGTGGGGTCTGGCAATCTTCCTCGCGCTGACCTTCCTCATCCTCGCGCTGTACTTCCGCACCTGGAAGATGTCGGTCGCCGCGATCATCGGCCTGGTCGACGTGCTCGTCATCACCATCGGCGTGTACGCGGTGTTCGGGTTCGAGATCTCGCCGGCGGCGGTGATCGGCTTCCTCACGATCCTCTCTTACGCCCTCTACGACACCACCGTCGTCTTCGACAAGGTGCGCGAGAACACGAGGGAAGACGGCGAGATCTCCGGCCGCACCTTCGCGGAGTCGGTCAACCTCGCCGCCAACCAGACGCTGATCCGCTCGATCAACACGACGGTCGTGGCCGTGCTCCCGGTCGGTGCGATCCTCTTCATCGGTGTTCCGCTCGGTGCGCGCACACTGAGCGACATCTCGCTGTCGATCTTCGTCGGCACGATCGTCGCGGCGTACTCGACCCTGTTCGTCGCCGTGCCGATGTACGCACTGCTGCGCGAGTCGGAGAAGCCCATCGCGCAGCGCGACGCCCGCGTCGTCGCCGCGCGCGAGAAGGCGGGCGTCCCGGCCTGAGGCCGGGGCCCCGCCGCTCTTCGGGGCATCGCGCGGGGCGTAGACTTGATCGACTGGCCGTGAGGAAGGGGTGGCGATGACCGAGACCGCTTCCTCTGCGCCGCCGCCGTCTTCACTGCGACGCCTTGTGCCGCGCATCTTCTCGCGTGCCGCCCGTCGCGACGACGTCGACAAGCTGCTGCGAACGGTGCGCACGCATCACCCCAAGGGTGATCTCGCGATCATCGAGCGCGCCTACGCCGTCGCCGACAAGGCGCACGACGGACAGAAGCGCCAGAGCGGCGAGCCGTACATCACGCACCCGCTCGCCGTCGCGCAGATCCTCGCCGAACTGGGGCTCGGACCGAAGGCCATCGCCGCGGCCCTGCTGCACGACACGGTCGAAGACACCGACTACCCCCTCGACGAGCTGGCCGCCGACTTCGGCGACGAGGTGGCGATGCTCGTCGACGGCGTCACCAAGCTCGACAAGGTCAAGTACGGCGACAGCGCGCAGGCCGAGACCGTCCGCAAGATGATCGTGGCGATGTCGAAAGACATCCGCGTGCTGCTGATCAAGCTCGCCGACCGCCTGCACAACGCGCGCACCTGGGGCTTCGTCCCGCCCCACAAGGCGGCCAAGAAGGCCACCGAGACGCTCGAGATCTACGCTCCGCTGGCTCACCGCCTCGGCATCCAGGCGATCAAGAGCGAGCTCGAAGACCTCTCGTTCGCGGTCATGCACCCCAAGCTCTACGCCGAGATCGAGAGCCTCGTCAAGCAGCGCACCCCCCAGCGCGAGCAGTACGTGCAGAACGTGATCGACGCCGTCGACGCCGACCTGCGCGAGCTCCGCGTGCGCGGGCGCGTCATGGGTCGCCCGAAGCAGCTGTACTCGGTGTACCAGAAGATGGTCGTGCGGGGCCGCGAGTTCGACGACATCTACGACCTCATCGGCATCCGGATCCTCGTGGGCACCGTGCGCGACTGCTACGCGGTCCTCGGCGCGATCCACGCGCGGTGGACGCCGCTGCCCGGGCGGTTCAAGGACTACATCGCCACGCCCAAGTTCAACCTGTACCAGTCGCTGCACACGACGGTGATCGGCCCGGGCGGACGCACGGTCGAGATCCAGATCCGCACGAACGAGATGCACCAGCAGGCCGAGTTCGGCGTGGCCGCGCACTGGAAGTACAAAGAGCGCATGGCCGGCGGCAAGACCGACGCGAAGGCCGTCGACGCCGACATGGCGTGGATCGCGCACATCTCCGACTGGCAGGCCGAGACCGCCGACCCGGGGGAGTTCCTCGACTCGCTGCGCTTCGAGATCGGCGCCAAAGAGGTCTACGTCTTCACGCCGAAGGGGCGTGTCGTGGGTCTTCCCACCGGCGCCACCCCCGTCGACTTCGCCTACGCCGTGCACACCGAGATCGGCCACCGCACGATGGGCGCCAAGGTCAACGGTCGCCTCGTGCCGCTGGAGTCGACCCTGCAGAGCGGCGACGTCGTCGAGGTCTTCACCTCGAAGAACCCGGATGCGGGCCCCAGCCAGGACTGGCTCGGCTTCGTCAAGAGCACGCGCGCGCGCAACAAGATCCGCGGGTGGTTCACCAAGGAGCGTCGCGAAGAGGCCATCGAGCAGGGCAAGGACTCCATCGCCCGCGCCATGCGCCGGCAGAACCTGCCGCTGCAGCGCCTGATGAACCAGGACTCGTTCACCGAGGTGGCGCGGCAGTTCCACTACGAGGACGTCTCCGCCCTGTACGCCGCTGTCGGCGAAGGTCACGTCTCGACCCAGTCGGTCATCGAGAAGGTGACCGCGCTCGTCAGCGCCGAAGAGACCAACACCGGTCCCATCGACATCCCCGTCGGGCGCAGCCGTGCCCCGCGCGGCGGAGACTCCGGCGTCCTCGTGCGCGGAGCCCCCGACATCCTCGTCAAGCTCGCCAAGTGCTGCACGCCCGTGCCGGGCGACGAGATCGTCGGCTTCGTCACACGCGGCAGCGGAGTCTCGGTGCACCGCGGCGACTGCACCAACGTGCGCTCGCTCAAGGAAGAGCCCGACCGTCTCATCGAGGTCGAGTGGGCACCCACCACCAAGAGCGTGTTCCTCGTGCAGATCCAGGTCGAGGCCCTCGATCGCTCGGGTCTGCTGAGCGACGTCACGCGCGTGCTCAGCGAGCATCACGTCAACATCCTCTCGGCGACCGTGTCGACCACCAACGACCGCCTCGCCCTGAGCAAGTTCGTGTTCGAGATGGGCGACACCGTGCACCTCGACCGCGTGCTCAACGCCGTGCGCCGCATCGACGCCGTGTACGACGTGTACCGCGTCACCTCGTCGTAAGGCCGGCGTCTCACGGCCGGGGCTCGAGCCGGTCTGCGTGGCTCGACGCGAGCCTCTCATCGTCATGGCGGCCGGGGGGATCCGACGTGTCAGGTCGATCGCTGCGTCTCGGACCGCCCCGCCGCCGTCTGCGCGAGCACGTCGACGGCGCGACGGGCGAAGGGGAATCGCGGATGCCGCGCGAGCCACTCGACCGCTTCATCCCGAGCCCCGGGGTCGTCGATGCCCCAGGCGCGAGCGGCGCGACGCTCGGTCTCGTCGTCGCTGCGTGCCAGGTCGACGAGGGTGCGCACGGGTGAGGTGACGAACACCCCCGCGACCTGTCGCACGTCGGCGGCCGCGAGTCGCACCTCGTGAGACACGACGCGCGCGTCGTGCGCCGCGCGGGCGCGGGTGGCCGCGACGCGCTGCACGTGGTGCCGGTACGGCTCGGTCAGCACTCCGCCGTGGATCCACGCGGCGCTCGTGCGGATCGCCGCCCAGCGCTCGCCCACGAGCGGGGCGATGCTGCGCGCACGCATCCACGGCGTCTCGACGGCGTCGGCGGGGATGTAGCCCGCCCCGAGCGGGACCAGGATGCCGTCGAGGCATGCGGCGGTGAGTTCGGCGATCGACAGACGCTCACCGGGGAAGAACAGAAAGGGCGACACCATTCCGCCAGTGTGGCGGGAACGGTGTCGCCCCGTGACGGAAGTCCGTCAGCCTGTGGATAACCCGATGGGTCGGCCTGTTCAGCCGCCGAGCGCGCGCAGCCAGGTGCGGCGCGCCTCGAGGGCTTCCTGCACCTGGGCCACGGCGCGCTTGTCGCCCTTGGCCTCGGCGGCGGCGAGCTCGGCCTCGAGCTTGTCGATGGCGTCGGTGAGCTGGCGCGTCATGTCGTTGGCGCGCGCCTTCTGCTCGGGATCGTTGCGCTTCCAGTCGGCGTCTTCGCGGGTGCGCACGCTCTGCTCGATCTTGCGGAGCTCGTCGTCGAGGGCGCGCTCCTTGTCGCGGGGGAAGATGCGACCGATCTCGTCCCACTGACGCTGGATCGCGGTGAGCTTCTGGCGCGCCGTGGCGATGTTCTTCTCATCGACGATCGGAGCGGCCTCCTGCAGCAGCACGCGCTTCTGCTCGATCTTCTCCTTCGACGCCTCGGCGTCGGCCGACTCGCGCTCGATGCGCGCACCGTAGAGAGCGTCGCCGGCGGCCTTGAAGCGGGCCCAGAGGGCGTCGTCGACCTTGCGGCCGGCGCGGCCGGTGGCCTTCCACGCGTCGAGCAGATCGCGGTACGCGCCGATGCCGTCCTCACCGCGAGGGGCAAGTGCCTCGGCACGCTCCACCAGGCGGGTCTTCGCCTCGCGCGCGGCCTTGTGGGTCTCGTCGAGCGACGAGAAGAACTCGCGGCGGTGGCGGTCGACCGTGGCGCGGGCGTCGCGGAAGCGGCGCCACAGCTGCTGGGCGGTCGACTTCGACAGGCGCGGACCGTTCTGCTGGTGAGCCTGCCACCGGTCGAACAGCGCGGTCATGTCGGCCGTCATCTGCTTCCACTGCACCGTCTGCGGGTCGCGGGCGGCGAGGGCCTCGGCCTCCTCGACGATCGCGGTGCGCTCGCGCACGGCCTCTTCGGTGGCCTGCTTGGCGGCGACGGCCTCGGTCTCACTCGCCTCGGCGAGTTCGGAGGTGAGAGCGTCGACGCGGGCGATGAGAGCCGAGAGGTCGCCGACCGCTGCGGCACCGTCGAGCTTGCCGTGCAGCGCCTTGGCCGCGGCACGCAGGTCGGATGCCGAGGCGCCACCGCGACGGTGACGGGTCTCGAGCAGCGTGACCTCGCCGGCGAGGTCGGCGAACTTGCGCTGGAAGTAGGCGAGGGCCTCGGCGGGGGTGCCGTCGGGGTACTGCCCGACGACGCGCCACTCGTCGCCCTCGCGGACCGACACGGTGCCTTCGTCATCGACGCGGCCCCAGGGCTCGGTCGACGAGGTGGAGGCCTTCTTGCCGGGCGGGGGACCGGGCACGCGCGCACCCGGACGGGGGCCGGGGGCCACCGGGGCGGCCGGAGTCTCATCGGTCGCGGACGCGTCCTCGGCGGGAGCGTCCTCGGCAGCGGCGTCGTCGGCCGAAACCTCGTCAGCGGCAGGGGCGTCCTCGACCGTATCCGCGGCAGGAGCCTCATCAGCGGGAGCATCCTCGACGGGAGCGTCCTCCGCAGGAGCATCCTCGGCGGGAGCCTCGCCAGCGGCGGGGGCGTCAGTCGCGTCCTCGACGGGGGATTCCTCGGCAGGAGCGTCCGACGTCTCATCGGCGGAAGCCGCAGCCGTCAGGTCGTCGGAGGCCACCGCATCCGGAGCCTCGACGGCCTCGGCCGTCTCGGCGCTGTCAGCCTGGGTGGTGTCGACCTCGACGTCGTTCGCGGGGTCGCGCGGGTCGGAGAACTCGGGGGTGGGGACGGAAGTCACGGGTAGCACCTCATCGCGGCAGAACCGCCTGGGGGAGAAGGACCCTCCGAGCCTAGTACGCGCGGCCCCCGCGAGACAGGATCAGGGCGTCGGCGTCGCCGCGGGAGCAGGCGTGGAGGGGGAGGCGTCGGGCGTCGACGCGGGTGTGGCGGGCGCCGACGGCGAGGGCGCGGGAGCACCGGGCCCGGCCACGAAGTAAGCGGTCTGCACGCCGACGGCTCCGGCGATCACGACGAGACCGACCACGACGGCGAGCAGGTTGTCACGCCGACGCCGGCGTCCCTGCCGCTCGTGCAGCTCGAGCCGCGCCTGGTAGGTGCGGGCGCGCTCACGCTGCTCCCGCGTCTGCCGGTCTTTTCCGCGCGTCGCCACCATCGACTCCTCTCGCCCGTCACGGGCCCCTCGATCCTACAAAGCGGCGCCCGGGTGACACTCCCCGCCCGCGCCCGGCGCGGTCCGCCCGCCCGGGCTCGATGTCGGAGGCCGCCGTTAGCCTGGAGGGGTGACCCCTTCCTCCGCCCTCTTCCAGGGCCAGACGCCGCTCGCCGTGCGCATGCGGCCGACCAGCCTCGACGAGGTCGCCGGCCAAGGGCACCTGCTGCGACCGGGATCACCGTTGGTCACACTCGCGACGACCGACTCCTCGTCATCCGCGTCGGCGGCCTCGGTCATCCTCTGGGGCCCGCCCGGCACCGGCAAGACGACGCTCGCCCAGGCCATCGCCCGGTCGTCGGGGCGACGCTTCGTGGAGTTGTCGGCGATCACCGCGGGCGTCAAAGACGTGCGCGAGGTCATGCAAGAGGCCCTCACCCAGCGCGATCTGTACGGGCAGTCGACGATCCTGTTCCTCGACGAGATCCACCGCTTCACCAAGGCCCAGCAAGACGCGCTGCTCCCCGGCGTCGAGAACGGCTGGGTCGTGCTCATCGCCGCGACCACCGAGAACCCGTCGTTCTCGGTGATCTCGCCCCTTCTCTCGCGCTCGCTCCTGCTGACCCTGCGGCCCCTCGGCGACGACGACCTCGGAGCCCTGGTGGATCGCGCGGTGACCGACCCCCGCGGCCTCGCCGGACGCGTGGTGCTCGACGACGACGCCCGGGCGGCCCTCGTGCGTCTGGCATCGGGCGACGCCCGACGCGCCCTCACCGCCCTCGAAGCCGCAGCCTCGGTGGCGGGCGACGATGCGGGGGCGACGGCCCCGGCCGTCCCCGACGCAGATGACGATGACGATGACGAAGACGACTCCGACGACGAAGAGGATCCCGGTCCGTTCACCGGCGGGGGAGACGAGCTCCCCGTCATCACCGCCGACCACATCGCCCAGGCCGTCGACCGCGCCCTGCTGCGCTACGACCGCCAGGGCGACGAGCACTACGACGTCATCAGCGCCTTCATCAAGTCGGTGCGGGGGTCGGATCCGGATGCCGCGATCCACTACCTCGCGCGCATGATCGAGGCGGGCGAGGACCCCCGCTTCATCGCGCGGCGCCTAGTCATCTCGGCCGCGGAAGACATCGGCATGGCCGATCCGCAGGCCCTGCAGATCGCGGTCGCCGCAGCCGACGCCGTCGCGTTCATCGGCATGCCCGAGGGGCGTATCCCCCTGGCCGAGGCGACCGTGTACCTGGCCACGACCGCAAAGTCGAACGCCGCCTACAACGCCATCAACGCCGCGATCGCCGACGTGCGCGCCGGCGGGTTCGGCCGCGTGCCGATGCACCTGCGCGACGCCCACTATCCCGGAGCCAAGCGGCTCGGGCACGGCAAGGGCTACAAATACGCGCACGACAGCGAGATCGGCATCGTCACGCAGCAGTACCTCCCCGACGAGCTCGTCGGTCGGCGCTACTACGAGCCCACCAGTCACGGCGCCGAGCGCGACGTGTCGGCACGACTCGAGAAGATCCGCCGCATCCTCGAGGGGCGCTGACACAGCATCCGGAATGCTCCCGGCCCGCTCTGATAGCATGAACCGGCTCGAAACAGGGTTTTCGGGCATCCCCTCCTTCCTGTGATCACCTTCCGGTGCGCCCCGGCGTGCGCTTCGGATCGGGCGGAAGGGGGCGATACGCCCGTGAGCCGTGAAAGGCGCGGCCACGTCATCGGAAGGAGAACTTCGTGACCACGAAGTCTCAGGACCGCCGCAAGGTGCGTCTGTCGCGCGCCCTCGGCGTCGCACTCACCCCCAAGGCCGCCCGCTACCTCGAGAAGCGTCCCTACGCTCCCGGTGAGCACGGCCGCACCAAGCGCAAGGCCGACAGCGACTACGCCGTCCGTCTCCGTGAGAAGCAGCGTCTGCGCGAGCAGTACGGCATCCGCGAGAAGCAGCTTCGCATCGCGTTCAACGAGGCCCGCCGCACCGACGGCCTGACCGGTGAGAACCTGGTCGAGCTGCTCGAGATGCGTCTGGACGCCCTCGTCGTGCGTTCGGGCTTCGCCCGCACCACCGCGCAGGCTCGCCAGCTCGTCGTGCACCGCCACATCATGGTCGACGGCCAGCTCGTGGACCGCCCGTCGTTCCGCGTCAAGCCGGGTCAGCTGATCCACGTCAAGACCAAGAGCGAGGGCCTCGAGCCCTTCCAGGTCGCCGCCGCCGGTGGGCACGCCGAAGTGCTGCCCCCCGTTCCGGGCTACCTCGAGGTCGACCTCTCCACGCTGCAGGCGAAGCTTCTGCGTCGCCCCAAGCGCGCCGAGGTTCCCGTGACGTGTGAAGTTCAGCTCGTCGTCGAGTACTACGCCGCCCGCTGATCCCAGCGAGCACAGAAGGGCGTCGGGTTCTCCCGGCGCCCTTCGTCGTTCCCGGGTCGCGCTCACGCGCGGCCCTGCTCGAGCCACCTCCCTGCTCGCGCTGGGTTCGTTTGCCCCAGACGGCGGGTCTTGCCCGGCCCCGATGACCGTCTGCGGCAATCGAACGCGCGCGGCGTGGATTCGTGTGCCCGAGATGGCGCGCGCTCCGCCCAGCCGCCGACCACATGCGGCAATCGAACGCGGAGGGGTCGATGCGGCCGCCCCGCACGGTGCCGGTGCGGGTGCGCGCTGGGGGCCGTTGGCGGGATGGACGCCGGATAGGCGGCATACACAGGTCTTCCTTGCGCGCACCGCGGGGGCCGTCGCTTACGATGAGGGATGCCGCGATCGCGGCGTCGTATCGAGGAAGAAGTGGTGATCGTGAAAAGCCTCGTCTGGTTCGCGTTGGGTATCGCCGGTGGTTTCGTCGCCGCCCACCTGGTCAACAAGGACCCGCGCGGGCAGGAGGTGCTCGCCCAGCTCGACTCACGCATCGGCGAGTTCACCGACCGTATGAGCGACGCGTACCACCAGCAGGAGACCCGCCTCTCCGAGATCATCGACGACGCCAAGGGCGTCGCCGCCGTCGCTGTCGACAAGACCGCGGATGCCGTGGGCGACGCCGCCGCCACGGCCACGAAGGCCGTTTCCTCCTCCGACTAACCTCCCTGCGGCATCCATCCCCGAACATCGGGGCGAACCCGCACGCGCACGGAAAGACCCGCCATGAAAACCGCCGAGATCGCCCAGCGCTTCCTCGACTTCTTCGAGAAGAAGAACCACACGATCGTCCCCTCGGCCTCGCTCGTCACCGACGACCCGGCCCTGCTGTTCACCGTGGCGGGCATGGTGCCCTTCATCCCGTACCTCAGCGGTGTCGTGCCGCCGCCGTACCCCCGCGCGGCCGACGTGCAGAAGTGCATCCGCACCAACGACATCGAAGAGGTCGGCAAGACCCCGCGTCACGGCACCTTCTTCCAGATGCTCGGCAACTGGTCGTTCGGCGACTACTTCAAGGAAGACGCGATCCGCTTCGCGTGGGAGCTGCTCACCGCGCCCGAGTCGGAGGGCGGACTCGCCTTCGATCCGAAGGACCTGTGGGTCACCGTCTACGAAGAGGACGACGAGGCCCGCGACCTCTGGCTGAAGCTCAGCACCCTGCCCGACGAGCGCATCCAGCGCCTCGGCAAGGACACGAACTACTGGTCCACCGGCCTGCCGGGCCCCGCCGGCCCCTGCTCGGAGATCTTCTTCGACCGCGGTCCCGCGTACGGCATCGACGGCGGTCCCGCGACCGACGACGACCGCTACGTCGAGATCTGGAACCTCGTGTTCATGCAGTACGAGATCACCAACGTGCGCTCGAAGTACGACTTCGACATCGTCGGCGAGCTGCCCGCGAAGAACATCGACACCGGCATGGGCCTGGAGCGCATCGCGTTCATCAAGCAGGGCGTCGACAACATGTACGAGACCGACCAGGTGCGCCCCGTGCTCGACCTGGCCGCGAAGCTCGCGGGCAAGTCGTACGGCCAGGAGTCGCACGAAGACGACGTGCGCCTGCGCATCGTCGCCGACCACGTGCGCTCCTCGCTCATGCTGCTCGCCGACGGTGTGACCCCCTCGAACGAGGGACGCGGTTACATCCTGCGCCGCATCATGCGCCGCGCGATCCGCTCGATGCGCCTGCTGGGCGTCGAGGGCGCGACCTTCCCCGAGCTGTTCGCCGCCTCGCGCGACGCGATGAAGGAGTCGTACCCCGAGGTCGAAGCCGACTACGCGCGCCTCTCGGCCTACGCGATCGCCGAGGAGCAGACCTTCCTGCGCACGCTCGCGGCCGGGTCGGCGATCCTCGACCAGTCGGTCGTCGAGGCCAAGAACGGCGGCGGCACCACCCTGTCGGGCTCCGAGGCGTTCCTCCTGCACGACACCTACGGTTTCCCGATCGACCTCACGCTCGAGATCGCCGAAGAAGCCGGCCTGTCGGTCGACCGTGCCGCGTTCGACACGCTCATGCTTGAGCAGCGCACGCGCGCCAAGGCCGACGCCCGTGCCCGCAAGGGAGCGATCGCCGACCAGAGCGCGTACCGCGAGTTCCGCGCGCAGGGTGAGACCGTGTTCACCGGGTACACCGAGATGCAGACGGAGTCGAAGATCCTCGGCATCCTCGTGCAGGGCCAGGGCACCGACCGCGCGTCGGAGGGCCAGATCGCCGAGGTCATCCTCGCCGAGACCGCCCTGTATGCCGAGTCGGGCGGCCAGGTCGCCGACAAGGGCGTCATCGTCGGCCCGGGCTACGAGCTCGAGGTGCTCGACGTGCAGCGCCCCGTTCCGGGCCTGGTCAGCCACACCGTCGAGGTCACCACCGGAGAGGTGTCGGTCGGCGCCCCCGCGACGACGGTGGTCGACGCGCTCAACCGCCACGCGGCTCAGCAGGCGCACACCGCGACGCACCTCGTGCACGCGGCGATCCGCGACACGCTCGGCAAGAGCGCGACGCAGACCGGTTCGCTCAACCGCGCCGGCTACATGCGCTTCGACTTCAGCTGGGGCTCGGCGCTGTCGCCCGAGACCCGCACCGAGATCGAGGACATCGCCAACAACGCCGTCCGCGACAACCTCGAGGTCACCACGCGCGTGATGTCGCTCGATGAGGCGAAGGCCGCCGGCGCCATGGCGCTGTTCGGCGAGAAGTACGGCGACACCGTGCGCATGGTCGACATCGGCGGCCCCTGGTCGCGTGAGCTGTGCGGTGGCACCCACGTCGCCCGCAGCGCTGAGATCGGCCTGGTCAACCTCGTCGGCGAGCAGTCGGTCGGCGCCTCCAATCGTCGTGTCGAGGCCCTCGTCGGTCTCGACGCCTTCCGCGACCTCGCCGCCGAGCGCGCGATCGTCTCGCAGCTCAGCTCGAGCCTGAAGACGCCGCGCGAGCAGCTGCCCACGCGCATCGCCGAGCTCGCCGCCAACCTCAAGGCCGCCGAGAAGAAGATCGCGGCCTTCGAGGCGCAGGCCCTGACCGGTCGCCTGCCGCAGCTGGTCGAGTCGGCCGTCGCGGTCGGCACGGTGCGCGTCGTCGCGCAGAGCCTGGGGGAGGGCGCGTCGGCCGACGACGTGCGCTCGCTCGCCCTGCAGGTGCGCGACCGTCTGGGCACCGACCCGGCCGTGGTGGCGCTGGCGAGCGTCGCGGGTGGTCGTGCCACCGTCGTCGTCGTCACCAACGACGCCGCGCGCGAGCGCGGCCTCGCCGCGGGTGCCCTGGCCAAGAACGCCGCGGGTGTGCTCGGCGGCGGAGGCGGCGGACGCCCCGATGTCGCCCAGGGCGGCGGTACGGATGCCGCGGCTCTGCCCCAGGCGCTTGACGGGGTCGTCGCCGACGTGCGGGCAACCACCGCGTGACGGAGTTCCGCCGTGGCATCCGCCTCGGCATCGATGTGGGGCGCGCCCGCGTGGGCGTGGCGCGCTCCGACCCCGACGGTGTGCTCGCCGTTCCGGTCGAGACGGTCCAGCGCAAGAAGGAGGCGGTGCGACGCATCGTCGCCCTCGCGGCCGAGTACGAGGCGTTCGAGGTGCTCGTCGGTCTGCCGCTGAACCTGCGCGGCGACGACACGCCCTCGACCACCGACGCGCGGGCGTTCGCCCAAGCCCTCGCCGACGCCCTGCCGATGCCGGTGCGCCTGGTCGACGAGCGCCTGAGCACCGTGTCGGCGCACGGCGTGCTGAGAGAAGCAGGACGTTCCCAGCGCGATTCTCGTAGCATTGTGGATCAAGTCGCCGCTGTGGTGCTGCTGCAGCAGGCGCTCGACGTGGAGCGACAGTCCGGCGAGCCGGCCGGACCCGCCGTCACACCGGGACAGGAGCCCGCCTGACAATGCCCGAGAACCAGCCCCCCGAGAACGACCCGTTCGCCGACCTGTACGGCCGTCTGCCCGACCCCCGCCGGGGCGCGCGGTCTGCGTCCGGCGACGACGCCGCACCCCCGTCGCGCCGTGCCGCGCGCGAGGCCCGCCGCACGCAGACGGGTCCGACCCCCACCCCCGAGTCGTCCGACGCCCCGACGCCCGACGCCGCCTCGCGCTTCGATGCGGCCCGCCGTGCCCCCGAAGACATCCCCGCGGCTCCGCCAGTCGAGATCGCCCGTCCCGCCGCGCAGGACACCCCGGCCCCCGCGCCCGCCCCACACGCTGCCGACGACGGCCCCACCGTCGTGCCGACGGCCGTCCCGGCCGCGGAGGTTCCGGATGCCGCGCCCCGGCGCACGGCATCCGCCCCCGCTCTCCGCGGAGACGACCTGGCCCAGCCCGGCCCGGTCCGGCGAGGCACGGACGGCCCCGCCCTCTCTTCGGACGCCGCGCGCCGCTCCGCTGCCGCCGCGCCCGCGCCGGCAGCCCCCTCCGGCCCGCCCGCTACCGCTTCGACCCCGGTCGAGCCCGCGCGCGACGAGGTGCGCGAACCCGTGCTCGTCGGCGCCGGAGCCGCGGCCGCCGGGTCTGCGGCATCCGGTTCGCGTTCCGCAGCAGCGGGGTCGCTCGAAGACCTCTTCACCGGCCAGACGACCACCCACGACATCGGCGAGCACGCCCCGCGCGCAGCGAAGAAGCGTCGACGCATCGCGGGGTGGATCGCCCTCGCGATCGTCGTCCTGATCGTCGGCGGCGTGGCCGCCGGGGGCATGTACGTCTGGAACACCTACGGCGATCGCGTGCGCGAATTCCTCGGCACGAGCGAGCCCGTCGAGTACGCCCCCGGCGAGGCCACCGGCGAAGCCCGCGTGACGATCGTCGCGGGTGACACGGGTGAGTCCGTCTCTCCAAAGCTCTTCGACGCGGGCGTGACCAAGGCGTCGAACTCGCTGTACAAGTACATGGTCGACAACGCGGTGGGCTTCACCTTCCAGCCCGGCGTCTACAAGCTGCAGCAGAAGATGACCTCCGAGGCGGTCATCGCGGCGCTGAAAGACCCGGCCACCCGGCTGAACTACTCGGTGCAGCTGCGCGAGGGCCTGACCCTCAACCAGTCGCTCGACCTCATCGCGGACCAGCTCAAGATCCCGCGCGCCGACCTCGACGCCGCGACCGCCGACCCCTCGCAGTACGGGGTTCCGGCCTCGACGCTCGAGGGCTGGATCTTCCCGGCCACCTACGACTTCGACGAGGGCGTCACCGCGCAGCAGGTCATCCAGACCATGGTGCAGCGCACCGTGCAGTCGCTCGACAAGGCCGGAGTGCCCGAAGGCGATCGCGAGCGGATCCTCATCATCGCCTCGATCATCGAGCGCGAGGCCCGCAGCAGCGAGGACTTCTACAAGGTCTCGCGCGTGATCGAGAACCGCCTGCAGCCCGACAACACCGAGACGCACGGCCTGCTGCAGATGGACTCCACGGCCCAGTACGGCGCGAACGAACTCGACGCCGGCTCGTCGTCGTCGAGCGAGAACGCGCTGACGAGCGACAACCCGTGGAACACCTACATCCGCCCGGGGCTCCCCGTCGGACCGATCGCGAATGCCGGCGACCTCGCCATCGACGCGGCCATGCACCCCGTCGACGGCACCTGGTACTACTTCACGACCGTCAACCTGGCCACCGGCGAGACGGTGTTCTCGACCACCTACGCCGACCAGTTGAAAGCGGTCGACCAGTTCCAGGCCTGGTGCCGCGAGAACCCCGACGGCGGATGCTGAGCGGCCCGACCCGGCTGGCCGTCTGGGGCGACCCGATCGCGCATTCGCGGTCGCCCCGGCTGCACGCCGCGGCCTACGGCGTGCTCGGGCTCGACTGGGAGTACGACCGGCGCCAGGTCGATGACGCGTCGTTCATCGGCGAGATCGCAGCCCTCGACGCCACGTGGCGGGGACTGTCGCTCACGATGCCGCTCAAGCAGGTCGCTGCGGCCCGCGCGGCGACCCTCGACGATGACGCGCGCTTGACCGGCGCCGTCAACACGTATTTGCTGACCGCCGACGGACCGCACGGGTTCAACACCGACGTCGGCGGCCTCGCGCGCGCCCTGGACGAGTACGGCGTGCGCGAGCCGCGGCTGGTGCGGGTGCTCGGCGCGGGGGCGACGGCGACCTCCGCGGTGGTGGCGGCGGCCCGCGCCGGAGCCTCGACGATCGAGGTGCGCGCCCGTCGCCCCGAAGCGGCCGCACGGCTCACGGAGCTCGGGACGGCGCTGCAGGTCGAGGTGCGGGCGCGATCGCTGGACGATCCGCATCTCGCGTCGGCGGATGCCACGATCGCGGCGCTCCCGGGCGGGATCGACCTCGGCCCGGTCGGCGACGCCCTGGCATCCGGCTCCGGCCCGCTCGTCGATGTCGTCTACGGCGGATGGCCGACGCCGCTCGCCCTCGCGTGGGAACGAGCGGGCGTCGCCGCGCACGACGGCCTGGGGATGCTGCTGCACCAGGCCCTGCTGCAGGTGCGAGTGTTCGTGGGGGAGGACCCGGCTCGCCTCCTCTCGCGCGAGCCCGAGGTGCTGGCCGCAATGCGCATCGCGCTCATGGGAGACTAGGGACATGCTTCGCGTCTTCACCGCCGGCGAGTCCCACGGCCCCGAATTGATCGCCCTCATGGAGGGGATGCCGGCCGGCGTTCCCGTCTCGTCGGCGCAGATCCGCGCCGAGCTGGCGCGTCGGCGCCTGGGCTACGGCCGCGGCTCGCGCATGAAGTTCGAAGAAGACGAGCTCACGCTCTCGACCGGCATCGTGCACGGCTTCACCATCGGCAGCCCCATCGCGCTGCGCATCGGCAACACCGAGTGGCCGAAGTGGACCGAGGTGATGAGCCCCGAGCCCGTCGAGCTCTCCGACCGCTCGCGCGGCCGCGGCGCCGCCCTCACGCGTCCGCGCCCCGGTCACGCCGACCTCGTCGGCATGCAGAAGTACGGCTTCGACGAGGCACGTCCGATTCTCGAGCGCGCCTCGGCCCGCGAGACCGCCGCGCGCGTGGCCCTCGGCGCCATCGCCCGGTCGTTCCTGGGCGAACTCGGCATCCGCCTCGTCAGCCACACGCTGTCGATCGGGCCGGTCCGCTCGCCCGAAGACGCAGCTCTCCCCACCCCCGATGACGTCGAGCGTCTCGACGCCGATCCGCTGCGGTGCTTCGACGCCGACACCTCGGCCGCCATGGTCGCCGAGGTCGACGACGCGAAGAAGTCGGGCGACACCCTCGGCGGCGTCGTCGAGGTGCTCGCGTACGGCCTGCCCCCGGGACTCGGCTCGCACGTGCAGTGGGACCGCCGCCTCGACGCGAGGCTCGCGCAGGCGCTCATGAGCATCCAGGCGATCAAGGGCGTCGAGGTCGGCGACGGCTTCCTCACCACGACCCGCCGTGGCTCGCAGGCGCACGACGAGCTGTTCGCCACCGACGGCGGCATCACCCGCTCGTCCGACCGCGCGGGCGGCACCGAGGGCGGCATGTCGACCGGGACCGTGCTGCGCGTGCGCGCGGGCATGAAGCCGATCGCCACGATCCCCAAGGCGCTGCGCACCGTCGACGTCGCCACCGGCGACACCGCCGCGGCCCACCACCAGCGTTCCGACGTCTGCGCCGTGCCCGCCGCGGGCGTGGTCGCCGAGGCCATGGTCGCCGTGACGCTCGCCGACGCGGTGCTCGAGAAGTTCGGGGGCGACAACGTCGCCGAGACGCGGCGCAACCTCGAGTCGTACCTGGCGAACCTGTCCGAGACGCTGCGCACGAGCGACGCGTCCGACGCGGCGCTGCTCGCGCATGACCTCGCCTGAGCGGGTGCCCGCCGACGATCCGCACACCGGGGCGCCCGGTCCCGCCGTCGTGCTCATCGGTCCGATGGGCGCCGGCAAGACGAGCGTCGGTCGTCGCGTCGCGCGTGCGCTCGGCACGACCTTCACCGACACCGACAAGCTCGTCGTGCGCGACCATGGACCCATCCGCGACCTGTTCCTCGCCCACGGCGAGCCGCACTTCCGCGCGCTTGAGCGCGAGGCCGTCGTCGAGGCCCTCGGGCGCGGCGGGGTCGTCGCCCTCGGCGGCGGAGCCGTGCTCGACCCGCTCACCCGCGAACGCCTCACCTCGCACCGCGTCGTTCTGCTGACGGTGTCGCCGCACGTGGTGGCTTCGCGCATCCACGGCGACGAGCGTCCGCTCCTCGGCGGCGAAGACCCGGCCGAACGCTGGCTGCGCATCTTCGAGGAGCGCCGGCCCATCTACGAATCCACCGCCCACATCGCGTTCGACACGTCATCGGGGCCGTTGTCCCGCGTGGTCGACGACATCGTGGCCTGGGCGCAGAGCGTCCCGGCCCAGGAGGCACCATGAGCGACACCACGACCATCTCCGTCGCCGGCGACCCCGGTTACGACATCACCGTCGGCCGAGGGCTGCTCGCGACCCTCGGCGAGAAGCTGCCCGCCGGAGCGCAGAAGGTGCTCATCGTGCACCCGCCGACCCTCGCGAAGCAGGCCGAGGCGCTGCGCGCGCAACTCGTCGGCGACCGCCAGGTGCTCCTGGCCGAGATCCCGGATGCCGAGCAGGGCAAACGCGTCGAAGTGGCGGCGTTCTGCTGGCAAGTCATGGGACAGGCCGACTTCACCCGTACCGACGTCGTGATCGGCTTCGGCGGGGGAGCGGTCACCGACCTCGCCGGCTTCGTCGCCGCGACCTGGCTCCGCGGCGTCGCCCTCGTGCAGGTGCCCACCACCGTGCTCGGCATGGTGGACGCCGCCGTCGGCGGCAAGACCGGCATCAACACCGCCGAGGGCAAGAACCTCGTCGGTGCGTTCTGGCCTCCGGTCGCCGTGGTCTGCGACCTCGACCTTCTCGACACGCTCTCGAAGAACGAGGCCACCGCGGGGTTCGCCGAGGTGGTCAAGGCGGGCTTCATCTGGCATCCGGAGATCCTCGACCTCATCGAGGCCGACCCGACGGGGATCGTCGACCCGCGCGGTGACGCGTTCCGTCGCTGCGTCGAGCTGGCGATCGACATGAAGGCCCGCGTCGTCGGCGAAGACCTGCGCGAGGCAGGGCTGCGCGAAGTGCTGAACTACGGCCACACCCTCGGGCACGCGATCGAGCACGCCGAGCGCTACCGCTGGCGCCACGGCGCGGCCATCTCGGTCGGCATGGTGTTCGCCGCCGAGCTGTCGCGTCTGGCCGGTCGCCTGTCCGACGACGTCGCTCAGCGTCACCGCACGGTGCTGGAGTCGCTCGGCCTTCCGACGACCTACCGCGCCGGCGCGTTCCAGACGCTCAAGGCCACCATGCAGCGCGACAAGAAGAGCCGCGGCAGCATGCTGCGCTTCATCGTGCTCGACGACCTCGCCCGCCCCACCGTGCTGCAGGCTCCGGACGAGTCGCTGCTGTTCGCGGCGTATCAGGAGGTCGGTGCGTGAGCACCGCACGGTGCCGTGTGGAGACGGCGCGCGCGTGAGCTTCACCGTGCGCCGCGTGCGCGCGGGGGAGGGCGACCGCGTCCGCGCGCTGCGCCTGCGCGCGGTGAGCGACCCGGCGGCATCCATCGCCTTCCTCACCACCCTCGAGCAGGAGCGCACGCGTGCGCAGGAGTTCTGGGACGACCGAGCCTCGGCCGCCGCCGCGGGTGATGCGGCGGCGATGTTCATCGCGGAGCGCGACGACGCGTGGCTCGGTTCGGTGACGGTGCTCGTGCGTCGCGTGGGCGAGGTCGACCACACCGGTCGTCGCATCAGCGACGCGCGCGCCGACGTGGTCGGGGTGTACGTCGCGCCCGAACTCCGCGGCACGGGGGCGATCGACGCACTGCTCGACACCGCCGCGAGCTGGACCCGCGAGCAGGGCTTCGACACGCTCGCCCTCGACGTGCACGCCGACAACGTCCGCGCCCAGGCCGCCTATCGCCGCGCCGGGTTCGTCGCGACGGGCGAGGAGTTCACCGGCCCGATCGGCCCCGAGCTCGCGATGAGCCGCTCGCTCCGCACGCTCTGACGCGCGAGCCTCGCTGCGCACGCAGGACCCCGCGCACGCGAAAGCCCCGCCTCGCGGAGGAGACGGGGCTGTCGCGTCGCGCGTCAGACCGTGGCGGGAACGCGGCGCTCGGCCGCGAGACCCAGCTGGTCGGTGGGCACGTCCTTCGTCTCGCGAGCGGTCAGGGCGCTTACCGAGGCGATGACCGCGATGATCGCGGTGAAGACGCTGATCACGACCCAGCCGCCGGCGGACCCGCCACCGAGGGCCGCGACGATGCTGGGCGCGAAGCCGGCCATGAGGAAGCCGAGCTGCGTGCCGATCGCCATGCCCGAGAAGCGCACGCGGGTGCTGAACATCTCGCCGTAGAACGAGGGCCACACGGCGTTGGCGGCGGCGTATCCGCACGAGAAAGTGAGGATCGCCAGGCCGAAGGTCAGCAGGTCGTTCCCCGCGCCCATCGACAGCATGTAGAACGGCATGAACACCGCCGACGACAGCGCGCCGTAGATGAACACGGGCTTGCGACCGACGCGGTCGGCAAGCTTGCCGAACAGGGGCTGCGTGAACAGCGCGACGACGTTGGCGACCACGACGAGCCACAGGGTGACGCTGGCCGCGAGGCCCTGCTCCTTGCCGTAGGCGATCGCGAGCGTGCCGAACACGGTCGAGACCGCGGCGATGAACGCGCAGCAGATCACGCGCAGCACGTCGCGCCAGTGGTTCTTCAGCAGGGGGATCAGGGGCATGCGGGCGATCTGGCCGGTGGCCTTGGCCTGCTCGAACTCGGGCGTCTCGTGCAGGCTGCGGCGGATGAAGAACGCCACGATCACGACGACGGCGCTCAGCCAGAACGGGATGCGCCAGCCCCACGAGAACTTGATGTCGTCGGGCAGGGCGACCACCGGAATGAAGATGAGCGCGGCGAGGATCTGACCGCCCTGCGTACCGGTGAGGGTCCACGAGGTGAAGAACGAGCGACGCGAGTCGGGGGCGTGCTCGAGGGTGAGCGACGAGGCGCCCGCCTGCTCACCAGCGGCCGAGAGTCCCTGCGCGAGGCGGCAGAGCACGAGCAGCACCGGGGCGAACCACCCGATCTGGGCGAAGCCCGGCAGGCAGCCGATGATGAAGGTCGACAGACCCATCAGCACGAGCGTGAACATCAGCACCTTCTGGCGACCGATGCGGTCTCCGAAGTGGCCGAGGATCACGGCGCCGACGGGGCGGGCGATGTAGGCGAACCCGAAGGTCGCGAACGACATCACGAGGGCTGCCTGGTCGCCCGAGGGGAAGAACACCGTCGGGAAGATGAGGGCGGCGGCAGAGCCGAACAGGAAGAAGTCGTAGTACTCCACGGCGCTTCCCATGAAGCTGGCGGTGGCCGCCTTCACGGGAGTCTTCCGCGTCGTTGCGGTGGTGGTCATGGACGAGTGCTCCTTAGCGGGAGAGGGCCGGGCCGACGGGGACGTCGGTGGTCGACCCGGGGGTGACGAGGTCGAGGAAATGGGCGGTCATGCGGTCGGGATCGGGTCGCGTCCCGGTGATGAGGGCGAAGGCGTCGACGGCCTGGTGGACCGCCATGCGTCCGCCGCTGAGGGTGCGGCATCCGCGCTCGCGCGCGGTGACGAGGAGTTCGGTGTCGAGGGGGCGGTAGACGATGTCGGCGACCCACAGCTCGGGGCGGAGCAGGTCGGCGTCGAGGGGGAGTCCCGGGTGCTCCGCCATGCCGACGGGGGTGCAGTGCACGAGGCCGTCGGCTTCCGCGAGCACGGCGGGCAGGTCGGCGGGGGAGGCGGTGCCGACGACGGCGAGCGGATGCCGTGCCGCGAGGTCGTCCGCGAGGCCCTGCGCCCGCGCGGGGTCGAGGTCGACGATGCTCAGCCGGGCGGTGCCCAGGCGCAGCAGCGCGTCGGCGACGGCCGACCCCGCCCCGCCGGCGCCGAGCTGGACGACGTGCCGGGTCTCGGCATCCGGGAGCCCGTCGGTGAACGCGGCGGCGAAACCCGTCGTGTCGGTGTTGTGGCCGACGCGGCCGGTCGGGGTGAAGAGCACGGTGTTGACCGCGCCGAGGGCGGCGGCGACCGGGTCGATGCGGTCGAGGTGCGCGAGCACGCTCTGCTTGCAGGGGTGGGTGACGTTGACGGCGTCGTAGCCGAGGCGTTCGGCCCAGGCGAGCACGTCGCCGATGCGGTCGGGGTCGATGCCGAGGGCCGTCAGGTCGAGCGGACGGTAGACGTAGGTGAGCCCGAGCGCACGCGCCTCGGCCATGTGCATGGGCGGCGTCAGCGACGGGAGCACGCCCGTGCCGATGAGGCCCACGAGATAGGGGTGCGAGTCGATCACGGTACTCCTTCGTCTCCGCGACACCGGCTTATGTACTAACCGGTACGTTCAGAGGAAACCACGCTCGCGCCGCGGTGTCAACGACGAGATCCCGGATGCCGTGGACCCGGGCCGCCCGTGGGTATCCGGTGGCTTCGACAGGCTCAGCCACCTGTGACGCGAGGTCCCTGAGCTTGTCGAAGGGCCCGGACCCCGCGGGTGACCGGCGGCTTCGACAGGCTCAACCACCCGCGAACCCAGGCCCCTGAGCCTGTCGAAGGGCCCGGGACCCCACGGATGACCGGCGGCTTCGACAGGCTCAGCCACCTACGAACCGAGGTCCCTGAGCCTGTCGAAGGGCCCGGGACCCCACGGATGACCGGCGGCTTCGACAGGCTCAGCCACCTACGAACCGAGGTCCCTGAGCCTGTCGAAGGGCCCGGGACCCCACGGGTGACCGGCGGCTTCGACAGGCTCAGCCACCTACGAACCGAGGTCCCTGAGCCTGTCGAAGGGCCCGGGACCCCACAGGTGACCGGCGGCTTCGACAGGCTCAGCCACCTACGAACCGAGGTCCCTGAGCCTGTCGAAGGGCCCGGGACCCCACGGATGACCGGCGGCTTCGACAGGCTCAGCCACCCGTGTCAGCGCGCGGGGGCCGTGAGCCAGCCGACAACCACGTCGCCGATCACCGCGCGCAGGTGCGGGCGACGGTCGGGGGACGCGAGGTCGACGTCGAACAGGTGCCCGAACGTGTACTGGTTGGCGACCTGGAACACGCAGTAGGCGCTGATCACCAGGTGCACGTCGATCGCGTCGACGTCGGCGCGGAAGAGTCCGTCGGCGCGGCCTCGGTCGAGGATCTCGTCGAGCAGACCCTTCGCCGGCTGCGACAGCGTGCGCAGTCCCTCGATCTGACGGATGAAGGTGCCACGGTGGATGTTCTCGATCGCGACGAGACGGATGAACGCGTCGTGCCCGACGTGGTGGTCGTAGGTCAGTTCGGCCAGGGCGCGGATCGCGTCGACCGGGTCTGCGTGATCGACGTCGATCGCGCGTTCGGCCTCGCGGATCCCGCGGTAGGCCTCCTCGAGGACGGCTCGGTAGAGCCCCTCTTTGCTGCCGAAGTAGTAGTAAATCATGCGCTTCGTGGTGCGCGTTCGTGCGGCGATCTCGTCGACGCGGGCACCAGAGAATCCATCCTCGGCGAACACCTCGGTCGCCACCGCGAGCAGTTCGGAACGCGTGCGTTCGGCGTCTCGACGTGCCTCGGCCATGGCTTCAACTTACTGGACGGGGGAGTGGACCCCGTTTGTACTAACTGGTACATTCAGCCGCCATGAAGACCTCGATGGCGACCGTCTGCATCAGCGGCACCCTGGCCGACAAGCTCCACGCGTGCGCGGCGGCGGGATTCGACGGCGTCGAGATCTTCGAGCCCGACCTGCTCGCCGCCCCCGAGAGCCCCGAGGAGATCGCCGCGATCGCCGCTCGCCTCGGCCTCACGCTCGACCTCTACCAGCCCATGCGCGACGTCGAGGGCGTCGACGAAGACGCGTTCGCCGCCGTTCTGCACCGCGCCGAGGCGAAGTTCCGCCTCATGAACCGCCTCGGCATCGACCTCGTGCTGTGCTGTAGCAACGTGGCCACCGCGAGCATCGACGAAGACGACGTCTCGGCCGGGCAGTTGCGCCGACTGGGCGATCTCGCCCAGGGCTACGGCATCCGGATCGCCTTCGAAGCCCTCGCGTGGGGGAAGTACATCGACGACTACCGCCGCGCGTGGCGCGTCGTCGAACGCGCCGACCACCCCGCGGTCGGGGTGTGCCTCGACTCGTTCCACATCCTCTCGCGGGGGCACGACCTGACCGACATCGCGCGGATCCCGGGGGAGAAGATCTTCTTCGTGCAGCTCGCCGACGCCCCGCGGCTCAGCATGGACGTGCTGTCGTGGAGCCGGCACCACCGCCTGTTCCCCGGCGAGGGCGACTTCGACCTGGCCGACTTCACCGCGCGCATCGTGGAGGCGGGATACACCGGCCCCTTGTCGCTCGAGGTGTTCAACGACACGTTCCGCCAGACCGATCCCCGCCGCACCGCCCTGCACGCGCGGCGATCCCTGCGCTGGCTCGAGGACGCCGTCGCGCGCACCCTCGCCGAGGTCCCGGCCGACCTGCGGATGCTGCCCGACTCCGCCGCCCCCTCGGGCGTGGACTTCGTGGAGATCAAGGCCGAAGACACCTCCGCGATCGAGGAGCTGCTGCACCAGCTCGGCTTCACCTCGCGCGGCCGGCACCGCACCAAGCCCGTAACCCTGTGGACCGCGGGCGACGCCCGCGTCGTGCTCAACGAGCAGCACGCGCGCGGGTGGGAGCCGCGATTGGCCGCGATCGGGCTCGAGGTCGACGATGCCGAGGCCGTCGACCTGCGCATGCACGAACTACGCGTTCCTCGGGCCTACCGTCGCACCTACGCCACCGAGGAGCGGCTCGACGGCGCGGTCGCCCCCGACGGCACCGAGGTGTACTGGGCGCAGGCCGCCGACGAGGGAGAACCCGCGTGGGTCGCGGAGTTCGAACACGGCGAGCCCGAGACCCCCACCACCGTCGTCGGCGTCGATCACGTGAGCCTCTCGCAGCCGTGGCAGGCGATCGAAGAAGCCACCCTGTTCTACACCGCCGGGTTCGCGCTGCGCGTCGACAGCAGCACCGAGGTCCCGGGGCCGCAGGGCCTCGTCGCGAGCCGTGTGCTCGGCTCCCCGGGCGGCGAGGTGCGCCTGCCGCTGAACGTCGCGCCGCCGATCCTCGCCGACCAGCGCGCCGGTGCCGCCCTGCCCCAGCACGTCGCGTTCGCGTGCACCGACGTGCGCGCCCTCGCCCGCGCCGCCCGGGAGCGCGGCTTCATCCCCCTCGCGATGCCCGGCAACTACTACGACGACCTCGCCGCGCGATTCGAGATGACGGATGCCGCGGTCGACGAGTTGCGCGAGCTGCACCTCGGCTACGACCGCGACGCCTCGGGCGAGTACCTGCACTTCTACACGCGCACGATCGGCGAGGTGTTCCTGGAGTTCGTCGAGCGCGTCGACGCCTACGCCGGGTACGGCGCGGGGACCGCCCCCGTGCGCCTGAGCGCGCAGGGCCGGCGCTGATAGCGTGCCGACCATGACCACGCCCCGCCGCCTGCTGCTCGTCAACGGTCCGAATCTCAACCTGCTCGGCACCCGGCAGCCCGAGATCTACGGCCGCGAGACCCTCGCCGACGTCGAGCGGATCACCTCCGACGCCGCCGCGCGGTTCGGGCTCGAGGTGCGCGCGATCCAGAGCAACCACGAGGGCGTGCTGATCGACGCGATCCACGCCGCCCGGCTCGACTGCGCCGGCATCGTGATCAACGCCGGAGGGCTCACGCACACATCCGTGTCGTTGCGCGACGCCCTGGCATCCGTCGACCTCCCCGTCGCCGAAGTGCACATCTCGAACATCCGCGAGCGCGAGAGATTCCGGCACTTCTCCTACATCGAAGACGTCGCCGTCGTGCACGTCATCGGCGAGGGCGTGCCGGGCTACGCACGTGCCGTCGAACGTCTCGTCGAGGTCATCTCGGGCCGCGCCGACGGCTGACGGCGCGCATCACGTAGACTCTGACGTCGGGCTCTCGCCCCACATCGACTCACGAAACGGAATATCGGCACTCATGGCATCCACCGCAGACATCAAGAACGGCGTCGTCCTGAACATCGACGGTCAGCTCTGGAGCGTCGTTGAGTTCCAGCACGTCAAGCCCGGAAAGGGCGGCGCGTTCGTCCGCACGAAGCTCAAGAACGTGATGAGCGGCAAGGTCGTCGACCGCACGTTCAACGCCGGCGCCAAGATCGACCTCGAGAACGTCGACCGTCGCGACTTCACCTACCTGTACAACGACGGTGAGGGCTTCGTCTTCATGGACGTCGCCGACTACGACCAGATCACCGTCGGCTCCGCCACCGTGGGCGACGCCGCGAACTTCCTGCTCGAGAACCAGCAGGTGCAGATCGCGCTCAACAACGGCAACCCGCTCTACATCGAGCTTCCGCCGTCCGTCATCCTCGAGGTGACCTACACCGAGCCCGGTCTGCAGGGCGACCGCTCCTCGGCCGGCACCAAGCCCGCCACCGTCGAGACCGGCTACGAGATGCAGGTTCCGCTGTTCCTCGAGACCGGCACGAAGATCAAGGTCGACACTCGCACCGGCGAGTACCTCGGCCGCATCAGCTGACCTTGAGCGCCCGTACCAAGGCGCGCAAGCGCGCCCTCGACATCCTGTTCCAGGCCGACGTGCGCGGCGAAGAGCTCGCGATCATGCTCGCGACCGAAGCAAAGCGCGCCGCCTCCGAGCCCGCCCGCGAGGCCTCGTGGCTCTACGCCCGCGACATCGTCGACGGAGTGATCGACAACCGCGACGCGATCGACGAGCAGATCACGACGTTCTCGAAGGACTGGTCGCTGCAGCGCATGCCCGCCGTCGACCGCGCTCTGCTGCGCATCGGCACGTGGGAGATCCTCTACAACGACGACGTGCCCACGGCCGTTGCGATCGACGAGGCCGTGGAGCTCGCGAAGGAGTTCTCCACCGACGACTCCGGTTCGTTCGTGCACGGCGTGCTCGCGCGGATCGCGCGCTCGTCCTGAGCAGTCCCGACGTGGTGCGACGCGGCCCCGACCCCCGGTCGGCGGTCGCGTCGCGTCGTTTCACGAGCGGGGCGGATGCCGTGTGCGTGCAGGTTAACGGACCGGTGTCGGGTCGCGCCGAGTCGGGGCATGGCGCGGCGGATGCCGCGTGCCCGCCGACCGGCCTGCCTGCGGCGGGTCGCATCGTCCGACCTCGCGGCGGGTACTCACGCATAAACGCTGTCGGCGCGCGTAAACGCGAGCTGCACGCGTTTATGCGCGGGGAAAGCGTTCATGGGTGGGCGGGGGCGACCGTGCGCGGGGCGCGCGCGTCCGTGTCGGAGGTTGACGGAAGGATCGCGGCGTGACGTCGTGGCGTGAACTCATCCCCTCCGGCGGCGCTCCATCGTACGAGGCGCTCGCGCTGGGCGTCGAGCTACGTCAGCGCGAAGCGTACGACCCGGCGCGGTGGGAGGCGCGGGCGGTCGTGCCGGTGACCCCGCGACTGCTCGCGCAGCGCCAGGACGACCTGCAACTCGCGGCCCGTCCGCTCGTGCGGGGGTCGCGTGAGGCCTGGATCAAGGCGGATGCCACGTGGGAGACGGTCCGCCGCTCGCCCGTCCGCTTCGATCCCGCCCACGTGAACTGGTTCGCCGAACTGTTCGCCCTCGCTCAGGCCTTCCGCACGACCGGCCCCTTCGCGCCCGTCGGCGACACGATCGCGCTCGACACCGTCACCTCGCCCCTGCTGTGGCCGCACCTGGCGGCGGCGGAGCGGCTCGGCATCCCGCTCGTGTCGATGAACCCCCAGCAGAGCGTGCGGCTCGCGAGCGAGGCGACCGCGCGGGTGGCGCTCGACGCCGTGGGCGGGGGAGCGCTGCGGATCTCGGCCGACCTCACGCTCGACGGCGGCACCGTCGACGCGACGCGAGCGCGCGCGATCGGGGCGTCGGGGCTGTTCGCGTTCGAGCTCGATCGCGACCCGGTGCCGATCGTGCTCGCTCCGGTCGCGTTGCCCGAGCCCCTGCCAACTCTCCTCGGCACCGCGGGCGTCGACGTGCCCCGCGGCGAGGCCGACGAGTTCGTCGCCGAGGTGTACCCCCGGCTCGCGCGTCGCGCGCCGCTGTCGGTGGGAGCGGGGGTCCCGACGCCGCCGCCGGATCGTCCGATCCTCGAGGTCGCGGTGACGTATGCCGATGACGACGTCGCCTATCGACTCGAGTGGGTCTACCCGGGTGCTCGTCGCGTGGCGTACGACGCCGCAGACGACACTGAGCGCGACCTCCGCGCCGAGGCGCAGATCGGCGAGCGGTTCGAGACGGCGTGGATGGCGGCATCCGACCTCCCCGTGACGCCCCGCGCGAACCTGCACGACGCGGATGCCGCCGTGTTCGCGACCCGGGTGCTCCCCGCGATCGACGTGCTCGACGAGGTGCGGGTGCGCACGACCGGCACGGCGCCGACGTTCCGCGAGCTGAGGGGCGACCCGTCGCTGCGGATCACGGCGGTCGAGTCGCTCGATCGCGACTGGTTCGACCTCGGCATCGTCGTGACGATCGAGGGGCGCCTGATTCCGTTCGGGACGCTGTTCTCCGCGCTCTCGCGGGGGCGCACGCGCATCAAGCTCTCGGACGGCGCGTGGTTCTCGCTCGCCCATCCGGCTCTGCAGCGGCTTCGCGACCTGCTCGAAGAGGCGGCGGCGCTCGATGAGTGGGAGACCGGTCCGCGGCTTCCGCGCACGCACCTCACCTTGTGGGCGGAGTTCGAAGACCTCGCCGACCAGTCCGAGGCAGCCGTCGAGTGGCGCGGCCTGGCACGCGCGTTGCGGGATGTCTCCGAGGTGCCGGAGGTGCCGACGCCATCCGGGTTCCGCGCCGAGCTGCGCCCGTACCAGCGCGAGGGGCTGTCGTGGCTCGCGCTTCTGCACCGGCACCGGCTCGGCGGGATCCTCGCCGACGACATGGGGCTCGGCAAGACCCTGCAGTTGCTCGCCCTCATCGCCCACGCGAAGGCATCGGGCGAGCAGCGGCCCTGGCTCGTCGTGGCACCCACCTCGGTGCTGCCGACCTGGCGCGACGAGGCGTCGCGCTTCGCCCCCGACCTGCGGGTCGGGGTGGTCGAGGCAACGGCCGTTCGTCGTGCGTCCGCGATCACCGACATCGCCGGGCGTGTCGACATCGTGGTGGCCCCCTACGGGGTCGTGCGGGCGGATGCCGCGGAGTTCGGCGCTGTGCACTGGGCCGGCGTCGTGCTCGATGAGGCGCAGTTCGTGAAGAACCCCGCGACGCGGGTCCATCGCGCGATCGCGGCGTTGCAGACCGACGCGGTGTTCGCCGCCACAGGGACGCCGATCGAGAACGGTCTCGACGACCTGTGGGCGTTGCTCTCGCTCACCGCTCCGGGGCTGTTCCCCTCGATCCGGCAGTTCCGCGAGGACTACACCCGGGCGATCGAGCAGCTGCCCTCCGACGCCCCGACCGCCCTGTCGGCGGCCGCGGCGAGCGCGCACCGCGAGAAGACCCTGGATCGACTACGCCGTCGGGTGCGGCCGTTCCTGCTGCGGCGCACGAAGGACGTCGTGGCATCCGATCTCCCTCCCAAGCAGGAGCAGGAGATCGCGGTTCCCCTCGGTCCCGCGCATCAGGAGCTCTACGACCGTGTGCTGCAGCGCGAGCGGCAGAAGGTGCTCGGGTTGCTCGACGATCTCGATCGGCAGCGCTTCATCGTGTTCCGCTCGCTCACCTTGCTGCGCATGCTGGCCCTCGCGCCGGGGCTCGTCGACGAGCGCGATGCGCATCTGGGGTCGGCGAAGCTCGACGTGCTGCTGGACCGTCTCGTCGAGGTGGCCGCCGAGGGACACCGTGCCCTGGTGTTCAGTCAGTTCACGTCGTTCCTCGATCTGGCGGCGGAGCGACTGGATGCCGCCGGTCTCGCGTACGCGCATCTCGACGGATCCACGGCTCGCCGGGGCGACGTGATCGACGGGTTCCGCGAAGGGGATGCTCCGGTGTTCCTCATCAGTCTGAAGGCAGGTGGTTTCGGTCTGACCCTCACCGAGGCCGAGTACGTGTTCCTGCTCGATCCGTGGTGGAATCCCGCCGCCGAGAATCAGGCGATCGACCGGGTGCACCGCATCGGTCAGACCAAGAGCGTGTTCGTGTACCGCCTCATCGCGGCGGGCACCGTCGAAGAGAAGGTGCGGGCGCTCCAGCATCGAAAGGCTGCTCTGTTCGACGCGGTGATCGATGACGACGACGCGTTCGCCGCAGCGCTCGACGCGGACGACATCCGGGGGTTGCTCGGGCCGTGATCCACCCGTCGGCTCAGGAGAACAATCCGTCGACGATCGTTCCCGCGGCGTCGAGGAGGTGGTCGGTGCCGGCAGCGATGTTCAGCACCCCGTTCACGAGGGCGTCGGCATCCATCACCTGCAGGAGCCCCTCCCCGATCTGCCCGATGACATCCTCCGACGTCTCACCGAGCTCATCGAAGTCGGCTGCGGGAGTCGCCCCCACAGTCGCTGCGCGATCCGCGCGCCGCTGCGGGAGCGGGTGATGTCAGCGCCGGTGGGTCGACGTCCCTCGGGTGTTCGGCACCGATCGCCGGTGCTTCTGCGGAACCTGCTGCGGAGTGTTTCCACCCACCTGCGTTGTTCGTGGGCCCCCGGTCGGACGCCGACGAAGCGGCATCCGGGATCTCAGCCGAGCTCGCCCGTCACGAACTGTGCGGTGCCGTGACCGAACGACCAGTCGGCGTCGCCGTTCTCCGTGATGCTCACGACGAGGTCTTCTCCGCCGATGTCGAGGCGGTCCTTCAGGTTGCGGGCGAGGGCACGGTACAGAGCGACCTTGGCGTCTTCCGTGCGCGCCTTCGACGCGAACCGCACGATCACGAGTCGCTCGGTGCGGCTTATCCCGAGACCGGTGTCGAGGGCCACGATCTCGAACGGTTCGTGCTGGGTGAGGATCTGGTACCGGTCGGTGTCGGGGACGTCGAACGCTTCGACGACGGCGTCCTGAACGGCATCCATCAGCGTGCGCAGCTGCGTCTCGTCGTACTGTCCGCGGATGGTGTCGATCATGGCAAGGGGCATTCGGGGGTCCTTTCTTCGGTACGCCCGGCACGGTACTCGGGCCCGGTATGTGGGGGAGCGGCTTGACGAGGACATCTCGACACCGGTGCACTCCCCGGGCTCTCGCAGTCCGCCCCGCGTAGACTCGACGGGTTCCGCCCACGACACAGGAGCGTTATGAAGATCACCGGCCTCGGCCACGCGGGAATGTTCATCGAGACGCGCGGCGGCAGCATCATCTGCGACCCCGTCATCGGTCCGAGCTTCTTCGGCTCGTGGTTCCCGTTCCCCGACAACCGCGCCCTCGACTGGGAGCGGTTCGGCAAGGCGGACTTCCTCTACATCTCGCACCGCCACCGCGATCACTTCGATCCGGCGATGCTCGAGCGGTACGTGTCGAAGGACATCAAGGTGCTGCTCCCCGAGTACCCCACCGATGACCTCGAGCAGGACCTCATCGCGCTCGGCTACACCAACCTCGTGCGCACCGAGGCGGGCGTTCCGCTGCAGTTCGGTGACCTGAAGGTCATGGTGACGCCGCTGCGCGCGCCCTCCGACGGTCCGATCGGCGATTCGTCGCTGTCGCTCGACGACGGAACCGCGTCGATCCTGAACCAGAACGACTCGCACCCCCTCGATCTCGACACGCTGTTCGACTTCGGCAAGCCCGACGCGTACTTCACCCAGGTGTCGGGTGCGATCTGGTGGCCCATGGTCTACGACCTGCCGCAGGATGCGAAGCAGAACTTCGCCAAGCTCAAGCGCGATGCGCAGAACAAGCGCGCGATGTACTACATCGACAAGGTCGATGCCGAGCACGTGTTCCCGATGGCCGGTCCGCCGATGTTCCTGCGCGAGGAGCTGTTCCGCTACAACGGCACCGGCATGGACGACGACTCGATCTTCACCGACCAGCGCGAGTTCCTCGCCCACATGAAGGAGCAGCGTCCCGACCAGAAGGGGTACCTGTTCCTTCCGGGCACCGAGGTCGAGGTGCAGGGGTCGGATGTCACGGTCACCCAGACCCTGTACACGGATGCCGAGATCGAACGCGTCTTCGGCGACAAGTGGAACTATCTGGCCGAGCAGCGCGACAGCCGCCAGGCCGAGGTTCAGGCCGAAGAGGCGACGCGCGCCGAGGTCATCCCGCCGGCCGAGATGCTGGCCGCCCTGAAGGAGTGGTGGGAGCCGCTGCTGCGTCGCGCCCGGGTGATCCGGAACGGCGTGGGCGGCATGGTGCGGTTCCGCATCGGCGAGCTCGACATGGTCGTGGACTTCCCGAAGGCGAAGCTCCGCGAGTACGCCGGCGAGGAGTGCATCTACTGGTACACGATCCCCGCCGACCTCGTGTCGACGAACATCCGCGATCACGAGATCGACTGGTCGAACTCGATCTTCCTGTCGATGCAGTTCGAGGTGGGGCGCTCCGGCAAGTTCAACGAGTTCCTCACGACGTTCCTGAAGTGCCTGTCGCGCGACCGGATCGAGTACGTCGAGAACTGGTACGCCGAGCAGTCGGACCAGACCGAGGATGCCGAGATCGACGGCTGGACCGTTCAGCGTCGATGCCCGCACCTGCGTGCCGACCTGACGAAGACCGGCAAGATCGAGGACGGCGTGCTCACCTGTTCGCTGCACGACTGGAAGTGGGATCTGGCGTCGGGTCGGTGCCTGACGACGACCGGTCACCCGATCCGTTCGACCCGCGCCGCCGAACCGGCCGAGGTCGCCGCGAGCTGACCCGTGCCGGGTTTCCATCACGTCGAGGTGTGGGTCGCCGACCTGGCCTCGGCGCGTGCCGAGTGGGGATGGCTGCTCACCGCGGTCGGATTCGAACGGACCGGCCAATGGACCGAGGGCGAGACGTGGAGTGAGGGGGACGGCCCGTACGTGACACTGACGACATCGCCGAACCTGTCGGGACCCCAGCATGATCGGCGTGCTCCCGGCGTGAACCATCTGGCGTTCCTCGGCGGCTCTCGGGCGCAGGTGGATGCCGTGATGACCGCGGCGAGCGCTCACGGGTGGCGGCCGCTGTACCAGGAACGCTATCCCTTCGCCGGTGGTCCTTCGCACTACGCGGGGTGGCTGGAGAGCTCCGCGGGGTTCAAGGCGGAGATCGTCGCGGACGAGGACTGACCCGACCGGGTACCTGGTGCTCGGTCACGTGCGTCGCACTCACGAGCGTCGTGCGCGATCACGCGCGTCGCGCTCCGTCACGAGCGTCGCACTCCATCACGAGCGCCGGCCTCCGTCACGAGGGTCGTGGTCCCTCACGCGCGACGCGCTCGGTCACGCCGCGACGCGCCCCGAAACAAGCGACGCGGTCTGTCACGCCACGACACGCCCCGTCACAAGCGTCACGCTGGGCCACGTGCGTCGTGCGCGGTCACGCCGCGCCTTGCTAGGTCACGCCGCGTCGAAGCGACGCGGAGACCTCGACCGCAGCAGCGTGGGCGCTCGCACCTCACCCGTGCGCGGATCGGGAGGGGCGTGCAACCAGTAAGAGTCCCGCCCGGTCACGGGATGCCGCTCGCGCACGATCCTCTCGCCCCGATTGTGCAGACCCAGGTGGTGGTTCCGGCAGAGCGGGACACCGTCGTCGACGTCGGTTCTGCCGCGATCCGCCGCCCAATGGTCGATGTGATGCATCTCGCACTGCGAGATCGGGGCACGGCATCCGATACCGACGCACCCGCCGTCGCGCACCGCGATCGCGATCCGCTGGGCGCGGGTGAAGAGGCGCTGGTGTCGACCGACGTCGAGCGGCCGCCCCGCGTCTTCCAAGGAAACCGGCACCGCACCCGCATCGCACAGGTAGCTCTCGACGACCCCGCCGGGGAGGGCTTCGCCGCCGTCCTCGAGGTGTCCGACTCCGCGCACGGTGGTCACGACACCCAACGCCTCGGCACCACTGGACTCGGTCTCCGCCAGCGCCGGGGCCTCCGCCAGCGCCGACGTCTCCGCCAGCGCCGAGGCCTCCAGCACGATCCGCACCCCGGGCTGCCGGTCGCCGAATGCCTGCGCCGGATCGGCGGCGGCGCCCGTCCGCATGACGGCCATCAGCGTGTCGTAGGCGATCTGCTCGCCCGACCGTTCGTCGGAGGTCTCGGCGACCACGGCGTCCGGATCCCCGAACCGCGGACCCCGGCGCGGACGCAATGCCGCCTGGAGGATCGCATCGACCCAGGCCGCCGCATCATCGTCGAACACGAGTCGTCCGTGCCGTTGCCCCTGCTCGTCGATCCACGAACGATACGACCGGGCCGCGAAGCGCTCCTCGAACCGCAGGGTCACCCCGACGGGATCGAGGCGATCCCGCGCGATCCGCGCGGACGCCCGCAACTCCTCGACCGGCAGGTGCGGCGCCTCGTCGATCAGCCGCTCGACGGCCGCCACCCAGGCGCGGGGGAGGAAGTCCGGATCGAGCTCGGGATACCTCTCGACGGGAGGCTCACCCAACCCCACGCGGATCGCCTGGAACTGCGCGTGGCTGAGCGCCCCGCCACGCAGCGCCCCACTCATGCGGTCGAGCCACTCACCGCCGTCATCTTCCGACACGGTCTCAGATCGACCGCCGTCGGGCCCGCCCGACGGAGCAAGCGAGGGGAGCAGATCGCCCCCGGTTCTCACCGACCGCAACACCTCGCGCCTACTCCGCCCGGTCAACGTCTGCAGCAACTCCGTGGCGTTACGGTGCCCCTGTCGTTGCGCCAGCCCTGCCCCGCCTCGCTCGCGCGCCGACCGCGCGTCGATCACCCGGGCCGCACAGGCCGCCAGCACGTCGAGGGCGTTCCGCGCCGCGGTGATTTCGGCCATGACCCCGACGATCTCGCGATCATCGAGCGCCTCGATCTCACGCCCCGCGATCAGGCCCACAGCGCGCTCGCTCGCCACCCGAAGGCGGTCGACCGGCGCGCTCAGTTCCATAGAACAAATGTACGAACGATCGAACGCCCCCGCCAGAGCCGGAGCGCGACACCACCCGCAACCGCTCGAGGTTCACCCGCCCGCACCCGCTAGACTCGACGACGAATCACAGCAACCTTTAACCCCGTCCCGTGAGGCGGAGAAGGGAGCGGCGGATGAATACGCGCACCGTCATGCACGATGCCGATATCGCCCGCGCTTTGACGCGCATATCGCACGAGATCCTGGAGTCCAACAAAGGACCGGAAGGACTCGTCCTCCTCGGCATCCCGACCCGCGGCGTCACGCTCGCGAATCGGATCGGCCCCCTCGTCAGCGAATTCGGCGGCACATCCGTCCCGGTCGGATCGCTCGACGTGACGATGTACCGCGACGATCTGCACCGCAACCCCACGCGGGCCCCGCGCCGCACCGAGATTCCCGCCGGTGGCATCGACGGCAAGGTCGTCGTGCTCATCGACGACGTGCTGTTCTCGGGTCGCAGCATCCGCGCCGCCCTCGACGCGCTGCAGGACATCGGCCGCCCCGCCGCCGTGCGCCTGGCGACGCTCATCGACCGTGGCCACCGCGAGTTGCCGATCCGCCCCGATTTTGTTGGCAAGAACCTCCCCAGCGCCCGCGACGAACGCGTCAACGTGCGCCTCGCCGAGATCGACGGCATCGAAGAGGTGACGATCGAATCATGAGGCACCTCCTCGACACCCAGCACCTGTCTCGCGAAGACGCCCTCGAGATCCTCGACGTCGCCGAAGACATGGCCGACACCCAGCGCCGCGAGGTCAAGAAACTCCCGACGCTGCGCGGCAAGACGGTGGTCAACCTCTTCTTCGAGGACTCCACCCGCACGCGCATCTCGTTCGAAGCCGCCGCCAAGCGCCTCTCCGCCGACGTCATCAACTTCTCGGCGAAGGGCTCGAGCGTCAGCAAGGGCGAGTCGCTGCAGGACACGGCGCAGACGCTTCAGGCGATGGGGGCGGATGCCGTGGTCATCCGCCATGGCGCGTCCGGCGCCCCGCGCACCCTGGCCACATCCGGCTGGATCAGCGCCGGCGTGGTGAACGCCGGCGACGGCACCCACGAGCACCCCACGCAGGCCCTGCTCGACGCCTTCACGATCCGCAAGCGCCTGTTCGGCGACGACAGCCGCGGCCGCGGGCTCGACGGCATCCGGGTCACGATCGTCGGAGACGTGCTGCACTCGCGGGTCGCGCGGTCGAACGTGTGGCTCCTGCACACCCTGGGCGCGCACGTGACGTTGGTGGCACCGCCGACGCTCGTGCCGCAGGACGTCAGCCGCTGGCCCGTCGAGGTCGACTACGACCTCGACCACGCGATCGCCGCCGGTCCCGACGCGCTGATGATGCTGCGCATCCAGCTCGAGCGGATGTCGGCGGCGTATTTCCCGACTGAACGGGAGTATTCCCGCCGGTACGGGCTCGACGCGCGACGTTTGCAGGCGCTTCCGGGCGGTAGCATCGTTCTACACCCCGGTCCGATGAACCGAGGTCTGGAGATCTCCGCCGAAGCCGCCGATTCGCCTCGCTCGACGGTGCTCGAGCAGGTCACGAACGGCGTCTCCGTGCGGATGGCCGTGCTGTACCTGCTGCTGGCGGGCGAGCGCCCCGACACCGAGAAAGAGGACCTCCGATGAGCCACGCCCCCGCACAGACCCTTCTGGTTCGCGGCGCGCGCGTCGAGGGTCGCGACGCCACCGACCTGCTCGTGCGCAACGGCGTCATCGTCGAGACCGGCTCCGGCCTCTCGCACCAGGGCGCGACTGTGGTGGATGCCGACGGTCTCGTCGCCCTGCCTGGTCTCGTCGACCTGCACGTGCACCTGCGCGAGCCCGGGTACGAGGCATCCGAGACGATCCTCACCGGTTCCCGGGCCGCCGCCGCCGGGGGATTCACCACCGTCTTCGCCATGCCGAACACCTCCCCGGTCGCCGACACGGCGGGCGTGGTCGAGCAGGAACTCGCCCTCGGCGAGGCCGCCGGCTACGTGCACGTGCAGCCGATCGGCGCCGTGACCGTGGGGCAGAAGGGCGAGCGCCTCGCCGAGCTCGGCGCGATGGCCGACTCCCGCGCCCGCGTCCGCGTGTTCAGCGACGACGGCTTCTGCGTGTTCGACCCGCTGATCATGCGGCGAGCGCTGGAGTACGTGAAGGCGTTCGACGGCGTCATCGCGCAGCACGCGCAGGACCCGCGCCTGACCGAGGGCGCGCAGATGAACGAGGGCGCCGTCTCGGCCGAGCTGGGTCTCACCGGTTGGCCGGCGGTCGCCGAGGAGTCGATCATCGCGCGCGACGTGCTGCTGGCCGAGCACGTCGGCTCGCGCCTGCACGTGTGCCACCTGAGCACCGCGGGCTCGGTCGACATCATCCGCTGGGCCAAGAAGCGCGGCGTCAACGTCACCGCCGAGGTCACCCCGCACCACCTGCTGCTGACCGACGAGCTCGTGCGCGACTACGACGCGCGGTTCAAGGTGAACCCGCCGCTGCGCCGCGAAGAAGACGTGATGGCCGTGCGCGAGGGCCTGGCCGACGGCACGATCGACATCGTCGCCACCGACCACGCCCCGCACCCCGCCGAGGCGAAGGCCTGCGAGTGGGCGGCCGCGGCGAACGGCATGGTGGGTCTCGAGAGCGCGCTGCGCGTCGTGCACCACGCCATGGTCGAGACCGGCCTGCTCGACTGGGCCGACGTCGCCCGCGTGATGTCGGCGAACCCGGCACGCATCGGACGCCTCGACGGACACGGCACTCCCGTCGCCGCGGGGCAGCCGGCGACCTTCACGCTGTACGACCCGCGCCCCTCGCGCACGTTCGGTCTCGGCGACCTCCGCGGGCGCAGCACCAACTCGCCCTACCTCGGCCGGGAGCTGCCGGGCGAGGTGCGCTGGACCGTGCGCGCCGGCATCCCGACCGTCGTCGACGGTGCCGTGCTCGACGCTCCCGGGGTGCTCGCATGAGCCGCGAAGGCGCCCTCGTCGTGATGATCGGCGTGGCCCTCGTGCTGCTGGCCGTGCTCGCCTGGGCCTGGGTGCGACGAACGCGGCGCGATGCGCGCTACACGGCCCCGGTGGGGGAGCTGCCCGCAGACGCCGTCGAAACGGCGGTGTTCTCGGGGCTCTACGTCGCCACGACCCGACACGACGAGCCGCTCGAGCGTCTCGCCATCAAGGGTCTCGGCTTCCGCTCCCGCGTCGACGTCACGGTCACCTCGGCCGGCGTCGCCCTCGACCTGCAGGGCCAGCCCCGCATTGCGCTCACCCGCGACCGCCTCGTCGACGCAGCGCAGGCCACGGTCGCCATCGACCGCGTGGTCGAGCGCGACGGCCTGACGCGCGTCAGCTGGCGCATCGACGACGACACGATCGTCGACACCTACCTCCGTCCTCAGGACGCTTCGGCCAAAGCTCTGGCCGACGCCATCCGCCCCCTCACCTCGACAGGAAGCGACGCATGACCGCCCTGATCCCTTCCTCGCGCCTTTCGCGCGACCCGGCCGTCCTCGTACTCGAAGACGGCACCCGCTACACCGGCCGCGCCTACGGCGCACGCGGCGAGACCCTCGGCGAGGTCGTCTTCGCCACCGGCATGACCGGCTACCAGGAGACGATCACCGACCCCTCGTACGCGGGCCAGATCGTGCTGCAGACCGCCCCCCACATCGGCAACACCGGCGTGAACGACGAAGACCCCGAGTCGCGTCGCATCTGGGTCGCCGGTTACGTCGTGCGCGACCCCTCGCGCATGGTGTCGAACTGGCGCGCGAACCGCTCGCTCGACGACGCGCTCGTCGAAGACGGCATCGTCGGCATCTCCGGCATCGACACCCGCGCCGTCACGCGCCGCATCCGCTCCGAGGGCAGCATGCGCGGCGGCGTCTTCTCGGGCGAGGCCGCGGACCTGGATGCCGAGGAGCAGCTGCGCCGCGTGCGCGAGGCTCCGGGCATGGCGGGCCGCAACCTCTCCGCCGAGGTGTCGGTCAGCGAGGTCGAGGTGACCCCCGCGACCGCCGAGCGCATCGGCAACCTCGCCGTGCTCGACCTGGGGGTGAAGCAGTCCACGATCGACAACCTCGCCGCGCGCGGTTTCGACGTGCACGTGTTCCCGCAGTCCGCGACGATCGACGAGATCCGCGCGATCGAACCGGTCGCGGCGTTCTACTCGAACGGCCCCGGCGACCCCGCGGCATCCGACCAGCACGTCGAACTGCTGCGCGCCATGCTCGGCGACGGTCTGCCCTTCTTCGGCATCTGCTTCGGCAACCAGCTGCTGGGCCGCGCCCTCGGCTTCGGCACTTACAAGCTGCCGTTCGGTCACCGCGGCATCAACCAGCCCGTGCTCGACAAGACCACCGGCCGCGTCGAGATCACCTCGCAGAACCACGGCTTCGCCGTCGAGGCGCCGCTCGATGAGATCGTCGACAGCCCCGCTGGCTTCGGCCGCGTCGAGGTCAGCCACATCGGCCTGAACGACAACGTGGTGGAGGGCCTGCGCGCCCTCGACATCCCGGCGTTCAGCGTGCAGTACCACCCCGAGGCCGCCGCCGGCCCGCACGACGCCAACTACCTGTTCGACCGCTTCCGCGAGATGGTTCTCGCCACCCAGGAGAAGAAGAATGCCTAAGCGCGACGACATCCACTCCGTCCTCGTCATCGGTTCCGGCCCGATCGTCATCGGTCAGGCCTGCGAGTTCGACTACTCCGGCACCCAGGCGTGCCGCGTGCTGCGCGAAGAGGGCGTGCGCGTCATCCTCGTCAACTCCAACCCGGCGACGATCATGACCGACCCCGACTTCGCCGACGCGACCTACATCGAGCCGATCACCCCCGAGGTCATCGAGTCGATCATCGCCAAAGAGAAGCCGGATGCCGTTCTCCCCACCCTCGGCGGGCAGACCGCGCTGAACGCGGCGATCCAGCTGCACAAGCGCGGCATCCTCGAGAAGTACGACGTCGAGCTCATCGGCGCCGACTTCGACGCGATCAACCGCGGTGAGGATCGTCAGATCTTCAAGGAGCTCGTGCTCGAGGCGGGCGCCGATGTCGCGGCATCCGTCATCTGCCACTCGATGGACGAACTGATCGCCGGCGCCGAGAAGCTCGGCTACCCGCTGGTCGTGCGTCCGTCGTTCACCATGGGCGGCCTGGGCTCGGGCTTCGCCTACGACGAGGCCGACCTCCGCCGCATCGGCGGCGCGGGCCTGCACGACTCGCCCACCAACGAGGTGCTGCTCGAGGAGTCGATCCTCGGGTGGAAGGAGTACGAGCTCGAGCTCATGCGCGACACCGCCGACAACACGGTGGTCGTCTGCTCGATCGAGAACGTCGACCCGGTCGGCGTGCACACCGGTGACTCCATCACGGTGGCGCCCGCGCTGACCCTGACCGACCGCGAGTACCAGAAGCTGCGCGACATCGGGATCGACATCATCCGCGCGGTGGGCGTCGACACCGGTGGTTGCAACATCCAGTTCGCGGTCGACCCGGCGACGGGCCGCATCATCGTCATCGAGATGAACCCGCGCGTCTCGCGTTCGTCGGCGCTCGCGTCGAAGGCCACCGGCTTCCCGATCGCCAAGATCGCCGCGAAGCTCGCGATCGGCTACCGCCTCGACGAGATCCCGAACGACATCACCAAGGTGACCCCGGCGAGCTTCGAGCCCACGCTCGACTACGTCGTGGTGAAGGTGCCGCGGTTCAACTTCGAGAAGTTCCCGGCCGCCGACACCACGCTGACCACCACCATGAAGTCGGTGGGCGAGGCGATGGCGATCGGCCGCAACTACACCACGGCCCTGCAGAAGGCGCTGCGCTCGCTCGAGAAGCGCGGGTCGAGCTTCCACTGGGGCGAGGAGTCGCGCTCGGTCGAGCAGCTGCTCGAGATCTCGAAGACCCCGACCGACGGCCGCATCGTGGTGCTGCAGCAGGCCCTGCGCAAGGGCGCCACGCCTGAGCAGGCGTTCGACGCGACGGCCATCGATCCCTGGTTCATCGACCAGATCGTGCTGATCAACGAGGTCGCCGAGTTCATCGGCGACGCCGAGAACCTGGATGCCGACACCCTTCGCGTCGCGAAGGAGCACGGCTTCAGCGACGCACAGATCGCGCAGATCCGCGGGCTCGACGAGGCCGAGGTGCGCGAGAGCCGCTACGCGCTCGACGTGCGCCCGGTCTACAAGACCGTCGACACCTGCGCGGGGGAGTTCCCGGCCCTCACGCCGTACCACTACTCCTCGTACGACGCCGAGACCGAGGTCACCCCGTCCGACCGCACGAAGGTCGTCATCATCGGCTCGGGCCCCAACCGCATCGGTCAGGGCGTCGAGTTCGACTACTCGTGCGTGCACGCCTCGTTCGCGCTGTCGGATGCCGGCTACGAGACCGTTATGGTCAACTGCAACCCCGAGACCGTGTCGACCGACTACGACACCTCCGACCGCCTGTACTTCGAGCCGCTGACGCTCGAGGACGTGCTCGAGGTGCTGCACGCCGAGGCGCAGTCGGGCACGATCCTCGGTGTCGTCTGCCAGCTCGGCGGACAGACACCGCTGGGTCTGGCCAAGGGGATCGAGGCCGCCGGGTACACGATCCTCGGCACGAGCCCCGAGGCGATCGACCTCGCCGAGGAGCGCGAGCTGTTCTCGCGCCTGCTCGACGAGGCCGGGCTCGTGGCCCCGCGCAGCGGCACCGCGATCGACGTCGAGGGCGCCGTGACCGTGGCCGAGGAGATCGGCTACCCGGTGCTGGTGCGCCCGAGCTTCGTGCTCGGCGGGCGCGGCATGGAGATCGTCTACTCGACCGACGCGCTGCGCGACTACTTCGTGCGCGTCGCCGACCAGGCGATCATCGGACCCGGCCTCCCGCTGCTGGTCGACCGCTTCCTCGACGACGCGATCGAGCTCGACGTCGACGCGCTGTTCGACGGCACCGACCTGTACATCGGCGGCGTCATGGAGCACCTCGAAGAAGCCGGCATCCACTCCGGTGACTCCTCGTGCACCCTCCCGCCCGTGTCGCTCGGTCGCACCGAGGTCGACCGCGTCCGCGAAGCGACCCTCGCCATCGCGAAGGGCGTGGGCGTGCGGGGTCTGCTGAACGTGCAGTTCGCGATCTCGGCGGGCGTCCTCTACGTCATCGAGGCGAACCCCCGCGCGAGCCGCACGGTGCCGTTCGTGTCGAAGGCGCTGGGCATCCCTCTCGCCAAGGCCGCCAGCCGCATCATGGCCGGCAACACCATCGCCGAGCTCATCGCCGAGGGTCTCCTGCCCGAGCAGGACGGCTCGCGCGTGCCGCTCGATGCTCCGGTCGCCGTCAAGGAGGCCGTGCTGCCGTTCAAGCGGTTCCGCACCGCCGACGGGCACACGGTCGACTCGGTCCTCGGACCGGAGATGCGCTCGACCGGTGAGGTCATGGGCATCGACCGCGACTTCCCGACCGCGTTCGCGAAGTCGCAGGAGGCCGCGTACGGCGGCATGCCGACCTCGGGAACCGTGTTCATCTCGGTCGCCGACGCCGACAAGCGCGCCGTGATCCTGCCCGCCCACCGTCTGCAGGAGCTCGGATTCTCGCTGCTCGCGACCGAGGGCACCGCGGAGATCCTGGCGCGCAACGGCATCCGGGTGAAGGTCGTCGAGAAGTACTCCGAGACGCAGGGGTCGGACCAGCAGAACGTGGTCGACCTGATCAACGCGGGTGAGATCGACATGATCGTCAACACCCCCTCGGGCGGCACGGCGCGTGCCGACGGCTACGAGATCCGCGCCGCGGCCGTGGCCGCCGACAAGGCCCTGTTCACCACGATGGCCGTGCTCGGCGCCGCGGTGAGCGCCCTGGGTGCGATGAAGGACGGCTTCGAGGTCCGCAGCCTGCAGGAGTACGCCGTGGATCGCGCGGCACGCCTGTGAGCGAGACGTTCGGTCAGCGACTCTCCGCCGCCCTCGACCTGCACGGCGCCCTGTGCGTCGGCATCGACCCCCACGCCGCCCTGTTGTCGGCGTGGGGGCAGGATGCCACGGCCGAGGGCGCGCGGGAGTTCGGCCTGCGCACCGTCGAGGCCGCCCACGGGCGGGTCGGCGTAGTCAAGCCGCAGGTGGCGTTCTACGAGCGCTACGGCTCCCGCGGGTTCGCCGCCCTCGAAGACGTGATGGCCGCCGCGCGCGACGCGGGGCTCCTCGTGATCGCCGACGCCAAGCGCGGCGACATCGGCACGACGATGGAGGGCTACGCGCACGCCTGGCTCGCGCCCGGTTCTCCTCTCGAGGCGGATGCCGTGACCCTCTCGCCCTACCTCGGCGCCGACTCGCTGCGCGAGGCGTTGGCGATGGCCGTGCACCACGGCAAGGGCGCATTCGTGCTGACCGCGACGAGCAACCCCGAAGCCCGAGCTCTGCAGAGCGCGATCGTCGACGACGGCCTCGCCGTGGGCGATCACGAGCACGTCGCGGCCCGCGTGGCGCACGACGTGAACCAGGCGAACATCGGCGCCCCCGGAGCCCTCGGCCCGGTCGGCGTCGTCGTCGGCGCCACCGTCGACCGCTCGGCGTTCGGGCTGGGCGACGTGGCGCTGGCCGGCATGCCGATCCTCGCTCCCGGTTTCGGCGCGCAGGGGGCAGCGCCCGCCGACCTGCGCCGCTTGTTCGGGTACGTGGCATCCGCCGTCGTCGCGAACGAGAGCCGCAGCATCCTCGCGGTCGGACCCGACCGTCTCGCCGCCCGCATCGACGAGCGCGCCGCGCTCTACCGGGAGTCCCTGCATGGCTGAAACCCGTCGTCCGCCCGAGGTCGACCGCGCCGCCGCCTCGCGCCGCGCCGTCGAGGCTCGTCGCGAGCGCGCCGCGCTCAAGCGCGACGTGTCGACCCGCGTGATCTCTCCGCAGGAGCTGCTCCGCCGCGGCCTCGCCGACCCGCTGTCAGCGGCCGGGGCGATGCGCGTGACCGAGTTCCTCACGGCGATCCCCGCGATCGGCGAGAGCAAGCGCGACCGCATCCTCGCCTCGCTCGGCATCTCGCCGGTGAAGCGTCTGGGCGGTCTGGGCTCGCGTCAGCGTGACGCACTGCGCTCCTACCTCGACACGCGCTGGCCCGAGCCCGGTCCCCGCGAGGGACGCAGCCGCCTCATCGTGCTCGCCGGCCCCACGGCCGTCGGCAAGGGCACGGTCGCCGCGCACATCAAGGAGAACTACCCCGAGATCCACCTCTCGGTCTCGGCGACCACGCGCAGCGCCCGCCCGGGAGAGATCGAGGGCGAGCACTACTACTTCGTCGACGACGCCGAGTTCGACCGTCTGGTCGAGGCGGGGGAGTTGCTGGAGTGGGCCGTCGTGCACAACAAGAACCGCTACGGCACGCCGCGCGCTCCGATCGAGCGCGTTCTCGCCGACGGCGGCACCGCTCTGCTCGAGATCGACCTGCAGGGCGCCCGTCAGGTGCGCGCGGCCGATCCGTCGGCCACCCTGGTGTTCCTCCTGCCCCCGAGCTGGGACGAGCTCGTCCAGCGCCTGGTCGGGCGGGGGACCGAGGATGCCGAGGAGCGGGCCCGTCGCCTGCGCACGGCCCGCGTCGAGCTCGCCGCGCAGAACGAGTTCGACTACCGCGTCGTGAACGACGAAGTGGCTCACGCGGCCGCCCAGGTCGTCGACCTCGCGTCGGCGCAGCACTGAGCCTCCCGGTTCGGGGCGCGATCTGCGCTTCGGGGCGGGAATTTCCCGCCCCGAGATACCGATTCCGCCCCGAACCCGCTCACCCCGACCCACCCGACGCCCCTCGGCACACGCCGCGCCGGCGTCGGCTAGAATAAGAGGATGCTTCGGCGCTCGAGCGCCGCATCCACCCCATCCCGCCGAACCAGGAGGTTCCCCATGGCCGGACGTGACAAGGGCATCATCGACCCGCCCATCGACGCTCTGCTCGACAAGGTCGACTCGAAGTACCAGCTCGTGATCTACGCGTCCAAGCGCGCGCGCCAGATCAACGACTACTACTCCGACCTGCACGAGGGAAACCTCTTCGACAACGTGGGACCGCTGGTCGACTCCACCGTCGAAGACAAGCCCCTCACGATCGCGCTGCACGAGATCCACGAAGACAAGCTGCGCCTGCGCGCTGCGGAGTGATCCACAGCCGACGCATTTCGTGATCTGTTCACAGATGTGACAATGCCCCGGGCGGCCCACCGCCGCCCGGGGCATACTTGTGCCCGTCCCTAGCCCTCAACTTCCCCGGAGTCGTCTTGACCGACCTGCGCCTGTTCACGTCCGAGTCCGTCACCGAAGGACACCCCGACAAGATCTGCGACCAGATCTCCGACAGCATCCTCGACGCGATCCTCACCGACGACCCCACCGGTCGCGTGGCGGTCGAGACGCTCGTCACCACGGGGCTCGTGCACGTGGCCGGCGAGGTGTCCACGAGCGCTTACGTCGAGATCCCCGCGATCGTGCGCGACGTGGTCAACCGCATCGGCTACACCTCGAGCGACACCGGCTTCGACGGCGAGTCGTGCGGCGTGAGCGTGTCGATCGGCGCGCAGTCGTCCGACATCGCCGCGGGCGTCAACAAGGCGTTCGAGCAGCGCGAGCGCGGCTCCGTCGATCCCCGCGACCTGCAGGGTGCGGGCGACCAGGGCATCATGTTCGGTTTCGCGACCAACGAGACGCCGCAGCTCATGCCCATGGCCGCCTGGACCGCTCACCGCATCGCCGAGCGCCTGGCATCCGTGCGCAAAGACGGCTCGCTGCCGTTCCTGCGTCCCGACGGCAAGACCCAGGTCACCCTCGGCTACGACAGGCACGTGCCGCGCACGGTCGACTCGGTCGTGCTGTCGACGCAGCACCACCCCGACATCTCGCAGGAAGACCTGCGCGCCGAGGTGCAGGCCGCGGTCATCGACCCGGTGCTCGCCGAGACCGGGCTCGCGCTGCCCGACGTGAAGTACTACATCAACCCGGCGGGTCCCTTCGTCATCGGCGGACCGAAGGGCGATGCGGGCCTGACCGGCCGCAAGATCATCATCGACACCTACGGCGGCGCCTCGCGTCACGGCGGCGGTGCGTTCAGCGGCAAAGACCCGTCCAAGGTCGACCGCTCGGCCGCCTACGCCATGCGCTGGGTCGCGAAGAACGCCGTCGCCGCGGGTCTCGCCGACCGCCTCGAGGTGCAGGTCGCCTACGCGATCGGCAAGGCCAACCCCGTGGGTCTGTACGTCGAGTCGTTCGGCACGGCGCACGTGGACGACGAGGTGATCGTGAAGGCGATCCGCGACGTGTTCGACCTGCGCCCGGCCGCGATCGTCGAACAGCTCGACCTGCTGCGCCCGATCTACGCGAAGACGGCGACCTACGGCCACTTCGGCCGCGAGCTGCCCGACTTCACGTGGGAGCGCACCGACCGCGTCGACGAGCTCCGCACCGCCGCCGGACTCTGAGAGTGCGTGGGGGAGTGCGCCCCGGCTCGATGATCGACGCAGCCCCCGGGGACCGGTCTCGTGAGTGAGCGGCGCGTCGCGCGCGTGCAGCTCGAGTCGCCCGTGCCCCAGCTCGACCGGCTGTTCGACTACGCCGTCCCGCACCCGCTCGTCGCCGATGTCGCGCCGGGCGTGCGGGTGAAGGTGCCGCTGCGCTCGGCCGGTCGCATGATGGACGCCTTCGTCATCGAGGTGGTCGCCGACGACGGCACCGAGCGGCCGCTGTCGGCAGTCGAGGCGGTCGTCTCGCCCATGCCGGTGCTGCCCGAACGGCTCTACACGCTGGCCCGACGGGTCGCCGACCGCGCGGCGGGCTCGGTGAGCGATGTGCTGCGCCTGGCGGTGCCCAAGCGCATGGTCCGCGCCGAGAACGCGTGGGCCGCAGCCCCCGCGCCCGAGACGCCCGAGGTGGTGCCCGCGGCCCGAAAGCGCGCCACGGCCCTGCTGCAGCCCTACCCGGGGCTCGCCGACGCCCTCGACGCGGGGGAGCGACTGGCCGTCGACGCCCCGCCGCATCCGCATCCGGAACTTCCGCGCGGTGCCTGGGCCGACCTGCTCGCCGCGTCCGCCGTGCACACGCTCGCGCGGGGACGCAGCGCCGTGCTCGTCGTGCCCGACTACCGCGATCAGGCGCAGCTGCTGGCCGCGCTGGCCGAGCTCGTGATTCCGGATGCCGTGGTGCGCGACGACTCCGACCAGTCCGGTCCCGCGCGCTACGCCCAGTACCTGCGCGCCCTCGCGCCGGTGCCCTGCATCGTCGTGGGCCGCCGCTCCGCCGTCTACGCCCCCGCGCACGACACCGGCCTCGTCGCGATCTGGGACGACGGCGACACCCTGCTCGCCGAGCCCCTGTCGCCGGGCGTGCACGCCCGTGACGCCGCCCTCGTGCGCCAGGAGCTCGAGGGATCGGCTCTGCTGTTCGCCGGCCACACCCGCACCACCGACGTGCAGCGCCTCGTCGAGGTCGGCTACGTGCGGGAGGTGCCGCAGGCGCGTCGGCAGAGCCCCCGCGTCGTGCTCAGCGCCACGCGCGAGGGCGAGCAGCGGCAGTCGCGCGTTCCGTCGTCGGCGTTCGCGGCGGCGCGCGAGGCTCTTCAGCACGGCCCCGTGCTCGTGCAGGTCGCCCGTCCCGGTTACGCCCCGTCGCTCATCTGCGCCGATTGCCGACGCCCCGCGCGCTGCCAGCACTGCGCCGGCCCGCTGCGCGCCGCCCGACCGGGTGCCGTGCCCGTGTGCGCGTGGTGCGGACGCAGCGCGCACGCGTGGGCCTGCGGGCACTGCGGCTCGACCAAGCTGCGCATGGCCTCCTCGGGCAGCGAGCGCACCGCCGACGAGCTCGGCCGCGCCTTCCCGAACACGCGGGTGATCGTCGCCGACGGTGCCCATCCCGTCGCCGAGGTCGATGCCAGTCCCGCCCTCGTGATCGCCACGCGCGGGGCCGAGCCGCTCGCGCGGGGCGGCTACAAGGCGGTGATCCTGCTCGACGGCGACCGGATGCTGCAGAACGAAGCCCTGCGCATCGCCGAGCACTGCCTGCGCTGGTGGTCGAACGCCGCCGCCCTGGCCGCCCCCGGCGCCCCCGTGCACCTGGTCGGTGTCGCGGGGCCGGTCGCCCGGGCGCTCGCGACCTGGACCCACCCGGCGTACGCGCGCGGAGAACTCATCGAGCGCCTTCCCCTGCGGATGCCGCCCGCCGTGCGCGTCGCGAGCGTCGACGGACACGCCCGGAGCGTCGACGTGCTGCTCGAATCGCTGCGCGAGAGCGTGCCCAACCTCGACCCGCTCGCGATCCTCGGCCCGGTCGACACGTCGGAGACGCCCGACGTCGCGACCTCCCGCGCGCTGGTGCGCTTCGACTACGCCCACGGCCGCGCCGTCGCCGAGGCCCTGCGCGCCGGGGTGATCGCCGACGCCCTGCGCGCGCGCAAGTCGCGCAAAGATCGCGGCCCCAAGCCGCGCAGTACGCTCAGAGTCCGCCTCGACATCCCCGAGCCCGACCTCTGAGCGGGTCACGCACCCGTCACGACCCCGAGACTCTGAGGAGACCCATGCGCCTCGTCTTCGCCGGCACACCCGCCGTCGCCGTCCCTTCCCTGCGCGCGCTCGCGTCGGGGCCGCACGAGATCGTCGCGGTCGTCACGCGCGACGACGCGCCCCTCGGCCGCAAGCGCGTGCTGACCCCGTCGCCGGTCGCGCAGGCCGCAGACGAGCTCGGTCTGCCGATCATCAAGGCCGACCGCCTCGACGCCGACGTCACCGCCCGCATCGCGGAGCTCGAGCCTGAGCTCGGGGTGATCGTGGCCTACGGCGGGCTCGTGCGCGAACCGCTGCTGTCGACGCCCGCGCACGGCTGGATCAACCTGCACTTCTCGCTGCTCCCGCGCTGGCGCGGCGCCGCCCCCGTGCAGCGCGCGCTCATGGCGGGCGATGCGGTCACGGGCGCGAGCGTCTTCCAGCTCGTCGCCGCACTCGACGCGGGCGACGTGTTCGCCGAGGAGCGCTACGAGGTACCGGCCGGGGCCACCTCGGCCACGGTCCTCGACGACCTCGCCGAGATCGGCGCTCCGCTGCTGGCCCGCGTGGTCGACGGCATCGCCGACGGCTCGGCGACCGCGACTGCGCAGCAGGGCGAGCCGACCCTCGCTCCCAAGCTCACCCTCGACGACGGTGCCCTCGATCTGACCCGGGATGCCGAGAGCCTCCTGCACCAGATCGCCGGGGTCACGCCCGAACCCGGGGCCCACACCACTTTCGACGGGGCGCGCTTCAAAGTGCTGCGCGCCGCCTACGCCGACGCGCCCCCGTTGCCGCCGGGCCGGGTCGCGGCATCCGGAAAAGACGTCGTCGTCGGCACGGGCACCACGCCGCTGCGCCTCGACACCGTGCAACCCGCAGGAAAGGGAGCGATGAACGCGAGCGATTGGTTCCGCGGCCTCCGCACCGACGAGCCGGAGCTCGGCGCATGAACGTGCAGGGAGCCCGTGCCGTGGCCTACGAGGTGCTGCGCGCCGTCTCGGGCGACGAGGCCTACGCCAATCTGCTGCTGCCGCACGCGATCACCCGTCAGAAGCTGGACGCCAAAGACGCAGGTCTCGCGACCGAGCTGACCTACGGCACCCTGCGCCGGCGGGGCACGTACGACGCGATCATCGCCGCAGCCGCCGACCGCACGGTCGACCGGATCGACCCGGCCGTGCTCGACGCCCTCCGCTTGGGCGTGCATCAGCTGCTGTCGACCCGCGTCGCCTCGCACGCCGCGGTGAACGAATCGGTGGAGCTCGCGCGTCGGCATGGCGGGGGCCGCGGAGCCGCCGGCTTCGCCAACGCGGTGCTGCGCCGGGTGTCGCGCGATAATCCCGGGCAGTGGATGCAGACCATCTCGGCGGCCGCGCGCAGCGACGACGAGCGCCTCGGCCTGACCACCTCGCACCCCGTGTGGATCGTGCGGGCGCTCCGCCGCGCGTTGACCGCCGAGGGGCGCGCCGACGAGCTCGACGGACTGCTCGAGGCCGACAACGTCGCCCCGCGCGTGGCGATGATCGCCCTGCCGGGCCTCGCCGAGGTGCCGGAGGACGCGACCCCGACGAAGTACGCCCCGACCGCCTTCACCACCCGTGGGGGAGACCCCGAGGGACTGATCCGCTCGTCCGGCGGCACGATCCGCGTGCAGGACGAAGGGTCGCAGCTCGCCGCCCTCGCCCTCAGCCGTGCCCTTCCCGTGCGCGAGGGCGAGCGCTGGCTCGACCTGTGCGCGGGGCCCGGTGGGAAGACCGCGCTGCTCGCCGCCGAGGCCCTCGCCCACGGAGCGACGCTGGACGCCAACGAGATCGCCCCGGCCCGAGCGGGGCTGGTGCGCCAGGCCGTGGCATCCGTGCCTCTCGAGGTCGAGGTGAGCGAGGAGGACGGGCGCGAGCGCGCGGCGCGGATGCCGGGGGAGTACGACCGCATCCTCGTCGACGCCCCGTGCACCGGCATCGGCGCCCTGCGACGCCGGCCCGAGGCGCGCTGGCGCAAGACGCCGGCCGACGTGCCCGACCTCACCGCGCTGCAGCAGGAACTCGTGCTCGCCGCCTTCGAGGCCCTGAAACCCGGGGGAGTCGTGGCCTACGTCACGTGCTCCCCGCACCTGGCCGAGACCTCGGGCGTGCTGGCCGAGGTGAAGCGCGCGCTCGGCGATGCGGTCGAGGAGCTCGACGCGCGCGCGGTGGTGCGCGAGATCGCCGAGATCGAGATCGACCTGCCCGACCAGGCCGACGGGTCGCTCCGTGCGCAGCTGTGGCCGCACCGCCACGGCACCGACGCGATGTCGATCGCGCTGCTGCGCAGGCGCTGACCGGCGTCCCACCCGCGCGGGGCGTGGGGGGTCAGTTCTTGTCGCCTGGACGAGCTCTCGGCGACACTCTTCGACCCCTCACGCGATCGGCGACGACGACGGCGCGCCCATAATGGTCGGGTGCCTACCGACGCCCCGCGCATCAACCCGAGCATCCTCGCCGCCGACTTCGTGAACATGGAGGCCGAGCTCGCGCGCATCGCGGGAGCCGACTTCGTGCACGTCGACGTGATGGACAACCACTTCGTGCCGAACCTCACGTTCGGGCCGCAGATGGTAGGCCGCATCCAGGAGACCAGCCCCGTTCCGCTGGACGTGCACCTGATGATCGACGACCCCGACCGCTGGGCTCCGGCGTACGCCGAGCTGGGTGCGGCATCCGTCACCTTCCATCTCGAGGCCGCGGCGTCGCCCGTCACCCTCGCCCGGCAGCTGCGCGCGATGGGCGCGCGCGCCGGAGTGGCCGTGAAGCCCGGAACCCCGGTCGAGAACCTCTTCGACTCGCTCAACGAGTTCGACCAGATCCTCGTGATGACCGTCGAGCCCGGTTTCGGGGGGCAGTCGTTCATGCCCGAGACCATGCCGAAGCTCCGCTCGCTCGCCGACGAGGCGAAGCGCCGCGGCGCCAGCGTCTGGCTGCAGGTCGACGGCGGCATCGGCGAATCCACGATCGCCCAGGCCGCCGAAGCCGGGGCCGACACGTTCGTCGCGGGCTCCGCGGTGTTCGGCGCCGACGACCCCGATCGCGCGATCCAGTCGCTGCGCGCCTCGGCCGCCCGCCACCGCCACTGAACACCGCACGCGGCGCCCGTTGAGGTCGAGCTCCCGCGCCGCGCTCGCGTCGAGCCCGCGGCGTGCCCGCGTCGCGCCGCGCTCGAGCGCGCTGCGCGCCGGCCCTGCCGCACCCACGCATAAACGCGATCCACACGCATGAACACGCTCTCCTCGTGTTTCCGCGCGCAGAAAGCGTTGATGCGTGACAACGCCACGGCATCCGGATGCCGAGACCCCGCGCCCCACCGCACACACACCCCGCGGACAGACCCACCCCCGCCGACCCGATACCCTGGAACCGTGAAAACTTTCGACGACCTGTTCGCGGAACTCAGCGCCAAGGCCGTCGAGCGACCCGCCGGCTCCGGCACCGTCGCTCAGCTGGATGCCGGCGTTCACGCCATCGGCAAGAAGATCGTCGAAGAGGCCGCCGAGGTGTGGATGGCCGCCGAGTACGAGTCCGACGCGGCCGCGGCCGAAGAGATCTCGCAGCTGCTCTACCACCTGCAGACGCTCATGCTCGCGAAGGGCCTGTCGCTCCAGGACGTCTACCGACATCTCTGAGCCGCGCTCCTCCACCTCCAGCTCACACAACACGAAAGCCCCCGTCATGCTGCGAATCGCCGTGCCGAACAAGGGGTCGCTCGCCGAGACCGCCGCCGAGATGCTCTCGGAGGCCGGTTACACCGGACGTCGCGACTCGAAAGACCTGTACACCGTCGACCCCGTGAACGAGGTCGAGTTCTTCTACCTCCGTCCGCGTGACATCGCGACCTACGTCGGCTCGGGTGCGCTCGACGTCGGCATCACCGGCCGCGACCTGCTGCTCGACGCCCGCATGCCCGGCGCGCGCGAGGTCGAGTCGCTCGGCTTCGCCGGTTCGACGTTCCGCTTCGCCGGCCGCCCCGGCCGTTTCACCGACATCGCCGACCTCGAGGGTCTGCGCGTCGCGACGGCCTACCCGGGCCTGGTCGACGCCTTCCTCGACGAGCGCGGCATCGCCGTCGACATCGTCCCGCTCGACGGTGCGGTCGAATCGGCCGTGCAGCTCGGAGTGGCGGATGCCGTGGCCGACGTCGTCTCGACCGGGACCACGCTGCGCCAGGCAGGTCTCGAGATCTTCGGGCCGGTCCTGCTCGAGTCCGACGCCGTGCTGATCGCCGGTCCCCAGGAGGCCGAGGGCACCGAGACGTTGCTGCGGCGCCTGCGCGGCGTGCTCGCCGCCCGCACCTACGTGCTGATCGATTACGACCTGCCCGCTCACCTGATCGAGCAGGCGGTCGCCGTGGCCCCGGGCCTGGAGTCGCCTACGATCTCGCCGCTGCGCGACCCCGAATGGGTGGCCGTGCGGGTCATGAGCCCGCGCCGCGACGTCAACCAGGTCATGGACGCCCTCTACGCGATCGGCGCGCGCGCGATCCTCGTCACCGAGATCCTCGCCGCGAGGCTCTGATGACCCTCGCGCGTCGCGTCATCCCCTGCCTCGACGTCGCCGCGGGCCGCGTCGTCAAGGGCGTCAACTTCCTCGACCTGCGCGACATGGGCGACCCGGTCGAGCTCGCCAAGCTCTACTTCGAGCAAGGGGCCGACGAGGTCACTTTCCTCGACGTGACCGCCACGGTCGACGAGCGCTCGACCACCTACGACGTCGTGCGCCGCACGGCCGAGCAGGTCTTCATCCCGCTCACCGTCGGCGGGGGAGTGCGCTCGAGCGACGACGTCGCCCGCCTGCTCGCGGTCGGCGCCGACAAGATCGGCGTCAACTCGGCCGCGATCGCACGGCCCGCCCTGATCGATGAGATCGCCGACCGCTTCGGCGCGCAGGTGATCGTGCTCTCGCTCGACGTCAAGCGCGCGGCATCCACCCCCTCGGGCTTCGTCGTCACCACCCACGGCGGCCGCACCGAGACCACGCTCGACGCCCTCGAGTGGGCGCGCGAGGCGGTCGAGCGCGGAGCCGGCGAACTGCTCGTCAACTCGATCGACGCCGACGGCACCAAGCAGGGCTTCGACCTCGAGCTCGTGCGCCTCATGCGCCAGGTCGCCGCGGTCCCGGTCATCGCCTCGGGCGGGGCGGGCGCGCTCGAGCACTTCGCCCCGGCCGTGCAGGCCGGCGCCGACGCCGTGCTCGCGGCATCCGTGTTCCACTCCGGCCAGCTCACCGTGGGACAGGTCAAAGACGCCATGGCCGCCGAAGGGATCGAGGTGCGCCGATGAGCGTCGACCGTGTGAAGTACGCCGCCGACGGTCTCGTTGCCGCAGTGATCCAGCAGTTCGACTCGCGCGAGGTGCTGATGGTGGGGTGGATGGATGCCGAGGCCCTGAACCGCACGCTCACCACCGGTCGCGTGACGTTCTGGTCGCGATCGCGGCAGGAGTACTGGCGCAAGGGCGACACGTCGGGCCACATCCAGGTGGTCAAGGGCGCGCGCCTGGACTGCGACGGCGACACCCTGCTGATCGAGGTCGACCAGGTCGGCGCCGCGTGCCACACCGGCGACCACACCTGCTTCGACTCCGACGACCTGCACCCGGTCGTGGGGGAGCGCTGATGCGTCGCGGCCGCTCCACGGCGGTGCTCGCGATGCTCCTGACCGGCGCGATCGGGGTGATCGCATCGACCCAGACCTGGATCGACGTCACCCTCGACGACGGATCGCAGCAGACGCTCGCGGTGCCCGGCGCCGAGGCCCTGCCGGTGCTCACCCCGCTGAGCCTCGCCGCCCTCGCCCTGGGCGCCGCCCTCTCGATCGTCGGCCCCGTGATGCGGTACGTCTTCGGCGCGCTCGGCGTGCTGATCGCCGCCCTCGTCGGGTTCGGCGCCGCGCAGCTGCTGTTCGCCACCCCCGTGTCGGCGACCGCGGCGACCGTCACCGATGCGACGGGGATCTCGGGCACGGATGCCGTGGCCGCCCTGGTCCAAGACCTCGCGCTCACGCCGTGGCCGGCCGTGACCTTCATCGCGCAGATCGTCCTGCTCGCGGCATCCGTCTTCACCCTCGTCACGGCGCGACGCTGGGCCTCGGGCGCGAGCCGCAAGTACCGCACGGCCGAGGAGGCCGCGGCGACCGGCACCGGTCGTCCGCACGACGCGATCGACTCGTGGGACGACCTCTCGCGCGGCGACGACCCGACCGCCTGAGCGATCCTCGCGACATCGAGACGTCGGCGCGGGGACGGCACCACCGTTTCGGTAGACTGGACGCACGCTTTCCCCCGCGCTCGCGCGCGACTGTAAGGAGCCCCATGAGCAACCCCATCGGCGATCCCGGCCACGGACACTCGCCCGCCGCCTGGACGACCGTGATCATCATGCTGGTCGCGATCACGCTCGGCACGCTGTTCTTCTGGTTCGACATGCCGGTCATGGTGTGGGCGTCCGTGGGTCTGCTCGTCGTCGGCGCGATCGTCGGCTTCGTCATGACCAAGGCCGGTTACGGCGCGAACGGCGCGAAGTCCAACCCGAAGGCCCACTGATCGTGCTGGCCGATCTCACGGCCGGAGCGGTGGAAGACGCCGAGCAGCGCGCCCAGTCGCGTCCGCTCGCGGATGTCGAGCGCGACGCCCTCGCGCAGACTCCGGCTCGCGATGCGCTCGCGATGCTGGCTCCCGCCGACCGCGTGAAGATCATCGCCGAGGTCAAGCGCGCGAGCCCCTCGCGCGGCGACCTCGCCTCGATCCCCGACCCCGCTCGTCAGGCGCGCCTGTACGAAGAGGGCGGCGCCTCGGCGATCTCGGTGCTCACCGAGGGGCGCAAGTTCAAGGGCAGCCTCGCCGACCTCGAGGCCGTCCGTGCCGCCGTGAGCGTCCCCGTACTGCGCAAGGACTTCATCGCGACGCCCTACCAGGTGCTCGAGGCGCGCGCGTCGGGAGCCGACCTGGTACTGCTCATCGTGGCCGCCCTCGACGACAAGACCCTCGGCGAGCTCTACGGCCTCGTCACCGACCTGGGCATGACCGCCCTCGTCGAGACGCACTCGGCCGACGAGCTCGAGCGCGCGTCGCAGCTGGGTGCGAAGCTCATCGGCGTCAACGCGCGCAACCTCTCGACCTTCGAGCTCGACCGCGACCTGTTCGGTTCGCTGGTCGAGCGTTTCCCCGCGGATGCCGTGAAGATCGCCGAATCGGCCGTCCTCGCCCCCGCCGACGTGGCGCACTACCGCGCGGCGGGTGCTGACGTCGTGCTCGTGGGCGAGGCCCTCGTCACCGGCGACCCCGTCGCCACGCTCCGCGCGTTCCTCCAGGAGTCCTGATGACCACCGTGCCCGACCAGAAGCTGCGCGACCAGAAGGGGCCGTTCTTCGGCGACTTCGGCGGGCGCTACATGCCCGAGTCGCTCATCGCGGCGATCGACGAGCTCACCGCGGTCTACGTGTCGGCGATGGCCGACCCGGAGTTCCACACCGAGCTGCGCGCTCTGCTGCACGACTACGCGGGTCGCCCCTCGGTGCTGACCGAGGTGCCGCGCTTCGCCGCGCACGCGGGAGGCGCGCGCGTCTTCCTCAAGCGCGAAGACCTCAACCACACCGGTTCGCACAAGATCAACAACGTGCTGGGCCAGGCGCTGCTGACCAAGCGCCTCGGCAAGACGCGCGTGATCGCCGAGACCGGAGCCGGCCAGCACGGCGTCGCCACCGCGACCGCCGCGGCCCTGTTCGGCCTCGAGTGCGTCGTCTACATGGGCGAGGTCGACACCGAGCGCCAGGCGCTCAACGTGGCCCGCATGCGCCTTCTCGGCGCCGAGGTCATCCCCGTCACGACCGGCTCGCGCACGCTGAAAGACGCGATCAACGAGGCCTACCGCGACTGGGTCGCCTCGGTCGAGACGACCAACTACATCTTCGGCACCGCCGCGGGCCCGCACCCGTTCCCGGCGATGGTACGCGACTTCCAGAAGATCATCGGCGAAGAGACCCGCGCGGAGTTCCTCGAGCGCCTCGGCCGCCTCCCCGACGCGGTGTTCGCGTGCGTCGGCGGCGGATCGAATGCGATCGGCATGTTCGACGCGTTCCTCGACGACGAGGGCGTCGCCCTCTACGGCGTCGAGGCGGCGGGCGACGGCGTCGACACCCCCAAGCACGCGGCCTCGATCGAGCGAGGTCGCCCCGGCGTCCTGCACGGTGCGCGCACCTACGTGCTGCAGGACGAAGACGGCCAGACCACCGAGTCGCACTCCATCTCGGCCGGGCTCGACTACCCGGGCGTCGGCCCCGAGCACGCGTGGCTCGCCGACATCGGCCGCGCCCAGTACATCCCCGCCACCGACGACGAGGCCATGCAGGCCCTGCGTCTGCTCTCGCGCACCGAGGGCATCATCCCGGCCATCGAGTCGGCCCACGCCCTCGCCGGAGCCCTGCGCATCGGTCGCGAGCTGGGTCCGGATGCCGTGATCGCCATCAACCTCTCGGGTCGCGGCGACAAGGACATGGACACCGCGGCGCGCTACTTCGACCTGTACGACGCCGAGCACGCACCCGAGGGTCCCGAGGGCGCCCCGCAGACGCGTGCGGCCGAGACCGTGGCATCCGCCCCCGGCTCGCCCGTCGACGTGACCCCGGCTCCGGACGCCGCCAGCGGCGCGGGAGTCGAGCTGTGACCTCTCGCGTCTCGGCGGCCATCGACGCCGCCCACGCCGAGGGCCGTGGCGCCTTCGTCGGCTACCTCCCCGCCGGCTTCCCCGACGTCGCGACCAGCATCGAGGCGGCCGTCGCGCTGGCCGAGGCCGGCGCCGACGTCATCGAGCTCGGCCCGCCCTACAGCGACCCGGTGATGGACGGCCTGGTCATCCAGGAGGCCACGCAGACGGCGCTCGCGAACGGGTTCCGCATGCGCGACCTGTTCACGATCATCCGCGAGGTCACCGCGCGCACCGACGTGCCCGTCCTCGTGATGACCTATTGGAACCTCGTCGAGCAGTACGGCGTCGACCGTTACGCCGACGAGCTCGTCGCCGCGGGCGGTGCGGGCCTCATCACGCCCGATGTGACCCCGGATGCCGCGTCGCAATGGATCGAGACGAGCAAGCGCGCCGGCCTGGACCGCGTGTTCCTCGCCGCCCCCACCTCGTCGGACGAGCGTCTGAAGATGATCGTCGAAGCCTCCACCGGCTTCGTCTACACCGTGTCGACCATGGGCATCACGGGCGAGCGCACCTCGCTCGACGCCGCCGCGCGGAGCCTCGTCGAGCGCCTGCGCTCGTTCGGCGCCGCGCACGCGTGCGTCGGGATCGGCATCTCGAACGCCGAGCAGGTCGCGGGTGTCGTGGAGTACGCCGACGGTGCGATCGTCGGTACCGCGCTGGTGAAAGCGCTGCGCGACGGCGGCGTCGAGGGGCTCTCCTCGCTCGCGAAGGAGCTGTCCGCGGGCGCTTCGAAGCGCGCCTAGACTCGTCTGCATGACGTTCGCCCTCTCGAGCGCCGCCTCCGGCGTGCTCGCCAGCATCCCGAGCCCGACGATCTCCTACGTCGATCTCGGTCCGCTCCGCATCCACTTCTATGCCCTGTGCATCGTCGCGGGCATCATCGTCGCGGTGTTCCTCACGAACGCGCGTCTGACGCGTCGCGGGGCCGAGAAGTGGGTCGTCATCGACATCTGCCTGCTGGCGGTGCCCCTCGCCATCGTCGCGGCGCGCATCTACCACGTGGCCACGCACGCGGGCTTCTACTTCGGCCCCGGCTCCAACCCGTGGAACATCACGCAGCCCGGATCGGTGTGGGCCATCTGGGAGGGCGGCATCGCCATCTACGGCGCCCTCATCGGCGGCGCAATCGGCGCCTTCCTCGGGTGCAAGTGGACCGGCATCCGCTTCTGGACCTTCGCCGACGCGCTCGCGCCGGGCCTCATCATCGCCCAGGCCATGGGTCGCTTCGGCAACTGGTTCAACCAGGAGCTCTTCGGCCAGCCCACCGACCTGCCCTGGGGTCTGCAGATCGACTCCGGCAACCCGGCCATCCCGGTCGGCCTGCCCGCCGGCACCCTGTTCCACCCCACCTTCGCCTACGAGGTCATCTGGAACCTGCTGGGCGCCGCGGTCATCCTCTACCTCGGCAAGCGCTTCACCCTGCAGTGGGGCAAGCAGTTCGCGATCTACCTGGTCTGGTACTCCGCCGGACGCATCGTGTGGGAGTCGATCCGCGTCGACCCGAGCGACATCATCCTGGGGCTGCGCACGAACGTGTGGGCCGCCATCTTCGGCGTGATCCTCGGCATCGTCATCTTCATCGTGCAGTCGCGCCGCCACCTCGGTCTCGAGCCCTCGCCGTACGCGCCCGGGCGCGAATCGAAGGCTCCGGGGGCTGTAGACTCAGGCGACCCCTCTGACTTCGTCGACGTGAGCGAGCCGCCCGCGACGAGCGACACCGTCGGCACCAGCGCCACAAGCAGCCCCGCCACGAACTAACACTCTGGGCCGACGTCGTCCCATTCGAAGCATCAACGTGAGGACGGTTGATATGGCTTCCAGCCTGCGCTCCGACACCGTCGGAGGCACATTCCCCGCCCGACAGGGAATGTACGACCCGTCGTTCGAGAAAGACGCCTGTGGCCTCGCCATGGTCGCCACTCTCCGCGGCGAAGCCGGTCACGACATCATCGACCTGGCGCTGACGGCGCTGCGCAACCTCGAGCACCGCGGCGCCATCGGCTCCGACGCGGGCACGGGTGACGGTGCCGGCATCCTGACCCAGATGCCCGACGCGTTCCTGCGCGAGGTCGTCGACTTCGATCTGCCGCCGGTGGGGGAGTACGCCGCGGGCATGATCTTCCTGCCGCTCGGCCACGACGAGCGTCAGACCATGAAGTCGGGCATCGAAGAGCTCGCGCGTCACGAGAACCTCGAGGTGCTCGGCTGGCGCGAGGTGCCCGTCGAGACCGAGAACCTCGGCAAGCTCGCCTTCGAAGCGCGGCCCGCATTCGAGCAGCTGTTCATCTCACGCCCGGCCACGGGCGACGAGCCGGCGCTGTCGGGCATCGCGCTCGACCGTCGCGTCTACCGCCTACGCAAGCGCGCGCGTCACGAACTCCAGGCGTACTTCGTGTCGCTGTCGAGCCGCACGCTCGGCTACAAGGGCATGGTCACCACGCTGCAGCTCGAGCCGTTCTACCCCGACCTCTCCGACGAGCGCTTCGCCTCGGAACTCGCGGTCGTGCACTCGCGCTACTCCACGAACACGTTCCCGTCGTGGCCGCTCGCGCAGCCGCTGCGCATGCTCGCGCACAACGGCGAGATCAACACCGTCAAGGGCAACCGCAACTGGATGCGCGCGCGTCAGTCGCAGCTCGAGTCCGAGCTCATCGGCGACGTACGCCCCCTGCTGCCCATCTGCACCGAGGGCGCGAGCGACTCGGCGTCGTTCGACGAGGTGCTCGAGCTGCTGACCCTCACCGGTCGCAGCCTGCCGCACGCGGTGATGATGATGGTGCCCGAGGCCTACGAGAAGCAGGCCACGATCGACCCCGACCTGCGCGCCTTCTACGACTACCACTCCATGCAGATGGAGCCGTGGGACGGCCCCGCCGCGCTGATCTTCACCGACGGCACGCTCGTGGGCGCCACCCTCGACCGCAACGGACTGCGCCCGGGCCGCTGGACCGAGACGACTGACGGCCTCGTGGTCATCGGCTCCGAGACCGGCGTGCTCGACTTCGCACCCGAGCGCATCAAGCGCCGCGGCCGCCTGCAGCCGGGCCGCATGTTCCTCGTCGACACGGCCCAGCGCCGCATCGTCGAAGACGAGGAGATCAAGGCCGACCTCGCCGCCTCGCAGCCGTGGGGCGAGTGGGTCAGCAAGGGCCGCGTCAAGCTCAGCGAGCTGCCCGAGCGCGAGCACATCGTGCACCCCATCGCCTCGATCACGCGCCGCCAGCGCACCTTCGGCTACACCGAAGAAGAGGTGCGCATGCTGCTGACCCCCATGGGCCAGGGCGGCACCGAGCCGCTCGGTGCCATGGGCAGCGACGCACCCGTCGCCGTGCTCAGCGACCGCCCGCGTCTGCTGTTCGACTACTTCTCGCAGCAGTTCGCGCAGGTCACCAACCCGCCGCTCGACTCGATCCGCGAAGAGGTCGTCACGTCTCTCTCGCTGGGTCTCGGTCCCGAGCGCAACCTGCTGGCGTGGGGTCCCGACCACACGCGCACGGTGACCCTCGACTTCCCCGTGATCGACAACGACGAGCTGGCGAAGATCCAGCACATCGACACCGCCCTGCCGGGCCGGTCGTCGGTGACGATCCGCGGCCTGTACCGTGTCGAGGCCGGGCACAAGGGTCTGCAGAAGCGCCTCACGCAGATGTGCACCGAGGTCGACCAGGCCATCGAGGACGGCGCCGAGTTCATCGTGCTCAGCGACCGCGACTCGAACAAAGACCTGGCGCCGATCCCGTCGCTGCTCATGCTCGCGGCCGTGCACCACCACCTCATCCGCAAGGAGACCCGCATGAAGGTGGGTCTCGTGGTCGAGGCCGGTGACGTGCGCGAGGTGCACCACGTGGCCACCCTCATCGGCTACGGCGCCTCGGCGGTCAACCCGTACCTGGCGATGGAGACCGTCGAGTACCTCGTCCGCGCGGGCTTCATCACGAACATCACGCCCGAGAAGGCCGTCAAGAACCTGATCTACGCGCTCGGCAAGGGCGTGCTGAAGATCATGTCGAAGATGGGCATCTCGACGGTGTCGTCGTACGCCGGCGCCCAGGTGTTCGAGGCCGTGGGACTGTCGCGCGACTTCATCGACGCGTACTTCACCGGCACCGAGACCAAGCTCGGCGGCGTGGGACTCGACGTCATCGCGGCCGAGAACGCCGCGCGCCACGAGTACGCCTACCCGCAGGACGCGGCGGCCCGCGCGCACGAGCGCCTGTGGACCGGTGGCGAGTACCAGTGGCGTCGCGACGGGGCACCGCACCTGTTCAACCCCGACACGGTGTTCCGCCTGCAGCACGCCACGCGCGAGCGCCGGTACGACATCTTCCGCGAGTACACGCACCTGATCGACGACCAGGCGCACGAGCTGAAGACCCTCCGCGGTCTGTTCGGCCTGCGCACGGGCCTGCGGCCGGCCGTGCCGATCGACGAGGTCGAGCCCGTCTCGGCGATCGTCAAGCGTTTCTCGACCGGTGCGATGAGCTACGGCTCGATCTCGAAAGAGGCGCACGAGGTGCTCGCCGTCGCGATGAACCGCATCGGCGGCAAGTCGAACACCGGTGAGGGCGGAGAAGACGTCGACCGGCTGCTCGACCCCGAGCGTCGCAGTGCCATCAAGCAGGTGGCATCCGGTCGCTTCGGGGTGACGAGCCTCTACCTGACCAAGGCCGACGACATCCAGATCAAGCTCGCGCAGGGCGCCAAGCCCGGCGAGGGCGGTCAGCTGCCGCCGACCAAGGTGTACCCGTGGGTGGCGCGCACGCGTCACGCGACCGCGGGCGTCGGGCTCATCTCGCCGCCGCCGCACCACGACATCTACTCGATCGAAGACCTCAAGCAGCTCATCTTCGACCTCAAGCGCGCCAACCCCTCGGCCCGTATCCACACCAAGCTGGTCAGCCAGTCGGGGATCGGTGCGGTCGCGGCGGGTGTCGCCAAGGCGCTGAGCGACGTCATCCTGGTCTCCGGTCAGGACGGCGGCACGGGCGCGAGCCCCATGAACTCGCTCAAGCACGCCGGCACCCCCTGGGAGCTGGGCCTGGCCGAGACGCAGCAGACGCTCATGCTGAACGGCATGCGCGACCGCGTCGTCGTGCAGGTCGACGGTCAGATGAAGACCGGTCGCGACGTCATCATCGGCGCCCTGCTCGGTGCCGAGGAGTTCGGCTTCGCCACCGCTCCGCTCGTGGTCTCGGGCTGCATCATGATGCGCGTGTGCCACCTCGACACCTGCCCCGTGGGCGTCGCGACGCAGAACCCCGTGCTGCGCGAGCGCTTCACCGGCAAGGCCGAGTACGTCATCAACTTCATGGAGTTCATCGCCCAGGAGGTGCGCGAGTACCTCGCCGCCCTCGGCTACCGCTCGATCGACGAGATCGTGGGTCGTTCGGAGCTCCTGGATGCCAACGAGGCGATCCAGCACTGGAAGGCGCGCGGCCTCAACCTCGCGCCGATCCTCGAAGGACCTCGCTTCGCCGACGACGAGCCGCGTCGCCACGCGCGCAACCAGAACCACGAGCTCGAGGAGCACTTCGACGTGCAGCTCATCGAGCGCGCGCAGGACGTCATCGCGCACGGCGGTCAGCTCACGATCGACCTGCCGATCCGCAACACCGCTCGTGCGGTGGGCACGATGCTCGGCCACCACGTCACCAAGGCGCGGGGCGAGCACGGACTGCCCGAGAACACGATCGACGTGCGCCTGACCGGTTCGGCCGGACAGTCGTTCGGCGCGTTCATGCCCGCCGGCATCACGCTGCGTCTCGAGGGCGACTCGAACGACTACGTCGGCAAGGGCCTCTCGGGCGGCACGATCGTCGTTCGTCCGCCGCGCGGTTCGACCTTCGCCGCGTCCGAGAACGTCATCGCCGGAAACGTCATCGGCTACGGCGCCACGCAGGGGCAGATGTTCCTCAACGGCGTCGTGGGCGAGCGCTTCCTCGTGCGCAACTCGGGTGCGACCGCGGTCGTCGAGGGCGTGGGCGACCACGCGCTCGAGTACATGACCGGTGGTCTCGCCGTGATCCTCGGCGCCACGGGCCGCAACCTGGGTGCCGGCATGTCGGGCGGACAGGCCTACGTCTACAAGCTCGACCGCGACCTCGTGAACCGCGAGGCCATGGCATCCGGTGAGCTCGAACTCGGTCCCCTCGGAGCAGGGGATGCCGAGATCCTGCGCGACCTGCTCGAAAAGCACGTCGCGGAGACCGATTCCACCCTCGCGCGTCGTCTGCTCGACGACTTCGAGACCGAGGTGGACAACTTCGTTCGGGTGCTGCCACGCGACTACGCCGCCGTGCTGCAGACCCGCCAGGAGGCGGTGTCGGAGGGGCTCGACCCCGACGGCGACGTCGTCTGGAAGCGCATTCTGGAGGTGACGGGTGGCTGACCCGAAAGGTTTTCTCAAGACCACGGAGCGCGAGCTTCCGAAGCGTCGTCCCGTTCCGGTCCGCATCATGGACTGGAAAGAGGTGTACGAGCCGGGTGACTCGGCCGTCATCAAGCGCCAGGCCGGTCGCTGCATGGACTGCGGCATCCCGTTCTGCCACAAGGGCTGCCCGCTCGGGAACCTGATCCCCGAGTGGAACGACCTCACGTGGCGCGGCGAGGGTCGCGCGGCCATCGAGCGCCTGCACGCGACCAACAACTTCCCGGAGTTCACCGGTCGCCTGTGCCCCGCGCCCTGCGAGAGCTCGTGCGTGCTCGGCATCAACCAGCCGGCCGTCACGATCAAGCAGGTCGAGGTCTCGATCATCGACGAGGCGTTCGGCAACGGCTGGGTCGAGCCCGAGCCGCCCGAGCGCCTGACCGGCAAGACGGTCGCCGTCGTGGGCTCCGGCCCCGCCGGACTCGCCGCCGCCCAGCAGCTCACGCGCGCCGGGCACACGGTCGCGGTGTTCGAGCGCGACGACCGCATCGGCGGTCTGCTGCGCTACGGCATCCCCGACTTCAAGATGGAGAAGCGCCACCTCGAGCTGCGCCTGCGCCAGATGCAGGCCGAGGGCACGCGTTTCCGCGCGGGCGTCGAGATCGGCAAGGACATCTCGTGGAGCGACCTGCGGGCGCGCTACGACGCGGTCGTGGTGGCCACCGGCTCCACGGTGCCGCGCGACCTCGCGATCCCGGGCCGCGACCTCGACGGCGTGCACTACGCGATGGAGTACCTCATCGAGGGCAACAAGGCCGTCGCGGGCGACCAGGTGCCGCACCAGATCACCGCCGAGGGCAAGCACGTCGTCGTCATCGGCGGCGGCGACACCGGCGCCGACTGCATCGGCACCGCGCACCGTCAGGGCGCGCTGAGCGTGACCAACCTCGCCATCGGCAAGCAGCCCCCGTCGGAGCGCCCGGCCGAGCAGCCGTGGCCGATGATGCCGAACCTGTTCGAGATGGCATCCGCTCACGAAGAGGGCGGGGAGCGCACGTTCCTCGCCTCCACCGTGGAGTTCCTCGGCAACGCCGCGGGCGAGGTGCGCGCGCTGCGCGTCGCCGAGACCGAGTACCTCGACGGTCGTCGCGTGCCCAAGAGCGGCACCGAGCGCGAGATCCCCGCCGACCTCGTGCTGATCGCGATGGGCTTCACCGGTCCCGAGCGCGACGCGCTCGAGCAGCAGCTCGGCACGCAGTTCACGAACCGCGGCAACCTCGAGCGCGACGCGACGTACGCCACCACCACTCCCGGCGTGTTCGTGGCCGGCGACGCGGGTCGCGGTCAGTCCCTCATCGTGTGGGCCATCGCCGAGGGTCGCGCCGCGGCCGCGGAGGTCGACACGTTCCTCATGGGCGAAACGGTGCTGCCCGCACCGGTGCGCCCGACCGATGTCGCCATCGGCCTCCTGCCCGCCTAAGCTGGCAAGGGCCGATCGGCCACTTCCCGAAAATCCTCACGGAGCTTGAAAACGGATGAGACGCGCCAAGATCGTCGCAACACTCGGGCCCGCCACGTCGTCGTATGAGATGGTTCGCGCCATCATTGACGCCGGGGTGGACGTCGCCCGCCTCAACCTGAGCCACGGAGATTATTCCGTGCACGACGCCAACTTCGCCAATGTGCGCAAGGCCGCGGAGGACGCCGGTCGCCCGGTCGCCGCCCTCGTCGACCTGCAGGGCCCGAAGATCCGCCTCGGCAAGTTCGAGAACGGTCCTCACGACCTGCTGCCCGGCGACATCTTCAAGATCACCATCGAAGACATCCTCGGCACCAAAGAGATCGTCGGCACGACCTTCAAGGGTCTGCCCCAGGACGTTCGCCCCGGCGACTTCCTGCTGATCGACGACGGAAAGGTGCGCGTCGAGGTCGTCGAGACCGACGGCACCGTCGTCACCACCCGCGTCGTCGTGGGCGGTCCGGTCTCGAACAACAAGGGCATCAACCTGCCCGGCGTCGCCGTCAACGTCCCCGCCCTGAGCGAGAAGGACGAAGCCGACCTCCGCTGGGGCCTGAGCGCCGGTGCCGACCTCATCGCGCTGTCGTTCGTGCGCGATGCGAAAGACATCGAGCGCGTGCACGAGATCATGGCCGAAGAGGGACGCTACGTGCCCGTCATCGCCAAGATCGAGAAGCCGCAGGCGGTCGACAACCTCGAAGAGATCATCGACGCCTTCGACGCCATCATGGTCGCCCGCGGTGACCTCGGCGTCGAGCTGCCGCTGGAGGCCGTGCCGATCGTGCAGAAGCGCGCGGTCGAGCTGGCCCGTCGCATGGCCAAGCCCGTCATCGTGGCGACGCAGATGCTCGAGTCGATGATCAACAGCCCGGTGCCCACGCGCGCCGAGACCAGCGACGTCGCCAACGCCGTTCTCGATGGCGCGGATGCCGTGATGCTCTCGGGCGAGACCAGCGTCGGCGACTACCCGGTCGTCGTCGTCGAGACGATGGCCCGCATCGTCGAGTCGACCGAGGAGCACGGCCTGGAGCGCATCGCGCCCCTGACCAACAAGCCCCGCACGCAGGGTGGCGCCATCACCCTCGCCGCCGTCGAGGTCGCCGACTTCGTCGAGGCCAAGTACCTCTGCGTCTTCACCGAGTCGGGAGACTCGGCCCGTCGCATGTCGCGCCTGCGCTCGACGATCCCCATGATCGCGTTCACGCCCGAGCCCGGCATCCGCCGTCGCCTGGCGCTGACGTGGGGCGTGCGCTCGACCCTGGTCGAGCACGTGTCGCACACCGACAAGATGTTCCTGCAGGTCGACGATTACCTGCTCTCGCACGACCTGGCCAAGGTCGGCGACAAGGTGGTCGTGATCTCCGGTTCCCCTCCCGGAATCGCCGGCTCGACCAACGACCTGCGCGTGCACCGCGTGGGCGATGCCGTGCACGGTGCGGCTCCCGGTTACCAGGAGGTCTGACCCTCCGACGACGCGCGCCGGTTCTCCGGCGCGCGTCGTCGCGTTCCCCCCGGTAAGTTGGGAACGCAACACCTGCCGGTGTGGCGGAATGGCAGACGCGGAGCACTCAAAATGCTTTGTCGCAAGACGTGTGGGTTCGAGTCCCACCACCGGCACGCTTTCCCACATCCCGGTCGAGACCGGGGTTGTCCGCATTCGTCGTTCTAGGATGGTCCCGTGACTGATCAAGAAGCCGCTCCGGCTACCGCCCCGACCGCACCCCGCCGCGTCGTCGTCGCGGAAGACGAGTCGCTCATCCGCCTCGACATCGTCGAGATCCTCCGCGACAACGGCTACGACGTCGTGGGCGAAGCGGGCGACGGCGAGACCGCCGTCCAGCTGGCCACCGAGCTGCGCCCCGACCTCGTCATCATGGACGTCAAGATGCCGCAGCTCGACGGCATCAGCGCCGCCGAGAAGCTCAGCAAGAACCACATCGCCCCCGTGGTGCTGCTCACCGCGTTCAGCCAGAAAGAGCTGGTCGAGCGCGCGAGCGAGGCCGGCGCCCTGGCCTACGTGGTCAAGCCGTTCACGCCGAACGACCTGCTGCCGGCGATCGAGATCGCGCTGGCCCGCTACGAGCAGATCATCACGCTCGAGGCCGAGGTGGCCGACATGGTCGAGCGCTTCGAGACCCGCAAGCTCGTCGACCGGGCCAAGGGCCTGCTCAACGAGAAGATGGGCCTGAGCGAGCCCGAGGCCTTCCGCTGGATCCAGAAGGCGTCGATGGACCGCCGCCTCACCATGCAGGACGTCGCCAAGGCGATCATCGAGCAGCTGGCCCCCAAGAAGGCCTGACGCTCCCTCCGACACGGAATGGATGCCACTTCGGTGGCATCCATTCGTCGTTTCCGGCACGGTGATCCGCGCCACCCAGGTGGCTGAGCCCGTCGACGGCCCGCGGCAGAGGTGGCTGAGCCTGTCGAAGCCACTGGCCACACGCAGGCCCCTCGCGGCACAGGTGGCTGAGCCCGTCGAAGCCACCGGCCACACGCAGGGCCCTCGCGGCACAGGTGGCTGAGCCTGTCGAAGCCACCGGACACACACGCAGGACCCGCGTCAGAGGTGGCTGAGCCCGTCGAAGCCACCGGCCACACGCAGGGCCCTCGCGGCACAGGTGGCTGAGCCCGTCGAAGCCACCGGCCACACGCAGGCCCTCGCGGCCCAGGTGGCTGAGCCTGTCGAAGCCACCGGACACACACGCAGGACCCGCGACACAGGTGGCTGAGCCTGTCGAAGCCACCGGACACACACGCAGGACCCGGACCCTCCGACAGGCTCAGGGACCTCCACCCGCGATCAGCGCGCGGGGGCGTCCTTGATGAGGTTCGTGATGCGGATCGTCGAGCATCGGCGACCCTGCTCGTCGGACACCGCGATCTCATGCACGGTGAGCGACCGGCCGAGGTGGATCGGGGTGCAGACGCCCGTGACGATGCCCGAGGTGGCCGAGCGGGTGTGCGTGGCGTTGATGTCGATGCCGACCGCCAGACGCCCCGAGCCGGCGAAGAGGTTGGCCGCCATCGACCCGAGCGATTCGCCGAGCACCACGTAGGCCCCGCCGTGCAGCAGGCCGACGGGCTGGGTGTTGCCCTCGACGGGCATGGTGGCGACGCAGCGGTCGACGGTGAACTCGACCCACTCGATGCCCATCTTCTCGGCGAGGGCGCCCATTCCGCGCTGCTTCGCCCAGTCGAGGCCGGCGGACGTGTCAGGGGTCGTGGAGGTCATCATCGCCTTCGATCGGGCCGGGCCGGGGGAGTGTCCGTGGTTCTCGTTACGCTGGAGGGGTGACGGATGCCGAAAAGCCTACTCTCCTCGTCGTCGACGGCCACTCGCTGGCCTATCGGGCGTTCTACGCGTTGCCGGTCGACAACTTCTCGACGAAGGACGGCCAGCACACCAACGGCATCTACGGGTTCCTGTCGATGTTCGTGAACCTCGTGAAGGCCGAGAAGCCCACGCACCTCGCCGTGGCGTTCGACACGTCGCGGCAGTCGTTCCGCACGCGCGAGTACGCCGAGTACAAGGCGAACCGCAGCGAGTCGCCCGCGGAGTTCAAGGGGCAGATCCCGCTGCTGCAGGACTGCCTGCGCGCGATGGGCGTGCCGGTGCTGACGAAGGAGGACTTCGAGGCCGACGACATCCTCGCCACCCTCGCCACCCAGGGCGAGGAGCAGGGCTTCACGGTGCTGGTCTGTTCGGGCGACCGCGACACGATCCAGCTCGTGACCGACGACGTCACGCTGCTCTACCCCAACGTGCAGGGCGTCTCGCAGCTCAAGCGCTACGACACCGAGGCCGTCATCGAGAAGTACGGCCTGCCGCCCGCGCAGTATCCCGAGATCGCCGCCCTCGTCGGCGAGACGAGCGACAACCTGCCGGGTGTGCCCAAGGTCGGCGAGAAGACCGCCGTGAAGTGGCTGACCCAGTGGGGCTCGCTCGATGCCCTGCTCGAGAACGCCGACAAGATCACCGGCGTGGTGGGCAACAACCTGCGCGAGCACATCGACGGCGTGCGCCGCAATCGTTCGCTGAACCGTCTGCTGCGCGACGTCGAGCTCCCCGTCGGTCCCGGCGAGCTGAAGATGCACCCGCTCGACGCCCAGGCCGTCCGCGACATCTTCGCTCGCCTGGAGTTCCGCACCCTGCTGCCGCGCGTGTTCGACGCGCTCGGCGGCGACGCGGGCATCGTCGAAGAGCAGCGTCCCACCGCGACCGCTCCGACGCCCGCGCAGCTCGATGCCGCCGCCCTCGCGGCGTGGGCTGCAGCGGCCACCGGCGAGGTCGGGGTCACCGTCACCATGGCCGGCGGCGCCCCCACCGCGATCGGACTCGCCTCGGCCGACGCCGCGGTTGAGGCCGAGTGGACGCCCGCGGTGCGCGACGCGCTGGCCGAGTGGCTGGCATCCGACGCCCCCAAGGTCTTCGCCGACGCGAAGCCTCAGATCAAGGCGCTCGCCCGCGAGGGCGTGACGGTGGCCGGCGTGGCGTTCGACGTGATCCTCGCCGGGTGGCTCGTGCGCCCGAGCTTCCCCGACAAGACGCTCGGCGACCTCGTGGAGCGCATGCTCGACGAGAAGCTGCCGGTCGCCGACCCGACGCAGTTGGTTCCCGAGACCGAGGGCGCGACCCCGAGCCAGCTGTCGTGGTTCACCCGCCGCGTCGCCGAGGCGCAGCGCGCCGACATGCCCGAGACGGTCGCGAGCGTGCTCGACGACATCGAACTGCCCACGCTCACCGCCCTCGCCGACATGGAACTCGCGGGTGTCGCGGTGTCGCACGAGAAGCTCTCGAGCTTCTCGACCGAGCTCGGCGCCCGCGCCGATGCGCTTGCGCGCGACGCTTACGCCGCGATCGGTCACGAGGTCAACCTCGGTTCGCCGAAGCAGCTGCAGGAGGTGCTGTTCGACGAGCTACAGCTGCCCAAGACGCGCAAGACCAAGAGCGGGTACACGACGGATGCCGCGGCCCTCGCCGACCTGCAAGAGAGCGCGCCGCACCCGTTCCTCGACCTGCTGCTGCGCCACCGCGAGGCGACGAAGCTGAAGCAGATCATCGATGCGCTCGACACGGCCACCGGTGCCGACGGCCGCATCCACACCACCTACGTGCAGACCGGCAGCCAGACCGGGCGCCTGTCGAGCACCGACCCGAACCTGCAGAACATCCCGATCCGCACCGAGGAGAGCCGTCGCATCCGCGCGGCGTTCGTCGTGGGCGAGGGCTACGAGACGCTCCTCACCGCCGACTACTCGCAGATCGAGATGCGCATCATGGCGCACCTGTCGGGCGACCCCGGGCTCATCGAGGCCTTCAACTCGGGCGAAGACCTGCACCGCTTCGTCGGCGCGCGCGTCTTCGGCGTCGAGCCGGCCGAGGTCACCCCGGCCATGCGCACCAAGGTCAAGGCGATGTCGTACGGCCTGGTGTACGGCCTGTCGGCGTTCGGCCTGTCGAAGCAGCTGCGCATCGAGCAGTCCGAGGCCAAGAAGCTCATGCTCGAGTACTTCGCCCGCTTCGGCGCCGTGCGCGACTACCTGCGCGGGTCGGTCGAGCAGGCCCGCCAAGACGGCTACACCGAGACGATCTTCGGTCGACGCCGGCCGTTCCCCGACCTCACGAGCATGAACCGCGTGCTGCGCGAGAACGCCGAGCGCGCCGCGCTCAACGCCCCCATCCAGGGCAGCGCCGCCGACATCATGAAGGTCGCGCTGTTCCACATCCAGCGCGATCTCGCCGACGCGGATCTGCGCTCGCGCGTGCTGCTGCAGATCCACGACGAACTCGTGGTCGAGGTCGCGGCGGGGGAGTGGGACGAGGTCGAGAAGATCGTGCGTGCGCGTATGGCGGACGCCGCCGACCTGTCGGTTCCGCTCGACGTGCAGATCGGCCGCGGCGGCGATTGGGACGAGGCCGGGCACTAGCACCCGCGGTCGCCGCGCCCCGCCGCTGAGCCCGGGGCGCGGCATCCAGAACCGCCCACCTCGATGTGACGCACGCGCGCGGCTGGGCCGAGCGCCAGCATCCGGAACCACCCCCGGGGGCGTGCGCGCGCGCCGCGCCTTCCCTAGGCTCGGAAGATGACTGACGCACAACGCACCCCCACACCGATCGACACGATCGCGGACGCGTGGGTCGACACCCTGGCGGAAAAGGACCCGACGCTCGCGACCTACATCGGCCGCTTCGAGCACAACGGCCGCTTCGGCGACTACAGCCCTGCGGGCGCAGAAGCCCTCGTGTCGGAGGCGCGCTCGACGAAGTCCGCGCTCGAGGCGGCCGAGGCGACCGACGCGATCGACACGGTCACCAAGATGGACCTCGTGCGCGAGCTCGACCTCATGATCGAGCAGCACGAGGCCAAGACCAACCTGCGCGACCTGAACGTCATCGCCTCTCCCGCGCAGGACATCCGCTCGACCTTCGACCTCATGCCCACCGCGACGGTCGACGACTGGTCGACGATCTCCGACCGCATGAAGGCGCTGCCGGCGGCCATCGACGGCTACGTCTCGACGCTGCGCCAGGGCATCGCCGAGGGCGTCGTTCCCGCGCGCCGCCAGGTGAGCGAGGTCGTGACCCAGATCGCTCGCTACACCTCCGACACCGGCTTCTTCGCCGAGTTCGTCGGAGACGCCGCCCCCGAAGAGGGGCAGCTGCCGGCCTCGCTCGCGCTCGACCTCGCCACGAACTCCAACGCGGCGCGGGTGGCCTACGACGGCCTCGCGTCGTTCCTGTCGAAAGAGCTCGCGCCGGCCGCGGGAGAGGTCGACGCCGTCGGTCGCGAGGTGTACGCCCTGCAGTCGCGCCATTTTCTCGGCGCGGAGGTCGACCTCGACGAGACGTACGAGTGGGGCGTCGAAGAACTCGCCCGCATGGTCGCCGAGCAGGAGGCCATCGCGAACGAGATCCTGCCGGGCTCCAGCGTGGAGGAGGCCGTGGCGTTCCTCGAGAAGGACGAGTCGCGCAAGCTCCGCGGCACCAAGGCTCTGCAGGAGTGGATGCAGCGCACGAGCAACAAGGCCGTCGAAGAGCTCGGCCGCACGCACTTCGACATCGCCGAGCCCATCCGCCACCTCGAGTGCATGATCGCCCCGACCAACGAGGGCGGCATCTACTACACCGGCCCCACCGACGACTTCTCGCGCCCGGGTCGCATGTGGTGGTCGGTGCCCGAGGGCGTCGACACGTTCGACACCTGGCGCGAGCTGACGACGGTCTACCACGAGGGCGTTCCGGGCCACCACCTGCAGATCGCCCAGGCCGTGCACAACCGCGCCGAGCTCAACTCGTGGCGCCGCCTGCTGGCCGGCACGAGCGGGCACGCCGAGGGCTGGGCGCTGTACGCCGAGCGCCTGATGGAGCAGCTCGGCTACCTCGACGACCCGGCCGACCGCCTGGGCATGCTCGACGGCCAGCGCATGCGCGCCGCGCGTGTGGTGCTCGACATCGGCGTGCACCTGCAGAAGCCCCGCCTCGACGGCACCGGCACCTGGGACCACGACTACGCGCTGGCGTTCATGCTGAAGAACGTCAACATGAGCGAGGAGTTCGTGCGCTTCGAGGTCAACCGCTACCTCGGCTGGCCCGGACAGGCGCCGTCGTACAAGGTGGGCCAGCGCATCTGGGAGCAGGTGCGCGACGAGGAGCAGGAGCGCCGCGGCGCCGACTTCTCGATGAAGCAGTTCCACACGCGCGCGCTCGACATCGGCGGCGTGGGGCTCGACACGCTGCGCGCGGCTCTGGCCTCCGCCTGATCTCCTCGAGGGGCGTCACCACGGTGGCGCCCCTCGCCGGTTTCGGGGAATACCCGGGGCCCGCGTAAAGTTCATTCATCCGAATGCAAGGAGACCTCATGGACGTTCGCCCCCTCGAGCTCGGCCTCGACACCTTCGGAGACATCTCGCGCGGCCCCGACGGGTCGCTGCAGTCCGACGCGCAGACCATCCGCAACGTCGTGGAACAGGCGGTGCTGGCCGACCAGGTCGGGCTGTCGTTCTTCGGCGTGGGGGAGCACCACCGCAAGGACTTCGCCGTCACGAGCCCTGAAATGGTGCTGGCCGCCGCGGCCGCCCGCACCGAGAACATCCACCTCGGCAGCGCCGTGACGGTGCTCTCGAGCGACGACCCGGTGCGCGTGTACGAGCGCTTCGCGACGCTGGATGCCGTCTCGAACGGCCGGGCCGAGGTCATCCTCGGGCGCGGCTCGTTCATCGAGTCGTTCCCGCTGTTCGGCTACGACCTCGCCGATTACGAGCAGCTGTTCGAAGAGAAGCTCGAGCTGTTCTCGCTGCTGCGCGACGAGAAGCCCGTCACCTGGTCGGGTCGCACGCGCGCCGCGCTGCAGGATGCCGACGTGTACCCCAAGACCGAGAACGGGCTCAAGGCGTGGGTCGGCGTCGGCGGCTCTCCCGAGTCGGTCGTGCGCACGGCGCGCTACGGCTACGGTCTGGTCCTCGCGATCATCGGCGGATCGGCCGCGCGCTTCCGCCCCTACGCCGACCTGTACCGCCGGTCGCTCGACGAGCTCGGAAAGCCGCAGATGCCCATCTCGGTGCACTCGCCCGGCCACGTCGCCGAGACCGACCAGCAGGCCTGGGAAGAGGCGTTCGAAGGCGTCGCCGAGCTCAACAACACGATCGGACGCGAGCGCGGCTGGCCCGAGTACAACCGCATGCGCTTCCAGCACGACGTCGGTCCCGAGGGGTCGATGTACATCGGTTCGCCCGAGACGGTCGCCACGAAGATCGCCGCCACCGTGCGGGCCCTCGGCAACTCGCGCTTCCAGCTCAAGTTCGCCAGCGGCTCCATCTCGCACGACAAGCTGACGTCGAGCATCGAGCTGTACGGTACGAAGGTGCTGCCCCTCGTTCACGACATGCTCGCCGACACCCCGGCCCAGACGCCTGCCAGCGCCTTCGGCATCCGGTGAGCACCGCCACCGACACCATCCGGGTGTCCGAACGCCTCGATGCTCTGCCGTTCACGCGGCGGCACGGGCGGATCCTGGGTGGGTCGGGGCTGGGGTGGGCCCTCGACGCCATGGACGTCGGGCTCATCTCGTTCGTCATCGCCGCCCTCAGCGTGCAGTGGAAGCTCGCGCCGAGTGAGGCGTCGTGGATCGCGTCGGCCGGCTTCGCGGGGATGGCGATCGGTGCGAGCCTCGGCGGCCTTCTCGCCGATCGGTTCGGCAGACGCCACGTCTTCGCGCTCACCCTGCTGATCTACGGCGTCGCGACGGGGGCGAGCGCCCTGGTCGGTGGTCTCGCCGCCCTGCTGGTGCTGCGCTTCGTCGTCGGCCTCGGCCTCGGCGCCGAGCTGCCCGTGGCCTCGACCTACGTGAGCGAGTTCGCCCCGGCCCGCATGCGCGGGCGCCTGATCGTCCTCCTCGAGGCGTTCTGGGCGGTCGGCTGGACCGCCGCCGCGCTCATCGGCTACCTCGTCGTGCCGTCGTCGGCCGACGGCTGGCGCTGGGCGTTCGCGCTCGGCGCGATCCCCGCGGTCTACGCCCTCGTCGTGCGCTGGGGCCTGCCCGAGTCGCCCCGGTGGCTGGCCTCGCGCGGCCGCAACACCGAAGCGGTCGCGATCGTGCGCGACCTCGAGGCCGCCGCCGGCCGCGTGTCGCTCGAGCCCTCGGCCGAAGGGGTCACGGCATCCGTCCCCGCTCCGCGCCCGCGGGTGCGCGCCCTGTGGGCCCCGGCGCTGCGGATGCGCACGGCGAGCCTGTGGGTGCTGTGGTTCTGCGTGAACTTCTCGTACTACGGCGCGTTCATCTGGATCCCGACGATCCTCGTGAGCCAGGGTTACGACCTCGTCCGTTCCTTCGGCTTCACCCTGATCATCACGCTCGCCCAGCTGCCGGGCTACGCGGTCGCCGCGTGGCTCATCGAGGCATGGGGGCGTCGCCCGACGCTCGCGGTGTTCCTCGCCGGGTCGGCGGTGTCAGCGGTGTTCTTCGGCACGGCATCGGGAGAGGTCTCCGTGATCGCCGCCGGCATGGCGCTGTCGTTCTTCAACCTCGGTGCGTGGGGTGCCCTGTACGCCGCGACACCCGAAACGTATCCGACGCCGCTGCGGGCGACCGGCTCCGGCTGGGCCGCGGGCATCGGTCGCATCGCGTCGATCCTCGCGCCGCTGGCCGTGCCCCCGCTGTTGGGGATCGGGGGAGCCCCCCTGCTTTTCGTCGTGTTCGCTGCGTTCTTCGCCGTCGCGGTGGTGGCGGCGCTGTTCCTGCGCGAGCAGCGCGGGCGCGCTCTGGCGTAGGGCTGTCTCCCGGATCTGGGGCGGACATCGCCCGGTTGGGGCGCAGAATGTTCGCCCCGAGCGACGGGATGCGCCCCGAACCGGTGAGTGTGGCGAGCGACGGCCCGCACCACGCGCCCGCGTAGGCTCGAGCCATGGCATCCGTGCGCTACGTCGCGATCGGCGATTCGTTCACCGAAGGAGTCGGCGACGAACTGCCCGACGGAACCGTGCGAGGGTGGGCCGACCTCGCCGCGCAGGGGTGGGCGGATGCCGCGGGCGAGCCGATCGAGTACGCGAACCTCGCGATCCGCGGCAAGCTCGTCGAACCCATCGTCGACCAGCAGCTCGAACCGGCGTTGGCGTTGAAGCCCACGCACCTGTCGTTCAACGGCGGCGGCAACGACATGCTGCGCCCGCGCACGGGCATCGAGCGCATCGTCGACGTCTTCGACCACGTCGTGCGCCGCTGCGATGAAGAGGGCGTGCAGCTGATCGTGCTCTCGGGCGCGAACCCCTCGGCGGGCCTGCCGCTCGGCCGGATCGTGCAGGCGCGCGGCGACCGGTTGTCGCACGCGGTCGAAGCTCGACTCGCCTCGCGCCCCGACGTCATCACGGCCTACAACTGGTTCGACCGCGAGCTCGCGGGCGGGGAGTTCTGGTCGGTCGACCGCTTGCACATGAACGCGCGCGGGCATCACCGCGTCGCCGCGCGCGTGATCTCGTCGGTCGGCCTGACCCCGCCGACGGACTGGTGGCACCTGCGCGAGATCCCCGAGATCGAGCGACTGAAGGGCACCGCCTACTACCGCGAGCACGTCGCGCCGTGGGTGCGCCGACGACTCACCGGCACTTCGTCGGGCGACAACCGTCAGGCGAAGTTCGGCGGCGGCTGGGTCGAGCTGACCCCCGGCGGCTGAGCGCTCAGGGCGCGCGGCAGTCCGCGGTCAGCGAGAAGTGCAGCATCCCGTCGATGCTCGAGCGATCGCGGGCCGAGAGGCGTACGACGCCGTTGTACCGCAGGTCCTCCTGCATCGCGCGGTCCTTGGCGTAGCCCTCGGCGGTCCACGCGTCGAGGATCGCCGCGTAGGAAGCGGCGTTGTCGTCGGTGCGGACGGAGAGGTCGTACGCAGTCGTTCCGTCGCACGGGAGGTCGGAGGGAAGCGGTGCCGACACCCGTACTCCGGCGGCATCCGTGACCGGCGTGCCGGCGGCGTCGAGGGTCCGCTGGACCATGCGGGCGAGTTCGATGCGCGCGTCCGCGGCGGGGGAGGGGGCGGGGCCCTCGGCCGGTTCGACGGGGGGACGCGGCGGCGGCGGAGTGTCTTCCTCGGCGGTCAACCCTCCTGCGAGACCGCAGTCCGTATGGGTTTGAGCCGTGGAAGGACGAACGACGGCGCGGAGGTGATGCTGAGTCGTTCTGTCGCGCTCTGGAAAGTGTTCCAGACACGGAGGGTGTCACCATCGGTGACCGCGATGTACGACCCCTGTTCGAACGGCGTGTGACCGTCGTCCACCTCGGTGCGACCGACCGACGTTCCGATCGGGCCGTCGAGACGACGAACGCTGCCGGAGGCCCCGAAGAGGAACGCGCGCTCGGTCACGACGTACCCGGTCTCGCATCCGTTGGCGACGATCGGAGTCACCGGCTCGTCCGTCACGGAGACGGCAAGACCTCCCAGTGCCATCGCCCCGATCGCGATCACCCGCAACGGCCCCAGGAGCACCCACCACCACCTCCGCGCGGGCACGGCGAACACGATCACCGCGAGCGACACGACGGCTGCCACGATGCTGCCGGTGACGATGACCTTCCCGGTCCACCGACCGATCACGACCTCACGCGCGCCGGCGCTGTCGAGCGAAACGGGCCAGACGACCGCGATCAGCGCGAGCAGGAGCAGGTAGGTCACGCTCGCCACGACCACCGTCCGACGCCGCATCACCCGCACACACTGAACGGAGACCGGCGCCCCTCCGTCGTCCCCCACGCGATCACTCTGGCAGCGCCCGCCGAGCGAACCCCGCACACCGCGCCCACGGATTCGAGGAGCAGACTGAACACATGACTCTCGCGATCGTCACCGGAACCACCAGCGGTATCGGCCTGCACACGGCCATCCAGCTCGCGCAGCAGGGGGTGACGGTCATCGCCACGGTGCGCGACACCGCACGCGCCGATTCCCTGCGCTCGGCGGCATCCGAGGCCGGTGTCGACCTCGACATCCGGGCCCTGGATGTGACGGATGCCGAGGCGGCTCGCGCCCTCGTGGAGGCGGCGGCTCCGGTCGACATCCTCGTCAATAACGCCGGGCGGGGTGCGGTCGGCACCCTCGAGCAGCTCAGCGACCAAGACCTTCAGGACCAGCTCGAGACGAATTACCTCTCCGTCGCGCGCCTGACCCGTCTCGTGCTCCCCGGAATGCGCGAGCGGGGGAGCGGACGCATCGTGACCGTCACCAGCGTCGGGGGAGCCGTGGGCCAGCCCTTCGCCGACGCCTACTGCGGGGCGAAGTTCGCCGTCGAGGGGCTCATGCAGTCGCTCGCCCCGGTCGTGGCGCCGTTCGGCATCGACGTGGCTATCGTCGAGCCCGCCGCGGTCGCCTCGTCGTTCACCGACTCGGTGCACCGCGCCCCCGCCGGCCCGTACGCGGTGCAGCAGCAGGCCTACCTCGACCGCGCGGCGACCTCGTTCGCGTCGGCGCAGTCGGCGGAAGATGCCGCGAAGACGGTCGTCGAAGCCGCAACGACCTCCGCTCCTCGTTTCCGCTGGCAGACGTCGGACGCCGCGGTCAGCTTCGCGGGGCTCTCGCTCGCCGATCTCGACGGCTCGCGCGTGCTCGGCGTGACGGCGGGATGGGTGCGACCGGGGGAGTGACGGGGCGCCCGTCCCGAGAGGCGGGGCCTTCCCGTCGAGAGTGGTTGATCGAAACGGTGACCGCCGCCGAACGTGAAGAGGTGTTCGACACCATCGTCCAGCTCTTCACCTCTCCGTCGGGAAAGCACCGCTTATCGAGCCGAGGAGCGACCGACCTCGTCGGATTCAACACGGTCGAGGCCTGTCAGCGGACGTATCGCATCATCTACCGAGCGCGAGCAGATGACGGCGTCGGCACGATCGAGATCATCGCGATCGGATTGCGCCGCGACGGTGAGGTCTACGCAGAGGCGCACGACCTCATCTACTCGGGGAAACTGACCGAGCAGGAGCAGACCCAGATCTGGGACGCCCTTCGCCTCGTCGACGAGACCCAAGAACGTCTGGGTCTCGAGCAGTGGGACTACTTCGAGGACTCCGCACCTGAGGGGCTCATCAAAGCGGCTGTTGCTGGTGACATCGTCGACGAAGACGTCGCGCGCATGCTGACGAAGGGCGAACTGAACGCAGCCATCGAAGCAGCATGGGCCGGAGGCGCACTCGACAGGGAGGCGGCCCTGGCGGCGGCCCTGAGACGAGTGGCGAGCAGCGCCACCCCGGATCGCGTCTTCACGTCACGCCGCGACCCCCGATGCGGCGCGCGAATGCCGCTGGCCGGCACGCCGTGCATCCGCCGTCGAGGACACGCAGGGGCGCATCGCAGCAGTCGGTGACGTGCGGCACGATGGGGCGGGAATCCCCTAAACCTTTGGATCGCCGCCGCTTCCGTCCGTGGAGTGACGCGAGGGCAGGGAAGAGCTCTCGCCGCTCGTCACCACGGGTTCCCACGAGCACACGGCATCCACCAGCTCCGTCACCGTCGACCGACTGTCGAGGCGGAGGACGGGCTTGGCGACCGTCGCCAGCCACCGGTCGTGCTCGGCGCGACTGCGGCCGTCGAATGCCGGATCGTCGTAGCCCTCGGCCCACGTCTTGAAAGCGCGCCAGGCGTCGTCATCATGGGGCAGACCCCCGCGTCGACCGACCTCGCGGGCTTCGAGTCGCCGGAGCCTCTCGGAGGAATCGAGCGCGATGAAGACGATCGCATCGCACTCCGCGACGACGGACTCCCCCCACCCGAGCATCGAGCCCGACAGCACCCACGCGGGGCGCGCGACGAAGACCTCGCGCATCAGCGCCACCCGTTCGGCTTCGTTTCTCTTCCGCGTGAACGGGGGAGTGGTCGGCATCCAGAAATAGTCGTCCGCGTCGGCGTGCGGAACCGCCCAGCGCGCGGCCAACGCGTGGCCCAGCGTGGTCGTTCCGCTGCCGCTGCCACCCAGGATGTGGACGCGAGCAGGCTGCATCTCGTCAGTTCGCCTCAGGGCAGGATGCTGTCGACGTAGCCGCCATCGACCCGCAGGGCACCGCCGGTGGTCGCCGACGCCAGGGGAGAGGCGAGGTAGACGACCATGTTCGCAATCTCCTCGGGCTCGATGAGCCGCTGGACGAGGGACTGCGGGCGCGCGGTCTTCATGAACTCGCGTTGCGCCTCGTCCCACGGCAGGTTCTCGTCGACGAGTTCGTAGACGAAGTCTTCGACGCCCTCCGTGTGGGTGGGGCCGGCGATGACCGAGTTGACGGTGACCCCCGTGCCGGCAGCCGCCTTGGCGAAGCCGCGCGACACCGCGAGCAGAGCGCTCTTGGAGGCGCCGTAGTGGATCATCTCCTCCGGGATGACGACGGCGGAGTCGCTGGCGATGTTCAGCACGCGGCCCCAGCCGCGCTCCATCATGCCCGGGAGCATCAGACGGATGAGCCGCGCAGCGGATACGACGTTGGTGTCGAGGAAACGGCCCCACTGCTCGTCGGTGATCTCCAGCGCCGGGGTCGACCCGAAGATGCCGAGGTTGTTCACGAGGATGTCGACCGCTCCCACCTCCTCGGCGAGCGCCGCCGCGCCCTCGGGGGTGGTCACGTCGGCCGCGACTCCGCGGACGCCCGCACCCATCGTCGCCACGACGTCGTCGACCCGCTGCGGGGTGCGCCCGTTGACGACCACGTCGGCCCCCGCCTCGTGCAGACGACGGGCGATGGCGAGACCGATGCCCTGCGTGGATCCGGTGACGACAGCCGTCTTGCCGGCGAGGTCGATCGCGATGGTGGTGCTCATGGGGTGCCGCCTTTCGTCGCGACCGAGGCTACCCGGGGCGGCAGGCCGCCGCTCACCCGCGACCGGTCATGCGGGCGAACCACGCCTTGACGCGGCGCGTCTGCCGGTCGGTGTAGTCGTTCGACAGACGCATCGCCTCATCGGTGATGTCGGCACCCGCGTGGATGTTCGCCATGGCGCGCAGCGCGCGTTCCTCCTGCGTCGCATCGTTGTCGTCGGGCATGCGCCCAGCGTACGACGTGCCCAGGGGAGTGTCCCCTCGCGTCAGCCGGCGGAGGAGAGACCGTTCTCCGAAAAGCTGGTTTGCGGCCCAAAAGCCGGGGAGTGGCGGTGCAGAACGCCGGCGGTGTGCTGATCAGTGAAGGCGCCGCTGCCTCGTCTGTTCTGGTCACGGGCTGATTGACGCGTCGCGGTCTGGACATGGCGCTGTCGCGTGCGCTGAGGCGGTCTGCCCGTTGCCGATCGGGGCCGCGGCATGACGCTGTTGTGTGATGTCGATAACAGTGCCTATTCGGGTACTCCTCCTGCGACCCCATCAACTGCGAGCACTTCACCGCGGTAGAAAGTGTGCATGGCGAATACGCGCAGGCCGAATGTAAGTGGGTGGGTGATGCTTGCGGTCGGAATTGCGTTGCTCGTGGTCGGGTCCTTCGTGCTGTGGCGAGCGTGGGACCTAGCCCCGGGGTCTCCCGGTACAAACGGGTTGCTCTTCCCCTTCGTCCTCGGGACTGTGTTTGCCGGCGCCGGGGCCTATTCGCTCGTGAAGAAACAGCCCATCACGGACGACGGGTCAGTGCGCTACCCGTACTTCCCTGGGAACAAGGAGCGGGCCGACGCTTCCAAGACTTCCGTTCCGCCGACGCACGAGGACACCGGCACACGGCACCGCTTCTTCGCTCGGCGTCCGTCACGCCCGACAGCGACATTGGCGGTGGGGTTGGTCCTGGTACTGGCAGGAGCAGCAGTCGTTCCTTACGCGATAGGCGACCCACTCGCAACGAGCGGACGAGGAGTGCCCCTTTACCTCCTCCCGCCCGCTCTGATCATTCCCGGCGCCTACTTCATCGCCACTGGCTCGGTTTGGCGTCGCCGTGACAAACGGATCCGACAGAGTTCGCCCAGATAATCCATGCCGCAGACCGCGGTCTCGCCCCTCGGCTTGGATCCGCTGCTACTCATCCCCGTATATCCCGCCGGCATGAGCTGGCGCCAAGGCGGAAGCGGCTCGCGGCGGTGGTAGAGAGTTTGGGCAACGACGGCCAGACCCCGATACGCTCACCGCATGCGGTGGCGGGACATGGACAAGGTCAGACGGGTCGTCTCCCTGGTCTATAGCGACTTCGCGTGGCTCGCGTTCGATCTGATCTACCGTCGGTGGAAGATGAGGCACGACCAGTTGATCGCGAGTGGAGATGTCAAAAACTGACATAATGTGCATTATCGGCGTGGATCATTCGGGCTGCTTTGCCAAGATCGTCGGAGCGCACCTGATCGGCGTACTCGCTCGGCACCCGTTCGAAGGACGGTGGTCGTCCGCACTCGAACGCCTGCACCTCGCCTAGACTTGCCGTACATTTCGTCGAACTGTTGGGGCCCACATGGACGGAAAGCTTGTTTCTGTCGTCGCGGCGCCAGATGTCATGACGAGAACGGTTGATGCGCTTTCGACAGCGACCAACCTGACCGAGGTGACGGCGGTGGTTGCGCGCGCTGTGCGCGAGTTGACCGGCGCCGATGGTGCGACGTTCGTTCTGCGCGAGGACGATCAGTGTTTCTATGCTGACGAGAACGCCATCGGCCCGCTGTGGAAGGGCAGCCGATTCCCGCTGACCGCGTGCGTGAGTGGATGGGCCATGCTGCACCGGGAGACGGTGATCATTCCGGACATCTACAGCGATGACCGTGTGCCGATCGACGCGTACCGCGCAACGTTCGTGGCCAGCCTTTGCATGACCCCTGTGCGCGCGTCCGATCCGATCGGTGCGATCGGCGCGTACTGGGCTGAGAGTCACGTTCCCGACGCTGAGCAGGTGCGGCGACTCGAGGTGCTTGCCAACACGACGGCGGTGACGCTCGAGAATCTCGAGCTGCGCTCCGCAATCACCCGCCGCAGCGCCGAGCGCGATCAGATGGCGGCTCGAGCCGACGAGCTCGACGCGACCATGCACTCGCTCGTGCACGATCTGCGTGGACCTCTGAGCGCCATGATGGGCTTCGCCGAGCTCATCACCGAGGATCGGACCGCCCCGACCAGCGCCACATACGCCCACGCGGTGCTGCGCGCGGGCGAACGGATGTCAGCCCAGATCGAGCGGATGCTGTCGATCTATCGCATCACGGCGGCCCCCCTGGCGCCCCAGCGTCTCGACCTCAGTGCGATCGCCCGCAGCATCGCCGACGAACTCCTCGCCCGGAACCGCGACCGTGAAATCGACATCCGCATCGAGGATCACGTCGTCGTCTGCGCCGATCCGGTGCTCGTGCAGCTCGCTCTGGAGAATCTCCTCGGCAACGCCGTGAAGTACACCGGGAAGAAGTCGACGGCACACATCGTGCTGCGTCAGGTGGACGCGGGATCCGAACGGGTCCTGCTGGAGCTGGTCGACGACGGCGACGGCTTCGATCCCTCTGATGCCTCCCGACTCTTCCGACCGCTCACGCGCCTGCACTCCCAGGAAGAGTTCCCCGGCACTGGTCTCGGCCTCGCCTCCGCTGCCCGAATCGTGGAACTGCACGGTGGGGCGATCCACGCGGACGGGCGCAAGGGTGTCGGTGCGACCTTCACCTTTTCCCTGCCTGCGGCCGGGCCCGCGCCCATCTGATCGACCTCCGCGCAGGCATCCTCACCGGCGTGGCAGGGAGCGCATCCCCATCCTTTCTCGGACCTCGTCGAGCGTGCGACCCGCGATGCGGACCGTGATGCTGGCGGCACACTCCATTCAGATGCATATTCCAACCGCGCAGGCAAGTGCTCTTCTGTCACTGAGACCCTCTGTCACCATCACCCCATGGCCGCTCGCTCTCCGCACACCGATGACGTCGACGATCACGCCGTCGACACCCTGAGCGCTCTGGCGGCCGCCGTCGCGAAGGGCGATCGCGCAGCGTTCGCCCGGCTGTACGACCTCACCTCCGCCCGGGTGTTCGGAGTGGTGCTGCGGGTGGTCGTGAATCGCGCTCTGGCCGAAGAGGTGCTCCAGGAGGTGTACGTCTACGTCTGGCAGAACGCGTCGAAGTTCGTCGCCGCGAAGGGCAGTCTGCAGGCGTGGATCAGCACGATCGCGTATCGCCGAGCCGTCGACTGCGTGAGGGCGTCGCAGGCGTCTCACGATCGGGACCGGCACGTGGGATCGAGATCCCTCGTCTGGGACGCCGACGTGGCCTCGGATGCCGTCGACCACTACCTCGAACGCGCGCACCTTCGCGCCGCTCTGGCTCTCCTCTCCCCCGACCAGCGGCTCTGCGTGGAGCTCGCCTATACCGCCGGCCTCACTCAGTCGCAGATCGCGGCCCGCCTGGGCCAGCCCTTGGGGACGGTGAAATCCCGCACGCGAACCGCGCTGAGAGAGCTGCGTCGCGCCCTTCAGGGACGCGCCGGCCTGGGCATGGGCGCGGTGGCGTGACTCCGTCGGTCGGCGTTCTCCGTCAGCGCCGCGTCAGGTTGCCTTCGGCCCACTCGCCGAGCTGACCCAGGATCGGAACCAGTCGGCATCCGGCATCCGTCAGCGCGTACGTCACGGCGACGGGCGGCCCGGCATCGACGCGGCGGTCGACCAGGCCGGTGTCGGCGAGCTCGGTGAGGCGATCCGACAGCACGGCGTCGCTGATGCCGCCCACCGCTCGCCGCAGGCCTGAGAACGACAACTCCCCCTGGCCGAGCACGTCGAGGATCATGCCGTTCCACCGCTTGCCGAGCACCGAGAACGCGTGCGAGACAGCGGCGTCGCACTGTCGCGCGTCATGTTCTTCGGCCATGACTCCATCCTACGTGTGCTAGCTTTCCCGAAGCCACTTTGTTTTTCATAGTCACTCTGATCGGAGAAGCGTATGACCCTGTTCCGTCTCGATGCCAGCATCCTGCCCGCCACCTCTGCCAGCCGCGAGCTCGGCGACCTCGTCGAGGCCGAATGGCTCGCCGCGCACCCGTCGTCGACGGTCGTCCGCCGCGATGTCGCCGCCGACCCGATGCCCGCCACCGCCTGGCGCGACGCGGTGACCTCGGGCTTCACCCCCGCCGACCAGCACACCGAGGGCCAGCGTGAGGCCATCGCCCTGCGCACGCGCCTCGCCGACGAGCTGATCGACGCCGACGCCCTGCTCTTCACCGTTCCGCTGTACAACTACGGCGTCTCGCAGCACGTGAAGACCTGGTTCGACCTGGCCTACACCGACCCGCGTATCGACCCGCAGGGCACCGCGCTCCGCGGCAAGCCGGCCACCCTCGTCACCGTCCTGGGCGGCAACTACGAGCCCGGAAGCCCCAAAGAGGGCTGGGACCACTCGACCGGCTGGCTCCGGCGCGTCTTCGCCGACGTGTGGGGACTCGACCTCACCGTCGTGCACCGCCCCTTCACCCTCGTCGGCGTGAACCCCGCGCTCGACGCCTTCGCCGACGTGGCGGCTGGACTGAAGACGGATGCCGAGCAGGCCGCCGTCACCGCCGGACGCACCCTCGCCGCGTCCCGCGCCGCCTGACGCCTGCACGTCGCGCTTCGCCCGCCACGAACCGCTCGTACGCACCGTGGCGGGCGTGCGCCTGACCTCTCACGCATGAACGCGCTTTCCACGTGCATAAACACGTGGAGAGCGCGTTCATGCACGTAGAGCGCGTTGATGCGTGAGATTCGGGCCCACACCTGAGCGCGATGCGCGCGGTACGCCCCGGCACCGCGGCCTCGCACAAGGGCGCGCCGCGGTCACGCGCGGGGTTCGAACACCTCCGCGAGGAACGCCTTCATCGCGGCCCAGCTGCGCCGCTCGGCGGTCGCCTGGAACTGCGCGCCCTGCGCGGGGGCGTCGGCATCCGGAAGCGTGAAGGCGTGCATCGCATTCGCGTACGACACGAGCTGCCAGTCGACAGCCGGCGCGGTGCGCAGGTCGTTCTCGAAGGCGAGCATCGCGTCATCGGGCGCGACCGGATCGGCGGCTCCGTGCAGCACGAGCAGCTTCGCGGTGATCTGCTGCGCCTCGCCTTCGGGTCCGGTGAGCAGGCCGCCGTGGAAGCTGACGACCGCGTCGACGTCCGCGCCGGTGCGCGCGAGTTCGAGCACCGACGACCCGCCGAAGCAGTAGCCGATCGCCGCGGTCCGGTCGGCGTCGACCGACGGCTGCTCGCGCATGTACGCGAAGGCCTCGGTCAGGCGCTTCCTCCACAGCGGGCGATCCTGGTAGAAACCGCCGACCACACCGGCCGCGTCCTGCGGCGCCGGGCGCACGTCGGCGCCGTAGACATCCGCTGCGAAGGCCGTGTAGCCGAGGCGGGCGAGCATGTCGCAGCGCATGCGCACGTAGTCGGTGACGCCGAGCCAGTCGTGCACGACCATGATCCCCGGATGCCGCCCCTCCCCCGCCGGGCGCGCGAGGTAGCCGCGATAGGCGACGCCGTCGGCTTCGTAGTCGACGTCGCCGGATTCGATTCCGGGTGCCGGGAGGGGTTCGCGATCGAGGATCTCGGTGAGGTTCGGGGCGTAGGTCGTCATTCCGTGGACGCTAGACCGGAGAGGTATGGACCGGCCGGGTCTTGCGCGCGGATCGCACAGCATGTCCGGTCGTCTCGCTCTCCATCGCTACTCGATACCCCTAGGGGGTATACCATCGTCGGTACCGATCGATGAGGAGCCGACCTGTGAACACCCGATACGCGGCCGCGGCCGCACTCCCCCTGGCGGCGATCCTGGCTCTGGCCGGCTGCTCCGCCGGCTCCGGTTCCATGCCCGGCATGGACCACGGCGCCGCGCCCATGTCCAGCGCGACGACGGCCGCATCGGCATCCGAGGCCGACATCATGTTCGTCACGATGATGATCCCGCACCACGAGCAGGCCATCGAGATGTCGGACACCCTGCTATCGAAGTCCGGTGTCGACGAGCGCGTCACCGCCCTCGCCGAGAAGATCAAGGCCGCCCAGCAGCCCGAGATCGACACGATGAAGGGCTGGTTGTCGGACTGGGGCGTCTCGATGAGCGAGGGCATGAGCGGCATGGATCACGGCGGCATGATGTCGGAGTCCGACATGCAGGCCCTCGAATCCGCCGACGGCGGCGACGCCGCCCGTCTCTACCTCGAGCAGATGATCGAGCACCACCAGGGCGCGATCGACAGGGCGAAGGAGGAGATCGACGGCGGCACCGACGCCGAGGTCGTCTCCCTCGCGCAGTCGATCGTCGACAGCCAGACCGCCGAGATCAGCACGATGAAGGATCTGATGGGCTCGCTATGAGGGCGCGGGGGTCGGCTCGCCTGCGGTCGGCCCCCGAACTCTGCGCCCTACACTCGGCCCTGACGGCGATCGCCGTCGCCTCCGGCCGGAGAGGAGCGCCAGGTGCGCGAACGGGTGATGGATCTCGTCTTCCTCATCGGCGTCGCCCTGAAGGGCATCGACGGTCTGATGGAGCTGGTCGGCGCGATCGTGCTGCTCGTGACGACCCCCGGCCAGTTGCTGCACGTCGCCCAGCGGCTGACCGCGCATGAGCTGGCGCAGGACCCGAACGACTTCGTCGCCAACGCGCTGCTGCACAGCATCAAGCAGCTCGGATCGGGCACGGTCGTCTTCCTCGCCGTGTACCTCTTGCTGCACGGCGTCGTGAAGCTGGCCATCGTCGTCGCCCTGATGCTCGGGACCCGGCGCGTGTATCCGTGGGCGATCGCCGCGATCGGCGCCTTCCTCGTCTACCAGGTGTACGAGTTGTTCGTCTCGCCGAGCATCGGGCTCGTGCTGCTCACGGTGTTCGACCTGATCATCCTGCTGCTCACCTGGCGCGAATGGCGGCGCGGCCGACCCCTGCGCCAGACCTGGCATTCGACGCTCGACTGGATCCTGCGCCGCCCCCAGCCGCAGCACTAGGCGTCGTGCCCCGGCGTCAGCGCCCGCTCTCGCTCGCATTCCGCTGCGAGGCACGCTTGAGTCGGCTGTCGACGAAGAGGTACGCGAGCGCCCAGGCCGACAGGCCCAGACCCCACAGCGCGGGCCCGCGCTGGTCGGTCAGAAGCGCCCACAATCCGCCAGACAGCAGCACGACCGCGACGACGCTGTAGACGACCAGGCTGATCCGCCGAGCCGTGTCCATCTCGTGCCATCTCCGGCGCACCGTCACTCCCGTCTCCGCGTGCCACACGCTCCCTGCGACGCTGTTCACCCACGATCGCAGTTTGCAGCGTTTCACAGCGCGCCCTTGCGCCGCGATCCCCGGCGCACCTCCGCGGCATCCGCCCCCGTCATTCCCACCCCTGCTCCCCCGCTACGCTCGAACCGATGACTCCCTACAGCGCTCCCCCGAAACGGCCGAGCGCGTGAGCGGGATCTTCACCGGCTTCGCGGTCGTCGGCCTCGCCGTGGTGGTGGGCTACATCATCGCCCGCATCGACCTGCTCGGGCCCCACGCGCGCCATGTGCTGAGCCGCCTGACGTTCTTCGTGCTGTCGCCGTTCCTGCTGTTCACGGTGCTGGCGAAAGCCGATGTGGCGACGCTGTTCTCGGCGCTGCTGCCGGTGTCGATGATCACCGCGGCGGGCGTCATCCTGGTCTCGGTCCTGGTGTCCGGGCTGATCCTGCGCCGGCCCGTGGGCGAGACCGTGATCGGCGCACTGTCGGCCGGGCAGGTCAACAGCAACAACATCGGCATCCCGATCTCGCTCTACATGCTCGGCAACGCCGCCTACTCCGCGCCCGTGATCCTGTTCCAGCTGCTGATCCTCATGCCGATCGCCCTGTCGATCCTGGATGCCGCGACGTCTGGCTCGCGCAACATCGGACGCATCCTGCTGCAGACGGCGAAGAACCCGATGCTCATCGGCTCGGCCCTCGGCGTGCTGGTGGCGCTGCTGGGCATCGACCTGCCGCCGATCGTCTTCGACCCGCTCCAGTTGATCGCGGGCGCCTGCGTGCCGGTGCTGCTGATGTCGTACGGCATGTCGCTGTACGGCCAGCGGGTGCTCACCGAACCGGGGCGCCGCGTCGACGTCGTCATCGCCTCGGCTCTCAAGCTCGTGGCGATGCCCGCACTGGCGTGGCTCGTCGCGACGCTGTTCGGTCTGCCGGCCGACCAGGTGTTCATCGTCGTGGTGCTCGCGGCGCTGCCGACCGCGCAGAACGTGTTCAACTTCGCCCAGCGGTACGGGGTGGGCGAGATCCTCTCGCGCGACGTCGTGTTCATTTCGACCATCGGCTGCCTGCCGGTGCTGTTCGCGGTCGCGTTGCTGCTCGAGCACTCCCCCGCCTGACGTCCGCGCGGGGCGTGACGGCGTGCGTCGACCGACCCGCGAAGTTTCACCTTCGGGTCTAAGGTGAGCACTGTTCCCAGCGTTCGCACAGAAAGGCTCGCCATGTCGCCCTCGTCAACGACCAACCCCGCCGTCGGAGCCGTGCGCACCGCGCTCGCCGTCAGCGGAGCCCTCTCGCTCGTGATCGGCCTGATCATCCTCATCTGGCCGGGTCGCACCGCCCAGGTGGCCGTCGGCATCATCGCCGTGTACGTCATCATCGCCGGCCTCGTGAACATCGGCATCGGCCTGTTCTGGCGCTCGGGCTGGGCGCGCATCGGCTACATCGTGCTCGGCGTGCTGTTCATCGTCGCGGGCATCTTCTCGTTCGCGAACCTCCCCGCGACCACCGCGTGGCTCGGGGTCTTCATCGGCACGCTCGTCGGCATCCTGTGGATCATCGAGGGCGTCGTCTCGCTCACCACCGCGAGCCACCAGTCGAAGGCCCGGGCGTGGACGATCTTCTTCGCGATCATCAGCATCGTCGCCGGCATCGTGCTGCTGTTCTCGCCGCTGCTCGGCGCCGTCACGCTGTTCATCCTGATCGGCTTCTCGCTGATCGTGCTCGGCGTCTTCCAGATCGTCCGGGCGATCCAGTTCGGCAAAGCGGTCTGACGCGGAACGACGAGGGCCCGGATGCCATGGCATCCGGGCCCTTCCCGATTCACGCGACCGGCAGGTACCGCCGCCACCAGTCGAGCACCGCATCGAAGCGCTGCACGCGGTGCTGCGGGCGACCGGAGCGCGTGAGCTCGTGGTCTTCGCCGGGGAAGACGAGCATCTCGGCGTCGACGCCGTTGCGCTTCAGCGCCGCGTAGTAGCGCGTCGCCTGATCGAGCGGGCACCGGTAGTCGAGCTCGGAATGCAACACCAGCGTGGGCGTGCGCACCCGGTCGACCACGGCCATGGGGCTCTGCGCCGCGATGAGCTGCGGGTCGGTGCCGACGTACTCGTCGCCGAAGAACGAGCCGATGTCGCTCGAGCCCGGGAAGGCCGCCGGGTCGAGGAAGCCGCGCTCGACGATCGAGGCCGCGAAGCGGTGCTCGTGCGCGATGATCCAGGCGGTGAGGTATCCGCCGTACGAGCCGCCCATGACCCCGACGCGGTCCGCGTCGAGGCGCGGGTCGGCCGCGATCACGCCGTCGAAGAAGTCCATGACGTCGAAGAAGTCGAGCGTTCCCATGCGGCGGCGGATCGCGCGCCCGTGTGCGCGACCGTAGCCGGCGCTGCCACGGGGATTGCTGTAGACGACGGCGTATCCAGCGTCGACGAGCACCTGCGTCTCGTCGAACAGGTGCACGCCGTACGAGGCGTAGGGCCCGCCGTGGATCTGTAGGATCACGGGGAACGGCCCCTCACCCTCGGGAACGGCGACCCAGCCGTGCACGGGAGAACCGTCGCGGCCCGTGACCTCGTGCTCGACGGGCACGACGACTCCGCGTTCGGCGGCGCCCGCGCCGAAGCGAGTCAGCGCCCGCACCTCGCGTCCCTCGACGAGCACCAGTTCGCCCGCCGACTCGGGGGAGGCGACGGATGCCACGACCCGGCCGTGCGCGACGGCGTGGCCGTTCACCTCGAGGTCTCCGCCCAGCACCTCGGTCACCGCGCCGGTGCGCGTGACGCGCAGCAGGCGGACCCGACCGCGGGTGCGATCCTGCACGAGCACGTCGTCGCCGTCGAACGAGAGGTGGCTGCCCACCTCGCCGAGGTCGATTGACTCGGCATCCGTCAGCGCGCGGGGTCCGTCGGGCTCGATGACGAAGAGGGCGACGCCGGGTGCCACGAAGTCGGCCCCGCTCTCCCCCACGTCGTGCGCGAGCAGGAACACCGCTCCGTCCGGAGCGACCGACACCTCCGACACCGACAGGTTCTCGGCCGTGCTGAGCACCTCGCGCTGCTCTCCGCTGTCGACGGCCACGGCGACCACGCGGTCGCGCAGGTCGCGCCGCGCGGTCTCGATCACGTCGGGGACGCTCAGCAGCTCCGCACCGTCGGCGCTCCACGCCACACCGCCCCAGCTCGTCTCGCCGTGGGTGAGCTGCGCCGCGGGCTCGGGCACGATGCGCTTCTCGGGCGTCTCGAGGGTCGGCGCCGGCGGGTAGAACGGCTCGGCGTCGGTCGCGGGCACGTCGACGACGAACAGCTGCGCGGGACGATCGAGGTAGCCGAGCCCGTTGGCGTGCCAGCGGATGCCGGTGATGCGGCGCGGCGGCTCGGCCGCGGCATCCCGCCCCTCCACCGTGCCGTAGCGGCCCGGTTCGGGCACGCGCGCGGTGAAGGCGAGGCGGCTGCCGTCGGGCGAGAACGCGAGAGCGGTCACTCCCCCGGGCTGATCGGTGACCTGCAGGGGCTCGCCCCCGGTCGCGGCGACCACGAAGACCTGCGCGCGGCCCTTGTCGTCGGCGCGCAGGAACGCGATCGTCGCGTCGTCGGGCGACAGGTGCGGAGCCTTGTCGGCGACACCGCGCGTGAGACGGCGGGGCGAGCCGGCGGGCAGGTCGACCCGCCAGAGCTGCCCGACCGTGCGGTCGGCGGCGAGGTCGGGGCGCGAGGTCGCGAAGACCGCGAAGGCCCCGGAGGCGGCGATCGTGGGCCGACCGACCCCGATCAGTGTCTCGATGTCGGTCGGCCGCATGCTTACTCGCCTCCGAACGAACCCGTGTCTCCGACGAGGCGGGTGTTGTCGGCGGGCACCGGGTCGACGGCGGCGCGGGCCACCTCGGCAGCGAACTCCGACACGTTGTAGAGCTTGCCGGCGTCTTCGCGGCGCGCCGAGATGGCACCGGGGTTCGCCCGCTCGAGCAGGGTGGCCGTGATGGTGCCCTCGATCATGTCGCCCGAAACGACGGTGAAGCCGATGCCGCGCTCTTCGAGGGCGGGGATCTTCTCGCGCAGGGCGTCTTCGCCGGCGCGCTTCGACAGGGCGACCGGCTCGTACTCGGGCATGGTCGGGGTGGTGCGGATGAAGTGCGCCTGGTGGCTGGTGACGAAGACCACGCGCGCGTCGTCCTTCAACAGCGGCAGGGCCGTCTCGAGCACGTTCACCTGCGCATCGCGGTTGAGCAGCAGCGCGTAGTCCTCGGCCATGCCCGATTCCATGCCGCCCGAGGCGTTGAGCACGAGGATGTCGAGGCCGCCGAAGGTGCGCTCGACCTCGTCGAACATCGCCTTCACCGATTCGGGATCGGTCAGGTCGGCGCCGACCACCAGGGCCTCGACGCCGAGCTCGCGCAGCTGCGTGGCGAGCTTCTCGGCGCGGGGCGCCTTGTTGCGGAAGTTGATGACGACGTTCGCGCCGGCCTCCGCGAAGTAGCGGACGGTGTCGGCGCCGATGCCGCGCGACGAACCGGTGACGAGGGCGGTCTTGCCGCTCAGCGAGCCGGACGGGAGGGTCTGAGACACGGAAGTACTCCTGACGATTCGAAAGATCGACTCCCCAGCCTACCGACCGCCTCGCCACCGTTTCGGGTGACGCAGTCTGTGGGGTGGTTGAGAAGCGGCCCCGGTGTCGTACCCCGGTGCTACGTTCGGGCTCAGGAGGTGCGACATGGACGTTCTCTCCACTTTCGACACGTGGGCCTGGATCGCCTGGCTCGTGTTGATCCTGGTCTTCCTGGTCGTCGAGATGCTCACCGGTGAGCTGACGTTCCTCATGCTGTCCGTGGGCAGCGTGGTGGGTCTGGCCGCCGACCTGGTGGGCGCACCGCTGTGGCTCCAGGTGGTTCTGGCCGCCCTCGCCGCCGGTGCGCTGCTGACGTTCCTGCGGCCGCCGCTGCTGCGACGCCTGCACCGCGGCGCCGACACCCGCCCGTCCAACGTCGAGGCCCTGCTCGGCCTCGAGGGTCTCGTGCTCTCGCGTATGTCACCGTCGGTCGCGGGGCAGGTCAAGCTCGCCAACGGCGACGTCTGGACCGCGCGGGCCGAGACCGACACCCGGATCGACCCCGCCACGCGCGTCGAGGTCGTCCGCATCGACGGCGCCACCGCCGTCGTGCGCCCCAAGGATCAGCGCTCCCACGACACCGCCAGCGACTAGGAGGCCGCGATGAACATCGACACTCTCATCCCCGTCACGATCGGCTGGGTGCTCGCGATCGTGGTGGCGGTCTTCGTCATCGTGGTGCTCTTCCGCTCGATCCGCATCATCCCGCAGGCCCGCGCGGGGGTGGTCGAGCGCCTCGGCAAATACCACAAGACGCTCTCGCCCGGCCTGAACCTCGTCGTCCCCCTCGTCGACCGCGTGCGGCCGCTTCTCGACATGCGCGAGCAGGTCGTGTCGTTCCCGCCGCAGCCGGTGATCACCGAAGACAACCTGGTCGTTTCGATCGACACGGTCGTCTACTTCCAGGTCACCGATGCGCGCGCGGCGACCTACGAGATCGCCAACTACCTCGGCGCGGTCGAGCAGCTGACCACCACGACGCTGCGCAATGTCGTGGGTGGCCTCAACCTCGAGCAGGCGTTGACCAGCCGTGACAACATCAACGGCCAGTTGCGCGTCGTCCTCGACGAAGCCACGGGAAAATGGGGCATCCGGGTAGGACGCGTCGAGCTCAAGGCGATCGATCCTCCCCTCTCGATCCAGGACTCGATGGAGAAGCAGATGAGGGCCGAACGCGACCGCCGTGCCGCGATCCTGACCGCCGAGGGCTCGAAGCAGTCTCAGATCCTCGAGGCCGAGGGCCGGCGTCAAGCCGCGATCCTCGAGGCCGAGGGCGACAAGCAGGCCGCGGTCCTGCGCGCGCAGGGTGAGGCCGAGGCCATCCACTCGGTGTTCACGGCGATCCACGAGGGGCGGCCCGACGACAAGCTGCTCGCTTATCAGTACCTTCAGACGCTGCCGAAGATCAGCGACAGCGCCTCGAGCAAGCTGTGGATCATCCCGAGCGAGTTCACCGAGGCCCTCAAGGGCATCTCGGGGGCGTTCGCCTCGCGCACCGGTGACGGCGACTCCCCCGCGGTCGGCCCGCGCCCCTCCGCACCCTGATGACGCGGCATCCCTACCTCTCCCCCGACGCTCCGCGCGTGCTGGCCCACCGCGGTCTGGTGACTCCGGATGCCGCCGCCCTCGGCATCGCCGAAAACTCCTTCGCGGCGGTGGCCGAGGCGCACGCCGCCGGCGCGGTGTACGTCGAGTCGGACTGCCACCTGACCGCGGATGGCGTGGTCGTGCTGTTCCACGACGACGACCTGCAGCGCGTCGCGGGCGACCCGCGGGCGATCGCCGACGTGCGGGTGTACGAGCTCGAGGAGCTGATGGCCGACCGCGGCGGCTTGATCACCCTGGCGCAGGCGCTCGAGGCGTTCCCCGACGTGAGGTTCAACCTCGACGTGAAGGCTGCGGCGGCGGCCGAGGGCGTCGGTCGACTCGTCGCCCCTCACGCGGAGCGCGTGCTCGTCACGAGTTTCTCCGACGAGCGACGCCTCGAGGCACTGCGCGCCGCCGCCACGGCCGGAGCCGCCCGCCGCCCGGCCACCTCCCCCGGTTCGGCGACGGTCGCGCGCCTGGTCGCGGCACGCGCACTGCACCAGACCCGCCGTGTGCGGGCACTGCTGGCCGATGTCGACGCCCTGCAGATCCCCGAGAAACAGGGGCCGCTGCGGCTCGTGACACCGGGTCTGCTGCGCGACGCGCACGCGTCCGGCGTCGAGGTGCACGTGTGGACGGTCAATGACGAGTCCGACATGGCGCGGCTGCTCGACGCGGGTGTCGACGGCCTCGTGACCGACCGCGCCGACGCTGCTCTGGCGCTGGTGAACGAACGAGGAACGGCGACTGTCTGAGCATCCTCTGTGAAAGCTGCCACGACGCCCGCTCTTCGAATAAAGCGCACAGGTGCGAACGTTATACATGGGGACCGACGAGAGGACCACAAAATGGCAGACCGCAGTCTCCGCGGCATCCGACTCGGCGCCCAAAGCCTCCAGAGCGAAGACGGCGTCGTGTTCCACGACCGTGCACAACACACCTATGTCTGCAGCACCTGCGGACGCGAGACCGTCCTGACCTTCGCGGCTGACGCCGAGGTTCCCGACGCCTGGGAATGCCGCACGTGCGGCGCCGAGGCGCTTCTGCGTGTCGGCGACAACATCGCGACCGTCGACCACTCGGGCGACAAGGCCGCCCGCACGCACTGGGACATGCTCCTGGAGCGTCGTACGCTGCCCGAGCTCGAGGAGCTGCTCGAAGAGCGCCTCGCCTTCGTGCGCGCCCGACGTGGCGCAGGCAACGAGAAGCTCAGCGCGTAACCCGCTGCGCGACGAAGATTCAGACGCCGGTCCCCTCGGGGGCCGGCGTCTTCGTCGTTGCACGGTGGCGGGCACGCGAGCGCCGCAACGGCGACGTCCGACGTCGTTCCCGGATGCGTGCTGCTCAGGCCTGCGGGCGACGGCGACGCACCGCGACCACGAGGCCCGCCGCGAGCAACGCGACGATGCTCCCCCAGCCGACCACGATCTTCACGGCGGGACCGATGACGACCGCGGGGGTGAGGCCGGTGCGCAGCGGCACCTCGGTGAGCATGTGCCCGGCGGTGTCGATGGGCAGGGCGTCGAGGGTCGCCCCATCGGGAGCGATCACCTGGCTCGTGCCGACGGTCGAGAGGTTGACCACCGAGCGCCCGGTCTCGATCGCGCGCATCTGCGCGAAGGCCAGCTGCTGCAGGTTCTCGTCGGTGCCGCGGAAGTCGGCGTTATTCGTCTGGAACATGTAGACCTCGGCGCCCTCGTTCGCGCCGTCCCACACGACGTCGTCGTAGATGACGTCGAAGCAGATCGCGAGGCCCACGCCGATGCCGTTCAGGTCGATCAGCGGGCGCGCGGTGCCGGGCGTGTACTCGCGCCCGATGAGGCCGATGAGGTCGGGCGCGAAGGGCTCCCAGAACGCGCGATCGGGCACGTACTCGCCGAACGGCACCGGGTGCCTCTTGTCGTAGGTCTCACCGGTCTGCCCGTCGGCGGTCCACAGCAGCGAGGAGTTGAACAGCTCCGACCCGCGCTCGGTCACCGCCGAGACCAGCAGCGGCGCATCGAGGCGGCGCGACAGCTCGGACAGCGCCGCGGAGGTCTGCGCGTTCGCGGTCGGGTCGGAGTCGACCCCGCCCTCCGGCCACAGCACGACGTCCATGTCTTCACCGAAGAGGGGGGCGGATGCCGCGAGCTGCGCATTCAGCACCGCGTTGCGCGCGCGCTGGTCGAAGTACCCCGCCGGGCCGTTGCCCTGCACCGATCCGACGCGCAGCGACCCCGCGGCGGTCGTGGGGAACTGCGGCAGCACGAGCAGCACGGCCAAGAGCGCCGCGACCGGGATCGCGCGCACCGCGCAACGCACGCGCCCGCCCCGCACGACCTCGATGAGCATCGCGCACGCGAGCACGACGAGGAACGACAGCCCCGACATGCCCACCCACGACGCGACCTCGGCGAACGGTCCGTTGACCTGCGAGACGCCGATGCGCCCCCAGGGGAACCCGCCGTAGGGCCACGAGCCCACGATCTGCTCGCGCAGGGTCCACAGCCCCGCCACGAGCGCCGGGAGCAGCAGTAGGCGCCCCGCACGCCCCGGGACCACCCGCGGTATCCACCGGTACGCGAGGGCGATCGGCGCCGCGAGCACCGCCGTGAGCAGCGCCTCGAGCACCGACAGGGCGAGCCACGGGATCGGGCCGAGGTAGCGCGCCGTGAACAGCAGGTTGACCGAGAAGAACGCCGCCCCGAAGAGGAAGCCGATCAGCACGGCCGACCAGAAGCGCCGTCCGATCAGCACGACGAGGGCGAGCACGACCGCGGGGAAGGCCATCGGCCACCACGCCAGGGCGGGGAAGGCGGTGACGAGCAGGAGGCCGGCGACGACCGACAGCGGCGCGGCGAACGCGAGCCGCACCAACGGCGCCCGGGTCGGGGCCACCGCGGCGGCGGTGGTCGTCGATGCCGCGCTCACGCCGACGTGTAGGCGACGATGCCGCGGCGCACCGCGTCGAGCGCGGTGCGGGCGGTTCCGGCCAGCTTGGGCTCGGCCACGAGCGAGATCTGGTCGAGAAGGTCGATCGTCTGCTTCGCCCAGCGCACGAAGTCTCCGGCGGCCATGTCGGCGAGGGTCAGCACGCTGTCGAGTGGGAGCCCCTTCGCCCACGCGTGCATCGCCGGTGCGAGGCCGGAGGCGGGCGACTCCGAGCCCGGCAGCCGGTGGTCTCGTTCGAGGTCGTCGAGCTCCTGCCAAAGCGTCTGCGTGGCGTCCAGGGCCCCCCGGAAGGCACCACGCGGCAGACCGCGCTCCCCCGGACCCGCCTCGTCGCGCCGCGGTTCGTACACGAGACAGCACGCGAGGGCGGCGAGCGAGGGGGCGTCCAGCCCCTCCCACAGCCCCTGACGCAGCGACTCGGCCACGAGCAGGTCGCGCTCGCCGTAAATGCGGCGCATCGTGCGCCCGGCGCGCGTGAGCACCGTGGCGCCGTCGTCTTCGATGGCCACGTACTCCAGCGCCGCGAGCACCTCGACCACGCGGTCGAACACGCGCGCGACGGTGCCGGTGCGCTGGTCGATCTGCTGGCGGGTCTTGTCGGTGCTGCGCTTCAGCTTCCAATAGCGCTCCGCCCAGCGGGCGTGGGCCTCGCGGTCGGGGCACGACTGGCACGGGTGCCGCTGCATGCGCTTGCGCAGCGACTGGATCTGCTGCTGCCGCTCATCGCGCAGACGGCGGGGCGCCGTGGCATCCCGTCGATTGATCTTCTCGAGATCGCTCAACTCGCGGCGGATGGTGGAGTACTCGCGGAAGTCGCCGCGGTCGCACGTCATGGCCTTCTCGTAGCCGGCGAGCGATTCCTCGGCCTCTTTCACCTGGCGGGCGAGGCCCACCACCGAGCGGTCGGCCTGGAACTGCGCGAACGACGACTCGAGGATCTCGCGCGCCCGCGCCCGACCGAACTGGTCGATGAGGTTCACGGCCATGTTGTACGTGGGCCGGAAGCTCGAGTTGAGCGGGTACGTGCGGCGCGAGGCGAGGGCGGCGACCGACTGCGGGTCGAGCCCCTCGGTGAACTGCACGACGGCGTGGCCCTCGACGTCGATGCCGCGGCGACCGGCGCGGCCGGTCAGCTGCGTGTACTCCCCCGACGTGATCGCGACGCGGGCCTCACCGTTGAACTTCTCGAGCTTCTCGAGCACGACGGTGCGCGCCGGCATGTTGATGCCGAGCGCGAGCGTCTCGGTCGCGAAGACGACCTTGACCAGCTTGCGGCGGAACAGCTCTTCGACGACCTCTTTGAACGCCGGCAGCAGACCCGCGTGGTGTGCGGCTACCCCGCGCTCGAGGTTCTCCCGCCACTCCCAGAAGTGCAGCACGGCGAGGTCTTCGTCTTTGAGGGTGAAGGTCAGCTCGTCGACGATCTGGCGGATCTCGACGCGCTCCTCGGCGGAGGTGAGCCGCACGTTCGCCCGGCGCAGCTGCTGCACGGCGGCGTCGCAGCCGGCCCGGCTGAAGATGAAGAAGATCGCGGGCAGCAGGTGGTTGCGCTGCAGCAGCTCGACGACCTCGGGTCGGTCGATGCGCTCGATGCGCGGGCCCTGCTGGGCGCGCAGCGGCTTGTGCCCGCCGCGCCGCTGGTGCGCGTGACGCGGGCCGCCCGCGTGACGCTGCGAGCGGTACTCCTGCGCGCGCCGGTTGTTCTCGTACCCGCCGGCGTTGCCGCCGCGGATGCGCAGCAGCTCCTGGTTGACCTGCGCGGTGGCGACTCCGGCCCGGTCGTCGAACAGCGGCAGCAGGTCGCCGCGCACGAGCACGTGCTGCTCGAGCGGCACCGGCCGAGTCTCCGACACGATCACCTCGGTGTCGCCGCGCACGGTGTCGAGCCAGTCGCCGAACTCCTCGGCGTTCGACACGGTCGCCGATAGCGACACGAGCTTGACCGACGGCGGGAGGTGGATGATCACTTCCTCCCACACCGCCCCGCGGAAGCGGTCGGCGAGGTAGTGCACCTCGTCCATCACGACGAACCGCAGTCCGCGCAGCGCCGGGGAGTCGGCGTAGAGCATGTTGCGCAGCACTTCGGTGGTCATCACGACGATGCGCGCCGAGGCGTTGATGTTGGTGTCGCCGGTGAGCAGGCCGACCTCGTCGTCGCCGTAGATCTCCTGCAGCTCGTGGAACTTCTGGTTCGACAGCGCCTTGATGGGCGTGGTGTAGAACGCCTTGTCGCCGGGCTCGAGCATCGCGAGGTGGATCGCGAACTCGCCGACGATCGTCTTGCCGGCACCGGTGGGAGCAGCCACCAGCACGCTCCTGCCGTCCTCGAGGGCGTGGCATCCGGCGATCTGGAAATCATCGAGCTCGAAGCGCTGCATCTCGGCGAAATCCGCCGTGTGCGGGTGCGTGGAACGGGCGGAGGCGCGCGCGAAACGCTCGGCCGGACTCGGCGAACTCACGCGAGAGGCCCCGTGGGCATCTCGGCTGCGGCGAGTCGGCGAGCCTTTCGCCGGTCGAACAGCATCGAGACGCCGGCGGCCGCGAAGAACAGCACGGTGAGGATGCCGGCGAGCAGGAACATGCTGATGATGTCGGCCGCGGGGGTGGCGAGGGCCGAGAACAGGGTCGCGATGAGGATGGCCACGCGCCAGCCCTTGAGGATCGCCTTGCCGCTCATGACGCCGGCCACGTTGAGGGCGACGAGGAACACCGGCAGCACGAACGCGACGCCCACCACGATCAGCAGCTTGAACACGAAGTCGTAGTAATCGACGGCGTTGTAGAAGTTGACGCCGCCCTCGGGGGTGAAGCCCCACATGAGTTCGATCACGTGCGGGACGATCAGCAGGCCCACCCAGCAGCCCAGGAAGAAGAGCGGGACGGCGGATGCCACGAACCCGACCGTGTAGCGGATCTCTTTGCGCGTGAGCCCGGGCATGATGAACGCCCAGATCTGCCAGAGCCAGACCGGCGCCGAGAGGAAGATGCCGATCGTGAAGGCGATGCGCATGCGCAGATCGAACGCCGAGGTTACCGAGGTGAAGTTCAGCGCCGAGAAGTCGTCACCACGCCTCTCGGCGATCACGCGGATCGGCTCGGTGATGAGGTGGATGATCGGGTCGGTGATGACGAAGGCCACCACCATGCCGACGACGAGCGCCAGCGCCGCGATCATGAGCCGCTTGCGCAGCTCGACCAGGTGCGCCCCGATCGACATGCGCTTGTCACGCCGCGGCCCTTCGGGCACGTCGATGCGCGGCGGACCTGCCGTCACCACGGGTTAGACGGTGGGGTCGGTCGACCTGCGCGGCTCGGGGGCGACGGACGGCGCAGTGCCGGCGTCGGTGGCGCGCGGGGCTTCGGGGGCGGCAGCGACCTCGTCGTCGCGCTTCATCTCTTTCATCTCGCTCTTGAACACGCGGGCCGACTGGCCCATGCTCTTCGCGAGCGCCGGCAGCTTGGCAGCACCGAAAAGAAGGAGGATCACAGCGAGAACGGCGAGCAGGTGCCATCCGGTCAGACCTTGCAACATGAGGACTCCTCGACTCGTTCGTGCGGAGCTTCAGTCTAACCCGCGTGGTTGCAGCGGGCTTCAGCCACGGCGCGCGGTCGGAAAACGGCCGCGATCAGCGGTACTGGGCCAGACCGGCCGCGGCCCAGGCGGCCGCCGCGCGGCGTGCTCCGGCCGGTTCGAGCAGTTCCACCTCTCCCCCGCGGCGGGCGGCGAGGCGTTTGAGGCTCTGCTCGTCGGCGAGGCGGAGGGATGCCACGGCGGTGCCGTCGTCATCGTCGTCGACCTCGGCGCGCTCGAGGTAGTCGGCCAACAGCGGCGCGACCGCGCGGGGGAACCGGAAACGCGCGACCACCTCGTCGTCGCTCGGGGCGAACAGCTCGGGCACCGGGTCGGCGCCGTGGACCGCCGGAGTGTCGGTCACGCTCGGCGCGCTCACGCGGTCGAGGTGGAACGTGCGCACCGCCTGCCGCAGGTGGTCCCAGCCCTGCAGGTACCACTGGTCGTTGGCGATGTGCACCTTGATCGGATCCACCGTGCGGGTGGTCGGCTCGGCCCCCGGCGCGCGGTAGGTGAAGGTCACGGCCACGCGGGCGCGCAGCGCGCGGTCGACCACGTCGCGCACGCCGTCGACCGGTCCGGGCGCCACGATCACCGGCGGCGGCGCGGTGGCGGCCCCTCGCGCGAGCTTGGCGAGCAGCGCCGTGACGAGCTCGCTGTCGCCGAAGCCCGGCAGGCTGCGCGCCAGCTGGAGCCCGGCGAGCAGAGCAGCGGCCTCGCGGGCCGTCAGCCGCGGCGACCGCTCGAGGCCCACGGTGTTGGTGATGGCGATGACGTCGTCGCGGTCGAGCAGGTCCCAGTCGATGTCGAACAGGTCGTGCGGCAGCTGCCAGTAGCCGCGTTCTCCGGGAAGACCGATCACGGTGAGCCGCTCGACCATCGCGCGCATCTCGTCGGGGGTCACGTCAAAGTCGGCCGCGGCCTCGGCCACGGGCACCTCGCCCTTGCCGAGCAGGTAGGGCACGAGCTGCAGCAGCAGGGCCGCCCGGTCGAGGGCGGCGACGGGGCGCTCGGGGATCACGCGGCACCCCCGTGCAGCACGACGGTCGCCTCGAGGCGGCCGATGACCTCGGCCCGCAGGTCGGCGGGCTCGACCACGCGCACCTCCGGTCCGTACGAGGCGAGTTCGTCGGCGAAGACGTGCAGGTCGACGTAGGGCACGACGATCCCCTGCGGGACGTCCTGCGGCGCCTCCTGGGCACGACGCGCGAGACGCAGCGAGGCCTCCGTGCCGGGGTGCACCTCCAGCAGGGCCCGCTGACGGGCGGCGACCGCACGGAGCCCCGCCACCGCGCGCTCGCCCGCGCCCTCGAGCAGCTCGGGGGCGAACTTCTCGCGGCGCACGGTCACGTCGCCGACGATGCGCGAGAGCAGGAACGTGCGATCGGCGTCCATGTTGAGGTCGAACCCGTACACGTGCCAGCGCGCCTCGTACTCGACGAGGGCGAGGGGGCGGATGCGCCGCTCCCGCGGCTGCGCCTCGCCCGGGCGCAGGTAGGTGAAGGTGACGACGCGGTTCTGCTCGATCGCGCGCTGCAACGTCGGGAACGAGGCATCGCGCACGCGGATGCGCGGGGCGTAGCCGATGATCGGCTCGTCGACGGCGATGCCGAGCGCGCGGATCTTGCGCAGGCCGCTGCGGGCGTCGGCCGAGAGCGACTCGCTCCCCCACACCCCGCCGGCGATGTTCAGCAGCGCGACCTCGACCGGGCTGAACACGATGTCGTCGGGGAGCGCGTACTCCGCCGTGGGCACGCGGTAGCGCGCCTCGCGCAGGTCGTCGGGGTCGGCGCGGTTGCCGATCGTCTCGATCGGGACGCCGAGTCCGCGGAGGTTCTCTTTGTCGCGCTCGAACATCTTCTCGAGCGCGTCCTTGGAGGCTCCGGCCTCGAGCTGCTCGCGATACCCGGTGACCGACGACAGGATCGTGTCCTTCGTGAGCCCCTGCTCGGTCGCCATGAGCGCGACCACGAGGTTCACCAGGCGCTCCTCGGGAGCGCTACGAGACGCAGTGGCGGACACTCGCCCATCCTAGGCGCGGTTGCGCGACCCGCCGCGGTGCCGCGGCAGGCGGATCGTCCGGCTCAGCCGACGGTGCCGAGGATGTCGACCACGTAGACCAGCGCGCTGCCGGCCGGCGCCTTGAGGATCTGCTGATCCTGGTCGGTCTGATCTGCGGGGACGACGACGAGCACCTGGGAGCCGACGGTCTGACCCTCGAGGGCGCTCGCGAGCGCCGGCGGCAGGCCCGAGACCCTCGCCTGCCCGGGCGCGCCGTTCTTCCAGGTCGACGCGAACGTCGTCTTGGCGCCCCACGCGACACCCTGCAGGTGGATGATCACCGAGGAGTCGGCGGTGACGGTCTCGCCGTCGCCCTCCTCGATCGTCTGCGAGCGCTCCTGGGTGGGCGCGTCTCCTGCGGGCATGACCACACCGGGCGTGCCGTCGGGTGCGCGCACGACCGAGGGCATGCCCGAATCGGCGTTGTACTGGTCGGCGCCGTCGGCGGCGGGCAGGAACACCTTACGCACGTCGAAGACGAAGATCGCGCTGTCGCCCTCGTTGATGCCGAGCGCCTGCGCCCCCTGCGCGCCGAGCTGGTCGCCCGGGAGGGCCACGGCCACGCGGGAGCCCTCGGCAACGCACTTCAGCATCGGGGACAGCGAGGGGATCGCCTGCGTGAGACGCACGATCGGCGTCGCCGAGGCCACGTCGGAGGGGTACTGCGTCGCGATGACCTGCGCGCCGGTGGTCGCGTCGAGCACGGTCACGTCGACGAACGCCAGCTGGTTCTCGGTCGTGATGCGCTGCCCGTCACCCTCGATGAGGGTCTGCGTCCCGGCCTGCGAGGGGACGAAGGGCGAGCGCACCGAGACGGTGGGCGCGGAGCCGAAGTCGCCACTGGCGTCGACCACCGAGGCGATCGAGCTGTCGGTGGGGGTCGGGCACGACGAGGCGGCGGATGCCGAGCACCCGACGAGGCCCATTCCGGCCAGGGCGGTCACGGCAACGAGAGCGGGGAGTCTGCGCACCGGAACAGTTTAGGCGGTCGAACCTGTGTCCTCCGACGCAGCCCCCGCGACGGACTGCCGCACGCCCTCGGCCGACTTCTGCGCCTCGCGCACGCGCTTGCGCAGGTTCTTGTCGGTGATCTCGCGATCGCCCACCGCGCCGGGGGTCCACAGCTCCACGTCTTCGTCGCCGTAGCTCGACTTCGACGCGCGGCGCTTGACCTCGGGCGGGATCGCTCCGGGCGCGAGGCGCCGGGCCGTGATGAGGAAGCCCGTGTGCGCGACCATGCGGTGGTCGGGGCGCACCGCGAGACCCTCGACGTGCCATCCGCGCACCATCGTCTCGCTGGCATCCGGTTCGGTGAACAGCCCCGTCGCGCGGATGTACTCCGCCACGCGGCTGAGCTGCGTCGCGGTGGCGATGTAGCAGAGCACGACGCCGCCGGGGGTGAGCGCGTCGGCGACGGCGTCGATGCACTCCCACGGGGCGAGCATGTCGAGCACGACACGATCGACGGATGCCGGCTCCACAGCATCCGGAAGGCTCTGCACCAGGTCGCCCACGACGACCTCCCACGTGGCCGGGGCCTCTCCGTGGAACGTCTCGACGTTGGCCCGGGCGACCTCGGCGAACTCCTCTCGGCGCTCGAACGACAGCAGGCGGCCGGCCGGTCCGATCGCGCGCAGCAGCCACAGCGAGAGGGCGCCGGAGCCGACGCCGGCCTCGACGACCGTGGCCCCGGGAAAGATGTCGGCCTGCGCGAGGATCTGCGCGGCGTCCTTGGGGTAGACGATCGCCGCCCCGCGCGGCATCGACATCACGAAGTCGCGCAGCAGCGGGCGCACGGCGAGGTAGTCGTGGCCCGAGCTGTTGGTGACGACGCTGCCGTCGGGCTGGCCGACGAGCAGCTCGTGCTTCAGCACGCCGTTGTGGGTGTGCAGCTCGCCCGCCTCGCGCAGGGTGATGGTGTGCATGCGGCCCTTGGGGCCGGTCAGCTGCACCCGGTCGCCGACCCGGAAGGGGCCGCTCAGGTGGGGGGTCTCGCTCATCGGGTGGTCCGCGTCTCGTCGGGGTGGGTGGGGGTGCGCGCGGCGTGCAGCGCGCGGAGGTCGGAGGTGGTGCGTCCGGAGAGGCTGGGCCACAGCTGCGCGGCCCCGACGCCCTCGAGCGACACCATGTGCGGCACGCCGAGGCTCACGGCGCCGCTGGCGATGGCCGAGCGCAGTCCGTTGGGCGAGTCCTCGATCGCGACGGTGTCGGCGATGTCGACGCCGAGCGCCGCGGCCGCCTGCAGGTAGGGGTCGGGGAAGGGCTTGGGGCGTTCGACGTCATCGCCGGCGACCACGACGTCGAACGCCGGGAAGTCGATCAGGTCGGCGACCGTCAGCGCCATGCGGCGCATCGACATGGTCACCAGCCCCGTCTTCACGCCCGCCGCGCGCAGGTCGGCAAGCAGTTCGTACGCGCCCGGGCGGAACGGCACACCGACGGTCGCGAGCTGGCGCAGCACCTCGTCGGTCAGGTACGCGATGATCTCGTCGACGCTCCACGGCACTCCGGCGTTCTGCAGGAGCCCGGCCGAGTCTTCGAGTGCGAGGCCGACCATGCCGAGGGCCTGTTCGTGCGACCACGTGCCGCCGAAGCGCTCCACGAGCGGGGTCTCCGCGGCCATCCAGTACGGCTCGGTGTCGACGAGCGTGCCGTCCATGTCCCACAGGACCGCGGCGAGGGCGGGAGAAGTCATCGTTCCATCGTATCGAGCGCGGGTGTCGCGCCCGCACCCGCTCCCCACCGCCGTCGGCGCCGGAGGTCGGCCCCTCCGGCCGCCGTCTCGCCCGTACGCCTATCCTGGAAGTCAGCCCCGACGGGGCAGAGGAGGTTGCGTGGACGCACTGGGTCGCCGGATCATCGTCGCCGCTTTCGACGGCTGGAACGACGCCGGAGAAGCCGCGTCGGCCGCCGCCGCGATGCTGCGGGCGGATGCCGAGTACGAGGTCGTGCACACGGTCGACCCCGAGCTCTACTTCGACTACCAGTACACGCGCCCGCAGGTCGGACTCGACGCCGAGGGGCGTCGCACCCTGACCTGGCCGGAGGCGAAACTGCTGCGCCCCGTCGAACGCTCCGACGACGCCGAGATCTGGCTGCTCGTCGGAGTGGAGCCCGCCCGCGCGTGGCAGGCCTTCGCCGCCGAGTTCATCGACGTCGCGCTGCGTGAAGACGTCACCGGCTTCGTCGCGCTCGGCTCGATGATGTCCGACGTGCCGCACACCCGGCCCATCTCGGTCTTCGCCGGCAGCGACAACGAGGTGGTCCGGCAGGAGCTCGGCCTGGAGCGGAGCCTGTACGAAGGGCCCGTCGGCATCCTGAGCGCCATCGGCGTGGTCTCCGAGACCGTGGGCATTCCCACCGCCAGCCTCTGGGCGAGCGTGCCGCACTACGTCGCCGGTCACACCCCTTCACCCAAGGCCACTCTCGCCCTTCTCGAGAAGCTCGAGGCGGTCACCGGCATCACCGTGCCGCGCGGCGATCTCGAGGTCGAGTCGCGGGCGTGGGAGGCCTCGATCGACGCCGCCGCCGCGGACGACGAGGAGATGACCGAGTACATCCACCAGCTCGAGCAGACCCGCGACACGTGGGACTCCCCCGAGGCCTCGGGAGACGCGATCGCCCAGGAGTTCGAGCGGTACCTGCGCCGGGGCGGCGACGGCCCGACCAAGCCCGGCCGCGACGACCCGCCGCGTCGCTGAACGCCTGGTCCCGGCCCTTCGACAAGCTCAGGGACCTCGCGCTGCAAGGTGGCTGAACCTGTCGAAGCCACCGCAACCCGCCGCCCCGCCCGGCCCCTTCGACAAGCTCAGGGACCCCTCCACCGCACACGACGACGGCGCCGCCCCGATCGGGACGGCGCCGTCGTGGCATCCGGGATCAACTCGCGATGATCGTCGATTCCGCGGGGATGACGCCGAGCACCAGCAGCACCATGATCAGCACGCCGAGCGCGACGCGGTAGATCACGAACGGCAGGAAGCTGCCGCGCTTGAGGTACTGCATGAGGAACGCGATGACGACGTAGCCCACGACGAACGCGATGATCGTCGCGATGGCCGTCTCGCCGAGCGTGTACGGGCCCGTGCCCTCGTCGAAGCTCTTGTAGAGCTCGAACAGACCGCTGGCGAACACCGCGGGCACGGCGAGCAGGAACGAGTACTCCGCGGCGGCGGTGCGCTTGTATCCGAGCGCGCGGCCGAGCGTCGTGGTGGCACCCGAGCGCGAGACGCCGGGCACGAGCGCGAGGGCCTGGGCGAAGCCGTAGGCGATGCCGTGCGGGTAGGTGAGGTCGTCGAGCTCGCGGCGACGCTTTCCGTAGTGGTCGGCGAGGCCGAGCAGGATGCCGAAGACGATGAGCACGACGGCTGTGATCCACAGGCTCCGGAAGTTGTCGCGGATGAGGCTCTGCAGCAGCACGCCCAGGAGGGCGATGGGGATCGTGCCGATGATCACGAGCCAGCCCATGCGGGCGTCGGGGTCGTTGCGCGGCACCTTCCCGGTGAGGGAGCCGAACCACCGCGAGATCACGCGGGCGATCTTCTTGCGGAAGTAGATCAGCACGGCGAGCTCGGTGCCGATCTGGGTGATGGCGGTGAAGGTCGCACCCGGGTCGGTCTGCGACGGGAGGAACTCGCCCACGATGCGCAGGTGCGCACTGGAGGAGATGGGGAGGAACTCGGTCAGGCCCTGGACGAGCCCGAGGATGATCACCTCGAAGATGTGCATTCGGTCCTTCAGTACGTTCGGAGGAGGTCGGCGAGAACTCGTCGACCGAACTCGAGCGCGTCGACGGGGACGCGCTCATCAACACCGTGGAACATCCCGGTGAAGTCGAGGTCGGCGGGGAGTCGCAGTGGCGCGAATCCGTAGCCGGCGATGCCGAGGGCCGACAGTGCCTTGTTGTCGGTGCCGCCGCCCATCAGGTACGGCAGCACGGGCACGCCGGGGTCGTGGCGGCCGAGCTGGGCGACCATGGCGTCGACGAGGTCGCCCGAGAAGGGCACCTCGAGCCCGATGTCCTGGTGCACGATCTCGATGTCGACGTCGGGTCCGACGATGCGGCGGATGTCGGCGAGGGCGGCCTCTTCGGTCCCCGGCAGCACGCGCACGTCGATCAGCGCCTCGGCGCGGTCGGGGATGACGTTGTGCTTGTAACCGGCGGTGAGCCCGGTGGGGTTGGTGGTGGTCCGCAGCGTGGAGCGGATGAACGCGGATGCCGCGCCCGTGCGCAACGCGAGGGCGTCGGGGTCGCCCGCGTCGTCGCCGGTGATGTCGGCGAGGCCCGCCAGCAGCTGGGAGGTCGTGTCGGTGAGGCGGACCGGCCACTCGGTGCGGCCGAGGGCGGCGACGGCCTCGGCGAGCTTCGTCACGGCGTTGTCGGGGTGCAGGCCGCTGCCGTGGCCGGCGCGACCGCGGGCGACGAGCTTGAGCCACACGAGGGCCTTCTCCCCGACCTGCAGCAGGTAGGCACGGCGACCGCCGACGGCGATCGAGTAGCCGCCGACCTCGCTGATGGCCTCGGTCGCTCCCGCGAACCACTCGGGGCGGTCGCGGATGACCAGGGCCGAACCTTCGACCCCGCCGTTCTCCTCGTCGGCGAAGAAGGTCACGATGATGTCGCGCTCGGGCTGCTCCCCCGCGCGCACGAGGTCGGCCACCGCGGTGAGGATCATGGCGTCCATGTCCTTCATGTCGACCGCGCCGCGGCCCCACAGCACGCCGTCGCGGATCTCTCCCGCGAACGGGTCGACGCTCCAGTCCTCGGCGACGGCGGGCACGACGTCGAGGTGCCCGTGCAGCACGAGGGCCGGCTTGTCGCGGTTGCGCCCCGGGATGCGCGCGCACACGTTGGTGCGGCGCTCGATCGGCTCGTAGTACTCGGTCTTGAGGCCGAGGTTCTCGAGGTAGGCCCCGACGTACTCGGCGGCTTCGCGTTCGCCGTTCGCCCGCCCCCCGCCGTAGTTGGAGGTGTCGAACCGGATGAGGTCGGATGCGACGTGCGCGACCTCGGGCAGGTAGGGGACGACCGTGGGCATGGCCACTACGGTACCTGCGGCGGGGCCGCTCCCCCGACGAGTGACGCTCCGCGACGCGCTCCGTCGGTGCGCGGGACGCGCCCGGGCTGCTCCACCGGTTCGAGGCGCGGCTCCGCGCGTGGTAATGTCGTTCCTCGTTGCGAAAGCGACAAATCACCCAGATGCGCGGGTGGCGGAATAGGTAGACGCGCTAGCTTGAGGTGCTAGTGCCCTTTAACGGGCGTGGGGGTTCAAGTCCCCCCTCGCGCACACATGAGAAAGACCCCCGGGTTCATCCCGGGGGTCTTTCTCATTTCTGCGCGAGGGGAGGGCTCGGACCCATGCGGGGTTGGGCCCCTGGCGCCCGAGAGGCTCCGCTCGGCTCAGGCCATGCGCCCGAAGGTCGCGTCGATGTCGGCCATCTCCATCGCGGCGGTGGCCTCGATCAGCTCACGCAGGTCGGCGTCGGCTCCGGGAGAGAACTCCTCGAGGCGTTCGGGCGAGATCGTCATCGGCGCTCCCGCGGGAGCCTGCTCGCTGGCGTCCAGCTGCGTCCCGTCGTTCGAGGGCGAAGCGCCCTGGAAGATCCTGCCGGCTTCGGACTGGTTGCCGAGGTCGAACGAGTACTGCTTGCTCTGGAGTCCCAGATCAACCAGCCGCTTGACCTCCGGGAATCGCTCGGCGTTGGTCTTCGGGATCGGCAGCGAGGTGCGCCAATTGACCCCGAGTGTCTCGAGCGCCTTGGCGTAGGCGTTCTCGTGAGCCTGATCGCGGACGATGAGGTACGAGATCGTGCTGCGCGCCATCTTGTTGTCGGTCATCTCGTAGAGGCGGCACTTCTGCAGACGGCCGGTCGATTCGAGCATCAGGTTGTACAGCAGGTCGAGGACGAGATTGCCCGAGTTGTACACGTAGCTCCCCGACCAGGGGTTGCCGACGGAGTCGACCGGAAGCGCGCCCTGCGCCCCGACCAGGTAGTGGTGGATGTTGCCGTGGTCCACGGCGATGCTCAGCGGGGTGGCTCCGCCCGCCCCGGGCTGGTCGACGGGGTCGGCGGGCGTGCCGTGGTAGCCGGGCGAACCGTCGAGAAGGCGCGAGATCGTGGTGCCGATCAACTCGACGTGGCTGATCTCCTCCGTGCCGATCCCCTGGATGAGGTCCTTGTAGGCCTTTCCCGACGGACCGCGGAAGTTCATGCTCTGGAAGAGGTACTGCATCATGGTGCGCATCTCGCCGAACTGTCCGCCGAGCCCTTCCTGAAGCGCGTTCGCGGCGGCCGGGTCCGGCTCGTCCTGAGCGATGTCGTTGATGAATTCCTGCAGGTGAAAGTACATGTTTCCTCCAAGGGGGTGGGTGGCCGACAGTGCGCCCGAAACGCTCCGTCGCCGAGCCCGTAGCCATGGCGGGCGTCGGCGACTACCCTGCCCGGTGGCCAGCGGCGCCATCCGCTCCCCCACCCCCGCGGCATCCGGAACCCCCGCCCCCGATCCCGTGACGCTGCGGAAACACCGATGTGACATCACGCACTTAGCGTCGAGCCATGGCTTCTTTCCACGTGCCCACGATCGACATCTCGGCGTGGGTGGGTCCCGGTCCTGACCATGCCCGCGCGGCGGTGGTCGCGGCGGTCGACCACGCGTGCCGCACCGTGGGATTCATGCAGATCGTGGGGCACGGGGTTCCGGATGCCGTGATGCACGACCTCGAGGAGGCACTGGATGAGTTCTTCGGCCTCCCGCTCGAGGCGAAGAAGGCGTACGTGCGGCCGGCGGGCGAGAACCGCGGGTACAGCCCGCCCAAGAGCGAGTCACTGAGCTACAGCCTCGGGGTGGATCCGGTGACGCGGATGAACGACTTCTTCGAGGCGTTCAACGTCGGCACGTCGTGGCAGGAGTATCCGGCGGCGTCGGTCTCGCCCGACGATTACGCGATGAATACCTGGCCGATCGAGACGGCGCTGTTCGAGCCGGCCGTGCGCACGTACTACGACGAGGCGCGACGGGTCGCCCACACGCTCACCCGCATCTTCGCGGCGGCGTTGCGCGTGCGCGACGACTTCTTCGACGGGCTCACCGACCACTCCATCGACGTGCTGCGGATGAACAACTACGCCCTGCCGCCGGGGTCGATCGAGCTCGGCGCCGAATTGACGGGCATGGGCGAGCACACCGACTTCGGACTGGTCACGGTGCTGTGGGCCGATCAGGTCGCAGGCCTTCAGGTGCTCGGGCTCGACGGCTCGTGGAACGACGTCGCGCCCGCCGACGGCGCGCTGCTGGTCAATCTCGGCGACGTCGCCGCGCGACTCACCAACGACAAGTGGCTCTCGACCCTGCACCGCGTGAAGCCGCCGGTGATCGACGGCACGATCGAGCGGCGGCGCTCGGCGGCGTTCTTCCACGACGGCAACGCGGATGCCGTGGTGGGACCCCTGCCGCACTTCGTCACCGCCGAGGCTCCCGCGCTGTATGAGCCGGTCACGGTGAGCGAGCACATCGCCGCGAAGTTGGCGGGCTCGCGCGCGGGACGCAAGAACGTCTCGGCCGTGCGCGAGGCCGCGAGAGTGGCCGCGGCGAGCCGGGCCTGAGCGCGGGAGCCGTGCCGGGCGGCGTCTCAGCAAATCGCCGCAGCGCGGGGGCTCCTCACGCATAAACGCTTTTCACGCGCAGAAACGCGATCTGCTCGCGTTCATGCGCGCAGATGGCGTTTATGCGTGAGTCAGCCCGGCCGGACCGGCACGAGCGCTACCCGAGGGCAGCGCTTCTCCCCCCGCGTCAGGCCGACACGCCGAACAGCAGACCGAGCACGTAGGTGACGGCGGCGGCGCCGAAGCCGATCGCGAGCTGGCGCAGACCCCGCTTCAGCGGCGAGGCACCCGAGAGCAGGCCGACCATGGCGCCGGTGCCGAGCAGCGCGATGCCGACGAGCCCCAGCGCGAGGGCGACGGCCGGGAAGCCGGCCATGCCGAAGATCCACGGCAGCACCGGGATGATCGCGCCCGACGCGAAGAACAGGAAGCTCGACAGGGCCGCTCCCCAGGCGCTGCCGACCACGTCGTGCGAGTTCTCGCCCGGGGCGGCGGCGACCGGCGCCGAGCCCGCCTGCGCGGCCGTGACGACCTCGCGGGCCTTGTCGAACGCGGCATCCGGATCCATTCCGCGCGTGCGGTAGACCAGGGCGAGCTCGTTGGCGTCGAGGTCGAGGTGCGGCAGGGCCGAGTCGGCGAAGTCGCTCTCTTCGGTGGCCTCGAGCAGTTCGCGCTGCGAACGCACCGAGACGAACTCCCCCGCGCCCATCGACAGGGCGCCGGCGAGCAGGCCGGCGATCCCGCTGAAGAGCACGAAGCTCGGCGCGACGCCGGTCGCCCCGACCCCCATCACGAGGGCGAGGTTCGAAACGAGTCCGTCGTTGGCGCCGAACACGGCGGCGCGGAAGGTTCCCGACAGTCGGCGGCGGCCGCGCGCGGCGAGTCCGCGGACGACCTCGTGGTGCACGCGCTCGTCGGCGGCCATCGCGGCCGTGGCGTAGGGCTCGTCGGCGTAGGGCGAGCGCGCTTCGGCGTTCTGCGCGAGGGCGAGCACGAAGATCGAGCCGAAACGGCGGGCCATCCAGGAGAGCAGGCGTGTTCCGATGCCGGGCGACGGCAGGCGCTTCGGCGTCTCGCCGAGGAGGTCGATCCAGTGCTGCTCGTGCCGGCCTTCGGCTTCGGCGAGTTCGAGCAGGATGTCGCGCTCCTCGCCGGTGCGGCGCGACGCGAGCTCGCGGTACACGCGCGCTTCGGCGCGTTCGTCGACGAGATAGCGCGCCCAGCGGCGACGATCGCGGGCGGTGGGTGTGGCGAGGTTCGTCACGAGGCTCCTTCAGGTCGTCCCCCACCGTAATGAGGGCGATCCGGGCCTCCGGGCGCGTCGGTCGATACTGACAGCATTTCGGCTCCCCGAAGCCCGGAAAGACGCGGATGCCGAGGGCCCGATGCCAGCATTTCGGGGTCGCGAAACCCGGGGTCGCGAGCGGGAGGCAGACCGCCCCGACGAGACCCGCAACCCGCCAGGATCAGGAGTGCACGCGCCGGCGCAGCACGTCGATGCGCGCCTGCAGCTGCGCGACGGTGGCGTGCGAGACGGCGGGGCCCCCGCAGATGCGGCGGAGCTCGGCGTGCACGAGGCCGTGCGGCTCGCCGGTCTGGCGGGCGTAGAGCCCGACCATGGTGTTCAGCAGCTGACGCTGCTCCTTGAGCGTGCGGTGGAGAGGGGCCGGGAGCCCGCCCTCATCGACCGAGGCCGGTTCGACGCCGCTCTCCTTCTCGGTCGCCTCGCGGGTCGAGCGGTGGCGCGACTGCCGCGTCGCGCGCGACATGAGCACCTCGTGCACCTGCTCGGGTTCGAGAAGGCCCGGGATGCCGAGGAACTCCTCCTCCTCGATGGTTCCCGGAACGGCGAGCTGGCCGAACTCCTGCCCGTCGAACAGCACACGGTCGAAGTGCGCGAGCGAGCCGAGCGCCTGGTACTCGAACTCCTGCTCGAGCGCGTCGGAGGCTTTGTCCTCGCGCTCGGCAGCGTCCATCATGTCTTCTTCGGCGTTCCACTGGTCTTCCGCGTCGCTGTCGCGGTCGAGGGCGTGGTCGCGCTGCGCCTCCATCTCGCCGGCGAGGGCGAGCAGCTGCGGCACGTTCGGCAGGAAGACGCTCGCGGTCTCACCGCGACGACGCGCGCGCACGAAACGGCCGATCGCCTGGGCGAAGAACAGCGGGGTCGAGGCGCTCGTGGCGTACACGCCGACGGCGAGGCGCGGCACGTCGACGCCCTCCGACACCATGCGCACGGCGACCATCCAACGGGTCGTCCCCTTCGAGAACGTCTCGATGCGTCCCGAGGCCTCCGCCTCGTCGGAGAGCACGACGGTGACCTTCTCGCCGCTGATGTCCTCGAGGATGGCGGCGTAGGCGCGCGCGGCGGTCTGATCGGTCGCGATGACCAGGCCACCGGCATCCGGAACCGTCTCGCGCACCTCGGTGAGACGGCGATCGGCGGAACGGAGCACCGCGGGGATCCAGTCGCCGTTGGGGTCGAGCGCGGTGCGCCACGCCTGCGAGGTGATGTCCTTGGTGTTGTCCTGCCCGAGCTGAGCCTCCATCTCCTCGCCCGCCTTGGTGCGCCAGCGCATCTGACCGGCGTAGACGAGGAAGAAGACGGGGCGCACGACGCCGTCGTCGAGGGCGCGGCGGTAGCCGTAGGCGTAGTCGGTGCGCGAGAGGCGGATGCCCTTCGAGTTCGGGTGGTACTCCACGAACGGGATGGGCGCGGTGTCGCTGCGGAACGGGGTACCCGACAGCAGCAGGCGGCGCGTCGCGCGGTTGTACGCCTCGCGGAGGGCGTCTCCCCAGCTGAGGGCGTCACCGCCGTGGTGCACCTCGTCGAGGATCACGAGGGTCCGGGCATCCATCGTCAGGCGCTGGTGCACCTCGGCCTTCACCGCGACCTGCGCGTAGGTCACCGCGACGCCGTGGTACTGCCGCGAGGGCGTGGCGTGCCGGTTGGAGAAGAAGGGATCGAGACGGATGCCGACGCGCGCGGCCGCCTCCGCCCACTGGGTCTTCAAGTGCTCGGTGGGAGCGACGACGACGATGCGTTCGATCACGCGACGACGCATGAGCTCGGAGGCGAGGCGGAGGGCGAATGTCGTCTTGCCTGCGCCGGGGGTGGCCGCCGCCAGGAAGTCGCGCGGACCCTTGCCGACGCCGTCGGGCCCGTCGGAGCCGAAGTACTGATCCAGCGCTTCGGCCTGCCATGCGCGCAGGCGCTGGGCGGTTCCCCACGGGGCGCGCTGCGGGAACGACGGCGACAGATGCTCGGCGGCGAACGAACCGAAGTGCGGCTCGGTGCCGTCGAGCGATCCGTCGATCTGCGGGTCGGCGATCGCCCCGGGCGCCGGTTCGTCGGCGACGGGCGCGGTGGCGTGCGCCGGGTCGACGGGGGCGTCGGGGGCGGATGCCGGGGACGCGGCATCCGGATTCGTTCGGGGAGCCGCGGGGGCGGCGGGGGCGGGGGTCGCGAGAGGGCCGGGGCTGGCGACCGGGCCGGGACTCGCGACCGGGCCGGGACTCGCGACCGGGCCGGGACTCGCGACCGGGCCGCGGCTCGCGACCGGGCTGGGACTCGCGACCTGCCCGGGACTCGCAACCTGCCCGGGACTTGCGATCGGGCCGGGACTTGCGATCGGGCCGGGAGAGGCGATGCGGGGAGTCGCCGTTTCGGCGGCGGGGCTCGTGTGCGGGAGGGCCGAGGTGCGGGCTTCTTCTTCCAGCATCGAACCTCCATCCTTCGCGAGCGCGAACATCCACGATAGGCGACGACGGAGCCCGCCACGCCCGGGCCGTGGACGGATACATCACGCCACCGGCCATAAACGCGATCCGCGATCGGAAACGCGAGCAGCACGCGTTTCTGCGAGCAGATCGCGTTTATACCCGACGACCGGCGGCGGATGCCGCGGCCTCCGACTCCGCCTCGCTCGCAGTGTCGGAGGCCGGGGGTACCGTGGAAGACGGAGGTTTCGATGACACTCGATCCGCACTCGCCCCGCACCTCGCCCACGCCCGACAACCCCGGCCCCCACCCGTGGCGCCGCTTCGTCGCCCTAGGCGACTCGTTCACTGAGGGCATCGGCGATCCGCTGCCCGACGGCGGCCATCGCGGGTGGGCCGATCGCGTCGCCGAGGTGCTCGGTGCGCAGGTCGACGACTTCGCCTACGCCAACCTCGCCGTGCGCGGAAAGCTCATCGCGCAGATCGTGGCCGACCAGATCGAGCCCGCGCTCGCGCTCAAGCCCGACCTGATCACCATCTCGGCGGGCGGAAACGACGTCATCCGGCCCGGCAGCGACCCCGACGCGGTGTCGCGGCAGTTCGAAGACGCCATCGCGCGCCTCAGCACCAGCGGGGCGACCGTCGTCGTGTTCACCGCGATCGACACGGAGTTCACGCCGGTGTTCCGCGGCATCCGGGGCAAGGTCGCGATCTACAACGAGAACATCCGCTCGATCGCCGACCGTTACGACTGCGTCGTCGCCGATCAGTGGGGCCTGAAAGAGGTGCAGGACATGCGCTTCTTCGACGACGACCGCCTGCACTACAACTCCCTCGGTCACCACGAGGTCGCCCGCATGGTGTTGCGGGCGCTCAACGTGCCGAACGACCTCGAGCCGATGAAGGCCGAGACCATGGCCATCACCACCTGGCGCGCCGCTCGCGAGAAAGACTTCGTGTGGGCGCGCGAGTACCTCGTTCCGTGGGTGCTGCGGCGCCTGCGTCACCAGTCGTCGGGCGATCACATCCAGGCCAAGCGACCCGAGCCGCTCCCGATGGTGACGCTCGCCCCGGGTCCGGATGCCGCGGGCTCCCGCGAGACGCAGGTCTGACGCCCGTGCGCGCCCTTCCCGACGAGGTTGCCGCTCTGCTGCGAGCGGCTGACGCCGACACCCTGCTGCCCGACGCCGACGCGCTCGCCGAGGCTCTCGCCGACGCCGGCTGGGCTCCCGAGGTCGAGAGCGGTCGCTTCAGCGCCGACGGATGGGACGTCGTGTCGTCGGCCTGGCCGCCGAACCTGTCGGTGTTCCGCGACGGCGACCTGCTCGACGTGCGTCGAGACGCGCTCGCGATCGCCGCGGCATTGAACGCCGAGCCGCAGCGGTGGGCCTTCGAGACCGAGGGACCCGACTGGTCGGGCTTCACCGCCGACGACGCGCGGTGGGACGACGAGCAGATCGACTGGCTTCTCTGGCACGGGCAGGGCGTCGTCGTCGAGCTGTTCACCGCGCCCGCGGTTCCGGGTGAGGTGCCCGCACACCTGCACCTCGCGATCGAGCGTGCCGACTCCCCGCCCGAGGGGCTGCCGCGAGACGATGCGCGCGACCTCCGCGTGGCATCCGAGGGGAGCATCGTCGAACGGTGGTTCCTCGTGGGTGAAAGCGACCTGCCCGACGAACTGCTTGCCACGCTCGAGGCCGACCCCGACCAGCGCGTCAGCGCCGCCGCCGCCTCGGAGCGTCGGATGCGCGAGGGCGGGTTCGACGACCCGACCGGCTGAGCCGGTACGCGGGTCTCCGACTCAGACCCGTCGCCCCCGCCCGAGCTCCCACAGTGCCACCGCGCTGGCCGCGGCGACGTTGAGCGAGTCCACTCCCCCGGCCATCGGGATCGTCACGACGGTGTCGGCCGCGGCGAGCGCGTGACGGCTGAGTCCATCGCCCTCGGATCCCATCAGCAGGGCGACGCGTTCGTGCCCGGCGGCCGAGAAGGTGTCGAGGGTGACGGCGTCGTCCGACAGGGCGAGGGCCGCGAGGTGGAATCCGGCGTCGTGCAGCAGGGGGGCGGCATCCGTCCATTCCGGAAGGCGCGTCCACGGCACCTGGAAGACGGTGCCCATGCTCACGCGGACGCTCCGCCGGTAGAGCGGATCGGCGCAGCGCGGCGTGACGAGCACCGCGTCGGCGCCGAGTGCGGCTGCGGAGCGGAACGCCGCGCCGATGTTGGTGTGGTCGACGATGTCTTCGAGCACGACGACGAGTCGCGCATCGCGCACGATGTCTTCGACGGATGCCAGGGCGGGGCGATGCATGGAGGCGAGGAGCCCGCGGTGCACGGTGTATCCGGTCACCTGCTCGGCGATCTCGGCCGCGACCACGTAGACCTCGGCGTCGTCGCCGACCAGGGCGAGGGCGTCGGCGAGGAACTTCTCCTGCACGAGCACCGATCGCGGGCGGTGCCCGGCACGCAGCGCGCGGTCGAGCACCTTGGCGGACTCGGCGATGTACAGCCCACCCGCGGGCTCGCTCACCCGGCGCAGCGAGACATCGGTGAGGTCGCGATAGTCGGCGAGGCGCGGGTCGTCGGCGGAGTCGAGCGGGATCACGGGCATCCCCCCATCCTCCCAGCACGCCCCGTCCGCGCGTTGAGCGTCCACAACACCCTGACGGATCCCGAGGACATCCGGGTGTCTTGGACACTCAACAGAGCCCGCACACCGCCCAGAACACTGAGCGTCCACAACACCCGAACCGATCCCGAAACCGGCCGGGGGTCATGGACACTCAGCACGGAAACCCCGCCCCGCGCGGACGACATCCTCACGCGACGTGCAGCGCGCGGCCTCCCGCGATCACCAGCGCGCGTTCGGGTTGACGCACGAGTGCGTCCATGGGGTTCTCGGCATCCACCAGCACGATGTCGGCGCGAGCGCCCTCGACGAGGTCGTGCACCTCGCGACCGACCGCCCACGCTCCCGCGCTCGTGGCCAGCTTCACCACGCGCAGCAGGTCGTCGTCGCGCACGAGTCCTCCGGCGCGGGCGTACTGCCAGGCGATGCCGAGCGTGTCTCCGGTGCCGTAGGGGCTCCACAGATCGCGGATGCCGTCGGTGCCGAGCCCCAGCGCGACTCCGGCCGCGTCGAGTTCGGCGAGGGGCAGCTGCACGTTCCGCAGCGGCGCGACGGTGGTCATGCTGACTCCCGCCTCACCCATCGCCGCGAGGAGGTCGCGGCGGCGGGCGGGCGCGAGGTCGGCGACGGCGAATCCGTGCGCGATGTTCACGCGTCCGCCGAGCCCGTGCCGCTGGGTGCGTTCGACGAGCAGCTCGATCTGGAACGCCCCGAGCTCGGCGGGGTCGTGGAGGTGGATGTCGATGCCGACGCCCGTGTCGGCGGCGAGCGCGACGAGGGCGTCGATCTGGCCCACGGGGTCGCGGTCGATCGTGGCGGGGTCGAGTCCGCCCACCCAGTTCACGCTGTCTCGCCCCGCGGCCTGGCGCAGCAGGTCGAGCACTCCCGGGCGGCGCAGGATCCCGTCTTGGGGGAACGCGACGATCTGCACGTCGAGTGCGCCCTCGTATCGCGCGGCCGCCTGCTCGACCGCCTCGATCCCGCGCAGGCCCACGCCGAGGTCGACGTCGACGTGCGAGCGGATCGCCGTGGTGCCGTGACGCACGAGTTCGCGCAGCACGACGGCCGAGCGCTCGATCGACGGGATGCCGAGGGCGTCGCGCTGAGCGCGCTCGTGGCGGATGCGTCCGTCGGTGCCGCCCTCTCCCCCGTACGACTGCCACGGCAGGCCCCACCACGACTTGTCGAGGTGCGCGTGCGCGTTCACGATGCCCGGGAGGGCGAGCAGCCCACGTCCGTCGAACTCGCGCACACCGATCGGATCGGTCGCCGCGGGCCGAATCGCGGTGATGCGACCGTCGACGATGTCGATGTCGACGGCATCCGCTCCCCACGGCCGTACGCGGCGGAGACAGGTGACGTCGAGCATGGCCGGAGGCGACAGGGGGGTCATGGCCCCAGTATCCGTGGGCGAGCGTGCGGCTCGGGGGTGCCGCGCTCGACGAGCGGTGATCCGGATGCCACGACCCCCGGGCACCCCGCTGACCCCTCGCCGCGCGAGCCGGGGTCGGCGGCCCGCCATAGACTCGATACGACGGAGGTGCGCATGACCGACACGGTGCAGGATGCCGAGTTCTCGGCATCCGTCGATCGTGCCGTCGAGGTTCTGGCCGGCCGCCGCGTGGCCGTGCTGACGGGCGCAGGGGTGTCGACCGATTCGGGGATCCCCGACTATCGCGGCAAGGGTGCCCCCACGCGCACCCCGATGACGGCGCAGCAGTTCCTCTCGAACGCCGACGCGCGTCGGCGGTACTGGGTGGGCAGCCACCTCGGCTGGAAGGTGTTCGCCGCCGCCGAGCCGAACGACGGCCACCGCGCGCTCGCCGCGCTCGAGACGGCCGGTGTCGCCAACGGCGTCATCACGCAGAACGTCGACGGACTCCACGTGCGCGCCGGCAGCGGACGCGTCGTCGAGCTGCACGGCACGATGCGCCGCGTCGGGTGCCTGCAGTGCGGGCAGGTGTTCGACCGCCGCGACCTGGCCGAGCGCGTCGAGGCCGACAACCCCTGGATCTCGCTCCCCGAGAACGTCGAGCTCGGCCCCGACGGCGATGTCACCCCGGCGAGCGCCGACGGGTTCGTCGTTCCCGTGTGCTCGGTGTGCGGGGGCACGCTCAAGCCCGACGTCGTGTTCTTCGGCGAGTACATCCCGGTCGAGAAGTTCCGCGAGGCCGAGCAGCTGGTGCACGCCAGTGATGCGCTCGTCGTGGCGGGGTCGTCGCTGGTGGTCAATTCCGGCATCCGGCTCGTCGAGCGGGCACGGCGCAAGCGTCTTCCGGTCGTGATCGTCAACCGCGGGGCCACGCGCGCCGATCAACGCGCGGCCGTGAAGATCGACGGCGGCACGAGCGACGTGCTGAAGGCCTTCGCCGAGCGGCTGCCCGGACTGCTCTGACGTCAACGATGCCTGCGGCGGCACGCGCGACGTGCTCCGCGCGTTCGCCGATCGGCTGCCCGGACTCCTCTGACGGCCCGATGCCTCTCGGCATCCGGTCATCCCGCGCCGGTTAGGCTCGAACCGTGACGATTCTGACTCTGGTGCGGCATGGCGAGACGGCGTGGAACTACGAGGGACGCATCCAGGGGTCGACCGACATCCCCCTGAACGACACGGGTCGTCTGCAGGCGCGCGGCATCGCCGACACCCTCGCCGCGGAGTACGCCGGCCGTGAGGTCGTCGTCGTCTCGAGCGACCTGGGCCGTGCCGCCGAGACGGCCGACATCATCGCCGCCGCCCTCGGCACCGAGGTCGCGCGCCGTTTCCCCGGCCTGCAGGAGCGCTCGTACGGAGAGGCCGAGGGCATGGACGCGCCCACCTTCTACGACACCTACGGCCCGTGGCACGCGGCCGATGTGCCCGGCGCCGAGACCTGGCCGGTCGTGCGCGAGCGTGCGCTGGCCGCGCTCGCCGAGGCCGTGGCATCCGCGCCGGACGGCGTCGACGTGATCGCCGTCGCGCACGGAGCGCTCATCCGCGAGGTCATCATGTTCGCCACCGACGGCGAGTTCCCCCGCGAGGGCGAGCGTCTGCCGAACTGCTCGGCGACGACGTTCCGCCTCGACGGCGACCGTTGGGAGATGCTGGCCTACGCCGGCGTCGCGAGCTGACCCGAATCCAGGTCCCTGAGCCCGTCGAAGGGACCGGAACCCGCGGACACCCCGAAACCCAGGCCCCTGAGCCCGTCGAAGGGACCGGAACCCGCGGACACCCCGAAACCCAGGCCCCTGAGCCCGTCGAAGGGACCGGAACCCGCGGACACCCCGAAACCCAGGCCCCTGAGCCCGTCGAAGGGACCGGAACCCGCGGACACCCCGAAACCCAGGCCCCTGAGCCCGTCGAAGGGACCGGAACCCGCGGACACCCCGGTGGCTTCGACAAGCTCAGCCACCTCGCACGCGCGAATCCCGGCCGCTGACCGCGGTGGCTTCGACAAGCTCAGCCACCTCGCGCACGAAACCAGGCCGCTGGCCCCGGTGGCTTCGACAAGCTCAGCCACCTCGCGCACGAAACCAGGCCGCTGGCCCCGGTGGCTTCGACAAGCTCAGCCACCTCGCACGCGCGAATCCCGGTCGCTGGCCCCGGTGGCTTCGACAAGCTCAGCCACCTCACCCGCTTACCCCGCCCGTGCGATGAGCGAGCGGGCGTGGCGCAGGATCGGCTCGTCGATCATTCGCCCCTCGTGGCGGAACACTCCCCGCTCGCCCTTTGCCGCGGCGAGCACTCCGCGCGCCCACTCCACCTGCTCGGGGGGCGGGGCGTACGCCTCGCGGATCGTCGCAACCTGCCCGGGGTGGATGCACGCGGTGGCCGTAAATCCGGATGCCACGGCATCCCGCGCCTCGTCCGAGAGTCCATCCAGGTCGGCGATGTCGACGTGCACGGCGTCGATCGCCCTCTTGCCGAAGGCCCCGGCGGCGAGCAGCACCCGAGCCCGTGACGCGCGTGCGATGTCGCGGTACGAGCCGTCGTCGTGGCGGCTCGAGGTTCCGCCGAGGCTCGCCACGAGGTCTTCGGCACCCCACATGAGCGCGACGACCTGCGGGAGCGCGGCGATCCGCGGGGCGAAGAGCACTCCCTTCGCGGTCTCGCACAGGGCGATGACCTCGTACCCCTCGAGAGGGGCGAGCGCGGCCGGGTCCTCGGCCTTCGCGACCATCACGCGCCGCACGCGGGTCTGCGCGAGGGAGTCGAGGTCGAGCGCGAAGTCCGGCGTCTCGGGTCCGTTGACCCGCACGATGACGCGTTCGGGGTCGGGATCGGCGGCGATCAGCTGCGCGCGGGCGTCGGCCTTGGCATCCGGGGCCACGGCGTCTTCGAGGTCGAGGATCGCGGCATCCGCCCTCTCGAGCGCTTTCGACAGCCGCTCCGGCCGGTCGCCGGGCACGAACAGAAGGGCGGGACCGAGCGAGAATGACCCGCTCACGCCGCCCACCCCCGCAGCACCGCGGAGATCCCCGCCGGACCAAGCGAGAACGACGCGCTCACGCGGAACCCCTGTCGAACGCGCCGCGCATCTCCGGACACGACCCGCTCACGCCGCCGCCTCCTGCGCCCACACCAGCACCGTGCGGGTCGCGGTGGCGACCACCTCGTCGTTCTGCGAGCGTCCGGTGTGCTCCATGACGACGATCCCCTGCCCGGGGCGCGACGCCGACGGCCGCACCGAGACGATCCCGGTCTCGGCGATCAGCGTGTCGCCGACGAACAGCGGGGCCGGAAAGCTCACGTCGGCCAGCCCGAGCTGCGCGACGAGCGTGCCCTGGGTGAGCTGCGCCACCGACAGGCCCACGAGGGTCGACAGCGTCCACATCGAATTCACCAGCGGGCGCCCGAACGGCTGGGTCGCCGCGTAGGCGGCATCGAGGTGCAGCGCCTGCGGATTCATCGTCAGGGTCGTGAACACGACGTTGTCGGCATCCGTCACCGTCCGCCCGGGCCGGTGCGCGTACCTCTCACCGACGACGAACTCCTCCAGATACAGGCCGCGCTGCTCGATCATGCCGCCACGGTACCCGTGAGCCCCAGCGCGCGCGAGATCACCATGAGCTGCACCTCGGTCGTGCCCTCACCGATCTCGAGGATCTTCGAGTCGCGGTAATGACGCGCCACGGAGTACTCGTTGATGAACCCGTTGCCGCCGAACACCTGTGTCGCATCGCGAGCGTTCGCCATGGCGGCGTCGCTCGCCGTCATCTTCGCGACGGCGGCATCGACGGTGAACGGCTTCCCGGCGTCGCATAGGCGCGCGGCGTGCACCCACGCGAGGCGGGCGGTGTGCACGCGGGCGTGCATGCGCGCGAGCAGGAACTGCATGTTCTGGCGCGTCGACAAGCGTTCGCCGAAGACGGTGCGGCTGCGGGCGTAGTCGACGGCGGCCTCGAGGCAGCCCTCGGCGGCTCCGGTGGCGAGGGCGGCGATCGCGACGCGTCCTTCGTCGAGCGTGCGGAGGAAGTTCTTGAACCCGTGCCCGCGCTGGCCCAGAAGGTTCACCTCGGGAACCCGCACGCCGTCGAAGGTGAGCGGATGCGTGTCGGAGGCGTTCCAGCCGACCTTGTCGTACGCGGGACCCACGGTGAAGCCCGGTGTGCCGTTGGGCACGATGATCGTCGAGATCTCGGGGCGGCCCGCGTCGGTTCGCCCGGTGACCGCGGTGACGGTTACGAAGCGGGTGATGTCGGTGCCGGAGTTGGTGATGAACTGCTTCGACCCGTCGATCACCCACTCGCCGCCCTCGAGCCACGCGGTCGTGCGAGTGGCGCCGGCGTCGCTGCCGGCCTCGGCCTCGGTGAGCCCGAATCCGGCGAGCGCGCGACCGGCCACGAGGTCGGGCAGGTACTCCGCCTTCTGCGCGTCGGTGCCGTAGCGGTAGATCGGCATGGCGCCCAGGCCCACGCCCGCTTCGAGGGTGATGGCCATCGACTGGTCGACGCGCGCGACGCCCTCGATCGCGACGCACAGGCTCGCGTAGTCGCCGCCCTGCCCGCCGACCTCCTCGGGGAACGGCAGGCCGAAGAGCCCCAGGTCGCCCATCTGCTCGACCAGGTCGAGGGGCAGCTGGTGGGCGCGGTCGGCTTCGTACGAGCGCGGCGCGATGACCTCGTCGGCGAACTCGCGCACCATCGCGCTCAGTTCGCGCTCGTCGTCGGTGAAGGCCTGCTGGCTGTCGATGCTCACGAGAGGGACTCCTTGTGGGAAGGGATGGGGGCGGATGCCGGGATGCCGGCGGAATCGTGCGGTTCGGGGTGGGAGGAGGGTGAGGTGGCCGGGCCAGCGACGGTGGCTGAGCCTGTCGAAGCCTCCGGCGCGGGAGTGCTGCGGGTTCCGGGCCCTTCGACAAGCTCAGGGACCTCGGCACCACCGGTGGCTGAACCTGTCGAAGCCTCCGGTGCGGGAGCACTGCGGGTCCCGGGCCCTTCGGCAAGCTCAAGGACCTGGGCACCACCGGTGGCTGAGCCTGTCGAAGCCTCCGGCGCGGGAGCACTGCGGGTCCCGGGCCCTTCGACAAGCTCAGGGACCTGGGCACCACCGGTGGCTGAGCCTGTCGAAGCCTCCGGCGCGGGAGTGCTGCGGGTCCCGGGCCCTTCGACAAGCTCAGGGACCTGGGCAGCACCGGTGGCTGAACCTGTCGAAGCCTCCGGCGCGGGAGTGCTGCGGGTCCCGGGCCCTTCGACAAGCTCAGGGACCTGGGCAGCACCGGTGGCTGAGCCCGTCGAAGCCTCCGGCGCGGGAGTGCTGCGGGTTCCGGGCCCTTCGACAAGCTCAGGGACCTGCGTTACGGGCGTCACCGTCGCCACCACCGCGTCTCGCGCGACCTGCGCGCCGGCCGCGGTACGCAGCCGCACCGTCCCCGCGTGCGGGCTCACGACCGTGTGCTCCATCTTCATCGCCTCGATCGTGACGAGCCGGGCGCCCGCGTCGACGGCGTCTCCGTCGGCGACGTGCACGGCGACCACGGTGCCGGGAAGGGGTGCGACGAGGTCGGGGTCGACGGCTCCGGGCGCGCGGCCGGCGGCGGTTCGGCGACGCTCGGCGGCATCCCGCCGCGACACCACTCGCAACCGGTGCGCTCCCCCGTCGGCGTGCACCCAGTACTCGACCGGTCCGCCCGTCACGACCGCCTCCCCAGCGGTACCCGGCGCGACAGCGTGCACCTGCCCGGCGTCGTCTTCCAGCGACACCGTGCGAGCAGCCACCGCTCCGCCGGCACGCCACGCCCCGACGCGTCCCCAGACCGAGCCGTCGGCCGGGGTCCCGGCATCCGCGACTCTCTGCGCCACGGCGGCGAGCGCGGCCTGCGACGGTTCCGGAGCCTCCGGAGTCCCCCGCCGATCGAGCAGCCTCGTGTCGAGGTCGCCCGCGCGCACGGCCGGATCGGCGAGCAGGGCCCGCAGGTCGGCGATGTTCGTGTCGACGCCGAGCACTATCGTGTCGGCGAGCGCGGCGTCGAGTCGCGCGAGGGCCGTCTCGCGGTCGGGTCCGTGCGCGATGACCTTGGCGATCATCGGGTCGTACAGCGAGCTGATGACGCTGCCGGTCTCGACGGCGCTGTCGACGCGGGCGGATCCCGGACGCCACAGGCTCACGGTCCCGGTCGCCGGAAGGTATCCGCGGGCGGGCGTCTCGGCGTACACGCGCGCCTCGATCGCGTGTCCGTCGAGGCGGATCTCGCCGAGCTCGAGCGCGAAGCCCGCCGCGACCCGCAGCTGCTGCTCGACGAGGTCGATGCCGGTGACCATCTCGGTCACGGGGTGCTCGACCTGCAGGCGCGTGTTCATCTCGATGAAGAACGGCTCGTCGAGCCGGTCGCCCGCGACGAGGAACTCCACGGTTCCCGCACCGAGGTAGCCGACGCTGCGGGCGGCGGCGACGGCGGCCTCGCCCAGGCGGGCACGGGCGGCTGGATCGACGACGGGTGAGGGGGCCTCTTCGATCACCTTCTGGTGCCGCCGCTGCAGGGTGCACTCGCGCTCGCCGAGCGAGAGGGTCGTGCCGTGCGCGTCGGCGAGCACCTGCACCTCGATGTGGCGCGGGCGCTCCAGCAGCCGCTCGAGCAGCAGGGTGTCGTCGCCGAAGGCCGCGGCGGCGACGCGGCGGGCGGTCGCGAGGGCCTCGGTGAGGTCGTCGGGTCCGGTGGCCACGGTCATGCCCTTGCCGCCCCCACCGGCGGAGGGCTTCACGAGCAGGGGGTATCCGGCGCGGTCGGCCTCGGCGGCGATCTCGGCGTCGGAGAGACCGGTCGCCGAGAACCCCGGCACGGTCGGCACGTCGTGGGCCGCGACGTGCTCCTTGGCGCGGATCTTGTCGCCCATCACCTCGAGCGCCTCGACGCCCGGGCCGACGAACACGATCCCGGCCGCGGCGCACGCGCGGGCGAAGCCGGCGTTCTCGCTGAGGAAGCCGTAGCCCGGGTGCACGGCATCCGCCCCCGACGACACCGCGGCGGCGACCACGGCGTCGATGTCGAGGTACGAGGGCACGCGCACGGCGTGATCGGCTTCGCGGGTGTGGGGCGCATCGGCATCCGCGTCGGTGAAGACGGCGACCGATCGGATGCCGAGACGCCGCAGCGTCCGGAACACGCGACGCGCGATCTCGCCGCGGTTGGCGACGAGAACGGTGGAGAAGGGGGGAATGCTCATGTTCACATCCGGAAGAGGCCGAAGCCCCGGTCGGCCAGGGGCGCGCGGCTGACGACGTCGAGCGCGAGCCCGAGCATCGTGCGGGTGTCGGCGGGGTCGATGACGCCGTCGTCCCAGAGCCGGGCGGTGGCGTAGTACGGGCTGCCCTGCTCGTCGTAACGGTCGCGTATGGGCTTCTGGAAGGCCTGCTCATCGGCATCCGTCCACTGCTCTCCGCGCGCGGCGCGCTGGTCGCGCGTGACGGTCGAGAGGACGGATGCCGCTTGCGCCCCGCCCATGACCGAAATGCGGCTCGAGGGCCAGGTCCAGAGGAACCGCGGGTCGTACGCGCGACCGCACATGGCGTAATTGCCGGCGCCGTACGAGCCGCCGACGAGCACCGTCAGCTTGGGGACGCGCGTGGTGGCGACGGCGGTGACCATCTTGGCGCCGTCTTTCGCGATGCCTCCGGCCTCGGCATCCCGACCCACCATGAACCCGGTGATGTTCTGCAGGAAGAGCAGGGGGATGCCGCGCTGATCGGCGAGCTCGATGAAGTGCGCGGCCTTGAGCGCCGACTCGCTGAAGAGCACGCCGTCGTTCGCGACGATCGCGACCGGGTGACCGTGCAGGCGCGCGAAGGTCGTGATGACGCTCTCGCCGTACAGCGCCTTGAACTCGTGCAGGGTGCCGGCGTCGACGAGGGTGTCGATGATCGCGCGCATGTCGACGGGCTGGGCGACGTCGGCGGGGACGATGTCGTAGAGCTCCTGCGGGTCACGTGCGGGGTCGGTGGGCGCCTCGACCTGCCAGATGGGCGCGGGGGTCGGCGGGAGGGTCGCGACGATGTCGCGGACGATCTCGAGCGCGTGCTCGTCGTCGTCGGCGAGGTGGTCGACGACTCCCGAGCGGCGGGCGTGCAGGTCGCCGCCGCCGAGCTGTTCGGCGGTGACGTCTTCGCCGATCGCGGCCTTGACCAGGGGCGGTCCGCCGAGGAACACCGTTCCCTGGTTGCGCACGATCACGCTCTCGTCGCTCATCGCGGGGACGTAGGCCCCACCCGCGGTGCACGAGCCCATGACGGCGGCGATCTGCGGGATGCCGCGGGCCGACAGCTGCGCCTGATTGCGGAAGATCCGGCCGAAGTGCTCGCGGTCGGGGAACACCTCGTCCTGCATCGGCAGGAACGCCCCGCCCGAGTCGACGAGGTAGACGCAGGGCAGGCGGTTGTCGAGGGCGATCTCCTGCGCGCGCAGGTGCTTCTTCACCGTCAGGGGGAAGTACGCGCCGCCCTTCACGGTGGCGTCGTTGGCGACGACCATCACGTGGCGCCCGTGCACGAGGCCGATCCCGGCGACGACCCCGGCCCCGGGAGCCCCGCCGTCGTACAGGCCGTGGGCGGCGAGGGGCGCGACCTCGAGGAAGGGACTGCCCTCGTCGAGCAGCCGGTCGACGCGGTCGCGGGCGAGGAGCTTGCCGCGCGCGGTGTGGCGCTCTCGCGCGGCGTCGGAACCTCCGCGGGCGGCCGTGGCGAGCGTGCTGCGGAGCTGTTCCGCGAGGTCGCGCTGGGTGGGCGGCGCGGGGGTGGCGTGCGCGGCGTTCGGTGACGTCTTGGGCGCTGGCGCGGTGACCGGTGCTGTGCTCATGGCGGCTCCGTCTCGGGGCCGCATCGTCGACGGCACCGTCGTTCCGGTCGGGGTCGTTCCCGCCGGAGGGGTTTTCAGTTAATGTTGGCTAACTGAGATTCCAGGCTAGCCCGAGCGGATGCCGATGACAAGAGCGAACGACGAGCCTCCAGGGGCCGACGGCGAGACGCGCGCTCACGCGGCGACCGCAGTCGCCCCCGCTCGCGTCGACGTCTCGCCGGACGACGCCTCCGGCACGGCCCGCGACCGCGCGACGGGCCCGACGCCTGACCCCACGTTGCGCCCGACGCCTGACCCCGCTTCCGGCACCGCTCGCGACCGCGCGAAGGCCGACCGCCGCACCGCCCTGCTTGCCGCCGCCGCCCGCCTGTTCGCCGAGCGCGGGTTCGACGGCGTGACCCTCGGCGACATCGGCGAAGCGGCCGGAGTGAGCGGACCCGCGGTGTACCGCCACGTCTCGGGCAAGCAGGCGTTGCTGGGCGCGATCCTCGTCGACGTCAGCGAACGGTTGCTCGAGGGCGGGCGCCGGGTCGCCGGGTCGTCCGTCGCGCCCACAACCGCGGAGATCCCGCCCAACACGCCATCCCCCCGCGATCGTGCACACACGGCATCCGCCCCCGACCGTCCTGCGGATCGCAGCGCCGACGCGCCGATTCCCGCAGCGTCGCGCCCGCGTGTCGCCTCCGACGTCCGCACGACGGCGACACCCGCCGACACGCTCCGCGCGCTCGTCGACTTCCACGTCGCGTTCGCGCTCGCCGAGGCCGATGTGATCCGCGTGCAGGACCGTGACCTCGACCGCCTCTCCCCCGACGACCGCCGCACGGTGCGCCGCCTGCAGAACGCGTACGTCGCGGTGTGGACCGAGGCACTCGCCGCCGCGCATCCGGATGCCGAGACCCCCGCCGAGCGGCGCGTGCGAGCGCTGGCGTGCTTCGGTCTGATCAACTCGACGCCTCACAGCGTGCGCGGCGTGCCTGCGGCTCGCGTGCGCCCGACGCTGACCCGCATGGCGCTGGCGGCCTTGACGGCCTGAGTCCCCGGCATCCGCCCCGCAGCCGGCGCCCAGCGAGGCGCCCGCCCCGCGACCGCGGCAGAACAAAGGTGCCGAGGGCGACCACTCCCCCGGCACCCCGTCCGTTCACCGCGCGACGACAACGGCGCCGCGGGTCGCTCAGCGCAGCAGCATCGCGCGCCCGGGCTCGCGCAGCACGCCGGCGACGTCGGTGAGGAATCGCGCCGCCTCGGCCCCGTCGACCAGCCGGTGGTCGAACGAGAGGCTGAGGGTGAGCACGTCGCGCAGGGCGATCTCGCCGTGGTGTTCCCACGGCGTTCGCCGCAGAGCGCCGACCGCGAGGATGCCCGCTTCGCCGGGATTCAGGATGGGCGTTCCGGCATCGACGCCGAACACGCCGACGTTGGTGATCGAGAACGTTCCGCCGGTCATCGCGGCAGGAGCAGTGCGTCCGACGCGGGCCGTCGCGGCGAGCTCGGCGATCGCGTCGGCGAGGTCGACGAGGTCGAGCCGGTCGGCATCCGGGATCACGGGAACCACGAGACCGCGGTCGGTCGCGGCGGCGATCCCCAGGTTCACGTAGTGGTGCTCGACGATCTCACCCGCCGCTTCGTCCCACTTGGCGTTGAGCGCGCGAGTGCGCCCGAGCGCGAGGCACACGGCCTTCGCGACGATCGCGAGCACGCCGATACGGTGCCCGTCGAGCGCGCGGTCGGTTTTGAGCGACGCGAGCAACTCCGTGGTCGCGGTGACGTCGAGGGTGAGGAACGTCGTCGCGTGCGGGGCCGTGAACGCGCTCTGCACCATCGCCGCGGCCGTGTGCTTGCGCACCCCGCGGATCGGCGTGCGTGTCACCCGGTCGCCGGACCGGCCGGCCGGGGAAACCGTCGACGTCGGAGCAGGGGCGGATGCCGTGACCTCAGGCATCGCCGGAGTGCGCGCGGCGAACTCCTCGACGTGGCCGCGCGTGACCATCTCACCCGGGTGGGCTGCGGCGACCAGCACGAGGTCGACCCCGAGGTCTTTCGCGAGCTTGCGCACCGGCGGGGTCGAGCGCGGACGCTCGAGGGGCAGGTCGATCGGACCGGTCTTGACGACGTCGTGGGGAGCGGCCTCGCGCACGGCGTGGTCGGAGTCGATCACCGCGGTCCCACCGCCTCGGGCCCGTCGCTTCGGACGGTTGCCGGATGCCGGGGCGGCGCCGTACCCGACGAGGTTCGGGGTCGCGCGGGCGGCGATGTCGTCGGCGGGGGCCTCGAGCGGCGCCTCGGCGATCGTCTCGACGGCGACGCCGGCCCCGGCCTCTCGAGTCGCCTCAGCAGAGGGGGCCGCCGGGGTGCCGGCATCCGTTCCGCCGAGGTCGAACGACACCAGGGGTGAGCCGACCTCGACGACGTCTCCGGCCGCCGCGTGCAGACCCTGCACGGTGCCGGCGTACGGCGAGGGGATCTCGACGATCGCCTTCGCCGTCTCGACCTCGGCGATCGTCTGGTTGAGGGTGACGGTGTCACCCTCGGCCACATGCCACTGCACGATCTCGGCCTCGGGAAGCCCCTCGCCGAGGTCGGGAAGCAGGAACTCGGCGATCATCTCTGGGCCCCCTCTGCGGTCGACGCGCTCGCGCTCCCGACCGCACCACTCGTGACATCTCGATCCAGCACCAGATCCACCGCGTGCAGGATCCGGTCCAGATCGGGCACGTGGTGCTTCTCGAGCTTCGAGGGCGGATAGGGGATGTCGTGCCCGGTGACGCGCCGCGGCGGCGTCTCGAGGTAGTGGAAGCACTCCTCGGTGATGCTCGCGATGAGCTCCGCGCCGACTCCCGCTTCGCGCGCGGCCTCGTGCGTGACGACGACGCGTCCGGTCTTGCGGACGGATGCCGCGACGGTGTTCATGTCGATCGGCGAGAGCGAGCGCAGGTCGATGACCTCGAGCGAGATCCCGTCGTCTTCGGCGGCGACGGCGGCGTCGAGGGCCGTGCGCACCTGGGCGCCGTAGGTGACGATCGTGGCATCCGTGCCCTCACGGGCAACGCGCGCGAGATGCATCGGCGGAGCGTCGGCGAGGTCGGCGTCGAGATCGACCTCGCCCTTCGAGTGGTACAGGCGCTTGGGCTCGAAGAAGATCACCGGGTCGTCGGAGGCGATCGCCTGCTGCAGCATGACGTACGCGTCCTGCGGGTTCGAGGCCGCGATCACGCGGAGTCCGGCGGTGTGCACGAAGTACGCCTCGGGCGACTCGGAGTGGTGCTCGGCCGCGCCCACGCCCCCGGCCCACGGGATGCGGATGACCAGCGGCATCCGGATGCGACCATTGCTGCGGTAGTGCAGCTTGGCGACCTGGCAGACGATCTGGTCGAACGCGGGGTAGACGAAGCCGTCGAACTGGATCTCGACGACGGGCCGGTAGCCGCGCAGGGCGAGACCCACCGCGGTGCCGACGATGCCGGCCTCGGCGAGCGGGGTGTCGACGACGCGCTGCGCGCCGAAGCGCTTCTGCAGGCCGTCGGTGACGCGGAAGACGCCGCCGAGCTTGCCGATGTCCTCGCCCATGAGCAGGACTTTGTCGTCGTTCTCGAGTGCCTTCGACAGGCCCGCGTTGATCGCGGAACCGAGAGTGAGGGCGGTCATCGCGACATCTCGTTCTCGTCGCTGTGGGGAGCTTCGGGCACTGCCGCGTTGATCGCGGAGCCGAGAGTGAGGGCGGTCATTTCTCGAACCCCGCCAGGTACTCGCTGTACTCCGCCTTCTGCCGGGCGAGGCCGGCGTGCGGCTCCGCGTAGACGTTGTCGAAGATCGTCTCGGGAGCACGCGTGGTCGCGCCGATGCACGCGGCGCGCACGTCGGCGGCGAGGGCGTCGGCGGCCCGAGCCACCTCGTCGAGCCCTCCGTCGTCGAGCATGCCCTCGGCCCGCAGGTACGCCTCAAGGCGCGCGATCGGGTCGCGACCGGCCCACCGCTCGACCTCGTCGGCGTCGCGGTAGCGGGTGGGGTCGTCGCTCGTGGTGTGCGGACCCATGCGGTAGGTCACGGCCTCGATGAACGAGGGTCCTTCGCCGCGGCGGGCACGGTCGAGGGCCCAGCGCATGGCGGCGACGCAGGTGAGGGCGTCGTTGCCGTCGATGCGGAGGCTCGGGATGCCGAACCCCGGCGCACGGCCCGCGATGGGGTACTTGGCCTGCACGGTGACGGGCTCGGAGATGGCCCACTGGTTGTTCGAGCACACGAACACCACGGGGGCGCCGTACGACGAGGCGAACACCATCGCCTCGTTGACGTCGCCCTGGCTGGTGGCGCCGTCGCCGAAATAGGCGACGGCCACATCGGTCGAGCCGTCGCGCTGAGCACCCATGGCCCAGCCCGTCGCGTGCAGAGAGTGGGCGCCGATGATGATCTGGGGCGGGGCGACGTTGATCGAGGCGTGGTCGTAGGCGGAGTGCTCTTCGCCGCGCCAGGCGAGCACGTAGCCCTCGGGCTTGGCGCCGCGGGCGAGCAGCACGCCGTGCTCGCGGTAGCTGGGGAAGGCGAAGTCACCGGGAGCCATCGCCTGGGCGGTGCCGACCTGCACGGCCTCCTGGCCGCGGCAGGGCGCCCACAGGGCGAGCTGGCCCTGGCGCTGCAGGGCGACGCCCTCGGCGTCGAGACGACGGGTGAGCACCATGTCGCGGTGGAGGGCGCGGAGTTCGTGCGGCGAGAGGTCGGCGATCCAGGGATCGAGCTCGGCGTCGGCGACACGAGTGCCGTCCGGCTCGAGCAGGCGGAGGACGTCGTCGACGTCGTCCTGGGAGTCGTGGTCGTCGGCTCTTCCGGTCGAAGAGTCTCGCGTCTGGGTGTACGTCATCGTCATCCCTCCAGGTGCGGCCCGTGGCTCCTCGTGAGAGCCGGGGCGATCCGGGTGTCGGCAACAGCGCCGACGTGGCCGACCGTACGCGCGGAATGCACCCCGCTCAAGACCTCGTCGTCATATTGAGCACAGTGCGCATTGCGGACGACCCCGGCGCTGCTAATGTTTCGCAGCATGAGCAAGCTCGACGCGGTCGACCTCGACCTCCTCCGCGCCCTGTCCGCCGATCCGCGCGCCACCGTCGTCGCGCTCGCCGAGAAGCTCGGCCTCTCGCGCAACACCGTTCAGGCGCGAATGAGCCGCCTCGAACGCGGTGGGGTGTTCCTGTCGTACGAGCGGACGCTGTCGGCGGAGGCGCTGGGCTTTCCGATCGAGGCGTTCCTGCAGGTGACCGTGCGCCAGGCCGAGCTGCCGATCATCCGCGAAGAACTGGCCCAGGTTCCCGAGGTGCTGCAGGCGCACGGGCTGAGCGGTCAGGTCGACCTGCTCGTGCGCGTCGCGTGCCGTGACACTCAGCACCTGTTCGACACCGATGCGCGCATCCTCGCGATCGAGGGCGTCGAGCGCACCGAGACGTCGCTGGTGATGGGCGAAGTGATCGGCTACCGCGTGGGCCCGCTGATGCAGCTGGCGCGCGAGGAGAACTAGCCCGCGAGGTCCCTGAGCCTGTCGAAGGGACCGGAACCCCTGAGAGACCGGTGGCTTCGACAGGCTCAGCCACCTGCGAACCGAAAGCCCCAGAGCCCGCGAGGTCCCTGAGCCTGCCGAAGGGACCGGAACCCGCGCCGGCCTACGGCGCCGGCACCACCGGGATGCTCGCCGTCTCGGTCTTCTCCTCGACCGCGCCGCCGGCGTCGAGCCGCACGAGCACCACGCCGACCAGGATCAGCGCACCGCCGACGAACTGCACGGGGGCGGGCGTCTCGCCGAGCAGCAGCCAGGCGAACCCGAGGGCGAACAGCACTTCGCTGAGCCCGACGAACGACGCGAGGCGCGAGCCGATGAGCGGCACCGCGATCACCCCGAGCGCGTAACCGACGGTGGTGGCGACGCCGCCCACCCAGAGTAGGGGCAGGATGCCGGGAACCTCGAGCCCCGCGAGCGACACCGTGATCGAGGGCGCGGCGAAGGGCAGGATCCCGGTGGCGACGAGGATGCCCATCAGCACGGTTCCGGTGATCAGGCCTCCCGCGGCGAGAGCGAGCGGCGGGAGGTCGTCGCCCGCGCGCCCGGCGATGACGAAGTAGGCGGCCGCGCACACGGCGGCGCACAGCGCGAAGATCGTCCCCAACAGGTCGAAGCGCGCCCCGCTGATATCGACCACGAGCACGAGGCCGACCATCGCCACGACGGAGCCGATCAGCACCGCCTTCGACGGAGCCGTGCGGGTGCGCACCCAGACCGCGAGCACGAGCAGCACCGGCGCGATGTACTGGATGAGCAGGGCGACGGCCACCGGCATCCGCTGCATCGCGGCGAAGTAGAACAACTGGCATCCGGCGACGGCCGTGAGGCCGAAGGCGAGGATGAGCAGTCCGTGTCGGCGGATGAAGCCGCGCTGCCGGCGGATCGCGAGGATCAGCGCGGGCGACAGCAGGATCGCCGCGACCCCCATCCGCACGAGCAGGACCGCACCGAGCGACCAGCCCCCGTCGAGCAGGGGCTTCACGAACGGGCCGCTCGACGAGAACGCCAGGGCGGAGGCGACGGCGATCACGAGCCCGGTGACGGCTCCGGAGCCGGGTCGGGTGGGGCGCGGAAGGGTGACGGACGACGTGGTCATACGGGCCTGCTGTCAGGAGTGAAGAACGTTTACACTCGTGACAGTACGACCCGCACCTGTCAGGAGTCAACATGGTCTTCATCCGTGACACCGAACTGGTGCTGCGCGCTGCCGTCGAGCTGGTCAACACCCTGCCGCAGACCGATGTCAGCGGCGTCGACACCCTCGAGGAAGTCGAGGCCCTCGAGGCCTTCACCGAGCGTCACGGCTACACCGGGTCGCGCACGCGCGACGCGCGTGAACTCGCGGCGGTCCGCGGCATCCGCCCCCGCCTTCTCGAGCTGTGGAGCACGGATCGCGACGGGGCGGTGCCCCTCGTGAACGCCATGCTCGCCGACGGTCGGGCGCTCCCCCAGTTGGTGCGGCACGACGGGCTCGACTGGCACATCCACGCGAGCGATCCGGCCGACCCGTTGGCGACGCGCATCCTCGTCGAGTCGGCATTGGCGTTCGTCGACGTCATCCGTGCGGACGAATACGCGCGCGTTCGCGTCTGCGAAGCGGACGACTGCGCGGGCGTCTACGTCGACTTCTCGAAGAACGGCTCGAAACGCTACTGCGACGCCGGCAACTGCGGAAACCGCATGAACGTCAACGCCTATCGTCGTCGCAAGGCCGAGGCTCCGGCCTCGGGATCTTTCCCCTCTCGTGCGGCGTTGACACCTGCCGGTGGGTGACTCGCCGACCTGATACCGATCGCGTGCGGACCGACGTTCGCCGTATGGATCGCCGCGCCGTGGTGTGTGAATCGTGGGCGGATGCCGAGAACCCGCCCGACCTTCCCCTCGGGCGCTCCGTCTCGACGCCGTCGGCGCCCGGCCGTCGCGCGCTCTCGTCTACGGTCGAGTCATGAGCAGCACCGCGACGGTCCGTCCGGCCACCCTCGACGATGCGGACGCGATCGCCGCGGTCCATGTCGACACGTGGCGTGAGACCTACACGGGTCTCATGCCCGACGAGATGTTCGACGACGCCGCCCTCGAGCGCCGGCGTGGGGCGTGGGCCTTCATGCTCGGATCCGACGCGCCCCCGCTGACCATCGTGGTCGCCGAACGCGACGCGCGGATCGTCGGATTCGCCCTCGCCGGAGCCTCGAAGGGCGCCGACGCGACGAAGGGATTCGAGCCGGCGCGCGATCTCACCCTCTTCGCGATCTACCTGCTGGCCGCGGAGCACGGCTCCGGTGTCGGCCACGCCCTGCTCACGGGGGCCATCGCCGACCGTCCCGCTCAGCTGTGGGTCGCGAGCGCGAATCAGCGCGCGCGGACGTTCTACGAACGGCACGGCTTCCGCGAAGACGGGGTGTCGTTCGAGGATGCCCACATCGGCGGCATCGTCGAACTGCGCATGGCGCGGTAGCGAGCCGAAAGCCCGCTTCTGCCCGCACGCCGGCGGGTTCTCGCCGGCGCCCGAGCACCCCTCCGGCACAAGTCGCCGCGCCGACTCCCCGGCCCGACTCCCGCCCCAACTGCCCGCGCCGACTGCCCGGCCCAAGTCCCCGCGCCGACTCCCCGGCCCGGCTCCCGCCCCAACTGCCCGGCCCAAGTCCCCGCGCCGACTCCCCGGCCCGACTCCCGCCCCAACTGCCCGCGCCGACTGCCCGGCCCAAGTCCCCGCGCCGACTGCCCGGCCCGGCTCTCCGCCCCCACTCACTCCGCTCCCACGAACCCCCGAATCGCCGCCGCCGCCGCCTGCGGCGTCTCGTAATGGATGAGGTGCCCGACGTCGGGGATCTCGACGAGCTCGGCCCGCGGGAACAGCGTCGCGAGCTGTCGTTCCGCTTCGATCGGCGTGATGTCGTCTTTCTGCGCGGCGATGAGCAGCGTGGGTTGCGCGATGCGCGGCGCGAACTCGCGCACGTCGTGCGAGACGCTCGTCACGAAGGCCTCGTGCAGCACGTCGCGGTCGGCGAACCGCGAGAAGTACTCGTCGTGCTGCTCGTGCACGAACCGTCGCAGCTGCGGGTCGCGCGTCTTCGCCATGGCGTTGCTCATGACTCGGACGATGAGTCCGTTGCGCAGAAGCCCTTCGCCGATCGCGCGCGGCAGCTTCGCCCCGGCCAGGTAGTAGAAGACGGCGAGCCGGGTCAGAATGCCTCGCGGTCCCTCGAGGGCGGGCGCTCCGATCGGGTTGACGAGAATCAGCCTGGGCGTCGAGAGACCTCCGGCGACAGCGGCCGCCGACACGATCGAGCCGAACGAGTGCCCGAGGATCACGGGATCCGGAGCGACGTCTTCGACGAAGGCACGCAGCCACGCGGCGTAGGTGTCGAGGTCGTGCGGGCGTCCGACGAGAGGGGCCGTCTCGCCGAACCCGGGAAGATCGGGCGAGATGACCCGGATGCCGGGAAGGTGCGCCACGACGGGATCGAGCCCGTGGTGCTCGCCGCGGAAGCCGTGCACCGCGACGATCGTCGTCGCTGCGGAGTCGTCACCGTAGACCCAGTACGCGGTCGTGCCGCCGAGCACGTGCGCCTCGCGTCGCGTGACGGGGATCGCGGCGAGCAGTTCGGCGTACGGATTCGGCATGGGTCGAGTCTAGGAGGGGGTTCCGACATCGACCTGGACGCTGCGACGAGACCCGTTCCGCACCCCGCGCGAACGCGTCCGGCCCGCACCCCCACGTCCGCGCACCCGCGCGCCGCAAAGACCCGCTCCGCACTCCCGCGCGAGCGCGGGTCCGGCCCCCGACCGAGCCGCGGCATCCGCCTGTGTCCTCCCCCATCGACCCCGGTGCCTGCGCGCCTGGGCGCCCATGTCGGAACCCCGCTCTACCGTGATCGCATGACCACGTGGCAGGCCGAGCCGCTCCCCTTGTTCCAGACGCCCGAGTGGGCGCGCCTCATCGGCGTGTTCGACCTCGAGACCACCGGGATCGACGTCGAGAACGACCGCATCGTCACCGCGCACGTCGGCGTGCTCGACGTCGACGGACACGTCGTCGACGCCCGAGACTGGCTGGCCGATCCGGGTGTCGAGATCCCACCCGGGGCGGCCGCCATCCACGGCATCAGCACGGAACGCGCTCGCGCCGAGGGCGCCCCGGCGCCGCGCGTGGTGAGCGAGGTCGTCGAGGCGCTGTCAGCGCTGTTCGCGGCGGGGATCCCGGTCGTCGCCTACAACGCGCCGTTCGACTTCTCGCTGTTGAAGAACGAGGCAATCCGGCACGGCGTCGAGCCAATCGCCGCCCCGTCGCCGGTCATCGATCCGCTGGTCGTCGACAAGACGTACGACCGCTATCGGCGCGGAAAGCGCACGCTGTCGGTCGTCGCCGAGCACTATTCGGTGCCGCTCGAGTCGGCGCACGAGGCCTGTGCCGATGCCGTCGCGGCGGGTCGGCTCGCCCTCGCGCTGGCCGAGAAGTTCGGCCCCTGGATGCCGTCCACTCTCGACGAACTCCACACCCGCCAGATCGGGTGGGCCCGCGCGCAGGCGGCGAGCCTCACCGAGTACTTCATCAAGATCGGGCGCTTGGATGCCACGGCTCCCCCGGTCGACGGAGCGTGGCCGATCCGCTGAGTGGTGCTGGCCGGGATTTCTGCGACGCGAGCAGTTGCCTCATGCGCTGAGCGGGACCACGACGGACCTGCCCACCGCTCCCTTCTCGATGAAGCGTCAGTGGCGCCGTGAGCGGTCAGGGCCCTGATCTCGTGAGGCTGCCCAGTCGACGGTGTCTGGCGGAGCTCCTGCGCGACCTCGACTCGACTCCCCCGGTTGGCCGCGTCGAGTAGACCACTACGCGACCCCGAATCAACTCCCCCGTGGACCGCGTCCGGCCGATCCAGAACGCGACCCCGACTCGACCCGCCGGTCGACCGCGTCGGGCCGACCCCTCCCGCGATCGTCCGGGCCTGTCCGACCCTGCCGAGCGTCCCTGCCGCTGATTCAGCCTGACTCTCAAGGTCGGTGGCTCATGGCCACTTCCCGTCCCCGATACCGCTTCTGGCCTGGACTTCTCCCGACCACGAACCCAATGTCGGAGGTCCCCGATACCGTTCTTCCATGACCAGCACCGCCCCTTCCGAAGACCGGCCGCGACCGGTGTTCCGCGAGAGCGACGGTGCGCCCTGGCCCAGCGACGACGAGCTCGAGGTCGAGGCCCGATGGGCGGCGATACGTGAGTCCGCAGACGTCGACTGGTGGCCCTACGATCAGCCCACGCACCTCGCTGACGCGCTCAGCGCAGCACCCGAGGTCGAATGGTGGGCGGATGCCGACGACGACGCCCCCTGCGCCGTGAACGGTGTGGTCATTCCGCTCCTCGTCGGCGGCTCGCCCGCGTCCGAGTGGGCGGATATCGCGGACGCTCTGTCGGAAGTCCCCGGCGAGGCGTCGAGCGAGACCGCCCGGCAGAACGCCGTCGATCCGTTCGACGAGTTTCTGTCCGCTGATGCCGATGACGGCGACGTCGATGCCCCTCTCCATCGGCTGAAGGCCGTCGCGCTGCTGCGCCAACGGGCGACCGCAGAGGAGTACCGGCTCATCGCGTCCATCCTGCAGGCGGCTGCCGAAGACCCCACTCACTGGGCGGGACCCGATCCGACCCGAGACCCCTCGTGGAACGACGCACGTCGGCGCACCATTCGCGCCGTTCGTCGCGATCGCGCGGACATGGCCGAACGCGCCGCCGTCGCCGAGATCGCCGTGCGTCTCCGTCTGTCCGAGCAGACCGTCCGCACGCGCGCGGCGCACGCCCGCACCCTCGACGAGCGCACGCCTGCCGTCTGGCGGGAGTTCAGCGAAGGGCGGATCTCGGAGCGCCACGCGGTCGAGGTCGCTCGACTGGCGTCGTCCCTGCCCGACGAGCCCGAGCCGTTGCAGCGTTTCGATGAGCAGGTCTGCGAGCGAGCCGTGGTGCTCACACCCGCGAAGTTCGCCGTCGCGGCGCGCGTCATCCGCGAGCGCGTCCACGCGGAGTCCCTCGAAGAGCGCCATCGTCGCGCCGCGGCAGATCGCGGCGTCTGGATGTCCGCTGAACTCGACGGCATGGCCTCGCTCAGCGCCCTCCTCCCTGCCGATCGGGCTCGTGCCGTCATGGCGCGCCTTGACGGAGTGGCTCGCTCTCTCCGCAATCTCCCCGACGAAGACCGCACTCTCGCTCAGCTGCGCGCCGATGCTCTGGCCGATCTCGTCGCGACGGTCTCCTCCGACGCACCCGATCCGGCGCGAGCGGAGGCCGCCACCCCGGACTCCCCGTCGACAGGGGCCTCGATGTCGCCCCAGCCCGCGGTCTCTTCGCCGCACGTCGCTTGGTCCCCGGTCGATGCACCGCCGGTCGATTCGCCCCCGGTCGATTCGCCCCCGGTTTCTTCGGGCCCGGTCTCTTCGCCCCGGGTCGCTTCGCCACCCGCCACCACCGCACCGCGTTCCACGCCTCCCGCAACGGTGATCGTCACCGTCCCCGCGCTGACGCTGCTCGGCGCATCCGACGAACCCGCCACTTTGGAGGGTTACGGCCCCATCGATCTCGACACGGCCCGGCGCCTCGCCGGCAATGCGACCTCGTGGATCCGTCTGCTCACCGACCCCGTAACCGGCGCGCCCCTCGCTCTCGACCGCAAGACCTACCGAGTGCCGCTCGCGCTTCGTCGTTGGCTCGGCGTGACGCGCCCCACGTGCGTCTTCCCCGGATGCAATCGCGCCGCGCGCGAATGCGACATCGATCACCGCACGGCGTGGGCCGAAGGCGGAACGACCGACGAAGACAACCTCGACCCGAAGTGCCGCCATCACCATCGACTAAGACACGAAACGCTGTGGGAGCCGTCCGCAGCACCCGACGGTGACCTGACCTGGCGTTCGCCCCGGGGCGAGATCTTCGACGCGGATCCGCCGCCGTTCTAGGACTCACGGCCGGATCCGGGGAAAGCTCACGCCCGCGGTCGAGCCCGGTGCGTCGGGTCCACCCGGTGGAGCCCACACGGGCGAGCCCACAGCGTCGAGCCCACCCGGTCGAGCCGACAGTGTCGAGCCCACAGCGTCGTGCCCACAGCGTCGTGCCCACAGCGCCGAGCCCACAGCGCCGAGTTCGAAGGGGCATGTCCGACATATGCACCACGCCCCATCGAGCACTCCCGCACTCATGATCGGACCCTGCACCCGCATCCCTACGCGTGCACCACGGCCCCGATCGAGCACTCCCGCACTCATGGTGGGGCCCGCACCGGCATCCGTCTCCAAACCCGCCAGGTCGGCTCATTCCGCCTGCAGCGACCGCCGCCAGGCGACTTCCCGCTCCAATTGCCCCGTCCGACGGAACATCTGCACCTGATGCGTATCCGCGAGAACGCTCGCGAGCTCGTCCCGATCCGCGGGCACGAACCCGAGGTTCTGCCAGAAGCCTCCCGACCGACGGCTGAAGAGCCAGGCCGTGTGCGCACCCTCGGCGGCTGCGCGCTCGAGAGCGAAGACGGCCAATGCGCGGCCGTGGCCCATCGATCGTCGCTCCGGGGCGACGGCGACGCTCCTTATCAACACATGCCTCCCGTCCGCGCTGACTTCCCATCCCGTGCTGCCGAGAATCCGACCGGCACCAGCCCGATCGGCGCCAGCTCGACCAGCACCAACACGACCAAAGCCAACCTCCTCGGCGCCAGCCTGACCGGCACCGACCTGACCCGCGCCGACCCCACCGGCGCCGACCCCACCTCCGCCAGTCCGACCAGCACCAACCCGAACAGCGCCAACCTGACCCGCACCAACGGCACCGGTCCCCTCCCCGTCGACGCCCTCGCGCTCGACCCAGAGGCGTACCGTCGGCGCAGCGAGGCCGGCCACGGTCAGATCCGCCTCGCGCAGAAAGGCCTCGACCTCCGCGATCTCCTCCGCCGTCCGGCACCGCTGCAACTCCACCGCTCCAGCTAACCAGTCCGGCGCAGACGCCGACCACACGCCCCACCACCCACCTCCGACCACTCGCCCCACCACCCACCTACGGCCTCACGCCCCTGCCCGATGCCCTGCCACAATGATCCGGTGACCGTCCGCATCGCCACCGTGCAGGCCGAAGCCCGCCCCGGAGCCCTGCTCCACAACGTCTCGCGAGCGACGCACCTCATCGCCGAAGCGGCGGACGCGGATGCCGATGTGGTGGTGTTCCCCGAAGCGTTCCTCACCGGCTACACCGACGAGGTTTTCGCGGCGCCCCTTCCCGACCTCGACGACCCGCAGTGGCAGGATCCTCTCCGACGCATCGTCGACGAGACCGGTGTCATCGCCATCGTGAACACCGCCCTGCAGTCGAGCGGCAGACGGACCCTCACCGACGTGGTGTTCGCTCCCGGACGTGCTCCGTTCGCCGCCTACGCCAAACAGCACCTCCACGCCCCCGAACGCGAGATCTTCGACGCCGGCGAGCGGGGCTTCTCGTTCGAGGTGAAGGGCGTCCGCGTGGCGTTATCGGTCTGTTACGACGCGAACTTCCCGGAGCATGCGGCCGCCGCCGCGGCATCCGGCGCTCTCGTGTACGTGAACAGCGGCGCCTACTTCCCCGGGGGCGCGCGGCGACGCGACCTGCACTACGCCTCGCGAGCCCTCGACAACGGCATGTACGTCGTCTTCAGCGGACTCGTGGGCGCGCCCAGCGATTTCATCGGCGGTTCCGCCGTCTTCGACCCGCTCGGCCGCCGCATCGCGCACGTCGAAGGTCGCGAGGGGATCGCGATCGCCGACATCGACCCTGCCGTCGTCGCCGACGCGCGCGCCGAGCAGCGCATGTGGCGAGACCGTCGCGATGACCTCGGAAAATGCGAGAGCGCGGGAAAGCTCACGCCAAGGGTGTGAGGGCGGAAGCGCATTCATTTCGCCACACACGCGGCGACGGGGCAGCGGGCGCAGTCGATCATGACCGGCGCTCATCGCCAGGACGGACCCTGAAGGATGCGAGACCGCGCCACCCCGCGCCCTCCGTCAGCTGCACCGCGCCGCCGAGCCCGACGCCCCGCGCGCACCCGACGCACCCACCAACCCGGAAAAGCGAAAGCCCCCCGTCCCGAAGGACGAGGGGCTTTCGCTGCGAGAACCGCTGCGGATCAACGACCGCCGAAGTTCTTGAAGCGCTGGTTGAACTTCTCGACGCGACCGGCGGAGTCCATGATGCGCTGCTTGCCCGTGTAGAAGGGGTGCGAAGCGGACGAGATCTCCACGTCGATGACGGGGTACTCCACGCCGTCGAGCTCGATCGTCTTGTCGCTCGAGACGGTCGAACGGGTGAGGAAGGTGTCGCCCGAACCGAGGTCGCGGAAGACGACGGCCTTGTACGTGGGGTGAATGTCAGTCTGCATGGGAGGTCCTTTGAGAAGTGGTGTCCTGGATTCTGCCAGGACGTCAAAGTCTGCGGCGCCGAAGGCACCAACGTCAGAGTCTATCAGGCCGAAGCACTGCCCTGACACGAGGGCGCCGACTCGCCCGACGCCTCGAGGCGAAGCGCCTCAGACCGCGCGCGCCGCGTACCGCCCGGCTTCGCGCGACAGCGAGATCTCGAGCCCGAACGTCTTCGTGAGGTTCTCGGCCGTGAGGGCCTCCTCGAGAGGACCGGATGCCACGACCTCGCCGTCGCGCAGCAGCAGCACGTGCGTGAACCCAACCGGGATCTCCTCCACGTGGTGGGTCACCATCACCATCGCGGGGGTGGTCGGCGCCTGCGCGTAGCCCGACAGCAGGGTGAGCAGCTCCTCGCGCGCACCCAGGTCGAGGCTCGCGGTGGGCTCGTCGAGCAGCAGCAGCTCGGGGTCGGTCATGACCGCTCGAGCGATCTGCACGCGCTTCTGCTCGCCGTCGCTGAGGGTGCCGAAGGTGCGGTCGGCGAGGTGGTCGAGCTTCCACTCGGCGAGCACGCGCAGCGCACGACGCTCGTCGATGTCGTCGTAGTCCTCACGCCAGCGACCCACGACCGAGAACGCGGCCGTCAGCACGACGTCGAGCACCGTCTCTTCCGGCGGCACGCGACGCGCCATCGCCGACGAGGCGAAACCGATGCGCGGACGCAGCTCGAACACGTCGGTGCGACCGAGACGCTCCCCGAGGATCGTCACCGAACCAGACGTGGGGTGCAGCAGGGTGTCAGCGAGCTGGAGCACCGTCGTCTTGCCGGCGCCGTTCGGCCCGAGCACGACCCAACGCTGGTCGTCCGACACCTCCCAGTCGAGGTGGGACACGATGTCCCGCGCGTTCCGGCGGACGACGACGTCGGAGAACTCGAGCACCTGGGGCATGGCTCTAGCCTACTGTCCGAGACAGGGGCTCCCGGATGCCACGCGGCCCCTGTGGAGAGTGCCGGAGCGCCCCCGCGCGAGTCGTGCGCGGCGATCCCCGAGACCTACCCCGATCGTCGTGGCGCGCCGCGCGGAGACGAACGCCCTACTTCCCCGCGACCTCCGCGTAGAGCGCCGCGGTGGTCTCCGCGATGGCCGCCCAGCTGAAGTCCTCGACGGCTCGCGTGCGACCGGCTTCTCCGTAGGCCCGGGCGGTGTCGGCATCCGAAACGACCTCCGTCAGCACACGGGCGAGATCGTCGACGAACCGCTCGGGATCGACGGGCGTTCCGGTCCCGTCCTGCACTTGCTCGATCGGCACGAGTCGCCCGGTCACTCCGTCGACGACGACCTCGGGGATGCCGCCGGTCGCCGTTCCGACGACCGCTGCACCGCACGCCATGGCCTCGAGGTTCACGATGCCCAGCGGCTCGTACACGGAGGGACAGACGAACGTCGTGGCCGAGGTGAGGATCGCGCTGAGCTCGTTGCGGGGCAGCAGCTTCTCGATCCACACGACCCCGTCGCGGGTGGCCTGGAGCCCGCGGACGAGCTCCTGCACCTCGGCCATGATCTGCGGGGTGTCGGGGGCGCCGGCGCACAGGATCAGCTGCACCTCGGGCGGCAGCTGCTCGGCCGCGCGCAGCAGGTACGGCAGCCCCTTCTGACGGGTGATGCGACCGACGAAGACGACCGAGGGGCGCGACGGATCGATCCCCTGCGACGCCAGGAACGCGTCATCCGACACCGGATGCCACGACTCGGTGTCGATGCCGTTGTAGATGACCCGCACCTTGGCGGGATCGAGCGCCGGGTAGCTGCGCAGGATGTCGTCGCGCATGCCGGAGCTCACCGCGACGACCGCGGCAGCGCCCTCGTAGGCGGTCTTCTCGATGTAGCTCGAGACGGCGTAACCGCCCCCGAGCTGCTCGGCCTTCCAGGGGCGCAGCGGTTCGAGGCTGTGCGCGGTGACGACGTGCGGGATGCCGTGCAGCAGAGAGGCGAGGTGCCCGGCGAAGTTCGCATACCACGTGTGCGAGTGCACGACGTCGGCGCCGGCGATGTCGGACACGATCTCGAGATCGGTGCCGAGGGTCTGAATGGCGCCGTTCGCGGATGCCAATTCCGCGGGCACTCCATAGGAGGTGACGTCCACTTCGTCACGGTCGGCGCCGAACGCGCGGACCTGCACTTCGGTACCCTCGGCGCGCAGGGCCTTGACGAGCTCTGTGGCGTGGACTCCGGCTCCGCCGTAGATCTCCGGCGGGTATTCCTTGGTCACGATGTCGACGCGCATGACACGAACCGTAGTACAGCGAAAGGCGCGCCGCAGACGTGTTTCCGCAGCCGCATCCGCCCCTTAGTGTGGTGCCATGCCTGCAGCGCCGAAGGTCTTCGGAATCATCCTCGCCGGCGGCGAGGGAAAGCGACTCATGCCCCTCACGGCCGATCGCGCCAAACCCGCCGTTCCGTTCGGCGGCCAGTACCGCCTGATCGACTTCGCCATCTCGAACCTCATCAACTCGGGGCTGCGGCAGCTGGTCGTGCTCACGCAGTACAAGTCGCACAGCCTCGACCGCCACATCTCGCAGACGTGGCGCATGTCGCCGATGCTCGGCTCGTACGTCGCGTCGGTCCCCGCCCAGCAGCGACTCGGCAAGCGCTGGTTCTCGGGCTCGGCCGACGCGATCCTGCAGTCGATGAACCTCATCCGCGATGAGAAGCCCGACATCGTCGTCGTCATCGGTGCCGACCACGTGTACCGCATGGACTTCAAGCAGATGCTCGACGCCCACATCGCCTCGGACGCGAAGGCCACCGTCGCCGGCATCCGTCAGCCGATCTCGCTCGCGAACCAGTTCGGCGTCATCGACACCGACCCCAGCGACCCGACGAAGATCCGCGCCTTCCTCGAGAAGCCGCAGAGCCCGGCGGGCCTCGCCGACTCGCCGCACGAGGTGCTCGCCTCGATGGGCAACTACATCTTCGACGCCGACGCCCTCGTCGACGCCGTCACGCACGACGGTGAACTGCCGACCTCGGCCCACGACATGGGCGGCGACATCGTCCCCTACTTCGTCGACCGCGGCGAGGCGGCCGTCTACGACTTCCAGCGCAACGACGTGCCCGGGTCCACGCCCCGCGACCGGTCGTACTGGCGCGACGTCGGCACGATCGAGTCGTTCTACGACGCGCACATGGATCTGATCTCGACCCTGCCGATCTTCAACCTCTACAACAACGACTGGCCGATCTTCTCGCAGACCTTCAACGCCCCTCCGGCGAAGTTCGTGCGCGACTCGGTCGGGCGCATCGGCAACGCGATCGACTCGATCGTCTCGCTCGGCTCGGTGCTGTCGGGAACCCACCTCGAGCGCAGCGTCGTCGGCCCGTGGGCCCTCGCGGGCGGCGGATCGACGATCACCGACTCCGTGCTGTTCGACAGCGTCCAGGTGGGTGCGGGAGCGCGGATCCACCGCGCGATCCTCGACAAGAACGTGGTCCTCGAGCCCGAGGCGACCATCGGCGTCGATCGCGAGCGCGACCTCGCCCGCGGTTTCACCGTCACCGAGACGGGCATCACCGTCGTCGGCAAGGACGTGCACGTCCACGCCTAGTCGTGACGTGCGGCTCCGGATGCCGAGAAGCTCCGGATGCGAAGAGGGGGCGGTGACCGCGAAGGTCGCCGCCCCCTCTCGCTCAAAGAGGTGAAAGGTCAGGAGCTATCAGCCCCGCGGCAGACACCCACGCGCTCGCACGCGTCGCGCGACACTCGGCCTGCCCGGTACCCGTTCAGCTCCGCGTCAGACGCCCACGCGCTCGAACGCGTCGCGCGAGATGCCCTTCTCGAGCACGACCTTCGACCACTCCTTGGCCGTGTGCAGGCTGTGGTCGCGGTAGTTGCCGCAGCTGAACGCGTCGGTTCCGGGGACGTCGTCCCACTGGACGTCGTCGACGATCGCGCGCAGCGAGTCGCTGATCGCATCGACCAGGGCGCCGACCTCGGGTTCGCCCCACATGATGACGTGGAAACCGGTGCGGCATCCGAAAGGCGAGATGTCGATGAGGCCGTCGATGCGGTCGCGCACGAGGCTCGCGAGCAGGTGCTCGATGGTGTGGAGTCCGGCCGTCGGGATCTCCTGCTCGTTGGGCTGCACCAGACGCAGATCGAAGTTGGAAATGACGTCGCCGCGCGGGCCCGACTCCGTGCCGATCAGGCGGACGTACGGCGCCAAGACGGCGGTGTGGTCGAGGGTGAAGCTTTCGACATCGGCCATGAGGGGGTCCCTTCTCAGGAGTCGGCGGTGCGAAAAGCCTACGCGGGGCCTCCGACATCGCCGCCGCGCATGACGCCGTGCGACGGGAGCGACGTCGCGCTGAGGCGACCGGCCGTGGACCGCACGACCCCCGACTCACCCGCTAGGGTCGAGCGCGTGCCTGCGCCCGCTCGTTTCCTCGTCGTGCTCGACGCCGACTCCACTCTGATCCGCAACGAGGTCATCGAACTCCTCGCCGACGAAGCCGGCCGCGGTGCCGAGGTCGCCGCGGCGACCGAGGCGGCCATGCGCGGCGAGGTCGACTTCGCAACCAGCCTGCGCTCGCGCGTCGAAGCTCTCGCCGGCGTCTCGACCGAGGCCTTCGCCCGCGCGATCGCACGCATCGAGCCGACCCCCGGCGTGCGCGAACTCATCGAGGCGGTGCACGAACGCGGAGGGACCGTCGGAGTCGTCTCCGGAGGCTTCCACGAGGTGCTCGACACCATCGCGCCCGACCTGGGGGTCGACGTCTGGCGCGCGAACCGGCTCGTCGCCGATGACGGTCGCCTCACCGGCGAGGTCGACGGCGAGATCGTGGATGCCACGGCCAAGGCCGACACGCTCCGCCGCTGGGCCGAGGAGCACGGCGTCCCCCTGCGGTCGACGTTCGCGATCGGCGATGGGGCGAACGACCTCGAGATGATGAAGACGGCCGGCCTCGGTCTGGCGTTCAATGCGAAGCCCGCCGTGCGCGAGTGCGCCGATCTGGTCGTCGGCGACGTGGATCTGGCGCAGGTCATCGCGCTCCTCCCCCGCTGACGCACGGATCCTGCGCGGACCCACGGCGCGCGGATGCCGTGAGGCTCTTTGCCCGCGGGGAGGACAGGAGCGCGCGAACTGACGCCTGATCTGCCGTTTCTCGGGAGCACTGGCCGATGTCGGAACCCCGCCCTACGCTCGGAACATGGACGTCATCCTCGTACCCGGACTCTGGCTCACCGCGTCGTCGTGGGACGACATCGTTCCCGCTCTGGAGGCGGCAGGGCATCGCCCGCACCCCCTCAGCATGCCCGGCCCCGCGGTCGGCGACCTCGTGACCGACGACTGGGTCGACGCCGTCGTCACCGAGATCGACCGTCTCGATCAGAGCGTCGTGCTCGTCGGACACTCCGGCGGGGGCAACGTCGTCTGGGGCGCTGCAGACCGACGCCCCGACCGCGTCGCACGGGTCGTCCTCGTCGACACGATCGTGCCCCACCCCGGCGCGATGATCTCGGAGTTCCCCGTCGAAGACGGCGTCGTACACTTCCCCGGATGGGAGTTCTTCGATGCCGACGACACCGCCGACATCGACCAAGAGACCCGAACCCGCACGGCGACGCAGGTTGTCGACGTACCGGGCCGTGTGCCGACCTCGCCCCTCACCCTCAGCGACGAACGGCGCTTCGAGGTGCCCGTGACGGTGCTCTCGGGCCAGCTCGACGCCGAGTCGCTGCCCCGCGTGCTTGCCGATTGGGGCGCGTATGCCGACGAGTTCGGCAAAATCCGCGATGTCGACATCGTGCGGCTCGGGTCGGGTCACTGGCCGCAGTTCTCGCAGCCCCAGAAGTTTGCCGAGAAGCTGGTCGCCGCCATGCGCTGAGAGGCGCATCGGCTCGAGAAGCCGACCGACCGAGCGTCCCTCCAGCCGCGCCAGGGTTAGTGCCCCACGCCGACGCGGTGGGGCGTCGGGTTCGGGGACCGTCGCCCTGGGGCGTCGGGGTCAGTGACCCATGCCGAGGCCGCCGTCGACGGGGATGACCGCGCCCGAGATGTAGGCGGCGTCATCTCCGGCGAGCCAGGTGACGACGCCCGCGACCTCGTCGGGCGAGGCGAAACGACCGGCGGGGATGTTCTTCTTGTACTCCGCCTGCGTGTCGGCGGGGAGCTCGGCCGTCATGTCGGTCTCGATGAATCCGGGAGCGACGACATTGGCGGTGATTCCGCGACCGCCCAGCTCGCGCGTGAGCGAACGGGCGAAGCCGACGAGGGCGCTCTTGGACGCTGCGTAGTTGATCTGTCCGGCCGAGCCGTAGAGGCCCACGACGCTCGAGATGAGGATGACGCGACCCCACCGCGCCTTCAGCATGCCCTTCGAGGCGCGCTTGACGACGCGGAACGCTCCGCCGAGGTTGGTGTTGACCACGCTGTCGAAGTCGTCCTCGCTCATGCGCAACAGCAGGGTGTCCTTGGTCACCCCGGCGTTGGCGACGACGACGGCGATCGGTCCGAGCTCGGCCTCGACCTGCGAGAACGCCGCGTCGACAGCAGCAGCATCGGTGACGTCGGCGCGCACGGTCAGTGTTCCCTCGGGGCCCTCGCCCGAACGGGCGGTGACGGCGACCTTCCAGCCCTCCGCCACGAAGCGCTCGGCGATGGCGCGACCGATCCCCCGGTTTCCTCCGGTGACGACGACGACGCGGTCCTGAGACATGGTGAGACTCCTGCGCTTGCGGGTGACGGAACCGGCCCAGCCTACCGACGACCGGGCCGGGACACCGCGAGCACACCGAAGCAACGACAGCCCGCCCGACATCTCGCCGCCCAGCCGTTCTCGACTCAGCCGTTTGACACGGGTGGAGACGCGCTGGAACGCTGGGGAAGACCGCGACGAAAGGGACTCCCGTGAGCGACGACCGCACGACCGATCCGAACCAGCCCGGATACACCGACGGCTCCTCGCCCTCGAACGACGCCCCCTCCGCGTCGCCCTACGCCCCGCAGAGCGACACCGACTCCACGAGCGCCACCGCGAGCGGCGACAGCGACGCGACAGCATCCGGAACCACGGCATCCGGGACCACGGACTCCGGACACACGGCATCCGCAACCACGACTCCCGACGCCCCCGCCTACGGCGCTCCCCCGGCTCCGCCGTACGGCGCCCCCGATGCCCCGTCGGCACCTCCCGCGCCGCCCTACGGCTCGGCCTACGACGCTCCCGCGCCCGACGCCGCGGCATCCGCTTACGGCTCGGCCCCCGCGGCACCGGCCTACGACCAGCAGGGGTACGGGCAGCCGGCGTACGGCCAGCAGGCCTACGGGCAGCAGGCTTACGGTCAGCCCGCCTACGGCCAGGCGTACGGTCAGCAGGCCTACGGACAGCAGTACGGCTACACCGCGGCGCCGAAAACCAATCTGCTCGCGATCCTGTCGCTGATCGCCTCGATCGTCGGTTTCGTCATGTTCCTGCCCGTGATCGGACAGATCGCCGGCGTCATCATGGGGCACATCTCGCTCAAGCAGATCAAGACCACCGGAGAGCGCGGCCACGGCATGGCCCTCGCCGGTCTGCTGATCGGCTACATCAGTCTCGTTCTGATCGTCCTGTTCATCATCGGCATCTCGATCCTGGTCGCCTCGACCGCGAACTCGACCAGCTCGGGCTACGGCGTCTGACACCCCCGTCGCGCATGACGAGCCGCCGAACGCGCTGCGTTCGGCGGCTTGTCATGACGTCGAACAACCGGTACCGCAACCCCGCCCCGTGACCTTCCTGCGGGCGTACCCTGAGACCACTGTGAAGACATCGCATCGAGCCCAATCCGCGACGTCGCTTCCCCAGGCTCCCCGGGATGACGCCGACACCCGTTTCGCCAAGTACATGGTGATGATGGGTATCCGTATCGCGTGCTTCATCGCCATGGCGGTCATCACCCCGTACGGCTGGTACACCTTCGTCTTCGCCGCCGGGGCGATTTTCCTCCCCTACCTCGCCGTCATCGTCGCCAACGTCGGCCAGGACGCCTCCGACCGGACCGTCATCAACCCCGAACGCGCGATCGAGGCCCCGGTGCCGCCCACGGCGACCGTGGCCCCCGCCGAGGGCCCGATGGTCATCCGCATCGCCGAGACCCCGCGTCAGGATCCCCCGCGAGACGACCGCCCGTGACCGCGTCGACGTCAGCGGGAAGCGCGCGCGTCGAATGCTCTCGAGCCGGATGCCGTGACGACGCCGTCTGGGCTGTGCACTGGCGCAACCCGCGCATCCATGCCGCCGACCGCCGCAAGACCTGGGTCGCCTGCGACGCGCACGTCTCGTACCTGCGCGAGTTCCTGAGCGCCCGCGACTTCCCCGTGCGGGTGGAGGCCCTGTCGAACGAACCGGCGTGAGCGCCGCGCCGACCGACGTACCCTGGATGATGTGACCGGAGGATTCGACGACGCAGCGCGAGACGGTGCCGGGTGGTCGATCGTCAGCCGGTCGTCGGACTCCCGCGGCACCCGGGGCGTTCTCGATCTCGCCGGTCGTCGAGGACACCTCTCATGAGCCGTCGCGAGACCCCCGCCGCCGCACGCTGGGCGATGTATGTCGGCGTGGCCATTCTCTTCGCGATCGCCTGCGGATTCCTCTCCAACTGGCAGTTCTCCCGCAACGCCGAGCGCACCGAGCAGCTCGAGCTCGTCGCGAACAACTACGACGCCCCGCCCGTCGCCCTCGGAGACCTGCTCGCCCCCGGGGCGCAGCTGACGCCATCCGACGAGTGGCGCCCGGTGCGCATGCAGGGCAAGTACCTCACCGACGAGCAGCTCCTCGTGCGCAACCGCGCGCACGGCGGCTCGGCCGCGTTCGAGCAGCTCGTGCCGTTCCGCCTCGTCGACGGGCGCACCTTCCTCGTGGATCGGGGATGGCTTCCGCCGGGAAACCAGCAGTCCGTCCCCGACGTGATCCCGGACCCGCCGTCGGGTCAGGTGACCGTCGAAGTACGCCTCCGTCCCGAAGAGGCCGCACCCACCTCGGGTCGCAGCGCCGACCCGGGTCAGGTGCCGACCATCAACCTGGGCCTCGTCGCCGAGCAGACCGGCCCCCTCGAGCCCGGCGCCTACGGCCTGCTCATGTCGGAGACGCCCGCACCCGCGACCGCGCCGAACACGGTGGATCCGCCCAGCAACGACCCCGGCCCCTACCTGTCGTACGCGGTGCAGTGGATTCTGTTCGCCGTCATGGGCTTCGGCTTCATCACCTACGTCATCGTCAACGAACGCAAACTGCGCCGCGAAGAAGCGGAAGACGCTGAAGAAGAGGGTATCGAGCTGATCGAGACGACCCCCGAGCCCGAGAGCGTTATGACCGAGAAGCGACGCGTCGACCCCGTGGCCCTGCACCGCGCCCGCAAGCGCCCGCGCGACCGCGACGCCGACGACGAAGACGCGCTCCTCGACCAGCGCTGAGCAGAACCGGCAGGATGACGACATGCCCGTCATCGTCCGTCCTGCGAACCCCGACGACCTCGCCGCGGTCCGACTGATCGGGATCCTGAGCTGGCCACCCACTTACGGCCCCGCGCGCGGCGCGGAGCACGTCGTCGCCGGACTCGACCGGTACTGGAACGAAGAGGTCATCGGGTCCGCGATCAGCGAGGGACGCATCGATGTCGCGTCCGATGAGGGCGACGTCGCCGGAATGGCGGAGGTCGACCGTCTGGGCAGCGACCTCGTCCTCTGGAAGCTCTACGTCGCGCCGGATCACCAGCATCGTGGGATCGGTCGCCTTCTCATCGCGTCGGCGAAGGCGCGCGCTCGCGCGAACGGCGGCGACCTCGTCACCGAATACGACGTCAGCAACCCGACGGTGCGCGGCTTCTATCTGCGCGAGGGGTTCACGGACGATGTCGCACCGTGGCCCGGCACCGACGCCGTGTGGATGCGTTGGGCGCCTCGCTCCACACCAGCCTGATCGGATCCGCGTCGCCCCTGCTCCAGATGACCGCGACAGCGCCCACCGCGAGGACGAGCCCGGTTACGCCAGCGTGATCAGATCCGCGTAATCGCGGCCCCAGATGTCTTCGACACCGTCGGGCAGGATCAGCACGCGCTCGGGGTTGAGCGCCTCGACCGCCCCCTCGTCGTGCGAGACGAGGACGACGGCACCCTCGTAGTGCGACAGGGCGCCGAGGATCTCTTCGCGCGAGGCGGGGTCGAGGTTGTTCGTGGGCTCGTCGAGCAGCAGCATATTGGCCGACGACACCACGAGCGTCGCGAGCGACAGGCGCGTCTTCTCTCCACCCGAGAGCACACCGGCGGGCTTCAGCACGTCATCCCCGACGAAGAGGAACGACCCGAGCACCTTGCGGGCCTCGGTCGCGGTGATGTGCGGCGCCGACGACATCATGTTCTCGAGCACCGAGCGATCGACGTCGAGGTTCTCGTGCTCCTGCGCGTAGTAACCGATCTTGAGTCCGTGACCGGGCTCGAGCTGTCCGGTGTCGGGCTGGTCGACGCCGGCGAGGATGCGCAGCAGCGTCGTCTTCCCGGCACCGTTGAGGCCCAGGATGACCACGCGCGACCCGCGGTCGATCGCGAGGTCGACGTCGGTGAAGATCTCGAGCGAGCCGTACGACTTCGACAGACCAGATGCCATGAGCGGGGTCTTGCCGCACGGTGCGGGCTTCGGGAAACGGAGCTTGGCGACGCGCTCGTCCTGACGCACGTCGTCGAGGCCCGACAGCATCTTCTCGGCGCGCGCGACCATCTGGTGCGCGGCCGCGGCCTTCGAGGCCTTCGCGCCGAAGCGCGCGGCCTGCAGCTGCAGCGCCGTGGCCTTCTTCTCGACGTTGACGCGCTCCTTCTTGCGGCGCTCCTCGTCGGCCACCCGCTGGCGCAGGTAGTTCTTCCAGTTCATGTTGTAGACGTCGATGACCTGGCGGTTCGCGTCGAGGTAGAACACGCGGTTGACGGTCTCGCCCACGAGCTCGACGTCGTGCGAGATCACGATGAGCCCGCCCTTGTAGCCCTTGAGGAACTCGCGCAGCCACACGACGCTGTCGGCGTCGAGGTGGTTGGTCGGCTCGTCGAGGATCATCGTCTGCGCGTCGGAGAAGAGGATGCGCGCGAGCTCGATACGGCGACGCTGACCACCCGAGAGGGTCTTCAGCGGCTGGTCGAGGATGCGGTCGGGAAGCGACAGGTTGTGCGCGATCGACGCCGCTTCGGCCTCGGCCGCGTATCCGCCGGCCGATTCGAACTCCTCGGTGAGGCGGCCGTACTTCTTCATCGCCTTCGCCGCGACGGCGGGGTTGTCGTCGCCCATCGCCATCGACGCCTCGTGCATGCCGAGGGCGAGCGAGCCCAGCCCGCGGGCGTCGAGGATGCGCGTGCGCGCGAGCATCTCGGGGTCGCCCGAGCGGGGATCCTGGGGCAGGTAGCCGAGCTCACCGGAGCGGTCGACGCCCCCGTTGGAGGGCAGCAGGTCGCCGGCGAGCACCTTGGTGAGGGTGGTCTTTCCGGCGCCGTTGCGTCCGACGAGGCCGATCTTGTCGCCGTCGGAGACGCGGAACGCCACGTCTGACATGAGCACGCGGGCACCCACGCGGATCTCGAGGTCGTGCACGGCGAGCACAGCGAACGTCCGTTCTTCGGGGATGGGGAAGCAGGCCGACATGGCCAGCCACCCAGTATAAGACGCGCCCCTGCATGCCCGCCGACAGCCGAATCCCCCGAGCCCGCTCCCGCCCGCGGGAGGGGGCGCAAGGGTCGACGAACATCCCGGATGCCGTTGTCTCGGCGTCGAGACGAAGGCCCGGGTCCAGCGGCATCCGGGTTTGCGTTCTCACCCGAGGTCTGACCTAAACTAAGCCTATCCTTACCTAACACGCAGGAGGCTCTTCGTGTCCCGATTCCGCGCTCTGGCGGCACTCGCCGTCGGTTCCGCCCTCGTCCTCACCGGCTGCGCCGGCACCTCGGCCGCCCCCGGAGACGAGGCGGCGCAAGGCTCCGACGACGTCTTCCCCGTCACCGTCGACAGCGCTCTCGGCCAAGCGGTCATCGAGAAAAAGCCCGAGCGCGTGGCCACCGTCGCGTGGTCGAACCAGGAGGTCCCCCTCGCTCTCGGCATCGTGCCGGTCGGCATGGCGAAGGCCACGTGGGGCGACGACGACGGAGACGGCATCCTCCCCTGGGTCGAAGACAAGCTGACCGAGCTCGGCGGCGAGACCCCCGTGCTCTTCGACGAGACCGACGGCATCGACTTCGAGGCCGTGGCCGACACGCAGCCCGACGTCATCCTCGCCGCCTACTCGGGACTCACGCAGGAGGACTACGACACGCTGTCGAAGATCGCGCCCGTCGTCGCCTACCCCGACGCCGCGTGGGGCACCACCCTCGACCAGATGATCCAGCTCAACTCCAAGGCCCTCGGTCTCGAGAGCGAGGGTGAGGCCCTCATCGAGCAGATCAAGACCGAGTCGCAGGCGGCCTTCGACGCCCACCCCGCTCTCGCCGAGGTCGCGCCCCTGTTCGCGTTCACCGACCCCACCGACCTCAGCACCATCACCTACTACACCTCGCACGACCCCCGCGCGGGGTACCTGCATGAGTTCGGCATGCCCGAGCCCGAGCAGGTGACCAAGACCTCGAGCGAGATCGACGCGTTCTACAGCGACATCTCCTCGGAGCAGGCCGACGTCTTCAACGATGTGGGGCTGTGGATCACCTACGGCAACACCGACGGCTCGACCCTCGCGCAGCTCCAGGCCGACCCGCTCCTGTCGAAGATCCCCGCCGTGGCCGCCGGCCACGTCGCGGTGCTCGAAGACGGCACGCCTCTCGCGGCCTCGGCGAACCCCTCTCCCCTCTCGGTGAGCTGGGGCCTGTCGAAGTACCTCGACGTGCTGACCGCCGCCCTCGGCTGATCCCCGCCCCCGGACACCTCGAATCGCGCCCACCGTGAACTCCCGCACCGCCGTCGCCGACGCCCCACCCGACACCGCTGATCTGCGGCGATCGTCGGGCCGTCGACTCGGCTGGCTGCTGGCGCTCACGGTGGGCGTGGTCGTGATGTGCGCGGCATCCATCGCCTTCGGCACGCGTGACGTGTCGATCGGCGAGATCTTCTCGGCGTTCTCGGGGGGCACCGGGGTCGGTGAGGCAGTGGTCGCCACCCGCATTCCGCGCACGGTGCTCGGGCTGCTCGTCGGGGCAGCCCTCGCGATGGCCGGGCTCACCATGCAGGCGGTCACCCGCAATCCGCTCGCCGACCCCGGCATCCTCGGCGTCTCCGCCGGAGCGTCGCTGGCCGTCGTCACGGGCATCGCGTTCTTCGGCCTGTCGAGCTCGCTCGGATACATGGGATTCGCCGTCGTGGGAGCGGCCGTGGCCGCGGTGTTCGTCTACACGGTCGGCTCGCTTGGGCGCGGCGGCGCCACTCCCCTCAAGCTCGCCCTCGCCGGGGCGGCCACCACCGCCGCGTTCGGCTCACTGTCGAGCGCGATCCTGCTGCCGCGCGTCGACCTTCTCGAGGTGTTCCGCTTCTGGCAGATCGGTGGCATCGGCGGTGCCACGTGGGACCGTGTGCAGATCGTGCTGCCGGTGCTCGCCGCCGGAGCCCTCGTGTGCATCCTCTGCTCACGCGGCATGAACTCCCTCGCCCTCGGCGACGACGTCGCGACCGGGCTCGGCGAGCACGTCGGACGCACGCGCCTCATCGCCTCCGCGGGTGCGGTCGTGCTGGTGGGCGCCGCCACCGCCGTCGCCGGCCCCATCGCGTTCGTCGGTCTCGTCATCCCGCACATCTGCCGACTGCTCATCGGGACCGATCACCGGTGGCTCGTGCCGTTCTCGGCGCTCGGAGGCGCGATGCTCCTCGTGGGAGCCGACGTCGTCGGTCGCCTCGTCGCGCGCCCCACCGAGATCGAGGTCGGCATCCTCACCGCCCTCATCGGCGCCCCCTTCTTCATCTGGATCGTCCGCCGGCAGAAGGTGCGTGAACTGTGAGCATCGTCCTGCAGCGCCCGGCCGCGGTCGGCGCCCTCGCCCGCGGACGCCGAGCCCGCACCCGGCGCCGGATCGGCGTGACCACCGTGCTCGCCGTCGCCGTCGTCGTCGTCTTCGCGGTGACGCTCATGGTCGGCAACACCTTCTACACCCCCGATCAGGTACTCCGCGTCCTGCTGGGCCAGACGGTCCCGGGCGCCTCGTTCACCATCGGCGAGCTGCGCCTGCCGCGCGCGAGCCTGGGCCTGCTGTCGGGACTCGCCTTCGGCATGGCCGGAGTCACGTTCCAGACGATGCTGCGCAACCCCCTCGCCTCCCCCGACATCATCGGCATCTCCTCCGGGGCGAGCGCGGCCGCCGTCATCGCGATCATCGGCTTCTCGCTGTCGGACGCCCTCGTCTCGACCTTCGCCCTCGTCGGCGCCCTCGCCACCGCCGGCGCGATCTACCTGCTCTCGCGAAAAGGCGCCTTCACCGGCACGCGACTCGTGCTCATCGGCATCGGCGTCGCCGCCATGCTCGACAGCGTCACGACGTACATGCTGAGCCGCGCCGCCAACTGGGACCTCCAGACGGCGATGCAGTGGCTGACGGGAAGCCTCAACAACGCCTCCTGGGGTCGGGTGCTCCCCTTGGCCCTCGCGGTCGTCGTCATCGTCCCGCTCATGATCGGCAACACCCGCTCGCTCTCGGTCCTCCGCCTCGGCGACGACTCCGCCGCGGGTCTCGGCGTCCGTGTGGAACGCACGCGTCTGCTCCTGATCGTCGGGGCGGTCGTGCTGCTGGCCGTGGCGACGGCCGGTGCCGGGCCCATCGCCTTCGTGGCCTTCATGGCCGGTCCGATCGCCGCGCGCCTCATCGGCCCCGGCGGATCCCTCCTGGTGCCGGCCGGGCTCGTCGGCGCCCTGCTGGTCATGTTGTCCGACCTCGTCGGCCAGTTCGCCTTCGACAACCGCTACCCGGTGGGTGTCGTCACGGGCGTGCTCGGCGCGCCGTATCTCATCTACCTGCTCATCAGGACCAATCGCTCCGGAGGCTCGCTATGACCGCGAACCGCACTCTGTCGGCCGAGGGTCTCACCCTCGCCTACGCCGACCGCACCATCGTCGACGACCTCGATCTCGTGCTCCCCGCCGGGCGGATCACCGCGATCGTCGGCGCGAACGGGTGCGGCAAGTCGACGCTGCTGCGCGCGCTCGCTCGCCTGCTCCCGCCGAAGGCCGGTCGCGTGATCCTCGACGGCAAGGCGCTGCACGAGCGGCCCACGAAAGAGGTCGCGCGCATCCTGGGGCTGCTTCCGCAGAGCCCCATCGCTCCCGAGGGCATCGCCGTCGCCGACCTCGTCGGCCGTGGTCGCCACCCGCACCAGCGTGCCCTCGCCCGCTGGAGCGCCCGCGATTACGAGGTCGTGGCCGAGGCGCTCGCCGCCACGGGGATCAGCGACCTCGCCGACCGCGCGGTCGACGAGCTGTCGGGCGGCCAGCGGCAACGCGTGTGGATCGCCATGGCGCTCGCTCAGGAGACCGACATTCTGCTGCTCGACGAGCCGACCACCTTCCTCGACGTCGCCCACCAGGTCGATGTGCTCGACCTGCTCACCGACCTCAACCGCGACCGGGGAACGACCACCGTCATGGTGCTGCACGACATGAACATGGCGGCCCGCTACGCCGACCATCTCGTGGCCCTGCGCGACGGACGTGTCGTGGCCGCCGGCGACCCGAGCGCCGTCATGACCAGCGAGCTCATCGCCGAGGTGTTCGGGCTCGACGCTCTGGTCGTGCCCGACCCCGTGTCGGGAACCCCCCTCGTCCTTCCGCGCGGACGCCACCACGTCAGCGTCCGCACGCCGTCCGTCGCCACCACCCGGGAGCCCCACGATGTCGTCCCCTCTTGAGACTTCGCGGTTCTTCCGCGTCCGCGTCGCCCGCATCACCGACCTGACCCCGAGCTTCCGCCGCTTCACGTTCGTCGGCGATGACCTGCACGAATACGGCAACCCCGGTTTCGATCAGCGCGTGAAGATCGTCTTCCCCACCGCCACGGCCGATCTCGACACGATGCCGACCGGCGGCGACTGGTGGACGGCGTGGCGCGAGCTCCCCAATGATGCGCGCCCGCCGTTCCGCACCTACACGACCCGCGCCGTGCGTCGCGCCGAGCGGGAGGTCGACATCGACATGGTCGCCCACGAGGTGCTCGGCCCGGCATCGGCGTGGATCGAGAACGCACGGCCGGGCGACGAGGTGCTCATCTTCGCCCCCACGGTCGCGCTCACCGACGTGAGCTTCGGCGTCGACTTCGTCCCGCCCGCGCAGACCGGCGACTACCTCCTGGCGGGCGACGAGACCGCCGCCCCCGCGATCGCCGTCATCCTCGAGCAGCTCCCCCCGGAGGCCACCGGAACCGTCGTGCTCGAGGTCCCCACCCCCGAGGACTGCGCCTATCTCCCCCGGCATCCGGGATTCGACTTCCGTCTGGCCGCGCGGTCCGCGGGCGACCGCCACGCGCACCTCGTCACGGCCACGCGCGACGCCGCGTTCGCCCTCACCCCCGACGGCCACGGCGACGAGGTCGAAGAGGTCGACATCGACGAGGGCATGCTGTGGGAGGTCCCGCGCACCGCCAAGGGCGGAGCCGCGCTGAAGAAGGCGCCGCTGTACGCCTGGCTCGCCGGCGAGGCCTCGGCGATCAAGACCCTCCGACGCCACCTCGTCACCGAGCGCGGGGTCGACCGTCGCGCGGTCGCGTTCATGGGCTACTGGCGCACCGGACGAGCCGAGGTCTGATTCCGGATGCCGTGACCCGGTGTCACCCCTCGGTCGCGCCCCGCGTTCTCTCGACGCGCCGACCGCTCATCTTTGTCGAGCCAGCGCGCCGATGCGCGCGATCGCCTCACGCAGCACCTCGGGTGCGCACCCGACGTTGATGCGCACGTGTCCGATGCCCTGCTCCCCGAAGAGGGGGCCGTGGTGCAGCGCGACCTTCGCCTCGCGGCGGATGTGCGGCGACGGATTGTCGCCCCACCCGTAGGCCGAGACGTCGACCCACGCGAGGAAGCCCGCATCGGGCAGACGGTACCGCGCGAGCGGCAGGTGTTCGGCGAGCAGCTCGGCGAGCAGACGGCGGTTGTCGTCGAGCGCGACGAGCAGCGAGGCAAGCCAGTCGTCGCTCTCGGCGGCGAAGGCCGCGCGGTTGGCGATCACGCCGAACAGGCCCGCGCGCCACTCGACCTCCCACGGCAGCGATCGCACCACCGTCGCCGTCTCCTCCGACCCGGTCACGATGACCGCGCACTTGAGGCCGGCGAGGTTGTAGGTCTTGCTCGCACTCGTCACCGCGTAGCCGACGGCGGCGGCCGCGGGCGCGGCATCCAGGAACGGCGTGAAGACCGCGGGCGCGTGCGTGAGCGGAGCGTGAATCTCATCGCTCACGACACTCGCCCCGTACCGCTCGGCCAGGCGGGCGAGGTCGGCGAGAGACTCGCGCGAGTGCACAGTGCCGGTCGGGTTGTGCGGATTGCAGAGCAGGATCGCCCGGGCACCCCCGGCGAAGGCACGCTCGATCCCGGCGAGGTCGAGGCTCCACCTCTCGCCGTCGTCGACGAGGGGAACGCGCTCGACGACGGCGCCCGCCTCTTCGACGGTGTCGTAGAACGGCGGGTACACCGGCGGCGTCACGATCACACGGTCGCCGGGCGAGGTCACGGCCCGCAGCACCTCGACGACGCCCATCATCACGTCGCCGGTCCACCGGATGCGCGACGGGTGGATCGTCCAGTCCCACATCCGCTCGGCGTACGCGGCGAAGTCGACGTCGATGCCGGGTCGCGGCGGGGTGTACCCGGTGTCGCCGATCTCGACGGCACGATGCAGTGCCGCGGTGATCGCCGGCGCGAGCGGGAAGTCGGTCTCGGCGACGAACATCGGGATCACGTCGTCGTCGTACGAGCGCCACTTGGTGCTGGAGCGCTGACGCAGAAGGTCGAGAGGCAGGGCCTGCAACGGGGTGACGCTCATCCGGAAAGCCTAATCAGGGCACCGGATGCCGCGGAACCCGGCCGTCAGAGGAAGACACACGGGCGCGGGCACGCGTTCGTCGCGGTGCTCGACGCTCGCGAGGCGCCGGGACCTCGGCATCCGAAAACCACGAACGCCCACCCCGTGAGGGATGGGCGTTCGAAGGAATCTTTCGTTCAGATCGCGAAGCCGAGGGCGCGCATCATGTCGCGGCCGTCGTCGGTGATCCGCTCGGGGCCCCACGGCGGCATCCACACCCAGTTGATGCGGAAGCGATCCACGACGTTGTCGAGGGCCTGGGCCGTCTGCTCTTCGAGCACGTCGGTCAGCGGGCAGCCTGCCGAGGTGAGGGTCATGTGGATGACGAGCGCGTCGTTCTCGTCGTCCCACGCGAGATCGTAGATGAGGCCGAGGTCGACGACGTTGATCCCCAGTTCGGGGTCCATGACGTCTTTGAGAGCCTCGGTGACCTCGTCGTACTTCTCGGGAGCGAGGGTTGCGGTCATGTAACGATCCTACGCGTCGATCGGGGTACCGGCCTCGAGGAAGCGGTCGTAACCCTCTTCTTCGAGTCGGTCGGCGAGCTCGGAGCCGCCCTCTTCGACGATCCGGCCCTTGACGACGACGTGCACGAAGTCGGGGCGGATGTAGCGGAGGATGCGCGTGTAGTGCGTGATCAGCAGCACACCGAGGTCGGTCTGCTCCTTGGCGCGGTTGACGCCCTCCGACACGATCTTCAGCGCATCGACGTCGAGGCCGGAGTCGGTCTCGTCGAGCACGGCGATCTTCGGCTTGAGCAGCTCGAGCTGGAGGATCTCGTGGCGCTTCTTCTCGCCGCCCGAGAAGCCCTCGTTCACGTTGCGCGCGGCGAACTTCGGGTCCATGCGGAGGTTCTCCATGGCGCCCTTGACGTCCTTCGTCCACGAGCGGATGGCCGGAGCCTCGCCGTCGATGGCCGTCTTGGCCGTGCGGAGGAAGTTCGTCACGGTGACGCCGGGGATCTCGACTGGGTACTGCATGGCGAGGAAGAGGCCCGCGCGGGCGCGCTCGTCGACGCTCATCGCGAGCACGTCTTCGCCGTCGAGGGTGATCGAGCCGCTCGTCACGGTGTACTTGGGGTGACCGGCGATCGTGTACGCCAGGGTCGACTTGCCGGAGCCGTTGGGGCCCATGATGGCGTGGGTCTCACCGGTGCGCATGGTCAGCGTCACGCCGTTGAGGATCGGGGTCGTACCGTTCTCCGTCTCGACCGTCACGTGGAGGTCGCGGATCTCGAGGACAGACATGGTGTTCCTTACTCGTAAGTCTTCAGGTCGTGGGCGTTGTCGTGAGCGGCGCTCAGGCCGTCGCCTTGGTGACGGCGGGATCGATGAGCACGTCGTCTCCGTCGATCACGACCTCGTACACGGGGACCGGCTCGTAGGCCGGGAGGTTCAGGGGGCGACCGGTCTTCAGCGAGAAGGCCGAGCCGTGCGCCCAGCACTCCAGCGTCTCGCCCTCGACGAAACCGTCCGAGAGCGAGATGTCGCCGTGGGTGCAGACGTCGCCGATCGCGTGGACCTCGCCGTTGCCGTCGAGCACGACCGCCATCGCAACGCCGTCGATCTCGACGCGACGGGCTTCGTCCTGCACGAGTTCACTGAGGGCGCAGGCGCGCGAGGCGCTCACGCGTCGGCCCCTTCGGCCAGCTCGTGCTCGATGGCCTCGATGAGCTCGGTCTCGAGCTCGGGGATGCCGATGCGCTGCACGATCTCGGTGAGGAAGCCGAGCACGACGAGGCGACGGGCCTCGTCTTCGGTGATGCCGCGAGCCTGCAGGTAGAACAGCTGCTCGTCGTCGAAGCGACCCGTCGCGCTGGCGTGGCCGGCGCCCTGGATGTCACCGGTCTCGATCTCGAGGTTCGGGATCGAGTCGGCGCGGGCGCCGTCGGTGAGCACGAGGTTGCGGTTTGCCTCGTACGAGTCGGTGCCCGTGGCATCCGGTCCGATGAGCACGTCGCCGATCCAGACGCTGCGCGCGCTCTGGCCCTGCAGCGCACCCTTGTAGAGCACGTCGCCGACGGTGTGCGGACCCTTGTGGTGCAGGTAGACCTGCGACTCGAGGTGCTGACCGGCATCAGCGAACGACAGGCCGTACAGGCGCCCCTCGGCGCCGGGGCCCGAGAGCTCGACCGAGGGGTTCACGCGCACGACGCCGCCGCCGAAGCTGACCACGACGTGCGTCAGCTTGGCGTCGCGGTCGACGCGGGCCTGGTGCGACGCCGCGTGCACGGCGTCGTCGTTCCAGCGCTGCACCGACACGACCGTGAGGTCGGCACCGTCGCGCACGATGATCTCGACGTTCTGGGCGTGGTCGGCGGTGCCCTCGTGACGCAGCACCACAGTGCCGCGCGAGTTGGGCTGCGCGTCTATCACGACGTGGGCATGCGCGAGGCCGCCCGTGCCGGTCAGGCGCACCACGACGGGCTCGTCGAGCTCGACGTTCGCGGGGATCCGCAGCAGCGGAGCCTCGGTCTCGTGGGTCCAGGCCAGAGCCGCGGGCAGGTCTTCGGGGCGGAAGTGCTCACCGCGCGGCGCGTCGCCGGCCGCGAGGCGCAGCTGCTCCACGGCATCCGGCGCCTGCACGTCGACGGTGATGACGCCGGTCGGGCCGGCCTCGTCGACGAACAGCGGAGCCAGGCGCGCGATCGGGCTGAGCTTCCAGTTGACCTCGCGCCCCGTGGGGGTGCCGAAGTCGGCCGGGTCGAACGAGGTCAGACGCTCCGAGCGCGTCTGCACCGGAACGACGGATGCCACGAGGGCTGCCGGGTCGATGTGACCCTCGGCGGCTGCGGGAGTTTCGGTCGCAGTCGTCATTTAGCCTACGGATCCTTCCATGCCCATTTCGATGAGCTTGTTGAGTTCGAGCGCGTACTCCATGGGGAGCTCCCGCGCGATGGGCTCGATGAACCCGCGAACGATCATGGCCATGGCCTCGTCTTCGGGCATGCCACGCGACTGCAGGTAGAACAGCTGCTCTTCGCTGACCTTCGAGACCGTGGCCTCGTGACCGAGCTGCACGTCGTCGACGCGGATGTCGATCGCGGGGTACGTGTCGCTGCGCGAGATCGCGTCGACCAGCAGCGCGTCGCAGCGCACGGTGTTGGCGGAGTGGTGCGCGTTGGCGTCCACCCGCACCTCGCCGCGGTATCCGGCACGACCGCCACCGCGGGCGATCGACTTCGAGACGATCGACGACTGCGTGTACGGAGCCATGTGGATCATCTTCGCGCCGGCGTCCTGGTGCTGACCGGGACCGGCGAAGGCGACCGAGAGGGTCTCGCCCTTGGCGTGCTCGCCCATCAGGTAGATGGAGGGGTACTTCATCGTCACCTTGGAGCCGATGTTGCCGTCGACCCATTCCATGGTCGCGCCCTCGTGGGCGACGGCGCGCTTGGTGACGAGGTTGTACACGTTGTTCGACCAGTTCTGGATCGTCGTGTAGCGAACGCGGGCGTTCTTCTTCACGATGATCTCGACCACGGCCGAGTGCAGCGAGTCGCTCTTGTAGATCGGAGCGGTGCAGCCTTCGATGTAGTGGACGTAGCTGTCCTCGTCGGCGATGATCAGCGTCCGCTCGAACTGACCCATGTTCTCGGTGTTGATGCGGAAGTACGCCTGCAGGGGGATCTCGACGTGCACGCCCTTGGGGACGTAGACGAACGAGCCGCCCGACCAGACGGCCGTGTTCAGCGCCGCGAACTTGTTGTCACCGGCGGGGATGACCGTGCCGAAGTACTCCTCGAAGAACTCCGGGTGCTCGCGCAGAGCGGTGTCGGTGTCCATGAAGATGACACCCTGCTGCTCGAGGTCTTCGCGGATCTGGTGGTAGACCACCTCGGACTCGTACTGCGCGGCGACGCCGGCGACGAGGCGCTGGCGCTCGGCCTCGGGGATGCCCAGCTTCTCGTAGGTGTTGCGGATCTCTTCCGGGAGGTCTTCCCAGGTCTGCGCCTGCTTCTCGGTCGAGCGCACGAAGTACTTGATGTTGTCGAAGTCGATGTCCGACAGGTCGGCACCCCACGTGGGCATGGGCTTCTTGCCGAAGAGCTGGTAGCCCTTGAGGCGCGTCTTGAGCATCCATTCGGGCTCGGACTTCAGGGCCGAGATGCCGCGCACGACGTCTTCGTTGATGCCGCGCTGGGCGAGGGCACCCGCCGCGTCGGTGTCGTGCCAGCCGAACTCGTATTGCCCCAGGCTTTCGAGCTCTGGTCGGTCGATGAGGACATCGGACATGGTGATCACTCTCCTTCTCGGGCCACAACGGTGTCATCCGCCCCGACATTCCGGACTCCGGTCGAAGTCCCAGGAATGTCGCTGGTGGGCCCGCTCGAAGGCGCTGGCTGCGCGCCTAGACTGTCGTGGGTGCGGTTCGCGCGAGCGCTGCACCCGGACCCTTCGATTCTACAGGCAACACCCGCTCCCGGCATGGCACCCCCGCTCTCCCGACGGCCCGGAGCACTTCGACGCCAGGAAGCCGTACGCATGCCCTCCGCCTCGTCCCCCACCGCTTCGACCGACGCCGCCGCGTCCCGTGTGCCGGCCCCTCTGCGCCGCTTCGTCGCGTGGCTCCCGTCCGAGGTCGACGCCCGCGTGCGCGTCTTCGCGTGGCTGTCGTTCGTGGCCGAGGTGCTCATCATCGGCACCGGCGGCGCGGTGCGTCTGACGGGGTCGGGCCTGGGCTGCCCCACGTGGCCGCGCTGCACCCCCGACTCCCTCGTGAACACCCCCGAGATGGGCATCCACGGCATCATCGAGTTCGGCAACCGCACGCTGACCGGACTCGTCGGCATCCTGGCCCTCGCCGTCGTCGTGCTGGTGTGGCGCATGCGTCACGAGCGCCGGGTGCTGTTCGTCCTCTCGCTCATCGTGCTCGTCGGGATCGTCGCGCAGGCGGTCGTGGGCGGCATCACGGTGCTCACCGGCCTGAACCCCTTCATCGTCGGCTTCCACTACATCGCCTCGGTGTCGATAGTGGCGGTGTGCGCGGCATTCCTCGTCTTCATGAACCAGCCGGCCGGCCCCCGCGCCCTCGCCGTGCCGCGCGGCTTCGCCGCCCTCGTGCACGCGACCACCGGCGTGCTCGCCCTCACGATCGTGTTCGGCGTGCTCACCACCGGCGCCGGCCCCCACTCGGGAGACGCCGCCGCGGGCCGCAACGGCTTCGACGCCGAGGTGCTCGAGCACGTGCACTCGTGGCCCGGATACGCCCTGTTCGTGCTGACGCTGGCGATCGTCGTGCTCGCCTGGCGCCTGCGTCTCGACGTCCGCCGCTGGGCCGTCGCGCTGCTGGCCGTCGAGCTCGTGCAGATCGCCGTCGGGCTGTACCAGGCCCGCAACGGCCTGCCCGAGATCGCCGTCGGCACCCACATGGTGCTCGCCGCCCTGGCCGCCGCGACGATGACCGTCGTCGTGCTGCGTCTGAAGCGCCCCGCCGTCGCCGAGGCGCCCGCCGCGCGTCGCTCTACGGCATCCGCCCGCAGCTGACCCGGCGACACCGGATGCCGCGAACCCGGCGCACCGCCGGGCGCCAGCCAGCGCACCCACCCTTATACGCTCATAGGCCATTCATCGGCGACCCCTATCTCGCGCACCGACGGGTGGGTCATGGTTGACCGTGGCACCTTCGTGCCCGCCGTCCCGTCGTCCCCCGCTTCGGGACCCGTACCCGACACCCCCTGTCGGAACGACAAGGAGTACTCCCCATGAAGACCCGTCCCCGCCTGGTGACCAGCATCCCGTTCTGGGTGCTCGTCGTCGCATCCCTGGCCGCCGTCGCCGGCGGACTCGCGATCGTCCTGAACGGGATCGACGCGATGGAGCAGGTGCTCAACGATCCCAACGCCACCGTCGTGCAGGTCTACGTCGGCCAGTCGTGGGTCGTCGTGGGCGCCGCGGTGCTCGGTGCCGGCGCGATCGGCATCGCCCTGGCGCTCGCGCTCGGTGCCGCCGCCACGCTCACCCGCCGTCCCGACGTCGCGATCGAGACCATCGACTGGAACAGCGACGACGAGACCGTCGCCGAGAGTTCCGCGGCTCCCGGCGCTCCGTTCGCCCCGGCCACCACCGCCACCCCCCTCGCGGTGGAGGATGCCGACATCGAGACCCCCTCGACCGCGACCGCTCCCCCGCAGGCCGCGGCCTCAGCGAACCACGACGCCCCCAAGCTCGACACGGGAGACGACGCCGCGCGTCGCTGACCCCGCGAAACAGAGAACGCCCGCTCCCGTTATGGGGGCGGGCGTTCTCGCGTGTGGACGGGGGCGGGGCGAGAACGAGCGGTGGTGCCACGGGGGTAGGGGTTTCTCGTGCATGGCTGGGGCTGCGGGCGTGCGGCGGGCGGTGCAGGTTCATGGGGCGGATGCCGGGGTGTTGGTCCTCCGCTGCCCGGAACACCTCCACGACCGTTCACGGACCGCCATCGAGCACGCCGCGAAGTCGGGTCGCGCCTCGCGGCCCCTCGAGGTCACGGAATCCGGAAACGTGAACGCCCGCCCCGCGAACGGGACGGGCGTCGACGAGACGGATCAGAAGGGCAGCAGCGGGTCGACCGCGATGGCCACGAACAGCAGCGTCAGGTAGGTGATCGAGGCGTGGAACACGCGCATCGGCCGCGGCTCGCCCCCGCGCACGGCGCGGGAGTAGAGGCGGTGCGACTCGTAGATGAACCAGCCGCCGAAGACGAGGGCCGACACGGTGTACACCAGGCCCATCGGTGCGACGGGGATGAGCAGCAGCGAGCACGCCACGGTCGCCCACGCGTACAGGATGACCTGCAGGCCCACCTGCGAGCCGCTGCGCGTGGCACCGAGCATCGGCACGTCGACCTCGTCGTACTGGGCGGCGTACTTCATCGACAGCGGCCAGTAGTGCGGCGGCGTCCACAGGAACACCAGCGCGAACAGGATGAACGGCACGAGCGAGAGCGAACCGGTGACCGCCGACCAGCCGATCAGCACCGGGAAGCAGCCCGCGATGCCGCCCCACACGATGTTCTGCTCGGTGCGGCGCTTGAGGATCATCGTGTAGATCACGACGTAGAAGAAGATCGCGGTCGCCGACAGGGCGGCGGCGAGTAGGTTGGTGAAGGCCCACAACCAGATCGTCGAGACCGCCGCGAGCGTCCACGCGAACGTCAGCGCGCCGCGCGGCGAGACCTCGCCCGTGACGAGGGGGCGGTTGACCGTGCGCTGCATATGCGCGTCGATGTCGCGGTCGAGGTACATGTTGAACGCCGCGGCTGAGCCCGCACTGAGGGAGCCGCCGATGACCGTGGCGAAGATGAGCCACAGGTTGGGCAGACCCTGCTGCGCGAGGATCATCACCGGCACGGTGGTGACCAGCAGAAGCTCGAGGACGCGGGGCTTCGTCAGAGCGACGTAGGCCCGGAGGGTGCGTCCGACGGAGCGGCGATCGGTCGTCGCAATGACGTGCGACGTCGTCGAGATGTCCATCGTCCCCCGGGGTAAGCGCGTATAGAACCTCAACGATTCTAAGCCATCCCCACCACAGGTCCGGCCGCCTGTCGACCCCCGTCACAGACGGCAACCGCGACGGGCGATCTCGCTATGCTGGCCAATGAACGCGCGCCCCGCGCCGACACCCCACCCCACTCCCACTCCTACGGTGGTGAGCGCGACGTCGGATCGTGAACAGGGCGCTCAGTATCGAGAAAGGCGACCCTGTTGTCGGACTTCGAATGGGATGACATCGATCGGCGCGCGGTTGACACCGCACGCATCCTGGCGGCTGACGCCGTCGAGAAGGTGGGCAACGGCCACCCGGGGACGGCCATGTCGCTGGCCCCCGCCGCCTACCTGCTCTACCAGCGGGTGCTGCGCCACGACCCGGCCGACACGCACTGGCCCGGCCGCGACCGCTTCATCCTCTCCGCCGGACACTCCTCGCTCACGCAGTACGTGCAGCTCTACCTCGGTGGCTTCGGCCTCGAGAAGAAGGACCTCGAGGAGCTGCGCACCTGGGGCTCCCTGACCCCCGGCCACCCCGAGTACGGCCACACCGACGGCGTCGAGATCACGACCGGACCGCTCGGCCAGGGCCTGGCCTCGTCCGTCGGCTTCGCCTACGCCGCCCGCTACGAGCGCGGCCTCTTCGACGCCGAGACCCCGGCCGGCGAGAGCCCGTTCGACCACTTCGTCTACGTGATCGCCGGTGACGGCGACCTCCAGGAGGGCGTGACCAGCGAGGCCTCCTCGCTCGCCGGCCACCAGGAGCTCGGCAACCTCATCGCGATCTACGACTCCAACCAGATCTCGATCGAAGACGACACCAACGTCGCCTTCACGGAAGACGTCCAGAAGCGCTACGAGGCCTACGGCTGGCACGTGCAGACGGTCGACTGGAAGAAGACCGGCCAGTACGTCGAAGACGTCGCCGAACTGCACTCCGCGATCGAGGCCGCCAAGGGCGAGACGAGCAAGCCCTCGCTCATCATCCTCAAGACGATCATCGGCTGGCCCTCGCCCGGCAAGCAGAACTCCGGCAAGATCCACGGCTCCGCCCTCGGCGCCGACGAGCTCAAGGCGACGAAGGAGGTGCTCGGCTTCGACCCCGAGCAGCACTTCGCCGTCGCCGACGACGTGCTCTCGCACACGCGCAAGCTCGTCGAGCGCGGCGAGGCCGAGAAGGCCGCCTGGCAGGAGAAGTTCGACGCGTGGGCCGAGGCCCACCCCGAGCGCAAGCAGCTGTGGGACCGCCTGCAGGCCCGCGAGCTGCCCGGCGACATCGCCGACGCGCTGCCCGCCTTCGAGGCCGGCAAAGACGTCTCGACCCGCGCCGCCAGCGGCACGGTGATCAACGCGCTCGCCGCCGAGCTCCCCGAGCTCTGGGGCGGTTCGGCCGACCTCGCCGAGTCGAACCTCACCACGATCAAGGATGCCAAGTCGTTCATCCCCTCGTCGTGGTCGACGCACGAGTGGTCGGGCGACCCCTACGGCCGCGTGCTGCACTTCGGCATCCGCGAGCACGCCATGGGCGCGATCCTCAACGGCATCGTGCTGCACGGTCCCACGCGTCCGTTCGGCGGCACGTTCCTCATCTTCAGCGACTACATGCGCCCGCCGGTGCGTCTGGCCGCCCTGATGAACATCCCCACGATCTTCGTCTGGACGCACGACTCCGTCGCCCTCGGTGAGGACGGCCCCACGCACCAGCCGATCGAGCAGCTCGCGACCCTTCGCGCCATCCCGAACTTCGCCCTCGTGCGTCCCGCGGATGCCAACGAGACCTCGGTCGTGTGGCTCGAGATGCTGCGTCGCACCGCCGGCCCCGCCGGCATCGCGCTCACCCGCCAGAACATCCCCGTCTTCGCCCGCGGCGAGGGCGAGGCGTCCGGCGACGAGTTCGCCTCCGCGGCGAACGCCGTCAAGGGTGCCTACGTGCTGGCCGAGGCCGCGAACGGCGAGCCCGACGTGATCCTCATCGCCACCGGCTCCGAGGTGCAGCTGGCCGTCGAGGCGCGCGAGAAGCTCGCCGCCGAGGGCGTGCACGCTCGCGTCGTGTCGGCTCCCTCGCTCGAGTGGTTCGCCGAGCAGGACGAGGCCTACCGCGAGTCGGTGCTGCCGTCGTCGGTGAAGGCGCGCGTGTCGGTCGAGGCCGGCTCCGCCCTCAGCTGGGCGGGCATCGTCGGCGACGCCGGCCGCTCGGTCGCGATCGACCACTTCGGTGCGTCGGCCGACTACAAGACCCTGTTCCAGAAGTTCGGCATCACCACCGAGCACGTCGTCGAGGCCGCGCGCGAGTCGCTGGCCGCCGCGAAGAAGTAATCAGAGGAGAACCAGAATCATGAGCACTCCCACCGCCGACCTCGCCGCCCAGGGCGTCAGCATCTGGCTCGACGACCTGTCGCGTCAGCGCATCCAGTCCGGCAACCTCGCCGAGCTCATCGAGTCGCGCAACGTCTCGGGTGTCACCACGAACCCGACCATCTTCGCCGGCGCCCTCTCGAAGGGCGAGGCCTACGAGGGTCAGGTCAAGGAGCTCGCGGCCGCCGACGCCACCGTCGACGAGGCGATCTTCTCGATCACCACCGACGACGTGCGCGACGCGTGCGACATCTTCACCCCGGTCTTCGACGCCACCAACGGCATCGACGGCCGCGTGTCGATCGAGGTCTCCCCCGACCTCGCCCACGACACCGAGGGCACCGTCGCGCAGGCGAAGGACCTCTCGGCCCGCGTCGACCGCAAGAACGTGCTGATCAAGATCCCCGCGACCAAGGCGGGCCTGCCCGCGATCACCGAGGTCATCGGCGCCGGCATCTCCGTCAACGTCACGCTCATCTTCAGCCTCGAGCGCTACGAAGAGGTCATCGACGCCTACCTCGCCGGTGTCGAGAAGGCGCAGGCCGCCGGCCACGACATCTCGACCCTGCAGTCGGTGGCGTCGTTCTTCGTCTCGCGCGTCGACACCGAGATCGACAAGCGTCTGGCCGCCATCGGCACCGACGAGGCCGCCGCGCTCAAGGGCAAGGCCGGCATCGCCAATGCGCGCCTGGCCTACGAGCTGTACGAGAAGAAGTTCTCGGAGGACCGCGCCAAGAAGCTGCTGGATGCCGGCGCCACGGTGCAGCGTCCGCTCTGGGCCTCGACCGGCGTCAAAGACCCGGCGCTGCCCGACACGCTCTACGTCACCGAGCTCGTCGCCCCCGGCACCGTGAACACGATGCCGGAGAAGACCCTCGAGGCCACCTTCGACCACGGTGTGATCGAGGGTGACACCGTGACCGGTGCCTACGCCGACGCGCACGACGTGTTCGACCGCCTGGCCGCGGCCGGCGTCGACGTCGCCGACGCGACGCAGGTGCTCGAAGACGAGGGCGTCGAGAAGTTCATCGCCTCGTGGCACGAGCTGCAGGACACCGTGAAGACCGCTCTGCAGGCCGGAAGCGCCCAGGCCGCGAAGTGAGCTTCGCCGTCAAGGTCACCGGCCACGTCAAGTCGGTCGTCGACGCCGAGCTGCCGGGACTCACCGGCTCGCTCATCGCGTCGGGAATCACGGCGTCCGACCCCACGCTGTGGGGAACGGCCGCCGAAGACGAGGCGTCGCGTCGGTTGGGGTGGGTGCGGGCGGTCACCGTCTCGCGCCCCCTCGTGCCCGAGATCACGGCCCTGCGCGACGAGCTCGTCGCGCAGGGCGTGACCCGCGTCGTACTGGCGGGCATGGGCGGATCCTCGCTCGCCCCCGAGGTCATCGCGCAGTCGGCCGGTGTGCCGCTCGTCATCCTCGACTCGACCGCTCCGGGCCAGGTGCTCGCCGCGATCGACGGCGACGCCGAGTCCGGCGGCCTCGAGAAGACCGTGCTCGTCGTGTCGAGCAAGTCGGGCTCGACCATCGAGACCGACTCCGCCAAGCGTGCGTTCGAGGCAGCCTTCCGCGACCTCGGCATCGACCCGGTGCAGCGCATCGTCGTGGTCACCGACCCCGGTTCGCCGCTCGAGCAGTCGGCTCGCGCCGACGGCTACCGCGTCTTCACTGCCGACCCCACGGTCGGCGGTCGCTACTCGGCGCTCACCGCCTTCGGCCTCGTCCCGGCCGGCCTCGCCGGCGTCGACATCGACGATCTGCTCGACGAGGCGGACGCCACGCTGCTCGAGGTCGCGATCGACTCCCCCGAGAACCCGGCGCTCGTTCTGGCCGCGGCCATCGCGGGCGGCGGGGAGCTGCGCCGCGACAAGCTCGGCCTCGTCACTGACGGCAGCCACCTGATCGGCCTGCCCGACTGGATCGAGCAGCTGATCGCCGAGTCCACCGGCAAGCAGGGCACCGGCATCCTGCCCGTCGTCCTGCTCCCGGTCTCGCCCGAGCTCGAGTCGACGCCCGACGACCTGCAGGTCGTGCGCTTCGTCGACGACGCGGATGCCTTCCACCTGTTCGACCGCCACACCGGCGAGGTGCTCGTGAGCGGCTCGCTCGGTGCGCAGTTCGTCGTGTGGGAGTACGCCACCGCGATCGCCGGTCGTCTGCTCGGCATCGACCCCTTCGATCAGCCCGACGTCGAATCGGCGAAGGAGGCCACGCGCGGTCTGCTCGACGCGCAGCCCGCCCCCACCGCCCCGGCGTTCGTCGTCGACGGCGTCGAGGTGCGCGTGTCCGACCCGGCCCTGTCCGCCGGCGGCACCATCGCGGGCGTGCTCGACGCGCTGTGGCGCACGGTGCCCGCGGACGGCTACGTCAGCGTGCAGGCGTACGTGAACCGACTCGACCTCGCGCAGCTCGCGGGGTTGCGCGAACTCGTCGCCGCCGACTCCGGTCGACCGACGACCTTCGGGTGGGGACCGCGCTTCCTGCACTCCACCGGGCAGTACCACAAGGGAGGACCCGCGAACGGCGTGTTCCTCCAGATCATCGAACGCACCGACGTCGACCTCGAGATCCCGGGGCGACCGTTCACGTTCGGACAACTCATCCAGGCACAGGCCGCGGGCGACGCGAGCGTGTTGGCGGAGGGCCACGGCCGTCCGGTCGTCACGCTGACGCTGACCGACCCGCAGGTCGACGTGCTCTCACTCTTCGAGGCGGCACAGTAAGCATGGTCGTAGAGATCACACCGGGTCACAATCCCCTCCGCGATCCCGAGGATCGCCGACTGAACCGGATCGCCGGGCCCAGCGCCCTCGTGATCTTCGGCGTCACCGGCGACCTCTCGCGCAAGAAGCTCATGCCGGCGGTCTACGACCTCGCCAATCGCGGCCTGCTCCCTCCCGGCTTCGCGCTCGTGGGCTTCGCCCGCCGCGACTGGGAGGACCAGGACTTCGCGAAGGTCGTGTACGAATCGGTCAAGCAGCACGCGCGCACGGAGTTCCGCGAGGAGACGTGGAAGGAGCTGCTCGAGGGCATCCGCTTCGTGCAAGGCGAGTTCGACGACCCCGAGGCGTTCGCGCGCCTGCGCGAGACCGTCGACAAGCTCGACGTCGAACGCGGCACCATGGGCAACCACGCCTACTACCTCTCGATCCCGCCGAAGGCGTTCCCCCTCGTCACCACGCAGCTGAAGGCGTCGGGACTCGTGGGCGACAAGGCCGACGGCGTCAACGGCTGGCGACGCGTCGTCATCGAGAAGCCGTTCGGTCACGACCTGGCATCCGCCCGCGAGCTGAACGAGGTCGTCGAGAGCGCGTTCCCCGCCGACTCGATCTTCCGCATCGACCACTACCTCGGCAAGGAGACGGTGCAGAACATCCTCGCGCTGCGCTTCGCCAACGAGCTGTACGAGCCGATCTGGAACCGCAACTACGTCGACCACGTGCAGATCACCATGGCCGAGGACATCGGCGTGGGCGGTCGCGCCGGGTACTACGACGGCATCGGCGCGGCGCGCGACGTCATCCAGAACCACCTCCTGCAGCTGCTCGCGCTGACCGCGATGGAGGAGCCGATCAGCTTCAACGCCGCCGACCTGCGCGCCGAGAAGGAGAAGGTCCTCGCCGCGGTGCGCCTGCCCGAGAACCTCGCCGAGGCGACCGCCCGCGGGCAGTACGCCGGCGGATGGCAGGGCGGCGAGAAGGTGCTCGGCTTCCTCGAGGACGACGGGATGAACCCCGACTCGGTCACCGAGACGTACGCGGCCATCAAGCTCGAGATCAACACGCGCCGCTGGTCGGGCGTGCCGTTCTACGTGCGCAGCGGAAAGCGGCTCGGACGCCGCGTGACCGAGGTCGCCGTGGTGTTCAAGCGCGCTCCCCAGCAGCTGTTCTCACACAGCCAGACGCAGGAGCTCGGCCAGAACGCCCTGGTCATCCGCGTGCAGCCCGACGAGGGCGTCACGATCCGCTTCGGTTCGAAGGTCCCCGGCGACGGAACGCAGGTGCGCGACGTCACCATGGACTTCGGCTACGGGCACGCCTTCACCGAGGCGAGCCCCGAGGCCTACGAGCGCCTCATCCTCGACGTGCTGCTCGGCGACCCGCCGCTGTTCCCGCGTCACGAGGAGGTCGAGCTCAGCTGGAAGATCCTCGATCCCATCGAGGAGTTCTGGGCCGCTCAGGGCGGTCCGCTCGAACAGTATTCGCCCGGGTCGTGGGGGCCGGCATCCGCCGACGAACTCCTCGCCCGTGACGGCCGCACCTGGAGGCGCCCGTGATCATCGATCTGCCCGACACCACCGTCAGCGCGATCTCGAAGAGTCTCGTCAGCGTGCGCGAAGAGGGCGGCGCCGTCGCCCTCGGTCGCGTGCTGACGCTCATCATCGTGACGCACCACGGCGCCGAAGAAGAGGTCATCGCCGCCGCGAATGATGCCTCGCGCGAGCACCCCATGCGGGTGATCGCGGTCTCCCTCGGCGACAGCGACGAGGAGCCGCGTCTCGACGCGCAGATCCGCGTGGGCGGCGACGCCGGCGCGAGCGAGGTCGTGGTGCTGCGCGCACACGGCCCCGCGGGATCGAACGCCGAAAGCCTCGTGACCGGTCTTCTGCTTCCCGACGCCCCCGTGGTGGCGTGGTGGCCCGCCGACGCTCCCGAGACCCCGTCGACCTCCGCGATCGGTCGCATCGCGCAGCGTCGCATCACGGATGCCTCGTCGCAGGCCGATCCGGCGGCGTGGGTCGCGCAGCTCGGCGAGCACTACGCGCCCGGCGACACCGACTTCTCGTGGACTCGCGTGACGCGCTGGCGCGAACAGCTGGCCGCCGTCCTCGACCAGCCGCCGTTCGAGCCCGTCACCGCGATCGAGGTGCGCGGCGCGGCGGACTCCCCGTCGACCGCTCTGCTGGCGGCCTGGCTCGGCATGAAGCTCGACGCCCCCATCGACTACGCCTACCTGCCCGCCGACGAGTGGGCCAGCGGCATCAAGTCGGTGCGCCTCACCCGCCCGAGCGGCGACACGCTCCTCGAGCGGCCCGAGTCCGGCGTCGCGGTGCTCACGCAGCCCGGTCAGCCCACGCACGACCTGGCTTTCCCGCGGCGCACGCTGCGCGAGTGCCTCGCCGAAGAACTGCGCCGCCTCGACCCCGACCTGCTGTACGGGCGGGTCATCACCGAGGGTCACGACCTGCTCCTCGCCGCGAGCGAGCGGAGTGCATCGTGACCGAGAACGGCGCTGTCAAGCAGGTCATCATCAAGGCGGATGCCGACACCTTGGCGTCCTATGTGGCGACGCGATTCGTGAACCGCATCGTCAAGCGCGTCGCCGAGGGCAAGCGCATGCACGTCTGCCTCACCGGCGGCACGATGGGCGGTGCCGTGCTGCGCACCGCGGCGAAGGACGCGCGGGTCGGCGAGATCGACTGGTCGCTCGTGCACTTCTGGTTCGGTGACGAGCGGTTCGTGCCGCGCGACTCCGACGACCGCAACGAGAAGCAGGCACGCGAGGCGTTCCTCGACCACCTCGACATCCCGGCCGAGAACATCCACGTCGTCGCCTCGAGCGATGACGGGCTCGACCTCGACGCCGCCGCGATCGCCTACGCCGACGAGCTCGCGCAGTTCGCCCCCTCGGACCGCAGCGAAACCGGCCCCTGGCCGTCGTTCGACATCTGCTTCCTGGGCGTGGGTCCCGATGCGCACATCGCGTCGCTGTTCCCCGACCGGCCCGAGATCTCGGTCACCGACCGGGCGACCGTGCCGGTGCGCAACTCCCCCAAGCCGCCGAGCGACCGCGTCTCGCTGACGCGGCCGGTCATCAACTCGTCGAAGCGCGTGTGGATGGTCGTGGCGGGAGCCGACAAGGCCGCCGCCCTCGGCCTCGCCCTCGCGGGCGCGAGCTACCAGAGCGTCCCGGCCGCCGGCGCAAAGGGCCGCCGTCGCACGGCGTTCTTCGTCGACGAGGTCGCCGCCGATCAGGTGCCCCCGCAGCTCATCGACCGCGAGTACTGAGCCTCGACCCTTCTGCGGAGACCGGATGCCACGGCATCCGGTCTCCGCTTTTTGCTGGGTGTACTCACGGCTGACCTCTCTTGTCGTCGGCGGCCCGTGCCCGTACGCTTCGGGTGGGGGGCATCCCGATTCGCGCGAGGGAGCGTTCGGATGCCATTTGTGGGACGTGAGCGAGAAGTACGGGTCGCGTCGGACCTGATCGGGTCGGGCACGGGATCCGCCGGCCTGTTCATCGGCGAGAGCGGGTCGGGCAAGACGGCTCTGGCTCGAGAGCTCGCCGCTCGGCACGGGGCCGTCATGGTCACCGTCAGCCCCAACGAGCGCATGTGGCCGCTGTCGGGCCTCACCGCGGTGGCCGCGGCCCTCGACGACGGACGGGGGGCTGCTGTCGACGGTGTGCTGGCGCGCGGTCGCGATTGGCCCGAGCACCTCATCGCCGAGGAGATCAGCCGCGCCCTGCACCTCGTGCGCGGCGGACCGTGCGTCGTGGTGATCGACGATCTCGACGACATGGACAGCGCGAGCATCACGGTGCTGTCGTACGTGTTCGGGCGCCTCCGCGGCACGGGCGTGAGCGTGGTGGCCACGAGTGGGGCGATGGAGGAACGCCACGACTTCGCGGGGATGATGCAGACGCGCATCCGCCGGCTGTCGTTCGACGAGTCGGTGGATCTGGCCCACGCCGCGCTCGGCGACGCCTCGGCGCCCGCCGTGCTGCGCATCGTGGCCGAGCTGTCGGCAGGAGATCCGGGCGTGCTCGCGGGGCTGCGCCTGAGCGCCGCGGAAGTGAGCGGCGACGAACCGCTGAGCGTGCCCGTGCGCCTGCGCGATCAGGCACCCAGCCGCCGGCAGCGGCGCGAGGTCCGGGCGCTGGATCCGCGGTGGGGCGAGCTTCTCGACCTGCTCGCGGTCGGACCGGTGTACGGCACCGACCGTCTGCGGCGCGCAGCGCGCGAGAGCGGCGCCGACGTCGACGACCTCGTCGAAGAGGGACTCGTCGTCGTCCGTGGCCAGCTCGCCCGCATCGCAGACCCCGCGCGCCGCCTGCGCCGCCACGCCGGCCTCGGAGCCGACGACCGGCGGCGCCTGCACGCGCGCGCAGCCGGCGACCACGCGGGGGCGTACCCCGCCATCCGTGGGTGGCATGGAAGCTTCCTCGAGCCGCATGCCGACCGCGAGCCCCTCCTCGCGGGAGCCGTCCTGCTGGCCCGCGAGGGCGAGGCGATGGCGGCCGTCGAATTCGCCGAGCGGGCACTGGCCGGTCACATCGACGAGGCCCTGCGCTCGAGGCGGCTCGTCGACCTCGGCGAGGCCCTCGTGTTCGGTGGCCACGACGAGCTCGGTCAGCACTACCTGCGCCGCGCCGGGTCGAGCTCCGACCCCGACACGCGCGCCCGCGGGGCGATGGCGCGGCTGCGCGCGCTCTCGGTGGTCGACCACGTCGTCGACGACAGCGTCCTGACGCACGTCGGACCCGGCGTCGGCGCCGAGGCCGCGGCATCCGAGAGACTCCTCTGCGAGAGCGCGGCCCTGCACCTGCACCGCGGCGAGGTGCACCTGGCGGCCGAGCGCCTCTCGACCTCCGTCGAGATCGGCGTCGCCTCCACCCGCACGGCGCTGCTGGCCCACATGACGCGGGAGATGGGCGGGCACTGTCCGGAGGTGTCCCCCGTGCACCTCATCGAGGCGGGCGAACCCCCGGCCGACGAAGCGATCCTGACCGCCGGGGTGCAGCTGCTGCGGGAGGACTATGCAGCGGCGCGACAGACGATCCGTGCCCAGCTCGATCGCCGGCCGCGGCTCGCTCCGCTGTGGCGCGAGCACCTCCTGCGTCAACTGGTCACCGCCGAGGTGCGCGCCGGCGACCCGACCGCCGCGCGCGAGGCGGTCGCGGCCTGGCAGCGCGAATGGCTGCCCGGTCGTCGGCCCGACGCGGCGAGCACGTTGATTCTCGCCGCAGCGGCACTGATGGAGACTCCTCCCTCGCTTACCGCCGAGTTCGTCCGCCAGGGACGCGAGCGCGCGCGTCGCGAGCGGGCGACGGATCTGCTGCCGTGGTTCTGCGCCGTCGACGGACTCCTCGCCCTCAGAGAGGGACGACCCGCGGACGCCGTCGACCAGCTCCGCACCGCGCAGGCGACGGCCCCCGACGCCGACCCCGCCGTCATGCGCATCGCCGCCGACCTCGTCGAAGCCTTGTGGCTCGCCGGACGCCGCGCCGAGGCCCTGCACGAACGGGACCGCCTCGAGCGGCTCGCCGCCGCCTCTCCCCGACGGTGGACGCAGCTCGCGCTCGCCCGCGCCCGCGCCGTGTGCCGCTCGGCGCACGACGGGGCCGACGCGTTCTCCGAGGTCGCCGCCCTGTTCCGCCCCGACGACGCCCCCTTCGAGCGCGAGAGCCTGCGCCTCGCCCGACTGCGCTGCCTGTCCGACGACCGCACCGGCGTGGTCCGCGCGCTCACCCCTCAGCCCGAGGGTTCCCTCGACGCGGGTGCCCTGTCACCGAACGAACAGGAGATCGTCGCTCTCGTGGAGCGCGGCCTGCGCAATCGCGAGATCGCCGCCGCACTGTACATCTCGCTGCGCACCGTCGAGCTGCGCCTGACCGGGATCTACCGCAAGCTCGGGATCACCTCACGCGTGCAGCTGATCGCGCATCTGCGCGGGGCGGTGGGCTGAGCGGGAGGTCCTGCACGCTCGAGGTCACCGCACGCGCGCGAGGCGGTGGGCTGACCACGAACTCCTGCGCGCTCCCGGCCACCGCACGTGCACGGCCGATCGCGCACCTGCCCGGGGCGGCGGGCTCCCGCACGATCGGGATTACCTCGCGTGCACGGCCGATCGCGCATCCGCGGGCAGCGCGAGACGCGCCGTCGCCGCCGGGGCCGCGGCGGGACGCCGGTCGGGACTGCGCCAGCGACCGTCGGAGGGCCGCCCGAGCGCCGCGGTGAGCGCACGCAGGCACAGGGCCGCATCCCAGACCCGCATGAGCGGATACAGCAGCATCACCACGCGCGGCCGCGTTCCCGACACCAGGCAGACGAAGGCGCTCATCGTGAGGTCGACGAGCAGGAATCCCAGCAGCAGCGGGCCCACCGGCAGCACGGCGGCGACCTCGGCGGCCGTGGCGGCGACCTCCCCGCTGCCGAGCGCGCCCACCAGCGCCGCTGCGCCCGCGACGATCAGCACCGGCAGCATGGCCACGAGCACGAGGCTCGACACGACCGTCTCGAGGGCGAAGAGGCCGACCGACGCCCAGAACACCCCGCGGTGGGGACCGTGACGGCGCATCGTCTGCCAGAAACCGAGGCTCCAGCGCCGCACCTGGGCCGAGTAATCGCGCAGCACCCCGGGGTCCTGGGTCTCGGCGATCGCGCACTCGGGGTGGAAGGCGATGCGTCCGAGCTTCTTGGCGTGCACCTCGAAAGTCATGTTGAAGTCTTCGATCGACAACCCGGGCGCGTCGATGTCGATCCGGTCGAGCACATCCGTGCGGTACAGGCTGGCGAAGCCGGGCACGATCGCCACGGCATCCGCCCCTTGGGCCGCCTGGCCGAACTTGTGCAGATACTGCGTGCACACGTAGGTGCGCTCGCGGTACGAGGTGAGGAAGCGCCCCATGCGCGTGGCAGGAGCCTCCGTCGACGTCGTCGCACGCCCCGCGACGGCCGCGACGCCGTCGTCGGTGAACTGCGGCAGGGCCGTGCGCAGGTAGTCGGGGCGCGGGCGGGAGTCGGCGTCGAGCAGCAGCAGCAGCGCGAAGCGCTCGGCGATGCGGAAGTGCTCGAGTCCGGCGCGGATCGCCCCGGCCTTGCCGCGATTGGGCCGCAGGTCCCACGCCATGGCCCCCGCGTCGCGCGCGCGGGCGACGGTGGCATCGCCCGAACCGTCCGAGACGACGAACACGTTCCCCTCCGGCACGAGTCGACGGGCGGCGTGCACGGCGTCGGCGATGACGAGCTCCTCGTCGTGCGCCGCGATGAGCACGGCGACATCGCCGCTGCGGTAGTACATCGACGGCGTCAGCAGGGTCGCGGTGGGCCGACGCTCCGAGACGAGGCGGCAGAGCGCCGCCAGGCCCCAGACGAGCGTGGACACGCCCACCGTGCAGACGGCGACGAGCACGACGAGCGTGGAGGTCATGGCATCCCACCTCTTCGGGTCTTCGGGGCGAGGGTTCGAGTCGCGGTGTCGGGTCGCGGTTTCGGGTCGCAGGGTCGCGGCGGCATCCGGATCGGGCGGACGAGTCGGGCGAGCGGATGCCGTGTCGAGCCCGACCGTACGCGAGCAGGGCCCCGCTGCGACCGCGTCGGCCCGCACTCGCGGTTGCGGGTTCCCGCATATCCGGTTGCGGTCCGCGGGACCCCGCATGATCGCCCCGGATTCCTTGACCCGCCCGGGCCCGGCGCAGCACTGTGAACCGCGGATCAGCTCCGATACCACCTCGCCAGCTGACGCACCACCCGATTCGTCCGAGGGGGCGCCGCATTTCCCCCGCCGCCCTCTCGGACCCGCTGTTGGAGGATGAAGATGTCCACGATCGATGTCCGCGCTGAGGAACTCGCCCCGTCTCAGCAGCGTGCTCACGACACCACCCCGCTCACCCCCGCCACGCCGGCGTTCGACTTCGACGTCGCGATCGTCGGGCTCGGCTACGTCGGACTCCCGACCGCCCTGGCCTACCACGCGAGCGGCTCGCGGGTCCTGGCGCTCGACGTCTCCCCCCGTCGGCTGCGCACCATCGCCGCGCGCGGCGCCGATCTCATCGACACCGACCGCGAACGCCTCGACACGGCGCTGCGGACGCCCGCCGCGTTCCGCCTCACCAGCGACACCACCGAGCTCTCGCGGGCCGCCGCGATCATCGTGTGCGTACCGACTCCGGTCGACCACCAGCAGGTCCCCGATCTCGCCCCGCTGCGGGCGGCATGCGCCACCGTCGTCGCGGCCGCCCGCCCCGGTCAGCTCGTCATGCTCACCTCGACCACCTACGTCGGCTGCACGCACGACCTCGTCGAGGCGCCCCTGCGCGAGCGCGGTTTCGAGATCGGTCGCGACGTGTTCGTCACCTTCAGCGCCGAGCGCATCGACCCCGGCAACATCGGCTTCGCGCAAGAGATCGTCCCCCGCGTCGTGGGCGGCGCCACCCCGCAGTGCGAAGAGGAGGGAGCACGCCTGCTCGCCCGCTACGCGGCGCGGGTGCACCGGGTGTCGAGCCTGGCCACCGCCGAGATGACGAAGCTGCTCGAGAACACCTTCCGCGCCGTCAACATCGCCCTCGCCAACGAGTTCGCCGACATCTGCGGAGCACTCGACGTGCCCGTCACCGAGGTGATCGAGGCCGCGAGCACCAAGCCCTACGGCTTCATGGCGTTCTACCCGGGTCCAGGGGTCGGCGGGCACTGCATCCCGTGCGATCCGCACTACCTGCTCTGGCAGCTCAAGGCGCTGCACGTCGACGCGGGGGTCATCACCGAGGCGATGACGCGCATCGCCGCACGCCCGCGCCGGGTGGTCGACCGCATCCGCGACGTGCTCGGTCGCGCCGGCAAGGGCACGCTCGGCGCCCGCGTGCTCGTCGTCGGCGTCACCTACAAGCCCGACGTCGCCGACCTGCGCGAGTCCCCCGCCCTCGAGATTATCGACCACCTCATCGACGTCGGCGCCGAGGTGCAGTACGTCGACACGCACGCCCCGCACATCCACCTCGATTCCGGTCGCGAGCGCGACTCGCTGCCCGACCCGGCGGCGTTCCACCCCGACATCGTGCTCGTGCACACCCGCCACCACGACGCCGACCTGGCGTGGCTCGACGGCGACGCGGTCGTCGTCGACGGCACCTACCGCAGCTCCGACATCGCCGGGCGGGTGCTCCTGTGAACGGCGTCACCGTCTATCCCGCATCCGGAGGATCGCACATGAAGACACTCGTCACCGGCGGCGCCGGCTTCGTCGGCAGTCACCTCGTCGAGCACCTGCTCGACCGCGGCGACGAGGTCGTCGTGCTCGACGACCTGTCCACCGGGTCCGCCCGCAACCTCGCGGGAGTGGCCCACGACCCGCGGCTCGAGATGATCCACGGCTCGATCCTCAACGCCAAGACCGTCGACACCGCCATCCGCGGCTGCGATCGCGTGTTCCACCTGGCCGCCGCGGTGGGCGTCAAACTCATCGTCGAGCAGCCGTTGCGGGGTCTGCGCATCAACATCCACGGCACCGAGAACGTGCTGACCGCCGCGATCGAGCATCAGGCCTCGGTCCTCCTGGTGTCCACCAGCGAGGTGTACGGCAAGAACACCGCCGACCGGCTGCGCGAGGACTCCGACCGCATCCTCGGCGACCCGCTGCTCTCGCGCTGGACCTACGCCGGAGCCAAGGGCATCGACGAAGCGTTCGCGAAGGCCTACTGCGACCAGGAGGGTCTCGACGTCGCGATCGTGCGCCTGTTCAACACCGTCGGACCGCGCCAGACCGGGCGCTACGGCATGGTGCTGCCCAACCTCGTGGGCCAGGCGCTGCGCGGGCACCCGCTGACGGTGTTCGGCGACGGCCTGCAGACGCGGTGCTTCTCGGCCGTCGAAGACGTCGTCCCTGCGATGGTCCAGATCGAGCGCGACCCGCGGGCGCGCGGGCAGGCCTACAACCTCGGCGGGGCGCGCGAGATCTCGATCCTCGATCTGGCGCGCGAGATCATCGAGACCCTCGACAGCCGCAGCGAGATCGCGCTGGTGCCGTACGAGCAGGCCTACGCCGCCGGGTTCGAAGACATGCGCCGGCGGGTGCCCGACAACACCAAGGCCCACGACCTGGTGGGCTACGAGCCGCACACCTCCCTGACCTCGACGATCATGCGCGTCGCCGCCGATCTGCTCGCCCGCGAGAGGCTGGGGTCGGATGCCATGCCCCTGGCCGGCGCGGGGACGTTCCGGGGCGTGGTCTGATGTGCGGGATCACCGCGTACTGCGGCCCGTCCGCCGCCGCGTCGCGGGCGCGCGCCGCCCTCGAGCGGCTCGAGTACCGCGGGTACGACTCGGCGGGCGTCGCCGCACGTCACCCCGACGGGTCCCGCGTGCACCTGCGCACCCTCGACGGCGTCGCGGCGCTCGCGGGGCCCGTGGGCGAGAGGGCGGCGGATGCCACGACCGCGGCGATCGGCCACACCCGCTGGGCCACGCACGGTGGGGTGACCGAATCGAACGCCCATCCGATCGAGGACTGCGGCGGGCAGCTGTTCATCGTGCACAACGGCATCGTCGAGAACGCCGACGTGCTGCGGGCGCACCTGATCGCGGCGGGGCATCGCTTCGCCAGCGAGGTCGACAGCGAGGTCATCGTGCACCTCGTCGAGCAGGCCCACCGCCCGGGTGTCGGCCTCGGCGACGCGCTGGCCGACGCCGTCACGCGCCTCGAGGGAACGTGGGCCGTCGTCGCCCTCGACACCCGCACGGGCGCTCTGGCCGCGACCGCGCACGGCTCTCCGCTCGTGTTCGCCGAGGGCGACGAGGGCGCGTACTTCGCGAGCGACGTCGGCGCGATCACGCCGGTCGTGTCGGCCTTCCGCGTGCTCGAAGACGACGACGTCGTCGAGGTGTCGGCCGAGGGCATGCGGTGGCATCGCGCGGGCGGCAGCTGTCGTCCGCGGGGCCTCTGGCCCGTGCCGAAGACCGCTCTGTTGTCGAGCAAGGGGCGTCACCGCGACCACATGGGCAACGAGATCGACGAGCAGCCGCTGGTCGCCCAGCGGGTGGTCGACGCTCTCGCCCCTGCGATCACCGACGGACTGCTGTGGCGCGGGCTCGGCCTGCCGCCCCTCGATGAGATCGACCGCGTCACCATCATCGGCTGCGGCACCTCGCTGCACGCGGGGCGCGCCATCGCGGGTGTCTTCGCGCGCGTCGGCGGTCTGCCCACGCGCGCCCTCGTCGCCAGCGAGGCCGCGCACGAGGTGTGGGAGCCCCGCACGCTGGTGATCGCCATCAGCCAGTCCGGAGAGACCGCCGACGTGCTGCGGGCCCTGCAGGGGCTTCCTGCCGAGCACGGGACGGTGCTGGCCCTGACCAACAACCCGTCGTCGTCACTGGCCCGGCGCGCCGACGCCGTGATCGACTGCCTCGCCGGTCCCGAGATCGGGGTCGCGGCGACCAAGACCTTCGTCGCGCAGGTGCTCACGGGGGTCTGCGTCGCGCTGTCGGGGCTGACCGTCTCGCATCGGGCGGATGCCACCCTGCTCGACGCCGACGTCCGTGCCCTCACCGCGACCCCCGAGTCGCTGTCGACGGCGCGCGACACGTGGCGGGGCCCGGCCGCGACCCTCGCGGCCGAGTTCGCCCGGGCGTCGGGCTTCCTCTTCCTCGGCCGTGGCGTGGGACTCGTCTACGCCGCGGAGGGCGCGCTCAAGCTCAAGGAGCTGTCGTACCGCTGGGCCGAGCACCAGCCGGCGGGCGAGCTCAAGCACGGGCCGTTGGCGTTGGTGGATGCCGGCACCCCGGTGTTCGTGGTCGACGACGGCGACCCGCGCCTCGAGGTCGACATCGCCGAGGTGACGGCGCGCGGGGGCCGCGTCATCCGTCTCGGTGAACGCATCCTCCGGGTGGGCGGACTCCCCCTCCACCTCCCCCGCACCGGCCCGTCGTGGGGGCCGCTCGAGACCGTCGTGCCCCTGCAGATGTTCGCCCGAGAACTCGCCCTGCGCCTGCACCGCGACGTCGACAAGCCCCGCAACCTGGCCAAGTCGGTGACGGTGTCCTGAGCCTCCCTCCCCCCCACCTCGCCCCGCACGAAAGGCAGTCCCCCATGACCCGACGAGACCTCCGCATCGCCCGGCGGCGCCCACCCACGTCTCCACACCGACCGTGGGTGCGCGCCCTCGCGGTGCTCGCGACCCTCGGGGTGGCGGTGGCGGGCTCTGTCGCGCTGGCTCCCGCCCCCGCAGAGGCGGCCACCCGCACCGTCGTCAGCCTCACGTTCGACGACGGCAACGCCGATCAGCTGAATGCGCTGCCCGCGCTGCAGGCCAACGGCATGAAGGCGACCTTCTACATCCCCTCCGGCTACATCGGCGCGTCGACCTACATGACCCGTAGCGATCTGACGAACCTCAAGAACCTCGGCATGGAGATCGGCGGGCACACCGTCAACCACGCCGATCTGACGGCGGTCAGTCTCGACGAGGCCACGCGGCAGATCTGCCAGGATCGCAAGAACCTCACCTCGTGGGGCTTCACCGTCCGCAGCTTCGCCTATCCCTTCGCCGACGCGAACGCCGACGTCGAGAAGGCCGTCGCGGCGTGCGGCTACAACAGCGGCCGCTTGCTGGGCGACATCAAGAGCCGCTTCGGCTGCTCCGACTGCGGGTACGCCGAGAGCATCCCGCCCGCCGACCCGTACGCCCTCGCCGCCCTCGACCAGGTCGACTCGACGTGGACCCTCGCCGACCTGCAGCAGGGCGTGACGAACGCCGAGAAGAACGGCGGCGGATGGGTGCAGTACACCTTCCATCACGTCTGCGACAACGCGTGCGACGATCTGGCGGTCTCCACGTCGGTGTTCGGGCAGTTCCTGTCGTGGCTCAAGACCCGGCAGGCGGCGGGCACCGTCGTCAAGACGATCGGCAGTGTCGTCGGAGGTACCACGAAGCCCGTCGTGAACGGTCCGTCGGTGCCGGCGGCGACCGGATCGACCAACGGCATCGTCAACCCGAGCATGGAGACCGGCGCCCCCGACTGCTGGATGCGCGGGGGCTACGGCGACAACACCGCCGCCTTCAGCACCGGCTCCCCCGCGCACACGGGCACCATCGCCAGCGGGATCACGATGAGCAACTACGTCGACGGCGACGCCAAACTCCTGCCGCAGTTCGATCTCGGCCAGTGTTCGCCGACGGTGACACCGGGGCGCACCTACGCGCTGCGCGAGTGGTACCAAGCCAGCGGACCGACGCAGTTCGCGGTCTATCTGCGCTCGACGACGGGCACGTGGTCGTACTGGACCTCGAGCCCCTGGTTCGCCTCGGCGACGGCGTGGACCGAGGCCGACTGGACGACCGCGGCGATCCCCGCCGGGTACAACGGCATCAGCTTCGCCCTGAACATCTTCGGCAACGGAACGCTGCGCACCGACGACCTCGGTCTGTACGACAGCGCGAGCGCCCCGCCGGTGACCGCCCTGACGAAGACCGCCCCGCTCGCGGTGACCGCTCCGGGCACCCCTCAGGGTCCGGTCGAGACCGTGCACCCGACCGAGAGCGACGTCAGCGGATGACGCGACTCCCTCGCCGAACGGCGGCGATCACCCTCGCGGTGGTCGCCGCCGTCGGCGGGGTGGGACCACGATCCCGGATGCCGCGCCGGCACCGACCCGCCACGGCGATCACTCTCGCTGTCGTCGCCGTCGTCGGCGTGACGGCGTGCGCCCCCGCGCAGCCCGACCGTCCGCAGACCGGATACCCCTGGCACACCGACATCGTCTCGACGACGTTCTGGGTGGGCGAGGTCTTCGACCCGAACGCCTCCGACGGCAGCCAGCGCATCTCGACCTACGACTCCGACTGGCTGGGGTCGTACGGCGGATGCGACGGCGTCGTCGACGGCGACACGTGCCGCACCGAGGCCCGCACCGCGGCCGACGACTACTTCCCCACGCGCATGACACCGCGCGAGAACCCCTTCTACCTCGACCTGCCCTTCGACGACGTCAACGACGACGAGGGCTTCGCGACCCGCGGAGAGGTGGTCCCGTGGGCGGACAGCGCCCCGTACGCGGCGATCGCCGACGACCCGACGCAGAGCCTGATGAAGAACCGTTGGGTGGTCCTGCGCAAGGGCGGGCGCACCTGCTACGGCCAGATCGAAGACGCCGGTCCCGGCGAATACCGAGACGCCGCCTACGTCTTCGGCGCCGACGACCGGCGCCCCGCGAACGCCCGCTACAACGGCGCGGGCCTCGACGTGTCCCCCGCTCTGAACGGCTGCCTCGGCTTCACCGAGCTCGACGGCGACGGCGACACGGTCGACTGGGCCTTCGTCGACGACGCCGACGTGCCCGACGGGCCGTGGACCAGGATCGTCACGGATTCCCCCGTCCGCTGAGCGGATGCCGTGCACGAGGGCGTACGCTCGCCGGACGCCGAGAACACAGAAGGGCCGGATGCCATGGCATCCGGCCCTTCTGTGAGATCAGGCGCGTCGGGTCACTGTCCGCGGCGGTCGCGCAGCTGCTGCAGCGCGTCGTCGAGGAGCGAGGCCGCCTCTTCGTCGGAGCGGCGCTCCTTCACGTACGCGAGGTGCGTCTTGTAGGGCTCCGCCTTGGCGAGCGCCGGCGGGTTGGCCTTGTCGCGTCCGGCGGGAAGGCCGGAGTGCGGGGAGTCGATCGTCTCGGGGATCTCGTCGTCGGGGATGCCGGCGGCGAAGTAGCGCACCGTCTCGTTGCCGAGGGCGTCCCAGTACGACACGGCCACGCGATCCGCGTGGAAGCCGTGATCCTGCTCGCCCATGGGGCCCGCGCCGACGCGCGAACCACGGATGGCATTGCCGCCACTGGCCATGTCAGATCTCCGCGAACTTGGTGAGGAGACCGAGACCGACGATGGTGACGAACCACACCAGCGCCAGCACGATCGTGAATCGGTTGAGGTTGCGTTCAGCCAGGCCCGACGAACCGAGGGCGGAGCTCATGCCGCCGCCGAACATGTCGGACAGACCGCCACCGCGACCCTTGTGAAGCAGGATGAGCAGGGTCAGCAGGAGGCTGGTGATGCCCAAAAGCACCTGCAGGACGAACTCGAGAATCTGCACTGTCGAAAGCCTTTCGCGAGCGGCCAGTCGACCGCACAAGCGTCAAGTATACGGGGACGCGTCTCAGACGCACGGATGCCCGCGGCGGTGAGCCGCGGGCACCCGAGAAGGCGTCAGACGCCGACGTGCTTCTGGAAGCGGATGATCGCCGCGAACTCGTCGACGACGAGGCTCGCGCCACCCACCAGGGCACCGTCGACATCGGGCTCGCGCATGAAGCCGGCGATGTTACCCGACTTCACCGAACCGCCGTAGAGCACGCGCGTGCGTGCTGCGGCATCCGCACCGAGCTTGTCGGCGACGACCGCGCGGAGCTTCGCGCAGACCTCCTGGGCCTGATCGGGCGTCGCGGCCTGACCCGAGCCGATGGCCCAGACCGGCTCGTACGCCACGACGATGTCGGCGTCAGACGACACGCCCTCGAGAGCGACCTCGAGCTGACCCACGGGAACGGCGCTCGCGCCGAACTTCTCGAGGTCTTCCGAGGTCTCACCGACGCAGATGACCGGGACGAGACCGTGGCGGAGGGCCGCCTGGGTCTTCGCCGCGATGACCTCGTCGGTCTCGTGGTGGAACTGCCGGCGCTCGGAGTGCCCGATGATCACGTACTTCGCGTCGAGCTTGGCCAGGAACTGACCGGAGATCTCGCCGGTGTACGCGCCGGAGTCGTGGGCCGAGAGGTCCTGACCGCCGAGGGCGAACTCGATCTTGTCGGCGTCGAGCAGCGTCTGCACGGTGCGCAGGTCGGTGTACGGCGGGAACACCGCGACCTCGACACTGCCGTTCTCGTGCTTGGCTTCCTTCAGCGTCCAGTGCAGCTTCTGAACGAACGCGACCGCCTGCAGGTGGTCGAGGTTCATCTTCCAGTTGCCGGCGATGAGGGGGGTTCTGGTCACTGCCATCCGAGGACCTCCAGTCCGGGGAGCTTCTTACCTTCGAGGAACTCCAGGCTGGCGCCGCCACCCGTGGAGATGTGACCGAACGCTTCGTCGGCGAATCCGAGCTGACGCACGGCCGCCGCGGAGTCGCCGCCGCCGACGACGCTGAGGCCGTCGACCTCGGTGAGCGCCTGGGCGACGGTCTTGGTACCGGCCTCGAACGCCTTCATCTCGAACACGCCCATCGGGCCGTTCCAGAAGACGGTGCGCGAACCGCGGACGGCCTCGGCGAAGATCTCCGCGGTGCGGGGTCCGATGTCGAGGCCGAGACCGGACGCACCAAAGGCGGTGTCTTCGAGGGCGTCCGCGTCGGCGACCACGTGGTCGGCGTCCGCCGAGAACGAGGCTGCGACGACGGCGTCCACCGGCAGCACGATCTCGACGCCGCGCTCCTTCGCCGAAGCGATGTAGCCCTTCACGGTGTCGATCTGGTCCTGCTCGAGCAAGCTCGCGCCGACCTTGTGCCCTTCGGCCACGAGGAAGGTGAACATCATGCCGCCACCGACGAGGAGCTTGTCCACGCGCGGCAGCAGGTGCTCGATGACGCCCAGCTTGTCGCTGACCTTCGAGCCGCCGAGCACGACCGTGTAGGGGCGCTCGGGGTTCTCGGTGAGACGGTCGAGGACCTCGAGCTCCTTCTGGATGAGGAGGCCGGCGGCCGAGGGCACGAGCTGAGCGAGGTCGTAGACGCTCGCCTGCTTGCGGTGCACGACGCCGAAGCCGTCCGACACGAGGGCGTCGCCGAGACCGGCGAGCTCCCGCGCGAAGGCCTGGCGCTCGGACTCGTCCTTCGAGGTCTCCCCCGCGTTGAAGCGGAGGTTCTCGATGACGGCGACCTCACCGTTCTCGAGCGAGGCCACGGCTTCCTGAGCCGACTCGCCCACCGTGTCGCGCGCGAACGCGACCGGCTGGCCGAGAAGCTCGGACAGGCGCTGCGCGACCGGCTCGAGGGAGTACTTCGGGTCGGGGGCCCCGTCGGGGCGGCCCAGGTGCGAGCACACGACCACACGCGCGCCGGCGTTGATCAGTGCGTTGAGGGTCGGCAGCGACGCGCGCACGCGGCCATCGTCCGTGATGATCCCGTCCTTGAGAGGAACGTTGAGATCACAACGGACGATGACGCGCGTGCCGGCCAGCGACCCCAGCGAATCGAGGGTGCGCAGAGCCATGGAGGGTCAGAGACGCTCGGCGACGTACTCGGTCAGGTCGACGAGACGGTTCGAGTAGCCCCACTCGTTGTCGTACCACGACGACACCTTGACGAGGTTGCCGCTGACGTTGGTCAGCTCGGCGTCGAAGATCGACGAGTGCGGGTTGCCCTGGATGTCGCTCGAGACGATCGGGTCTTCGGTGTACTGCAGGATACCGTTGAGGCGACCCTCGGCAGCGGCCTTCTTGTAGACCTCGTTGACCTGGTCGACGGTCAGACCCTCGGTGGGGGTGACGATCGTGAGGTCGACGATCGAGCCGGTGGGAACCGGAACGCGGTACGACGAGCCGCTGAGCTTGCCGTTGAGCTCGGGCAGCACCAGGCCGATGGCCTTGGCGGCACCGGTCGAGGCGGGGACGATGTTGATCGCCGCACCGCGCGCGCGACGCAGGTCGCTGTGCGGGCCGTCCTGGAGGTTCTGGTCGGCGGTGTAGGCGTGAGCGGTCATCATGAAGCCGCGCTCGATGCCGAAGGCCTCGTTGAACACCTGGGCGAGGGGCGCCAGGCAGTTCGTGGTGCACGACGCGTTCGAGATGATGACGTCGGTCTCGGGGTTGTAGGTCTCTTCGTTGACGCCCATGACGATGGTCGCGTCGTCGCCCGTGGCGGGAGCCGAGATGAGGACCTTCTTGGCACCACCGGTGATGTGCTTCTTGGCGTCTTCGGCCTTGGTGAAGCGACCGGTCGACTCGATGACGATGTCGACGCCCAGCTCGCCCCAGGGGAGGTTGGCGGGGTCGCGCTCTTCGAAGACCTTGATGGTCTTGTCGCCGACGGTGATGGAGTCTGCGGTGTACGAGACGTCCTCGGTCAGCACGCCGCCGACGGAGTCGTACTTGAGGAGGTGCGCCAGCGACTTGTTGTCGGTGAGGTCGTTCACCGCCACGATTTCGAGGTCGGCACCCTGCGCGAGAGCCGCGCGGAGGTAGTTGCGTCCGATACGGCCGAAGCCGTTGATTCCGATCTTGACGGTCACGGAATATCTCCTGAATCAGTTGTGCGCGAGAAGCGCGTGATTGCGGTGTTCGCTGGCGGACAACGGCGTCCCGGTGAGGTGTCCCACCGGGACGCCGCACCGTTTACGACAGTACCAGCAGACCCGCGGTCTTCTCTCGGGCGGCGGCGAAGCGCTGCTGGGCGTCATCCCAGTTCGCGATGTTCCAGAACGCCTTCACGTAGTCGGCGCGCACGTTCTTGTAGTCGAGGTAGTACGCGTGCTCCCAGACGTCGAGCAGGAGGATCGGCACGGTGCCCGCGACGATCTGACCCTGCTGGTCGAAGAACTGCTGGATGACGAGGTTCTCGCCGATCGAGTCCCAGAACAGACCCGCCCAGCCCGAACCCTGCACGCCGAGGGCGGCAGCGGTGAACTGCGCGCGGAACGCGTCGAACGAACCGAACTGGTCGTCGATGGCCGACTCGAGGTCGCCGGTGGGCTTGTCGCCACCGTTGGGCGAGAGGTTCGTCCAGAAGATCGAGTGGTTCGTGTGGCCGCCGAGGTTGAACGCGAGGTCCTTCTGCAGGCGGTTGATGTTGGCGAAATCGTTCTTCTCGCGCGCTTCGGCGAGAAGGTCGAGAGTGGTGTTGGCGCCGTTGACGTAGGTCTGGTGGTGCTTGCTGTGATGCAGCTCCATGATCGTCGCGCTGATGTGCGGCTCCAGCGCCGAGTAGTCGTAGGGCAGTTCGGGCAGCGTGTACTTCGCCATGTTCTCTACTTCCGAATCGGGCGCTGCCCCAGACCTCTGTTTCGAGACGACTTGCCGATACGACGTGCCGAGACGACGGTCGAGGAATCGAGCAGCGAGGGTGACGTCTTCATCCTATTGAGGGTCAACGCCGCACCCCCAGGGTTGCTTCCCCGAATGACGGAGAGTAGACGACCCGGGCGCGTCGCGAAGGGCTGGCCGGAGGTCGCGAGACCCTGACGGCGGCAGGACCATCGGGCGCGGATGCCGCGGAACCGGTGGCAGCGCGAACTCGCGGATGCCGTGAGCTCACGGCATCCGGGAAGATCTTCTCTCAGTGGTCGGCGCCGACGGGCACGGCGGCCTCGGTGCCGGGGATCCCGTCGACCTCGGCAGGTCTGATCCGGGTCAGTCGTCGGCGCCGACGGGCACGGCGGCCTCGGTACCCGGGATCCCGTCGACTTCGGCTTTCTTGTCGGCCATCGCGAGCAGGCGGCGGATGCGGCCGGCGACGGCGTCCTTCGTGAGGGGCGGGTCGGCGTGGTGGCCGAGCTCGTCGAGGCTCGCGTCGCGGTGGGCGAGGCGGAGCTCGCCCGCCTGCTGCAGGTGCGGGGGAACCTCGTCGCCGAGGATCTCGAGCGCACGCTCGACGCGGGCGCATGCGGCGACGGCCGCCTGGGCGGAACGCCGTAGGTTCGCGTCGTCGAAGTTCACGAGGCGGTTGACCCCCGCGCGCACCTCGCGGCGCTGACGCATCTGGTCCCACTCCCCCGCGGTGCGACGCGCGCCCATCTCGTAGAGGGCGCCGCGGATCGCCTCACCGTCGCGCACGACGACACGCGGCACTCCGCGCACCTCGCGGGCCTTGGCCGGGATGCCGATGCGGTGGCCCGCGCCGACGAGGGCCATCGCGGCCTCCGACGAGGGGCACGAGATCTCGAGAGCTGCGGAGCGGCCCGGGTCGCTGAGGGTTCCGGCGGCCAGGAACGCGCCGCGCCAGATCGCGCTCAGATCGGAACGCGAGCCGGTCGTGAGCTTGTTCGGCAGCCCGCGGACGGGGCGACGGCGCTGGTCGAGAAGACCCGTCTGACGTGCGAGGGTTTCGCCGGCTTCGATGACCCGCACCGCGAACAACCCGCCCGTGCGTCCGCCGGAGCCCTGCACGTGATGCAGCTCGGGGCGCACGCCGTAGAGCTCCATGAGGTCGCGGGCGACACGGCGCGCGAGCACGTCGGAGTCGAGTTCGGCCTCCACGGCGACGCGGTTGGCGATGGAGTGCAGACCCCCGGAGAAGCGCAGGAGGGCCGTGAGCTCGGCGACGCGCGCGGTCGGGCGCGGGTCACGGACGGTGATGAGCTCGGCCTTCACGTCGGCGGTCAGGGGCACGGTTCTCCTCGGGTGGGGGGCGGCGGGGACGACGTTACAGCCTACTCGCGACCGAGGTCGCGGTGAGCCACCCGCACGGCCACCCCGGGCACATCGGCCAGACGTGCAGCGAGCTCGCGCGCCATCACCACCGATCTGTGCTTACCCCCCGTGCAGCCCACGGCCACCACGGAATGACGCTTGTTCTCGCGCTGATATCCCTCGAGCACGGGGCGCAGCGCCGCCGCGTACGACCCCAGGAACTCCTCGGCGCCCTGCTGGCCCAGCACATATTCCCGCACGCGGGGATCCTCACCGGTGAGCGGGCGCAACTCGTCGTTCCAGAACGGGTTCGGCAGGAACCGCATGTCGGCGACCAGGTCGACGTCGGGCGGCAGCCCGTACTTGAACCCGAAGCTCATGAGCGTCACGGTGTGACGCGCCGCGCCCTCTTCGCCGAACAGCTCGACGGTGCGCAGCGACAGCTGGTGCACGTTGAGGGCCGAGGTGTCGATGACGACGTCGGCGGCCTCGCGCACCGGGGCCAGACGCTCCCGCTCGCGCCGGATGCCGTCGAGGATCGTGCCGTCGTGCTGCAGGGGGTGCGGACGGCGGACCGCCTCGAAGCGCCGCACGAGCACCGCATCGGAGGCGTCGAGGAACACCACGCGCACCTGCCGACCGGCCTGCAGGGTGCGCATCGCCTCGGGGAGGTCGCCGAACAGCGTGCGTCCGCGCACGTCGACGACCACGGCCACGCGGGGCACGGCACCGCCGGCGAGCTCGGTGAGTTCGAGCAGGGGCCGCAGCATGCGCGGGGGCAGATTGTCGACCACGTACCAGTCGAGGTCTTCGAGTGAGTTCGCGACGGTGGATCGCCCGGCGCCCGACATGCCCGTGACGATCAGCACCTCACCTGGCTCGTCTCGTGCCGGTTCCATGGGTGACCGCCTCCCGTCGTGTCGGTCCAGCCTACCGAGCCAGATGGGTGTGGATGTTCTCAGCGAGGGTCGGTCCGATGCCGGGGAGCTCCATGATCTCGTCGGGTGTGGCGTTCTTCAGCGCCGACACCGAGCCGAAATGCCGCAGCAGCGCCTTGATCCGCGAATCACCCAGGCCGGGGACCTCGGCGAGGACGCTCGTGATGTCGCGCTTTCGGCGTTTGCGCTGATGCACGATCGCGAAGCGGTGGGCCTCGTCGCGCAGGCGTTGCAGCAGGTACAGGGCCTCGGAGGTGCGCGGCAGGATCACGGGATACTCCTCCCCCGGCAGCCACACCTCTTCGAGTCGCTTCGCGATGCCGCACAGCGCGATCTCCTCGTGTCCGGCGTCGGCGAGGGCGCGCGCGGCGGCGGCGACCTGCGGCTGACCGCCGTCGACCACGAGCAGCTGCGGGCGATAGGCGAAGCGCGGACGCTTGCGCGCCGTGACGACCTCGCCGTCGGCCGTGGCCTCCTCCGAGTCGGGGGCGGTGACGATCGCTCCGCCCATCGTCTCCGGCTCGATCTCTTCGGGCCGGTCGAGGTAGGCGAGACGCCGCGTGAGAACCTGGTACATCGAGTCGGTGTCGTCCGTGGTCTCGGCGACGCCGAACGAGCGGTACTGGTCTTTGCGCGGGAGGCCGTCTTCGAAGACGACCATGGATGCCACGACGTTGGTGCCCGCGAGGTGCGAGATGTCGAAGCACTCGATGCGCAGGGGCGCCTCGGTCATGCCGAGGGCCTCCTGCAGGTCGGTCAGGGCCTGCGACCGCGCCACGTAGTCGCTCGTGCGGCGGGTCTTGTGCAGCATGAGGGCCTGCTGGGCGTTGAGGGTCGCGGTCTTCAGCAGATCGGCTTTGCGTCCGCGCTGGGCGACCTGCAGCGTCACGGGCCGGCCGCGGCGCTCGCGCAGCCAGTCCTCGAGCTGTTCGGCGTCGTCGGGCAGCTCGGGCACGAGCACCTGACGCGGGATGTCGGTGGCATCCGCGTCGCCGTAGGTGCGCTGCAGCACCTGATCGACGAGCTCGGCGCCCGAGATGTCGATCTCCTTCTCGATCGTCGTCGCGCGCACACCGCGCACGCGCCCGCCGCGCACGACGAAGTGCTGGACGGTCGCGGCGAGCTCGTCCTCCGCGATGCCGAAGAGGTCGGCATCCGTGTCGGAGGCCAGCACGAGGGCGCTCTTGCCGAGCACAGCGTCGATGGCCTGCAGGCGGTCGCGGTAGTGCGCGGCCGACTCGTAGTCCATCGCCGCCGAGGCCTCTTTCATGCGGGCGGTGAGCTCTCGCGCGAAGCGCTGGTCGCCGCCCGACATGAAGGAGACGAAGTCGTTGACGATCGCGCGGTGCTCCTCGATCGTCACCTTCATCGAGCAGGGGCCGCCGCAGCGCCCGATCTGGCCCGGGAAGCAGGGTCGTCCGGATGCCATCGCCTTCTTGTACGACGAGTCGCTGCACGTGCGGATCGGGAAGACCTTGATCATCAGGTCGATGGTGTCGTGCACCGCCCAGACCTTGGGGTACGGACCGAAGTACTTCGCCCCGCGGATCTTCGGGTTGCGCGTGACGATGACCCGCGGCGCCTCGTCGGCGAGGGTGATCGCCATGAAGGGATAGGACTTGTCGTCTTTGTAGCGGACGTTGAAGGGCGGATCGAACTCCTTGATCCACATGTACTCCAGCTGCAGCGAGTCGACGTCGCTCGGCACGACCGTCCACTCCACGCTCGCGGCCGTCGTGACCATGCGGCGCGTGCGCTCGTGCAGCGAGTGCAGCGGAGCGAAGTAGTTCGACAGACGCGCGCGGAGGTTCTTCGCCTTGCCGACGTACAGCACGCGCCCGTCGGCATCGCGGAACCGGTAGACCCCCGGGTTGGTGGGGATCTCTCCGGCCTTCGGTCGGTACGGGAGCTGCGACATCCGTTCTCGGGATGCCACGGCTCAGCCCGCCGCGCCCACGAGCTCCCGCTCGGCGCTTCCGGCGTCCGTCGCGGTGTTGCGCTGCGCGCCCGTGCGGCCGGTCTCGAGCAACTCGGCGAGGAACGCGCCGGTGTGGCTCTCCGCCACCTTGGCGACCTGCTCGGGGGTGCCCGTCGCGACGATCGTGCCGCCACCCGCGCCGCCCTCGGGGCCGAGGTCGATGACCCAGTCGGAGCTCTTGATCACGTCGAGGTTGTGCTCGATCACGATGACCGTGTTGCCCTTGTCGACGAGACCGTTGAGCACCTTGAGCAGCAGCGAGACGTCTTCGAAGTGCAGGCCGGTCGTGGGCTCGTCGAGCACGTAGATCGATCGACCGTTGCTGCGGCGCTGGAGCTCGGTCGCGAGCTTGACGCGCTGCGCCTCGCCACCCGACAGGGTGGTCGCGGACTGGCCCAGGCGCACGTATCCGAGGCCCACGTCGACGAGGGTCTTGAGGTAGCGGTGGATCGCCTGGATCGGCTCGAAGAACTCGGCGGCCTCGGAGATGGGCATCTCGAGTACCTCGGCGATGTTCTTGCCCTTGTAGTGCACCGACAGGGTGTCGCGGTTGTACCGCTTGCCGTGGCAGACCTCGCAGTCGACGTAGACGTCGGGCAGGAAGTTCATCTCGATCTTCAGCGTGCCGTCGCCCGAGCAGGCCTCGCAGCGTCCGCCCTTGACGTTGAAGCTGAAGCGCCCGGCCTGGTAGCCGCGCACCTTCGCCTCGGGCGTCTCGGCGAAGAGGCTGCGGATGCGGTCGAACACTCCGGTGTAGGTCGCGGGGTTCGAGCGCGGGGTGCGGCCGATGGGCGCCTGGTCGACGTGCACGACCTTGTCGAGGTTGTCGAGGCCCGTGACGCGGGTGTGCTTGCCCGGCACGCGCCGCGCGCCGTTGAGCTTGGAGGCGAGGACTTCGTACAGGATGCCGTTGACCAGGGTCGACTTGCCCGAGCCGCTCACGCCGGTGACGGCGGTGAGCACGCCGAGCGGGAAGTCGGCGGTGACGTTCTGCAGGTTGTTCTCGCGCGCACCGACCACGCTCACCTGGCGCTTCTTGTCGATCTTGCGACGCTTCTTGGGCGCCTCGATCGAGCGGCGGCCCGAGAGGTAGGCCCCGGTGAGCGAAGCCTCGTCGTCGAGGAGCCCGGCCAGCGGACCGGAGTGCACGACGTTGCCGCCGTCGACGCCGGCGCGGGGTCCGATGTCGACGACCCAGTCGGCGGCGTGGATCGTCTCTTCGTCGTGCTCGACGACGATGAGGGTGTTTCCGAGGTCGCGCAGCGTCTCGAGGGTCTGGATGAGACGGCGGTTGTCGCGCTGGTGCAGGCCGATCGAGGGCTCGTCGAGCACGTACAGCACGCCCGTGAGTCCGGAGCCGATCTGCGTGGCCAGGCGAATGCGCTGCGCCTCACCGCCCGAGAGCGTGCCCGCCGCGCGCCCGAGGCTGAGGTAGTTGAGTCCGACCTGGAGCAGGAAGTCGAGTCGCGCGCGGATCTCGCGCAGCACCGCCGCGGCGATGGTCGCTTCGCGGTCGGTGAGCGTGAGGTTCGAGAAGAACTCGCGCGCGTCGGCCAGGCTCATGCGCGAGGCCGCGGCGATCGAGGTGTCGTCGACGAGCACGGCGAGCACCTCGGGCTTCAGGCGATCGCCGTCGCACACGGCGCAGGGCACCTCGCGCAGGTACTCCGACCAGCGCTGGCGCTGCGTGTCGGACTCGGCCTGCAGGTACTGGCGCTCGATGTAGGGGACGACGCCCTCGAAGCCGGAGGCGTACCGCATCTCGCGACCGTAGCGGTTCTTCCACTTGACGGTGACCTTGTAGTTCTCACCGCGCAGCACCGCCTGCTGGACGTCGTGCGAGAGGTCTCTCCACGGGGTGTCGAGCGAGAAGTCGAGGTCGCGCGCGAGGCCCTCGAGGAGGCGCTCGTAGTACTGGAACAGTCCCTTGCCCTGCGTGGTCCAGGGCAGGATCGCGCCCTCGCGGATCGAGAGCTCCTCGTCGCCGAGCATGAGGTCGACGTCGACCGACATGCGGGTGCCGAGGCCGGAGCAGACGGGGCAGGCGCCGAACGGCGCGTTGAACGAGAACGTGCGGGGCTCGATCTCGGTCAGCTGCAGCGGGTGCCCATTGGGGCACGCGAGCTTCTCGGAGAACGACTGCCATGCGTCGTCGCCCTCTTCGTCGACGTAATTGACCTGCATGATGCCGCCGGCGAGGCCCATCGCCGTCTCGACGGAGTCGGTGACGCGGCTGAGGTTGTCTCCGGATGCCACGAGTCGGTCGACCACCACGGCGATGTCGTGCTTGTAGCTCTTCTTGAGCGTCGGGGGCTCCGACAGCTGCACGAGCTCACCGTCGACGACCGCACGGGCGTAGCCCTTGGCGCTCAGCTCCTTGAAGAGGTCGACGAACTCGCCCTTCTTCTGCGTGACGACGGGGGCGACGATCTGGTAGCGCGTGCGCTCGGGCAGCTCCATGAGCTGGTCGGCGATCTGCTGCACCGTCTGACGCTGGATGCGTGCGCCGCAGTCGGGGCAGTGCGGCACGCCGATGCGCGCCCAGAGCAGACGCATGTAGTCGTGGATCTCGGTGATGGTGCCCACCGTCGACCGAGGGTTGCGGTTGGTCGACTTCTGGTCGATCGACACCGCGGGGCTGAGACCCTCGATGAAGTCCACGTCGGGGCGGTCGACCTGGCCGAGGAACTGACGCGCGTAAGCGCTCAGCGATTCCACGTACCGACGCTGACCCTCGGCGAAGATCGTGTCGAACGCGAGGCTCGACTTGCCCGAACCCGACAGACCCGTGAAGACGACGAGGGAGTCGCGCGGGATGTCGAGGTCGACGTTCTTCAGATTGTGGACGCGGGCACCCCGGACACTCAGCTTTCCGCTGGAGCCGGAATTCGCCGCAGAGGAGGGCGAGGAGACGGGAACGATGGGCACCTGTTAAGTCTAGGTCGGACCTCCGACATCGGCCCCGGGTTCGCCCCGGGCGCACGAATGTGCGAAGGTGCGAGCCCTTCGATCACTGCCTCGGATCCGCCGCGAAGGGGGCGAGCCCGTCGCGCAACGCGCGCAACGCGCGCTCGTCGACGCCCACGCGCTGCATGATCTTGCCCGGGACCTCGAGGGCCGCCTCGCGCAGCGCCCGGCCCTCATCGGTCAGGTCGATGTCGAGCACGCGCTCGTCGTCGCTGCGGCGGGAGCGCACCACGCGCCCTTGCGCTTCGAGGCGCTTGACCAGCGGCGAGAGCGTCGCGGGTTCCATCGCGAGCTCTGCGGCCAGCGCACCCAGGGAGCGCGGCGCCTGCTCCCACAGAGCGAGCATCACGAGGTACTGCGGGTGGGTGAGCCCCAGCGGCTCGAGCACCGGCCGGTAGATGGACACCACGTTGCGCGCGGCGGTGACGAGCGCGAAGCACACCTGGTTCTCGAGCTTCAGTGGATCGTCCACGCACCCTCCCAAATACTTAGTACACTAATGATCATGACACGAAAGGATCCGGAACGCCCGCCACTGCGCGAGCGCGTCCGCGAAGCCGGGGGCTGGTACCAGTACCTCAACACGCGACTGATCCGCGTCGCCGGGCCGGCGTCGGTCGGCCCGTACGAGACCACGCCCGAACCCGTGCGCACGGGTCGCCCCTGCCCCCTGTGCGGTCACGCGATGACCGAGCACAGCGTCGACCGGTCGAGACCCAAGCCCCTGCTGCACTGCCCCTGAGCCACCCAGCGCCGGTGGGCTGACGCGCAGGACTACTCGTGCGACGCCGCCACCGGTGGACCGGAGGACCTCGGCGCTGCACTCAGCGCACGGGTCCGCGGGCGGCGGCGAGGCGCTCAGCGCAGACCCGAGAGCCACCGCGGCCTCAGCACACAGGCCCCAAGGCTTCGGCGCTGCGCTCAGCACACACTTCCGGCGCCACACGCGACGCTCAGCGCACGGACCCGAGCGCCTCGGCGCTGCGCCCCGCGTCCAGCCCACGGCGGCCCGTTCAGTCGAGGTCGGGCCTGCCCTGCTCGTCCAAGGGCCAGCCGGGGTTGACGGCGATCTCCCACGGGTGCCCATCGGGATCCACGAACACTCCGGAGTAGCCGCCCCACGGCGTCTCCGCACCGAGGCGCGCGAGCCGCGCCCCGGCCGCTTCGGCGCTCGCCAGAATGGCATCGACCTCGGCGGTGTCAGCGACGTTGTGGGCCAAGGTCACCCCGCCCCATCCTCCGCCGTCCACGACTCCCGAGTCCGCGGCGAGTTCTGCGCGACCCCACAGCGCGAGCACCTGGCCGCCGGTGTCGAAGAACGCCACCTCGCCGGCGACCGACGAGCGGTGCTCCCGCCATCCGAGCGCGCGGTAGAACGCGACAGCGCGATCGAGATCGGCCACTCCGAGCGTGACGAGCGTGAGGCGCTGCTCCATGACGACCCTCCCGGTCTCAGGCGTGACCCGCGCGTTCCATGGCGCGCAGCTCCTTCTTCATGTCCTGCACCTCGTCGCGAAGGCGTCCGGCGAGCTCGAACTTCAGCTCCGACGCGGCCGCCAGCATCTGCTGCGTCAGGTCGGCGATCGTCGACTCGAGCTGGTCGGCACCCTCGGCCGCGATCCCGGTCCGGCGCAGCGACGGTGTGGGCGACTTGCCCTTGCCCGCCTTGTCGTTGCGTGCCAGCAGCTTCTTCGTATCGGAGGCCTCGCGGTTCAGCACCTCGGTGATGTCGGCGATCTTCTTGCGCAGCGGCTGCGGGTCGATGCCGTGCTCGGTGTTGTAGGCGATCTGCTTCTCGCGGCGACGCTCGGTCTCTTCGATGGCCTTCGCCATCGAGTCGGTCATCTTGTCGGCGTACATGTGCACCTCGCCCGACACGTTTCGAGCGGCGCGGCCGATGGTCTGGATGAGGGACGTGCCGCTGCGGAGGAATCCCTCTTTGTCGGCGTCGAGGATCGCGACCAGTGAGACCTCGGGGAGGTCGAGACCCTCGCGGAGCAGGTTGATGCCCACCAGCACGTCGTACACACCGGCGCGCAGCTCGGTGAGCAGCTCGACGCGGCGGAGCGTGTCGACGTCGGAGTGCAGGTAGCGCACGCGCACCCCGTGCTCACCGAGGAAGTCGGTGAGCTCCTCGGCCATCTTCTTGGTCAGGGTGGTCACCAGCACGCGTTCGTCTTTCTCGACGCGGATGCGGATCTCTTCGAGCAGGTCGTCGATCTGCCCCTTCGAGGGCTTCACGATGATCTCGGGGTCGACGAGTCCGGTGGGGCGGATGATCTGCTCGACGACGCCGTCGGCGATACCCATCTCGTAGCGCCCCGGGGTCGCCGACAGGTAGACCGTCTGCCCGACGCGCTCCTTGAACTCGTCCCACCGCAGCGGGCGGTTGTCCATGGCGCTGGGCAGGCGGAAGCCGTGCTCGACGAGCGTGCGCTTGCGCGACGCGTCTCCCTCGTACATGGCGCCGATCTGCGGCACCGTCACGTGCGACTCGTCGATGACGAGGAGGAAGTCGTCGGGGAAGAAGTCGAGCAGCGTGTGCGGCGGATCGCCGGGCATGCGGCCGTCCATGTGCCGGGAGTAGTTCTCGATGCCCGAGCAGAAGCCGAGCTGCTGCAGCATCTCGAGATCGAACGACGTGCGCATGCGGAGTCGCTGGGCCTCGAGGAGCTTGCCCTGCATCTCGAACTCTTTGAGGCGCTCCTCGAGCTCATGCTCGATCGTGCCGATCGCGCGCTGCACGGTCTCGGTGCCCGCGACGTAGTGCGACGCCGGGAAGATCGGCACCGAGGCCATCTTCTCGATCACGTCGCCGGTGAGCGGATGCAGTGTGTAGAGCGCCTCGATCTCGTCGCCGAACATCTCGATGCGGATGGCGTACTCCTCGTACACCGGGATGATCTCGATCGTGTCGCCGCGCACGCGGAAGTTGCCCCGCGAGAAATCGACGTCGTTGCGGTTGTACTGCATCGAGATGAACTTGCGGATGAGCGCGTCACGGTCGTAGCGCTCCCCCACCTGCAGCGCGACCATCGCGCGCAGGTACTCCTCGGGCGCGCCGAGACCGTAGATGCACGACACGGTCGACACCACCACCACGTCGCGGCGCGAGAGCAGCGAGTTCGTGGTCGAGTGGCGCAGACGCTCGACCTCGGCGTTGATCGAGCTGTCCTTCTCGATGAAGGTGTCCGTCTGCGGCACGTAGGCCTCGGGCTGGTAGTAGTCGTAGTACGACACGAAGTACTCGACCGCGTTGTTGGGCATGAGCTCTCGGAACTCGTTCGCGAGCTGCGCCGCGAGGGTCTTGTTGTGGGCGAGCACGAGCGTGGGCCGCTGCACCTGCTCGACGAGCCAGGCCGTCGTCGCCGACTTTCCGGTACCCGTGGCACCGAGCAGCACGACGTCGGTCTCACCCGCGTTAATGCGCCCGGCGAGCTCGGCGATCGCCTGCGGCTGATCACCGGACGGGGTGTACTCGCTGATGACCTCGAAGGGACGGACGGAACGCGTGGCCTGCATGATTCCAGCGTAGGCGGGACCTCCGACATCGGGGTCGGCTTGCGTTCGCCCAGCGCGAGCGCGACCGCCCCGACGAACCGGTGAGCGGTCTCAGCGGGCGGTGATCCGCTCCCAGAGCCGGTCGACCTGCGCGCGGGTGTCGTCCATCGTCGTCGCCGTGTCGATCACCACGTCGGCCAGCGCGAGACGCTCCTCGTCGCCGACCTGCGAGCCGATGCGGGCTCGGGCGTCGGCATCCGTCATCCCGCGCTCGTGCACGAGGCGGTGCACCCGCTGCTCGGCCGGGGCGTGGGCGACCACGACGAGGTCCCAGGCGTCGCCACCGCGTGCTTCCGCGAGCAAGGGCACGTCGTAGACGACCACCGCAGCGGGATCCACAGCGAACGCCTCGCGGAAGCGTCGCTCCGACTCGGCGCGCACCGCGGGATGCACGAGGGCGTTCAACGCCGCAAGCCGCTCGGGATGCCCGAACACGCGCGCGCCGAGGGCAGGACGATCCAGCGATCCGTCGGGGCGGATGACCTCGGCCCCGAACTCGCGCTCGATCTCGGCGAGCACCGGGGATGCCGGGGCCTGCACCTCGCGCACGATGGCGTCGGCGTCGACCACGACGGCTCCGTGGGCGGCGAAGAGGGAGGCGATGGTCGACTTGCCCGAGGCGATGCCGCCGGTCAGCGCGAGAAGAGGCACCCGACGAGGATGCCACACGCGCCACCCCCCAGCGGCTATCCGTCGCGTCGTCTAGCATTCGAGAAGGCCGCCGCCCGCTCGGCCCTGAAAGCTCCGCCATGTCCACCACGCGCACCACCGTCGTCATCGAAGACGACCTCGACATCCGTCTTCTCGTGTCGACGGTGCTCGAGGGAGCCGGGTTCGTCGTGCATGCGGCCGCGACCGGTCTCGACGGCATCGAGCTGGTCCGTCGATACGACCCGTCCGTGGTCACGCTCGACGTGAGCATGCCCGGGATCGACGGGTTCGAGACCGCCCGCCGCATCCGCGCGTTCAGCACGACGCGCATCCTGATGGTCAGTGCCCGTGCCGACGACGCCGAGCAGCGTGCCGGACGCGAGGCCGGCGCCGACGATTACCTCACCAAGCCGTTCCGCCCTCGTGAGCTGCGCCAACGCGTCGAGTCGCTCCTCGACGCCTCCGCCTGAGCGCTCAGACCAGTCCGAAGGGCTGCGTGCCGGTCGCGGCGGCGTGCGAGGCAGCCTCGTCCGCGCGTGCGATGAGCGCCGCGGCATCGAACCCGTGGTCGGCGGTGAGCGCCATGCCGATGCCCACCACCGGAACGACCGACGGCCCCAGACGGGCGAGGTCGGCGACGACCCGCTCGTGCAGGATGCGCGCGACCCGCCTCACGTCGGTGGTCGCCGTGGTGGTGAACGCCACCGCGACTCCGGCGGCGTCGACCTCTCCCACCAGCGCCATGGTGGGCGCGTGACGGCGCACCGATGCGCGGAACTCGCCCGCGATCGAGTCCGCCTCGTCGGGCCCGAAAGCCACGGCGACGCGCCGCAGGTCGTCGATGCGCACGCCGATCAGACCGACACCCTCGTCGGCTCCCTCGGCACGCGCGCAGACGATGGTCATCGTCGCCTCGAACGATTCGCGGAAGAGCACGCCGTCGGCATCCACCGACAACGACTTCGCCGTGCCCGGCCCGCGTAGCGCGGACTCGTTGGCCCGCAGGGCCGAGGTCACCACGACTGCCGCGATCACCAGCGTGATCGTGAGCAGCGATGACACCCGCGTGTCGAACACCATCCGGAACAGCTCGCTGTCGGGCCCCAGGCTGACGAAGACGACCGTGCGCACCGCGAACCAGACCGCCTCGATCCCCAGCACCAACGTCAACCCGGTGGAACTCCACCGTCGTCGGATCGCGCCGCGACGGGTCTCGACGGCACCGACCACGGCGAGGGCGGCGTTGCCGAGGAAGAGCGCCACCGCTCCCGCCCAGTCCCCGCCGTCTGGACCCGCGGCAAGGGCCGCGACGACGACGATCAGCCCGACGGCCGCCACGATCAACGAGGGGAGGCGCACGGGGCGCCCGTTGAAGGCGACGCATCCGAGCCAGATGAACCCCGTCGCCGCGACAAAGGCGCCGTTGCCGAGCGCGATCGCGAGGTAGACGTCGGGCAGCAGGAGCCAGCCTAGATAGCAGAGGGCCGAGAACGTGCCCGCCAGATACGCACTCGCCCAGAGGCGGCCGGGGAGGCCGTCCTTGAGCATGAGCGTGTCGAGCAGGTACATCGCGGCCGACACGACGATGACCACCGATGCGGCGGTCTGCAGGCTGAGCAGGTCGAGGTTCATGCGCCCTCCTTCGGGTCGCGCGGCAGCCGCACGGTGAATGTGGCGCCTTCGCCCGGGGCGGTGCGCACGGTGATCTCCCCGCCGTGCGCGCGCGCGAGGTCGCGACTGATGGCGAGCCCGAGGCCGCTGCCGTGCGTCGAGGTCTTGCGTACCGCGTCTCCGCGGAAGAACCTTTCGAACAGGCGCGCCTGCTCGCTGGGCGAGATCCCCGGTCCGTCGTCCGCGACCACGATCGACAGCGACTGCACGTCGGCGGTCACCGCCACGGTGATCGAGGCGCCGCGGGGAATGTACTTGACGGCGTTCGAGAGCAGGTTGTCGACGATCTGACGCACGCGTCGGGCGTCGACGACGGCGCGGACCCCGGCGATCTCACCGGTGATGATCCGGATGCCGTGGTCCCGGGCACGCGGTTGGATCGACTCGATCGCGGCGCGGACCAGCGCGGCGATGTCGGTGGGGCTGCGGTCGAGTTCGACGGCATTCCCCCCTCCCGGGGCCGTGGACTGCGCGAGGATGTCGGCCACGAGTTCGAGCAGCCGGGAGGCGTTCCGCTCCGCGATCTCGAGGCGGTCGCGCGCGGCGTCGTCGAGGGTGTCGTCGTCGAGCACCAGATCGAGGTAGCCGATGATCGAGGTCAGCGGGGTGCGGAGCTCGTGCGAGACGCTCGCGACGAGGTCCTCGCGCGCACGGCGGGCCTGCTCCTCGACGGTGACGTCGCGCGAGACGACCACTCCCCCGGCGTCGACCCCATCGGGCGCGGGAAGGCGGCGCGCGGTGACGCTGAGGGCGCGCCGGTCCTCACCGGGGAGCCCGTACCAGACCATCTCGCTCTCGAACACCTCGCCGGCGCGCGCGCGGGCGAGGGGGCTCGCCGAGGCGGCGATGGCCGTCGAGCCGTCGGCGGCGAAGACCGCAATCTCGTGCCCGAACGCATCCGTGGTGTTGAGCAGCAGCCCGTGCGCGGTGTTCGTCACGGCGAACTCGCCCGTCGCGGTGATGCGCGTCACACCGAAGTCGACGGCGTCGAGTACTTCCGTCACGAGGTCTTCCTGGCGTTGCGCCCGCGCGACCGCGCGACGCAGCTCGGCCGACTGCTTCTCGAGCAGGGCCCGCTGCGCTCTCGCCCGGCGCGCGGTCAGATGCGCCATCGACGACAGCGCCGCGATGATGAACGGCAGGATGAACGTCGACGACGCGAAGCGCTGCTCGTTGTCCGTGATGGTCTGGTGCAGCAGCAGGATGCTGACGACGCTCGAGACCCCGACCACGCCCCGCAGTCCGAACGACCCGCCGATCCACAGCGCCGGGAACGCCCACAGCAGCCCGAGGCCCGCGACGGGGGCGCTCTCGCGCATCAGGGCGATGACGACCACGTCGGCGCCGGGCAGGAGCAGGAGCGCCCAGCGCGGCAGCGCCTCCCAGCGCACCAGCACGGCCGCGATCGTGCCCGCGTAGACGACGGCCGCGCCGACGAAGAACAACGACGGATCGCGCACCTGGCCGAGCACGATCGACACGATCACACCGATCGTGGCCGCCGCTGCGAGCAGCGATTGGTTCGAGACGATGCTGCGCCGCAGGCCGAGACCTTCGCTCGGGTTGAAGGGCGCCATGGCCTCGACCATAGCGTTCTCCCAGGCGCCGCCGCGGGAGGTGGGAGCGGTTTCTCGCGCGGATCCTCCGGCGAGGCGCCGTCTCGGTCCCGCCGGCCGGCTCAGAACCCGAAGTCGCCCCCACCGAAATCGCCGCCACCGAAGTCGCCGCCGAACCCGCCTCCGGCGTCGCCGCCGAATCCTCCGCCGATGTCGCCACCGGCATCCGCTCCGCCGGCATCCGTCGGCGAGGCATCGGCAGCGCCCGCGTCGCCGGCGGCGTCATCCGCCGCTGCACCGTCGGCGTACCCCGCCCCGTACCCCGGGTCGAAGAGGGCCCCGACCAACGCGGATCCGACGACGTACCCGCCGATCGTGCCGAGCATCGACGCCCCGAGCATCGAGCCGAACCCGGGGCCGTTCGAGAACGAACGGCCGGCGAACGTGCGCTCCATGAAGCCCGGCTGCCGGTACTCGGCGCGGGTGGCGGCTCGCGCCAGCGCGTCGGGGTCGTCGGTGCGGGGTCGCTCCGCGGGGTCGAGGCCCGATGACAACTCCTGCAGCACCTGCTGACGCTGCTCCGGGGAGAGCTTGCCGAACGCCTCGGCGTGCACCTGCTCGACGGTCTCGGGCGGAGCGGTGCGCAGCAGATAGCGGTAGCGCTCGATCGCCTGCTCGTCGGCGGATGATCCGGATGCCGCCGGGGCAGCGCCCTGCGTGGCCTGAGCCTGCGGCGGAGGCGGCGCGTACCGGCCGTCGGTGTCGCGCAGCTCGCTCGCGGTCCCGCGGGGCGCGGGAGGGACGTCGGCGCGTCGGGAGTCGTCACCGGAACCGAAGAGTCGATCGAGGAAGCCCATGCTGGTCGCCTTTCTGCGGGTGTGCGCCCACGTTACGGGCACGGACACGGCCGAGACAGGGCTTGCGTCCGCCCCCTCATCCGCGCCGCGCGATGGCCTCGCTCACCCAACGTGCGTACCGCGCCCACGGGTCGTCGACACCGGCGGCAAGGCCCGCGATGTGCGCGTCGAGCGCGGGACTGCGACGGAACCACTCGGTCCGCCCGAACCTCTCGGCGGCGAACAGCGCGTGGCGCCGACGTTCGACGAGCCGGTCCCCCGGTTCGAACGCGAGGAGCTCGTCGTGCCAGATCGCGGCGAGGCGGCGGCGCGGGTGGGCCGTGGTGCCGATCTTCACGCGGTCGTCGAAGCGCAGGTAGTAGACGACGTCGACCCGCGGAGCGGGGAGTTCGTCGTCGAGGGGTTCTCCGTGCCGCCACTCGCACACCGCGCACAGCCATCCCGACGGCCAACGGACGCCGAGGCGCGATCCGCACACGAGGCACGGGGTGGGCAGAACGTCGGTGACGCCCTCGTGGGCAACCGACCAGTCGGCGCTCACCGCGAGGTGCCAGGCGCACAGGGCGATCGGCGCGTCGGGCGCTGCAACGCCGACGCAGCCGACGACCAGACAGGGAGGAGAGGGGGGCACGGCGTCAGGCTACGCGCGGCCTCCGACATCGCGGGCGGCCACCGTCCGTCACCGGTGGCGGCCGCCCGCGGGCGTCAGTCCTCGACGGCCGGCGCCTCGAGCAGCAGGAACAGGCCCGCGTAGGGGCCGAGCTCGAGCGAGAAGCTCTGCAGCTCGTCGACCCGCCCGACCGTCTCGCCGGTGGAGGCGTCGACGGCGGTGCTCTGCGGCACGAGCCACTCCGAGCGCACGGTGCCCTCGATCGTCTCGTTCGAGAAGTTCAGCACCGTGATCTGCAGCGGCGCAGTCTCGTCGCGTCGATCGCCCCCGTCGAGCCGATGCACCATGACGAGCATGCTCGGGTGCCCGACCTGCGGGATGTCGACCTGCGACGCGACGGCGATGCCGTTCTCACTGCGGATGCGGAGCACTTCGCGCAGTCCCGAGAGGAACGACTCGGGGTCGTTCTGCTGCGTGCCGAGCGACCCGTACAGCGACCGCGCGCGCGGGATCCCCGACATCGACGACGACGCCTCGGGCGCGACGTCGAGCAGATCGTGCCCTCCGCGCTCGATCCACCGGGTGTCCCCCGACGAGATCAGGTGCCGCACGTCGTCGGCGGGGAGCGTCAGCGACCCGGTGAGGTCCCAACCCGAGAGGGCGAACACACCGGGCTGCCAGGAGTTGTACTTGGCGAGCAGCAGGTGCGCATCGCGGATCGCCGGGATGTCGGCTTCGGTGATGTCGTCGAGCGTCGCCTTGCCCTGGGTGGCCGCGATCAGCGAGGCCGAGGTGCACGCGATCCCGTTCTGCGTGAAGACGAGGTTGTAGTCGGCCTCGACCGTCAGCTTCTCGGTGAGGTCGGCGCGCACCATCTCGGCGATCTCTCCGCCGCTGTACTCCTCGTGTCGGAAGGGGTACAGGGTGTCGCGATGCGTGGTCGCCCAGTGCACGAGCTCGTACGTCAGCTCGTCGTGGTTCTGCAGACCGTGCACGAGCTGCACCGGCTCCACGCCCGTCTCGAGGGCCGTGTTCAGCGCGAGGCGGAGGAACTCGGTGTTCGCCGTCGCGAGGGCGTGGTGATACCCGGGCCGGGTCACGAAGTCGTAAGAGAGGTCGGCGCCCACTGCTCCGGTGTCGCGGATGTCCTCCATCGTGAGGTTCAGCTCCTGGAAGGTGAACCCGCCCACTTTGCGGACCATGCCCGCGATGATGTGGTTTGCCGCGTGCGAGAGCGGATGGCCTTCCGACCATGCCGGGAGCCCCTCCGCGCTCTTCTCGACACCGAGGAAGCCGTTCGCGTCGAGACGCAGGGCGCTCGTGCCGAGGTCGCCCAGCGAGTGCAGGGCATCGCCGATGACGAGGCGCATGCCCGCGAACGTGGGGTCGAGCCAGTTGATGGAGGGCTGTCCCTCCTTGAAGTAGTGCAGGTAGACCCATCGGCGCTCGAGGCCGTCGGTGCCCACGACCGGAGCGGTGGTGCTCCAGTTGGTTTCCTTGACGCCGGGGGTGTAGAAGATCACGCGCTGCAGCTCGCCGATGATGTAGCCACGGGCGCTGAGCTCGCGCTCGGTCTCGGAGTCGAGGTTGACCGAGTCGCGACCGGCGGGCACCTCGGGCAGCAGGTCCCAGTCCTCACGCGGGATCTCGACCATGTGGTAGATGCCCGGGTAATCCTTGTACGCCATCTCGGCGAGGCGGAAGTCGGCGCCCTTGCCCGTGTGACCGGGCACGATGTCGTCGATGACGCTGCCGCCGTGGGACTCCGCCACGTCGGCGACGCGGCGGAAGGCGTTCTCGTCACCGAACTCGGGGTCGATCTGCGTACTGATGCGGTCGAAGTGGCCGTCGACGCTGGGCGTCTCCTGCCAGCCCGTGATGCCGCCGGCTCGCTTGACGGGACCCGTGTGGATGCCGTTGATCCCGACCCACTCGAAGGCCTCCCACAGCGCCTCGTCGCCGAGGGCTTCGAGGAACGACTCCCCCGGACGCGTGATCAGCGAGATGGGGTAGGCCGTGAACCAGACGTCGGTCGACTCGATGGCGCGGCGCGCATCGGGCCGGGCGTACGGGTTGCGCCACATCGACGGCTGACCCGACAGCTGCCGGCTCAACACGTCGGCATCTTTCAGCATCGACTGGCGGACCAGCCACTCCACGTAGGAGGGGTTGCCGCCGTTGGCGTTGCGCGGATCCGTCAGGAAGCGACGCAGCGTGCCGCCGCGGAACTGATCCCGCGGGCGAAGGCGCCGCGGCCGCGCCGGATAGCGCTGCTCGTCGTAACTGATCTCGGTCGTGGCCTCCGCCACGTCGTCGGCCTCGACACGCTCCGCGTCGAAGTGATCCGCATCGACCACGGCGTCATCCGCCATGGTCCGCTCGTCGGCGTCATCCACGCGCGACCTCCCTCTCACGTCACCATCGACGCTAGTCGGTTCCCCCGACATCGAAGGTGGCCATTGACCTCGCCCCTCGGTGTGTCGATGAATCCGTGGCTCACGGAGCCCCGCGCGGCGCGCGAAGAGCCGCCACAGCGAGCACGAACGCCGCACCGCACATGACCAGGACCGCTCCGACGAACGGCGCCCACCCGAGCGAGCCGAACAGCAGTCCCAGCGCCCAGCCGAACACGCTGGAGCCGGCGTAGTAGCCGAGGTAATACAGAGACGACGCCTGGGCGCGCGCGCTCGGCTCGGCGGCCACGGGTGTCCATCCGGATGCCACGGCGTGGGCGCCGAAGAAGCCGGCGGTGAACAGCAGCAGGCCGGGGATCACGGCGACGAGCGTCGGCACGAACATCAGTGCGGCGCCCGCGCTCATCACCCCGATGCTCGAGAGCAGGACGGGGAGCCGGCCGTGCCGGACAGCCAGGGCGCCCGCGCGCGGCGATGACGCCGTCCCGGCGAGGTAGGCGAGGAACAGCAAGGCCACCAGCGCCGGCGCGAGGGCGAACGGCGGAGCCGTCAGATGAAAGCCGAGGTAGTTGTACACCGCGACGAAGGCCCCCATCAGCAGGAAGCCCTGCGCGTAGAGCGCGAGTTGCACGGGCGACCGCAAGTTGGGGGCCAGTCGCGCGCGGATCGTCGGTCCCCGCTCCCGCCGGGCGCGGCCGGGGACGAATCCGCGTGCCTTCGGGACGAGGCCGAGGAACAGTACGGCCGCGAGCACGCAGAGCAGAACGACGGATGCCACTCCCCACCGCCACCCGGCGAGTTCACCGACCCATCCCGAGAAGACGCGTCCCGACAATCCGCCGACCGTCGTTCCCGCGATGTACGAGCCCGCGGCCGCGGCGACGTGGCGTGGCGACACCTCCTCGCTGAGGTAGGCGAGAGCCACGGCGGGGACTGCGCCGAGCGCGGCTCCCTCGAGCAGGCGGAGCGCCAGCAGCACACCCATGTCGCCGGCGAACGGGGTGAGCGCCCCCAGGAGGGTGGCGACCAGGAGGCCGATCGTCATCGCCGGGACCCGACCGATGCGATCCGCGACGATCGACCACGGGATGACGGCCGCCGCGAGACCCAGCGTCGACGCCGACACCGTCAGCGCGGCCGCCGCGGGCCCACCACCGACGTCGGCGGCGATGGCCGGGAGGACGGCCTGTGTGGCGTACAGCTGCGCGAAGGTCGCGACTCCTCCGAAGAAGAGTCCGATGAGAAGACGCCGGTACTCGCGGCTCCCCGGTACGTGCCCCGAGAACCCGCTCACGGTCTCGACCCTACCCGGCCCGGATACGACGAAACGCCGCCGCATCCCCTCCTCTCGGTGGGGTGCGACGGCGTCATGCCGAATGCGGCGCGCGAGCACGCCTGTAAATGCGAAATGGCCACCCAGCTTTGGGTGGCCATTTCGACTTAAAGGAAGTCCGGCGGTGTCCTACTCTCCCACAGGGTCCCCCCTGCAGTACCATCGGCGCTGAGAGGCTTAGCTTCCGGGTTCGGAATGTGACCGGGCGTTTCCCTCTCGCTATGGCCGCCGAAACACTATTGATGTTTCAAAAACCAACAACGATATTTCATTGTTGTGTTCCCGACCGTACATCGAGAACCACTCAGTGGACGCAAGCACCAAAAACGGTGTGTTATCAAGTCATCGGCTTATTAGTACCGGTCAGCTTCACGTATTACTACGCTTCCACATCCGGCCTATCAACCCAGTAGTCTGGCTGGGAGCCTCTCACCATAAATGGTATGGAAGTCTCATCTTGAGGCCGGCTTCCCGCTTAGATGCTTTCAGCGGTTATCCATCCCGAACGTAGCTAATCAGCGGTGCTCCTGGCGGAACAACTGACACACCAGAGGTTCGTCCAACCCGGTCCTCTCGTACTAGGGTCAGATCCTCTCAAACTTCCTACGCGCGCAGCGGATAGGGACCGAACTGTCTCACGACGTTCTAAACCCAGCTCGCGTACCGCTTTAATGGGCGAACAGCCCAACCCTTGGGACCTACTCCAGCCCCAGGATGCGACGAGCCGACATCGAGGTGCCAAACCATGCCGTCGATATGGACTCTTGGGCAAGATCAGCCTGTTATCCCCGAGGTACCTTTTATCCGTTGAGCGACAGCGCTTCCACAAGCCACTGCCGGATCACTAGTCCCGACTTTCGTCCCTGCTCGACCTGTCAGTCTCACAGTCAAGCTCCCTTGTGCACTTACACTCGCCACCTGATTGCCAACCAGGTTGAGGGAACCTTTGGGCGCCTCCGTTACATTTTGGGAGGCAACCGCCCCAGTTAAACTACCCACCAGGCACTGTCCCTGAACCGGATCACGGTCCTAAGTTAGATATCCAGAGTGACCAGAGTGGTATTTCAACAATGACTCCACACTCACTGGCGTGAATGCTTCACCGTCTCCCACCTATCCTACACAAGCCACACCGAACACCAATACCAAGCTGTAGTAAAGGTCACGGGGTCTTTCCGTCCTGCTGCGCGTAACGAGCATCTTTACTCGTAATGCAATTTCGCCGAGTTCGCGGTTGAGACAGTTGGGAAGTCGTTACGCCATTCGTGCAGGTCGGAACTTACCCGACAAGGAATTTCGCTACCTTAGGATGGTTATAGTTACCACCGCCGTTTACTGGGGCTTAAATTCTCAGCTTCGCCTTGCGGCTAACCGGTCCTCTTAACCTTCCAGCACCGGGCAGGCGTCAGTCCGTATACATCGTCTTGCGACTTGGCACGGACCTGTGTTTTTAGTAAACAGTCGCTACCCACTAGTCTCTGCGGCCACCACACCCTTTCGGAGCAAGTCCTAATAAGTGGATGGCCCCCCTTCTCCCGAAGTTACGGGGGCATTTTGCCGAGTTCCTTAACCACGATTCTCTCGATCTCCTTGGTATTCTCTACCTGACCACCTGAGTCGGTTTGGGGTACGGGCGGCTTGAACCTCGCGTCGATGCTTTTCTTGGCAGCATAGGATCACCCACTTTTTATCCGCATCGTGTCTCAGCCTTAATAAGTGACGGATTTGCCTATCACTTGGCCTACGCACTTGCACCAGGACTACCATCGCCTGGCTTGGGCTACCTTCCTGCGTCACACCTGTTAATACGCTAGCCGCACCAGCATGGGGTCGAGCGTTCACACGGACGTGCCTTCACCCCGAAGGGATCAACAACATTCCGAGCTAGGACTCTTAGCACCACTGGATTAGCTTGGGCGGTTCTTCGCCGGTACGGGAATATCAACCCGTTGTCCATCGACTACGCCTGTCGGCCTCGCCTTAGGTCCCGACTTACCCAGGGAAGATTAGCTTGACCCTGGAACCCTTGGTCTTTCGGAGGACGTGTTTCTCACACGTCTTTCGCTACTCATGCCTGCATTCTCACTCGTGTAGCGTCCACGGCTGGGTCACCCCGCCGCTTCACTCGCCACACGACGCTCTCCTACCCATCAACACGGCTGGACCACGAAGGCCTACCAAAAATGTCAATGCCACAACTTCGGTGGCGTGCTTGAGCCCCGTTACATTGTCGGCGCGGAATCACTTGACCAGTGAGCTATTACGCACTCTTTCAAGGGTGGCTGCTTCTAAGCCAACCTCCTGGTTGTCAAAGCAACTCCACATCCTTTCCCACTTAGCACGCGCTTAGGGACCTTAGTTGGTGGTCTGGGTTGTTTCCCTCTCGACTATGAAGCTTATCCCCCACAGTCTCACTGCTGCGCTCTCACTTACCGGCATTCGGAGTTTGGCTGACGTCAGTAACCTTGTAGGGCCCATCGGCCATCCAGTAGCTCTACCTCCGGCAAGAAACACGCAACGCTGCACCTAAATGCATTTCGGAGAGAACCAGCTATCACGAAGTTTGATTGGCCTTTCACCCCTATCCACAGCTCATCCCCTCAGTTTTCAACCTAAGTGGGTTCGGTCCTCCACGACGTCTTACCGTCGCTTCAACCTGGCCATGGATAGATCACTTCGCTTCGGGTCTAGGACACGCGACTGAATCGCCCTATTCAGACTCGCTTTCGCTACGGCTACCCCACACGGGTTAACCTCGCCACGTATCGCTAACTCGCAGGCTCATTCTTCAAAAGGCACGCTGTCACCCCTACTAAGGAGGCTCCAACGGTTTGTAAGCAAACGGTTTCAGGTACTATTTCACTCCCCTCCCGGGGTACTTTTCACCTTTCCCTCACGGTACTTGTCCGCTATCGGTCATCTGGGAGTATTTAGGCTTATCAGGTGGTCCTGACAGATTCACACGGGATTTCTCGGGCCCCGTGCTACTTGGGATACTCTTCACGCCAAGAACAAGCATTTCGACTACGGGGTTCGCACCCTCTATGACCGGCCGTTCAAAACCGTTCGTCTATACTCTCTTGTCACGTCGATCATTCGGCAGAACAATCCGAAAAGTCCCACAACCCCCAACATGCAACGCCTGCCGGCTATCACACACGCTAGGTTTAGCCTCTTCCGATTTCGCTCGCCACTACTGACGGAATCGCTTTTGCTTTCTCTTCCTGTGGGTACTGAGATGTTTCACTTCCCCACGTTCCCTCTACCCGCCCTATATATTCAGGCGGGAGTCACCAGGTACGCACGCGCCCTGGCGGGGTTTCCCCATTCGGACACCCTCGGATCAAAACTCGCTTATCAGTTCCCCGAGGCTTATCGCAGATTGCTACGTCCTTCTTCGGCTCCAGATGCCAAGGCATCCACCGTTTGCTCTTAAAGACTTGAAATCACATGAGTTGAATCGTCAAAAAATTGACTAATGATCTTTAAGATCATCTTCACGACACAAACCCGAAGGCTCATGTCGAAGATGCTCGCGTCCACTGTGTAGTTCTCAAAGTACGGGCGGTACCCCTCCCCGACGCCACAACCGTGACACCAGAAAAAGGCCCTCGAGGAACAGCCACCAACAACGAATCCGAAGACCCCCGTCAGCGCCCGGCCCCTCAGGACCCAACAGCGTGCATGTGCCCACCCCTTTGGACCGAACCGTTCCCACAGACAAGCTGCGTACTAGATCCAAACCATCAGATATGAGCACCAAGTCAAATGTTCCACCCATGAGCTAACCGGCAGACACATTCGGTCTGATCCGGCGCCTGAACAACCCCATTACAGGGCGTCAGATGCTCCTTAGAAAGGAGGTGATCCAGCCGCACCTTCCGGTACGGCTACCTTGTTACGACTTAGTCCTAATTACCGATCCCACCTTCGACGGCTCCCTCCACAAGGGTTGGGCCACCGGCTTCAGGTGTTACCGACTTTCATGACTTGACGGGCGGTGTGTACAAGACCCGGGAACGTATTCACCGCAGCGTTGCTGATCTGCGATTACTAGCGACTCCGACTTCATGAGGTCGAGTTGCAGACCTCAATCCGAACTGGGACCGGCTTTTTGGGATTCGCTCCACCTCACGGTATTGCAGCCCTTTGTACCGGCCATTGTAGCATGCGTGAAGCCCAAGACATAAGGGGCATGATGATTTGACGTCATCCCCACCTTCCTCCGAGTTGACCCCGGCAGTATCCCATGAGTTCCCACCATTACGTGCTGGCAACATAGAACGAGGGTTGCGCTCGTTGCGGGACTTAACCCAACATCTCACGACACGAGCTGACGACAACCATGCACCACCTGTTTACGAGTGTCCAAAGAGTTGACCATTTCTGGCCCGTTCTCGTATATGTCAAGCCTTGGTAAGGTTCTTCGCGTTGCATCGAATTAATCCGCATGCTCCGCCGCTTGTGCGGGTCCCCGTCAATTCCTTTGAGTTTTAGCCTTGCGGCCGTACTCCCCAGGCGGGGAACTTAATGCGTTAGCTGCGTCACGGAAACCGTGGAATGGTCCCCACAACTAGTTCCCAACGTTTACGGGGTGGACTACCAGGGTATCTAAGCCTGTTTGCTCCCCACCCTTTCGCTCCTCAGCGTCAGTTACGGCCCAGAGATCTGCCTTCGCCATCGGTGTTCCTCCTGATATCTGCGCATTCCACCGCTACACCAGGAATTCCAATCTCCCCTACCGCACTCTAGTCTGCCCGTACCCACTGCAGGCCCGAGGTTGAGCCTCGGGATTTCACAGCAGACGCGACAAACCGCCTACGAGCTCTTTACGCCCAATAATTCCGGATAACGCTTGCGCCCTACGTATTACCGCGGCTGCTGGCACGTAGTTAGCCGGCGCTTTTTCTGCAGGTACCGTCACTTTCGCTTCTTCCCTGCTAAAAGAGGTTTACAACCCGAAGGCCGTCATCCCTCACGCGGCGTTGCTGCATCAGGCTTTCGCCCATTGTGCAATATTCCCCACTGCTGCCTCCCGTAGGAGTCTGGGCCGTGTCTCAGTCCCAGTGTGGCCGGTCACCCTCTCAGGCCGGCTACCCGTCGACGCCTTGGTGAGCCATTACCTCACCAACAAGCTGATAGGCCGCGAGCCCATCCCAGACCAAAAAATCTTTCCAACCCCCACCATGCGATAGGGGCTCATATCCAGTATTAGACGCCGTTTCCAGCGCTTATCCCAGAGTCCAGGGCAGGTTGCTCACGTGTTACTCACCCGTTCGCCACTGATCCACCAAGCAAGCTTGGCTTCACCGTTCGACTTGCATGTGTTAAGCACGCCGCCAGCGTTCATCCTGAGCCAGGATCAAACTCTCCGTAAAAAAGAAATGCATACAACCACCGGGAAAACGGGGCCGCAGCGAGTTTGAAACTGACCAAAGAGAAACATCATTACTGACGTATCCATATGCCAACCCCCGAAAGGGCTGGTCTTTGATCCAAAGGAATTTCTCGCAATCCGAATACACGGACCGACGAGGAATAAATTGGCATTTGACAAGTGCACGCTGTTGAGTTCTCAAGGAACGGACGCACCCACAGGAAACAGTCTTCCGACCTACCCGTGAAGCAGTTCACTACCTTCACCGGCCACTCAGCACTCGATTCCGCAGTGGGACCTCACGAAGAGATCGCCCTCGGGAACCGGCCGAACGGCCAGAACCAAAACCTTACACCATTTGGTGGGGTTCTGGGTAATTCACCGCTTGAGAGGAAGCGTGGCCTTCCGGCCCCTCCGCTCTCCCCTGTGGGGCGAACAAGTAATAAGTTACGCGGGAGCCGCCGACCCGTCGAATCCAGGCGCTCCCCGGGCGTGTCGGGGGCCCGGAACCGCGGAATCCTCCGGAAACGACGATGGGCCCGTGCGACGGTGTCGTCGCTCGGGCCCTTCCGCATCGCGGGTCAGGCGGCGAGGTGCAACGTCGCCACCGAGGACGCCGCCTCGGAAAGGCCGCCGTAGAACTCGATGCCCCCGAAGAACATCGCGCCGATCACGAGGGCGAAGACGAACAGGATCGAGAGGAACAGCACGGCGACGCCGGCGAGGGTGATGAGAAGCGGAAGTCGAGAGGCCATGCCACCATCTTGCCCTGCTCCCCCACCTCGCGCGGGGGGTTGCACCCGGAAACGACCGAAGGCCGGCACCTCCGAAGAGGTACCGGCCTTCGATGCGGGACGGATCAGCGGCCAGAGAGCTTCTCGCGAAGCGCAGCCAGCGACTCGTCGTCGGCGAGGGTGCCCTGGGCGGGCGTCTCCGACGAGAACGATCCACCGAACGAACCGGCGTCCGTCGGGTTGGCGGCCTCGGCCTCGAGGGCCTTGGCGACGGCAGCCTTGTGGGCTTCCCAGCGACCCTGAGCAGCGGCGTACTCCTGCTCCCAGGCCTCGCGCTGAGTGTCGAAGCCCTCGAGCCATGCACCCGACTCGGGGTCGAAGCCCTCGGGGTACTTGTACTCGCCACGCTCGTCGTACTCAGTTGCCATGCCGTACAGCGCCGGGTCGAACTCGGTGCCGTTGGGGTCGACCGACTCGTTGGCCTGCTTGAGCGACAGCGAGATGCGGCGACGCTCGAGGTCGATGTCGATGATCTTGACGAACACCTCTTCGCCGACCGACACGACCTGCTCGGCGAGCTCGACGTGCTTGCCCGACAGCTCGGAGATGTGCACGAGGCCCTCGATGCCGTCGGCCACGCGGACGAACGCACCGAAGGGAACGAGCTTGGTGACCTTGCCCGGAGCGATCTGACCGATCGCGTGGGTACGGGCGAACACCTGCCACGGGTCTTCCTGCGTCGCCTTGAGCGAGAGCGACACGCGCTCGCGGTCGAGGTCGACCTCGAGGATCTCGACGGTGACCTCCTGGCCCACCTCGACGACCTCGGAGGCGTGCTCGATGTGCTTCCAGGACAGCTCGGAGACGTGGACGAGACCGTCGACGCCACCCAGGTCGACGAACGCACCGAAGTTGACGATCGACGAGACCGTGCCCTTGCGGACCTGGCCCTTGTGGAGGTTGTTGAGGAACGTGGTGCGCGACTCGGACTGCGTCTGCTCAAGCAGGGCGCGGCGCGACAGCACGACGTTGTTGCGGTTCTTGTCGAGCTCGAGGATCTTGGCCTCGATCTCCTGGCCGAGGTACGGCGTGAGGTCGCGGACGCGGCGCAGCTCGATGAGCGAAGCCGGGAGGAAGCCGCGGAGGCCGATGTCGACGATGAGACCACCCTTGACGACCTCGATCACGGAACCGGTGACAACACCGTCGTTCTCCTTGATCTTCTCGACGTCGCCCCACGCACGCTCGTACTGCGCGCGCTTCTTGGACAGGATGAGGCGGCCTTCCTTGTCCTCCTTCTGGAGAACGAGGGCCTCGACGTGGTCGCCGACGTTGACGACCTCGTTGGGGTCGACGTCGTGCTTGATCGAGAGCTCGCGGGAGGGGATGACACCCTCGGTCTTGTAGCCGACGTCGAGGAGGACCTCGTCGCGGTCGATCTTCACGACGGTGCCTTCGATGAGGTCTCCGTCGTTGAAGAACTTGAGCGTCTTCTCGACCGCGGCCAGGAAGTCTTCGGCCGAGCCGATGTCGTTGATCGCGACCTGCTTGGTAGCCGGGGCGGTCGTTGCGGTAGTCATGTAGTGGGTTGTCCTAGTTGGGTGTGGTGTCGGGCTCCGACTCCTGTGCCAGTGGTCCGGCGGACCATGGCCTTCGGGCATTCGGACGCCCATGGGCGAACGGATACCGCGAGTCGAAGCGAAGCGGATTTGTTCGTGCGATGCCACGGGCTCACTCGGGAAACGAGCAGAGCCATACGTGTGACACCTCAGTTTAGCGCACTGACCGCCCGCACCGCTCCGTGGGCCGGCGTGCACCCGCCCTGGGGATCGTCGTCGTTCGCGCGCGTGGGACGCACGGCATCCGGATGCGAGGAATCGGCGGGATCGATTCGCCCCGGATCGGCACTTTTCTCGGGCCGATCGAGAGCGGTACGCCCAGGTGGCATCCAGACTGCCGTGCCAGGCTCCCGATTTCGTACCCGCCGTGCGCGGGCCGGACGGTGACACCCGCACCGTCCTCCCTCACGTGAAACCGGTTCTATGCGCTCTGATTCGACGCCCCTTACCAATCGTCGCGCCCGTCGCCTGGCCACCCGTCGCACCCGTCGTCGTCCTCTGACGGCCATGGGCGCCCTCGTGGTCGGAGTCGTCGCGGCAGCGGCCCTCACCGGCACCGTCCCGGCAGCGACGGCCTCCCCCGCCGACCTGTCGACCGCCACCTTCTCGCTCGCCTCGGCGACCACCCCCGTCGCCCTCGCGGCCTCCGCCGGACCCCAGATCTCCGAGGCGCGCGCGGCCACCGCCGCCGCCTCGACCTCTCTCAGCGCCGCCACGCAGGTGCAGGGCGACATCGCGGCATCCGGTCTCGACATCGGCCAGCCCGCCACGGTCGACACCACGGCCCTCGAGGCCGCGACCGACCGTCTCGAGAAGGCGTACGTGCTGCCCGAGACCTTCCTGCCCGCGCTCACCGAGAACGTCACCGCCGCCTCGGCGACGGTCGACCAGCGCGTGTCGGAGCTGCGCGGCGGCCTCGACGCCGCCGTCGCCAAGAAGGCCGAAGAGGAAGCCGCCGCCGAGAAGGCGCGCCAGGAGGCCGAAGCGGCCGCCGCCGCAGCCGCCGCCGAGAAGGCCGCCGCCGAGCAGCAGGCCGCCAAGAGCTCCAGCAGCTCCAACAGCGGAAGCAGCAGCAGCAACAAGAGCAGTGGGGGCGGCGGCACGTCGTCGGCTCCCCCGGCCTCGAGCGGCGGCGGATCGGGCGACAACAGCCCCGCCGGTGCCCAGGCGACCGCCCGCGGCATGCTCGCAGGTTGGGGATGGGGCGACTACCAGTTCAGCTGCCTCGTCTCGCTCTGGAACAAGGAGTCGGGCTGGAACTACAAGGCCTACAACGCCGGCAGCGGCGCCACGGGCATTCCGCAGGCCCTTCCCGGCAGCAAGATGGCGTCGGCCGGCGCCGACTGGCAGACCAACGCCGCCACGCAGATCGCCTGGGGCTTCGGCTACATCTCGGGCCGCTACGGCACCCCCTGCGCCGCGTGGGGTCACTCGCAGTCGACCGGCTGGTACTGACCCCTCAGTCCCAGCGCATCACGGAGCGCGCCGCCTCGGAGAATCCTCCGGAGCGGCGCGCTTCGCTCATGAGGGCGAGGTGTTCGACTCCTGAGACCTCGCGGAGGGCTGCGGGACCGACCTGCGTCCGCCACAGCGCGGCGAAGCGGACGGCGTCGTCGCGTCGGCGACCGATCTCGGCGGGGACGGCGACGAACGTCCGCGGGCGGTCGCGACCGGCCCGGCCCAGCACCGCGCGCACGAGGATCGACCCTGCGCCGCGATCGATCTCGAGGACGAACCGCGGGGAGCGGATCGGCGCGGTGAGCTCCTCGAGCGCTGCGCCGAACGAGCGCTGAGCGGACACCGGGGCGCTGGGCATGCGGATCCGGGCGCGCACGCGACCGCCCTCGAGCGGCTCGGTCTCGACGATCGGGCGATTCGGCACCGGGGCGACCCGGCCGGCGGCGACGAGGGCGTCCCACACCACGCCCGCGATGCGGCGGAGCGTCTCGGGGGCGTCGTTCGCCTGCCGACGTGTGCGGACCCAGGCGCGGCCGAACGGGACGGCGGCGACAGCCCCGCACAGCGCGACGAGCGCGGCGACGGGCGAGCCCACCGGGTGCGGCAGGAGCACCGCCGCCCCCAGCCCCAGCACGACCAGCGCGACCGCGGCGCCCAGGCTCGACCCCAGCGCCCGCGCGGCGACGACCGAGGTCGAGAACGTCGGGGCGCTGCGCGGACGTTCGATGACGGATGCCGCTTCTTCACGGTCGACGTAGGGCGTGCCGACGCGCCAGTCGGCGCGCGTCTGCGCCCGCGGCGGCACGGCCTCGAGACCGGACAGGGGCGCGAGCGAGGCTCCGGCGGTCTTCTCGCGCACCGCGTCGAGAGCCCGCCGGCGCTCCGCACCCAGCGCCGCGCCGATCCCGCGGACCACCTCGGCCGTTCGGTCGACGTCGAGCCCCCAGAGGCGGTCGTGCTTGGGGGTCAGGCGCGCGGCATCCGGCTGCGCCTGCAACGACGACGAGGGAGGCAGCATCGCGGTGATCGTCCAGTTGTGCGCGACCTTCTCGGGCCACGCGGGGTCGAGACGGAGCGTGCGCCCGCGCAGCTGCTGCGTCGCCGACGCCGTGGCCACCGCCGTCAGGTCGATCAGCGTGTTGACCGCCGGGCAGTCCCACCCCTCGCCGAACAGTCCCCGCGTGCCGACGACCACGTCGACGGCTCCCGAGGCGAGCAGTCGCGCCGCCACGCGGACGATGCCCGCGCCTGCGATCCCCCGCACCTCGAGGGCGGCGGGGTCGTCGTCGCAGGGCGCTGTCGTCGCCTCGACCCCTAGCTCGGCGGAGAGGACCGGCAGCAGGAGATCGGCGTCGACGGCCGCGATGCGCACCGTCGACGAGGTGACCAGCACGGCCCGCAGGCCTTGGGTCGCGGCATCCGTGATGACGACCGAGAACGTGCGCACGGCGCCCGCGCTGCCGAGCAGACCCCCGTGCGTGTTGCCGTGGGTGACGAAGTCGGTCACGACCAGGGCCCGCAGGCGCGTGCCCAGCTCCGCGCGCTCGCGGGCGAGCACGTCGCAGGCTCCGCGGTCCTTCGCGAGCGACGATGACAGCACCGTGTCGATCGCGTCGCGGGAGCGGCGCACGCCCCGGTCGGTCAAGGCGTATCCGAAGTCGGCGAGCAGGCGCTTCAGCCGCTGCCAGTCGGGTTCGCGCGAGGGGTCGGGCAGCACGCGTTCGAGGGCGTAGCGCCCGATCAGACGCACCGTCTCGTCGGTCGAGGGAGCGCGACGCGCGACGGCGGGCATCCGCGCGACCACCGGATGCCCGGGCGCGGTGAGCGCGAGCATCGCGGCGGCGGCCTCGGCGCCGGCGAAATCCGCCGCGAACGCCAGGGCGAGGCGGCGGTCGATCGCGGCGGCTTCGGCGTCGCGGTCGTCCGGCGCGGCTGCGGGTGGGGGCGCGAACGGGTCGGAGGGCGTCTCGGTGGCGGTGCGCGCGGGCGTGCCCGCCGGCGGGGGCTCGAGGGGATCGAGGGTCCCCGCGGGCGCCTCGGGAGGCTGCAGGGCGCGGACCAGGAAGTCGCGGCCCTCGCCGACCGAGAAGGTCGTGTGCAGGGCGACCTGCAGCGCCTCGGCGTGGGCGCCGAGGAACGCCTGCTCCTCGGCGGTGGGGGCGACAACGTGCACGAGGTCGCGGTACGGCGCGAGGTCGCCCTCGCGCACCACCGCCGGGACCGGAACCTCGAGATCGACGTCTCCGAGCAGCGAGACGTAGTTGTCGTACTCGTCGGCGTCGTCGGGCGAGGGAAGCGTCGCGGTCAGGCCGATCACGAGCGGGGCGCGCCCCGCCGCGCGCAGCCGCGCCAGCAGGGCCGCCACGACCAGCGCCCAGTGGTCGAGCAGGTGGTGGCACTCGTCGAGGATCACCGTCTCGACCCCGGCGTCGACGAGCCGGTCGATCAGCTCACGGGCGTGCGGGTGCAGCGACGCCATGAGCGCCTCGGCGTCGTACCGCGCGAGCGAGCGTCGCAGCGCACGGGAGCGGGACCGGATGCCGCGGCGGTGCGCCGGCGGGTTGCTCGACGCGAGAGCGTCGAGCCAGCGCTCGGCCTCGTCGGGCGTGCGCGCATCGGCCTCGAGTTCGTCGAGCCAACGCCGTCGGGCGAGACCGGCGAACGGGTCGGCGGAGTCGACGACGCTGATCGCCTGGTAGGTCAGCGCGGTGAGGGCGGCCGGGCTGTCGGGGTCGTCGGAGACGGCGGCGGTGTCGTGAGCGAGCCCCCGGGCGGCCGAGGCCCACTGCGCGCGGATCGCCGTGGTCGGGGCGAACACCACCGCGCGACCGCCGCGGCGCATCGCCAGCAGCAGACCGAGCAGGGTCTTGCCCGCCCCGGGCGGGGCGACGAGGTGCAGCGGCTCGCCGGCATCGACGTCGACACGGTCGAGGGCGTCGGCCTGGTACGCGCGGAGCGTCCCGTCGAACCGCCACGCCGACAGGGGACGCTGCGGATCGGTCGACACCGCGCCAGTCTAGGGAGGCACTGCGCCGCGACACGGCACAGGCCCGAGAGGACGTGCACGTGGACCTGAGGTGGCTCGACGCCCCCGCCGACGAGGTGGCCGCCGCCCTGGCATCCGCCGCTCCCCGCCCCCGACCGGACTGGGTGCCCACGGGACGCCAGGTGCTGCTGCACGTGAACAACACCATGCTGCTGTGGGCGCTGTTCGTGGTCTTCTTCTCGATCGGCGTCGCGGTCGACGGTTACGGCGACGGGACCGTGGGCCCGGGCGAGGCCACCGCGTTCTGGTGGGCCGTCGGCGTCTTCGTCGGGTGGTTCGCCCTCACCGTCGCGCTCTGGCGCTGGTCTCTGCAGCCTCGCGCGACCCGCGCGCGACTGCGGCAGGGGCGGCGCGAGCTCACGGCGCTCGCCAACGGCTTCCGCCCCGACGCGAGCGGACACGCGACCTTCACCTCGCTGGTGACCGACCACAGCGTCGGCGTCCGGGAGTATCCGCGGTTCGTCGCGGCCGGCGCCGAGTTCGGGACCGTGCGGGCGCGGGTTCCACGGGCGCGCCCATGGCAGTACCTCCTCGTGCGGCTCGCCTCGCCGCTCCCCCACCTGGTGCTGGACTCCCGCAGCAACGACGGCTGGGGCGCGGGCCTTCCGGCCGCGGTCGCCCGTCATCAGCAGCTCTCGCTCGAGGGCGACTTCGACCGGTCGTTCCGCACCTTCGCCCCCGACGGGTACGGCCCCGACGCGCTCTACGTGCTCACCCCCGACGTCATGGGCGCCCTCGTCGATCACGCGGCGGAGTTCGACGTCGAGATGCGCGACGACACCGTGGTCTTCTTCCGGCAGCTCGACGCGGACTACACCCGCGCAGCGGACTGGGAGCGAGTGGATGCCGCGCTGACGCACGTCGTTCCGCGTCTCGCCGCGCTCTCGCGCCGCTACGTCGACGAGCGCGTGCCCGGGCAAGGCGCGGTGGAGATCGCCGCCGCCGCGCGCGAGGTCGCGACCTGGCGACCGCCGTCGCCGCTGATCGGCCGCGACGGCAGACGCCTCGACGCGCGCACGCCCCAGACGGGACGACTCCCGGTCATCGCGAAGATCACGTGGATCGTCGTGCGCACGGGGCTCTACGTCGTTCCGGGGCTGTTCGCGTTCGCCGGCTTCATGTCGATCGTCGACGGACGCTGAGCCCGGCGGCATCCGGAACCGTCTTCACCGCCGCTCGCAGCGCCTGCTCCCGCGGGTCAGAGGCCGTTGCGGCGAGCGACCCACCCCGCGAGCAACGCGTGCGAGAGCGGCGCGATCGACACGATCATGAGGATCGTGCCCAGCACCGCCTGCTCGGCCTGCAGCAGCACGCCGCCGATGAGCAGGCCCGTGAACAGCACCGACGAGACGACCCGGCGCACCATGCGCTCGAGATCGCGCATGCGGCGCTCGATGCGCGGCGTCTGCACCGAGACCGAGCCATCTTCGAAGCGCGAGATGAGGTTGTCGGCGCGACGCGGGAGGCGCGCGGTGACGGCTGCCACCGCTCCGACTTCGCGCACGAAGGCCTGCGCGGTGTTGCCGCTCTCTTCGCGGATCAGGCGCTGGGCGTAGGGCTCGACGGCATCCCAGATGTTGAAGGCGGGATCGAGCGCGCTGCACATGCCACTGGTGAGCGACATCGCGCGCACGATCAGGAGGAAGTTCTCGGGCAGCTGGAACGGCAGCGATCGCACGACGTCGCCGAACTCGATCGCGAACGCGCGGAACTCGCGCGGATCGACCTCTTGCAGCTCGGCGAAGCCCATTCCGCCGAAGCGCGAGAACAGGCCCGTCATCGCGCGCTCCAGCTGCACGGTGTCGGCCGAGGGCAGCAGCACGCCGACATCGCGGATGCCGTCGACCAGGCCCTTCCCGTCGCGCGAGGCGGCGGCGATGAGCACGCGGCGGAGCCCCCGGCGCAGGCTCGGCGGGACCTCGCCCATCATGCCGAAGTCGATGAAGGTGAAGCGCCAGGCCGGGGTGCCGGCCTCGGTCGTGCCCTCGAGGGGCGTGACGAAGACGTTGCCGGGGTGCGGGTCGGCGTGGAAGAAGCCGTCGTCGAACAGCTGGTCGAACATCACCCGCGCGAAGCGGGCGGCGACCTCGGAGGGGTCGATGCCAGCGGCACGGAGGGCGTCGACGTCGTTGATCTTGATCGCGGTGACGTCTTGAAGGGTCAGCACGCGGCGGGTGGTGCGCTCCCACACGACCTCGGGCACGGCCACGCCGTCGGGTCCGCCGAAGTCGGCGGCGAAGCGCTCGGAGTTGGCCGCCTCGTGCAGGTAGTCGATCTCTTCGAGGCTCGTGATCGCGAACTCCTCGACGAGCGAGGGCATGTCGACGCGATCGCGGACCAGGGCGACCTTGCTGAGCCACACACCGACCTTGCGGAGGGCGCGCAGATCGACGTCGACGATCCGGTCGATGCCCGGGCGCTGGATCTTCAGCACGACGGCGCTCAGTCCGGTCTCGGCCGCCAGGTCGTCGGTGAGCACGGCGCGGTGCGCCTGGCCCAGCGACGCCGCCGCGAGGGGCCGCTCGTCGACGCTCGCGAACGCGCGCTCCAGCGGCATGCCGAGCTCTGCTTCGGCACGGGCGCGCATCTGCACGAACGGAACCGCGGGCACCTCGTCTTGCAGGCCCTCGAGCTGTTTGGTGATCGAGGGCGGCAGCACGTCGAGGCGCGACGACATGAACTGCCCGACCTTGATCATGAGACCGCCGAGGTCGACCGCGAGCACGTGGAAGCGCTGCGCGATGCGCTCGAGCCGGCGGGTGCGGCCCCGGGCGGAGATCCACCCGAGGCCGAACCGCGGCAGGAACAGCTCGTACCACCACGCCTGCACGAGGTAACGTGCGGCGAAACGCGTGATGCGGCGGTAACGGGCCTTCATGAGGGCGTCGTCGGTCATCGAATCTCCTGGATGCCGACGTGCGCCCCGCACGCGTCGAACGCGGTGAACCTCACCCCTGGGCGAGGATGGAGTAGAGCTTACGGCGCGCCTCTTCGATGATCTCGACCGCTTGCGCGATCTGCTCCTTGTCGCCCGTGCGGCCGACCTGCGCCGCCGCCTGAGCCAGCTCGATGCCGGCCTTGGGCAGCGCGGTCATGCGACCGCCGTCGCGGGATCCGGCCGACTCCCACGGCGCGGTGCGCTCGGTGGTCTCGTCGCCGGCCGCGGCGCGGCCCTCGGCGGTGAGCGAGTAGGTCTTGCGACCGTTCGACTCCTCGGCCTGCACGAGACCCTCGTCGGTCAGCAGCTGCAGCGTGGGGTACACCGAGCCGGGGCTCGGCTTCCACGAGCCGCCGCTGCGGTCTTCGATCTCGCGGATGATCTGGTAGCCGTGCATCGGCTGCTCGAGCAGCAGCGAGAGCACGGCCGAACGCACGTCGCCCTTGTTCATGCGGGGCGTCGTCGAGGCCTTCTGCTCGAACTGCGTGCGCAGCTGCTCGAGACCCTCGAGGATGTTGGACATCGGCCAGCCGGGGGTGTTGTTACCGCCGCGTCCGCCGAACGCGTCTCCCAGGAATGAACCACTCATGACGACCTCCTTCGCGCGGACCCGACCTGAGTCAGCGATACATAACGATATATCGCTGAGGGCCCCTGGAGGCTGGGAATCGGCCCGCGATCGCTCGACGTCGAGGCACCGCCGAAACGAACGCTGCGCTCCCCCGATGACGGGGAAGCGCAGCGAAAGTGCGGAGAGACTCAGTACCAGTTCATCGCTTGCGAGTGGCTCCAGGCGCTGCAGGGAGCGCCGTAGGCGCGATCGATGTAGTCGAGACCCCACTGGATCTGCGTGGCGGCGTTGGTCTGCCAGTCGGCGCCGAAGGTCGCCATCTTGCTCCCGGGGAGCGACTGCGGGATGCCGGTGGCACCGCCGTCGTTGTTGTAGGCCTTGTAGTTCCAGCCCGACTCCTTGTTCCACAGCGACGACAGGCACGAGAACTGGTCGCTGCCCCAGCCGTACTTCTCGGCCATGAACTGCTGGGCGTACGCGCGGGCACCCTCGGGGGTGTTGACGCGGGCGAGCGCGGCGGCGGCATCGGCCTGACGCTGCGCCTCGGCAGCCGCGGCGGCCTCAGCCTGCCGCTGCGCCTCGGCCGCGGCATCCGCCGCCGCCTTCTCGGTCTTCGCCTGCTCGAGGCTGCCCTTGACCTCGGCGACACGGGCCGAGACGCGCTCGGTCTCGGTCTGCGCGTTCTGGCTGAGCGCGGGCACGAGCAGCACGGGCAGCATGTCGCGCGAGTCGAGGCGGGTGACCGCGTCTTGCAGGGCCGAGGTGTCGACCGTCGCGTCGCCGATCGAGAGCGGCAGGCCGGTCGCGGCGACGTCGGCCTGCACGGCCTCGGCATTCGACAACGTCGACTGCGCGTCGTCGAGAGCGGAGGTCGCGCCGGTCACGACGGCGTCGATCGTGGGGGCGTTCGCCACCGAGAGCGTCGCGGCCGGAGCGGGGAAGGTCGCGGCCGAGGCGTCGGGCAACGACACCGGCGCGGCGATGGCTAGACCCGTGGTGGCGACGAGGCCGAGGGCGAGACCCGCACAGGTGGCGGCGGTGACGAGGGTGCGCCGGGCGCGGTTGACGTGGGTGATCTTGAGGTCGGAACGCAGCAAAAGTAATGGTCTTTCGTCGGGGGCACGCTCGTCGGGTTCGAGCGAGAGCTGTGTCGTTCGGGTCGACACAAGTCCCCGAGTGTGGGGGCCGGTTCTGAGCGTTATCTCTTCGTTACCTGAAAGGCCCGTGAGAGCGGGGCGCGTCGGGCGGGGTGCGCAGACACGCGGATGACCGGGTAATCGGCATCCGGGGACCCCCTGCGCTCACATGCGACAAAATATCCTCTGAACTGGTCTTTCTCTGGGGTCGCGACCCGCGCGGTGACCCTTCACCCGACGCGGCGCCCGCGGGCCTCCCCGCCGCAGAAACGAAAAGGCCGATCCGGCGGAGAAAAAATCCGCCGAATCGGCCCTCCGAGCCCCCAGGAGGCTCTGATCCGTCAGCCCCGGTGGGCGCGGTAGTAGTCCAGCAGCGCGCGCGTCGAGGCGTCCTGAGACGCCAGGGCGTCGGCGTCGCCCTCGATCGCGGGCGCGATCTGCAGGGCGAGCTGCTTGCCCAGCTCGACGCCCCACTGGTCGAAGGAGTTGATGCCCCAGATCGTGCCCTGCGTGAACACGATGTGCTCGTACAGCGCGATGAGCTGCCCCAGCACCGACGGGGTCAGCGAGGGCGCGAAGATCGACGTCGTCGGGCGGTTGCCCGGGAACGTGCGCGCGGCGACGAGGGCTCCGGTCGTGCCCTCGGCCTCGACCTCTTCGGCCGTCTTGCCGAAGGCGAGCGCCTTGGTCTGCGCGAGGAAGTTGGCCAGGAACAGCCCGTGCACATCGCGCCCGTCGTCGGCCAGCGGGTACGCGGGGTTCACGAAGGCGATGAAGTCGGCCGGGATCAGGCGCGTGCCCTGGTGGATGAGCTGGTAGAACGCGTGCTGGCCGTTGGTGCCGGGCTCCCCCCAGAACACCTCTCCGGTGTCGGTGGTGACGGGCGAGCCGTCCCACCGCACGGACTTGCCGTTCGACTCCATCGTGAGCTGCTGCAGGTACGCGGCGAAGCGGTGCAGCTGCTGGGCGTAGGGCAGCACGGCGTGCGACTGCGCGCCGAGGAAGTTCGTGTACCAGACGTTGAGGAGTCCCATCAGGACCGGCACGTTCTGTTCGAGCGGGGTGGATGCCACGTGCTCGTCGACCGTGTGGAAGCCGGCCAGCAGCTCGCGGAAGACGTCGGGTCCGAGGGCGATCGCCAGCGACAGGCCGATCGCGGAGTCGACGGAGTAGCGCCCGCCCACCCAGTCCCAGAAGCCGAACGCGTTGGTCGGGTCGATGCCGAACGCCTCGACCTTGTCGAGAGCGGTGGACACGGCGACGAAGTGGTGGGCCACGGCGTCGGTGCGGGCCTCGTCGGAGTCGGCGATGGCCCCCTTCTCGGCGAGCTGCGCCCACAGCCAGTCGCGCGCGAGGCGGGCGTTGGTCAGCGTCTCGAGGGTGGTGAACGTCTTCGACGCGACGATGAACAGCGTCGTCTCGGGGTCGAGGTCGGCGGTCTTCTGCGCGATGTCGGTGGGGTCGATGTTCGACACGAACCGCGCGTGGATGCCGGCGTCGGCGTACGGGAGCAGGGCCTCGTAGACCATGACGGGGCCGAGGTCGCTGCCGCCGATGCCGATGTTGACGACGTGCGTGACCTTCTTGCCGGTGACGCCGCGCCACTCGCCCGAGCGCACGCGGTCGGCGAAGGCGCTCAACCGGTCAAGCACCTCGTGAACGTCGTGGTCGATCTGCTGACCGTCGACGACGAGGGCGGGCGCGGCGCCGGCCGGGCGACGAAGGGCGGTGTGCAGCACGGCCCGGTCTTCGCTGGTGTTGAGGTGCACGCCGCGGAGCATGTCGGCGAAGCGCTCGCGCACGCCCGTCTCGTCGGCGAGCGCGAGGAGGGCCTCGAGCACCTCGGGGGTGACGAGGTTCTTCGACAGGTCGACGTGCAGGTCGCCCATCGTGCGGGTGAGGGTCGCGGCACGGTCGGCGTCGGCGGCGAACCAGCCGCGCAGGTCGGGCTCGAACCCGTCGCGCAGAGCGGTGAGGCGGGACCAGGCGGAGGTGGAGGTGGGGTCGATAGGCGCAGTCACAGACCCCACGCTAGCGAGCATCGGGCCGGCGCGCGGGCCGGATGACGAACACCGCGCGACGCGCTAGGCGCGCTCGACCGACGGGGGCACCGGGAGGGCGATCTCGCGCGCGTCGTCCCACGGTTCGGTCCACCCGAGCCGGTCGAAGAGTCCGTCGAGGAGCATCGCGGTGAAGCCCCAGACGGTCTGCGGTCCGCGCGGCGTCTCGAGCGAGAACGCGGGGCCCCGCCACTCCCGGCCGTCGCGGCGGATCACGGTGACCCCGCGCCGGTCGGGGTCGAGCAGGTCGGCGACGGGGGCGCGGAACACCTCGGCCGATTCGGCGGCGTCGACCGCGCGCACGGGCGTCGGGCGCGTCCACCATCCCAGCACCGGGGTCACCTCGTGACGGGAGAACGCCAGGGGGACGTTCTCGAGCGTCCCCAGCACGTCGACTCCGCTCGGGTCGAGCCCCGTCTCTTCGCGCGCTTCGCGCAGCGCCGCCGCCACGGCATCCGCGTCTTCCGGATCGAGCCGCCCCCCGGGGAACGCGACCTGCCCGGGGTGGGCGCGCAGGGTGCTCGCTCGCGCGAGCAGGAGGACGTCGAGGTCGCTCGGGACGGTGCTCGACGCCCGGCGGCTGGGCACCCCGTCGAGCACGCCGAAGAGGATGAGCACCGCCGCCGCGCGCGCCTCGCCCTCGACCGGCAGCGCCTGCAACGCCGGAGAGACGTCGCCGAGGCCGCGCGCGAGCAGGGCTTCGAGCTGGGCGCGGGGCGAGGACATGCTCCGAGGCTATGCCGTGACGGCGGACCGCGCGGTCGCCTCCCCGGCGGCGGGTGCATCGGAGGCGGGAGCGTCGGGACCGGACGCGTCGGGCACGTCGATCCAGCGGGGGTGGGCGGAGCTTCCGACCCGCACGCGACGCATCGGGGCACTCGGGGGCTCGGGCGTGACGGGACCGGCGGGGTCCGCGGCATCCGCAACCGACTGCTCGATCGGGACGGGGACGGATGCCGTGTCGGCGGCGATCGCCACGGGCGGTGCCGCGAGGGCCTCGGCGATGATGCGACGCGGGTCGTACCGCCGGGGGTCGAGGGCGCGCCATTCGGTCGCGTCGGCGGGGACCCCGAGCTCGGTCGCGGCGCGGTGCCGCGCGGCATCCACCATTCCGCGAAGCGCGCGAAGGAGGGACGCGAGGCGCGCGACCACCGCGGGCAGCCGCTGCGGACCGATCACCACCGCGGCGATGAGCCCCACGAGCAGGAGCTTCTCGAGGGTCAGGCCGAACATGAGGTCTCCTCCGACGCCGACGCCCGGGCGAGGGCGCGGTCGTGCAGGGCGGCGATCGCGAGCGCCGCGGCGTACAGGGCGGTCATCGGAACGGCGACGACGAACATCGACATCACATCGGCCGACGGCGTCGCGAGGGCGCTGAAGAGCACGATCGCCACGACCGCGTACCGCCAGCTGTGCGCGAGAGCGCGGGCCGAGACGATGCCCGCGAGGTTCAGCACCACCAGCACGACCGGCAGGACGAAGGCGAGGCCCGTCGCGATGACGATCTTGAGGGCGAAGTCGATGTAGGCGCCCGCGTCGAGGATCGTGGAGTCGTCGCTCGAGGCGAAGCCCGCCAGCACCGACACCATGTGCGGGAACAGCAGCAGTCCCGTCGCGCACCCGGCGGCGAACAGCGGAACCGCGGCCCCGACCGAGCCGAGGACGTAGCGCCGCTCGCGCCGCGTGAGCCCCGGGAGCACGAACGCGAAGAGCTCGTACAGCCAGACCGGGCTCGACAGGACGAACCCGGCGATCAGGGCCACGCGAAGGCGCAGGTCGAAGGCTCCGGTGACGCTGTCGAAGTTGAGGCTCGCGTTGCGCTCGGCCGCGATCTGCGCGATCGGCGCGCGGACCAGGTCCATCACCGGTTCGTACAGGAACCAGCCGGCGAGGGCGCAGACCGCGAGGGCGACCGCCGCCCGCACCGCGCGCCGCGTCGCCTCGTCGAGGTGCGCCGCGACGGGCATGGCGGCCGACCGGGGAGTCTCGGATCGAGGGGACGCGACGGTGGGAGCGGCGGCGGAGGTCACGGCGCGCTCGGGGGTGCGAGGACGGATGCCGAAGCGGACGCGCCCTGCGCCCGGGCCGGGGCCTGCGGGTCGGGCTCGGCGGCGGCGTCCGCGCGGGACTCGCTCACCTCGGTCTTGAGGATGCGCACCGACTGACCGAGGCTGCGGGCGAGGGCGGGGAGCTTGGCGGCTCCGAAGATGAGGACGATGACCGCCAGCACGATCAGCGCGTGCCAGCCGGTGAGGTTCTGCAGCATGGGAGGGGTTCCTTTCGAGGGAGGGGTCAGCGCCCGCCGGGCGCACCGCCGGGCATCGCGCCCGCGGTCGGGGTGGTGGCGGTGTCGACGCGGACGCCGAGGGCCACCGTCCACCCGGTGGTGTTGTCGCCGGTGGCGGTGGCGAGCTCGAGGGCTCCCCCGTCGTCGCCGAAGACGTTGTCGCTCTCAAGCGACACCCGGGTGAGGTTGGATGCCGAGGAGGGGTACGCCGCGTCGGCGTAGACCACGTCGCACGCGGCCTGCGGCAGGGCGACCTGCGAGGTGGCGATCGCGTTCGAGGCGTCGGTGATGGCATCCACGTTCGGGTACACCTCGAAGTGGATGTGCGGCCACCGGCCGTCGTAGCAGCCGGGGAAGATCGAGGTGAACGACACGACGCCGTCGCTGCCGACGACCTGGACGCCGCGGAGGTAGCTCTCGTTCTCGATCCCCGAGGAGTACATCGAGTAGCGGCCCTGGTCGTCGCAGTGCCAGACGTAGACGGCGGCACCCGCGAAGGGCACGTCGCCGTTGGCGGAGTCGAAGATCGTGAGGTTCAGGGTCATCGGAACGCCCGAGGCCGTGGCTCCGCCGTCGAGGCTCGAGCGGAGGTCGCTGCGGACGATGCCGGACTGCTCGAGGATGTCGGGGCCGTTCGAGCCGTCGCCCGGGTAGGGGCCGGCGGTCTCGTCGGGGATCTCGCCCGAGGGGAGGGCGGCGGCCGCGCTCGTCGCGGTGGCGCTCGGGGTCGCGCTCGCCGTGGGCGTCGCGGTCGGGGTCACCGTCGCGGTTGTCGTGGCGGCGCCGGAAGCCGAGGGAGCGCACGCGGCCAGCGTGGCGGTTCCGGCGCCCAGCACGACCAGGCCCAGGATGCCGCGCCGCGAGACCAGCGTGCGGATGTCGAAGGGCGCGCCCTGGTCGACGACGGGTTCGTCGGCGCGGTCGAGCAGACGGCCCTCGTAGGCGGGGCCGTCGGGGGTCATCTGGGTGTCGGGGATTCTGCTCACGGTGTGCTCCATCGGTCGAGGCGGGTGTCGATGAAGCGACGATGACGCAGGGACCCTGCCCCCTCCCTCACCGAATCTATGGACTGGCTATGCGCGCCGGATCCGCCCGGGATCCGCCGTCCCCGCCCCTGGTGCACGTGTCAGGATGAACGAGGGAGGTACGCGATGACCGGAACACTGCACGCCGTGACCCTCGTCGTGAACATGCCGATCACCAAGATCGACGCCCTCGACGCGATCGCCTTCGCCGCCGACGGGGGTGTCGACGGTGCGGGCACGATGAGCCCGCGCGTCTGGCTCGCCCCGCACGCGTGGGCAGAGGTCGAGATCCCCAAGTTCGCCGATCCCCCGCCGTTCGCGATCGACGTGTACTCCGACGTGTCGGGCGCGGTGGCGTGGGCGCAGGCCCGGCGCCTGTTCGACGCCCTCGAGCGCTTCGGCTGGAACGTGAGCCCGCCGCGCGCGGGGGTGCAGTGAGCGAGACCGCCGCGCCGCGGCCGCGTCTGCTCTACGTCGAGGACGACGCCGAGATCGCCGCGATGACGCTCGAGGTGCTCCGCGAGACCTATGACGTCGTGCACGAGGCCGACGGGCTGGCGGGTCGCGACCGGGCGCTGCGCGAGAGTTTCGAGGTGATCCTGCTCGACCGCCGTCTTCCCGGCCGCGACGGCGCCGAGATCGTGCGCGACCTGCGCACCGCCCACATCACGACCCCCGTGCTGCTGCTCACGGCGCTGGGTGCCGTCGCCGACCGCGTCGAGGGGCTGGATGCCGGTGCGAACGACTACCTCCTCAAGCCCTTCGACTTCGACGAGCTGCTCGCGCGGCTGCGCGCGCTGCGGCGCGGCTTCCGCGCCGAGGGGCGTCGACGCGCGGTCGCCTACTGGACCTACCTCCCCGACACGGCCGTGGTCTACGGCCCCTCCGGCGAGCGCATCGCCCTCACCTCGACCGAGAACGCCGTACTCGAGCTGCTCACCCGGAGCCCCGACCACGTCTTCTCGCGCGAGGAGATCGCCCGCGCGGTGTTCTCGTCTCCGGATGCCGTGACCACCGTCGACACGTACGTGCACTACCTACGCCGCAAGACCGCGACCGATCTCGTTGAGACCGTGCGCGGGCGCGGGTATCGCGCGGGGGCCGAGCGGTGAGCGCCGACGACGACCGGCAGGTCGTCCGCCGGGCCGCGCTGAGGGTGGGCACGCTCGTCGCGGGCGCGTCGGCGGTCGCGATCGCCGTGGGTGTCGGCATCCTCGTCGCCGTTCTGGTGGCGCAGGCGCGCACCGAGGGCGGGGGTCGGCGCGTCCCGGGCGGCGCACCGATGGGCGACCGCTTCGTCGTCGACCTCGACGACGTGCTGCCGTGGATCCTCGGCCTGGGTCTCGTCGGGGTCGTGGTGCTCGGGCTGGTCGGCTGGGCCGCGGCCCGCTGGTCGGTTCGACCGCTGGACGAGGCGCTGCGCCGGCAGCGCGCGTTCGTCTCCGACGCGAGCCACGAGCTGCGCACGCCGCTGACCGCTCTGACGAGTCGCATCCAGATCGTGCAGCGACGCCTGCACCGCGGCGAACCCGCCGACGAGCCGCTTGATCAGCTGCGGCGCGACGCCCAGATCATGGACGACGTGCTGGCCGACATGCTGCTGACCGCCGAGGGCGAGGTGCACACGGGCACCGCGCGGGTCGACGACAGCGTGCGGGCGGCGACCGACGCCCTCGCCTCTCTCGCGGACGACGCGGGAGTGCACCTGCGTCCGGGCGAGCTGACGATCGCGACCGTCGCGGTCCCCGCGGTCACCGTCGTGCGCATGTGCACGTCCCTGCTCGACAACGCCATCGGGCACACGCCCGCGGGCTCCGAGGTCACGGTCACCGCCGACGCCAACGAACGCGAGGTCGTCGTCCGCGTGGAGGACGGGGGAAGCGGCATCCGCGACGACGATCTGCCCCGCATCTTCGAACGCTTCGCGCGCGGGGCGGAGTCGGGCCGCCGCCGGGGGTTCGGTCTGGGCCTGGCGCTCGTGCGCGAGGCGGCGACCCGCTACGGCGGCAGCATCGAGGTCGAGCGCACCTCACCCGCGGGCACGGTGTTCGCCCTGCGTCTCCCCCGCGCCCGCTGACCGCCCGGACTCAGCCGACCAGCGCGTCGTGGAACGCCGACACCTCGACCCGACCGGCGAAGCGGCGCGTGCGGCCGTGCTCCCACACGATCCCGGATGCCACGGGGGCCACCGGCATCCAGTCGAGGTCGTCGATCCCGGCGATGGCCGCCACGGTGGCCCAGGCGTCGGCGGTGGTGAGGTCGTCGGCGATGATCGTCGCGCTCACGGGACCCGCGAGGTGCACGCCCGTGCGCGGATCGACGAGGTGCGCGCCGCGCTCGGACGTGCCCGAGGTGGCGACGGCCCCGTCGACGACCTCGACCGTGGCCAGCAACTCGCCCTCGTGGGTCGGGTGCGCGATGCCGATGCGCCACACGTGGTCGCTCGTCGCGGCCGTGCGGAGGCGCATGTCTCCGCCCACGTTGACGCCGACCGCCTCGATCGCGCCGTCGGCGAGCATCTCGTCGAAAGCCCGGGTCGCGGCATCCGTCGACCATCCCTTCACATAGCCGGTCGGATCGAACCAGCCCCGCCAGTGCGCGTCGAAGCGGCCGCCGCCGCGCTCCCGCAGAACGCGGCAGTCCGCTGCCACCTCGGCCACCCGCGGATCGACGTCGCCGAGCTCGAGCCCCTCGTCGCGCAGCCGCGAGATGTCGGAGTCGTCACGGTAGGTCGAGAACACCCGCTCGTCGTCGCGCAGGCGCGCCACGCATGCGGCGATCGCCCGCTCCACGCGGTCGGTGCGCTCGCCGACGACGGTGATCGAGGCGACCGTTCCCATCACGGGTTCGACGACGGTGAACGCTCCGGTCATGCGCGGGCCTGATCGAGGGCGGACTGCAGCGAGGTGCGGTACCCGGTGCTGGTGTAGGTGGCGCCCGAGACCATGTCGACCTGGGCGCTCTGCGCCTGCACGGTCTCTTTCACCAGCACGGGCAGGGCGCGCGAGTTGATCTGCTGGTCGCGTCCGCTCTCGGAGGGGTACTGCGGCACCTGCACGTCGGTGATCGCGCCGCCCGACACGGTGATCTGCACCTGCACGGGACCGAAGCGGGTGTTCGCCGCCTGGCCGGTGAAGGTGCCGTCGGCGAGGCCGCTCGAGGAGGTCTGCGCGCCCGAGGTCGAGCCGCTCGAAGTCGAACCGGAGGAGGCGGATGCCGAGGGGCTCGGCGTGGTCGTCGTGGTCTTCGGAGCCGTGGCGACCCCCGACGAGGGGGCATCGGCGAGCGCACTCGTCGACTCGGGGACCGTCGAGGTGCGGTAGCTGAACAGCAGCACGAGGCCGGTGACGGTCGCCATGAGGGCGTAGACGATCTTCTTCATCGGATTCTCCTCAGACGGTGAAGGCTTCGAGGTGGACGCGCTCCGCGGGAACGCCGGCGCGGCGGAGGTCGGCGCGCACGGCATCCATCCACGGCTGGGGGCCGCAGAGGAACACGTCGGTGTCGGCGGGTCGCGGGGCGACGTAGCGGACGAGGTCGGCCCCCGCCCACTGCGCGTGGGAGGTCGGCAACCACGACGAGGTGGTCAGGGCTCGACGGCCGGGCAGCGGCGCGTGGCGCAGGCCCCGCTCCCGCACGAGGCGGTCGATCGCGTCGGCGCGCAGGGCGTCGGCGGCGGTGTGGTCGCGCACGATGAGCGTCGCCTCCCCCGGGGCCCAGTCGGCCTCTTCGAGCATCGCGACCAGCGGCGCGACTCCCGCACCGGCGCCGATCATGAGCAGGTGTCCGCCGCGGCGTTCGTCGGCGGTCATCGTGCCGTACGGGCCCTCGATGAGCACGCGCGTGCCGGGGCGGAGCGCGGCGAGACGCTGCGTGCCGTCGCCGACGAAGCGGGCCGAGATGACGAGCTCGCCATCGGCCGGGTCGGTGGCGAGCGAGAAGGGGTGCCCGCGCGTCCAGCCCGCCCCATCGAGGAAACGCCAGATGAAGAACTGTCCGCCGCGGGCCTTCAGCGCGTCGATCCGGCGCCCGGTCATGCGCACCGAGACGCCGCTCTGGCCGTCGCGTTCGACGGCGCTGACCCGGATGCCGTGGCGCAGCGACGTCGCCAGCGGAAGCCCGAGGCGGAAGACGACGACCGTCGCCACGGTCACGCCCCACATCGCCCACCAGTACACGGTGGCGGCGGAAGAGACGGTGAAGTCGGCACCCGTCCACAGCATGTGCGGAATGGCGAGGCCGACGCCGAGGTAGCCGTACAGGTGCAGCAGGTGCCACGACTCGTACCGCAGGCGCTTGCGGGCCTTGTGCACCGACGTCACGACGACCAGCAGCAGCAAGCCGGTTCCCGCGGTCGCCAGCAGCATGCCCAGGTAGTCCCACACGAACTGCCACGCCTGCACCACGGGGTTGATGCCCGCCTGCACCGCGTAGCCGAGGATCTGCAGCCCGATGTGCGCCGTGAACAGCGCGAACGACCAGAATCCGACGACGCGGTGCATGCGGGTGATGCCGTCGCGGCCGAACCCCCGCTCGAACAGCGGCACGCGCGCCATCAGCAGCACCTGGTAGAAGAGCAGGTTCGCGGATGCCAGGCCCGCGGCGCGACTGAGGGAGTTGAGCGAGTCGGCTCCCCCGGCCAGCAGCGACTGCACTTCGCCGCCCGCGACCCACACGGCCACGACGACGAGGCTCGTCGCCCAGATGACCACGATCGCGGCGAGGTTCCACAGCGGCCGCGTGTGCGGCCTTCTCCGCGCTACCCGGCGAGCGCGGCGCACGGTGGCGGCGGGCGGGGCGGCGAGGGCGGGTGCTGCGGTCATGCGCTCAGCGTGCCCGCGCGCTCCCCAGACGGCTCCAAGAATGGGACGCCCGGGGTCGATGCATAGCAAACACGTAGTTTCGTGTCTCGCCCGGCGCGACCCCCCTCCGCCCGGCACGCGCCGGTGCGCAGGAGGATCAGCTCGCCGAGGGCGTCTCGCCGTGAGGGGGCAGGCTCGCGTAGTACTCGTCGGTGACGGGCTCGAGCCACTCGTTCCTCACGCCCTCGCCGGGGGTGAGGAAGGCCAGGTGCGAGAACCACGAGTCGACCTTCGCACCGTGCCAGTGCTTCGTTCCGGCCGGAACACGGATCGCGGTGCCGGGGACCATGCTGATGGGCTCTTCGCCTTCGGCCTGGAACCAGCCGGACCCGGCGGTGCACAGCAGGATCTGATCGCCGCCACCGGCCTCGCCGTGGTGGATGTGCCAGTTGTTGCGGCACGACGGCTCGAACGAGATGTTGGCGACCGGAACGGCGCCGTCGACGATCGGGGCGTTGAAGCTGCGCCCGGTGAAGTACTGCGCATAGGCGTCGTTGCTCGGACCGAGCGGGAAGATCTGCTCGAAGGGGGTGTCTGACATGGTGTCTCCTCGGGAGTTCGTGCCCGCCGTCGGGGCTGATCCCATGAGACATCTTCTCGGCGGGTGCCGGGAGGGGTCTGCCGAGACGGGTTACCGCAGGGCCTCTCACTGTGCGGCACGTCGGTCGTACCGTGGGGACATGACCAGTCGAGACGAAGTCCGGGACTTCCTGATCTCTCGGCGCGCCCAGATCACCCCCGAACAAGCGGGTATCGAGTCCGTGGGGCGTCGCCGTGTGGAGGGTCTGCGCCGTGACGAGGTCGCACGTCTCGCCGGGGTGAGCGTCGACTATTACACGCGTCTGGAGCGAGGCAACCTGGCCGGTGCGTCCGACAGCGTCCTCGACGCGATCGCCCGGGCGCTGGATCTCGACCGGGCGGAGCACGACCACCTCTACGACCTCGCCCGCGCCTCCGTCGCATCGCCCCGGAACACGCCGAAGGCCCCCGCCGCCACCGCCGTGCAGCCCACCATCCAGCACGTGCTCGACAGCATCACCGGCGCGCCCGCCTTCGTGAAGAACACGCGCATGGACATCATCGCCGCGAACACCCTCGGATTCGCGATGTACTCCGACATGTACCTCGGCACCTTCCGGCCCGGAAACCATTCGCGCTTCATCTTCTTGGATCCCCGCGCGCACGACTTCTACCCCGACTGGGAGCGGGCCGCCAGCACCAACGTGCAGATCCTCCGGCGCGACGCCGGGCGCAACCCGCACGACAAGGGCATCGCCGAACTCGTCGGCGAGCTGTCGATCCGGAGCGAGGAGTTCCGCTCCCGGTGGGCCGCGCACGACGTGAGGCGGCACTACTCGGGCGCGAAGTCGTTCCGGCATCGCGCGGTCGGCCTGCTCGAGTTGAACTACCTCGTGATGGACCTCGAAGACGACCCGGGCCACTCCCTCACCGTCTACACGGCTGCGCCGGGCAGTCCGTCCGAGGACGCGCTGCGTCTGCTCGCGTCGTGGGCCGCCACCGAAGAGATCGTCACCAAGGCGCGCCTGGCCACCGCGGCCCGCTGAGCCCCCGACATCCGCTGAAGCCGCGGATCACTCGCAATTCCCCGCCACGTCGCGTGCGCCTTCGGCGTGCCTCGACGAGCGCTCGAAGGAGAAGAAGTGGCCCCCACCACGGCATCCACCCCCCTGCCCGACACGGCCGCGGTCCGCCCGCGCCTCCCGCTCGCCGCACTGATCGTGCTGGCGCTCATGGGATTCATCCTGATCGCCGCCGAGACCATGCCCGCCGGGCTCCTCCCCGACATCGCCGACGGCATGGACGTCAGCGAAGGGACCGTCGGCCTCTTCATCAGCGCGTACGCGCTCGGCACGGTCGTCGTCACGATCCCCGCGATCACCCTCACCAGCTCGTACCGTCGCCGCCCTCTGCTGCTCATCGGCACGCTCGGCCTCATCGTGGCCAACACCGTCACCGCCGTCTCCGCCGACGTCACGCTCTCTCTGGTGTCGCGATTCGTCGCCGGAGGATTCTCCGGGATCATCTGGGGGATGCTCGCGATGTACGCGATCCGCATCAGCCCGCCCGAACGCGCCGGCGTCGCCCTGTCGATCATGTCGACGGGAGCTCCTCTCGGTTTCGCCTTCGGCACCCCCCTGGCCGCATTCATCGGCATCAGCACCGACTGGCGCTGGTCGTTCGTCGCCTTCAGCATCCTGGGACTCATCGTCGCCGCGCTCACACTGATCGTGGTCCTCGACGCTCCCGGGCAGCCGCCGACAGAGCGCCTCCCCCTCTGGAAGGTGTTCCGCCTGCGCGGAGTGCCGGTCGTCCTCGGCGTGATCGCCGTGTGGATGCTCGCCCACAACACCATCTACACCTACATCGCGCCCTACCTCCGCGCCACCGGCACGGGGATCACGCCCGACCTGCTGCTCTTCGTCTACGGGGTGGCCTCGCTCGGCGGCGTCGCGACCACCGGGGTACTGCTCGATCGGCACCCCCGCGCCCTGCTGCACGGCAGCGTCGGCATCTTCGTCGTCGCAGCGCTCGTCCTGCTGATCGGGCACACCTCCCCCGCCGCCGTCGTCGTCGCGACCGCGATGTGGGGTCTCGGCTTCGGTGGCGCGCCGGCGCAACTGCAAGCGGCCCTCACCCGAGCCGGTGGAGCCAACTCCGACGTGGCCAACTCATTCTTGCCGGTCGCCTTCAACATCGCGATCTTCGCCGCGGGGATTCTCGGGGCCGCCCTGCTCACCACCTTCGACCCGCTGATCCTGCCGGTCGTCATGATCGCTCTCGGCGCCGCCGCCTTCGTCCTGACCGTCTCCGCACGCCGCTCCGCGTTCTCGGGAGCGTGACCCTTTCTCCCACCCACCGCACCCCCACAGAAGAAAGAGGAACCATGCGCGCAACACTCATGTACGCCGCCGGAGACGTCCGCGTCGTCGAGGTGGCCGAACCCACCCTCATCGACCCGACCGACGCCATCATCCGCGTCACCTACGCCTGCGTCTGCGGGTCGGACCTGCATCCGTACCACGACCTCGACGACACCCCCGAAGGTCGCCGCATGGGTCACGAAGCGATCGGTGTGATCGAGCAGATCGGCGGCGACGTCACGACCCTCGCCGTCGGCGACACCGTGATCGTGCCGTTCGCGTGGTCCGACGGCACGTGCGCGTTCTGCCGCGACGGCATGACCACCTCGTGCGTGCACGGCGGGTTCTTCGACGGCGCCGCCTCCGCCACCCAGGCGGAGAAGCTGCGCGTTCCCTTCGCGGACGGAACGGCCGTCGCCCTCCCGGCCGGCACCGATGAAGCGCTGATGCCCTCGCTCCTGACCCTCTCGGACGTGTACCTCACCGGCTACCACGCGGCAGTGCGCGGAGGAGTCGAGGCGGGCAAGACCGTCGTCGTGATCGGAGACGGCGCGGTCGGCCTGTCCGCGGTTCTGGCAGCTCGACAGCTCGGGGCGGAGACGATCGTGCTGATGGGCCGCCACGCCGCGCGTACGGATCTCGGTCGGGAGTTCGGCGCGACCCACGTCGTGGCCGAACGTGGAGACGAGGGCGTCGAGAAGGTTCTCGAGCTCACCGGAGGCGAGGGGGCGCACGTCGTGCTCGAAGCCGTCGGCCACATGCCCGCCTACGAGCAGGCCTACGGCGTCGTCCGCCCTGGCGGCGTGATCTCGCGCGTCGGCGTCCCCCAGTACGAAGACGCCGCCGTCGGCTTCTCGTCGCTGTTCGGCAAGAACGCCACGCTGACCGGCGGACCCGCCACCGTGCGGGCGTACCTCGAAGCCGCCATCCCCCAGGTGATCGACGGGACGATCACGCCCGGGAGGGTCTTCGACCGCGAGCTGCCCCTCGACGACATCGCGGAGGCGTACCGTCTCATGGACACCCGCGAAGCGCTCAAGGTCCTCATCCGGCCATGACCCGGATCCGCGCACCACGGCGCTGGATCCGCCTCGGGGCGATGTGCGCAGGCGGTGTCCTTCTCACCGCCTGCGCGGGGCCGGCGCTCCCCGAAGCGACACCGGCGACCGTCCCCGCGCCGACTGTCACCGCTCCCCTTCCCCCCACGGCCAGCGCCCCCTCGACGCAGGAGTCTCAGATGGACACCACGACCATCGTCATCACGATCGCCGGCACCGCGGTCCGCGGCACCCTTCGCGACAATGCCGCCACCGCATCGCTGCTGTCCCAGCTGCCGCTCGACCTGGACTTCGCCGACTTCGGCGGGCAGGAGAAGATTGCCAGGCTCCCCGCAGCCCTCGCCCTCGACGGGATGCCCGGCGGCAGCAGCGCCGAAGCCGGCACGATCGGGTACTACGCACCCAATCGAAGTCTCGTGCTGTACTACGAGCCCGTGGGGTACTACGACGGGATCATTCCCATCGGAACCTTCGACGACCTCGAGTTCGTCAGAGATGCCCCGCCGTCGACGGGAACGGTCAGCCTCGAGTGAGGTGACGGCGGCGCGCCGCCGTGACCGCCGAGCGGCAGCCCGGGGCCAACGCTCCGCTACGCCTCCCTCGCGACGGGCGGGCTGAAGAGGTTCACGACGTTGCCGTCGGGGTCGCGGACCAGCGCGGATCGGTTGCCCCAGGGCATGGTCGTCGGTTCGAGGACGACGTGTTCGCGTGCGAGCGGGAGCCCGGCGAACGCGACGTCGACGTCGTCGACCTCGAACTCGATGAACACCGATCGGTTGGTCGCGGGGAGGAGAGCCCCGTTCAGCATGGCGACGGTGTCCGTGCTCGCGATCGCGAGGGTCGCGCCGGGGCCGCGGAACTGGGCGAAGACGGGGGCGGGCCGTTCGGCCTGCTGGCCGGTGACGCGCTCGTAGAAGGCGACGAGGGCGTCGAGGTCAGCGGTCACGATGCGGAGGGAGGCGAACGACATGGGTTTCCTTCGGTGGAGTCGACGGGATGAGATCTCCAGCCTCACCGGGCACCGCGACACCGTCCTGTCGGTGTTTCGCGAAGTCCTCGAAATCAGTCCTCGACGACCGACCGCAACCGTCCGTACGGAATCGCGAGGTCGGCGGCACGCAGAGCCCGCTGCGGGGGTCGCTCCTCGGTCACCTCCATCGACAGCATCCGGTCTCCCCGGAACGCCCGCACCCCGTCGCGCAGACGGCACCACGCGATGAGGTACCACTGCCCGTCTTTGCCGATCGATCCCAAGGGTTCGACGTCACGGCTCGACTCGGCGCCCTCAGCGTCCTGATAACGGATGCGCACGACACGATCCGCGCGAAGGGCTGCGGCGAACTCCGGGGGCACGACGGTCTCGTCCTCGCTCTCGAGGACGTGCACGCGGGAGGCGAGCGCTCGGGCACGCGCGGCCTCCCCCTCCGGCATGACCGCGAGCATCTTGCGGGCCGCCGTGCGCGCGGACTGCCGGAACGGGCTGCGCCCGAGGGTGCCGAGCCCGATCAGCACCGCGAGCGCCTCGTCAAGGGTGAACCCCGCTGGCCCCAGCGTCGCGGATGCGTCGATGACGTATCCGCCGCTCCGGCCGGGCTCCGCCCAGATCGGCATGCCCGCCTCCTGCAACGCCGAGAGGTCCCTCTCGATGGTGCGCACCGACACCTCGAACCGCTCCGCGAGACGACGAGCACTGCGCGGTCGCGGCGAGACGGCCCGCAGTTCCTCCACCAATCCGTAGAGACGATCGGTGCGGTTCACGTTCCCATCATCCGGCACGTCTTCACGCGGATCCCTCCGGGCACGTCTCCTGCGTCCCCGCGCCGCGGCATCCGGGGCTACTATCTTCGTGTGCACGTAGATAAGCAGATAAGCGGGCTCGGCCCGGATTCCGAGTACGTCGAGCTCGCCGTCGAGGTGTTCGCGATGCTCGCGGACGCCACCCGGGTGAAGATCATCCTCGCGCTGCGCAACGAGGGCGAAGCGAGCGTGAACCACCTCGCCGAGATGGTCGACAAGAGTGCGGCCGGGGTGTCGCAGCATCTCGCGAAGCTGCGCATGGCGCGAATGGTGTCGACCCGACGTGACGGCACGACGGTGTTCTACCGCTTGACCGACGAGCACGCGTCGGAACTCGTGATGGATGCCGTGAAGCAGGCCGAACACGTGCTGGGGCACCCGTCGCACCACACCGCGACGGAGGCCCTGTCATGACCAGGAACGTGCACCCGCACACGCACGGTCACGAGGACGGACACGCGCACGACCACGACCACGACCACGACCACGACCACGACCACGACCACGACCATCATCACGACCACGCGCACGCGCACCCGCACGGAGGCGTGAAGGGCTTCCTGTACGACCTGTTCGTGCCGCACACCCACGACTCCGCCGACTCGATCGACGACGCGATGGAGGCCAGCACCGCCGGCATCCGGGCGCTGAAGATCAGTCTGCTGATCCTGCTGGCCACGACCGTTCTCCAGGCGATCGTCGTGGGTTTCACCGGGTCGGTCGCGCTGCTGGCCGACACGATCCACAACTTCGCCGACGCGCTCACCGCCGTGCCCCTGTGGATCGCGTTCGTTCTCGGCCGCCGGGTCGCCGATCGCCGCCACACCTACGGGTTCGGCCGCGCGGAAGACCTGGCCGGCATGTTCATCGTGTTCGTCGTCGCCCTCTCCGCCGTCGTGGCGGGGTGGCAGGCGATCGACCGGTTCGTGAATCCCCGCCCCATCGATTTCCCGTGGTTGCTCATCGCGGCCGGTCTGATCGGGTTCGCCGGCAACGAAGCGGTCGCGATCTACCGCATCCGCGTCGGGCGCAAGATCGGCTCCGCGGCGCTCGTGGCCGACGGCGTGCACGCTCGACTCGACGGGTTCACGTCGCTGTCGGTCGTCCTGGGCGCGATCGGCGTGCTGCTCGGCTTCCCCCTCGCCGACCCCCTCATCGGCCTGTTGATCTCCGCGTCGATCATGGTCCTGCTCTGGGGCACGGTGAAGTCGATCGGTGCCCGCCTGATGGATGCCATCGACCCCGCCCTCGTGAACACCGCGGAGCACGCACTCGCCCGCACCGCGGGCGTCGAGGCGATCCGCGATCTGCGGCTGCGGTGGGTCGGACATCGCTTGACCGGCTCGGCCACCGTCGAGGTCGATACGACCGATCTGCACGCCGCCGAACACGTCGCCGCGCACGCGGCCGGGGCCGTGCGCGCAGCCATCGGCAATGTCGACGTCTTCACCGTCACCCCCACCTCCTCTGTCGCTCATGTCGCGCCGCACTGACTCCCGCGCCCCCCGCGATCCGCGGCTCGACCCCCGGCCCCGGCTGGGGCCGCTGTATCTCGCCGGCTTCACCACGGCGTTCGGAGCTCACGGCGTCGCCGCGGCACTCGGAACCGAATTCGAGAACATCGGGCTCACCCTGTGGGGGCTCGGGCTCATCCTGGCGCTCTACGACATCGCCGAGGTCGTTCTGAAGCCCGTTTTCGGCGCCCTCAGCGACCGCATCGGCACCAAGCCGGTGATCGTCGGCGGACTCCTCGTGTTCGCCGCCGCCTCGGCGCTGGGGGTCTTCGCGGCCAGCCCTGCTCTGCTCGCCCTCGCGCGCCTCGCGCAGGGCGGCGCGGCTGCGGCCTTCTCCCCCGCGTCGTCGTCGGCCGTGGCTCGGATGGTCGGACCCGGGCAAGCGGGTCGGTACTTCGGCAAGTACGGCTCGTGGAAAAGCCTCGGCTACGCCGGCGGGCCGCTCATCGGCGGAGCGTTGATCCTCTGGCTGGGGTTGCCGGCGCTCTTCGTCGTGCTCGCCGTGCTCGCCGCCGTCGCCGCGATCGCGACCGCGTGGCGCGTGCCCGCTCTCCCCGTGCTCCCCAAGCAGCGGGTCACCGTCGTCGAGCTGTTCCGACAGTCCACCGCACCGGCCTTCCTCGGCCCGGTCGTCCTCCTCGCCGTCGCCACCTCCACCCTCGGCATCGCGGTCGGGTTCTTCCCCCTCATCGGAGCCCAGCTGGGCCTGAACCCCATCGTGGGGATGGGCCTCGTCAGCGTCATCGCGGTCATCTCCGCCGCCGTCCAGCCGCGCATCGGTCGGCTGCACGACGAAGCCGCTCACCGGGCCGGTCCGCTGATGGCGGCGGGATCCGTGGCGCTGGTGCTGTCGCTCGTGCTCGCGGGGGCGGTCCCGGCCCTGCCGATTCTGGTCATCGCGGCGGTGCTCGTCGGAGCAGGGGTGGGCATCGTCACGCCCCTGGGCTTCGCCCGCCTGGCCGCCACCACCCCGCCCGATCGGATGGGCCGGACGATGGGCAGCGCCGAACTCGGGAGGGAGATCGGAGACGCCGGCGGCCCGATCCTCGTCGGCGCGGTCGCGGCCGCAGCGAGCCTCCCGATCGCTCTCATCGTCGTGTCGATCGCGACAGCGGCCTCGGCCGCGCTGGGGGCGACCTGGGCGGGACGAGGCACACCGGCCGCGGCCGAGGACGACCGAGGGTGACGCACCCGGGGGCGAGACCGATCGCCTCGCCCCGGGTCGCGGGGTCGGGGCGGGAAACCGCCCGAGCCGCCGCTCAGTCGTCGAGACCGACCAGCGCCGCGCTCCGCTCCCACAGCACCTTCGCCACGGCCGGGTCGTCGGCGATGCGGTTGGTCTTCGCGGGCTTGTTGTTGGAATAGAAACCGCCGCGCTCCCAGTCGACGCCGGGCTTACCGAGCGCGAGCCAGGTCAGACGCGCGCCGCCCACGGCGGTCGAGGTCATGAGGCTCTTGGCGAGCGGGCCGCCGTAGAGGAACTTCCAGGGGCCGTCGCTCGACGATCCGAAGTTCGAGGCGATCACGCCCGGGTGGAACGCCACGGCCGACACGCCCTGGTCGCCGAAGCGCCGGTTGAGCTCCTTCGTGAACAGCACGTTCGCGAGCTTCGCGTTGCCGTAGGCCGCGGTCGAGGAGTAGCGCCGCTCGCCCTGCAGGTCGTTCAGGTCGAAACGCGGGAACAGCTTCGCGGCGGCGCTCGAAGTCTGGATGACCGAGGCGTCCGACTCGATGAGGCGCTCGCGCAGCAGATTGGTGAGCAGGAACGGCGCGAGGTGGTTCACCTGGAACGTCGTCTCGTAGCCGTCCTTCGTCAGGGTGCGCTCGCCGAAGACGCCGCCGGCGTTGTTGACGAGCACGTCGATGCGCGGGTATTTCTCGAGGAGGGATGCCGCGAGCTCCCGCACCTGCGCCAGGTCGCTGAAGTCGGCGACGAACGAGTCCACCCCCAGCGAGCGCGCGACGCGGGCGGTCTTGTCGGGGTTGCGGCCAACGACGACCACCTCTTCGCCCACCTGGGTGAGCTGCTTCGCGGACGCGGCGCCGATGCCGTCGCTGGCTCCGGTGATGACGATGGTGCGGGTCATGCGAACCTCCCTGGGTCGAAGAGCGCCACGCTACTGCGGGCACCGATGTGAACGTCGGGGCTTGCCCGTGGCATCCGGTACCGAAAAGAACTCACAGCCCGCTCCCAGCCCCACGGGACCAAATCCGACGGCCCCCGCGTTCTCCTCACTGACGCCCGACACAGGGCGACATGACGAAGGGATACGCACGTGAGCACGGAGTACCGGAAGACGTCGGAGGCGCTCAGCCGCCTCACCGACCGCCAGTTCGCCGTCACGCAGGACGACGCCACCGAACCGCCGTTCCGCAACGAGTACTGGGACAACCACGAAGACGGCATCTACGTCGATGTCGTGTCGGGACAGCCGCTGTTCTCCTCGACCGACAAGTTCGAGAGCGGATCGGGCTGGCCGAGCTTCACCAAGCCCATCGACGACGCCGCCGTCGTGAACAAGACCGACCGCTCGCTGTGGATGACGCGCACCGAAGTCCGCTCGGCCGGAGCCGACAGCCACCTCGGACACCTGTTCGACGACGGCCCGCGCGACGCCGGCGGGCTGAGATACTGCATGAACTCGGCGGCGATGCGCTTCGTGCCCGTCAGCGAGCTCGAGGCCCAGGGGTACGGCGCGTACCTCCCCCTGTTCCGCGAAAGCCGAGCCTCATGAACCTCTTCTCTTTCCTCACCCGCAGCAGCGTCAACCGCAGAAGGAGCACCACCATGACCAGCGGATCCACCGACACCGGCGAGATCACCCGTCGCCCCGGCACCGAGACCGCCGTCCTCGCAGGCGGATGCTTCTGGGGCGTCGAAGACCTCATCCGCCGCCAGCCCGGCGTGCTCGACACGCGCGTCGGCTACACCGGCGGTCAGAACGACCACGCGACGTACCGCAACCACCCCGGTCACGCGGAGGCCGTCGAGATCGTCTTCGACCCCACGCAGACCTCGTACCGCGACATCCTGGCGTTCTTCTTCCAGATCCACGACCCGTCGACCCTGAACCGTCAGGGCAACGACATCGGCACGAGCTACCGCTCCGCGATCTTCCCACTCTCGCCCGAGCAGGAGAAGGTCGCGCGCGACACGATCGCCGACGTCGACGCGTCGGGCATCTGGCCCGCGAAGGTCGTCACCACGATCGAGCCCGAGGCGCCCTTCTGGGAGGCCGAGCCCGAGCACCAGGACTACCTGATCCGCATCCCCCACGGTTACACGTGCCACTTCGTGCGTCCCGGTTGGGTGCTGCCCAAGCGCGAGCAGGCCTCCGCGTAATCGATAAGAGGGCCCGGATGCCACGGCATCCGGGCCCTTTCTCGTGTCAGGCGAGCAGCTCGTCGAGCAGGCGCTGCACCCGCTGCTTGATGTCATCGCGGATGGGACGCACCTCGTCGAGGCCCTTGCCCGCCGGGTCGGTCAGCTCCCAGTCCTCGTACCTCTTGCCGGGGAAGATCGGGCACGCGTCTCCGCAGCCCATCGTGATGACCGCGTCGGAGGCACGCACGTCGTCGGTGAGCAGCAGCTGCGGCACCTCCGCGCTGATGTCGATCCCCTCTTCGGCCATCGCGGCCACCGCCATCGGGTTGAGGGCGGCGCCCGGGGCGCTTCCGCCCGACAGCACGGTGACGCGGTCGCCGCCGAGCGCCCGGGCGTAGCCGGCGGCCATCTGCGAGCGACCGGCGTTGTGGACGCAGACGAAGAGGATCGTGGCGGAGGTCATCCGCTCATTCTGACGTGCATCGGTGAACGGCGGGTGCCACCCGTCGAGCGTCCAGAAGACGCCGCTACCCCGGCGCCGATGCGGCGTGTCGGGGACGCTCGACCGGCGTCCGCGGCGCGCAAGCCCCGCAGAACCCCGGGCTGACGTATCTAGGCTCGCGGCATGAGCGAGTACGACGTCGTCGTGGTGGGAGCAGGGCTTGCCGGACTCCGCGCCGCGACCCGCCTGGCCGAGGCCGGGCGCGACGTCGTGGTGCTCGAGGCGAACGACGCGGTCGGCGGGCGCGAGCGCACCGACATCGTCGACGGATTCCGCCTCGACCTCGGCTTCCACGTGCTGAACCCGGCGTATCCGGCCGTACGGCGCTGGGTCGACGTCGACGCCCTCGCGCTGCGGCGCTTCCCCGTCGCGGTCGGCGTGCGGCTCGACGACCGGGTCGCGCGCCTGGCGCATCCGCTGCGGCATCCGGGATCTCTTCCGATGACGTTGCGCTCAGGCCTGGTGCGGCCCGCCGACCTCGCGGCGCTGATCCGATGGGCCGCGCCGACGGTGCTCAACGCCCGGGCTGCCAAGAGGGGCCGCGACTTCTCGCTCGACGAGGGCTGGGACCGGGCGGGCCTGCGCGGCCCCCTCCGCGAGGCGGTGCTCGAGCCGTTCCTCGCCGGAGTGATCGCCGACGACCGGCAAGAGACCTCCGACGCCTTCGTGCGTCTTCTCATCCGCAGTTTCGCGCTCGGGCGCCCGGGTGTCCCCGCCGCGGGGATCGGCGCCCTTCCCGCGCAGCTCGCCGACTCCGCGCGGCGTGCGGGTGTCGGCATCCGTCTCTCGCACCGCGTCGTGTCGACCCGGCGGCGCGCGCACGGCTGGCACCTCGGGGTGGAGGGTCGGGATGCCGTGACCGCCCGCACCCTCGTGCTCGCGAGCGGCCTGGACCACGCCCTCGACGCACCGCACCCTCGCACGCGCGGCCTTCAGACCTGGTGGTTCGCCGCCGACCAGGCCCCCTCGGCCGATGCCGCCCTGCGCGTCGACGGCCGCCGCCGCGGGCCGATCGTGAACACCGCGGTCATGACGAACACCGCCCCCACGTACGCCCCGCGCGGGCAGCACCTCATCCAGGCGACGTGCGTGCTGCCGTCCGACGCCACCGAGAACGACGTGCGGCGTCAGCTCGGCGAGGTGTGGGAGGCCGACACCCGGCCGTGGCGCCTGCTGCGGCGTGACGACATCGCCCACGCGCTCCCCGTGCAGGATCCGCCGTTGCGTCTGCGCCGCCCCGTGCGGCTCGACGACGGCCGCTACCTCGCCGGCGACCACCGCGACACCGCGTCGATCCAGGGCGCGCTGGTGTCGGGGCAGCGCGCCGCCGAGGCGGTGCTGGCCGACCTCGCGCGGTGAGCGGGCGGCGTCGCGACCCGTCTGAGACCGCGAGACGGCAACCCGCTGACAGCCCCGTTGCAGCCTGACGCGGGTTCGTCAGCGAGATGCAGTCTCGGCGCCGCCGGGCGGCGTGACGCTACCCCCGCGCCGCCAGCGCCGTCAGCGCCTCGCCCGTGACGCGGCGGGTCGTCCACTCCTCCATCGCCTCGGCGCCGAGCACGCGGTAGAAGCCGATCGCGGGCTCGTTCCAGTCGAGCACCGTCCACTCGAGGCGCGAATAGCCCTTGTCGACGCACTCGGCGGCGAGCGCGGCCAGCAGGGCCACGCCATAGCCGTTCGCGCGGTACTGCTCGTGCACGTACAGGTCTTCGAGCCAGATGCCGTGGCGCCCAGTCCAGGTCGAGTAGGTGAGGAACCAGATCGCGATGGCCCGGATGCCGCCGTCGGGGCCCTCCACGACGAAGGCGAACGCGCGGGGGTCGTCGCCGAACAGCGTGTCGTTGAGCATCGCGGCGGTGTTGTCCACGGCATCCGGCTCGCGTTCGTATTCGGCGAGCGCCTGGATGCACGCGAGGATGCCCCCTTCGTCGCCGGGGCGGGCGGGGCGCAGTAGGGCGCCGTCGCGGAGTTCGGTCATGGTCGGCACTCCTCATGAGCGTCGGGGGTGTGGGTCATGAAGGAGCCTCCCAGCTCTCCCGCGCGACGCGGCGGAAGTTGCCGCCGGTCACCGCCGCGATGTTGGAATCGTTCCACCCGCGCGCGGCGAGCGCCGCACCGATGCCGATGAAGGTCTCGGGCGGCATCCATTCCACGGGTCCCCACGCGGTGTAGCTGGCGTCGTAGAGCGCCGGGGTGTCGGCCAGGGCGACGCGGAACGTCTCCCAATCGAACGAGAAGTCGGTGCTGACCCCCACGTGGCGGATGCCGACGACCTCGACCGCGTGCTCGATGTGGCGCACCATGGCCTCGAGGGTCGGGGTGTTCGGCCCGAGGAAGATGCCGACCCCGGTCACGCCCACCACTCCCCCGGTGTCGGCGACCGCGCGGGCCTGGTCGTCGGTGATGTTGCGGGGGTGCTCCCACACGGCGCGCAGGTTCGAGTGGCTGAACACGACCGGCCGGGTCGACGCGGCGCACATGTCGAAGGTGGTGCGGGCGCCCACGTGCGAGCCGTCGGGCACCATGCCGCGCGCGTTCATCTCGGCGACGAGGTCGCGGCCCCACGCCGTGAGTCCCTCGTCGACAGCGTCGAGGCATCCGCCGCCGGCGGCGTTGGCGTGGTTGTACACGGGCCCGAGAGTGCGCACGCCCTGCGAGACGAGCCGCGCGACGGCGTCGAGGTCGCCGCCGAGGGGGGCGATGTCTTCGAGGTCGAACACGACGGCGGTGTCTCCGGCCGCCGCGATCCGGTCGACGTCGTCGACGGATGCCGCGAGCGCGAGCCCCTCGATCGCCTCGACCTGGGCGCGGAAGGAGCGCAGGACGGATGCCGCGACCTCGGGCCCGTGTGGGGCGAAGCCGACGTTGAGCGAGACGAGCCCGCCCCCGGCCGGACGGTAACGGTGCAGTTCGCGGAGGTCGGCGGTCTCGACGAGCTCGGCGCAGGCGTGCTGGTCCCAGAGCACGTCAGGCCCCGGCCCGCGCGGCGAGCTCCGCGTCGAGCGCCTCGCGCTCGTCGAACACGAACAGGTCGCCGTCCCAGTGCGCGCCGCCCTGCGCGGCGAACCACCCGAGGATCCCGCCCTCGAGCTGGTACGCGTCGACGCCCTCGTCGCGCAGGTACAGCGCCGCCTTCTCGCAGCGGATGCCGCCGGTGCAGAAGCTCACCACGGTCTTTCCCTCGAGCTCGTCGCGGTGGGAGTCCGCGGCATCCGGGAACTGCGTGAACCTCTCGATGCGCCAATCCTTCGCGCCGGCGAAGGTGCCGTAGTCGACCTCGAAGGCGTTGCGCGTGTCGACGAGCACGACCTCGCGACCCGCGTCGTCGACGCCCGAATCGAGCCAGCGGCGCAGGGTGTCGGGGGTGACGGCGGGCGCCCGACCGTCCTGGGGGCGCACCTCGGGCCGGTCCATGCGGATGATCTCGCGCTTGACCTTCACGAGCAGCTTGCCGAAGGGCACGGCACCCGACCAGCTCTCCTTCGTCTGCAGGGCGGCGAAGCGCGCGTCGGCGCGCAGGGCGTCGACGAAGCCGCGCACCGCGGTGGGGGTACCCGCGAGGAAGAGGTTGATGCCCTCCTCGGCCAGCAGGATCGTCCCGCGCAGCCCCGCGGCGCCCGCCCGCTCGCGCAGCACGACCCGCAGGGCGGCCGGGTCGTCGATGCGCGTGAACAGGTACGCCGAGACGTTGAGGACGGATGCCATGACCTCCACGATACGAAAGCCGAGCGGTGTCAGCCGACGGCGCAGGCGTCAAGCCGGGAAACGCGGCGCGCGCATCGCCTAGCGTGAAAGCACTCGTCCCCGGGAGGACCCCCGCTGTGCCCACCCCCGCCGCACCCGCCTCGGCCACCGTCTCCGTCGTCATCCCCGTGCGAAACGACGGCCCGCATCTCTGGCGCTGCCTACGCGCTCTCGCCGCGCAGACCCTCGCCCCCACCGAGATCGTCGTGGTCGACAACGACTCGAGCGACGACAGCGCCGAGATCGCCCGCGCGGCCGGGGCACGCGTCGTCTTCTGCGGCGAGCGCGGCATCCCCGCCGCCGCGGCCGCCGGCTACGACGCCGCGCGCGGCGACCTGATCCTGCGGCTCGACGCCGACAGCCTCCCCTCCCCGCAGTGGGTGCGGTCGATGGTCGACGCCCTCGCCGATCCCGAGACGGATGCCGTGACCGGCGGCGCCGTGTTCCACGACGGTCCTGCGCGGGGCCGTGTCGGCCTGGCGCGGGCCTTCCTCGGCACCTATGCCGCGTTCGCGACCCCCGCTCTCGGACACGTTCCGCTGTGGGGCTCGAACATGGCGTTCCGCCGCAGCGCCTGGGATGCGGTGCGCGGCGACGTGCACCTCGATCCTGAACTTCACGACGACCTCGATCTGGCGTACCACCTCGGCCGGGCCCACCGGATCCGCCGGGTGTCGGGCGAGCACATGCGCGTGTCGTCGCGCACGGTGGAGCCCGGCCGGTTCGTCCGGTGCTTCCGCCGCGGGGCGGGCACCGTGTTCGCGCACTGGCCGGGCGACGTGCCGCCCGTGCGCTGGTGGCGGCTCGCGCGCGAGCGCCGCGACGGGGCGGGGGCGCGGTCGTGACCGGCGTGTTGTTCGGCGAGGTCGACGCGCCCGACCTGCACGTGATGAGCTTCAACATCCGCCGGCGGTTCGACCGCATCACGTGGCCGCCCGCCGACCGGTGGCCCCTGCGCAAGCAGCGCCTGCGCACCTTCCTCGAGGCCAACCGCCCGCACCTGCTCGGCACGCAGGAGGCGATGCCCGACCAGGCGCAGTGGGTGCAGTCCGCGCTCGGGTCGAACTACGGCCGCATCGGACTCGGTCGGGGTCCGCGCCTCGACGGCGAGGGCACTCCCCTGTTCTACGACCGCGACCGCCTCGAGGTCGAGAGCTGGGAGCAGGTCGCCCTCTCCGACACCCCGCACACCCCGGCATCCACCGGATGGGGCAACACGATCCCGCGCATCGCGGTGATCGCCCAGATGCGCGATCGCGCGACCGACGCGCGCTTCACGTTCGTCAACACGCACTTCGACGCGTTCTCGCGCCGGGCCCGCCGCCGCTCGGCGACGTGGCTGCACGACCTCGTCGCCGCCCGCACACGCCCGCTGCTGTTCACCGCCGACGTCAACGCCCACGTCCGCTCGGCGGAGCTGTCCGACATGTTCGCCGACGGCCTGCTCGTCGACACGTGGTCGTACGCGCCGGCCCGCCGCACGGCGAAGTGGGGCACGTTCAACAACTACGCCAGCCCGCGCGTGGGCGCGCGCCGCATCGACGCCCTGCTCGCGACCCCCGACGTGGGAGTCCGTGCGGTGGGCATCGACCCGCGCCCGACCGGCACGCAGTGGCCCAGCGATCACCTGCCGGTGCAGGCGGTCGTGCGCATCCATCCGGTGGCGACCCCGTGACGGGCGGATGCCGATGATCCGGGCGATGTACGCCAACCTCAAGCGGCCGCCGCGCAGCGCCACCGACTGGCTGGCCGACGTCGTGCGCGCGGTGGCGATCGTGATCGTCATCGTGTCGCTGTTCACCCTGCCGTTCACCGACTTCGCCGTGCTGTCGATGTCGCTGCCGGCGGTGATGCTCTCGCGCATGATCGGCCTGCGCTCGGGACTCGACCTCGTCACGTGCGTCACCGTGTTCGTCGCCGCGGGAAGCAACGTCATCGACCTGTACCGCGCGTGGACCGGGTGGGACCTGATCGTCCATGCCGTCTGCACGGGCGTGCTCGCCGCCGTCGCCCTGGTGCTGCTCGACGACGCGCGCGTGATCGAGCCGACCGGCCGTCGCCGCACGCCCATCGTCGTCGCCACGATGGCGGGTCTCGCCCTGAGCGCCGTGTGGGAGATGGTCGAGTGGTTCGGCTACCGCTTCATCACCGACGCGATCTTCGTCACCTACGACGACACGATCGGCGACATGATCGCGGGAGGCGCGGGCGCGCTGCTGCTGGGCGTCGTGGCATCCCGGTTCCGCCTGACGCGCGCGGACCGCGCGGCGCTGTAGACGTCGCGGTCAGCGACCGCGCGTCTCGCGCTCCGGCCCCGTCGTCACCGCGATGACGACACCGCCGACGACGAGCGCGACGGCGAGAAGCCCCACCAGACCCGGGAGGATGATCGTCGGGGCCTCGGGGGCTGCGCTCGGGTCGTCGATGAACGGGCCGATCTCATCGAGCCACGTGCCGTAGGCCGTACCCCACGCCACGAGCAGCCCGATCATGAGCACGCCGATGCCCGCCGTCACGATCCCCCACACAGGTCCTCTCATGACGGCAGCTTCGCAGACGGTCGCGCGACATCCCGGCATCCGGATGCCGCGTCGCCATGCCGAGGACGAGTGTGAGCGGAACCGTCATCGCGATGTCGGCCACGGTGTCGATCCCGTGGAACGGCACGTTGACGAGCGCACCGGGCGTGGAAGAACACCGGCGACACCCGCACTTGCGGATGCCGCCGGCCCCTTCACGCTGATCTCAGACGCGTCCCGCCACGTCGCGGCCGACGAGGTCGCCGTCGGGGTTCGGCTCGCTGAGCTGCTCGCCGGGAGCCGTCGACCCCTCGAGCGGCGGGAGCCCGGCTTCGACGCGGGAGCCGATCTCGGCATCCACGTTCTTCCAGTACTGCACGGCGCGGTCGCGCACGTCGGCGCGGGTCACTCCCCCGACGTGGCCGGTGATCGTCTCGACCAGGCGGTCGCGCTGCTCGGCCGACATCACCTCTCGCACGAGGGTTCCGGCCTGACCCCAGTCGTCGTCCTCCGGGTGCAGGGTCGCGGCCGAGCGCACGAGCTCGCCGTCGCTCTGCCACCCGCCGTGCCCGGCGCGCTGCGGCTCGGCCGCGGGACCGCCCACCGAGTTCGGCGCGTAGACCGGCACCTCGGGCGGGTTGTACTCGTAGCGCATCGCGCCTTCCTTCGAGTACGAGTGCACTTCGGTGTGCGGGCGGTTGACCGGCAGCTGCTGGTAGTTCGTTCCCACGCGGTACCGGTGCGCGTCGGCGTAGCTGAAGATGCGCGCCTGCAGCATCTTGTCGGGGCTGCCGTCGATGCCGGGCACGAAGTTCGACGGCTCGAACGCCGCCTGCTCGATCTCGGCGAAGTAGTTGCCCGGGTTGCGGTTGAGCTCCATGGTGCCGACCTCGATCTCGGGGTAGTCGCTGTGCGGCCACACCTTCGTCAGGTCGAACGGGTTGAAGCGGTACGTCTTGGCATCGTCGTAGGGCATGATCTGCACCTTGAGCGTCCACGTGGGGAACTCCTGCCGCTCGATCGCGGCGTACAGGTCGCGGATGTGGAAGTCGGCGTCCTGCCCCGCGATCTGGTCGGCCTCGTCCTGCGTGAGGGTCTTGTGACCGAGGTCGGTGTGGAAGTGGTACTTCACCCAGAACCGCTCGCCCTCGGCGTTGATCCACTGGTAGGTGTGCGAGCCGTAGCCGTTCATGTGCCGCCACGACGCCGGGATGCCGCGGTCGCCCATGAGCCAGGTGACCTGGTGCGCGCTCTCGGGAGACAGCGTCCAGAAATCCCACTGCATCGTGTTGTCGCGCAGGTGGCTGCCGGGCAGGCGCTTCTGCGAGCGGATGAAGTCGGGGAATTTGATGCCGTCCTTCACGAAGAAGACGGGGGTGTTGTTGCCGACCAGGTCGTAGTTGCCCTCGGTCGTGTAGAACTTCAGCGAGAAACCGCGCGGGTCGCGCCAGGTGTCGGGGCTGCCCTGCTCGCCGGCGACCGACGAGAAGCGCGCGAGCATCTCGGTCTCGACCCCGGGCTGGAAGAGCGCCGCGCGCGTGTACGCCGACACGTCGCCGGTGGTGCGGAAGGTGCCGAACGCCCCGCCGCCCTTGGCGTGGACCACGCGCTCGGGGACGCGCTCGCGATTGAACTGCGCGAGCTTCTCGATCAGGTAGTGGTCGGTGAGCGCGATGGAGCCGTCGGCCCCCACGCTCTGGGAGTGCTCGTCGCTGGCGACGGGAGCTCCGTTGTTCTGGGTGGACGGCTCGGTCATGGCTCTCCTCGCATCTCGGGCCGCGGGGGCGACCCGTCTCCGACGCTACGCACGACCTCCGACATCGAAGAGGCATTGCGGATCTCCCCCGGGCGACGTACCGTCCCGCGGCTGTCAATCCCCCGAAGCCCGCTCCCGCTGCTCGACAGCATGGGCGCACACCAACGGAAGGAAGCGTCATGTCGAAGGATCTGTCGAAGGGCGACCGCGTCAGCTGGGACACCCCTCAGGGCCGCACCCAGGGTGAGGTCGTGGAGAAGAAGACGAAGGATTTCCAGCACGACGGCCAGAAGTTCACGGCATCCGACGACGACCCGGCCTACATCGTGAAGTCGGAGAAGACCGACGCGACCGCCGCGCACAAGGGCTCGGCGCTGAACAAGCTGAAGAGCTGAGCCAGGTCCCTGAGCCTGTCGAAGGGACCGGAACCAACGCGAAACCGGCGGCCCGCCCAGGTCCCTGAGCCTGTCGAAGGGACCGCAACCCACGGGAACCGGTGGCTTCGACAAGCTCAGCCACCTCCGCCACCCAGGTCCCTGAGCCAGTCGAAGGGACCGCAACCCACGGGAACCGGTGGCTTCGACAAGCTCAGCCACCTCCGCCACCCAGGTCCCTGAGCCTGTCGAAGGGACCGCAACCCACGGGAACCGGTGGCTTCGACAAGCTCAGCCACCTCCGCCACCCAGGTCCCTGAGCCAGTTGAAGGGACCGCAACCCATGGGAACCGGTGGCTTCGACAAGCTCAGCCACCTCCGCCACCCAGGTCCCTGAGCCAGTCGAAGGGACCGCAACCCACGGGAACCGGTGGCTTCGACAAGCTCAGCCACCTCCGAACCCAGGTCCCTGAGCCTGTCGAAGGGACCGGAACCGACAAGCTCAGCCACCTCCCCGCGCCCTACCCCTGCCCGTCGCGCCGCTTGCGCATCTGCGCCAGCGCGAGACTCAGCCGGTGGTTGCCGGCCAGCACGTCCTCGTGCCGTTCGAGGAATGCCCAGTACGCGTCGGTGAAGACCGAGTCCTTGGCCTCCTGCGCGGAGGGCCACCACGACCCCATCTTCTGCAGGTACGCGCCGCCCGAGACGTACGGCTTGGTCGCGACGAACCCGCCGTCGGCGAACTGGCTCATGCCCATGACGTTGGGCACCATGACCCAGTCGTACGCGTCGACGAACAGCGCGAGGAACCAGTCGTTGACCCGCCGGGGCGCGTAGCCCTGCAGCAGGAACCAGTTGCCGAGCACCATCAGACGTTCGATGTGGTGCGCATAGCCCCACTCGTGCACGCGTTCCAGGACCGTGCGCACGGGGATCGGCAGGTCACTCGGCATCCGCTCACCCGAGTACCAGTACTTCTCGATCCTCTTCTCGAGGTGCAGCGCGTTGACGTGCTCGAGCTTCGGGTGCGCCCGGTACATGCCGCGCATGTACTCGCGCCATCCGATCACCTGACGGATGAACCCCTCGACGGATGCCAGGGGCGCATCGGTCCGCGTGGCTGCGGCGACCACTTCTTCGACGGTGAGCAGGCCGATGTTGAGCATCGGCGAGATGATCGCGTGGAAGAGGAACGGCTCGTCGGCCTTCATCGCGTCTTCGTAGCGGCCGAAGTCGTGCAGGCGCTCGGCGACGAAGACGTCGAGCCAGTCGCGGGAGTCCGCGGGAGTCACGGGGAGCCAGAAGTCGGCCGCGCTGCCGGGGTGCTCGGGGTAACGCTCGTCGACCTCGGCGATCACCGCGCGGGTGATCTCGTCGTGCTCGAGCTGCGGCAGCGGGGGGATCTCAATCCCCTTCTTCGGCAGCGCCTTGCGGTTGTCGGCGTCGAAGTTCCAGCGACGCCCCGCCGGCGTGCCGCCGTCCATCAGGATGCCGGTGCGCCGGCGCTGCCAGTGGTAGAAGTCCTCCATGAGCGGCGTCGGATGCTCGGAGAACCAGGCGTCGACGTCGTCTTCGGGGGTGAGGAAGAGTCCGTCCGACAGCACGTCGGTCTCGACGTCGTGCGCTTGGCAGATGCGCGCGATGCGCTCGTCGACGGGGCGGTTGGGGTCGCTCATCCACGTCAGCTCGGTGACCCGGTGCTTTTTCATCAGCTTCTCGAGCCCGGCCTTGAAGGTGAAGTCGTCGTCGAGCGTGATGCGACGCACGGTCTTGCCCTCGGCCTCGAGACGTGCAGCGGTGTGCCGCATCGCCGAGACGAGCAGCACGATCTTGTGGCGGTGGTACGGGAGCTTGGCGAAGCGGGGCGCCGACTCGATGAAGAAGAATTCCTCGATGCCGTCGTCGGCGTACGCGGGGTGCTCGTCGAACTGCTGCGTCGCGAGGATCAGGGCGGCCCTCATGCGTGACGCCTCTGGGCGGCCGCTTTCGCCCGGCAGCCCCGCGAGCAGTAGAGCACCTGGTCCCACTGGTCGCGTCCGCTCCAGCGCTTGCGGTCGGTGAAGGGCCGTCCGCAGTAGGCGCAGGGCTTGGAGCGGACCTCGGGTCGTGACATGCCGTCATCGTCGCAAAGCGGGCATCCGGCATCCGGGGGCTTGCGCTGCACAGCACACGGGTGCGCGCAAGGCCCGCGCGCGGAGGCGGCGGATCGTGGTCGGGTGTCGGCATGGACACCACACACGACCGCAGCAACGACACCGCCGACGAGCCCGATGAGCTCGAGACGGCCGATGCGCCCGTCATCCCCGACACCACCGACGACGACGATGCGCCCGTCGACAACCCTTCGGGCGGATGACCTCGCGGCACGGCGCGGCCGCGAGGTCCGCGCCGTGCTCAGTCGGTCAGGTCGAAGGTCTGCTTCTCGCCCCCGCGCGGCCGGTCGCCGGTGACCTTCGAGGTGACGAGGGCGATCGCGGTGGCGAGACGTCCGCCGACGCTCCCCCAGTACTCGCCGGTGAGGGTCGAGACCTTCAGCAGCGTGACACCCGGCGACTCGGGGCCGTCGGGGAACCATGCCTCGACCGTGGTCGACCACAGCTCCTTCAACTTCGCGAGGTCGTCGACCACTTCGGCCTCTCCCGCGAGCGACAGCCACGTGCCGTCGGTGCTGAAAGACAGCCCGACCTTGGGGTCGCGCCGCACGTGTTCGACAGCCGAGGCGTGGGTGCCGACGATGAACCAGAGGTCGCCGTCCGACTCCTTCTCCTGCACGGTCAGCGGGTGCGCGTGCAGTGCGCCGTTTTCGGCGCGGGTGGTGACCATGGCGAAGCGGAACTTCTTGAGCAGGTCGTTGAGCGTCTCGAGCTCGGTGGCGGTGGATGACATGGGGCTCCCCCTCGTTTCGTGGACCTTCAGCCCACCGCCTCCTCGCGTCCGGCGCTACGCGTTGACGCCGTCGCCGCCGTCTGCTCTCGGCGGCGCGATCGTGTCGAGTTCGTCGAGTGCCTCTTCGGCGCGGCCCACGCGCGCCGCGACCTCGTCGTCCCACCATCGCGGCCCGCGCTCCCCCAGCCCGTGCTTGGCCAGGCCCACCCGGCGCCTCGCGGCCGCCACCGCCTCGTCGTCGCCGGCCCTCTTCGCGGTGCCGACCGCCGACCGTGCGCGACCCAGGTGCGAGCGCAGGCGCTCGGCGATCGGCGCGGGCAGGGCGGGGTCGGTGCGACGCCACCGCCGTCCGTCGATCACCAGCCATCGGTCGTCGTCGTCTGCGGATGCCATGTGCCCAGTGCAGCGCAGCGACCGTCCCCGCGACATCGCCCGGGCGTTTCGCAGACTTCCGTGCTACGGTGAGGCTATTCGTTCTGGGACTTGCTTCATCGACGCCCGCCTCATCGCTGAGATGCCGGGCGCACGGCGCCGAGCCGTTTACGAAGGCAATCCCTCCCTCAATCATCGCGTGCACCGCTTGATGGCATCCGCCACCGCATCGCACTCGCGGAAAGTTTCTGTGTCCCTGCTTCACCCTTCGCCACTCGCGTGGCGCCAGGCCGATCTCGACGTGTTCGTCGCGATGGCCGGATCCGACTACGCCGGTTTCGTCGGCGCGGCCACCTCGGGCTATGAAGCCCAAGGTCCGCTCGGCGAGAATCTCGGCGTCCACGCGTCCGTCGTGGCGGCTCAGGCCGCCGTCGACGGGCATCGCGTACGCGACACCTTCCCGGTGTTGCGGCGTCCCCGTCCGCTCCGCATGCGTCGGAGCGGCGCCCACGGCCGCGTCTGCGGCCCAACATGAATAAAGGAAGAACACGATGGCCACTGGCACCGTGAAATGGTTCAACTCCGAAAAGGGCTACGGCTTCATCGCTCCCGATGACGGCTCGGCCGACCTGTTCGCGCACTTCAGCGCGATCCAGGGCAACGGCTTCAAGGAGCTCGCAGAGGCCCAGAAGGTCGAGTTCGACGCTGAGCAGGGCCCCAAGGGCATGCAGGCTGCGAACATTCGCCCCCTCTGAGCATCGCTCCGCACCGCGAGGGCCGGTGCGTCGCTGACGCGACGCGCCGGCCTTCGCCGTTCGAGGCCGGAAAGCCGGGTGCGTCGCTTCGGCGACGCCCCGGCTTTCGTCGTCTTTCCGCGGGTTTTCACGGTCGCGGACGAACGCTCGCGTTTCCGTTTCCCGTGAGCCTCCTGGACGTGTGCTCGTATGCCGAGCCCTCCATACATCGCCCGATAATGTGGGCCCGAGCCGCGGAAGCCGCCCTGGCTCGAGAACCTGGTCACCCCCGATCCGAGGAGCAGAGCATCGCTTCCACCATCGTCGAGTCCCGCCTCGGCCCCGTTCGTCAGACGTACTCCGGCACGAAGGAGTTCCCCCCGCTCACGAAGGCCTACACGGAGCTGTCTCAGGTCGTCCGTGAGAGCGGACTCCTCGTGCGCACGCCGGTCTTCTACTCCGTCGTCGCCGGAGCGATCGTGCTCGGCTTCGCCGGGTGCGTGACCGCCTTCATCCTGCTCGGCGACAGCTGGTTCCAGCTGATCGTCGCGGCGGTGCTCGGCATCCTGTTCACGCAGGTCGCCTTCCTCGCCCACGAGGCCGCGCACCGCCAGATCTTCGCCTCCGGTCCCGCCAACGACCGACTCGGACTGCTCATCGGCAACGGCATCGTCGGCATGAGCCGCTCGTGGTGGGCGTCGAAGCACACGCGTCACCACGCCAACCCCAACCGCGTCGACAAAGACCCCGACATCGAGATCGACACGATCTCGTTCCTCGACGTCGACGCGGCCAAGGCCCGCGGCGTCCAGCGCTGGATCACCCAGCGCCAGGGCTACCTGTTCTTCCCCCTGCTGGCGTTCGAGGGCATCAACCTCTACGTCCTCGCCTTCCGCCACCTGTTCTCGCGCGGCGAGGTCAAGGGCCGCTGGGGCGAGATCGCGCTGCTGACGCTGCGTCACGCCCTCTTCATCGCGCCGATCTTCATCTTCCTGCCGGTGGGTCTCGCGTTCGCGTTCTTCGGCGTCTCGGTCGCGGTCTTCGGCATCTACATGGGCGCGTCCTTCGCTCCCAACCACAAGGGCATGCCGATCATCGAGCCCGGAGCCAAGCTCGACTTCTTCAGCAAGCAGGTGCGCACCTCGCGCAACGTCTCCGGCGGCTGGTGGGCCACGTGGCTCATGGGCGGTCTGAACTACCAGATCGAGCACCACCTGTTCCCGAACATGCCGCGCCCGCACCTCAGCAAGGCCCGCGCCATCGTCCGCGAGCAGTGCGCGACGCTGGACGTCCCCTACGTCGAGACGACCCTGTTCCAGTCGTACGGCATCGTCATCGCGTATCTGAACCGTGTGGGCCTCGCCGCCCGCGACCCGTTCGACTGCCCGCTGACCTCACCCACCCGGCAACTGAACGTCGAGTGAGATCGTTCGACGGCGCCGCACCCGAAAGGGGCGGCGCCGTCGTCGTTTCATCCCCGCGCGTCGGCCATCGGTTCGGGGCACTCGCCCCCGGCATCCGTCGCCTTCTCGAAGTGCCAGCGCTCGTTGGCGTAGGTCTGGCACAGGCCCCATTCGCGGCCGTGTTCGATGATCCACAGCTGCGCGTCGAGCGATCCGATGTCGACGGCGTTGCCCGTGACATGGCTCGAGCCCTCGGGTGAGGCGACGTACTGCCGCGCGATCGCCTCGGTGCCGTAGGTGCGGATCGCGTCGCCGAGCAGCCAGCGCTGGTAGTCGGCACTGCGCCACCCGCTGGTGACGTCGAACACGACCCCGTCGTCCGCGGCCGCCGCCTGTGCGGAGCGCAGCGCCTCGCGCAGCTCGCCGTCGAGTCCGGTCATCGCCGGATGACGCTCGTCGTCGACCGTGAGCGGCGACTCGGCCGGGATCATGCCGTCGGCCTCGGCGGGGGCGAACGGCGCGTGGGCGGCGACCCCCGCCGCGAACGACGAGGCGGTGCTCGCCGCGAGCAGGGCGGCCAGCACGGTCAGGGCGACCGCGATCGCTGCGGCGATCGCGAGCAGAGCGAGTCGCCGACGGGAGGGTGAGGGGATGAGGGATGCCGAAGGAGCCATGACCCCAGTCGAGCGGGAGCCGCGTTGCCACGGCGTATGGCCGCGACCATACGGCGGCGATAACCCGGTCGGGACCGCTTTCAGTCGCGCGAGACCTCGTGCAGCACGACGTCGCGCACCGCACCGCCGTCGAGCGTGGCGGTCATCAGCGTGCACGCCGGCTGCCGTCGTCGGTCGGTCGGCGAACCGGGGTTGAGAAGACGCAGGCCGTTCGGGGTCACGGCGTCCCACGGGATGTGACTGTGCCCGAACACGAGCAGGTCGGTGTCGGGGTACGCGGCATCCATCCTCTTCTCGCGCCCGGTCGCCGCCCCCGTCTCGTGCACGACCGCCACCCGCACCCCGTCGATCTCGGCGCGGGCGACCTCGGGCAGACGCGGACGCAGATCGTCGCCGTCGTTGTTGCCCCACACTCCGAGCACGGGGCCGAGCGTTTCGAGTTCGTCGAGCACGCTCGCGCTCACCCAGTCGCCCGCGTGCACGATGAGGTCGACTCCGGATGCCGCGTGCCGGACCGCCTCGGGAAGCACGCGCGCCCGCTTCGGCACGTGCGTGTCGGCCACGAGGAGCAGTCTGGTCGCCATGTCTCCACGCTACCCACGCGAGTGGGGATGCGCGCCGGGCATACGTCGGCGATATGCCGCCCCGCCTACGATGACGGGATGCGCGTGCTGATCGTCGAGGACGAACCCTTCCTCGCCGAGGCGATCCGCGACGGGCTCCGCCTCGAAGCGATCGCCGCCGACATCGCCGGCGACGGCGACACCGCGCTCGAGCTGCTGGGGTACACCTCCTACGACGTCGTGGTGCTCGACCGCGACATCCCGGGGCCGAACGGCGACGAGATCGCCCGCCACCTCAGCGCGCAGCCCGCCGCCCCGCGCGTGCTCATGCTGACCGCCGCCGACCGCCTCGACGACAAGGCGAGCGGTTTCGAGAGCGGCGCCGACGACTACCTGACCAAGCCCTTCGTGCTGCGCGAGCTCGTGATGCGCCTGCACGCCCTTGCCCGCCGCCCCGCGGCCTCGACCCCGCCGGTGCTCGAGCAGCACGGCATCCGTCTCGATCCCTTCCGCCGCGAGGTCTACCGCGACGGGAGATACGTCTCGCTCACCCGCAAGCAGTTCGCGGTGCTACAGGTGCTCATGGGAGCGGGCGGCGGCGTCGTCAGCGCCGAGAACCTGCTCGAGCGCGCGTGGGACGAGAACGCCGACCCGTTCACCAATGCGGTGCGCATCACGATCTCGACGCTGCGCAAGCGCCTCGGTGAGCCGTGGCTGATCCAGACGGTCGCGGGAGTGGGCTACCGCATGGGGCTCGCCGATGCGTGAGCGCGCCGCGGGACTCTCGATCCGCCTCAAACTCACGCTGAGCTACGCGGCGTTCGTCGTGATCGTGGGGATCGCGGTGTTCGTCGTCGGGTTCCTCGTGCTGCGGTTCGTGCCCGACGGCAACCTGTACTCCGAGAGCGGGACGTTCACGCCCGGTCGGGGCGATCTGATCGACGTGTTCGTCCGGTACGCCTGGTACGCGGTGCTCGCCCTCGCCGTCATCGGCCTCGGCGGCGGATGGGTCGTCTCGGGGCTCATGCTGCGGCCCCTGCACCGCATCACCGATGCCGCGCGCGCCGTGCGCGGCGGAGACCTGGCCCACCGCGTCGCTCTGCCCGGGCGTCGCGACGAGCTGACCGAGCTCGCCGACACCTTCGACGCGATGCTCGCGCGGGTCGAGCTGACCCTCGACGAACAGCAGCGGTTCGCCGCCAACGCCTCGCACGAGCTGCGCACCCCGCACGCGACGATGCGCACGCTGCTCGAGGTGGCGCGCGCCGATCCCGACGGCATCGACCTCGAGCGCCTGCTGCACCGGCTCGACCTCACCAACGAACGCGCGATCCGTCTGACCGAGGCCCTCCTGGCCCTCGCCCGCTCGACCCGCGCGGGCGAGCTCTCGCGCGAGCCGGTCGACGTCGACGCCGTCATCGCCGCGGTCGCCGACGAGGCGCGCCCCGACGCCGACGCCGCGCGACTCGACCTCGTTGTGCTCCCGGGCACCGGCGGCATCGCGCGCGTCGACGAGACGTTGATGCGTCAGGCCGTCGCGAACCTCGTGCGCAACGCGCTCGTGCACAACATCGACGGCGGGTGGGTGCGCGTGACCGTGACCGGGAGCGACGACGAGGTGATCGTCGACGTCGACAACTCGGGCGAGGTGCTCTCGCGAGAACTCGTGGCCACCCTGCCCGAGCCGTTCGTGCGCGGCGCGGGACGCACGCGCGGGCGCGCCGACGGCACGGGACTCGGGCTCGCGATCGTCGCCTCGATCGCCCGCGCGCACGGCGGGCACCTCGAGCTGTGGCCCGGCGATGCCGGAGGGCTGCGCGCCCGGCTGCGCCTGCCGCGCTGACCCCCCCTCCGCTCCGGCGGCGTGATCCCCCTCGCCGGCGTCGGCCCCACGCCGGGAAGCGGGCGCGAGGCGACGCGCCACTCAGCGCCGGCCTCACGCCGAGCAGCGGGCGCCAGACCGACGCCCGGCTCAGCGCCGAGCGATCAGCCGGATCACGAGGACGACGACCGTGCCGATCAGGGCGCCGAGGGTGTTGGACGCCACGTCGTCGGCATCCGGAACCCGACCCGGGATCAGCGTCTGCGCGATCTCGACGGTGAGCGACACGGCGGCTCCCACGAGAACGGATGCCGGCGCCCACCGCAGCGGCAGCAGAAGGGCGACGGCGGCTCCCAGCGGAACGAAGAACAGGACGTTGAGCGCCACGTCGGCGCCCGCACCGAACAGCAGGGCGCTCCCCCACGGCGGGAGATGATCGAGGGCGTCGAGCACCAGCGTCCGCGCCGGCCACGCGATCGTGCGCGGAGCGAGGGTCAGGGCGGCCACGGCGGCCAGCACGGCGCCGGCGACCAGCAGGCGCGGGGCGGAGAAGACGGAAGCGGATCGATCGGACACGGTGACCTCCAGGGTGCGGAGATCCCATCCCACCGACCCGCCTGTTGTCCCGACGTCTCGCGACCGCGATACACGGACGATACGTCGCCGCGCGGCCCGCAGAATGGAGGCGTGTCCTCTTCGCGTCGCTCCCCCGCCCTCGCCCTGCTCCTCGACATCGTGCTGGTCGTCGTCTTCGCGGCGATCGGGCGGGCGACCCACGACGGCGACGTGCTGGGCCCGTTCGGTTCCGGACTCGCCACCACCGCGTGGCCCTTCGTCGCGGCGCTGCTGATCGGGTGGCTCGTCACGCGCGCGTGGCGTCGGCCGACGGCCGTGATGCGCACGGGTCTGCCGGTGTGGGCGATCACCGTCGCGCTCGGCATGGTGCTGCGTGCGCTCAGCGGTCAGGGCGTGGCGGTGGCGTTCATCATCGTCGCGACGATCACCCTCGCGGTGTTCCTGCTCGGGTGGCGCGGCATCGCGCGTCTCGCGGCGCGGCGACGTCGGGCCTGACGCGCGTCGCTCGTCCGCGCGACCGCCGCTCCGGCCTCAGTCGGCGAGCGTGACGTCGACCTGGATCTCGGCGGCGAGGCGCTCGAGCTCGGCCACCAGGTCGTCGACCTCGACGTCGGCGGCCACCGTCGCCGTGATCGACGCCTCGAACAGGCGCCCGCCGGCCATCGCGGCATCCGTCGTCTGCGTCGACATGCGCTCGATGCTCGCCCCGTGCGCGCTGAGCGCCGCCGACACCTCGCGGACGATGCCCGGCCGATCGTTGCCGACCACGTCGAAGGTGACCGAGCGCGGCGCCGCGTCGGCGAGCGAGCCGCTGCCCGCGTGCACCGTGACGGTGAGGGTGCCCGCGAGCCCCTCGAGGGCGGCGCGCAGGTCGTCGGCGCGCTCAGGCGTCACCGATACCTCGACGATGCCGGCGAACGCGCCCGCCAGTTCGGCGAGTTCGCTGTTCTCCCAGTTGCCGCCGTGGGCGTCGACGATGTCGGCGACCGCGGACACGAGGCCCGCGCGGTCATCGCCGACGACGGTGAGGACGAGGGTGGTCATGGCGACAGCGTACCCACGGCCGCGCTGATACCGTGAGGTTTCCGATCCGACAGGAGGTGACCGCATGATCGCGTCGATCATCGCAACGATCAACCTCCTGCTCGCGTTCGCCGAGCTGTCGCTCACCCCCGGTTCCGACGCCCCGCTGCTGGCGGTCGTGCTGGCCGCCGCGGTCGTCGTCACGGTCGCGGTCGTGCTGCTCGTCGTGCCCGGGCTCGTGGCATCCGCCCCTCGGCCCTCGCCGCGTCCGATCGACCCCTCCGCGCTGGTGGCGCAGAGCGATCCGGATGCCGCGGGGCACCCGCGCCCGCGCGCTCCGGGGCTCGCGATCCCGGTCGCGTAGCCCGCCGTCCGCCGCCCTCGCGGCATCCGGTGCCCTCACGCGACCACCGGTCGTTCGTGCGCGCTCGCGCCGGCGACCGGTCCTGCCGTGATCGCCGCACCGATTGGACGCCCCGTTGGACCTCTTCGCCTTCCCTCCCCTCGCCCTTCTCCTCGACCTGACCACCCGAGCCCTGCTCGCCCTCACCACCGCGCTCGAACCCGTCACCGCGGGGGCGGCCGCCGCTGTGGCGGTGGTCGTCGTGACGCTGCTCGTGCGCCTCGTGCTGATCCCCGTCGGGGTCTCGCAGGCCCGCGCCGAGCAGACCCGTGCCCGTCTCGCTCCGCGCCTGCGCGCCCTGCAGCAGCGGTGGAAGGGCAACACCGAACGCCTGCAGCGCGAGACGATGCAGCTGTACCGCGACGAGGGGGCGTCGCCGGTGGCGGGATGCCTGCCTCTGCTGGCCCAGGCCCCTGTGGTGGGGCTGCTCTACGCCGTCTTCCTGCACCCGACCGTGGGCGGCCAGGCCAACGCCCTGCTCGCACACGATCTGCTGGGCGCACCGCTCGGGCGAAGCCTCGTGGCCGCCGTCACGACCGGGACCGCGGATGCCGGGACCCTGGCAGTCTTCGCGGTGCTGGTGGCCGTCATCGTCGCCGCCGCCGAGCTGACCCGTCGTCTGCTGCGGCCGGCGGTCGACCCGGCCGCCCCCGCGTGGACGACGCCCCTCTTCGGCGCGCTGCAGTTCACGACGGCGGTGGTGGCGCTGTTCGTGCCTCTCGCCGCCGCGCTCTACCTCACGGTGACGACGGTGTGGACGCTCGTGCAGCGGGTGGTGCTCAGGCGGCGGTACCCGCTGCCGGCGTGAGCGCCGAGCGGGCGTCCCACCGCTTCGACCACGACGCGTTCACCGCGGCCATCGCGAGCACCAGCAGCGCGGCCGCGGCCGGGAAGAGCAGCGCGGTCTCGACCGAGTCGTTCTCGGCGACCGCTCCGGTGACCGCCGACGACAGTGCCTGGGCGAGCGTGAGGGCCGACGCGAGGATCGTCATCGTCGAGGCGGTGCGCCCGCGCGGCGCGCGGTGGCCGGCGAGGCTGAACAACGTCACGAGCGAGGGGCCGACGCCGATGCCCATCAGGCACAGCACCAGCGTCACCGTCTGCACCGATCCGCCGACCGAGTACGCCCCCGCCGACGCGGTGAGGATCGCGGCGAACACCACCAGGCGCCAACGCAAAACGAACCGCTCGGGGATCACCGCGACGGCGAGGGCCAGCACAGCCGAGCCGACGCCCATGACGCCGTACAGCAACGCGCCCGCCTCGGGAGCGCCCTGCGCCTCCATGAACGCGGTCAGCGAGGTGAGGGTCGACCCGAAGAACAGCCCGACACCGAAGACGGCCGCCACCAGCACGAGCATGCGCGGGTGGAGCAGTTCGCGGAACGGCGCCATCGCGGTGCGCTCCGACCGCTCCGGGACCGCCCGCCCGGTGGGGTGCAGCGCGAAGGCCGTGACGAAGACGAAACTCAACAGGGCGGCGCCCGCGATGGGAGCCCACGGTGCGATGAGCGCCGCCAGCACACCGACCACGAACGGGCCGATCACGAAGGCCGTCTCGTCCGCCGCCGACTCGTACGCCATCGCCCGCGAGAAGGTGCGCTCGCGACGCGTGGGGTGCACGCGATCGCCGATGAGGGCCATGACGCGACTGCGCGACATCGCCGCCGTCTGCGGGCCGGTGAGGCCGATCGCGGCGGCCGCCCCCAGCAGCAGCGCCTCGGAGCTCGCGGCCTGCACGACGAGGGGGAAGAGGGCGAGCAGGATGCCGTTCGCCAGCCCCACGGGCACGAGCACGCGCCGCTGCCCGAAGCGGTCGGCGAGGTCGCCGAGCACGGGGCCCGCGACGACGACGCCGAGGCCGACGGCGGCGGCGGTCAGGCCGCCGAGGGCGACCGAACCGCGCTCGGCGACGACGATGGCCAGCACCCCCACCGTCATCATCGCGAACGGCAGACGGGCGATGAAGGCGACGGGGAAATACCAGAACCCCGTGTGGTGGATCAGGGAGCGGTGGGCGACGGCCGGGGAGGCGGGTGGGCGTGCGGGCGCAGACATGGAGCGGTCTCTCGGAGGCGATGGAACGTGCCGCCTTGCCGGGTCCGGTAGGTAGTTGCACAGCGTGCGGCGGGCGAACCCGCTCGACGATTCTACCGCGGGGCGCTGAAGAGCGCCCGGGAAGCTCAGCTCACGAGGGCGGCGATCGCCGCGATCACGGATGCCAGGGCCAGCACCAGCGCGACGGCGATGAGCACCGTGTGCACGATCAGGAACGGCGTCGGCTTTCCGGCGGCGTCCCGCGCGCGCGGGTCTTTCGCGATGCGCGGGTAGAAGCGGGGCCAGACGACGGCGTTGAACACGGCGTTGGCGAAGAGCAGCACGATCAGCAGGGGTTCCACGCGTCGAGCCTACGCGCGGGTGCCTTCTCGGCCGGCCCTCACGCGGCACACGCGATGCACCGACGCGCGAACGGGCGCACCTCGAGCCGGGCGTCGGCGATCGGTCGGCCGCACACCTCGCACACCCCGAAGGTTCCGGAGGCCACGCGCTCGCGCGCCGCGCGGATCTCGGCCCGCTCGGCCTCGGCGCCGCGCCGCAGCGCGTCGACCTGCGCCCACTCCCCCGACAGCGTCGAGCCCTCGGGGTCGTGCTCGTCGTCGGCGGTGCCGTCGGCGCGGTCGTGGCGGAGGCTCTCCTCGTCGTCGTGCAACCGCGCGAGACGGTGCTCCACCTCGCGCTCGAGGTGGTCGAGCATGCGCCCCGCGGTCACGGCATCCATGCTTCGACGCTAGCCCCCACCACCGACACCGGCGCTGCGGCAGGATCGGCTTATGAGCGAGCTTCGACGACACTGGACCCCGACCGCTGTGGTGTTCCTCGCACTCGCGGTCGCGGGACTCATCGGCACCTGGACCTTCAACGTCTTCGCGATCGTGCAGATGCGCGACTTCATCGGAGACCTCGTCACGAGCGGGCCGGCGGTGTCGTCGATCACCGTCGATCTGCTGGTCGTCGCGATCGCCGGCAGCGTGTTCATCATCGTCGAGGCGCGCCGGCTCGGCATGCGCTTCGCGTGGCTGTACATCGTGCTGTCGGGGATCACGGCGTTCGCGTTCACGTTCCCGCTGTTCCTCGCGATGCGGCAGCGGCACCTGACCGCGCGGCGGTCCTCCCCCACCCACCCCGCGTGAGAGGTCGCTTCTTGTCGCCTCAGAGGGGCTGCAAGCGACAGAAGATGACCCCTCACGCGAGGGCGTCGGGCTCAGCGCGAGGCGAGACCCGCGCGCAGTCCCTCGACCAGCGGAGTCGTCGGGCGACCGATGATGCGGGCGAGCGACCCGTCGGTCTCCGACAGCGCCCCGCGTGCGATCGCGTCGTCGATGCCCGCGACGAAGGCCGCGGTCCCGGCGTCGAGCCCCGCGGCCTCGAGTCCGGCGGTCAGCTGCGCGAGCGAGACGCGCGTGTAGGTGACAGGGCGACCGAGCACCTCGGTCGCTGCGGCCGCGAGCTCGTCGTACGTCCACGCGACGTCTCCGCCGATCTCGATCGTCTGTCCCGCCAGGTCGTCGGTGGTCAGCGCGACGGCGGCGGCCTCGGCGTAGTCGCGACGGCTGGCGCTCGCCACCCGCGCGTCACCCACGGCGGCGACGATCTCGCCGGTGTCGGCCGCGCGCGCCACGGAGTCGAGGTAGTTCTCGGTGTACCAGTTGTTGCGCAGGATCGTGGCGCTCACGCCGGAGGCGGCGATCGCCTGCTCGGTCGCCTTGTGGTCGGCGCCGAGCGCGTAGTCCACCTCGTCGACGCGCGGGGCGCTGGTGTACACGAGACGCTCGATGCCGGCCGCGCGTGCGGCGTCGATGACGTTGCGGTGGCCCGAGACGCGGTCGGCGTCGGTGCCCGAGATGAGCAGCACGCGCGTGACGCCCTCGAGGGCGGAGGCGAGCGTCTCGGGGCGGGCGTAGTCGAGCTCGACCACGTTCACCCCGCTGTCGGCGAGGTCGGCGGCCTTGGCCGGCGTGCGGACGCCGGCGACGATGTCGGATGCCGCGACGCCGCGCTCGCGCAGGGCGTCGACGACGAGGCGGCCGAGGTGGCCGGTGGCGGCGGTGACGAGAATGGTCATGGGGTGGTCCTTTCGACGGGTTCCGCCGGTGCAACCGCCCGTGCGGGAGCGCATTCCGGAATGCCGGTACCCACTTTCTGGTTAGGTACTTACATGAGCGTCAGTCTTAGCGACCTGCGAGGACGCAACCCCGAGATCTTCGCCGACGGGTGCCCCACCCGCACGGTGCTCGATCACGTGATGGGCAAGTGGGGCATCCTCGTGCTCGTCGCCCTGTCCGACGGGACGCAGCGATGGGGAGCCCTCCGGCGTAACATCGCCGGGATCAGCGAGAAGATGCTGGCGAGCACCCTCAAGACGCTCGAGGCCGACGGGCTGGTCGCGCGCACCGCCTACCCCGAGGTGCCGCCGCGCGTCGAGTACGCGCTCACCGACCGCGGCCGCGACCTCATGATCCGCGTCATCCCGCTCATGGAGTGGGTCGCCGACAACGCCGACGACATCGTCGCGCGGCGGAGCTGACCATGCGCCTGCCGTCGACGCGTGCCATGCGCGACTCGCTCACCGTCCGCGCACCCCGGCGCGTCCCGCTGCTGCAGGTGACCAAGTCGGCCATCGCGATCGTGGCGGCGTGGCTGATCGCCGGGTGGCTCGTGCAGGGGCCGCCGCCCATCTTCGCCGCCATCGCCGCCCTGCTCGTCGTGCAGCCGAGCATCAACCAGTCGTTCACGCGCGCCGTCGAACGCAGCGTGGGAGTCATCGTCGGCGTGGTCATCGCGGCCCTGCTCGGCCTGGCCTTCGGGTCGCAACCGTGGGTCGCGCTGCTGTCGGCCGGCGTCGCGCTCGTCGTCGCGTGGGCGGCGCGCATCTCGCCCGGTGCGACCAACCAGATCGCGATCAGCGCTCTGCTGGTGCTCGCCCTGGGCACCGCGACCCCCAACTACGCGCTCGACCGCGTGCTCGAGACCCTCATCGGCGCGGCGATCGGCATCGTCGTCAACGCCGTGCTCGTGCCGCCCGTGCTGGTTCCGAGCGCGCGCGAGAAGGTGCAGGTGCTGGGCCGTGAACTGGCCGAGGCGCTCGAGCGTCTCGCCGCCGCCCTCGAGACCCCGCAGACGCCCGCCTCGCTCGAGGGGCTGCTGCTCGAAGCCCGCCTGCTCCGCCCCGTGCGCGACGCCGCGGCGACGGCGATCACCGACGCCACCGACTCTCTTGCCCTCAACCCGCGCAGCGGGAGACACCGCAGCGACCTCGTCGAGATGCGCGACCTGCTCGAACGCTTCTCGCCCGTCGTGACGCAGACGATCGGCATGACCCGCGCCGTCTACGACGGCTACGAGGCCACGATCGCCGACGAACCCGCGGTGCGCGCCATCGCCGAACAACTGCACCGCGCGGCCCACGACGTGCGTCTCGCCTTCGCGGTGGATGCCGGCCCCGAACGCCTCGTCGAGGAGGAGCCGGCACTGACCCGGCCCCTGCAGATCCAGACCCCCTCGACCGCGCACTGGGTGCTCGTCGGGTCGTTGCTGATGGACCTGCACCGCGTGCACGAGACGCTGCGCGACGCCGCCGACTGACCGACGAAAACACGGCATGCGGATGCCGACACCCCGGCCGAACCGCGTGCCGCACCGCCGACGCAGCCGGCGCGCTGTGGATTCGCCGCACGCGGCCCGCGCCGTGCCCCGCGCTGGTTGACTGGGCGCATGGGTACCGCGATGTTCCCCCTCGGCGCCGTCCTCTTCCCGCACACGCCTCTGGCTCTGCGGATCTTCGAGGAGCGCTACCTCGTGATGCTCGGTCGTCTGCTCGACGAGACCGACCCCTCGTTCGGCGTCGTGCTCATCGAACGCGGGACCGAGACGGGCGGCGGCGACCAGCGCTTCGCTCTGGGCACGATGGCCCAGCTCAGCCAGGTCGTGCCCCTCGCCGACCAGATGCAGGTCCTCGCGCACGGAACGCAGCGCTTCGAGATCGTCGAGTGGCTCGACGACGCGCCCTATCCCCGCGCCGACCTCCGCGCCCTGCCCGACCTCGAGTGGAACGACGCGCTCTCCCCTATGCTCGACGAGGCCGAACGCATCGTGCGCCGTGTGCTCGGCAAGGCCCAGCAGTTCGGCGGCACGCGGTGGGATCCCGAGGTCGAACTCGCCGAAGAACCGCTGCCGCGCGCGTGGCAGGTGGCCGCGATCGCCCCGCTCGGCGAACTCGACCAGATGGAGTTGCTGCGCTCGAAGACGCTCGGAGGACTCCTGCGCGCGACGATCGATCTGACCCTCGCCGCCGAGCCGCTGCTCGGCGACCCCGTCCCCGACGGCGTGATCGTCGTCACCGACGACGACCCCACCCCCGGGGACGAGGACTGACCGTCCGGACTCAGTTCAGCGCGCGCACCGACGAGGGGATCACGCCGTCGCCGTACAGGTCGATGGCGAGGTCCTGCAGAGCGGTCAGCGCCACGCGCTGGGTCTGCGGGCCGTACGAGATGCGGGCGACGCCGAGAGCCTCGTACTCCGCGGCCGTGAGCGCCCCGGGCACACCGATGACACTGAGCCGACGTTCGCCGAGGCCCTCCACGAGGCGACGCGTCGTCTCGGCGTCGAGCAGCCCCGGGACGAACACCGAGGTGGCACCCGCCGCGAGGAAGGCACGGCCGCGCTCGACGGCATCCGCCACCTTGTCGTCGAGGGGCCGATCGGCACCCTTGAGGAACACGTCGGTGCGCGCGTTCAGCACGAACGGCACACCCTCCGCCTCACCGGCCGCGATGACCGCTTCGACGGCCGCGATGGCCTCGGCCAGCGGCTTGACGCGGTCCTCGACGTTCGCTCCCACGACTCCCACGCCGATCGCGCGCCGCGTGGTCTCGCCGGGGTTTCCGAAGCCCGAGTCGAGGTCGGCCGTGACAGGCACGTCGACGGCGGCGACGATGCGACCGACCATGTCGAGCATGACGTCGAGGGGGATGTTCTCGCCGTCCTCGTAGCCGAAGGTCGCGGCGATCGAGTGACCGGCCGTGGCGAGCGCCTTGGTCTCGGGCAGCGCCGCGACGGCGGTGGCCGACACGACGTCCCAGATGTTGACGACCCGAAGGATCTCGGGAGCGGTGTGGAGCTGGGCGAAGGCCTGGGCCTTGTCGCTGAGGGCGGTCATGCGTGGTCTCCTGTCGTGCGCGTCTCGTCGTCGACGATGGCCTCGGCGATCAGCGTATCGCCCGCACCGAAGCGGATGAAGCGACCGATCGTCGCGGGCTGGATCAGCACCGCGGCGGCGACGGCGGCGACGTCGGCGCGCGACACCTCGCCCTTGCCCTGCGGAGCCGTGGTGATGCGACCGGTCGGCGGGTCGAGCGTCAGCGTGCCGGGGCCGAGGATGGTCCAGTCGAGCTCGCTCGCGCGCAGGTGGTCGTCGGCCGCGAGCTTCGCGTCGGCGTAGGCGAAGAACGAGTCGTCGGGGTCGATGCCGTGGTCGGGGGTCGAACCGATCCACGACACCATGACGAAGCGACGCACGCCCGCCTGCGCGGCGGCATCGACGGCCCGCTGCGCGCCGTCGCGGTCGACCGCGTACGTGCGCTCGGCGCTCCCGCCGCCCGCTCCGGCCGACCACACGATCGCGTCGGCGCCCGCGAACGCCTCGGCCATCTGATCGACGTCGGCGCTTTCGACGTCGAGCACGAGGGGCGTGCCGCCCGCCTGCTCGATGTCGTCCTTCTGCTCGGGCTTGCGGATGACCGAGGTGGCCTCGTCTCCGCGGTCCGCCAGCAGCCGCGCCAGGTGCAGGGCCACCTTGCCGTGGCCTCCGATGATCACTACACGTTCCATGTCACTGTCCTCCGACTTTCTCGATCGACATCTTCAGGATCACGCGGTCGGCGCTGTCCGGTGGCGCCTCCTGTTCCGCGTTGCCGTAACGCTTTCCGAGGTGCACGTAGAACGCGCCCGTCGGATCGGGCTCGGCCTCGACGAGCCGGCCGCGCACTTCGATGTAGCGGTAGGGCTGCGCCGGGTCGAAGACCATCAGGCTCATCGAGGGGTTCTGCTGCAGGTTGCGGAACTTCTGCCGCGTGGTCGTGTGCGTGAACAGCAGGTGCTCGCCGTCGAAGTCGAACCACATCGGATTCACCTGCACCGTTCCGTCGGGACGGACGGTGCCGAGGCTTCCGTAGTTCGGGTTCTCGAGCAGGTCGCGGTGCGCGTCGGGGATCATGCGTGTCCTTTCGCCGAGGATCCGCTCACGACCGTACGCCGAACCTCCGACACGCCCGTTCGGGCTTGACGCCTCGCCCCGGGCCGCTCGTCCGCCGCGCTAGTCCACGTCGCCGTCGACGTAGACCCAGCGGCCCGCGCGGCGCACGAACCGGCTGCGCTCGCGCAGTTCGCCCGCGTCGTTCCCGTGCCGCCAGCGCGCGCGAAAGCTCACCTCCGCGGCATCCGCCCCCTCCTCCGCCGACATGATGTCGAGGCCGATCCACTGGGTGCCGTCGCCGACCTCGATCTCGTCGGGACGGGTGCGCGGATGCCACGAGCGCGCGAGGTGAGCCGCATCGCCGATCGCGAAGGCGGTGTAGCGCGACCGCATCAACCGCTCGGCCCCGGGCGCCGGCTCTCCGTCGAGGAGGGGGCCGCAGTGCGTCCCGAACTCTCCCTCGCCGCACGGGCACGCGTCGGTGGCGGAGGGGCGGACGGATGCCGAGCCGAAAGACATCCCGCCACTCTAGGTCGCGGTGTCGGACCCCCGTGCCAGGATCAGGGTGTGACCGACCGCCTCATGCTCCTCGACACCGCGTCGCTGTACTTTTGCGCGGATAGCGCCGCGTTGGGCTAGGCCCGCCATTTCGTCAGCAGGGCGCGCACCGTCGTCTCGTACTGCACTCGATCGAAACGCAGAGTGAATGCCGGGGCATCCGGTAGCACGTCGCCGGTCGATCCATCTTGGTACGCGACATCTCGCCATTCGACCGTGCTTTCCGTCACACGCACCTCGGCAGTGACGGCGCCGCAGTCCAAGCCGCCACATGTGGGGCAGAAGAGCAGGCCAGTGCGACCGTCGCTGAAGCGGAGCGAGGAGTCCATGCCGGGTGTGTCCTCGGAGAGGAGCGCTCGCAGGCTCTCGATCGCGTACTGGTCGCCTGAAGAATGGTCTGCGAGAAGGGTGATGTCCTCACACGCCCGACCATCGGAGGACGTCAGGCGGTCGCGAAGCGGCCGACCGTCGATGGTCCAGTCGAGAAACCTCACCGGCGCGACGGCGACGATCTCCGCACGCGGTCGGAGGAATCCCCGCCACGCGGTCTCCCATCGTTCACGCTCCGCCCACTGCGCGCCGAGCACGGCGAGAGGGTCGGTTGGAGAAGCCATGGGCGCGAGCCTATCGACGTCGTAGCGACGGAGAGCGGGTCGCTGGAGTGGCGAGGCTGTCGGTCGAGCTTCAGGTGAATATCAGAGGCAGTGCAAAGAGATAGAAGACGGCGGCCACACCAGAGACGAGGAGGGAGCCGACGCTCAGCGAGAGCGCCGCTCCGCGACGCGCAGCCGGCGCAGACCGACTAGCGCGCACGCAGAAGATCGAACCGACGACGGCGAGCACGCCGGACAACACGCCGCAAAACCAGGAGGAGAACGCGCCCATTCCCTCAACGGGATTGCTGTGCGCCTCCGCAATAGCAGCCCACAGAGCCAATCCGCCGACCCCAGTGGCCAGGATTGAGGCGGCGGACCCCGCGGCGATGCCGATGAACGATGCCCGCCTGCCCGACACTCTGCCCGCTGACATGACGAGAGCCTACAAGCGCACCGCTGACCGCAGACTTCCTTCGCGTCCCGATCCCGGATGCTCCCCGATACGCTGGCGGCGTGCCCCACCGCTCTGAGAAACTGCTTTTGCTCGACACCGCGTCGCTGTACTTCCGCGCCTTTTACGGGGTGCCCGACAAGGTGAAGGCCCCCGACGGCACCTCGGTCAATGCGGCGCGGGGTCTGCTCGACATGATCGCCAAGCTCGTCACCACCTACGAGCCCACGCGCCTCGTCGCCTGCTGGGACGACGACTGGCGTCCCGCGTGGCGCGTCGACCTCCTGCCGACTTACAAGGCGCACCGCGTCGTCGAGGCGGTCGCGACCGGCCCCGACGTCGAAGAGGTGCCCGACCCGCTCGAGGCGCAGCTGCCGGTCATCCGTGCGGCGCTCGAGGTGCTCGGCATCCCGATCTCGGGGGCGAGCGACCACGAGGCCGACGACGTGATCGGCACCCTCGCGACCCGCGCCGACGTGCCGGTCGACATCGTCACGGGCGACCGCGACCTGTTCCAGCTCGTCGACGACGACCGCGGCATCCGCGTCGTGTACACGGCGCGCGGCATGAGCAACCTCGAGATCGTCGACGATGCGGCCGTCGTCTCCAAGTACGGGGTGCACGCCGCGCAGTACGCCGATTTCGCGGCTCTGCGAGGCGACCCCTCCGACGGACTGCCCGGTGTCACCGGCATCGGCGAGAAGTCCGCGGCGTCGCTGCTCGCGGCCTGCGCGACCCTCGACGGCATCCGCGCGGCCGCCGCCGACGGCAGTGCCGGCACGCCCGCCCAGCGCGCGAAGATCCTCGCCGCCTCCGACTACCTCGACGTCGCGCCGACGGTCGTGCGCGTCGCGCGCGATCTCGACCTCGCGCCCTTCGACGACCGACTGCGTCCCGTCGACCACGACGCCGCGGTGGCTCTCGCCGACACCTGGAACCTCGGATCGTCGATGACCCGCGTGCTCGCCGCGCTGCCGCACTGAGCCTCAGCGGGTGCGCTCGAGCCACTCCTTCAGCTTCTCGAGCGGCCACGTCGTGACGATCCGGTCGACCGGAACCCCGAGCGCCTCGGCACGTGCGGCGCCGTGATCGAGCAGTGAGAGCTGTCCGGGCGCGTGCGCGTCGGAATCGATGGAGAACAGGCACCCGGCCTCGATCGCCATCGCCAGCAGCTCGTCGGGCGGATCCTGCCGCTCGGGCCGCGAGTTGATCTCGACCGCGACACCAGACTCCGCGCACGCGGCGAACACGGCCGCCGCGTCGAACTCCGACGGAGGGCGCGTGCCCCGCGCTCCCTCGACCAGTCGGCCGGTGACGTGTCCGAGCACGTCGACCCGCGGATCCCCCGCCGCCGCCACCAGACGCTTCGTCATGGGGGCGCGGTCCATGCGCAGTTTCGAATGGGCGGATGCCACGACCACATCGAGCGCGTGCAGCAGCTCGTCCTCCTGGTCGAGCGCGCCGTCGTCGAGGATGTCGACCTCGATGCCCGTCAGCAGCGTGAAGCCGTCGCCGCGGTGCCCGCGCACGATGTCCATCTGCGCGCGCAGGCGTTCGGGCGACAGCCCGTTCGCCACCGTCAGGCGGGGCGAGTGGTCGGTGAGGGCGAGGTACTCGTGCCCCAGCCCGCGGGCGGCGTCGACCATCGCCTCGATCGGGGTGAGCCCGTCCGACCAGTCGCTGTGGCTGTGCAGGTCGCCCCGCAGGCGCGCACGCAGCTCGGCTCCGCCGACGGGCGCCGCCTCGGCGCGGAGCGTCGCGAGACGCTCGGGCACCTCACCCGCGAGGGCCTGGGTGATCACCGCGTACGTCGAATCACCGATGCCCGCGCGGCGTCGCAGGGCGGGATCGCGCAGTTCGGCGTCGCTGAGCCCGTCGATCGCGGCGGCGGCGGTACGGAACGCTTTGCTCTTATAGCGCGACGACCTCTCCCGCTCGAGCAGATACGCGATCTCGGTGAGGGCGTCGAGCGGGTTCACGATCTACTCCGCCAGAGCCTTCGACGTGTCGACCCACGCGTCGAGCTTGGCCTCGGCGCGCCCGTCGTCGATCGCGGCGGCGGCGTCGGCCATCGCCTCGGCCAGGCGCTCGAGGATGGGGCGCTGTACCTGGGTCGCGTCGCGGAACAGCCGGAACGAGACCAGTCCCGCCGCCGCGTTCAACAGCACGATGTCGCGAACGGGACCCGACTCGCCGCCGAGCACGCGGCGCACGACGGTGGCGTTGTGGTCGGGAGTCCCGCCCAGCAGGTCGTCCATGTCGGCGAGAGGAAGGCCGAGGTCGCGCGGGTCGAGGTCGTGCTCGTGCACGTCGCCGCGGCTGATCTCCCACACGCGGCTGTGGCCGGTGGTGGTCAGCTCGTCGAGACCGTCGTCGCCGCGGAACACCAGCGCGGTCGCGCCGCGCGTGCGGAACACGCCCGTGATCAGCGGCACGCGGTCGAGGTGCGCGACGCCGACGGCGTTCGCTTCGGCGCGCGCGGGGTTGCACAGCGGGCCGAGGAAGTTGAAGACCGTCGGCACGCCGAGCTCCGACCGCGTAGCGGCCGCGTGGCGGAAGCCGGGGTGGAACGCGGAGGCGAAGGCGAAGGTGATGCCCGTGCGGTCAAGGATCTCGGCGACCTTCTCGGGCGACAGCGTCAGCGCGATGCCCAACGACGACAACACGTCGGATGATCCGGATGCCGAGCTGGCGGCGCGATTGCCGTGCTTGACGACGGGGACTCCGGATGCCGCGGCCACCACGGCCGCCATCGTCGAGATGTTGACGGTGCCGTAGCGGTCCCCGCCGGTACCGACGATGTCGAGCACGTCCGCGCGGACGGGGAGGGGCACCGCCGCCTCGAGGATGGCGTCGCGGAAGCCGACGATCTCCTCGACGGTCTCGCCCTTGGCTCGCAGCGCCATGAGGAATCCGGCCAGTTGAGAGGGCGTCGCGCGCCCCGCCATGACCTCGCGCATCGCCCACGTGGACTCCGACACGCTGAGGTCGTCGCCGGCGAGCAGCGAGGCGAGAAGATCGGGCCAGGTGAAGCGTTCCGCCATGCGGCAATCCTTTCACAGCGACCTGTCCTCGCGTGTCGCGTTCGAGCGCCGCGGACGGTCGCCGCGGAACACCCGTCGCACCGGGGATTATCCGCAGATTCTGAGGCTTCCCTAAGTCTCGACGATGGAATATCTCAAGTTGGGGATGGGAATATCCCGTCGCAGGATCGCGCATAATGGGATGGTGACGACCTCAGCGACGTATTCCCAGGCCGTGCGTGCCGTGAAGCGACCCGACCCGGTCGCCGTTGGCACCATCGTGTGGCTGGGCAGCGAGGTCATGTTCTTCGCCGGCCTGTTCGCGATCTACTTCACCCTGCGCAGCACCTCGGCCTCCCTGTGGGCTGACGAGACGCAGCTGCTCAACGTCCCCTTCGCGACCGTCAACACGATCATCCTCGTGCTGTCCTCGGTCACGTGCCAGATGGGCGTGTTCGCCGCCGAGCGGTACCAGCCGTACCGCACCGGTGCGCGGGCCGGCATCCTCAAGTGGGGCATGGTCGAGTGGTTCTACCTCACCTTCATCCTCGGCGCGGTCTTCGTGTCGGGCCAGGTGTGGGAGTACGCGACGCTGGTTGCCGAGGGCATGCCCATCAGCGCCAACCCCTACGCATCTGCCTTCTATCTCACCACCGGCTTCCACGCCCTGCACGTGACGGGTGGCCTCATCGCCTTCCTTCTCGTGATCGGCCGCGCGTACGCCGTGAAGAACTTCGGCCGCAAAGAGATGACCACCTCGATCGTCGTGTCGTACTACTGGCACTTCGTCGACGTCGTCTGGATCGCCCTGTTCTTCGTCATCTACTTCCTCAAGTAAGAGAGCTGTACTCACATGGCACGCGAGAAGAAGACTCGTCGGGCGTCCGGGCGTCGTAGCCCCCTGGCCGCCGCCGCGCTGATCGGAATCGGACTCCTCCTCACCGGAGGCGTCTACGCCGGCGCATCGGCCGCGATGGCCGCCACCTCCGACACCCCCGTCAGCGAAGCCAACTCGGCGACGGCGGTCGAAGAGGGCCAGAAGCTGTTCCAGGCCAACTGCGCCACCTGTCACGGTCTCGACCTGCAGGGCAGCGACCAGGGTCCCTCGCTCTTCGGCGTCGGCGAGCTGTCGGTGCACTTCCAGGTGTCGACCGGCCGCATGCCCCTGCAGGCGCAGGGCCCGCAGGCTCCGGTCAAGCCGGTGCAGTTCACGGAAGAGCAGACCAACGCGATCGCCGCCTACGTGCAGTCCGCGGCCCCCGGTCCGTCGTACCCGTCGAACGAACTCCTCGACGGCGAGGGCGACCTCTCGCACGGTGCAGAGCTGTTCCGCATCAACTGCGCCATGTGCCACAACGTCGCCGGCGCCGGCGGCGCGCTGACCGAGGGCAAGTACGCCCCCGATCTGCACAGCACGACCCCGGTCAACATCTACGCGGCAATGGTCACGGGCCCGCAGAACATGCCCGTCTTCAACGACCTCAACCTCACCCCCGAAGACAAGCGCGACGTCATCTCGTACCTGATGTACCTCCAGAAGACGGACTCCCCCGGCGGCTACGCCCTGGGCTCGCTCGGACCGGTGTCGGAGGGTCTGTTCATCTGGATCTTCGGAATCGGGGCGCTCATCGCCCTCACCGTCTGGATCACGGCGAAGTCCAACTGACCGTCGTCTTCGACATCACGTAAACGCACGAGGAGCACCATGGCACACGAGGACGACGCACTCGAGCACGAGAGGGCTTCCTGGAAGCCCGGCTCGGGCCTCGCCGTCGCGGTTCCGGACGCCGCGGCGAATCCGGGACTCCCCGGCCACCGTCAGCGCATGACGGACAAAGACCCGCAGGAGATGAAGCGCGCGGTCCGCACGGTCTACACGCTGTTCTACATCTCGGTCGCGGCGAGCATCTGGGCGAGCATCGCCTACATGATCTTCCCGATCGAGTCGGGGTCGATGATCGACATCCGGTACAACAACCTCTTCATCGGACTCGGCATCGCCTTCGCGCTGCTCGCGATCGGCATCGGCACCATTCACTGGGGCAAGTCGGTCATGTCCGACAAGGAGTTCATCGAAGACCGTCACGGCACGCGTGGTCGCGACGAGGTCCGCGAGGGCGCGGTCAACGTCTTCGTCGAGGCCGAGAAGGACTCCGGCTTCGGCCGTCGCGAAATCATTCGCAACTCGCTCTTCGCCGCCCTCGCGGCGTCGATCATCCCCGGCATCACCCTGTTCCGCGGTCTCGCCCCGCAGGACGTCGACCCGGTGACCGCGCTCAGCCACACCATGTGGAAGCAGGGCATGCGCCTGGCCCACGACCCCTCCGGTCGTCCCATCCGCGCCGCCGACGTCACCCTCGGTTCCGCGTTCCACGTCATCCCCGAAGAACTCGCCGGCCTGGGCCACGACGAGGGCTACCTCGAGGAGAAGGCCAAGGCGATCGTCCTGCTCATGCGCATGCAGCCCGAGCAGCTCAATCCCGAGACCAACAAGCTGGACTGGTCGTACGACGGCATCATCGCGTACTCGAAGGTCTGCACCCACGTCGGTTGCCCCGTGGCACTGTACGAGCAGCAGACCCACCACCTCCTGTGCCCCTGCCACCAGTCGCAGTTCGACGTCGCCAACGGCGCGGCCGTCATCTTCGGCCCGGCCGCCCGTCCTTTGCCGCAGCTCCCCATCACCGTCGACGCCGAGGGTTACCTCGTCGCCCAGAGTGACTTCCAGGAGCCCGTCGGCCCCAGCTTCTGGGAGCGCTCATGAGCACCGGTACCCATCCCACCGAAAACGTCGTCACCGAGCCGGCCGTCTACTCCGGTCCGCCGCAGGCGCCCGCCGGCCGTGACGGCAAGCCGCTCGGCGGCAAGTTCGTCGGTGCCGCCGCGAACTACCTCGACGAGCGCACGAGCATGTCGGGTCTGGTCAAGGAGCTGGGTCGCAAGATCTTCCCCGACCACTGGTCGTTCATGCTCGGCGAGATCGCGCTGTGGAGCTTCGTCGTCGTGCTGCTCTCGGGCACATTCCTGACGTTCTTCTTCCAGGCCTCCATGGTCGAGACGCACTACAACGGTGCGTACGAGCCCATGCGCGGTATCGCGATGTCGGCCGCCATGGAGTCGGCGTTGCACATCTCGTTCGATCTGCGCGGCGGTCTGCTCGTACGCCAGATCCACCACTGGGCGGCCCTCGTGTTCGTCGCCGGTATCGGCGTGCACATGCTGCGCGTGTTCTTCACCGGCGCGTTCCGCAAGCCCCGCGAGCTCAACTGGGTGGTCGGCTTCATCCTCTTCATCCTCGCGATGGCCGAGGGCTTCACCGGCTATTCGCTCCCCGACGACCTGCTGTCGGGCAACGGCCTCCGCATCATCGACGGCATGATCAAGGGTCTGCCGATCATCGGCACCTGGACCTCGTTCCTCCTCTTCGGTGGCGAGTTCCCGGGCACCGCGATCGTCGGTCGTCTCTACACGCTGCACATCCTCCTGCTGCCCGCGATCCTCGTGGCGCTGCTGGCCGTGCACCTCATGCTGATGATCATCAACAAGCACACGCAGTTCGCCGGGCCCGCCCGCACGAACAGCAACGTCGTGGGCTACCCGATCCTCCCGGTGTACGCCTCCAAGATGGGTGGCTTCTTCTTCATCACGTTCGGTGTGATCGTCCTGATCGCCGCGCTCGTGACGATCAACCCGATCTGGAACTACGGCCCCTACGACCCGTCTCCGGTGTCGGCCGGTACCCAGCCCGACTGGTACATCGGCTTCGCCGACGGCATGCTGCGCCTGATCCCGCCGCACCTCGAGTTCGTCCTCTGGGACCGCACGTTCTCGTGGAACATCATCATCCCGGTCGGCGTGCTCGGACTGTTCATCGTCCTCGTGCTGGTCTACCCCTTCATCGAGGCGTGGGTCACGGGTGACAAGCGCGAGCACCACATCGCTCAGCGTCCGCGCAACGCCGCGACGCGTACCGCGATCGGTGCGGCCGGCGTCACGTTCTACGCCGTCATGTGGGCTGCCGCCTCGTCGGACATCATCGCCACGCACTTCCACCTCACGATGGAGGGCGTCATCCACGCCCTGCAGGCGTTGCTCATCCTCGGGCCGATCCTGGCGTACTTCGTCACCAAGCGCATTTGCATCGCGCTTCAGAAGAAGGACCGCGAGATCGCGCTCCACGGCTACGAGTCGGGTCGCATCGTCCGCCTTCCCGGTGGCGAGTACATCGAGGTCCACCAGCCGGTCGACGAGTTCGAGCGCTGGAAGCTCGTGGACAACGAGACCTACGAGCCGCTTGTCGTGCGTCCCAACGACCAGGGTCAGATCCCCTGGCACGAGAACTTCCGCGCCTCGGTGTCGCGTTGGTTCTTTGAGGACCGTCTTGCTCCCCTCACCCAGGCCGAGCTCGACGCCGCGGTCGCCCACCAGCACCACGAGCTCGATCACATCGACCACGAAGAGGCCGACGAGATCGCCGGTGCGAATGCTCGCGCCGACGAAGACGGCCGTCCGCGCAACGCCATCGGCGAGCGTGTCGAGGTCGAGATCCCCGCTCCGAAGGGACTCGAGGAGCGCAACCGCCCCTCCGGTGACAAGAGCGAGTAATCACTCCGCAGGAATCACGAGACCCCGGTGCTTCGGCACCGGGGTCTCGTCGTTCGTGCGAGGGGGTGACCTGGCAGAGATCGGTGCTCTCGTGGCATCCGGGGTCGTGGCTCCCCGTCGCAACCCGATCTAGCGTGTGGGTCATGTCAGACGCCACCCTGTTCTTCTCCGCACGACTCGCCCACGAGACGGACCCCTCCGACGTGTACGCCGCTCAGAAAGCCGGAGAGCGCTTCGTGTTGGTCGACGTACGCGGCGACGAGGCATGGCAGCAGGGGCGCATCAGCGGCGCCATGCACATGCCGTACCGCTTCATCTCCGACCGTGCACCGGACGAGATCCCGATCGACATGCCGGTGGTCGTGTACTGCTGGAGCCCGGGGTGCAACGCGGGCGTGAAGGGCGCCCTCGCGTTCGCCCAGCTGGGGTACGAGGTGCGGGAGATGATCGGCGGCTACGAGTACTGGGTGCGCGAAGGTCAGCCATTCGAAAACGACCGTGGGCCCTGCGACCGCGTCTTCGACCCCACGGTGATGGTCGTCCGCACCTGATCGTTAGGCTGTCGGGACGCGCCGCGAAGGAGTCCCCGATGCAGCATCCCCCGATCGAGCCGTTCGCCTCAGGTCACCTCGAGCGCCCCGACGGCGCTCGTCTGTACTGGGAGACGTCGGGCAACCCGCAGGGACGGCCGGCGCTCTACCTCCACGGCGGCCCGGGCGGTGGGCTCGGCAAGCGAGGCTATCGACGTCGCTTCGACCCGGCGCTGCATCTGATCATCGGCATCGATCAGCGCGGGTGCGGCCTCAGCACGCCGTGGGCGAGCGACGACCTGTCAACACTCCGCTTCCAGACCATGACGCACCTCATCGACGACCTCGAGGCGGTGCGCGCCTTCCTCGGCGTCGAGCGATGGTTGCTGCACGGGGTGTCGTGGGGATCGACGCTCGCCCTCGCGTACGCACTCGAGCATCCCGACCGCGTCAGCGAGATCGTCAACCTCGCCGTCACCACGGGCCGGCGGTGGGAGATCGACTGGATCACCGACGGCATCGCGCCGGTCTTCCCCGAGGCGCACGAGGCGCTCAGAGAACCGCTCGAGCCGGGAGAACGCACCATCGAGGGGTACGCGCGGCTCCTGACCGATCCGCGAAAGGACGTCCGCCGCGATGCCGCGGAGCGGTGGGACGCCTGGGAGGTCGCGCACATGTCCCTCGGTCCCCTCGCCGCACCAGGCCCGTTGCACGACGACGCCCGTCATCGACTCAATTTCGCCACTCTGACCTCCCACTATTGGGCCAACGACTGCTTCCTCCCCGGTGATCAGTCAGTGCTGTCGCGCGTCCACGATCTCGCCGGCATCCCCGGCGTCCTGGTGCACGGGCGCCGCGACATCAGCGGTCCCGTCGAGACACCGTGGCGACTCCACCGCGAGTGGCCTGGGAGCAGGCTCGAGATCGTCGAGGAAGACGGCCACGGGGGCCCTCGAAGCGCCGGACTGACCCAGGAGGCGATGGACGCGTTCGCGCGCGGCGACCGGTGACCGACACCGACGACCCCGACCGCTCTCCGGACTGACAGCGTGCGCTCGTGCTGGTCGGTGCCGGAATCATCGTGGTCGCGGCGTTCGCGTCGGTTCTGGTGCTGTGGCTGTGCGGGCGTGACGTCATCCCTCGCAACCGCGTCGTCGGTATCCGGCTGCCGGCCCTTCTCGCGTCGGATGCCGCCTGGCGGGCGGGGCATTCGGCGGCTGTCGGACCGGCCGGTGCCGGAGCTCTTGTCGGCGCGCTCGTGTTCGCCGTTTCAGCGCTCGGACGATCCGACTCCGTGGTGGAGCCCATCCTGGTCGTGATCGTCATGATCGGCGCCCTCGGGTGGGCCGCAGTCGTCGCCGTTCGCGCTGCGCGCCACGCTCCCTCCGACTCCCAGCGCGAAGCGGTCGATCACACGCGTGACGCTCGAGCACTGGCGTCGGTGGAGATCACGCGTTCCGGCGGCCTGATCCTGGCGGCGATCGTGGCCTGGGCTCCCCCGGTCATCGTGGCCGTCCATCGGCTACTGCATCCGATTCTGCCGACGCGGGTGCCGAGCCATTGCACCTTCGACGGCCGCATCGACGACTCGGTGCCCGCTGTCACGGCGTTCTGGGTGTGCCTGGGAGTGGAGCCCTGGGCGCCGCAGCCGTCACGGCCTTCGTCGTGTTCGTCGGCGATGACATCGGACGGGTTTCCGGCAGCATCGGACTCGGGAGTCTGACGGTGCTCACCGGTTCGTTCGCACTCATGTGAATCACCGCTGTGACCGCCGCGGAAACGCCCTCGACGTCCGTGTTCCTGCTGGTGCCGGTCGGGGTGCTGATCGGCGCTCTCGTCTTCGTCCTTGCCTCGATCCGACGTCCGGTGTAGCGGCCGCCACAACGCCGTCCGCGTGACGAGGCACAGCGTCGCTCGCCGGGGGTCGTGCCGAATGCGTGTCACCGCACGGCCGGGCCCACGTCCGTCAGGCGGTCTCGACGTCTTCGGCGAACCACCGCGCGGCTGAGCCGAAGAAGATCGGGTCGAGCCCACTCGGCTCGTCGTCGTCGACGACGTCGCACACCACGACGGTGACGTTGTCGCGGGTGCCCGCTTCAAGGGCGAGAGCGACCGCAGAGGCGGCAGCGGTGCGAGGATCCGCGGCTTCGGCGACGAGCCGAGCGACGTCAGCCTCGGGGACGTAGTCCGTCAGACCGTCGCTGCAGAGCACCCACCGATCGCCGACGACCGGCGGACGCTCGGCGACCGAGACGACATCGCCCTCCGCACCCCCGAGAGAGGCGGTGATGATGTTGCGACGCGGGTGCGCCTGCGCCGCCTCAGGCGGAATGATGCCGTGGTCGACGAGAGCCTGCACGTAGGAGTCGTCACGCGTCTCGCGCGTGAAGTCCCCATCGCGCAGCAGATACGCGCGCGAGTCTCCCGTATGCGCGAGAAGGAGTTCGCCACCCGTGCTGAGGAAGAGCCCCGTGAAGGTGGTCGCCATCCCCTGCAGGGCGGGATCGCGCTCGACGTGAGCACGGATGTCCCAGTTCGCCTCGCGGATGCGGACGAGCAGACCATCGGCATCCATCCCACCACCGCTGGTGGCGACGAGCCGATGAAGGAGAGCGGCGGAGGCGAGGTCTCCCGAAGGGCCTCCCCCCACACCATCTGCCACCGCCGCACCCCAGGACGCCGCGAAAGCGGCGTCCTGGTTAGTGGGACGGTGGGCGCCGGCGTCGGAGACGGCGGCCGCATTCAACCGAATGGGCACAGGATCAGCGCGCGAAGTACCCGCGGTAGTACTCGTACACCCAGCCGACGATCGCGATCGCGAACACGACGAAGCCCACGGGCACGAGCCAGCTGCCGACCGCGAGGCCGATCACCGCGATCGCAGCCGAACCGGCGAGAATGATGGGCCACCACGACCACGGGCTGAACTCGCCCATCTCGGGGTCGCCGTCGTCGATGTCGGCCGTCAGCAGGTCTTCGGGCAGCTCACCGCGCTGCGACTTGTGCACGCGGCCGATGTAGAACGCGATCATCGACGACATCAGGCCGAGGAAGGCCAGGGCGACGGTGCCGACCCACTCGACCCCACCGTGCTGGATGAGGCTCCAGACGGTGTACACGGCCGAGATGAGGAACGCGAAGACCGCGAGGATCCACCAGAGGTTGACGTTGGTACGCATGTTCTTACTTGACCTCTCCGGCTGCGTGATCCACGACGGGGGCGTCGGGTGCGTCCTTGGCCGGACCCACACCGACCGGGATGCCGGCCTCGGGGTGGTTCAGGTCGAACGCGGGACGCTCGCTGCGGATACGCGGGATGGAGGTGAAGTTGTGACGCGGCGGCGGGCACGACGTCGCCCACTCGAGCGAGGCTCCGTAGCCCCACGGGTCGTCGACCGTCACCCGGGGCGCCTTGCGGGCGGTGATCCAGACGTTCAGCAGGAACGGGATCATCGAGGCGCCGAGGATCATCGATCCCACCGTGGACAGCTGGTTCTCCCAGGTCCATCCATCCGCTGCTGCGTAGTCGGCGTAGCGACGGACCATGCCGTCGACACCCAGCCAGTGCTGGATGAGGAACGTCATGTGGAAGCCGACGAACAGCATCCAGAAGTGCACCATGCCCAGACGCTCGTTGAGCATCTTGCCGGTCCACTTCGGCCACCAGAAGTAGAAGCCCGCGAACATCGCGAACACGACGGTTCCGAAGACCACGTAGTGGAAGTGCGCCACGACGAAGTACGAGTCCGAGAGGTGGAAGTCGAGCGGGGGCGACGCGAGGATGACACCGGTCAGACCACCGAAGACGAACGACACGAGGAAGCCGAGGGCGAAGACCATCGGGGTCTCGAACGTCACCGAACCGCGCCAGAGGGTTCCGATCCAGTTGAAGATCTTCACACCTGTCGGCACCGCGATGAGCATCGTCATCAGGGCGAAGAACGGCAGGAGCACTCCACCCGTGACGTACATGTGGTGGGCCCACACCGCGACCGACAGCGCCGCGATGGCGATGGTCGCGTAGACGAGGGTCTTGTACCCGAAGATCGGCTTGCGGCTGAACACCGGGAAGATCTCGGAGACGATGCCGAAGAACGGCAGCGCGATGATGTACACCTCGGGGTGACCGAAGAACCAGAACAGGTGCTGCCAGAGCAGGACTCCGCCGTTCTCGGGGCTGTAGATGTGCGAGCCCAGCACGCGGTCGGCGGCGGCGGCGAAGATGGCCGCGGCCAGCACGGGGAACGCGAGCAGGATCAGGATGCTCGTGATGAGCGTGTTCCACGAGAAGATCGGCATGCGCCACATGGTCATGCCCGGGGCACGCATCGTCAGGATCGTGGTGATGAAGTTGACCGCACCGAGGATCGTGCCGAAACCGCTGATGCCGAGACCCAGCATCCAGAGGTTTCCGCCGACGCCCGGCGAGAAGCTCGCATTGGCGAGGGGCTGATACGCGAACCAGCCGAAGCCTGCCGCACCCTGCGGGGTGAGGAAGCCGGACACCGCGATCGTGGAGCCGAAGAGGAACAGCCAGAAGGCGAAGGCGTTCAGACGCGGGAAGGCGACGTCGGGCGCGCCGATCTGCAGCGGCAGAAGGGCGTTGGCGAAGCCGGCGAACAGGGGCGTCGCGAACATCAGCAGCATGATCGTGCCGTGCATCGTGAACAGCTGGTTGTACTGCTCTTTGGTCGGGATGATCTGCATGCCGGGCTCGAAGAGCTCCGCACGGATGATCAGCGCCATGACGCCACCGAGCATGAAGAAGATGACGGAGGCGATCAGGTACATGTACCCGATGGTCTTGTGGTCGGTGGAGGTGATCCACTTGACGACCAGGTTGCCCTTCTGCTCGACACGCGAGGTGCTCAGCAGAGCGGCTTGACGCGGCGGGAGAGTCGTCGGGCGCGAGGGCCCTGTCCCCTGGAGCGGAAGCGTCGTGGCCATGATCACTCGTTCCCTTCGGCGGTACCGGTCGTCGTGAGGTTCTGCAGACGGGTCAGGTCGCTGATGTCGCCCGTGTTGCCGGCCTCGCGGAGCGAGCCGAGGTATGCCTCGTACTCGTCGTCGCTGACGACCTTCACGTTGAAGAGCATCGCGGAGTGGTATTCACCGCAAAGCTCGGCGCACTTGCCCTCGTACGTGCCCTTACGGGTGGGCGTGAACGACCACTCGTTGTCACGACCGATGTACATGTCTTTCTTGTAGAGGAAGTCGATGATCCAGAAGGAGTGGATGACGTCGCGCGAGCGGAGGTCGATCTTCACCGTCTTGTTCACCGGCAGGTAGAGGGTGGGCACGTCCTGAAGGTCGTAACCGTCGGACGTGGCCTTGGCCTGCACACCCATGGAGTACACGGCGTCGGAGTTGTCCTCCTGCTCGCCGTTGTACTGGAAGTCCCACGCCCACTGCTTGCCGTAGGCGGTGATCGAGACGTCGGGGTCGTCGTACTGCGTCTCGAGCGTGTTCTGGTCACGCGCGGTGAACGCGAAGAACCCGACCACGAGGATCAGCGGGACGATCGTGTAGAAGATCTCGACCGGCATGTTGTAGCGCAGCTGCACCGGAAGGCCGGACTGGCCCTTGCGGCGGCGGTACGCGATGACCGACCACAGCATGAGGCCCCACGTGATGACACCGACCGCAAGGAGGACGATCCAGGAGTTGACCCACAGACCGGCGACCATGTCGGTGTGGTTCGTGGCAGGCGTGCCGTCATCGACGAAGCCGGGCAGGAAGCCGTGGAGCTGAGTCGTGGTGCAGCCCGAGAGAGCGGCGACGGAGGCGATTCCGAGGGGAAGCGCTGCCCAGCGAAGGCGACGTTTGGAGGGCACAATGCACCTTTCCGGGTCGTGGATGAAGCTCTGACAGTCTAGAGCAACCTCTCACCACTCTCAGGCCATTCGTCCAGTGCCGAGACATCGAGAACCCCCGATTTCCATAGGAAGTTCCAGGAAATCGGGGGCTCTCGTGTCGGCGCCGTCGAACGGCGTCGGGAGTCAGTGGAAGCTGTCGCCGCAGGCGCAGGAGCCCTGGGCGTTGGGGTTGTCGATCGTGAACCCCTGCTCCGAGATCGTGTCCTTGAAGTCGATGTTCGCACCGTCGAGGTACGGGACGCTCATGTCGTCGACGATGACCTCGACGCCGTCGAAGTCGACGACCTTGTCGCCGTCGAGATAGCGCTCGTCGAAGTAGAGCTGGTAGATGAGGCCGGAGCATCCGCCGGGCTGAACGGCGACGCGCAGGCGCAGATCGTCGCGGCCTTCCTGGGAGAGAAGGCTCTTGACCTTGTCGGAGGCGGCCGCGGTCAGGCCCACGCCGTGCTCGCGGGTCTCGGCGGAGGACGACAGAGTGGTGTCGGTCATGGCGATGCCCTTCGGGTTGATCGGTCGCGGGGACGTCATGAGTCTACGCCCGTCGCGCCCCCGCGGATCCGATCAGACCGTGCGGCCGTTCAGACGAGTGAGCAGCAGCGCCTCGGACACCAGGGCGTTGCGGAACGTGTCGAGGTGCAGCGACTCGTTCGGGCTGTGCGCACGCGCGTGCGGGTCTTCGACGCCGGTCACGAGGATCTGCGCCCAGGGGAACTCGCGCACGAGGTCGGAGATGAACGGGATCGATCCGCCGATGCCGACGTCGACCGAGTCGACGCCGTACCCGTCGGCGAAGGCCGCGCGGGCCTCCGCCACCGCCCATCCACTGGTGTCGACGAGGAAGGAGTCGCCGCAGTCGACGTCGGTGAACTCCAGCTGCGCACCGAACGGCGCGTGCGCGCGCAGGTGCTTCTCGACCGCCGCGAAGGCCTCCTCGGCATCCTGCCCCGGGGCGACCCGCGCGCTGATGACGACGCTCGTCTGCGGCGCCAGCGTGTTCGACGCGGCCTCGACGGGCGTGGCATCCCAGCCGGTGATGGTGACCGAGGGCTTGTTCCAGATCCGGCTGAGGATCGAGTCGCGCCCGATCGGGCTGACGCCCTCGAGCAGGCCCGACTCCGCGCGCAGCGTCGCCTCGTCGTAGGCGGGGGTCTCGGCGTCACGCACGGCGAGGCCCTCCACCGCGACCGCGCCGTCGTCGTCCCACAGGGTCGCGAGCAGCTTGACGGTGGCGAGCATGGCATCCGGAACCGCGCCGCCCATCATGCCCGAGTGCGACGCGTGCTCGAGGGTGCGGACGGTCAGGGTGAAGCGGGCGTTCCCCCGCAGCGAGACGGTGAGCCCGGGCGTGCGCTCGTCCCAGTTGCCCGAGTCGGCCACGACGATCACGTCGGCGCGCAGCACGTCGGCGTTGTCGGCGAGGAACTGGGCGAACGAGCGCGAGCCGTACTCCTCTTCACCTTCGATGAAGACGGCGATGCCGAGGTCGAGGTCGTCACCGAGCACCTCGGCGACCGCGCGGATCGCACCGACGTGCGCCATGATCCCGGCCTTGTCGTCGGCGGCGCCGCGACCGTAGAGGCGACCGTCGCGGACGGTGGGCTCGAACGGCGGCGAGTCCCACAGCGCCTCGTCGCCCGGAGGCTGCACGTCGTGGTGGGCGTAGAGCAGCACGGTGGGCCGCCCGTTGCGCGCGGCGCGCGTGGCGAGCACGGCGGGCTGGCCGAACTCGTCGGTTCCGGGGATCGCGGCGCGCTTCACCTCGACCGAGTCGAAGACGCCGGTGCCCTCGAGGAGGGCGGCCACGGCATCCGCACTCTTCACGAGGGCCGATTGGTCGAACGCCGGCCAGGCGATCGAGGGGATGCGCACGAGGGAGCCGAGATCGGCCAGGGCGGAGGGGATGCCGGCGTCCGCTGCTTTTTGCACAGCGTCCTGCCGGGACAGGTCGAGGGTCATGCGGGTAATCTTAAATCTCCCGATCAGCGAAGCACCGAGGTTTCCCGTGGCCAAGTCCCCCGCCCCCGCCCCCAACGACACCCCCGTCGACCCGACGGTGAGTGGATTCGGCAAGGGCCGCGCCACCCCGTCGCGCGCCGAGCAGGAGGCCGCCCGCAAGCGTCCGCTAGTGCCCGACACGAAAGAGGCTAAGGCCCGGGCGCGTGCAGAGCTCGCCGCGCAGCGCGAGAAGGCCCGCATCGGCATGGCCGCCGGCGAGGAGAAGTACCTCCCGGTCCGCGATCGCGGCCCGCAGCGCCGGTTCGCGCGCGACTTCGTCGACGCCGGCTGGCACCTCGGCGAGGGCGTCATGCCCTTCATGGTGCTCGTGATCGTGGCGACGCTGATCCCCGTCGCGTTCTTCCAGTACTGGTCGTTCGTGGCGCTGTGGATCTTCATCCTCTTCGTCGTCGGCGACATGATCATCACCTCGATCCGCGTCAAGCGCGCGGCGAAGGAGAAGTTCGGCGAGACGCGTCTCGAGAAGGGCCTGGGCTGGTATGCCGCGATGCGCACCGTGCAGATGCGCTTCATGCGCCTGCCCAAGGCACAGGTCAAGCGCGGGCAGTACCCCGTCTGATCCGACCGATGTGACCGAGCGGCGTGCCTCCGGGCGCGCCGCTTCGTCGTTCGCGGGGTCGCCTCGCGCCGCGCACGTCGAAACCCGCTCCCGCGTTGACCGTCCAAGACACGCCGTTCGACCCGACCGGGCGCGGCGTGTCTTGGACACTCGACGTGCGGTGGCGGGGCGGCCCGTACGCGAGGACCCCGACGGTCAGCGACCGCGCGCGAGACCCCGGTTGATCTGGCGAGCCCAGAGCGGACCGCGGTACAGGAACCCGGTGTATCCCTGCACGAGGGTGGCTCCGGCGTCGATGCGCTCGCGCACGTCGTCGGCCGTCTCCACTCCCCCGGCGGAGATCACGACGAACTCCGCGGGCACCGCCGCGCGCACGAGGCGCAGCACGTCGAGCGAACGCTGCTTCAGCGGTGCTCCCGAGAGCCCGCCCGCCCCGGCCGCCTCGACCGTCGCCGCCGGCGTACGCAGCCCGGCGCGCTCGATGGTCGTGTTCGTGGCGATGAGACCCGAAAGCTCCGTGTCGACGGCGAGCCGCGCGATCTGCTGCACCTCGTCGTCGGCGAGGTCGGGCGCGATCTTGACCAACAGGGGCGTGTCGCCGGCGGCGTCCTTCACGGCGGTCAGCAGCGGGCGCAGCGTCTCGACCGCCTGCAGACCCCGCAGGCCGGGAGTGTTCGGCGACGAGACGTTGACGACGAGGTAGTCGGCGAGCGGGGCGAGCAGGCGGGCGGAGCGGACGTAGTCGGTCGTGGCGTCGTCGACGGCGACCACGCGGCTCTTGCCGATGTTGACCCCGATGACCGGGCGACGTCGCGCTCGGCGCAGGCGCCGCAGGCGGGCGGCGGCGACGGCGGCTCCCTCGTTGTTGAAGCCCATCCGGTTGACGACGGCACGGTCGGCGACGAGCCGGAACAACCGCGGCTTGGGGTTGCCGGGCTGCGGCAGGGCGGTGACGGTACCCACCTCGACGTGACCGAACCCGAGCGCACCCAGGCCGCGGCCCATGGTGACGTTCTTGTCGAACCCGGCGGCGACGCCGAACGGCGACTCGAAGGTCAGCCCGAGCGCGTGCACGCGCTGGTCGGGTGCCGGGGCGGTGAGACGACGCAGCACGGATGCCACCGGCTCGACACCCGCGACACGGATGACGAGGGCGCCCAGGTGATGGGCGAACTCGGGATCGAAGCGGGTGAGAACCGTGCGGAAGAGGAGGGGATACATCCCGGCCAGATTACTGGACCGAGTCGTGCTCGCTCGTCCGCTCCGGATCCGACGCCGCATCGGCATCCGTCCGGCCGGCGTGATCGGCGCGGAGCTGGGCGATGGCCGCCTCGAAGTCTTCGAGCGAGTCGAAGGCCTGGTACACGCTCGCGAAGCGCAGGTACGCGACCTCGTCGAGCTCGCGAAGGGGGCCGAGGATCGACAGGCCGATCTCGTTCGCCTCGATCTGCGACGACCCGGTCTGGCGGATGGCCTCTTCGACCTTCTGCGCGAGGACGGCGAGGTCGGCGTCGGTCACGGGACGCCCCTGGCACGCCTTGCGCGCACCCGACATGACCTTCTCGCGGCTGAACGGCTCGACGACGCCCGAGCGCTTGATGACGTTCAGACCCGCGGTTTCGACGGTCGAGAAGCGGCCGCCGCACTTCGGGCACTGACGACGACGACGGATGCTGAGGCCGTCATCGCTCGTGCGGGAGTCGATGACGCGCGAGTCGGGGTTGCGGCAGAAAGGACAGTGCATGACGACTCCGGCCTACGCGTCGAACCGCGCGGTGACAGCCTCGCCGTGCGCGGGCAGAGCCTCGGCGTCGGCGAGGGTGACGATGGCCTCGTGCACGGCGGCGAGGGCCGCACGGTCGTATTCGACGACCTGCTGAGGGCGGAGGAAGGTCGCGGCGGACAGCCCGGCGCCGTAGCGCGCCTGTCCCCCGGTGGGCAGCACGTGGTTGCTGCCGGCGAGGTAGTCGCCGAGGCTGACCGGCGTGTACGGCCCGACGAACACGGCACCCGCGTTGACGAAGTCTTCGGGCCGGGGGTCGGCCAGGTGCAGTTCGAGATGCTCCGGCGCGTACGCGTTGCTGAACGCGGTCGCCTGAGCGATGTCGTCGACGAGCACGACGGCGGACTGCGGTCCGTGGAATGCGGCGGTGACGCGCTCGGTGTGGCGGGTCGCCTCGACCCGGGCGGGAAGCGCGGCGCCGACCGCGTCGGCCAGGGCGACCGAGTCGGTGACGAGGACCGCAGAGGCCTGTTCGTCGTGCTCGGCCTGACTGACGAGGTCGGCCGCCACCAGGGCCGGAACCGCGCTGTCGTCGGCGACGACGAGGATCTCGGTGGCACCCGCCTCGGAGTCGGTGCCCACGCGACCGGCGACGGCGCGCTTGGCCGAGGCGACGAAGTTGTTGCCCGGCCCCGTGACGACGTCGACAGGGTCGAGTCCGATCTCGGCCACGCCGTAGGCGAAGGCGCCGATGGCCCCGGCGCCGCCCATCGCGTAGACCTCGGTGACGCCGAGCAGCTTGGCCGCGGCGAGGATGACGGGGTGCACGCGACCGCCGAACTCCGATTGCGGCGGGGAGGCGAGCGCGACCTCGCGCACCCCGGCGACCTGCGCGGGCACGACGTTCATCACCACGCTGGAGGGGTAGACGGCCTTGCCGCCCGGCACGTAGAGACCGACCCGGCGCACGGGCTGCCAGCGCTGCGTCACACGCGCGCCCTCACCGAGTTCGGTGACGACCGGGGCGGGCACCTGAGCCGCCGAGGCCCGACGCACGCGCGCGATCGCCTCGTCGAGAGCGGAACGGATGCCGGGATCGAGGTCGCGCAACGCCTCGTCGAGGTGGTCGGCGGGGACGCGCAGCGCGTGGTCGTTCACCCGGTCGAAGCGCGCAGCCTGCTCCCGCAGAGCTTCTTCACCCCGACGGGCGACGTCGTCGACGAGTCGCGCGGCCGTGGCGAGGGCCTCGTCACGGGCGGCGTCGGCGCGGGGGACGACGGCGAGGAGCTCGGCCGGCGAGAGCACGCGGCCGCGGAGATCGATCGTGCGGAGCATGCGTCCAGGCTACCGGCGGCCCGCGGACGCCCTCGCGCGCCCGCGTGGGCTCGCAGCGTGTGCTCAGGCGGGCGGCGCGGCAGTCAGCTCGATGCGGGGAGGGCATCGAAGCCCACCGCGCAGGATGGTGGCACCGTGGTCCTCCCGATCCGACCGGGGAACGACGGAAGGGGCCGCCGCGGACGTACGCGGCGACCCCTTCACATCGGCCTCAGCCGCGGGTGACTCCCGAGACGTCGTGCAGGTAACCGATGCGGCCGTCGTCGTGGCGGACGACGAACGCCTCTCCGCGGTCCTCGATGACGAGGGCCCACGCGGTGGGTCCGATGCGGAAGATCGGCGAGCCGTAATCGTCGACCACGTCGCGCTCCTCGGGGACCAGCGCCCAGAACGCCTTCGCGTGCGGGTGCGCCTCGTGCTCGTCGTGTGCGTGCTCGTCGTGATCGCGGTCGCCCGGCTGCCCCGAGAGCGCGGTGTGGGCGTCGCCGCTGCGACGCGCGTAGCCGGTGCGGTGCTCGTCGGCGTCGTGGTCGTCGCGCAACGACGCGAACACGTCGGTGTCGTTGTCGTCGTGCGCGGCGGGCATCACGCTCGTGCGCGGGTGCGCCTCGGCCTCGCCGTGCGGCAGATCGGTCGAACCCGTGTAGCTGCCGGGCGTCGGCGCCTCCTCGACGGGAGCCGGGTGCGTCGTCGCCGCGGTACGGGCCGGTCGCGGCGTGCGCGGACGCGTGGTGACGGGGCGGATCGGGCGCGCGTTGCGGTGCGCGGCGACCTCCTCGCGGCCGCGGAAGTCGGCCGAGAACGGAGGGATGAAGGGGGCGAAGACCGTCAGCACGACCCCGGCGAGGAGGAGGACCGCCTCGACCCAAATGACCCACGAGCGCGTCCAGATACCCGTCTCGTTGAACACGGCGACGGTGTCCCACACCCATGCGACCCAGACGAGGGCCGAGACCGTGAATGCGACGGAGGCGAACTGATCGATGCCGAGCGATCCGACGCGGCGGATGCCCTGCGGCGACAGACGACGCAGCACGAGGAGCCCGACCGCGACGGTGGGCAGCGCGACCGTCGGGATCCACCACAGCCCCGAAAGCCAGACGTTCTGCCCGCCGATCAATACTCCCGACGGCGAGTCGAGGATGTTGGTGCGGAAGAACGAGACGAAGAACGCCACGACCCAGATGCCCAGCAGGCTGACCTCGCGGATCGAGAACGGACCGACGCCGTACTGCACGTCGCCCGAGGGGCGCTCGCGGTCGCGGTCGTGCGTTGCGGCGTTGGCGTGCGATGCCGCGGGGACGGATGACACGGGGGTGTGCTCGGCGTGCGAGGAGCGTGCGCTCGCGGCGGCCGCGTAGCCAGCCGAGGACGAGGAATCGTCGTCGAGCATGTCGGCGTCGGCCGAACGGGTGCCGATGTGCGGGAAGGTGTCGCGTTCCGCGGCTTCGTGCGCGGAGACATCGGGGACGACGGGGGCGACGGTGTCGCGCTCGTCGGGGGCATCGGGAGACGTGACGCCGTCGTGGGGGTTCTGATCGGTCACGGTGGTCCTTTCGACAGAGGCGCCGAAGCGCCCGGTCATCCTAACCAGGTGGTCTACGGCATCCGCTGGGCTTGCGGCGGAAGCAGGAGGGAGAGGCGGCGGCGACCTCAGCCGAGGCAGTTGGGGCCGAGCAGGCCCTTGAGCTCTCCGAAGAGGTCGGCCGTCACGCGCACGGGCATCGGCACTTCGAAGACCTTCGCCGTGCCGCCCTTGTGGAGCTTGAGCTGCACCTCGGTCGAGCCGGCGTGGCGACGGAGCATCTGCGCGAGCTCGCCGACGAGCGCTTCGTTGGCCCGCTGCTCGGGGACGACCAGCGTGAGTCCCCCGGTCTCGTCGAGTCCTTCGAGATCGGGGGCGAAAGCGCTCTGGGCGTGCAGATTCAGCCCGTCGTCTCGACGCGACACGCGCCCGCGCACGACCATGATCGAGTCGGCGACCAACGCCGGGGCGAACTCGGCGTAGGTCTTGCCCATGAACATCACGGTCACCTCGCCGTTGAAGTCCTCGACGGTGACCATGCCGTAGGGATTGCCGCTCTGCTTGGCGACGCGGTGCTGCACGCTCGTGAGCAGACCCGCCACGGTCACCTGATCGCCGTCCTGCACGTCTTCGGACGCCAGCAGATCGTGGATGGAGGTGGACGCGTGCTTCGCCAACGGCACCTCGAGACCCGCCAGAGGGTGGTCGGAGACGTAGAGGCCGAGCATCTCGCGCTCGAACGCGAGCTTGTCCTTCTTGGTCCACTCGGGTCGCTCGGGCACCTTGACGACCTGTTGCGGTTCGTCCCACAGCGAGTCGAAGTCGAAGCCGACCTCGCCGTTCGCCTCGCGCTTCTTGTCGATCACGGCGCCCTCGCAGGCGTCTTCGTGCACCTCGATGAGCGCGCGACGCGTGGATCCGAGCGAGTCGAACGCCCCCGCCTTGATGAGGGACTCCACGGTGCGCTTGTTCGCCGCGTGCGCGGGAACCTTCGCGAGGAAGTCGTGGAACGACGTGTACTTGACGTCCTGCCGTGACGCGACGATCCCCTCGACGACGTTGGTGCCCACGTTGCGGACGGCGCCGAGGCCGAAACGGATGTCTTCGCCGACGGCAGCGAAGTACCGGATCGACTCGTTGACGTCGGGCGGCAGCACCTTGATGCCCATGCGGCGGCACTCGTTGAGGTACACCGCCATCTTGTCTTTGGAGTCGCCGACGCTGGTGAGCAGGGCGGCCATGTATTCGGCCGGGTAGTGCGCCTTGAGGTAGGCCGTCCAGTACGACACGAGACCGTAGGCCGCGGTGTGCGCCTTGTTGAAGGCGTAGTCGGCGAACGACTCGAGCACCTTCCACAGCGTCTGCTGCGCGACGTCGCCGAAGCCGCGCTCGGTCATGCCGCCGAAGAAGATCTCTTTCTGCTTGTCGAGCTCGCTCTTCTTCTTCTTGCCCATCGCGCGGCGCAGCAGGTCGGCTTGGCCGAGGGTGTATCCGGCGACGCGCTGGGCGACGGCCATCACCTGCTCCTGGTAGACGATGAGGCCGTAGGTGGTGTCGAGGATGTCGGCCAGCGGCTCTTCGAGCTCGGGGTGGATCGGCTCGATCTCCTGCTGCTTGTTCTTTCGCAGCGCGTAGTTGATGTGCGAGTTCACGCCCATGGGGCCCGGGCGGTACAGCGCGAGCACTGCCGAGATGTCCTCGAAGTTGTCGGGGCGCATCAGGCGCAGAAGCGAGCGCATCGGCCCGCCGTCGAGCTGGAACACGCCCAGCGTGTCGCCGCGAGCGAGCAGCTCGTACGACGCGGGGTCGTCGAGCTCGAGCTCCTCGAGCACGAGGGGGTGGCCGCGGTTGGCCTCGATGTTGTCGAGCGCGTCGTTGATGATCGTGAGGTTGCGCAACCCCAGGAAGTCCATCTTGATCAGGCCGAGCGACTCGCAGGCCGGGTAGTCGAACTGCGTGACGATCTGACCGTCCTGCTCGCGGCGCATGATCGGGATGATGTCGATCAGCGGCTCGCTCGACATGATCACACCGGCCGCGTGCACGCCCCACTGGCGCTTGAGGTTCTCGAGACCGAGCGCCGTGTCGAACACCGTCTTGGCCTCGGCGTCGGTCTCGATGAGCGTGCGGAACTCGCTCGCCTCTTTGTAGCGCGGGTGCTCGGGGTTGAACATGCCGTCGAGCGGCATGTCCTTGCCCATCACCGCGGGCGGCATGGCCTTGGTGAGCTTGTCGCCCATGCTGAAGGGGAAGCCGAGCACACGGCCGGCGTCTTTGAGCGCCTGCTTGGCCTTGATGGTGCCGTACGTCACGATCTGCGCGACGCGCTCGTCGCCGTACTTCTCGGTGACGTACTGGATGACCTCGCCACGACGACGGTCGTCGAAGTCGACGTCGAAGTCGGGCATGGAGACGCGGTCGGGGTTGAGGAAGCGCTCGAAGATGAGACCGTGCTGCAGGGGGTCGAGGTCGGTGATCTTCATCGCGTAGGCGACCATCGAGCCGGCACCCGAACCGCGACCGGGTCCGACGCGGATGCCGTTGCGCTTGGCCCAGTTGATGAAGTCGGCGACGACGAGGAAGTAGCCCGGGAACCCCATCTGCAGGATGACGTCGGTCTCGTACTCGGCCTGCTTGCGCACGGCATCCGGGATGCCGTCGGGATAGCGGTCGTTCAGGCCGTTCTCGACCTCTTTGATCATCCAGCTGCCCTCGGTCTCGCCCTCGGGGACGGGGAAGCGGGGCATGTAGTTGGCCGAGGTGTCGAACTCGACCTCGCAGCGCTCGGCGATCAGCAGGGTGTTGTCGCAGGCCTCGGGATGGTCGCGGAAGACCTGCCGCATCTCGGCGGGCGACTTGACGTAGTAGCCGTCTCCGTCGAACTTGAAGCGCTTCGGATCGTCGAGGGTCGAACCCGACTGCACGCAGAGCAGCGCCGCGTGACTGGTCGCGTCGTGCTGGTGCGTGTAGTGGAGGTCGTTCGTGCCGAGGAGCGGGATGTCGAGGTCTTTCGACAACTTGAGCAGGTCGCTCATGACCCGGCGTTCGATCGACAGCCCGTGGTCCATGATCTCGGCGAAGTAGTTGTCTTTGCCGAAGATGTCCTGGAACTCCGCCGCCGCGGCGCGCGCGGCCTCGTACTGCCCGAGGCGCAGGCGCGTCTGCACCTCGCCCGAGGGGCAACCGGTCGTCGCGATCAGGCCCTTGCTGTAGGTCTGCAGCAGTTCGCGGTCCATGCGGGGCTTGAAGTAGTAGCCCTCCATGCTCGCCTTGGACGACAGGCGGAACAGGTTGTGCATGCCCTGCGTCGTCTCGGACAGCAGCGTCATGTGGGTGTACGCGCCCGAACCCGACACGTCGTCGCTCTGCTGCTCGGGGGTGCCCCAGCGCACGCGGGTCTTGTCGGAGCGGTGGGTTCCGGGGGTGACGTAGGCCTCGATGCCGATGATCGGCTTGATGCCGGCGTCTTTCGCGGTCTTATAGAACTCGTACGCCGCGAAGGTGTTGCCGTGGTCGGTCACGGCGATCGCGGGCATGCCCTGTTTGACGGCCTCTTGGACCATCGGACCGATGCGCGCCGCGCCGTCGAGCATCGAATACTCGCTGTGCACGTGAAGGTGAACGAAGGAGTCTGCTGCCACGGATCGAGTCTACGTTCGGCCTCCGACATCGGCCCCTCGATGTTCGCGGCGGACTCCCTGCTCGCGGGTGTTCACCGGGCGCGTCGGACTGCGTCGCGTCAGCGCCGGCGGCGTGTCGGCGCCGGTCGAGCGGGGATCAGACGCCGTCGCCGAGAAGGTCGAGCGCGTGCGCGAGGTCGGCCGGGTAGGGCGACTCGAACTCGACCCGCTCCCCCGTGCCCGGGTGCGTGAAAGCCAGCCGATGCGCGTGCAGCCACTGGCGGGTGAGGCCGAGGCGCGCGGACAGCGTCGGATCGGCGCCGTAGAGCGGATCGCCCGCGCACGGATGCCGGTGCGCGGCCATGTGCACGCGGATCTGGTGCGTGCGCCCGGTCTCGAGGTGGATCTCGAGCAGAGATGCGCGCGGGAAAGCCTCGAGGGTCTCGTAGTGGGTGATCGAGTCCTTGCCGTCGGGGGTCACGGCGAACTTCCACGAGTGGTGCGGATGCCGTCCGATCGGCGCGTCGATCGTGCCGGCGAGAGGATCGGGGTGCCCCTGCACCACGGCGTGGTAGATCTTGTCGACCTCGCGCTCCTTGAACGCGCTCTTGAGGAGCGTGTAGGCGCGCTCGGTCTTGGCCACCACCATCAGACCGCTCGTGCCGGCGTCGAGCCGGTGCACGATGCCGCGGCGCTCGGCCGGGCCGCTCGTGGCGATGCGGAATCCGGCGGCGGCGAGGGCGCCGAGCACGGTCGGGCCCTCCCACCCCACGGAGGGGTGAGCGGCGACACCCGCGGGCTTGTCGACCACGACGATTTCGTCGTCGTCGTGCACGATGCCCAGGTCGGGCACCTCCACCGGAACGATCTCGGGGTCGCGCTTGGGCTCCCACTCGACGCTCAACCACGCGCCCGCGTGCAGGCGGTCGCTGCGGCCGGCGACGCGTCCGTCGACGCTCACTCCCCCGGCGTCGGCGACCTCGGCCGCGAATGTGCGCGAGAAGCCGAGCATCTTGGCGAGCGCCTGGTCGATGCGCGTTCCCTCGAGCCCGTCGGGGACGGGCAGGCTCCGCGACTCCATGTCAGCGGGTGCCCGGGTCGTATGGCGCGGCGACGTCGTCGGACGCGTCGGCTTCGGCGGCGCGCGAGGCACGGGTCTCGCGGGTGCCGTCGAGACGCAGGCCGAACAGCACGAGCAGCGCGACCGAGATCATCATCGTGACGATGAACATGTCGGCCACGTTGTAGATGGCGGGCATCATCCACGGCGTGGAGATGAAGTCGACGACGTGTCCGACCGGGAAACCGGGCTCGCGTACGAGCCGGTCGGTCAGGTTGCCGAGCACGCCGCCCAGCAGAAGGCCGAGCACGACGGCCCACAGGCGCGAGCGCACGCGCCGGATGCCGAGGTAGATGATCACGCAGGCCACGACGGCCAGCGCGATGGTGAACAACCACGTGACGCTCTCGCCGAGCGAGAACGCCGCTCCGGGGTTGCGGACGAGGTAGAACTGCAGGAATTCGCCGATGACCGGCACGACGCGCTCAGCGGGGAGCGAGGCAATCGCGGCGGTCTTCGCCAACTGGTCGGCGGCCAGCACCAGCACCGCGAGGATCGCGATGATGATGCCGGCCGCCGCCGAACGCAGGGGTGATCGACTGCGCAAAGAGTCGGCCTACAGACCGATCGCCGACACCGGCGTCGAGCCCGAGGAAGACGCGTTGGTGTCGAGGTCGCGGAGCTGGCCCTCGATGTACGAACGCAGCTGCGAGCGGTAGTCGCGCTCGAAGTTGCGCAGCTCGGTGATGCGGGCCTCGAGGGTCACGCGCTCCTTCTCGAGACGCGAACGCTCTTCGCGGCCCTTCTGCTCGGCCTCGGCGACGATCGAGGCTGCCTGGGCCTGCGCCTCGCCGATGAGCTGGTCGCGCTGGGCCTTGCCCTCGGCGACGTGCTCGTCGTGCAGACGCTGCGCGAGCTCGATGATGCCGGCGCTCTGCGCGGCGGGCTCGACGTCCGACGACGCGGGAGCCGAGACCGGAGCGGCGACGGGGGCCGGAGCGGCCTCTTCGGCCTTGGGCTCCTCGGCCTTGGGGGCCTCGGCGACGGGGGCCTCGGTGGTGGCGGGGGCGGCCTCGCCCGACTCGTACGCCGCGAGCTTGGTCTTCAGCTCATCGTTCTCGGCGATGGTCTTGCGCCACTCCACGACGATCTCGTCGAGGAAGTCATCGACCTCATCGGGGTCGAAACCCTCCTTGAAGCGAACGTGCTGGAACTGCTTGGTGACGACGTCATCGGGGGTCAGTGCCATGGTGTTTCCTCTTTCGAGAGCTCTGAATCGGAACTGTATGGGGGTGTCGCACCGGGGCGTACCGCTTCGGAACAGCATAGCCGCCGCCCTCCGTCGGTGTCGAAGGGCACGGACGAAGGGCGGCGGTGAGGGCGTTACGCGGCCGCGAGGGACCGCGTGACGCTCAGCAGCAGGAAGCAGACGAACATCACGATCGCGAAACCGAAGTCGATCGCGATCCCCCCGATGCGCAGGGGTGGGACGACGCGACGGATCAGCTTGATGGGCGGATCGGTCACGGTGTAGACGATCTCGGCGATCACGAGGGTGGCGCCACGGGGACGCCACTCACGGTTGAACATCGGGATGTACTCGAGCACCAGGCGCGCGAGCAGGAACACGATGTAGACGAACAGGATCGCACTGAGGATGGAGCCGATGAGGCTCAGGACGGCCACTGTTACTGGGACGCGAAGGGCGCACCCTCGGGGTCGGCCTGCGCGATCGCACCGTCGCCGGACACGGCGATGTTCTCGGGCGAGAGCAGGAACACCTTGCTCGTCACCCGCTCGATGCGGCCGTACAGTCCGAGCGAGAGTCCGCTCGCGAAGTCGATCAAGCGACGCGCGTCGGCGTCGCTCATCTGCGACAGGTTGATGATGACCGGGATTCCCTCGCGGAAGTTCTCGGCGATCAGCTGCGCGTCGCGGTACTGCTTGGGGTGCACCGTGAGGATCTCGCTCACGGGTCCGACCGAGGGCTGGCGCACCACGGTGGGACGGTGCAGGGGGGTCACCGGCGCGGCCTTCTCGACCGGAGCTGCCGGCGCTGCCTGCTTGCGCGCGATGGGCTGCGGCGCGGTCTCCTCATAGGTCTCTTCCTCGTCGGCGAGGCCCAGGTACACCATGGTCTTCTTCAGGGGGTTCGACATCGCATCCTCCGTTCGCTCGTCTGGTTCGAGGCTACTGGCGCGCGGGTCTCGGGCCCGTGATTGCAGAGCCGATCCGCAGGTGTGTCGCGCCCATCTCGATCGCTTCGGGGAAGTCGCCGGTCATGCCGGCCGAGATCCACGTCGCGTCGCTCACGACCGCGCGTGTCGCGTCGGCGCAGCGACGGAGGCGCTCGAACGCCCGCGCGGGTTCTTCGTCGAGGGGGGCGACGGCCATCACGCCCCGCAGTCGCAGGCTCGACAGGCCCGCCACGTGCGTCGCGAGCGCACTGACGCCGTCGGGGTCGACCCCGCCACGGCCCGGGTCGTCGGTCAGGTTGACCTGCACGAGCACGTCGAGGGGGGCGGCATCCGGATCCGCTGCGTGCAGCGCGTCGGCGATGCGCGCGCGGTCGACCGAGTGCACGGCATCCGCCGACGCCCGCACCGCGCGGGCCTTGTTCGTCTGCGCCTGGCCGATGAAGTGCCAGGTGAGATCCCGGATGCCGTCGAGCTCGGCGCGCTTGGCGGTGAGCTCCTGCTGTCGGTTCTCGCCGACGTGTCGCACGCCCAGCTCGTACAGATCGGTGACCAGCGCGGCGGGGTGGAACTTCGTCACGACGATGCGCGTGATCTCGTCGAGGTCGCGTCCGGCCGCGCGGGCGGCGTCGCGGATGCGCTCGTCGACGGCGGCGAGGCGGTCGGCCAGGGCGGTGTCCATGGGGCTCCTTCGACGACGAGAGCGGGCCCGGTGAGACCGGACCCGCTCGCGTCGAGGCGGTCGTGCTTACTTGAGGAAGTCCGGAACGTCGAGGTCGTCGTCGGCGTAGCCGGCGTCGTACGAGGTCTCGGGCACGCGGGCGGTGACCGGCGCGGGCTCGGGGCGACGCTCGGGCGCGCGCTCGGTCGAGCCCTTCTGCTCCTCGGCCGCGTCGAGGTCGCGCGCGACCTCTTCGGCGGGGATGACGGGGACGACCGGGGCGGATGCCGGACGCTGGGCGCCGACCGCGTCGATGCGCAGCGAGGGCTCGCCGCCGTCGAAGCCGGCCGCGATCACGGTCACGCGCACCTCGTCGCCGAGGGTGTCGTCGATGACCGTACCGAAGATGATGTTGGCCTCGGGGTGAGCCGCTTCCTTCACCAGCTGGGCGGCGTCGTTGATCTCGAAGATGCCGAGGTTCGAGCCGCCCTGGATCGACAGCAGCACGCCGTGCGCACCCTCGATCGAGGCCTCGAGCAGCGGGGACTCGACGGCGAGCTCGGCGGCCTTGATGGCGCGATCCGCCCCGCGGGACGAGCCGATGCCCATGAGGGCGGAGCCGGCGCCCTGCATGACCGACTTGACGTCGGCGAAGTCGAGGTTGATGAGACCGGGGGTCGTGATGAGGTCGGTGATGCCCTGGACACCGGCGAGCAGCACCTGGTCGGCCGTGGCGAACGCCTCGATCATCGAGATGCCGCGGTCGCTGATCTCGAGCAGGCGGTCGTTCGGGACGACGATGAGGGTGTCGACCTCTTCTTTCAGTCGGCCCACACCCGCCTCGGCCTGGCTCTGACGACGACGACCCTCGAACGAGAAGGGCTTGGTGACGACACCGATGGTCAGTGCGCCGATCGACTTGGCGATCTTGGCGACGACGGGAGCACCGCCGGTGCCCGTTCCGCCGCCCTCACCCGCGGTGACGAAGACCATGTCGGCGCCGCGCAGGGCCTCTTCGATCTCCTCCGCGTGGTCCTCTGCGGCGCGTCGGCCGACCTCGGGGTCGGCGCCGGCACCCAGGCCGCGCGTCAGTTCACGACCGACGTCGAGCTTGACGTCGGCGTCGCTCATGAGCAGCGCCTGCGCGTCGGTGTTGATCGCGATGAACTCCACGCCGCGCAGGCCGAGCTCGATCATGCGGTTGACGGCGTTGACGCCGCCCCCGCCCACACCGACGACCTTGATCACGGCGAGGTAGTTCTGGTTGTGGCTCATGCCGGCCTCCGTTTGTCCCCGAACCCGAAACTCTAAACCTCATGTTGAGGGTTAAAGAATTGCCCGGTATGCAATTCCTTAAGTTGAAGGTAGGTCGCCGCGCGCACGCCACGGGACCGACACGCGGAGTGTCGGAGGATCGCTTGGGATATCAGCGGACGACGCCAGCTTCGGGCGAGGTCACGTCGTACTCCTTGACGCGATCCGGCGGGCTCTTGGCCATCAACCGGTCGAGCACGATCGCCTTCTCGGCCGAACGGTCGGCACTCCCCCACACCACACGCGACCCGGTGGCGCCCAGGGTCAGCGTGACGTCGTCGGGGGTGGATGCCGACACCGCGGTCACCTGCGCGCGCACGGTGTCGGGGAGAGCCCGGACGACCCGGCCCGCCGCACGGAACGCCGCGGAGTCGGGACCGCCCGCGATGTCGAGCACGGGCTGACCGGCCGGAGCCTCGGGCGTGGTCGACAGGGCGACGCCGGCGGCATCCACCACCGTGAAGCCCGCCGGGCCCTGGATCGCCCCGATCGGCGTGCGCTCGACGATGCGCACCACCAGGTCGTGCGGAGGACGCGCCTCGAGCGTGTACGACTCCACGAGCGGGAAGCGCACGAGCGCGGCCTTGACCGCACTGTCGTCGACCATGGCGAGAGGAGTGCCGATCTGGCCGCTGAGAGCGTCGGTCACGGCGGCGACGTCGAGCGACGACGCGCCCTCGATGTCGATCTGCTCGACCGCGAACAGCGGGCTGTACGCCGCGCCGGCGGTGCCCAGCACCATCACCAGGAACGCCGCACCCACGCCGATCCACACGCGGCGACGACGGCGCTGGCGCACGGTGAACCGACGCACCTCGGCCGAGAGGGCACGCCGACGCGCCCTCGACGCGCGCCAGACGTCGCGCAGGCTCGCGCCCTCGGCATCCGGAACCCGCTCGTCGACGGGAGGAACCTCGGTGCGCGCGAGAGGGAGGATCGGAGCGGTCTCGTCGGCCGTCGGCGCGGCGACCGGCTCGCGCGGGGTCTTTGCCGGGCGAGCGGAGGCCGGAGTCGACGGTAGGGGCGAGGGCCGCTCCACGATCAGACCGCCGCGGCCTCGGTGCGCGACAGCGCGTCGAGCACCTGCGGGATGATCTGGTACACGTTGCCGCAGCCGAGGGTGATGACGTAGTCGCCCGGGCGGGCGATGCCGGCGGTGTAGTCGGCCGCCTGCTGCCAGTCGGGCACGTAGTGCACGTGCGCGGGGTCGGCAAACGCACCGCTCACCAGCTCTCCCGTCACCCCGGGCACCGGGTCTTCGCGCGCGCCGTACACGTCGAGCATGACCGTGTGGTCGGCGTGCGACTCGAGCACCTCGGCGAACTCGCGGTACATCTCCTGCGTGCGCGAGTACGTGTGGGGCTGCTGGATCGCGATGATGCGCCCCTCGCCCACGACGGTGCGGGCGGCGGAGAGGGCCGCGGCGACCTCGGTGGGGTGGTGCGCGTAGTCGTCGAAGACGCTGACCCCGTGCTGCACGCCGTGCAGCTCGAAGCGACGGACCGTGCCGCCGAAGCCCTCGACCGCGCGCGCGGCGTCGGCGAGGGAGTGCCCGAGCACGCGCAGCACGGCGACCGCGCCGGCGGCATTGACCGCGTTGTGGGCGCCGGGCACGCGCAGCTGCACGTCGACGCTCTCGCCGTCGGCGGTGAGGGTGAAGGCGACGGGGCCGTCGGTGCGGATGCCGCTGAGACGGACGTCGGCTGCGGCGTCCTCGCCGAACGTGACCACGTGCGCGTGGGTGATGCGCTCGCGCACCGACCGGGCGCCCGGGTCGTCGGCCGAGATGACGACGGCCTCGCGGGCGGCGTTCGCGAAACGGGCGAACGCGGCGTCGAACGCGTCGCGCGAGCCGTAGTGGTCGAGGTGGTCGGGGTCGACGTTCGTGATCAGCGCGACGGAGGTGTCGTAGAGCTCGAACGTGCCGTCGGACTCGTCGGCCTCGATCACCACGAGGTCGTCGGAGCCCGTGCCGCTGGAGGCGCCCAGGTCGGCGATGACGCCGCCGTTGACGAAGGTCGGGTCGACCTGGAGGGCGCGCAGGGCCGTCACGATCATGCCGGTCGAGGTGGTCTTGCCGTGCGCACCCGCGACCGACACGAGGCGGCGCCCGCCGATGAGCCAGTGCAGGGCCTGCGAGCGGTGGATCACGTGCAGCCCGCGCTCCTTGGCGGTGACGAACTCCGGGTTCTCGGGCCAGATCGCCCCGGTGTGCACGACGGTGTCGGCGTCGCCGAGGTGAGCCGCGTCGTGACCGACGTGCACCGTCGCGCCGCGGGCGGCGAGGTCGCGCAGGGCCGCGCCATCGGAGCGGTCGGAGCCGGAGACCCGGATGCCGCGGTCGAGGAACATGCGGGCGAGTCCGGACATGCCCGATCCCCCCACGCCGATGAAATGCGCGGAGGTGATGGTCTCGGGGATGGGGAGGCTCAGGTCGGGTCTGATCATGGCGTAGCGAGTTTACGTCGCCGATCCTGCGCGTCGGCCTCGGCGCGCTGGCGGGCGGGGCGCCGGGTGATCCGGGGCGGCGGCGCTGTCGGGGCGGGCACCGTCCTGCGGAGTCGACCGTCGACACGCCGCGGGTCCCGCGTCCCGGGACGGCGCGTCGGGCGCGGAATCCGCAGGACGGCAGGGCCGGGGCGGACCGGGGACCACGGGTGGGGCGGGGGCTCAGCGCGCCAGGGCCTCGTCGACCAGGGCGATCACGTTCTCAGTACCGGTGCGGATGCCGGTGCGCGCGGCCGCGGCCCGCATAGCGCCGCGCCGGTCGTCGTCGGCGAGCAGCGGAACGATCTCGGCGCGCACCCGCTCCGGCGTGAGGTCGGCGTCGGCGATGAGCAGCGCCGCACCCGCGCGCACGGCCGCGGCGGCGTTGAGGCTCTGCTCGCCGTTGCCGACCGCGTACGGCACGTAGACGGCGGGGATGCCGAGGGCGTTGATCTCGCTGACGGTCGCTGCGCCCGAGCGCGATACGACGAAGTCGGCGAGGGCGAAGGCGAGGTCCATCCGGTCGACGTAGCGCACGACGGCGTACCCCTCGACGCCCGGATCGGGCAGGTCGGAGTTCTGACCGGTGACGTGCAGCAGCTGCCACCCGGCGTCGAGCACGTCCTGCCACGCACCCCCGAACGCGGTGTTCAGTCGCAGCGCGCCGAGCGAACCGCCGAACACCAGCAGCGTGGGCGCTGCCGCGTCGAGCCCGAAGTGCGCGGCCGCCTCGGTCTTCAGGGCCGTGGCGTCGAGCTCGACGATCTCGCGACGCAGCGGCATCCCGACCTCGCGAGCACCGCGCAGAGGGGTTCCGGCGAATGCGACGCCCACACCCGCGGCCGACCGCGCGCCCAGCACGTTGGCCAGGCCCGGCTTCGCGTTCGCCTCGTGCACGACGAACGGCACGCGCTCGGCCCGCGCGGCGAGGTATGCCGGCGCCGCCGCGTAGCCGCCGAAGCCCACCACGACGTCGACTCCGCGCTCGCGGATGAGGCGCCGCACGTGAGAGATCGCGCGCACGAAACGCACCGGGAACGCCACCGCGGCCCGGTCGGGCCGACGCGGGAAGGGCACCTTGGCGACCGTCAGCAGTTCGTAGCCGCGCAGGGGCACGAGCCGCGCCTCGAGACCTTCCCGGGTGCCGAGCACCAGCACGTCGGCCGCAGCGTCGCGCGCGCGGAGACCGTCCGCGACGGCCAGCAGGGGGTTCACGTGCCCGGCGGTGCCGCCGCCGGCGAGGAGGTAAGTCGTCACCGTACGACCCTAACCAGGTCGCGGGGTGTTCCCGCCCCGGGCGCCCCGGCCACGCAAGCGGGCACGGGGCTTCGTCGCAAAATGCTCAGCCGCGCGAGCGCGGGGCCGCCCCACGGCGCGGCGCTCGCGGCGCCGAGACGACCTCGGTGCGGCGGTCGGGCAGCGTGCGGGCGCACGACAGCAGCACGCCGCACGCGATCAGCACCGACAGCAGCGAGGTTCCCCCCTGCGACATGAAGGGCAGGGGCACACCGAGCACGGGGAAGATGCGCAGCACCACGCCGATGTTGACCAGGGCCTGGCCGACGATCCACAGCGTGATCGCACCGGCGACCATGCGCACGAAGTTGTCGTCGGTGCGACGGATGATGTGGAACGCCCCCACCGCGAAGATCGCGAACAGCACGAGTACGACGATGCACCCGATGAGTCCGAGCTCTTCGCCGATGATGGCGAAGATGTAGTCGTTGGCGGCGGCGGGCAACCAGTCGTACTTCTCCTTCGAGTTGCCCAGGCCTAGACCGAACAGGCCCCCGCTCGCGAGCCCCCAGATGCCGTGCAGCGACTGGTAGCACGAGGTGTAGTAGCACGACGCGTCGTCGGGGTTGAACAGGCTCGTGATACGGGCCATGCGGTTCTCGCTGCCGATGGCCGACACGAGCACGACCGCGACCGCCAGGACCGCGGGCACCACGAACATGCGGAGCTTGATGCCCGCGAAGAAGAGGGCGCCCAGCACCACGAGCACGAGGATCATCACCGTGCCGAGGTCTTTTCCGCCGAGCACGGTGCCGATGACGAGCACCGTGACGGGCACCACCGGGATCAGCACGTGCTTCCACGAGGTCAGCAGATGACGCTTGCGGTAGAGCACGGCGCCCATCCACAGCGCCAGGGCCAGCTTCAAGAACTCCGCGGGCTGGAACTGGAAGCCCGCGATGTTGACCCAGTTGCGGTTTCCGTACGACGCGATACCGAGCCCCGGCACGTACACGAGCATCTGGAACGCCGTGGCGAAGATCAGCACGGGCCACGCCACGCGCTTCCAGAACTGCATCGGCATCCGGCTCAAAACGAACATGAGCGGGATGCCGATCACGGCGAAGATGCCCTGTTTGAGCACGTGGTCGAACGGCGTCTGGCCGTTGTCGAGCGCCGAGGTCGCCGAGAGCACCATGACCAGGCCGAATCCGGTCAGCAGCAGGGCGGCGGAGGCGATGAGGAGGAACTCGCTCGGCACCGGGCGGAAGGCCCGGCCCAGCGAGACGCGGGCCGCGAGACCCGCGCGCGCGGATTCGTCGGGGCTCTGCCGCGGACGAGGCGCCGTCGTGGTCACGCGTGTCCTCTCAGTCCTGCGGTCGTGATGCTCCGTCGTGGCCGGCGATCCAGGCCCGCACCGCGTCGGCGAATCGCGTGCCGCGGTCGGAGTAGGACGCGAACTGATCGAAGGATGCCGCCGCCGGAGCCAGGAGAACCGTGTCTCCGTCCCGCGCCACACCCGCCGCCAGTTCGACGACCTGCGCCATGACGTCTTCAGTCTCAGCGTGGTCGACCTCGAACAGCGGCACCGCCGGGGCGTGTCGCGCGAACGCCGCGACGATGTCGTCGCGCTCGGTGCCGATCACGATGGCCGCGCGCACCGTCGCGCCGCGCGTGCGCACGAGGTCGCCGAGGTCGACACCTTTGAGCAGACCGCCCACGATCCACACGGCTCCGGGATACGCCGCCAGCGACGAGGCCGCGGCGTGCGGGTTGGTGGCCTTGGAGTCGTCGACCCACGTGACGCCCCGATGGGCGCCGACGACCTGGATGCGGTGCGGGTCGAGGCGGAAGCGCTCGAGCGTGTCGAAGATGTGCGCCGGTGTCGCTCCGAGGGAGCGGGCGAGGGCGGATGCCGCGAGGATGTTCGCCACCATGTGCGGCGCCGCGAGACCGCGCTCGGCGAGGTCGGCGATCGTCGTGAGCTCGAGGGCCGAGGTCGCGCGCTCTTCGAGGAAGGCGCGGTCGACCAGGATGCCGTCGACCACACCGAGGTCGCTCGGGCCGGGCACACCGAGGTCGAAGCCGATGGCGCGGGCGCCCTCGACGACCTCGGCGTCTTCGACCATCTCGCGGGTGGCGGCGTCGGCCTTGTTATAGACGCAGGCCACGCGCGTGCGGGCGTAGACGCCGGCTTTCGCCGCGCGGTACGCGTCGGCTCCGCCGTGCCACTCGAGGTGGTCGTCGGCGAGGTTCAGGCACACCGCGGCGTGGGGCGAGAGCGCGTCGGGGCCGCTCTGGCGGTTGAGGTACCAGAGCTGGTGGCTCGAGAGCTCGACGACGAAGACGTCGAAGCCGCTCGGGTCGCGCACCGCGTCGAGCACGGGGGTGCCGATGTTGCCGACGGGCACGGCGCGCATCCCCGCCGTCATCAGCATCTCGGCCGTGAGGCGCGTGGTAGTGGTCTTGCCGTTGGTGCCGGTGATCAGCACCCAGTCGGCGGGTCGGCCGTCGGCGCGCACGACCTTGTCGCGCACGCGCCAGGCGAGCTCCACGTCGCCCCAGAGCGCGATGTCGTGCTCGAGGCTCCAGCGGATCACCGGGTGGTGGGGCGGGAAGCCGGGCGAGGCGACGACGACCTCGGGGGCGAAGTCGGTCAGCGCCTCGGGCACGGTGTCGAGCGACCCCTCGTGCAGCGCGACGCCGATCACCGGCAGCAGCCGGGCGTACTCGGCATCCGCCCGCTCGGTCACGACGAGCACCTCGGCGCCGAGCTCGGCGAGGGTGTCGGCGACCGAGAAACCCGTGACCGACAGGCCCAGCACGGCGACGCGCAGGCCCTTCCAGTCGGCGTGCCAGCTGGTGAGGGTGGTGAGGTCGGTCATACGCGTGCAAGCCATTCGACGTAGAAGAATCCGATGCCCGAGACGGCGAGGAGGCCCGCGATGATCCACATGCGCACGACGATGGTGACCTCCGGCCACCCGCGCATCTCGAGGTGGTGGTGCAAGGGGCTCATGAGGAACAGCCGCTTGCCCCGGGTGACCTTGAAGTAGGCCCGCTGCAGGATCACGGAGCCCGACGCGATGACGTAGACGCCCGCGATGAGCACGAGCAGGATCTCGGTGCGGGTGAGGATCGCCATCGCGGCGATGACGCCGCCGATCGCCATCGAGCCGCAGTCACCCATGAAGACCTTGGCCTTGGGCGCGTTCCACCAGAGGAACCCCACCAGGGCGCCCACGAACGAGGCCGACACGATGGCGAGGTCGAAGGGATCGCGCACCGCGTAGCAGCCGGCCTGGACCGTCGGGTCGAGAGCCTCGGCGCACATCTGCTTGTTCTGCCAGAAGGCCATGAGGCTGTAGGCGCCCACGACGAAGATGCCCGAGCCCGCGGCCAGGCCGTCGAGGCCGTCGGCGACATTGACGGAGTTGGATGCCGCCGTGCCGATGAACGAGATCCATGCCAGGTAGAGCAGCCAGCCGAGGATGGGGCCCAGGGCGAACAGAGAGAGCACCTGAATGTCGCGGAACACGGAGATGTACTCCGACGCCGGCGTCTGTCCGATGGCGTTGGGGAAGTTCAGGGCGACGATGGCGAAGGGCACGGCCACGATCACCTGGCCGGCGATCTTGCGCCACCCCGACAGCCCGAGGCTGTTCTGGTAGTGCACCTTCATGTAGTCGTCGATGAAGCCGACCACGCCGAAGCCGAGCATGAGCCACAGTACGAGCAGACCCGAGATCGTCGGCGGGTTGTTGCCGGCGAACGAGCCGATCAGGTAGCCGACGATCGTGCCGAGGATGAAGATCGTGCCGCCCATCGTGGGCGTGCCGCGCTTGGCCCCGTGCGAGGGGTTGTGCACGTTCTCGGGCGTGCGGATGACCTGGCCCCAGCCCCACTTGCGGAACCAGCGCAGGAACACCGGCGTGAGGAACAGGGTGAACGCCAGCGAGATCGCCGCCGCGGTCAGAAGTGATCTCACGCGAAGAGCTCCCCGAGTCGGTCGCCGAGGTGTCGCAGCCCGGCCGAGTTGGACGACTTCACCAGCACGCGGTCGCCGTCGCGCAGCTCGGTCGAGAGGTAGTCGAACGCGGCGTCGGCGTCGGCGAAGAACACCGCCTCACCGTCCCACGAGCCCTGAGCGATCGCCTCGAGGTACATGCGGCGCGCCTCGGGCCCGATCACGACGATCCGCTGGATGCGCAAGCGCACGGCGAGCAGGCCGACCCGGTCGTGCTCCTCGTCGGCGTACTCCCCCAGCTCGCTCATCGCACCGAGCACGGCCACCGTGCGCTCGTCGGGGCCGGTGATCTGCGCGAGGGTGCGGAGAGCTGCGGCCATCGAGTCGGGGCTGGCGTTGTAGGCGTCGTTGATGATGCGCACGCGGTCGGAGCCGAGCGGCTGCATGCGCCAGCGCTCGGCGATCTCGACGGTCTCGAGGCGCGCGATCGCGTCGGCCGCGGACACGCCGAGGGCGGTGGCGGCGGCCAGGGCGGCGAGGGCGTTCATCACGTGGTGCTCACCGAGCACCCGCAGGGTGAGGGTGAAGGGTTCTCCGTCGACCAGCAGGTCGGCGCGGGTGCCGGATGCCGAGACCCCGACGTCGACCGCGCGCACCTCGGCCCGCTCGCCGCGGCCGAACCAGCGCACCTGCTGGCCGCGCTCGCGCGCGATCGGCTCCATCGCTGCGACGCGGGGATCGTCGGCGTTCAGCACGGCGAGACCGCCCTCGCGGGTGGCCTTCACCAGCTCGCTCTTGGCGTGGAACGTCGATTCGATGCCGCCGAAGCCTCCGGCGTGGGCCATGCCCACCATCAGCACGACGCCGATGTCGGGGGTCACCAGGCCCGCGAGGCGCGCAATCGCACCGGGGGCACTGGCGCCGAACTCGCTCACGAGGTAGCGCGTGGCATCCGTCACCCGGAGCATCGTCAGCGGCGCGCCGACCTCGTTGTTGAACGAGGCGCGCGGGGCGACCGTCTCGCCCTCGCCCTCGAGGATGCGCGCGAGGAGGTTCTTGGTGGTCGTCTTGCCGTTGGAGCCCGTGATGCCGACGATCTTGAGGTCGCCGTGCGCGCGCACGCGCGCGACGACGTCGCGGGCCAGGTCGGCGAGGGCGGCCACGACGTCGGCGACGACGATCTGGCTCACCTCGGCCTCGACCTCGCGCTCGACGATCGCGAGAGCCGCTCCCCGCTCGACGGCGGTGCCGACGAACAGGTGACCGTCGGTGGTCTCACCGGGCTTGGCGACGAAGATGTCGCCGCGCTCGATGAGGCGCGAGTCGGTGTCGACGAGTCCCGAGACCGTGGTGTCGGGGGTGTCGCCGGAGCGGACGACGAGGCGCCCGCCGAGCACGTCGGCGAGGTGGGAGAGGCTGGTGGAGATCATTGCTGTGCGGACGCCCTTTCCGTGTCGCATTCGTTACCGAGACGAGACCGGCGTCGGCGGTGTCTCAGCCGAACTTGGGCAGTTCGGGGGTCGTGGTTCCGGACGGGATCACGCGGTAGGTCTTGAGAACCTGCGTGAGGGCCTTCTGGAACGCGGGGGCGGTGGCCGCGGACGATTTTACCGTCCGCGGTTCGTCGAGGTTGACCTCGACCACGTACTGGGGGTCGTCGGCGGGAGCGAAACCGATCATCGTCGTGAAGTACGCGTCGCCCTTGTAGGCCCCCGTGGTGGGGTCGGTCTTCTCACCGGTACCGGTCTTGATGGCGATGCGGTAGCCGGGGATCGCGACCTGCTTGGCCAGGGTCCCCTGAGTGGCGACGTTCTCGAGCATGAGTCCGACCTGGTGCGCCGCGTCGGCCGAGACCACGCGCTCGCCCTGGGCGTCGGGCACGTCGGTGACGGTGCCGTCGGCCGCGGTGCAGCCCTCGACGATCGAGAGCGGGATGCGCACTCCCCCGTTGGCGATGGTCTGGTACGCCCCGGCCAGCTGCGGCACGGTAACCGAGATGCCCTGGCCGAAGGTCGTGTTGTAGAACGTCTGCTTGTCCCACCCGGCGGGGTCGCGCATGATGCCGCCCGATTCGCCGGGGAACCCGACGGCGGTCTGCTGCGTGAGGCCGAACTTCTCGAGGTACGACACACGGGTGTCGAGCGGGATCATCTCGCCGAACTTCGAGATGCCGACGTTCGAGGAGTCGATGAGCACGCCCGTGAGGGTGTAGTTGTTCGCGGGGTGCGAGAACGAGTCGGAAACGCGCGAGCCGCCGGGGAGCGTCTCGCTCGACGACGCGGTCACGGTGGTGTCGGAGGTGAACGATCCGCTGTCCAGACCGATCGCCGCCGTGATGGCCTTCATCGTCGAGCCCGGCTCGTTGGGGTTGCCGAACGCCGCGCTGCCGCGGTCGTTCTCGGGCGTCGCGGTGGGGTCGTTGGGGTCGACCGAGGGGTACTCCGCGAGGGCGCGGATCTTGCCGGTCTTCGCTTCGACCACCGTGATGGTGCCCGACAGCGAGCCGGTGTTCTGCACCTGCTCGGCGATGAGCTGCTGGAGGTACCACTGCAGGTCGCGGTCGATCGTGAGCTTGAGCGTGCCGCCGTCGACGGCGGGCTGGGTGACGACCTCGGTGCCCGGGAGCACGACGCCGTCGCGGCTCTGCTGGAAGACGACCTTGCCGTTGCTCGAGGCCAGGCACGCGTTGTCGGCCCCCTCGAGGCCCGCGAGGGGCTGTCCGTCGCTGCCGACGAAGCCGAGCAGGTTGCCGGCGACCGCGCCGTCGGGGTACATGCGTCCGGCCTGCGGCGGGAAGCTGAGGAACGGCAGGTGCAGGTCGACCAGCGCACGGTACTGCTCGGTCGAGACGCTCCGCGCGATCATGGCGTACCGCGAGTCGGGGTTCTCGGCCACGGCGTCGGTGACGATCTTCTCGACGTCGGAGGCCTCCTGGCCCGTGACCGAGGCGATCTGCGCGGCCAGCACGGGCCACTCGGTGGTGGTGCCGTCTTCGTCGTCGTCGTCGGTGCGGGTGGTGATGCCCTCGACCGCGAGCTTCGGGTCGATCTGCACGTCGTAGCGGTTGACGGCGGATGCCAGGGTGACGCCGTTCTCATCGACGATCGAGCCCCGCGAGCCGTACTCGGTGCGCGAGCTCTCGAGGCCCATCGCGAGCGAGTCGTCGACGTGGGTGCGTGCGTTGACGACCTGGATGTCGACGAGGCGCACCACGAAGGCGAGCAGGACGACGAGGACGATCGAGAGGGCGACGACGGTGCGACGCCGCGGGGACCGGGAGGTTGTCGTCGTCATGGCTCTCATCGTGTCGCGGGAGTCGGCAGACCGTCGCTGATCGACGGGGGTGTCGCGGATCCGGCGGGCGGGGTGGCCGCACCGGTCGTCGTCGCCCCGGCCGTGGCGTCGGCCGCGGGAGCCTCCGTCGTGGCGCCGTCGGCCGTCGTCGAGGCAGCGGGGTCGGTCACGAGCGGCACGCCGGCGATGAGCGCGTTGCGCACGGAGCCGCGCCCCATGGCATCCACCGACGACACCGCGTCGGCGGGCTTGTCGGAGCCGATCACGGCCCCGTCGCTCAGGCGCAGGTAGGTCGGCGATTCGTCGATCACCATGCCCAGCGCGGCGGCGTTGGCGGCGAGGTACTGCGGCGAGGCGAGCCCGGCGCTCTCGTCGTTCAGGATCTGCTTCTGGTACGTCAGGTCGCGCTGCTGCTGGGTGAGCGAGGCGATCTCGAACGAGCTCTGGGTGGTGAGGATGCCGAGGCCCATCTGCACGAGCACGATTACGAGGGCACCCGTGACCGCGATGACGCCGAAGAGGCGACGCGGCGCGCGTCGACGGGCGGTGGCGGGGACGACGGTGAGCCGCCGCTCGCGGACCGGCGTCGGGAAATCGGGTTCCGCGAAGACGTCGTGAACCCGGAGATCGATGGCCTGTGGTGCACTCATGCGTCCTCCTGGATTCGCTCGGCCGCCCGCAGGCGAACGGGGGTGGCGCGGGGGTTCACCGCGCGTTCTTCGTCGGATGCCAACTCGGCACCGCGCACGAGCAGCTTGAATTTCGGCGCGTGCTCGGGCAGTTCGACCGGCAGGCCGCGCGGGGCGGTCGAGGTCGACGCGTCGGCGAACACGCGCTTGACCAGTCGGTCTTCGAGCGACTGGTACGACAGCACGACGATGCGGCCGCCGACGCCCAGCACCTTGAGAGCCGCGGGGATCGTGCGCTCGAGCACCGAGAGCTCGGCGTTGACCTCGATGCGCAGGGCCTGGAAGACGCGCTTGGCGGGGTGCCGCTCGCGCAGCACCGCGGCCGGGGTCGCGGCCTGCAGCACGTCGACGAGCTGGCCCGAGCGTTCGAGAGGAGCCTCGGCGCGGGCGGCGATGATGGCGCGGGCGTAGCGTCCGGCGAGCTTCTCTTCGCCGTACCGCTCGAAGATGCGGCGCAGGTCGCCCTCGCCGTAGGTGGCGAGCACCTCGGCGGCGGTCACGCCGGTGGTCTGGTCCATGCGCATGTCGAGCGGGGCGTCCTGCGCGTAGGCGAACCCGCGGGAGGCCTCGTCGAGCTGCAGCGACGAGACGCCCAGGTCGAACAGGATGCCGTCGACCTTCGAGACGCCGGCGGATGCCACGGCCTCGGCGATGCCGTCGTAGACGGTGTGCACGAGGGTGACGCGGTCGCCGAAACGCTGGAGGCGCTCCCCCGCGATGCGCAGGGCGTCGGTGTCGCGGTCGAGGCCGATGAGCCGCGCTTCGGGGAAGCGCTCGAGGAAGGCCTCGGAGTGCCCGCCCATGCCGAGCGTGCCGTCGACGAAGACGGATCCGGGCTTCTGCAGGGCGGGACCGAGCAGTTCGGCGCAGCGCTCGAGGAGAACGGGAGTGTGGATGTCGCGGATGTCCATGATGTCGGGGTCCGATCCTTCGGCTCTGATCCCCATCCGCTCGACCTGGCGCCGGGGAAGTGCGTCAGGGCGTGCGGCTGGGCATCACAGCCGGAGGGTCAGAACAGTCCCGGGATCACCTCCTGCTCCATCTCGGCGTACGTCTCTTCGTTGCTCTCGGCGTAGGTGTTCCAGGCCTCGGCGTCCCAGATCTCGGCGTGGGCTCCGACGCCGGTGACGACGAGCTCGCGCCCGAGGCCGGCGTAGGTGCGCAGCGCCGGCGGAACGGTGATGCGGTTCTGGCTGTCGGGCTTCTCGGCGCTGGCCCCCGAGAGGAACATGCGCAGGAAGTCGCGGGCCTGCTTGTTGCTGAGCGGGGCCTCGCGGATCCGCTCGTGAACGCGCTCAAACTCCTCGGTGCTGAACACGTAGAGGCAGCGGTCCTGCCCGCGCGTGATCACCACTCCGGCGCCGAGATCGTCACGGAACTTCGCCGGCAGGATGACCCGACCCTTGTCGTCGAGCTTGGGTGTGTGCGTACCGAGCAGCATTCGGGCGTCCACCCCCTTCGTCCGGCCTGCGAAGTTTCCCCCACTTTACTCCACGGTCCTCCACTTTGCTATCGAAAACCCACTCTTCTCGCGATGGACGTCGCCGTGTACTGTGTCCGGACGCAGGACGGCGCACGTCGAAGATCGGCGTAAATCCGCGGTTCAGCGGGCTCAGCGGGCGGTGGCGACACCGCGAGTGGAGCGAAAGGGAGGGAAAACGCGCCTCACCCTTCCTCCCCCCGCCGCTCGCCCCCTCGCGAGCGCGCCCCGTCGACGGGTCGCAAGATTGTTCCGGATGCCGCGCCCCGGGCACGAAAAAAAGCACCGGCTCCGAAGAGCCGGTGCTTCAAGAGATCTGCGAGGGATCAGCGCCCTTCGTTGCGGCGATCCCACCTGTCGTTCATGCGGTCCATGAAGGATCCGCCCGAGGCGCGCGCGGCGCGCGGCTTCGTCGAGCGGGGAGCCGACGCCACGGCGCCGCGCATCGGCGTCACCGCGAAGATCACGCCACCCACCATGAGAAGGAAGCCGAGCACACCGATCGTGATGCCGAGGACGCCCGTGTTGAAGCCGATCGACACGCCCACGACGAGGGCGCCGAGACCGGCGAGCACGAGGATCGAGCCGAGGACGATGTTGCGGTAGCTGAGGGCACGACTGGGAGCGGTCACGACGTCGGTGTCGTTACTCATGAGATGGCGTTCCATCTCATCCAGCAGACGCTGCTCCTGCTCTGACAGTGGCATGCATCCCCCTCTGTTGTTCGTTGCGGACGATTCTACGCGCGGCGTGGATCACTAGGCTAGGCCCGTGCCGACCTCCCCGGAACCGATCGAAGCTGTTTCCCAGCGACTCGACAAGTTCCTCACTGAACAGCTATCGTACGCCTCCGCACTGGGCCCTGAGGCGGAATCCCTCACCCGTGCGGGCGCCTCCGCCCTCCGGGGAGGAAAGCGCCTGCGTGCGCGTTTCTGCCTCACGGGCTGGCGGTCCGCTGGCCGCTCGAGCGCTTCGTTCGACGACGCCGCCCTCGCCGTGGCGACCTCGCTCGAAATCTTCCACGCCGCCGCCCTCGTGCACGACGACCTCGTCGACAACTCCGACACCCGCCGGGGGCAGCCCGCCGCCCACCGCGCCCTGCAGGCGGCCCACCGCGACGCCGGCTGGGCGGGCGACTCCGACGCCTTCGGCCGTTCAGGCGCGATCCTGCTCGGCGACCTGCTGGTGGCGTGGAGCGACGATCTGCTCGAGGAAGGCCTCGCGTCGAGTTCCACGGCCGCGGCCACCCGTCGCGCGTACGCGCAGATGCGCCGCGACGTGACGATCGGGCAGTTCCTCGACGTCGCTGAAGAGTCGGCCTACACCGTCTACCCCGATGAGACGCACGCCGAGCGCGCGCTGCGCGTCGCCTCGTACAAGTCGGCGCGCTACAGCATCCAGCAGCCCCTGCTGATCGGGGCCTCGCTCGCCGGCGCCGACGACGGGCAGCTCGACGCCCTCGGCCGCTTCGGCCACGACGTCGGCATGGCCTTCCAGCTGCGCGACGACGTGCTCGGGGTCTTCGGCGACAACGCGATCACCGGCAAGCCCGTCGGCGACGACCTGCGCGAGGGCAAGCGCACGGTGCTCGTCGCCTACGCCCGCGAGGCGATGCCCGCCGACGAGCGCCACGTGATCGACGCGCTGCTCGGCGACCCGGCCCTCACCGACGAGCAGATCGGCACGCTCCAGCGCGCCATCGTCGACAGCGGCGCCCTCGCGCGCACCGAGGAGCTCATCGCCGACTACGCGCGCCGCGCCGACGACGCCCTCGACGGGGCGATTCTGGATGCCGGGGCCGTCGACGAACTGCGCGCTCTGGCGCGAGCGGCGACCGAGCGCACCGCCTGAGTCGAGACGCTTCGGCCGGAAGACCCGGCGACGGCGCCGCGGGGGTGAGCCCGCGGCATCCGGATCGATCAGGCGAGGGTCGCGGCGACCCGGCGCACCTCGCTCTTGCGCCCGGCCAGCAGCGCCTCGATCGGGGGCATGCCGATGGTCTCTTCGGGGCTGAGCAGCCAGTCGATGATCTCGTCGGAGTCGAAGCCGGCGTCGTGCAGCACGATGATCGTGCCGCGCAGCGAAGCCAGGGGACGCCCGTCGACGATGAACACCGACGGCACCTTCAGAACGCCGTCGCGACGCGTGCCCACCAGGTACTGCTCGTCGAGCAGGCGGCGCACGCGCCCGTGGGCTTCGTCGAGCAGCTCCACCAGATCGGGGATGGTCAGCCAGTCGGTCGCGTAACGGGTGTTGTCGGTCACTGATTCACTATCTCACCCCGCGCGCTCATCAACCCCCCGTGCTCGCTTGTCACACGAGTCACATGCACCTCATTCGTTGACATCCACCCCACGGCATGGGACGGTGGCGGGCAGTCGGAAGAACGGAATCCCCCACCATGCGACGACTCACGCTGTCCCCCCTGCCCACCGAGACCCCCCGCCGCTCCCCCGCCGTCTGGCCCGCCGCGGTGGTCGGTTCGATCGCGCTCAGCCTGGTCGGCGAGCACGCCGCGCACGCGACCGCCCCTCTCGCCCCGTCGAGCCTCGTGCCCCCGACGGGAGCGCTCGCACCGCGCGCCGTCGTCACTCCCGCCCTCGCCGCGGCCCCTGCCGCTCTCACCTACGTCGTGCAGCCCGGCGACACCGTCTGGGGCATCGCCCGGGCCCATGGGCTCGACACTGCCTCCGTGCGGGCGGCCAACGGCATCGGCGCCGACAACGTCATCCGTCCGGGACAGGTGCTCGCGCTGACCGCCGCGCCCGCGGCATCCGCCCCCGCTCCCGAGAGCGCGCCGGCCGGAACCACCGCCGAGGTGCGCCCGGGAGACACCGTGTCGGCGATCGCCGCGCGCAACGGTGTATCGGTCGACGCGGTTCTGTCGGCGAACGGTCTGACCCGGGCCTCGATCATCTACCCGGGCCAGGTGCTGCGGATCCCCGCGGCCGGGGCCGCTCCCGCCTCCGTCGCCCCGGTCACCGCCCCCGGTCTCGACGCCGAGCAGTCCGAGAACGCGCGGCTGATCATCCGGATCGGGCGCGAACTCGGCGTCTCGGACCGCGGCATCGTCATCGCCCTCGGCACCGCCATGCAGGAGTCGTGGCTGCGCAACCTCGACTGGGGCGACCGCGACTCGCTGGGCCTGTTCCAGCAGCGGCCGAGTCAGGGCTGGGGCACGGCCGAGCAGATCCGCGACCGTGACCGATCGACCCGCGTGTTCTACGGCGGCTCGGCCGACCCCAACGGCGCCACGACCCGCGGCCTGCTCGACATCCCCGGCTGGGAGCAGCTGCCCTACGCCGACGCCGCTCAGGCCGTGCAGATCTCGGCTTACCCCGACCGTTACGCGCAGTGGGAGCAGCCCGCGACGACCTGGCTTGCCGTTCTCGGCTGATCCCGCCTCGGATCCCCAGGTGAGGGTGAGCCGTTGCCCGGCCTCACAGGGGGCTCTCCGTAGACTCGACACGTGAGCACGAGTCAGCAGGCCGACCCGCTGATCGGCCGTCTCGTCGACGGCCGGTACCGGGTCCGCGCGCGCATCGCGCGAGGCGGCATGGCGACCGTGTACGTCGCGACCGACCTGCGCCTCGAGCGCCGGGTCGCGCTGAAGGTCATGCACGGCCACCTCAGCGACGACACCGTGTTCCAGAGCCGGTTCATCCAAGAGGCCCGCTCGGCCGCGCGCCTGAGCGATCCGCACGTGGTCAACGTGTTCGACCAGGGCCAGGACGGCGAGATGGCCTACCTGGTCATGGAGTACCTGCCGGGCATCACTCTGCGCGAACTGCTGCGCGAGCACCGTCGCCTGACGGTCGACCAGACCCTCACGATCATGGATGCCATCCTGTCGGGACTCGCGGCCGCTCACCGCGCCGGCATCGTGCACCGCGACGTCAAGCCCGAGAACGTGCTGCTGGCCGAGGACGGCCGCATCAAGATCGGCGACTTCGGCCTCGCCCGCGCGACGACGGCGAACACCGCCAGCGGCGCGCAGCTGATGGGCACGATCGCCTACCTCGCCCCCGAGCTGGTCACCCGCGGCACCGCCGACGCCCGCAGCGACATCTACTCGCTCGGCATCATGCTGTACGAGATGCTCACCGGCGAGCAGCCCTACAAGGGCGAGCAGCCGATGCAGATCGCCTACCAGCACGCCACCGACTCGGTCCCCCGCCCCAGCGCGAAGAACCCGTCGGTCCCCGAGCAGCTCGACGAGCTCGTGCTGTGGTCGACCGAGCGCGAGCCCGACGACCGCCCCCTCGATGCGGCCGCGATGCTCGAGCGTCTGCGCACCGTCGAGAAGGAGCTGGGCCTGGCCCCGCAGGTGGCGCGCGCCGTCTCGGTCGGCATCACCTCCCCCGCTTCGGCCGCCGAGTCGCGCGAGCTGACGAAGGTGCTCCCGCAGACCGCATCGCTTCCGCCGGTCCCCACCGAAGAGCCCGACAACGCTGCGCGCCTGCGCGCCCGCACGCGCCGACGCACCGCCCGCGGGGCATGGATCCTCGTGATCGTGCTGCTGCTCGCCGGCGGCGCCGGCCTTACCGGGTGGTACTTCGGTTCGGGTCCGGGCTCGATGGTGTCGGTACCCGACGTGTCCGGCCGCAGCTTCGCCGACGCCGAGGCCCTGCTCGCGCAGCAGCAGCTGATCGCGCAGCAGCAGGACGTGAACGATCGCGAGATCCCCGCGGGCACGACCCTCGGCTCCGACCCCGACCCGGGATCACGCCTCGATAAGGACACGGTCGTCACCGTGCTCGTCTCGGCGGGTCCCGCCACGCACCAGATCCCCTCCCTCGCCGGGCTGAGCTTCGACGAGGCGCGCTCCGTCATGGAGCAGGCGTTCGTCGGCGTCGGCGACCCGGAGAGACAGTTCACGGATGCCGCCGACGGCACGGTCCTCAGCGCGTCGATCATCCCCCGCTCGGGCGGAGACGCCTTCGACTGCACGGGCGGCTGCACCGTCTACGAGGGCGACGCGTCGGCGTTCGTCACCTCGCTGGGTCCGATCCCCGACGTGACGGGCGACTCGCAGTCCCGTGCCCAGAACGCCCTCGAGGAGGTCGGACTCGACAGCTCGGTCACCGAGGAGTACAGCAACTCGGTGGCATCCGGAAACGTCATCCGCATGGGCGACCGCGACGGCGGCGGCAACTGGCGCCCCGGCGACACCGTTCCGCTGACGGTCTCGATCGGTCCCAAGCCGGTCGAGATCCCCGGCAACATCGTGGGCATGTCGATCCGCGAGGCGGTGACGACCCTGCAGGGTCTCGGCTTCGAGGTCAACGCGGGCATCGACGACGGCACCCTCCCCCTCGGGTTCAAGTACTGGGACATCTACAAGGTGCGCTCGACCAATCCGAAGGCCGGCACGACGGCTCCGCAGGGCTCGACCATCACGATCACCCCGACGCTGTAGTCGCACGCTTCGCCCTGACGCGGCACCGTTCGTGTGGCCGAGCGTTCACATGCCTCCACGCCCGCGTCCGCGGCATCCGGAAACGTCGACGCCCCCGACCGCGGGGGTCGGGGGCGTCGCGTGTCGATGGACGCGAGTCAGCGCTTCTCGAGCTCCTCGGCCACGAGGAACGCCAGCTCGAGGCTCTGACGGTGGTTCAGGCGCGGGTCGCACAGGCTCTCGTAGCGGGTCGCGAGGGTGGCCTCGTCGATCATCTCGGACCCGCCCAGGCACTCGGTGACGTCGTCGCCGGTGAGCTCGACGTGGATGCCGCCGGGGTGCGTACCCACCGAGCGGTGCGCCTCGAAGAAGCCGCGCACCTCGTCGACCACGTCGTCGAAGCGACGGGTCTTGTAGCCGGTGGGCGTGGTGATGCCGTTGCCGTGCATCGGGTCGGTGACCCACAGCGGCGTCGCGCCCGAGTCGCGCGCGGCCTCGAGCAGCGGGGGCAGCGCGTCGCGGATCTTGCCCGCACCCATGCGCGTGATGAAGGTCAGGCGACCGGGCTCGCGCTCGGGGTCGAGCTTGTCGATGAGCGCCAGCGCCGTGTCGGTCGTCGTGGTGGGGCCGAGCTTCACGCCGATGGGGTTGCGGATCTTGGAGAAGTAGTCGACGTGCGCGCCGTCGAGCTCGCGCGTGCGCTCACCGATCCACTGGAAGTGCGACGAGGTGTTGTACGGCAGGCCCGTGCGCGAGTCGATGCGCGTCATGGGGCGCTCGTAGTCCATGAGCAGGCCCTCGTGGCCGGTGTAGAACTCGACGCGCGTGAGCTCGTCGAAGTCGGCGCCGGCGGCCTCCATGAACTTGATGGCGCGGTCGATCTCGGTCGCCATCGACTCGTACGCCTGGTTGGCGGGAGTGCTCGCGAAGCCCTTGTTCCAGCTGTGCACCTCGCGCAGGTCGGCGAAGCCACCCTGCGTGAAGGCACGGATGAGGTTCAGGGTCGACGCGGCCGTGTGGTAGCCCTTGAGCAGGCGCGCGGGGTCGGCCTTGCGCGACTCCTCGGTGAAGTCGTAGCCGTTGACGATGTCGCCGCGGTACGCCGGCAGCGTCACGTCGCCGCGCGTCTCGACGTCGCTCGAGCGGGGCTTGGCGAACTGGCCCGCCATGCGGCCCATCTTCACCACCGGCATCGAGGCGCCATAGGTCAGCACGACGGCCATCTGGAGCACCGTCTTGATGCGGTTGCGGATCTGCTCGGCGGTCGCACCGGCGAACGTCTCAGCGCAGTCACCGCCCTGCAGGAGGAACGCCTGGCCGGCGGCGGCACGCGCGAGACGGTCGCGGAGGATGTCGACCTCGCCGGCGAACACCAGCGGAGGAAGGGTCGCCAATTCTGCGGATGCCGCGGCCACAGCGGCCTCATCATACCACTGGGGCTGCTGCTTGATGGGCAGGGTTCGCCAGTGGTCGAGGTCGTGGAGCTGCTGAGTCACCCCAGAAGTCTAGTGGCGCGAGGTCGGCGCCTTCGCCGCCTGCGCGGTGGCCAGACGGTCCTTCACGGTCGAGGCGTACACGTCCTCGTACCGCTGCTCGCCGAGGCGCTGCAGGGCCACCATGATCTCGTCGGTGACCGAGCGCAGCACGTAGCGGTCGCCCTCCATGCCCTCGAAGCGCGAGAAGTCGAGCGGCTCGCCGATCACGATGCCCACCCGCCCCACGCGCGGCAGCCGCTGGCCGATGGGCATGACGGCCCCGGTGTCGACCATGACGACGGGCACGACCGGCACACGGGCCTCCAGCGCCATGCGGGCGATGCCCGTGCGGCCCCGGTAGAGGGTGCCGTCGGGGCTGCGCGTGCCCTCGGGGTAGATGCCGAGCAGTTCTCCACGGCCGAGCACGCCGAGGCCGGTGTTCAGCGAGGCCTCCGACGCCTTGCCGCCCGAGCGGTCGATGGGCAACTGCCCCGTGGCGGTGAAGAACATCCGCGTCGCCCAGCCCTTGAGGCCCTTGCCGGTGAAGTAGTCGCTCTTGGCGAGGAACGCCATGCGGCGGTCGATCATGAGCGGCAGGAAGATCGAGTCTGAGAACGACAGGTGGTTGCTGGCGAGGATCGCCGCACCCTCGACGGGGATGTTGCGCCGGCCCACCATCCACGGGCGGAACACGGCCTTGATGACCGGCCCGATCACCACGTACTTCATGAGCCAGTAGAACATCGTCAGCGCTCCTTCCCGGCGAGGTCTGCGACCCCGATGAGACCGGCGTCGTTGCCCAGGCGCGCGATCGCGAACTCCGCGACCGGACGTTCACCGTACCCCGGGAGCGAGGTCTCGTACGCGAGCTTCACCGGCACGAGCAGATCCGCGCCCAGCTGGGCGACGCCGCCGCCGATCACGAAGAGCTCGGGGTCGAGCACGGCCTGGAAGCCTCCGCACGCCTCGCCGAGGGCCGTGGCCACGCGTCGCAGCGCCTCGACGGCGCCGGGGTCACCGGCGAGCACGAGGCGCGACACGGCGGGTCCGGGGATCGCGCCGCGCTCCTCGCGGATCGCCGCGAGGGCCGCACCGATGCCGCCCTCGTCGGCGATGGCGTTCGCCTCGCGCTGCAGGGCACGACCCGAGGCGTACTGCTCGAGGCATCCGTTCTGCCCGCACCCGCACGGGTGGCCGCCGCGCACGAAGCGCATGTGCCCCAGTTCGGCGCCGATGCCGTGGCCGCCGCGGAACAGCTCGCCGTCGGTGACGACGGCACCGCCGACGCCCGTGCCCATCGTGAGCATGACCATGTCGCGCACGCCCTGGCCCGCGCCGAAGCGGTACTCGCCCCATCCGGCCGCGTTCGCGTCGTTCTCGATCGTGACGGGGGCGTCGAGGCGCTGCTCGAGGCGGGCGCGCAGCGGCTCGTCGCGCCAGTCGATGTTGGGCGCGTAGATGACGGTGCTGCGGTCGCGGCTGATGAAACCCGCCGCGGCCACGCCGATCGCGTGGATCTCGTGCGCGCGGCGCAGGTGATCGGCCATGTCGACCACCGCGTCCACGAGGGCCGCCGGGTCGATGGGGGTGTCGACGCGGAGCTTCTCGATGATGGTGCCGTCGTCGTCGACGACGCCTCCCGCGATCTTCGTGCCCCCGATGTCGATGCCGATGTTGCGCACCGCGCTCCCTTCCGGGCCGACCGTGCGGCTCGGCCCGGAGAAGTCTAGCCATGCCACGCGACCCGCATCGGAATGCGCTCGTCCTGGGGCCACGGCATCCGTGCGCATAGACTCGACAGACCCGTTCGACCTTTCTTCCGGTGCCAAAGGAGTTGCCGTGATCCAGTTCGACCTCCCCGCCGTCGTCGCCGCAGACCCGGATGCCAACGCATCCGACCTGCTCGCCGACCGTGTGCGTTCGACGCCCGACCGCCCCCTGTTCGCCATTCCCCACGCCGACGGATGGCGCGACATCACCGCCGCCGAGTTCGAGCGAGAAGTCGTCAAGCTCGCCAAGGGCTTCGTCGCCGCCGGCATCCAGCCGGGCGAGAAGGTGGGCTTCATCGCGCGCACCACCTACGACTGGACGCTGGTCGACTTCGCCCTCTTCTACGCGGGAGCCGTCATGGTCCCGGTGTACGAGACGAGCTCGCCGTCGCAGATCTCGTGGATCCTGTCGGACTCGGGCGCCATCGCCGTCGTCGTCGAGTCGGCCGACCACACCGCGCGCCTCGACGAAGTCCGCAGCGACCTCCCCCTCGTCCGCGAGGTCTGGGCCATGCACGAGGGCGCTCTCGACACCCTCGTCGCGAACGGCACGCACATCACCGACGAAGAGATCGAGCGCCGCCGTCACTTGGCCAAGGCCTCCGACATCGCGACGCTCATCTACACCTCGGGCTCCACCGGCCGTCCGAAGGGCTGCGTCCTGGTCCACAGCAACTTCGTCGAGCTCGCGCGCAACTCCGCGAAGGCGCTGCACGAGGTCGTCGAGACCCCCGGCGCCTCGACGCTGCTGTTCATCACGACGGCGCACGTCTTCGCCCGCTTCATCTCGCTGCTGAACGTGCACGCGGGCGTGAAGACCGGCCACCAGCCCGACACCAAGCAGCTCCTGCCCGCGCTCGGCACCTTCCAGCCGACGTTCCTGCTGGCCGTGCCGCGCGTGTTCGAGAAGGTCTACAACTCCGCCGAGCAGAAGGCCGAGGCCGGCGGCAAGGGAAAGATCTTCCGCGCCGCAGCCGACACCGCGATCGAGCACTCGCAGCGCCTGCAGGACGGCAAGAAGATCTCGTTGGCGTTGAAGGTGAAGTTCGCCCTCTTCGACAAGCTCGTCTACTCGAAACTGCGCGAGGCGATGGGCGGCCGCGTCGTCTACGCCGTGTCGGGCTCGGCCCCGCTCGGCCCGCGCCTGGGGCACTTCTTCCGCAGCCTCGGCGTCGTGATCCTCGAGGGCTACGGCCTGACCGAGACGACGGCCCCGGCCACGGTCAACCTCGCCACGAAGTCGAAGATCGGCACGGTCGGCCCGGTGCTCCCGGGTGTCGGAGTGCGTCTGGCCGACGACGGAGAGATCCAGGTGCGCGGCATCAACGTGTTCCGCGAGTACTGGCAGAATCCGGATGCCACGGCGGAGGCCTTCGACGGCGAATGGTTCAAGACGGGCGACATCGGCGCCTTCGACAGCGACGGGTTCCTCGCGATCACCGGCCGCAAGAAGGAGATCATCGTCACCGCCGGCGGCAAGAACGTCGCCCCGGCCGCGCTCGAAGACCCCATCCGCGCGAACCCGATCGTGGGCCAGGTCGTCGTGGTCGGCGACCACAAGCCGTTCATCGCCGCCCTCGTCACCCTCGACCCCGAGATGCTGCCCACGTGGTTGGCCAACAACGGCCTGCCCGCCGACATGACGCTCGAGCAGGCAGCACAGAACGAGAAGGTGCGCGCCGAGGTGCAGGGCGCGATCGATCGGGCCAACACGCGCGTCTCGCGCGCGGAGTCGATCCGCAAGTTCACGATCCTGCCGACCGAGTGGACCGAGGCCAGCGGCCACCTCACCCCGAAGATGAGCATCAAGCGCAACGTCATCACGTCGGACTTCGCCGACGACATCGAGGACATCTACGCCGTGCCGGTCAACACCACCAACGTCTCGCTGCCCTGACGCGCGGACGACGACGGCCCGGTCCCCTCGCGGGGCCGGGCCGTTTCGTTTTCGTGCGCACAGCCTCAGCGATCCGCACGACGTCAGTCCGGAACGAGGCACAATCACCGAGGTTGCGCGAATCGCTGAGGTTGTGTGCGCCCCGGGACACCGTCACCGATCGCACGCCCTCGGCGATCTGCACAACCTCGGCTCGGAAGGGTCGAAACCGACGGAGGTTGCGCGAATCGCGGAGGAAATGCGCGAGCGGAGACGGGCGAAGGGCCCGGATGCCGGCATCCGGGCCCTTCTGCACGGATCAGGTCAGAACCAGTCGCTCTCGCGCACCTGGCGCATCGCCTCGCGACGCGTCTCGGCGGGGAGCCGCGAGAGGTAGAGCATGCCGTCGAGGTGGTCGGTCTCGTGCTGGAGGGCCTGAGCGAGCAGCCCCTCCCCCTCGAGCACGACCTCTTCGCCGTCGAGGTCGATGCCCACGACCTTGGCCCACGGGTAGCGGATCGCGTCGTGCCACAGGCCGGGCACCGACAGGCAGCCCTCCCCCACGGCTTCGGGTTCACCGCGGGTCTCGACCAGCACGGGGTTCAGCACGTAGCCGATGTCGCCGTCGACGTTGTAGCTGAAGGCGCGCAGTCCCACACCGATCTGCGGGGCGGCGACGCCCGCGCGGCCCGGCAGCTCCACGGTGTCGAGCAGGTCTTGCACCAGAGCACGGATGCCGTCGTCGATCGTCTCGATGGGCGCACTCGTGGCGCGCAGGACGGGGTCGCCGAACAGGCGGATCGGGCGGACGGTCATGCGGCGGACACCGGGGCGCGCAGACCCTCCACCACGGCGGCGGCGAGCTCGCGCGCGGCCTGACGGGTCGAGGGCTGCAGGTCGCGGAAGGCGATGGCGCTTCCCGCGGCGATGCGCGCGTCGTACGGCATGCGGATCACGGTGCGCACCCGCGAGCGGAAGTGCGCCTCGAGCTCGCTCTCGCGCACCAGCGGCGTGCCGGGGCGCGAGTTGTTGAGCACGACGATCGCGTCGCGCACGCGCGCGGCGTAGCCGTTGGTCTCGAGCCAGGTCAGCGTCTCGGAGGCCAGTCGCGCCTCGTCGACCGACAGACCCGCGACGATCACGAGAGTGTCGGCGAGCTCGAGGGTCGCGCCCATCACCGAGTGCACGATGCCGGTGCCCGTGTCGGTCAGCACGATCGAGTAGTAGTGCGCGGCGACGTCGGCGACCTGGCGGTAGTCGTCGTCGCTGAACGCCTCCGACACCCGAGGATCGGCATCGGATGCCAGCACGTCGAGCCGCGTCGCGTCACGCGCGACGATCGCTGAGACGTCGTTGAACCCGACCATCTCGTCGTGCGCGCGCACCAGGTCGCGCACGGTGCGGCCGTTGGGCCGACCGACGCGATCGGCCAGCGTGCCGCGGTCGGGGTTCGCGTCGACGGCGATGATGCGGTCGTCGCGGGCGTCGGCGAGAGCCATGCCGAGCAGCGACGTGACGGTCGTCTTGCCGACGCCGCCCTTGCGCGAGAGCACGGGCACGAAGCGCGCGCCGCCGGTCAGCGGCGCCGAGATGCGGCGGTCGAGGTCTTTGCGCTGGCGCGCGCGACGACCGTCACCGAGGTTGATCCGGCCTCCGGTCGCCGAGTAGACCAGCTGCTGCCAGGCGCCCTCGGGCTCGGGCCGCGCGATCTGACGCGGGTCGAGCAGGCGATCGGCGGTCAGCAGGTCGGAGCTCTCGCGGGCGTCGTCGATCTGCCCGATGCGCTTCGAGGTGAGCGTCACCTCGGGCGTCTGCGTGCGCACGCGCTCCATGGCGTGGGCGCGGTCGACGCGCGCGGCCTCGTCGGACCCGCGGGTGGCGTCGTCGGCCTTCTGGGCGCTGCGGCGCGTCAGGGGCACGGTGCCGATGACGCCCGTCGCCGCCCGCTCGCGACGCGTCGTCACGGGGCCTGTCGAGGCGGGGGCCGTCGGGACGGAGCCCGTCGGGACGGTTCCGGTCGAAACCGGGCCGGTCGAGGCGGCTGCGCCGGAGCCGGCGGCCGCGGCGACCGAAGCGGCGACGACCGAAGCCGCGACGCTCGGCGGGGCGACAGGACCGGTGGCGGGGGCTGCGGCCTCGTCCGACGCGCTCGGGGCTGCGGGCGCGGCGGGTGACGCCGCGGCCGGAAGCTCGGCCTCGCCCGAGTCCGCGTCGGCGGGCTCGGCGTCGGCGGGCTCGTCGTCGGCAGGCTCGTCGTCGTTGGGCTCGTCCACGGCAGGTCCGTCGACGGCGGGGGTTTCAACGGCGGGCTCGTCGCCAGCGGGTTCTTCGACGGCGGGCTCATCGAGCGCCGGCTCGTCGGCGATCGGCTCGTCAGTGTCCTGCTCGTCACCGACAGGCTCCTCGACGAACGTGTCTTCGACGTACGTGTCGTCGGTGACCGACTCCTCAGCGGCAGGCTCGTCGGAAGACGATTCCGCAGAAGCGGCGAAAGCACCCTCCACCTCGTGGAAGTCACCCGCCTCGGGCTCGTCCTCCGGGGAGGAACCCTCTGCCTCCGCGTCCGCGTCGACAGGCTCCTCGGCGTCGCCGGTGTCGGCGTCGTCCTCCTCGACAGCGGTCTCGTCCGAGGGCTCGGCGGCCGCGTCCTCCTCCGCGACGAACGACTCGCCCTCGGCGTCGTCCTGCGGGGCGGCGTGGTCGGCGTCGCCCTCCACGCCCTCGTGCTCGGCGTCATCGCCCGCGATCGTCGCGTCCGACGCGGCATCCGTCTCGTCCGACTGCTCGGGGATCCACGGCGCGTGCGTGAGCGCCTCGTCGGCGGGCTCGGCGGCATCCGCTTCGAAGAGCTCGACGTCGTCGACGACCTCGGCGTCGTGCAGGTCGTCGGCGCGAGCGTCGTGGTGCGAGAAGCCTTCGTGCTCGGGCTCGTCGACCAGCTCCGCCTCGTGCACGTCGTCGTGCGTCACCGTGTCGGCGTCGTCCTCGGTCGACGAGGACTCTTCGCCGTCGTGGGGCTCGAGGATGATGTCGCCGGTGTCGAGCTGCTCGACCTCACGGTGGTCGGTCTCGTCGTCGTGCGGCTCGTAGACGTCGTGGGAGGTGATCAACGCGGGCAGGTCGACGTCGTCGATCGGGATCTCGTCCTCGATGACGTCGTCATCGAGATCATCGTCGTCAGCGGCCATCGGCAGGTCGACACTGACCTGTGCGATGTGCCCGCCGAGGATGGTGATGCTGGCCGTGTCGAGATTGCCGCCGTCGTCGAGCACGCCGTGCTCGGCGCTCTCGTCGTGGTTCGCATCGGTGCGGTCGGGGGTCACTGCAGTCTCCAAACGGGAAGAGGGCGCGAAAGCGCCCCCTCCCAGGCTACTGCGCTTGGCGGATTACCAGCAAAAGATCTCCTGCTTCCACCTGTTGTGTGGTACCGATCGCGACCCGCTCGACCACTCCCTCGACGGGGGCGGTGATGCCCGCCTCCATCTTCATGGCCTCGATCGAGGCGACGGCCTGACCGGCTGCGACGCGGTCGCCGACAGCGGCCTTCATCGTCACGACGCCCGAGAACGGCGCGGCCACCTGACCGGGCTTCGAGGTGTCGGCCTTCTCGGCCTGACGCGCCTCGACGTCGATCGACCTGTCGCGCACGAACACCGGACGCAGCTGACCGTTCAAGGTCGTCATGACCGTGCGCATGCCCTTGTCGTCGGCGTCGCCGACGGCTTCGAGGCCCACGAACAGCTGCACGCCGCGCTCGATCTCGACGGTGTGCTCCCCGCCGGCCTGCAGGCCGTAGAGGTAATCGGCCGTGTCGAGCACGCTGAGATCGCCGAAGGCCGCGCGGGTCTCGAGGAAGGTGCGCGTCGGCCCCGGGAACAGCAGGGTGTTGAGGCGCGCGCGGCGCTCGGCCGACTCCCCCGCCAGCGCGGCGGCGTCCTCGTCGGTCAGCGGGGTGACGCCGATCTTGGCCTCCCGTCCGGCGAGCACCTTCGAGCGGAACGGCTCGGGCCACCCGCCCGGCAGGTCGCCGAGCTCTCCCGCCATGAACGACACGACCGAGTCGGGCACGTCGTACTTCTCGGGGTTCTGCTCGAAGTCGGCCGGGTCGGCCTTCACCGCGGCGAGGTGCAGCGCGAGGTCGCCCACCACCTTCGACGATGGCGTGACCTTGGGCACGCGGCCGAGGATGCGATCGGCGGCGGCGTACATGTCCTCGATCAGCTCGAAGTCGTCGGCGAGACCCAGCGCGATCGCCTGCTGCCGCAGGTTCGACAGCTGCCCACCCGGGATCTCGTGGCGGTACACGCGCCCCGTCGGACCGGCAAGTCCCGACTCGAACGGGCGGTACAGGTGGCGCACGGCCTCCCAATAAGGCTCGAGGTCGCTCACCGCGCCGAGATCGAGGCCCGTGTCGCGGTCGGTGTGCGCGAGCGCGGCGACGAGCGCCGACAGCGACGGCTGGCTCGTGGTGCCCGCCATGGGCGCCGAGGCCGCGTCCACGGCATCCGCCCCCGCCGCCGAGGCGGCCAACAGCGTCGCGAGCTGCCCACCGGCGGTGTCGTGGGTGTGGACGTGCACCGGCAGGTCGAAGCGTTCGCGCAGCGCCGTCACGAGCTTCGCGGCGGCGGCCGGGCGCAAGAGCCCCGCCATGTCCTTGATCGCGAGGATGTGGGCGCCCGCGTCGACGATCTGCTCGGCCAGGCCCAGGTAGTAGTCGAGCGTGTAGAGCTTCTCGGCCGGGTCGAGCAGGTCTCCGGTGTAGCAGACCGCGACCTCGGCGACCGCGGTACCGGTGGCCAGCACGGCGTCGATCGCGGGCCGCATCTGCGACACGTCGTTGAGCGCGTCGAAGATGCGGAAGATGTCGACTCCGGATGCCGCGGCCTCGGCCACGAACGCATCGGTGACCTCCGTGGGGTATGGGGTGTACCCGACGGTGTTGCGCCCGCGCAGCAGCATCTGGATCGCGACGTTCGGAAGGGCCTGGCGCAGCGCGTCGAGGCGCTCCCACGGGTCTTCGCCGAGGAAGCGCAGGGCGACGTCGTAGGTCGCCCCACCCCAGGCCTCGACCGACAGCAGCTCCGGGGTCATGCGCGCGACGTACGGGGCGACCCGCACGAGGTCGCGCGTGCGCACACGGGTGGCCAGCAGCGACTGGTGGGCGTCGCGGAAGGTGGTCTCGGTGACGGCGAGGGCCGTCTGCTCGCGCAGCGCGCGGGCGAAGCCGACCGGGCCGAGCTCCTGCAGCCGCTGGCGCGAGCCCGCGGGAGCGGCATCGGCGAGATCGACGCGCGGGAGCTTGGCGGCGGGGTCGATCGACAGCGGGTTCTCGCCGTTGGGGCGGTTGACAGTGGTGTCGACGAGCCACGACAGGATCTTCGTGCCGCGGTCCTTCGACTCGCGCCCCTTCAGCAGCTCGGGACGCTCGTCGATGAACGACGTGCTCAGGTCGCCCGCGACGAACGCCGGGTCGTCGAGCACGGCCTGCAGGAAGGGGATGTTCGTCGAGACGCCGCGGATGCGGAACTCCGCCAGGGCACGGCGGGCGCGGGCGACCGCGGCCGGGAAGTCGCGGCCGCGGCACGACAGCTTCGACAGCATGGAGTCGAAGTGCGGGCTGACCTGCGAGCCCGCGGCGGTCGTGCCGCCGTCGAGGCGGATGCCGGCGCCACCGGGCGAGCGGTACGTGGTGATCTTTCCCGTGTCGGGGCGGAAGCCCTGCGTGGGGTCTTCGGTGGTGATGCGGCACTGCAGCGCCGCACCGCGCAGGTGGATGTCGTCCTGCTGCAGGTGCAGCTCGGCGAGGGTCGCGCCCGCGGCGATGCGCATCTGCGACTGCACGAGGTCGACGTCGGTGACCTCCTCGGTCACGGTGTGCTCGACCTGGATGCGGGGGTTCATCTCGATGAAGACGACCTCGCCCGTGCGGGGGCCCGCGGTCTCGAGCAGGAACTCGACGGTTCCCGCGTTCTGGTAGCCGATCGAGCGGGCGAAGGCCACGGCGTAGCGATGCAGGTCCTGCCGCACGGCGTCGTCGAGGTTCGGCGCGGGCGCGATCTCGATGACCTTCTGGTGGCGGCGCTGCACCGAGCAGTCGCGCTCGAACAGGTGCACGGTCTCGCCCGCGGCATCCGCGAGGATCTGCACCTCGACGTGACGCGGGCGCTGCACGGCCTGCTCGAGGAACATGCGGGGGTCGCCGAACGCGCTCTGCGCCTCGCGCATGGCCTCGGCCAACGCGGGGGCGAGCTCGCCCTTCGACTCCACGCGGCGCATTCCGCGCCCGCCGCCGCCGGCAACGGCCTTGGCGAAGATCGGGAAGCCGATCTCGTCCGCCTGGGCGAGCAGCTCGTCGATGTCGGCGGACGCCGGCGTCGAGCGCAGCACCGGCACTCCGGCCGAGATCGCGTGCTCCTTGGCCGTCACCTTGTTGCCCGCCATGGCGAGCACCTCGGCGGGAGGTCCGATGAAGGTGATGCCGTGGGCGGCGGCCTTCTCGGCGAGCTCCGGGTTCTCGGAGAGGAAGCCGTAGCCCGGGTAGATGGCATCCGCCCCGCACTCACGGGCCACGCGGATGATCTCGTCGACATCGAGGTAGGCGCGCACGGGGTGTCCCCGCTCGCCGATCTGGTACGCCTCGTCCGCCTTCAGGCGATGCAGCGAGGCGCGATCCTCGTACGGGTAGACCGCGACCGTGCGCGCTCCGACCTCGTAGGCGGCACGGAACGCGCGAATCGCGATCTCTCCGCGATTGGCGACCAGGATTTTGGAGAACATGCGCACCTCACGTCAAGCTGGCGGAGCTGAATGTGCTCACAGCCTAGGGGACGGTAACGTGGACTCTCGTGCACGTACTCTCCGTCAGCTCTCTCAAAGGCGGGGTCGGCAAGACGACCGTGACACTCGGGCTGGCTTCCGCAGCCTTCGCACGTGGCGTTCGCACTCTCGTCGTCGACCTCGACCCTCAGTCCGACGTGTCGACCGGGATGGACATCCAGGTCGCCGGTCGCCTCAACATCGCCGATGTGCTGGCGAACCCGAAAGAGAAGGTCGTCCGACAGGCGATCACCTCGAGCGGGTGGGCCAAGGTGCACCCCGGCACCATCGACGTGCTGATCGGCAGCCCGTCGGCCATCAACTTCGACGGGCCGCACCCCAGCGTGCGCGACGTGTGGAAGCTCGAAGAGGCCCTCGCGACCATCGAGAGCGAGTACGACCTCGTGCTCATCGACTGCGCGCCCTCGCTGAACGCCCTCACGCGCACCGCGTGGGCCGCGAGCGACCGCGTCGTGGTCGTCACCGAGCCCGGTCTGTTCTCCGTCGCCGCTGCCGACCGCGCGCTGCGCGCGATCGAGGAGATCCGCCGCGGTCTCTCGCCGCGCCTGCAGCCCCTCGGCGTCGTGGTCAACCGCGTGCGCCCGCAGTCGATCGAGCACCAGTTTCGCATCAAAGAGCTGCGCGACATGTTCGGCCCGCTCGTGCTCAACCCGCAGCTGCCCGAGCGCACCTCGCTGCAGCAGGCGCAGGGTGCCGCCAAGCCGCTGCACGTGTGGCCCGGCGACTCCGCGCAGGAGCTCGCGGCCGACTTCGACGCGCTTCTCGACCGGATCGTGCGCACCGGCCGCATCCCGGTCGAGTCCGAGGCCCCGCAGGCCTGATCCTCTTCACGAAGACGCCGTCCCGCTGCCCCGCAGCCGGGCGGCGTCTCTCGTTCGCGCCCGGGCCCGTGGCGCGAACCAAGGTCCCTGAGCCTGTCGAAGGGCCCGGAACCGGCTTCGGACGCGTCATCTGCGTGAACCCAGGTCCCTGAGCCTGTCGAAGGGCCCGGAACCCGCGTTCGCACGAACCCAGGTCCCTGAGCCTGTCGAAGGGCCCGGAACCGGCTTCGGACGCGTCATCTGCGTGAACCCAGGTCCCTGAGCTTGTCGAAGGGCCCGGGACCCGCCTCCGCAAAGACCCAGGTCCCTGAGCCTGTCGAAGGGCCTGGGACCCGCCTCCGCAAAGACCCAGGTCCCTGAGCCTGTCGAAGGGCCGGGACCCACCGCGGCACCGGTGGCTTCGACAAGCTCAGCCACCTCGAGCTCCACAAAGCAGAATCCCGGATGCCATGGCATCCGGGATCTCGAAGATGAAGCGCGTCAGGCGGTGCGGGCGGCCCGGCGTGCGGCGAGCTCGTCGACGGTGTCGGGGGTCGCCTTCTCGAAGTCGACGAGCGTGGACTCGACCTCGCGCAGCACCTTGCCGACGGCGATGCCGAACACGCCCTGACCGCGGCTGACGAGGTCGATGACCTCGTCGTTCGAGGTGCACAGGTAGACCGAGGCGCCGTCGCTCATGAGGGTCGTGCCGGCGAGGTCGCGGATGCCGGCGGCGCGCAGCTGGTCGACCGCCGTGCGGATCTGCTGCAGCGAGATGCCGGTGTCGAGCAGGCGCTTGACGAGCTTGAGCACGAGGATGTCGCGGAAGCCGTAGAGACGCTGCGACCCCGAGCCGCTCGCGCCGCGGACCGTCGGGACGACGAGTTCGGTGCGGGCCCAGTAGTCGAGCTGGCGGTACGTGATGCCGGCGGCACGAGCGGCGACCGCACCGCGATACCCGGTGTCGTCGTCCATCTCGGGCAGACCGTCGGTGAAGAGGAGGTCGGTGGCGAACCGGGGTTCGCCGACTGCGTCGCCAGCGTTCATGCTCGCGCCCTCCTCATCTGTCGTTTCCTCCACGCTAGATCAGCGAGGGTCCCCCGGCAATGACATCCGCTCCGAGGGCCGCGGCGTGTCGCACTCAGGACAGGATCCGCTCCAGCGCCTCGCGCACGAACATGCCGCGGACCTCGTCGAGACGCGCCGCGAGCTCGGGAGCGAGCTCGTTCGCCTTCGCGCGCGACGAGGCGTCGGGGCGCCGCAGCAGGGCCGACAGAGCCGACTCGACGAGCGAGACCTCGCGCTCCGCGCTCTGGCGCAGGGCGCGCACATGACGCGGCTCGATGCCGTGGCGATCCAGTGCCACGAGCGAGCGCAGCAGGGTCACCGTCTGCTCGGGATACGTGTCGGATGCCGTGATGACGCCGGTGCTGATCGCGTCGTTGAGCAGCTGCGGAGCCGAACCCGCGGCCGCCAGCAGCTCGTCGCGGCGGTAGCGGCGCGGCGTGTTCGTCATCGACGGGATCGACGTCGGCGGAGCGGGATTGCGGCCCGCGTCGAGCTCGGCGAGGTAGTCGCGGATCACGACGAGCGGCAGGTAGTGGTCGCGCTGCAGCGTGAGCGCCATGCGGAGGCGCTCGAGATCGGCGGGCGAGAACTTGCGGTAGCCCGACTCGGTGCGCGTGGGCGTGACGATGCCCTGCACCTCGAGGAAGCGCAGCTTGCTCGAGGTCAGCGCCGGGAAGTCGGGCGTGAGGCGGGCGAGCACCTGACCGATGCTGAGCAGCCCCGCAGCCGCCTGACGACTACGGGAGGGGGCTGCCGGCATCAGTGGTCAGCCGCGGGCAGATCGACGGGCGAACCGAAGAAGTTGAGGCGGAACTTGCCGATGCGCACCTCGGAGCCGTTGACGAGCGCCGAGCGATCGACCCGCTCGCCGTTGACGTAGCTGCCGTTGAGCGAGCGCTGGTCGACGATCTCGAACGAGGTGCCGGTGCGGGTGATCTCGGCGTGACGACGCGACACGGTCACGTCGTCGAAGAAGAGGTCGGCCTCGGGGTGACGTCCGACGGTGGTGACGTCGGTGTCGAGCAGGTAGCGGGCGCCGGTCGTCGGGCCGGAGCGGACGATCAGCAACGCGGCGCCGGAAGGCAGTGCGTCGATCGCCTCGAGCTCGGCCTCGCTGAGGTCGGCCCCGAAGGGGACGAACGACAGGTCGGCGTCGTGGGTCTGGGTCGTGTCGTGCGCCCGGTCGTTCGCTGCGGCGTCGGCCGCGCGTCGGATGTCGTCGCGCTCGAATCGGCTGGTCTCGTCCACGGCTTCTCCTTCTGTTTCACCATAACCGATCGGTCGACGAGGGGGAGGTCGACCGATCTCGAGCGGGCCATGGCGATGCGTGTTTACGTCTCGATCCGTCGACACCGACACCGCGGTTCGGGCCGCGGAGACGACCGACGAGACACTCGAACCTATCGACCCGGGCGGGGCCGTGTCGAGTCCGCTTCACCCCGACACGCCCACGATCGCGAAAGCGCCCCCGAATCGGGGGCCGCGCATCGGTCGCAGCCCGCTCCCAGGCCCGGTGTCGGAGGTCGTCAGTAGGGTCGAGGAGTGACCTCTTCTCCGACCCCGCACCGCCGGGCCCGCCTGCCCCGCTGGACCGCCGCGCTGGCCGCCGGCCTACTCGCCGCAGCCGCTCTGCTCGTGCCCGCTCTGCCCGCCGCCGCTCACGACGAGCTGGTCTCCACCGACCCCTCCGCCGATGCCGTGCTCGACGCCCTTCCCGCGCAGATCACCTTCACCTTCAGCGCCGACGTCCTCACCGACGCCGGGGCGACGGTCGTCGAGGTGAAGGACGCATCGGGGGCCTCGCTGGCCGATGGCGCGCCCGAGGTGTCGGGCACCACGGTGACGCAGTCGCTGGCGGGCGCGGCATCCGGGGCCGTCAGCGTCGTCTGGCGCGTGGTGTCGAGCGACGGCCACCCCATCAGCGGCGACTTCGCCTTCACGGTGCCCGCCGCATCCCCCACCCCCTCGGCGACCCCCACGACGACCACCCCCGCGGCGAGCCCGACCCCGTCTGCGACATCGGCGCCCAGCGCGGATCCGACCTCGAGCGCGACCGCGGCACCGGTCGACGAGGCCTCCGCGCCCTCTCCCCTGCCGTGGATCCTGCTCGTGGTGATCCTCGTGATCGTGGCCGGGGTGCTGGTCTACGTTTTCGCCTCCCGCAGCGGTCGCAAGACCGCCGGTGGCGGCACCGCCGGGCGATAGGCTGGAACCATGCCTCATTACGATCTGGTCATTCTTGGTGCGGGTCCCGGCGGGTACGTCGCCGCCGTCCGCGGCGCACAGCTCGGACTGTCGGTCGCGATCGTCGAAGAGAAGTACTGGGGCGGTGTGTGCCTCAACGTGGGCTGCATCCCCTCCAAGGCCCTCCTGCGCAACGCCGACCTCGCGCACACGTTCCACGCGAAGGCCGACCTGTTCGGCATCTCGGGTGACGTCACCTTCGACTTCGGCAAGGCGTTCGACCGCTCGCGCAGCGTCGCCGCCGGCCACGTCAAGGGCATCCACTACCTGATGAAGAAGAACAAGGTCACCGAGTACGAGGGCCGCGGCTTCTTCGCCGACGACCACACGATCGACGTGACCAAGACCGACGGCTCCAAGGAGCAGGTCACCTTCGACAACGTCATCATCGCCACGGGTTCGACCGTGCGCCTCCTCCCCGGCGTCACCCTGTCGGAGAACGTCGTCACCTATGAGGAGCAGATCCTCACCCGTGAGCTCCCCGAGTCGATCGTCATCGTCGGCGCCGGCGCCATCGGCATGGAGTTCGCATACGTCATGACGAACTACGGCGTGAAGGTCACGATCATCGAGTTCCTCGACCGTGCGCTGCCGAACGAAGACGCCGAGGTCTCGAAGGAGATCCAGAAGCAGTACAAGGGCTACGGAGTCGACATCCTCACCTCGACCAAGGTCGAGTCGGTCACCGACCACGGCGACAAGGTCACCGTCGCCTACACGGCGAAGGACGGCTCGCAGAGCTCGATCGACGCCGACCGCGTGCTCATGTCGATCGGCTTCGCCCCCAAGGTCGACGGCTTCGGTCTCGAGAACACCGGCGTCACGCTCACCGAGCGCGGCGCCATCGAGATCGACGACCACATGCGCACCAACGTGCCGCACATCTACTCGATCGGCGACGTCACCGCCAAGCTGCAGCTGGCCCACGTGGCCGAGGCGCAGGGCGTCGTGGCCGCCGAGACCATCGCCGGCGCCGAGACGCAGACGCTGGGCGACTACCGCAACATGCCCCGCGCCACGTTCTGCAACCCGCAGGTCGCTTCGTTCGGTCTCACCGAGCAGCAGGCGCGCGACGCCGGTCACGACATCAAGGTCGCGAAGTTCCCCTTCTCGGCCAACGGCAAGGCCAACGGCCTCGGCGAGCCCGTCGGCTTCGTCAAGCTCGTCGCCGACGCCGAGACGCTCGAGCTCATCGGCGGCCACCTCATCGGCCCCGACGTGTCGGAGCTGCTGCCCGAGCTGACCCTCGCGCAGAAGTGGGACCTCACCGCCCTCGAGGCCGCGCGCAACGTGCACACCCACCCGACGCTGTCGGAAGGCCTGCAGGAGGCCTTCCACGGCCTCACCGGCCACATGATCAACCTCTGATCAGCTGATCGACGAAAGGCCCGCCCGGTTCGCCCGGGCGGGCCTTTCGTGATCTCGAGGCTCTGGGCTGTGGCCGCACCGTCGCTCGCGGCGCAACGAACACCGCGAGACGGCATCTCGCTGACGACTCCGCGTCACGCGGCAACGACTCCGTCAGCGAGATGAAGTCTCGACGTCGAGAGCGCCCGCGAGCCCGAGGCCCGCGGTCGGGCTCAGTGCCCCAGGGCGCGGCCGAGCTTCGATCCGGATGCCGCGGGGCGGCCCCCGGCGGCGGCCACGGCCGCGTCGACCGCGGCGAAGAACTGCTCGCGCCCGGCGTCGTCGGAGGGGCCGGCCGGGCCGAGCTCCACCTCCCACTCACGCCACGACGAGTCGACGCCGCGTCGCTCGTCACGGGCCTGCACCCGGTCGTCGACGAACTCCGCGACGAGGGCGCCCTCGGCATCCGTCAACGCGTACGCCGTGCGCTGGTTACGCACGCGCGCGAGCGGGAGGAACGGCGGTCGCGCCCACGCGGAGACGGCTTCTTGGATCTCACCCGGAACGACGGGATCAGCGTCGTCGTCGGCCACCTCACCGAGCGGCCACTGGGTCTCGCGTCGCCCACCGCCCTCGCGGGGGCCCTTCACGTGCCAACCCTCGTCGGGCCCGCCGCGACGGCGCCGCACCGCGATGCCCTTGCGGGACAGATCGTGGTGCGCCGTGTCGACGTAACGCGCGTCGAGGTCGCGCGGTTCGGGCTCGCCGACGCTCACCACACCCGGCAGCGCCGACCAATCGGGAAGGGGCGTGTCGTCATCGACGTCGTACTTCGACTCGATCTCGACGTTCGAGGCCCCGGATGCCGAGCCGCCCGAGGGGCCTGCGCTCAATCGTCGCGTCCGTCGGCGTCGGGGTTGATGTCTTCGGTCTCTTCGGCGAACACGAAGACCGCCTGGGTGGGACCGTCGGAGTCGCCCGTGTTCTCGAGACCGCCGTCGCGGCGGTAGACGAGCTGACCCTCGCTGTAGGGCATGATCAGCGTGTCGTCGGACTCGTTGTCGAGGGGAAGGACCTGCCCGTCGAGCGGGCCTCCGGAAAGTCGTGCGATAGCCATGACCTCAGCGTAGACGGCGCCCTCGGTGCGGGCCGGTGACTTGACAGGGCTCGCCTAGAATCGCTCGGGTGACGACGACCGACCTGCCCGGAGATCGCCCGTTCGTCCTGCTGGCCACGCGCGCGGAGGACCGCCCGGCCGACGAGGAGTACGAGCTCTTCCTGCGGTTCACGGGCCTCCCGCCCGAACGGCTGCGCCGGATCCGCCTCGAACGCGATCCGCTTCCCGCGCTCGATCTCGACGAGGTGTCGGGCATCCTCGTCGGCGGAAGCCCCTTCAACGCCTCCGACCCGCCCGAGCGCAAGTCGGCGGTGCAGCGCCGGGTCGAAGCCGAGATGGCCGCCCTGGTCGACGACGTGGTCGCTCGCGACCTGCCCTTCTTGGGCGCGTGCTACGGCGTCGGCACTCTCGGGACGCACCTCGGAGCCCCTATCGACGGCACCTTCGCCGAACCCATCAGCGTCGTCGACGTGACCCTCACCGAGGCGGGGCGCGCCGATCCGCTCGCCGCGGGCCTCCCCTCGACCTTCTCCGCCTTCGTCGGCCACAAAGAGGCGATCAGCGCCCTCCCGCCCGAGGCGGTGCTGCTGGGGTCGTCACCGACGTGCCCGGTGCAGATGTTCCGTCTCGGATCCCACGTGTATGCGACGCAGTTCCACCCCGAGCTCGACGTCGACGGCATCGTCACGCGTATCCACGCCTACTCCGAGTACGGCTACTTCGCACCCGACGAGCTCGACCTCACCCTGGCGGCCGTGCGTCGCGCCCCCGTGACGGAACCGTCGCGGATGCTGCGCACGTTCGTCGAGCGCTACGCCCGCTGACCACGGCAGCTCGGCGCTGACCTCAGCGCCCGCGCACCGTCGAGCGTGCGAGCGCGATCGGTGCGGTGACCGCGGGGTGCGCGAGCCGCAGGTACGACTCGAGCCCGAGGTCGACCAGGTGAACGCGCCCCGCCAGCTCGGGACCGCGCCCGCGCACGAGGCCGGCCTTGACCGCGCCGAAGGTGACGGTGACATCGGCGGCGAGCACGGCGGCATCCGCCGTCCCGTCATCGGGGTCGAGGCCGCTGGGCAGATCGACGGCGACGATGCGGGGACGAGCGTCGAGCGCGAGGATCTTCTCGACGAGCGCACGGGCGCTGCCACGCAGCCGCCGGTCGGCGAGACGGCCGATGCCGAGGATCCCGTCGACCACGAGGCGGTAGTCGGCGATCCGCGCGCACGCGTCGGTTCCCGAGCACACGCGCACACCCGCGGCGACGGCCGCGTCGAGCGCCGCGCGATGCACGCGGTCGCGTACGAGCACGACGTCGACCGAGGCTCCCGCGCGGGCCAGCTCGGCCGCGGCGTACAGCGCGTCTCCGCCGTTGTCGCCCGCGCCCGCGAGGACGAGCACCGGCCCCGAATGGGCCGCGAGCTCGTCGGAGACCACGTCGGCCAGAGCCGCCGCCGCATGGCGCATCAGGGGCACGCCCTGCTCGAGCAGCGGCTTCTCGGCGGCGCGCACGGCGTCGGCGGTGTAGGCCGGAGTGCGCTCAGCCACGACGGTCGCCGCCTGCTCAGACATGCGACTTCGCTTCGGCAGCGCTCTCGCGCTCGGCGGCGGCGGGATCGCTCTTCGCGAGCGTCTCGCGCTCCTTCTTCTCGGCCTCGCGCGCCGCGTCGAGCTCACCGGTCGCCGCGCGCACGGCCTTCTCGGCCCGGCGCACGCGGAACTGGATGAGGGTCGACGCGCCGTACTTCGCGCGGACGCGGTCGAGATCCTCCTCGGTGGCCACCGTGATGTAGGCCCCGGCGATGAGGATCACCTGGCTCGACAGGTTCAGCCACAGCAGCAGCGCGATGAGCGAGGCGAACGTCGCCAGGAGGGGGTTGCTGGTGGCGCCGCCGACGAACAGTCCCGACAGCTGCTGCAGGACGACCAGCCCGACACCGCCCAGGAGGGCCCCGCGCAGGAGCGTGCTTCGACGCGTCTTCACTCCCGACAGCGCTGCGAAGGCCACGGCGACCGCGGCGGTGTCGAGCACCAGCACGACCGCCGTCGAGAGCAGCCACGTCAGCACCGCCGAGACCCAGGAGTCGGCGGAGATCCCCAGCAGCTCGCGCACGAAGGTGAGCCCCGCGGTGGCCAGGAAGGTCACGATCGCCGCACCCACCAGCGCGACGCCGATGCCGAGCGCGACGAGGAGGTTGCGCACGATCACGAGGATCGGCAGCGTGTCGTCGGTGGTCACGCCGGCGATCTGTCGGAACGCCGAACGCAGCGATCCGATGGCGCCGATGGCTGCACCCAGCAGACCGAGGATCGCGATGATCCCGGCGATCGTAAATTCGGGTGCCTTGATTCCGTCGAGCTGGAGCAGCCCGTTGGGGCCCACGAGACCCGGCACGACGCTGTTGACGGAACGCTCGAGGGCGGCGATCCCGTCGGGGTTGCCGGCGAGCCACACGGTCGCGAACGAGAAGCCCAGCAGCACCGCGGCGAAGAGGCTGAAGAGGGTGCGGTAGGTGACGCTGTCGGCCAGCATCGGACCACGTGCTCCCGAGTAGACGAGGAAGGCGCGCACGAGGCGGAGCGACAGAGCCCACGCCGTGACGCGACGGATGAGGTCGGCCATGGGGTCAGGCTATCCGCGCGAGACGCCTCGCACCGCGGGGCTTGACCGATCCGGGGCAGCGCGACAGTCCGCGGCGCCCCTCACAGCGCCGACCGCGCGAGCGACCACCCCGCCCCGAGCACCAGGACGGGCCCGAAGGCCACCTCGGCCCGGCGCCCTGCCGCCACCCATGCCCCGATGCCCGCTGCGGCTCCGCCCGCGAAGGCGACGAAGAGAGCGGATGCCACGGCGCCCGGGCCGAACCAGCCCAGCGTCGCGCCGACCAGGGCGGCGAGCTTGACGTCGCCCCCGCCGAACGCCGCAGGGCGGGCGAGGTGCAGCACGAGGCAGACGCCGAATGCGGCGAGCGCTCCCCCGGCCACCGCGACCGCCCGGCCGGGTTGGCCGATCACGCCGGCGGCAACCGCCATCAGCGTGAGCACCCCGATTGTCGATGGGATGACGACGACGTCGGGGATCCGGTGGGTGCGCGCGTCGACCACCGCGAGCACAACACCGGCCACGCCGAACACCCCCAGCGCGAGAAGGAGGGCCACCGGCATCCGCGGTCAGGCGTCGATCACGAACAGGCCGACGCGCACGATCGCCCCCGGATCGATGCCCTCGGCCTCGCGCACCGAACGCTTGAGCGGCAGCACGTACATGTCACCCGCCTGCGGGAAGATCGACGTGCGCCAGGTCGTCGCCCCGATCGTCGCGTCGACGCGAACGCCGCCGAAGCCCCGCCGGAAGGTCTGCACCTCGCGGATCTCCTCGCTCAGCTCGGGCGGCACGGCCACGAAGTACCAGTCGCTGTCGGAGCGGGCCTCCCACCGGAACACGTCGCCCTCGAAGTCGACGATCACGACACTGCCCTCGGCATCCGGAACCTCCTCGGTGATGTGGCGGTCACGTTACCCGGATGCTCCGACACCCGTGGGCGACGTCTCCCTGGGGAGAAGCCGCGACACCGCGATGTCGACCGCGACGGCGACCGCCGCCGCGCACACGTAGACGACGAGGTCGCGCGCATCGAAGCCGGTGCCCAGCAGCAGAGTCACTGGCGGCACGCGCTCGGCTATGGCGAGCGGCACCCCGGTCAGCTGCAGCAGTTCGACGCCCACGCACCACAGCGCGGCGGCCCCGGCGAGCACGAGGCGCGGAGCGCGCGGGAAGAGCAGCACGAGCCCGGTGAAGGCGGCCACCGCGTACAGCGCGTCGCCCGCGACGTCGGTCGCCGTCGACCCGGACATCGCCTTGTGCACGAGCAGCCCCGCGGCGATGACGGCGGCGAGCGCGACGAGGGCCGCGAGACGACGCCGCCTCACGCGAGGATCCCCGCCGCCCGAGCAGGTTCGGCGTAGGCGCGGGCGAGCGAGTCGACCGTGTCGTGGGCGTTGAGCCCGCTCGGATTCGGCAGCACCCAGGTCGGCACTCCGGCGATCGACTTGTCCTGTCGCCCCGCCACGGCCTTGGGGCGGCCGAAGCCCTGCCGGTACGCGGTGAGGCCGACCACGGCGACGGCGCGCGGGCTCCACGCGGCGACCCGGTCGACGAGAGCTGCGGCCCCCTCGCGCAGTTCGTCGCGCGACAGCTCGTCGGCGCGGGCCGTCGCGCGGGCCACGAGATTGCTCACCCCCACTCCCGCGTCGAAGATCAGGCGGCGATCGTCCTCACCGAGCGGCTCGGAGTACGCGGGCAGCCGCGGAAGGATGCCCGCCTTCACCAGCGCGGGCCAGAACCGGTTTCCGGGTCGTGCGAAGGGGGTGCCGGTGGCCGCGGTCCACAGGCCCGGGTTGATGCCGACGAACAGCAGCCGGACGCCCGGCTCGACGAGGTCGGGCCGCGTGGCATCCCGGAACGACTCGAGCTCGGCGCGCGTATATCCCATGAGACCACTATGACCACTACCTCGGGACGACCCTGGGCATCTGCCAGGATCGGACGAATGGATGCCGTGCCCGCCCTCACCGAGATCCCTCCCGCGCAGTTCGTCATCGTCGGCGACAACGTGCGCCTGGCCACCTACTCGTGGGGCGATGTCGAGGCCGATCCGGTGCTGTGCGTGCACGGCTTCGGTTCGAGCACTCGCGACAACTGGGTCAACACGGGCTGGGTGCGCGACCTGCTGCGCGCGGGTTACCGCGTGATCGCGGTCGACCAGCGCGGTCACGGCGCGAGCGAGAAGCCGTACGACGCCGCGTCGTACACGATGCCCACGCTCGTCTCCGACCTCGTCGCCGTGCTCGACACCTACCTCGTCGACCAGGTGCGCTACCTCGGCTACTCGCTCGGTGGCCGCGTCGGCTGGCAGCTCGCCGTCGACGCCCCCGAGCACGTCGAGCGGGCGGTGCTCGGCGGGATTCCCGACGGTCGTCCCCTCGCTCGTCTGCGGGTCGATCAGGCGCGCGCGTTCCTCGACCACGGTGAGCCGGTTCAGGATGCCACGACGCTGCGCTACGTCTCGCTCGCCGAACGCGTGCCGGGCAACGACCTGCGGGCCCTGGTCGCGATCGCCGAGGGCATGCGCCTGGGCGAGACCGACCCCGACCCCTCGTCGGCCCCGCAGCAGCCGGTGCTCATCGCGACCGGCACCGACGACCCGATCCACGACCAGTCGGCGCACCTCGCGGGCCTGCTCCCCCGCGGCGAGTTCGCCGATATCCCGAAGCGGCACCACGTCAACGCGCCGGGCTCGCGGGCGTTCCGCGAGGCGGGCCTGGAGTTCCTCGGCCGCTGACGCGTTCGCGCCCGGCGCGGGCTCGCCGTCACGGCATCCGGAGTCGATCCTTGCCGCACGGTCCCGCCTCTCTGCTGAGTGTCCAAGACACCCGGGCGACAGGCGGGTTCCGTCCGGGTGTTTTGGACAGTCGACGAACGAAGCGGCACGGGCTCGGTATGCCGCGCAGAGCGGCCTGACCGGCGCTCAGGCGCAGTCGTACACGGTCGAGGGAGCCGAGCTGTCGGTCGCGCAGTGCTGCGTGACCCAGTCGCGGATCTGCGACGAGCTCGACGTCGTCGACGCGGACGACCCGGGGGCACCCGACCCGCGCTGCTCGCCCCCGATCACGTAGCGCACCTCACCCGACTGCACCATCGAGACGAATGCGTCGAGGGTGGGCACGGCATCCGTGCCGTTGAAGCCACCGATGGGCAGGAACGACCCGCCGTCCGAGGCGACGATCAGCTGCGCGGCCGACTGCGCCCCGAAGGTCGCGGCGAGGTACGTGCCGCCGGTGCTGTGCGACTCGAGCCACGACAGCAGAGCCGTATCGGCACCCGTGCCGCCGGAGCCCGGGAACGCCGCGCCGCCGTCGCGCGTGCGGCCCTGTCCCGTGCCGCCCTGCGCGAAGCCCTGACCGGATCGACCCTGCCCCGCCCCGAAGCCCTGACCGGTGCCCGAGCCCGGCGCGGTGCCCGACCCGGGCGCGCCGCCGAAGCCCTGACCGGTGCCGCCGCCGGGAGCCTGGGCAGACCCCGGCGCTCCGCCCCCGAAGCCGCCGCGGCCGAAGCCTCCGCCCGAGACCTCCGACACGCCCCCGGCGACGGGGTTGATGGAGTTGGGGTGGGCGATCGTGACCGCCGACCACACCGCCGGGGTCAGCAGCAGCCCGACCATCAGCGCCGAAGTAACGAGCAGCCGGGATCCGCGACGCCGCACCAGCAGCACGATCGCGGTGGCGGCGGCGAGGGCCTGCACGATCGACACCGGGACGCTGTACCCGCCCATCGCGATACCGATGCCCAGCGCCGTCGCCCCGGCCGCGGCGACGATCGCCACCTGGGGCCAGGTCTTGCCGGCGCGATGCGCGACGGCGAGCGCGGTCGCCACCGTCAGCGCGAGAGGAACGGCGAGGGCCGCGGTGTAGAACTGGTGCATCCCGGCGACCGCGGAGAACATCGCCGCGAACGTCGCCGTCCACACCGTCAGCAGCACGGTCAGGGGGCGCGAGAACCGCAGCACCCACAGCACGACGATCGCCACCGCCGCCGCCGGAACGAGCCACGCGATCTGCCCGGCCAACTGCGCGTTGAACAGGCGCAGCACTCCGGGGTCGCCCGAGAACGGCGGGGTGAACGACTCGAAGGTGCCGATGTCGGCGGTCGCCGAGAAGCGGCCCAGACCGTTGTAGCCGAACACCATCTCCCACGGGTTGTTCGACAGGGTGCTGCCGACATAGGGGCGGCTCCCCGCCGGGATGAGCGAGACGATCGCCACCCACCACAGCGAGGCCGCAGCGCTCACCACACCGGCCACGAGGAGGTGCCCGAGGCGCCGCGCCCACGACTGCCGCGTGAACAGGTAGGCGGCGGCCAGCGCCGGCCACACCGCCCACGCCTCGAGCATGTAGAACTGGAACGACAGTCCCACCAGCGCCCCCGCCGCGACCAGCCAGCCGAGGCTGCGCTGCTCGACGGCCCGCACCGCCGCCCACGCGGTGAGCGAGAGCCCGAGCACGAAGAAGGCCTCGGGCTGGTTCGAGCGGGCCACCGCCACGAGGATCGGCGTGACCGCCACGACCGCCCCCGCGATGAGACCCGCGCGCACCCCCGCGAGTCGTCGAGCGGTGACGGCGGTGACGAGGGCGGCGCCGACGGCGGCGAGGGCGTTCGGCAGGATCACGGCCCACGCCGAGTAACCGAACACGCGCACGAACAGCGCCGGGATCCAGAACGAGCCGGGGATCTTGTCGAGCGTGACAGTGCCCGCCGGGTCGACGGCGCCGAAGAAGAAGTTCGACCAGCTCCTGCTCATCGACAGCGCGATCGAGGCGTAGTACTCGCTCGGCGCTCCCGCCCACACCTGCCACCCGGTCAGCACCAGGGCGCCGAGGCCGATGGCGAGCAGGCCGAGGGTCCAGCCGCCGGGGCGGCGCAGGGCCGGGAGGGCGGGGGCGGCGGCGGAGGATGCGGGCAGAGTGGCGGTCACCGGCGCATCGTAGGCAGGCGCTCCCTCACCGCGGCCTAGCGGTTCTTATGCGTGACTGATGAGTGGCGGGCGCGGCATCCGGAGAAGAAGGGTCCGGATGCCGACTCCCCGGGCATCCGCGCCCGTCACGGTCTCGCGTTCAGGCGGTTCAGGAGGCCGAGACGGAGAGCTTCGGAGCCTTCGGCGCCGCGGTGGCGGAAGCCTGCAGCCCGACCCGCACGCTCTGTCCGGCGCCCAGGGACGCGGCCCAGTCGCTGCCGGTACAGGTGACCTTCGTGCCGCTGACCGCGCAGCTCATGCCCCAGGCGCTGGTGACGGCCGTGGTGCCGGGGGCGTCGAACGACACGGTCCAGCGCTTCACCGCTCCCGAGGCCGTCAGCGACAGCTCGGCGACGTAGCCCTCGCCCCACGCGCTCTGCGGGATCCAGGTCGCGGCCAGGCCCGGGCTGGCGGTCGGCTTGGGGGTCGTGCTCGCGGTCGGCTTCGGCGTGGTGCTCGTCGTGGGCTTGGGGGTCGTGCTCGCCGTCGGCTTCGGCGTCGCGCTCGCGGTCGGCTTCGGCGTCGTGCTCGGCTTCGGCGTCGTACTGGGGGTCGGGCTCGGCGCCGGTGTCTTCACCGGCGTGAGTATCGGCGCGAGAGCCGCCAGCTTCGCTTTCTGCGGCGTCTTCCAGTCATCGGTGACCAGGCCGCCCGTGTCGCCACTGTTGGGGTTGAACGACCAGTACGCGTAGCTGATCTTCGTCTTCGCGAGGTAGGCGACGAGGGACTTCAGCCACGCCTTGTCGCTCGCGCTCTCGTATTTCGTGCCGAACTCGCCGAGCAGCACGGGCGCGGTGTTGGTGCGCACGAGGTAGCCCCAGTTCGCGTCCCAGAGCGACTCGAGGTTCGCGGGGTAGTTCGGCGCCGAGAACCACGACTGCTGGTGCACGGTCGCCGGGTAGTCGTGCGGCGAGTAGACGACCCTGTTCTTCACCGTGAGCGAGACGGGAGCCGCGCCCGCGTCCTTCAGGCCGCCACCCCACCAGGTGCTCGAGCCGTCGTTCTGGCGTTCGACGCCCTCGACGATGATGAGCAGTTTGGGATTCACCGCGAGCACCGCGTTACCCGCGCGCGTGGCGGCGGCCCGCCAGTCGCGCTTCGGGTCGCCGCAGTTCCAGCAGGCGGGGCCGTGGGGTTCGTTGTGCAGGTCGACGCCGATGACGGTGGAGTCGCTCTTGTAGCGCGCCGCGAGCATCTTCCAGTCGTCGATCCACCGCTTCTCGCTGTACTGCGCGGTGTACCAGAGCTCGCTCTGCGCGCCCGAGTCGGGCCGGTGGCGGTCGAGGATCACCGACAGCCCGTGCGCCTTCGCGCGGGCGATGAAGGCGTCCATGAGCTTCAGCGGAGACAGGGTGGCCAGCTGCGGGTTCACGTAGCTGTTGATCGAGTTCGACGACTTCGCCGCGAGGCACTCGTTCGAGAAGGGCAGGCGGATGGTGGTGAAGCCCATGCGCGCGATCTGGTCGAGCCCGTCGTCGAGCGAGATCGACCACAAGCCGTGCGGCGCGCAGTTCGAGGTCTCCATGCCGAACCAGGCGACGGCCTTGATCGTGTAGGGCGTTCCGGATGCCGTGACGATGCTCGCTCCGCGCGTCGACAACCAGCCCGGCAGGGTGGCCGCGGAGGCGGTCGGAGCGGCGACGACCCCGGATGCCAGGAGCACCAGCGCCGCCGTGATCGCGGAAACACGGCGCGCCGATCGTCGCAGTGTCGCCCACCGCGCGCGCCATCCGGACATCGGCACCCCCGCGGTCATCGTAGCGGTGCCCGGCGCCGCCCCGCGCACGCGCGAAGGACCGGCATCCCGGCATCCGGAGACCCGCTCTCACCAGCGACGGTTTCCGTCGTGTTTCCGCATGTGAAATGTTGAGATCACCATTGATACACCCGACAATCCGCTGATACCGTCGCCGATCATGACTCCTCCGATCGAGCGCAGCGCCGTGCTCGACGACGTCTCGAAGGCGATCGTCGAACAGCTGCAGGAAGACGGGCGCCGGTCGTACGCCGAGATCGGCAAAGCCGTCGGTCTCAGCGAGACGGCCACGCGCCAGCGCGTGCAGAAGCTGCAAGAGGCCGGCGTCCTGCAGATCGTCGCCGTCACCGACCCGCTCCAGCTCGGTTTCGCCCGCCAGGCGATGATCGGCGTGCGCGTGTCGGGAGACACCCGCGTGGTCGCGGGGGCCATGAGCGAGATCCCGGGCGTCACCTACGTGGTGTCGACGGCCGGCTCGTTCGACCTGCTCGTCGAGATCGTCTGCGAGAGCGACGACGACCTCATCGACGTGCTCAACGACCGCATCCGGTCGTTGCCCGACGTCGTCTCGACCGAGACGTTCGTCTATCTCAAGCTCCACCGTCAGCTCTACAACTGGGGAACGCGATGACTCTTATCGAAACCGACCAGCATGCCGACCTCCAGGCCAAGGCCCGCGATCACCTCTGGATGCACTTCTCCCGTCAGTCGACGATGACCGACGGTCCCGGGGTGCCGATCATCGTCAAGGGCGAGGGCCACCACATCTGGGATGCCCGGGGCAAGAAGTACATCGACGGCCTCGCGGGCCTGTTCGTGGTCAACGCCGGCCACGGACGACGCCGCATCGCGCAGGCTGCGGCGAAGCAGGCGGAGGAGCTCGCGTTCTTCCCCCTGTGGTCGTACGCCCACCCCGCGGCCATCGAGCTCGCCGAGCGCCTGGCGAACCTCGCACCCGGCGATCTGAACCACGTCTTCTTCTCCACCGGCGGCGGGGAGGCCGTCGAGACGGCGTTCAAGCTCGCGAAGCAGTACTGGAAGACCCAGGGCAAGCCGACCAAGCACAAGGTCATCTCGCGCGCGATCGCCTACCACGGCACCACGCAGGGGGCCCTGGCGATCACGGGTCTGCCGGTGATGAAGCACATGTTCGAGCCGGTCACCCCGGGCGGATTCCGCGTGCCGAACACCAACTTCTACCGCGCCGCCGAGTCGGGCTTCGGAGGAGGCACCCCCGAGGAGTTCGGCCTGTGGGCGGCCGACCGCATCGAGCAGATGATCCAGTTCGAGGGCCCCGAGACCGTCGCCGCCGTCTTCCTCGAGCCCGTGCAGAACGCGGGCGGGTGCTTCCCCGCCCCGGCCGGCTACTTCCAGCGCGTCCGCGAGATCTGCGACAAGTACGACGTGCTGCTCGTCTCCGACGAGGTCATCTGCGCGTTCGGCCGGCTCGGCCACTACTTCGGCGCCTCGGCCTACGACTACCAGCCCGACATGATCACCTTCGCCAAGGCCGTGACCAGCGGGTACTCCCCCCTGGGCGGCACGATCATCAGCGACCGCATCTACGAGCCCTTCGCCCACGGCGACGCGACGTTCCCGCACGGCTACACCTTCGGCGGCCACCCGGTGTCGGCGGCGGTCGCGCTCGAGAACCTCGACGTCTTCGAAGAGGAGGGACTGCTCGAGAACGTCCGCACCAACTCGCCCGTCTTCCGCTCGACGCTCGAGCAGCTGCTCGACCTGCCGATCGTCGGCGACGTGCGCGGCGACGGATACTTCTTCGGCATCGAACTCGTCAAAGACAAGGCGACCAAAGAGACCTTCGACGACGACGAGTCCGAGCGCCTGCTGCGCGGATTCCTCTCGAAGGCCCTGTTCGATGCGGGCCTGTACTGCCGCGCCGACGACCGGGGCGACCCGGTCATCCAGCTCGCGCCCCCGCTGACCCTCGGTCCCGCGGAGTTCACCGAGATCGAGCAGATCCTGCGCTCCGTCCTGACCGAGGCCTGGACCCGCCTCTGATCTCCGGATGCCGGCGCCACCACGTCGGCATCCGGTCCCTCCCGGCGCCACCCGCGCCGACTCCCCCGCTCCCACCCCGAGCGGTGCTCCGCCCGCTGTACCCCGACATCAGCCCACGGACGCGACGCCCGATCGCGCACCGCACCCTCTAGGAGGAGCCACGAACGACAACCTCGCCGCCACGACGGCCGCATCCCACTCGGGAGCGAAACTCGCCCGCACCCTCGGCCTCTGGTCGATCGTCGGCCTCGGTCTGGGGTACATGACCCCCACCGTCGTCTTCGACACCTTCGGCCTCGTCGCCGAGAAGACGAACAACGTCGTGCCGGCCGCCTACGCGGTCGCTCTCGTCGTGCTGGTCTTCACCGCCATCAGCTACGGCAAGATGGTCCGCGTCATCCCGAGCGCCGGCTCCGCGTACACCTACGCCCGCGAGTCGATCCACCCCGGCGTCGGCTTCGTCGTGGGCTGGACCGCCCTGATCGACTACATGCTGCTGCCGATGGTGAACGCGCTGATCCTGCGCAGCTACATGGAGGCGCTCTTCCCCGACGTGCCCGGCTTCATCTGGGTCATCGTCTTCACCGCCGGCGTCACGGGCGTGATCTACCTGACGATGCGCGGCACCTCGAACGTCAACATGATCCTGCTGGTGTTCTCGATCCTCGTCATGACCGTGTTCGTCGTGATGGTCGTCGTGCAGCTCGTCGGCGGCGCGGGAGCCGGGACCGCGGTCTCGATCGCCCCCTTCGCCCACAGCGAGGTGCAGTTCGGCGCCGTGCTGGCGGGGGCCACCGTGGTGTGCTTCTCGTTCATCGGCTTCGACGCGGTCTCGATGTACTCCGAAGAGGCCAAGACGCCGAAGATCATGCCGCGTGCGATCCTGCTGACCCTGGTGGCCGGCGGCGTCATCTTCCTGGTCGCGGCGTACGTCACGCAGCTGCGCTTCCCCGACTCGACGGCTTTCCCGCAGGAGGCGATCGAAGACAGCACGCTGCCCGAGATCGGCGTGCAGGTCGGCGGTCCGGTGCTGCAGGCGGTGCTCACCGCGGCCGGATTCGCGGCGACGCTCGCGTCATGGCTCGCCTCGCACGCGTCGGTCTCGCGCATGCTCATGGTGATGGGCCGCAACAACGTGCTGCCGCGCCGGATCTTCGGCTTCATCAACCCGAAGACCCACACCCCGACCTTCTCGATCGTCATCGTCGGCGTGGTGAGCCTGCTCGCGATCGCGTTCACCCTCGAGCAGATCGCGGCGTACATCAACTACGGCGCGCTCGTGGCGTTCACCTTCGTGAACATCTCGGTGATCGCGTGGTTCGCGGTGCGACAGGGGCGGCGCAAGACCCCGGCCGACATCCTCAGCTACATCGTCATGCCGGCGATCGGCATGGTGCTCACCGGCCTGCTGTGGGTCAACCTCGACATGCACGCCCTCATCGGCGGGCTGATCTGGACCGGGATCGGCGTGGTGTACCTGCTGGTGCTGACCCGCGGGTTCCGCCGCCCGATCGCCTCGTTCGACGAGAACGAGCCCGTCACCGGCTTCAACAAGACCATGCCGGGGCCGCGTTCCGAGATCTGACCCGCCCCGCTGACAGGCCGCGGCATCGCTTTCCCGGGTGCCGCGGCCTTCGCGCGTCCGGGCACCGCGCCCAACCCACAGCGCCCTCATATCCGGCTGATATCCGCCACCGTCCTGACCGCGCGACCCTGTGCATCGTGACCCCTGCCGTGCCTCTCGCGCGCTGGTGGCGCGAGCCGTGGTGGGCGCGCCTCTCGCTCGTGCTCAACGTCGCGGGCTTCGTGGTGCTCACGTGCTGGAACCTCTCGCGCGGGGGCGACTTCTCGTTCTACGAGGCGGCGGCACGGTCGATGTCGCAGTCGTGGCGCGCCCTGTTCTTCGGGGCGTTCGATCCGGCGGCCACCGTCACCCTCGACAAGCTCAGCGGCTTCGCGGTGCCGCAGGCGCTCAGCATCCGTGTCTTCGGCATGTCGGTCTCGGCCATCGCCCTGCCCCAGGTGATCGAGGGCGTGATCACCGTCGTCGCGTGCGCGGTGATCGCGCTGCGCTGGGGAGGGCGCGGTGCGGGTCTGGTCGCCGCCGCGGCCGCCGCGTCGACCCCGATCTTCGTGTCGATGTTCGCGCATCCGATGGAAGACGGCCTGCTGACGATGTCGCTCGCGGTGGCGGTGGTGTGGTGGCAGCGCGCGATGCTCACCGCGCGCTGGTGGCCGCTGCTGATGGCGGCCCTCTTCGTCGGCATCGGCTTCCAGGCGAAGATGATGTCGGCGTGGTTCGTGCTGCCGGCGCTGATCGTGGCCACGCTCGTCGCGGTGCCGGACCGCCGTCGTGCCCTCGCCCGTGCCGGTGCGGTGACCGGGGCGTCGGTGGTGGTCTCGGTGGCGTGGATGGTGGTGTTCGCGCTGGTGCCGGCGGGCAGCCGCCCCTTCGTCGACGGGTCGACCGACGACGACATCTTCGCGATGGTGCTCGGCTACAACGGACTGGACCGCCTCGCTCCCGGCGCCTACCCGGGGTCGGTCGGTTCGTCGGGCGGTGCGGGAGGCGTGGGCTCGACGCTGTCGAGCATCGTGCACGCTCTCACGGCCCCCGCCACGACGGGTCAGCACGGCAGCCTCCCGACCCTGTCGAAGCTCGTCGAGCTGCCGTTGGTCACGCAGATCGGCTGGCTCTACCCCGCGGCCCTCGCCGGCATCGCGCTGGGACTTTGGCGATACGGACGCCGCCGCCGCGCGCGTGCGCTGCCGCAAGCTCGCCGCGTACGGTTCGCCCTCATCGTCGCGGCGACCGTGTGGCTCGCGACGGCCGCCGCCGTGCTCACTGTCACGCGCGTGCCGCACACCGCGTACGTCGCGTCGCTGGGTGTGCCGATGGTGCTGCTGACCGCCGTCGCGTGGCGCGAGGGCGTCCGACTGCTGCGCGCGCGGAACGTCGCGCTGCGCCTCGTGCTCCCCGCCGTCGTCCTCGTGCAGGCTGGGTGGTGGGCGTGGCTCATCGCGCGGGCGCTGCTGCCGACCGTGCTGCTGATCCCCGCGATCGTGGTCGGGACGGCAGGCCTGGTGATCGGGCTCGTCGCGGCCCTGCGCGGGCGGAGCGCCCCACGGCCGCTGCGACGGCTCGCTCCCCTCGCCCTCGCCGTCGCCCTGCTGTGCCTGCCGGTCGCCACGAGCCTGCAGGTGCTCGACGACGCCCGCGACGGCAGCGGTGGCGACGCGTACGTCGGCGTCACAGCGGTCGGCGGCAACCGCGACGAAGTCTTCACGGTGTCGACCCCCGCGCCGTGGGGCGGGCATCCTTCCCTGACGCCGGCGCTCGCCCAGCTCGTGTCGCTCGCCGGGAAGCACGGCGGAGGAGCCGACGGAACACCGCTGTTCGTCACCGACTCGTGGGCGATCTCGGCGCAGATCATCGACGCCACCGGAGCGAGCGTGCTCACCGACGGGGGCTACAGCGGTCACGTGCCGGTCTTCACCGCCGACCAGCTCACGCAGATGGTGAGCGCCGGGCGCGTGCACCTGTTCGCCGTCGCCTACGGCGCCCCCGAGGGCGATCCCGTCCGCGAGGTGGCGACCGGCCCCGGCTGCCGTGCCCTCACGACGGTGACGTTCGCCCCCGCGAAGGAGGCCGGCGATGGTCGACCCGCGTCGAAGGCGACGGGGGCCACCCTGTACGAATGCCGGTGATCCCGCCCGCGATCAGGGGACGGATGCCGTGACGGTCGCCGCCGTGACGGAGGCCCCCGAGGGCATCCGCGCCGACCCCGAGATGCTCACCGTGTACGCGTGCCCGGAGACCCGGTTCGTGAAGACGGTGGACGAGCGCGAACCGGAGACGGTCACGGGATAGGAGCGACCCGTCGTCGTATCGGTCACCGTCACCGAGAACGCGGTGAAGGTGCCGATGCCGTTGGTCGTCCACGACAGGGAGAGTCCATCCGGACCGTCCACCACACCCAGCGCGGTGATGATCGGAAGGGGCTCGGGGGTCGGGGTCGGCTCCTCAGTGGGGAGCACCGTCGGCGTCGAGGTCGGCGTCGGGCTGAGAGTGGCAGTCGGCGTCGGAGACGCGAACAGCGTCCGAATGGCGTCGGCCACCTTCGCGCTCATGAACGCGACACCGGCCGCATTCGGGTGCAGCGCGCCCTTCTTGTACCCGCCGAACGGGAGCCCCGGCACGGGGAGTGCGTCGGAGCCGAAGGTGATGGTGATGCCGTCGACATAGGAGTCGCTGGCGGTGCAGGGACTGTGCGCGTACGAGTCGTCGAGCAACGAGATGAACGTCGCGCCGGACGCCGCCGTCACGGAGGCCATCACCTGGTCGAGATGCTTCTGGGTGTCGTTCAGAAGCTGCACGTCGACGTCTTTGTACGGATAGGCGTTCTTGCGGGGGGCGAAGATGCTCCCGATGCCTCGGTAGCAGCCTTGGGCGGGCGTGTGCGCGACGTCGGGCGCCACCGCGGGGTAACCGACCACGATGACCCTCGCCTTCGGGGCGCGAGCCCGGATGTCGGCGAGCGCTGCCGCGAGGGCCGGACCGATGGTCGTATCGATCTTGGTCACGAGAGTGTTCACCGGTCCGCCCGGGGTGTCCACCACGAACTGCTCTCGACACGTGGCGTGCGATTGTCCGTCGAGGCTTCCGAGGACGGGGCCGGAAGCCGTCAACGCGACGCACATCTGCGCGATCTGCGAGATCCCGAGGTCGTTCCCGCCGACGGTGAGCGTCACCAGGTCGGTGGCGGCGCTCAACGCAATCGTCTGGACCGGGGCCGTGCCCCCACTGACACCTTGCGGCGCCGATACGACGTTCGAGATGACCGCGCCACTGCACGAGCGATCGTTCAGGTCGAACCCGAATTGGTTCGCGAGGACATGGGGGTAGTTCTCATTCGACTGATCGCAACCGGCCGCGGGCTGCGTCGCGGCGAGAGGGAGCCCCCACCCCGCCGCGTAGGAGTCGCCGAGAGCGACGTACGAGCGGCCCGTGAGGTCGGGGATCACGGCAGAAGCGGAACTGACGGCGATGGCGCCCGCCGACGCGGCGAGCGCGGCGAGTACGGCGATCGAGATGAGTAGACGTCGCATGAGGCAGACCTCAGAGTTCCTTTCGCCAAGACGCGCTTCGGACGGCTCTGGCGCGGCGTCCGTTCTCCCCCACGCCGCTCGCGATGTCGATCCGCGTCATGCGTGCGATTCGCGCCGACTGCACCCGGTGATCAGACATCAGGGGACGGATGCCGTGACGGTCGCCGACGTGACGGACGCCCCCGAGGGCATCCGCGCCGACCCCGAGATGCTCACCGTGTACGCGTGCCCGGAGACCCGGTTCGTGAAGACGGTGGACGAGCGCGAACCGGAGACGGTCACGGGATAGGAGCGACCCGTCGTCGTATCGGTCACCGTCACCGAGAACGCGGTGAAGGTGCCGATGCCGTTGGTCGTCCACGACAGCTTCGTGCCCGCGCTCACGGTGCTGGCCGTCAGCGCGGTGATCTTCGGCTCGGCGGGGATCACCGCGAGCAGGTCGGTGGTGTTCGCCGGCACGTTTCCGACGTGCCCGCGCGCCCCGGTGTTCGCGAAGTACTGCGAGACGTCGGCGGCCTTCCACGTCGGGTGCTCCTGCAGCAGGCGGGCGGCGAGGCCGGCGACGTGGGGGCTCGACAGCGAGGTGCCGCTGGCGAGGCCCGATCCCCCGTCCTTCGAGGTCGAGGTGATGCTGCCGCCGGGGGCGAGCACGTCGACGCACGGACCCCGGTTGCTCATGTAGAGGAAGTCGCCCGCCGGCTCGGTCGCCCCCACCGCGATCACCTTTGGTGCCCGCGCGGGCGAGACGGTGCACGCGTCGACCTGGTCGTTGCCGACGGCAGCCACCACGACGAAGCCCTTGTCGACGAGGGCGCTGGAGGCGTTGTCGAGGGTGTCCCACTCCGGGGTGCCGAGGCTCAGGTTGACGACCGCCTTCTGCCCCGAGAAATTGTCGGAGATCCAGCCGAGGGCGGCGATGACGTCCCAGCCGTTGCCCTCTCCGTAGCAGCCGAACACGCGCACCGGCACGATCCGCGCCTGCTTGGCGACGCCGTAGGTCGAGCTGCCGACCACGCCCGCCACCATCGTGCCGTGGCCCTGGCAGTCGGTGGTGCCCCGGCCGTCGTTCATGAAGTCCTTGCCCGCCGCGGCGTCGACGCGGCCGCCGAAGTCGGGATGAGCGGCCCACACACCGGTGTCGACGACGAACACCGTCGTGCCGGCGCCGGTGGAGTCGTAGAGGTAGTGCTGGTCTTGGGCACCGCCCACGTTGTCGACCGCGTCGATCCCCCACGAGCCCACGGGCGACTGATCCGCCGCGACGCGCACCACGGGGTTCGGGGTGACCTGCGCGTCGGGGAGCGCTTCGCGCACGGCGTCGGATGCCGCGGCCGGAACCGCCGCGTAGAACTCGTCGCCGAGGGTCACCTGGCCCGCGGCGGTGACCCCGGGGATCGCGAGCACCTGTTCGCGCTGGTCGGCCGGCACCGTCACGATGTCGTACGAGAGCTTGATCTGCTGACGCTCGGCGTCGGTGGCATCCGCCGGAATGGGGAAGTCGTCGACGGCGGGCGTCGAACCGGGCTGCGGCGTGGGCTCTGCCGTCGCCGCGACGGGATCAGCGGGCGCCGCCGCGGCGGGCCCCCACCACGCGGTCGTGGTGACCGCGCCGACGAGCGCGAGGCCTGCGGCCAGGGTCACGATGACGCCGCGTCGGCGTCCCATGAGACGGAATCGTTCGGTCATGCGCTTGTGCTCCTCACTCAGGGACCGGCCGCGGTCACCGGGTCGGTCGTGAACGACGCCCCGGACTGCAGGGTCGCCTGGCCCCGGATGGTGACCGAGTAGCTCCGACCCGCGGTGACGTTCGTGAACGTCGTGGACGACCTCGAGCCCGAGACCGTCACGGGATACGTGAGCCCGGTCGTGGTGTCGGTGACCGTGATCGAGAAGGCGGTGAAGGTCCCGACCCCGTTTGTCGTCCACGACAGGGACACCCCACCCGAGCCCGAGGTGGCCGTCAGCGCGGTGACCGCCGGCAGGGCGCCCGACTCGGGTATCGCGGCGACGAGGTTCACGGTGTTCGCCGGGACGTTCGAGATGCGCCCCGTGGCGGCCGAGGTCGTGAAGTAGGCCATCACGTCGGAGCGGACCCACGAGGGATTCGACTGCAGCAATCGAGCGACGAGCCCGGAGACGTGGGGCGCCGCCATCGACGTGCCCGACGCCGTCAACGTGCCGCCCTGGTAGTTCAGAGACTTGATGTCCTGCCCCGGGGCGAGGATGTCGACGCACGAACCGTAGTTGCTGAAGCCGCTCCAGACGCGCCTGTTGTCGAAGGCCCCGACGCTGATCGTGCTCGACGACGAGGAGGGGCTGGTGTTGCAGGCGTTCTGACTCTCGTTGCCGGCGGCACCGACGACGACGAAGCCCTTCATGTTCGCGAAGCTGACCATGTTGTCGACACTGAAGTCCGAGGCGCTTCCGATGCTCATGTTGATGACCATGCGGTCGGGCCAGCGATTCGCGGTGGTGATCCAGTTCAGCGCGTACCACATGTCGTTGGTCGTGCCGCTGCCGCTGCATCCGAAGACGCGCACGGGAACGATGCGCGTCTGCTTGGCCACGCCGTAGGTGGCGCTGCCGACGGTGCCGGCGACGTGGGTGCCGTGACCGTTGCAGTCTTCGGTGCCGAGCCCGTCGTTGACGAAGGTCTTGCCGCCCGCGGCATCGACGCGACCGCCGAAGTCGGCGAGGGTGGAATTGACCCCCGTGTCCATGACGAAGACCGTCGTCCCCGCCCCGGTGTTGTTGTACAGGTAGTGGGAGTCCTGCGCGGCGGCGGAGTTGTCGACGACGTCGAGGCCCCACGAGGGAGTGGGCGTCTGGTCGGCGTCGATCGTGGCGATCTGGTTGTGTTCGATCTCGGCATCCGGGATCGCAGCGCGGATCAGGTCGGACTGCGTGCGCAGCACGGCACCCGACACGGTGCTCTCACCCGAGATCGGCGCGACCACCCGCACGCCCGGCAGAGCGAGCAGAGTCTCACGCTGGGCGAGCGGAACGGTCACGAAGTCGTAGGCCAGCTTCGCCTGCACACGCTCCTCGTCGGTGGCATCGGCGGGGATGCCCAGGCCGTTGACCCACTCGTCCACAGCGCTCTGTGCCGAGGAGTCCGCGGCATCGGGCGCCTCGGATGCCGCCGGGGTGGGGGTTTCGGCTGCCGGCACGACCGGTGCCGCGGCAGCGGGGATCGCGTCGTCTGCCGAGGGCCATACGGCGAGCGTCACTCCCCCGGCGACGAGCAGGGCGCCGGTCAGGCCGACTGCCACCCACCGGAACGCGCCGCCGAAGCGACCACGGCGTCTCACCGGAGCGGCGCTCAGCACGATGAGCTCGAGACGGTGAACGGGACGGTGACCTTGTTCGAGCCGTAGGCCGCCGGACCCGCCGCGCCGTAGGTCGAGACCGAGGTCGCGACGCCCCCCGAGACGTCTTGGAAGATCGTTCCGTTCGAGGAGAAGAAGTCGGCGCCGAGCGGCGTGCAGCCGGTCGGCACGTTGGTCGCCGTGCGCACACTGTTGCCCGAGACCATGAAGAGGGCCGCCTCGCCGGTGCCCGTGCGACGCACCGGCAGCAACCGCTCGCCCGAGTAGTAGGGGTTCGGCGTGAGCGTTCCGAACGCGGCGATCCCGGATGCCACGATGCCGGTGCCGTAGGCACTGGTGCCGTCCCAACTGACGCGGTAGATGTTGCCGGAGGAGAGGAAGAGGTCGTCGGCGATCGGGGTCGCGCCCGAGCCCGGACCGTTCGCGGTGCCGTATTCGGGCACGGTGCGCACGTCGTTGTTCGGCAGGCGCAGGATGCGGGCAGACCCCACGCTCGAGCGGTACGGCAGGAAGAAGGTGCTCGACGAGCCGCTGCCCGCGTCGTGCGAGATGAGCTGGCCCGCCTCGGCGACGTCGGTGGCCACGGCAGCTCCTCCCCGGTAGATCGAAGAGCCCGAGAGGAAGAGGTCGGCGGCGAGAGGCGTCGCTCCCGACGGCGTACCGCTCACGGCCGTCAGCGTGCCCGCGCTCGTGCTGAACACCGCCGCCGACCCGTCGCTGCGCCGCACCGGCAGCAGGAAGGTCGCGTTGCCCGAGGGCGACTCGACCAGCCGGCCCACGGCCGCGATTCCGGTGGCCACGGCCCCGGTTCCCGACTTGTAGAGCACGCCGCCCGCGAGGAAGTAGTCCTGGCCGACGGGGGTCGATCCGACCGGGATGCTGGTCGCGTTGGCGACGCCGCTCGGCGAGGTGAGGATACGGGCATCGGATGCCGTCAGCGTGGCCGCCGCGCCGGTGGCGCCCGACGACGAGGCCGACAGCGTGCCGGTCGCGCCGGTGCCGGGCACATGGATCGTGCCGCACGACACCGAGCCGTCGGAGCCGGTGACCACGGTCGCGGAGGTGCCGCCTCCGTCGAAGGTGTAGCCGCCGGACAGCTGCAGGGCGATGCTGACCCCGGCCGCGGCCGCTGCCCCGTTCGCCGCCTTCACGACGGCGGTGGTGATCGTGCTGCACGTGAGGCCGGAGTACGACGCCGCGGAGAACGACAGGGTCTTGCCCGAGGCGGCGAAGGCGGGGGTCGCGGCGACGAGGGCCACCGCCGGCACCGCCCAGGCGGCACCGTGCAGGATGACGCGGCGGGTGGGGTGGGCGGGGAGGTGGAGCGGGCGATCGACGGAGTGTCGCACAGGTCGTCCTTCCTGACGGGCCGGTGGGCGTCACGGCTGAGGACCCACAACGTGCGGGTGACATTTCCGTATGCGTCGGCGAGGTGCGCGCTGGGAGCGCGGTCCTCGAAGGGGGTGAAGGCCGGGGGCGGCGGCATCCGGTCGCCGTTCTGTGCGGATCGGATCGCGCAGACGACCGCGCGGGCGATCCGCGTGCGGGGCTCGTGCTCACCCGTGCTCTCACCTGCCCGGTGCTCGCCGGGGCACGCCGCGCGCCCCCGGTAGACTTCAGCCAGTGACCAGAACCCGAGCCGAAGCCGCGTATCTGCGCTCGGCGACCGCGTTCAAGAACCCCACGCTCGACCTGCTGCACGGGCGATTCGCCCCCTTCGTCGTCGCGGTGCTGTCGGTCGTCTTCACCCCCGACCGCCCCGCCGTCGCGGTCGCCGACGCGCACGTCGAGGTCGCCGAGGCGATGGACGAGCTGCGCGCCGCGGGCATCGACAGCGACGACGATCGGCGCATCCCCGCCGGCACCGCGCGCGAGATCTGCCGCGGATGGGTGCGCGTGGGCTGGCTCGGCCTGCAGATCGAAGACGACGTCGAGGTCTACCGCCTCTCCGCCCACGCCGTGGGCGCCCTCGAGATCGCCGGGCGCGCCGGTGGCGGCCGTGCCCGCGTCTCGCGCTCGCGCGTGCGGACCCTGCTCGACGCCGTCGATCGCCTCGCCCGCGACGCCGAGAGCGACCCCGCCCGCCGCCGAGAGGCCCTGCTCGAGGAGCGGGCCGCCCTCGACGCCGAGATCGCGGCGCTCGACGAGGGCGTGGTCGAGCCTCTCGACGACGACCACCTGCTCGAAGAGGCCGAGAACGTCATCCACCTCGCACGCGAACTGCCCGCCGACTTCTCGCGCGTCGCCGAGTCGATCGCCGCGATGCAGCGCGACGTGGTCGCCGAGCTGCGACGCGACGTGCGCCCCACCGGCGAAGTGCTGCGCGAATACCTCGAGCGCGGCCGGCAGGTGATGCAGGCGACCCCCGAGGGCCGCGCGTTCCAGGGAGCCCTGCGCCTGATCGGCGACCCCGAGAACATCGACGACCTCACCGACCAGCTGCACGCCGTGCTCACCCAGCCGTTCTCGCGCCTGATGACGCCCGAGCAGCGCGGCGAGCTCGACGCGATCGCGAGGCGCGTCGAGGCCGGTGTGCAGGAGGTGCTCACCGCCCAGCGGCGCGCCTCGCACGTCATCACCGCGCAGGTGCGCACGCACGACCCGATCCGCGACCGACAGGTCGACGACCTGCTGCGCGGCGTCATGGCGGGCCTTCACCGCTGGAGCCAGACCCGTTCCCCCGGCCGCGTCGAGCCCGTGCGCACGCTGCCCCTCGCCGACATCGGGCACCTGCGTCGATCCCTCAGCGACGTGCGTCCTCCCGGGGCGCCGGAGCCCTTGGCATCCGGAGACGTCGAGGCCGAGTTCGTCGACGCCGACACGCGTGCGTGGGGCGGCCCGCACTACGCCGAGCTCGAGCAGTACGTCGCATCGCTCGGCGACGGGTTCGACCTCGCGACCGCCTTCGCGGGAGCGGATGCCGAGACGCGCCGCCCCGTCGACCTCGTGGGTCTGCTCGAGATCGTGCACCGGGCCGGCCTCGTCGAGCACGACGACGTCTCGATCGTCGAGGCCGTGCGCCCCGACGGCACGACCCGGCGCTTCGCCTTCGGGGCGGTCTCCGCCCAGCTCCACACAGAAACGGATGCCGATGACTGACGTCGACGCTCCCTCCGGCGGGGACGACAGCCCCGCGTTCATCGCCCCGGTCGCCATGGAGAACGACCCCGACGCGCTGTTCGCGGGCGACCGCGGCACGCTCGACGCCGACGTGCGGCGCGTGCTCGTGCGCATTCTGCAGCGGCGCTTCCTCGTCGCCGAGAACTCCCCCGCCGAGTGGAAACTGCTTCTCGAGCACCAGCAGATGATCGAGTCGCGCCTGAACGACCTGTTCGTGCGGCTCGTCGTCGACCACGCCCGCGGCGTCGCCTACAAGGAGCAGGTGCGCAGCGACGAACTCGACGTGCCGATCCTCCTGAAGGACGAGGCGTATTCGCGCGCCGAGACGCTGGTGCTCGTCTACCTGCGCACGGTGTTCCAGCGCGAGACGACCGCCGGCACGGCATCCGCCCGCGTCGACGTCGAAGAGGTCGAGCAGACCGTGCTCACCTACTTCAGCGAGACCGACGGCACCCGCGCGAGCCAGCAGCGGGCCGTCCGCACCGCGATCGCGCGCCTCGACCGCGAGGGCATCATCGAGGAGGAATCCGAGGGGCGCTACCGCATCGGGCCGCTCATCGAGATCGTGCTCAGCGCCGAGGTGCTGCGCGATCTGCAGCGGTGGTTGGAGGAGCAGGTGACGGATGCCGCGGCATCCGCCCCCGCCGACACTCTCGAGGAGGAACTCGTATGACCATGCTCGAGACGCTGTTCGGGCTGATCCCCGCCGCCTCCCGCGGGCAGCAGTGGGTCGCCGAAGACCTGCAGCTGATCAACTGGGGCGGTTACGACGGCACGCACCGCGTGCGCTTCGCGCCGACCGCGACGCTGCTGTGCGGCGGATCGGGCTCGGGCAAGTCCACGCTCATGGACGCGTACGTCGCGCTGATGATGCCGCACACGACCCCCTTCAACGGCGCCTCGAACGGCGCGGTCGTCGGGCGCCCGCGCGGGCAGGAGCAGCGCAACATCCTCTCGTACGGCCGCGGCAAGCTCGACGAGTCGCGCACCGACGAGGGCACGAAGGTGCGGGTGCTGCGCGGCGACGGCGTCGACACGTGGACCGCGATCGGCATGACCTGGGCCGACCACGACGGCGCCCGGTTCACCGCAGTGCGGGCCTGGTACTTCCCCGCCGCCGCCCGCACGCTCGACGACGCCGTCAAGGTGCGCGCGACCGTGCACGGGGCGTTCGACCTGCGCCAACTCGAGCGGGCGGCGCAGAGCCACCTCTCCGACTCCGCGGTGCGGGCGACAGGCCTCGACACCCTCGCAACCGACCGCGAGTTCTCGGCGCGACTGCACACGGTGCTCGGCATCGGAGCGGCGGGAGCGGGCGCGAAGGCGATGAGCCTGCTCGCGCGCATCCAGGCCGGGCAGCAGATCACCACCGTCGACGACCTGTACAAGCGCATGGTGCTCGAAGAGCCCGAGACGCTCTCCGTCGCCGACGCGGTCGTCACGCACTTCGACGGGCTCGAGTCGACGCGTACGCGCATGCTCGAGGCCCGCCAGCAGGTGCGGGCCCTGCAGCCGATCCGCGGCATGAAGACGCGCATCGACGACGCCGCCGAGCGCCTACGCCTGATCGATGCGCTCGGACGCTTCGGCGACCCCGAGTCGCGCGCCTCGCTCTGGCGCGCGCAGCGCCGGGTCGACCTGCTCGAAGCGGTCGAGGCCGAGCTGCGCGACCGCACGCACGCCACCGACGCGCTGGTGCGCGAGCGCCAGGCCCTCGCCGACGCGGCCGAGGCCGAACGCGAGGGCCTCGGCGACGTGCTGCGCGCGGCCGGCGGCGACCGGCTCGACGCGGCGCAGCGCGAGCTGCGGACCCTCGAGCGGCGCCTGGCCGGCATGCAGCGCGACCGCGAGCGGTTCGAGGCGGCCCTCGCCGTGCTCTCGGTCGAGGTCGCCACCGAGAAGCAGTTCACCGCGCTCGTCGCCGAGGCGCGTCGCACCCTCGCCGACACGGATGCCAAGAGCGCGGTGCGCGACGCCTTCGTCGCCGCCAGCAGTCGGCACACCGACCTGCGCCAACAGCTCGCCGCCCTCGAGGCTGAGCACCGGCGCACGCAGACCCGCGACGACAACATCCCCCCGCGCCTCCACGAAGCGCGCGAGGCGCTGGCCGAGGCCGCGGGACTCACCGCCGCCGAGCTGCCCTTCGTCGCCGAGCTCGTCGACGTGCGCACCGAGTTCGAGCCGTGGCGCGGGGCGTTCACCCTCGCCCTGGGCGGATTCGCGACGACGCTGCTCGTCGACGCCGCGCACCTGGCCTCCTTCCGCTCCGCGATCGACGGCGTGCGCCTCGGCGAGCGGCTGCGCTTCGAGGGCGTGCCGACCGACCTGCCCGAGCGCGGGGCACTGGACCCGGCGACCCTGCCCGGACGCCTGGAGTTCCGCTCCTCGCCCTTCACCGGCTGGTTGCAGGACCGCCTCGAGCAGCAGTTCGCCTTCGTGTGCGTGGATGCCGCGTCGGAGCTCGCGCAGCACCGCATGGCCCTCACGATCTCGGGCCAGACGAGCCAGGGCTCCCGCGGTGCCCACGGCGGCTCGGCGCGACAGAGCATCCTCGGCTTCTCGTCGCGTGTGCGCCTGACCGAGCTCGGCGAGCAGATCGTCACCGTGCGACGCGGCCTGACGTCCGCCAAGGCCGCGGTCGACGAGGCCGCCGCCGCCCTCGACGCCTTCGACGACCGACGCGGCGCCCTCGAGAAGATCGCGGATCTGTCGTGGGACCAGGTCGACGTGGCATCCGTCGAACGCGATCTCGACCGCTGGAACGAAACGGTCGTCGAGGTCACCGCGGGGAACCCCCGCATCGCCGAGCTGCAGGAGCAGATCTCGGGCGCGAAGGCCCGCGTCGCGCGCCTGCGCGAAGAGATCGGCGGGGCCAAGACCGAGCAGCAGGCGCTCGCCGCCCGTTGGGCCGAGATCACCGACGACGTGGATGCCGCGCAGATCCTGCTCGAACGGGCCGAAGACCGCGAGATGACCCTCACCCCCGACGAGGTCGCGTACCTCGACGGGTTGTTCGTGGCGCCCTCCGGCGATGACGTCTCGCCCTCGCAGCGGCTCGCGCGGTTCGACGCGGCCCTCGAGTCGGCGTCGAAGCGCCTGCTCGAGGAGCAGCGCGCGGCGCAGGAGACGTGGATCGACCAGCGCGAGAGCCTCCGCCGTACGATGAGCGCGTTCACCGACCGGTGGCCCAGCCCCAACCTGCTCGCCGACCCCGACGAGGCGCTCGGCGACTTCGAGCGGATCCTCAGCGAGCTCGAGGCCAGCGGCCTGCACGAGCTCGAAGCCGAGTGGCGCGACTCCTTGCTGCGCCTGTCGGGCAACGACCTCACGAGCCTCGACTCCGCGCTCACGCGCGCGCTGCGCGAGATCCGCGAGCGCATCGCCCCGATCAACAACATCATGCAGGACCTGCCGTTCTACGACGACGAGCACCGCCTGCAGATCGTGCCGCGCGAGAGCCAGTCGGAGGTGCGAAAGCGCTTCCGCCGCGAGCTGCGCGACGTGCGCGCGGCGATCGACGCAGCCTCCTCCGACGAGGAGCGCGAGGCCGTGTACGGGCGCATGGCGCGGTTGATCAACCGCATCCGCCCCACCGCCCCCGACTTCGCCGACCTCGTCGACGTGCGCAACCACGTACGGGTCAGCGCCGAGCGCTTCCGCGCCGACACCGGCGAGCACGTGGCGCTGTACGACCATATCGGCGAGAAGTCGGGCGGCGAATCGCAGGAGCTGATCGCCTTCATCGTCGGTGCCGCCCTGCGCTACCAGCTCGGTGACGCCGGGTCGGAGCGCCCGCGCTACGCCCCCGTCTTCCTCGACGAGGCGCTCATCAAGGCCGACGCGCACTTCACCAAGCGCGCGATCGGCGCCTGGCGCGGCCTCGGATTCCAACTCGTCATCGGCGCGCCGAACGACAAGTACAGCGCGATCGAGCCGCACGTCGACGTCGAATACGACATCCTCAAGGACACCCGCGGGCGCTCGTGGGCGAAGGCGAAGGTGGCGCTGCCGGCGTGAGCCGTGGCGCAACCTCAGCGGATCGGACAACCTCCGTCGGGTTGGGGGTATCGCGGCTGAGGTTGCGCGGATCGCGGAGGTTGTGATGGGTGCACTTTTTGGCGGGCCTCGGTAACCTCCGCAATCAGCACCACCTCAGCGGAAATTCGAGGGTCGCGGCTGAAGATGCGCGGATCTCGGAGGGTGTGAATCGGGCCGGCGGAAATGCCACCCTCGGGAATGTCCGCGACCCTCTCTACGCTGTGCTCAGGGGCACGGCGGAAGGCGGCAGGCATGCAGGGACTCGAGATCACGGTTCTGCTGGGATTGGCGATGCTCGTGGGCACCGTCTTGGCTCCCCGATTGCGCGTCGCGACACCGCTCGTGCTGCTCGTCATCGGCCTCGCTCTCGGCTTCATCCCCGAGCTCCGCCAGATCGAGCTGCCGCCCGAGACGGTGCTGCTGCTGTTCCTCCCCGTCATGCTGTTCCGCGAGGCGTGGACCACGTCGCTGCGGTCGGTGCGTCGCTCGCTGCGCTACATCATCCCGATGAGCACGCTGCTCGTGGTGGCATCCGCCTTCGCCGTCGCCGGGGTCGCGACGTTGATGGGCGTGCCGTGGGAGGCCGCGCTCGTGCTGGGCGCTGCGGTCGCCCCGCCCGACGCCACGGCCGTCGCCGCCCTCGGACGCCTCCTGCCCGCCAAGACCTTCATGAAGCTCAAAGCCGAGAGCCTGACGAACGACGGCACCGCCCTCGTGCTCTACGCGATCGCCGTCGCGTTGCTGCTCGGCGACCAGATCACCCCGCTGCAGATCACCGGCATGGTGCTGCTGTCGTACCTCGGCGGAGCCGCCGCGGGCATCGCCGTGGCCGCCGCGGCGTTCTTCGCCCTGCGGCGCATGCAGTCGACCCTGACGATCAACCTCACGATGGTGCTGGTGCCGTTCGTGTCGTTCCTCATCGCCGAGATCATCGACGCCTCGGGCGTGCTCGCCGTCGTGTTCGCCGGCCTCATCATGGCGTGGGTGTCGCCGCGCATCACCACCGCCATGTCGAGAAGGGCGGCGGATGCCACCTGGCCCTTCGGCGTCTACCTCCTCAACGGCGCCCTCTTCGTGCTCATCGGGCTCGAGGTGCAACTCGTGCTGCACGAGATCTCGGGGTCGGAGATCGGCATCCTGCTGCTGGTCACCGTGGCCGCCTGGATCGCTCTGTTCGTCGTGCGCTACCTGTTCCAGTGGCTGTTCTCGCCGTTCTCGCGTCCCGCCGCCGGGTCGTCGCGGTCGCTGCGGCATCGATCGCGCATCGTGAGCACCGTGGCCGGGTTCCGCGGAGCCGTGTCGCTCGCCATCGCCCTGTCGGTGCCGGTCACCACGGCCGCGGGCGACCCGGTGGCCGGACGCGACGCGATCGTGTTCGTCACGGCGGGTGTCATCGTGCTCACCCTGCTCGTGCAGGGACCGCTGCTGCCGGCGGTCATCAAGTGGGCCAAGCTCCCCAACGACGACGCCGCGATCGAGGAGTACGAACTCGCCGAGCGCGCGATCTCGGGAGCCGCGCTGTCTGCGCTCGACGACCTCGCGGTCGAGCACGGCATCAGCGACCGGGTACGCGACCGCGCCCGCCGCGAGGGGTACGAACGTCTGGAGCTCGCCAACGCGCGCGCCGTCGCCAGGCAGCGGGCCATCGAGGAGCGCGACCTCGCCGAGCTCGACGCCTCGTTCGATGACGACAGCTCGGCGACGGGGCCGCTCCCGCCCGAGGCGCCCGAGTCCGACAAGCGCAACGCCGACCGTGCCTCGTCGGGCTCCGACGACGAGGGCACGGCCTTCACCGGTCCCCTGCAGATGATCGCCGTGAGCGACGACATCGACGTGACACAGCGGTCGCCCCTGCTGCGGCACAAAGAGGCGCAGCGGCTGCGGCTCGCGATCCTCGACCGCAAGCGCGAGGTGCTGCTGCGCCTGCGCCGCGAGGGCACGATCGACGACCTCGTCGCGCGCAAGATCCTCGCCGGTCTCGACCTGGAGGAGATCCGTACGCGGGGGCTCGAGAAGGCGAGCGAGTAGCCGCGGCAGGCCCCCGCGGGCGGCCCCCGCTTCCTGGCCGCGCACGTGCTGCAGCGGCTGACTGAGGCACCACCGCGGCGACGCCCTCGCCGGGTCGCCTTCGCGACGCCCCGACCGGGCGCGCGTGAAGGCCGTGGCGCACGCCTGTCGGGGAGCGGGAGACGGGCGCGGTTCTGCGGGTCTAGTAAGGTAACCCTTGCCTAACTAGAAGCCACGGCGTCCCCTCCCGAAAGGACATCTCGCCATGCCCTCGCGCCCCTCCTCCCGCCTCGCCCTCGCCACCGTCACCGGGCTCGCCCTCGTGCTCTCCGGATGCGCCGGTGGCGCGGCATCCGCCCCCGGTTCCACCGCCGCCACGCACGACGTCGCGCACGCCCGCGGCACCACGACGGTGACCGATGCTCCCCAGCGCGTCGTCACGCTCGAGCCGCTCGAACTCGACACCGCGGTCGCCGTCGGCATCACCCCGGTCGGCACGGCCGTGGCGAACATGGTCAACGGGGTGCCCAGCTACCTCGGCGTCGAGGGGGTCGCTCCCGTCGGCACCGTCAGCGAGCCCGACCTGGAGGCGATCGCGGCACTGCAGCCCGACCTGATCCTCGGCACCGAGTCCCGCCACTCCGCCCTCTACGACCAGCTCAGCGCGATCGCCCCGACGGTGTTCATCGCCACGCAGGCAGACCCCTGGCGCGACAACGCGGCACTCATCGGCGAGGCTCTCGGCCGCGAAGACGAGGTGGAGAAGGCGGTGGATGCCGTGGACACCCGCTGCGACGAGATCGAGGCCGCGCACCAGCTCGCGGGGAAGACCGCCGAGATGATCCGCCCGCGCGATGAGACGACCCTGAGCCTGTACGGTCCGGTCTCGTTCGCCGGCAGCCTGCTGGAGTGCGTCGGCTACGCGATCCCCGACCACGAGTGGAAGGACGGACTGCAGGCCGACATCTCGCCCGAGAACATCGCGAGCGCCACCGCCGACGCCGTCTTCGTGACCACCACCGACGTGACCGACCGCTCGACGATCCCGGTGGCCATCGCCCAGAACGCGGCGGCCTTCCCCGTCGTGACGCTGGTCGACAACAGCACCTGGGTCGCGGGCGTCGGACCCAAGGGCGCGCAGTCGGTGCTCGACGACATCGAGACCTTCCTCGCCTCGGCGAAATGACGTCTGCGCCCGTGCAGGCGGCGGCCCCCGCCCGTCCCGCGCGCCTCGGCAGGACCGCCGCCGGCACCCTCGTGTTGGCAGCGGTCCTCGCCGTCGCCGTCGCCCTGTCGCTCACGATGGGCGCCAACCCGCTCCCCCTGTCGGCGGTCTGGGCCTCGCTCACGGGCGCCGGCACCCCCGACACCGACTTCGTGGTGCAGGGACTCCGCGTCCCGCGGACGATCGCGGGGGTCGTCGCGGGAGCGGCCCTGGGCGTGGCGGGAGCGCTCATGCAGTCGTTCTCGCGCAATCCGCTCGCCGACCCGGGCATTCTGGGCGTCAACGCGGGGGCGGCGTTCGCCGTCGCCCTCACCGTCGCGGTCTTCGGCATCCAGAACTCGCTCCTGCTGGTGTGGCCGGCGTTCCTCGGGGCGCTGGTCGTCACCGTCGCGGTCGCCCTCGTCGGATCGGCCGGGCGCGGTCGGGCCGACCCGATCCGCCTGGTGCTCGCGGGAGTCGCCGTGGGCGCCGTGCTCTCGGGCATCACCTCGGGCCTCATGCTGAGCGACCCCGACGCCTTCGACACGATGCGCGGCTGGAATGCCGGATCGCTCCTCGGCCGGGGGCTCGAGGTCATCCTGCCGGTCGCGCCCTTCGTCGCGCTCGGTCTGCTCGTGGCCTTCGGCCTCGGTCGCGGGCTCAACGCGATCGCCCTGGGCGATGATCTGGCGCAGGCGCAGGGCGTGCGCGTCGGCCGAGTGCGCGTGGCATCCGTCGCCGCCGTCACCGTTCTCGCGGGGGCCGCGACCGCCCTGGTCGGACCCCTGTCGTTCGTGGGACTGATGGTGCCGCACGTCGCCCGGTGGATCGCCGGGCCCGACCAGCGCCTCATCCTGCCGCTGAGCGCCCTCGCCGCCCCGATCGTCGTGTTGCTGGCCGACGTCCTCGGGCGGGTGATCATCGCGCCGGCCGAGGTTCCCGCCGGGATCGTCACGGCGTTCGTCGGCGCCCCCGTGCTCATCGCCCTCGCGCGTCGACGCAAGGCGGCCACGCTGTGAGCGTCGTCGCTCTTCCCCCGCGTCTCGCGCTGGGCGGCGTCCGCCTGCGCCCGCGCAGCGTCGTGGTGGGAGCCGCCACCCTGGCCGCGACCCTGACCCTCGCGGTGCTGTCGCTGGGGTGGGGCACCTACCCCGTGGCTCCGGATGCCGTGGTCCGCGCGCTCCTCGGAGGCGGAACGCCCCTCGACACCACCGTCGTCGTCGGGTGGCGACTCCCGCGCGTGCTCGCGGCGGTCGCCCTCGGCGCGCTGCTGGCGATCGCGGGGGCGCTGTTCCAGACGGTGACGCGCAATCCCCTCGCGAGCCCCGACATCCTGGGCCTGTCGAACGGCGCGTTCACCGGCATGCTGATCGCCCTGGTGTTCGTGTCGCCGTCGTGGCCCGCGCGGGCCGCGGGATCGCTGGTCGGCTGCCTCGCGGCATCCGTCGTCATCTGGCTGCTGTCGTATCGCGGAGGGCTCCAGGGATTCCGTCTGATCGTCGTCGGCATCGGCGTCTCGGCGATGCTGGCCTCGCTCAACACGTGGATGCTGCTGCAGGTCGAGCTCGAGACCGCGATGTTCGCCTCAGCCTGGGGACACGGCTCGCTCAACGGCGTCACCGGCGACGCTCTCGGCGGTGTGCTGCTGATCGCCGCGCCCGTCGCCCTCGCCGCCTTTGCGCTCGTGCCCGCCCTACGCCAACTCGAGCTCGGCGACGACCTCGCCACTGCCACGGGCGTGCGCCCGCACCTCGTGCGCAGCCTCGCCCTGCTGATCGGTGTGGTGCTGGTCGCGGCCGCCACCGCGATCGCCGGCCCGATCGCGTTCGTGGCGCTCGCCGCTCCGCAGGTCGCCCGACGCCTCGCGCGCTCGCCCTCGTTGTCGCTCACGCTCTCGGGACTCGTCGGGGCGCTGCTGCTCCTGGCCTCCGACGCCGTCGCGCAGCATCTGCTGCCGGTCACCCTTCCCGTCGGCGTCGTCACCGTCTCGGTCGGCGGCGCCTACCTCATCGTCATGATCGTCTCGGAGATCCGCCGCCGTGCCTGATACCCCCGACCTGCTCCCGCGCCCCTGGGCCTACAGCGCGTTCCCCGTGACGGTGCGCGCGCGCCGAGCGCTCTCGCCGCACTTCCTGCGCCTCACCCTCGGCGGCGAGACGTTGCGGCACTTCGCCCCGTGGGGTGTGGACCAGCGCATCAAACTCGTGCTCCCCCTGCCCGGCGGCCGCCTCGCCGACTTCGGTCTGCTCGCCGAGCCGACGCCCCACCCCTCCGACTGGTACACGCGCTGGAAGGCCCTGCCGGTCGACGAGCGCAACGTCCTGCGCACGTACACCCCCGCCGCGATCCGGCCCGAGGCCGGCGAGATCGACGTCGACTTCTACCTGCACTCCCCCGACGGCCCGGCCTCACGCTGGGCGCGCACCGCGGAGATCGGCGAGACGCTCGTGATCACGGGGCCCGATGCGCGCAACGGGTGGACGGGGTACGGCATCCACTGGCAGCCGCCCGCACTCGGCACCTTTCTGCTCGTCGTCGACGAGACCGCGATCCCCGCGGTCCGCAACATCGCCGCCGCCCTCCCGGCGCAGGCGCAGGGGGTCGCGATCGTCGAGATCGGCGATGCCGCCGACGACGTCACCGTGTCGGCGCTGGGCGACCAGGTCGACGTGCGCGTCGTCGGCCGCGGCGAGACCGAGGCGGCCGTCCGCGCGTGGGGCTCGACGGAGGTCGATTACGCCTGGCTGGCCGGGGAGTCGGGTGTGGTGACCGCGGCGCGGCGCGTGCTGGTCCGCGAGCTCGGCGTCGCGCGCGAGCGGGTGTCGTTCCTCGGGTACTGGCGCGAGGGCGGAGCGCTCGTCGACTGAGGCCCGTTGCGCTCAGGCGAGCACGAGCTCGATGTTGCGATGGTCGCGGAACACCCGCAGCACCAGCTCGAAGTACGTCTCGCCGCGACCGGCGTCGAGGGCGTCGAGCGCGCGCTGCGCGGGAGGTGCGGCGTACACCTCGGGGCGTTCCAGCTTCGCGCGGTAGTACTCCCGCGTGACCTCGACGCCGAGCGCGTCGCGCGCGACCTCGGCGTCGCGCCACACCACCCGCACCGGCTCGGCCCCGCGCAGAAGGCCGAAACCGCCGTACAGCAGGTCGTCGAGCGCGTCGAGGCTCTCGCCGAGGGTCCAGTCCTCGTCGGTCATGAAGACGCGGTTCAGCTCGACGTAGAGCGACGGGATGCCGTGCACCGCCGCTCCGTCGATCTCGAAGGTCGGCCGGGTCATGGCATCCGTCCACCCGACGTCGCGAAGGCCGCGGGGGTCACGCCCAGCACCCGCCGGAAGTGTCGCGTCAGGTGCGACTGATCGTGGAAGCCGGCGCGCACGGCCGCCTCGGCGGGGCGCACGCCGTCGACGAGCAATCGGCGTGCCGTGTCGACGCGACGCGTCACGAGGTAGCGATGCGGAGCGATGCCGTAGGTCTGGGAGAACACCCGGACGAGATGGCTCGGGTGCGCATTCAGTTCGCGCGCCGCGTCGGCGAGGGTGAACGACTCGGTGGTGCGGTCGTCGAGCAGCGCGCGCAGGCGGCGGGCGAGCGGGGCGTCCGCGGCCGCAGCGATCCCCGACCCAGCGTGGGCGAGCACGGCCTCGCGCACCGCGAGCAGCCAGTGCTCGGCGGCGAGTTCGTCTCCCGGATGCCGCAGGGCGGCGTGCACGCGCCGTGCCGCGGTCATGGCCTGCGGGTCGGCCAGGGTCGGGCGCCGCGCGATCCGCGCCGCCGTCTCACTCGAGAGCCACTCCCCACCGAGGTACAGCACGCGCTTGCGGTAGCCCTCGCCCGCGCGGGCGGAGCGTCCGTCGTGCGGGATGCCCGGCGGCAGCACCGTCACCGCGGACGGAGCCGCGTAATAGGCGCCTCCGTCGAGCGCGTACGAGACGACTCCGCGGTCGACGAGCATGACGGCCCAGTCGTCGTGCGTGTGCACCGGGTAGGCGTGGTCGAGCTCGGCGTGGTAGCTCTCACGAAGCAGCGGCACCTCGGGATGCCATGCCCGCACGCGATCGACCATGTGAGAAACGTACAAGATCCCACCGACACCGCCGCCCGATGCTGAAGGGGTGAGTGAAGAGAACACCGTCCCCCTGTTCGACACCAAGGTGATCGTGATGCTGCGCGACGACCTCGCCCCCTGGCAGGAGCTGAACGTCACCGCGTTCCTCATGTCGGGGATCGCCACGAGCGCGCCAGATCTGGTCGGCGACCCGTATCTCGACGCCGACGGCACGACGTACCTGCCGATGCTGCGGCAGCCGGTGATCGTCTTGAGCGGTGACGCCGAGACGCTGACGAGGGCGCGAGCCAAGGCGGCCGCGCGCGACGACGTCGCCCTCGCCGTCTACACGCGCGAGCTCTTCGCCACGTCCCACGATGCGGCGAACCGCGCGGCCGTGGCCGCGGTCGCGGCATCCGATCTCGATCTCGTCGGCATCGCGATGCGCGGCCCGCGCAACGCCGTCGACCGCATGGCGAAAGGCGCCACCGCCCACGCGTGACGGGAGTTCACTCGCCCGGAACGAGCAATCCGCTCTCGTAGGCCGCGATCACCAGCTGCGCGCGGTCGTGAGCACCGAGCTTGAGCATCGTGTTCTTCACGTGGGTCTTCGCGGTGTGGGGCGAGATGAACAGCGCGGCCGCGACCTCGTCGTTCGACCGACCGCGCGCGACATGCACCAGCACCTCGCGCTCGCGCTCGGTGAGCATGGCCAGCGACGGCGCGTCCCGCGGAGCCGCCGGCTCGACGCGGCGCACGTACCTCTCGATCATCGCCCGGGTCGCCACCGGCGACAGCAGGGCGCCGCCGTCGTCGACGGCCAGCACCGCGTGCACGATCTCGTCGGGCTCGGCTCCCTTGCCGATGAAGCCGCTGGCCCCCGCCCGCAGGGCCGCGACGACGTAGTCGTCCTCCTCGAACGTGGTGAGGATGAGCACGCGCGTCTCGGCGAGGGCGGGGTCGGCGCAGATGAGACGAGTAGCCTCGATGCCGTCCAAGCGCGGCATGCGGATGTCGCACACCACCACGTCGGGCCGCAGCGATGCGGCGAGCGCGACCGCTTCTACTCCGTCGACGGCTTCGCCCACCACCTCGATGCCGGGCGCGGCATCGAGAAGGTCGCGCACGGCCGTGCGGATGAGGGCTTGGTCGTCGACCACGAGCACGCGGGTCATCGGACACCTCCGGGGGTGACGGCGAGGGGAAGGCGCGCGGCGAGACGATAGCCGCCCGGGGCGAGCCCGGCATCGAGGTGACCGCCGACCGACTCGACGCGTTCGCGCAGACCGACGAGGCCGAAGCCGGAGGGAGACTCGGTCTCGGGCGTGCGGTCGAGGGGGTTCGTGACCACGATCTCGATCTCGTCGCCGTCGCGGCGCAGCAGCACGTGCGCGCGACGCGCGGTTCCGTGCTTGAGGGCGTTGGTCAGTCCCTCCTGCACGACGCGGTAGGCGACGATGTCGACCGAGAGGGGCAGCGCGTCGGCCGGGTCGTCGCGGTCGAGCTCGTCGCGCACGACGACGTCCCACCCCGCGACGCGCACCGACTCCACGACATCGGCCAGGCGCGCGAGGCCGGGCTGCTCGCGCGGAGCGGATTCGTCGGGCGCGCGCAGCACGGTGAGCAGGGATCCGATCTCACTGAGCACGTCGCGCGAGGCGGTGCGGATCGTCGCCAGCGCCTCGCGGGCGCGCTCGGGCCGCGTCTCGAGCGTCGACGACGCCACTCCCGCGTTCAGACTGATGACCGAGATGCGGTGCGCGACGGCGTCGTGCAGGTCGCGCGCGATGCGCAGCCGCTCCTCGGTGACCCGCCGTCGGGCCTCGGCCTCGCGCGTCTGCTCGGCGCGACGGGCGCGTTCGATCACGGCCTCGACGTAGGCGCGGCGGGAGCGGGCGGCGTCGCCCAGCGCGCCCGCGAGCGTCACCAAGAGCCCGACCTGCAGGAACCGGGTGTCGAGCCCCGTCGTGAGCTCGAGCACGATGCTCACCCCGACCAGGCCCACCACCGCCGGGATCGCCACCGGGGCGGCCTCGCGCCGAGTGAGCCGGTCGGCCATGCCGTAGGAGGCGATCACCATCGACAGCGCGACCCCGGGCAGCAGCGTGCCGAGCACGAGCGCCGTGACGTAGAGCGCGATGCACGCCAGCAGCACCGTTCGCGGCCAGCGACGCCGTAACGGCAGCAGCAGCGCGGGCACGATCGCGATCGCGTAGACGAGCGGGCTCGACGGGCGCAGCTCGGGAAACGGCACGGGCGCGAAGACCGGCGCGACCACGAGGATCGCGGCGACGACGTCGAGCAACCACGCGCGACCGGCGGGGATCAGACGCGGCGCGGAGTCCGTCGTCGGGTCGGGTCGCATCGTCCCAGTCTGACGCGCGCGCGAGCGTCTGACCATCGCCCGCTCGGGGCAGACGAGATCTCCCCCCACCGGGGTATGCCCGCACCCCCGCGGAGCGACGCGGCAGCGGGCCCGCGCGACGACAGTGGAGCCATGACCACCGAACCCCCTCCCCCGCTCTTCTCCGTCGTGGACCTGCACAAGTCGTACAGCCGCGGCTCGGCGCGCTTCGACGCGCTGCGCGGAGTGTCACTCGACATCCGACGCGGTGAGAGCATCGCGATCGTCGGCAAGAGCGGCTCGGGCAAATCCACCCTCATGCACCTGCTCGCCCTCATGGACGCCCCCACCACCGGCTCGGTGGTCTTGGAGGGCACGGATGCCGCGACCCTCCGCGGTCGCCGGCTGAACCGCACCCGCAACAAGACGTTCGGCTTCGTCTTCCAGCAGTTCTTCCTCACCCCGAACGCCTCCGTGCTCGACAACGTCGTGCTGCCGCTGAAGATCGCCGGGGTCGGCCGGGCTGAGCGCAAGCGCCGCGGACTCGCAGCCCTGGCCGAGCTCGACATGCAGGACAAGGCGAAGAACAAGGCCACGGCCCTCTCGGGCGGCCAGAAGCAGCGCGCGGTCATCGCCCGCGCCCTGGTCAACGACCCGCAGGTGATCTTCGCCGACGAGCCCACGGGCAACCTCGACACCGCCACCGGCGCCGTGGTCGAGGACATCTTGTTCCGCCTCAACCGCGAGCACGGCATCACCCTCATCGTCGTCACGCACGACGAAGACCTCGCCGCGCGCTGCGATCGCCGCGTGCAGATTCGCGACGGCGTGATCGTCGCCGAAGAACGGAGCGCGGCATGAAGACCACCGACCTCGTCGCCACCGCGGCGGCCAACACGTTCCGCTCGAAGACCCGCACAATTTTGACCGTCCTCGCGATCTTCGTGGGTGCGTTCACCCTCACCCTGACCAACGGGCTCGGCACGGGCATCAACCGCTTCATCGACGACACGGTCTCTTCGATCGGCGCCGGCGACGTGCTCACGGTGACCAAGACGAGCACGAGCGATGCGGCATCCGGAGCCCCTCAGAAATACGATCCCGACTCTGTCGCCGGCGGCACCACGAGCCCCGGTCGACCGGGCGCGAGCACGGCCGTCTCGGCGCTGACGGATGCCGACATCTCGACCATCGAGGGCCTGTCGGGCATCGAGCGGGTCGTCCCCGCGAAGGCCGTGAAGATCGACTTCGTGCAGTACGACGGCGGGCAGCCCTACGTCGCGTCGGCGGGCTCGCTCATCGGCGGACAGACCCCGCAGCTGGCGGCCGGGACGGCGCCCGACGGTGCGAGCACGACCCTGCAGACGGCGATCCCCGAGTCGCTCGTCACACCGCTCGGGTTCTCGAGCGCCGACGACGCAGTCGGGGCCACCCTCACCGTCGCCGTGTCGGATCCCGTGCGCACCCAGCACCTGGTCGAGGCGACGATCACCGGCGTGACCGAGGGCGCCTTCGCCAACGCCACCTCTCTCACCACCAATCCCGCCCTCGAAGACGCGCTGTTCGCCGCGCAGAACACCGGCGTGCCCTCCGACCAGCTCGACCGGTACGCCAGCGCGAGCGCCTTCGTGTCGCCGACGGCCACCGCGGCGCAGATCGACGAGATCAAGACGACGCTCACGGATGCCGGCTACACCGGCCAGACCGTCTCGGACCAGCTGGGCACCTTCAAGGCCGTGATCGACGGCATCGTGCTCGTGCTGAACGCGTTCGCCGTGATCGCGTTGCTGGCGGCGAGCTTCGGCATCGTCAACACCCTGCTGATGTCGGTGCAGGAGCGCACTCGCGAGATCGGGCTGATGAAGGCTATGGGCATGGGCAGCGGGCGGGTGTTCTCGCTCTTCAGCCTCGAGGCGGTGTTCCTCGGATTGCTCGGCAGCCTCATCGGAGCCGCGGTGGCGATCGCGGTCGGCACCGCGGTCAGCGCACAGCTCGGTCAGAGTCTGTTCAGCGACCTACCGGGGCTGCAGCTGATCGCCTTCGATCCGACGTCGATCCTGGTCACGACGGTGGCGATCATGGCCATCGCGTTCCTGGCCGGCAGTCTCCCCGCGGCACGGGCTGCCCGGGCGGATCCGGTCGAATCACTCCGATACGAGTGAGGCGCACGACGTCTCGACTCGCGTGAGAACGCACGAAGGGCCGGATGCCAATGGCATCCGGCCCTCTCGTTTCGAACCCCGCGGTGGAGGTTCCGGACGACTACTCGCCGCCGTTGATCACCGACAGATACGACCCGAAGGGACGTGCGGTGTCGGAGGCGGCGAAGTCGTCGGCGATGCCCTCGTGAGGCGCGTTCTCGTTCTGCATGGATCGAGTGTGGCTGACCTGCCCGGAGCGAGGACGGTCCTTGACAGGAACCGGAAAGTACGCCTAGCTAACTACTCGCCGGTCGAGACGTCGGATGCCTGCGTCCGGCAATGGATACGCAGATTACGCATAGGGAAAATATCGGTACTACTGGTCTTTCGCGGGCTACGGTTCCCTCGAAGGGGGTAGACCGTGACTCGACCTCGCACTGTGACACATGTGTACTCGCTCGGCGGCGGCTGGGAGAAGACCTCCCACGAGACCCTGACCCCGGAGGTGGCCGAAGAACTGCGCCATCAGGGGTTCACGATGGTGCGCGCGCGGCGCGGCATGTTCGACACCCGCGAGATCTCGCTCCGTGACTACCCGCCGCAGCGCGCGGGCGCACCGATCCTCCCGAGCTGACCGCGCGTCGGTCGCGGGGTCAGGTCCCCGCAGCGTCCGCCGACGGGGCGAACACGATGATCGCCGCCCCCACCAGGGCGACGGCCGAGCCGACGTAATCCCACGTCGTCGGCTTGAACCCGTCGACGACGATGCCCCACGCCAGCGATCCCGCGACGAACACGCCGCCGTAGGCGGCGAGCACCCGACCGAAGTGCGCGTCGGGCTGCAGCGCCGCGATGAATCCGTACGCCCCGAGGGCGACGATCCCCAGCAGCGCGAGCCACCACCCGCGGTTCTCGCGCACGGCCTGCCAGATCAGCCACGCTCCCCCGATCTCCGCCACGGCGGCGAGCAGGAAGAGGACGATGATGCGCGCGGTGGTCACCCGACCATTGTCGGCGACGCGGCATGCTCGAACGCACCCCTGACAAGGGGTACAGACAAGGAACCGGCCGCGGCGTAGTGTGGGCCACCCCGCTCCGATGAGGTAGCCCCCAGGGGTTTTCATCAGGAGGACACCATGACTCGACCGCGTACCGCCACACACGCCTATCGGATTCCGGGCGGCTGGCAGAAGGTCCCGCACCACGCGCTCACCGCGGACTTCGCGCGTGACCTCCGCGGTCAGGGCTTCACCATCGTGCGGGCCCGGCGCGGGTGGAACGACTCGCGGGAGCTGTCGCTGGCGCAGTTCGCCGCGGAGCCGGCATCCGGCACCTCCACCTGGGGGGACTCCGAGCTGAAGCCGTTCAGCGGCTAGTCGCTCGCCCCCAGGAATTCTCGGGCGCCCTCGGCGATCTCGCGCGCGTGCGTGTGATGCAGGTAGTGCGAGCCGGGTAGCAGGATCACCTCGCCTCGATCGACGGATGCCGCTTGGGCTCGGTGCAACGCGACCCAGTCCTCGACATCGTCGTCGACGTCGCGGACGAACAGCAGCACCGGAAGGTCTGCGGGGAAACGGCGGCCGCTCGCCTCGGCGAACGTGTTCGATGCGTGGGCCATCTCGTCGATCACCGTGGGGGCGGCGGAGTTCTTGTTCGTGAGCAGGCGCATCTGCTCTTTCGCGCGAGCGCCGTAGGGAAGACCCTCGTACGGATCGGGGCCGAGCGCGCGCAGGGCGCGGGCGACGCCCAGGTCGTCGAGCACCACGAGGGCATCGGTCGCGATGGGCTCCTCGCCGCCGGGTTGATCGGGCACGCTGCTGTCGATGCCGATGAACGCGGTCACCTCGTCGCGGTAGGCCTCGACGTAGGTCAGCGCGTACACGCCCGAGATCGAGTGCCCCATCAGCGCGTACCGCTCGATGCCGAGCGAAGACAGGGCTGAGTGCACCTCGCTCGAGATGTTCGCGGCGGTGCGCGGAACATCGGTCTGATCGCTCAACCCGGTGCCGAACGGCTCCACCGCGACCACGCGATAGGTGTCGTCGAGCTCGTCGATCAGCGGAGCGAAATCGAGACCGGGAGCGGCCGTGCCGAGCCCGGGCAGCAGCACGATCGTGTCGGGGTGGTCTCCGCTGACGACGACGTTCATCGAACGATCGCCGACGCCGACCCGCTCGCCGTACGAGACGATCTCCGACGCCTCGGCGCGGGTGGCGACGACGTTCACTGCCGCCGTGGCGCCCAGGGTCAGTGCCACCACCGCGACGAGGGCGACGGGCGGGAGCAGCAGGGCGAGCCGGGTGGATTTCTTCATGGAGGGTCCTCAGGGTCGGGGTCCCTCCAGTCGATCAGCGACGTCGAGCGAGCGGCAGAGCCGTCCGTCATCGGTGTCGGTGACATTTGTCATCGAAACGCCGAAGGGGCCCCGCTTTATGCGGGGCCCCTCCGGGGTGGTGGATCAGAGAACGTCAGGCGCGAGCGGCCGCCGAGGTCATCGGGCACTCGAACGGATCGCGGGCCGCGAGACCCACCCGGTTGAGGTACTGGATGACGATGCCGTACGACTGCAGCAGCGTGGTCTCGACGTAGGGGACGTTGAGCGTCTGGCTGTGCTCCTTGACGATGGCGCGGGCCTTGCTGAGGTGCGGGCGCGGCATGTTCGGGAACAGGTGGTGCTCGATCTGGTAGTTCAGGCCGCCCATGAGCCACGTCGCCCACCAGCCGCCGGTGATGTTGCGCGAGGTGCGCACCTGCTTGCTGAAGAAGTCGAGCTTGGCGTCGGGAGCGATGACGGCCATGCCCTTGTGGTTCGGGGCGAACGAGGCGCCCATGTACAGGCCGAACACGGCGAGCTGCACGCCGACGAAGGCGAAGGCCATTCCGAGCGGCAGGAAGACGAACACCGGAGCCACGAAGATCGCGAAGCGGAGGGCGATGAGGCCGAGCTCGGTCCAGCGACCCTTGACCGGCTCCTTCGAGAGCAGGTGGCGCAGACCGATGAAGTGAAGGTTGGCACCCTCGAGTGTGAGGAGGGGGAAGAACGCCCAGCCCTGGCGCTGGGTGATCCAGCGCTGCAGGCCGCGCGCCTTGGCGGCATCGACCTCGATGAACGAGATCGTGTCGATCTCGATGTCGGGGTCTTTACCCACGCGGTTGGGGTTGGCGTGGTGGCGGGTGTGCTTCGAAGTCCACCACGACAGGCTCATGCCGACGACGCCGGCCGCGAGCCACAGCGCCAGACGGTCATTGGCCTTGCCCGAGGCGAAGATCTGCTTGTGCGCGGCCTCGTGGGCGAGGAACGCCACCTGGGTGAGCAGGATGCCGAGCGCCGCGGCGATGAGCAGCTGGAACCAGCTGTCGCCGAGCAGGATGAAACCGGTGACGCAGCCGGCGAAGCCGAGGGTGAGCACGGCCCCGACCATCGCATAGAAGCGGCGGGCGCGGACCAGCAGGCCCGTTTCGCGCACGACCTGCGAGAGCTCGGTGTAGGCCTTCGCCATGGGCGGGAAGTCCGTCGTCCCCTTGTAGGTCTGACGGATCGGCCCCATCCGGGACTCGACGACGGGTGCAGCCATTGCGTGCTCCTCGGGTGGGGGTGACCGTAACGGCCCGAAGCCGAAGGCGGATGCCGAGGACTTGTTCGCGACGCTACTGGGGGCGTATGCACGATCGCGCATACCTAGCGGCGTCGAGCCCCGGAATCACGCGGGTCGCGGCTGTGAAGAGGGGCGATTGCCCAGGCGATTGCCAGGCTGGGGCCGCCCGGGGGTCGTATTCCGGGGCGGCGACGCTCATCACCCGAGCAGTGCGCGGACGCGCTGGCGAAGCGCCTCGGTCGCCTCTTGGCGCGAGCGTCCGCCCCCGTTGTCGACGAGAAGGTCGACGGCGACCTCGACGAGGATCGCGGTGCTGAGGAAGAGGTCGGCCGCGACGACGGCCTGCCCGTCATCACACGGCTGTCGCGCGACGCGGATGGCCGCCGCGGGAGTGCCGAAGCGCTCACGCACGGCCGCACGCTCTTCGGGCGTCGCGTCCCAGAAAGGTCGTCCTGTTGCCGCGGCCCGATCGATCACGTTGATCAGGAACTCACGAGCGTCTGTCTGTGCCACGTCGATGGTTCGTGGCGGCGGGGCGGGCGGATGGCGGGGTGGGCTACTGGGTTCGGGCCACGGGCATCGCCGGCCACGCGGCTCGGCGCCCGGCCAAGGATTGGGGAGCACCGCGACCGCCTGTCAGGCGGGATGACCCCTGTCGCCAAGATCACGGTCAGCCTCGCCGCGCTTGCGCTTCTCGCGGGCATAACAGCGTGCGCCCCGACCCCCGCGTCCGCTCCAGCCGCCGTCGAAACGTCCACACCCACGCCCGAGAAGACGCCAAGCTTGGCTGAGCGCTCTCTCCCGCAATATGTGCCGGACGGCTCGCTGTGGCTGGTCTACCCCCATGGCTTCCAATGCGAGAGCACCGAGGGGTGCCCGAACAACTTCGTCGCAGCCTACGGCACGCCGAGCTATCCGCTACCGGAGGGTGTCGAGTACTACGAGCCGGCCAAGCATGATTACGACCGCGCCACCAACAGCGGCATGGTATTCTCCGCCGATCCGGGCACCCGATACTGCAACTCCAATCACATGCCTCCCCTCGGGACGAAGCCATTCGACCAGGGAGCGCAGAAGGGCGCTATGGGCAAAGTCGAGCTCGTCGACGGGGTTCCGACGTCCTACACCGTCGCGGATAACGACAGCGCACCGTCGCGATCGGCGAACGCTTCTGCATCGACTACGTCACGCTCGGCACGCTCAACGGCGGCGACCTCCGCCAGATTCATCTCGGGGACATGCTCGCACTACGCCTGTAGCACGCTCGCCCCGCTTCAGGGGATGCTGCTCCCGGGCCGGAGCATCGAGTCTGACGACGTCATCGTGCCCGCGTCATGTCTGACGCTCCGCACCCGGCAACGACGAGAGGTCCGGATCCCGCATTTCTGCGAGATTCGGACCTCTGCTGTCGGGATGCTGCGAAACTACTGCCAACAAGAGCGCCGAACCACCGAACTGACCCACATCCACGAGCCCTCGCGGGTATCGACTCGGGAGCCGGGCGACCGCCCACTCCTCCAGCAGAACGGCCTGCATCGCTCGGTCGTGAAGCTCATGATCGAGGACTACGTAGTCGGAACGTCGACATACGAGCTCGCCGATTGATACAAGGTGCGGCGATACACCGTCCGCGACACGATCCGCCGCGCAGGATTCAACGACAGCGGTAGAGCGAACCGCTCGATCATGAGCGAACAGCAGAAGGCGGAGAGCACGAGAACCGTTTACCGCAGGCGCGACTCGACGTGACCTATCGGCACGTTATGGAGTCAGCGAGTCCACTATCAAGCGGGCCGTGGCACAACAGTGAATTTGCCGGGACAATGAGCGCCAGCCGTGAGTCCGCCCAAAGAACCTTGGAGTTCCAAAGTCCGCGAGGCAGGGTTTGGAATGTCGACGCCGTCGCGCGCGTCCACATCGACTCGTGGCGAGAGCCATACTCTAGCCCGACCCCGGGCTGGTTTCTCGATGAAACGTCGTTGGCGGGGCGGTGAGGGATGCGATGCTGGCCCCGCCAGTCCAGTCCCGGCTCCGCGTGCGTGGTCGTGGACCGTGCGCGACGAACTCGTCGCCGACTTCGCGTTCACCGGAAGGTTCACACCACCCCGATGCGCGAACAGGGCCAAGCCCTGCACCCAAGTTAGTCCGGTTATCGATATCTCCATGCGGCCGAGCAGAGTAACGGAACAGGCTTCCCACTACTGAACGCCGCGTTAGGGAACTAACCGGCTCAAGTCGGGGATACGGTGGCGAACGAGCATGCCCGCTCCTTCTACGGACGTCATGGCTTCCAGGATGGCTGGGCATGATCCAGTGGCCTCGGCATCGAAGGCCTCGAGAAGCTACGGATGGTGCCTCGAGCAATTCGGGCCGTTCACGGTTCCCTCCCACCATCCCGTTTCTCAACGAAACAGGACCCTGAGACCGGTACACTGGGACTCAACCCTCTCGACGATTTCTAAGCGCCGGGCTTGGAGCCGTTCTTGGACAATGCCACCGCTGCCGGTAGCACGACGGCGCCAGCAACACCGAATCCGATGAGCGCCTTCTGTCCGACCTCCTTACCCGCCGCTTTACGCTGTTGAGGATCACGGACCGCCTCTCGCCAAGGCGTCGCGCGAAGGACGTCACGAGCAGACTCGACACCGAATAGGGCCCGGAAGTCATCGACGACCTCCGCTGTGCAGTTGAGTGAGTCGACCACGGATTGTGCGGCCCGAGCGTGGAGGATGATGTTCTCGTTGGCGATGCCTCCGGCTGCATCCATTTGAACCATCAACCGGCTCGTGTGGTTGAGCACGCCCGCTCGCCGCTCATCCCGCGCCGCCGCAAGCCCCCGCCGGTGGCCTTCGAGATTCTGTGGTGCGGTCGCGAGCACGTGGTCGAGTTCGACGACTCTGAACTCGTCGAGGAGTTCAAAGCAGCGAGCGAGGACCGCAAGATGGACTGAGACTTCACGCTCGATCCCTTTCGCCACCTTCTTGAGCTCTCCAGTTGTGCGCTTGCCGTCGACCTTGTCGGCAAGCGCACGAAGCGCGAGCAACGCCTCTTCCTGCACGTTCAGGATCGTCGAGGATTCACCGTTCACCTTGTCCCACAGTGTTCTCGGGTCGCCGCCGTGCTCACGCAGTGTCATGGCTTCCTTGATAGCCTCCCCGGCGCGCTTCATCCTGGCGAGTACGGTGTCTCGTTGCGCACGGCGCACATCGTCGAGCTTCTCATCGATGTTGATAAGCAGCGCTCGAAGCTCCTGCGCCTCCGCCTGCTGGGCGAATTGGCTCAAGAGGCCGCCCACAACGGAAAGCACCGCCGGGTTTGTGAGCAGCGACGCAGTGCCATCTTCGACCTGGAGCCACTTGAGCGACGTCTGGCCCGTTTCCCCGAGCATCGCGTGGCTGACCCCCTTGGTCTTGGTCTTCATCAGACCGCCTGCATCTTTGAGTCTCTTCGCGGACTCGGGCGTCAGTTTGAGATACATCGCCGACTGCTCCACGACACCAGAAACGGTCGTCAGGACATCGGCACCCGCGTTCACGGCGTTGCTGAGCTTGCCCAGATCGAAATCACGTGCCCGTGTCAGTAGGCCCGCGTGATCAAGAAAGCGCTCGATCGCTGAGCGGTCGCCGACCACAACCACACCATCGTCATCGCCGACCAGTTCGATGTCTGCCACTCTCGCTCCTCCGTGCTCTGCGGAAAACCTATCGAGGCTTGCTGACCCCTGCCACGCCGTCAGGCCGGAAAGGGCGCTTAGGTATGCCAGCAAATGCACTGCGGCAAGTGGGTACTGGCAGACACGCAAGCTTTCGCACCATGGAGTGTCGGTGGGCTCGGGCAGACTAAGGCACATTCATCGTTTGAGACGGTGATTAAAGCAGCGAAGGGGGCACATCGCGTTGGAGAACGTTACGCGCGCGAGCCCGATTGAGCTGATCGAGCACCTACATACGAACCTTGACGCGCACTTCAACGAATTGGCTGCGCGCCGCCGGAGTCTCCGGCCGCCAGCGCCCGTCTTCGCGCTCGAACACGGCCTGAGCGTCAATGACCGCGAGCTCCTAATGAGGACGGTAGGCGACGCGCATCGACTGGGCTTGATGCCAGCCGCTAGCCGAAGCTCCTGGCTCCCCTTCGTGGTGCATGCCGCCGAGGTTGGCTATTCCTACGACGGAGTCGAGTACTGGCCGATCTACGCCTCGAAGACTCCCCTTTGGGGCGACAGCGACTATGAGAGGGATCGCGTCCGCAACTGGTTCGTGGAATTCTCACAGCAGTATGGAGGTGCGATCCCGCAGGGTGCTTGGGCGCACACCTTCCGCAAGATTGCGTGGCCGATTACCCATGCAGTCCTGCCCCGGTATCTCCAGGTGCAGCTCGCGCGAATGCTGTCCGACTACCGAACGAGCTGGCCGAGTTTGCTCGACGACCCGGCGGCTCTCGGGACTCGATTGCATGCTTGGTCCCGGCACTACAGCGATCGCCTCGAGAAGTTCTGCCAGAACACGGAGATCGTTGGACGCCTCGCCGTTGCCCTGCTCATCACCGACGAACACGCAGATACGCCGCTGATCGAGTCGACTGCCCTCGCGCGCATCGTCGAGAGCCTCAATTCAGAGCGCCAGTCACGGCGGTGGCTGTCAGAAGCTCGACGCTCCGCCAGCAGCATCCGCACCCACAACTTCAGACCTCCGGAAGGCCGGAGTGACCCGGACCGTCTTCACACCCCGCGCCAGGGAGGAAATGATCCTCAACTTCAGCTGCGCGAAGACGCCGGCGGCGTCTGGCGAGCATTCGCGATCCTGCCGGATCTCAAACCACTTCAGCATGCCATGCCCCAGTTGTATGAGGCGCTACGCAATTCACGCGCGGTCGTTGCGGGCGCTCGTCAGGAGATCCCCACCGGTGGACTCCTCTATGCCACGCCACCTACCGAACTCACCCGCTGGCCCGCACCGCCTCAGCCTTTCCTGCAGTTGCGGCGCGCATCCGACGGGGTTAACCTGCTGCTCGCCGAGCAATGCCGGATCACCCGGGGGCCATGGTGGGTCTTTCGCCAGAGACCGGGAACACCCGCGGGCGAGGTGAAGGGCAAGTTCGTTCGGCCCGGAGCCAGCTACTGCATCGTCGGCGACCAGACACTTTCCCCGCCGACGGTCGACTGGTGTGTCAAGGTGGAGATCGCTCTTGAAGGCATGAGTGCCTATGTTCTGAGCGTGCCGGCCACTCTCAGTGAGGCGGACTCCTCTGCGCTGCTCGAAGCTGGCATCTCGGTCGTCTCCGACGTGCGCGTGCGCCCGGTGGGGGTAGTGGCGGGCCGCTGGGACGGCGACGGCGTCGCCGAGTGGCTGTCAGGCGAGCCGGTGCTGATCGCTATCCATGCCGAGCACTCCCCCAAGAAGCTCGGCCTGCGCATCAACGGAGATCCCTACTTCCTCGACTGGCCGGAGGGCGAGTCCGACCTTTTCCTCTCGCTTGCGGAGTTGGCCTCGGGGACACACGAGATCGTTGTGACAGTTGACCCGAACGGCGAGAACCTCAAGACCGAGGGATCACTGCTCGCGATCATCCGCGATTCGGATGTGCACAACGAAGCTGGCCTCGCAGGCGAAGGTATTCGGTTGCGCAGCTTCCCCGCGCAGCCGAGTCTCCCCGAGCTGTGGGACGGTCGAGCGCTCCTCGAGATCGATGGGCCGAGTGACACGGCCGCCGAGTTCGCGCTCTCCCTTCGCGATGGCAGCGGTGCCCAGTTGGCAATCCACCGCCAGAGTCTCCGACTCCCGGTCACGAGCAGTGACTGGCAACGTATAGTTTCTCGGTTGCGCGAGCAGCCGCAGATTGCCCGCCACTACGACGCAGCGGACACGGCCGAGTTGGCCATCAGTAAGGCGGGCGTGGGGTTCGCCACCATCCGATGTGAACGCGGTTTCCATGGGCTGCGGTGGGTTCTCTCAACACGCCATCGCGACTACGGCTACGTCGCGCGTCTCATAGACCGCACCGATGGCGACACGGTCGAAGTCGTCTTCTATCCAGTCGAACGTCCTCTCAGCGGCCAGCCGCAGCCGGCCGACCAGGAGTTCTCGGGCCCGCCACGCGGCGGCCTGCTCGTGGCCAGCAACGATCAAGATAGAGCTGCGCAGATCGTTCCCCCGGACGTGAACCAAATGATCGGCATTGGGCACGCAACGCCATCCATCCCCACCGCCCAGAAGTCACTGGTCGAATGCACGAGACTCATGAAGGGTCACCAGTTGTGGAAGAGCGCCCAACTCCCTGCCCATCCATTTGGAGTCCGCGAGCGTCGTCGGGTTCTCGACTCGATCAGTGGAGCGCTTGTGGGATTGCTCACGCCGGGCAAATGGGCGAGCTTTGAGAGCCAAATTGCAACTCAGGCGGCGGCTGATGTCGACCTCGACCGAGCCCAGGCACTCGTCGGTGGGAGTCTTGCCCATCGTGCCGCCGCGGAGGCGATCGCGAACCACCTGTGGGAGTGGGACACCCCAGCGCTCCTCATCGAAGGCTTCAGCGAGGCAGCGGGGGCGCTCATCTCGTCATCGGGCATGCCGAACATACTCGAGGGTGCGCGGTTCCTCCTTCAGCTCGCGAGTTCCCCAAGCGAGCTTCTCGAATGGGAAACGGCGGAACGCAATGAGTACCTCCGCGCGGTCATGACTAACCCTGTGCTCGTGCGCGCTGCGCGATTCGCTGTGCTCGGTACCGTCGAAGAAGTCGCAGGAGGCGTCGGATGAGCATCCAGCGACTGACTCAGACCGACCTCGAGGCGACGGCGGTCGAGTTGCTCGGTCTTGACCACGAAGCGACCGGACTGCTCTCCGTAGAGGGGCTGTGCGCGTCCATCCGCCGTGCAGCGTCGTTGCTGTGTCCCGCGACGCCACGTCATCTCGTCGATGCGGTGCTCGAAGTGCTCCGTCCGCTCTCACCTGACCTAAAGCGCGACGTAGTCGCCGAGGCACTTGATCTGGTTGTCGGCGTTGGCGATCTTCTCGAACTGCGATCAGCGGAGTTAGGCGTGCGCCAGCTTTACCTCGCCCCACCGTCATATGTGACAGTTCGACCGGGCCGGCACCTGCTCCTCGGCGTCAGGCCAAACGCAAGTCCGATCGTCGATGAGTCCGTCGTCGGCGCCTCGGTGGAGCATGAAGCCCACACTCGGTTCCTGACGCTAGAGACGGACGACGCCGCAGCTACATTGGCGGACGCCGGGCTTCATCGAGTGACCGCCGAGCAATGGGCACGTGTCCCCCGCGAAGAGCCTGCCTCAGCACTCATTGAGCGAACGGCCCACCTACTAAGCCAGCATCAGATGCCCGGCGATATACGGGGTCTTGAGATCATCGACCCAACGACACAGGTGCAGTACTACATCGGCCGCTGGCGGGAACTCACATCCCGCGATGAAGGCATGCTCGTTGGCCGGCGCCCGCAGGCATTTGGCGCACCGGTGTGGTGCGTCGTTCATGTCGCGGCCGGGATTCCGCGCGCTGTTCTTGACTTCCCAATTGACTCGTCAGTCATGCCGGGGTGGGACGAGGCTCGCCGCCTCCAAGCAGCCATTGATCGTCATCGTGGCCAACCGCAGGTCTTCAGAGTCCGCTCGACCGGAATGCCCGATGGCAGTCGACTCCTCGACCTCTTCGCTCCGCTACCGTCATGGGCAGAGCGATACATCGCGCTTGTCGGAATTCCGATGGGCCGGTCAAAGGGTGCGCTCCTCACATATCGGGTTCCGTTCGATGCTGAGGATTCGCTCAGAGGGCTTCTCTCGAAATCGCTGTGGATGACGGGAATGAAGGAAGTGCAAGAACAATGACACGACAATCACTCACGATCGCCCAGACGGCGGACGAAATTAGGAACGCCCTGCGCGAGTACATCGAAGCGACGTATCACGTCGGCCATCCTTCGTTGATCCGTCAGCGGCAGGTGCTCCTCGATCAGCAGGGCAATACCTTCCAGACCCCGTTCCTTGAGAGCACGCCCCGCTACACCCCGGGCACGCGGTTCACCCAGCTCACGCTCGACAAGGCCGCCCTAGAGTTGTTCGCTCGACTGACGTCGACCGAGCAAGACCACGCGCCGCTGCTCTTCGATCCTCCGTACACGCACCAGGCGTCCGCGCTCGAGGCTGCGGCGTCCGGGCGGAGTCTCGTGGTCACGACCGGTACGGGCTCGGGCAAGACAGAGACCTTCTTGCTCCCTATGCTGGCGAAGCTTGCCGAGGAAGCCGCCAATCGACCACAGTCGTTCGCGGCGCCCGGAGTCCGAGCCCTCGTGCTCTATCCCATGAACGCGCTCGTGAACGATCAACTTGGCCGCCTTCGGTTGCTTCTAGGCGACGAGCGGGTAGCGAGTCAGTTCACAACGTGGGCTGATCGACCTGCACGTTTTGCGCGCTACACCAGTAGGACCCTGTATCCCGGGGTGCGAACAGCGGAGAAGGACAGAACCAGACTCAAGTCGCTGGAGAAGTACTACATCGCGCTCCTCGACGAAGCGGCAAAGCCGACTTCGCCCCGGCAACAGCGCGCATCGCAGCTCATTGGAGAGCTGAAAGCGCGCGGCAAGTGGCCGGCGAAGCCGGACTTGAAGGCCTGGTACGGCTCTAGCGGACAACACTGGGTGAACTCGAAGACCGGTGCCTTCCAGCGCGCGGTCATGCTCCCGGGAGACGTTGAACTCCTCACGCGCCACGAGGTGCTGGCATCGCCGCCCGATGTCCTCATCACCAACTACTCGATGCTTGAATACATGCTGATGCGGCCACTTGAGCGTCCCATCTTCGATGCGACGCGGCAGTGGCTAAGAAACTACCCGGAGGAAAAGTTCCTCCTAATCATCGACGAGGCTCACCTCTACCGTGGCGCGGCAGGTGCCGAAGTTGCGCTCCTGATGAGACGTCTGCGAGCCAGGCTCGATATCCCCGCTGATCGCCTTCAGGTCATCGCCACCAGTGCGAGCTTCTCGGGATCAGAAAAGGCGCAGGCGTTCGCCGCGCAGTTGACAGGCAAGGACGTGAGCGACTTTGACGCGGTCACGGGTACCCTCGACCTGCGGGTTCCAGCGGCATCTGGGTCGCTTGAAGACGCTAAAGTGCTGGCCTCAGTTTCCATGGACGCCTACTACAAGGCGGAGACGGACGAGGCGCGAGCGCAGGCTCTGGCTCCCCTGCTGAAGTACCGCGGAGTCGCTCACGACGCCGAGACCTCTTCAAGCGCCCTGCTGTACCGCGCACTGAATGGATACGCTCCACTCGGGCTTCTGGTCAACAACACGATGAAGCGAGCGCTGCCTGTCCATACGCTGGGCGCGCGCGCGTTCCCGGGAATCGACGCAACGCTGGCGGAGCGCGCCGCCTCCACTTTGATCGCGCTCGCGAGCGCCGCTCGCCTCAAGCCTGACGATGCAGGGCTGCTCCCCTGCCGCGTACACGCGTTCTTCCGGGGCCTTCCTGGCATCTGGGTATGCCTCGACGAGGATTGCTCGGTAGACCGCTGCGGAATCCCGAAGGGTCCAGTCGGTGCGATGTATGGTCAGCCCCGAAGTACCTGCGACTGCGGTGCGCGTGTCTTTGAGCTTTTCACGTGTCGCGAATGCGGCGCCACGTATGCACGGGCGTACACGGATGACGTCGCCAACCCATCGTTCTTGTGGCAGGAGCCTGGCAGTGCCTTCCAGACAGCCTCGGGTCCCATCGCAGCGCTCGAACCGATCGATCTGCTTCTTGAAGAGCCGTCCGAGGATGTCGGAAACTCAGTTCTCAAGGAACTTGACCTCGTCACTGGTCGCCTCAACCCGCACGATCTCGGTGATCGCTGGCGCAGGGTCTGGGTGCGACTCCAGCAGGACGATGAGCACAAACAAGATGACGACTCGAGGGACGGACAGAAGCAACCCGGAGAGTTCAACCCATGTGGCGTGTGTGGCGACCACGCATTGTTCGGTCGCACCAGCGTTCAGGACCATCAAACCAAGGGTGACGAGCCCTTCCGAGCCGTCGTAAGTCGTCAGATCGAGGTTCAGCCCCCCGGGCCGAAGCCAGCCGACGACTTCGCTCCGCTCCGAGGCCGCAAGGTGCTCGCCTTCTCTGACTCGCGACAGGTTGCGGCTCGCCTTGCGCCAAATGTTCAAGAGTACTCACTCCGCGACGCCGTGCGGCCGATCATCCTCAAAGGCTGGAGCGAGCTATCGAAGCACCCTGTCGCGCCGACCATGAGCCTGGAGGATCTCTATCTGGTTGCGATGGTCGGGGCCAAGCTGCTGGGAGTTCGCCTTCGCCCCGAGCTCACCGGAACGGAAAACTTTGAGGCCTTCACACAGGTGTCGGAGTCGCTCGAGCGCGGCGCCCTGAGCGATCCAGCGGAGTTCATGCAGTTGTACGCCATCAAGGATCCACCGCCGCAGTCACTTCTGCGCAGCCTGGTCCCCGCGCTCACGAGCCGCTACTACGGATTCACGTCCCTTGGCCTCGCTTCCCTCCGCGAGCGGGGCAACCTGAAGAACTCTGTGCTCGCCGAACTGGCAGACATTCCCGGTATCGCGGCGACCGAGGATGAGAAGCTCGCACTGGTCCGAATGTGGCTGTCGCTGTGGATTCGCCCCGGCATCTGGTTCTCCGCGATGAGTGCGGACTGGAAAGGAACCAAGGTCCAGGCCGTGAGCGGCAAGTTCGCGAAGTTGACGACCTGGCTCGGTACCCGTGAGGCTAAGCGCATCTTCGATGCTGAGTGGCTACCCGTGCTGCAGAGCAAGTTTTGCCAGAAAGTCGGCGACAAGTATCAGCTCGCCGCGCGCACGGTGGCGCTCGACCTCGACACCGCTTGGGGCTACTGCGAGCGGTGCCGCTCCACGCAGCGCCACTTCCCCGGTCGGACCACCTGCATCTTCTGTGGTGCCGACAAGGTGAGGTCACTTGATCCTGAGACCGACGAAGTCTTCCAAGCTCGCAAGGGCTACTACCGCGCGAGTTCGCGCCGCGCCCTTGCGACGCCACCTGGCGAGGTGATGAGCGTCGTCGCAGCTGAGCACACCGCCCAACTGAACTCGTCTCAAAGCGACGACGTGTTCTCGAAGGCAGAGATGTACGAGCTTCTGTTCCAGGACGTGAACATCGCGGTACCTACACCAGGAGAACAACCCGAGGTCGCGATCGACCTCCTGTCCTGCACCACCACGATGGAGGTCGGCATCGATATCGGGTCGCTGAGCGGGGTCGCACTCCGCAACATGCCCCCATCACGAGCCAACTATCAGCAGCGTGCCGGTCGGGCGGGGCGCCGTGGGAACGCGGTGGCAACCGTGATCGCGTTCGGCAGCGCCGACACACACGACGACCACTACTTCCATGAGCCAGCCGAGATGGTCAGCGGAGAAGTCGCCGACCCCGTCCTCACTATCGACAACGTAGAAATCGCCAAGCGCCACATCACCGCCTATCTGCTGCAGCGGTATCACCAAGACCGGGTCCCGCACGTCGACCCGACCACCATGCCCGCCAACCTCTTCGAAGTGCTTGGCTCGGTGGGGGACTTCCTATCGGACTCAGCGACGCTCAGCCGGACCGATTTCGAGAGTTGGCTCTTGACCAACGAATCCGCGCTTCGTGCCGAAGTCGACGGCTGGCTTCCGAGCGAGATCAGCGGTGATCGTCGATACGAAGTACTGGCCGACCTGGTCGCCGCAACGCTTCACGGCATCGATGACGCGTTAGACATCCGCCCCGCGCCGGCAATTGTCGAGCTGACACCGGGCCAGCCTTCCCAAGCCGATGACGCCGAAACTTCGGCGGACGAGAGCACGGGAGCGACAGGAGCGGACTTAGAGGATGAAGCTGCTGTTGCTGAGGACAGCGGGGAGGAGCTAAGTTCCCAGCGCGCCCGAGACAAGCTTCTCGATCGTCTGCTCTACAGGGGGGTGCTTCCGCGCTACGCCTTCCCGACCGATGTCGTCAGCTTCCACGTATTCGACGAGGATCGGTCTACCCCGTACCGTCCGGCATTTCATTACTCGCCAAGCCAGGGCCTAACCGTCGCCCTGAGCCAATACGCGCCCGGCAAGGTGGTGTGGGTAGACAAGCGTGAGTGGACTTCGGGCGCCCTCTACTCCCCCATGCGCAAGGAACTCTCGGAGGCCTGGAGGGATCGTCGCATTTACTTCGAGTGCCAGGACTGCCACTACGCGACCCACGTCCCGTGGGAGCAGGCGGAGCGTGGGCGCACGGGCTCCTGCCCTGCCTGCGAGGGCGACCGTTTCGGGCCTGGCATGAACTGGCTTCGTCCGCCAGGGTTTGCGCATCGAATCGGCCAGCCGCCGGGCACAAGCCCTGACGACGCGCCAGCCGTGAGCTACGCGACCCGCGCCAAACTCATCGCCGACGGCCCCGGGAACGCCCAACTCTGGGAGCAGGTGAACGATCGTATTCAACTCAACTTCGATCACCAGAAACTTCTGGTGTCCAATACGGGTCCGAACAACGAGGGCTACACGTTGTGCACATGGTGCGGGCTCATTGAGCCGACCGCGATGCCAACGCCAGTGCTCGCGGGTACGCATGCCAAGCCGTTCCCTGACAAGGATCCGATGTGTCCAGGCGGTCGAGCCTCCCGAGGTCTGGTGCTCGGCACGGACTTCTTCTCGGATGTGTTGCTCATCCGCCTGACGGTCTCCGACCCGGTGACACTCCGACCGTCGTATCTGTCCTCCCAAGTTGCGCTCCGCACCGTCGCCGAGGCTCTCACCATCGCGGCGGCCAAGCACCTCCAGATCGAAGCCAGCGAACTGCAAGCGGAGTTCCGGCCGGCGCTCACCCAATGGGGTGGGCGCGGGCGTGAGGCCGAGATCTACGTCTACGACACCTTGTCCGGCGGCGCTGGCTTCACTCAGCAGGTGAGCCAGCTGGGACGGAAGATCTTTGAGCTCGCGCTGGAGCGACTGGTCGACTGCCCGGCTCAGTGCGAGGAATCCTGCTACAGGTGCCTTCGGAGCTTCCGCAACCGGTTCGAGCATACACAACTCGACCGCCATGTCGGCGCCAGCCTGCTGCGCTACCTGCTCGACGGCACGCTTCCTGAGCTTTCGCCCGCCCGTGTCGACCGCTCCGCGCAACGTCTCTTCGAGGACCTCTATCGATCGGGAGCGGATGACGTTCAATTCGAACGCGACGCGCAGATCGACATCGACGGTATCGGTCCGGTGCTCGTTCCCATCCTTGCGACGAAGTCGAGCGGAGAGCGAGCGCTGATCGGTGTTCATGGCCCATTGACCCCTGAGGTAGCTCCCACACCGGAACTGCACCGTGTCGCAGAAGAGACCTTCGAGCGCGTCAAGCTCATAGACGACCTGATTATCGCCCGCAGCCTCCCGAACGCCTCTCGCGAGGTGTTGGAATTCCTTCAGTGACTACACCAAGCGGACAATTTGACACCGTGATCGAGGGCTCTCAGGGCTGCGGCCAGAGGTTCCCGCGCTGTGGAGCTACTCATCTCTGGCAACGATCGAGGCCTGCCCTCGTCGTCGGGTGCTGGAGCGAGCCGACTATCCCGCGCTCTGGGGTCGGCGCGGCTATCCCGTCGTACCAGTTCGCGCTGCAGTTTTGGAAGCGTTGTTCACCTGATTATCGAACGCCTCTCGCACGCAATGGGGACGACGGACGATGCCGTGGCACGCCTCACCGTTGTTGACGTTCTACGGGCGCTCGGGGGCTGGGCACAGATTGCCGAGGCCGCCGTCAACAAGGCGTTGGCCGACCTTGACGACAACCCTCGTGTCAGTCGTGCCGCGCTTGACCGGCTGCGAGATGACCTCGTCAGGCGGTGCCCGAGGCAGTAGATCGGGTAAAATCGTTTCTACAAGACCGGCCGTCAACCACGACCCGCGTCCGACCCGTTCCTGCCGTCGACTCGGCTCCTCGAGATGCGCCCCGCGGCCCCGCCACACCGGGTATTCACATCGAGCGCACTGTCACGGTCGAGGATCTCCGCCTTTCCGCGCGCCTCGACCTGTTGTCGATTAACGAAGTCGGTGTCACGATCACCGACTTCAAAACAGGGGCAGAACGCGAAGAGCATGACGATCAAGTCCGCCTATACTCCTTGCTCTGGCGCTTCGACGCATTCACGAATCCGGCGGGCCGACCTGCATCCAAGCTGATCATCGCCTACCCGTCGCATGAACGCGCGGTAGCTGCCCCTGATGTGCAGCAGATGCTCGCTTTACACGCATTGACGAGGGCGCGCATTGCTGCAGCCGATGCGACCGTGATCAGTGCCTCGCCGCCAGCGTTGCCGAGACCGGAGGCGTGTCAGTTCTGTCAGGTCAAACATCTGTGCGACGCCTACTGGGTGAGCGTCCCCCGGCGCATCACGAGAGCGCCGCTTGATGAACGGTTCGACATGGAGGGCCGAGTCGCGCGGCGCAACGGGTCCCGCAGTTGGGTGTTCGAGACCTTCGACCAACCGGCGCTTGAAGTGCTCGTGCGGACTCTCGAGACGGACGTGCCGTTTCCCGTCGGCCGACGCGTCCGCCTTCTCGGCGTCCGTCGAAGCGTCGACCCTGATGCGCCTGAGCGCCCGGTGATCTCGCTCTCGGCGGCCTCTGAGTGGTACCCCCTTCGGGCGTAGTCAATTCTCGCTTGCATCCAGCGGCAGCCAGCCTTCTTCCTCAGGAGGCAGGGGCACCCGCGCACCATGCATGACAGGACGTGTGAGGCGATGGCGCGCCATCGCCTCACGAACCTCGGGCTGGCCCGCTCGCCGGAGCGCCCAACGGTCCAACCACCATCCGGCAATTCGCTGGTCGCCGTCTGGCAGGGACGGGTCAAGGAAGTAATCGGGATCATCGTCGATCCCGAGCGAGTAGTCGCGAAGGTTCCGGACGAGCGGCACGCCGTAGAGAATTCGCTGACGACCGTGCTTCAAGAGTTCATTCGTCGGCCAGCCGAGCGCAGCCAGACCGAGGCGCACCTTCCGGAGCCGTGGGCTAACTCCCTCACCGAACAGACTGTTTACCCGCACTGACGAGTCGCGGAGAGACGAAAGGCGAAGCAATGCTTCGACCGTCTCGTCCGTGAAGTGCGATGTTCCAAAGGATCGCGACCGTCCGAGTTCGTGGAAGCCCATGCGCGTGCCAGCTTCACCGCCCACAACCTCAGCCGGCCAGAACAGCCGATTGTACTGACTCGAACCCGTTCCATATAGCGACGTGGTACTGATGAAAGACAAACGAGCCTCGCGCACGATGGGCCGACCCGCCATGGCAGACGCGATCTCGCTTGGCCGATTGTACTTCTCCTTGTAGGCCGCCAGTACAGCCGGCGATGCCGCAAGCGCCCCTACGAGTTTGCCCGCCGTGAGGCCGTTATACGGTGCGACCGCACCACACACCGTGAGGTCTGCGATGACCGTTCCAACCCGCTCGCCGCGTGCGCGGCGGATCAGCCGACGAAGCTGGGCATGGGCTCGCCGATCTGCCAGTGCCGCACCGAGCCCTCCGGCCGAGGGCGCGGGGCGAAGAAATGAGCCCAACCCCATCTGGATATCCAGCGCTTCAGCCAAGGCCGCCGACCGCTTGCTCCGGAAGAGGTCGGTCTCGGCGCGGGTCACCCATGCATCACGCTCGATGTTGCGAACTTCGCGAATGGTGGCTGACCGGTGATGACGTTGCCGATATCGTTCCGCGTCGGCCTTGAGGCGCCCGACGAGTTCCTGTGTTGGCTTGGCGATGTCTGTGGGTTGCAGCACGCCACCCCGGAGCAAATCCTCCACATAGATTGCGTCGATCTGGACAGAGATCCGTCGGTCTACCCAACGGGCGAGTGCATCGGTGGGCTCCTCCCGGATCGATTGGAGGAACTCGTCTGTCTCCCAGCCCATCCAACTGTCGCGTTCGGCGATCTGAACGACGGGGCTTGAGATAGCTGCCAGCCCAATCACGGCGTGGTGAGGAGTAGCCGCATCGCGAACGAGGATTGGCATCGAGCGGCCCGGCACCGTCGCGTAGGCGTTTGACCAAGTATGGCGAAAGTAGCGCCACATGTCATGGAGGCGGAAGCCAGTCAAGGAGCAGGCCGAGTCATCAACCACCTGCACGTAGGGCTGGATCGCGGTCCGCCCGGTCGGGTCGCGGCGGAGCGCGTCCGTCAGTTCTCGCCCATCGCGCATTAGGTCGAAAACCGAGACCAGCGATTCGCCGAACTGGTGTGGTCTCTCCATCCCCTGGACGAAGCGCCGCACGCTTGGCCGCAGGAGTTGTTCGTCGCGCCTGAGATGCTCCTGGGCCCGGATACGCGACTTCTCAGCGTCACGGTCTCCTTGGACGGCTGGCGGTGAGAACAGTGGGCCGAGTCGGTCGACCTGGACAACCCACCCCTGATCCACAAGGTCGATCGCAGTGTGCACCGCGGCGGCGAGCGCTGGCTGGGCGTAGATGTCCCCCAGTCCTGCGTGCTCCAGCCGCTGCGCGTGCGTCGACCCAGAGCCAGCCGGTTCAGATAACGCACGGCAGAGCCGGAGAAACTTCGCCCGCTCGGCGGAACTCGACCCGGCAGGGAGGTTGAGCGGCAGATACTTCGACTCGGTCATGCCTTCTGGAGCATCCGTCCAAAGGTTGAACCCCACTGGACTAGGAGTTGGTTGGCCCCGTCGCCGCTGGCGAGGCTTGCTCGCGCCATTGAGAGAAGGAGCAATTCGACTGTGGTGCGCAATTGAGTGCCCGCACCGTCGGACAGTGCCTGCAGCGGCGCATAGAGCGCGGCAAAGGCAGGGTGGTCGACGTTGAGTTGCACCTCGAGCGTACTTGCGTGGAGCGACGTCGCGAAGAGCAAGTCGGGCGTGAGTTGTGCGGTGCTGATCCGGTATCCGAGTGGGCCTCGTCCATTCCCGCGGCTGTCCGTAACCACTGGGAGGTCTGGGTCAGCGGTCGCGGCCACTCGGCAGGAGATCTCGGCGGCGGCCTCGAACTTCACGTCTTCGAACGATTGTCGGACCCGGGCGTTGAGCATGCGAGCGATCGACTCGAGTTCAGGTTCGAGCGCTTCGCGTAGTTCAGTCGACGGACGGATGCCTTGCTTGTTGATAGTGATTCCAAAGTGGTCGTCAAGTGTCGGCTCGAACTCGATCTCGCAACGCCACCAGTCATCGTAGTTCTCTCGGCGCTTGCCTCCCATGAGGTGCCAGCCGTGAGCAATCTCTCGTCCTGCGCGAAGCACAGAGACGCCACCACCGCCAACGATCCCAACGCGTCGCTTCGTTACGTTGTCGAGATGATGCCAGCGGTGCACCGGAAGGCTCGCGAAGCGGACGTGCACCCAGCCGGAGCCGCCGTCAGGCGTTCGAAGCTCATACGCGAGCGGCGTGAAGGCAAGCGTTGCCGCCTCACCGTCAATGCCCGTGGACATCATCATTGGATCCTCGGGCTCGATCAGCCGCTCATTGAGCGAAACCTTCAATCCCTCGGACAAGAATCGCCGATACATACGTCCGAGATCACGGCGGAGTGATCGCTCTAGCCATCCGAGGCGCCGGTATTCGATGCGATCACAGTTTCGCCACGTGACCCGGCAGCCAGATGGCGTTGACGGCGAGGTCGTCGGCCATGCTCTCAGTGCGGGAGGCTCTCCAGCGACGATCGCATCCACATCGATGGTCACCGCGAGAGCGCCGCTGCAGTCTTGCCATGCGGCGACCTCGACGTGACGCGCCTGGCTGAGGGATGCGGCAGGCAGGCCCATTCCGAAACGACCAAACGACTCACGCCGGTCGAAGCGAGATGATCCGCCGAACTTGAGGCAAAGTTCGAGTTCTCGGCGACTCATTCCGGCGCCGTTGTCGAGCACCTCGATCTGCGGGTGCAGTGCCCCATCCGGTCGTGCGATGGTGAGTTCGATCTCGGTCGCCCCTGCTTGGATCGAGTTGTCGATGAGTTCCGCGAGCGCCGTCGCGAGGCTGACGTAGCCGGATTCTCGCACGGCCCTGATGAAATTGGACGATACGACGAGTTCTTCCGTCCGCCGGGTGGAATTGATCTTGCCGCTCATCGAAGCCCTCTCACTGGATACCGGGGTACCTCCAGAGTAGCTCGGCGAAGCCGTTGTGACGACCAACCTGTGGGGCCAATTCTTCTAGGATCGCGACGACCCTTTGGGGCGAACTTGCGGGTTCGACGAAGTTTCAACAGTGTGGGAGATGATGGGCAGCGCGGTGGCGTGACCGCATTGCATGCGAACGAGGATGACCTCCCGACCGTCGCCTTCGCGCTCCAGTCAAATCCCGGCGCCTACGGGCTACTGCTAGGCGCCGGTGTCTATGCTCCCAGCGACATTCCGACAGCCTGGGGCGTTCTGGCCAGTCTCATCGCTCGGTCAGCAGGTCTCGCTGGCGACCCGAGGATGTAGGCGCCGGGTATAAGGCGCATTTTGAACGCGGCCCCGGTGTCATGTAAGACCCATGTTGGACGGCGACCCGCACCCGGAAACGACAAGAGGTCCGAATCCCGCATTTCTGCGAGATTCGGACCTCTGCTGTCGGGATGACAGGATTTGAACCTGCGACCCCTTGACCCCCAGTCAAGTGCGCTACCAAGCTGCGCCACATCCCGTTACCCGCGAGCGGGCAACTCCCCTATATTAGCCCCTCGCCGACAGTGCCGCGAACCAGCGCACGGCCCGGGCGTGTGGCCGCACCCTTGTCGATGTCGGACCCCCTCGCTACGGTCGCCGACATGACGATCGAGATCCTGCCCGCGACCTCCGACCGCTCCGACGACGCCGAGGTCGCGCTCGACAGCGGCGATGGTCCCGGATGCCAGTGCCAATGGTGGCTGCTGACCAACGCGGAGTTCGAGAAGAACTCCCGCGAGCAGCTCACCGAACGGTTCCGCACCGAGATGCAGGGCGAGCGGCCCCCTGGGCTCATCGCCTATGCCGACGGAGAGCCGGCGGGATGGGTGCGCGTCGGCCCCCGCACCGATCAAGCGCGACTTCTGCGTACCCGCGACGTGACGACCGCCACGGCCGAGCCGCTCGACGCCGACGACGTGTGGGCGGTGTCGTGCTTCGTCATCCGCACGGCCCACCGAGGTCAGGGGTTGATGAAGAAGCTGCTGGATGCCGCGGTCACGACCGCCCGCGACGCCGGGGCACGAGTCGTCGAGGCGTACCCCCTCGACCCCGCCGTCTCGAAAAGGTCGGCGAATCAGCTGTACCGCGGCACGGTGTCCGTCTTCGAGGACGCCGGCTTCGACGTCGTCGATCGGCCCAAGCCCGATCGCGCCCTCGTCTCATTGACGCTGCGCGACTGACCGCCCGACCTACGATGGAGGTTCGCCCACCGAGGACTTGACATGACCGATGCCCCCACCACCGCGCGCGTCGACGCGTGGCTCTGGGCCGTGCGCGTCTACAAGACCCGGTCCGCGGCGACGACCGCGTGCCGCGCCGGTCATGTGCGCGTCAACGGCGAGCGGGCGAAGGCCGCGCAGCCGATACGGCCGGGTGACGAGTTGCGGGTGCGCATCCAGGGGTTCGACCGCATCCTCGTGGTCAAGAAGACGATCGCGAAACGCGTCGGCGCGGCCCTGGTCGCGGAATCCGTGGACGACCGCACTCCCCCGCCGCCGTCGAAGGAGAGCATGCCGTTCGTGCCCGTCCGCGACCGCGGCGCCGGACGCCCCACGAAGCGCGACCGGCGCGACATCGAGAAGCTGCGTGGCCGCGAGCTCGACTGATCGCACGGACCGGGGCTTCGACAAGCTCAGCCACCTCCCCACCTGCCCGCGGTAACCCAGGTCCCTGAGCCTGTCGAAGGGACCGGAGGCTTCGACAAGCTCAGCCACCTCACCAACCCACGTCTCTGACCCCGTCGAAGGGACCGGAGGCTTCGACAAGCTCAGCCACCTCACCAACCCAGGTCCCTGAGCTTGCCGAGGGGACCGGAGGCTTCGACAAGCTCAGCCACCTCACCAACCCAGGTCCCTGAGCTTGCCGAGGGGACCGGAGGCTTCGACAAGCTCAGCCACCTCACCAACCCAGGTCCCTGAGCCTGTCGAAGGGACCGGAGGCTTCGACAGGCTCAGCCACCTCCCGACCCGCGCGCGGTAACCCACGTCCCTGAGCCTGTCGAAGGGCAGCCCCCTCACCAACCCGCGCGCGGGTCAGTCGAGCTGATCCAGCAACCAGCGCGCGCCGTGGACGACCGCGCCGAGCTCCTCGACGCGCGTCGCGAGCTCGCGGTCGCTCGTCACGACGACGACCGGTCGGTGCTGAGCGACCAGCTCGCGAGCGACCGCCACGATCTCGTCGTCGCCCTCGCCCGGCGCGTGCCGCACCTCGATGGCGGGGGCGGCGGGCGCCGCCGAGCGGGCCTGTCCTTCGAGCACGGCCGTGACCGACGGAAACCAGCGCGTCGCTGAAAGCCCGAGTGCCTCGGCATCCACTCCCCGCTCGGCGAGTCGCGAGACCTTGGTGACGATGCGGGTGGCAGCGCCGGCACGGTCTTTCCACCAGCCGTCGGGCACCGCGCCCATCACGTTCGCGACGTCGACGACGATCGCGGGTCGCGAGGCGAGGGCCGCGCGCAGAGCCGGCCACGAATCCGCGAAGCCCGGATGCAGCGGCAGGTCGTCGACCCGGTCGACGGGAACCCACTCGAGCGCGACGCTCTCGGGGTCGCTGATCACCGGTTCGAACGGCGTCGTCACGTCGGCGACAAGCGTGGAGTACGACCAGATGCCGAGGTCGAGCACGCTCTCGAAGCGCGGGCTCACGGCATCCGCCGGAACTCCCGCCTCTTCACCCGACTCACGCAGCGCGCCGTCACGGGCGGACTCGCCCTCGTGACGGGCACCGCCGGGCAGCGCCCAGGTGTCGCCGAAGTGACTCCACGACACGCGGTGCTGCAGCAGCACGCCGCGGACGGGATCGAGGGCCAGCAGACCCGCGGCACCGAAGCGGCCCCAGTACTTCTCGCCGGTAGGCGCGACGACCCACGCATCGCCGGGGTCACGGGGCCCGTGCGGACGCCGCGGTTCGCCCGGGGCGGGAGGCTGGATCGTCATCCCCTCCAGCCTGGCACACCCGCCGCGCCGCAGCTCCGCCGCGCGTCACATCGCGCCTCGAACGCCGACCCGACGACACTGGAGGCGTGGACTACGACCTCGACGACGACCCCGAACGCATCGACCGGGAGGCGGTGTGGACCTGGCTGAGCACCCAGGCCTACTGGGGCCGCTGGCGCACGCGAGCCGACGTCGAGGCGCAGCTCGACAGCGCGTGGCGCGTCGTCGCCGCCTACCACCGCGAGAGCGGTCGGCTCGTGGGCTTCGCGCGCGCGGTCTCCGACGGAGTCGGCTTCGCCTACCTCGCCGACGTCTTCGTGGTCGACGGGCACCGCGGTCACGGCCTGGGCAAGGCGATCGTCTCGCGCATGATCGACGAAGGGCCCGGCCCGCACTTCCGCTGGACGCTGTTCACCAGCGACGCTCACGGCCTCTACCGTCAGTTCGGTTTCGCCGAGCCCGACCGCACGGCACTGGTGCGCCCCGCGGCTCCCGCCTGAGCCTGCCGGGACTCCGGTGCGGCCGCACAGGACGCACGAGACTGCATCTCGCTGACAAACCCGCGACAACCTGCAACGGTTTCGTCAGCGAGATGCAGTCTCGGCGAACCCCGGCGGGCGAACCCCGCGCCTGCGACACCCCGGCCCGCGAACCCCGCACCCGCGACGGCCCGGCCACCGAAGGCCGCACCCTCGACACCCGGGCACCGGGCGCCGCGACCCCGTGACAGCCCGCCGCCACGGCATCCGCCCCGCCCCTCCCCAAAGACGAACGCCCCGACTCCACACGGGAGACGGGGCGTTCGGTCGACGGGCTCAGGCGTCGAAACGCGCGCCCTGCGGGTCGGACGGCAGGAGCTCGAACACCAGCAGGATGATCCCGCCGACGAACGGAACGAAGGCGATGAGGATCCACAACGCGCTGCGGTTGGTGTCGTGCAGGCGACGGGCGATCAGGGCGAGGTGCGGCACGATCGTCGCGAGGCCCCAGAGGAACAGCACGATCAGGAACACGAGGCCCAGGCCGCTCGGCGGCACCGGGTTGCCTGCGGCGTCGACGCCGCCGCCACCGCCCGTGATCAGCGCAAGCATGCTGAGCACGAACGAGATCACGGCGTTGGCGAGGATCCACCACCAGAACTCGCTGCGGCTGGCCCGCCCGGTGAAGGTGGCGTACTTCTTGAAGAAGCGCTGGACGGCGGCTCCGATCGGCGCGCCGTAGTACGGCTGGCTGAGCGGAACGGCGGAAGAAGCAGTGGTCATGTGTGTCCCCCTGACACGATGGCGAGTGCAATGCACGCCGGTGACGTCACCGGCGCGAGTGAACCTTATCGACTCGGTCGGTCGCGCGAGGGCACCTTGCGCCGGTCAGCGGTCGAAACGCGCTCCCCCGGGGCGCGATGCCTGCACGGTGAAGACGAGCAGGATCAGCGGCCCGACGAGCGGGATCAGCCCGATGAAGATCCAGAATCCGCTGCGATCCGTGTCATGCAGGCGCCGCACCAGCACCGCCAGCGTCGGCACGATGGTCGCGAGGGCCCACACCAGCCAGATCAATCCGAGGATCACCCCGAGCGGACCGGTGACGGTCATCGAGCCGTCGGCTTCGACGCGGATGCCGTCGGTCAGCGTGGGCAGCGCGTTCAGCACCGTGCCCACGACGGCGGCGGTCAGCACCCACCACCAGTACTCGCTGCGGCTCGCGCGCCCGCGGAAGGTCGCGTATTTCGCGAAGACGCGGCGGATGGCGGCGCCCAACGGAGCGCCGTAGTACGGCTGGTCGAGCGGCGGCGCGACGGTGGTCATGGGGTCTCCCGGCGAAGCAGAGGGCGGATGCCACGGCGGCGCCGTCGCGAGAGCACTGTATCGACCGCCCGGTCGGGTGCGGGCCCGCTTGCGTCGCCGCCGCGCGCCGGCTCCACGGCCCGGCGCGCGTCGGCTCCACGGCCCGGCGCGCGCTCGAGACTGCATCTCGCTGACGAACCGGTGTCAGGCTGCACCCGGCTTGTCAGCGAGATGCAGTCTCGCGAGAAGTCCCGGCCCGCAGACCCGCCCGCACGCGGGGCCACGACGGCGAGACCGGCATCCCGCCACACGCGAAAGCGCCCCGCCCCACGACGGGGACGGGGCGCTCGCGACGCGACTCAGCGCTGGCGCTTCTCGCGGATGCGCATGTTGAGCACGATCGGGGTGCCCTCGAAGCCGTAGATCTCGCGCAGGCGTCGCTGGATGAACCGGCGGTAGCCCGGGTCGAGGAACCCGGTCGTGAACAGCACGAATGTCGGCGGGCGCGTGGCCGCCTGCGTGCCGAACAGGATGCGGGGCTGCTTGCCTCCGCGCAGGGGGTGCGGGTGCTCGGCGACGAGCTCCGACAGGAAGGCGTTGAACTTTCCGGTCGGAATGCGGGTGTCCCACGACTCGAGCGCCTGCTCGAGGGCGGGCACGAGCTTGTCGAGGTGACGACCGGTACGGGCCGAGATGTTCACGCGCGGGGCCCACGCGACGTGCGCGAGGTCCTGCTCGATCTCGCGCTCGAGGTAACGGCGACGGTCCTGGTTCTCCATGTCGTCGTCGCTCAGGCGATCCCACTTGTTGAACGCCAGCACGAGCGCGCGACCCGACTCGAGCACGAGGTCGATGATGTTGAGGTCCTGCACGCTGATCGGCTGCGACACGTCGAGCACGACGACAGCGACCTCCGACTTCTCCAGCGCGGTCGAGGTGCGCAGCGACGCGTAGAAGTCGGCGCCCTGCGACAGGTGCACACGGCGACGGATGCCGGCGGTGTCGACGAGCGTCCAGAGCTTGCCACCGAGCTCCACGACCTCGTCGACCGGGTCGCGGGTGGTGCCCGCAAGCTCGTTGACGACGACGCGCTCTTCACCGGCGGCCTTGTTCAGCAGCGACGACTTGCCCACGTTCGGACGGCCGAGGATCGCGACGCGGCGGGGGCCGCCGATCTCGTACTTGGCGACGGCCGAGACCTCGGGCAGCACCTTCATGATCTCGTCGAGCAGGTCGGCGACACCGCGACCGTGGATCGCCGAGACGGGGTGCGGCTCGCCGAGTCCGAGGTTCCACAGGGCCGTGGCCTCGGGCTCCTGCCGCGCGTCGTCGACCTTGTTGGCGATGAGGAACACCGGCTTGCCGCTCTTGCGGAGCAGCTTCACGACGTGCTCGTCGGTCGAGGTCGCCCCCACCGTGGCATCCACCACGAACAGCACGATGTCGGCGAGGTCGATCGCAACCTCGGCCTGTGCGGCCACCGAGCGGTCGATGCCCTTCGCGTCGGGCTCCCACCCGCCGGTGTCGACCAGCGAGAAGCGGCGGTCGAGCCACTCGGCCTTGTAGGTCACGCGGTCGCGGGTGACACCGGGGGTGTCCTCGACGACGGCCTCGCGGCGGCCCAGGATGCGGTTCACCAGCGCCGACTTGCCGACGTTCGGGCGCCCGACGATCGCGACCACCGGCAGCGCCGGCAGGAACTCGATCTCTCCGTCACCCGAGGCCAGGCCCGCGAGCAGCTCGGCATCGTCCTCATCGAGGTCGAAGTCGGCCAAGCCCGCGCGCAGCGCTTCGGCCCGCTGTTCGGCGAGCACCTCGTCGAGATTCTCCATCTTTTCGGCGAGCTGGTCGGGCCCGCCTTCGTACTCGTCTTCAACGCCCATCGCGGGCTCCCATCGTGGAGTCGACGACGTTCAACACGGCGTCGACGGTCTGTTCGAAATCGAGGTGGGTCGAATCGACGACCTCGACGCCGGGGGCGGCGGTGAGGAAGTCGACGACCGTGGAATCGGCGGCGTCGCGCTTGTGCAGCGCAGCGGCCACCTTGGCGGCGTCCTGGTCGGTGAGCTCGGCGCTGCGGCGCGCGGCGCGCACCTCGGGGGCGGCCGTCAGCAGAATGCGCACGGGGGCGTCGGGGAAGACCACCGTGGTGATGTCGCGGCCCTCGACGACGACACCCCGAACAGCGGCGGATGCCACAAGCCGGCGGAACAGCTGGTTCACGGCCTGGCGCACGGCGCCCACGCGTGCGACACCGCTGACGGCGTCGGTCACGCGCGGCTCGCGGATCGCGGTCGTCACGTCGACGCCGCCGACGCGCACCCAACGGTCGGTGGTGTCGAGCGAGATCGCGTAGTCGAAGTCGCCGAACACCTCGAGCACCGCGGTGGAGTCGGAGGTGTCGACCCCGTGCTCGAGGGCGTGCCAGGCGAGGGCGCGGTAGGCGGCGCCGGTGTCGAGGAATCCGTAGCCGAGGCGGGCCGCCGTCGCCTTCGAGACGCTCGACTTGCCGCTGCCGGCGGGACCGTCGATCGCGACGATGACGGGGGCGGATGCCGAGCCCTCGGCGGGGGCCGGGAAGCCCGGCGCGGCGAGGCCGGGGCGGAAGAGGGCGGGGGTCGGATCAGTCATTGGTGGTGCTCGCAATCCGCCATCCGCGCTGCTCGAGCCCGTCGACGGCTCGGCGGACGGCGTCGGGGACGACGCTGATCTCGGCCAGACCGAAGGGAGCCCCCGGTGAGTGCTCGAGACGCAGGTCTTCGACGTTCACGTCGAGGTCGCCGAGTTCGCCGAACAGGCGTCCCAGCTGGCCGGAGGTGTCGTCGATCATGACGACGAAAGTATCGAAGCGGCGGTTCTGACCGTGCTTGCCGGGCAGGCGCTCGACGCCCTCGTTGCCGCGACGGATGGTGTCGGCCACCGCGCGACGGGCGCCGGGGGCGTCGGGGTCGCGCAGCGCTGCGGCCACCTCGGTGAGGTCGGACGCGAGCTCGTCGAGCACGGCGACCACGGGGGCCGCGTTCGCTCCGAGGATCTGCACCCAGAGTTCGGGGGCGGATGCCGCGATGCGCGTCGTGTCGCGCACGCCCTGGCCCGCGAGACGGAGCGATCCGTCGGGGGCCGTGACGAAGCGACCGGCGAGCAGGCTCGCCACCAACTGCGGCACGTGCGACATGAGCGCCACGGACTCGTCGTGCTCTTCGGGCGTCATCTCGAGGAGCGTCGCCCCGAGGTCGAGGGCGAGGCCTTCGACGAGCGAGAGGTCGTAGGCCGAGGTCTCGCCGTCGCGGCAGACGACCCACGGGCGGCCGACGAAGATGTCGGCGCGGGCCGAGATCGCTCCCCCGCGCTCGCGCCCGGCCATGGGGTGCGAACCGATGTAGTGCGTGAGATCGACCCCTCGTTCGCGAAGGGTGCGCAACGGTTCGAGCTTCACGCTCGCGACGTCGGTGACCACGGCATCCGGATGCGATTCGAGCTCGCGCTGCACGACGCCGGCCGTCACGTCGGGCGGCACGGCCACCACGATCAGCGAGGGCTCGTCGTCGGGGCGTTCGGCGCGGCCGGCGCCGTAGTCGATGGCCAGGCGCAGCTGCGAGGGAGACGCGTCGACCAGCACGACGTCGACGCCGCGGGCGGTCAACGCGTGGCCGATGCTGGCACCGAGCAGACCCGAGCCGACGATGCGGACGGTGCCGCTCGTGCGGGTCGCCAAAGGCCCGGCCGCGCGCGCGGACGTTCCGTTCGGTTCGCTCATCGGGTCTCCTGCTGCCCTGGGCGACGCCTCACGCGCCGCGGGCGCCCGCGAGACTCACTCGGCCGGATCGGCCGGAGCGCTGTCGGACGTGCGCGACAGCGTGAGAAGGGCACCGCGTTCTACTGTAGTCAATTCGCGCGCCTTCCCCACCGGGAGAGTTCCCAGGTGCAGCGGCCCGAACTGCCGGCGCACGAGCTCGACGACCGGGTGACCGACCTCGGCGAGCATGCGCCGCACGATGCGGTTCTTGCCCGAGTGCAGGGTCAGCTCGACCAGGCTCTCTCCCCGCGAGGCGTCGAGCAGGCGCGCCTTGTCGGCCGCGATGCGTCCGTCTTCGAGGTCGACGCCCCTGATCAGGCGCTGGATGGTCTGCGGCAGCACCTGCCCCTCGACCTTGGCGATGTACACCTTCGTCACCCCGAACGAGGGGTGCGCGAGGACGTGGGCGAGGTCGCCGTCGTTGGTCAGCACGAGCAGGCCGCTCGTGTCGGCATCCAGTCGACCGACGTTGTAGAGCCGCTCGTCCCACTCCTGCGTGAACTGACGCAGGTCGGGGCGGCCGCGGTCGTCGTTCATCGAGCTGACGACCCCGGTGGGCTTGTTGAGGATGACGTAGCGCTTCGACTCGTCGAGCTGGATGGCCGTGCCGTCGACGTCGACCAGGTCGGTCTCGGGGTGGATGCGGCGACCGAGCTCGGTGACGACGAGGCCGTTCACGCGCACACGGCCCTCGACGATCATCTGCTCGGCGACGCGGCGCGAGGCCACACCGCGGTTGGCCAGCACCTTCTGCAGGCGGATGCCGTCATCGCTCGCGGAACCCGCGCCCTCGGTCGCCGCGCCCTCACTCAGTGAGCCCCCGGTCGCTGAGCCTGTCGAAGCGTCGCTCATTTCAGTACCTCTCCGTCGAATCCGTCTGAGCCATCGTCGAGCAACGGCGAGATGTGCGGCAGCTCGTCGAGCGAGTTGATGCCGAGGTTGACCAGCAGCTGGTCGGTGGTTCCGTAGTGGATCGCGCCCGTGTCGGGGTCGGTGAACACCTCGGTGATCAATCCGCGGGCGAGCAGCGTGCGAACGACCGAGTCGACGTTGACCGCGCGGATCGACGCCACCTGCCCCCGCGTCACGGGCTGCTTGTAGGCGATCACGGCGAGCGTCTCGAGCGCTGCCTGCGACAGTCGCGACGGCGCCTGGGTGTTGACGAACTCCCCCACCACGTCGTCGTACTCCTCGCGCACGTAGAGGCGCCACCCGCCGCCCACTTCGCGCAGCTCGAAACCGCGCACCGGTCCCCCGGTCTGACCGTCGTAGTCGGCCACGAGCGTCTCGACGGCCTGTCGAACGGCCGGCACGGGCGCACCGACGGCGGCGGCAAGGCTCACGAGGCTCTGCGGTTCGTCGAGGATCAGCAGGATCGCCTCGAGGCGACGGGCGACGGATGCCGTGTCGCTCGGGCGCTGTGCGGGGATCGGGGCCTGCGCGGGGGTGGTGTCGATCACGGTGTCATCGGTCATAGTCGGCTCCCAGGGCGGCGAGGTTCTCTTCCGACCACCTCTCGGCGGTCCAGCGCAGCGTCAGTTCGCCGAGCGGTTCGAGCTGCTCGAACGACAGGGCGGCGTGGCGGTACAGCTCGAGGATCGCCAAGAATCGCGCGACGACGACCCCCGTCTCGGTGACGCCGGCGACGAGGTCGCGGAAGTTCAGCGTGCCCGCCGAGCGCAGCAGCGTCACCACGATCGCCGCCTGTTCGCGGATGCTGATCAGGGGCGCATGCAGGTGGTCGAGCCCCACCGTCGGGATCTCCTTCGGTGCGAAGGCGACCACCGCGAGCGCGGCGAAATCGTGGGCGCTGAGCGTCCACTTCAGCTCGGGCACGGCGCTGCGGTACTTCTCGTCGAGCCGCACGTTGCGCGTGTGCCGCTTGTCTTCGCGCTGCAGGCAGCGGGCGAACCACGCCGAGACCTCCTTGAAGGCGCGGTACTGCAGCAGACGCGCGAAGAGCAGGTCGCGCGCTTCGAGCAACGCCACCGACTCGGCATCCACCAGCTCACCCTGGGGCAGCAGACCCGCGATCTTCATGTCGAGCAGAGTCGCAGCCACGACGAGGAACTCCGACGCTTCGTCGAGGTCGCCGTCGGGTCCCATGGCGCGCAGGTACGAGATGAACTCGTCGGTCACGCGGCTGAGCGACACCTCGGTCACGTCGAGCTCGGCGCGCGAGATGAGGGTCAGCAGCAGGTCGAACGGCCCGTCGAAATCGGGCAGCGAGACGCGGAAGCCGGCGGGGGCGTCATCCGCGAGGGGGCTGAGCTCGTCGAAGCCACCGGGCGCGCGGGTGCCGGGCCCTTCGACAGGCTCAGGGACCTCCGTTGCGAGGGGGCTGAGCCCGTCGAAGCCACCGGAGGGGGCGGCGGTGTCGTCAGGCGACGGCGCCACGGGCGACCAGCTCCCGCGCCAACCGCAGGTAGGCCTGGGCGGCGGCGTGCTCGGGCGCGAACTCCGTGATCGGCATGCCCGAAACCGAGGCATCCGGGAACTTCACCGTGCGACCGATGACCGTCTCGAGCACGTCGTCGCCGAACGCCTCGACCACGCGCTCGAGCACCTCACGGGAGTGCAGCGTGCGGGGGTCGTACATCGTGGCGAGCACCCCGTCGAGCTCGATCGCCGGGTTGAGGCGGTCGCGCACCTTGTCGATCGTCTCGACGAGCAGCGCGACTCCGCGCAGGGCGAAGAACTCGCACTCGAGCGGGATCAGCACGCCGTGCGCCGCGGTGAGGGCGTTGACGGTCAGCAGACCGAGCGAGGGCTGGCAGTCGATGAGGATCACGTCGTAGTCGGACGCGACCTTGCGCAGCACGCGGGCGAGAATCGTCTCGCGGGCGACCTCGTTGACGAGGTGCACCTCGGCCGCCGACAGGTCGATGTTCGCGGGGAGGATGTCGAGTCCCTCCACCCGGGTCTCGACGATCACCTCGCGCGGATCGCGCTTCGTGTCGAGCAGCAGGTCGTAGATCGTCTCCACGTCGTGCGTCTGAATGCCGAGGCCGGCCGACAGCGCGCCCTGCGGGTCGAAGTCGATGGCCAGCACACGGCGGCCGTAGCCCGCGAGCGAGGCTGCGAGGTTGATCGTGGTCGTCGTCTTGCCGACGCCGCCCTTCTGGTTGCAGAGGGCGATGATGCGGGCGGGGCCGTGACTGTCGAGCGGCTTCGGGGTGGGGAACCCCTGGTAGGGGCGACCGGTGGGTCCGAGGATGACCTCGTCTGCGCCCGTCTTCTTGCCCTTTGTGCTCGCCGACACCGAGTCTCCCGCCTTCGTCATAACGTCCCCGAGTCTAGCCGCCGCCCGTCGCCGCGCCCGTGTGACCCGCGGGCGGCGCCGAGGTCGCGCACCCCGGTGGCTTCGACAGGCTCAGCCACCTCCCGACCGAGGTCGCCGAGCCTCGCAACGAGGTCCCTGAGCCTGTCGAAGGGACCGGCCCCCGCCGCACACCGCTCCCCCGGTGGCTTCGACAGGCTCAGCCACCTCCGTCACCCAGGTCCCTGAGCCTGTCGAAGGGACCGGACCCCGCGCCCGCCCGGTGGCTTCGACAGGCTCAGCCACCTCCCGACCGCGCAGCGCTAGGCCGCGCGCACGATCGCCCGCGCGCGTCGCGTCTGCACGAACAGCGCCAGAGCGAGCGTCAGCGCCGCCCAGGCGGCGGCGACTTTCGTCAGCACGCCGTAGATGAGGTGGGTAGTCGTGTACTCCTCGTCGAACCCGCCGTTGAGACCGAGTGCCACGGCGGATGCCACGACCAACGCGACCGGGAGCGAGAGCCACCACGCCCAGCGGGCGGCATCCGGAAGCACCCTCCGCAGGGGCTCGGGCGCGTGCCGCGACAGCCACACCAGCGCGAAGATCCCCAGCACGAGCAGCCCGAACACCCCCGACCCGTACTGCAGCCACTTCGTCACCGAGAAGGGGCCCCAGCGATCGGCGAGGGCGGGGACGAGCTGTTCGCCCGTCCGCCCTTCGTGCGTGAACAGGTCCCACGCGATGTGCGAGGCGACTCCCAGCGCGAGCGAGAGGACGAGCCACACGATGCCGACGACTCCCCCGCCGACGCTCTCGCGCAGGGCCGCGCGGGCACCGGCATCCCACTGCGTCGGCAACCGCTCCGCCACCGGTCGCGGCAGCAGCTCGCGCGTCGCCGGACGCAGCACGCACCGCCAGACCAGCAGCAGCACGAAACCGACGACGACCGTGAGCGGCAGCCACGCGAAGTCATGCGTCAGGCCGTAGTCGGGCCACATCCCCCGCACGAACAGCGGCAGGTCGGGGGTCATCGCCCCGATCGCGATCGCCGCCGGAACCAGCCGTGTGCGCAGGAACGGAAGCGCGACGACGGCGTGGCTCGGCGTGAACGGCATGTCAGCTGAGGAAGAGTCCCGCGAGCGTCTTCTTGCCGCGGCGCAGCACCGACACCCCGCCGGGGAGGGTCCCCCGCACGACCGTGTCGTCGCCCGCGACCTTCTCGCCGTCGAGCGAGACGCCGCCCTGCGCGATCGCGCGGCGCGCGTCGCTCAGGCTCGACGAGAGGCCCGTGGCGGTGAGCGCCTCGGCGACCGGTGTACCGGCCGCGACGGTCGCGTGCGGCAGCTCGCTCAGGGCGCTGCGGAGCACATCGGCATCGAGCGCGGTCAGGTCGCCCTGCCCGAACAGCGCCTCGGTCGCGGCGATGACGCTCTCGGTGGTCTCCGCCCCGTGCACGGTCGTCAGCACCTCGCGGGCGAGACGCTTCTGCGCCGCGCGGCGGAAGGGCTCCGCTTCGACGAGCGCCGCGTACTCCTCGATCTCGGCGCGCGTGAGGAAGGTGAACACCTTCAGGCGCTCGATGACGTCGCGATCGTCGGTGTTGAGCCAGAACTGGTACATCGTCCACGGGCTGCACATCTCGGCATCCAGCCAGATCGCATTGCCCTCGCTCTTGCCGAACTTCGTGCCGTCGCTGTTGGTGATCAGCGGCGTGCCGATCGCGTGCACCGAAACGCCCTCGACCTTGCGCACCAGATCGGTGCCGCTGGTGAGATTGCCCCACTGGTCGCTGCCGCCGGTCTGCAGCACGCAGCCGTACGAGCGGTGCAGCTCGAGGTAGTCGAGGCCCTGCAGGATCTGGTAGCTGAACTCGGTGTAGCTGATGCCGGCCTCGGAGTTGAGGCGCGCGCTGACCGCGTCTTTCTTCAGCATCGTGCCGACGCGGAAGTGCTTGCCGATCTCGCGGAGGAAGTCGATCGCGCTGAGCGGTGCCGTCCAGTCGAGGTTGTTGACGATGCGCGCGGCGTTCTCGCCCTCGAAGCTCAAGAAGCGCTCGACCTGCGCGCGCAGGATCGCGACCCACTCGGCGACCGTCTCGCGCGTGTTGAGCGTGCGCTCGGCCGTGGGCCGCGGGTCGCCGACGAGGCCGGTGGAACCGCCGACGAGACCGAGCGGGCGGTGCCCGGCCAGCTGCAGGCGGCGCATGAGCAGCAACTGCACGAGGTTGCCGAGGTGCAGGCTCGGGGCGGTCGGGTCGAACCCGCAGTAATAGACGATCGGGTCCCCCGACAGCAGTTCGCGCAGTTCGGCCTGGTCGGTCGAGACGTGGACCAGGCCGCGCCACAGCAGCTCGTCCCAGACGTTGTCGAACGTCGGGTCGTTGGCGGGTGCGAGGGCGCTCAGCGGCGCCGCATCGGTGGAGGTGGACACCGGTTCAGGGTACCAGCGGGGCGGGACGGCTCCGGATGCCGCGACCCGGGCGATCAGGCGGGCCGGGCCCGGTCTGCGGTGGGTACGCCGGCGGGCGGGTCGGTCGGCAGCAGGAGCACGCGGGTCTGCGCGCGGGCCATCGCGAGCACCACCGCGGTCAGGCCCGCGAACAGCACCGCGCCGATGACGAGGACCCACCCGATGGCGGTCCGCACGGTCTCGCCGCCGGCGACGGCGAGCACCACGATCCCCGCGACGAGCACGAAGACGTCGAGAGCGGCGGTCGCGAACGCGACGATTCGCAGCGTCAGCAGCGCCTGCGCCGCGTGGAAGGTCGGTCGCACGCCGAAGCGCGAGGTGACGTAGTCGGCCCATCGTGTGCCGGTCCACCACCTGCCGGCCTGGCGGCTGATCGGGTACCAGCCGGCGCCGGGTCCGTCGGCCTCGCCGGGGAGCGGTCGCACGACCGCGGGCGCCTCGGGACTGCCTGTCGGGGTGGGGATGCGCCGCACACGGGTCGCCTGAATGGCCATCGCGAACCACAGTCCCGACAGCACGAGCCACAGCACGGGCATGAGCGACATCCCCCCGAACGCGATGCTCGAGACCGTCTGCATCATCGCGAGGGTGAAGAAGACCGCCCCCATGGCCCAGGCGAGCGCCGGCTGCTCGATGGTGGCCCAGTCGATCCCCGGCCGTCCGTCGCGCACGCGCGAGCCCGTCCAGACGCGCCCGTCCCACCAGCGCAGCTCTCCCGCTCGGGTCGGATACCACCCGGGTTGCGCAAAAGCCTGCTCCTGCGGAACCGCGGCGGTCTGCGCGGTCGCGGCCTGGGCAGCCGCGGGATGGGCGTCCGCAGGCTGGGCACCCGTGGATGGCGGCGCCGCAGGCCGAGCACCCGACGTCGGGACCGGCGCCTCGTGCGCCGTCCACTGCGCTGCGTCCCACCAGCGGACGCGCCCCGGCGTCCCTGCGTCGTACCAGCCCGGTCGTGCGTTGCTCATCTCGACTCCCCCGTGTCTCTGTCGACCGTACTCGGCGCCCGCGAGGCCCCGTGCGGGGGCTTGTCAGCCGGCGCGCACGCCCCACCACACGAGAAACGCCGCAGCCAGCGCCGTGACCCAGCTGACGAGGCTCCCGATGAGGAAGTACTCGGCGCGGTCGCCGTCGTCTCGATCGCGCGAGATCTCGGGGAAGCGCACGATGCCCTTCGCCGCGAGCACCGCGGCCAGCAGCGTGTAGGCGCCGGTGAGGGTGAGCACGAACACGAGGATGCGCTCGAGGGGGCCGATCAGGCGACCGCCCTTGAGGCCCGGCGCGGGGGCGACGGGGGCCGCCGCGTCGACTCCGACGGGGGCGGTTCCGGATGCCACGGGCCGGGTGTTCAGCTCGACCCGGCCGCCCATCTCGGAGCGCAGGGCGATCCGCACCACGGCGTTGCCCGATTCGAGCAGGAACACCAGGCACCCGATCACCAGCACGACGACGTCGATCGACACGGCGTTGCCGGGGCTGTACGTCGCCCAGGCCGCTCCGAGCAGGCCCGGTCGCGCGCGCCCGGGGGCGATCACGACGCACGCCGCGGCGGCGAGCGCGAGCAACGCGACGGGCCAGAGTCCCGCGCGCGCGGGTCCGTCTTCGGGCACGACCCAGGTCCAGATCGCGGCGACCGCCACCGCGAGCAGACCGGCGATGACCGCGTCGAGCGCCGCCGAGACGAGCACGAGCGCCACGGCCGCCGCGGCGAAGGCGATCCATCGTCGCGAGCGGACCATCTGCCGCAGCAGATCGACCACGCCGACCGCGACCAGCAGCAGGCCCGCGGCGATCACGCCGACCTCCGCGCGGTCAGCGCGAGGAAGCCCTCGACCAGCGCGGTCGACCCGGCGGCGGCGAGCGCCTGCGACACGGCCGACTGGCTGACGTCTTCGGCGGAGGCGAGCTCGCGCTGCGATCTGCCGAGGCACCGGCCGTAGGTGAGCCGGCGGGTGCGCTCGCTCATGGTCGAGACCTGCTGGTCGCGGCTCAGGGCGTAGGCCGCGGCCAGCGCGATGGTCTCGGACATGGTCGCATCCTCCCCTTCGGCCCCCACGATCCACGTGCGCGCGTGCGGCGCGGCGCGTTGCTGCAGGCGTTCGACGTGTTCGATCGCCTCGCGCGCCGCCCACCAGGCAGGACCTTCGGGAACCACGCGCTCTGCGAGGGCGATGGGACGCACCTCTCCGACGCCGATGCCGAAGCGGCAGTCGATCTCATCGGGGAGGGCGAGGCGCACGAGCAGCAGCGAGGCGAGCGCGTCGGACAGGGTCGGGTACTCCCCCTGCAGCTCGTCGCCGACGACCGCCGCCAGGGGGCTCGACGCCACGGGCAGATCGTGCTGGACTCGGTCGACCGTCTCGGCGATCGTGCGTTGCGCCCCGGCGCGGTCGCGCAGGCGTCGCGAGGCGACGATATCGGCGATGACGGTGACGGTCATGGGATAAGTCTCTCACTTATTCTTCGCGAAAGATAAGCAAAAGACTGATATTCAGTCGATGATCGGCCGCGCGGCCGCCTGAGCGCGCGACACGAGCTCTTCGCGCTGCTCCCCCACGCGTGCGGGGGCGGTGCCGCCGACCCCGGTGCGGCTCGAGACGGAGCCCTCGATGGTGAGCACCTCGCGCACCTGCGGCGTGAGCTGCGGCGACACCGAGGCGAGCAGGGCGTCGTCGGCGTCTTCGAGGCCGATGCCGCGCTGCTCGCACGCCCGCACGAGTGCGCCCGAGATCTCGTGCGCGTCGCGGAAGGCCACGCCCTGGCGCACGAGCCACTCGGCCACGTCGGTCGCGAGCGAGAAGCCCTGGGGCGCGAGCTCGGCCATGCGGTCGGTGTGGAAGACGAGGGTCGCGATCATGCCCGAGAACGCCGGCAGCACGAGCTCGAGCGTGCGGACCGAGTCGAACACCGGCTCTTTGTCTTCTTGCAGGTCGCGGTTGTACGCGAGGGGCAGGCCCTTCAGCGTCGCCAGCAGACCCGACAGGTTGCCGATCAGGCGGCCGGCCTTGCCGCGCGCGAGCTCGGCGATGTCGGGATTCTTCTTCTGCGGCATGATGCTCGACCCGGTCGAGTACGAGTCGTCGAGGGTGACGAAGCCGAACTCGCGCGTGTTCCAGAGGATGACGTCTTCGGCCAGGCGCGACAGGTCGACGCCGATCATCGCGGTGATGAAGGCGAACTCGGCCACGACGTCGCGCGAGGCGGTGCCGTCGAGCGAGTTCTCGGCCGGACGGGCGAGACCCAGGCGGTCGGCCACGAGCTGCGGGTCGAGCCCGAGCGTCGCTCCGGCGAGCGCCCCGCCGCCGTACGGCGACACCGACGCGCGCACCGACCAGTCGCGCAGGCGCTCGATGCCGCGCACGAAGGCCCAGCCGTAGGCCTGCAGGTGGTGCGCGAGAAGCACGGGCTGCGCGTGCTGCAGGTGCGTGCGCCCCGGCATGATGGCGCTCTCGTGCGCTTCGGCCTGAGCGACCAGGGCGTCGATCAGACGCAGCAGTTCGCGGGTGAGGGTGCGCGAGTGATCGAGCAGATACAACCGCACGAGGGTGGCGATCTGATCGTTGCGACTGCGACCGGCACGGAGCTTGCCGCCCACCGCCGCACCCACGGTCTCGATGAGCACGCGCTCGAGGGCGCCGTGCACGTCTTCGTCGCCGGGGGCCGCCACCAGCGAGCCGTCCATCACGCGAGCGGCGAGGGAGTCGAGACCGTCGTGCATCGCCGCGGCCTCATCGGCCGTGAGGTAGCCGGCGGCCTCGAGGGCGGCGGCGTGGGCGTGCGAACCCTGGATGTCGTAGAGTGCGAGGTCCCAGTCGAAGTGGGTGGAGCGGCTCAGCGCCGCCAGCTCGGGAGACGGCCCGCCCGAGAAACGGGCGCCCCACAGGGCACCCTCGTTCGTCGACTGACCGGTCTCGCTGCTCATCCCCCCAGCCTACCGAGGGCCACCGACACCGCCGGAGACGTCGGCCCCCTCGGACGCCGCAGACGACGGTCGGCCCGGGGTCGTGGCATCCGCCCCCACGACGACGCGCACGAGGGCGTCGATGAACATCTCGAGCGGCCCGCGGCCCACCAGCAGCGCCCACGCGGTGCACCCGACGATGAGCCCGATCGTCAAAGGGAAGAACAGACCCGACTCGCGCACCCCGACGATCTCGGACGTGTCGCCGAACAGCTCGAGCGACACCAGCGCCCACACCAGCAGTTGCACGACGTAGGCGGTCAGCGGCATCGAGCCCACGGCGCGCAGCGGCACGGCCACCCACCGCAGCGGGGTGCGGCACAGCAGCAGGCAGATCCCGATCGTGGCGAGGGCGAACCCGCCCGAGCCGATGACCTCCCACAGCCCCGACGAGTGATCTCCCGCCGTCAGCACGGTCCGCGCGTAGCGGTCGGTCACGACCGGCGCGGTCAGCAGCGCGCCGCCGTAGCCGACGATGATGAGCGAGCCGCCCGAGAGCACGAGCGAGGCCTGCTCCGACAGCTGACGCAGGTCGAGCCGGCCCACGCCCATCCCCGCGAGCACGAACGCGATCCATACCGGGAACGGGTAGTGCCAGCCGACGGCGGCCGACAGGTCGTCTCCCGCCGGCCCCGACCAGATCGGCGCCGCGTCCAGCACCGGCTGGATCCACGGCATGACCAGGGCGATCCCCGCCGCGACGAGGAACAGCGATCGCGCGCGCAGCCCGAGGAAGGGCAGCGCGAGCACGAACAGCACGGCGTACGCGGGGAGGATGACGTAGACCGGCACGCCGGTGAACACCAGCATCATGCCGATGACCCACAGCACCGCTCCGCGCAGCGCCAGGCGGGCGGCGGCGCGCGGGCGTCGCTCGGGCGCCAGCGGCCGCCGACCGCCGGTCACGAGCGAGATCGACACGCCCGCGAGTACCGCGAAGAGGATCGACGAGCGTCCGTTGACGAGGGTGATCCACGTCGAGGGGTCGGGCGTGAGCACCCTATCGGTGTCGAGCAGGTGCGCGGCCAGCATGCCCAGCACGGCGAGCGCGCGCGCCAAGTCCACGCCGACCAGCCGCCCCGGCCCGTCGAAACGGGTCCAGGAGCGGCGGAGGTGCGCGGTCAGCCCTGGCGCAGAAGCCACACCAGCAACGCCTTCTGGGCGTGGAGACGGTTCTCGGCCTCGTCCCACACCACGCTCTGCGGGCCGTCGATCACTTCGGCGTCGACCTCGTAGCCGCGGTCGGCGGGAAGGCAGTGGATGAAGATCGCGTCGTCGTCGGCGCGGGTCATGAGCTCGGTCGTGACCTTGAACCCGCCCAGGTCGCGGATGCGCGCGATCTTCTCCTCTTCTTTGCCCATCGACACCCAGGTGTCGGTGACGACGACGTCGGCTCCGGATGCCGCGGCCTCGGGGTCGCTGACGAGGGTGATCGATCCGCCGGTCTCGGCGGCGATCCGCTCGGCGTCGGCGATCACGTCGGCGCGCGGGGCGTAGTCGTCGGGAGCCGCGACGCGCACGTGCATGCCCGCCGTGACCCCGGCGAGCACGTACGAGTGCGCCATGTTGCTGCGGCCGTCGCCGAAGAACGACAGGGTCAGACCCTTCAGCTCGCCCTTGTGCTCGCGGATCGTGAGCAGGTCGGCCAGCAGCTGGCACGGGTGGAAGTCATCGCTCAGGGCGTTGATGACGGGCACGCGCGTTCCACGCGCCATCTCTTCGAGACCCGCCTGGGCGTAGGTGCGCCACACGATCGCTGCGACCTGCCGCTCCAGCACGCGTGCGGTGTCGGAGGGGGTCTCCTTGCCGCCGAGCTGGCTGTTGGCGGTCGAGATGATCAGCGGCGAGCCGCCGAGGTCGGCGATGCCGACGGCGAACGAGACGCGCGTGCGCGTCGACGACTTGTCGAAGATCACGGCGACCGTCTGGGGACCCTCGAGCGGCTTCTGCGCCCAGCGGTCCTTCTTCAGCTCGATCGCGAGGTCGAGGATCTCGGCCTGTTCGGCCGGGCTCAGGTCGTCGTCGCGAAGAAGGTGGCGGGTCACGCGGGTGCTCCAATGATCAGTGCGTCGGACACGGTGGCGAGAGAGGCGCCGAACAGCTCGAGGAACTCGGCCACCTCGGCGTCTCCGATCGTCAGCGGCGGCGCGATGCGGATGGTGTCGTCGTTGGCAGCGTTGACGATCAGGCCGTGCTGCTGGGCCGCGGCCACGACGGCCTTGGCGACGGGGCTCGACAGCGCGATGCCGAGCAGCAGCCCACGCCCGCGTACGCCCGCCACGAGGGGCGAGCCGAGCGCGGCGATCCCCTCACGCAGCTGCGTCTCGCGCCGCGCGGCGTTCTCGACGAGGCCGGCCGACTCGATCTCCTGCAGCACCGCGCCTCCGACGGCCGTGCCCAGGGCGTTTCCGCCGAAGGTCGAGCCGTGGGTGCCGGGGAAGAAGAGGTCGCTCGCCGCGCCGAAGGTGATGAGCGCACCGATGGGGAAGCCGCCGCCGATGCCCTTGGCCACCGTGATGGCATCCGGAACGATCCCGGCGTGCTGGAAGCCGAACCACGCGCCGGTGCGACCCGCGCCGGTCTGGATCTCGTCGATGATCAGCAGAGCCCCGTGACGGGCCGTGATCTCGCGGGCCGCCTGAAGGTACCCCTCGGGCAGCTCGACGACGCCCGCCTCGCCCTGGATGGGCTCCACGAGGAAGGCGGCGACGCGCTCGTCCATCGCGGCTTCGAGGGCCTCGATCGTGGTGTCGATGTGCTCGACGCCCGGGACCATCGGCAGGAAGTCGGCCTGCAGCGCGGGCTTTCCGGTGAGGGCCAGGGCCCCCATCGTGCGACCGTGGAAGCCGCCCTTGAGGGTGAGGATGCGGGTGCGGTCGGTGCCGCGACCGTGCAGGCGCGCGAGCTTCAGCGCGGCCTCGTTGGCCTCGGCGCCCGAGTTGCCGAAGTAGACACGACCCGACTCGCCCGTTCCGGCGAGACGCTTCAGGCGCGCCGCCATCGCCAGCTGCGGGGGCGTGGCGAAGTAGTTCGACACGTGCGAGAGGGTCGACGCCTGCGCGGTGATCGCCTCGACGAAGACGGGGTGGGCGTGCCCGAGCGCGTTGACCGCGATCCCGGCGAGGAAGTCGAGGTACTTCGTGCCGTCGCCGTCCCAGATGTAGGCGCCCTCACCGCGGACGAACAGAGCCATGCGGTCGCCGAAGCTGCGGACGAGGTCACGTCCGGCATCTTCCTGCCAGGGGGCGCGGGACGCCACGGGTTCCTGAGTCGTGTCCGCGTTCACGCGACCACCTCCGTTCCGATTCCTTTGTTGGTGAAGAGTTCGACGAGCACCGAGTGCGGCACGCGACCGTCGATGATGGCCGCGGTCGGTACTCCCCCGTCGACGGCGTCGAGGCACGCCTGCATCTTCGGGATCATGCCCGACTCCAGCGTCGGCAGCATCGTGCGCAGCTCGCTCGAGGTGAGGTGCGACACGAGCGAGTCGCGGTTCGGCCAGTCGGCGTACAGGCCCGGCACGTCGGTCAGAACGACGAGCTTCTTGGCGTTAAGCGCCGTCGCGAGGGCCGCCGCCGCGGCATCCGCGTTGACGTTCAACGACGTTCCGGGGTTGTCGAGATCGGGCGCGATGCTCGACACGATCGGCACGCGCCCCGCGGCCAGGTGATCGAGCACTGGCTGCGGGTCGACCGTGACGACATCGCCGACGCGGCCCAGGTCGTGCTCGACGCCGTCGACGACGACACCGCGACGCCGACCGCCGAACAGACCCGCGTCTTCGCCGCTGAGGCCGGTCGCCAGCGGACCGTGCGCGTTGACCTTGGCCACGAGCTGCGGGTTGATCTGCCCGGTGAGCACCATGCGCACGACGCCGATCGCCTCGGTCGAGGTCACCCGGTAGCCCCCGCGGAACTCACTCGGGATGTCGAGACGGTTCAGCATCGACGAGATCTGCGGTCCGCCGCCGTGCACGACGACCGGCTTCACGCCCACGTACCGGAGGTAGGCGATGTCGGCGGCGAAGGCGTCCTGCAGCTCGTCGCTGACCATCGCGTTGCCGCCGTACTTCACCACCACCACCTGGTCGCGGTACTTGCGCACCCACGGCAGCGACTCGACGAGCGTGACCGCCCGCTCGCTGGCTTCGGCGGGATCGGTGTCTTGCAGATCGACGTGAGTCATGAGGAGTAGGCGCTGTTCTCGTGGACGTACTCGTGCGTGAGGTCGTTGGTGCGGATCGTGGCGGTGGCCTCGCCGACCTTGAGGTCGATGACGAGGTCGGTGGCCCGCGGGGTGAGGTCGACGTCCTCGCGCGGACGGTCCGGACCACCGGCCGTGCAGACGCGCACGCCGTTCATCCAGACGTCGACGTCGTAGGGGTCGAAGGCGGCCTGCGTCGTGCCGATGGCGGCGAGCACGCGCCCCCAGTTGGCGTCGTTGCCGAAGATCGCGGCTTTGAAGAGGTTGTTGCGCGCGACCGAGCGACCCACCTCGACGGCGTCGTCTTCGGTCGCGGCGTTGGCGACGCGGATCGTGATGTCGTGACTGGCGCCCTCGGCGTCGCCCTGCAGCTGCGCGGCGAGGTCGTCGCACACCGCGGCGAGCGCGTCGCCGAACTCCTCGGCATCCACGCGGATGCCGCTGGCGCCGCTGGCCATCAGGGTCACCTGGTCGTTAGTCGACATGCAGCCGTCGGAGTCGAGCCGGTCGAAGCTCACGCGCGTGGCGCGACGCAGAGCGGCATCCGCTTCCGCCGCGTCGAGCACCACGTCGGTGGTGAGCACCACGAGCATCGTCGCCAGGCCCGGAGCCAGCATGCCGGCGCCCTTCGCCATGCCGCCGATCGACCAGCCGTCGCCGACGTGCACCGCCCGCTTCGGACGCGAGTCGGTCGTCATGATGGCCAGGGACGCGTCTTCGCCGCCGTCGGACGACAGCGCGGTCACGCCCTGCTGCACCCCGTCGAGGACCTTCGCGCGGAAGACCTCGTCGCCGGTGCCGATGAGGCCCGTCGAGCACACGACCACGTCTCCGGCTCCGACACCGAGGAGCTCGGCGGCGCGCTCGGCCGTCTGGTGGGTGGTCTGGAAGCCGAACGAACCCGTGAAGCAGTTGGCTCCGCCGGAGTTGAGGACGACCGCCTCGATCACGCCGTCTTTCACCACCTGCTCCGACCACAGGATCGGGTTGGCCTTGGCGCGGTTCGAGGTGAACACGGCGGCGCCGACCTTGAGCGGTCCGCGGTTGACGACCAGGGCGACGTCGCGGGCACCGGTCGACTTCAGGCCGACGGCGACGCCGGCCGCCTCGAATCCAGCGGGGGCGGTCACACTCACGGGGCGACTCCGTTCAGGGGAAGGGCGGTGGTCTCGGCGAGGCCCAGCGCGATGTTCATGGACTGCACGGCAGCGCCGGCGGTGCCCTTGACGAGATTGTCGACGGCGGCGACGACGGTGACCCGGTTCGCCGCGCGATCGATCGCGAGACCCATCGAGGCGACGTTCGCGCCGAGCACGTCGGCCGTGCGGGGGAAGACGCCCGCGGGCAGCAGCTCGACGAAGGGCTCGTCGCCGTACGCCTTCTCCCACGCGCCGCGGATCTCGGCATCCGTCATTCCCTCCACGAGGGGGGCCGACGACGTCGCCAGGATCCCGCGTGCCATCGGAACCAGCACCGGGGTGAAGGAGATCCGGATGCCGTCGGCCGAGGCTCCCGCAGCGACGAGCGCCTGGCGGATCTCGGGGATGTGCCGGTGTGTACCGCCAACGGCATATGGGTTGGCAGAGCCCAAGATCTCGCTCGCGAGGAGGTTGGTCTTGGCGGATTTGCCGGCGCCGCTGGGGCCGACCGCGAGCACCGAGACGATGTCGCGTCCGTCGATGACTCCGGCGGCGATGCCGGGAGCGAGCGACAGCGACACCGTCGAGGCGTTGCAGCCGGGGGCCGCGATGCGCTTCGCGGCGCGGAGGTTCTCCCGCTGCTTGCCGCTGGCGATCGGGAGCTCGGGCACTCCGTACGCCCACGGCTCGGGGTGATCCCCGCCGTAGAACGCCGCCCAATCGGCGGAGGAGACGAGACGGTGATCGGCTCCCGCGTCGATCACGAGAGGCGTGTCGGCCAGAGCGTCGGTGTATTGCGCGGACTGACCGTGCGGCAGCGCGAGGAAGACGATGTCATGACCGGTCAACACCTCGGGTGTCGTGGGCTGCAGGTCGAGTCCGGCGAGCGAGCGCAGGTGCGGTTGATGGGCGAGGAGGGGTTGACCGGCGTTCGCGTGAGCGGTGACGGTGCGGACCTCGACGTCGGGATGGTCGGCGAGGAGGCGGAGGATTTCGCCACCTGCATAGCCGGAAGCGCCGGAAACGGCGACCGAGAGGGTCATGTATCCACCTTACGAGTCGGACGGGTGCTGGAATCAGCAAGAACCGGGGCGGCGACGCCCGTATGCCCGACCGATGGCGGGTTACGAGGTCGCCGAGAATCGGCGCGCGACCCGACGTCGACGCTCGCCACCGGTGCTCACGGAGAGCTCCTCGGTGCGTGCGGTGATCGACGACATGTGGCGAGGGTATCCGCCGCGGCGAGCGCGGGGCAAATCGGGTCCTCTTCAACGCCCGCGTGATAGCAGCCGTGAATCCGCCTCGCAATGGTTCCGTGTCCCCCGTTCGGGGGACACGAAAACCGTAATATGTGAGACCTGCCCTCATCGCCGGGCACTTCCGACTGCCCCCCTTACCGGCGATGAGGGCAGATCTCTGCGCACCCGGAGGTGCACGCGTACGATCCTACGTCGATCGAAGAATAGTGCAGCGGGTGAGTGTGACGCCTCGAACGGGTGAAGTCAACTACTTACAGCTACTTCATTCGATTCCCTATTTTCATTCCCGTGGTGCTTAGGGGGGCCTAGGACACCAGGGGATTCTTGTGCTTCGCACGAACTTTCACGACGATCGCGTTCCGCGCACGATGCGGGCGCGTCGAACGATCATTCAGACGACGGCGGTCATCACGTTGAGCGCCTTGGCGGCGTTCGGAGCGCCGTTGAGCGCGTCCGCCGTGGGTGAGGCGGTCACCGCCGAGTCGACCACCACCACGACCACGACCACGCCGACGACCGACGGGCACACCGACGGATCGACGGACGGATCGACCGACGGACACACGGACGGCACCACCGACGGACACACCGACGGGACGACCGACGGATCGACCGACGGCAGCACCGACGGATCGACCGACGGACACACGGACGGCACCACCGACGGACACACAGACGGGACGACCGACGGATCGAGCGACGGCAGCACCGACGGATCGACCGACGGACACACGGACGGCACCACCGACGGACACACAGACGGACACACGGACGGCAGCACCGACGGAACGACCGACACCAAGGACGCCGCGGACTCGTGGGACTCGAAGGACATGACTGACTCGAAGGACGCACACGACGCGACCGACTCGAAGGACATGACCGACTCCAAGGACTCGTGGGATGCCACGGACTCGAAGGACATGACCGACTCCAAGGACTCGTGGGATGCCACGGACTCCAAGGACATGACCGACTCGAAGGACGCGCACGACGCGACGGACACCAAGGACTCCTGGGACGCAACCGACTCCAAGGACATGACCGACTCGAAGGACTCGTGGGATGCCACGGACTCGAAGGACACGACCGACTCCAAGGACTCCTGGGATGCAACGGACTCGCACGACGCGACGGACACCAAGGACTCCTGGGACGCAACCGACTCCAGGGACATGACCGACTCGAAGGACTCGTGGGATGCCACGGACTCGAAGGACATGACTGACTCGAAGGACTCGCACGACGCGACGGACTCGAAGGACATGACCGACTCGAAGGACTCGCACGACGCGACCGACTCGAAGGACATGACCGACTCCAAGGACATGACCGACTCGAAGGACTCGTGGGATGCCACGGACTCGTGGGACGCGAAGGACTCGACCGACTCTTGGGACGCTACGGACTCCAAGGACATGAAGGATTCCAAGGACTCCACTGACTCCAAGGACTCCCACGACGCGACCGACGCGAAGGACATGACCGACTCGAAGGACTCGCACGACGCGACCGACTCCAAGGACTCGACTGACTCCAAGGACTCGCACGACGCGACCGACTCCAAGGACATGACCGACTCCAAGGACTCCCACGACGCGACCGACTCCAAGGACTCCAAGGACTCAGCGGACTCCAAGGACTCCCACGACGCGACCGACTCCAAGGACTCGACTGACTCCAAGGACTCCAAGGACTCGACCGACTCCAAGGACTCCAAGGACTCCAAGGACTCCGCGGACTCCGCGGACTCCCACGATGCGACCGACGCCAAGGACATGACCGACTCCAAGGACTCCACCGACTCCAAGGACTCAACTGACTCGGCCGACTCCAAGGACTCGACTGACTCGGCCGACTCCACCGACTCGCACGACGCCACGGACTCCCGTGACGCCACCGACTCGCACGACGCCACCGACTCGACCGACTCCTCGGACCGCTCGGGCACCCCGGCGGGCTACGCCGCTCCCAGCACGGGTTCGCAGCTGGCCGTGACCGGCTCCGACACCGGCAGCAGCGCCGCGACGTTCTCGCTCCTGGCCGGTGCGATGCTCCTGGTCGGATTCGGTCTGATGGCCGCCCGTCGTCGCAGCACGCGTCCTGCCGTCGCCTCGGCATCCGCGGCATCCGTCGCCCGGACCGCACCGCCCGTCTCGCCCGCACCGTCGATCGTCGACCGCCCGTCCACCGCGACCTCGACCACCACGATGAGTTCGGCCACGACGAGCCCGCGCACCGCGGAGGGATCACCCGCCCCGCGGGGTGGGGCCCGACGCAGCTCGCGATCGGCCTCGCCGCATCGCCGAGACGGTTCGCCGGGAGCAGACGGCACCGATGGTCCTGTCGACGGCTCGCTGAGCGGCTGACATGACCACGAAGAAGACAGGGGCCGGTCGCACCACGCGGCCGGCCCCGGCCCCCCGCCCCGCTCCGGCGGCGCGGGGGCGCCTCGCGCCCACGATCGCGACGGTGGCTGCCGTCGTGGTCGTGGGGGCGTACGTGTTCGTGAGTGCGACGTTCACCGCTCCCCCGTCGCCCGCGCGGGCGATGGTGAGCGACGGTTTCGCGCCGTACTTCTCGCAGCGGTGGGACGTGTTCGCGCCGAACATCCTCCGTGTCAACAGTGCTCTGCAGGTGCAGGCGCAGTGGCGCGATGACAACGGCGACCTGCAGGCGAGCGACTGGATCGACGTCACCGACATGGAGCTCGCCGCGGTGCGCGGCATCCCGACCCCGTCGCGCATCTCGAAGAACAGCATCAACGCGCTGAGCACCTACCTCGAGCGCTACGACGAACTCACCCCCGCCCAGCAGGATCGGGTGCAGGACTCGTTCATCGAGCGCTCCCCCGACGGCGGTTTCACCGCGATCCCGGATGCCGACCTGCGCGCCGAACTCGACGGTCTCGGCGACAGTGGCGAAGGGTCGTCCGTTCCGTTCGTGCGGTACGACTACATGCTGAACCGTTTCTCCACCGCGTTCACCGAGGCGTACTTCGGGCGCGACGTGGAGAGGGTGCGGTGGCGAGCGCAGTTCGACCGACCGAACGAGTTCCTCCACCGTTTCGACGACGAGCGTCAGTTCGACCTGAACGAGCTCACTTTCGGATGGCGTGCGGCCGAGCAGGCCGACGACCCATCGGTGCGCGGCATCTTCGCCGACGTGCAAACGCGCTACACCGGCGAGGAGCGGCGATGACCATCCAGTTCACCCGACGTCAGGGGTGGCGACACCGCCTGTCCCCCGTGCAGCTGTGGACCGGCTTCCAGGACTGGCTGACGTCGGCGAAGCACGCGACCATCGGGTTCTCGCTGCTGCGGATCATCTTCGCGGTGGCGATGCTGCTCGTGCTGCTGCCGAGCTTCGCCGACCGGCACTACCTGTGGGGGGCGGGGTCGTGGTGGGTGGAGCCCGAGGCGCGTCGCCGCGGGTGGTGGGAGCCCTTCCGGCTCATCTTCGCCAAGAACGATCCGGTGCTGTTCGACCTGGCGTACTTCGCGCTCATCGCCCTCGCGCTGCTGTTCCTCGTGGGCTTCAAGACCCGCTGGGTGACGCCTGTGCTGCTGTTGTTCTGGGTCGGCCTCTCGGCCAACACGACACTGCTGACCAACGGCGGTGACACCCTCATGCGGATCGTGCTGGTGTTCGCGCTGTTCGCCGACCTCAGCCGGCACCTCTCCGTCGACGCCTGGCTGCGGCGCAGGCGCGGCGAGCGGGCCGGACGGTTCGACGCGCTCCGACGTCGCGTACCCGAGTGGCTTTCACCGCTGCTGCACAACACCGCGCTCATCCTGTGCTGCTACCAGATCCTGCTCGTGTATCTCGTGTCGTCGATCCTCAAGCTGCAGGGCGAGGAATGGATCTCCGGGACGGCCCTCTACTACGCCCTCTCGCTCACGGAGTTTCAGGTGCTCCCCGCGCTGAGCGAAGCGGTGTGGCAGGTGACGCCGTTCATCATGGTCGGCACGTGGTTCGCTCTCGTCGTGCAGCTGACGTTCCCGGTGGCGCTGCTGTGGAAGCCGTCGCGCTACGTCGCGGTCGCGGGCCTCTCGCTCACGCACTTCGGCATCGGCCTGCTGCTCGGACTCTGGCCGTTCTCGCTCGCCATGATCGCGCTCGACCTGCTGCTCGTGCGCGACGCGTCGTGGTTGCGCGTGCGTGCCGTGGTCGGCATGGTCTTCACGCGCGGCCGTCGGGCCGTCGCCGCGTCCCGCGAGAGCGTGCACGAAGGGGGCGATGACCTGACCCCGGAAACGCCGGAGCGCCGCGCAGCATGAGCCGGCGGCGCCCCTGGTCGTGAGCGTGCTCAGTCGCGGATGGCCGCGCCGAACCGGTCGGCGGCCACCGCGACACCGGCGAGCTTGGCCTCGGTGGCCTCGGCTGCCGTGAGGGTGCGGTCGTCGGCGCGGAAGCGCAGCGCGAACGTGAGGCTCTTCGTTCCCTCGGCGAGTCCCTGGCCGCGATAGTCGTCGACCAGGCGAGCGCCCTCGATCAGCGGGGCACCGCCCTCGAGCAGCGCGGCACGTACGTCACCGGCGGCGACGTCGATCGGAACCGTGAGCGAGACGTCCTGCGTGGCGGCGGGGAAACCCGAGAGCGATGCCGCGACGACCCGCGACTGCGCGAGCTCGAGCATCGCGTCGAGGTCGAGCTCGGCCACCAGCACCCGCCCGGGCAGGTCGGCCGCAGCCGACACCGCGGGCAGCAGCTCGCCGACGTATCCGATGTCGTGCCCCGAGGCGAGCACCCGCGCCGTACGGCCCGGGTGCAGCGCGGCGCGCTGGGCCTGCACGAGCTCGATGTCGAGCCCGGCGGCGGCGGTCAGCACGCGCACGGCGTCCACGGCATCCGCGAGATCCGCGACGACCGCGGACTGACCCGGCTGCTTCGCGACCGTGTGACCGGTCAGCAGAACGGCCACGTGCCGACGCTGCGGCGGGATCGACGCGTCGAGGGCGGTCAGGGTCGCGGCATCCGGACGCACCGCCAACGGCGGCACCGACGACGTGCCGTATTGCACACCCGGCTTGGGCAGGAAGACGGTTCCGGTCTCGAAGAGCGCGAGGTCGACGATGCCGCGCGACACGTTGCGGTGCGCCACCTGCAGCAGCGCAGGCACGAGCGAGCGCCGCAGGAACGGCGCGAGACCGTCGAGCGGGTTCGCGAGCTTCACACTGGGCAGCGGGTCACCCGAGGGCGAGCCGTGCAGAGCGTTCTGCTCCTCGGTCGTGAAGGGGAACGAGGGCGTCTCGACGAATCCGGCCGACGCGAGCGCGTTGGCGATGCGGCGGCGTCCCTGCTGCGCGGAGGTGAGTCCGCGGCCCGACGGCGGAGTCGGCAGCACCGAGGGGATGCGGTCGTACCCCTCGATACGCGCGACCTCCTCGGCCAGCGTCCACTTGTCGGTGAGGTCGGGGCGCCACGACGGCGCGGTGACCGCCCACCCACCCTCGCGCTCCTCGACGGTGCCGCCGATCAGGCGCAGGGCGCGCACGATCTCGTCGTCGGTGTACGCGACGCCGATGAGGCCTGGGACGAATCCGGCCGGCAGCGTGATCGGGTCACGACGGTAGGTCGACGGGAGGGATCCGCCCAGCTCGGTGTCGAGGGTTCCGCCGGCGAGCTCGACCATCAACGACGCGACGCGCTCGGCCGCGACATGGGCCACGAGCGGGTCGACTCCGCGCTCGAAGCGGCGCGAGGCCTCCGAGGGCAACTTGTGCCGGCGGGCGGTGCGCGCGATCGAGACCTGGTCGAACGTCGCCGCCTCGATGAGCACGTTGCGCGTGGCGTCGCTCATCTCGGTGGGGCCACCGCCCATGACGCCGGCGAGGCCGATCGGGCCCGACTCGTCGGTGATGAGCAGGTCTTCGGCGTGGAGCGTGCGCACCTGGCCGTCGAGCGTCTCGAGCTTCTCGCCCTGCGCCGCGCGGCGCACGGTGATGCCGCCCTGGAGTCGGTCGAGGTCGTACCCGTGGATCGGCTGACCCAGCTCGAGCATCACGTAGTTGGTGATGTCGATGAGCACCCCGAGCGAACGGATGCCGGCGAGCGAGAGCCGCGTGATCATCCACGGAGGCGTCGGTCGCGACGGGTCGACGTCGCGCACGATGCGCGCGACGAACTGGCTGGCGCCCGCGCGTCCGCGGATCGGGGCGCCGTCGTCGACGGTGATCGGGAAGCCCTCGGGCGTCCGTGCGACCGCAGCGTCGTGACCGGCACCCGGATCGCGGAAGGCAGCACCCGTGGCGTGCGAGTACTCGCGGGCGACGCCGCGCAGCGACAGGGCGTAGCCGCGGTCGGGGGTGACGTTGATCTCGACGGCGATGTCGTCGAGGCCCAGCAGCGCGATCGCGTCGGTTCCGACGGGAGCGTCGATCCCCAGCTCGACCAGGCGCAGGATGCCGGAGTGCTCGGTGCCGAGACCCAGCTCCTTCGCCGACGCGATCATGCCGTCGGACACGTGACCGTAGGTCTTGCGCGCGGCGATCGGGAACGGTCCGGGCAGCACGGAGCCGGGCAGGGTCACCACGACCTTGTCGCCCTCGAAGAAGTTGCCCGCACCGCAGACGATGCCGCGCACTCCCCCGTTCTCGGCGCCGACGTCGACCTGGCACCAGCGGATGGTCTTGCCGTTCGACTGCGGCTCGGGGGTGAATTCGACCACCTGCCCGACGACGATGGGGCCGGACAGCTCGAAGCGGTGCACGTCTTCTTCTTCGAAGCCGACGGAGACGAGGGCCGCCAGGACGTCTTCGGGCGTGGCCTCGGCCGCGACGTCGACGTACTCGCGCAACCAGGAGAGCGGGACGCGCATCAGACCACCATTCCGAACTGCTCGCTGAAGCGGACATCGCCCTCGGCCATGTCGCGCATGTCTTGCACGTCGCTGCGGAACATGAGCGTGCGCTCGATGCCCATGCCGAAGGCGAAGCCCGAGTACTCCTCGGGGTCGATGCCCGCGGCCCGCAGCACGTTGGGGTTCACCATGCCGCAGCCACCCCACTCGATCCATCGGGCGCCGCCCTTGAAGGTCGGATGCCAGAGGTCGAGCTCGGCGCTCGGCTCGGTGAACGGGAAGAAGTTGGCGCGGAAGCGCGTCTTCGCCTCGGGCCCGAACAGCACGCGCGCGGCGTGGTCGAGGGTGCCCTTGAGGTGGGCCATGGTGATGCCCTTGTCGACGACGAGTCCTTCGAACTGCGTGAACACCGGCAGGTGCGTGGCGTCGAACTCGTCGGTGCGGTACACCCGGCCCGGGCACAGCACGTAGATCGGCAAGTCGCGCTCGAGCATCGACCGCACCTGCACGGGGCTCGTGTGCGTGCGGAGCACGAGGTGGCGCGCGACGGGATCGACGAAGAAGGTGTCCTGCATCTGCCGTGCAGGGTGGTCGACGTCGAAGTTGAGCGCGTCGAAGTTGAACCACTCGTGCTCGAGCTCCGGCCCCTCCGCGATCTCCCAACCCATGCCGACGAAGATGTCGGACACCTGCTCTTGCAGGAGGGTGATCGGATGCCGTGCCCCGACGCGAGCGCGCTGCGGGAGCGCCGTCACGTCGATGCGCTCGGCCTCGAGCTGGGCCGCGGTCTCGGCGGCGGCGAGCTCCGCCTCGCGAGCGGCGAGAGCCTGGTTCACCTGACCGCGGGCCTGCCCGACGAGCTTGCCGAAGGAGGCCTTGTGCTCGGGGGCGATGTTGCGCATCTGGGCGTTCAGCTGGGCGAGGGAGGACTGCTCCCCCGTGTGCGCGGAACGGGCGGACTTCAGCTCGGCGGTGGTCGCGGCGGCGGCGATGGCGGCAAGGGCCTCATCGACCGCGGAGGCGACGGCCTCGGGGGTGATCTCGGGTGCGTCGGACACGAGATGAGAGTCTACCGACGGGCGGGGACACTCCCCCGCCCGTCGGTGATTCCGACGCTCGGCTCGGCGCTCAGGACGCCGAGCCGGGACCGTTCTTTCCGAAGCCCCGCTGGGCCACGATGAGCTCGGTGTCGGTGCCGGTCTGCCCCGCCGGCTCCGCGGGGGCGACGTTGCCCGCCTTCGGCGAACGGCGCAGGCCGACCTCGACGCGGTGAGCGGCGAACGACAGGGCGAGGCACATCGCGACGTAGATCACGCTGGCGATCATCGCGGCGGGGATCAGCGGCGAGCCGTACTCGCCGTTCGAGCCGAGGAGTCGGGCGAAGTACAACAGCTCGGGGTAGGTGATGATGAAGCCGAGCGCGGTGTCCTTCAGGGTGACCACCAACTGCGCGATGATCACGGGGAGCATGGCGCGGATCGCCTGCGGCAGCAGGATCAGGCGCATGACGCCCGCCTTGCGCAGCCCCACCGCGTAACCGGCCTCGCTCTGCCCGCGGGGCAGCGACTCGACGCCGGCGCGGATGACCTCCGACAGCACGGAGCCGTTGTAGAGGATCAGCGCGATGACCACGGCCCAGTACGACGACATCTTGATGCCGATGACCGGCAGACCGTAGTACAGCAGCAGCATGAAGACGAGCACGGGGACGGCGCGAAGGATCTCGACCACCCAGCCGACGGGCAGCCGCACCCAGCGGTGGTCGGACATGCGCCCGATGGCGAGCACGAACCCGAGGATCAGTGCCCCGACCGCGGCGACGGCGAAGGCCGCCAGGGTCGCGAGCGTCGCCTGGCCGAAGCGCTCCCAGATCGCGGAGTAGGTGAAGACGTTCCACTTCGCGGCGGAGAACTGCCCGGTGTCGATGAACCGCCAGATCACGAAGCCGACCACGGCGGCGACGAGCAGCAGGGTGGCGGCGCCGATGATGCGGTTGCGCAGCTGCGCCCGCGGGCCCGGCACGTCGTACAGGACGGAGGAGCTCATCGGACGACCTTCCACTTCTTCTCGGCGGCGTTCTGGAGGGCGGCCAACAGGAGCACGAGGATGACGAACACGACCATCACCAGCAGGATCGTGACGAGCTGGTTCTCGCCGTTCTCACTCATGGTGGCGCGGATGTTGCCGAGGTTGACCACCGAGAAGCCGGCGGCGACGGTGGTGTTCTTGAGCAGAGCGATAAAGACGCTCATCATCGGGGGGATGACCGAGCGGGTGGCCTGGGGCAGGACGATCAACGACATGACCTGCCCGAATCCGAGGCCGAGGGCGCGGGCCGCTTCGGCCTGCCCGACCGGAACGGTGTTGATGCCGGAGCGGATGGTCTCCGCGACGTAGGTGGCCGTGTAGACGCCGAGCCCGCACACGGCCAGCAGCAGGAAGCTGCCGCGGGGCACGTCGACGAGCAACGGCACGCAGAACGCGAAGAAGAAGAGCACGAGCGTCAGCGGGGTGTTGCGGATCCAGTTGACGTAGACCGCGCCGACGGCGCGCGCGATGGGAACGGGAGACACCCGCATCGCCGCGACGACGAAGCCGAGCACGAGGGCGATGAGTCCGCCGCCCACGAAGAGCACGACGGTCCCCCACAGCGCCTGTCCCCACAGGTCGGGGTAGTCGAAGATCTGATTCACCGGAATCTGTCCGTTCTGTCGCGGGTCTGTCGCGTGGAGCTCGGGAGTGCGGGCGGCGCGGATGCGCCGCCCGCACGGGTGATCAGCTGACGGGGTCGACCGCCGGCTGCTCGCCCTTGACGCCCGAGGCGCCGAGGTTCTTCTCGAAGATGGCCTCCCAGGTGGATCCACCGTCGGTGAACATCGTGTTCACGAACTCCTGGAAGGCGGTGTCGCCCTTGGCGATGCCGACGCCGTAGCGCTCCTCGCTGAAGGGCTCGCCCGCGATCTTGAGGTTGTCGGGGTCCTGAGCGGCGTAGCCGAGGAGGATCGCCTCGTCGGTGGTGACCGCGTCGACCTCGCCGTTCTTGAGCTTCTCGACGCACTGCGAGTAGGTGTCGAACTCGACGACCTTCGCGGGAGTCTGCTCGCGGATGCGCTGGATCGGCGTCGAACCCGTCACCGAGCACACCGTGGTCTCGGCCGTGAGCGAGTCCTTGCCCGTGATGGTGTCGTCATCGGCGGCTACCAGCAGGCCCTGACCGGTGAGGAAGTACGGGCCGGCGAAGGAGATCTGCTCCTTGCGCTTGTCGGTGATCGAGTAGGTGCCGACGTAGTAGTCGATGTCACCGTTGATCAGGGCCTGCTCGCGGTTGGCCGAGGCGATGGCCTTGTACTCCACCTTCGACTCGTCGGCCGGGTCGAAGCCGAGCGACGCGGCGATCCAACGCGCGACGTCGACGTCGAAGCCCTTGCGCTCGCCCGTCACCGGGTCGAGGTAGCCGAGGCCGGGCTGGTCTTCCTTCACACCGACGACGACCTTACCGGCCGACTCGATCTTGGTGAAGGTGGGGCTGTTCTCGATCGTGACGTCGGTGGCGACCGCGCCGTACACCGGTGCGTCGCTGCCGCCGTCGGAGGCACCGTCACCGGGTGCTGCGCCCGGGGTGCCGCTGTTGCAGGCCGTCAGAGCCAGAAGACCGGCGGCGATGATGCTCGCGCCGGCGAGAAAACGTGTCTTACGCATGTGATGTCTCCTTGGTTACGTGTGCTGTGCGGATGAAAAGTCTGGGGTGACGGCGCGCGAAAAGGACCGGGGGGAACGGTCGAGCGGCTTTCGGCGGAAGAACCTCCTCGTTCGACGCCGTCATGAGGAACGCGTCAGTGCGTGATGAGCTTCGAGAGGAAGTCCTTCGCGCGATCCGACTCGGGCTGGGTGAAGAACTTCTCGGGGGTCGCCTGCTCGACGATCTGCCCGTCGGCCATGAACACCACGCGGTTCGCGGCCTTGCGGGCGAAGCCCATCTCGTGGGTGACGACGATCATCGTCATGCCTTCTTTGGCGAGGCCGACCATGACATCGAGCACCTCGTTGATCATCTCGGGGTCGAGCGCGGAGGTCGGCTCGTCGAAGAGCATGACCTTCGGCTTCATGGCGAGCGCCCGGGCGATCGCCACGCGCTGCTGCTGACCACCAGAGAGCTGGGCGGGCAGCTTGTCGGCCTGATGCCCGACGCCCACGCGCTCCAGGAGCGCCCGGGCCTCCTTCTCGGCATCCGCCTTCTTCATCTTGCGAACCTTGATGGGGCCGAGCGTGACGTTCTCGAGGATCGTCAGGTGCGCGAAGAGGTTGAACGACTGGAACACCATGCCGACGTCGGCACGCAGCTCGGCCAGGCCCTTCCCCTCTTTGGGAAGCTCCTTGCCGTCGATGGTGATCGAGCCGCTCGTGATGGTCTCGAGACGGTTGATGGTGCGGCACAAGGTGGACTTGCCCGAACCGGAAGGACCGATGACCACGACGACTTCGCCGCGGTCGACGGTGAGGTCGATGTCTTTCAGGGCCTGGAACTGCCCGTAGTGCTTCTGCACGTCGGAGACGACGACCAGGGGCTCGGAGCTCGCCGGGGGTACGGATGCCATGTGTTCACCCTATGAGGGTGAAGGGTGGCCGACCACATTCCCGCGCACGCCTTAACCGTTCTGTAACAGCCGCCTCAACCGGCGCGCTGCGCGAAAGCGGTCTCGTACAGGCACACGCTGGCGGCCGTGGCGAGGTTCAGCGACTCCGCCCGACCGTAGATCGGCAGGCGCAGCGACAGGTCGGCGTGAGCCAACGCCGTCTCGTCGAGGCCTCGCGCCTCGTTGCCGAACAACCACGCCGTCGGCTCCGCGAGGAGCTCGCGAGACGCCAGGAAATCCGCGCCATCGACGTCGGCCGCGACCACGCGGAGTCCGGCCTCGTGCACGCGCTCCACGACATCGGCCAACTCGAGATCGACGGCGATCGGCACGTGGAAGAGCGAGCCGGTCGTCGAGCGCACGACCTTGGGGTTGTAGGGGTCGACCGTGCGACCGGTGAGGATCACGGCATCCGCCCCCGCCGCATCGGCGGCCCGGATGATCGTGCCGAGATTGCCCGGGTCGCGGACCTCCTCGCAGATCGCGATCAGACGCGGGCGGCCCGCCAGCAGGTCTTTGAGCGCCGTCGGCGCCTGACGCGCCACCGCGACGATGCCCTGCGGCGTGACGGTGTCGGCCATCGCGTCGAGGACCGCCTCGGTCGTGTACTGCAGGTCGACGTCGGCGCGCTCGGCCAGCTCTCGCACATCGACGTGCTTCTCGAGCGCCGTGGGCGTCGCGTACAACTCAAGCACGGTGTCGGGTGCCCATTCGAGCGCCTCGCGGGCGGCCTGCGGACCCTCGAGCAGGAAAAGACCGGTCTCTTGACGGGCGGCGCGCTTGCTGAGCTTGGCCACGGCGCGCACCCGCGGCGAACGGGGGTTCTCGAGCACGGACTCAGTGTATGACGCCGACGGCATGCGAACCGGGATGCCGCGCACGAACAGCGAAACGGGCGCCCTCCGAAGAGGACGCCCGTTTCGTGGAAGACGTGTCTTACGCGGTCTTCGCGGCGTTGACGTCGCTGGGCAGCGCGGCCTTCGCCGTGGCGACGAGCGAGGCGAACACGGCCGGCTCGTTGACCGCGAGCTCGGCGAGCATGCGACGGTCGACCTGCACACCCGCGAGGCCGAGGCCCTGGATGAAGCGGTTGTACGTCATGCCGTTGGCGCGCGACGCGGCGTTGATGCGCTGGATCCACAGACGACGGAAGTCGCCCTTGCGCTTGCGACGGTCACGGTACGCGTAGACCAGGGAGTGGGTGACCTGCTCCTTGGCCTTGCGGTACAGGCGCGAACGCTGACCGCGGTAACCGGACGCGCGCTCGAGGATGACGCGACGCTTCTTGTGGGCGTTTACTGCCCGCTTGACTCTAGCCATTTCTGTTCTTTCCTAACGTGCGTCGGCGCTCAGAGGCCGAGGAGCTTCTTGGCGACCTTGGAGTCACCCTTGGCCAGGACCTGCTCCTGGTTCAGGCGACGGGTGCGCTTGGAGGCCTTGCCCTCGAGGTTGTGGCGCATGCCGGCCTGCTGCTTCATGAGCTTGCCGCTACCGGTGAGCTTGAAGCGCTTCTTGGCGCCCGAGTGGGTCTTCTGCTTCGGCATCTGTCTTCCTTCGTTGGGGTTCCCGGCGGAGCGGGAGTCGGGGAGCTTTACTCGGCGGACGCCGAGGCAGCTTCGTCTGTGGGTGCCGAATCGCCTCGAGCGGCACTTCGCGCGGCTTCACGGTTCGCCGTGCGCTGCGCGTTCTGCTCGGTCTTGACCTCGGACTTGTTCTTGTGAGGAGCCACCACCATCACCATGTTGCGGCCGTCGATCGTGGGGTTCGACTCGACGGTGCCGAACTCGGCGACGTCTTCGGCGAACTTGCGGAGCAGACGGACACCCTGCTCGGGACGCGACTGCTCGCGACCGCGGAAGAGGATCATGGCCTTCACCTTGTCGCCCGCCTGGAGGAAGCCCTCGGCGCGCTTGAGCTTGGTGATGTAGTCGTGAGCCTCGATCTTCAGACGGAACCGGACCTCTTTGAGGACGGTGTTCGCCTGGTTACGACGCGTCTCCTTGGCCTTCTGAGCGGCCTCGTACTTGAACTTGCCGTAATCCATGATCTTGACCACGGGCGGCTTCGAGCTCGGCGCAACCTCGACCAAGTCGAGGTCCGCTTCCTGGGCCAGGCGCAACGCAGCTTCGATTCGGACGATGCCGACCTGCTCGCCGTTGGGTCCGACGAGACGGACCTCCGGGACTCGGATGCGCTCGTTGGTGCGGGGATCGCTGATGCGGAACTCCTCTTTCATACGGGTGGTGGCCGCCGCGATCCGTCGGAATCGCGGGCGAAGAGGAGAGACACGCCACCCGGCACAGTGCTTTCGGCACCGGCTTCTGCACCCAGGCAACCCCGTGCAACACGGAGCGGAGTGCGGGAACCCGGTAGCCTGGAGCGGCAAGCGCGGGTGGGATGTGATCCTCTTTCGTACGGAGTGAAACACTCCGAAGCCCGCCATAGTCTAGCAGAGAGAACCCCGTGACCACGATTCCCCCCGAAATGCCCACCGACGACCACTCCGCGCACCGCCACGGAGCAGAAGACGAGCGTCTGGCCCGCTGGGAGGAACAGGAGCGCGCGGCGTCCTCCGCCACCCGCGACATCGCCGACGTCCCCGCCGTCGAGGTCATCACCACGGCCGCCGTCCACCTCATGAGCGCCGCAGCCGTCAAGACCGGCCTGGCCGACGACCCGGGCCAGCAACTCGACCTCGACGAAGCCCGCAAGCTCATCAACGCCCTCGCCGGACTCATCACGGCTGGCGCCCCCGAGATCAGCGACATGCACGCGCGATCGCTGCGCGACGGCCTGCGCTCCCTGCAGCTCGCGTTCCGCGAAGCGTCGACGATCCAGGACCCCATTGGTAAGGGGCCGGGCGAGAAGTGGACGGGTCCCGTCACGTAAGTCTGTCGTTCTGGGGGGTACCGGGCTCCGTGATGCCCCCTTCCCAAGGCAAGAGCGGGGCCCCTACCCCGATTGCCTTGGGCACGGGGCATCACTGCGCCCTGCCCTCCGCAGGCCGCCCTCTTCCGTGCCACCCGCGGGGGTATGACGGCGGTGGAAGGTCCCTGAGCCTGTCGAAGGGACCGGGACCCGAGCGGAAGGTCCCTGAGCCTGTCGAAGTGACCGGGACCCGAGCGGAAGGTCCCTGAGCCTGCCGAAGGGACCGGGAGCCGAGCGGAAGGTCCCTGAGCCTGTCGAAGGGACCGAGACCCGAGCGGAAGGTCCCTGGGCCTGTCGAAGGGACCGTGGTGCGAGCGGAAGGTCCCTGAGCCTGCCGAAGGGACCGGGACCCGAGCGGAAGGTCCCTGAGCCTGTCGAAGGGACCGAGACCCGAGCGGAAGGTCCCTGAGCCTGTCGAAGGGACCGGGGTGGGGCAGCGCTATCGCGCGTGGCTCGACGAGGCCGTGCGGGCTCGGCTCGAGCGAGGGAAGCCCGGGACGACCTGAGGCGGGGTCAGGCCTCGCTGCTGCGGTGGAGCTTGACCGTCAGGGAGTCGACGAGGACGGCGATGCGGTCATCAGCCGCCCACCGGCGCGCGAGGCGTGCGAGCACGGCATCCAATTCCTCCTGCTCGAGCCCCGACATCAGCTGAAGGTGAACGACGAGCTCGGGCCCGCGCAGGCGTCCGGTGGGATCGCCCGGCTCCACCGCCAGATCGAGCACAGCCAGTTCGCCCGAGATGCTCTCGTGCAGACCCGTGAAGATGGTCGGCGATGTGTGCGCCGGCTCCCACGACTCTCCTTGGGCGATGGCCCACACCGCCGGTCGACGCAGGATGAACTCCGTCTCGGACGCCGGATCGATCACGATGAGCTCGGTGTCTTCGGATGCCGCGGCGAGAGCCGTGCGCCGACCGTCCGCCGGCACGGGGCGGGCCGTGGCGTCCCAGGTCTGCAGCGCCGTCACCGAGGTGAACACGGGGAGCACCTTGCGACCGTCGGGCGCGGCGACCGTGACGATCGAGAGCTCCTGCGTCTTGTCGACCTCGAGGCCGTGCGCACCGACGCCGTGATCGCCCTTCTCGGCGACCAGCGGGATCAGCAGGCGCGCCGTGCGGTAGGCGTCGACGATGGCGCGTGCATCGCCCTCACCGGCGCGGAACGCGAGAAGAGCGGCGAGGAGGGCCGGGTCGGCGGATCCGTCGTCACCGGAGTGCGGGTTCGACTCGAACCGGCGGCCCTCCCACGGCACGCCCGCCGAGTCGGCGCGCGCATCGTGACCGTGCGGGTCGTGACCGTGCGGGCTGTCAGTGTCCGGCGACATCCAACGCCTCGGCGAGGGTGAACTGCCCCGCGTAGAGAGCCTTACCGACGATCGCGCCCTCGACGCCGAGCGGCACCAGCTCGCGCAGCGCGGCGATGTCGTCGAGGCTCGAGACGCCACCCGAGGCGACGATCGGCTTGGGCGTGCGCTGGGTCATCTCGCGCAGCAGTTCGATGTTGGGGCCGCGCAGTGTGCCGTCCTTGGTCACGTCGGTGACGACGTAGCGGCTGCATCCGGCGTCTTCGAGGCGCTGGAGCACGGTCCACAGGTCGCCGCCGTCACGGGTCCACCCGCGTGCGGCCAGCGTGGTGCCGCGCACATCGAGACCGACCGCGATCGCCTCGCCGTAGCGGTTGATGACGTCGGCCGCCCACTCGGGGTTCTCGAGAGCTGCGGTACCGAGGTTGATGCGGCTCGCACCGCTCTCGAGCGCGGCTTCCAGCGAACGGTCGTCGCGGATGCCGCCGGAGAGCTCGACCTGCACGCCCTTGACCTGCTTGATGACCTTGCGCATGACGCTCGCGTTGCTGCCGCGACCGAAGGCTGCATCGAGATCGACCAGGTGGATCCACTGGGCACCCTGGCGAGCGAAGTCGGCGGCGGCGTCGACGGGGTCGCCGTAGCTGGTCTCGGTACCGGCCTCACCCTGGGTCAGACGGACGGCCTTGCCGTCGGCGACGTCGACCGCGGGAAGCAGCACAAGTTCGGGCGTGGACGCGAAATCGTTCATGGCTCCTCGAACCCTTCGGCGCATCTCGCCGAGCCGGGGCACGAGGTCACACAGTAGTCGCGCGCAGGCCGCCGATCCAATTGGACAGCAGGCGGATGCCGGCTTCGCCCGACTTCTCGGGGTGGAACTGTGTCGCTGCCAGCGGCCCGTTCTCGACGGCGGCGATGAACGGCGCGCCGTAGGTGCACCAGGTGACCGAGGGCTGAGGGAAGGGCGCGGTGACCTCGAGCGACCACTCCTGCGCGGCATAGGAGTGCACGAAGTAGAACCGCTCGTTCTCGATGCCCTCGAACAGGCGCGAGCCCTCTCCGGCGGTGACGGTGTTCCAGCCCATGTGCGGCAGGACCGGTGCGGCGAGCTCGCCGACGGTACCGGGCCACTCCCCCAGACCCGGGGTGTCGGTGCCGCGCTCGATGCCGCGCTCGAACATCACCTGCATGCCGACGCAGATGCCGAGCACCGGCCGACCTCCCGCGAGGCGTCGGTCGATGATCTCTCCGCCACGGCTGGCGTTGAGCGCGCCCATGACGGCGCTGAAGGCACCGACTCCCGGCACGAGCAGCCCATCGGCGTCGAGAAGGAGCGATCGGTCGGAGGTCAGGCGGGCGTCCGCCCCGGCCTCGACCAGTGCCTTGACCGCCGAGTGGACGTTGCCCGACCCGTAATCCAGGACCGCGACAACGGGCTTCGAGGTCACAACGCTCCCTTGGTGCTGGGGATGCCGTCGACCAGGGGGTCGAGGGCCTTGGCCTGGCGGAACGCGCGAGCGAGCGCCTTGTACTCGGCCTCGGCGATGTGGTGGGGGTCGCGTCCGCCCAGGACGCGCACGTGCACCGTCAGGCCGGCGTGGATCGAGATTGCCTCGAACGAGTGCCGCACGAGCGATCCGGTGAAGTGACCGCCGATGAGGTGGTGCTCGAAACCGACGGGCTCTCCGGTGTGAACGAGGTAGGGGCGCCCGCTGATGTCGACGACGGCCTGCGCGAGCGCTTCGTCGAGGGGGACGAGGGCGTCGCCGTACCGTGCGATGCCCGACTTGTCGCCGAGCGCCTGACGGATCGCCTGACCGAGCACGATCGAGGTGTCTTCGACGGTGTGGTGGGCGTCGATGTGGGTGTCGCCGGTCGAGCGGACGCGCAGGTCGGTGAGCGAGTGCTTGGCGAACGCCGTGAGCATGTGGTCGAAGAACGGCACGCTCGTGGAGATGTCGCTGGTGCCGCGACCGTCGAGGTCGAGCTCGAGTTCGACGCGGGACTCGCTCGTCTCGCGGGTGATCGAGGCGGTGCGGGGCGAGGCGGGGCCGGTCATGACCGCGATCCTACCGAGGCCAGTGCGTCGAGGAACGCCGTGGTCTCGTCGGCCGTGCCCGCCGTGACACGCAGGTGGTGCGCGATGCCGACGTCGCGGATCAGCACTCCGCGGTCGTACAGGGCCTTCCAGGTGGCCGCGGGGTCGTCGACCCCGCCGAACAGCACGAAGTTCGTCCACGACTCGTGGGCGGTGTAGCCGAGGGCGGCCACGGTCGCCGAGATCCGGTCGCGCTGGGCGACGATCTCGTCGACCATCGACAGCATCGTGTCGGCGTGCGCGAGGGCGGCGGTCGCCGCCGCCTGGGTGAGCGCACTGAGGTGGTAGGGCAGGCGGACGAGGCGTAGGGCGTCGACGAGAGCGGGGTCGGCGGCGAGGTATCCCACGCGCGCCCCGGCGAAGGCGAAGGCCTTGCTCATCGTGCGCGAGACGACCAGGCGAGGACGCCCGGGCAGCAGCGAGACCGCGGAGGGCTCGTCGCGGGGGGCGAACTCCTCGTACGCCTCGTCGACGATGACGATGCCGTCGGTGGCGTCGTAGACGGCCTCGACGACGTCGAGGCGAAGAGGAGTTCCGGTGGGGTTGTTCGGAGCGCACAGGAAGACGATGTCGGGGCGGCGCTCGCGCACCTGAGCGGCGGCCGACTCGGCGGTGAGCGAGAAGTCGTGCTCGCGCTCGCCCGCAATCCAGGAGGCGCCGGTGGCCCGCGTCAGGATCGGGTACATCGAGTACGTCGGGGCGAAGCCCATCGCGGTGCGGCCGGGTCCGCCGAACGCCTGCAGGATGTGCTGCAGAACCTCGTTCGAGCCGTTGGCCGCCCAGATCTGGTCGGGGGACAGCCCGTGGCCCAGGTAACCGGCGAAGGCCTCCCGCAGACCGGTGAACTCCCGGTCGGGGTAGCGGTTGACGTCGCGCAGGGCCCGGGCGATGGCATCGAGGATGTCGTCGGCGACCTCTTGGGGAACCGGGTGGGTGTTCTCGTTGACGTTGAGCGCGACGGGCAGGGCCGCCTGCGGCGCCCCGTACGGGGTCATACCCCGGAGATCGTCGCGGAGAGGCAGGTCGTCAAGGCGCACAGTCACCTCACCCATGGTAGGCGGCGACGACGGCCGTGGATCACGACCACAGGTCGCGGCGAGAGCTCGCGAGTCAGCCGACGGGGGCGTAGGCGGCCGGGATGGCGATGCGCTGCCCTGCCGTGACGTTTCCGCCAGAGAGGGCGTTGAGGCGCGTGATCTCGGCGACGACGTCGCGCGGGTCGGCTGCCGGCGCCAGGTCCTCGGCGATCGACCACAGCGTGTCGCCGCTCATGACGGTCACCTCGGCGAACGAACCGGCGGGGGCGCCGGCCTCGCCGGATGCGAGGGCGGACCCGCCGCCGACGATCGCGACGCCGAGCGCGATGGCGAGAGGAAGGGCGACGAGGAAAGCGACGACGCGGCGCCCGCGGGCGGTGATGCGCAGGCGGGTGGTCGGTGCGGTGAGGGCGATGCTGCTCATGATGTGCTCCTTGGTGGAGAGATTCGCACCCCGCCCTCGGCCGGGAGGGCGGTGGTGCGAATCTGTATTCCGAATCTATCTTCGATACTTTCGATGTGTCAACACCCCGTGTCTCGGAGACCGATCGAACGCGACACGCGCGAGGCTCCGTGTCATTCGGGTCGTCCACCGGATACGGTTTCGACACGGAGACCTCACCACCAACCTCCGACATTCGAATTTCCGCCGTGGTTTCCGCGGCGCGAGGGGAGCACAGATGACCGACGCGACGACCGCCGCCGGCCGCGAGCGGCCGCAGACCCGGCGACGCAAGAGCCTCAGCGACAAGCAGCTCGCGATCCTCGAGGTCATCCAGCGTTCGATCGCCCGGCACGGCTATCCGCCGAGCATGCGCGAGATCGGCGACGCCGTCGGCCTCAAGTCGCTGTCGAGCGTCACCCACCAGCTGAACCAGCTCGAGCTCAGCGGCTACCTGCGACGCGACCCCGGCAAGACGCGCGCGATGGAGGTGCTGATCGACCTCCCCGGCGCTGCGGCCGAGAACCCCGCCGACACCGCGCCCGCGCTCGGCGACGCCGCCCTCGTGCCTCTCGTCGGTCGGATCGCCGCCGGTGTGCCGATCACCGCCGATCAGCAGGTCGAGGAGATCTTCCCCCTCCCCCGTCAGCTCGTCGGCAAGGGCGAGCTGTTCATGCTGAAGGTCTCGGGCGACTCCATGATCGACGCGGCCATCTGCGACGGCGACTGGGTCGTCATCCGGTCGCAGGCGGACGCCGAGAACGGCGAGATCGTCGCGGCGATGCTCGACGGAGAAGCCACGGTGAAGACCTTCCGCCGCCGTGACGGCCACATGTGGCTCCTCCCCCGCAACAGCGCGTTCGAGCCGATCCTGGGCGACGACGCCGTCGTCCTCGGTCGCGTGGTCGCGGTTCTCCGCGCCGTCTGAGCAGAGCACCGGGGGTCGGACGCCCGCCCGCACGGCGGCATCCGGCCCTCGATGTCGTCACGCTCCGCCCGGTGCTCCGGATCCGGAGATGCGCCCCGCCGTCGTGACGGCATCCGCGGATGTCGGAGGCCCTGCCTAGGGTGGAGTCATGGCTGACACCCTCCCCTACGGTTCCTGGCCCTCCCCGATCACGCCCGAGTCCGTCGCGCAGGCGTCACCGCGCGTCGACGGGGCTCGGCTCGTGGGCGACGAGGTGTGGTGGGGCGAATCCGTGCCGCACGAGGCCGGCCGCGTCGCGGTGAAGCGTCGCCGGGCCGACGGCGCGGTCGAGACGGTGCTCCCCGCCCCCGCCAATGCCCGCTCCGCCGTGCACGAGTACGGCGGAGGAGCCTGGACCGCGTCCGACGACGGCGAGCTCTACTACGTCGAGAAGACCGATCAGCGCGTGTACGCCCTCCGCCCGGGCGACGCCGCCCGGCCCCTCACCCCCGCCGACGAGGCGGTGCGCCACGGCGGCCTCCGTTGGGAGCACGGCGTCCTCCTCGCCGTGCGAGAGACCCACGGCTCATCCCGCGTTCCGCGGCGCGCGATCGTGCGCATCCCGCTCGACGGGTCGAGCGAGGTCCTCGCCGAGGGCAGCGACTTCCTCGCGCAGCCGGCGCTCTCGCCGAGCGGCCGCCACCTCGCGTGGGTGGCGTGGAGCCACCCCGACATGCCCTGGGACGCCACCTCGATCGAGGTCAAGAACCTCGCGACCGGGGAGGTACGACAGGTCGCCAGCGGTCCGCACCGCGCACCGCTCCAACCCGTGTGGATCGCCGACGACGAACTGCTCTACGCCGACGATCCGGACGGTCGCTGGAACCTCTTCCGCCGTCCGCTCGAGGGTGACGCTCAAGCCCTGGCCCCCGCCGACGCCGATACGGGCGGCGGACTCTGGGTACTGGGTACCCGGTGGTTCGGTGCGGCCTCCGACGGTCGCGTGGTCGCGGTGCGCACCAACGGTGCAGACGAGATCGTCGAGATCGCGCCCAGCGGTGTGCGCCCGGTCGACGTCCCGGTCGTCGCGGGGGCGGCGATCGACGACGTCCGCGGTGCCCGCGTGCTCGTGTCGGGTTCCGACGCCGGTGGGCGGTCGGGCCTCTGGCTCGTCGATCTCGACACCGGGGCGGTCGACCTCGTCACCGGCGGCGCCGGGTCGTGGGGCGACGAATGGATGCCGACGGCTCGCGCTCTCGAGACCGAAGGGCCGCACGGCACCGTTCACGCCTTCGCCTACGCGCCCACCCACCCCGACGTCGTCGCGCCCGCCGGGGAGCGACCTCCCTACGTCGTCCTCGTGCACGGCGGACCCACCTCGCACGTGGGGCCGGCCCCCTCGGCCAAGACGGCGTTCTTCACCAGCCGGGGCATCGGCGTGCTCGATGTCAACTACGGCGGCTCCACCGGGTACGGACGCGACTACCGCGACCGCCTCAAGGGCCAGTGGGGCGTCGTCGACGTCGACGACGTGGCAGCGGCGGCATCCGCTCTGGCAGACGCGGGGCTCGCCGATGCCGAGAGGATCGCCATCGCAGGCGGCTCGGCGGGCGGGTGGACGGTGCTGGCGGCGGTGACGCGCACCGACGTGTTCTCGGCCGGCATCTCGCGGTACGGCGTGGGCGACGCCCGCGCCCTGGCCGAAGACACCCACGATTTCGAAGCGCGATACCTCGACGGGCTCATCGGCCCGCTCCCCGAGGCCGAAGCGGTCTACATCGAGCGGTCCCCTCTCGGGCGCCCCGAGCTCTTCCGGGTTCCTCTGCTCATCCTGCAAGGCTCCGAGGACCGCGTCGTCCCGCCGTCGCAGGCCGAGGCCATCCGCGATGCGCTGGCGGCGCACCACGTGCCGCACGCGTACGTCCTCTACGAGGGCGAGGGTCACGGCTTCCGTCGTTCCGAGACAGTGATCGACTCGCTCGAGCGCGAGCTCGGCTTCCTCGGCGCGGTGTTCGGGTTCGAGACGCCGGGCATCCCGGCCCTCGAGCTCGACTGATCGACGGGCATCCCGGCCCGGGAGCTGGACTGACCTACACCGAGCGCAACAGGCGCAGACGGCTCGCCATGCGGAACGCATCGGGTCGCCCCGCGCAGCGCCGCACGAACTCATCGGCCGACACCACGGCCTGCACGTCGAGGCGCACGTCGGCGTCCACGAGGACGTCGATGAGGGCGACGAAGCGCTGCTGCGCGGCGGGGCCGACCTCGTCCAGCGGCGGAACGCCGACGATCGTCCAGTGCGGGTACCGCCGGCTCCAGTGCCGGTACTCCGACGCGGCGATCGGCGCCTCGCAGAGCTGATCGAAGGTCGCGACGAGCGCCCCCTCCCCCGCGGACACCACGGTGAAGACGCGGTCGCGGACGACGAGCTGCCGGGAAGACCCCGACATCACCGGGCGTGAGCCCGTCGACCACGTGCCCGCGCGGAACCCCTGACGCACCGGGGGTGCGAAGGTTCGATAGTCGATCGCCCCCTCGAGCGGGATCACGTCGAGATGGGTCGTCAACAACGCGATCCCGGGCTCGAAGAGGTGGTGCCACACGGGGTCGGGGAGCAACTCGGACGGCGCGTAGTTGGAGGTCGCCACCAGCGTTCCACCCCGGTCGACGAGGCGCTCCACCAGGCGCGTGAGGAGGATCGCATCGCCGGGGTCGTGGACGTGCAGCTCATCGAAGAACACCAGACGATCAGGGGCGACCACGTCATCGATCGCGCGAGCCGTGGCATCCGGCTCCGGTCGATGCGCGTGGATGCGCTGGTGCAGATCGTCGAAGAAGCCGGAGAAGTGCACACGGGCGGCCCGACCGGCCGGAACGGCCGCGTAGACCGCATCGGCGAGCCAGGACTTGCCGCGCCCGGATGGGCCGTGAAGATACACACCCTTCGCCGGTCTCCCCTCGAGTGCGCGGGTCGCGGCGAGCGCCATCCGCCGCGCGACCGCCAGCTGCGCTGCATCCAACGCGAATCCCTCGCGCCGGGCGGCCGCCTCGACGGCGGCGAGGATCGGGACGAACGGTGGCACCGTCGAAGACTGGCACGCTGCGCTCCCCCGCCGAGGGGAGAAGCTCCACCGTCGAAACACGCCCCTCGACGACGGAAGGCCCCCACGCCGAAGCGAGGGGGCCGTCCGGATGCCGGTGCGTCAGGCCTCGAAGGCCGACAGCTCGGCCGCGAGGCGCGCGCCCACGTGCGCGTGGATGAACGTTCCGCTCTCGCGGTGCTCCTGCGCGACGATGAGCCCGCTCTCGTGCACGGCGGAGACGAGGTCGCCGCGGTCGTACGGAACGACCGCCTGCACCTCGACGGCCGGCAGGGGCAGCGCATCTTCGATCGCGGCACGCAGCTCGTCGATGCCCTCACCGGTGCGCGACGACACGAACTTCGCGTTCGGTGCGAGGCCGCGCAGCACGAGACGGTCGTCCTCGCTCACCAAATCGGCCTTGTTGAAGACGACGATCTCCTGGCCGAAGTTCGCGTCGACGTCACCCATCACGTCGCGCACCGTCATCAGCTGCGCGGCGGGGTCGGGATGCGAGGCGTCGACCACGTGCAGAATGACGTCGGCGTCGCCGACCTCCTCGAGCGTCGATCGGAACGCCTCCACCAGCTGGTGCGGCAGGTTGCGCACGAAGCCGACGGTGTCGGTCAGCGTGTACACGCGGCCGTCGCTCGTCTCGGAACGTCGCACCGTGGCATCCAGGGTCGCGAACAGGGCGTTCTCGACGAGCACTCCCGCACTCGTGAGGCGGTTGAGCAGGCTCGACTTGCCGGCGTTCGTGTACCCGGCGATGGCCACCGAAGGGATGGTGTGACGCTTGCGCTCGGCGCGCTTCGCCTCGCGGGCGGGGGCGAAGTCGCGAAGCTGCTTGCGCAGCAACGCCATCTTCGTGCGGATGCGACGACGGTCGAGCTCGATCTTCGTCTCACCGGGACCGCGCGATCCCATACCGGCGCCGCCGGCGCCGACCTGTCCACCGGCCTGACGCGACATCGAGTCACCCCAGCCGCGCAGGCGCGGCAGGAGGTATTCGAGTTGCGCGAGCTCGACCTGGGCCTTGCCCTCGCGGCTCTTCGCGTGCTGGCTGAAGATGTCGAGGATGACGGTGGTGCGGTCGATCACCTTGACCTTGACGACGTCTTCGAGAGCACGGCGCTGGCTGGGGGCCAGTTCGGTGTCGGCGATGACGGTGTCGGCCCCGACCGCGGCGACGATGTCACGCAGTTCCGCGGCCTTGCCCCGACCGACGTAGGTCGCGGGATCGGGGTGGGGACGCCGCTGCAGCACGCCGTCGAGGACGACGGCTCCGGCGGTCTCGGCGAGGGCCGACAGCTCGCGCAGCGAGTTCTCGGCATCCGCCTGCTCGCCCTGCGGGTGCACGCCGACGAGCACGACGTTCTCGAGGCGCAGCTGGCGGTACTCGACCTCGGTGACGTCTTCGAGCTCGGTCGAGAGCCCGGCGACGCGACGCAGGGCGGCACGTTCCTCACGATCCCACTGGTCGCCGTCGGCGTCGCCGCCGTACGCGGTCGTGGCGTCCTGCAGAGCCTGTGCCGCACCGAAGACCCGGACCCCGCGATGCGCTTCGGCGCGCGAGAGCACGCGGTCCACCGGGTCCGCCGGCGACGCGTCCGTGCTCGGGGGTGTGGTCTGTTCGGTCATGGGTTCCTTTCGTCGCGGGTGTTCCCGCGTGTTCTGGCACTTTATCCGGCCCGGCGGGGCGAGCCGCGGTCGGATATCCTGTGAGGATGGGGAGCGAGCACTACTTCAGCGCGTCGCCGTCGAGTCCCGAGCAGCTCCGCCGCATCCGCGTGACGCTTGCCGGTCGCGAACTCGAGGTGGTCACGGCGGGCGGCGTCTTCAGTCCCGACCACGTGGATGTCGGCACGTCCGTGCTCCTCGCCAACACCCCTCCCCCTCCCGCCGGTGGGAACTTCCTCGACCTGGGGTGCGGATGGGGTCCGATCTCGCTGTCGCTGGCGCTCGCGTCACCGCACGCGACCGTGTGGGCGGTCGACGTCAACGAGCGTGCCCTCGATCTCGTCAGGCGCAATGCCGAGTCCCTCGGCGTCACCAACATCAACGCGGTGCGCCCCGAGGATGTTCCCGACGACGTGTCGTTCCGCACCATCCGGTCGAACCCGCCCATCCGCGTCGGCAAGAACGAACTGCACGGCATGCTCGAGCACTGGATCCCGCGCCTCTCCGAGCGCAGCGACGGGTGGTTCGTGGTGCAGCGCAACCTCGGGTCCGACTCGCTGCAGCGGTGGCTCGCCGCGACGTTCCCGACCGGCTACAGCGTGCAGCGCGCCGCGACCGCCAAGGGATTCCGCGTGCTGCGGGTGCGCAAGCACGGCTCACCGCCGAGCGAGCTCATCGACGTCGTCCCCTGACGACCCCTCGGGCCGAACCGATCGGCCTGGTCGCCGGCATCCGGGTTCAGGCGAGGGCGACTTCGCCGGTGAAGACGAGGGATGCGGGGCCGGAGAGCAGCACGCGTCCGTTCGCGACGCGCACGCCGAGCGTGCCGCCCGGGGTGTCGACGACCCACGAGTCCGGTGCGGCGGATCCCGCCCAGTGGCGGACGGCCAGGGCCGCCGCGGCCACGCCGGTGCCGCAGCTGAGGGTCTCTCCCACACCGCGTTCGAACACGCGCAGGCGGATCGCCCCGACACCGTCGCGCACGAGCGGGTCGGCAGGCACCACGAACTCGACGTTGGCGCCGTGCGAGGGCGAAGGATCGAGCAGCGGCTGGTAGGTCAGATCGAGGCCCTCGAGCTCCGCGTCCGACGAGAGCGCGACCACGACGTGCGGGTTTCCCACGTCGACGCCGACGCCGGGTCGTGCGACCGGGAGTCCCTTCGCGCGCACCAGCGTCTCGCCCGGCTCGATCGCGAATTCACCCAGGTCGACCTCGTACCCGCGATCGCTGCGCGTCAGGGTCTTGATCCCCGCACGCGTGCCGATGCGCAGTCCGCCGTCGAGCGAGGCGAGTCCGGTGTCGCTCAGGTACCGCGCGAAGACCCGTGTGCCGTTGCCGCACATCTCGGCCTTCGAGCCGTCGGCGTTGCGGTAGTCCATGAACCATTCGGCCCCGGATGCCGCGGCATCCGCCCCCTCGTCGATGGCGCGCGAGCGCACCACGCGCAGCAGGCCGTCGGCGCCGATGCCGAAGTGGCGGTCGCACAGCGCGGAGATCTGCGCGTCGGAGAGGTCGAGCTCGCCGTCGGGATCGGCGACCACCACGAAGTCGTTGCCGGTGCCGTGGCCCTTGGTGAACGGGAGAGTCGCCATGCGTCCAGTCTACGGACGGGCGGCGGCTAGGCTTTCCCGGCCCTCCCCTCGTTCCAGGAGCTCCCATGCCGAAGACCCCCGCCCTCGTCGCCCCGTCGTTCGACCGGCCGCCGCTGGACGATCTCGACCAGGGCGACCCGTCGCAGCTGACGCCCCGAGCCTCCCTCGAGGGGCTGTCCTTCCGCGACCTCCGCGTCGATGGGCTCGACCTCGAGAGTGCCGACCTCGCGCTGTGCCGTCTCGACGGCGTCCGCGCCCCCGAGGTCTCGCTGCGGTACGCGAACGTGACGGAATCGGCCTGGAGCGGCTGGGACGTTCCCATCCTGCGCGCGGCGCGGGCGAACTGGCGCGACCTCGAGATCGAGGGCACTCGCTCGGGGTCGGTCGAGGCCTACGAATCGACGTGGAACGGCGTGCACTTCGTCAATTGCCGCCTCGGATTCGTGAACCTGGGCGGCGCCCACCTGCAGGACGTCGCGTTCACCGACTGCACGATCGACGAGCTCGACCTCGGGCAGTCGAAGGTCACCCGCTTCGCCGCCCCCGGCACGCGGATCTCGCAGCTCATCGTCGAGCAGGCGACGTTGCAGCACGTCGACCTGCGCGGCGCCGATCTCGAGGGTCTCGCGGGGCTCTCCGCTCTGCGCGGGGCCACGATCTCGACGCTGCAGCTGCAGCAACTCGCTCCCCTGCTCGCGGCCGACCGCGGAATCAGCGTCCGCGACTGACGGCAGTGCCCCTCAGGCCGACGACGAGGGGCCACCCGGCCCATCGACGATGAGCCGCCGGCCCGTCGCCCAGGTGTCGAAGGGTTCGTAGCCGAGCTCGTCGTAGAAGCCGCGGGCGGCGGTGTTGTCGGGACGCACCATGAGCTGCACCTTGGGGCAGCCCATCGCCTCGAGCAGCCGTTCGGCCTCTGTCACGAGGCGGCGCCCGATCCCCTGCCCCCGATGCGAGGTCGCCGCTGTGAGGTAGTACAGCCAGCCACGGTGGCCGTCGTAGCCCGCCATCACGCTGCCGACCACCCGATCACCGTCGACCGCGACGAGGAACAGCTCCGGCTGCACGGTGAGCTTGCGACGGATGTCGGCGCGCGGGTCGTTCCACGGGCGCGTGAGGCCCGCCTCCTCCCAAAGGGCGACGACGGCGTCTTCGTCGGCGAGCGTGAAGGCACGGATGTCCACCGTCATGTGCGTTCCTCCGTTCGGGATGCCAGGGCGCCGGCATCCACGGTCCGCGCGTCGACCCACTCGGCCTCGGCGTAGCGCCGGAACCACGACACCTGGCGACGGGCGTAGCGACGCGTGAGAGCCTGGGTCTCGGCGACGGCCTCGTCGCGGGTGACCTCGCCGCGGATCTGCTTCAGCGCCTGCGCGTACCCGATCGCACGACCGGCGGTGACACCGTGCTCGATCCCGGCGGGGATGAGGGCCTCGACCTCACCGACGAGGCCGGCGGCCCACATCGCCTCCACGCGATCGTCGAGAAGACCGACGAGCTCCGCACGACCGATCGCGGTGGCGATGATCCGGGTCTGCGGATGCCAGAACTCCGGCGCCTCGGGAAGAGCCCCTCCATGCGTCTGGCCGCCCTGCGCCAGCACCTCGAGCGCGCGCACGACGCGACGCCCGTTGCGCGGATCGATGCGCTCCGCGGCATCCGGATCCTCTTCCCGCAGGCGCGCGTACAGCGCACCCGGGCCGCGCTCCTCGAGTTCGCGTTCGAGCGCGGTGCGCACGGCCTCGTCGCGCGGGGGGAAGCGGAAGTCCCACAGCACACTCGAGACGTAGAGCCCCGAGCCCCCGACGAGGATCGCGTCGGCGCCCCGACCGTGGATCTCGCGGATCGCCGTGCGCGCGGCATCCTGATACCAGGCCACCGTGGCCTCGTCGGTCACCTCGAGGGCGTCGAAGAGATGATGACGGATGCCGCGCCGCTCCCCCTCGGGGAGCTTGGCCGTTCCGATGTCCATGCCGCGATACAGCTGCATCGCGTCGGCGTTCACGATCTCGGCCGCTCTGCCGCGAGCGGACAGGGCTTCTGCGAGGTCGAGGGACAGACCCGTCTTGCCGGTGCCGGTGGCGCCGACGACGGCCCAGAGGGCCGGGGCGGTCACACGCCGACGCGCAGGGTGGGGAGCCCGAGGGACACCGCGCGCGGAGCACCGGCCTCGCCCGCCGGCGCGGGGATGCCGCACGACTCCGCCTGCGAACGGTCCCATGCGTCACCCGCGCGGGTGCGGCGGATGCGCAGCGGAGCGCCGTCGGGCGCGTCGGCGAGCAGGTGGAACGGAGCCGCATGGGTCACGGTGACCGAAACCACGTCACCCGGGCGCGGTACCGCCGAACCCTTCGGCAGCTCGAAGTGCACGAGGCGGTTGTCTTCGGCGCGTCCGGTGAGGCGGTGCGTCTCGGCGTCCTTCTTGCCCTCGCCCGCGGAGACGAGCACCTCGAGGGTGCGACCGAGCTGCTTCTGGTTCTCTTCCGCCGCGATCCGGTCCTGCAGAGCGGTCAGTCGCTCGTAGCGCTCCTGCACGACGGCCTTCGGCACCTGGTCGGCCATCGTCGCCGCGGGAGTCCCCTCGCGGATCGAGTACTGGAACGTGAAGGCGCTCGAGAAACGCGAGGCCTCGACGACCCGCAGGGTCTCTTGGAAGTCCTCCTCGGTCTCACCGGGGAAGCCGACGATGATGTCGGTCGTGATCGCGGCGTTCGGGATCCGCTCGCGCACCCGATCGAGGATGCCGAGGAACTTCTCGCTGCGGTACGAGCGGCGCATCGCCTTGAGGATGCGGTCGGAACCCGACTGCAGGGGCATGTGCAGCTGCGGCATGACCGCCGGGGTCTCCGCCATTGCGGCGATCACGTCGTCGGTGAAGGCGGCGGGGTGGGGGCTCGTGAAGCGGATGCGCTCGAGCCCCTCGATCTCGCCCGCGGCGCGCAGCAGCTTGCCGAACGCGAGGCGGTCGCCGAACTCGACGCCGTACGAGTTGACGTTTTGGCCGAGGAGGGTGACCTCGATCGCCCCGTCGTCCACGAGCAGGCGGATCTCGTTCAGGATGTCGCCGGGACGGCGGTCTTTCTCCTTGCCCCGCAGGCTGGGCACGATGCAGAACGTGCACGTGTTGTTGCATCCCACCGAGATCGAGACCCATCCGCTGTGGATGGAGTCGCGCTTGGTCGGAAGGGTGGAGGGGAAGATCTCGAGCGACTCGAGGATCTCGAGCTCGGCCTCGCCGTTGTGACGCGCGCGCTCGAGCATGCCGGGCAAGGAGCCCATGTTGTGGGTGCCGAACACCACGTCGACCCACGGGGCCTTCTGCTGAACGGCGTCCTTGTCCATCTGCGCGAGGCAGCCGCCGACGGCGATCTGCATGCCGGCGCGCGCATCCTTGCGCGACTTCAGATGGCCGAGCGTTCCGTAGAGCTTTCCGGCGGCGTTGTCGCGCACGGCGCAGGTGTTGATGACGACGACATCGGCTTCGGCGCCGGCATCCGCCCGGACATATCCGGCGCTCTCGAGCGAGCCCGACAGTCGCTCGGAATCGTGCACGTTCATCTGGCACCCGAAGGTGCGCACTTCGTAGGTACGGGGCCCTGCGGCACCCTGCGCGGCGGCGGACGGCGCGATCAGAGTCGGGGTCGAAACGGGGGTGGTCATGATGAAGGCCAGTCTAAACGCCGCCTTCACCGGGCCGTTCGAGGCCCGGTCATAGGAATCACCTAGGTAGCTCTCTCAGTAGTTTTCGGCTGAAATGGGCAGTCCGATGCGCGTTCTGCACTTCCTTCTGCCAGGGGCGTCGGTAGTTTGGTGGACACGCAACGCCCGTCCGCCTGCGGGCTATCTCTGGGGGGAGTACGTATGCGGGGGGAACAGACGACAAGGTGGTCGCGCGGTCTCATCGGAGCAGACCGCGACGCTCACGTGATCGCGACGCGGCTGCGGTCAGGCGGATCGACGATGGTGGCGGGCCCGCGCGGGAGCGGGCGCAGCTACCTTCTGAGAGCGGTCGCTGCCGAGCTCGAGCGCCACGGGATGCACGTGATCGTCCTGCGACCATCGGCGACACTCACCGACGTGCCCTTCGGGGTGCTCGACGCGACCGGTCATCCCGAGCTCGACGCTCTGCGCACCGGCCGCCCCGCGGAACCCGTCCGCGACGTGGTCATCCTCGACGACGTCGACGCGCTCGACACGGCCACGGCGGCCGCCCTGGCCCGCGCGGTCGCGTCGAACCGCCTCACCGCCCTGATCGGCCTGCGCACCTCGCGCGCGCGCTCGGTCGACCATCCGGACGATGCCGACGTGGTCCGTCGCGCCATGCTCGACCTGTGGCTCGACGGGTTCGCGCGTCGCGTCGATCTCCGCGAACTGAGCGACGACGACGCCCTCGCGCTGATCGACCTCTTCCCGGACGCCCACCTGCTCGACAGCACCACACGGGCAGGTCTGGTCTGGCGCGCCGACGGCTCGCGCACGCTGATGCGTCATCTGATCCTCGAGGCCACCGCCGCCGCGCGCAGCGGCAAAGACCCGCTGACCGCGCTGCGCAACGTGGCCCGGCAGAGCCGCCTCGCCATGGCCCTCGAACGGCACGTGGCGGAGATGCCCCGCACAGACCTCGAGAGCCTCGCCGGCATCCGCCGCCTGCGCCACCTCGAGCTGTCGGTCGCCACACGCCTGTTCGACGCGGAGAGCGTCGCCGCCCTGCTCGAGGGGGGACAGATGCACGCCGACTCGTCCGCGCATCGCCGCCTGACGGTGAACGACCTGCTGGCCGCCGAAGCGCAGCGGCAATTGGGCAGCGAGCACGTCGACTCCCTCGTCGAAGCGGCCGGCGCGCGCATGCTCGCCGAGGCGGACGTGTGGTGGAGTCCGGCCATCGCCGTCTCGATCGCCGAGCGGTGGCATCGCCAGGGCAGCGACTCGTCGGTCGAGGGTTCCACTCCCCCGGCGATCCGCGCCCGGATCGCGCGCGATGCCGCCCGAGACGCGAACGACCGCGGCGACACCGCGCACGCCGCCGCGTACGCGCAGGCGGGCCTGAACGCGGTGGACGATCCTCTGCTTCGCCTGGAGGCGGCGCTCGCGACGCGGGTCGTGACGAACTCGTGGCCGGATGCCGACCATGCCGACCCCGACGCCCAGCGACGCCTCGCGCGCTCGAGGGTCGAGAGCGAGAACTCCGACGACCCCGACGACGCCGTTCGGGGATCCTCGTGTGCTGACGCGCGCGTCGAGCGCCTGCTGACCGACTCGGCGCAGTTCGGCGCCGACATGGACTGGGCGAGGGCCGCCGATACCGCCACGACCGCGATCGGTGAGACGGATGCTTCGCCGGTTCAGCATCTTCGCGCCGTCGTCGCCGCGGGGACGTCGGAGGCCGTTCGCGGACGCTGGGCGGTGGCCCAGCGACACTATCGAGCCACCGAACGGATCCTCGACGCGCGACCGCAGCCGGAAGGCATCGACGCGAAGGACCGTCTCGCGGCGATCATGTTCATGCTGGCCGGTCATCAGCTCGCCGGTGCCGACGGAACCCTGCTGCAGCGCCGGTTGGAGCGCGAACTGGCCACGACGGCCCGCGAGGGCGAGGTGGCCGATCTCACCATCGCCGGAATCGCGGCAGCCATCTCGTACACCGCAGAGGGGTCACCGGCGCGGTCGCAGCGCGAGCTGATCACGGCGGCGACCCGGAGTCCCACGCCGGTGTCGCCGACGGACGGCACCATGGTCGCGCTCGGCGTCGCCGACGAGCTGGCCATGGCAGGGGCCGTCGACGAGGCTCGGGCGATCATCGACAGCCTGAGTCCGGGCCAGGCGCCGCTTCTGCGACGCAGCATCGCGTACGTCGAGACCACGATCCTCACGGCGGAGGGGCGTCTCGACGAGGCACGTGAGGCCGCCCGAGCGACGGCGGAGTTCTCTCGCGGCGCCACGGCTGCGGCGTTCCGCATCCGCGACCTGTTCCGCCTCATCGCCTTCTCCGCCGCCACGGCCGAGGAGATCGACGAGCTCGTGCAACTCGCGGCCGTCACCGACCTCCCGCTCTCCAGCGAAGCGGTGCGCCGTGTGTCCGCCCGGACTCCGGAAGAGGGGCAGCTCCCCGTCGACGACCTGCGCCTCAACGCCCTGTGGTCGGGTGAAGGTTCCGGCGGCACCGGCGCGAACGACGAGTCCTCCGACTCCGCGTCGCGCTCGGCGACCCACGAGCACCCGGAGGAGCTGACGCCCCGCGAGCGCGAGATCGCTCTGATGGCCCACGAGGGGCTGACGAATCGCGAGATCGCCACGCGGTTGTTCCTGTCGATCCGTACGGTCGAGTCGCACGTCTATCAGGCGAGGATGAAGGTCGGGGCTGCTACCCGTCGCGAGTTGGGGCGCCTGATCGCGGAGGGCCGCAGCGCCGACGATCCCCGCCTCGGGGCTCGGGCGAGCAGACGGTGAAGCCCGCATGCCGTGCCGACCGGTCGAGGCGGGGCGGTGAGTCCCGTCCGCTGCGCCGGATTCTCCGGGCTCGGGCGGGCAGAACGTGACCCCCGCCCGCTGCGCCGGATTCTCCGGGCTCGGGCGGGCAGAACGTGACCCCCGCCCGCTGCGCCGGATTCTCCGTACTCGAGCGGGCAAACGGTGAGTCCCGCCCGCTGCACCGGGCGGTCGGGGCCGCGTCGGACGCGGCCCCACATCCGCCGACCGTGGGTCGACGCGCGCAGCTTCTACTCGTCGGGGCTGAAGCGCACGCCCGGCATCGGACGCGGACCGGGTCGGGAACGCCCCGCTCCGATCCCGACCTCACGCAAGGCGGTCCGCGCCGCCGTGAGAGCCACGGACGACGGATAGCCGCGCCGAGCGAGCTGGCCGGCCAGGCGCCGGAGCGACGCCTCGTCGTCTTTGCCGCCGACGGAACGTGCCTTCGAGCGGGCGAACTCCAGCGCACGCTCGGCGTCGTCGTCGGGGAGGGCTTCGAGGGCCGCATCGGCGACATCCCTCGGGATTCCACGCTTCCGCAGGGTCTCGGCGACCGCGCGGCGCCCCTCGCCCCGACGTTCGACGGCCGACATCACCAGTTGATCGGCGAAGGCGGCGTCGTCGAGGTAGCCGAGGTCGACGAAGTGCTCGATCGCCTCTTCGATCACGATCTCGTCCGCCCCCTCGACACCGCGTAGCACGGTGCGAGCCTCGGCGAGAGAGAGGGAGCGGGATCGAAGCTTGCGCAGCAGCGTTGCCTCTGCCCTCTCGCGCACCTCCTCGTCCGTCTCGACAGGTTCGACGGATTCATCGAAGGAGCCAGAGGAGTCGGCGACGTCGGAAACGTCGAGGAACGCACGACCGACCGGCACGGCTGACGACCGATCCCGGACGTCGTCACGCTGCAATGAGCGCGCATCAGAGGAGCCGAGATCTTGCGCCGACGCGCTGCGGGCGCCGAACAGAGGAATGACGGGAGCGAGGTCGTCGCCGGTCGCACGGGACGGGCGACGACCCCCGCTTCGCTGATCGTCTGTCATCAGGCCGGGCGGCGTGCAGCCAGTTCGTCTTCCGTCTCGGTGGCGACCGGAGCCACACCGATGCCCATCTTGGTTTTGATCTTGTTCTCGATCTCGGCCGCGATGTCGGGGTTCTTGATGAGGAAGTTGCGCGCGTTCTCTTTGCCCTGGCCGAGCTGTTCGCCCTCGTAGGTGTACCACGCGCCCGACTTCTTGACGATGGCGTGCTCCACGCCGAAGTCGATGAGGCTTCCTTCGCGCGAGATGCCGACGCCGTAGAGGATGTCGAACTCCGCCTGCTTGAACGGCGGCGCCATCTTGTTCTTGACGACCTTGACGCGCGTACGGTTTCCGACGGCCTCGGTGCCGTCCTTCAACGTTTCGATACGACGGATGTCGAGGCGCACCGACGCGTAGAACTTCAACGCCTTTCCACCGGCGGTGGTCTCGGGCGAACCGAAGAAGACACCGATCTTCTCGCGCAGCTGGTTGATGAAGATCGCCGTCGTCTTCGTGTTGCTCAGGCCACCGGTGAGCTTTCGGAGGGCCTGCGACATGAGGCGGGCCTGCAGACCGACGTGAGAGTCACCCATCTCGCCCTTGATCTCGGCCTCGGGAACGAGCGCCGCAACCGAGTCGATGACCACGAGGTCGATCGCTCCGGAGCGGATCAGCATGTCGGCGATCTCGAGCGCCTGCTCGCCCGTGTCGGGCTGCGACACCAGGAGGGCGTCGATGTCGACGCCGAGCTTCTTGGCGTACTCGGGGTCGAGAGCGTGCTCGGCGTCGATGAAGGCGGCGATACCGCCCGCGCGCTGCGCATTGGCGATCGCGTGCAGCGTCAGAGTCGTCTTTCCGGACGACTCGGGGCCGTAGATCTCGATGATGCGGCCGCGGGGCAACCCGCCGATGCCGAGGGCGACGTCGAGGGCGACGGAACCGGTGGGGATGGTTTCGATGGGCGCGCGCTCGTCGCTGCCCAGTCGCATGACCGAGCCCTTTCCGAACTGCCGATCGATCTGGGCAAGCGCCGACTCGAGGGCCTTTTCGCGCTCTGCAGGTGAGGGCATGACGTCTTCTTTCTCTCGCGTTCCGGTCGCCTATAGGCTGTCGCGCCCCCACCGACGGTGGGATCACACGACAAGGCGTTCAGAGTGTCGTTCGACGTTGACCACGTTAGGGAGGACCTCCGACATTGGCTCCGGAGACCCCTCGAAATGGGGATGAACGCGACAGAAACCCTGTTATGAAGAAGCCTACGACGGAATCGAACGAAGATTCGATGACACGCCGACGTGAGCCAGCCGAGAACCGAACACCGGCGGGTCCGGCGTTTCGCTCACGAACGTCGAGGTTCGAGCCTGCCTACGCCGTAGCGCCGTTCGCGGGGAACATCGGTCTCTTCGCACAGGGCGAGCCACACGTCGCGTGGGTCGACGCCGGCGGCGAGGGCGTCGGCGCTGGTCCGTCCCCCCACAGCCGACAACACGAGGTCGGTCAGAAGCGACCCTCCGCGCGCCCCGAACTCGTCGGAGACGGCGCGATCGAACTCACTGCGACGCATGGCGGCGCCGACTCAGCGCAGCGAGAGCTCGGGCTCGACCGAGGCGACGAGTTCGTCGGGAACCACGTCGGGGAAGGTCTGCAGGCCCTCGAGAACCGAGAGACGGTCGCCGACCTGACGCATGATGGTGGAGATCGGAACATCGAGCGCTTCGGCGACGGAGGCGAGGATCTCGCTCGACGCCTCTTTCTGACCGCGCTCGACCTCGCTGAGGTAGCCCAGAGCAACGCTCGCCCGGCTGGCGACCTGGCGGAGGGTGCGCCCCTTCTGCTGGCGGAGGTCACGCAGGACTTCGCCGATCTCTTGACGAACCAGGATCATTTGGGGGCCCTCCTCACTGCTGATTCCGTCGCTGTCCGACTGGACAACTGAAAAACACCGTGTGGTCACCCTAACGCCGCGCGCTGTGGACAGGATGGGAATCGCTCAACGAAACCGCGATGTGACATCATTTGTTCCCCGCATTCAGCGTGGGGTTGGTGATGCCCTTCTCAGAGGGCCGCCAACGCTCTGCGCACGGCCAGATGAGCCGTCTCGCGGCGGATGCGATCTCGATCTCCGGCGATGACGAGCGAGTCGACTCGGGTGCCGAGCGGCGTCGACACCGCGATGTGCACGGTGCCGACCGGTTGGCCGTCTTGCTCGTCGGGACCCGCGACACCCGTGGTCGCGATGCCGACGTCGGCGGCGACGCCGTCGCGGCCCAGCACATCGCGCACGCCCCGAGCCATCTGCCGCGCCACGCGCGGATGTACCGCCCCGTGCGCGTCGAGCAGGGCCTGATCCACACCGAGCACCCCGTGCTTCAGGTCCGTGGCGTACGCGACCACTCCCCCGCGCACGACGCGGGAGGCGCCGGGAACGTCGACCAGCGACGAGACGACGAGCCCACCGGTCAGCGACTCGGCGACCGCGACTGTCCACCCGAGCTCGGCCAGCCGGTCGAGCAGCAGCGAAGCGCTCTCGAACGGCGTACGCACGACGGTCTCGTCGAGATCGTCGGGAACCCCGTCGATCATCGCGTGCCGCGCCGCTGACGCGCGGCGCGCACCTCGGTCACGATGTAGTCGATTCCGGAAGCGATGGTCAGCAGGACGGCGATCGTCATGGTGATGACGCCGGCCCACCACACGACGCCCATCCACACAGCGGAATCGGAGAAGGTCGCGAACGGGATCAACGCGATCGACAGCGCGACGGCCTGGGACACCGTCTTGAGCTTGCCCATCCACGCAGCGGCGAGCACGTGATCGCTGACGACGATGAAGCGGTAGACGGTGATGCCGATCTCGCGCACGAGCACGACGATCGTGATCCACCACGGCAGTTCGCCGAGGATCGAGAGCCCGACGAACGCGAGCCCCGTCAACGCCTTGTCGGCGATCGGGTCGAGCAGCTTGCCCAGGTCGCTGACGATGTTGTACTTGCGGGCGATGTAGCCGTCGATGCCGTCGGTCGCGATGGCGACGATGAACAGGATCGCCGCGGCCCACCGCAGACCGCCGTCGGCGCCCGCGTCGGCGAGGAGCAGCCACAGGAAGATCGGCGCGCAGATGATGCGCGCGATCGTGATCGCGTTGGGTAGTTGCGGGTGAACGGCCATCAGTCGCGTCCTGTCAGCTGCCAGGCGTCTTCGTTGCCCTCGTCGTCGTCGGCGTGGACGACGGGGAGACCCTCGAATTGCGCCTCGATCGGATCTTCACCGTAGCGGTCGTCGTCGCTCGCCGCGGGGGCGGCCGGGGGCGCATCGTCACCGCGCAGACGCGCCATGACGGCGGGCAGCTGCTCGTTGGTCACCAGCACGTCGCGCGCCTTCGAGCCCTCGGAGGGCCCGACGATCTCGCGGGACTCGAGGAGGTCCATGAGGCGGCCGGCCTTGGCGAACCCCACGCGCAGCTTGCGCTGCAGCATCGACGTCGACCCGAACTGCGTCGACACGACCAGCTCGGCGGCGGCGAGCAGCAGCTCGAGGTCGTCGCCGATGTCGGCGTCGATCTCTTTCTTCTCGGCCGTCGCCTGCACGTCGGAACGGTACTCGGGACGGGCTTGCTGGGTGACGTGGGCGACGACCTTCTCGATCTCCTGCTCGCTCACCCAGGCGCCCTGCACGCGGACGGCCTTCGAGGCGCCCATGGGCAGGAAGAGTCCGTCGCCCTGACCGATCAGGCGGTCGGCACCGGGCTGGTCGAGGATGACGCGCGAGTCGGTGACGCTGGTCACGGCGAAGGCGAGGCGGGACGGGACGTTCGCCTTGATGAGACCGGTGACGACGTCGACCGAGGGTCGCTGCGTGGCCAGCACCAGGTGGATGCCACTCGCTCGGGCGAGCTGGGTGATGCGGACGATCGAATCCTCGACGTCGCGCGGGGCGACCATCATGAGGTCGGCGAGCTCGTCGACGACCACCAGGAGGTAGGGGTAGGGCTTGAGCACCCGCTCGCTACCCGCCGGCAGCTTGATCTCGCCCGCTACGACCGCCCTGTTGAAGTCGTCGATGTGGCGGAAGCCGAACGAGGCGAGGTCGTCGTACCGCATGTCCATCTCTTTCACGACCCACTGCAGCGCCTCGGCGGCCTTCTTGGGGTTCGTGATGATGGGGGTGATCAGGTGCGGCACACCCGCGTACGACGTCAGCTCGACGCGCTTGGGGTCGATGAGCACCATGCGCACGTCGGAGGGCTTCGCCCGCATGAGCAGGCTCGTGATCATCGAGTTCACGAAGCTCGACTTACCCGAACCCGTGGAACCGGCCACGAGGAGGTGGGGCATCTTCGCGAGGTTGGCCACGACGAAGCCGCCGCCGACGTCTTTGCCGACGCCGATGGTCATCGGGTGCGTGGACGTCGTCGCGGCGTCCGAGCGGAGGATGTCTCCGAGCGTGACGATCTCGCGGTCGGCGTTGGGGATCTCGACGCCGATCGCGCTCTTGCCCGGGATGGGCGCGAGGATGCGGACCTCGTTCGAGGCGACGGCGTAGGCGATGTTGTTGGTCAGCGCGGTGATGCGCTCCACCTTCACGCCCGGGCCGACCTCGATCTCGTACTGCGTCACGGTCGGGCCCCGAGAGAAGCCGGTCACGCGGGCGTCGACCTTGAACTGCTCCATGACGCTCTCGATGGCCTTGACCACCGCGTCGTTCGCCGCGGACCGCGCCTTCGGCGGGGTGCCGGCAGCGAGGGCCGTGACGGCGGGCAGGCGGTAGTTCGCCGACGGCGGCGCACCCGCGGAGTCGCCCCCGAGTCCCGAGATGCCCGGGAGCTCCTCGTCGTGCGTCTCGAGCGGGGAATCGTCGTGGAGTCCGCGACCCGACACCGCGCCGGCCAGGGCGCTGGCGTCGAAGACCTCGGTGAGGGCGTCAGGCGTCGGCGGCACCGGAGGCGGGGTGGGAGCGTGCGTGCGCGGAGGGGCGGGCTCGGGTGCGACGACCGCCGACTCGAAACCTCCCACCGGCGTACCGGGCGACAGCAGCTCGGTGAGGTCGTCGGAGCCGAGGGACCCGTCGACGTCTTCTTCTCGACCCGACTTGTTGCGCCGCCACCACGGCAGCGACTTCTCGCCGGACTCTTCGTCTTCGTCGGCGGGGAGCACCTTGGTGGTTGCGGTGTCGTCACGTTCGACGCGCTCGGCCCCGAACATCCAGGCGTAGAGGTCGCCCAGCCGCCGCCCGATGCGGTTCGGCGGGGTCTTGGTGAGGATGAGCACGCTCAGCACGGCCAGCAGCGACAGGGCGATGTAGGCCCCGACATCGGTGAGGACGAGCGCGAGGGGCTCTCCGACGATCCATCCGGCGATGCCGCCGGCGGGGCTCAGGACCGGCGGACCGCCGGCGCTCGGAGCGGGACGACCGCCCGCCACGTGCAGGAAACCGGAGAGCACCACGACGAACAGCCCGAAGCCGATCCCGACGCGCCCGTTGTCGTGCACCGACGCGGGGTGACGGAAGAGCCAGCCCGCCAGCAGCAGCAGGAGGACGGGCAGGAAGAACGCCACCCGCCCGAAGAGCATGCCGAAGCTGTAGGCGCTGATGAGGGTCGCGGCATCCGTTCCGATGAAGAACCACTCGACGACGGCGCCGAGGACGGCGAGGACCACGAGGAAGAAGGGGAAGCCGTCGCGACGCTGGTCGCGCTCCAGGTTCTCGGGGCCGAACGCACGGAACATGCCGCCCACGCCGTGGGCCACCGCCATCCAGGCGCGCACCACCACAGCGGGCTTCTCGGGCTCGTCGACGTACCGTTTCGGGGCCGGGGCCGAGCGCTTCGGCGCGGGCGCCGCGGCCTTGGCGCGTGGCGACCCCTTCGCAGGGGCGCGACCGCCGGACGGTGAAGAGGTACGAGCCATTCCTCCACGGTAGGCCGGACCTCCGACATTCGCCCGTACCGACGCGGGGTTCAGCGCAGGCGCTTGGCCATGACGTCGCGACCGATCCCCCGCCGCACCACGGCGAATCCCTCCGACCTGTACAGCGAGACGGCGTAGTTGTCGCGCTCGACGCTGAGGCTGATGCGGGCGAAGCCTTGACTGCGGGCGTGGTCGTCGAGGCGCTGGAGCAGCGCCCTGCCCGCCCCGTGCGCGCGCCAGAGCGGACGCACGCCGATGATGAGCTCGGGCACCCCGGTGCCGATCCACCCGAAGCCGGGCTCGTCGCGCGGGAACATGCGGTACCAGGCGGCCCCCACCGGCTCGCCGCTCGGCGACTCCGCGACGAAGCCCGCGTCGCCCGGTCGCATCCACCCCGCGACGTAGCGCCGGTGGTCGGGGCTGCTCAGCACCTCGTGCCGGGGCCGGACGGCGCCCGCACGCCAGGTGGCGGCCTCGACCGTCATGTCGGCGAGGAAGGCGCCGTCGGAGGCGATCGCCGCGCGGATCGGGAGACCGGGCATGCCCGCATGATAGCGAGCGTCGACGCCGAGCGGGGGCCGGGAACGACGAAGCGCCGCGGGCGGACCCGCGGCGCTTCGTGAGGCGATGTCGGCGCTCAGGCCTCGATGACCATCGGAACGATCATGGGCCGGCGACGCAGCGACTGGTTGACCCAGCGGCCGATCACGCGACGTACGACCTGCGAGAGCGCGTGGTTGTCGCGGACACCCGACGTGGCGGCCTCGGCGAGGGCCGCGGCGATCTTGGGCTTGACGCTGTCGAAGACCTTGTCGTCCTCGGCGACACCGCGCGCGTGGATGTCGGGGCCGGACACGATCTTGCCGGTCGCCGAATCGACGACGACGATGACCGAGATGAAGCCCTCTTCGCCGAGGATGCGGCGGTCTTTGAGGTCGGCATCCGTGATCTCGCCCACCGACGAACCGTCGACGTACACGAAGCCGATGTCGACCTGCCCGACGACCTTGGCGACGCCGTCGCGCAGGTCGACGACGGTGCCGTTCTCGCCGAGGATCGTGTTCTCCTCCGGAATGCCGGTCTCACGCGCGAGCTTCGCGTTCGCCATCAGGTGGCGGTACTCGCCGTGCACGGGGAGGACGTTCTTCGGCTTGAGGATGTTGTAGCAGTACAGCAGCTCCCCGGCTGCGGCGTGACCCGAGACGTGCACCTTGGCGTTGCCCTTGTGCACGACGGTCGCGCCGAGCTTGGTGAGCCCGTCGATCACGCGGTAGATCGCATTCTCGTTTCCGGGGATCTGGCTGGATGCCAGGATGATCGTGTCGCCCTCGCCCGGTTCGATCGCGTGGTCGAGGTTGGCCATGCGGCTGAGCACGGCCATCGGCTCGCCCTGCGAACCGGTCGACATGTAGACGATCTTGTCGTCGGGCAGGTCGCGCGCCTTCTTGTAGTCGATAAGGACGCCCTCGGGCACGTTGAGGTAGCCGAGGTCGGCGGCGATGCCCATGTTGCGCACCATGCTGCGGCCGAGGAGCGCGACGCGGCGGCCGTTCGCGTGAGCGGCGTCGAGCACCTGCTGCACGCGGTGCACGTGGCTCGAGAAGCTTGCCACCACCACGCGGCGCGGCGCCTTGGCGATCACCTGGTCGAGCACCGGGCCGATGCCCCGCTCGGTGGGCGTGAAGCCGGGCACGTCGGCGTTGGTGGAGTCGACCAGGAACAGGTCGACTCCCTCTTCGCCGAGACGCGCGAAGGCGCGGAGGTCGGTGATGCGACCGTCGAGCGGCAGTTGGTCCATCTTGAAGTCGCCGGTGGCGAGCACGAGGCCCGCAGGCGTGCGGATCGCGACGGCGAGGGCATCGGGGATGGAGTGGTTGACGGCGATGAACTCGAGGTCGAAGGGCCCGACCTTCTCGTGCTGTCCCTCCTTCACCGTCAGCGTGTAGGGACGGATGCGGTGCTCTTTGAGCTTCGCCTCGATGAGGGCGAGCGTGAGGCCCGAGCCGATGAGGGGGATGTCGCCCTTGAGCTTGAGCAGGTAGGGCACGGCGCCGATGTGGTCTTCGTGGCCGTGGGTGAGCACGACGCCGACGATGTCGTCGAGGCGGTGCTTGATCGGCTCGAAGTCGGGCAGGATCAGGTCGACGCCGGGCTGGTGCTCCTCGGGGAACAGCACGCCGCAGTCGACGACGAGGAGCTTGCCCTCGTACTCGAACACGGTCATGTTGCGACCGACTTCGCCGAGGCCACCGAGCGGGATGACGCGGAGGGTGCTGGCGGCGAGCGCGGGCGGGTCGAACGGGGTAGTGGGCATATGAGCCTCCTCGGATGCCGCCTCGCGGCATCCCTTCGTGTGGCGTCCCAGGCCGCGGTTCGGCGGACGCCGATGCTTATCTCGTGGTGCCGTGCACCTTCGGCAGGGCACCGCCGGCGGCCGCGTTGCGGTCGGGGCGGAAGTTGGAGAAGTCGGCGCCGGCCACGTTCTTCACGAGGGCCAGCTCGTCTTCGATGACAGCGGCTTCCCACTCCTCCGGCCCGACGAGGGGCAGGCGGACGCGGGGGCTGCCGATGCGGCCGAGGCCGTGCAGGATGTACTTCGCAGCGACGGTGCCGGGCACGTGGGTCATGACGGCGCGCACGAGCGGCTCGAGACCCTTGTGCGCGGCGGTGGCCGAGGCGAGGTCACCGGCGTTCACGGCGTCGACGATGGTGCGGTAGGGCGCGGCGGCGATGTTGGCGGTCACCCCGATGAGGCCGGAGGCCCCAATCGACAGGTGCGGCAGCACGTTGGCGTCGTCGCCGGAGAAGTACATGAGGTCGGTCTGGTTGAGCACGCGGCTGACCTCGCTGAAGTCGCCCTTGGCGTCTTTGATCGCGAGGATGTTGGGGTGCTTGGCCAGGCGCAGGATCGTCTCGTACTTGATGGGCACACCGGTGCGGCCGGGGATGTCGTAGAGGATGACCGGCAGGTCGGTCGCGTCGGCGACCAGGCGGAAGTGCGTCAGGATGCCGGCCTGCGTGGGCTTGTTGTAGTACGGCGTGACGATCATGATGCCGTCGGCGCCGGCCTTCTCGCTGGCCTTGTAGAGCTCGATGGCGTGCGCGGTCTCGTTCGAGCCGCCGCCGGTGATGATCTTCGCGCGACCGGCCGACACGCTCTTACCGACCTCGACGAGACGCAGCTTCTCGGGGTCGGTGAGGGTGGAGGTCTCGCCCGTCGTGCCCGTGACGACGATGCCGTCGGCCCCGGCGGTGATGACGTCATCGATGTGCTTCTCGGTGGCGGGCCAATCGACTTCGCCGTCGGCGGTCATCGGGGTGATGAGCGCGACGAGCACCTGACCGAAGGGATTGCCGGAGTGCGTCATGCTCCCAGGGTATCGGTTCGCGAAGGTCGGCCCTCGGCGTCGTCCACAGCATCGGTGAACAATCCGTGACACGGGCCGCGTCCTAGGGTGGCGTCATGGCCTGGACCACCCGCGCGTCGCGCACCGTCTACGAGAACCGCTGGATCCACGTGCGCGAAGACGAGGTGACCGGCCCTCACGGCGACGGCATCTACGGCGTGGTGCGGATGCAGCATCCGGCGGTGTTCGTCGTGGCCCTCGACGAGGAGGATCGCGTCTGCCTCGTCGAGCTCGAGCGCTACACGACGGGGCGCTCGCTCGAGGTCCCCGCGGGCGGCTCCGACGGCGAGGATCCGCTGGTGGCCGCGAAGCGCGAGCTGCTCGAAGAGACCGGGGTCTCGGCATCCGAATGGATCCCCCTCGGCCGGATGAACGCCCTCAACGGCATCGCCGACGCCCCCGAGCACGTCTTCCTCGCGAGGGGACTGAAGACGACGGATGCCACGCAGTCGCAGTCCGAGGAGGGCATCGACGCGGTGCGCTGGGTGCCGTTCGCCGAGGCGCTCGCCCTCGTGGCCGACGGCACGATCGCCGACGGCGAGACGATCGGCGCGCTCGCTCTGGCCGGGATCCGGCTCGGCCGCTTCCGCTGAGCCGCGTGCGTCCGCGTGGTCAGCGCCCGCGCGACGCCGCGGCGACCACCACCGCGTCGGGCAGCAGCCGCGATGCGGCGACAAGCGTCTTGTAGCGCCACGACGGGACCGACACCGACCGACCACGGGCCGCGTCGCGCAGCCCCTCGCGCACGACGGTGGCGGCGTCGAGCCACATGCCGTTCGGCACGCCCTCCTGCCCCGGCGGCAGCCCGAGGCGGGCGTGGAAGTCGGTGTGCACGAACCCCGGGCACACCGCGGTGACGGTGACGCCGCGCGGCGCGTAGACGACGTTCGCCCACCTGCTGAACGAGATGAGCCAGCTCTTGACCGCGCCGTAGGTGCCGCGCGGCACGAACCCGGCCACCGACGCGACGTTGACGACGCGCCCGCTCCCCCGCTCGAGCATCGCGGGCAGGGCGGCGTGCATGAGCCTCATCGCCGCCTCGACGTGCAGACGCAGGTGCCGCACCTCGTCGTCGACGGCGTTCTTCTCGAAGGCGAGATCGAGGCCGAAGCCCGCGTTATTGACGAGCACGTCGATCCCTCCGGCCGCCAGGCGCTGCTCGACGGTCGCGAGCGCGTCGGCGTCGAGCAGGTCGGCCGCGAGCACCTCGACATCGACGCCGTGCGCCTCGCGAATTTCCGCGGCGACCTCGTCGAGCGCCGCGCGAGCGCGCGCCACGAGCACGAGCCCCGCTCCCCGCGCGGCGAGCTGCCGGGCGAACTCGGCGCCGAGGCCCGAGCTCGCTCCCGTGATGAGCGCGGTGGCCATGTCACTCCCCCGGTCGGCGGTACGTCTCGAAGCGATACCGGATGCCGCTGCGCGAGGTGTGCCAGCCCTCTTCGGGGTCGGCCGCGACCCGGTTCCACCCCTCCGTCGAGGGGGCGCGCGTGTCGCCGTCGACGGTGACGTCGAGACGGGTGACCTCGAGCAGGTCGGCGCGACCGATCGCGGCGGCGTAGAGCATGCCTCCGCCGATCACCCAGACCTCGTCGCCCGTGGTGAGCGCGAGGGCCTCGTCGAGCGAACCGGCGCGTTTGGCGCCCTCGTCCGCCCACTCCGTGGAGCGCGTCACCACGATGTTGCGCCGACCGGGCAGGGGGCGGAATCGCGGCGGGAGCGACTCCCAGGTGCGACGCCCCATGACGACCTCGGCCGATCCGGTGACCTCGCGGAAGTGGGCCATGTCTTCGGGCACGCGCCATGGCATCGCGCCGTCGGCGCCGATCACGCCGTCGTGGGCTTCCGCCCAGACGAGGCCGACGGTGGTCATACCGCGACGGCTCCGCGGATCGCTGGGTGGTGCTGGTAGTCCTCGACGAGGATGTCGTCGTAGGTGTAGTCGAAGATCGACACGGGCGTGCGGGCGAAGCGCAGCGTCGGGTACGGGTAGGGGTCGCGCGTGAGCTGCTCGGCGACCTGCTCGCGGTGGTTGTCGTAGACGTGGCAGTCGCCGCCGGTCCAGACGAACTCTCCGGGCTCGAGCCCGGTCTGCTGCGCCACCATGAGCGTCAGCAGGGCGTACGAGGCGATGTTGAACGGCACGCCGAGGAACATGTCGGCGCTGCGCTGGTACAGCTGGCACGACAGCTTGCCGTCGGCGACGTAGAACTGGAACAGCGCGTGGCAGGGCGCCAGCGCCATATCGGGGATGTCGGCCGGGTTCCAGGCCGACACGATGAGCCGACGCGAGTCGGGATCGCGACGGATCTGCTCGATGACCTGCGAGATCTGGTCGATCGTGCCGCCGTCGGAGGTGGGCCACGAACGCCACTGCACGCCGTACACGGGTCCGAGTTCGCCGTCGGCATCCGCCCACTCGTCCCAGATGGTGACGCCGTTGTCCTTCAACCACGACACGTTCGACTCACCGCGCAGAAACCACAGCAGTTCGTAGACGATCGACTTCAGGTGCACGCGCTTGGTCGTGATGAGGGGAAACCCCTCGGCGAGATCGAAGCGGATCTGTCGACCGAACACGCTCGTCGTGCCCGTTCCGGTGCGATCGGACTTGTGCACGCCGGTGGCGAGCACGTCGCGGAGCAGGTCTTCGTAGGGCGTCGGGATCTCTGCGGTCACGGCCCTCACGATACCCGGGTGCGGGCCGGCGACGGGGCTCGCGGCTCGATCCGTGCAGAGCGCGCTGCGAGTCGCCGCTGGGGAGGACGGGTACCCGGTACCCGGCAAGACAGGGCGCCCCGCATCGCCGTCATGTGGGGACTCATCGGCCCCTCCCCCGCCGGCGCGCATTAGCGTTGTCGCTCGTGGAACCGATCGTCGCCCTCCTCCTGCTCGTGGCGCTCGTCGCCGTGACGACGGTGATCGGTCTGGTCGTGCGCCATCGTCAGGGCCGAGCAAGGGCCGTCGACTCCGTCGAGATCGTCGACCCGCAGCGACTGGGAGTGGACGCGCTCGGGGGCGAGGCCACCCTGCTGCAGTTCAGCACCGAGATGTGCTCGCGCTGCCCCGGTGTGCACCGGATGCTGTCCGACGTCGCCGGCACCCGTGACGGCGTCCGTCACCTCGACGTCGACCTCACCCATCGGCCCGACATCGCCCAGCACTTCCGCGTGCTGCAGACGCCCACGACCCTCGTGCTCGACCGCCGCGGAATCGTGCGCACGCGCTTCGGCGGCGTTCCCTCCCGCGACGTCGTCGAACGCGAACTCGACACCCTGCAGAAGGAGTCCACCCGTGCCTGACGTGTCGCGCATCGACGCCCGCGGCCCCCGCTTCGCGGCATCCATCACCGCCGTTCTCCTGCTGGTGGCCACCGCCCTCGCTCTCGTCGGTATCTCGACCCAGCGCGGCGCCATCGGATGGTTCGCCTACCAGCCGCTCGCGCAGGAGCGCTTCGCGCCCGAGAGCTGGATCGTGCAGCAGGTCTCTCCGCTCGACCGCGCCGCCGACCCCGGCTTCCTGCTGGTGCTCGTGATCGCCGCGCTGTTCGTGTGGGGCGTCGTCTCTCCCCGCACCGCGCCGTGGGGCGTGCTGTACCGCCGCGTGGTGCAGCCTCGACTGGCTGCTCCCACCGAGTTCGAAGACCCGCGCCCGCCGCGCTTCGCCCAGGGCGTCGGTCTGTTCGTCACCGCGGTGGGACTGCTCCTGCACCTCGCCGGCGTCCCCTGGGCGCTGCCGATCGCCGCGGCCATGGCCTTCGTCGCGGCGTTCCTGAACGCGGTGTTCGGGCTGTGCCTCGGATGCCAGCTGTACCTCGTGCTGCAGCGTGCCGGCCTCGTCGGTCGGCGCGGTCCGGCCGCCGCCTGACCGGCGAGTTTACGAAGGGGCTGTCAAGTCCCGCCGGGTGTCGGATGCCCTCGTTAGGCTGGCCGCGTCGCGGTCGCCCCTGACCGTCGCGGACACTATCGGAGGTTCCCATGGCCGTCACGAGCGAAGCCACCACCGCCTGGAAGGGCAGCCTGTTCGAGGGATCGGGTGAGGTCACCTTCACCTCGTCGGGCATCGGCACGTTCGACGTGAACTGGAAGGCCCGCAGCGAAGGCTCCAGCTCGGTCACAACGCCCGAAGAGCTCCTCGCCGGCGCGCACTCGTCGTGCTTCAGCATGGCTCTTTCCAACGCCCTCGCCGACAACGGCACCCCGCCCGAGTCGGTCGACGCCACCGCGTCGGTGACCTTCAAGCCCGGCACAGGCATCACCGGCAGCCACCTGAACGTCAACGCCGTCGTGCCCGGACTCGACGACGAGACCTTCCAGAAGATCGCCGCCGACGCCAAGGCCAACTGCCCCGTCTCGCAGGCGCTGACGGGCATCGAGATCACCCTCGAGGCCACGCTTGCCTGAGACTCCCGCCCGACGCGTCGTCCTCGCCGGCGCGTCGGGCCTCATCGGCTCGGCCCTCGCCGACTCGCTGCGCGCGGACGGCGTCGAGGTCACCTCGCTCGTGCGTCACACCCCCACCGGGTCGCACGAAGTGCAGTGGATGAAAGACGCGGCGCCTCTCGACCCCGAGGTGCTGGCGGGGGCGGATGCCGTGGTGTGCCTGAACGGCGCATCGATCGGGCGCTTCCCGTGGACGCCGTCGTACAAGAGCACGCTGCTGTGGTCGCGCATCACGCCGACACGCACGCTCGCCGCCGCCGTCCGGGCGCTCGGTACCGACGCCCCCGCGCTGATCAACGCCAGCGCGACGGGGTACTACGGATCCCAGCCCGGCGCGGTGCTCACCGAGACCTCGAAGCGCGGCTCGGGCCTGCTCGCCGACATCTGCGTCGACTGGGAGGCCGCCGCCCGCGAGGCCGGCGACCACGCCCGCGTGGCCATGCTGCGCACGGCCCCGGTCGTCCACGAGCAGGGAGTGCTCAAGCCCCTGCTGCTGCTCACCAAGCTCGGTGTGTCCGGTCCGATCGGTCGCGGCACCCAGGTGTGGCCGTGGATCTCGCTCGACGACGAGGTGCGCGCCATCCGCCACGTCATCGATTCCGACATCGCCGGTCCTGTGAACCTCACCGGACCCACGCGGGCAACGGCGAACGATCTGGGCTTCGCGCTCGCACGACGCATGAACAGGCCCTACGCCCTGCGCGCCCCGATCTTCGCGGTCAAGCTCGCGCTCGGAAAAGACGCCACCGAGGCCCTCCTCACCTCCGACGCCGACGTCAAGCCGTCGGTCCTTAAGAAGAGCGGCTTCACGTTCACCCACCGCACCGTCGAAGAGGCCGTGGCCTCGGCGGTTCCGGCGCACGACGCCGCGTGACGGCGGCGAGGGCGGCCCGAATCGGGTCGCCCTCGCTGCAGCTGGACTGACCTCCGCGTCAGGGCCGACCTCGAGCCCCGTCTCGCCGACGGCTGCACGGCGCGACGAGACCGTGAGATCTCCGCACTCCGCACCCGCGTGCTGCACGGCACGTCCACCGCGCTGGACCCCGCGCGGCCGGTGCGTCGGGCGTCGCGTCAGGCCGCGCGGCGCTCGGCGGTCTCGAGCCGCACCGCGGTGCGCACCGCGTCGCGCGCGCGGCGGCGGTCGCCCGCAGCGTCGTACGCCAGAGCCAGTCGGTAGCGCGCACGCCAGTCGTCGGGGTGCGCCTCCACGTCGGCCCGGTACCGGGGGAAGAGGGCGTCGCCGTCGGCACGCTCGATCCGACCGCTCGGACGCACGGGCAGATCCTCGTCGGGAAGCCCTCCCTCGGCGTCGAGCCGTTCGCCCAGCTGCTGCGCCCGCACGCCGAACCAGAGCTCGCGGCCGATCGCCCAGAGCGCCAGCAACGGCAGCACGAGCAGCGCCACGCCCATGACCACGCCAATGGTCTCTCCGCTGCCGAGCAGCACGATGGCGCGCTGTCCGGCGAGCACGACGTACATCAGCAGGAGCACCGTCATCACGGCGACGGCGACGCGGACCTTCATGCGCTCGTGACGCTCGCGACCTGACCCGACACGTCGCCGTCGGCGACGGGCGCCTCCGCCTTCGCGGGGCGGGTGCGCACGCCGATGTCGATGAAGCTGTCGAGGCCGACGACGACGCCGCGCGTCTCCCGCGCCGCCGCGAGGGCGATGCGGATGCCGGGGGCGTACGCCGCCTTCGGGTCGATGGTGTCGTGCACGATCGTGAGCGACTCCCCCGCTCCCGAGAGCACTGTCTCCTGCCGGGCGACGACGCCCGGCCGCCGCAGCGAGTGGATGGGCACCGAGGCCACGCGCTGCCCGCGGGCGCGCTGGTCGACGTGGGGCGACTCCACCGGGCCGACGTCGGCGCGGGCGGCGGAGATGAGCTCGGCGGTGCGCACGGCGGTACCGCTGGGCGAATCCACCTTCGTCTCGCGGTGCGCCTCGATGATCTCGATCGAGGGGAAGAACGGCGCTGCGGCGGCCGCGAGGGCGGTGCCGATCACCGAGCCGAGGGAGAAGTTGGGGATGAAGACGACCCCCGTACCGCTGGCCTCGACGAGCGGGCGCACGAGGGCGATGCGCTCGTTCGACCACCCCGAGGTGCCCACCAGCACATTGATCTTGCGGTCGACGGCCGCGCGCACGACGTCGATCGACACGGCGGGCGTCGAGGCGTCCACGACGAGGTCGGCCCCGTCGAGCTCGCTCATCTCCGACTTCGAGGTCAGGACAGCGACGACCTCGTAGCCGTCCTCGGCATCGACCACCTCGCGGATCACCCCGCCGAGCTTGCCGGTCCCGCCCACGATGGCCACGCGTGTCGTCATGCCTCCAGCCTAGGCGCGGTGAGGCATGCGGACTCCGCCCGATCGGCGGACGCGCCGCTCAGACGGGCAGCGGGTCGGGAAGCCCCGTGCGCAGCTCGACCGGTAGGTGGGCCAGGTCGTTGTGCGACATCAGCGTCCAGGGGCGGCCCTTCTTCTGTGCGATGACGGTGAGACCGCAGTAGGCCTGGTTGATCGTCATCCACCGCCAGTCGGGGGCCTGCAGCACCTCGCGGACGAACCACGAGATGACGAAGTTGTGCGTGATGACCAGCTCGTGCACTTCGCCCGCTTTGCGCGCGAGGAACTCCGCCGTGGCGTCGGCCATCTGCGCGCGTCCGGCCTCGATCTCGGCATCCGTCACCGAACCAAAGAAGGGCTCGTAGGCCGCGGGCGTCTCGGGCGTCATGCCCGTCGGGATGCAGTCGAACAGCAGGGCCGAGGACTCCGGCGCCACCGACGGAAGGCGTTCGGCGACGGCGCGCGCGGTCTGCGCGGCGCGCTCGAGGGGCGAGTGCCAGACGGCGTCGAGGGGAAGACCCGACAGGCGGTCGGCCAGCAGAGCCGCCTGTCGCTGGCCCCGCGGAGAGAGGGGGCCGTCGGTGAGTCCGTGCTCGGCGTCTTGGTGCTCGCCATGGCGCACCAGGTAGATGTAGTGCGTCACGTCAGCTCACTTCGTCGTCGATCTGCCGTCCCCCGGCCGGTCCTTCCAGCCTACGTCACACCCCGACGAGGGGGCGGTCACTCGGCGGCGCGGGCGATATCCGACAGATGCGCGCGGCTCAGGCGCACCCCGACGGCCCGCATGCATTCGACCACGTGCCGCGGTGCGAAGGCGTTGACGATCGGGGCGGTGACGACCTTCTGCGCGAGCAGCCAGGCGACCGCCACAGCGGCATCCGGGATTCCGAGCTCGCTGCCCACCGCGTCGAGGGCGCGCAGCACGCGCGAGCCGCGACGGTTCAGGTGCGCGGCGACCTGCGTTCCGCGCACCGACTGCGTCGACTGCCCGCGGGTGCGCGTCTCGCCGGCGAGGAACCCGTGCGCGAGGGGATGCGACGGCGTCACCGCCATGTTCTGCGCCTGAGCGATCAATCGCACGTCGCCGTCGAACTCCGCGCGCCGCAGCACGTTGTACGGCACGTCGAGCACGGTGATGCGGGGGTAGCCGGCGGACGAGAGGATGCGGGCCTCGACGAGCTGCGCGGCCGAGTAGCCGTGGGCGCCGATCGCCCGCACCTTGCCGGATTCGACCAGCCACTCGCTCGTCGCGAGGGTGTCTTCGAGCATCGCGGCGTCACCGCGCACGGCGTCGAGCGACAGCACGTCGATGCGGTCGGTGCCCAGGCGCGTCAGCGAGGCCTCGACCGCACGCACCAGGTTGACCGAGTCGAGTCCGGGGTTGTCGGGGTGGCTGCCCACGCGCACGGTCAGCACGACCTCGTCGCGCGCCCGACGGCTGCGCAGCCATTCGCCGATGATGAACTCGCTGCGCCCCGCGGCGTAGCTGTCAGCGGTGTGCAGGGCGTTGCCCCCGAGCTCGGCGTAGGTGTCGAGGATCTCGTGGCTCGCGCGCGCATCGACGTTCCAGCCGAACTCTCCACCGCCGAGGAACATCGGGAAGACCTCGAAGCCGCTCTCACCCAGGGGCACGCGGACGTGCGAGCCGAGGCCGGGGCCCTGCAGGGTGATGGGGGTCGACGGATGCGGGGCTCGATCGCGTCGCAGGCGCGGCGTGGCCGTCTCATCGACGCCTGAGCCGCTCATGGCGAGATCCCCTCTCCGCGGCGCCGGGTCGACGGTACGGATGACCCGTATCATCACGCCCCCCGACGTACTTCCGAGGGTAGGCGGTCCCCGTGACCGGCCCGTCGTTTCGCCCGGCTCGGCGGTAAATATTGCGTAACGCTTGACGGGCGTCGTCACGCCTCCCCCACGCGTCACGTGCGTCACACGACGGATGCCCGCCCCGCGCGAGGCGGGACGGGCATCCGATCAACGAGAAGGATCAGCCTTCGGCGGGAGCCTCGGGGCCCTCGCTCGCGGCGGCCGAGCTCTGCGTGTCGGCAGGCTCGGTCGCGGCGGCGTCCTCGTCGAGCACGGGCTCGAGCGACAGCTTGCCGCGGTCGTCGATCTTCGTGATGCGCACGAGGATCTTGCGACCGACCGAGAGCACGTCTTCGACGTTCTCGACGCGCTTGCCACCGGCGAGCTTGCGGACCTCGCTGACGTGCAGCAGTCCGTCCTTGCCGGGGAGCAGCGAGACGAACGCACCGAAGGTCGCGATCTTGACGACGGTTCCGAGGAACTGCTCGCCCACCTCGGGGTTGGTCGGGTTCGCGATCGCGTTCACCTGGGCGCGGGCCGCCTCGGCCGAAGGACCGTCGGTCGCACCGATGTACACGGTGCCGTCGTCCTCGATCGAGATCTGGGCGCCGGTCTCGTCCTGGATGGAGTTGATCGTCTTGCCCTTGGGTCCGATGAGCTCACCGATCTTGTCGACCGGGATCTGCACGCTGATGACGCGGGGCGCGGTGGGCGCCATCTCGTCGGGAGCGTCGATCGCGGCGTTCAGGACGTTGAGGATCGTGAGACGAGCCTCCTTGGCCTGGGTGAGGGCTGCGGCCAGCACCGACGACGGGATGCCGTCGAGCTTGGTGTCGAGCTGGATCGCGGTGATGAACTCGCTGGTGCCTGCGACCTTGAAGTCCATGTCGCCGAGGGCGTCTTCGGCGCCGAGGATGTCGGTCAGAGCGGCGTAGCGCGTCTGGCCGTCGACCTCGTCGGTGACGAGGCCCATCGCGATGCCGGCGACGGGAGCGCGAAGGGGCACACCCGCGTTCAGCAGCGAGAGGGTCGAGGCGCAGACCGAGCCCATCGACGTCGAGCCGTTCGAGCCGAGAGCCTCGGACACCTGACGGATCGCGTAGGGGAACTCCTCGCGGCTGGGGAGCACCGGAACGAGGGCGCGCTCGGCCAGGAAGCCGTGACCGATCTCGCGACGCTTCGGCGAACCCACGCGACCGGTCTCACCGGTCGAGTACGGCGGGAAGTTGTAGTGGTGCAGGTAGCGCTTGCTGGTGATGGGCGACAGCGAGTCGATCTGCTGCTCCATCTTGAGCATGTTCAGCGTGGTGACGCCCAGGATCTGGGTCTCGCCGCGCTGGAAGATCGCCGAGCCGTGGACGCGCGGGATGACCTGCACCTCGGCGTCGAGCGGGCGGATGTCGGCGACGCCACGGCCGTCCATGCGGACACCCTCGGCGAGGATGCGACCGCGGACGATCGTCTTGGTGACCGACTTGTACGCGGCGTTGAACTCGAGCGTCGCGACGGCGGGCAGCTCGCCCGACTCGACGGCGGCGAGGAGCTGCTCCTTGACCGAGGTCTTGACCTCGTCATCGGCGTTCTGGCGCTCCTGCTTGTCGGCGATCTGGTACACGGGCACCAGACGGTCGTAGGCGCGGCCGGCGACGAAGTCGTACGTCTGCTGGCTGTAGGCCGGGAAGACGGGGAACGACTGGATCTCCTTGGCCGCGGTGCGCGCGACCTCGTTCTGCGCGTCGACGAGCTGACGCAGGAAGGGCTTGGCGGCCTCGAGGCCCTCAGCGACGACCTGCTCGTTGGGCTTGGTCGCGCCGCCCTTGATCATGTTCCAGCTGCCCTCGGTGGCCTCGGCCTCCACCATCATGATGGCGACGTCGCCGTCGTCGAGCACGCGGCCCGCGACGATGAGGTCGAAGACGGCGTCTTCGAGCTGGGTGACGGTCGGGAAGGCGACCCACTGGTCAGCGGTCTCGCCCTGGCCGGGGATGAGCGCCAGGCGCACACCCGCGATGGGGCCCGAGAACGGCAGACCCGAGATCTGGGTCGACAGCGACGCGGCGTTGATCGCCAGTGCGTCGTAGAACTCGCCGGGGGCGATCGAGAGCACGGTGACGACGATCTGCACCTCGTTGCGCAGGCCGTCGACGAACGACGGGCGCAGCGGGCGGTCGATGAGGCGGCACACGAGGATGGCCTCGGTGGAGGGGCGACCCTCGCGGCGGAAGAACGAGCCGGGGATCTTGCCGGCGGCGTACGAACGCTCTTCGACGTCGACGGTCAGCGGGAAGAAGTCGAAGCCTTCACGCGGGTGCTTGCCGGCGCTGGTGGCCGACAGGAGCATGGTCTCCTCGTCGAGGTAGGCGGCGACAGCGCCCTGAGCCTGCTGAGCGAGGCGTCCGGTCTCGAACCGGACGGTGCGGGTGCCGAAACGGCCGTTGTCGAGAACGGCTTCAGCGGCGGTGATTTCTGGACCTTCCAAGAGGTCCCTCCTTCTTTGTTTAGGCTCGCCGCCCCGTGTGGGCGACGAGCTGACATGCGAAGGAGCAGGAACAGGCAGAAAGGGCACGCCGATGCGATCGGCGAGGGATTCCCGGCGACTGGCCACCAGTGCTCGACCACCCGGCGCTGACGACGGGGAGTCCACCACAGGGGACCAGCGTCTGCCGGCCTGCTCCGTGAGCTCGTATTTATTTGAGCGGATGCCAAGACGGCATTCGGTCCTCACCCTACCAGCGACCGCCCTTCCGGGGTGGGCACGGCGCGGCGAAGTGCTCTACCGTGACCTCATGGGCCTCATTCGTCGCAGTAGTCACACGCTTCTCGCGTGCGTGCTCCTGGGTGCGGTGATCGCCCCGTCGCCGGCCAGCGCGACATCCCTCTCCGCCTCGGCCCTCGCCCCCGTCGCGGCCGTCGACCAGGCCGCCGTCGACCGTGTTCTGGCCGAGCTCGACGCCGCGGAGACCTCGGCGGCCGAGGCCTCGCGCCGCGCCCTCGACGCCTCCGCCCTCGCGGAACGCACGCGCCTGCGGGCCGAGACGACCGCGCAGCGCGCCGAGGGTCTCACCGCCCAGAGCGAGGCGGCCGACGCCGCACTCTCCGCCGCGAGCACGCGCGCCGGAGCGAGCGCCTCCCGCCTCATGCGTACGGTGGGCGGGGGCCCGCTGGTGGCGCAGCTGCTGACGAACGCCGACCCCGACTCGCTGCTGCAGCGCCTCGGCATCCTCGACCGCGTCACCACGCTGGCCGCGCGCACCGCCGGCGAGGCCCGCAGTGCCTCCGACGTCGCCACCTCCCTGCGAGAGCAGGCCGAACAGGCCCGTGACGAAGCGGCACGCCTGGCGGCAGACGCGCAGTCGACCGCGGCGACGGCGCAGAGCGATGCGGATGCCGAGGCGGCCACTGTCGCGTCGGCGCAGGCACGGCTCGACGACCTCTACGCGCAGCTCGCCGCTCTGCGCAAGTCGACCGCCGACGCCGAACGCGCCGCCCGCGAACGCGAGAAGGCGCAGCGCGACGCGGCGGCACCCGGCGGTGCGACGGGCGGGCCCGGCGCGGGCTCCGGCTCGAGCGGCGGCGGGGCGAACGCGGGCGGGTCGGGCTCCGGCGGCTCGGGCTCGACCCCGGGCGGCGGAACGGGCGGCAGCGGAACGGGCGGCAGCGGCTCGGGCGGCTCCTCCTCCGGCGGCGGGGGCTCCAGCGGGGGCAGCGGCTCGGGCGGCGGATCGAGCAGCGGCGGCTCCGGTTCCGGCGGCGGGTCCAGCTCCGGCGGCGCCGGCTCCGGCGGCGGATCGAGCTCCGGCGGCGGCTCCGGTTCCGGCGGTGGCTCCGGCTCCGGCGGTGGCTCCGGCTCCGGCGGCGGATCGAACGCGGGCGGCGGCGGGTCCACGGCCCCGGCGGGTCCGACCATGAGCCCGTCCCAGGCCCGTGACTACGCGCGCGGCGCGATCCGCAGCTACGGCTGGGGCGACGACCAGTTCTCGTGCCTCGTGTCGCTGTGGAACCGCGAGTCGGGCTGGCGCGCCGACGCACTCAACCCCTGGAGCGGCGCCTACGGCATCCCCCAGGCGCTGCCGGGCGAGAAGATGGCATCCGCGGGCCTCGATTGGCGCACCAACGCGGCGACCCAGATCTCGTGGGGGCTGACGTACATCAGCGGCCGCTACGGCTCACCGTGCGGGGCGTGGGCGCACTCGGAGCAGACCGGCTGGTACTGACGCATCCGCACGGCGGAGCGGACGAGCGGGCGAGCGGCGCGATCAGCGACCGAGCCGGCCCGCAGCGGGTCACACCGCGTCGGCGCGCTCGCGATCGCCGCGGGTGGGCAGCTCGACGTACCCGGTGTGTTTGGCCAGCACGCCGTCGCCGGCCGTGCGCCCCCGCACGCGCCGCCACACCCAGGGCAGGGCGTCGCGGGTGAGCCAGGTTCCGCCCGGGCGTTCGGCGTCATCGGCGTGCAGGGCCTCGTCGAGGCCCAGCAGTGCGCGCGCGTCGGGCACGCCGAGCGCTTCGGCCGCACGATAGGCGACGAGACGGTGACCGGCCGAGCTGAGGTGCACGAGGTCGTCGGCCCACATCGCCGTCTCGCCGATCTCCCCCACCGCTTCGAGGTCGAGCAGGATCGCCCCCTGCTCCGCGGCGATGCGCCGCAGGTGCACGTTGTAGGCGGCGAAGCGACGGGCGAAGATGCGGGCCGCGGGCCGACGCGGCAAGAAGGTCGTGACCAGCAGCACGTCGGCTCCCGTGCGCCGCACCGCGCGCACGGCCGACTCGACCTCGGCGACCAGCGCGGCCAGCACCGGGGCGGGCCCCACCAGATCGTTCGCGCCGATGAGGATCGACACGAGATCGGGCTCGAGCGCGAGGGCCGCGGGAATCTGCTCGTCGATCAGGTGGCGCACGCGACGGCTGCGCACGGCCAGGTTGGCGTAGCGGAACGGTCCCGCGTCGCTCGTGTGGGCCAAGAGCTCCGCCAGACGGTCGGCCCACCCGCGGTAGTGCCCGCTCGGCATGCGCGAGGCGTCGCACAGGCCCTCGGTCAGGCTGTCGCCGAGGGCGACGAAGCGGGTCCACCGCCCTCGGGTTCCGGATGCCGCGGGCGCGGCGGGCCGCGCGACCCCGCGTCGCAGCATCACGTCGTCGACGCGGCGCAGGGCCACGGCATCCGCGTAGTGCCCGACGAGATCGCGGGTGAGCGCCTCCCACGTCCGGCCCTGTACGGCGTCGCGCGCGGCGCGCGAGAAGGCGCGGCGCTTGGACTCGTCACCGACGAGGTCGGCGACGCGGGCGCGCATGTCGTCGAGGTCGCCGGGCTTGTACAACCACCCGTCGACGCTCGAGCGCACCAGGTCGAGCGGTCCGCCGACGCCCGTCGCGACCACGGGCACGCCGCTGGCCAGCGCCTCCTGGATCGTCTGACCGAACGTCTCGCTCTCCCCCGGGTGCACGAACACGTCGAAGCCCGCCATGACCCGCGCGAGCTCCGACCCCGACAGGTGGCCCGTGAACACGGCATCCGGGATCGCCTTCTCGAGGGCGGGGCGTGACGGCCCGTCTCCCACGATGACCAGCCGGGTGTCGGCGACCTCGGCGAGCGCGCGCAGATCGTCGACCTGCTTCTCCGGCGCCAGGCGACCGACGTAACCAACGATGCGCTGACCGGCCGGGGCGACCTCGGCGCGCCACGACTCGTCGCGGTGCTCGGGGGCGAAGCGCACGGCATCCACTCCCCGTCCCCACCGGCGGATGCGGTCGACGCCCAGCTGCGCGAGCTGCCGCGTCGACGACGACGACGGAGCGAGGGTGAGGGTCGCCCGGCGGTGCAGGCGCGCGACGTGACCGGCGACGAGGGCCGTCGCGTGGGGCAGGCCGTACTTCTGGGCGTAGGCGACGACGTCGGTCTGGTACACCGCGACCGAGGGGATCTTGAGCGCATCGGCGGCGGCCAGGCCCTGCCACCCCAGCACGAACGGCGAGGCGAGGTGCACCACGTCGGGATCGAAGTCGCGCAGCAGGGCGCCCAGACGCGCGGCGCGGGCGAAGACCACGCGCACCTCGGGGTACGAGGGCAGCGGCACCGAGCGCAGCAGTTCGGTGCGGGCTCCGTGCAGGTCGGCGGTCACGTCGCCGGATTTGGGGGCGATCACGAGCGTCTCGTGGCCCGCCTCCGCCAGATGGCGCAGGACATGGAGAACGGAACCGGTGACCCCGTTCATGTGCGGGAGGAAGGATTCGGCCAGCAGCGCGACTCTCACGACACCAGGGTGAGGCGTGCCGGGGCCTGCGGGGCGCCGTTCTGCCCCGACGTTCGCGATGTTCACCGGATGCTCCGCCGGGCGTCACCGGCGCGTGGGCGGGGCGTCTCGATCCACGGCGGAGAGTGAACGAATGGACGGTGTCGACGCGTGGCTGCAGGCGATCGCGGCGAGTCCGTGGGCGCTGCCCGCGATGGCGCTGCTGGTGTTCGCCGATGCGTTCCTCGTCGTGATCCCCGGTGAGGCCGCGGTCACGGCGTTCGGCGCCCTCGCCGTCGCCCACGGCACTCCCCCGCTCGCCGCGGTGGTCGTCGTCGCGGGGGCCGCGGCCTTCGCCGGCGACCTCGGCTGCTATCTGGTGGGGCGCCTCGTGGGCGTCGAGCGTTGGGCGTGGATGCGCGGACCCCGCGTCTCCGCCGCGCTGGACTGGGCGCGGGCACGGCTCGAGCGCAACGCCGCGGTCGTGCTCTTCACCGCGCGGTTCGTGCCGTTCGCGCGGCTCGCGGTGAACCTCGCGGCGGGTGCGGCGCGGGTGAATCCGGCGCGCTACCTCGGCGTCGCGGCCCTCGCCGCCCTCGCGTGGGCGGCCTACCAAGCGGTGATCGGTGCGGTCGTCGCGGCGCTCGTGCCGGGCGGCCCGGTGGTGGCGGTGGTGGTGTCGATCGTCGTGGCCGTGGGGATCGGCGTCGGCATCGACCTCGTGCTCGCGCGGCGGGCGAAACGGCGGGCGGCCGCGCGCTCCTGACCCTCCTGAGATCCCGGATGCCGGCGCCCGGCGCCTCAGCCCAGGGCGAGCGTCTGCTCGGCGGCGTCGACGAGAGCGCGCCCGTACGACGGCCCGTGGCCGGCGGCGTGCACGGCGAGCGGATGCAGCTGATGCACCGGCACGCGCTCTCTCCAGCCGTCGCGCAACGGGTGGGCCCGGTCGTAGGCGTCGAGGATGCGCTCGAGGAACGGGCAGCCGAACAGCGCGAGCATCGCGAGATCCGTCTCGCGGTGACCGCCGTGGGCCGCGGGGTCGATCAGCACGACCCCCTCGTGGCCCCACAGCACGTTGCCCGCCCAGAGGTCGCCGTGCAGGCGCGCGGGCGACTCGTCGTCGTCGAAGGCACCCGCCGCGATCAGCGCGCACGCGCGCCCGACCACCTCGGCTCCGGATGACGACAGGTTGCCGGCGGCGACCGCGACCGACACGAACGGCTCGACGCGCTGCGCCGCGTAGAAGACGCCCCACGTCGGCTTCGGTCGGGCCGGCTGCGAGCGGCTGCCGATGAAGATGTCGCCCGTCCAGCCGGGCGGGGGCGAGCCGAACGCCCCGGCCCCGGCATCGTGCGTCGCGGCGAGCGCGGCACCGAACGCGTGGGCGGCCTCGGCGGAGGGACGCGTCTCGGCGATGCGCTCCAGCACGATCCGCTGGTCGGCGACCTCGAGCACCTCGGCGATGCGCGCGCCGCCCGCCTGGGCGAGCCAGCGGAGCCCGGCGGCCTCGGCGGCGAAGAACCCCGCGGGGGCGTCGCGGCGGGTCTTCACGTGCTGTTCCATTCATCCAGTCTGTCGCGATGTCGGAGGTCACCGGCACGATGGAGGCATGAGCGACGGCTACGACCCGGACTTCCTCGGCATCCCCCTGCCCCTCCCCTCTCCCGCGCAGCCCACCATGCGGCTCGACTACCCGCGCTTCACCGTGCTGCTCGACGAGCAGCGGCGTTTCGCGGCGGTCACCGCCGTGGTGATCGACGGAGCGAGCCTGCTGGATCTGCCGCGCACGGGTGAGTGGAGCCTCGACTCGCGCGCTCCCGCCGACGCGCAGGCGGGGCCCGAGGTCTACAGCCGCAACGACCTCGACCGCGGGCATCTCGTGCGCCGCCGCGATCCCGGCTGGGGCGCCACCGATGAGGCGCGCGAGGCCACCGAAGCGACGTTCTTCTACACGAACGCCGCTCCGCAGGCCGCCGGCTTCAACCAGTCGAAAGAGCTCTGGCTCGGCCTCGAAGACCACGTCTTGGCCTACGCCGAGGCGACCGACCAGCGCATCGCCGTGTTCACCGCGCCGGTGCTCGCCGACGACGACCCGCCCTACCGCGGCATCCGGGTGCCGCTGCGGTTCTGGAAGATCGCCGCATGGCGTCAGGGCGAATCGCTCGCCGCGGCCGGCTTCGTGCTCGATCAGAGCGAGCTCGTCGACACCCGGCAGGGCCTCGTCGTGCCGCCCCTCGGGGCGTTCCGCACCTTCCAGGTGCCGATCGCCGACATCGCCGCCCAGGCGGGCGTCGACGTCGGCCCGCTCGTCGAGGCCGACACCTTCGTGCGTCGCGGGCTGCGCCCCGTCGCCGCACGCGAGCTGCGGGGCGCCGACGACATCGTGCTGTGAGGTGCGCCCCGGTCACGCGCGGATTGACCGACTCGTCGCAACCCAGGTGGCTGAGCCCGTCGAAGCCCCCGGTCACGGGCCGACCGACCACCCCGTCGCCGCGCAGGCGCACCCCAGGCGGCTAGGCCTGTCGAAGCCCCCGGTCACGCGCGGATCGACCGACTCGTCGCAACCCAGGTGGCTGAGCCTGTCGAAGCCCCCGGTCACGCGCGGATCGACCGACTCGTCGCAACCCAGGTGGCTGAGCCTGTCGAAGCCCCCGGTCACGCGCGGACCGGCCGGCTCGTCGCACCCCAGGCGGCTGAGCCCGTCGAAGCCCCCGGTCACGCGCGGATCGACCGACTCGTCGCAACCCAGGTGGCTGAGCCCGTCGAAGCCCCCGGTCACGCGCGGATCGACCGACTCGTCGCAACCCAGGTGGCTGAGCCCGTCGAAGCCCCCGGTCACCGGCGGGTCGACAGCGCCCGCCGCCGCTTCTCAGCGCACGCGCACCGCGTGCAGCACCGTGTCGATCGCGGGCTGCGCGTGCCCGTCTCGCAGCTCGGAATCTCCCGTGCCTCGCGTCACCTGCTCGCAGCGCTCGATGCGGAAGCGGTCGTCGAGCGCGCCGCGCAGCAGTTCGGGCGTGTAGAGGATCGCCGGGTCGGAGGGACCGTGCCCGCCCGCGGCGATGTTGTCGACGTCGTGACCGATCACCACGAGCGTCCCGCCGACGGCGACCCACTCCGCGATCCGCGCGATGGCCGCGGCGTTGTCGCGCAGGTGCAGATAGCACGACACCACCAGATCGACGGATGCCGCGGGCTCGAACTCGTGCACGTCGGCACGCACCCACGAGACGGCGTCGCCGCCCGGGCGGGCCGCGGCGAGCGCGAGCCCTGCGCTCGAGAAGTCGATGCCCGTCGTCGTCCAGCCGCGCTGCGCCAGCCAGAGGGCGGTGCGTCCGTCGCCGGTGGCGACGTCGATCGCGGAACCCGGTGCCAGCGCGCCGGCGATCTCACGGACGACGGCGGGAGGCTGGGTCGCCCACACTCCCCCGGCGGAGGCGCGGTAGCGCTCGTCCCACTGCGTGGCATCCATTCGGTCTCCTCCGGCTCGCTCCCACCCTAGATCCGCGTGCGAGCGCCCCGGCGCCCGCGTCGCCTTCGAACCGAGGCGACAGAACGGATGCCGTCGCCTCACCACTCCGCATCCGCCGCACCGCAGCGCCCTCGGCAATCCGCGCATCCTCAGCGATCCGCACATCCTCAGCCCGAGACCCCCGATGACGACGGAGGTTGCGCGAATCGCTCACCCTGCGCCGCCGCGCCCGCCCACCGCGATCCGCACACCCTCAGCGATCCGCACATCCTCAGCCCGAAACCCCCGGCGACGACGGAGGGTGCGCGAATCGCTCACCCTGCGCCGCCGCGCGGACAGCACGAAGCCCCGCCGCCCGACGAGGGGCGACGGAGCTCCGTCACAGGGTCACTCCCCCGACAGACCACCCAGCAGGTGGCCGAACGAGCGGCCTTCGCCGAGGTACGACGACGGGTCGAACGGGTCGGCGTCGCGCACGGGTTCGCGGGCGGCGATGGCATCCGCGAGCTCACGGGCGCCGCGGTCGACGCGGGATCCGAGCGGGGCGACCTCGTCGGCGTTGGCACCCCAGTCGCTCGAGGCGGCGAACACACCGGTCGGCACGGGGTTGGCGTGCAGGTAGGTGAACAGCGGACGGATCACGTAGTCGATCGCGAGCGAGTGCCGGGCGGTGCCGGCGTTCGCTCCGATGAGCACGGGGGTTCCGGTGAGCGCCTGCGGGTCGAGCACGTCGATGAACGACTTGAACAGACCCGAGTAGCTGGTCGAGAAGATCGGCGTCACCGCGATGATCCCGTCGGCCGAGACGACCGTGTTGATCATCTGCTCGAGGGCGGGCGGGGCGAAGCCGGTGAGCAGGTTGTCGGTGAGGTCGTGCGCGTAGTCGCGCAGCTCGAAGACGTCGGCAGTGGCCTCGATGCCGCGCTCGCGCAGCTCCGCGAGCACGGCGTGGCTGAGTCGATCGCCGAGCATGCGGGTCGACGAGGGAGTCGAGAGTCCCGCGGTCACGACCGCGATGCGACGAGCGGCCATCTCAGGCACCGACCTTCGACGCGGCCGCACCGAACGCGCTGCCCGATCGGGGCGCGGCATCCTGGTACGGGCTCCCCGACACCATGTTGTCGCCGCGGTTCGCACCGGGAACCGCCTGACGCGGAGCGGCGCCGGCGTAGATCTTCTCGATCTGGTTGGCGTGCGTGGGAGCGTCGGGCACCTCGGCCGGGCGGTTCTTCTGCAGCTCCTTGCGCAGCACCGGCACGACCTCGCCGCCCAGGATGTCGAGCTGTTCGAGCACGGTCTTGGTGGGAAGACCGGCGTGGTCGATGAGGAAGAGCTGGCGCTGGTAGTCGCCGAACGTCTCGCGCATCGCGGCGTAGCGGTCGATGATCTGCTGCGGCGAGCCGACGGTCAGCGGGGTCATCTCGCTGAAGTCCTCGAGGCTCGGGCCGTGGCCGTAGACGGGCGCGTTGTCGAAGTACGGGCGGAACTCGCGCACGGCGTCCTGCGAGTTGGCGCGCATGAACACCTGTCCGCCGAGGCCGACGATCGCTTGCTGGGGCGTGCCGTGGCCGTAGTGCGCGAAGCGCTCGCGGTACAGCGTGATGAGGCGCTGGTAGTGCTCCTTGGGCCAGAAGATGTTGTTCGCGAAGAAGCCGTTGCCGTAGTACGCGGCCTGCTCGGCGATCTCGGGCGTGCGGATCGAGCCGTGCCACACGAACGGGGGCACCCCGTCGAGGGGACGCGGGGTCGAGGTGAAGCCCTGCAGCGGGGTGCGGAACTTGCCCTCCCAGTCGACGACGTCTTCACGCCACAGCTTGTGCAGCAGGTCGTAATTCTCGATGGTCAGCGGCAGACCCTGACGGATGTCCTTGCCGAACCAGGGGTAGACCGGTCCGGTGTTGCCGCGGCCGAGCATGAGGTCGGCGCGACCGTTCGACACGTGCTGCAGCATCGCGAAGTCTTCGGCGATCTTCACCGGGTCGTTCGTGGTGATGAGCGTCGTGGAGGTCGTGAGGATGAGGCGCTCGGTCTGGGCCGCGATGTACGCGAGCGTCGTCGTGGGCGACGACGACCAGAACGGCGGGTTGTGGTGCTCGCCGAGGGCGAAGACGTCGAGGCCGACCTCTTCGGTGTGCTTGGCGATCGTGAGCGTGTCCTTGATGCGCTGGGCTTCGCTCGGCGTCGTGCCGGTGGTCGGGTCCTGGGTGATGTCGCTCACCGTCATGACACCGAACTGCATTCCGGGCCAGGTGTTCGTCTCGTTCATGATGCGACCTCCGTTTGTATGCATCTGAATATACATGGTGGAACGCACCACGCCCAGCTTTATTCCGCTTACCTCATCGGCATCCGGAAACCGCCCCCGTCGACCCGCACGATGCGCGCGGCTAACGTCGCCCCGGATGACGGATGCCGTGACCCCCACCCCCGCGACCTCGCGCGTGCCCTTCTGGGACAACGCCCGCTTCGCCGCGATCGTGCTCGTCGTGCTCGGACACGCGATCCAGCGCCTCACCTACGACTCGGATGCCGCGGAGGCACTGTACCTGCTCGTCTATGCGTTCCACATGCCGCTGTTCGCCCTCGTCTCGGGCTACTTCTCGTCGGCGGCCGAGCCCACGCGGCGGCGTATGGCGCGCGTGTTCACCGATCTCATCGCGCCGTACGTGATCTTCGAGGCCCTGTGGACGATCGTGCAGTTCGCCGTCACCGGCCGCACGAACCTCGACCCGGCCCAACCGTCGTGGACCCTGTGGTTCCTGCTCGCGCTCGCGCTGTTCCGCGTCGCGTTGCCGTATCTGGCCCTGTTGCGCGCCCCCGTCGTCTGGGCACTGGCGATCTCGGTCGCCGCGGGATACCTGCCGAGCATCGACTCGACCTTCTCGGTCTCCCGCTTCCTCGGCCTGCTGCCGTTCTTCACCCTCGGATGGTGGCTGCGCGAGCGCGACGTCGTCGCACGCCTCGGCCTGCTCGCCAGCCGCCCCGCGTGGATGCGGGTCACCGCCGCAGGCATCCTCGCGGGAGCCGGCGTGCTCGCCTTCGTGTTCGTCGACACGTGGCAGGACCTGCGCCTGGGAACGTGGTTCTTCTTCGTCGACGCCTACGTCGATCTCGACGCCCCGCAGTGGTGGGCGGGCGCCGCGCGCCTGGCGATCATCGCCCTCGCGCTCGTGCTGATGGCGGCGTTCCTCGTGCTGATCCCGCGCCGCGAGACCCGGTGGACGCATCTCGGACGTTCCACGATGTACGTCTACCTGCTGCACACGTTCGTGCTCTACCCGCTCCGCCAGTCGGGGGTGCTGCGAGGGCTCGAGCCGATGTGGGTGTGGATCCCGGTCGCCGTGCTCGCCAGCGTCGGCATCGCCGTGGCCCTGTCGAGCCGCCCGGTGCGGCGCGTCTTCCGCCCGCTCGTCGAGCCCCGGATGCCGTGGCTGTTCCGCGATCGCGCGCTCGGCGTCGGCCGCGAGCCCGCGGCATCCCAGCGAGGTCCCTGAGCCGGTCGAAGGGACCCGGTGACTTCGACAAGCTCAGCCACCTACCTACCGAGGTCCCTGAGCCTGTCGAAGGGACCGGACCCCGCGCGCGCCCGGTGGCTTCGACAAGCTCAGCCACCTACCTACCCAGGTCCCTGAGCCTGTCGAAGGGACCGGAACGCGCAGACGCCCGGTGGCTTCGACAAGCTCAGCCACCTGCCGACCGGAACGCGCAGACGCCCGGTGACTTCGACAAGCTCAGCCACCTGCGAACCGGACCCCCGCGACCGCTCAGCCGCCTCTACGCCCCGAGCAGCCCCGCGCCGATCGAGGTGCCGGACGGGGCGGCGGGCGGCACGGCCCACAGTCCCGAGCCCACGTGGCGCAGGTATTCGCCCATGGCATCCGTCGCCAGGGCCTTCTGCAGGGTGATGAAGCGGTCGGGGCTCTTCTGGAACGACAGGAAGAACAGCCCCGCGTTGAGGCGTCCGAGGTCGGTCGTGCCGTCGACGAAGTTGTAGCCGCGGCGGAGGATGCGGATGCCGCCGTTCATGTCGGGATGCGCGAGCCGCACGTGACTGCGCGCGTCGATTGCGGGCTTGCCCGTCGCCCCGACGGCCGAGAAGTCGGGCGCGGCGAACTCGTCGCCTCCCGACAGCGGGGCGCCGTTCGCCTTGTCGCGCCCGACGACGCGATCCTGCTCGGCGAGGCGTGTGCGGTCCCAGGTCTCGATGAGCATCGCGATGCGACGCGCGACGAGGTACGACCCGCCCGCGAGCCACGCCGGACCCTCGGATGCCGACACCCACACGTTCTCGTCGAGAGCGGCCGTGTCGTCGGCGAGGATGTTGGCCGTTCCGTCCTTGTAGCCGAACAGGTTGCGCGGCGTGGACTGATCGGCCGTGGTCTTCGAGGTGCGGCCGAATCCGAGCTGCGACCACCGGATGGTTGCGCGCCCGAAGGCGATGCGGCTGAGGTTGCGGATCGCGTGCACGGCGACCTGGGGGTCGTCGGCGCACGCCTGGATGCACAGGTCGCCGTCGGAGCGGAGCGGGTCGAGGTCGTCGCCGAGGAAGGCCGGGAGCCTCTCGAGCCCCGCGGGCTTCTGCCCCTCGAGGCCGAAGCGCTGGTCGAACAGCGAGGGACCGAAGCCGAAGGTGATCGTGAGGTTGCTCGCGGGCAGGCCGAGCGCCTCGCCGGTGTCGTCGGGCGGGGCCTCGGGCGAGCCGTTGACGGCGCCGCTCGCGCTCACCTCGAGTCCCTGCATCATGCGGGTGGCCGCGTACGTCCAGTCCGACAGCAGCTCGGCCAGATCGTCGCGGGTGGTGCGCGCCATCATGTCGTACGACGCGAAGTGCAGGTGCTCCTGCACTTCCGTCGTGATCCCGGGCTGATGGATGCCGCCCGTCGCCGCCGCGGCATCCATCCCCGCCTTCTGCTGCTCGCGCGCGAACGCCTGCCCGCCGACGAGGCCGCCGCCCGCGCCCACGACGAGTCCCGTGGCGCCGGCGCCCAGCGCCAGCCCCATCAGCCCGCGGCGGGACAGGCCGCCGGCATCCGGAGCCTTCTCGTCGGCAGTGTTCTCGGCGTCGCTCATGCTCACTCCAGGATCGTGACCGTCAGCTGCGACAGCGGCTCGGCGAGGGCGTTGATGAGGTCGGTGAGCTCGCGCTTGTCGGCCTCGGTGACCTGGCTGTAGGGAACGAAGCCGGCGTCGAGCGAGCCGTACTTCGCCAGTGCCGCCTCGAGGTCGGCGTACCCGGCGTCGATGCGGGTGACGAGCTCGGCGCCCTTGTCGCCCTTCGACTCGGCGAAGTCGCGCACGAGCGAGAAGGCCATCTTCGAGCCCTCGACGTTGGCGGCGAAGTCGTTGAGGTCGGTTCCCGACCACCAGTCCTCTTCACCGCTGATCTTGCCGGTCGCGACCTCGTCGAGCAGCGCGATCGCGCCGTTCGAGATGCCCGCCACGCCCTGGTCCTCCAGGGTCTGCGTGAAGGTGTCGGAGTGCACGTAGTCGTACAGCTCCTGCGTGTCGGCGATCAGCTTGTCGCCGTACGTCGCGCGCTCGGCCGGCGTCGAGGGCGCCCAGTCCTTCCACGCGGGCGTCTCGCCGTCGGCGTTGAGCGCGTCCTGCGCGGGAACCCACAGGTCCTTCTCGATGCGGTGGAAACCGGTCCACTCCAGGCCCTCGGCGACCGCGTCGACCTCGCGGTAGTCGATGCGCGGGTCGAGGTCGCCCAGCGCCTCCGCGATCGGCTCGATGCGCTCGTAGAACGCCCGCACGCGCGGGAACTGCTCGCGGGCGGTCGCGTCGTCGCCCGACTCGTAGGCGGCGGTGAAGCTCTGCACGGCGGGGAGGAGCTGCCCCGTCTGGTCCTTCACGAACGCGGCGTAGAGGTCGACGGCCTGCTTCTTCTGCTCGGCATCCGGCCCCTCGACCGCGACCGCGTCACCCGTCACGGTGAAGCTCTTCTTGCCGACGCCGTCGCCGACCATGCCGGGCTTGCAGAGGGTGAAGTAGTCACCGGGCTGGGCGACGACCGTGAGGGTGCGCGAGGCTCCCGGGGCGACGTTCTCGACCTCGCCGACGATGCGCAGGCCGTCGGAGGCCAGCAGGTAGAACTCGGTGACCTGGTCGCTCTTGTTCGCGATGTCGAACGCGACGGTGCCACTGGGCGCGGTGCTCGCCGACACCGCGCAGTCGTCCGCGGTCGAGGTGACGGCGAGCGCTCCCCCGGCGGCCGCGTCGGCCTTGGCGACGCAGCCCGAGAGGGCGAGGACGGCCGCGCCGGCCACGGCCGTGGCCGCGAGGAGGCGTGTCGAATTCATGGGTGCTCCGTTCGGATGTGGGGCGGATGCCGCGGCGATCAGCGCACGCGGAAGAAGGGTCAGGACGTGGCGGGGGTCGCGGTCGACGTGGTCCGCGCGACGGGGGCGGTCGGCGATGCCGCGGCGGTGGGCGAGGCTGTGGACGCGGGGGCGGCCGGAACCGACGCGGTCGCAGCGGCCTGTGCGGCGCGCGGACGCCGGTTGCCGCGGACGCCGCGGATGAACAACGGCACGACCACGGCGATGTAGACCACCCACGCGATCACCTGCAGCCACGTCATCTTCGGCATGAAGCCGACGGTGGCCTGCAGGAGCGCGGCGAGCGCACTGTCGGGCGCGATCACGGCGGAGACGTCGAACGCCCAGCCGAAGGGAAGACCCGCCCAGCCGATCGCGACGAGTCCGGTCGCGGGATCGACGGGAGCGCCGGCCCCGAACGGACCGGGCAGCGCACCGGCCTCCTGCAGGTCGTGGAAGGCGTAGGCCAGCACGCCCGCGGCCACGACGACGAGGAAGCCCCCACTCCAGGTGAAGAAGCGGCCGAGGTTGAGGCGCAGCATGCCACGGGCGATGAACCATCCGAGCACCGCGGCGACGCCGAGGCCGATGACGGCGCCGATCAGCGCGATCGCCTGGTCCTGGAACGACTGCACCATGGCCCACAGGAACAGCGTCGTCTCGACGCCCTCGCGGGCGACCGAGACGAACCCGATCGCGACGAGCGCCCAGACGCCCCCGCGCAGCGCCTTGTCGACGCCGCCCTCGAGGCCCGACTTCATCGTGCGGCCGGCCTTCTGCATCCAGAAGATCATCCAGGTGACCATCGCCACGGCGAGCAGCGACAGTCCGCCGCCGAGCAGCTCCTGCGCCTCGAAGGTGAGCATGTAGGCGCTGAAGGTGAACGCGGCGCCGATGGCGAGCGCGAGCGCGATCGCCAGGCCCACTCCGGTCCACAGCTTCGGCAGCGCGTCGCGCCGGCCGACGCGCGTGAGGTAGGCCACGAGGATGCCGACGACGAGCGCGGCCTCGAGCCCTTCGCGGAGGCCGATGAGGAAGGTGGCGAAGAAGCTGGCAAGCACGGGCGGGTGTTCCGACTTTCGTGAGAGGACGGGGCCGCGACGGTGCGGATCAAGTAAGGACAGCCTCACCTGACTGTGACAGATTACGCACATTCGTCGATTCGCGCACCTCCGAGTCGCCCTCGGAGCCCCGGAAGTAACCCGCGGCAACATTCGCGCGCGCCATCTCGCGCCGATCTAGCCTCGACCCATGTCCGAGCTCAATCTCCCCGTCCTCGACCTCTCGCTCCTCGACCAGGGGCCGGATGCCGCCGCCCGGTTCCGCGACGAGCTGCGCGCCGCGACGCACGACGTCGGATTCTTCTACCTCACCGGCACGGGCGTGAGCCCCGCCCTCGAGGAGCGCCTACTGCAGGCCGCGAAGGACTTCTTCGCCCTGCCCGAGGCCGAGAAGCTGTCGATCGAGAACGTCACGAGCCCGCATTTCCGCGGCTACACCCGCGTCGGCGGCGAGCTGACGCAGGGCCGCGTGGACTGGCGCGAGCAGATCGACATCGGCCCCGAGCGCGAGCCCGTGACCGACCCCGACGGCCCCGGCTACAACCGTCTCGTGGGGCCCAACCTGTGGCCCGCCGCCCAGCCCGAGCTGCAGGAGGTCGTGGCCGAGTGGCACGATCACCTCACCGGCATCGCCCGCAAGCTGCTGCGCGCCTGGGCCCTCGCGCTCGGCGCCGAGGAGCAGTACTTCGACCGCCACTTCGGCGACCCGCAGACCCTCATCAAGATCGTCCGCTACCCCGGCAAGAACGACCCCACGCCCCAGCAAGGGGTCGGCGCCCACAAGGACTCGGGCGTTCTCACCCTGCTCTGGGTCGAGCCCGGAAAGGGCGGCCTGCAGGTGGAGCGCGACGGCGAGTGGGTCGACGCTCCCCCGGTCCCGGGCGCGTTCGTCGTCAACATCGGCGAGCTGCTCGAGTACGCCACGCAGGGCTACCTCACCGCGACGAACCACCGCGTGATCTCGCCCCGGTTCCCCGACGAGCGCATCTCGGTGCCGTTCTTCTTCAACCCGGCCCTCGACGCGCGCCTGCCGATCATCGAGTTGCCCGCCGAGCTCGCCGCCGACGCCCGCGGCGTCTCGCAGGACCCGTCGAACCCCATCCACGCGACCTACGGCGAGAACGCGCTCAAGTCGCGGCTGCGCGCCCACCCCGACGTGGCCGAGCGTTGGCACCCCGACCTGGTCGCCGCCCGCACGGCATCCTGAACCCCGTCTGCGAACCCCCAGGTGGCTGAGCCCGTCGAAGCCACCCACCCCTTAGCAAACCCAGGTGGCTGAGCCTGTCGAAGCCACCGGCCGCTTCGACAGACTCAGAGACACTCTCCCCGCATCCGGGAATGACGAAGGCCGCCCCACACCGTGGGGCGGCCTTCCAAGAATGTTTTGCGCGATAGAACGCTGGTGCGATTAGCGACGCAGACCGAGACGCTCGATGAGCGAGCGGTAACGGTTGATGTCGACGTCCTGCAGGTAACCCAGCAGGCGACGGCGCTGACCGACGAGCAGGAAGAGTCCACGGCGCGAGTGGTGGTCGTGCTTGTGGATCTTGAGGTGCTCGGTGAGGTCCTTGATGCGCTGCGTCATCATCGCGACCTGCACCTCGGGGGATCCGGTGTCACCGGGGTGCGTCGCGTACTCTTCGATGATCGCCTTCTTGACGTCTGCTTCGAGTGCCATAGATGGGATCCCCTTCCTTCTCATTGCGCGGCGCCCGTCACACGATGTGCGAGCTCTCTTTATCCGCGGCCGATCGAACGGCAACCGCATGAGTCTACCAGCATCCGGATGCCGAGACCGCACCGGTCGGCGACGCTCGAGCCCGGCCCCGCAGCGTGCTCTTCGAGGGGCTCCGGATGCCGCGAATCCGACGCCGCACGCGACCGACGGTGTCGGAGGCCTGGCGTAGCCTCGATCCGTGCAGCTCACCGTCCGCGTCAAACCCGGAAGCCGGCGCGGCCCCCTCGTCGAAGACACCGCCGACGGGCTCGTGGTCCACGTCCGCGAGCGCGCCGTCGACGGTGCGGCCAACGACGGCGTCGTGAGGGCCCTGGCCGCCCACTTCGCGGTGGCCCCGCGCGACGTCGAGATCCTGCGCGGCCACTCCGCTCGCATCAAGCGGATCGAGGTCGACGCATGAGCGTGCGCCAGAGCGCCTTCATCGACATCCGTCCCCTGACCACCTCTCCCGCGTTCGCGCGCCTGTGGGTCGGGTCGACGCTCGCCGGCCTCGGCGGTCAGCTCACGGTCGTCGCCGTCATGCTGCACGTGTTCGAGCTCACCCAGAGCACCCTCGCCGTGTCGATGATCGCCGTGGCGGGGCTGCTGCCCATGATCGTCGCGGGCCTGTACGGCGGGATGCTCGCCGACGCGTTCGATCGACGCACCGTGGCGCTGCTCGCGGCCGTGGTCACCTTCGTCTCGACGGCGTTGCTGGCGGTGCTCGCGTGGACCGGCCTCGAGACCGTGGCGTGGCTGTTCGTGCTGAGCGTGGTGAATTCCGCGGCGAACTCGATCGTCATGGCGACCAAGTCGGCGATCACCCCGCGTCTGATCTCGCGCGACCTGCTGCCCGCAGCCGCGGCGCTGCAGGGTGTGACGGTGGGGATCATGGTCATGGCGGGCCCGGCCCTCGCCGGCGTCCTGGTTGCGTTCGCGGGGTACGCGTGGACCTACTCGCTCGACGTGCTGCTCATGACTTCGCTCTTCCTCGGGCTGTGGTCGCTGCCCAAGCTCCGCCCCGAGGGCGAGATCGTGCGGCCCGGTCTCGAGTCGCTCCGCGACGGCATGCGCTTCCTGCGCCGCGCGCCGAACATCCGCCTGCAGTACGTGCTCGACATCATCGCGATGACCTTCGGCCAGCCCGTGGCGCTGTTCCCGGCGATCGGCGCGGTCCTCCTCGGCGGTGGGGCGATCACCACGGGTGTCCTCACCGCGGCGGTCGCGGCGGGGGCGTTCTTCTCGAGCCTGTTCTCGGGCCCGATCGGTCGCGTGCGTCGTCAGGGTCTCGGCATCGAACGCGCGATCCAGGTGTACGGGCTGTCGATCGCCGCGTTCGGCGTCGTGCTCCTGGCCGCGACCCTGGGCTGGGCGCGCCCCGCCGACACCGGCGAAGAGCACGGGGCGGTACTGCTGATCGTGCTCGCGGCGCTCGTGCTCGCGGTGTCGGGTGCGGCCGACAACGTCAGCGCGATCTATCGGTCGACCATGATGCAAGCGGCAGTTCCGGATGCCATGCGGGGGCGACTGCAGGGCATCTTTGTCGTCGTGGTGGCGGGCGGCCCGCGCATCGGAGCCCTGTACGCCGGCACCCTGGCCACGCTGACGGCCCTGTGGGTTCCGCCCCTGTTCGGCGGGATCGTCATCCTCGGCCTCGTCGGCACGCTGGTGCGGTTCACGCCGCGGTTCCGGGCGTACGACGCCCTCGACCCGCAGCCCTGACGCGCGGCCCGCGATGCCGCAAGGCGCCCCCGCTCCCCGCTCCGCCGGCACCGAGAGCGCGCAAGGCCGCCCGCGACAGCCACGCATGAACGCGATCGGCACGCATAAACGCGCTCTCCTTGCGTTTATGCGCTGGATCGCGTTGATGCGTGAGAGGGACGCCCGACGTGCGTCTGCCGATCGTCGGCGGATTTCGGCCGTCGCAGCCGACCGGCCCACGCGATGTCGGTGGTCGGCCGTAGTGTCAGCTCCGTGGCATCCACCCCCGCTCCCTCCCCCATCTCGATCACCGTGCAGTTCGTGCTCACGGGCATCGTGTGGGGGTCGAGCTTCCTCTTCATCGCCGTCGCGCTCACCGGAATGACCCCCGCGCAGGTCGCGGGCGGCCGACTGCTGTTCGGAGCCCTCGCCCTCGCGGCGATCGTGGCGATCCGCCGCGAACGACTCCCCCGCACCCTGCGCGTCTGGGCGCACCTGTGCGTCTTGTCGGTGTCGTTCTGCGTCGTGCCGTTCCTGCTGTTCGCGTGGGCCGAGCAGCACGTGTCGTCGGGCCTGGCGAGCATCTTCAACGCCACCACGCCCATCATGACGGCGGTGATGGCGTGGGCGGTGTTCCGCGTCGAGAAGCTCCGCGTCGGTCAGCTCGTGGGCATCGGCGTCGGCATCGCGGGCGTGGCGATCATCATCGCCCCCGGGGCCGTCGGCGAGGTCGGCGACAGCACCGTCGCCCAACTCGCGCTGCTCGGCGCCACCGCCTGCTACGGCTTCAGCCTCGCCTACATGCGGCGCTTCCTCGGCGACAGCGGCCTCTCGGGCGTGGCCTTCGCCTTCGGCTACATCGCTCCCGCCGCCGCGCTCATGGTGCTGCTGTCGCCGTTCATCCTGGCCGAGCCGCCCCGCCTCGACCTGCCCGTCGTGGCGAGCATCGTGGCCCTCGGCGTGCTCGGTACCGGCGTCGCCTACGTCTGGAACCAGAACACGCTGCGCGCCTGGGGCCCCACGCGGGCGTCGACCGTCACCTACATCACGCCCGTCGTCGGCGTCGCTCTGGGCATCATCGTGCTGGGCGAGACCATCAGCTGGAACGAACCGGTCGGCGCCGCCGTCGTGTTCCTCGGCATCCTGCTGGTGCAGCAGCGGATCCGGCTCCCCCGCCGAGCGCACGTCTGACGCACCAACCCCGAGACGACGACGGTCCCGGATGCCATGGCATCCGGGACCGCACGGAAACGACGAGGGCCCGGATGCCGCGGCATCCGGACCCTCGTGAAGATCACGCCTGGAGCGAGAGCTGCAGGTCGAGCTCGATGGTGACGTCCTTGCCGACGAGCACGCCGCCCTTTTCGAGGGCCGCGTTCCAGGTGAGGCCGAAGTCCTCGCGGTTGATGACCGTCTTGGCGGTCGCGCCGGCCTTGTAGTTGCCCCACGGGTCGGTGCCGAAGCCACCGAAGTCGAGCGAGAAGGTGGCGGGCTTGGTGATGCCGCGGATGGTCAGGTCGCCGTCGACGAGGAAGTCGCCGTCTTCGAGGCGAACGCCGGTGGAGCGGAAGTCCATCGTCGGGTAGGTCTCGATGTCGAAGAACTCGGCCGAACGGAGGTGCTGGTCGCGACCCTCGTCCTTGGTGTCGACCGAGGTGACGTCGACCGACGCCTCGACGGTGGCCTCGAGGGGGTTCTCGGGGGCGACGATGGTGGCGCTCTTGACGCCGAAGGTGCCGCGCACCTTCGAGATCATCATGTGGCGCACCGAGAAGGTGACCTCGCTGTGGCTCGGGTCGAGGACCCAGGTGCCGGTCTTGTAGCCGGGGATGTCGAGGGCGGTGGTGTCGGTCATGTCACTCCTTGAGATCTGGGGAGCCGTTTCGGCGTCCTGACGAGGGCCAACTCCCATTCACACGAATGTATTCCACGATCGTGGAAAATGACGAACCCGAGAAGGCCGCAGCCCCCTCGGGTTCGTGAACGTCCGGTGACGAACGGAAGGTCAGCCGACCTTGAGCAGGTCGATGATGAAGATGAGGGTCTTGCCGCCGAGGAAGTGTCCTCCGGCCGGACCGTAGGCGAGGTGCGGCGGGATGACCAGCTCGCGGCGTCCGCCGACCTTCATGCCCGGGATGCCGTCCTGCCAGCCCTGGATCAGGCCGCGCAGGGGGAACTGGATGCTCTCGCCACGGCCCCACGACGAGTCGAACTCTTCGCCCGACTCGTACTCGACACCGGCATAGTGCACGGTGACGGTGTCACCGGGCTTGGCCTCGTCGCCGTCGCCGACGATGATGTCGCGGATGACGAGGTCGGAGGGGGCGGGGCCGCTGGGAGCGTCGAACTCCGGCTTGGTGCGATCAGTCATGCATCCATCCAAGCACGCCGAACCGATCGGCGAAGCCCCTGGACAAAGACTCAGCGCCCGGTGCCGCGGCGATGCCTGCGTGTCTCCCGGGCGCTGAGTTGGCCTACGACGATGGTGCTCCCGAGCTCGGACGGTGTCAAGACCCCCGGCGGGTGACATCGGCCACGTCGGTCGATCTCAGCGCGAGAGCAGGGTCGCGCGCGCCGCCGTCGTGCGCTCGAGCAGATAGCGTTCGGCCGCGGCCGCATGAGGATCGCGCCCCGAGATCGCCCGTTGGCGAGCGGCGGCGAGCGCCGTGGCATCCGTGATGAACGACTTCATCACCGGCGACCGGTCGCCCGGCAACGTGCGTGCCCACGCGAGCGCAGACCTCCGCCCCGGCCCGGTCGCGAGCATGTCCACTTCCTGAGGGGTGAACCACCCCGCGGCTGCGTATTCGCCGAGCCGGGCGCGGGTGAGTCGCGACTCCTCCCGACGCAGCGCCAGGACGCCCAGGATGAACAGCACGAACAGCGGCACCTGCAGGGCGGCGTAGATCTCGAAGAAGTCGAAGAAGGTGGCCGAGCCGTTCCACAGGGCGTGCAGCACGATCGCCCCGATCAGACCCGGGATGCCGTAGCCCAGCGCCGCGCCGGTGCGCAGCCCGCGACGCGCGGCGAGTCCGAACGCGAATCCGGTGAGGCTGGTGAACATGACGTGCGCGAACGGCGAGAGCACCGCACGCAGGAAGAACGTCGTGGCGACCTGCCCCGGCCCACCCTCGAGGTAGCTGATGGCGAAGTACTGCACGTTCTCGGTGAGCGCGAAGCCCGCGCCGATCAACGCGCCGTAGACGATGCCGTCGACGGGTCCGTCGAACGCACGGCGCGCGAACGCGAAGATGAGCAGCACGCCCAGGCCCTTCGCGACCTCCTCGACGATCGGAGCCTGCACCACGGCGCTGAACGCCTCGGGCAGCCGGCCCACCAGGAGCGTGACCACGAGGTCGACGCCGAGGGCGATGGTGACGGCGGCGATCGCCCCCCAGGCCACCGCGAAGACGAGCAGGCGCCGCGGTTCGGGCTCCCACCGGTCGATGTAGCGCACGGCGAACCACACGATCACGAACGGGATCGCCGCCAGGATCAACCCGATGAAGGTCGCGGCGGTGCCGAGGAAGCCGGTGAAGTACCGCACGAGGAGCGCCAGCAGAGGCACGAGGAGCACCGCGACGATCCATAGCGCCACTCCCCCGCGTCGAGTGCGGCGCGGGGCGGCGGACACGGCGGGCTGCGGCGCGGTCGAGATGCGCGAAGCCTCCGCCGACCCGGGACGCGACAGCGGCGAGGGGGTGCTCATGCGCACAGCCTAGAGGCGGCCTCCGACAGGGCATCCGGGGCTTGCGGCCCTCGCCACCGCGCCAGGCCCGGTAGCGTGGAGGCATGCGCTTCGCCCACGTCCGTTCACAGGAAGGGGCGGAAGCCCCCCGTCTCGTCAGCGTCCACGGCGAGGAGTTCTCGTTCGTCGACGACTTCTTCACAGGCGCCCCGAGCACTCTCGAGCAGCTCATCGCGGGAGGCGACGACCTGCTGGCGCGGGTGAAGGACGCCGCAGCGTCGGCTCCGCGGCATCCGCTGGACGGCGTCCGCTACGCCTCGGCGGTGCTCGCTCCCCCCTCCATTCTCGCCGTGGGGCTCAACTACGCCGCGCACTCCGGCGAGCTGGGGCTCAAGACCGACGCCGGTCCCACCGTCTTCGTGCTGTGGCCGAACTCCCTGACCGCGCACGGCGAGACCACCTCGTGGCCGCGCTCGCTCAGCGAAGCCGTCGACTACGAAGCCGAGCTGGGCGTCATCATCGGCCGACCGGGACGCGACATCCCCGAAGGCGAGGCGCTCGACCACGTCTGGGGCTACACGGTGGTCAACGACGTGACCGCGCGCAACATCCAGTTCTCCGAGGCCCAGTGGTCGCGGTGCAAGTCGTTCGACGGCTTCACCCCGACCGGTCCGTTCGTGGTGACCGCCGATGAGATCCCCGACCCGCAGGACCTGCACATCTGGACCGTCGTCGACGGCCACACCGTGCAGGACGCCAGCACCGGCCAGATGGTGCGTTCGGTCGCGACGCTCATCAACAAGCTGTCGGAGTCGGTGACGCTGCTCCCCGGCACCCTCATCTCCACCGGCAGCCCGGGCGGCGCCGGCTACTCGCGCGATCCGCAGATCTTCCTGCGCGACCGCTCCACCGTGACCGTCGGAATCGACGGCATCGGCGAGCTGACCACGCACTGCCGCATCCTCGACTGACGCGGCATCCGGGGTCCGTTCCGGATGCCGGGGCTCGGCGCCCCGCAGACGGCGACTCCGCACGACAGTGCACGACGAAGGGCCGGGACGATCACGTCCCGGCCCTTCGCGGTGAGCGGGCTCAGTCCTCTTCGACGACGCTGTCCGCCGCGCGGACGATCGGGATCGCCGCCGTCACGGCCTGCAGGCCCGACAGGCGCGCGGGCGAGATCTGCTTCATGACCTCGTCGCGGGTCATCAGCCCCGCCTCCACGACCAGGTCGGCGACGTTGCGGTGCGTGAGCAGCGCGGTCTTGGCGAGGGCCGCCGCGGCCGCGTAGCCGATGAACGGCGTCAGCGCCGTCACGACGCCGACCGACGAACCGACCATTGCGCCCAGACGCTCGCGGTTGGCGGTGATGCCGTCGACGCAGTTGACGCGCAGGGTCCACATGGCCTGGCGCATCCAGGTGATCGACTGGAAGATCGAGTGCGCGATGACCGGCTCGAACGCGTTAAGCTGGAGCTGGCCGCCCTCGACCGCCATGGTGACGGTCATGTCGGCGCCGACGACCGAGAACGCGACCTGGTTGACGACCTCGGGGATCACCGGGTTGACCTTGCCGGGCATGATGCTCGACCCGGCCTGACGCGGGGGCAGGTTGATCTCGCCGAGACCGGCCTGAGGGCCGGACGACAGCAGTCGCAGGTCGTTGCAGATCTTCGACAGCTTGATGGCGTTGCGCTTGAGCGATGCCGAGAACGACATGAACGCGCCGGTGTCGCTCGTGGACTCCACGAGGTCGGTGGCCGTCTCGAGGTCGAGGCCGGTGATCGCGCGCAGGTGCCGCAGCACGGCGCTCGCGTAGCCGGCGTGCGCGGTGATGCCGGTGCCGATGGCGGTCGCGCCCATGTTGATCTCGTAGAGCAGGTAGGCGTTCTCGGTGAGGCGGTTGTAGTCCTCGCCGAGGGTGGTAGCGAAGCCGTGGAACTCCTGGCCGAGGGTCATCGGCACGGCATCCTGCAACTGCGTGCGCCCGACCTTGAGCACGTCGTGGAACTCCTCCGACTTGCTCAGGAACGACTGCCGCAGCAGAGCGAGCTCCTCGAGAAGGCTGCGCAGCGTCAGCGCGAGGCCGATCTTGATCGCCGTCGGGTACACGTCGTTGGTCGACTGGCTGCGGTTCGTGTCGTCGATGGGCGACAGGAAGGCGTAGTCGCCCTTCTCGCGCCCCGCCATCTCGAGGGCGATGTTGGTGATGACCTCGTTGGCGTTCATGTTCGTCGACGTGCCGGCGCCGCCCTGAATGACGCCCACCGTGAATTCGTCGTGGAACTCCCCGTCGATCACGCGCTGCGCGGCACGGTCGATGAGGTCGGCCTTGGCCTCGTCGAGCACGCCGATCTCGCGGTTGGCGCGGGCCGACGCCTGCTTCACCATCGCGAGAGCCCGCACGAGGTCGGGGTAGACCGAGATCGGTCGCTTCGCGATCGGGAAGTTCTCCTGCGCACGGGCGGTGTGGATGCCCCAGTACGCCTCGGAGGGGATGTCGAGCGAGCCGAGCGAATCGGTCTCGGTGCGGGTGCGCGTCATTGCGTCCAAAGCCATGTGGGAATCCTCGTGGGTGTCACGGCGAGTAGGGATGTTCCGAGCCTAACGACCCCGTGCGATGGGCTCGCTGGACACGGCGGCATGTGACGATACCGTCACCGTCCGTTGCGTCTATTGCACGCTCAACGCTTTCGCGAGAACGCCTCGAGCCGCTCCTCCGGGCTCAGTGCCGCCATGCGCTGCGTCCATTCCGGGGTGAAGAAACCGGAGGCCTCGTCGTCGACCACGGGCACGACGGCGTGGGTGACGGTGTCGTCCCACACGTGCACCAGATGGAACGACCTGCCACCGTCCATGCCGTTCACCGCATCGCCCGGCCGGGCGAGGTCCATCGTGTAGCAGGACGCAGCCGCCACGCTCACGGGGACGCCGGCGAAGGTGCCCGACGTCGAGTAGTGCAGGTGACCGGCGAGGATCGCGCGCACGTCGCTGCCCGCGATGGCCGCTGCGAGACCCGGCTGATCGCGCAGCTCGAGGATGTCGAAGAACGGAATGTGCGTCGGCAGCGGCGGATGGTGCAGCGCCAGGATCGTGCCGAGCGGCGCCGGGGTCGACAGCTCGGCGCGCAGCCACTCCAGCTGGGCGGCGTCGAGGTCGCCGTGGTGCCACCCGGGCACCGTGGAGTCGAGCGCGACGAGGCGGAGCCCCCCGAGGTCCCACACGCCGGTCACCGGCTCCTGCGTCGGCTCACCGTCGAGGAGTCCCTCGCGCAGCGCCGGACGCTCGTCGTGGTTCCCCGCTACCCACACCACGGGAGCCCCGAGGCGTTCCGCCCACGGCTCGACCTCCGCGCGCAGCGCCCGATAGGCCTCGGGCTCGCCCAGGTCTGTCAGGTCGCCGGTGAACACCACGGCATCCGGTCTCACCCCCGTCGCCTCGGCGGCCTCGAGCGTGCGCCGCAGGTGCCGCGCGGTGTCGTAGCGATCGCCGAGCAGCCGGTCGCCGGCGAGCAGATGCGTATCGCTGAGATGGAGGATCACGCGCGCCGCGGGCGCGTGCTGACCGAACTGCACGGATGCCATGAGCTCAGCCTAGGAGGGGCCTCCGACATCCGATGCCGCGGCGTCGACGGCTCAGTGGTTGAAGAGGATGAGCAGCAGCGCGCCCAGCACCGCCGCGGCGCACACCGCGAAGCACGCGTAGGCGGCCGCGAGCGCCAGCCGCTTCTGGCCGTCGCTGAGCGGGTTCTTCTTGGCGGCCTTGGCCACCGCCTTCTCGGCGCGGCGCTTCTGCTTGTCGGAGATGACGGTGATGGCATCCGTGAACTCCGCCGGAGAGACCAGGGGCGGGCGCCCGCCGGTCACGAGCAGGCGCAGACCCAGCGAGTAGAAGGTCACCACGATCGCGGCGCCCACGATGGCTGCGACGAAGACCTGGAGGAAGGCTTCCCAGTTGATCAGCATCAGGCGTCCTTTCCGGCCTTGTCGCGCTCGAGACGACGCTGGCGGCGCGTCGGACCGGGCTTGCGGGGCACCTTGACGGCGGCGCCGGAATCGGCGACCTCGCTCATCGCGTTGGCCGAGGTGACCGAGTCGCGACGCGAACGCAGGAACAGGCTGAGCACGATGACGACCGCGATGACCGCGTCGACCGCGACGCCCCATCCGCCCAGCCAGACGACGATCAGCGCAGCGGCGGCACCGACGGCACCGGCGGCGGGGAGCGTCAGCACCCAGCCGATCATGATGCGGCCGACGGTGTTCCACCGCACGGTCGATCCGCGGCGGCCCAGGCCCGATCCGATGACGGATCCGGATGCCACCTGCGTGGTCGACAGCGCGAAGCCGAGGGCGCTGGAGGCGAGGATCGTCGCGGCGGTCGAGGTCTCGGCCGAGAAGCCCTGCGCCGGCTTGACGTCGGTCAGTCCCTTGCCGAGGGTGCGGATGATGCGCCAGCCGCCCATGTAGGTGCCGAGCGCGATGGTGATCGCGCACGCGAAGACGACCCAGATCTGCGGGTCGGGGTTCGCCGACGACTGCCAGCCGACCGTGATGAGCGCGAGGGTGATGACGCCCATGGTCTTCTGCGCGTCGTTCGTGCCGTGCGCCAGGGCGACCAGCGACGAGGTGAAGATCTGCCCCCAGCGGAAGCCGTCTCGACCGTCCGCCTTCATGTCGTAACGCCGGGTGATGCCGTAGGCGATCTTGGTGACGGCGAACGCGATGATGCCGGCCGTGAGCGGCGCGATGAGCGCCGGGAGGATGACCTTGCTCAGCACCACGCCGGTGTCGATCGCCGAGGCGCCGACGCCCACGAGGGTCGCACCGATCAGACCGCCGAAGAGGGCGTGCGACGAGCTCGACGGCAGGCCCAGCAGCCACGTGAGCATGTTCCACGTGATGGCGCCGATGAGGCCCGCGAAGATGATCGGCGGGAAGATGTCGGGACTGAGCTGGTCCTCGCGGATCATGCCGCCCGAGATGGTCTTGGCCACCTCGGTCGACAGGAACGCCCCGACCAGGTTGAGGCCTGCCGCCAACAGGACCGCGACCTTCGGCTTCAGCGCACCGGTGGCGATGGGCGTGGCCATCGCGTTCGCGGTGTCGTGGAATCCGTTGGTGAAATCGAAGAACAGTGCCAGCGCGATGACCAGCACGATGATGAGGGCTGCGCTCTCCACCGTTCGCTTTCCGTGAGAAGGAAGAAGGGATGCCGACGGGATCGGCGCGACGAACGAAGAGTTCACCTGGAGTTCGACACCTGTTCATCGGTGTCGCCTCGACATCCTTTCACCGGCGGCCGTGACGGTCAAACGCGCACGGGCGCGAGCGGGCGACCGCCCGAGGCGTCGGCCCCCGCGTCGAACGGGGAGCCCCCTTCGGAAACGCCCGACACGGCGGCATCCGGTGCCGTCGGAGACCGATGTCGGAGGGGCGCACTACCGTGGAACGGTGACCGATCACGCCTCGCAGCCCACGCCTCCCGTCGCCGCCCGCCGCCCCGCGCCGCGCACGCACCACGGCGACACGTTCGACGACCCCTACGAGTGGTTGCGCGCCAAAGACGACGCCGAAGTCATCTCGCACCTCGAGGCCGAGAACGCCTACACCTCTGCGCGCACCGCGCACCTGGGGCCGCTGCGCGACGCGATCTTCGGCGAGATCAAGGGCCGCACGCTCGAGACCGACCTCTCCGTCCCCGCTCGTCGCGGCGACTGGTGGTACTACGGCCGCACCGTCGCGGGCGCGCAGTACGGCATCCAGTGCCGCGCTCCCCTCGACTCCCCCGACGACTGGACGCCGCCGACCCTGTCGCCCGACCGGCCCGTCCCGGGCGAGCAGGTGCTGTTCGACGGCAACGTCGAGGCCGAGGGCACCGAGTTCTTCTCGCTCGGCAGCTTCGAGATCTCGAACGACGGCACGCGCATGCTGTACGGCATCGACGTCGCCGGCGACGAGCGCTACACCGTGCGGGTGCGCGACCTGGTGACGGGCGAGAGTCTGCCCGACGAGATCCCCGGCACGTTCTCGGGCGCGACCTTCTCGCCCGACGGGCGCTTCATCGTCTACACCACCGTCGACGACGCCTGGCGCCCCGACACCGTGTGGCTGCACGAGATCGGCACGGCGACGGATGCCGACGTGAAGCTCTTCCACGAGCCCGACGACCGGTACTGGGTCGGCGCCGACTTCACGCGCAGCGACCGCTACCTGATGATCGAGATGGGCTCGTCGATCACGAGCGAGGAGTGGATCCTCGACGCCGACGACCTCCGCGGCGAACCCCGCGTGGTGTGGCCGCGGCGCGAGGGCGTCGAGTACTCCTCCTCGCACGCCGTGGTCGACGGCGAAGACGTGCTCTACGTCCTGCACAACGACGGGGCGCTCGACTTCGAGCTCGTCAAGGTCTCGGCATCCGACCCCCAGGGGGCCCGCGAGACCGTGATCGCGCACCACCCCGCCCACCGGCTGCTGGGCGTCGACACGTTCCGCGACTGGGGCGTGGTCGGCTACCGCCGCGACGGCCTCGCCCGCCTGGGCATGCTGTCGTACGCCGACGGCGCCGTGACCGAGATCGCCTTCGACGAGCCGCTGTACAGCGTGGGCACGGGCGGCAACCCCGAGTACGCTCCCCCGGTGCTGCGTCTGGGCTACGGCTCGTTCGTCACCCCGGGCACCGTGTACGACTACGTCATCGAGACCGGCGAGCTGCTGCTGCGCAAGCGCCAGCCCGTGCTCGGGGGCTTCGACCCCGCCGACTACGGACAGGCGCGCGTGTGGGCGCCCGCCGACGACGGCACGCAGGTTCCGGTGTCGCTGGTGTGGAAGCGGTCGTCCGGCGAGCCGGGCGACACCCCCCGGCCCGTGCACCTGTACGGCTACGGCTCGTACGAGCACTCGATCGAGCCCGGGTTCTCGGTCCCCCGCCTGTCGTTGCTCGACCGTGGTGTCGTCTTCGCCGTCGCGCATGTGCGCGGTGGCGGCGAGATGGGCCGGCAGTGGTACGAAGACGGCAAGCTGCGCGCGAAGCGCAACACCTTCACCGACTTCGTCGCCGCGGGGCGTCACCTGGTCGACGCCGGCTACACGACGCCCGACCGCATCGTCGCCGAGGGCGGCAGCGCGGGCGGCCTGCTGATGGGCGCCGTCGCCAACCTCGCGCCCGAGCTGTTCGCCGGCATCCTGGCCGACGTGCCGTTCGTCGACGCCCTCACGACGATCCTCGACCCCTCGCTCCCGCTCACGGTGATCGAGTGGGACGAGTGGGGCGACCCCCTGCACGACGCCGACGTCTACGCCTACATGAAGTCGTACTCGCCGTACGAGAACGTGCGCGAGGGCGTGCAGTACCCCCGCATCCTCGCGGTCACCTCGCTCAACGACACCCGCGTGCTGTACGTCGAGCCCGCGAAGTGGGTCGCCCGCCTGCGCGAGGTCGGCGCCGACGCGATGCTCAAGTGCGAGATGGTCGCCGGCCACGGCGGCGTGAGCGGTCGCTACAACGCCTGGCGCGAGCGCGCCTTCGAGCTGGCATGGCTGCTCGACGTGCTGGGCCTCACCGACTGACCCGCGCCACCGCGCCCCGAACGCCCCGTCGCCTCGCGCGGCGGGGCGTTCGGAGTGTGGGGGCGATCGCTGCCGCCCCGCCGCGACGCGCGCCCCCATCAGCCTCGCGTTGACAACCCATGTCCCAATTTGTGCAGACCGTGTCCCACTTTTGGCTGTCTCTGCACCGCTCAGGTGACCTTTTTCGGGACATGCGTCAGCCCACATGCGCTGAGAGACCCGGCCTCCAACCGGCTCTGACGAGCGCATCGCGGGCGAGAGCGACGGCCGGGGCGCCTCCATCTCGCAGGTGGTGGTTCAGCACGCGCACGTGATCCCATCCCGCCGCCCGGATGGCGGCCCACCGATCGGCATCCCGCGCGAACTGCCGCTCGTCCTCGGCGTGGACGCGTCCGTCGTATTCGACGGCGACCATCCATCGGGGGAAGGCGAGGTCGATCTCCGCGACGAACACACCACGCGAGTCGAAGATGTCGGCATTGACCTCGGGGGTCGGGAGCCCGTTCCGAGCCAGCAGAAGGCGCAGACGTGTCTCTCTCGGCGACCGGACGCCGGGTCGGGCGAGGTCGACCGCCGCACACAGAACACCGCCTCGAACGTCGCCCATCTCGCTGACCTCGGACCGCAGCTGCTCTGCGTCGGCCATCGGCGGCCGTCCGCTCAGGAGCGCGTCGGCCGCTGCGACCAGGTCATCAAGAGGCCAGAGCCGCCCGCACTGTCTCCACGCCCGCACGGGGTGCTCGACCGGCAGGTCGAGCGGGCCGGCGGAGAACGCCGGTGCGCGCGCTTGCAGACGGTGGCCGACGACTCCTTGCGTCCGCGGCTCCCTCGCTGGCCGGTGTGCGGAAACATGGATCTGCGGCACATAGGGCCACTCCGGAGTGCATACTCCCCGCAGAGCGAGCGCCGTCTCATGGCTGAAGAACTGCCAGGGCATCAGGCGCGGCGCGTACGCGAGGCACTGCTGGATCAAAGACGAAGGCGGAACGGTCGTCGACGATCGGATGCCATGGAACGGTGAATTCAAGTCAGCGGCGCGCAGCCGAGCACGCGTTACTCCCAGCTCGACGGCGGCGCCGACGGAGAAGTGCTCGGGAAGCTGCCCGGGAAGAGGTTGAGGACGCGGCATCCCTCAGCTTCTCGCCTCTGGCGGTCCCCTCAACGGTTGTCCACAGGCGCCCGCACGAGAAGTCGAGCCGATGTCACCACCATGTCCCACTTTCGGCTGCCTGAAGGGCGTCTGAGCAGCCGAATGTGGGACATGGTGTGACACAAAGTGGGACAAGGTTCGGGCCCTCCTCCACAGAAGCCCCGCGCAGCACAACGCCCCGCCCCGCACACGGCGGAACGGGGCGTCGACGCAGCCGGCTCAACCGAACAGCGCGGCGGCCTCCTCGTAGCGGTACAGGGGCACGCTGTTGAGCTCGCCGAGCGCGTCGGCGAAGGGCACGCGCACGATGTCGGTGCCGCGCATCGCGACCATCTGGCCCCACGCGCCCTCGTGCAGCGCGTCGGCGGCGTGCAGGCCCAGGCGCGTCGCGAGCACGCGGTCGAAGCCCGACGGCGAGCCGCCGCGCTGGATGTGACCGAGCACGGTCGAGCGGGTCTCGATGCCGGTGAGACGCTCGATCTCGGGGGCGAGCTGCTCACCGATGCCGCCGAGGCGCGGGCGGTTGAAGGCGTCGAGGCCCTTGTCGCTGAACGCCTCGTCCATGCCCTTCAGCTTGAAGCCCTCCGACACCACGACCAGGGGCGCGCGGCCGCGGTCGTGCGCGCGCGTGACCTGCTCGGTGATCTCCTCGATCGACATCGGCACCTCGGGGATGCAGATAACGTGCGCACCGGCGGCGATGCCGGCGTGCAGGGCGATCCAGCCGACGTGGCGGCCCATGACCTCGGCCACCATGCAGCGCTGGTGGGAGTCACCGGTGGTGCGCAGGCGGTCCATGGCATCCGTCGCGATGTTCACGGCGGTGTCGAACCCGAACGAGTAGTCGGTGGCCCGCAGGTCGTTGTCGATCGTCTTCGGCACGCCGAGCACGTTGATGCCGTCTTTCGACAGGCGATCGGCCGCGGCCAGGGTTCCTTCGCCACCGATGGCGAGGATGCCGTCGATCCGGTGGCCGTACAGGGTCTTCGAGATGTTCTCGGCCCCGCCGCGCGCTCCCTCGTAGGGGTTGGTGCGGCTCGTGCCGAGGATGGTGCCGCCGACCTTGGACAGACCCTTCACCTCGTGGCGGGTGAGGGGGAAGAAGTCGCCGTCGACCACGCCGCGCCAGCCGTCGCGGATGCCGACGAACTCGATGTCGTAGTTGGTCGTGCCCTTGAGCACGACGCCACGGATGACCGCGTTGAGCCCGGGGCAGTCGCCGCCGCTGGTCAGGATGCCGATCTTCATGGGCAGAGTCCTCAAGTGCTGTGGTTCGGGTGGAGGTCGGCGCCGTTGCCGTCTTCGACCTTATCGCCGCGGGCGGGACGGCTGCCACACGGCGACGAAGGGCGGGCGGATGCCGTGGCCCCGGCGCCCCGCGCGAGCGACGCCCCCGCCGTCGTGCGGACGCCACCCGCGACACGCCGTCCCTCGGGGCTCCGGCCCCGGCGGGTCGTCGCCGGCATCCGCACGACGGCGCGAGCCATGACGGCCCGAGCCACGACGGCGCGAGACGCGACGGCTCGTCCCCGGAACGCACGAACGCCCCGGCGCCGAAGCGACCGGGGCGTTCGTGACGGACGGATTCAGGCCTTGCCGAGCGCCTGACGCAGCAGGTGCATGAGCGCCGACAGCTGCACCGAGTCGCTGGATCCGGGCTCGACCGCCAGCCCGTCGAGGGCACGCTGGGCGAGGCCCTCCTTGGAGTCGATGAGCTCGGCGATCTTGGTGTCGATCGTGTGCGCGGCGATGATGCGCCACGCGGTCACGGGCTCGTCCTGGCCGATGCGGTGCACGCGGTCGATCGCCTGCGTCTGCTCGGCGGCCGTCCACGACAGCTCGGCGAGCACGACGTTCGACGCGGCCTGCATGTTGAGGCCGACGCCGGCGGCGGTGAGCGAACAGACGGCGATGCCCACGTCGGGGTCGCTGTTGAACGCGTCGATCGCGGCCTGGCGCGCGGTCGAGGTCTGCTCTCCGCGCACCGACACGGCCTTCAGGCCCGAGGCCTTGAAGTGCGCCTCGGCGGCATCCATGACATCGATGTGCTTGGCGAAGAACACGACCTTGCCCACCGAGCGCTGCAGCTGCACGGCGTAGTCGGCCGCGAGGTGCGCCTTGGCCTGGCCGATGCGGCGCACCATCGTGAACACGTTCTCGCTGCCCGAGCCGGCGGCCTTGGACTCCTCGAGCTCGCCGTGGGCGACGAGACGCACGATGTCCTCGTCGATCTCGCCGCGGGCGAGACCGCGGTCTCCGCGCGCCTCGATGATGCGGCGGTACTTCGCCGCGAGGCGGGCACCGAGTTCGCGCTCCGCTTGGCGGATCGAGCGGCCGTATTCGTCGTCGAGCTCGACGGGCAGGTCGGCGACCAGCTTGTCGGGCAGGTCGGCGGCGACGTCCTTCTTCTTGCGCCGCACGATGCCCATCGAGATGACGGCTTCGCGGGCCTCGGGATAGAACGACTTGTCGGCGGGGGTCAGGCCCGTGGCATCCAACTTCTCCATGAGCTCGGGACCGGGCTTCTCGCCGTTGGTCCAGCCGAGGAAGCGCCAGATCGCGTCGAAGTCCTCGACGTCGTTGATCAGCGGGGTACCCGTGAGCGCCAGCATGAGCGGGTCGCGGGTCTGCTGACGGACGCGGGATGCCAGAGCCAGCACGTTCTGCGAGCGCTGCGAGGTGAGGTTCTTGATGAAGTGCGCCTCGTCGACCACGACGCCCTTGAGGCCGATCGACGACAACCATGACAGGTGCCGGTCGAGGATCTCGTAGTTGACGATGAAGATGTCGGCGAAGGCGTCGATGTCGGCGCCGCCGCCCGAGATGACGGTCGCCCGGCGCTGCGGCGTCCACCGCTGCACCTCACGGGCCCAGTTCATCTTGACCACGTTGGGGACGACGACCAGCAGCGGGTAGGCATCGGCGACGGATGCCGCGAGCACCGACTCCGCGGTCTTGCCCAGGCCCGGCTCGTCGGCGAGCAGGAACGAGCGGTGCCCGAGCCGCACGGCCTCGAGGAAGCGCGACTGGTGCGGCATGACCTCGAGCCCGCGCGGCGAGAGCCGGTCGAACTCGGGGACGGGAGGCAGCTCCATGCTCGCGGCCGACCCGCCGGCGCCGGTCTCGAACGCCTTGTACAGCGGGCCCATGAGCTCCCAGCCGTCGAGGCGGCGGCGCGGGGCGTCACCGCTCGTGCGCGGGGTCAGGTCGGGGGCGAGGAAGGGGTTGGCCATCTGCCGCGCCTCGATCGACGCGGGGATGACCTGCTTCTCGGCCAGCGCCGCCGGCACCACGGGGGTGATCTTCGGCGCGTTGTCGGTGATGATCAGCTCGTCCGGCGGCAGTTCGGCGCCGGATTCCAGCAGCCAGTCGCGCCGCATGCGACGAGCGACGGGCGAGGTGGCCGCGTCGACCTCGAGCAGCTGGATCAGCGAGGTGTCGCGCGCGGCGGTCTTGGCGAGGATCGTCGCGACCCCGTCGAGGCGCTTCAGCAGCTCGGCGCGGGCGGCGTCGGTGATCTCGGTGTCGGCCTTGACGCGTGCGCGCTCTTCGCGCACGAGGAAGGCGATCACCTGGAACTTGACGCGGTTGGTGGGCCCGAGCTTGCCGCGCTGAGCCTTCGCCTCGACCTCGCGCACCTTGCGGGCGAGGATCGGGATGACGGGGGCTTCGTCGTCGCGTCGGGATGACGTGGTCTTCCTGCGCCGCTGGCTCGAGCTACGGGCGGCGGTTGCCGTGGTCGGCATGCTCCTCCTGAGCGTTCGTCCGGAACCGGGTCCGGAACGTTCCGGCGCGAGGCCGGTGGATCAGTGACCCCGCAGATCGTCGCGGACGACGCACACGAAAAGGGGCGGGTCTGCGACCCGACCGCGGGTTTCAGCCGGAAGCGGCTCACACGGACACGGTGACGGGGTCGCGACTATTCTACCCGCTCGGCGAGCCGATCAGCGAGTCAGTGTGGCGAGAATGTCTTCGGTGTACCCGTCGGGGTTGACGTTGATCCACGATGTGCTGATCCACAGGCCCGTCGACGGCGACACGGCCTGCGTCTCACCGCGCTCGTAGGGCTTGTCGTCGAGCGAGACGCCGCGCTGGTCGATGCGGCAGATCGTGGCGTCGCCCGAGCTCTCGCACCCGAAGCCCGCGTCGGTGAGGGCACCGGTCACGGTCGCCGCCTGCGCGGCATCGATGACCGACACGTTGGTCGCCATTCCGGTGTCGCTCGGGGCGCCCCACGTGCAGCGCAGGGTCGGCACCGCAGCGAGCAGTTCGAGCAGCGGCGCCTGATCCGTCGACAGCAGCGTGATGCCGGGGTCGTTCAGCGGCGGCACCTGGGCCTCGAGCGTGGAGCGCATCGCGGCCGAGTAGATGTCGTCGCACGAGGCCGGAAGGGCCGTCGTCGGCGTCGCGGTCGGCGTCGGCGTGGGCGTGGGGGTCGACGAGGCGACGGGGGCCGGGGTCGTGGCATCCGCGCTCGGGGTCGACGTGTTCGCGGCGCCGGTCTCGACCTCGGGCACGCACGCGGTCAGGGCGAGGGCGACGACGGCGGCTGCGGCGCCGAGGGCTCCGACGCGGGCGAGGGGGGACATGCAACCTCCAGGGATCGCCTCGACCCTAACCCGCGCCCGCGACGGCGCCTCGCTCTCACGCCGCGCGTCGCAGGCGCAGGCTGTTGAGCACCACGAAGACGCTCGAGAACGCCATCGCCGCCCCCGCCAGCATGGGGTTCAGCAGGCCGAGCGCCGCCAGCGGCAGGGCCGCGACGTTGTAGGCGAAGGCCCAGAACAGGTTGCCGCGGATGATCCGCATCGTCCGGCGACTCAGCGACACGGCGGTGACGATGCCGCGCGGATCGTCGCGCATGAGGGCGAGGTCGCTGGCGTGCAGCGCGGCATCCGTTCCCCCGCCCATCGCGATCCCCAGATCGGCGGATGCCAGGGCGGCGGCGTCGTTCACCCCGTCGCCGACCATGGCGACGGTGCGCCCCTCTGCGCGCAGGGCCGCGATCTCGTCGACCTTGCCCTCGGGCATCACGCCGGCGCGCACGCGGGAGATGCCGAGCTCGTCGGCGACCACCCGGGCGATGCGGGGGTTGTCGCCGGTGAGCAGCACCGGTTCGAGTCCGAGCGCGCGCAGGCTGTCGACCGCCGCACGACTCTCGGGCCGCACGGTGTCGGCGACCTCGATCACCGCGCGGGCGGTCGGGGTGCCGTCGGCGTCGGCCCAGCCGGCGACGATCACGGTCCCCCGCTCCTCCCCCGCGGCCACGGCGTCCGCCAGCTCGGACGGGAGCGCCGCGCCCAGCTCGGCGGCGAGCGAGGGCCGCCCGGCGAACACGCGCACGCCGTCGACCAGCCCGGTGATCCCGCGGCCGGGCAGAGCCTCGAGGTCGGCGGCGACCGGGCCGTCACCCGCGGCCTCGACGATCGCGTGGGCGACGGGGTGCTCCGACCCGCGCTCGAGGGCGGCGACGCGCTGCAGGGCGGCGGCGGCATCCTGTCCCTCGACGACGGTGACGGATGCCACGCTCATGCGCCCCGACGTGAGCGTGCCGGTCTTGTCGAGCACGATCGTGTCGATGCGTTCGGCAGACTCGAGTGCCGCCGGTCCCGTGACGAGGATGCCCAACTGCGCTCCCCGACCGGTGCCGACGAGGATCGCGATCGGGGTGGCGAGACCGAGCGCGCAGGGGCAGGCGATGATGAGCACCGCGACGGCCGCGGTGAACCCCGCAGCGACGGGTTGGCCCGCGACCAGCCACGCGACGAGGGTCAGCACCGCGAGAACGATCACGACCGGCACGAAGACCCCCGAGATGCGGTCGGCGAGGCGCTGCACGCGGCTCTTGCCGAGCTGGGCGTCTTCGACCAGGCGCGCAATGCGGGCGAGGCGGGTCTGCTCCCCCACCCCGGTCGCACGCACGACGAGACGGCCGCCCGAGGCGATCGTGCCGCCGGTGACGCTCGAGCCGGGCCCCACCTCGACGGGCAGCGACTCGCCCGTCAGCATGCTCTCGTCGACCGCGGCGCGCCCCTCGAGCACCTCGCCGTCGGTGGCGATCGTGGCCCCCGGCCGCACGACGAACACGTCGCCCACGGCGAGCGCGTCGACGTCGATGCGCCGACCATCGGCGAGCTCGGCTTCGCGGGCGCCGAGGTCGAGCAGCGAGCGCAGGGCGGCCCCGGCCCGGCGGGTCGAGCGCTGCTCGATGACGCGGCCGAGCAGCAGGAACACCGTCACCGCGGCCGCGACCTCGAAGTAGATCACCGAGGTCGCGTCGTGCACGGGACCGAAGAGCATGACCTCGTGGCGGATGCCGATGACCCCGGCGGTGCCGAACACGAGGGCCCACACGCTCCAGAGGTAGGCCGCGAAGGTGCCCAGGGTGATCAGCGTGTCCATGGTGGCCGCGCCGTGGCGGGCGTTGCGCAGGGTCGCGCGGTGGAACGGCCACCCGCCCCACAGCACGATCGGCGTCGCGAGCACGAGCGAGACCCACTGCCAGCCCGGGAACTGCCACGCGGGCACCATGCCGAGCGCGACGACGGGTACCGCGAGGGCGAGCGAAACCCACAGCCGCACGCGCAGCGGCGTGGAGCCGGGCGCGTCAGCGGTGTCGTGCACGTGACCGCCGGAGTGGTCGGTGGTGTCGTGCTGGGCGTCATCGTGCGCCGGGACCGCGGCATCCGGTGCCGGGTGCGGTTCGGCGTCGGGTGCCAGGGCCCGGCCGGTGACGGCGTCGATCGGGCCGCCGGGGGCCGGAACGGGTGCGAGCACCGCGTCAGCGGCATCCGGGATCACGGATGCCGACGCAGCCGCCGTCACCGCTCGCGGGGCGTTCCGCGTCCGGACGGTGGCGTCGTACCCGGCGGAGCGCACCGCGTCGACGAGTCTCGAGGTGTCGAGCGAGGCGGGGTAGCGCACGCGTGCGGTCTCGGTCGCGAGGTTCACGGCCGCCTCGACACCCTCGACGCGACCCAGTCGCTTCTCGACGCGGGCGACGCAGCTCGCACAGGTCATGCCCTCGATGTCGAGCACGGCCTCGGCGGTGTCCTTCGCCGCGGCATCGGTGTTCTCGCCCATGGCTGCTCCTCCGGTCATGCCCACAGGAACAGAATACCCCCTGGGGGTATTCCGAGGCTCTCGTCGAGAGAATGTCCTTCGGGCACCGGATGCCGCGCCCCAGTCCCGCATCCTGTCCACCCCGCGCGGATCGACGATGGCGGCCCTACGCTGAGGCCATGGCCGAGACGATGACGCGAGAGCAGCGCGTCGTGCTCGCCATCGCCGTACTGGCGTCGTTCGTGTCGTTCCTCGACGGCACCGTCGTCAACGTGGCCCTCCCCGCGATCGCGCGCGACCTCGGCGGCGGCCTGACCACCCAGCAGTGGGTCGTCGACGCGTACCTCGTGACGCTGGGCGCGTTCATCCTCGTCGCGGGCTCCCTGAGCGACGTGCTCGGCCGCGTCGTGGTGCTGCGCATCGGTCTCATCGGATTCGCCGTGACCTCGGTCGCGATCGCCGCCGCGCCCACCGCGGAGTTCCTCATCGTCGCGCGCGCCCTGCAGGGGGTCGCAGGGGCCCTGCTCGTCCCCAGCTCGCTCGCGTTGATCACCTCGACCTTCCGCGGACCCGCGCAGGCTCGAGCGATCGGCATCTGGACCGGCGCGACCACCGTCGCGATGATCGCCGGTCCCCTCATCGGCGGAATCTTCGTCGACACCCTCTCGTGGCGCCTTGTCTTCCTCGTCAACGTGCTGCCGATCGGGGTGACGATGTGGTTGCTCGCCCGGCTCGGCCACCGCGACCACCGCCGACCCGGTGCCCGTGTCGACGTCATCGGCGCGATCCTGTGCGCGGTGGGCCTCGGCGGCATCGTGTTCGCCCTCATCGAGCAGCCGAACCTGGGCTGGGGCTCCCCCGTGATCTGGGCTCCGGGAATCATCGGCGCCCTCGCCTTCGCCGGATTCCTGTGGCGCCAGCGCATTACGCCCGACCCGATGATGCCCCTCGACCTCTTCCGCTCGCGCAACTTCTGGGCGGGCAACCTCGTCACCGTCTTCGTCTACGCCGCACTGTCGCTGAACGGCTTCGTCGTCGGCGTGTACCTGCAGCAGGGGGCCGGGCTGTCGGCCACCCTCGCGGGGCTCGCCTCACTGCCCAGCACTCTGTTGATGATCGGGCTCAGCTCCCGCATGGGCGCGCTCGCCGGTCGGTTCGGCCCGCGCCTGTTCATGACCCTCGGCCCGCTCGTGATGGCCGTGGGCGCCGTGCTCCTGCTGAACGTGCGCGCCGACTTCGACTACTGGACGCAGGTGCTGCCGGGCATCGTGGTGTTCGGCCTCGGCCTGACGGCCACCGTTTCGCCGCTCACCGCCGCGGTGCTCGGCGCCATCGAGACCGAGCGGTCGGGCATCGCCTCCGCCGTCAACAACGCCGTCTCCCGCGTCGCGGGACTGCTGGCCATCGCCGCGGTCTCGGCCGTGGTGGGCGGATCGCTCGACCTCGACGGCTTCCACCGGGCCGCGGTGTTCACCGCCGCGCTGATGGTGCTCGGCGGCGCGGCGGCGTTCTTCGGCATCCGCAATCACCTCTCGCGCCAGGACTGACGCGGGGCGCGGGGCGCGCCGGGGCCGCTCGGGCGCGGTGGTCTCGGGGCGGCTCGGGCGCGGTGCCGAGAACACGCCGCAACCGTCGTTCGCAGGTGGCCCCGCGGCCACCTCCCTCGCCCCGGGGCCACATTGCGTGCCCCGGAGTCGGCCCAGCACGGCCCGCGGCCCAACCTGTACCGCGGCTCAGCCCGGCACGCGGCTCAGCCGAAGATTGCGCCCCAGCCCGGAAATGCCATGCCGCGCGCAAACGCATCGCGCGTTCGTGGCCCCGGGGCCACGTCCATCGCCCCGGGGCCACATTGCGTGCCCCGAAGCCGCCCCGCCCGCACCGCCGCTCAGTCCGGCCCGCCGGCTCAGCCCGACCCGCGGCTCAGCCCCGACCCGACGCCCCAGCCCGCTCCGCCGCTTAGGCGAGGATCGCGCGCGAGCGCTCGACGTCGTCGGCCATCTGCACGAGCAGCGCGTCGATGCCGTCGAACGCGGTCATCCCGCGCACCCGCTCGACGAAGCGCACCTCGACGTGGTGGCCGTACAGATCGAGCCCGGTCTCGTCGATGACGTACGCCTCGACCTGGCGGGAGTGCACGTCGTCGAACGTGGGGTTGGTGCCGACGCTGATCGCGGCGGGGTAGCTCGTGCGGCGGCCGCCGTCGACGTCGACCAGCCAGCCGGCGTAGACGCCGTCGGCTGGCACGAAGCCCTCGAGCTCGGGCGACAGGTTCGCCGTGGGGTAGCCGAGTTCGCGGCCTCGTTTGAGTCCGTGCACGACCTCGCCCCAGACCGAGGGGGCGCGTCCGAGCAGGCGGGCGGCAGTGGTGACGTCGCCCGCGGACAGCGCTTCGCGGATCCAGGTAGACGACACGCGTCGGTCGGCGTGCACCGCGCGGACGTCGTCGACCACGTCGACGCGGAACCCGTGCTCTTCACCCATGCGCACGAGCAGGTCGGGGTCGCCCGCGCCCCCCGCGCCGAAGCGGAAGTCGCGTCCCACGAGCACCGTGCGGGCCTCGAGCGCGTCGACGAGCACGCGCGTGACGAAGTCCTCGGCGGGGATGGATGCCAGCTGTTCGTCGAACGTGAGCAGCAGCGTGGCGTCGACTCCGGCGCGCTCGAGAAGGTCGAGCTTCTGGTGCGGTCCGATCACATCGGGCGGGCACTTCTCCGGACGCAGCACGCTGAGCGGATTGCGGTCGAAGGTGACGGCGACGACCTTCGCTCCCCCCGCCGCGTCGACGCGCGCCCGGTCGATGACCGCGCGGTGGCCGGTGTGCACCCCGTCGAACTTGCCGATCGCCACGACCGACGGCCCGAATCCGGCGGGGACCTCGGCGGGGTCGCGGAAGACGATCACGACGCGGTCCGTCGGTGCCGGATCAGCCACCACAGACCGAGGAACGGCAGAACGAGCGGGATGAAGAGGTAGCCGTACCCGTAGACCGACCACACCGTGGGGTGCTGGAACAGCGCCGGGTCGACGAGGCTCAGGGTGCCCACGACGAGGACGCCGACGAGTTCGAAGCAGATCGCGATCCACGCGACGCGATACCAGGCGGGGCGCGCCGAGAAGATCAGCGCGAGAGTGGCCACGATGTACACGACCGCGGCGAGGGCCGACAGCGTGTACGCGACGGGGGCGTCGTCGAACTCGCGGACGATCTGCACGAACGAGCGACCGGTGGCGGCGAGGGCCATGATGCCGTAGACGACGACGAGGACACGGCCGATGCCGGTCATCCCCCGGGAACGGGTGGGAGCTGTGGATGCCATGACCTGTCGATTCTAGTTCGCTGGGGCCCGCGTCGATCCGCCCGCGCTCAGGCGAGCTGCACCGTCCAGATGACGTGCATGCGCCACACCATCACCGCGACGGCCAGCGCCGCCACGCCCATGATCACCGTGCTCCAGCGGCTGCGCTCGATGAGCGCCCACGCGGCTCCCGCGACGGGCACGAGCGCGGCCGACACGAGGTACGTCCAGAACTCGAGCAAGCTGCCCGAGGGCGGGTTGCCCGCGAACGGCGAAACGAGCGCCACGACGATCTGCACGATCAGCAGCAGTTCGATGAGCGCGAGCGAACCGACGGTGACGTCGCCGGGGCGGCGGCCGAGGAGTCCCGCGACCATCGCGACGACGCCCGCGAGCACCGCGATGCCCACCTGCACGAGGGTGAACCACAGGATCATCGGGCGGCCTCCACAGGCATGTTCATGACGCTCTTCACCTGCGTGCCGCGTTTCTCGACCACGCCGATCAGGAGCCCGTCGGGGTCGATCGCGGCGGCGACGGCTCCAGTCAGGCGACCGCCGCCGTCGATGCGCTTGCCGTGCCGCAGGTCGCGTGCTTCGTCGGCACCCACCGCGAGGACGCTCATGACGACGGCCGCGGCAGTCGCCGGCGCGACGAGGGCGTCTTCGGCGATGTCGTCGACGGAGGCTGCGGCGGACACGTCGAACGCCCCGATGCGCGTGCGTCGCAGCGCCGTCAGGTGTCCCCCGACCCGCACCGCGCGCCCGAGGTCGCGAGCCAGGGCGCGGATGTACGTGCCACTCGTGCAGTCGACGACCACGTCGAGCTCGATCGTGCCCTCGCCGCGGCGCGTCTCGCGCACCTCGAACCGCGACACCGTGACGCTCCGCGCCTTCAGCTCGACCTCTTCGCCGGCGCGCGCGAGGTCGTAGGCGCGGCGGCCCGCGACCTTGATGGCCGAGACGGTGCTGGGCACCTGTTCGATCGCACCGGTCAGGGCGGCGATGCCGGCGGCGATGGCCTCGTCGGTCACGGCGGCGACGTCAGCGGCATCCGCCCTGGCCGTTTCGACGCCGTCGGCGTCGTCGCTGTCGGTGGCGACTCCGAGCAGGATGGTCGCCTCGTAGGTCTTGTCGGCGCCGACGATGTAGGTCAGAAGCCGCGTCGCTCCCTCGACGCCGAGCACGAGCAGGCCCGTCGCCATCGGGTCGAGCGTGCCGGCGTGGCCGATCTTGCGGGTGCCGAGCGCGCGCCGCGCGCGCGACACGACGTCATGGCTGGTGATGCCTCCGGGCTTGTCGACCAGGAGGATTCCGGGACGCACCATCAGCAGAAGTCTCCGAACACCTGCACCGGGTGCGAGGGGTCGGAGTTCTCGACGATGACGGAGGCTTCGGCCTTGGGGCGCACCGTGCGGAGGTACTGCTTCTCGGCGTCGGGAAGCTCGGGGCGCGGGGTGCCGATGGGCGGGTTGCTCTCGAGCCAGATCGAGAAGTTCCACAGTCCTCGCACTTCGGCGCGGTGCAGGAAGCGGCCCGACACGACGAGCACCGCGTCGCTCGGAGCGACGTACTCGGGACCGAACGCCTCGCCCGCCCGGAACGGTGTGATCAACCACTCGCGCACCTCGGGCGCACCGTCGGCGACGGAGACATGGAACACCGCCGTGCCCTCATCGGCGATCGCCTTCTCGAACTCGCCGGCGAAGTCCATCGCCTCGCCGAGGTCGAGAGCGTCGACCGCCACGACGACGCGGCCCGCGCGGGCGTTCTGCCGCATCAGGTCGCGCAGGCTGCGCTGCAGGATCTCGACGGGGTTCTCACTCGACATGCCTCCAGCCTACGGTCGACCACCGACACCCGACCCCTCCCATCGCCCCGCGACGTCGCGGTCACGGCGTCCCCCGTCATGCGTAGACGCGATCGACGCGCAGAAACGCGTGCAGCCCGTGTTCATGCGCGCGAACAGCGTTCATGCGCGAAGTCCGGCCGCCGCTGGCGACCGTAGGCTGGACGGATGCCAGGACTCGCCGCCCCGCTCATCGCGTGGTACCGCGACGCGGCCCGCGACCTCCCCTGGCGTCGCGAGGGGTTCGGCGCGTGGGGCACCCTCGTCAGCGAGTTCATGCTGCAGCAGACGCCGGTGAACCGTGTCGTCCCGCGCCTCGAGGCGTGGCTGGCGCGCTGGCCGACGCCGGCCGACCTCGCCGCCTCTCCCCCGGGCGACGCCGTCACCCAGTGGGCGAACCTCGGCTATCCGCGCCGCGCGGTGTGGCTGCACCGCGCCGCCGTCGAGATCCGCGATCGTCACGACGGGGTCGTTCCCCGCGACGTCGACGCCCTGCTGGCTCTGACCGGGATCGGCGACTACACCGCGCGGGCCGTCGCGGTCTTCGCCTACGGCGATCGGCATCCGGTCGTCGACACGAACACCCGACGCGTGCTCGCGCGCGCGATCGACGGTCGCGCGCAGCCAGGTCCGCCCCACCGCCGCGACCTCGAGGCGATGGAGGCCGAACTTCCCGCCGACATCGCCGAGGCCGCGATCGTCAACGCCGCCGCGATGGAACTCGGCGCGATCGTCTGCACCGCCCGTGCGCCGAAGTGCGAAGCGTGCCCCCTCGCGGCGCAGTGCGCGTGGCGGGCGGCCGGGTACCCGGCATCCGAAGACCGTCGGCGCAAGCAGGCCACGTACGAGGGAAGCGATCGCCAGACCCGCGGAGCGGTGCTCAAGACCCTGCGCGAGGCGGCGCCCGCGGCGGTTCCGGTGTTCGCGGTGATCCCCGACTGGCCGGATGCCGCGCAACGCGACCGCGCGATCGACTCGCTCATCGCCGACGGCCTCGTCGAAGCGGCCGACGATCACCTGCGTCTGCCCGGCCACCCGGCATCTTGACCTGGCCCCCGTCCGGCGCCCGCCGTCCCGCGGACCCGACCCCCGACACGCCGCCCCCACCCCACACCGAACCGGCCTGAGACCCTTCCCGTCCGCACGGCGGTCCCGACCCCCGCCCAGCGCCCCACCCGCCGTCCTGCGGGCCCGACCCCCGACACGCCGCCCCGACCCCACCCCGAACCGGCCTGAGACCCTTCCCGTCCGCACGACGGTCCCGACCCCCGCCCAGCGCCCCACCCGCCGTCCTGCGGGCCCGACCCCCGACACTCCGCCCCGACCCCGCCCCGAACCGGCGTGTCACTCCTCGCATCCGCACGACGGCGGTCCGGATGCCGCGGAAACGACGAACGGCCGGACTCCGCCGATGAGGCGGGGTCCGGCCGTGTCGTCTCGAGGTCAGGCGCGCGGGGCGTCGTCCTCGTCGAAGTCGTCGTTGTCTTCGTCGGCGCTGTCGTCTTCGTCGGCGCTCTCGTCTTCGTCGCGCGGCTTCACGTACGGGTCGGCGTCGCCGGCGTACGCGGCCGTGGCGGCGAGACCGGCGACCGACTGGTCGCGCTCGCGCGCTTCGCGCAGGAGGGCCGAGATGTGGTCGGCGTTCTCGGGGATGCCGTCGAGGATGAACTCCAACGACGGGGTCAGGCGCGTGTTGAGGTTCTTGCCGACCTCGCTGCGCAGCATGCCCGTCGCCGACTTCAGCGCGGCGGCCGTGTCGGCGCGGTGCGCCTCGTCGCCCATGACGGTGTAGAACACCGACGCGTGCTGGAGGTCACCCGTGACCCGCACGTCGGTGATGGTGACGAATCCGAGCCGCGGGTCGCGCAGCCCCTTCTCGAGGCGCTCGGCGAGCACCACGCGAATCCGGTCCGCCACTCGGGCCTGTCGTTCCCCTGCCACTGCCTTCTCCTTCTCGTTCTTTCATACCGCCGCGAGTCGAGTGCCCCCGTGGCTCATTGCCGAGTGGCGGTCCTGACGAAGGAGCGTACCCAGCGGAGGCCGGAGGGGTGTGTGCCTTCCCGAGCATCGGGGTAGGGGCCCCGCTCTGCTCGGGAAGGCACACACCCCGCAGGCCGCAGCGGGGGCCGCACCCGAAGGCACGACCCCCGCACGACGATCAGCCTCGCGGCTTCTCGACGAGTTCCGTCGTTTCGATCTCGTCACCGATCTGGATGTCGTTGAACTTGCCGAGACCGATACCGGCCTCGAAGTCCGTACGAACCTCGGTGACGTCGTCCTTGAAGCGGCGCAGCGACTCGATGGCCAGGCCATCGGCCAGCACGACACCGTCGCGGATGACGCGAGCCTTGGCGTTTCGCGTGATCGTTCCCGATCGCACGATGACACCGGCGATGTTGCCGAACTTCGAGGAGCGGAACACCTCGCGAATCTCGGCGACACCCGACTGCACCTCTTCGAACTCCGGCTTGAGCAGGCCCTTGAGCGACTGCTCGACGTCGTCGATCGCGTTGTAGATGACCGAGTAGAACCGCACGTCGACACCCTCGCGGGCGGCACGCTCGCGGGCCTTCGTGTCGGGACGGACGTTGAAGCCGATCACGATCGCGTTGTCGATCGTGGCCAGGTTGATGTCCGACTCGGTGATCGCACCCACACCGCGGTGGATGATGCGCAGCTGGACGCTGTCGTCGACCTCGATCTTGAGCAGCGACTCCTCGAGCGCCTCGACGGCACCCGACACGTCACCCTTGATGATGAGGTTGAGCGACTCGACCTTGCCCTCTTCGAGAGCGCGGGTGAAGTCCTCGAGCGAGATGCGCTTGCGGGCCTTGGCCAGCTGGGCGTTGCGCTCGGCCGCTTCACGCTTCTCGGCAATCTGACGGGCGGTGCGGTCTTCTTCGGTGACGATGAAGACGTCACCGGCGCGGGGCACGGAGTTGAGGCCCTGAACCGAGACGGGACGCGACGGGTAGGCCTCATCGACCGCTTCGCCGTTCTCGTCCATCATCGCGCGGACGCGGCCGTAAGCCGTTCCTGCGACGATCGCGTCGCCGACGCGGAGGGTTCCGGACTGGATGAGCACCGTGGCGACCGAACCGCGACCCTTGTCGAGCTTCGCTTCGATCGCGACACCGCGGGCCGCCTTGTTCGGGTTGGCCGTGAGGTCGAGACCGGCGTCGGCGGTGAGCAGGACCGCATCCAGGAGGGCCTGGATGTTGAGGTTCTCTCGGGCCGAGACGTCGACGAACATGACGTCTCCGCCGTACTCCTCGGCGACCAGACCGTACTCGGTGAGCTGCTGGCGCACCTTGGCCGGGTTCGCGTCGGGCTTGTCGACCTTGTTGACCGCGACCACGATCGGCACACTGGCCGCCTGGGCGTGGTTCAGCGCCTCGACCGTCTGGGGCATGATGCCGTCGTCGGCCGCGACCACGAGGATCGCGATGTCGGTCACCTGCGCACCACGGGCACGCATGGCGGTGAACGCCTCGTGACCCGGGGTGTCGATGAAGGTGATCGCGCGCTCGATGCCCTCGTGCTCGGTCCAGATCTGGTACGCACCGATGTGCTGCGTGATGCCGCCGGCCTCGCCGGCGACCACGTTGGTCTGGCGGATGGCGTCGAGCAGTCGCGTCTTACCGTGGTCGACGTGACCCATGACGGTGACCACGGGAGGACGGATCTCGAGATCGTCCTCGCTCTCGGCCTCGAGCTCGGCGTCGAGGTCGAGACCGAAGCCCTCGAGGAGCTCCTTGTCTTCGTCCTCGGGCGAGACCATCTGGATCTTGTAGCCGAGCTCGGCTCCGAGCACCTCGAAGGTGGCCTCGTCGAGCGACTCGGTCGCGGTGGCCATCTCGCCCAGGTTGAACAGGATGGTCACGAGCGTGCCGGGCTGCACGGTGTAGCCGCGCAGGGCCTCGAGCTTGTCCGCGAAGTCGGCGATGGAGGCACCGCGACGCAGGCGGATGATCTCGCCGTTGCCCTTCGAGACGTTGACGCCGCCGACGACCGGCGCCGACCGCATCTCGAATTCCTGCCGCTTCGCCCGACGCGACTTACGCTGCTTGGACTTGCCGCCACCCTTACCGAAGGCACCTGCGGTACCACCGCCGGGGCCACGGCCACGGCCGCCACCACCGCCGGGACGACCGGCGAAACCGCCGGCCGGAGGACCGCCACCGGGGCGCTGGAAACCGCCACCGGCACCGCCGGGACGACCGGGACCGCCGGGACGCTGCTGGAACGGAGCGCCGGGACGACCGCCGCCACCGGGACGACCGGCACCACCGGGGCGCGGAGCACCGGGACGCGGGGCGCCGGGGCGCGGAGCCTGCGGACGCGGGATGTTGCCGGGGGTCGGGCGCTGGCCCATGCCCTGCGCCGAGGCGAAGGGGTTGTTACCCGGACGGGGGCCGGCGGGACGCTGGCCCATGCCCTGCGCCGAGGCGAAGGGGTTGTTGCCGGGACGGGCTCCACCCGGACGCGGGGGCGCGCTCGGGCCGGGCTTGGGGGCACCGGCGCCGGGAGCTGCGGCACCGGGGGCCGGAGGGGTCGAGCCGGGGCTCGGCGGCGACGACGGAGTCGAGGGCTTGGCCGCCGACGGGGCCGCGGGGGCCTCGGGGGCGGATGCCGCGGGGGCAGCCTCGACCGGAGCCGCTTCGGGAGCGGCCGGAGCCGCGGGCTTCGCGGGTCCGGGCGTGGGACCCGACGGACGGTTGCCGGGGGTCGCGGCCGGACGAGCCGGGCCGGGACGGGCGCCGGGGCGCGCCGCAGAAGCGGCGGGCTTGGCGTCCGAAGAGGAAGACGAGCCTTCGGAGGCCAGCGCAGCGCGGAGCTTACGGGCGACCGGGGGTTCGATGGTGGATGAGGGGCTCTTGACGAATTCGCCGAGCTCCTTCAGCTTCGCAAGCGCGACCTTGCTGTCGACGCCGAGCTCGGAAGCGATCTCGTGCACGCGTGGTTTTGCCACAATTCTCCTGTCTGAGGGCCTACCCCGGACAGGGCAGACCGCTAGTTGCGGACGGGTCTCATTTCGAGCCGTTCACTTCGTGTCCATAGCCGTTCAGCCTTTTCGCTGGTGGTGTGATTCGAAGGTCTGCGTGTCAAGCGGGCCTGACACACGCAATGCTCGTACGAAGGCGCGACGTGCGAGCGCTTTGCTCACACACGCGTCCGTCTCGTGCACCCACGCGCCCCGACCGGGAAGAACCGCCCGCTCGTCTGCGACGAGGACGGATCCGTCCGCGACCACACGCAGAAGCGAGGATCGGGGGGCACGTGCGCGGCATCCGACGCACGTTCGTACGGGTTCCATCCTACACCTCGCGATCGTGGGGACGATCGGACGCTCAGTTGTCTTCGAGGATGCTGTCGGGCTGGATGTCGATCTTCGCACCGGTGAGCTTGGCGGCCAGGCGGGCGTTCTGGCCCTCCTTGCCGATCGCGAGCGACAGCTGGTAGTCGGGAACGAGGGCACGCACGGCCTTGGTCGAGGCGTCGAGCACGAACGACGAAGTCACCTTGGCGGGCGACAGGGCGTTGGCGACGAAGCGCGGCAGTTCGGCGTCGTAGTCGATGATGTCGATCTTCTCGCCGGCGAGCTCTTCGGTGACGGCGCGCACGCGGCGTCCGAGCTCTCCAATGCAGGCACCCTTGGCGTTCACTGTCGGGTCGTTCGCCTTGACGGCGATCTTCGAGCGGTGCCCCGCCTCGCGGGCGAGGGAGACGATCTCGACGAGTCCTGCGGCGATCTCGGGCACCTCGAGGGCGAACAGCTTGCGCACGAGTCCGGGGTGGGTGCGCGAGACGGTGATCTGCGGACCCTTGTTGCCCTTGGAGACGCTGGTCACGTAGACGCGCAGACGCGAGCCGTGGGCGTAGGTCTCGCCGGGAACCTGCTCCTCGGGCGGGAGGATGGCCTCGACGGTGCCGAGGTCGACGTGCACCATGCGCGGGTTGGGACCCTGCTGCACGACGCCGGCGACGATGTCGCCCTCTTTGCCGCGGAACTCGCCCAGCACGGCGTCGTCGGCGATGTCGCGCAGACGCTGGCTGATGACCTGCTTGGCGGCGAAGGCGGCGATGCGACCGAAGTCGTCGGGGGCCTGCTCCTCTTCGCCGACGATCGCGCCCTCTTCGTCGGTGACGGGGGTGAAGATGCCGACGTGACCGGTCTTGCGGTCGAGGGTGGCGCGCGCTCCCGTGGGGATCTCACCGGTCGGCGAGATGTGCTTGGCGTAAGCCGTCAGGATCGCCTGCTCGATGATGCGCGCGAGTTCGTCGAAGGGGATCTCCTTCTCGCGTTCGATCGTCTTGAGTAGTGCGAGATCGATGTCCACAAGGCCCTCCGTTGTTCAGCTTTCGTCGGCACGACCGGCGCCGACAACCCTCCTACGATACCCGGGATGTCCGGCCCCTCGCATCTCGGTGGGCGATCCCGGATGCCGCGACGTCGGGGATCAGAGGGTTTCGAGCGGATTTGCGGCGAGCTTGGCCACCACTCCCCCGTCGACGAGTCGTCGGGCGGCGGTGTCGGGCTTGCGGGCGGCCTGATCGAGCACGCACGCGCCGAACTCCGCAGCGAGGGCTCCACGCGGGTGGGCGGCGAGCACCTCGCGGCGGAAGTCCTCGGGCAGCGCGTCGGGGCGGGCGCCCGAGATGTCGAGGCCCGTCGCGATCTCGAGCAGGTGCCCCTCGGCATCCATCGCCGGATCCACGCGCGGCCAGTTGTGCCGCACGATCACCTCGAGCACGCGCTCGCGGCGGGGCTGCTCCCACCCCGCGCCCGCGGTGAGCGCCACGCCGACGTGCCCGCCCGCGTGTTCGTACGACAGCGTGTGGTTGTCGAACGCGCCGACGGTGCCGATGTCGTGCAGCACCGCGGCGACGTACAGCAGCTCGTGGTCGACGTTGGGGATGCCGTCCACCTCGGCGAACGCCTCGGCCCACAGCCACGACCGCAGCGCGTGCGCGGTGATCGCGGGCGACTGGTACTGCCGCGCGAGCGAGAGGGCCCCACGGGCGGCGAGGGTGTCGGGAACGGCGAAGTCGCTGATGCGCACGGGACCTCCGGGGTCGAGAGGCTTCCACTCTCGCGCAGGTCGCCCCTCGACGCCGTCGCCGGTCGGCCAGCCTTCGCAGCCTTTCCGCCAGCGCGCGTGCACAACGCAGGAGATGACGGCGCCGCGCGCGGTGATGCACGCGCGATAAAGGGGTGCGCGGGCGGCGCGGCATCCGGATCTCCGGCGTTGTGCACGCACCGCGCCCGTCACCGACCGGCGATCCGGCGACGGAACGACGGATGCCGCGACCTCGGGCGAGCGCCCGGGTCGCGGCATCCGGAAACCGCGTCAGCTCACCGGGGTGGCGTGCCAGATGCGGTCGAGGTAGTCGCGCATGGCGCGGTCGGACGAGAAGTAGCCGCTGCGCGCGACGTTGAGGATGGCCGAGCGCACCCAGCCGTCCTGGTCGGCGTAGGCCGCGTCGACCCGGTCCTGGGCGTCGAGGTACGCCGAAAAGTCGGCGAGCGCCATGAAGCGGTCCTCGTACAGCAGGTTCGACACGAGCGGCTCGAACACGGTGCGGTCGCCGCCCGAGAAGGCCCCCGAGGCGATGAGGTCGATCGCGCTGCGCAGCCGTTCGTCCTTCTGGTAGAAGTCGGCGGGGCGGTAGCCCTCGGCCCACAGCTCCTCGACCTCGGGCTCGCTCATGCCGAAGAGGAAGAAGTTGTCGTCCCCGACGAGCTTGCGGATCTCGACGTTCGCGCCGTCGTCGGTGCCGATGGTGAGGGCGCCGTTGAGGGCGAGCTTCATGTTGCCCGTGCCCGAGGCCTCTTTGCCGGCGAGCGAGATCTGCTCCGACAGGTCGGCGGCGGGGATGATGCGCTCGGCCAGGGTCACGTTGTAGTTGGCCGGGTAGACCACCTTGAGCTTGCCCTTGACCCGCTCGTCGGCGCTGACCACCTCGCCGACGGCGTTGATGAGGTGGATGATGCGCTTGGCCATGCCGTAGCCGGGCGCGGCCTTCGCGCCGAAGAGGAACGTGCGCGCCTGCACCTCGTCGACGTCGAGGCGTCCCGAGACGATGCCCTCGTAGGTGCTGACGATGTGCAGCACCTTGAGCGTCTGGCGCTTGTACTCGTGCAGGCGCTTGATCATGACGTCGAGCATGTGACCGTCGTCGAGAGGCGCCTCTCCGCGGGCCTCGAGCACGCTGCTGAGGCGACGCTTGTTCGAGGCCTTCACCGCGGCGAAGCGCTCGCGGAAGTCGGCGTCGTCGGCGAGGGCCTCGAGGCCCCGCAGGCGTTCGAGGTCGACGGTCCATCCGGCGCCGAGGGCCTCGGTGATCAGGCTCGACAGGTCGGGGTTGGCCAGGCGCAGGAAGCGGCGCGGGGTCACGCCGTTGGTGACGTTGGTGAACTTGTCGGGCCACATGGTGGCGAAGTCCTTCAGCACGTTGTCGCGCAGCAGCTGCGAGTGCAGCTCGGCGACGCCGTTGACCTTCGACCCGGCGACCGTCGCGAGGTAGGCCATGCGCACGGAGCGCGAGGGGTGCTCGCCGATGATCGACATGTTGCGGATGAGCATCTCGTCGTCGCCGAAGCGCTCGCGCACCTCGAGCAGGAACTCGTCGTTGATGCGGTAGATGATCTCGAGGTGACGCGGCAGCAGGTGACCGAGCAGGTCGACCGACCAGACCTCGAGCGCCTCGGGCAGCAGCGTGTGGCAGGTGTACGCGAAGCACTTCTGCGTGATCGCCCACGCGGCATCCCACTCGAGCTTCTTCTCGTCGACGAGCACGCGCATCAGCTCGGGCACCCCGATGACCGGGTGGGTGTCGTTGAGCTGGAAGATCACGCGCTCGGGGAGCTTCTCGATCTCGAAATCGTCGGGCAGCACGTTCTCGATGAAGTCGGCGATGGATGCCGCGACGAAGAAGTACTGCTGCTGCAGGCGCAGCTCCTTGCCCTGGGGCGTGGAGTCCTCGGGGTAGAGCACCTTCGAGATGTTCTCGGCGAAGGTCTGCGCGCGCACCGACTCGACGTAGTCGCCGGAGTTGAAGGTGTGCAGGTCGAAGGCGTTCGTGGCGACCGCGCGCCACAGGCGCAGGGTGTTCACGCGACCGTTGTGGTAGCCCGGGACCATCATGTTGTACGGCACGGCGAGCACGTTCCACTCGGGTACCCAGCGCGTGCGCTCGACGCCCTCGTCGTCGTAGGTCTCGGTGGTGCCGGCGAACGAGATCGTCTGTGCGGCCTCGGGGTGGGCGAAGTCCCACGGCGAGCCCATGCGCAGCCACGCGTCGGGCTGCTCGACCTGCTGCCCCTCGTTGAAGGCCTGGCGGAAGATGCCGTACTCGTAGCGGATGCCGTAACCGATGGTGGGGATGCTCATCGTCGCGAGCGAGTCGATGAAGCAGGCCGCGAGGCGACCGAGGCCGCCGTTGCCGAGTCCGGGCTCGATCTCGACCTGGCGCAGGTCGTCGATGTCGATGCCGCACTGCGCGAGCGCCTCGGTCGCGATGTCGGTCAGTCGCGCGGCGAGGAGGTTGTTGTCGAGCTGGCGTCCCAGCAGGTACTCGGCCGAGAGATAGCAGACGGTCTTGTTCTGCTGGGCCTTCTGCTGCGCGCGATCGTCGAACCAGCGCGCCATGAGGTAGTCGCGCACCGTGTACGCCAGGGCGAGGTACTGGTCGTTGACGTCGGAGTTCGACAGCGTGACGCCCTGGTCGAAGTTGAGGTTCTGCAGGAACTGCTTCGCGAAGCCGTCGACGGATGCCGCGGGGGCGACGACCGGCGCGATCGCGAGCGGGTGAGTGGGGCGCAGCTCAGCGGTGTTCTCGGGCATTCTCCGACCGTAATGAGTACGGCCCCCTCGCGCCAACGCGGAACGGGAACGACACACGATCTTCACTCCGGCGCCGTATTGAACGGGACGCGTGTCAGCGCAGGCCGCAGCCGTCGATCACCTGGTCTTTGCGCTCGATCAGCTTCTTCGTCCAGTCGTAGAGCACGGGCAGGAAACGCGATTTGGGCAGGATCGGGCGCAGGTGGTCGTAGCCCGCGTAGGTCGCCCAGCGCACGTCCTGACCCTCGGCGCAGAGCTTCGCGACGTAGTCGCGCTGCAGCTTCGGCGGGATCACCTCGTCATCGGCGCCCCAGGCCACCAGCATGGGCGTGCCCAATGGGGCGGTCATCGCGTTCTCGGCCAGTCGCTCGCCGAGTGCTCCGTCGGTGAGGTCGGCGCTGTAGAGCGGCCTGTCCTCCGACACCCCGAGGGCGGCGAGAACCGACACGACCACGCCGGGCTCGCTCGGGCAGCGCTGCGTCATCTCGAGCACGATCGATCGCGAACCTTCGGCGATGTAGTCGTCGAGGCGCACATCGGGGTACGTCTCGGAATAGGGCACCAGCACCCACGACGTGATCACCGACAGCATCGCGTTGGGCGGACCCGACAAGAGCTCCTCGGCGAGCGCGGGCGGATCGGCGACGGGGGCGACCACCGCGGTGCCGAGCACGTCGAGGCCGGGCGCGTAGTCCTTCGCGATCGCGGTGGTCCACAGCGCCGCGTGACCGCCCTGGGAGTGACCCCACACGACGGTGTCGGGCGAGAGGGTCAGGTTGGTGCGCAGTTCGGCGGTCGCGAGCACTGCGTCGAGCGACGAGCGGGCCTCGCCCTCGCCGATCAAGTAGGGATACGCCCCCGGTGCGCCCTGGCCGGAGAAGTCGGATGCCACGACCACCCACCCCGCTTTGAGCGCCTGTTCGAGGGCCGGGATCGACCACTTCGTCGCCGAGGCGTCTCGCAGGCTCGGCGCGCAGCCCTGGGCCACCCCGGTGGTTCCGTGGTTCCACACGATGACGGGTCGGGGGCCGGCGGGTGGGTTCTTGGGCATGATGACGAGCGCGCTGGCCACGGCCGGACGATCGAGCGCGTCGCGCGTGGTGTACAGGATGCGCGAGACGTCGCCGTTCTCGGGGAGTCGGCCGAGATAGGCGTCGGACCGGATGAGGCGACCATGCCCGCTCGGCACCTGCGCGGGCGGGTCGTAGAACGCATCGACCACCGGGGCGCCGTCGTCGAGCCAGTCGTTGAGCCACCATCCGCCCGCCGCCGTCGCCACGAGCACGAGAGACAGGGCGTAGCGGCCGGCCGCGGCCCAGCGGGACCGGATCACCCGTCGGCGCACCGCGCGCTGCGCGTCGAAGGGCTCCTTCCGCTGCCGCGGACGCCGCATGCCGACGACCCCGCGCCAGAACACGCCCAGGCCGAAGACGACCGTGCGCACACCGAAGACGACCGCCAGCACCAGCACCGTGACGTCGGGCCAGGTGAACGACAGCAGTCCGAAAGCGATCTGTGCGACGCCCCACGCGAGCGCGAGGATGCGCGCGCTCGCGGGACCCGCGCCGGTGGCGCGCCCCACCGAGGCGAGACCACCGATCACCAGGAGCACCGCGAGCACGGGCGGAAGGAGCTCGAGGCTGCGGCCGAGCCAGACGAGCACCGCGAGCCCGGCGACGATCCACGCGGCCGAGACCGCGCGCTGCCACCAGCCCGCGGGACGCCCCACGAGCTCGACGATGCCCATGACCACGGCGCTCGCGCCGACGTAGACGCCGAGCAGTACGAGGGAGGTGAGCGGGCGCGAGACGATGAGCACGCCCAGGGCCACCACGATCGCCCCGACCAGCAGCAGCACCCGCGGCGGCGCGTTGCGCACGAGCGCCGGGAGGGCGTTCCACCGGCGCAGGTGCGGTCGGCGGGTCGCGGGCATCAGGCAATGATAAGCATCGCCGCGCGACCCGCCGGGCGGCCTCCGCGTGCGCTACCGGGCACCGTGCCGCGCCCGGCGCCGTACGGTCAGGCGGTCGCGACCGGCTGCTGCAGCTCGGTCACCCAGTCGGATTGATCGTCGGACTCGGCCCGCACGTACAGCTCGCGGCACGGACCCGCGGGAACGAATCCCCGGGCGAGGATCTGGGAGTGGATCGACTGCCAGCTCTCGGAGATCCCGTCCATGGGGCCCAGGTGGATGCCGCAGACCGCCTGATCAACAGCGGGCAGGTCGACGAGGTCGAACCCCTCGCGCGCCGCTCCGCCGTACACGTACCCCGCGACGATCTCGAGCCCGTCCTCGACCGCGGTGTACTGCGCGATCGGGGTCTCGAGTGCGCCGGCGACGCCGCCGATGACCGCCGCGACCTCGTCGAAGGCCGGACCGACGATGTCGGCGACCGCCGCCGACGAGGGGGCGATCGCGCGCCGGGCCGCCAGGCGGACGGCGGGGAGGGGCTTGTTGATGGTCTCGATCTCGCGCATGCGCTTCTCTCTTTCGATCAGATGGAGACGCCGCTCCACGTCGACGAGTCGAGCGGCTGCGATCCGGTGCTCTCGCTCGACCTCTGCGCGACGCGCGTGCAGCAGACCGGCGATGCGGTCGGCATCCACCCCCTGATCGAGGATGAGGGCGACGTCGTCGAGGCCGAAACCGAGCTGGCGCAGAGCCACGATCCGGTGCAGCCTCTCGAGCTGCGACGGGTCGTAGGAGCGGTAGCCGCTGAACTCGTCCACGTGCGCGGGCACGAGCAGACCCGCCGTGTCCCAGTGCCGGAGCATCCGGTGGGTCACCTGGCCGATCTGCGCGAACGCTCCGATGGACAACATGCTCTCCGTTATCCCCCCTCACACGGTGTCAGGGTCAAGCATCGCAGGAGCCGCTCCGCGCAACCGGTGCGGACCGGGGCGCCGCACCACGTACGGTTCGATGGTGTCCACCCCCGCCCGCGCCGCCGCTCGAGATGCGGAGGCCAACCCCGCGTTCCGTGTCGCCGCGCGCGCGGGGTATGCGGCCAACGGCATCCTGCACCTGCTCATCGGCGGCCTGGTGATCGCGGTCGGCCTCGGTGCGAAGGAGGACAGCGATCAGACCGGGGCGTTCCGCGCGGTCGCCGCCGCGCCGCTCGGGGCCGCCGCGCTGTGGGCACTGGCCGTCGGACTCGTGGCCCTCGGCGCCTGGCACCTGCTGCAGGCGTTCGCGCCGCGTCACCTCTCGGTGTGGCGCCGCATCGGCCGGATCTTCACCGAGGCCCCGCAGGGCCTCGTCTTCGTCGCGATCGGGCTCGTGTCGGCATCCGTCGCCCTGGGCGCCCGCCCGCGCGCCGAGCAGGCGGCCGAAGACCTCAGCCAGGGCATGCTGACCTGGCCGATCGGCGGATTCGTGCTCGGCGTGGTCGGTCTCGCGGTGGGCGCGGTCGGCGTCGGCTTCGTCTGGATGGGCCTGCGCCGGTCGTTCCACTCCAAGGTGCGCACGCCCGCGGGCCCCGGCGGCTTCGCCCTCACGGTGCTCGGTGTCGTCGGATTCGTCACGAAGGGCGTGGCCCTGTTGATCGTGGGTGTGCTGGTGGTCGTCGCCGCCGTCACCGTCGAGCCCGACACGGCGGGCGGGCTCGACGGAGCGACCGCCGCTGTCGTGGCGCTGCCCGCCGGTCCTCTGCTCGCCTGCCTCGTCGGTGTGGGATTCCTCGCGTACGGCGTCTTCACGGTCTTCCGCGCGCGCTACGCGCGGCTCGACGCCTGAGCTCGGGCCTCAGTCGAGGTCGGGGTTGCGGCCCGTGCGCTCGCCCGTGTCGAGGGTGGCGATGACGGCGCGGTCGTCGTCGTCGAGCGTGAAGTCGAAGACGTCGCCGTTCTCGCGGATGCGGTCGAGCGACACCGACTTCGGGAACACCACGAGGTCGCGATCGAGGTGCCAGCGGACGACGACCTGGGCCGGCGTCTTGCCGTATTTCTCGGCGATGCGGGCGAGCACGGGCTCGTCGAGCAGGCCGCCGCGCGCGAGCGGCGCCCACGACTCGGTCACGATGCCGTTCGCGACGTGCCAGTCGACCAGCTCGTTCTGCGGGAAGCGCGGGTGCAGCTCGACCTGGTTCACCGCCGGCAGCAGCCCGGTCTCGTCGCGCAGGCGCTCGAGGTGCACGACCGAGAAGTTGCTGACGCCGATCGAGGTCGCCCGTCCCTCCTGCTGCAGGCGCTGGAGCGCCTTCCAGGTGTCCACGTAGCGGTCGGCGCTGGGGATCGGCCAGTGGATGAGGTACAGGTCGACCCGGTCGAGACCGAGCTTCGCGGCGCTGGCGTCGAAGGCTCGCAGCGTCTCATCGAACCCCTGGTCGTCGTTCCACACCTTCGTGGTGACGAACACCTCGTCGCGCTCGAGGCCCGAGGCGCGCAGCCCCTGGCCGACCTCCGTCTCGTTGCCGTAGAGCGCAGCCGTGTCGATGTGGCGGTATCCGGCGGCGAGCGCGCCCTCGACGAGACCGGCGGTGACCTCTGCGGGCACCTTGTACGTGCCGACGCCGAGCTGCGGGATGGTGGAGCCGTCGCTCAGCGACAGACGGGGTGCGGCGATCATGGCATCCACGCTACCGAGTCGTCCGCGCGTGCCCAGGGCCTCTTGACCACCCGCCCCGGCTGCCGCGTCGAAGACCGCGAGACTGCATCTCGCTGACGAGTCGGTTGCGACCTGCAACAGTGTCGTCAGCGAGATGCAGTCTCGCGATGAGGGGCGGGGCGAAGGCTCAGCGGGTCAGCGCCGCCACGGCATCCGCCGTCGACACCGTGTCGCGCACCCCCGTGCGGCGGTCCCAGAGCTCGACCTGACCCTCGGCGGCGCCGCGACCCACGATGAGGATGCGCGGGATGCCGACGAGCTCGGCGTCGCCGAACTTCACGCCGGGCGACACCTTGGGGCGGTCGTCGTAGAGCACGTCGAGGCCGGCTGCCTCGAGCTGGTCGGAGACGGATGCCGCGAGCTCGAACGCCACGGCGTCGCGGCCGGTCGCGACCACGTGCACGTCGAACGGGGCGACGGACTCCGGCCAGATGAGGCCCTTGGCGTCGTTGTTGAGCTCGGCGATGATCGCGAGGATGCGGGTGACGCCGATGCCGTACGAGCCCATCGTGACGGTGGCGAGCTTGCCGTTCTCGTCGAGCACCTTGAGCCCGAGAGCCTCGGCGTACTTGCGGCCGAGCTGGAAGACGTGGCCGATCTCCATGCCGCGGGCCAGCTCCACCGGGCCGGAGCCGTCGGGGGCGGGGTCGCCCGCGCGCACGGTCGAGACCTCGACGACGCCGTCGCCGACGAAGTCGCGGCCGGCGACGAGCGAGTGCACGTGCTTCTGGTCGATGTTGGCGCCCGTGATCCACGCCGTGCCGTCGACCACGCGGGGGTCGAGCACGTAGCGGATGTTCGTCGCCGACTCCTCGCCCAGCACCGGACCGGTCGGCGACCAGGGGCCGATGTAGCCCTTGACCAGCAGCGGGTTCCTGGCGAAGTCGGCCTCGGTGGCCGCTTCGACCTCGGCGGGGGCGAAGGCGACCTCGACGCGCTTGTCGTCGACGTCGCGGTCGCCGGGAAGGCCCACGACGACGAGCTCGCGCGTGCCGTCGAGGTGCGTCAGGGCGAGCACGACGTTCTTGAGCGTGTGCGCGGCCGTCCACTGGGTGGCGTCGGCGGTGGCCGGGCCCGCGATACCGGGCGCGGGGGCTTCGAGGTGCGCGTTCGCGTGGTCGACGAGGGTCGCGATCGTCGGGGTGTTCGGAGAGTCGAAGATCACGGCCTCGGGCTGACCCTCGATCGGCAGCGACTTGGGAACGACGGTCGTGAAGGCCTCGACGTTCGCCGCGTACCCGCCGGCCGAGCGCACGAAGGTGTCTTCGCCGATCGGGGTCGGGTGCAGGAACTCCTCCGACTTCGACCCGCCCATCGCGCCGGCGTCGGCGGCGACGATCACGTACTCGAGACCCAGGCGGGTGAAGATGCGCTCGTAAGCGTCGCGCTGAGCCTGGTACGAGGCGTCGAGACCGGCATCCGTCGCGTCGAACGAGTACGCGTCCTTCATCGTGAACTCGCGGCCGCGCAGGAGGCCGGCGCGGGGACGCGCCTCGTCGCGGTACTTGTCCTGGATCTGGTAGATCGTCAGCGGCAGGTCCTTGTACGACGAGTACAGGTCCTTCACCAGCAGGGTGAACATCTCCTCGTGCGTGGGCGCGAGAAGGTAGTCGGCGCCCTTGCGGTCCTGCAGGCGGAACAGCGCGTCGCCGTACTCCTCCCAGCGTCCCGTGACCTCGTACGGTTCGCGGGGCAGCAGCGCCGGGAAGTGCACCTCGAACGCTCCGGCGTTCGCCATCTCCTCGCGGACGACGGCCTCGATCTTGGCCTTGACCCTCAGACCCAGAGGGAGCCACGCGAAGACGCCCGGGGCGTTGCGACGGATGTAACCGGCGCGCACGAGCAGGCGGTGGCTCGTGACCTCGGCATCCGAGGGATCTTCGCGGAGCGTGCGGAGGAAGTAGTTCGACAGACGGGTGACCACGAGAGACGAGTCTAGGCCTCAGCCGTAGACGCCCTCGAAGAGCAGCTCGGCGATGCTCTTCACCGCCGCGGGACGATCATCCTCCGTCATGGACCAGGGCAGGGCGACGCGCACCCAGTTCCCGTCGACTAGAACGTCCGCGTAGTAGACGGTGCCCCCGCCCAGCGGCCCATCGCTGAGTCGCGCGGCGTCGGTCGTTCGCCCGCCGGTCGCCGAAATCGGCTGGCCGGTGACCGCGGCGTCGAAGGCCCACTCGCCGCCCGGCAGCCAGGTCACGCGAACCGACTCCGTGTCGAGATCGTTCGTGGCACTCGCGGGGTAGTAGTGGCAGAGAGGTGCGTCCCAGTAGCCGTCGAGCATCCATGCCTGCACGCTCCATCCTCCCCACCCGTCTTCGACGGATTTGAGGTCGGGGATGCCGACGATCGGTCCCAACCGTTCCGGAGGAAGGACCGTCGCGCACTCACCCGGGAGCGCCCTCGACCCGGTCGGCGGGACCCATCGCGAGGCGGATGGCGGAGACGCGCGGATGAGATCGCCGATCTGCGAGGCCGCGACCGCGCTCAGCGCGTCGTCCTCGGGCGTTCGCCCGACCTCGCCATCCGAGGTTCCCACGACGGAGAGGAAGGCGCCCTCGATGAGTTCGCACGGGAACTCGGCGCTACAGGTGTCGCCGAGCACGGCACGATGATGCTCCACGACGCCCTCGGCGTCGGGAACGATCGAAACCTCCGCCGAGCGCCCGTTGAGCTCACCGAACTCGCAGTAGAGCGCGCCCGCCTGCTCGAAGGAGTCCTGCATCGGCCCGGGCAGCCAGGCGTTCCCCGTGAGACGCGGAATCGTGGAAGCGATCTCGGGCACCTCCCCACCGAAGAACGACGCGACGAATGGAGCCACGTCGGCGCAGCCGAACGAGAAGCGCGACGCGGGTTGTGCCACGATCCGAGCGGGCGGCGCCGTCGGGGTCGGAGTCGGCGAGGCCGTCGGGGTCGGCACCGGCGCCACGGTGGCCGTGGGGCTGGGCGACGGGGTGTTCGCGATCGGCGGTGCGCTGAGCGTCGTCGTGGCCGCCACTCCCCCGGCGAGCGCGACCACGAGCAGGGCCGCGACGGATCCGGCGATCCAGGCGCCGCGGTGGGCACCCGCGGGCTTGATGTCGCGGGCTCCGCCCACGATGCGGGCGCGCAGGGCGGCGCGCTCGTCGGGTGTCAGCTGGTCGTTCATGCCCGGACCCCTTCCAGCGCGAGCTCGTCGCGCAACTTCGCCTTCGCGCGGGACAGCCGCGACTTCACCGTTCCGGCCGGAATGCCGAGTGCCTGAGCGATCTCGCGCTCGGGGTAGCCCTCCAGCACCGACAGCACCACGACCGCCTGTTCGCGCTCGGGCAACCGCTTGAGCGCCGAGAGCACTCCGCTGTCGTCGTGTCCCGACGTCGCGGTCGCCGCGACCGGTGCGCGATCGAGCAGGGCGCGATACCTTTTGCTCGAGCGCTCGAGGTTCCGCGCGCAGTGGGCGACCGTCGTCAGCAGCCACGGCAGGGGCGACCCGTCGACCAGACGCACCGAGGCGCGCTTGCGCCACAGCTCGAAGAACGCCACGGTCACGGCGTCTTTCGCGTCCTCCCGATGGGTCAGCAGGCGCGACGCGTGTCGGAACAGCCGCGCGTCGTACCGATCGAACAGCGCGGCGAGCGCGAGCTCGTCGCCTTGGCGCACCCGGGTCCACAGCCCGGCGTCGTCGTCATCCACACTCTGTAATGTCCACGATCCGTCGATCGGTTCACGACCGACGCGGCGGTTTTGATAACGAAAAGGTGACGGCTCCGTCGCTCTCGAGACGGCCGTGCTCGCGCGTCACGTGCGATCACGAACGGAGGGGACCGATTCGCCATCGCGCTTCGGCCCCCTCCGTCGCTCCTCTATCGACGCGAGCCGGTCCGTCGTGCGGTCCGCGCCCGGCGAACGGCCATCAGGGTCGCCCCGCCGCCCAGCAATAGCAACGCAGCCGTCACCGGTCCGGCTGGCGCGGCATCCGTTCCCCTGACCGCGAGGGCACCCGCCGGCGATCCCGTGGCCGGGGCGGAGGTCGGCGTGGCCCCTGCCCCACCCGTGCCGGCACCCGCACCGGGACCGGTGCTCGACGACGGGCTCGGCGTGGGCGTCGGGCCCGGCGCGGCTTCCACGGTGAACACGGCGCGCGCCACCTCCGCGCGGCCGGCGCACCAGCGACCCCGTCGACGTCAGCGTCAGGGCGAGGACGACGAGAAGACCGGCTCGGGTGCGGGCCGGGCGTCCGGAGGTCGAGCGGGACATGGAGCCACCTCGGGTGCGGGGGATCGGAAGGAGAGCGACGGCGTGCACCGGGCGTTCGCCGGATCGCCGCGGGCTCATGAAACCACTCGGAGAGAGTCACGCCCTCCGACGAAGCACAGAAGTAGTCGAGCATTCACCAGCTCTCGCGGCAGAATCACCTCCCTGCGCTCGGGCTCACAGGAAAAAGTCCGACCGCTCACGTCTCACCACTGAACGGCGAGGCCCGCCAGCCGAGAGAACGCCTCGTCGCTGCTGAGAAGCGTGAGGGACTCCACCATCGCCTGCGCGGCGAGCATCCGGTCGAACGGGTCACGATGGTCCCACTGCAGGGCTCCAGCGAGGAGCGCGTGCGTCTCATCGATCGGGAGCCTCTCCGCGCCGAGGCGATCGAGATGGCGTGCGTAGCCCCCGACGAGCGCGTCGGCGTGCGGGAGTTTGCCGATCCGCTGCTTCGTCGAGATCTCCCACGCAGAGGCCGCCGACACGACGATCGTCGACGACGGGTCGGCGAGGATCGTCGATGAGGCCGGGCCGAGGCGATCCGGGGCGGTCAGCGCCCAGAGAAGCGTGTGCGTATCGAGCAGATACCTCACGCACCGACCTCCCAGGCGGAGAGCTCCCCTTCGGGCAGGGGGTCGGAGAACGACTCCGGGATCGCATAGGCCACGAAGCCCAACTCCCGCTCTGCCGGCGGCTCGACGGCGACCAGCCGCGCGGCCGGGGTATCACCCCGCGCGATGACGACCTCGTCGCCGCGTTGCACGGAGGCGATGAGGGCGGACAGATGCGTCTTGGCGTATTGCACCTTCACTCGCGACGTCTTCATTCGATCAGGCTCGCACCCACCTCCGACATTGGTCAACCACACTTGGTCAATCGGCTCACGCGTCGCGACGCCGCCCCGCGTGCAGCACGGTGCGCACCACGAGCCCCGCCAGCAGGGCCCAGAACGCCGCGCTGACCCCGACGACGGCGATCCCGGATGCCGCGACGAGGAAGGTCACCACGGCGGGCACCCGCTCGCCGGGATCGTCGATGGCCTGCTGCACGGCCGAGCCGAACGCGCCGAACAGGGCCACGCCGGCCACCGCGGGAATGACTCCCGCGGGGGCGAGCAGCACGATCGCCGCGAACGCCGCCGACAGCGCGCCGAGCACGAGATAGGTGCCCCCGGCCGACACTCCGGCGACCCAGCGCCTCTTCGGGTCGGGGTGCGAGTCGGGACCGGCGGCGATCGCCGCGCTGATCGCGCCGAGGTTCATCACGTGCCCGCCGAAGCCCGCGGCCGCGGCCGAGCCGAGGCCGGTGACGAGCATCGCGGGGCGCCACGGGATCGTGTACCCGAGGCTGCGCATGACCGCGACGCCCGGCACGTTCTGCGACGCCATCGTCACCACGAACAGGGGCAGCCCGATGCCCACCACGGCGCCGAGGGTGAGGGTCGGGGCGGTGAACTCCAGATGCGGCAGCAGGGAGGCGGCATCCGCGTTCACGCCCGTCCGCGCCAGCTCGATCGCGACCACGACGATCGCGGCGACGAATGCCAGCGGCACGGCCCATCGGGGAAGAACCCGCGAGGCGATCAGCCACACGATGAGCACCGGCGCGACGCCCCACGGGTCGTCGACGAGGCCGACGAAGGGCGCGACGCACAGCGGCAGCAGCACCCCCGCGAGCATCGCCTGCGCGATCGAGGGCGGGATGCGTGCGATGAGCGCCCCCAACGGCGGGAACAGCGCCGTGCACAGGATCAGCGCCGCGCACACGAAGAACCCGCCCACCACGGCCGACCAGCCGCCGTCGACCGCACCGGTGGCCGCGAGCAGCGCGACACCCGGCGTCGACCACGCCACGGTGATCGGGATGCGATACCGCGACGCGAGGATCACGCAGCCGACGCCGACCACGAGGGTGATCGCGAGCAGACCGCTCGCCGCCTGCGCGGGCGAGGCGCCCACCGAGCGAAGACCCGTCAGCACGACGGCGAAGGTGCTGGTGAAACCGACCAGGGCGGTGACGACCCCGGCGATGAGGGGACGAGCGAGGGAGGCGGTGGGAGTCTCGGTCATGAGAATCCCGACGCTATCGGACCGCGGGGGTCGCGCCCGGACGCGGGTGCGTTCGGCGGCCGGGCGTCGCGCCCGGGTGAATCAGGCCGTGATGACCTGGGCCGTCCCGGTCGCGGCATCCGGACCCATCTCGGCAGCGAGGCGGTTCGCCTCGGCGATGAGGGTCGCGACGATCTCGCTCTCGGGAACGGTCTTGACGACCTCTCCCTTGACGAAGATCTGGCCCTTGCCGTTGCCGGAGGCCACACCCAGGTCGGCGTCGCGCGCCTCGCCGGGTCCGTTGACGACGCAGCCCATGACGGCCACGCGCAGCGGGACGGTCATGTCCTTGAGACCCTCGGTCACGTCGTCGGCGAGCGTGTACACGTCGACCTGGGCGCGACCGCACGAGGGGCACGAGACGATCTCGAGCTTGCGCTCGCGCAGGTTCAGCGACTGCAGGATCTGGTGGCCGACCTTGACCTCTTCGGCCGGCGGGGCCGACAGCGAGACGCGGATCGTGTCGCCGATGCCCTCGGACAGCAGGATGCCGAAGGCGGTGGCGCTCTTGATCGTGCCCTGGAACGCGGGGCCGGCCTCGGTCACACCGAGGTGCAGGGGCCAGTCCCCCCGCTCGGCGAGCATGCGGTAGGCCTTCACCATGACGACGGGGTCGTTGTGCTTGACCGAGATCTTGAAGTCGTGGAAGTCGTGCTCTTCGAACAGCGAGGCCTCCCACACGGCGCTCTCGACGAGGGCTTCGGGCGTGGCCTTGCCGTACTTCTCGAGCAGGCGACGGTCGAGCGATCCGGCGTTGACGCCGATGCGGAGGGAGACGCCGGCGTCTTTCGCGGCCTTGGCGATCGCGCCGACCTGGTCGTCGAACTTGCGGATGTTGCCCGGGTTCACGCGCACCGCGCCGCATCCGGCGTCGATCGCCTGGAAGACGTACTTCGGCTGGAAGTGGATGTCGGCGATGACCGGGATCTGGCTCTTCTTGGCGATGATGTGCAGCACGTCGGCATCGTCCTGCGAGGGAACGGCGACGCGCACGATCTCGCATCCGGATGCCGTGAGCTCGGCGATCTGCTGCAGCGTGGCGTTGATGTTGGTGGTGGGCGTCGTGGTCATCGACTGGACGCTGACGGGGGCGTCGCCACCGACGAGCACCTTGCCGACCCGGATCTGACGGGTCTTGCGACGAGGCGCGAGGGTCTCCGGCACGCGGGGCATTCCGAGGTTCACAGCAGGCACGGGCTCAGCCTACGCCGCCCGCACCGCACGGGGCCTGAACCGCCGCCGAGAGCCCCCTGTGGTAGGTTCGGCGCCATGCATGCACCCCTGTCTTGGTGGCCCACCGTCTAGGCGGTGAGCACGCATGCGCAGACCGCCCCTCCCCTGGAGATCCGGGCGGTCTTGTTGTTTCCGGCGGCCGCTTTGGACCCACGATCACAGACGGAAGTACCTCGATGACCGGGCCCGACCCCTCCACCCTGCTCGCCGACCTCGCGGCGGAATCCGCCCCCTTCGCCCTCATCGCCCGTGACGGCGAGTCGGTCGAGGTGCTCACCGGCGATGTCGTCGATGTCGAGCTGCTCGCCGACATCCCGCTGATCGACGCGTCGGGCGCGCCGCGCGAGGTGCTCGCCCTCGTGCCGTACCGCCAGGTACGCGAGCGCGGGTTCGTCTGCCACGACGACGGCGCGCCGCTGCGGTGCCTCGTGATCGACGAGCGGGTGGCCCTGCCGCGCGCCGAGGCCATGACCGCCCTGCCCTCCTCCCCCGTGCCGCTCGACGACGCCGGCTTCGACATCGCCGACGAGGACTACGCCGACATCGTGCGCCGCGTCATCGCCGACGAGATCGGCCGCGGCGAGGGGGCCAACTTCGTGATCCGTCGCGACTTCGTCGCCGGCGTCGACGTCGACCCGCGCGTGGCCGCCCTCACGTGGTTCCGCGCGCTGCTCGAGCACGAGAAGGGCGCCTACTGGACCTTCGCGGTCGTGACCGACGGGCACATCGCCGTGGGCGCGAGCCCCGAGGCGCACGTGAGCGCGAAAGACGGCATCGTCACGATGAACCCCATCTCGGGCACCTTCCGTCACCCCGCCGGCGGGGCGACCGCCGAGACCCTCGCGGAGTTCCTGCGCTCGACCAAAGAGACCGAAGAGCTCTTCATGGTCGTCGACGAGGAACTGAAGATGATGAGCGCCGTCTGCAGCGACGGCGGACGCATCACGGGCCCGCACCTCAAGGAGATGTCGCGCCTGACCCACACCGAGTACATGCTGCGCGGCCGCAGCGACCTCGACCCGCGCGACATCCTGCGCGAGACGATGTTCGCCCCCACCGTGACCGGCTCGCCCATGCAGAACGCGTGCACGGTGATCGCGCGCCACGAGACGACGCCGCGCGGGTACTACTCCGGCGTCGCCGCCCTGTTCACCCCGAACGGCAACGCCGAGGGGCCCACGCACGACCTCGACGCCCCGATCCTCATCCGCACGGCCTATCTGGTCGACGGACGCCTGCGCGTGCCGGTGGGAGCCACCCTCGTGCGCCACTCCGACCCCTACGGCGAGGTCGGCGAGACCCATGGCAAGGCCGCCGGCGTGCTCGGCGCGATCGGCGCCATCCCCCGCGACGCGCCCGCGGCCCCCGCCGACGCCGACCCCGACGCCCCGGCCGCCGCCCGTCGGCCGCTGGCCGAGGATCCCGCGATCGCCGAGCTGCTGGCATCCCGCAACGAACGCCTCGCGCCGTTCTGGATGAATCCGCAGGACCCCGACGGATCCGGCCCCTTCGCCGGTCGCACCGCCCTCGTGGTCGACGCCGAGGACCGCTTCACCACGATGCTCGCGCACCAGCTGCGCCACCTCGGCCTCGACACCCGCATCGTCCACTGGTCGGAGGCTTCGGATGCCGACGTCGACGGCGCCGACCTCGTCGTCTCCGGCCCCGGTCCCGGCGACCCGCGCGACGACAGCGCGCGGATGAGCGCGATGCGCCACGTGGTCTCGCGGCGGCTGACGAACGACGCCCCGTTGCTCGCGGTGTGCCTCAGCCACCAGATCCTCGCCGACCGGCTCGGCCTCGACCTCGCCCCGCTCGCGCAGCCCCACCAGGGCCTGCAGAAGAGCGTCGACGTGTTCGGCGAGCCCGCATCGATCGGGTTCTACAACACGTTCACGGCACGGGCGACGGATGCCGCGGCCCCGGGCGTCGACATCGCCGCGGATGCCGAGACGGGCGACGTCTACGCGCTCCGGGGCCCCGGCTTCGCGAGCGTGCAGGGGCACCTGGAGTCGATCCTGTCGCGCGACGGCATGCGCACGCTCGAGCGTCTCATCGCCCACGCACTCTGACGGGCGCGGGCTCCGCCGCCGAGGTGGCTGAGCCCGTCGAAGCCCCGCCACCCCGCACAAGGTGGCTGAGCCTGTCGAAGCCCCCGCCACCCGCAGACCTCCCCGCCGAGGTGGCTGAGCCCGTCGAAGCCCCCGCCACCCGCGAACTCCCGGACCCTTCGACACGCTCAGGGACCTCTGCTCCAAGGTGGCTGAGCCCGTCGAAGCCCCCGCCACCCGCTCGCCCGCGGCCCGCTCCAAGGTGGCTGAGCCCGTCGAAGCCCCCGCCACCCGCGAACTCCCCGGCCCTTCGACACGCTCAGGGACCTGTTCCAAGGTGGCTGAGCCTGTCGAAGCCCCCGCCACCCGCGGCGCGAGACGCTAGAGCAGCTGCACCGGGTTGAAGACGTCGGCGAGGAACAGCACCCCGCCCATGCCCACCAGCAGCACGACCACCACGAAGGTCAGGGGCACCAGCTTCGTCGCGTCGACCGGGCGGGCGACCGTGCCGCGCAGGCGCGCGAACCAGCGCTTGATGCCGTCCCACAGAGCGACGACCACGTGACCGCCGTCGAGGGGCAGCAGCGGGATGAGGTTGAACACGAACAGCGCGATGTTCAGCGCCGCGAGCAGACCGATGATGGCGCCCACGCGGTCGAGGATCGGCGCGTCGATGGCGGCGAACTCGCCGGCCAGGCGCCCGGCGCCGACGACGCTGAGCGGACCATTGGGGTCGCGCGGCTGGCCCGTGAACAGGTCGACGGCCGTGTCGTAGACGCGCACCGGAAGCTGCGTCATGATCTGCGCGACGCTGCCCACCTGCTGGATCGTCGCCTCGGGACCGGCCCAGATCGGCTGCGGAACCAGAGTCTGCTGAGCGGTGAGCCCGGCGAAACCGAGGGTCTCGTACTCGGGCGCGCCGGACGCGTCGGTGACGGCCTTGCCCTGCGCGTCGGTGACGGCGCGGTCGGTCTGCGCCGGCGTCACACTCACCGTCTGCTGGGTGCCGGCGCGGTCGATGACGACCGACAGCGCCTGGCCCGGCGACTTCTGGATGATCGCCGCGGCTTCGGCGAACGTCGACACCGGGGTCCCGTCGACCGTCACGATCTTGTCGCCAGGCTGAATGCCGGCGGCGGCGGCCGGGGCGACGGGGTCGGTCGAGGTGCAGTCGGTGCGGTTGTCGCTGGCCGGGATCACGCACTGCGACACCGCCGCGACGGTCGTGGTGGCCGTGGCCACGCCGATGCCGCTGAGTGCGATGGCCGAGAGCACGAACGCCAGGATGAGGTTCATGATCGGTCCGCCGAGCATGACGATGATGCGCTTGTAGACCGGCAGCTTGTAGAAGACGCGATCGTCGGCCGCGATCAGCGTCTCGGCGTTCGCGTCGCGGGCGTCCTGCACCATCGTGGCGAAGAAGCGCGAGCGCTTCTTCTCGGGGGCGCCGTCGTCGGGGGCCGGCGGGTACATGCCCGCCATCGAGATGAATCCGCCCAGGGGAAGCAGCTTGAAGCCGTACTCGGTCTCACCGATCCGCTTGGACCACAGCGTCGGTCCGAAGCCGATCATGTACTGGCCCACGCGCACGCCGAAGAGCTTGGCGGGCAGCAGGTGTCCGATCTCGTGCAGCGCGATCGAAACGGCGAGTCCGACGACGAGCACGACGACGCCGATGAGGAACGCGATCGCAGTCACCCGCCGACGATACCGCCGCGGGCCTTTGAACCGCCCGTGCGGCCGCGATGCGGTGTCTGTGCGACCCCGGATGAGACAATGGTGGGGATGTCCTCCGACGCCCCCTCGAACCTGCCGCCCGTCCTCCGACCGGAGCGTCCGCCCCGCCGCGACCTCGCCGAGCTCGCCCGCCGCTACGGCGTGCGCACCGTGGGAGAGGTCGAGGGCACGACCCTGACCGGCATCACGCTGGCCACCGCCGATCTGCGCACGGGCGAGGCCTTCGTGGCGATCCGCGGCGTCAACCGCCACGGCGCGGAGTTCGCCGCCACCGCCGCCGAGCGCGGCGCCGTCGCCGTGATCACCGACGACGCGGGCGCCGAGATCGCCGCCCCCACGGGGCTTCCCATCGTCGTGGTCGACGACCCGCGCGCGCTGCTCGGCGACCTGTCGGCCTGGGTCTACGGCACCGGCCCCGACGACCGGCTTCCTCAACTGCTGGCGACCACTGGCACCAACGGCAAGACGAGCGTCTCGCACCTGCTCGAGGGCATCCTCGGCCAGCTCGGCGTCGTGACCGGACTGTCGTCGACCGCCGAGCGCCACATCGCGGGTGAGGTCATCGTCTCTCGACTGACCACGCCCGAGGCCTCGGAGTTCCACGCCCTGCTCGCCCTCATGCGGGAACGCGGCGTCGAGGCCGTCGCCGTCGAGGTCAGCGCCCAGGCCCTCACCCGACACCGCGTCGACGGCCTCGTCTTCGACGTCGCGGGCTTCACCAACCTCACCCACGACCACCTCGACGACTACGCCGACATGCGCGAGTACTTCGAGGCGAAGCTCCCCCTCTTCCGCCCCGACCGCGCGCGCCGCGGTGTGGTGTGCCTCGACTCCGCCTCGGGCGCCGAGATCGCCGCGCGGGCCGAGATCCCCGTCGTGACCATCGCGACCCCGGCCATCGCCGAAGACGCCGCCTCCGCGGCATCCGCCGATTGGACCGTCGAGATCGTCGACGAGCGCCAGGAGGGCACCGAGTTCATCCTCAGCGACGGCAAGGGTCGCTCGTTGACCACCGTCGTGCCCGTGATCGGCCGGCACATGGCCGCCAACGCGGGCCTCGCGATCGTCATGCTGCTCGAGGTCGGCTACACCTGGGAGCACGTGTTCAGCACCCTCGACGGCGAGCGCATCGACGCGTCGCTGCCGGGTCGCACGCAGCTCGTCTCTGGGCCCGAGGGTCCCGCGGTGTACGTCGACTTCGGTCACTCCCCCGACGCCTTCGAGAAGACGCTCGCCGCCGTGCGCCGCGTCACGCCGGGCCGGGTCGTCATGCTCTTCGGTGCCGACGGCGACCGCGACGCCACGAAGCGCCACGACATGGGGCGCACCGCGGTCGAGGGCAGCGACATCCTCATCGTGACCGATCACCACCCGCGTCACGAGAATCCCGACACGATCCGCGAGGTGCTCGTCGAAGGCGCTCGTCGTGCGCGTCCGGATGCCGAGATCCACGAGTTCACCCCGCCCGAGCGCGCGATCCTCGAGGCCGTGAAGCTCGTCGGCGAGGGCGATGCGATCCTCTGGGCCGGCCCCGGGCACCAGGACTACCGCGACATCCGCGGTGTGCGTACGCCCTACTCGGCACGCGAGCTGTCCCGCCGGGCCCTCCGGGCCGCCGGCTGGGCCGTTCCCGACCCCCAGTGGCCCGTGCCCTATCCGGCCGACAGCACGCCGTCGTCCGACCCCGAGCGCCCGGTCGACTTCCCCGCCTGAGAACGCGAGGCGGCCCCCTTCGCACGCGAGGTGGCTGAGCCTGTCGAAGCCACCGGCACCGACGGACGCGCGAACGCAAGGTGGCTGAGCCCGTAGAAGCCACCGGAGCAAACGGACGCGCGAACGCAAGGTGGCTGAGCCCGTCGAAGCCCCCGGCACCGACGCACGCCCGAACGCAAGGTGGCTGAGCCCGTCGAAGCCACCGGCACCGACGCACGCCCGAACGCGAGGTGGCTGAGCCCGTCGAAGCCACCGGGGTGAGCGCACACCCGAACGCGAGGTGGCTGAGCCTGTCGAAGCCACCGGGATCTATGCACGCCCGGTCCCTTCGACAGGCTCAGGGACCTCCCGAACGCGAAGGTCCAACGCGCGCCCGGTCCCTTCGACAAGCTCAGGGACCTCCCACCCCCGGGGTCAGCGCGCGGCGATGATCTCGTCGGCCGTGCGGCGCGCCCAGGTCTCGGCCTCGGCGAGCGAGGCGCGCGTGAGATGCGCCGGCGCCTCGTGGCGGTCGACGACGCGCTCGATCAGCTCGACGATGTCGAGGAAGCCGAGGCGCCCCTCGTGGAACGCGTCGACGGCCTGCTCGTTCGCGGCGTTGAACACGGCGGGGTAGGTCGCGCCCGCGCGTCCGACGCGCTTGGCGAGCGCGACCGAGCCGAAGGCCTTCTCGTCGAGCGGCTCGAAGGTCCACTGCGAGGCGCGGGTCCAGTCCAGGGGCACTCCGACGCCGGCGACGCGGTGCGGCCAGTCGAGACCGAGCGAGATGGGCAGGCGCATGTCGGGCGGCGATGCCTGCGCGATCGTCGAGCCGTCGACGAACTCGACCATCGAGTGCACGATCGACTGCGGATGCACGGTGACGTCGATGCGGTCGTAGTCGACGTCGAACAGCAGGTGCGCCTCGATCACCTCGAGGCCCTTGTTGACGAGGGTCGCGGAATTCGTCGTGACAACGCGCCCCATGTCCCACGTCGGGTGGGCGAGCGCCTCGGCGGGGGTGACGTCGACGAGCTGATCGCGCGAGCGTCCGCGGAAGGGGCCTCCGGATGCCGTGAGCACGAGCCGACGCACTTCCGACGCCTCTCCCGAGCGCAACGCCTGCGCGATGGCCGAGTGCTCGGAGTCGACGGGGACGATCTGCCCCGGGGCCGCGAGCGCGGTGACGAGGTCGCCGCCGACGATCAGCGACTCCTTGTTGGCGAGGGCGAGGGTGCGCCCCTCTTCGAGCGCGGCGATGGTGGGGCCGAGCCCGACCGAGCCGGTGATGCCGTTGAGCACCACGTCGGCCTCGACGTCGCGGACCAGCTGCTCGGCCTCGACCGCGCCGAGGGCGAGGTGCGCGACGCCGAACTCGCGGGCCTGCGCCTCGACGCCGGCACGGTCGCTGCCGGCGGCGAGGCCCGCGACTTCGAAGCGTTCGGGGTTGGCACGGATGACGTCGAGCGCCTGCGTGCCGATCGAACCGGTGGACCCGAGGATGAGGACGCGGCGCATCCCGTCAGCCTACCGAGCCGGTGCCGGTCGGGTGCGGGCGCCGGACGCGGGCCTGCTTATCCGGCGGCGGTCGCGTGCTGGACGCCGAGGATGTCGACGACGAAGACGAGCGTGGAGTTCGCGGGGATCTCGCCCTGAGCCTTGTCGCCGTAGCCCGAGGCGGGCGGGATCACGACGACGACCTGCGAGCCCACGGTCTGTCCCTCGAGCGCCTGACGGAAGCCGTCGACCACCTGGTTGGTGACGAACTGGGCGGGCTCGCCGCGCTGCCAGCTCGAGTCGAACACGGTGCCGCCGTCGTACAGCGCACCGGTGTACTGCACGATGACCTGGTCACCGGGGTTGACGACGTCGCCGGTGCCCTGGCGGAGGTTCTCGATGCGCACGTCGGTGGGGGCCGGGGCGTCGGGCATCGTGATGGTGGGGGCACCCGAATCGTCGAAGGTGACGGTGGGCATGCCGTCGACGGGGGCGACCTCGGCGCCGTCGGCGCTGGTGGGCAGCTCCGAGATCGCGTCGGCGACCAGCACGAAGGCGGGCGAGCCCTCGCCGAGCGTCCCGGCGGGGAAAGACGAGACCGTGCGCGCGCCGATGTTCTCGCACTCGAGGGCGGCGCCGAAGATCTGCTGCGAGTTGATCAGGGTGTCCATGCCGGCGGGCGCGGTGTCGAGCGACTGCAGCTGCACCTGGCCGGAGGCCGCGTCGATGAGCGTGTAGTTCGCCTTCAGCACGTCGCCGGCCTTGACCTGCTGGCCGGAGCCCTCGACGAGGGTCGTGCGCTGCAGCTCGGTGGGGGCGTACCCCGAGGGGAGGGTCACGTTCACCTTGCCCTGGAAGTCGCCGGAGACGACGAGGCCGTCGGGCGCCGGAGCGTCCGTCAGAGCGCTCTGGCACTGGCCGGCGTCGGCGGAGGCCGTGGCATCCGGAGTCTCCGCAGCGTCGGGCGAGCCGGTGCACCCGGCCAGCAGCAACGCCGCGGCGGCGGCGACGGACAGGGAAGCGATCGGGCGGAAGCGCACAGGTGACCTCTCGAAGAAGACGGGGAAGCTCCATCCTCGCGTATCCGGCTTTGGCGGGGCTGAGAGAGCGGTGCTGATCGCCCTATGCACACGCGGGCATGCTGCGGCGAGTAGCCTCGTCGAGTGAGTTCCGACGTGCCCGCCGAGACCCCCGCCGCACCGCCGCAGCAGATGGGCGCGGCCTACGGCCTGGGGCGGTTCTTCATCGCCCCCCTTGCCCGCGCCGTCTACCGGCCCCGCATCGAGGGGCGCGAGAACGTCCCCCGCACGGGACCGGTGATCTTCGCGAGCAACCACCTGTCGTTCATCGACTCGATCGCCATTCCCGTGGCCGCTCCCCGCCCGGTGCACTTCATGGCGAAGTCGGCGTACTTCGAGAAGTGGGCCTCGCGGCAGTTCTTCACGGCCATCGGGGCAATCCCGGTCGAGCGCGGCGCCGGCCAGAAGGCGCTCGACGCCCTCGATCAGCAGCGCGCGTTCCTCGACGACGGTCGCGCTGTCGCGCTCTATCCCGAGGGCACCCGCTCGCTCGACGGCCGCCTCTACAAGGGCCGCACCGGGGTCGCCTTCCTCGCCCTGCAGACGGGAGCCCCGGTCGTTCCGGTCGGGCTGATCGGCACCGACAAGGCCATGCCCGTGGGGGCGAAGTTCCCGAGCACCTCCGAGCGCATCACGGTGCGCTTCGGCAAGCCGCTCGATCTCTCGCCGCACGGCCCCGCCACCTCGGGGCGCGCGCGCCGCGGCGCCACCGACGAGATCATGGCGGCCATTCACGCCCTCAGCGGGCAGGAGCTCGCGAACGCGTACAACGAGGCTCCCGCGCAGAACCCCCTCGAGCGCATCAAGCAGGTGCTCCCCCACGAGCGTCTCTGACGAAGCTGCTCCTCTCGCGCACCGACCCTTGACGTGACGCCGCGCGGCGACCAGGGTCGTGACTGACGGCCCGAACCGTCGACGCCACAACGAGGAGGCAGCGTGAAGAAGTTCGTCAACGACCCCGCGAACGTGCTGGCAGAGGCCCTGCGCGGCATCGAGGCAGCGCACCCGGATCTGCGGGTGGATGCCGAGAACCGGGTCATCCTGCGGGCCGAACCGACCCGCGCCGGCAAGGTCGCCCTCGTCTCGGGCGGAGGCTCCGGCCACGAACCGATGCACGGCGGATTCGTCGGGCGCGGCATGCTCGACGCCGCCGCCGCAGGAGAGGTGTTCACCTCCCCCACCCCCGACCAGGTGCTCGCGGCGACGCAGGCCGTCGACTCGGGCGCGGGCGTGCTCCACATCGTGAAGAACTACACCGGCGACGTTCTCAACTTCGAGATGGCGGCCGAGCTCGCCGCGGGCGAGGGCGTGCAGGTCGAATCCGTCGTCGTGGCCGACGACGTCGCGGTCACCGACTCCACCTGGACCGCGGGTCGCCGCGGCACGGGCACCACCGTCATCCTCGAGAAGGTCGTGGGAGCCCTCGCCGAAGAGGGCGCCGATCTCGCCGCCGTCGCCGCCCTCGCGCGCCGCGTGTCGGAGGCCGGTCGGTCGATGGGCGTCGCGCTCACCAGCTGCACGGTCCCCGCCGCGGGGCGGCCCACCTTCGAGCTGCCCGACGACGAGATGGAGGTCGGCGTCGGCATCCACGGCGAACCCGGCCGTTCGCGCGTCAAACTGGCATCCGCTCACGAGATCGCGAAGCTCATGGTCGACCCGATCGTGCACGACTTCGGCGAGGCCGTGGGCCCGGCGATCGTTCTGCTGTCGGGTCTGGGCGGCACCCCGCTCATCGAGCAGTACCTGCTCTACGGTGAGATCGCCCCGCTGCTGGCCGAGGCGGGCGTCGACGTGCAGCGCGTGCTCATCGGCGACTACATCACGAGCCTCGATATGGCGGGCGCCTCGCTCACCGTGGTGAAGGCCGACGACGAGATGATCCGGCTGTGGGACGCGCCGGTCGTCACCCCCGGCCTGCGGTGGGGCGCATGAGCGACGCCGTCTCGACCGACGACCTCGTCGCGTGGATCCGCGCGTTCCGCGACGCCGTGCACGAGCACAAAGACGAGCTGACGCGGCTCGACTCCGAGATCGGCGACGCCGACCACGGCTCGAATATGGCGCGCGGTCTCGACGCGGTCGTCGCCAAGCTCGACCCCGTGCCGGCCACCGCGGCCGACCTGTTCAAGACGGTCGGGATGACGCTCGTCTCGTCGGTGGGCGGGGCGAGCGGGCCCCTCTACGGCACGCTCTTCCTGCGCATGGGTCCGCCCCTCGCGGGTGAGGGAGAGGCGGATGCCGCAGCGCTCGGCGCCGCATTGCGCGCGGGCGTCGAGGGCGTCGTCGCCCGCGGCAAGGCCGAGCTCGGCGACAAGACCATGATCGACGCCCTCTCCCCCGCGCTCGACGCGTGGGACGCCGCCGCCGCCGACGGACCGGCCACCGCCGCGCGCGCCGCCGCCGACGCCGCAGCGCGCGGGCGCGACGCCACCGAACCGCTCGTGGCGCGCAAGGGCCGCGCGAGCTACCTCGGCGAGCGCAGCGCCGGACACGTCGACCCGGGCGCGACCTCGGCGACCCTGCTGCTCGAGGCGTTGCGCGACACGCTGGCGGGCGCGGAGTGATCGGCATCGTCGCGGTCTCGCACTCGCGCGCGCTCGCGGAGGCCGCGGTGCATCTGGCCCTGCAGATGGGCGGAGACCAACCGCCCGCGGTGCGCGTGGCCGCGGGCGGGCCCGACGACGATCTGGGCACGGATGCCGTGGCGATCGCCGCGGCCATCGACGAGGCCGACTCCGGAGACGGGGTGCTCGTGCTAATGGACCTCGGTTCGGCGATCCTCAGCGCCGAGACGGCGGTGGAGTTCGTCGCGGCCCCCGAGCGCGTACGACTGAGTCCCGCGCCGTTCGTGGAGGGCCTCGTCGCCGCGGTGGTCACGGCCGCGGGTGGGGCCGATCTCGCCGCGGTGGCGGCGGAGTGCGCCACCGCGGGCGAGGCAAAGCGCCGTCAGCTCGGCGACGAGGCGTCGACGGTTCCGGATGCCGCGCCCCCGGCATCCGTCGATGACACCGCCGGAGACTCGCTGTCGTTCGAGGCAGTCGTACCGAACCCCTCGGGGCTGCACGCCCGGCCGGCCGCGACGTTCGTCAAAGCCGCGTCGCGCTTCGGCGCCGAGGTGCGCATCGCCGACCTCGACACGGGGAGCGCCGAGGTGTCGGGGCACAGCCTGCTCGCGCTCATGGCCCTCGGTGTGCGTCAGGGCTCGCGCGTGCGCGTCAGCGCCTCCGGGCCGCAGGCGCGGCAGGCGCTCGACGAACTGCGGGCGCTGATCGACGACGGCTTCGGCGAGCGCTGATCGGGGCGTTCCGGCCCGTGGGTGCCCGCGGGTCAGCGGGTGACGGCGAGGAGCCGGCGCGCGAGGGACTCCTCGACGACGAGCTCGGTGATCAGTCCCGCGGCGAGCGCTCCGCGCAGTCCGTCGAGCTTCGACAGGCTCGACACGACGCAGAAGCGTCGCGGGATGCGCCGCACCGTGTCGAGGTCGGGTCCGCTGGAGCGCGCGTTGAGCTCGGGGATGTCGCTCGACCCGTCGGCACGGTAGAACACCGTCGCGCAGTCGCCGACCACGCCTTCGCGCTCGATGACCGCGCGGTCGCGCTCGTCGAAGTAGTCGCCGCTGTACACGTGCGAGGGGACGTCGGCGTGGGGCGAGCCGAGCCCGAACACGAACAGGCCGACGCGCTGCTGGATCTCGAGCACCGAGCGCACCGACCGTTCGCGCCACATGGCCTGCTTCGTGCGGGGGTCGTCGAAGAGCGCCGGCACCGGGAATTGGTGCACCGACGACGACCACGCCGCACCGAACTTCGACAGGATCTCGCCCGCGTAGGGGATGCCGGAGGTGCGCACGTTGGCGGCGCCGTTCATCTGCACGATGTGCGTGTCGTGCACGTCTTTCTGCGGCACGTGGCGCGCCATCGCCGACAGGGTCGAGCCCCACGCGACGCCGACCGTCATCGACGACTCCACCCGCTCGGCGAGGATCCGGGCGGCCGTCAGGGCCGTGCGCTCCAGGCGCTCGGCCTCGGAGGTGCGCGCGGGAGTGGGCACGATGTGCGCCGTGATGCCGAACCGGTCGGCGATGCGCTGGGCCATCTGACCGCGGGCGTCGTCGGGCGGGCTGATCGAGATGGTCACCAGTCCCACGTCGCGCGCGTGCTGGAGCAAACGCGACACCGATGAACGCGACACCCGCATCTCGTGCGCGATGGCGTCCATCGTGAGGTCTTGCATGTAGTAGAGCTGCGCCGCGCGCAGCGCGTCGCGGGAGCGCTCTTCGGCCTGTGTGGTCATGGTCTTCTCACCCGCATGAACACCATTGTGCACGTTTGTTCAAGGGGCTTGCAACAACGTGCAGACAAGCGCAATCTGGTCGGCGTACCAACTACGAAAGGTCGCAGTCGACATGTCGTCCCCTACTTCTTCGCTCCGCGCCGACGTCCAGGCGCTCCGTGACGCCGAAGACCTCGACGTTCTCATCATCGGTGGGGGCATCAACGGCCTCGCCACCCTCCGCGACCTCGCGCTCCAGGGCGTCAGCGTCGCCCTCGTGGAGCGGGGCGACTTCGTGTCGGGCGCCTCCTCGGCCTCCAGCCACATGGTGCACGGCGGCATCCGCTACCTCGAGAACGGCGAGTTCCGTCTCGTGAAAGAGGCGGTCACCGAGCGCAACGACCTGCTCAAGACGGCCCCCCACTACGTCAAGCCGCTCGAGACGACCATCCCGATCTACAAGACGTTCTCGGGAATCCTCTCGGCGCCCTTCCGCCTGCTCGTCACGCACGGCCGCGGCAAGCCCAACGAGCGCGGCGCTCTGCTGATCAAGGTGGGCCTCATCATGTACGACACCTTCTCGCGCGACGGTGGCTCGGTTCCCCGCCACACCTTCCTCGGCAAGAAGAAGTCGCTGCAGGCCCTCCCGCAGCTCAACCACGACCTGCGCTACACCGCGACCTACTTCGACGCGTCGATGCACGACCCCGAGCGCATCGCCCTCGACGTGCTGCGCGACGGCATCGAGGCCGGCGGCGGCCGCACCCAGGCCGTCAACTACGTCTCGGCCGTCGGCGCCGACGCCAACGGCGTCCGCGTGCGCGACGAGGTCTCCGGCGAGGAGTTCAGCGTCAAGGCGAAGGTCGTGCTCAACACGGCCGGCCCCTGGACCGACCTCGCCAACTCCGCCATGGGTCTCGACACCAAGTTCATGGGCGGCACCAAGGGCTCGCACATCGTGCTCGACAACCCCGAGCTGCTGGCCGCCACCGGCGGACGCGAGATCTTCTTCGAGCACTCCGACGGCCGCATCGTGCTGATCTACCCGCTCAAGGACCGCGTCCTCGTCGGCACCACCGACATCGACGCCGACCCTTCGAAGCCCGTGGTGTGCACCGACGACGAGATCGAGTACTTCTTCGACCTCATCGGCCACGTCTTCCCGAAGGTGGGCGTGGACCGCTCGCAGATCGTCTACACCTTCAGCGGCATCCGCCCCCTCCCCCGCCACGACGACACCGCGCCCGGCTTCGTCTCGCGCGACTACCGCATCGTCGAAGACGAGGTCGCCGGCGTTCCCGCGATGAGCCTGGTCGGCGGCAAGTGGACCACCTTCCGCGCCCTCGCCGAACACCTCAGCATGAAGACGCTGCAGAAGCTGCGTCGCCCGCACCGCGTGAGCACCCAGGGTCTCGCGATCGGTGGCGGCGCCGGCTTCCCCGCCACGCCCGAGCAGCGTCGCCGCTGGGTGTCCGCACGCACGAATGCGCACTCCGGCGAGATCGTCGAAGCCATGCTCGAGCGCTACGGCACGCGCGCCGACGCCATCCTCGCCGCGCTCCCCACGGAGCCCACGCCCGTCCCCGACGCGCCCGGCTACTACCGCGAGGAGCTCGCCTGGATCGCCGCGAACGAGCAGGTCGTGCACCTGATCGACGTGCTGCTGCGCCGTACGCACCTCGCCTTCGTCGGCGGCATGACCGAGCGGACCCTCCGCGAGGTCGCCGAGGCCGTCGCCGAGCCGCTCGGATGGGACTCCGCCCGCGTCGATGACGAGGTCGCCCGTTCGACGGAGATCCTGCGCTCCGCGCACCGCGTGGATCTGGCACAGGCCGGGGTCGCTCGAATCTGAGAGAACGTGCGGGCGCGCCGACTATTGTGCGCCCGCACGTGACCCATAGGTTCGGATCACCGAGCCGCATCACGCTCGAGCCGATGGAGGCCGAGCAGTAGGAGAAAGGTCGATGACGACATGCAAGATGTGAACCTGGGGCTGTACTTCCTCTCGGAGGTGGTCGGAACCGCGATGCTCATCGTCTTGGGCTGTGGTGTGGTGGCCAACGTGGCCCTCGCCAAGACCAAGGGCAACGGCGGCGGAACCCTGATGGTCAACTGGGGCTGGGGCCTGGCGGTGTTCGCCGGTGTCATCGTCTCCGCGTACTCCGGAGCACAGCTGAACCCCGCCGTGTCGATCGGCCTGCTGGTGGCCGGCAAGATCGGCATCGCGCAGTTCTTCGTGGCCGTGGCCGCGCAGCTGGTCGGTGCCATCATCGGTGCCGTGCTCGCCTGGGCCTCGTACAAGCAGCACTTCGACGACGAGCCCGACCCCGCCGCCAAGCTGGGCGTGTTCTCGACGGGCCCCGCGATCCGTTCGTACGGCTTCAACTTCCTCACCGAGGTCATCGCCACCTTCGTGCTGGTCTTCGTGATCTTCGGCTTCGGCGACTACGGCGTGGCCGACATCGGCGTCCCGGGCGGCATCGGCGGCCTCGCGGCCGTGCCCGTCGCCCTGCTCGTGGTCGGTATCGGTGCGAGCCTCGGTGGCCCCACCGGCTACGCGATCAACCCGGCCCGTGACCTCGGCCCGCGTATCGCGCACGCCATCCTCCCGATCAAGGGCAAGGGCTCCAGCGACTGGGGCTACGCCTGGGTGCCGGTCGCCGGCCCCCTCGTCGGTGGTCTGCTCGCGGGTCTGCTGGCCCCCGTGCTGCTCGGCCTCGGCACGTAACACCTCCGCGAGGGCGTCACCCGGCGCCCCCGCCTTCCCTCTCCACCTCTCACTGATTCAGACAAAGGAGTCCATCCATGGCTGACTACGTCCTCGCCATCGACCAGGGCACGACCTCGACGCGCGCGATGATCTTCGACAAGTCCGGGAGCGTCGTCTCCGTCGGGCAGAAGGAGCACGAGCAGATCTTCCCGCGCGCGGGATGGGTCGAGCACGACCCCGCCGAGATCTGGCGCAACACCCAGGAAGTGATCGGCCTGGCCCTCAGCCGCGCCGACATCACCCGCCACGACATCGCCGCCGTCGGCATCACCAACCAGCGCGAGACCGCGGTGGTCTGGGACAAGAACACCGGCAAGCCCGCGTACAACGCCATCGTCTGGCAGGACACGCGCACGCAGTCGATCGTGGACCGTCTCGCCGACGGCGACCCCGAGCGCTACAAGAGCATCGTCGGCCTGCCGCTGGCGACCTATTTCTCGGGCACCAAGATCGTGTGGATCCTCGAGAACGTCGACGGGGCCCGCGAGAAGGCCGAGGCCGGCGACCTCATCTTCGGCACCACCGACTCCTGGGTGCTGTGGAACCTCACCGGCGGCATCGACGGCGGCGTGCACGCCACCGACGTCACGAACGCCAGCCGCACGCTGTTCATGGACCTCGAGACCCTCGAGTGGCGCGACGACATCCTCGCCGACTTCGGCGTTCCGCGCTCGATGATGCCCGAGATCCGCTCTTCCTCCGAGGTGTACGGCACGGTCGAGTCGTCGTCGCTGCTGCGCGAGACGCCCATCGCCGGCATCCTGGGCGACCAGCAGGCCGCGACCTTCGGTCAGGCCGCCTTCGATCCGGGCGAGAGCAAGAACACCTACGGCACGGGCAATTTCCTCATCTTCCAGACGGGCGAAGAGATCGTCCACTCGAAGAACGGTCTGCTCACCACCCTCGGCTACAAGCTCGGCGACCAGCCCGCCCGTTACGCGCTCGAGGGCTCGATCGCGGTGACCGGTTCGCTGATCCAGTGGCTGCGCGACCAGCTCGGCATCATCTCCTCGGCCCCCGAGGTCGAGGCGCTGGCCAGCTCGGTCGACGACAACGGCGGCGTGTACTTCGTGCCGGCGTTCTCGGGCCTGTTCGCCCCGTACTGGCGTCCCGACGCCCGCGGCGCGATCGTCGGCATGACCCGTTACGTCAACAAGGGCCACATCGCGCGCGCTGCGCTCGAGGCGACGGCCTTCCAGACGCGCGAGGTGCTCGACGCGGTCAACGCCGACTCCGGTGTCGACCTGGCCGAGCTCAAGGTCGACGGCGGCATGACCGCCAACGACGCGCTGATGCAGTTCCAGGCCGACATCCTGGGCGTGCCGGTCGTGCGTCCGGTCGTCGCCGAGACCACCGCTCTGGGCGCCGCGTACGCCGCGGGCCTCGCGGTCGGCTTCTGGGACAACCTCGACGACCTGCGCGCCAACTGGCAGGAAGACAAGCGCTGGGAGCCGAACCTGGACGGCGGCGAGCGCGACCGCGAGCTGCGCCTGTGGAAGAAGGCCGTCACCAAGTCGATGGACTGGGTCGACGACGACGTGCTGTAAGCATCTCCGAACGAGACGGAACCCCGTCGGCATCGCGCCGGCGGGGTTCCGTCTTTCTTCGTGGGGGGCTGAGCCCGCCGAAGAGCCGAATGCAGCAGGAGGTCCCTGAGCCTGTCGAAGGGCCGCCCGCACCCGTCGCGAGGCCGCCCGTCGAAGGGGGTCCCTGAGCCTGTCGAAGGGCCGGATGCCGCCGTCGTCAGCGCTGCGGCTTGGGGAACGCCGCACGCACGGGGTCGGACTGCAGGTAGTCCGAGACGCCGATGAGCAGGATCGCGAAGAGGATCTGTTCGGTCACGACCCAGAAGGGATACAGCCCCGGGATCGCCGCGAGCACGAGGGCCACGATCGGGAAGATGCGACTGAACAGCTGCAGGCGCCGGAACGCCCAGTACCACCCGGCACGGGCGCGCCAGAGGAAGTAGAACAGCGTCGTCGTGATGGCGAGGACCACCAGGCACCGCATCCACACCGCGAAGCCGACGTCGTCGCCGTTCAGCGTCATCACCAGCGCGATGACGACCGTCGCGACGCCGAGCACGAATCCTGCGGCCAGCAGCAGCGTGATGGCCCGGAAGGCACGGCGCACCTTCGGGTCATCCGAGACGTCGACGCGGTGATCGGCCTGCCGCCCGCCGGCCAGGCGGTCGAGTCGGCGCAGGGTCGGTTCGAGCTGCATCCGCTCACTCTACGATCAGCCGATGGTGACCTCGGGCTCGTGGTGCACCGGGAAGTTGACGGAGTTGGCGATGAAGCACCACTCCCGCGCCTGCTTGTGCGCGGCGAGAGCCGCCTCGACCATCGACTCGTCGGCGACGCGCACGCGCGGGCGCAGCGTCACCTCAGTGAAGGCTCCCCCGCTGTTGCCGTCCTCCTGCAGGGTCCCCGAGGCGTCGTCCTCGTACCCGGTCACGACGACCCCCGTCGTGACGCACGCGTGCAGGTACGACAGCAGGTGGCATTCGCTGAGGGCGGCGAGCAGCAGCTCTTCGGGGTTCCACTTGGCGGGATCGCCGCGGAAGGGCTTGTCGGCGGATGCCGCGATGGCGGGCTTGCCGTCGACCTCGAGGGTCACGGCGCGGTCGTACTCGCGGTACCCGCTCGTGCCGGTGCCCCGGTCGCCGGTCCAGGTCGAGCGCAGGCGGTAGTGGTGCTCTCCGTTCATGCCTCCAGTCTGCCCCTCTCCGTCGCGTGCGTCGCCGGAATCCGCCGCTTCGAGGAGGCGGGAGGCGACGAATCCCGGCGACTCGCACCGGAGTCCACCCGGGGGCGGAGGGACCCTGCGCGATACGATGAAGGGATGCCCGCCACGCCCCCCGCCTCCGTCGAACTCGCCGTCGTCGATCGCAACGGATTCGTCGAATCACGCCACTTCGGCGTCGCCGTCGTGCTCGCTCCCGACGGCACCGAGAAGATCACCCTCGGCGACGCGTCGGCGCCGTTCCTCCCGCGATCGAGCATGAAGCCCCTGCAGGCGCTGGCGTGCCTGTCGGCCGGAGCCGATCTCGCCGACGAGCGGCTCGCGATCTCGATGGCGAGCCACTGCGGCACCGACCGCCACGCCGAGCTCGCCCGCGACATCCTGCAGTCGGCCGGTCTCACCGAAGACGACCTCGGCTGCCCCGCAGCGTGGCCCACCGACACCGCCTCGCGCGACGAGCTCGTGCGCGATCACGGCGCCCCGTCTCCCCTGCGCATGAACTGCTCGGGCAAGCACGCCGCGATGCTGCTCACGTGCGTCGCCAACGGCTGGTCGACGACCGACTACCTCGACCCGCAGCACCCGCTGCAGGTGCACATCCGCGAGGTGCTCGAGCGTCTCGTGGGCGAGCGCATGACGACCACCGCGATCGACGGCTGCGGCGCCCCCGTCTACGCGATGAGCATGGTCGGCCTCGCGCGCGCGATCCAGCGCATCGCGACCTCGTCGGAGCGCTCGCCCTTCGCCCTGCACCGCAGCGCCGGCGCTCTCGTGCGCGCCGTCAAGGACCACCCGTGGACCATCGACGGTCCGGGCCGCCCCGACACGATCGTCATCGAGCGCCTCGGGGTGTTCTCGAAGATGGGCGCCGAGGGCGTGCAGGTCATGACCGCGCCCGACGGCACGACCGTCGCGCTGAAGATGTTCGACGGCTCCAACCGCGCCGCGCACGCCGTGGCGCTCCGTCTCCTCGAGCGCGCCGGATCCCTGACCCCCGAGGCGGTCTCCGACACCCTCGCGCTGCTGCCGCTGACGGTGTCGGGCGGCGGAGGCGTGGTCGGCTCGATCCGCGCCGTCGTCTGAGCCCTGTCGCACCGCGCTTCGCGGGACGACCGCGAGCACGTGCACGGCCGCCGCACGGCATCCGCCCGCCCTCTCGGAGAGCGGATGCCGTGACGGCTCAGATTCCGCCGTCGACCGACCGCGGGTAGGCGATCGGCTCGTCGGGCACGAGCACCTCGGTCTCGCGGTTGAGGCTCTCGCCGCGGAAGAAGGGCCTCGACCCGGGGAAGGCGAACCACACGAGCATGAGAACGACGCCGATCGCGAGGGCGCCGATGCCCACGACGAAGGTGCCGCCGATACCCAGCAGCACGGTGTTGCCGTACTCGGGGTCGTACATGTCGATCGCCGACTGGACGAACGCGTAGGTCAGCATGAGCGCGCCCAGCAGCGGAAGGATGCCGCGGTAGATCAGGCTCTTCGCCGACGAGAAAAGCTCGCGGCGGTAGTACCAGACGCACGCGTACCCGGTCATGGCGTAGTAGAACGCGATCGCGAGCCCCAGCGACAGGATCGAGTCCTGCAGGATGTTGTCGCTGATGAGTGTCATGCCGATGTAGTACAGGCTCGCCACGATGCCCATGACGAGCGTCGAGAACGACGGCGTCTTGAACTGCGGATGCACCGTCTTGAACCGCTCGGGCAGCGCCTTGTACGCCGCCATCGCGAGGGTGCCACGGGCGGTGGGGAGGATCGTGGTCTGCGTCGACGAGACGGCCGAGATCAGCACGGCGACGATCAGCAGCCAGCCGAACGGGCCGAAGAGGCCGTCCTTGAGGGCGAGGAAGACGTCGTCGGCGTTGTCGGGGTTGGCCAGGCCCGCCCCGTCCTCGCCGACCCCGGCGTACATCATGGCGGCGACGGTGACGGTGACGTAGGTGCCGAGCAGGATCACCGTCGTCAGAAGCGCCGCCCGACCGGGGATGCGCTTGGGGTCTTTGGTCTCTTCGTTCAGCGCCAGGCACGTGTCCCAGCCCCAATAGATGAACAGCGCGAGCAGCACGGCCTCGGTGAAGCCGCTCCAGTCGGTGAACCCGAGCGGGTTGAACCAGGCGAAGTCGAAGGGGGTGGGGTTCGGAGCCGTGCCGTCGAAGAACTTCCACAGCGCCAGCACCACGAACAGGGCGAGCACGAGGTACTGCACCGCGAGCAGGACGTTCTGCAGCTTCTCGCCGATCTCGACACCGCGGTAGCTGACGTAGGTCATGGCCGCGATGAAGGCGACTCCGGTGGCGGTCACCAGCGGCACGTTCTCGGCGAGAGAGCCGTCGCCGATCAGCGACCACAGGTAGATGCCGGCGATCTGCGAGAGGTTGGCGAGCACGACCATGCCGGCCACGGCGACGCCCCACCCGCCCATCCAGCCGACCCACGGACCGAACGCCTTGGTCCCCCACGTGAACGTGGTGCCGCAGTCGGGGATCTCGTTGTTCAGCTCGCGATAGGCGAAGGCGATGAACAGCATCGGCACGAACGCGACGACGAAGGCGATCGGCGCTTGAGCGCCCACGGCCAACACGACGAATCCGAGGGTGGCGACGAGCGAGTACACGGGGGCGGTGGATGCCAGACCGATCACGGTCGAGCCCCACAGGCCCAGGGTGCCGGTGGCCAGGCCCTTGCCGGCCGTCCGTTCGGGTGCGGAGGTCATATGCCGAACGTAGAATCCGCGGCCAGCCGCGGTCAAGAGCGGATTCTCAGGAAGAGCGGCGCGCGACGTCGAGCACGACGATGGTGATGTTGTCGCGGCCGCCGTTCTCGAGCGCTGCGGCCATCATCGCCTCGACGGCCGCGGCGGGGTCGGCGTTGTTGTCGAGGAAGTGGCGGATGCCGAAGTCGGTGAGCTCTTTGGTCAGCCCGTCGGAGCAGATGACGAAGCGATCGCCGTCGAGCACGTCGAGGCGGAGGTAGTCGGGCTTCACGCTGTCGCTCGGACCCACCGCGCGCGTGATGACGTTGCCGTACGGGTGGTTCTCGGCCTCTTCGGGACTGAGACGCCCGGCGGCGATCAGCTCCTGCACGACCGAGTGGTCCGTCGTGACCTGCACGATCTCGCCGTCGCGCAGCAGGTACACCCGGGAGTCGCCGATGTTCAGCGTGACCCAGTGCGGCTCTTCGGTGTGCGTCTCGAGATAGAGACCGGTGAGCGTCGTGCCGGTTCCCTCGTCGGTGGTCTCGGGGTGGGCGACGATGTCTTTGACGGCGCGCGAGAGGGCCTTCTCGATGTTCTTCGTCGAGACGCTCTGGTTGTCGACGACCGCGCGAAGGCGGTCGACCGTGCTCGCGCTGGCGATCTCGCCGCCGAGATGCCCGCCCATGCCGTCGGCGACGACGAACAGGGGGTACTCCGCGAGGACCGCGTCTTGGTTGACTTCGCGGCGACGGCCGGTGTCGGTGCTGGCCGCCCACGACAGGTCGAGCGTCGCGCCGTCGAGAGAGACGGTACGCGTGTGGGTGGTCACCTCGGGCACGAACGATCCTCCGGTTGGCCGACAGCTTCGCCGGCGGAAACGCACGGCCCTGTCATCTTAGTCGACCAGGGCACGCGAACCGCGGATACGCGGGCGCGTGGCATGACGGATGCGGCATCCACCGTCGACGTTCACCCGGCCGCGGGGTCGGCGGGCAGGGGCAGGATCTCCTCGAGCTCGGCGATGTCGGCCGCGCTCGGTGTCCACGCGGTCGCCGCGGCGGCGTTCGCGCGGACCTGCTCGGGGCTCGTCGCGCCCGCGATGACGCTCGAGACGACCGGGTGCGCGAGGAACCATCCGAACGTGGCCTCGAGCATGCTGATCTCGCGCGCGTCGCAGAACGCCTGGTACCGCTCGAGCGCGTCCCACGGGGCGTCACGCCACAGGTGCGGGCGCTGACGCATGATGCGGCTGCCCTCGGGGCCACCCTCGCGCGTGAACTTGCCGGTCAGCAGACCGTTGTGCAGGGGGAAGAAGGGGAAGAACCCGAGCCCCCACCGCTCGGCGGCCGGGAGCACCTCGCGCTCCGCCGCGCGCGCCAGCAGGCTGTACTGGTTCTGCGCCGAGACGAAGCGCACTCCGGATGCCGCGTACTCGGCCTCGGCGATCTGCCACCCCGCGAAGTTGGAGTGGCCGACGTAGCGCACCTTGCCCTCGCGGACGAGATCCGCTAGGGCGTCGAGCGTCTCGTCGACGGGCGTGGAGGGATCGGGGGTGTGCAGCTGGTACAGGTCGATCCGGTCGGTGCGCAGGCGTCGCAGGGAGTCCTCCACCGCCCGACGGATGTGCGTGCGCGAGCCCTTCGCGCCGCCGGCGACGGGCGGGGCGAAATCGGCGTGCCCGAACTTTGTCGCGAGGACGACCTCGTCACGGCGACCCTCGAGCGCCTCCCCCATCAATGTCTCGGACAGGCCAAACTCGCGGCCATACATGTCGGCCGTGTCGAGGAACGTGACTCCCGCGTCGATCGCCGCGTCGAGCACCGCGCGCGTTCCCTCGAGCGTTTCGGTGGCGGTTCCCGCTCGTCCGAAGTTGTTGCACCCGAGTCCGATCGCCGAGACGCGGAGTCCGGAGCGGCCGACGGGACGGAGGGGCAGGTCTGCGGGGGTCATCCCTCCACGCTAGCGGCGGGAACGGCGAAGGGCTCCCCGCGGGTGCGAGGAGCCCTTCGTGAACGAGGCCGGTGGGTCAGACCACGGGTCCGGCCGGCGGGGGCGGGGGCGTGGTGCCCGTCGCCGGCGGCGGCGGAGTCGTGCCGGTGGCCGGCGGGTTGTACGACTGCGGGGCGGGCGGCGGCGGCGTGCTGCCGTAGCCGGGAGCGCCGTAGCCGGAGCCGCCGACGCCCGGGCCGCCGTTGCCGGAGACCTGCTGGGTCGGCTGCACGGGGATCCCGTTCCACACCGTCTTGTCGGCGAGGAAGGAGTTGGCCCAGGGGGCGGGGCGAATGGCGGGGTTCCACGGGTTGCTGCCGAACGCGAGGATCGCGAGGAAGATCCACTGCCCAAGGGGGCCGAGGATGAACAGCAGCAGGATCGGCCACTCACGACCGAACTTCGCGTTGACGCGGTACGACACCATGATCAGCGCGACGACGATCGCGATGCCGGCCAGGAAGTTCAGGATCGGAATCGCCGCCGCCACGACCAGGGCCAGGATGACCCACGGCGAGAGGTCGCCCAGCTTGGCGAAGACCATGTAGTTGTAGATCGGGACCCAGGCGCGCCACTTGCCCTGGACGCCTGCCTTGTCGAAGATGCGCATCAGCAGGAATGCACTGATGACGTACCCGGCGATGGAGAACAAGAAGATGAACAGGTAGACGATGCCGAGCAGAGCGGCTTCGGCTCCACTCGTCGTCCCGTAGTCGCTGTAGGCGAGATAAGAAGTGTTCACGAGGTTCCTCTCGTACGGAGTCGTGCGCGTCGCGCGGCACCGGCGGGGCTTTCCCGCGACTCACATGGTAGCGAAGCTGTGACTTTCCTGACAGGGGTCGGGCGATGTCATACAATCAGCGCGATCTCGCCGGCCCCCGCGTCCTGCAGCGCCCACCCTGCCGTTCGAGCCCACTCGCGGAAAGCCCCAAGGCTCTCGATGCGAGGCCGGGTCAGCGCCAGGGACCGCACGAGGTCGCCCTTCGCGTGCTTGTTGAAGTGGTTGAGCGCTCGCACGGCGCCACCCTCGCCGGGGGTGACCACGCGCACGTACACCGAGGGGACCTCGGGCGGCACCGGCCCGAGAGCGGCATAGGCCTCCGACCGCAGGTCGAGCACGAAGTCGGGCCGCAGCGCTGCGAGGGCGTCGCTCACCGCGCCCGCCCACACGCGTCGCAGCGGGGGAAGCCCCGGGATCGACGTTCCCGCGGCCAGTCGATAGGCCGGGATCCCATCGAGCGCCCCAACCGGTCCGAAGGGCGCCGAGTGGATCATGACGTGCTCCCCCAGCCATGCGCGGGCGTCGGCATCGAGGCCGGCGGCATCCAGGGCATCGAAGAGGACGCCCGTGTACCGATCGATCGCCGGCATGGTCGCGGCGGTCCGCAGCGCCGCGTCGTCGGCGACCTCGTGCCGACGCTTCTCGCTGAGCTTCAGCACCCGCGCGGCGAGGTCCTCGTCGGCCGCCAGGGCCACGAGCGCGTCGACCACCGTGTCGCGGGGGCCGCGCAACGTCGGCAGGGCCAGCCCCTCGAGGTCGAGAGCCAGGCCCTCACCGCCGGGGCGCTTCGTCTCGGACGGGGGAAGCAGGACGAGCATAGGTTCTCCGGAGAAACAGCGACGCGCGCCGCCCGGAGAACCGGGCGACGCGCGTCAGCGATGAAGCGGCGTCAGGAGACGAGAGCGGCGTTTCCGGCGACGATGGTGAGTTCGTCGTCGGCCATCGACAGGAATCCGTCCTCGGCGTTGGCCAGGATCTTCGTGCCGTCGGTGCGGGTGATGCGCACCTCGCCCTGGGCGAGGATCGCCAGCACCGGCTCATGCCCCTGCATGAAGCCGATCTCACCCTCGACGGTCTTGGCGACGACCAGCGTCGCCTCCCCCGTCCACACCTCGGCGTCTGCCGACACCAGGCTCACGCGCAACGACATGTCAGCCGTTCTCCTTCTGGATCTGCGCCCACTTGGCCTCGACGTCGTTGATGCCGCCGACGTTGAAGAACGCCTGCTCGGCGACGTGGTCGAAGTCACCCTTGACGATCGCGTCGAACGACTCGATGGTCTCCTTGATCGGGACGGTGGAGCCCTCGACGCCGGTGAACTTCTTGGCCATGTACGTGTTCTGCGAGAGGAACTGCTGGATGCGACGTGCGCGCGACACGACGATCTTGTCCTCTTCCGAGAGCTCGTCGACACCGAGGATCGCGATGATCTCCTGCAGTTCCTTGTTCTTCTGGAGGATCTGCTTCACGTCGGTGGCGACGCGGTAGTGGTCGGCACCGATGTAACGCGGGTCGAGGATGCGGCTCGTCGAGGTCAGCGGGTCGATGGCCGGGTACAGACCCTTCGACGCGATCTCACGCGACAGCTCGGTGGTGGCGTCGAGGTGCGCGAACGTCGTCGCGGGGGCCGGGTCGGTGTAGTCGTCGGCGGGCACGTAGATCGCCTGCAGCGAGGTGATCGAGTGGCCACGCGTCGAGGTGATGCGCTCCTGGAGCACACCCATCTCGTCGGCGAGGTTCGGCTGGTAACCCACGGCGGAGGGCATGCGGCCGAGAAGCGTCGAGACCTCGGAACCGGCCTGCGTGAAGCGGAAGATGTTGTCGATGAACAACAGCACGTCCTGCTTCTGCACGTCGCGGAAGTACTCCGCCATCGTCAGGGCCGAGAGGGCCACGCGCAGACGCGTTCCCGGCGGCTCGTCCATCTGGCCGAATACGAGGGCCGTCTTGTCGAAGACACCCGCCTCTTCCATTTCGCCGATGAGGTCGTTGCCCTCACGGGTGCGCTCGCCGACACCGGCGAACACCGACACACCACCGTGGTCCTGCGCGACGCGCTGGATCATCTCCTGGATAAGGACGGTCTTGCCGACACCGGCGCCACCGAACAGACCGATCTTTCCACCCTGCACGTAGGGGGTCAGGAGGTCGATCGACTTGATGCCGGTCTCGAACATCTCGGTCTTCGACTCGAGCTGGTCGAAGCTCGGCGCCTTGCGGTGGATGCCCCAGCGCTCGGTGACCTCGATCGTCTCGCCGGGGGCGCCGTTGAGCACCTCGCCGGTCACGTCGAAGACCTTGCCCTTGGTCACGTCGCCGACGGGCACCGAGATGGGGCCGCCGGTGTCGCGCACTTCCTGGCCGCGGACCATGCCGTCGGTGGGCTTGAGCGAGATGGCGCGGACGAGGTCGTCACCGAGGTGCTGGGCGACCTCGAGGGTGATCTCGGTCGACTGGTCACCGATGGTGATCGTGGTCTTCAGCGCGTTGTAGATCTCGGGGATCGCGTCATGCGGGAACTCGATGTCGACGACCGGGCCGGTGACGCGCGCGACGCGTCCGACGACGGCCGCGTCGGTCTTCTCGGCGGTGAGGCTCATGGCTTCTTCTCTCCTTGGGAACTTACTTGCCGGATGCCAGGGCATCGGCGCCGCCGACGATCTCGGCGATCTGCTGCGTGATCTCCGCCTGACGCGCGTTGTTGCGCAGGCGGGTGTAGTCGGTGATGAGCTTGTCGGCGTTGTCGCTGGCCGACTTCATCGCCTTCTGCGTCGCGGCGTGCTTTGCCGCCGACGACTGCAGAAGGGCGTTGAAGATACGGCTCTGCACGTATACCGGCAGGAGCGCATCGAGCACGGTCTCGGCGTCCGGCTCGAACTCGTAGAGCGGGTAGACCTCGGCCTGAGCCGGCGCCTCGTCCGCCTCGAGGACCTCGAGCGGGAGCAGGCGCACCGATTCGGGCGACTGCGTCATCATGCTCACGAAGCGGTTGTACACGAGGTGGATCTCGTCGACACCGTCGTTGTCGCCGCCGGCCCGGTAGGCCTTCAGCACGGCATCCGAGATCGCCTCCGCCGTCGAGAACTGCGGAGTATCGGTGTCGCCGACCCACTGCTCGATGCTCGGCATGCGACGGAACTGGAAGTACCCGACGGCCTTGCGACCGACCAGGTAGAAGACGACCTCTTTGCCCTGCGACCGCAGCAGCTCGGCCAGCTCGAGAGCCTCACGGAGGATCTGCGAGTTGAACGCGCCGGCGAGGCCGCGGTCGGAGGTGAAGACCACGAGGGCCGAACGGCGGATGTTCTCGCGCTCGGTCGTCAGCGGGTGATCGACCGAGGAGTGCGTGGCCACCGCGGAGACGGCGCTCGTGACGGCTCGCGCGAAGGGAGATGCCGCACGCACACGCGCCATCGCCTTCTGAATGCGCGACGCCGCGATGAGCTCCATCGCCTTCGTGATCTTCTTGGTCGTCTGAGCAGAAGAGATCTTCTGCTTGTAGACCCGCAGTTGTGCGCCCATGATTTACGTCCTCGTGTCGTCGCTACTCAGCGACGGCCCTTGACGATTCGCTCCTGATTGACGTCTTCGGCTTCGGCGGCGTCGACCTTCTCGGCACCGACGACGCTGGTGTCCTGACCCGGCTGGAACTCCTTCGAGAAGGCATCGACGTGCTTCTCGAGCTCGGCGAGCGTGTCGTCACCGAGCACGTTGGTCTCGCGCAGGGTGTCGAGCACGGTCGAGTTGCGACGGAGGTAGTCGAGCAGCTCGCGCTCGAAGCGGAGCACGTCGGAGACCTCGACGGTGTCGAGCTTGCCGTTGGTTCCGGCCCAGATCGAGACGACCTGCTCCTCGACGGGGTACGGCGAGTACTGGGGCTGCTTGAGCAGCTCCGTCAGGCGCGCGCCACGGGCCAGCTGACGACGCGAAGCCGCGTCGAGGTCGCTCGCGAACATCGCGAAGGCCTCGAGCGAGCGGTACTGCGCGAGCTCGAGCTTCAGGGTTCCGGAGACCTTCTTGATCGACTTGACCTGAGCGTCACCACCCACGCGCGACACCGAGATACCCACGTCGACCGCGGGACGCTGGTTGGCGTTGAAGAGGTCGGACTGCAGGAAGATCTGGCCGTCGGTGATCGAGATCACGTTGGTCGGGATGTACGCCGAGACGTCGTTGGCCTTGGTCTCGATGATGGGCAGGCCCGTCATCGAACCGGCACCGAGCTCGTCGGACAGCTTCGCGCAACGCTCGAGCAGACGCGAGTGCAGGTAGAAGACGTCGCCGGGGTACGCCTCGCGGCCCGGCGGGCGGCGCAGCAGAAGCGAAACGGCACGGTAGGCCTCGGCCTGCTTCGACAGGTCGTCGAAGATGATCAGGACGTGCTTGCCGCCGTACATCCAGTGCTGGCCGATGGCCGAACCGGTGTAAGGGGCGAGGTACTTGAAGCCGGCGGGGTCGGAGGCGGGGGCCGCGACGATGGTGGTGTACTCCATCGCACCGGCGTCCTCGAGCGCGCCCTTCACCGAAGCGATGGTCGAGCCCTTCTGACCGATGGCGACGTAGATGCAGCGCACCTGCTTGTCGACGTCGCCCGACTCCCAGTTAGCCTTCTGGTTGATGATCGTGTCGATCGCGATGGCGGTCTTACCGGTCTGGCGGTCGCCGATGATGAGCTGACGCTGGCCGCGGCCGACGGGGATCATGGCGTCGATGGCCTTGATGCCGGTCTGGAGGGGCTCGTGCACGCTCTTGCGCTGCATGACGCCGGGCGCCTGGAGCTCGAGGGCACGACGACCCTCGATCGCGATCTCGCCGAGACCGTCGATCGGGTTGCCGAGCGGGTCGACGACGCGGCCGAGGAAGCCGTCGCCGACGCCGACCGAGAGCACCTCGCCGGTGCGGGTGACGCTCTGGCCCTCTTCGATGCCGGAGAATTCGCCGAGCACGACGACACCGATCTCGTTCTCGTCGAGGTTCTGGGCGAGGCCCAGCGTGCCGTTCGCGAAGCGGATGAGCTCGTTGGCCATCACGCCCGGGAGGCCCTCGACGTGAGCGATGCCGTCGGCCGCGTCGACGACGGCGCCGACCTCGGTCGCCGCAGCGCCGGTGGGCTCGTAGGCGGTGACGAAGTCCTTCAGCGCGTCACGAATGACGTCGGGGCTGATAGAGAGATCTGCCATTGTCTTCCTTCGTTCGTGGGGCACTGGGCCCCCAGATCCACGCCCACTCGGGCGGAAAGTCTTAGCCTGCGATCCGCTGGCGGAGGTCGGCGAGACGTGCGGACACGCTCGCGTCGATGACGTCGTCGGCGACCTGCACGCGCAGTCCGCCGAGGACCGAGGTGTCGATCACGGTGTTCAGCGTGATGGCCGAACCGTAACGCGCGCTGAGAGCGTTCTGCAGGCGCGTCTGCTGGTCGGCGTTCAGCGCCACGGCCGTGTAGACGGTCGCGACGATGCGCGAACGCTGGTCGGCGACGATGCGCTCGGCGCGGCGCAGCAGGGCGCGCACGCGACGACCGCGTGCCAGCCCGACCAGCGACGACACGATGAGCTCGGTGCCCGCGCTCGTGCGGCCGCCGAGCAGCTTCGACACCAGTGCGCTCTTCGCCGACGCGTCGCCGAGGCGACCGCCGAGGGCGAGTTCGAGCTCACCGTTCGAGGCGACCGTGCGCGAGAACGCGAACAGTTCAGACTCGATGTCGGCCGACTCGGCGACGGAGGTCGCCTGGACGGCGAGCTCCTCGAGTCCTTCGATGAACTCGCCGGCGTTCGACCAGCGCTGCTGCGCGGCGCTGCTGAGCAGCGACACGGTCTGGGGCCGGTACGACGGTCCGAAGACCGCCGAGACGAGCCCCGCACGCGCCGCGGGCGGCACCGACGAGTCGGACAGCGCGCCGCTCAACTGCGCCGAACCGCTCACGGCACCGACGGCCGCGAACAGTTCGCGCGCGACGTCGAGATCGACGCCCGAGGTGGAGGCCAGGGCCTCCGCGGTCGCGGTCCGCGCCTGAGTGGTCGCGCTGCCCATCAGTTACCCACCGGTCCCTGAGCCTGTCGAAGGGTTTCGGAAGCCTCGAGCTCGGCGAGGAAGCGGTCGACCACGGCTTTGGCGCGCGCGTCGTCCGTCAGGGTCTCACCGATGACGTTGCCCGCGAGGTCGACCGCGAGGGTCCCGACCTCGGAGCGCAGCTGGACGAGGGTCGACTGACGCTCGGCCTCGATCTGCGCGTGAGCGGAGGCGGTGATGCGCGCAGCCTCTGCGGCGGCGGTCTCCTTCGCCTCGGCGACGATCTTGCGACCGTCCTGAGTCGCGCCCTCGCGGATCTCACCGGCCTGCTTGCGCGCCTCGGCGAGCTGAGCGGTGTACTCCTCGAGCGCGGCCTCGGCCTGGCGCTGGGCCTCGTCGGCCTTGGCGATGTTGCCCTCGATGGCGGCACTGCGCTCGTCGAGCAGCTTCGCCATGCGGGGCAGAGCGACGCGCCACACCACGACCACGATGATGATGAAGCACACCAGCGACCAGACGATGTCGTACGCCGCCGGGAAAAGCGGGTTCGGCGGCGCCTCGCCCGCGGGTTCCGCGGCGAGAGTGACAAGAGCGTTCAGCATCCTGTCTCCTTACAGTGAGTCGAGAGCGGCCGGATCAGGTGAAGATGAAGCCGGTCGCGATACCGATGAAGGCGAGCGCCTCGGTGAAGGCGATACCGATGAACATCAGGACCTGCAGGCGGCCCGCGAGCTCGGGCTGACGGGCGACACCCTCGATCGTCTTGCCGACGACGATGCCCACGCCGATGGCGGGGCCGATGGCGGCGAGGCCGTAGCCGATCGTGGCGACGTTACCGGTGACCTGGGCGAGAACCGTAGTTGCGTCCACGGGTTTTTTCCTTTCGTTGGGTGGCTCGGCGTGCGCCGGGCCGCTCAGTGCTCTTCTGCGACCGCGAGCTGGATGTAGACCGCGGTGAGGATCGCGAAGACGTACGCCTGGAGGAAGGCGACGAAGATTTCGAACAGGGTGAAAGCGAGACCGAAGGCGAGGGAGCCGGCGCCGAGCGCGATCCATCCGCCGCTGAGGCCGAACACGAAGAACTGGGTGGCCGAGAAGAACAGCACCAGCATGAGGTGGCCGACGACCATGTTCATCAGCAGTCGCAGCGTCAGCGTGACGGGGCGGATGATGAAGGTCGAGAGGAACTCGAGCGGGACGATGATGATGTACAGCGGCCACGGCACGCCCGAGGGCAGCAGGGCGTTCTTGAAGAAGCCGCCGGGGCTCTTCTTGATGCCGGCGTAGATGAAGGTCGCGTAAGCGACGATCGCGAGCAGCATCGGCACCGCGATGACGCTGGTACCGGCGATGTTCAGACCCGGGATCACGCCCGTGATGTTCATGAACAGCACCATGAAGAAGATCGTGGTGAGGATCGGCAGGAACCGCTTGCCGTCTTTGCGGCCCAGGATGTCTTCGGCGATGTTGACGCGGACGAAGTCCAGGCCCATCTCGACGATGCTCTGGAAGCGGCCGGGGACGATCTTCATGCGGCGGGTGCCGACCACGAGGAAGATCACCAGGACGGCGGTGGCGAGGAACTGGACCAGGTTGATGCGCGTGATCTCGAACGGCGCACCGAAGATGAACAGCCCCGGGAAGGTGATGACCGCGTCAGGGAAGAACTCCGAAATGGACGGCGGGTGGAATTCCGCACCCGCAGACGCGAAGTTCGTGATCAGGGTCGCAGCTTGAGTGGACAGCGCTGGCTCCAGCTTCGGGGCATCGGTGTGAACCGTTGCGACGATGGTCGGTGAGAGTACCCGAAGTGCGAACCTGGAGAAGATTTCCCATCGCGGGTGGGTACTTATGCAACCCTATCAAACTCCCGGCGGATCCATGAGTCCGGGCATCCGATCGTCTCGCCGCCGGACTAACGTGCACGGCTGCGGCGAGCGGTGGGTTATGGGCGATTCAGTCCCGTCGGTCGCCCGCATCGGGGTCGGTCGGAAGGGTCACATCGCTCGCGCTCGGGATGCGCATGCGCAGCAGGACCACGACGTCGACGGCGAGCGAGGCGATCACGCTGACCACGAGGGCGACGTAGAAGACGACCGGGTCGACCCAATCCTGTCCGCGCAGCACGACGATCGCGACGATGAAGAGCACGAGCTTCAGCAGCCAGCCGCCCAGCACGATGCCGAAGAAGATCGGCACGTAGAGGGGGTCGCCGAACCAGCGGTTGGCGATCAGGATGCTGGTGGCCGTCACCGCGAGGAAGATCGCGCTGACCGCGACGCCGGCCAGCGCGCTGCCGAGGCCACCCGCTCCCCCGACGAGGAAGCCGACGACGCCGCCGATCACGAGGAGCGCGAGGGTCACGAACCCTCCCCAGACGAGCGCCGTGCGCAGCACGGGAGTGCTCGAGAGGGGACGACGATGGGCGGGGGCGGTGCTGCTCATGAGGGGGACTCCGGTCGGGTGGGTCGGGGGCGCCGCGCGAGGCGGCGCAGACGATGCTGTGAGGGCAGGAGGGTGAGGACCGCGCACGCGACGACGCCGACGACTCCGAAGGCGATGCCGAAGGCGTAGTCGCCGGGCCAGCTCTGCTGCGTGCCGATGTACATCAGCAGGAACGCCAGGCTCACCACGGCGGTCCAGCTGTAGAAGATCAGCACGGCGTCGCGGTCGGAGTGGCCCATGTCGAGCATGCGGTGGTGCAGGTGCTTGCGGTCGGGTGAGAAGGGCGAGCGCCCGGCCCACTGGCGACGGGCGACGGCCAGGCCGAAGTCGAGCAGCGGCAGCAGCACGATCACGACCGGGAGCAGGATCGGGATGAACGCACCGAGGAGCTGCGAACGGCCGATCTTCTCGGGGTCGAGCACCGCGGGGTCGAGCTGACCGGTGATGGCGACGGCCGAGCTGGCCATCAGCAGGCCGAGCATGAGAGCCCCGGCGTCGCCCATGAAGAGCTTGGCGGGGGTCCAGTTCATCGGCAGGAAGCCGAGGCACGCCCCCACCAGCACCGCCGCGATGAAGGACGCGAGGTTGAAGTAAGTGCTGGCGCCGGTGTCGCGCACGAGCAGGTAGGAGTAGGCGAAGAACACGCCGTTGGCGATGAGGCACACTCCCGCGACGAGGCCGTTCAACCCGTCGATGAAGTTGACGGCGTTCATGACCACGACCAGGGCGAACACCGTGAGCAGGAAGCTCACCCAACTCGAGCCCACCGTCAGCGCTCCGATGGGCAACGACAGGATCTGCAGTTGCCCGAACCAGGCGATGACGCCGGCGGCGATGAACTGCGCGCCGAGCTTGATCATCCAGTCGAGGTCCCACAGGTCATCGGCCACTCCCACCAGCACGATGAGCAGCACGGCTCCGAGCAGAGAGAGCACGGGGACCGGATCGGTCCAGAAGATCGCGAAGTAGGGGTTGCGGCTCGACAGCGCGAACGCCGCGACGACACCGAGGAACATCGCCACCCCGCCGAGGCGCGGCGTCGGCGTCTTGTGCACGTCGCGATCCCGGATGCCGGGATAGAGCTTGAACCGCAGAGCGAGCTTCCACACCACCCACGACAGCGCGAGCGTCACCGCGGCCGTGAAGAGGATGGTGAGGAGGTATTGGGTCACGGACCCGGCGCCTCGGCATCCGGGGTCGCGTCGGCGATCGGCGTGGCGTCGGACGACGCGGCGGCGGATGCGGAAAGGGTCGGGCCCTCGTCGACCGGGTCGGGCTCGAGCAGGTCGCCGAGCACGGCACGCAGGCGATCGCGCGAGATCGCGCCCTCGCGCAGCACGCGCACCTGCGGCTCGGCGCCGCCCACGAGCGTCGTGGCGTCGATGATGGTGGAGGCGACGCCGGTCTCGCTGGGACCCGCGTCGAGGTACGCCGCGACGCTGTCGCGCAGCATGTCGCGCGCGGAGTCGATGTCGACGGCCGCCGGACGACCGGTCAGATTGGCGCTCGAGACGGCGAGGGGGCCGGTCTCCTCGAGCAGCTCGAGCGTGAGCTTCTGCGCGGGCATGCGCACCGCGACGGTGCCGTGCGTGTCACCGAGGTCCCACGACAGCGAGGGCTGCGCGGGCAGGACGATGGTGAGCCCGCCGGGCCAGAACTCGCGCACGAGGTCGTCGACCGCGGGCGGGATCTCGGCGACGAGCGCGCGCAGGGTGGCGACGCCCGGAACGAGCACGGGCGGCGGCTGCTGGCGACCGCGGCCCTTCGCCTCGAGCAGACCCGCGACGGCGCGCGCATTGAACGCGTCCGCGGCGATTCCGTAGACCGTATCGGTGGGGAGCACGACGAGTTCGCCTCTGCCGATCGCCTGACGCGCATGGCGCATCCCGGACAGCAGTTGCGACTCGTCACGGCAGTCGTAGACGGGAGACATGTCGGGCCACAGTCTAGTCGGGCCGCGCGGGAGCCGTGATCGGCCGCGATCAGGGACGGACGGCCGTCGTCGCGCGGTCGCGGGTGGTCAGGTCGGGGTGCGTCGCGGCCGATCTCCAGCCGTCGGCCGAGAGGATCGCGCGGATCGCCTCCCCCTGCCACTCGCCGTGCTCGATGACGATCGTGCCGCCCGGGTGCGCGAGGCGCAGACCCACACGACTGAGCGTGCGCACGGCATCCAGCCCGTCCGGTCCTCCGTAGAGCGCGGCGGGAGGGTCGTACAGCCGCACCTCGGGGTCGCGCGGGATGGCGTCGTCCGGAACGTACGGGGGGTTGGATGCCACGACCGAGACCGTGCCGTCGAGCTCGGGGAACGCGTCGGCGAGGTCGATGAAGGCGAGCTGCAGGTTCTGCGCGCCGATGCGGGCGAGGTTGAGCTTGGTCCAGACGAAGGCGTCGACGGAGTTCTCGGCGGCGAAGACCCGGGCGTGCGGGACCTCGGTGGCGAGAGCGAGGGCGATCGCTCCGCTCCCGGTGCCGAGGTCGACGGCGATGGGGGCATCGGATGCCGCGACGCGCAGCGCGTCGATCGCCAGCTGCGCCACCATCTCGGTCTCGGGGCGCGGCACGAACACCCCCGGCCCGACGGCGAGCTCCATCGCGCGGAAGGGCGCGAGGCCGGTGAGGTGCTGCAGCGGCTCGCGGGCGCAGCGTCGGTCGACGAGGGGCGCGAGGGCGCGGACGGCGAACTCCGGCATCCGGTCGCCGCGGATGGCTGCGGCCTGAACTCCCCCGCGCGAGGTCTCGAGCACGTGGCCGACGAGCAGTTCGGCGTCGACCTGTGCGTCGGGGATCCCGGCGGAGGCCAGTCGGGCGGCGGTCGCGCGCACCGTCTCGACGACGCTCGTGGCGGCGGGGGCGGGCGCGGGCGCGGAAGCTGTCTCAGGCATGACGGGAGTCGAGTTTAGTCGTGCGGGTCGCGCCCCTGCCGGGCCGCCTGCGCGCATCCTGCCGCACGACGTCACACAGGCGTCGGTGTCGGAGGGCTCACCTAGGATGATCGCGACCCGAACGACGGCGAAAGGCGAGCCATGCCCGGCATCCACCCCGACATCACGACAGCTTTCGGCGACACTCCGCTGGTGCGCCTGAACCGCGTCGCCGAAGGCACCGACGCGCAGATCCTGGCGAAGCTGGAGTTCTACAACCCCGCCTCGAGCGTCAAGGACCGCCTGGGCATCGCGATCGTCGATGCGGCCGAGGCCTCGGGCGAGCTCAAGCCCGGCGGCACGCTGGTGGAGTCCACCAGCGGCAACACCGGCATCGCCCTGGCCATGGTCGGCGCCGCCCGCGGCTACAAGGTCATCCTCACGATGCCCGCCTCGATGTCGAAGGAACGCCGGATCCTGCTCAAGGCGTTCGGCGCCGAGCTCGTGCTCACCGACCCCACCAAGGGCATGTCGCACGCCGTCGACGAAGCCAAGCGGATCGTCGCCGAGACCCCCGGCGCCGTCTGGGCACGTCAGTTCGAGAACGAGGCCAACCCCGCGATCCACCGCAAGACGACGGCCGAAGAGATCCTGCGCGACACCGAGGGCAAGGTCGACTACTTCGTCGCCGGCATCGGCACGGGCGGCACCATCACGGGTGTCGGTCAGGTGCTCAAGGAGCGCGTGCCCGGGGTCAAGATCGTGGCCGTCGAGCCCGCCGACTCCCCCGTCCTCACCAAGGGCCACCCCGGCCCGCACAAGATCCAGGGCATCGGCCCCAACTTCGTGCCCGCGATCCTCGATCGCGACATCATCGACGAGGTCATCGACGTCGAGTTCGACGACGCCATCCGCCTGGCCCGCGAGACCGCGGCGAAAGACGGCATTCTCGTCGGCATGTCGTCGGGTGCCGCCATCTGGGCCGCCCTCGAGGTCGCGCGTCGCCCCGAGGCCGCGGGCAAGAACATCGTCGTCATCATCCCCTCGTATGGCGAGCGCTACCTCTCGACCGCTCTGTACGAGCACCTGCGCGAAGACTGACGTGGGGGTCCTCTCGCGAATCCGCGAAGACGTCTCCTCCGCCAAACTCCGCGATCCCGCGGCGCGCGGCGCGCTCGAGATCGCCGTGCTCTACCCGGGTCTTCACGCCGTGTGGTCGTACCGCGTCGCGAATCGCCTGTGGCGGCGGGGTCTGCGCTTCCCCGCGCGGGCCCTGTCGCAGGTGACCCGGTGGCTCACGGGCATCGAGATCCACCCCGGAGCCACGATCGGGCGCCGGTTCTTCATCGATCACGGCATGGGTGTCGTCGTGGGCGAGACGGCCGAAGTCGGCGACGACGTGATGCTCTATCACGGCGTCACTCTCGGCGGTCGCCAGCGCGAGGGCGGCAAGCGCCACCCCACGCTGCACGACGGGGTCGCCGTGGGCGCGGGGGCCAAGATCCTCGGTCCCATCACGCTCGGTGCGCGTTCCGTGGTCGGAGCCAACGCCGTGGTGACGCGCGATGCGCCCGCCGACAGCGTGCTGGTGGGGGTGCCGGCCACGGCCCGCACGCGCCGCGGGGGCGAAGACACCCGTGCGCTGCTGACCACGCCCGAGTACTGGATCTGACCGCCTGCGCCGGCATCGCCGTAGGCTCGGACAATGCCCCGCCTGCACGACCTCCCGCTCGTGGCCCAGGTCGACGGACTCCGCAGCGGTGACCTCTCGCCCGCCGAGCTGACGACCCACTACCTCGATCGCATCGACCGCCACCGCGGTCTCGGAGCCTTCGCCGAGGTGACTCCGGATGCCGCGCTCCGACGGGCGGCCGACCTTCGCCGGCCGGCCGACGGATCGCTGTGGGGCATTCCGCTGGCAGACAAAGACCTGGTCGCCCGCGCCGGCGTGCCGACGCGGTACGGCTCGCGCGCGCGGGTCGACCACGTGCCCACGGCATCCGATCCCCTCGCCGCGGCGCTCGACGCCGCCGGAGCGATCAACGTCGGCAAGACCAGCACCTCCGAGTTCGGCCTCACCGGGTTCACCGAACCGCTGATCCACGACCCGGCGCGCGATCCCTGGCGCCTCGCCGCGAGCGCGGGCGGCTCGAGCGGTGGGGCGGCGGTGGCCGTCGCGGCGGGACTCCTCCCCGCGGCCGTCGGCTCGGACGGCGGCGGCTCGATCCGCATCCCCTCGGCGACCGTGGGCGTCGTGGGCCTCAAACCCTCGCGGGGGCGGCTGCCCATCGGCTCGGGCTTCGACTCCCCCGACGGGCTGTCGGTCACGGGACCGATCGCGCGCACGGCGGAAGACGCGGGCCTCCTGCTCGACGCCCTCGTCGGCCTCGCCCCCTTCTCGTACGCGACGGCCGCCCCCGGAGCCGGCCCCTTCGTCGACGCCGCCCGACGCGACCCCGGCCGACTTCGGCTCGGGGTCACCACCGTCTCGCCGTGGGACGACGATGAGGACATCGTCCTCGACGCAGACGCCCGCGCGGCCTTCGACACGGCCACCGCCTGGCTCGACGACGCCGGGCACGCGGTGGCGGATGCCGATTGGCATCCGTTCGGCTATGCCGAACTCTTCCATGTGCTCTGGCGGGCGAGTGCCGCACGCATTCCGCTGAGCGACGACGATGCCGAGCTCGTCGAGCCGCTCACCGCGTGGCTCGTGCAGGAGGGGCGTCGCCTGCCGGCCCTCGACCTGCTCGGCGGACTCGCGGCGGCCCGGGCCTTCGAGCGTCGCACCATCGCCGACTTCTCGGCCTTCGACGCCGTGCTCACCCCGGCTCTCGCGCAGCCGCCCCAGCCCGTCGGTTCGTACGCGGGGCACAGCCCCGAGCGCACGTTCGCGATGCAGGTCGAATACGCGCCGTATTCGAGCTTCGTCAACGTGGCGGGCCTTCCCGCGCTCACGATCCCGGTGACGGCGGATGCCACGGGCCACCCCGTGTCGGTGCAGCTCGTCGGCCGCCCGGGGGGTGAGGCGACGTTGCTGTCGCTCGCCGCTCAGCTCGAGGCGCGCCGGGGCCCGCTCCCCCATCCGCCCGCCTGGGACGTCTGACGCTCCCCGCGACACAGCGCAGGAGATCCGGCCTCCGTGCGGCGCCGGCGCCGGTCTGCGGACGGGTGACGTCCGCGGATCCTGCGTTGTGGTCTCGGGATGATGTCAGGGCAACAGGCCGGCCGCGGCGAAAGCGCGGGCGTATATCTCGCGGATCACACCCTCTTTGCGGGTGTTGTACTCGCTCATCAAGCCATCGGCCGCGACAGCGCGCTTGACCGCGGCGTACCGCTCGCGATCGGCCTCGTCAGCGCGCAGCCAATCGCGGAAGATGCGGTGCCGTGCGGCCTCGGGGCTGTCGGGCGGCCACACGTGCAGGTTGGCGGCCGGCTCGGCCGAGACGAGGCAGCGGTGCCCGAGCCACCACGGCTCGCGCACGCGCAACACGAAGCCGAGCGCCTCGAGGGCCGGCACGTAGGCGTCCTCGTCATCGGTGTCGGCGACCGTCAGGTCGATGTCGATGACCGGTTTGGCGGCCAGCCCCGGCACCGACGTCGACCCCACGTGGTCGATCCTCAACGCGCGCTCCCCGAGCGCCGCCGCGATGCGCGCACGGATCGTCTCGAAGAGCTCGGGCCACGCGGCATCCGGATCCACGATCTCGATGTGCCGCGCCTGCTCCGCGACGCCGACCCACGGCGAGAGTCCGGGCGGGGGCGGGGTGTCGTCGAACGACACGATCTGGGCGGCGGTGAGCACCACCCGAGCTTAGGAGTCGGCGAGGGCCGCGAGGCGCGCTTCTTCGTCGGCCGTGATCGCCGACTCGATGATCGGGCCGAGGGCGCCGTCCATCACCTGGTCGAGGTTGTACGCCTTGTATCCGGTGCGGTGATCGGCGATGCGGTTCTCGGGGAAGTTGTAGGTGCGGATGCGCTCGGAGCGATCCATGCCGCGGATCTGCGACTTGCGCGCATCGGCGGCGACCGCGTCGCGCTCCTCCTGCTGCTTGGCGAGCAGGCGGGCGCGCAGCACGCGCATACCGGCCTCGCGGTTCTGCAGCTGCGACTTCTCGTTCTGCATCGACACGACGATCCCAGTGGGAACGTGGGTGATGCGCACCGCGGAGTCGGTCGTGTTGACCGATTGACCACCCGGACCCGATGAGCGGAAGACGTCGATCTTCAGGTCGTTCGGGTCGATGCCGACCTCTTCGGGCTCGTCGACCTCGGGGAAGACCAGCACGCCGGTGGTGGAGGTGTGGATGCGCCCCTGCGACTCGGTGGCGGGCACGCGCTGCACGCGATGCACTCCGCCCTCGTACTTCAGGTGCGCCCAGACACCCTGCGCAGGGTCGCTCGAAGATCCCTTGATCGCGACCTGGACGTCTTTGTAGCCGCCGAGGTCGGATTCGGTGCGTTCGAGCAGCTCCGTCTTCCAGCCCATGGATGCCGCGTACTGCAGGTACATGCGCAGCAGATCGGCCGCGAAGAGGGCGCTCTCGGCCCCACCCTCGCCGCCCTTGATCTCCATGATCACGTCACGGGCGTCGTCGGGGTCGCGCGGGATGAGCAGGCGTCGCAGTCGCTCCTGCGTCTCACCCACGCGCTCCTCGAGCGCCGGAACCTCTTCCGCGAAGGCGGAGTCCTCACGCGCGAGCTCGCGAGCCGCCTCGAGGTCGTCGGACGCCGCGGTCCACGCTTCGTGGGCCGCGACGATCCGCGACAGCTCGGCATAGCGCCGGTTGACGCGCTTGGCGCGCGCGGCGTCCGCGTGCACGGCCGGGTCGGAGAGCTCCTCCTGGACGGCCTTGTGCTCCTCGAGCAGTCCGCGGACCGACTCGAACATGGCGGGTTCCGACATCGCGCCTCCCGCCCCGATCAGCGGATGCTGTTGTCGTCACCGCCGCGCGCGGGCGCCGGGATCGACTTCTGCATCTGCACGAGGAACTCGACGTTCGACTGGGTCTCCTTGAGCTTGCCGAGCACGACCTCGAGGGCCTGCTGGGGCTCGAGGCCGGCCAGAGCGCGGCGGAGCTTCCAGGTGATCTTGACCTCGTCGTTCGACAGCAGCATCTCTTCGCGGCGGGTGCTCGACGCGTTGACGTCGACGGCCGGGAAGATGCGCTTGTCGGCGAGCTGGCGGTTCAGGCGCAGCTCGCTGTTGCCGGTGCCCTTGAACTCCTCGAAGATCACGTCGTCCATCTTGGAGCCGGTCTCGACGAGGGCCGTGGCGAGGATCGTGAGCGATCCGCCGTTCTCGATGTTGCGCGCGGCGCCGAAGAAGCGCTTGGGCGGGTACAGCGCCGAGGCGTCGACACCGCCGGAGAGCACGCGGCCCGAGGTGGGGGCGGCGAGGTTGTACGCGCGGCCGAGGCGGGTGATCGAGTCGAGGAGCACCACGACGTCGCGGCCGAGCTCGACGAGACGCTTCGCGCGCTCGATGGCCAGCTCGGCGACCGTGGTGTGGTCTTCGGCCGGACGGTCGAACGTCGAGGCGATGACCTCGCCGCGCACGGTGCGCTGCATGTCGGTGACCTCTTCGGGCCGCTCGTCGACGAGCACGACCATGAGGTGGACCTCGGGGTTGTTCGTCGCGATCGCGTTGGCGATCTGCTGCAGCACGATCGTCTTACCGGCCTTGGGGGGCGCGACGATCAGGCCGCGCTGGCCCTTGCCGACCGGGGCGACCAGGTCGATGATGCGCTGCGTGAGCTTCTCGGGACCGGTCTCGAGGCGCAGACGCTCCTGGGGGTACAGGGGCGTGAGGTTGTTGAACTCGACGCGCGTGGCGGCGTCGTCGACCGACAGACCGTTGATCGAGTCGACCTGCACGAGCGCGTTGTACTTCTGACGGCCCTGCTGCTCGCCCTCGCGGGGCTGCTTGATGGCGCCGACGACGGCGTCGCCCTTGCGGAGGTTGTACTTCTTGACCTGACCGAGCGAGACGTAGACGTCGCTCGGGCCGGGCAGGTAGCCGGTGGTGCGCACGAACGCGTAGTTGTCGAGCACGTCGAGGACACCGGCGATGGGGACGAGCACGTCGTCTTCGCCGATCTCGGTCTCGAACTCGTCGCCCGTGGTGGTCTGGCCGCGGCGCTTGTTGCGCTGACGGTTGCGGCTGTTGGCCGCGCCGCCCTGCTGCTGCTGCGCCTGCTGGCCGTTCTGGACGTTGTCACGCGGGCCAGCATCACGCTGGCCGCCATCGCGCTGGCCACCGTCGCGCTGTCCCGCGTCACGCTGCGCACCGTCGCGCTGGCTGCCCTGCGCGCCGTTGTCGCGAGCGTTGTCGCGACCGCTCTCGCGCTGGCCGCCCTGCTGCTGCGGGGCCTCGGCCTCGTCGGCGGCGGGCTGAGCGGCGTCGGTCTTGTCGGCGTCGGTCTTGTTGCGGTTGCGGTTGCGCGAGCGGCTGCGGCCACGGCCACGGGCCGGGGTCTCGTCGGCCTGCTCGGCACCGTCGGCGGGCGCGGCGTCTGCCTGCTCGGCATCGGTCTGCTCGGCGTCGCCCTCGGCGGGCACGGCGTCGGCTGCGGGAGCCTCGGCTGCGGCAACCTCGGTGGCGGGAGCCTCGTCGACCGCGGGGGTCTCGGTGCTCGCGTCGGCCTCGGCGGCCACGTCGGCGGCCGTGGTGACGGGGGTGGTCGCGGTCTCGTCGGACGCGGCCTCGGCGGCGGCTGCCTCAGCAGCGGCCTTCTCCTCGGCGGCGGCGGCTTCGGCGGCGGCCGTCTCTTCGGCGGTCGCGCTCTTGGCACGGCGCGGGGCACGCTTGCGCGGGGCGCGCGCGGGCTTCTCGACCGGCGCTGCCTCCTCGGCGGCGGGCTCTGCGGCGGCCTCGGCGGCGGGCGCCTCCGCAGCGGCGGGCGCGTCGGCGACCGTCTCGGCCGGGACCTCGGCGGCGAGAGCGTCATCGGTGAACAGTGCCTCGGGGGCGGCGTCGGCCGGGGCCTCGGCGGCCTCCGGGGCCGCTTCGCCCTCGGCCGCAGCGGGCGCGTCGGTCTGTTCGGTGTCGGTGCCCTCCACCGCAGCCGTGGGCTGCTCTTCGGTGGGGGTCTCGGCGCCCTCGGGCGCGTCGACGGGCTGGGTCTCGGAGATGGACTCCACGAGTGCTCCTCAGGATGAAACGTGATCAGATCGCGCGTCGTCGTGCAGATCGCAGACGACGGACACCAGCGGTTCGGGAGACTGCAGCCGATACCGGGTTCGCGATGTGTTGCGGATTTCGCAGGTGGTGCAGAGGCTCAGATTCGCGAATTTACGCGGAACCCTCTGCGTTTTTCACTGTACCACCCTTGACGTCGACGGCGAGCATGAGCGCCTGCCACGGGGTGTCGACGACGGATGCCATAAGATCCGCGGCCGCGAGTCGCTGTCCCGGCCCATCGGCGAGCACCAGCACGCTCGGGCCGGCACCGGACACGACCGCGGCATATCCCTCCGCACGGAGGGCGCGCACCAGCCGGTCGGTCTCGGGCATGGCCTGTGCGCGGTAGTTCTGGTGCAGCTTGTCTTCGGTGGCCGCCATCAGCAGCTCAGGGCTCTGGGTCATCGCCGCGATCAGCAGCGCCGAGCGCGAGACGTTGAACACCGCGTCTTCACGCGGCACCTGCAGTGGCTGCAGACTGCGCGCGACCGCCGTCGACATCGTGAAGCTCGGCACGAGCACCAGGGGCGAGACACCGCGGTGCACGATCAGCTGCTTGTGCTGGGGGCCGGCGGCATCCATCCACGCGATCGTGAGACCGCCGAACAGCCCGGGGGCCACGTTGTCGGGGTGGCCCTCCATCTCGGTCGCGAGGCGCAGCAGGTCGACGTCGCTGAACGCGACCTCGCCCTCGAGCAGACCCTTCGCGGCCAGGATGCCGGCGACCACGGCCGCACCGGACGAGCCCATGCCCCGCCCATGCGGGATGACGTTGTGCGCGGTGAGGCGGAGCCCCGGCAGGGTGCGGCCGACCGAGGCGTACGTGTGCGCCATCGCGCGCACGACGAGGTGCGACGCATCGCGCGGCACCTCGGCGACCCCTTCGCCCTCGACCTCGATCTCGAGGCGGTCGCCCTCGAGCTGCTCGACGACGAGTTCGTCGTAGACGCTCAGTGCGAGGCCGAGGGTGTCGAAGCCGGGCCCGAGGTTCGCGCTGGTGGCGGGGACCCGGACGGCGACCCGACGGCCGGGGCCTGAGCTCACGCGGTCACCGGCTGCAGGTCGAGCACGGAGGCGACCTCCGAGGTGGCGGCGTCGACGACGGTCGGCTGCACGTCGGTGCCGTCGGACTTGCGCAGGGCCCACTGGGGGTCCTTCAGGCCGTGGCCGGTGACGGTGAGCACGACCTTCGCGCCGGCGGGCACGATGCCGGCCTCGGCGCGCTCGAGCAGACCCGCGACGCTGATGGCCGAGGCGGGCTCGACGAAGATGCCCACCTCGCCGGCGAGGATCTTCTGCGCCTCGAGGATGCGGGCGTCGTCGATCGCGCCGAAGTAGCCGTCGGTGGCCTCGCGGGCCTCGAGGGCGAGATCCCACGACGCGGGGTTGCCGATGCGGATGGCGCTGGCGATGGTCTCGGGCTGCTTGACGACCTCGCCGCGCACGAGCGGGGCGGAACCCTCGGCCTGGAAGCCGAACATGCGGGGCACACGCGTGGCGACGCCGCGGGCGGCCTCTTCGCGGTAACCGCGCGAGTAGGCGGTGTAGTTGCCGGCGTTGCCGACGGGGATGAAGTGGAAGTCGGGGGCGTCACCGAGAACCTCGACGACCTCGTAGGCGGCGGTCTTCTGCCCCTCGATGCGGTCGGGGTTCACCGAGTTGACCAGGTGCACCGGGTAGTGGTCGGCGAGCTCGCGCGCGATCTCGAGGCAGTCGTCGAAGTTGCCGCGGATCTGAATGAGCCGGCCGTTGTGCGCGACCGCCTGGCTGAGCTTGCCCATGGCGATCTTGCCCTCGGGCACGAGCACCGCGGCGGTGATGCCGGCGTGGGCGGCGTAGGCCGCCGCCGAGGCCGACGTGTTGCCGGTCGAGGCGCAGATGACGGCCTTCGCGCCGTGCTCGACGGCGCGCGAGAGGGCCACGGTCATGCCGCGGTCCTTGAACGAACCCGTCGGGTTCATGCCCTCGTACTTCACCCAGACGTCGGCGCCGGTGCGGCGCGACAGCGCGGGAGCGGGCAGCAACGGAGTGCCGCCCTCGCCCAGGGTGACGACGGTGGAGGCGTCGGTGACACCCAGACGGTCGGCGTATTCGCGGAGGACTCCGCCCCAAAGGTGTGCCATGTCAGTTCCCTTCCACACGCAGCACGGAGACCACGCGCTCGACGACGCCGCTCGCGGCGAGACGCTCGACGGTCTCACTCAAATCCTGCTCGCGGGCCTTGTGTGTTCCGATGACCAGGCGGGCCGATCCCGCGCCGGTCGCTGAGCCTTCTGCTTCGTTCGCTGAGCCCGTCGAAGCGACGGCGTCGGAAGACGCCTCGATGACGGTCTGCTCGACGGTCGCGATCGACACGCGACCTTCGCTGAGGATGCCCGCGACGGTGGCCAGCACGCCCGGCTGGTCGTCGACCTCGAGCGTGATCTGGTAGCGCGTGATGACGTGCCCGATCGGCACGGCGGGCAGGTTGGCACGGGTCGACTCGCCCACGCCGATGCCGCCGGCGATGTGGCGGCGCGCGGCCGAGACGACGTCGCCGAGCACGGCCGAGGCGGTCTGCACGCCGCCGGCGCCGGCGCCGTAGAACATCAGGTCGCCCGCGGCCTCGGCCTGCACGAAGACGGCGTTGTTCGCGCCGTGGACGCTCGCCAGCGGGTGCGTGCGTTCGACGAGCGCGGGGTACACGCGCACCGAGATCGACTCGCCGCCGCCGTTCTCGCCGGCGAGGCGCTCGCACACGGCGAGGAGCTTGATGACGTAGCCCGCGTGCCGGGCCGACTCGATCATCGCGGCGTCGACCGTGGTGATGCCCTCGCGGTGCACGGCGTCGAGCGGGACGGTGGTGTGGAAGGCGAGGCTCGCGAGGATCGCGGCCTTCTGCGCGGCGTCGTAGCCCTCGACGTCGGCGGTGGGGTCGGCCTCGGCGTACCCGAGGGCCTGCGCCTGGGCGAGCACGTCGCCGAAGTCGGCGCCCTCGGTGTCCATGCGGTCGAGGATGTAGTTGGTCGTGCCGTTGACGATGCCCATGATGCGCACGACCCGGTCGCCGGCGAGCGAGTCGCGCAGCGGCCGGATGATGGGGATCGCACCCGCGGCGGCGGCCTCGTAGTAGACCTCGGCGCCCACCTGGTCGGCGGCCTCGAAGACCTCGGAGCCGTGCGTGGCCAGCAGCGCCTTGTTGGCGGTGACGACGTCGGCGCCCGAAGCGATCGCGTGCAGCACCTGCGTGCGGGCGGGCTCGATGCCGCCCATGAGCTCGATGACGATGTCGCTTCCGACGATCAGGGTGTCGGCGTCGGTGGTGAACAGCTCGCGCGGCAGGTCGACGTCGCGCTTGGCGTCGAGGTCGCGCACGGCGATGCCGGCGAGTTCGAGCTTCGCTCCCGCGCGGTCGGCGAGCTCGTCGCCATGCTTGAGAAGCAGGTCGGCGACCTGCGAGCCGACGGCGCCGGCGCCGAGGAGCGCCACGCGGAGCGTGCGGTAGTCGGTCATTCGGTGTCTCCGTGGGGTGTTTTCGTGGGGGCGGATGCCGGGATCCCGGCGTCGCGCGCGAGCAGGTCGTGGATGCTCTCGCCGTGGACGATCACGCGGGCCCGACCGTCGCGCACGGCGACGACCGGCGGACGCGGGGTGTAGTTGTAGTTGCTCGCGAGCGAGAAGCAGTAGGCGCCGGTGGCGGGGACGGCCAGCAGGTCGCCCGGGGTGACGTCGCCGGGCAGGTACTCGGCATCCACCACGATGTCGCCCGACTCGCAGTGGTGGCCGACGACGCGCGACAGCGCCGGGGTCGCGGGGCTCGTGCGCGAGACCAGTCGCGCCGAGAAGTCCGCACCGTAGAGGGCGGGCCGGGCGTTGTCGCTCATGCCGCCGTCGACGCTGACGTAGGTGCGGTCGAGGTCCTCACCCGCGGTGACGGTCTTGACCGTGCCGACCTCGTAGAGGGTGATGCCGGCCTGACCGACGATGACGCGGCCGGGCTCGGTGGCGACGTCGGGCATCGGGATGCCGCGCACCGCGCACTCGTCGGCGATGGCGTCGACGATGCCGTCGGCGATCTCCTCGATGGGCTTCGGGTCGTCGACCGAGGTGTACGAGATGCCGAAGCCGCCGCCGACGTTGAGCAGGGGGATCTCTCCCCCGGCCAGCAGGTCGGCGTGCAGGTCGACGAGGCGTGCGGCCGACTCGCGGAAGCCGGAGGAATCGAAGATCTGCGAGCCGATGTGGGCGTGCAGACCGACGAAGCGCAGGCTGGACAGCTCGCGGATGCGGGCCACGGCTTCGGCCGCCCCCTCGAGCGAGAAGCCGAACTTCTGGTCTTCGTGGGCGGTGGCGAGGAACGCGTGGGTCTCGGCGTGCACGCCCGTGCGCACGCGCACGAGCACCGACTGCACGGCGCCGCGACGCTCGGCGATCGCGGCGAGACGCTCGATCTCGATGGGGCTGTCGACGACGACCGAGCCGATCCCCACCTCGACGGCGCGTTCGAGTTCGGACACGCTCTTGTTGTTGCCGTGGAAGCCCAGACGTGCCGGGTCGGCACCGGCGGCGAGCGCGACCTCGAGCTCACCGCGCGTGCAGACGTCGACGGCGAGTCCCTCGTCGACGACCCAGCGCACGACCTCGGTCGAGAGGAACGCCTTGCCGGCGTAGTACACGCGGGCCCGGATGCCGTGGCGCGCGGCCGCGGCGTCGAAGGCGGCGCGAGCGCGACGCGCGTGGGCACGCACTTCGTCTTCGTCGAGCACGTAGAGGGGGGTGCCGAAACGGTCGCGGAGGTCGAACACCGACACCCCGCCGACCTCGACGGAGCCGTCGGCGACGCGGTGTGCGGACGAGGGCCAGACGGAGGCGACGAGCTCGTTCGCTTCGGCCGGGGCGGTGAGCCAGGCGGGCACGAGCGCGGAGTGCGAGGCGGACACAGGGGGACCAATCGGGTTTGCGGCGACGCGACGGCCGCGGATCACGGCTCCCACCCGCGCGGAGAGTCACGCGGCGGGCAGTCCTTGCAGTCTAGGGCACGTCGTATGCCGCACCTTTCCCACGCCGGGCCGACGGTCACACCACGAAACGCCCCCCTCGGATCGCGAGGGTCTGCGGCCGCGTGGTCACCGCGTCGACCCGGACGCTGTCGCGGTACACGCGCACGCGGTCGACCTCCGCGGCGTTCACGACGAGGGCGAAGCCGTCGGCCACGGGGAAGCCGTCGAGGGCGGTCACGACCTTGTCGTGCGTCTCGTCGCCGTTCACCGACACGCTCACGAGCTCGGCGCCGTCGGCATCCGTCAGGGTGAGCTCGTAGTAGAGCCGCCCCTGGAAGTAGTAGTCGTGCGGGCGGATGCCGGTGGAGGTCGCGGTCAGGTGGGTTCCGTCGCGACTGATCCCGACCCACCCGGCGAGCCAGTCCATGATCCCGACGAACTGCAGTCCCGAGGTGACGTTGACCGGTGCGGTACGCCACAGCGCCTCGAGCGTGCCGTCGGCGCTTTGCAGCACCACCGTGACGCGGCCGTCGGTTCCGACGTCGTTCGCCGTCGACTCGGCGGCGACGACGGCGCTCGTCGCCCCGCCCAGCGTGGACAGGCCGGTCACGCGACCGGACGAGCCGTCGTGCTCGCCCAGGTCGATCGTCCCGTCGACGAGCGAGAGCGATCCGACGGGGAGGTCGTAGCCGACGGCGCGCTCCACGACCGCGTCGTGGGAGTCGACGGCCGCCCAGATCGGGTTCTGCAGCGCCGGGTACGCCGAGAGGGACGACAGCACGGATGCCGACAGGGGCACGCCCCACTCGGTGAAGAACGGACCCAGGTCGCGGTCGGCGACCCGCGACGCGATCTCGGCGAAGAGGTCTTTCTTGTCCTGGTCGGGCTCGGGCATCGACAACCCGCGGATGCGCCGTACGCGGTACTCCTGGTTCAGCGCGGGATAGAAGGCGTCGCCGAAGGATCGGCGGAGCTGTTCGAACAGGTAGAGGCCGAGGAACGGATCGTCGGCGGTCAGCTGCGCGTGGTCGCGCTCGTCGACCGGGCGGGCGAGGTACTGCGCGGCGCGGTCCTTGCGGTCGGCCTCGTCGTCGAGACGGTTCTCACCGGTCAGCCGGTTCTGCAGGGCGAGGGCCGAGATGTTGACGGTGACCTCCATCAGCCCGCTCCACCGGTAGGCCGGCGCCTGGAAGGTGTGACCGACCTCGTGCCAGATCCCCCAACTGTCGGTGTCGGTCAGCAGGGTCTCGCTCGCCCCGGTGTCGACCTGGAAGCACACCCACTGGCTCGTCGCGAACGCCCACCCGCCGCCGGAGTCGGGCCCGCCGAAGTACACGCGACCCGGGTTCTCGCGCGCGGCCCCGACCGCGGCGCGCGAGAGCCCGTAGACGTCGCAGGTGTACGCCACGACCCGGTCCAGACGCAGGACGACGTCGGCCGGATCCCACGCCACGCCACGCGACGCCAGGTCGTCGACCACCCGTCGCTGCACGTCGGCGAAGGCCCGCTCCCCCACCAGCGTCACGGCCGGGGCGGCCGACCACGCGGCGAGCTGGGCGGCGAACTCGTCGGGCTTGGTCTGATCCTTCACCCACACCGGGTGCGGGGCTCCACCGGAGATCGTCAGGGCTCCGGAGCGTTCGGTGGAGCCGTTGCGGACGAAGACGAGGCCGTCCTGGGGCGCCGTGATGCTGTGCGCACCCGGCGACAGGGCGATCACGCTGAGGTCCTGCTGCTGTCCCGCATTGAAGGCGCGCCACGGTCCACGAACCCCGATCACGAGCGACATGCCGGCGGGCGCGTCGGCTGCGACGACGACGTCGAGCGCGTCGCCCGCGAAGACGTACCGCCCGGTCGGCTGCAGGTCGCTGTGGGCGAACTGGCGGTTCTCGACCGCGGCGACATCGTCCTGACTCCCGTGCGGGAGCGCGATCACACGCGTGGTCGCGCCCGAGGAGTCGTGCGTCGAGGCCCGCGGCGCCCGCACCTCGATGGCGCAGCTCGCGGTTCCCGACGCGGCGGCCACCGAGAGGGTGCCCCCGCCCGCTGCGGCGTCGCCGCGGACGCGCAGTGTCGTCTCGTACACCCCCGTCGCGTCGGTCAGACCCGCGGGCTGGTCGATGACCCCCTGGTCGGGCTCGCCCAGCGCGAGCACGACGGGTCGTCCTGCGAGCGGCGCGCCGTCGTCGGGGCTCGTGACGCGCACCGCGACCACCTCGTCGGGATAGGCCCACGCGGGCGAGGTCGTCACCGTCCAGCCGCGCACGGCGCTCGAGGTCGACGCGGGCGCGGCCGCGACGGCAGCCACTGCGGGGACGGCCCAGGCACCGGCGGCGAGCACGCTGCGACGGGTGAGGGGGATGCTCATCGATCGGCCTCCGGATCGGGGTCGGCCCGTCGCGGGAGATCCGGCGGGCGCGGGGCAGCGTACGGCCGGGCGCTCCGCGCGCCCCGCCCGCGCCTCGCCGGGACACTCCCCCGAGCGCGGACCAAAGAAGCGCCACCCACGGGTGAGGCCGCGGGCGATGCGCGGGCACCCCCTCCGGGCCGGCGACGGCCGCGGGCGGACCGCGACCTAGGGTGGCCCGGTGTCGTCCTGCCCCACCGTGCCCCCGCTCCTCGTCGACGCCGTCGGATCACGCGTGGCGATCGACCATTCCGGGCTCGACCCCGACGCACGGGCCGCGGTCGAGAGCGCGTGGCGCGACGCCCGCAGCCGCGACGCCGTTGCTCCGGACGCCACCGTCGTCGCCGACCCGTCGATCTCTCGCGCGCGCATGCTCTCCGACCTGTCGAGCGCCGTCACGCAGGCCGCGATCGGCGCCGGGCGCGGAAAGCGCTGGATGCTGCACGCGGCGGGCCTCGCGGCATCCGACGGACGGGTGATCGTGCTGGTCGGCGCCTCGGGCGCGGGCAAGACCACCGCGACGCGCACCCTCGCCCGTCGATGGGGCTACGTCTCGGACGAGACGGTCGGCATCGACCTCGACGGCACCGTGCACCCGTACCGCAAGCCGCTGTCGATCATCACCGACGGCCACGAGGTCAAAGTGCAGCGCGCCCCCGGCGACCTCGACCTGCGCGGGCTCGAATCGACCCGCCTGCGGGTGGGCCGCATCGTGCTGCTCGACCGCCGCGCCGGCCTGCGGCGAGCCCGGCTGGTGCCCGTGTCGCCGGCCGAGGCCCTCACCGCCTGCGCCCCGCACTCGAGCGCGATCACCTCGCTGCCGCGGCCGCTCCACGCGATCACGCGTCACCTCGACGCGACCGGCGGCGCACTCCGGGCGGAGTACACCGAGGCGGAGCAGCTGCTCGCACTGTGCGACGACCTCGACCTCGCGGCCGCGCCGATCGAACGGCCCCCGCTCGACGACGTTCCGCTGCAGGTCGCAGAGGCGGCGGGGGGCCCGCGATATCGGCTGGCGGATGCCGTGGACTCCCTGTCGTTCGACGACGGGCGCCTCGCCGTGCTCACCGCCACCTCCGCGGGGGCGGGCACCCTGCGCGTGCTGGCGGGGCTGGCTCCTTCGCTGTGGAAGGCCGCCGACGGCGCGACGCTGGACGCACTCGAGGACGCGGTGATGCACGGGCTCGGCGACGAGACGGCGGGTCCCGCGGTGCGCGGCATCCTGGATCAGCTCGTCCAGGCCGAACTGCTGCACGTCGAGGCCTGACGCGCCCACGGCGCGCGGGAGCGGCTCAGCCGCAGCTGCCGTCGGCCTGCAGCGCGGGGTCGTCGAGGATGCCGCCGGCGACGTCGAAGGTCGCGACGAGGTCCTGCCCCTGCACGGTCGCCGAGGTGAGCGTGAGCCCTGCCGGAAGGCGATCGGCGATGCACAGGGTCTGCGTCTGCACCAGCGGATCGGCGACGCCGCCGAACTGACCGCGGAGGGTGTCGGCGTCGATCGCGTTGCCGCCCACCGAGAAGGCGGAGGGCGTGAGGGTCAGGTCGCCCTCGGCCGCACCGGGAGCCACCGTGGCCCCGATGGGGATGGCGATGCCGAACAGCGACAGCGAGGTCTCGAAGGTCACGTCAGGGGCGGCCACGGTGACGGTGCCCGAGGGGAAGTCGGGGATCTGCGCGAGCAGCGACCGCAACTGGTCCTGGTCCACCCGCACCGAGGCGACTCCCCCGTCGGCCGCCGACGCGCCAGAGACGGGGACTCCGCGCAACTCCACGCGCACGTCCCCGGTGATGGGGCCGAGCGTGACGTCGTCGGACGACACCGTGACGTCGTCGAGCCGCCCCGTGATGACCTGCGGCAGCACGAGGCCGCTGAGCTGCACGTCGACGTCCTGATCGGCGGGGAGACCGACGTTCTTCACCACGAGCGTGCGGACCGTCCCGGTCACCACCGAGCGCGCGATGAACTCCGCCGCCACGACCGCGGCGACCAGCAGCACCACGACCACGACGAGCACCGCGATCCACCGCCCGCGACGGCGGCGGGGCGCTCGGGCGGGGGCCGCGGCGTCGGTCATCGGTTACATCCGCTCCGGAGCGCTGACGCCCAGCAGGGTCAGGCCGTTGCGCAGCACCTGGCCGGTCGCGTCGTTCAGCCACAGACGCGTGCGGTGCACCGGCTCGACCGGCGCGTCGCCCTGCGGGATCACGCGGCAGTTGTCGTACCAGCGGTGGTAGAGACCCGCGAGCTCCTCGAGGTAGCGCGCGACGCGGTGCGGCTCGCGCACCTCGGCGGCGTAGGCGAGGATGCGCGGGAACTCCTGCAGCGCGCCCAGCAGAGCCGACTCGGACTCGTGAGCGAGCAGCTCGGGCGCGAACTCGGACCGCTCGACCCCGGAGGCGTGCGCGTTGCGCGCGACGTTGTGCGTGCGCGCGTGGGCGTACTGCACGTAGAACACCGGGTTGTCGTTCGTGCGCTTCTGCAGCACGTCGAGGTCGATGTCGAGGTTGGAGTCGGCCGAGCTGCGCGTGAGGGCGTAGCGGGCGGCATCCACCCCGACGATCTCGACGAGGTCTTCGAGCGTGACCACGGTGCCGTTGCGCTTGGACATGCGCATCGGCTGGCCGTCGCGCACCAGGTTGACCATCTGGCCGATGAGCACCTGCAGGTTGACGTAGGGCTGATCGCCGAAGGCGGCGCACATCGCCATGAGGCGCTGGACGTAGCCGTGGTGATCGGCGCCGAGCATGATGATGCAGCGGTTGAAGCCGCGCTCGCGCTTGTTCAGGTAGTAGGCCAGGTCACCGGAGATGTAGGCCGGGTTGCCGTCGGACTTGATGACGACGCGGTCCTTGTCGTCGCCGAACGCCGTCGAGCGCAGCCACGTGGCGCCGTCGGCCTCGAAGATGTGCCCGAGCTCGCGCAGGCGGGCGACGGCGCGCTCCACCGCACCCGAGTCGTGCAGGTCGTTCTCGTGGAAGTACACGTCGAAGTCGACGCCGAACTCGTGGAGCGACTGCTTGATCTCGCCGAACATGAAGTTCACGCCGAGCTCGCGGAAGGCCTCCTGCTTGGCATCCGCGTCGAGGGCGTCGATGTCGCCGTCGTACGCCTCTGCCACGCGCTTCGCGATGTCGCCGATGTAGGCGCCGCCGTAGCCGTCTTCGGGGGTCGGGTCGCCCTGGTGCGCGGCGACGAGGCTGCGCGCGAAACGGTCGATCTGCGCGCCGTGGTCGTTGAAGTAGTACTCGCGGGTGACCTTCGCACCCTGCGACGCCAGGATGCGCGCGAGGGCGTCTCCGGCCGCGGCCCAACGGGTGCCCCCGAGGTGGATGGGTCCGGTGGGGTTCGCGCTGACGAACTCGAGGTTGATGATCTCGTCGCTGCGCGTCTCGTTCGTGCCGAACGCCGCGCCCTGGTCGACGATGAGCTTCGCCAGCGCGCCCGCCGCGGCGGCGTCGAGGCGGATGTTGATGAAGCCCGGGCCGGCGACCTCGACGCTCGCGACGCCGTCGACGGCCTCGAGGCCCGCGGCGATCTCGGCCGCGAACTCGCGCGGGTTCGCCCCGACGACCTTCGACAGCTTCAGCGCCGCGTTGGAGGCCCAGTCGCCGTGGTCGCGGTTCTTCGGCCGCTCCAGCGGCAGATCGGCGGCGGTCAGCCCCGCCGACGAACCCTCGCGTCGCGCCTCGGCGAGCGGAGCGATGACGGCGAGAAGGGCGACGGAGAGGGCTGCAGGATCCATAACCCTGCAATTCTAGGCGGAGCGGACGGCCCGACCCTCCGTTCGCCCTCAGGCGATCTGCACCAGGACCCGGTGGTCGTCGGGCCCGACGGGGGCCTCGTCTTCGAGCACCGCATCGACGCGCATGCTCTCGAGGCCGACGTACCCGCCGTGATAGCTGAGGAAGGCGCAGTCCGCGGCGTCGCGCCCCGTCGCGATGCGCACCAGCGACCGGCGGTCCGACAGGCGCGTCGCGTCGATGACGTGCCACTGTCCGTCGAGGTACGCCTCGGCGACCGCGTGGAAGTCCATGGGCACGAGGCCCGGCGCGTAGCAGGCGGCGTAGCGGGCGGGGACGTCCATCGCGCGCAGCAGGGCGATCACGAGATGCGCATAGTCGCGGCAGACGCCCTGACCGCTCGCCAGCGTGGTGACGGCACTGTCGGTGCCGAGGCTGAGCCCGGGTGAATAGGTGACGGTGGATGCCACGAACTCCGATACCGCGTCGATGAGGTCGGCGCCGGCCAGTCCGCGGAACTGCCGGCGGGCCTGCCCGAAGACCTCGTCGGACTGGCAGTACCGACTCGGACGGAGGTAGGCGATGGTGTCGAGCGCGCTCGTCGCCGGCGGCGTCGCGCGCGCGTCGATGACGGCCTCGTAGCGGATGCTCAGCGGACCCTGGTCGCCGGTCAGCCGGTGCAGACGACTCCCGGCGGCGTCGACGAGCTCGGTGGCCGCCCACGTGAGGTCACCCCTCGAGAAGGTCAGCGTCTCCTCCGAGAGGGGCACGCCGCGCGCGGCGGTGATCTGGAAGATGAGGTCGACGGACGTCCCCAGATCGAGGTCGAGTTCGGCGGTCACGCGGCGCGGCACCGAGCAATCCTCGCACGCGGTGCGCACCGCGCGGGCCGCCGCGACGAGCGGGGTTCAGCCCTTCTTGCCCGGACCACCGCCGGGCCCGCCGCCGTCCTTGCCGGGACCCTTGCCGTTGCCGTTGTTCCCGGGCTCGGGCGCCTTGTCGGCGGGGCCGTCGTTCGACGAATCGTCGCCACCGTCGTCGGTCACCGTGTCCTGCTGATCGTCGGTCCCGGACTCGGTGGTCTGCGAGGGCTCCGGTGTCGGGGTCGACGCCGGTGCCGGCACCAGCGAGGTGAGGTCGGCGCGAACGGTGGCGATGCGCGTGAGGATGGCGTCGGCCTCGTCGGCCGTGATCTCCCCCGCGTCGCGGCGCGCCGTGACCTCGGCCTCGAGGGCGTCGAGGCTCGTCAGGGCCGTCGAGTAGTCGCCCGTCGAGGCCTGCTTGGCGACCGTCTGCACGCTCTGCTGCCACGCGGTCGGCGTCGCGGCGGGCGGAGTGCAGCCCGCGAGGACGAACGCCGCCGCGACGGTCACGACGACCGCGGGAAGGGCGCGGCGCCTCACGGGGCTACCTCGTCGTAGAGGTCGTTCATGTGCTGGTCGAGGGGCTGCGGCAGTGTCGGCAGAGCGGGTTCGCTCGCGGCGCCCGTGTTGGTCATCGCGACGGCGGCGGTGATTCCCCCCGCGAGGAGGACGACGGCGACGACCGCGCCGATGATCAGCGTGCGCCGCGAGGGGCGCCGGTCCGACCGCGACTCCTTCGCCCCACCCGCATTGCGAGGCGACGGTTCGAAGACGCGCGTCGGCGCGGTCGACCCGGGCAGGGTCCGCGTCTGCGCGGCGGCCTCCGTCGAGGGCGGCGGCACCGCCACGTCGGACAGGGTGCGCAGCGCGACGATCAGGCCCGTGGCATCCGGTCTCTCGCTCGCTTCGATCGCCGTCATGCGCTCGAGCACCTCGCGCCACGCACCGGGGAGGTTCGCGGGCAGGTCGGGGGCCGAGACCAGTCGGGCCGCGAGCGCCTCGTGCGGCGTGCGCGAGCCGAACGGACGCGAGCCCGTGAGCGCCTCGAGCAGCACCAGGCCCAGCGAATACACGTCGCTCGCGGGGGCGGCGGGCATGCCACGCGCCTGCTCGGGGCTGAGGTAGGCGGCGGTGCCGATGACGGTGTCGGCCTTGGTCATGCGCGTCGCACCGACCAGGGAGGCGATGCCGAAGTCGGCGAGGGTGGCCCGCGGCATCTCGCCGGTGTGGGCGGCGGGGCGGATGAGGATGTTCGACGGCTTCACGTCGCGGTGCACGATGCCGCGCCCGTGGATGACCGCGAACGCCTCGGCGACCTCACGGCCGATGCGCGCGACCTCCGGGCCGGGGAGCGGTCCGCGCTCGATGCGCTCCGCGAGCGTGGGCCCCGCGATCAGCTCCATCGCGAGGTACGCCGGAGTCGCGTCGAGCTTCGCGTCGTAGAGCGTGACGAGCGAGGGGTGCGAAAGAGACGCCAACAGCCGGATCTCGGACCGCACCCGCGCCACATCCGAGGGGTCGGCACCGTCGCCGTCGATGACCTTGAGCGCGAGCGTGCGCTCGAGCGCGGTGTCGACCGCCTCGTAGACGCACGCGTAACCGCCCCGGCCGAGGGTACGGCCGAGACGGTAGCGACCGTCGAACAGATCGTCGACGGCGGGGTCGTAGGCGACGGTGGGTGTCGGTTCGCTCATGGGTGTCCTCCGGGGCGGCGGCCCCGCCGCGTCACACGAGGGGGTCGTTGTCGGAGCGCGTGGTCGACCGGGTGACCTGCGCGCCCCCGACGCCTTCGGTGCGGGTGACCGTGTCGGTTTGGCGACGACGCACGAGCAGCACCACACCGATGAGGAAGACGACGACGCCCGCACCCATCATGATGTAGCCGATCGTGGTCAGGTCGACGAACTGGTTGGGCAGATCCACCGCGAACGCGAGGATGGCGCCGATGACGAACAGCGCGATGCCGGCTCCGATGCTCATGATGAACCCCTTTCGAAGGTGCCCCCAGCATGGCAAGGACGGGGCTGATGCCGTATGCGCTTGACAACGGCTGTCAAGAGCGGTGCGGCGCCCGGCACGGGGGTGTGACATGGATGCCATGAGCCAGAACGACGTGACCACCCGATCCAACCGCGGCCAGTGGGAGAACTCCGTGGAGGGACGCCCCGAACTCTCGGCGAGCTTCTCGAGCCGGGAGGAGGCGGTCGATCAGGGTCGCGCCGTCGCCGACGAACTCGGTTCGCAGCACCTCGTCGAAGACGCCGAGCCGACCGGAGCCGTCACCGACGAGGGCTGACCCCCCGGGGAACGACGAAGGCCGCGATCGATGCGATCGCGGCCTTTTCTCGGTGCCCCCGACAGGAATCGAACCTGCGACCTTTGGTACCGGAAACCAACGCTCTATCCCCTGAGCTACGGAGGCGGACCGGTCAAGGCTATCACCGCGCCCGGCGCCGCTCCGACGCGGATCGATGCCGCGGGGCGGGCTATCGCGCCACCCCGCGGCATCCGGATCACTCGTCGCCGATGACGCCGATGCCGGTGGCCTGGTGGTCGGCGTTGGGGTCGTCCTTCGACGGCGCCTTGGCCTCTTCGTCGACGTCGTTCTCCTGGCTGGGCTTGACCGTGTCGTCGTCGCCGAGGTCGGCGGCGTCGTCGGGGGTGGAGTTCTGCTGGTCGCTCATGCGGGTCCCTTCGTCGCGTGGACCCCCAGCCTCGCAACCGCGACCCGGCGGAGGCACCGGCTTGACCGCGACGGCCGCCGGCTCTAGCGGCCGAAGAGCCCGCGCACGCGTCGACCGATGGCCTGCGTGAGGATGACCTGGCGGCCATTCACATCGACGGTGAGCGTGGAGCCGGCCAGGCCCCGGCCGCGCACCGGCTCGGCGTCACCGCGCACGTAGGCCTCGGCGACGTCGACGTACACCGCGAGCAACTGCGCGCTCTGGTCCTTTGACGAGTTCGCATCGACGATCTGCACCCGATGGCCGGTGTCGGTCTCGACCGAGAACCAGCGCGACCCGGGGGTCGACACCAGCGCCCACCTGTCACCGCGGGCAAACCGCGCCCACGCGGCGCCGTCGCGCAGCTCGGTCGTCACCGCCAGATCGGCCTGCGCGAGCGCGAGCACCTCGAGCATGGCCAGCGCCTCGGCGGCGGTGACGTAGTCGCCGCGGTCGGCGCTCAGCCCACCCCACTCGAACCGGCGTTCGCTCATGCCGTCGCCTCCTCGCCGCACGCTCTCGACAGAGCGTAACCCCGCTCGCGACGGCCGGCGTCGACTCAGGCGGGCCGCAGGCTGTCGTCGGGGTGCAGGCTGCGCAACGGCACGGAGCCGTCGACGATCGCCTGCAGAGCTCGCGGGCTGACCTCGAGCTCGGCCGAGATGGTCTCGATCGCGGCTCCCGACGACACGGCTTCGCGCAGGGCCGTCTCGGCCTCGCGGGAGGCGGCGTCGACCTCCCCCGCCGAGCTGAGGACGAACGCCGACAGGCGTTCCCTCGCGAGACGGATCCACGCGCGCTGTCGTTCTCGCCGGTCGGCGACCTGCGGTGGTGACACGGACTCAGGTGACATGGTTCGCACTCCAGGGGGAAGTGACGGCCCGCGCGGCTTCGCGAGCTCGCTTCCATGCTCACCGACCGAGGACGATCCCGCATCCTCCGGAAGAACGACATTCGGAGGATCGCAGACGGATGCCACGGGCGCTCGCTCGCGCCCGTGGCATCCGGTTCAGTCGCCCTTCACGTTGACGATCTGCCGCAGCACGTGTCGCACGCTCACCAGGTCAGCGGCGTCGGCCATGACCCGGTCGATCGGCTTGTAGGCCTGCGGGATCTCGTCGAGGAAGGCGTCGGTGTCGCGGTACTCGATGCCGCGCATCGCCTCACGCAGCTGCTCGTGCGTGAAGGTCTTGCGCGCAGCCGACCGGGAGTACTCCCGGCCCGCCCCGTGCGGCGACGAGTTGAGCGACACCGGGTCGCCCCTCCCCTCCACCACGTATGACGCGGTGCCCATCGACCCCGGGATCAGGCCCGGCCGACCTTCGTCGGCCATGATTGCGCCCTTGCGCGAGACCCACACCCGCTTGCCGAAGTGCATCTCGGACTCGGTGAAGTTGTGGTGGCAGTTGATCCGCTCGCGCTCTTCGACAGGGGTGTCGAGGAACCGACCGAGCTGGTTCGCGACGCGGTCCATCATCTCTTCGCGGTTGAGCAGCGCGAAGTGCTGGGCCCACCGCAGCTCGCGGATGTAGCGGGAGAACTCCGGCGTGCCCTCGACGAGGTAGGCGAGGTCGGGATGCGGCAGCTCGATCCACCACTGCGTCGCCAGGCGCTGCGCGACACCGATGTGGTGCTTCGCGATGCGGTTGCCGATGCCCCGCGACCCGGAATGCAGGAACATCCACACGTCGTCGTTCTCGTCGAGCGAGATCTCGATGAAGTGGTTGCCGCTGCCGAGCGACCCCAGCTGATGACGCCAGTGCCCCGCGTACGACGCCGGGTCGAACTCGGCCTTCTCGGCGCGGTCTTCGAGCTCGGCGATGCGCGGTTCGGCGGTCGCGACGATCTTGCGGTTGTCGCGGCCGGCCGACAGCGGGATGGCGCGCTCGATCTGCTGCCGCAGCTCGGACAGGTCGCGTCCGTCGAGGTCGGCGGCCGTGAACTGCGTCTTGACGGCGATCATTCCGCAGCCGATGTCGACGCCGACGGCGGCGGGCATGATCGCCCCGAGCGTGGGGATGACCGAGCCGACCGTCGCGCCGAGGCCGAGGTGGGCGTCGGGCATGAGGGCGATATGGGGGTGGATGAACGGCATCCGCGACGAGGTGCGGGCCTGTTCGACGGTCTTGTCGTCGATCAGGCTCGCCCACGACACGAGTCGTTCGGTGAGCTTCTGCATGATTCCTTTCCTTCGTGCGATGACGTCGTGCGGGTGGCCCGCAGACGTCGCGGGAGCGGCCTCGGATCGAGACGACTCCCCCACGAGGGAAAGAGAAAAGCCCCGACCTGACGGTGCGGGGCGTGAGCGGATGAGCTCTAGACGACCGGCGCCGGAGGGTACGACGAGAGAGGGAACGACTTGTTCGTTCCCTGCTGCTCCTGACGCAGATCGCGCATGGCGGTCATCGTCTCGTCCTCTCGGCCTTCCGTGCCGGCGGCACGGACTTGCGAACATAACGGATGCCGCCGCGGCGGGCAAGCATCGATTCGTCGCTCACCCGCGCGGCAGCGGAAATCACCCGGTGTGCCCTCAGGCCTGCGTGGGCTGATCGAAGTCCCAGTCGATGGGCTCGTCGTCGGCGTGAGGATCGGGGTCGACGGCGCGCAGGTGCGGTCGGGGGAACAGCCGGTGCTCCTTCAGCTCCTTCGCGGCGTGCGAGAAGTCGGGCTGCTCGTCATCCCACTCGAGGGGTGCCGACAAGACGTCGTTGCCGACGCCGATCACGAGCTCGGCCTGTGCGACCTTCTTGTCGTCGGTCACGATCGGAATGCTCACGGCCTCGGCCTGGCCCTCCTTGGCGACCGCCGCGGTCAGCTCGACCAGTGACGCCGCGACGTCATCGGTGGTGATCACGGTCTCGCCGGCATAGGTCACGCATCGCATGTACCCACACTGCGACCTCGCGTCCGCCGACGCCGGTGGGTTGCCTGGGAACGTCCCGTGCAGTACGGCTCAGTCGCGACGCTGCGTCGTGCGGAACATGGCCTCGTCGAGCTCGAACCACACCGCGCGCACGGTGTCGAACTCGCCGAAGGGCGCGGGCTGCGGGTCGCTGAGGGAGAGGCGGTAACCGCGGGGCAGATCATCCACGTGCTGTCCGTCGCGCGGGCCGCCGACGAGCACATAGATCACGGCGAATGGACCGCCGGGGTGTCGACCGCGACGCCGTCGACGGCGTCGCTCATGCGCTGCAGGAACGCCACGACCGCTGCGGACTCGTCGGGCGTCATGTCGATGACGGCGGCGAGCATGCGGTCGTGCATGTTGCCGAGCGTCTGTCGCACCTCGGCGTGAGCGCGCGGGGTGGCCTGGATGAAGATGCTGCGGCGGTCGTCGGGGTTGTTCGACCGCGTGATGTGCCCCGACCGCTCGAGACGGTCGAGGATCGCCGTGGTCGACGCCGTGGAGAGCCCGAGATACCTCGTCAGCTCCCCCGGCCGCACCCGCCGCGTGGAGTCGCGAAGCAGGTAGCGGAGCACGAGCAGTTCGTTCTCGCCCATCGACATGGAGTCGCGGGTACGACGACGCATCGCCACCTCGGCGGCACGGTAGATGCGCAGAGCCTCGAGCACCGCTTTGCTGCGGTGTCGTCGATCGCTCGGCTCGTCTCCGTACCAGTAGGTGACCTCGTCGGCTCCCGTGGGCGTGAGTCCGCGGGACGTGGTTTCGACGTCTGTCATGACACACTCCTCCCCGCTCTTCCCGGAACTGTACACCGGAAATAATAGTTAGACAAACTAGTTACTAATCGAGTATGTTCTAAGCACAGCTAATCGCTTCCGAAGGGAGTTCCCCCATGGGCCACCTGTACTACGGCACCGCGACCGAGTCGATCCAGATCCCGGACCGCCTGCTCTCCCACCTCAAGGTCGTCGTCACGACCAAGCTCCGCCGCAGCGAGAGCTTCACCCTCAGCTGGACGCACGTCGACGGCACCCCCGGCCGCTCCACCCTCTGGCTTCAGCCGGCGATCCCGATGCGTTTCGTCTTCGACAGCGCCGAGCCCGAGACCCTCAACGCCACCGTGCTGAAGAACATGGCCGACATGGCCAACTCCTCCGCCGGCCTGGTGGTCGACCTGCACGTCGACATCCCCACCAGCGAGGCGTCGCCTCGCGTCAGCCCCTCGCGGACGACGGCGCCTGCGCGTCGCCGCTCGCTGTCCGTGGCGGCCTGAGATGACCACGGCATCCATTCCCTCCACCCTCAGCGCCGCTCGCGTGCTCTGGGCCAACGTCGACACCGGATTCTGGGTCGCTCACCGCGGCGGCGAGTACTTCGGCTGCGTCGACGCCGTCTCGGGCGGGTATGTCTCGCGCGACGCGCACGGCATTCCGATCGGTCGCTACGACGCCCTCAGTGCCGCCAAGGCATCGCTGCGCACCACCTCCCACCCCGCGAATACCGCCCGTCGACACCGTTTCGAGCGGGCGAGCGTGCTGACGGCGACTGCGGTCGGCGGCACCGCCCTGGCTTTCGCCCTGACCGCCGGCGCCCTCGCGCCGCTGCTGTGATCGCGATGGGCGACATGGACCTGCGCGACGACGCCGACGACTTCGAGGATGCGGCGACCGCCGACTTCCGCGAGCGCTACGGCGTCACCCCGCTCTGACTCCCGACGCGTCCGAAGAGGCGCGTCGACCCCCTTGTCACCCGGGCGCCCGCGTGCGAGCGTCGCCGATACGTCGAACTCGAGGAGAAGCGATGACCACCCACGACAAGAGCACGCCCGACAACGACTCCGCCGGCGCGGGCAGCGAATCGCCCGAAGAGGGCGCGGCCGCCCAGCACGACGCCGACGAAGCGGCGACGACCGAGGGCTCGCCTGCCGGCGACATCAGCTGAGCGCCTCAACGCGTCGTCAGAAGGCGTAGCGCACCGGACAGTACGGGAGTTTGCGGGCCACCAGCTCCGTCAGCGCGGCGACGCTCTGCGCCTTCAGCGGGTGGCGATAGCGCACGTTCGTCGCGCCGTTCTGCGACACCTTCTCTTCTTGGACCTCGGGCGTCCACAGCAGGTCTTCGCCCTTCGGGTGCCACCCGAGGTTGACCTCGTGAAGCGCCTCGTTGTGCGTGAGGAAGATGATCTCGCACGCGAGCTGCGCCTTGGCGCGCGCGTGCAGCGCCGCGTCGAGCTCGTCGAACAGCTGCGCCCAGTCGGCGAGCCAGGTGGGCGTGAGAATGACGGGCGAGAAGTTGACGTGCACCTCGAAGCCCGCGTCGACGAAATCGTTGATCGCGGCGATGCGCTCCGAAATGGGCGTGGTCCGCAGGTCGGTGACGCGGGCCGTGCCGGCCGGCATGAGCGAGAACCGCACGCGGGTGCGACCCGCGGGATCCCAGTCGAGAAGATCGCGATTGACGAACTTCGTCGCGAACGACGCCTTCGCCGTCGGCATCATGCGGAACAGGTCGCACACGTCGCGGACGTTCTCGCTGATCATCGCGTCGACCGAGCAATCGCCGTTCTCACCGATGTCGTACACCCACGCGTCGGGGTCGCACTGGTTCGGCTCGGTCTTGGCCCCGCGCGCCGCCACATGGCGCGCGAGGTGGCGCGAGATCTGCTCGACGTTGGCGAACACCGTGATCGGGTTGCTGTAGCCCTTGCGTCGCGGAACGTAGCAATAGCTGCAGGCCATCGCGCACCCGTTCGAGAGCGACGGCGCGATGAAGTCCGCCGAGCGGCCGTTCACCCGCGTGACGACGCTCTTCTTGACCCCGAGCACGAGCGCCTCGGTCTTGATGCGCACCCACCGGGCGACGTTGGTCTCGTCGCCGTGCACTTCGGGGATCTGCCAGTGCGAGGCGATCGGCACGACGTCGGCCTCGGGCCAGCGCGCCACGATCTCGCGCCCGCGTTCGAGCTCGAGAGCGGCGTCTTCGGCGTAGATGCGGGTGACCCGCAACAGGTTCTCGCGTTCGACGGCCATGGTTCCGTTCTACCCGCGACCTCCGACATCGGCCCCCTCGGGCACCGACTGGCACCGCGGACACCACCACGTGCGACGCTGCTCGGGATCGTCTACCACCTCATCGCGCACACGCACGCGCGTGCCGCAGCGCAGGCAGGGCCGCCCGGCTCGTCCAACCACCCAGTGGGAGGAGCCCTTGCGCGCGTTCCCCGTGGTCACCTGATACATCCCGGGAACCGTCGCCGAGACGCGCAGGCACCGCGCCGCCAGCTCCACGAGGGCGTCGAGGTCGGTCGCCCCGATGGGTGCGAAGGGGTGGATGCCGCGGAGGAAGGCAAGCTCGTTCACCCACAGGTTGCCGAGGCCGGCGATCAGCGACTGGTCGAGCAGCGCCGCGACGAAGGGCCGCGACGGATGCACCGACAGGCGCCGCACGGCTTCGGCGGCGTCCCAGTCGTCGCGCAGTGGATCCGGCCCGAGGAAGCCGACGACGTCGACCTCGCGGCCCGTGGGCACCAGGTCGACCACGGGGAGATCGAGGCCCCACACCTCGCGCCCGTCGTCGAGGCGGAACCGCACGCGCGCCTTCTCGCGCACCGCGGTCGGCAGTGTCCGGCCCGCGCGAGTGATGGTCCAGCTCCCCTGCATCCGCAGGTGGGTGTGCAGCGTCGACCCGTCGTCGAACCGCGTCAGCAGGTGCTTCCCGTGGGTGTCGTGGTTCCGGATGCCGAGACCCGCCAGGCTCCAGCCCGCGGCGTTGCCCGAACGGAGCTCGCCGTCGGCGATGCGCGCTCCCCGGGTGGCCGCGTCGAGACGTCGGCGCAGCCGGAAGACGCTGTCGCCCTCGGGCACGGCTACGACGCCGAGGAGGTCGCCGCGTGCAGCTGGTCGTCGCGCGGAGCGAGGTCGGGACGCAGGCGCGTGCCGAACTCGTGGCGCAGGGCGCTCAACGCCGCGTGCCATCCGGCCAGACCGTGGACGCCCGGGCCGGGGCTGGTCGACGACGAGCACAGGTAGACGCCCTTCATCGGGGTGCGCCACGGGTCGGGGCTGTAGATCGGACGCCCGAGCAACTGCGTCAGGTTCGGAGCGCCGGCCGAGATGTCACCGCCGGGGAAGTTGGGGTTCCACGCCTGGATGTCGGTCGCGGTGCGCGACGAACACGCCAGCACCGTGTCGCGGAAACCGGGGGCGAAGCGCTCGATCTGGCGGACGACCGCCTCTTGCCGATCGGCCGGGCTTCCCGACGGCACGTGCGTGTAGGCCCAGAGCACGTGCTTGCCCTCCGGCGCCCGGGTGGGGTCGAACAGCGTGGGCTGAGCGGCCAGCACGTAGGGCGCGTCGGGCAGATCGCCGCGGGCGACGGCGTTCTCGGCCGCCGCGATCTCGGCGCGCGTGCCGCCGATGTGGATCGTCCCCGCGCGGGCGACGTCGGGCTGGGCCCACGGCACCGGATCCGAGAGGGCGAAGTCGACCTTGGCCACCCCGCCGCCGTAGCGGAAGCGCTCCAACTGACGGCGGTACAGCTCCGGCATCCGCTCCCCCGCCATCTTCACCAGTGCACGCGGAGTGGTGTCGAGCAGCACCGCACGCGAGGGCGGGAGTTCGTCGAGCGAGGTGACCTCGACACCGGCGTGCAGCATTCCGCCATGCGCGCGGATGTCGGCGATCATGGCATCCGCGATCGACTGACTGCCGCCCACGGGGATCGGCCAGCCTCGTCCGTGCCCGTACGTCGCGAGCACCAGGCCGGCCCCACCCGCCGCAAGACTCGGCTGGTGCAGGATCGTGTGTGCCGAGACGCCGGTGATCATGCTGGGCACGACGTCGTCGCGGAACCTCGCGTTCCACCACGGGCCGCCCTGCTCGAGAGCGCGCAGGCCGAAGAACACGGCCGCGAGCGGGTCGCCCGGAATGCGCAGCAGCGCGTTGCCGGTGAAGTCGGCGACCCCGCGGAGGTGCTCGACCAGAGGGCGCATGAGGCGTTCGTAGGCGGGGCCGTCGACGCCCAGCCCCTCGGCCGCCCGGGCCAGGTCGCGGTAGGCGAGGCCCGCGCGCCCGCCGTCGAGCGGGTGCGCGTACGACACCTCCGGAACGATCAGCGGCACGCGGCGCTCGAGGCCGAACTCGCGGAAGAACCACGACTCCAGGGCCAGCGGGTGCACGGCCGACCCGACGTCGTGGCGGAATCCGGGGAGGGTGAGCTCGGCCGTCGACGCCGCTCCCCCGAAGGTCTCGGCCCGCTCGTACACAGCGACCGACAGGCCCGCCCGGGCCAGGGTGACCGCCGCAGCCAACCCGTTGGGGCCCGACCCGACGACGACGGCGTCGTAGCTCTCGCTCATCGCTGGATCGACTCCCTCTCGGCCGTGGATTCGAAGCCCGCCGCCGCAGCGCCACCCGTCGTTCCGGGTGCGCCGCCCTCGGCGAGATAGGCGAGCCGGTGCAGCGTCTCGGCGTTGCGGTAGCGCGTGATCGCATCGAACACGGTGTCGGGCAGAAGCGTCGTCGGGCCGGTCACCGGCTCCTCCTGGATGCGGACGACGCACGCATCGCCCCGCGCCTTCACGTCGATCGCGACGCGCGCGACCCCGATCGGTCCGCCGTGCGGCTCGAGGACCGCGCGGCGCGGTGGGTCCCACTCGCGCATCACGGTCGTGTCGTTCACCACGAGTGGCCACGACCCGAACGAGTGGTGCAGGGTCGCCCCCTCGGCGGGCCACTGCTCCGAGACGTCGCGCATGCGGGAGGTCCCGACCACCCACAGCGGGTACAACCAACCGTTCGCTAAGACGCGGAACACGTCGTCGGGTGTGCAGCGCAGCAGGCGCACGTTGCGGGCCATGGGTCGCTCCTCCTCGTCGACGGGGGCGGGCTCGCGCCCGGCACGGCCTACGCTACGGCCCCGTCCGCTCTCGTGGCACGGAGGTTGCGCCCCGGCGCGTCGCGGGATATCGGGCTCAGGCGGCCGCGGGCAGCACGAACCAGGCGCGCGTGCCGCCGGCGGGAGACTCGTCGAGGCCGATCGACCCGTGGTGCGCCTCGACGATGCGCCGGCACGTGGCCAGACCGATGCCGATGCCCTGCACCTCGGCGCCGTGACCGCGCTGCATCGGTTCGAACACCCGCTCGCGCTGGTCTTCGGAGACCGCGTCGCCGTTGTCGTCGACGTTCACGCGCCAGCCGTCGGGAAGGGTCTCGACGCTGATCACGATGCGCGGGACCCGGTCTGCGGCGACGGTGAACTTCACGGCATTGGCGATGAGGTTCTGCAGCAGCACGCGCAGCAGGGTGTCGTCGGCGCGGACCTGCGTCGACGTGTCGACCGTCACCTCGGCCCCGGCGCTCACGACGGCGCCGTCGAGGTCTTCGAGCACGGCGTCGACCGTCTCGGCGACGTCGACCTGGGTGATGTGCGGTCGCGCCCCGCCCATCCGCGCGAAGTCGAGGAGGTCGGTCACCATCGACGTCATGCGCCCGGCGGCGGCCTCCGCGCGCGCGAGCGACTGCGCCGCGCGCGGGGCGTCGACCATCTCGGGGCTGTCGGCGGCGAGCTCGAGGAAGCCGGCCAGAGCCGTCAGGGGGTTGCGCAGATCGTGACTGACCTGCACCGCGAAGTGCTCGAGTTGCTCGTTCGACTCGATGAGATCGCGCTGCACCCGCCGCAGTTCGAGGACGTCGATCACCTGGTGGGCGAGCAGATCGAGGGCCCGACTACTGGCATCCGACAGCTCTCCGACCTCGGTATCGAAGACGCACAGCGTGCCGATGGCCACCCCGGCCGGCGTGATGAGCGGGCTCGAGGCGTAGAAGCGCGTGAACGCGATCTCGCCGGTGACGAAGGCGTTCTGGGCGAAGCGGGCATCGAGTCGGGCATCGGGGACGACAACGCGACCGGGGGTGCTGATGACCGCCGCGCACATCGAGTCTTCCCGCGCGCACGACGCGGCCTGGATGCCGACGGCCGCGACCTGGTGCTGCATGCGGTCGTCGATGATGTTGATGACCGCCGTCGGCACTCCGCACACGGTCGCGGCGAGCTCGACGAGACCCTGCAGGTCGGGTTCGGAGGGTTCGCCGACGAGGCGGTACTGCGCGATCGCCTCACGCCTGCTCACATCGTGTGCCGTGGACACGTCGTTCCCCCGATCTGGTTCCCGGGAAAGCCTACTGGTCGGCGGTTACACCGCGGCCGTCCGAAGCGAAAGGGGCTCGCGCCATCGTCTCGCAGCGCCGAGAGTCGGGGCATGAGCACTCCGTCCTTCCCCCAGACCCCGTCCGAGCCCACGCCGCCGAACCCGTCGGAGCCGCTCGCCCCGACGCCGTCGGAACCGACCGTCCCCTCCCCGGCCGAGCCGGATCCGGCACCGAGCGCGGAGACGTCGTCACCGGCTGCCGCGGCCTCGGCGGGCCGCGACGGCGGAGCGACCGATGACTCCGAACCCGGCGCTTTCGCCACCGACGACGCCGACGCCGTGGGATCGGCCGAGATGGACGCCGACAACGCCGTCGAGCAGGACATGATCGACGCGGTGGACCCGGGCGGGCGCCCCGACTGATCGATCCTCGACGCGAAAAAGGGCGGTGCCTTTCGGCATCGCCCTTTTTCGTCCGCTCAGATGAGGATCACGGGTTGCCGCGGGTCCACAGCAGCAGGATCGCCACGGCCTGCAGCACGAGGCATCCGACCAGGATCGCCGTGCGGCGGCGCGGCGTCGACGACCACCGCTCGTCTCCCAGCAGCGGCGCCATCGGCATGAGCAGACGGAACGTGCTCTGCTGCGGGAGGAACACCGCGAAGATGTAGACGGCGTAGCTGAAGCCGTAGGTGACGACCATCAGGCCGAGCTTGCGCACCGGCCGCGACCACATGAGCGCCGCGAACGCGACGAGCAGGGCGATCACGAGCACGATGCCCACGAAGCCGAGGTGCGTTCCCGCCTGGCGGAACCACGGCGTGAACGGCGTGAACTCGTCGTTACCGACGTAGTCGAGCCACCAGCCGAGCTCGGTGCGGATGTAGGCGTTGTGGGTGCCTGTGACGTACTGCGCGATGTGGTTCCACGACAGACCCGCCACGGCGATCACGAGACCCGACGCCATGAGCGAGGCCCACTCGCGCACCGGGAACGGATCGACCTTGCGACGGAAGAACCGCACGAGGAAGACGATGCCCAGCGCGAGACCCAGGGCGAGCACGCCCGGCCGCGTGTACGCGGTGATGAGCCCGATCGGCAGGATCCACAGGTAGCGCCGCTTGATGGCGAGCAGCATGCCCGCGAACATCAGCAGCATGAACAGGCCCTCGCTGTACCCGATGACGAAGAGGAACGACATCGGGGCGAAGGAGAAGAACACCAGAGCCCACCAGGCGGCCTGCGGCTTGGTGACCGTGCGCATCAGCACGAACAGCAGCCACGTGGCGCCGAGGCTCGCGCCCAGGCTCATCATCACCGACACCGGCTGCCACCCGAGACCGGTGGCGCCGGAGATCACGCGGATCATGGTCGGCCAGACGGGGAGGAACGCCCAGTTGTTCGGGAGGATGTCGCCCGAGACATTCATGGGCAGCGACATCGGGTAGCCCTGGGCGGCGATCTGGCCGTAGCGGTCGGCGTCCCACCCGGTGAGGTAGTCCCAGAAGGTGCCGAGGCGCTCGCTGTCGGGCCCGAAGCCCCAGCGTGCGGCCTTGGCGATCGAGTAGAAGCCCCACAGCATGCCGAAGTTGACGACGCGGGCGATGGCCCAGAGGATCAGCACCTTGGTGAAGGCACCGCGCTCGATCGGGACGACGCCCTCGGGCTTGCGCATGACGTCGCGTCCGTACTGGACGAGGGCACGACCGAGGCGCGAATCGCGCACTCGATCGAGGCGGCGCTGTCGCCCGATGACGGGTGACGGGCGTGTCGCGGGGGCAAGCTCGCTCGGCGGTGCGCTCACTCGGAACCTTTCACAGGGGAAGACATGGGCGAGTGACGACGGTGTCTGGCCCGGACAAGTGCAATTGGGTCGGATCGTACCGGATGAAACCGAACGTTCCCTCCGGTTGACTTTCCGCGAAATGCCCTGATCAGTGGGTGTCGCCCACGAGCTTCAGACCGATCACGCACCCCACCAGACCGAGCACCAGCAGCACCTTCACCACCGAGACCGCCTCCGTGCCGCCGATCATCGCCACCACGACGGTGAGAGCTGCGCCGATGCCCACCCAGACCGCGTACGCGGTGCCGGTCGGGATCTCGCGCATCGCGAAGGCGAGACCGCCCATGGATGCCACGAGGGCGACGCCGAAGATCACGCTCGGCCAGAGCTTGGTGAGGCCCTCCGAGCGCCCCAGGGCGGTCGCCCAGACGGCCTCGAGGATTCCGGACAGGATGAGGACGATCCACGACATGACGGTGCTCCTTGGCCAGTCTTGTCGCAGTCCGGGTACTGATCCGTCGTCCGGGGACGCGGGTCGGCGTCCGTCTCCCAGGGTAGCGAGCCGACCTGGGCAGGACCCGGGCACCGCGGCATCCGCCCCTCCGGCCACGCATAAACGCTTCCCACGCGCATAAACGCGCTGTGCTCGCGTTTATGCGCGCCGATCGCGTTTATGCATGTCACGGCGACGCGACCTCGACCGGACGAAGCGGCCGGGTGCCGGCATCCGTGATCAGATCAGGAAGATGGATGCCGAATCCGGGTTGTGCGCGTGCACGAGGACCCCGAAGACGACCGCGTCGAACAGCAGATGCACGGTCACCACGTACCAGAGCGAGCGGGTCTTCAAGAAGAGGAAGCCCTGCACGATCGCGAACGGGATCGTGAGCAGCGGGCCCCACGCCTGGTAGCCGAGCTCCCACAGGAACGACACGAACACGACAGCCTGCAGCAGATTCGCCGTCAGGTCGGGGAAGTGCCGGCGCAGCAGCACGAAGACCGTGCAGATGAAGAAGAGCTCGTCCCAGATGCCCACCGCGCCGACCCCGACGAACAGGCGGGCGATGAGGTCGCCCGTGACCACCTCGGGCCAGTTGCGATAGACGCCCGAGGTGATGAAGTAGAACGGCAGGATCAAGTAGCCGAGCACGATCACTCCGCCGAGCCAGGCCCACTGCCACCAGGTCCAGCGGCCTCCCCCGCGCCACGGGAAGCGGATCGCGTAATCGCGGTAGACGAAGCGCGAGATCACGTACGGCACGACGACGGCCCCGCCGAGGGCGAGGGTGAAGCGCACGAAGGCAGCGTTGTCGAGCTCGGCGTGCAGCGGGATCAGGCTGACGATGAACTGACCGATCGCGATGAGCGACACATCGCGGGCGATGCTCGGCTCCTCACCGCGGGCGAGGGCGACGCCGCCCAGGCGATCGACGAGCACGGCGGATGCCACGGCGAGGGCGAGCAGGATCCACCCGAGCCACACGATCTGCACGACGAAGAGCGCGGGGGCGGCGAGGCACACCGCGAGCGCCGGGATCAGCTTGGGCGTCCACGTCGAACGCTCGCGGACCGGCACCGCGGTGTGCGCGGTCACGGCGAGACCCGCGTGTAGGTGAGGTCGCGGATGTCGCGGCCGACGCGCAGACCCTTCTGCTCGAAGGCGGTGAGCACGCGCCCCTCGAACCGCTCGGCCCACTCCCCGTCGAACGCCCGCTCGAAACCGGGGGCGTCGTCGAGCACGTCGCGCATCTGGTCGGCGTAGTCCTGCCAGTCGGTCGCGAGGCGCAAAGTGCCGCCCGGGCGGATCGCCTGCGCGGCGATGCGCGCGAAATCGGGGGCGACGAGGCGCCGCTTGGTGTGCTTGTTCTTGTGCCACGGGTCGGGGAAGAACACCCACAGCTCGTCGACGGACGCCGCGGGCAGCAGGTGCTCGAGAGCCTCCGGCGCGTTGGCCTCGACCAGGCGGAGGTTCTTCACGCCCCCGCGGTCGGCGTCGAGCATGGTGCGGGCCAGCCCCGCGGTGAACACCTCGACGGCGAGGAAGTCCGTGTCCGGATGGGCAGCGGCGGCGGAGACGATCTGATGGCCCTGGCCGGAGCCGATCTCGACGACCAGGCGGGCCGTGCGGCCGTAGACCGCGGCGGGGTCGACGGCGGTGCCCGGCTTGACGCTGGTCTCGGCGGCTGCGCGCTCCACCGGCAGCAGGTAGAACGGCGAGAGCTCGGCCCAGGCGCGATCCTGCGCCTCCGACATGCGGCCGCTGCGCCGCACGAACGACACCGGCTTGTCGCGGAAGACAGGGGCGGCGGTGTTCATGCCGTCCAGGCTAGAGGGGCGGTCGCCGGGAATGTGCCGAACGGGCACCTTGCGGCCGCTCACGGGACGGTCACGAAGTCGATGAGTTCCTCGACGCGGCCGAGCAGGGCCGGCTCGAGGTCGCGGAATGTGGTGACCTTCGACAGGATGTGCTGCCACGCGCGGGCGGTGTCGGCCTGCTCCTCGGCGGGCCAGCCCAGGGCGCGGCAGACGCCCACCTTCCACTCGATGCCGCGCGGCACCTCGGGCCACGCGGCGATGCCGAGGGCGCGGGGCGTGACGCACTGCCACACGTCGACGAAGGGGTGGCCGACGATGCGCACGTGCGCGCCGTGGCGGCCGCGGGCGATCTTCTCGGCGATGCGCGACTCCTTGGAGTTCGGCACGAGGTGGTCGACGAGCACGCCGTACCGGCGCTCGGCGGTGGGCGGCTCGGCGTCGAGCTTCTCTTCGAGCAGGTCGACGCCCTCGAGGAACTCCACGACCACGCCCTCGGCGCGCAGGTCGGCGCCCCACACCTTCTCGACGAGTTCGGCGTCGTGCTTGCCCTCGACGAAGATGCGGCTCGCGCGGGCGGTGCGCGCGCGCTGGTCGGCCGCGGCGAACGAGCCGGAGGCCGTGCGCGTGCGCCCCTTCGGCGCGGCCGCGGGTGCCTTCAGCACCACGGGCTTGCCGTCGACGAGGAAGCCCCCGCCGAGCGGGAACAGCCGGCGCTTGCCGAAGCGGTCCTCGAGCTCGACGTTCATGCCGTCGATGCGGGTCACCGCCCCGACGAAGTCACTGCCGGCGACCTCGACGACGAGATCGGCGGATGCCGCGACCTCGGCGGGCGTGATGCGTCCGGCGTCGCGCCACCCGCGGGCGAGCACGTCGGTGCCGTAACGGTCGTCCATGGTGTACCTCCGAGCGTTCGAGCCTAGGCGGCGCCCGCGTGCGCTCACAGCGGACGCGCCGCTCCTTCCCCGGTGTCGGCGGTCGTTTGTAGGGTGGAACCTCCGGCCGCCGAAGGGGGATGCATGCGAAAGCCGATGCTGGCTCGTGCGATCTGCGTCGTGATGCTCGCGCTCATCGGCGTGATCGCGGCGCCGCTGAGCGCCTCGGCCGTGCCGCCGCCGTCGCTGGGGTCGAGCTTCGTGCTCGACGACGTCAACGCGCTCACCGACGCCCAGGAGGCCGAGGTGCAGGCGAAACTGCTCGCCCTGTCCGACCAGACGGGTCTCGACATGTGGGTCGTCTACGTCGATTCCTTCACCAATCCCACCAGCGCGGCCGACTGGGCGAACGAGGCCGCCAACCGCAACAACCTCGGCCCCCACCAGTACCTCCTGGCGATCGCGATCCAGGGCGACACCTTCGAGTACTACCTCTCCGGCGACGTCGACGGCGGGGAGCTCTCCGCCGACCAGCTCGCCTCGATCGAGCAGGACCGCGTGCAACCGGCGCTCGAGGCCGGCGACGACGCCGGTGCCGCGATCGCCGCGGCCGACGGCATCCGCACCGCCCACGCGCAGGCCGGGGGCAACAAGCCCGCTCCCCCGCCGACCCCCGCGACCCAGAACGGCCCCGCCATCGTTCCCGTCGTGCTGGTGGGCGTGCTGCTGCTCGCCATCGCGGGCGGTCTCATCTTCTTCGCGGTGCGACGACGACGCGCCGCCGCGCAGGGCGGATCGACCGCCGCCCCGGCCGAGAGCGTCGACGAGCTGCGCCGCCGCGCCGGGTCGGCCCTGGTCGCCACCGACGACGCGGTCAAGACGAGCGAGCAGGAGCTCGGATTCGCGCGCGCCCAGTTCGGCGACGAGGCCGCCGCCCCCTTCACCGACGTGCTCGCACAGGCCAAAGCCGATCTCGACCGGGCGTTCTCGATCCAGCAGCAGCTCGACGACAGCACCCCCGAGACCCCCGAGCAGCAGCGCGCGGGCTACGCCGAGATCCTGCGCCTGTGCACCTCGGCCGACGAGGCTCTCGACGCCAAGGCCGCGGCGTTCGACGAGCTGCGCGCCCTCGAGGCCGACGCCCCCGCCGCCCTGGCCGCCGCCCGGGAGCGACGCACCGCCGCCGAGCATGCTCTGAGTGCCGCCGACGCCGAGAGCACGCGGCTCGCGACCCTCTTCACCGACGAGGCACTCGCGCCCGTCACCGACAACCCGGCGCAGGCGCGGGCGCGGATCGCCCTGGCGACCGAGCAGGAGGGCGCGGCCGATGCCGCCCTCGCCGCCGGGCGCACCGGCGAGGCCGCGGTGGCGATCCGGGCGGCCCAAGCGGCGATCGCTCAGGCCGAGACCCTCGAACGAGCGATCACGACGCTCGGCACCGACCTCGCCGCGGCCCAGCAGACCGCGGCTTCCCTTCGGGCCGAGGTCGAGGGCGACCTCGCCGCCGCCGCGGCGCTCCCCGACACCGACGGTCGCATCGCCCAGGCCATCGCCTCCACGCGGGCCCAACTCGATGCCGCGCGTGCCGCCGCGAGCGGTACCCGCACCGATCCCCTCCGCGCCGTGCAGGCCCTCCAGCAGGCGAACGGCACCATCGACGCGGTGCTCGACGCCGCTCGCGACGAGGCCGAACGTCGTCGCCGCGCCGAGTCGCAGCTCGAGGCCACGCTGACGCAGGCGCGTGCCCAGGTGCGCGCCACCGAGGACTTCATCGCCGCGCGCCGCGGTGCCGTCGGACCGACCGCGCGCACGCGCCTGGCCGAGGCGGGCGCGGCGCTCGTGCAGGCCGAGCAGATGCGACAGACCGACCCCGTCACGGCACTGGCCGCCGCGCAGCGCGCGGCGCAGTTGGCGGGCGAAGCGGGATCGCTCGCTCAGAACGACGTGGGCGCCTTCGGCGGCTCGGGGGGCCTCGGCGGCGGAGGCGGAGGCGACCTGATGGGCGCCATCCTCGGCGGCATCGCCGTCAACTCGGTGCTGGGCGGCGGCCGCCGCGGCGGCTTCGGCGGAGGTGGCCTCGGCGGCGTTCTCGGCGGACTGGGCGGAGGCTTCTCCGGCTCGGGGCGCTCGAGCGGCGGCGGCTTCGGCGGAGGGTTCTCCGGCGGCGGTCGCTCCCGCAGCGGCGGGGGCGGCGGGTTCTCCGGCGGGGGTCGCAATCGCGCCGGGGGCGGACGAGGAGGACGCCGCTGATCCACCCCCTCGCGGAGCATCGCCCGATCACAGAGAATTCGTAGCAACCGCCACCAGACTCGACGTCGTCGCCTTCTGAAAGGAACACACCGCATGGCCAAGCAGTCCATCTTCGGTCGCATCTCGACCCTCGTCCGCGCGAACATCAACGCGCTCCTCGACCAGGCCGAGGACCCGCAGAAGATGCTCGACCAGCTCGTCCGCGACTACTCGAACTCGATCGCCGACGCCGAGTCGGCCATCGCCGAGACGATCGGCAACCTGCGTCTGCTCGAGCGCGACCACCAGGAGGACGTCCAGGCGGCCGCCGAATGGGGCAACAAGGCCCTCGCCGCCAGCCGCAAGGGCGACGAGCTGCGCGCGTCCGGCAACGCGAGTGAGGCCGACAAGTTCGACAACCTCGCCAAGATCGCGCTCCAGCGTCAGATCACCGCCGAGAGCGAGGCCAAGGCGGCCGAGCCGACCATCGCCTCGCAGACCGAGGTCGTCGACAAGCTCAAGGACGGCCTCAACGGCATGAAGGGCAAGCTCGAGCAGCTGCGGGGCAAGCGCAGCGAGCTGCTCGCCCGCGCCAAGGTCGCCGAGGCCCAGAACAAGGTGCACGACGCCGTCAAGTCGATCGACGTGCTCGACCCCACGAGCGAGCTCGGCCGTTTCGAAGACAAGATCCGCCGCGAAGAGGCCCTTGCCGCCGGCAAGCAGGAGCTCGCCGCCTCGAGCATCGACGCGCAGTTCAACGCGCTCGAAGACGTGGGCGAGCTCACCGAGGTCGAGGCGCGCCTGGCCGCGCTGAAGGTCGGCGGCCCCCAGCGCGCCGCGATCGACGCGCCGAGTCCCGACCAGGTCTGACAGACACGCGAGAGTGCATCGCCCGGACTCCGGGCGGTGCACTCTCGTCACACGTGCGAGGGAAGCCGCCCATGACCCGATTCATCGTCGCCCCGCAGTGGCAGGGCTCGTCGTCGTCCCGCGCGATGCAGCTGATCGACGGGGCCGAAGCCATCGCGGGCGACCTCCCTCGCGCCGCGACCACCCTGCTCGAGGCCCCGACCGAGGCCGGCGACGCACAGGGCTCGCGGATCCATCGCATGAGCGCTCTGGTGCGTATGCGGCAGCGCATCGAAGACGCCGTCCGCTCGGCCGACGAGACGGCGATCGTGGTCGGCGGTGACTGCGGCGTCGCCCTCGGGGCCGTCTCCGCCGTGGCCGGCGACGACCTCGCGGTCGTCTGGATCGACGCGCACCCCGACCTCAACACCCCCGACTCCTCCCCCAGCGGCGCCTTCACGGGCATGGTGCTGCGCGGCATCGTGGGCGAGGGCGAGCCGCTGCTGCGCCTCGAACCCGGGATCGACCCCGCGCGCCTCGTGCTGGTGGCCACGCGCGCGTGGGATCCCGAAGAAGAGGCCTTCGTCGCGGCGCACGGCATCACGGTCGTCTCCGCCGAGGAGCTCTCCTCCCCCGACTTCCTCGCCGACGCGGTCGCCGCGACCGGCGCGAGCCGCGTGCACGTGCACGTCGACCTCGACGCTCTCGACCCGGCCGAGATCGGCGGCGTCGCGCAGGCCGTTCCCTTCGGCGCCCGCACCGCCGACGTCGTGGCATCCATTCGTCGCCTGAAAGAGACGACGCTGCTCGCGGGAGCCACCCTGACGGAGTTCTCGCCCGCGTCGCCCGCCGTGGCCGTCGACGACCTGGGCACGATCCTGCGACTGATCGGAGCCCTCGCGTGAGCCCGATCCCCCGCCCACCCGCCGGATGGCGCGAGCGCGCCGACACGGCTGTGGCCCGCGGTCGCCGGTTCGACCGCTTCATCCCGGCGGCGTTGCTCGACTCCCGCGTCAGCCGGGTGGGCTACTGGTACGGCTGCACGGTCGGATGGGTGTGGGGCTCGATCTGGAGCACCGGACGCATCGAGAAGCGCCACGGGCTCTGGGTGTTCCGCGGGCTGCCGTCGTGGACGTTCCCCCGCGGCGGCGTGTGCGTGGGCGGATGCTTCCTCACCGGCGACGACCGCCCGAGCGACGCCGTGCTGGGCCACGAGGCCGTGCACAAGCGCCAGTGGCAGCGATACGGCTTCCTCATGCCGCTGCTCTACGGGCTGGCCGGGCGCGATCCCCTGCGCAACCGCTTCGAGATCGAGGCGGGACTCGCCGAGGGCAACTACGTGCCGCGCGGGAGTTGAGCGGCCGCGGCGACTTCGACTGGCTCAGCCACCTCGCGGTGCACAGGTCCCTGAGCTTGTCGAAGGGCCCGAGACCCGCAGTGGCCCGGTAGCTTCGACAGGCTCAGCCACCTCGCGCCGCACAGGTCCCTGAGCTTGTCGAAGGGCCCGAGACCCGCAGTGGCCCGGTGACTTCGACAGGCTCAGCCACCTCGCGCTGCACAGGTCCCTGAGCGTGCCGAAGGGCCCGGTACCCGCGGTGGCCCCGGTGGCTTCGACAGGCTCAGCCACCTCGCGGTGCGTAGGTCCCTGAGCGTGTCGAAGGGCCCGAGACCCGCGGTCGTCCCGGTGGCTTCGACAGGCTCAGCCACCTCGCGGTGCGTAGGTCCCTGAGCGTGTCGAAGGGCCCGGTACCCGTGGTTGTCCCAGTGGCTCCGACAGGCTCAGCCACCTCGCGCTGCGTAGGTCCCTGAGCGTGTCGAAGGGCCCGGTACCCGTGGTTGTCCCAGTGGCTCCGACAGGCTCAGCCACCTCGCGCTGCGTAGGTCCCTGAGCTTGTCGAAGGGCCCGGTACCCGCGGTGGCCCCGGTGACTTCGACAGGCTCAGCCACCTCGCGCCGCACAGGTCCCTGAGCTTGTCGAAGGGCCCGAGACCCGCAGTGGCCCGGTGACTTCGACAGGCTCAGCCACCTCGCGGTGCACAGGTCCCTGAGCTTGTCGAAAGGCCCGGTACCCGTGGTTGTCCCGGTGGCTTCGACAGGCTCAGCCACCTCGCGACGCACAGGTCCCTGAGCTTGTCGAAAGGCCCGGTACCCGTGGTTGTCCCGGTGGCTTCGACAGGCTCAGCCACCTCGCGACGCACAGGTCCCTGAGCGTGTCGAAGGGCCCGGTACCCGCGAAGGACCCGGTGGCTTCGACAGGCTCAGCCACCTCGCGCTGCGTAGGTCCCTGAGCGTGTCGAAGGGCCCGGTACCCGTGGTTGTCCCAGTGGCTTCGACAGGCTCAGCCACCTCGCGGTGCACAGGTCCCTGAGCTTGTCGAAGGGCCCGGTACCCGCGGTGGCCCCGGTGGCTTCGACAGGCTCAGCCACCTCGCGCGGCACAGGTCCCTGAGCTTGTCGAAGGGCCCGGTACCCGCGGTGGCCCCGGTGGCTTCGACAAGCTCAGCCACCTCGCGCTCCACAGGTCCCTGAGCTTGTCGAAGGGCCCGGTACCCGCGGTGGCCCCGGTGACTTCGACAAGCTCAGCCACCTCGCGCTCCACAGGTCCCTGAGCTTGTCGAAGGGCCCGGTACCCGCGGTGGCCCCGGTGACTTCGACAGGCTCAGCCACCTCGCGCGCCGCACGGGTCCCTGAGCGTGTCGAAGGCTCCGGTACCCGTCAGCGGGCGGTCGAGAGACCGAAGCGCTCGGGCGTGTGGATCGCCTGCGGGTCGACGCCGTGGCGCGCGACGAGTTCGTCGACGATCTCGGCCGTGCCCAGGTAGCCGCCGAGCAGCACGACGCGGGTGGCGTCGTCGTCGCAGCAGAGCATCTCTCCGGCCCAGCCCGACACCGCACGGGTGAGGGCCTCGCCCGGGGCGCAGCCGCGGCCGGTGCCGGGGGCGCCGCCGCGACGCGAGCGGTCGAGCCAGCTCAGCGTCATGCGGGCGGGGGCGGCCACGCGGCCGATCCACGACTCGTCGGGCACCTCGATGAACACGCGGCCGGTCGAGCAGATCGGCAGGGTCGCGAGCAGGGCCTCGAGTTCGGCGAGCGAGTTCTCGTCGGCGGTCACGAGGTGCTGAACACGGGTGTGCCGCGACGCGCGGCAGGCGGCGTCGTTGTGCTCGGTGGAGGTGGCCATGATGACCTCCACTATACCCGCAGTGAAGGGTTGCCTAACCTTGGTCTCGGCTGATGATCCACGCGTGGATCATGCCACCAGCACCTCGCGCAGCCGCTCGAGCTCGGCATCCGTCATGCCGTGGGCGCGGAGATAGCCCGTCGGTGACCCGAACTCGCGGTCGAGGCGATCGAGCAGAGCCCGCATGGCGCGGGCGGGCGAACGCGTGGCCAACTCGTCGGCGTGCACGTTGTCGGGGTGCAGGGCGCGGATCGCGGCGCGCACCCGCTCGGTGCGCGCGACCGGCAGCAGCTGCTCGGTGCGCGCGTAGTCGGCGATCACGGCCTCGCGGTCGACGCCCGCCGCGGCGAGCGCCACCCCGATCGTGACTCCCGTGCGGTCTTTGCCGACGGTGCAGTGCACGAGCACGGGCTGGGCGGTCAGGATGCCGCGCACCACCGCCACCACGCGGTCGGCCGAGTCGTCGACGATCGAGGAGTACAGCTCTTCGAGGCTGACGTCGCGTTCGAAGAACGACGCGACCGACCCCAGGAACAGCGGCTCGTGCTGCACCTCGACGGGGAGGTCGTCCAACCGGCTCGGATCGTTCGCGAGCTCGGCTTCATCGCGCAGATCGATGATGCGGCGGATGCCGAGGGCCCGGAGATCCGCGATGCCGGTGTCGTCGACCTGCACGAGGTTGCCCGAGCGGAAGAGCACCCCCGAGCGCGTGGTGCCGTCACCGGCGGGGAGTCCTCCGACGTCGCGGAAGTTCGAGGCCCCCGAGACCAGCGAGCCGGTCACGCCGTGCCGTCCGCGTGCACGTGCGGGGCGGCCGGGGCCGAGGGGCGCGGCGGCACGGGGTACCGACCGGCGATGGCGACGCGGTTGAAGGCGTTGATGGCCACCAGCACCCAGCTGAGCGCGACGTACTCCTGCTCGCTGAGGATGCCGCCCGCCTGGTCGTACACCTCGTCGGGGATGCCGTCTTCGTGGATGAAGGTGAACGACTCGGTCAGCTCCAGCGCGGCGCGCTCGCGCTCGTCGAAGACGCCCGACTCGCGCCAGGTGGCGATCTGCGCGATCACATCGGCGTCGAGCCCGGCGGCGACCGCGGCATCGACGTGCACGCGCACGCAGTAGGCGCAGCCGTTCAGCTGCGAGGCGTGGATCTGCACGATCTCGCGCATCCGCGCGTCGATGCCCGCCTCAGCGGCGAGGCGCCCGACGGTCGATGAGAACGAGCGCAGCGCCGCGTAGGCCTCGGGAGCCGATTTCGACAGGTGCACGCGCCGTTCTTCGCCCATGGCCACAGCCTACGGCGACCCCGCGGGGCCGGGGTATGGCGTTCGCCGAGTCCACGGCATCCGCTCACCCGGGGTGTCCCCCGCGGCGGTGCGGCCGCGCGACGGCGGTGGCGGCGGAGGCCGCACGGTGACAGGCTGGACGGATGCCCGAGCTCGACGAGTTCTCGTTCCTTCCCGCCCAGGCCGCCGATCTCGGCCGTGAGGTCGCCGCCGTCGAACGCGTCGACCTGACGCTCGCCGATGACCGCCGGCTCAGTGCCCTGCGGTGGGGCGACGCCGATCCCGTGGTCACGCTGCTGCACGGGGCGGGGCTCAACGCCCACACGTGGGACACGACGCTGCTGCACCTCGGCGTCCCCGCGCTCGCCCTCGACCTCCCGGGGCACGGCGACTCGTCGTGGCGCGACGACGCCGCGTACGTGGCGCGCGTGCTCGCCCCCGACGTGATCGCCGCCCTCGAGGCGTGGACGAGCGGTCCGCAGGTGCTGGTCGGGCATTCGCTGGGCGGTCTCACGGCCGCCGCGGTCGCCGCCGCGCGCCCCGATCTCGTGTCGCGTCTCGTGATCGTCGACATCACCCCCGGCGTCGACCCGAGCGCGGGACCCGCTCAGATCCGCGCCTTCTTCGCGGGCCCGACCGACTGGGCCTCGCGCGACGAGCTCGTCGAGCGCGCCCTGTCGTTCGGCCTCGGCGGCTCGCGCGAGGCGGCGGCGCGGGGCGTCTTCCTCAACTCGCGCGTGCGCCCCGACGGCCGGGTGGAGTGGAAGCACCACTTCGCGCACCTCGCCGCCGCCGCGGTGAACGCCGGAGCGGATCCTTCGACCCCCGACGCCGTGCGCGCGGTGCTCGCGAGCACGGGATGGGACGACCTCGAGGCCGTGCGCGCGCCCGTCACCCTCGTGCGCGGCGAGCGCGGGTTCGTCACGGCACCGGATGCCGAGGACTTCGCCCGGCGCGTGCCCGGGGCGAGCGTCGCGACCCTGTCGACCGGGCACAACGCCCAGGAGGAGGATCCGGCGGGCCTCGCGGAGCTCCTGCGCGCCGCGGTCGAGGCGGCACGCTGACTGCGACCCTCCGGTCGGCCGGGCCGCGCCCGCGCCGGTGGGCTCTGCGCCCCGCGTCACACGCCGTCGCGCACCGTCACAGACGACGGCAAGGGAATGCGGGTGAAAGTAGGCTGTTGCCACCCCTGCACGGCATCCACAGCACTCGGATGCCTTCGGCCTGCGAAAGGACACCCCGCAATGCTGCGCCGCACCGCCCTCGCCACGAGCGCGCTCCTCATCGGAGCTCTTCTGCTCACCTCGTGCACCGGCACCGACACCTCCCCCGCCCCGACGGGTGAAGCCGACCCGAACGCCACCCTCACGGTGGGTCTGAGCCTCGAGCCGACCAACCTCGACATCCGCCACACCAGCGGCGCCGCGCTCGAGCAGGCGCTCATCGACAACGTCTACCAGGGTCTGGTCACCCGCAACGGCGACGAGAACAACGCGATCGTCCCCGCCCTGTCGACCGCGTGGACGATCTCGCCCGACGGCCTCACCTACACCTTCACCCTGCGCGAGGGCGTGACCTTCCACGACGGCAGCGCGCTGACCGCCGACGACGTCGTCACCTCCCTGCAGACGACGAAGGACGACGCCACGATCCAGAACAGCGCCGACCTGGCGAACGTGGCATCCATCTCCTCCCCCGACGCCTCGACCGTCGTCGTCACCCTCGCGCAGCCGAACATCGACTTCCTGTTCGCCCTCACCGGCCGCGCGGGGCTCATCTTCAAGAACGGCGACACGACCAACTTCCAGACCTCGGCCAACGGCACCGGTCCCTTCCGCGTGGAGTCCCGCAACGTCGGCCAGAGCGTGACGCTCGCGCGCTACGACGGCTACTGGGGCGACAAGGCCGGCGTGGCCGAGGTCGTGCTCGACTACATCCCCGACCGCAACGCCGCCGTCAACGCCGCCGTCGCCGGCGACCTCGACGTCCAGCTCGAGGTCGACCCCGAGCTGCGCGGACAGATCGACGGGACGAACAACTTCACGATCGATTCCGGTCTCACCACCGACAAGGGCACGCTCGCGTTCAACAACGCCAAGGCCCCGCTCAATGACCAGCGCGTGCGCGAGGCGCTGCGCCTGGCGATCGACCACGACGCGCTGATCCAGACGCTCGGCTCGGGCGAGACCCTGTCCGGCCCGATCCCGCCGCTCGACCCCGGGTACGAAGACCTCTCGGGCAGCATCTCGTACAACCCCGACCGCGCGCGCGAACTGCTCGCGCAGGCCGGCGCCGAGAACCTCAACCTCACGCTGACGATCCCCAACGTCTACCCCGGCTCGATCTCGACCTTCCTCGTGTCGTCGTTCGCCGACGTGGGTGTCACCCTGCAGGTCAAGCAGGTCGACTTCACGGCCTGGCTGCAGGACGTCTATACGAACAAGGACTACGACCTCAGCTTCGTGCGCCACGTCGAGGCCCGCGACTTCGGCAACTGGGCGAACCCCTCGTACTACTTCGGCTACGACAACGCCGAGGTGCAGGGCCTCTACGCCCAGGCGCTGGCGACCACCGACGAGCAGCAGTCCTCCGACCTGCTCGCCGAGGCCGCGCGCATCGTGAGCGACGACGACGCCGCCGACTGGCTGTTCCTCTCGACGCCGCTCACCGCGGTCGGCACGAACGTGGCGAACTTCCCGAAGAACTCCCTCAACGTGCGACTGCCGCTGTCGGCTGTGACGGTCGCGTCGGAGTGATCCGTTACGCGCTGACACGGCTGGGCCTGCTCGTTCTGGGCCTGGCCGTGGCCAGCGTGCTGATCTTCGTCTCGCTGCGGGTGCTCCCCGGCGACGTCGCGCAGGTGATCGCCGGGACCCAGGCCACCCCCGAGCAGATCGCCGCCCTGCGCGCGAGCCTCGGACTCGACGCTCCCCTGTGGACGCAGTACGCCGACTGGATCGGCGGTCTGCTGCGCGGCGACCTCGGCACCTCTCTGCTCACGGGGACGTCGGTGAGCGCCGAGCTGATCGACAAGGCACGGGTCACCGTGCCCCTGTCGATCATGTCGCTGACGATCGCGCTGCTGATCGGCATCCCGTTCGGCGTGCTCTCCGCCCTCGGGCGTCGTCGCGCGGCGGGTGCGGCCCTCAGCGTCGCCGCGCAGGCGTTGGCGGCGGTGCCGGTGGTGTGGGCGGGACTCATGCTCGTGGTGGTGTTCGCCGTCTGGCTCGGGTGGTTGCCGCCCCAGGGCTTCCCGCGCGCGGGGTGGAACGACCCCGCCGCGGCGTTCCGCGCCCTCGTGCTGCCCGCGCTGACCATCGGTGTGATCGAGGGGGCGATGCTGCTGCGGTTCGTGCGCAGCGCGACACTGCAGGCGATCGGCCAGGACTACGTGCGCACGGCCGCCGCGAAGGGCCTGACCCGCACGCGCGCTTTGCTCAGCCACGGGCTGCCCAACGTGGGGCTCTCGGTCATCACGGTGCTGGGGCTGCAGATCGCGGGGATCATCGTGGGAGCCGTGGTCATCGAGCAGCTGTTCACGCTGCCGGGCGTGGGCCGCATGCTCGTCACCGACGTCGCCTCGCGCGACCTGCCCAAGGTGCAGGGCGAGCTTCTCGCGGTGACCGGCTTCGTGCTCGTCGTGGGCTTCGTGGTCGATCTCGCGCACCGCCTGATCGACCCTCGACAGAGGGAGGCCGAGTGAACACCCTGAAACGCCTCTGGGGGCTGGGCACCGGCCGCTTCGGGCTCGTGATCGTGCTGCTCGTGCTGCTCGCTGCCGCAGTCTCGCTCGTGTGGACACCGTTCGACCCCGCCGCCGTCGACGCCCGCGCGCGGTGGACCGATCCGTCGTGGCCCCACGTGCTGGGCACCGACGACAGCGGCCGCGACATCGCCAGCCTTCTGCTCGCCGGCGCCCGCACGACGGTGGTCGTCGCGGTCGGGGCGGGAGTCGTGGCATCCGTCATCGGCATCGCCCTCGGCGCGCTCGGCGCGCTCACGACTCGGTGGGTGCGCGAGAGCGTCTCAGTGCTCGTCGACATCCTCATCGCCTTCCCGGTGCTGATCATCGCGATGATGATCTCGGCCGTGTGGGGCGGGTCGCTGTTCGTGGTCATCTGGTCGGTGGGCATCGGGTTCGGCGTCAACGTCGCCCGCGTCACCAGGCCCGAGCTGCGCCGCGTGCTGCACAGTGACTTCGTGCTCGCCGGGCGGGCGAGCGGGCTCTCGACGTGGCAGAACCTCACGCGCCATCTGCTTCCCAACGTCGCGCCCGTGTTCATCGTGCAGCTGTCGTGGGGCATGGCCGTGGCTGTTCTCGCCGAGGCGGGACTGTCGTACCTCGGTTTCGGCGCCCCCGTCACGCAGCCGTCGTGGGGCGTGCTGCTGAACAGCTTGCAGCCCTACATCGCCGTGCACCCGCTGACGGTGGTGTGGCCGGGCCTGGCGATCACCCTGACCGTGCTCGGACTCAACCTGCTGGGCGACGCCCTGCGCGAGGCGGCCGACCCGACGCTCGCCGAGCGCGCGCCGTCGGCACGGACGCACGTTCCGGGGGTGGTCGCATGAGCCTCGAGGTGACCGACCTGCGCATCGAGATCGGCGGCCGGGCCGTCGTCGACGGCATCTCGTTCGCGGTGCCCGACGGCGCACGCGTGGGGCTCATCGGCGAGTCAGGCTCGGGCAAGTCGCTGACCGCCCTCGCCATCCTCGGGTTGCTGCCCGACGGGGCCGTGGCCTCCGGCAGCGTGCGGTGGAACGACCGCGAGATCCTCGGACTCCCCGACCGCGAGCTCGCGCGCCTGCGCGGCGACGACATCGGCATCGTCTTCCAGGAGCCCCGCACGGCGCTGAACCCCATCCGCACGGTGGGCAGACAGATCGGCGAGTCGGTGCGGATCCACGAGAAGGTGTCGAAGCGCGAGGCCCTCGCCCGCGCGGTCGTCGAGGCCGAGCGCGTGGCCCTCCCCGACCCCGAACGCCTCGTCTCGCGCTACCCGCATCAGCTCTCCGGCGGCCAGCGTCAGCGCGTCGCGATCGCGATGGCCCTCGCGTGCCGCCCGCGCCTGCTCATCGCCGATGAGCCGACCACCGCCCTCGACGTCACGATCCAGGCCGGGATCCTCTCTCTGCTGCGCTCCCTCGTGCACGACGCGGGCATGTCGCTGGTGTTCATCACGCACGACCTCGCGGTGCTCGCGCAGGTGGCCACGCACGCCGTCGTGCTCGAGCACGGCCGCGTCGTCGAACAGGGCGCTGTCGAGGCACTGCTGCGCGCGCCGTCGTCGCCCGTCACGCAGGCCCTGCTGCGCGATGCGACCGCGACGCTGTGGCATCCGGAGACCGGCACCCCCACCGCGATCCCGGATGCCGCGACGCCCCGGCCGGCGCGGGGCTCGGCCGAACGGCATCCGGAATCGACCCCGGATGCCGCGGACCAGGGCTCCGCGCCGGATGCGGGCGCTCGTCGTCCCGACGCGACCCCGGCGGGTCCGGCCGCCGCCCAGGATGCCGGCCGGCGGCCGCCCGAGACCGGGCCGGACGAGGAGGACACGCCGTGAGCGAGACGCTGATCCGAGCGCGGGGAGTGTCGCGCACCTACCCCGCGCCGCGCGGCAAGGGGTTCGGCCGCCCCGAGCGCACTGTCGGGCTGAGCGACGTCGACGTCTCGGTGCGGGAAGGCTCCGCCGTCGGGATCATCGGCGAATCGGGCTCGGGCAAGTCGACGCTCGTGCGCCTGCTGCTCGGACTCGACGTGCCCACCGCCGGCACCATCGAGGTCGAGGGACGCCCCGTGGATGCGCGCGGATCTGCGCGCTCGCTGCACTGGCTGCGCCGCACCACCGGCATCGTGTTCCAAGACCCGTACGCCTCGCTCGACCCGCGCATGAACGTCGAGCGCATCGTCGGCGAGCCGCTGTGGGCGCTCGGGATCGAGGGCGACCGCCGTGCCCGCGTGCGCGAGGTGCTCGAGCAGGTGGGCCTCGAGGCCGATATGGCCGCGCGTTTCCCGCACGAGTTCTCGGGCGGTCAGCGCCAGCGCATCGCCCTGGCGCGCGCGATCGTGCATCGGCCGCGGATCCTCGTCGGCGACGAGCCGCTCTCGGCCCTCGACGTCACGGTGCGCGCGCAGATTCTGCGCCTGCTGGCGCGTCTGCGCACCGAGGAGCAGCTGACCCTCGTGCTCGTCTCGCACGACATCGGCGTGGTGCAGAACGTGTGCGACCAGGTCGTCGTGATGAAAGACGGTCGCATCGTCGAGCAGGGGCCCACCGAGAAGGTGCTGTTGCAGCCGCAGGCGGCGTACACGCGGCAGCTGCTCGCGTCGATTCCGACACTGCCGGCCTGACGCTCCGCCGCGGCGGTGGCACTGGCGCTGCCGGGACTGACGCTGTCGGGATCGGTGCGAGGGCCGCGATCGCCGCGAGGTGCCGGTCACGAGAACAGGAAGACGTCGCCGGAACAGGCGGTTCCGGCGCGGATCGTCCTGTTCTCGGCGCCGTTCCTGTTCTGGTGACGGATGCCGGCGGCCCGGCCGTTCGGGACAGTCGCGCACGCGCCGATCAAGGGATCCCGCGATGTCGGAGGTCGGCGCTACCCTCGGCGCATGACCCCCGGTATCGTCCCCCCGTTCCTGCTCGACCGACTCGCCTCCACCGATGACCCGCGCATGGCGCGGGCCGCCGAGGCGGCGCGAAAGACCCTCGCCGTGCCGCGCCCGGCACGACCGACACGGTCGCGCCTGCGACTGTCGATCGAGGGCGACACCCTCGTGGCAGAGACCGGGCCGGCGCCCGATCGCATCATCTCCGACGCGGCGAACACCGAGAACCTGCCGGGCCGTCGCGTGCGCAGCGAAGACGACGCCCCCTCGGGCGACACCGCCGTCGACGAGGCCTACGACGGCCTCGGCGAGACCTATGACTTCTTCTGGGACGCCTTCGCCCGCGACGGCATCGACGCCGCCAGCGGGTCGCTGCTGGCCACCGTGCACTTCGGCGACGACTACGACAACGCGTTCTGGAACGGCGAGCGCATGGTCTTCGGCGACGGCGACGGCGACGTGTTCGTCGGGTTCACGCGGTCGCTCAGCGTGATCGCGCACGAGCTCGGTCACGGCGTCACCGAGGCCTCCGGCGGGCTCGAGTACCAGGGGCAGTCGGGCGCGCTCAATGAGTCGCTGTCCGATGTGTTCGGCGCCCTCGCCGAGCAGCACCACCTCCGTCAGAGCGCCGACGAGGCGTCGTGGCTCATCGGCGAGGGCATCTTCGCCGCCGCCGTGCAGGGCGAGGCCCTGCGCTCGATGAAGGCGCCGGGCACCGCCTACGACGACGACGTGCTCGGCACAGACCCGCAGCCGGCGCACATGCGCGACTACGTCGAGACGAGCGACGACAACGGCGGCGTGCACATCAACTCCGGCATTCCCAACAAGGCCTTCTACCTCGCCGCCACCGCCCTCGGCGGGTTCGCGTGGGAGCGCGCCGGCCTCATCTGGTACCGCACGATCACCGCCGGCACCCTGTCGCCCACCGCCGACTTCTCGGCGTTCGCGACCGCCACCCTGTCGGCTGCGGCCAGCGAGTACGGTGAGGAGTCGGAGGAGGTCGCCGCCGTCCGCGCCGCGTGGGCCGGGGTCGGCGTCGAGGAGGATGCCGCAGCCTGACACCGAAGACGACACCGAGAGCGCGGGGCGCTTCGTCGTCCTCGTCGTGCGCTCGGGCGGTCTCGCGGGCCTGACGAAGCAGTGGCGGGCCGAGCCCGACCCCGCGGGTGCCCCGCATTGGCGCGCGCTGGTCGAGAGCTGTCCGTGGGACGCCGCCGCCGAGCCCTCCCCCGGAGCCGACCGCTACAGCTGGCGCATCGAGGTGCACCACGGCGACAAGGCCGTGCACGAGGTGCGCCTCGGCGACACCCAGGTCGCGGGCCCCTGGCGCGCGCTCGTCGACGAGGTGCGCCGCGTCGCGCCCGCGACGCCGGTTCGCCGGTAGCCGCTGGCTCAGCCCCCTCGCATCAGAGGTCCCCGAGCGTGTCGACGGGGCCGGTACCCGCTCGGCGACCGGCGGCTTCGACAGGCTCGGCCACCTCACACGCGGCAACCAGAGGCTTCGACAGGCTCAGCCACCTCGCACGCGGCGACCGGTCGCTTCGACAGGCTCAGCCACCTCGCATGCGGCGGCGGAGCGGGTCAGCCGAACAGCCGCCGACGGGGCTTCTTCTTCGAGGGGATGCTTTTCTGCAGGTACACCACGCCCAGCCAGCGCCCGAACTTGAAGCCGACGCGTCCCATGCGTCCGACCTCGGTGAAGCCGAGCTTCTCGTGCAGCGCGATCGAGGCATCGGCGCCCTTGTCGCTGATCGCGGCGACCATCTCGCGGATGCCGAGCTCCTGGCAGGCCGCCAGCAACGCCTCGAGCAGCGCGCGACCGAGCCCCTTGCCCGCGGCCGCCTGACCGAGGTAAATCGAGTTCTCGACCGTGTAGCGGTACGCCGACTTCGACTGCCACGGCTGCACGAGGGCGTAGCCGAGGATCTGTCCGCTCGGCGACTGCGCCACGAGGAACGGCAACCCGAGCTTGTCGAGCGTGGCGTACTTGTCGCGCCACTTCGCGATCGACCACGCCTTCTCGTCGAAGGTCACCACGGAGTTGCGCACGTAGTAGTTGTAGATCTCGCGGATGTCGGGGATGTCGGCGGGGGTGGCCGGACGGATCTCGTACGAGAACGGACGCTCGGGCGCGGGCGTCTTGCGCAGGTGCGCGGGCAGACGGCGACGGCTCTTCTCGTACTCCTCTTCCAGCACCCCGCCACTCTACGGGCGTCGCCGTTTCGCGCGTGTGACGTCGCGCGTGCGTCGACGAGGCCGGATGCCGGGACCCCGGCCCGACGAGTCAGTCGCCGCCCGCGGCATCCGCTCGCTCCGATCAGAGCGTCGGGGCCCCGCTTACGCCGGAATGCGCCAGTCGACCGCGTCGGCACCCTGCTCCTCGAGCAGCGCGTTGACGCGCGAGAAGGGACGGGAGCCGAAGAAGCCGCGGCTGGCCGACAGCGGCGAGGGATGCGGAGACGTCACGATCGCGGTGTCGCCGAGCAGCGGCGCGAGCCCCTGGGCGTCCTTGCCCCACAGCACCGCCACGAGCGGGGCGTCGCGCGCGACGAGGCAGCGGATCGCGTGCTCGGTCACGCGCTCCCAGCCCCAGCCGCGGTGCGAGGCCGGAGCGCCGGGCGCCACGGTGAGCACGCGGTTCAGCAGCATGACCCCCTGCGCCGACCAGGCCGAGAGGTCGCCGTGCGCGGCCGGGGCGATCCCGAGATCGTCGGAGAGCTCGCGGTAGATGTTCGACAGGCTGCGCGGCAGCGGACGCACGTGCGGATCGACCGCGAACGACAGGCCGATGGGGTGCCCGGGCGTGGGATACGGGTCCTGACCCACGATGAGCACGCGAACCGCCTCGAGCGGCGTGCGGAACGCGCGCAGCACGAGATCGCCCGCCGGAAGGTACGGCGCGCCCTCCGAGCGGAGCCTCTCGCCGAGCGCGGCGATGTCGGCGGCCACGGGTTCGAGGGGCTGCACCCACGAGCGATCGATCAGACCGGCATCCGCCAGCTCGGTCAGCGTCTTGGCGCTCACGCCGCGTCTTCCTCCTGCACGGAGCCGAGGTGCGACCAGGGGAACTCGATCCACAGCGAGGTGTCTCGCCACGAGAAATCGGGCGCGATGATCGTCGTGGGCTTGGTGTAGATCACCGCGGAGCGGACGTCCGCACCGTGACGGTTCAGCAGCTTGACGGCGAGATCGAGCGTGCGGCCGCTGTCGGCGACGTCGTCGACGAGCAGCACGCGCCGGCCGGAGAGGTAGGTCAGATCGAGGGCGGGCGGGAGCACCTCCGGAGCGTCGAGCACGGTGCCGACACCGGTGTAGAACTCCACGTTTAGCGCTCCGCAGTTCTTCGCGCCGAGGCCGTAGGCGATCGCGCCACCCGGGAGGAGTCCTCCGCGTGCGATGGCGACCACCACCTCGGGCTCGAACCCGTCCGCGACGATCGCGCGCGAGATGTCTCTCGTGGCGGCACCGAACTCGTCCCAACTCAACCGTTCGCGTTCCTCAGCCACGCGGGCCCCTCTCGTCGTCTCCGCTCACTTTAGAGCCCCGTCGAGACCCCTCCGCACGGCGTCCGACGCCGTCGCCGGGCGGTGCTACTCTCGCGCCATGTCGCGCGTCTCCGGCGCGGTCTCACGGGTGCGGTCGTCCGCGCTGGGCGTGACCGCGGGCTTGATCGGTTGGTTCGTGCTGGTGGAGCTCGCCAGCGGGATCCTTCAGGGTTTCTACATCCCCCTGCTGCCCGATATCGTGACGCACCTCGGCATCCGCGACGCCGACGTCAACTGGTTCGAGGCGGCGCAGCTGCTGCTGGGAGCTCTCGTGCTCCCCGTGCTCGCCAAGCTCGGCGACATGTTCGGACACAAGCGGATCCTGCTCTTCTCCGCGATCGCCACGGCGGCGGCGAGTTGGGCGCTGGTGTTCGCCGACTCGTTCGCGACCTTCCTCGTCGCGTGGGCGTTCCAGGGGCTGTACATCGTGTGGCTGCCCCTGGAGATCGCGTTGATCTTCGATCGCGGTCGACGACAGGAACGCGGGATCTCGCGGACCCGCCGCGCCGCGGGCCTCCTGGTCGTCGGGCTTCAGCTCGGCGGCATCGTCGGGGCGCTCATCGCCGGTCGAGTCTTCGCCGCGACCGGCGGCGACCTGAAGCTGTCGCTGATCATCCCGCCCGTCGTCGTCACCCTCGTCTGTCTCGCCATCTGGCTGGGCGTGCCGGAATCCGAGCCCGTGGCCGGGGAGCGTCGACTCGACGTGCGCGGGTTCGTCATCCTCGCCGGGGCCCTGCTATGCATCACGGGCGCCCTCTCGTTCGTCCGCCTTCCCGCCGGCCCCGGCCCCGTCGTCATCGTCGGGCTGCTGATCGTCGGCGTGATCCTGGGCATCCTCTTCGTACGATTCGAGCTGCGGCAACGAGACCCCGCGATCGACATCCGCATGCTCCGACGCCCCGAGATGTGGCCCGTGCAAGCCACCTCCTTCCTCGTCGGCATCAGCCTGCTCGGCGCCCAGGGGCCCCTCGTCACGTATGCCGGCACCGACCCCGCCCTCGGCTACGGACTCGGACTCGACGCAACGCAGCGATCAAACGTCGTCGGCGCCTACCTGCTCTCGCTGATCGTCGGGGCGGTGCTGTTCACCGTCACCTCCCGCCGAGCCAGCCCCCGCGTCGTGCTCATCGGTGCAGCCGCTCTCGTCGGCATCGGGTACGCGCTCCTCCTGCCGCTGCACGACGAGCTGTGGCAATTCCTCGCCAGCCTGTCGATCGCCGGAATCGGCGCGGGTGCACTCGTCGCCGCGATGCCCGCCGCCGCGGCCGCGGCCGCACCGCGTGGGCAGACCGGCGTCGCCTCGGCGACGACGAACACGACCAAGACCATCGGCGGCACCATGTCGTCGGCGATCTTCGGCGTGGTGCTGGCCGGCGGTGCGGGCACGGCGCTGGGCACGGCCGCCCCCTTCGCGGGGTACGTCGCGGTGTGGGTCATCTGCAGCGCGGGAGGCGTGCTGGCCGCGGTGCTGCTGTTCTTCGTGCCGAAGGTGGCGTTCGCGGATGCCGCCGAGGCCGAGGTCGCAGCCACCGCAGCCCGCGGCGACGTCGCCTGAGCCCGCGGCATCCGCCCCCGGACGGCGAGCGGTCAGCGGGTCTTCAGCGGACCCCGCGCCAGCAGGTGCTGCGCCGACTGCGCGACGGGGCGCACCGTGACCAGGTCGAGGTTGACGTGGCCCGGCGCGTCGAGCGCGTAGGCGATCACGTCGGCCACGTCATGGGCCGACAGGGGCGCCTCGACGCCCTCGTAGAGCTTGTCGGCGGCGTTTTTGTCTCCGCCGAGGCGGTTGAGCGTGAACTCCTCGGTGCGCACCATGCCCGGGGCGATCTCGATCACGCGGAGGGGTTCGCCGTTGAGCTCCTGGCGCAGCGCGTGCACGAGCATCGCCTCACCCGCCTTCGCGGCGTTGTACCCGCCGCCGCCGGGGTAGGCCGTCTGCGCGGCCGTCGAGGTGACGAAGAGCAGGTCGGCGTGGCCCTCGTGGTCGGCCGCGCGGCGCAGCTGCGGGAGGAGGGCCGCGGTCAGCCGCTGGCTCGAGAGCACGTTCGCCTCGAACATCCAGCGCCAGTCGTCGGCCGCGCCGTCTTCGATGCGGTCGCTGCCGCGCGCGCCGCCGGCGACGTGCACGAGGGCGTCGACGCCGCCCGTCTCATCGAGCCACGCCGCGAGGGAGGCGACGGCGTCGGCATCGGTGAGGTCGGCCGCGTGAGCCACGATGCCGGTCTCGGCCTCGAGCGCGTCGAGACGCTCGGCCCGACGGGCGACGCCCACGACCTCCCATCCGCGCTCGCGGAGCAGGCGTGCTGTCGCCTCTCCGATTCCCGAACTGGCCCCGGTCACCACTGCACGTCGCGTCATGGCATCCACGCTAGCGCCCTCCTCCGACACCGCCGTCCGCGTCGTGCGGGGCGCTGTTACGGCCTGTGTCCGGGGCGCTTGTCGGTGTCTGAGGTCATCCCTACGCTCGCAGCAGGCCATGGCGACCGCCCGGCCTCCAGAAGCTGAGGAGCAGTCATGTCGGCACCCGAGAACTGGCGTTTCGAGACCAAGCAGATCCACACGGGCGCTCAGCCCGACCCGGTGACCAAGGCCCGCGCCACCCCGATCTACCAGACCACCTCGTACGTGTTCGACAACGCCGACCACGCCGCGAACCTGTTCGCGCTGGCCGAGTTCGGCAACATCTACACGCGCATCCAGAACCCCACGCAAGACGTCGTCGAGCAGCGCGTCGCGGGCCTCGAGGGCGGCACCGGCGCCCTCCTCGTCGCCAGCGGCCAGGCGGCCGAGACCTTCGCCGTGCTCAACATCGCGCAGGCGGGCGACCACATCGTCTCGTCGAGCTCGATCTACGGCGGCACCTACAACCTCTTCAAGTACACCCTCGCCAAGCTCGGCATCGAGACGACCTTCGTCGAGAACCAGGACGACCCCGAGGAGTGGCGCGCGGCGGTGCGCCCGAACACCAAGCTGTTCTTCGCCGAGACCATCGGCAACCCCAAGATCAACGTGCTCGACATCCGCTCGGTCGCCGACATCGCGCACGAGGCCGGCGTGCCGCTCATCGTCGACAACACGATCGCGACCCCGTATCTCATCCGCCCCTTCGAGCACGGCGCCGACATCATCGTCCACTCGGCGACCAAGTTCCTCGGCGGGCACGGCACCACGATCGGCGGCGTCATCGTCGACGGCGGCACCTTCGCGTGGTCGGAGCACTCCGACCGCTTCCCGGGCCTCACGACCCCCGACCCCTCGTACCACGGCGCCGTCTACACCCAGGCGGTCGGCGACGGCCTCGCCTACATCATCAAGGCGCGCGTGCAGCTGCTGCGCGACCTCGGCGCCTCGATCGCCCCGCAGAGCGCGTGGCAGCTGATCCAGGGCATCGAGACCCTGTCGCTGCGCATCGAGCGCCACGTGCAGAACGCGCAGGAGATCGCGGAGTGGCTCGAGTCGCACCCCGACGTCGCGACCGTGAACTACTCGGGCCTGCCGACCTCGCCCTGGTACGCCGCGGCCAACAACTACGCCCCCAAGGGCGTCGGCGCGGTGCTGTCGTTCGAGCTGAAGGGCGGCGTCCAGGCGGGCCGCGAGTTCGTCAACTCGCTGAGCCTGTTCAGCCACCTCGCCAACATCGGCGACGTGCGCTCGCTCGTGATCCACCCGGCATCGACCACGCACTCCCAGCTCACGCCCGAGCAGCAGCTCACCGCCGGTGTGACCCCGGGCCTGGTGCGCCTGTCGGTGGGGCTCGAGAACATCGACGACCTCAAGGCCGACCTCGACCAGGCCCTCGCCGCCGCGCGTCGCCTGTCCGAGGCCGCCCGCGCCTGAACCGCACACGCCGAACGCCCCGTCCCGGTCCGCCGGGTCGGGGCGTTCGCGCGTATGCGGACTCGCGTGAGGGGCCGGAATGTGTCGCCCAGCCGCGCGCGAGGCGACAGGAACCGACCCCTCACGCGGAGGCGGTCACACCTTCTGTCGCGGCCGCAGGCTGCCCAGACCCCCGTCGACACCGAGCACCTGGCCGGTCATCCACGCGTTCTCGGGCGCGAGCAGGAACTCCACGGCGCGCGCGACGTCGTCGGGCTCGCCGAGGCGACCGAGCGGGTGCATGGCCTCCGACACCTTGCGCGACATGTCGCTCGCGGTGAGCTTCTCGGTCAACCGCGTCTGCACGAGGCCCGGGGCCACGGCGTTCACGCGCAGCCCGTGCGCGGCGTAGCTCGCGGCGGCCGACAGCGTGAGGCCGATGACCCCGGCCTTCGCGGCGGCGATGCCGTCGTGGTTCGGAAGACCCGCGAGGGCCGCCGCCGACGACACCAGCACCACCGCTCCCCCGTCGCGCATGTGCGATCCTGCGGCGCGGACGGCGGCGAACGCCGTGGTGAGCGAGGCCGCGATGAGCTCGTCGTACTGCTCGCGCGAGGTGAGGTGCGCGGGCTTGAGCAGCATCGAACCCGCGAGCACCGCGATGCCGTCGAGCTCGCCCGCCTCGCCGACGACCCGGTCGACGGCGTCGAAGTCGGTGGCATCCAGGGTGAAGTCGGGTTCGATCCGCGAGGAATCCCGCGCGGTGGTCACGACACGGTGTCCCGCGCCCTGCAGTCGTTTCGCCGTCGCCTGACCGATATCGCTCGAGGCCGCGATGAGGAGGAAGTTCGCCATGCCGGGATCATGACGACCGCACCCAGGAGAAAACGGGTTCTTGACAACCCTTGTCGACGTGCTGCGGAACCGTAACAGTCCGGTCGACCCCTCCGACACCGGAGAGAATGGATGCCATGGACTGGCAGATCTCCGAAGACACGGTGCCCTCGGCCCCGGTGACGGAGGCGGACGCCCGCTCCCTCCTCGGCCGGCCCCCCGCGACCGGAGCGTGGCGCGACGGCGACCCCGTCGGCGACCGCCGCTTCGCCTCGTTCGGCGAATTCCGCACCGAGACGGGGGGCTCGCTCCCCGGCATCCGTCTCGCGTACGAGACCTGGGGCGAGCTCTCGCCCACGCGCGACAACGCCGTGCTGATCCTGCACGCCCTCACCGGCGACAGCCACGTGCGCGGAGCGGCCGGACCCGGACACGCCACCGCCGGTTGGTGGAGCGACCTCGTGGGCCCGGGGGCCGCGATCGACACCGACCGCTTCTTCGTGGTCGCCCCCAACATGCTGGGCGGATGCCAGGGCTCGACCGGTCCTGCGAGCATCGCCCCCGACGGGTATGAGTGGGCCTCGCGCTTCCCCTACCTGACCATCCGCGACCAGGTGTCGGCGCAGGCGCTGCTGGCCGATCAGCTCGGCATCGACAGCTGGCACGCCGTCGTCGGCGGCTCGATGGGCGGCATGCACGCGATCGAGTGGGCCGTCGGTCACCCCGACCGCGTCGAGCGCGCCGCGATCCTCTCCGCCCCGCCGATCACGACGGCCGACCAGATCGCGCTGAACTCCGTGCAGATGGACACCGTGCGCATGGACCCCCGCTTCGCCGGCGGCGAGTACTACGACGCGGGCGACGGCGACGGCCCGCACCGCGGTCTGGCTCTCGCGCGCCGCATGGCCCTGCTCAACTACCGCAGCCCCACCGAGCTCAACTCGCGCTTCCAGCGTTCGTGGCAGTCGGGGGTCAGCCCGCTGGGCCGCGGCGGACGCTTCGCGGTGGAGTCGTACCTCGACTTCCACGGCAACAAGTTCACCCGTCGCTTCGACGCGAACAGCTACCTGACCCTCGTCGAGGCGATGAACTCGCACGACGTCGGCCGCGATCGCGACGGCGTGGACGACGCGCTCGGCCGCGTCAACGCGACCACGCTGGTGCTCGGGATCGACAGCGACCGCCTGTTCCCCATCGACGGCCAGCACCGCATCGCCCGCGGCATCCGGAACACCCTCGACGGCGACGCGGCGGTCGTGCTCTCGAGCGACTTCGGCCACGACGGCTTCCTGATCGAGACCGCCGCGGTGGCGACGCACCTCCGCCGCCTCTTCGCGAGCTGAGGATCCCGGCGCACCGCCCGGCTCGCCCTCCCGCGTCAGCGCTGCGTCGGGATCGAGCCGGTGATGGCGGTCTGCGCGGCTTCGGCCGCCGGCATCCGGTGCGAGGGGTGCCGGCCACTGCGGTCCTCCACGCGGTAGGCGACGAACGCCACGGCGAGTCCGCCGATCGCGAGCACGACGCCGACCCACGCGGGGGCGACGAGCCCGAGGCCCGCGGCGATCGCGAGACCGCCGAGGAACGCGCCGAGGCTGTTGCCGATGTTGAGCGCCGAGTGGTTGAGGGCCGCGGCGATCGACTGGTTGTCTTCGGCGACGTCCATCAGACGCGTCTGGATCGACGGGCTGAGCGCCGAGCCGCAGAACGCCACGAGGAAGGCGAACAGCACGAGGCTCACGATCCAGCCGGCAGTAAGGGCGAGACCGACGGATGCCACGCCCAGGGCGATCAGCCCGACGAAGAGCCAGAACCGCAGGTCTTTGTCGGCGAGCGCGCCTCCGACGATGTTGCCGATGGTCATGCCGATCCCGACGATGACGAGCACGACCGACACCGCCCACTCGGGCTGGCCGGCGACGTCGGTGATCATGGGCGCGATGTAGCTGTACATGGCGAAGAATCCGCCGAAGCCGACCGCGCCGATGCCGAGGGCGAACCACACCTGGCCGATGCGGAACACCCGCATCTCATCGCGCAGGCGTCGTCCGGGGGTTCCGGGGTGCTTCGGCACGAAGAACGCGATGCACACCGTCGCGAGGGCGAAGATGCCCGCGACCACGGCGAAGGCGGCGCGCCATCCGACCTGCTGGCCGAGCAGGGTGCCCAGCGGCACGCCGACGACGTTCGCGATCGTGAGGCCCGTCAGCACGAAGGCCACGCCCTTGGCGCGGTTGCCGGGGCCGAGCACGTCGGCGGCGACGAGGGCGCCGATGCCGAAGTACGCCCCGTGCGGGAGTCCGGCGAGGAAGCGGGATGCCGCGACCAGCTCGAACGTCGGGGCGATCACGGTCAGCAGGGTGAAGAAGGCCAGCGCTGCGGCCAGCACGATCATCACGCGGTGGCGCGGGAAGCGCGCGACCGAGCCCGCGATGGTGGGGGCGCCCACCACGACGCCGAGGGCGTAGAGCGAGATGAGCCACCCGGCCTGCGCGATCGCGTCGTCGGGCGACGCCGCGTAGGCGGTGGGCAGCAGGTCGCGGCCGATGTTGGGCAGCAGGCCCATCACCACGAATTCGGTCATGCCGATGCCGAAGCTGCCGATGGCGAGAGAAAGGAGCGCCCGCATCGCCGCACCTCTCGAGGTCGTCGAAGAGGTCACCAGGCGATGCTAGCCGTGACGGCGGCGCGGGTCGAATCGTTTCGGGACCCGGGAGTGGCGCCCGCGGGGTTCAGTCCTCGCGACGCTCCAGCGCGTCTTCGAGGCGCTCGATCTTCCCGTCGATCTCGCCGGTGCGGCCGGGGCGGATGTCGGCCTTGAGCACGAGCGACACGCGCGATCCGTAGGGCATCACGGCATCCGTCGCCGCTTTCACCATGGCGAACACCTCGTCCCACTCCCCCTCGACCTCGGTGAACATCGAGGTCGTGCGGTGCGGCAGCCCCGACGCGCGCACCACGGCGACCGCGGCGGCGACGGCGTCGTGCACCGAGGCGTCGGGGTTCTCGGCGGCGAGGGTGCCGACGCCGGAGGGGGCGACGGAGAAGGCGATGAGCATGCTCCGAGCCTACGGCGGCGACCCTCCGGGCGGAACGGGGTCAGCGCGCGGCGGGCACGCGCGTCGGCAGGGGCCGGCGACCCGTGACGATCTCGCGCAGCCCCGCGGGCGGACGCACGCGGCCCACCGGCACGCGCACGACCCGCACGATCGCCCACACCAGCAGCACGAGGCCGAGAACGTTACGCGCCTCGAGCACGAACACCGGGAAGGGGTTCGGGTGCTGGGCCATGAGCCCGTCGTACATGAGCGGGTACATCCACTGCGTGAGGGCGGCGATCACGAGGGTCATCGCGGCGAAGCCGTACCAGCGTCGCCGGTCGATCATCAGCCCGAGCACGACGGGGGCGAACAGCCACACGTAGTACTGGGGCGAGCCGACCTTGTTGAGGGCGATGAACGCCGTCACCAGGGCGAGCGAGAGCGGCGGGAAGAGGCTGAGGAAGGTCGCACCGCGACGCATCTTCAGGACGCCGACCACGGCGACCCCCGCCATGACGAGCAGCATGATGGGCGTCATCGCGGCGATCAGGGGCTCGGCTCCCGGCCCCGTCACCTGGAAGGTCAGCACGTCGCCGTCGTAGTACACCTCGTTGCCCGGCACGTAGAAGGCCGCGAGGAACATGTAGACCGCCCCGACCGGCGCTTCCATCTGGATGCCGCGGGTGGTCTGATCGCCCACGAAGCCGAAGACGAACGGGGCGCCGCCCAGGGCCACCACGGCGACGATCGTCACGAGCGAGACCGCGACCGCGCCGTAGACGAGGGCGAGGCGCCGACGGATGGCGACGAGACCGGCGGCGAGGATCGCGGCGGGCCAGACCTTCATCCACACGGCGACCGAGAGAAGCACGGAGGCGAGGAACGGGCGCCGCAGCATCCAGATGCCGCCGAGGATCGCGAACGGTACGGTGATGCCGTCGATGCGGTAGAGGCCGACGGGGCCGACCAGCAGGATCGCGGCGAGCCAGAACCATGCGGCGAGCACGCGGCCGGTCGAGCGGCCCTTGCCCACGAGGATGACGAAGGCGACGAGGTTGAACAGCGACACGGTGATCGCCCACGCGGGGGTGTACCCGGTAAACCAGGCGAAGATCCACGCGAAGGTCATCGGCAGGAAGGCGAGCTGCGGGTAGATCCACTTCTCGGTGATCCCGGGCCACTGCCAGGTGTCGCTGCGGGTGCAGGAGGTCACGTCGATGCCGCCGAACAGGGCGCAGCGCGACCACGGTTCGTACACCAGGTACACGTCGCCCATCGGCTCGTTGGGCTGCTGGTAGCCCAGGATCCCCACCACGACGTGTACGGCGACGAACGCGATCAACAGGGGAACGACACGCCTCAACACTGCTTCATCCTAAGCGGGCGGCTCCCCCGGCCCCCGACGAGCCCCCTCGGCCCGGCCGGCGGGACCGTCGGCGGGGCCCTCAGTCGTGGTCGTCGGAGAGCACGGATGCCACGACCCGCGGCAGCGCCTCGGCGACGTCGAGCGCGGTCAGGGGTCCCCCGTCGGCTCCGCTGTCCCGCGAGGCCCGACTCCCCGCGGCTCCGTGCAGCCACGCCGCGGCCGCCGCGCACTGGGCCAGATCGTCGAGGCCGTCGCGCCCGTCGGCGACGGCGCCGGCGACCACCGCGCCGAGCACTCCGCCGAGCACGTCGCCCGTGCCGGCGGTCGCCAACCACGGCGTGCCCGCACTCACCCGTCGGCTGCGCCCGGCCGCGGCGACGATCGTGACCGCGCCCTTCAGCAGCACGACCCCGCCGAACGCGGCCGCCGTCTCGAGGGCAGCCGCCTCCCGCTCGTCGTCGTCGCCGATCGCGGCGGAGGCGAGCCCGAGGGCCTCGCGCAGCCGCGTGAGCTCGCGGGCGTGCGGCGTCACGATCACGGGTGCGCTCGCGGCCGGCACCAGATCGAGGGCACCGGCGTCGACCACGACCGGCAGATCGCCGTTCAGGATGCCGCGCAGGGCCGCCGTCTCGGCCGCGTCGCGCTCAGCGGCATCCGTCCCCGATCCGATCACCCACGCCTGCACGCGCCCGTCGGCGGTCACGGTCTCGGGTCGGCGCTGCAGCACGAGATCCTGCGCGCGCTGCGGCCCGAGGTAGCGGACCATGCCCGTGCCGGTGCGCCACGCGGCCTCGACGCCGAGCACCGCGGCGCCCGGATAGCGGGCCGATCCGGTGCGCAGTCCCACCACTCCGCGGGAATACTTGTCGTCGTGCGCGGTTGGCCTCCGCAGTGCCCGGGCGGCATTGCGCCCGCTGAACTCCATCGCCGTCATGGCGTCACCCTAGAACGCGAAGGTCCCCCATGAGCGCCCTCTTCACTCCTCTCACGATCCGCGGTATCGAGCTGCGCAACCGCCTGTGGGTCTCGCCCATGTGCCAGTACAGCGCCGTCGACGGAATGCCGAACGACTGGCACCACGTGCACCTCGCGCAGTTCGCCGCCGGCGGGGCCGGCCTCGTGATCGCCGAAGCGACGGCCGTGTCGCCCGAGGGCCGCATCTCGCCCGACGACACGGGCCTGTGGACCGACGCGCAGGCCGACGCCTGGTCGTCGATCGTGGCGGCGATCCGCGCGCGCGGATCCGTGGCCGGGGTGCAGCTGGGCCACGCGGGCCGCAAGGCCTCGACCACCTCTCCCCTCACGGGCGGGCGCGGCACGGTGTCCGTCGAAGACGGCGGCTGGAGCACCGTCGCCCCGTCGGCGATCGCCTACGACGCGTTCGCCGAGCCGGTCGCCCTCGACGCGCGCGGCATCGAGAAGGTCGTCGACGACTTCGCCGATGCGGCCCGTCGCGCCGTCGCCGCGGGCTTCGAGGTGCTCGAGGTGCACGCCGCCCACGGCTACCTGCTGCACCAGTTCCTCTCGCCCCTGACCAACCACCGCGACGACGAGTGGGGCGGCTCGTTCGAGAACCGCGTGCGACTGCTCGTGCGCGTGACCGAGGCGGTGCGTGCCGCCGCCCCCGACGCGGCGCTGTTCGTGCGCTTCTCGGCCACCGACGCGGCCGAGGGCGGGTGGAGCGTCGACGACACCGTCGCGGCCTCTCGCCTCGTCGCCGACGCGGGCGCCGACCTCATCGACGTCTCCAGCGGCGGACTCGTTCCCCACCAGCACATCGTCCCCGGGCCCGGCTACCAGGTCGACTACGCCGAGACCGTCCGCCGCGAGACGGGCCTGCTCGTCGCCGCGGTCGGCATGATCGACGACCCGACCTTCGGCGAGCAGATCCTCGCCGACGGCCGCGCCGACGCGATCCTCTCGGCCCGCGAGTGGCTGCGCGACCCGCACTACGCGCTGCGCGCCGCGGCGGCGCTGGGGGCACCGAACCCCGCCCCCGCGCAGTACCTCCGCGCGTACTGAGGCCGGCCCCTCACACGAAGACACCGGATGCCGCGAGCCCCAGGGGCCGCGGCATCCGGTGTCTCGAACCGGGGTCAGACGAAGCGGCGACGCTCCGTGGCGTCCTGCACCTCGCCGACGAGCTCTTCGATGACGTCCTCGAGGAAGAGCACGGCCCGCACGTCGCCCTCGTCGTCGCGCACCTGGGCGAGGTGGCGACCGGAGCGACGCATGAGCGCGAGCGCATCTTCGAGGTCGGTCGTCTCGAGCACCGACACCATGTGGTGCACGCGCTTGTTCGGAATGGGGCGCGCCATGTCGGCATCCGCCCCCTCGGCCGCGCGCAGCACGTCCTTCAAGTGCACGTAGCCCGTGGGGTTGCCGGCGCCGTCGACGATCACGTAGCGCGAGTAACCGTGCTGCGCGACCGCGCGTTCGATCTCGGCGGGCGTGGTCGTCTCGGGAAGGGTCACGAGCTCGGCCATCGGCACCGCGATGTCGGCGGCCTTCTTCTCGGTGAACTCCACCACCGCGGTGACCGTGCCCGACGCGTCGTCGAGCACGCCCTCGCGGCGCGACTGCGTCACGATCGTCGCGACCTCATCGAGCGTGTAGGTCGAGGCGGCCTCGTCCTTCGGCTCGACGCGGAACAGGCGCAGCACGTGGTTGGCCGTCCAGTTCAGCGCGACGATGATCGGGTGAAACGCCTTCGACACCGCCACCAGCGGCGGGGCGAGCATGAGCACCGCGCGATCGGGCAGCGAGAACGCGAGGTTCTTCGGCACCATCTCGCCGAACACCACGTGCAGGTACGACACCAGCAGCAATGCGACGACGAAGCCGATGACGCCGACGGCGGCCTCCGGCAGACCCGTGAGCCCCAGGGGCCCCTCGAGCAGGTGGTGGATCGCCGGCTCCGAGACGTTCAGGATCAGCAGCGAGCAGATCGTGATGCCGAGCTGGCAGGTCGCCAGCATCATCGTCGCGTGTTCCATGGCGTACAGCGCGGTCTTCGCGGCGCGCGATCCCCGGTCGGCGTGCGGCTCGATCTGCGAGCGGCGTGCCGAGATGACGGCGAACTCCGCGGCGACGAAGAAGGCGTTGAAGGCGAGCAGCACCACGAGCCACGCGATTCCGGCCCAGTCGTTCATCACTGGTCCCCTCCCTTCGCGGCACGCACGAGGTCGTCGACGTCCTGCTCCTCGACGGAGGGCGTGAACTGCACGCGGTCGACGCGGCGACCGTCCATGCGCTGCACGGCGAGCACCCCGTCGTCGAGGTCGACGGTGTCGCCGACGGTGGGGATGCGCTCGAGCGCGGCCATGATGAATCCTCCGACGGTGTCGTAGACCTCACCCTCGGGCACGCGCACGCCGGCGCGGTCGAGGGCCTCGTCGGGTCGCAGGTCGCCCGGGAAGGTGACGGATGCCGCGGAGCGCACCACACCCGCGCGCGAGCGGTCGTGCTCGTCGAGCACCTCGCCAACGATCTCCTCGACCAGGTCTTCGAGCGTCACGACGCCGGCGGTTCCGCCGTACTCGTCGACGACGATCGCCATCTGGTAGCCGCGCGAGCGCAGCTCCGACACGAGGGTGTCGAGGTGCACCGTCTCGGGCACGCGCAGCGGCTCGGTCGACAGCGCCGCCACCGGCACGTCGCCGCGACGCTCGCGGGGCACGCCGATCGCGGCCTTGAGGTGCACGACGCCGATGATGTCGTCCATCGACTCGCCGTACACGGGGAAGCGGCTGTGGCCGGTGCGACGGGCGAGCTGCACCACGTCGTCGGCGGGGTCGCCCGCGGCGAGCGCGTGCACGCTCGGGCGCGGGGTCATGACGTCGGCCGCGCTGAGGCGGGCGAAGGTGAGGCTGCGGTCAAGCAGCGACGCGGTGTCCTTCTCGAGCATGCCGGCGCTCGCCGAGCGCTTGACGAGGCTCGACAGCTCTTCGGCCGAGCGGGCGCCCGAGAGCTCTTCCTTGGGCTCGACGCCCATCGCACGCAGCACGCCGTTCGCGCTGCCGTTGAGCACGAGGATCGCGGGCTTGAACACCGCGGTGAAGGCCACCTGGAAGGGCAGCACGAGCTTGCCGGTCTGGCGCGGGATGGCCAGGGCGAAGTTCTTGGGCACGAGCTCGCCGAGGATCATCGACAGCACCGTGGCGAAGCCGACGCCGATGATCGCCGCGAGGGGGACGAGGACCGTCTCGGGCACGCCCCACCCCTGGAACAGCGGGCGCAGCAGGTTCGAGATCGCCGGTTCCATCGTGTAACCGGTGAGCAGCGTCGTCAGCGTGATACCCAACTGCGCGCTCGACAGGTGCGTCGAGGTGATGCGCAGCGCATCGATCGTGAGCGACAGACGGGTCTCGCCCGCGGCGCGACGGGATTCGAGGTCGGCGCGGTCGAGGTTGACGAGCGCGAACTCGCTCGCGACGAACAGACCGGTACCCACCGTGAGCAGGAGCCCCACGCCCAGCATGACGTAATCCATCAGGCATCACCCCCGCTCGAGCGTGCGGCGGAAGAGGGTCTGTGGGGCCTGGGTCTACAACTGGGAGGGTCGTCCATCGTGACGTCGATTCTATTGCAGCCCCGGGCCTGCGGCATCCGTCTCGTGCACGTTTTTCGCAGCGGGGAGGATGGGCGAATGGATGCCGACACCCCGGCGCAGCACCGCGCCGCCGCCGCGGAACGAGCGGTGCTCGATCGCTACCTCCACCGCTACGGCCCCGTCGCCTGGGCGCACGCCTCGGTCGCCGACGCCCGCACCGCGCGGACGTGGCACTACTGGTGGCATGCCCACCTGATCCACGTGCTCGCCGACGCCGAGCGCAACCGCCCCGACCCGCGTCGCCGGCGGCTCCTGCGTCGACTGGGCCGTGGGGTGACGCTGCGCACCATCGGGCGCTGGACGACGCCGTTCTACGACGACATCGCCTGGATGGGCCTCGGGCTGTTCTCCAGCCGTGCGAACCCCCGCGCGTTCCGCAAGATCGCCGGCGTCCTGCACGAGGCGATCGACCCGAGCGTCGGCGCCCTGCCGTGGAGCGTCGGCAGCGCGCTGTACAACGCCCCCGCGAACGCTCCGGGGGCGATGGTGCTCGCCCTCACCGGTCACCGGGCCGACGCGGAGCGGCTCGCCGACTGGATGGCATCCACCCTCGACGACGACGCGACCGGCCTCGTGCGCGACGGCATCGAGCACGACGCGGTGCGCCCCGACCTGTGGACCTACAACCAGGGCGCCACGATCGCCCTCGAGCTGCTGCTGGGCGAGTCGGCGATCGACGAGACGGACGCCGCCTGGAGGCACGTGCGCCGGGCGCGCGAGCTCGTGCTCGCGGTCGAGCGCTGGTGCGCCGACGACGACGGCCTCTTCCCCGCGGCCGGGGGCGGCGACGGGGGCCTGTTCGCCGGCATCCTGGCCCGCCATCTCGCCGATGCGGCCGTGGAGCTGTCCGAGAGCGAAGACGCCGAGGGCGACGCCGCCGCACGCGCGGCCCGGCGCCTGGTCGAGCGCAACGCCGACGCCCTGTGGGAGGGCCGGCGCGAGGGGCTGTTCCCGGCCGACCCGCGCCGTGCGGCCGCCGCCGACGGCGACGACCTCGACCTCTCGGTGCAGATGGGCGCCTGGATCACGCTCGAAGCCGCGGCGAGCCTCGACCGCCTGCTCACCAGCTGACGGGGAGCGCCTTGCCCTCTTCGTAACCTGCGGCCGACTGCAGGCCGACCCGCGCGCGCTCGTGGAACTCGGCGACGGTGGCCGCCCCCGCGTAGGTGAACGACGAGCGCACGCCCGAGGTGATCATGTCGAGCAGGTCTTCCAGTCCCGGGCGCTGGGGGTCGAGGTAGATCCGCGACGACGAGATCCCCTCGGCGAACAGCTCCTTGCGCGCCCGCTCGAAGGGGTCGAGCGCGCCGAAGCGGCCCTGCACCGCCTTCGTGGAGGCCATGCCCCACGACTCCTTGTAGAGCCGCCCGGCCTCGTCGGTGCGCAGGCGCCCCGGCGCCTCGATGGTGCCCGCGAACCACGAGCCGATCATGACGGATGCCGCGCCCGCCGCCAGCGCCAAGGCGACGTCGCGCGGGTAGCGCACCCCGCCGTCGGCCCAGACGTGCGCCCCGGCCGCCCGCGCCGCCTCGGCCGTCTCGAGCACGGCCGAGAACTGGGGGCGCCCGACGGCCGTCATCATGCGGGTCGTGCACATCGCGCCCGGACCGACGCCGACCTTGAGGATCGTCGCGCCCGCGTCGGTGAGGTCGCGCACGCCGTCGGCGGTGACGATGTTGCCGGCGGCGATCGGGATGCCGAGATCCAGCGCCGCCACCTCGCGCAGGGCCCGCAGCATCTGGGCCTGGTGGCCGTGCGCGGTGTCGACCACCAGCACGTCGACGCCGGCCGCGGCGAGGGCGCGGGCCTTGGTCGCCACGTCGCCGTTGACGCCCACCGCGGCGGCCACGATGAGGCGGCCGTCGGCGTCGACCGCGGGGCGGTAGACCGAGTCGCGAAGTGCGCTGCGCGCCGAGAGCGTGCCGACGACGCGATCGCCGTCGACCACGGCGACGATGTCGGCGCCGGCCGACTGCACGAGCGAGAACACCGCGCGCGGGTCTCCCACGCGCTCGACCTCGACGACGGGGGCGTCGCTGCGGGCGATGTCGCCGAGCAGGGCGTCGGGAAGGGCCGTCGCCAGGCGCTGCGCCGAGACGATCCCCCGGAACCCGGCGAGGTCGACGATCCCTCCCTCGCGCTGGTCGGCGACGATCACTCCGCGGCCCGGCACGGGAGGCAGGGCGAGACGCGCGTCGGCGACGGTGGCCGACGGCGGGAAGACCAGCGGGGCGTCCCACGCCACCGGCTGCGCCTTGACGTGGCCGATGGCCTCGACCAGGCGCGGCAGCGGCATGTCCTGCGGCAACACGCCGAGTCCACCGCGACGCGCGAGGGTCGCGGCCAGTCGCGTTCCGGTCACCGAGTTCATGTTCGACGACACGAGGGGGATGGTCGCTCCGCTGCCGTCGGCGGGGGCGAGGTCCACGTCGAGGCGGCTGCGCACCTCGGAATGACGGGGGACGAGGAAGACGTCCGAGTAGGTCAGGTCGACATCGGGCTGGGCGCCGGAGAACTCCATGGCATCCACCCCATCACACCATTCGAAAGTAAAGGCCCCGTAAAGCCCCCGGATGCCCGCAGAAACCTCGGCTAGGCTGGAAGACGCGTTGGACGGCGACGTCGGCGCATCCACAGGAATCTTCATCGAGGAAAGCAGGCGATCGACTGTGTCGAGCCAGGTGACGGGCGTCGGTACTTCGAGCGAGGGCGAGTTCGGCGCGAACGAGTGGCTCGTAGACGAACTCTACGAACAGTTCAAAGTCGACAAGCACTCCGTAGACAAGGCCTGGTGGCCGATCCTGGAGGCGTACCACCCGGTCGTCGACGGGTCTTCCGCCGCCGCTCCCCCGCCCTCCGCGCCGCAGGCGCAGTCGGGGTCCGAGCCCAAGCCGGTGACGGCCCCCATCCCCGTGGTCGGTCAAGCACCCGTCGCCCGCACCACGGCGAAGCCCGCGAAGCCGCAGCCCATCCCGGCGCAGGCCCCCAGCACGGTGCCCTCCGCCGCCGGCCAGAGCACCGAAGAAGACCGCGTGACGGTCCTCAAGGGCATGCCGAAGGCCCTCGCGTCCAACATGGACGACTCGCTGACGGTTCCCACCGCGACCAGCGTGCGCACGATCCCGGCGAAGCTGATGATCGACAACCGCATCGTCATCAACAACCACATGTCGCGCACGCGCGGCGGCAAGGTCAGCTTCACCCACCTCATCGGGTGGGCGCTCATCCAGGCGCTCAAGGAGTTCCCGAGCCAGAACGTCTACTACGCCGAGATCGACGGCAAGCCCTCGGTCGTGGCACCCGCGCACGTCAACCTGGGCATCGCGATCGACATGCCCAAGCCCGACGGGTCGCGCGCCCTGCTGGTCCCCAGCATCAAGCGCGCCGACACGCTCAGCTTCGGCGAGTTCCTCGCCTCGTACGAAGACCTCGTGCGTCGCGCCCGCTCCAACAAGCTCACCCCCGCCGACTTCCAGGGCACCACGGTCTCGCTGACCAACCCCGGCGGCATCGGCACCGTGCACTCGGTTCCCCGTCTCATGCGCGGTCAGGGCGCGATCATCGGCGCCGGCGCGCTCGACTACCCCGCCGAGTTCATGGGCGCGAGCACCAAGACGCTCAACGAGCTCGCGATCGGCAAGACGATCACCCTCACCAGCACCTACGACCACCGCGTCATCCAGGGTGCCGGTTCGGGCGAGTTCCTCAAGAAGGTGCACGAGCTCCTCATCGGAGAGCGCGGCTTCTACGACGACATCTTCGCCGCGCTGCGCATCCCCTACGCCCCCATCCACTGGGCGGCCGACGTCAGCGTCGACATCTCCGAGCGCATCGACAAGAGCGCGCGCGTGCAGGAGCTCATCAACTCCTACCGCGTGCGCGGCCACCTCATGGCCGACATCGACCCGCTCGAGTACGTCCAGCGCACGCACCCCGACCTCGAGATCGAGTCGCACGGGCTGACGTTCTGGGACCTCGACCGCGAGTTCGTCACCAACGGCCTCGGCGGCAAGCGCGTCGCCAAGCTGCGCGACATCCTCGGCGTGCTGCGCGACTCGTACTGCCGCACCATGGGCGTCGAGTACATGCACATCCAGGACCCGGCCCAGCGCCAGTGGTTCCAGAGCAACATCGAGGTCAAGTACACCAAGCCCGGCCACGACGAGCAGCTGCGCATCCTGTCGAAGCTGAACCAGGCCGAGGCGTTCGAGACGTTCCTGCAGACCAAGTACGTCGGCCAGAAGCGCTTCAGCCTCGAGGGCGGCGAGTCGCTGATCCCGCTGCTCGACCAGATCCTCCAGGGCGCGGCATCCACCGGCCTCGACGGAGCCGCGATCGGCATGGCCCACCGCGGCCGCCTCAACGTGCTCACCAACATCGCGGGCAAGACCTACGGTCACGTGTTCCGCGAGTTCGAGGGCGCCGTCGCGATCGGCAGCAAGCGCGGCTCGGGCGACGTGAAGTACCACCTCGGCACCGAGGGCACCTTCGTCGGCGACGAGGGACACGAGCTCCCGGTGTACCTGGCGGCCAACCCCTCGCACCTCGAGACCGTCGACGGCGTGCTCGAGGGCATCGTGCGCGCCAAGCAGGACCGCAAGCCCATCGGCACGTTCTCGTGGCTGCCCATCCTCGTGCACGGCGACGCCGCGTTCGCGGGTCAGGGTGTCGTGGTCGAGACGCTGCAGATGTCGCAGCTGCGCGGCTACCGCACCGGCGGCACGATCCACGTGGTCGTCAACAACCAGGTCGGCTTCACCACCACGCCCACCGACGCCCGCACCTCGGTGTACGCCACCGACGTCGCCAAGACGATCCAGGCGCCGATCCTGCACGTGAACGGCGACGACCCCGAGGCCGTCGTGCGCGCGGCCGAACTCGCGTTCATGTACCGCGAGGAGTTCCACCGCGACATCGTCATCGACCTCGTCTGCTACCGCCGCCGTGGTCACAACGAGGGCGACGACCCCTCGATGACCCAGCCGCTGATGACCAACCTCATCGAGGCCAAGCGTTCGGTCCGCCGTCTGTACACCGAGTCGCTCGTCGGCCGCGGTGACATCACCGAAGACGAGTACGAGCAGGCGAAGCAGGACTTCCAGCGCCGCCTCGAGGTGGCCTTCGCCGACACGCACGAGGCCGAGACGGGCACCAACCCCGTCGTCACGACCGACGCGGCCGACGAGCCCGCCGTGGGTGCTCCCGAGACCACCGGCGTCTCGCGAGAGGTCGTCCAGCACATCGGCGACGCCTTCGTGAACAAGCCCGACGGCTTCACGGTGCACACCAAGCTGCAGCAGCTGCTCGACAAGCGTCTCGACATGAGCCGCAACGGCAACATCGACTGGGCCTTCGGCGAGCTCCTCGCCTTCGGTTCGGTGCTGATGGAGGGCACGCCCGTGCGCCTGGCCGGTCAGGACTCGCGCCGCGGCACCTTCGTGCAGCGTCACTCGGTGCTGCACGACCGCGACAACGGTCAGGAATGGTTGCCGCTGGCGAACCTCAGCGAGAACCAGGGCCGCTTCTGGGTCTACGACTCGCTGCTCAGCGAGTACGCCGCGATGGCGTTCGAGTACGGCTACTCGGTCGAGCGCTCCGACGCCCTAGTGCTGTGGGAAGCCCAGTTCGGCGACTTCGCCAACGGCGCGCAGTCGGTCATCGACGAGTTCATCTCGTCGGCCGACCAGAAGTGGGCGCAGCAGTCGAGTGTCGTGCTGCTGCTCCCCCACGGCTACGAAGGACAGGGACCCGACCACTCGTCGGCACGCATCGAGCGTTACTTGCAGATGTGCGCGCAGGACAACATGATCGTGGCGCGCCCCTCGACCCCCGCGTCGTACTTCCACCTGCTGCGTCGTCAGGCGTACCAGCGCCCCCGTCGTCCGCTCGTGGTCTTCACACCGAAGGCGATGCTGCGTCTGCGCGGAGCGACCAGCCCCGTCGAGGACTTCCTCGAGGGTCGGTTCGAGCCGGTGCTCGACGACGACCGCGGTGTCGACGCCGGCGCCGTGAAGCGCGTACTCCTGCACGCCGGCAAGATCCACTGGGACCTGCGCGCCGAGCTCGAGAAGAACCCGAACCCCGAGATCGCCCTGGTGCGGGTGGAGCAGTACTACCCCGCCCCGATCGACGAGCTCAACAAGGTGCTCGCGCAGTACCCGAACGCCGAGCTGGCGTGGGTGCAGGACGAGCCCGAGAACCAGGGGGCGTGGCCGTTCATCGCCCTCGAGGTCGCCGACAAGCTCGACGGCCGCCCGGTGCGTCGCATCTCGCGTGCCGCCGCCGCCTCGACGGCGACCGGTTCGCCCAAGGTGCACGCGAACGAGCACGCCGCGATCATGAACGAAGCGCTCGCGCGCTGACCTTCGCGAACGAAGGGGCCCTGCCGACCGGCGGGGCCCCTTCGTCGTTCCCGGATGCCGTGGTGCCGAGGTCGCGAGGCCTCGCGGGTCGCGCGCCGGAGGCCTCGCGGAACCGGCTCACCCCCGCAGAAGGGGATGAGCCGCGCCGACGTCCCCCCTCCGATGCGCATCACCGTCTCCGGGGCGCTGCATCGACCTTCCCGCGGGCAGAGCCCTTCCGCGCAGGGATCAGGAGGCCGGAGGTGCCGCGAGACCGAGCGCAGGCGCGAGTGCCGGAATGGCCCACGCGAGACCCTTGTCGAGCGCCTCGCCGGTATGGCCGGCACCGTCGACGACGTAGGTCAGCACCGTGAAGCCCGCGGCCTGCGCGGCCTCGGAGTTCGCCTGCTGCCCCGGGCCGAAGGTGGTGTCCGCGCCGCCCCAGGTGAACACCGCCGTGTGACCGGTGTAGGTCCCCGCGGGGGCGGCGGCCATGATGACGGACGGCTTGGAGGCCTGGAAGGCGTTCGCGTCACCCTTGTACACGTCGGACGTCGTCTGCGACGGGTGCTCCGACCCGGGGAACTCGTTGCCCGAGACGTCGAGCACCTGCCCCCAGATGTCGGGGTGCTTCGCCCCGTAATACGCGGCGCACGCGCCACCGTTCGAGAAGCCGCCGATGGTCCAGTAGCGGTGGTCCTGCACGATGTTGAGGTTGCTCGCCGCCCACTGCGGGACCATCTGGTTGATGTAGGTCTCCACCGCGCCGTAGGTGGCCGAGTCGGCGCACGCCGGGTCTTTCTCGGGGGCGCTCAGCTGGTCGACGACGACCGCGATCGGTGCGAGCCCGCTGTGCTGGGCGGCGAACGCGTCGAGCGCCTTCGCCAGGGCCGAGGGGTCGGGACCGCCCGGCTGCCCCATCATGAAGACGAGCAGCGGGAGCGCCGGGGGGTCGGCGACACGGGCGGCGGGCGGCAGGTAGAGCGAGGCGTCGCGCGCCGCGAACTGCCCCGTCGGGATCTTGGTCGAGCCGGTCAGCGCGCTCACCGAGCTCGTCGTGGGCATGCCGGCCGGCGGCTGCCACCGCTCGTACAGGGTCGCCGGATCGCCCGCGGCGTCGCCGCGCGGCGGCAACGAGGCCGGGTCGAGGGCCTGTACACCGAGGATCGCGGCGATGTTGTGGGTCACGCCGTATGCCGCGTTGACGCCCAGGGCTCCCGCGAGCAGCGAGGCGATCACGGTCACGATCCCGATGATGCGCCGCGCCCACGGACGGCGGCAGATGCCGACCACGCCCACCGCGGCTGCTCCGACCGCGACCGCCGCCTTCGACGCGGCACCGACCGGAAGCGGCCCTTCGAACACGCCCATCGACTCGAGCACGTGCGCGACGACGTACATCACGATGGCCGCTCCGAGGCCGATCGCGGCGGTCGTGATGAGGCGACGCGGGGCCCACAACACGATCGCGACGACGCCGAGACCCGTCACGATGGCGCAGACGGCGAGCAGGGGGCTGTCGATGAGTTCGAAGGACAGCACGAATTTGTTCACCGACGCCCCTCCCAAGCGGTGCGGGCGAGGGCGACCATCTCCCGGCGCGACGCGTCGGGCAGGTACGCCCGCCCGACCGCGGCGCCGATCGCGGGCAGCTCGAGGGGATCCCGGTAGGCCAGCGCGAGGGGGCGGTAGCGGGGGCGGAACTTGCCCTTGAAGCGGAACAGCGACGCGAACCCGTACGCCGGCTCGAGCACTTCGGCCAGCCACCGCAGCAGCGCGCGCAGCAGGGCGGGGTCGTCGTCGGCCTCTTCGTCGGGGTCGTCGGCCAGGGGGGCGCCCGACAGGCTCAGCACGACGGCGCCCTCCTGCTGCAGCTCGAGGGCGGCCTTGGCGATGAGGAACTCCATCATGCCGTTCTGGCCATCGGTGCGACGCCGCATGAAGTCGAGGGTCCAGCCGGTGATCTCCCCGTCGGTCCAGCTCGGCATCCAGCTGGTGACGGCCTCGATCCGGTCGTCGGGTCCGACGGCGAGCAGCAGCCGGACGTCGCGGTCGCGCAGCTCGTCGAGGGAGCCGAGCGTGAAGCCCATCTCCGGGAGCGCGCGGTCGGCCACCCACTCCTCGTCGATCGCCACCACCTGCGAGGCCTGCGCCACGGTGAGCTCGTTCCAGCGCGACCAGACGGCGGTGTAACCCTCGCGCTCGGCGCGGGTGAGGGGCTGACGCACCTTCTGCCAGGTCTTGCCCGCGAAGGTCAGGCCGGGGAGGTCCATGACCGTCTCGACGCCCACCGAAACGTGGCGCCAGCCGAGCGCGGCGAGGTCGTCGAGCGTGTCGGAGTGGATGCTGTAGAACGCCGGTGTCCAGTCGTGCTCGACGCAGTAGTCGGTGAAGGCGCGCAGAGCCTCGGGCCGCCGCCCCTCGGGCGCGAGGGGGTCTGCCACGGCGAGGGCCACGTCGCCGACGAGGCGGTACGCCACGGCGCACTCCCGGTCGTCGGAGTACCAGTGGCGGTTGCCCTCCCACGTGCCGAGGAACCCGAGGGTGTCGCTGCCGCGGCGCAGCAGCTCGCGATAGTGGGCCTCGTCGCCCGCATCGGGGCGCCGAGCGCGGCGGTACAGCCACAGGATCGCCGCGACCACGATCGCCCAGAACAGCACGCCGATCCACTGGTAGGCGAAGAGAGCGGGGCCCCCGTGCGGGAAGGCTCCGCCGCCGCCCGGATGCGCGAACGCCGGCGGAAGGAAGCGGCGCAGCGTCAGTCCGACCAGGTCGAGCACCGAGACCTCGCGGTCGAATGCGCGTCGCCCCACGGCTTCGACCACGAACAGGGTCGATGCGCACACGATGAAGGCGACCACGAGCGCCACGGCGACGGTGCGGGCGGCACGACGGGTCGCGCGCACCGGGAAGCGCGCACGGGCGACGTACAGTGCCGCGGCGAGCACGAGAGGGAGCACGATCGACGCCAACGCCCAGAGCACGTACTCGGCGCCGCTGCCATCGACCCACGGGTCGATGCGCAGCCGGCCGTCGAGGAGCGAGACGATCGGGAGCACGGCGGATGCCAGAAGCACCACGGTCGCCAGCACCCAGGCCGAGCGGCGCCCCTGTCGCAGGCCCCACGCGGCCACCAGCAGCAGCACGAGGGGCACGATCGCCAGGAGGGCGGGACCGGCCCCGCGGGTCATCAGCAGGGCGATCTGCTCGTCGCAGACCGAGGAGGCGACGCTCCCGCACTGCGAGAGGATCTCGTCGTCGTACTGGGTGTACGCCTCGACGACGAGCGAAAGCGGACCGCGACCCCCGCCGCTGACCAGTGCCACGATCGGACCGCTGCCCACCACGGCGACGAGCAGCGCCAGAAGCGTGCGCGTCTCACGGGTCGAGCTGCGGTGCCACGACCGGCGCTCGCGCCCGCGGGCCAGGACCGCCCCGACGAGCAGGCCGATGACGGCGGCGCTGAGGCGGTACCAGGAGTCGGCATCGCCGGCGTAGAGGGCGAACATGCCCAGCAGCGCGAAGCCGATCAGGCGCACGCGCCGACGCCAGAGGGTGGGGGCGAAAGCCGTGCCGGCCATGACGGCACCCGCGATGGCAGTGGTCGGGTCGAGCACCGGCACCTCGGCGGCCACCACGGGACGCAGGTCGGTGACCGTCCACGCGGCCGCGTGCAGGCCGATCCCGACGAGGAGTCCGCTGAAACCGATCACGAACATCAGCACCGCGGTGCGGCGCGACCCGAGCAGGCGTTCGGCGTACGCCAGCACGGTGAGGGCCAGCAGCACCGACGACGCCGCGTCGATGGACGAGTCGGGCACGACGAGGGCCGTGAGCAGCGTCCACCACCGACCACTGCCGAACGTCGCAAGGGGTCCGGCGCCCCAGACGAGGGCGTCCTCGTTCCACAGCGACCCCGTCGCGGCGGCGGCGGCGATCACGAGCACCGCGGCGCACACGGCGACGGGATTCGCGCGCACGTAACGGCGCAGGGCGGAACTCACCGCACCCAGGCGCGTGGGAGGTCGCTCCTCGGGCGGGGGCGCAGCAGTTTCGGACATCGGCGGCATCGTATTGCTGTTTCCTATGAGGGCCCAGATCAGATGACCATCATGCGCCGATAGCGGCTGCGCCCGCGACGTGGATCAGTACCAGATGTCGAGGTGCGGCGTGACGGCGGCGGTGAACGCGCGATCGATCGCCGCGCACTCGTTCATCCCCGTTTTCACCAGGCCGGCCGCCGCGAGCTCGGTGGCGCGGACTCCGCCGAGCAGCAGGGAGCCGAGCGCAGCCACGGTCATCTCCACGGCGGCATCGTCGTCGGTGGGGACGACCGCTGCCTCTCCGTCATCGCCGATCGTCACGCGCCACGTGCCGTCGGCGAGTCCGAGCGGGTCGTCGATGCGGAGCACGAGATCGAGGGGCGCGGCGTACGCGCGAGCGGCGAGCGCGGCGGGAACGTCGAGCACGCGCAGCCAGTGGTGGTCGGTCAGGGTCGCGGTGACGGCCCGGCGGTCGTCGACCATCCACTGCACGGGCGGCACCGGCTGTTGCAGCCACGCCTTCACCCGCCCGACGAGGTCGTGCTCGATCGCGAAGCGCCAGAGTGCGGCGTAGGCGTCGGCGTCGGCGGCGAAGAGCGTGCGCACCTCGAGATCGTGCGCCGAGCAGTCGTCGCGCTCGTCGATCGTGTAGACGAGGATGCCGGTCTCGATGCCCTCGGCGTCGCGGTAGACCACCGCGCGCACGCGCTCGGCCGCCTTGTCGCCGGGGGCCAGACCGGCCAGACCGCGCCAACGGCCGTCCCAGCCGGGCACTGCTCCGGGCTGACGCACCCGCACCCGCTCGTGCACGGCATGCAGGCGCTCGACGAGGGTGTCCTTCGGTACGAAGTCGAGACGCCCCGGAGCCTGCGGCCCCGTCCAGCGCGCACGCCGCGTGTCGACGACGACGTCGGAGGCCCACGCCGCGGGCGAGAAGCCCCACCGGCCGTAGATCGTCGCCTCCGTCACCGTGAGGCCCGCGAGGGCGAACCCGGCGGCCTTGGCCGTGCGCAGCTCTCCGCCGATCATGGCGCGCGCGATCCCGCGGCGCCGATGCGTCGGGGCGACGGTGACCGCGCTGATGGCCCAGAGGTCGATCATGCGACCGGGAGACGCGGTCAGCTCGGTCGCCCACGAGTCGATCGTCCCCACCGGCATGGCCGGGACGGCCCCGGCGCGATCGAAGACCCCCGTCAGACGGCGGGTGCGGAGCGTGAGCCGCGAGTTGTCGACCTCGGCATCCGTCGACTCCGCGCCGAGGAACCCGCGGCCGACGGCCTGCAGGAACGGACGGAAGTCGTCACCGTCGGCGTCGACCCGCCGGTACTCGAGACCCGAGGCGGCGAGGTCGTCGCCGGAGGTCTGGTCGAGGGGCAGCGTCAGAGTGTCGAGGGATGCCATGCCCCCAGCCTAGGGACACCGTCCGACATCGCCGGGCGACCGGCGACCGAGGCCGGGTCAGTGCGTGGCCTGAATGGCGCGCAGGCGCGAGAGCACCTGGTCGCGCAGCTCGTCGGGCGCCGTCTCTTTGCACGCCCGCGCCACCACATCGGTCAGCGTGCGCGCCACGAGGGCTTCGTCCTGGCATCCGGGGCAACTCTCGAGGTGCTCCCGAATGTCCTTCGCCTCGGTCTTGCAGACCTCGTTGCGCAGGTACTCCTCAAGGTCACGTCGCGCCTTGTCGCAGCCGCAGTCGCTCATTTCTTCTCTCCCGTCGCGGCCTTGATGCCGCGCTCCTTGGCGTAATCCGACAGCAGGTCGCGCAGCAGCCGCCGGCCGCGGTGCAGACGGCTCATGACCGTACCGATCGGGGTTTTCATGATGTCGGCGATCTCCTGGTAGGCGAAGCCCTCGACGTCGGCGAGGTACACCGCCATCCGGAAATCCTCGGGGATCGACTGCAGCGCGTCTTTGACGACGGATGCCGGCATGTGGTCGATCGCTTCGGCCTCGGCCGAACGGGCGCTGCTCGCGGTGGTCGACTCGGCTCCGCCGAGCTGCCAGTCCTCGAGGTCGTCGATCGCGCTCTGGTAGGGCTCGCGCTGCTTCTTGCGATACGTGTTGATGTACGTGTTCGTCAGGATGCGGTACAGCCACGCCTTGAGGTTCGTGCCCTGCGTGAACGTCGCCCACGAGCCGAAGGCCTTGACGAAGGTCTCCTGCACCAGATCGGCGGCGTCGGCGGGGTTGCGCGTCATGCGCATGGCCGCGGCGTAGAGCTGATCCATGAAGGGCAGGGCCTGCTCTTCGAACTGTGCGCGGGGCTCCGCCTGCGGGCCGGCGTCTGCGGTGTCGTTCATCGCGCGCCAGTCTACGTCGGGCGCGTCGACCACCACCGGGACGGCTGTCGCCGTGCGGTCGAGCTCGAGAAGTGCGGTCACGTGTCGTCCCCTTTCAGTAGGCTAGGAACCGATGACTCCCCTCGGGTATTCCCCTTCCGCAGACACTCCCCGTGGCGAATGGGACGCGCCCGTCGCACGGGGTGCGGTCGAGGCCACCGTCACCGTGCCCGGGTCGAAGTCGCTGACCAATCGCGAGCTCGTGCTCGCCGCCATCGCCGACGGGCCCGGCACGCTGCACGCGCCGCTGCACTCCGACGACTCGGCGCGCATGATCGACTCCCTGCGCGCGCTCGGTGTCGGCATCGACGAGGTCGAGACCGACTCGCCCTTCGGCCCCGATCTGCTGGTGACTCCCCCGTCGTCGTTCGCCGGCGACAGCACGGTCGACTGCGGCCAGGCCGGCACGGTCATGCGCTTCGTCGCCCCGCTCGCAGGGTTCGCCCGCGGCGACGTGCACGTCACGGCCCACGAGAGCGCCCTGCACCGACCCATGGGTGCGATGATCCGCGCCCTGCGCGATGTGGGCGTCGACATCGACGACGGCGGCCACTGGTCGCTCCCCTTCTCGGTGCGCGGGCACGGTCACGTGCGCGGCGGAGAGGTCGAGATCGACGCGAGCCAGTCGAGTCAGTTCGTCTCGGGCCTGCTGCTGGCCGCCCCCCGCTTCGACGTCGGTCTGCACCTGCGCCACGTCGGCTCGCGCCTGCCGAGCGTTCCCCACATCGACATGACCGTCGAGGCCCTCGCCCACCGCGCGGTGCACGTCGAGCGCCCCGCGCCGGGCGAGTGGATCGTGCCGGCGGGACCGGTGCGCGCGAAAGACGTCGCGATCGAGCCCGACCTCTCCAACGCCGCGCCCTTCCTGGCCGCCGCGATGGTCACGGGCGGCTCGGTCACGGTCACGGGGTGGCCCCTGCACAGCACGCAGCCGGGCGCTCTGCTGGTCGACATCCTCGCCGAGATGGGCGCTCGCGTGAGCCGCCGCGGCGGGGCGCTGACCGTGGCGGGCGGCGAAGACGGCATCGTCGGCGTCGAGCTCGACCTGTCGGCGGCCGGCGAACTGGCCCCCACGCTCTTCGGGCTCGCGGCCTTCGCCGACGGCCCCACCACGCTGCACGGCATCGGCCACATCCGCGGCCACGAGACCGACCGCATCGCCGCCCTCGTCGGCAACCTGCGCTCGCTCGGCGGCGAGGCGCACGAGCTCGACGACGGCATCCGCATCGTCCCCCGCCCGCTGCGCGCCGGCGAGTGGAAGGCTCACCACGACCACCGCCTGGCCACCACCGGCGCGCTGATCGGCCTGCGCGTGCCGGGCGTGCGCATCGACGACATCGGCACCACGGCCAAGACGCTCCCCCAGTTCGCCGCCCTGTGGCAGGCCATGCTGGGCGCGGATGCGACGGGCGACTGAGTGATGAGCTGGCTCGACGACGATGACGACGGCGACCTGGAGTTCGACGAGTCGTCGATCCGGGTCCGCCCGAACCCCAAGGCCAACCGACCGCGCACGAAGCGTCGCCCCGCCCACGCCGACGCGCAGATCGCGCGGGTGCTCGGCGTCGACCGCGGCCGCTATACAGTGCTCGTCGACGAAGACGGCCCCGACGAGCGCCGCGTGCTCGCGACACGCGCCCGCGAGCTGCGCAAGCAGCCCATCGTCAACGGCGACCGCGCCAAGGTCGTCGGCGACCTCTCCGGCGACGAGGGAACGCTCGGCCGCATCATCGGCCTCGAGGAGCGCACCTCGCTCCTTCGCCGCAGCGCCGACGACACCGATCAGGTCGAACGGGTCATCGTCGCCAACGCCGACCAGATGCTCGTCGTGGTGGCCGCGGCCGACCCCGAGCCGCGCGCGCGACTGGTCGACCGCTACCTCGTCGCAGCGCTCGACGCCGGCATCCGTCCCCTGCTCGTGGTGACCAAGACCGACCTCGCCGACCCGACCGAGTTCCTCGCGCACTTCGTCGGCATCGACCTGCGCGTGTTCACGAGTGCACAGGGAGAGATGCCGCTCGACGAGATCGGCGAGGCCCTCGCGGGGCACTCCACGGTGTTCGTCGGACACTCGGGCGTCGGCAAGTCGACGCTGGTGAACGCCCTCACGGGCTCCGAACGCGCGATCGGTCACGTCAACACGGTCACCGGTCGCGGGCGGCACACCTCGTCGTCGGCCGTCTCGCTGCGCTACCGCGGACCGGCCGGCAGCGGCTGGGTCATCGACACCCCGGGCGTGCGCTCGTTCGGCCTCGGCCACGTCGATCCCGCGCACGTGCTCGGCGCCTTCACCGACCTGGCCGCGGTGGCCGAGGAATGCCCTCGCGGCTGCACGCACCTGCCCGACGCCCCCGACTGCGCGATCATCGAGGCCGTCGAATCCGGCCGACTCGGACCGGGGGCCGCCGCGCGACTCGACTCGCTGCAGCGCCTGCTGACGACGTTCCAGGGCATCGAGCGTTCTAGGCTGGAGGGGTGACGAACCTCGAACCCGGCTCCGCCGCGCCCGACTTCACCCTGATGGACCAAGACGAGCACCCCGTATCGCTCAGCGATTTCCGCGGGCGCCGCGTCATCGTGTACTTCTACCCCGCGGCGCAGACGCCCGGGTGCACGACGCAGGCCTGCGACTTCCGCGACAGTCTCGCCTCGCTGCAGGGCGCCGGCTACACGGTGCTCGGCGTCTCGCGCGACACCCCCGAGAAGCTGCGTGCCTTCCGCGACAGCGACGGGCTCACCTTCCCGCTGCTGAGCGACCCCGACCACGCCGTGCACGAGGCCTACGGCGCATGGGGCGAGAAGCAGAACTACGGCAAGACCATCACCGGCGTGCTGCGCTCGACGTTCGTCATCGACGAAGAGGGCACCGTCGTCGAGGCCCTGGTCAACGTCAAGGCCACCGGGCACGTCGCGCGACTGCGCAAGAAGCTCGGCGTCGACGCGGCCTGAGCCACGGCATCCGGCACCCCGCCCCGCACCCGCGGTCGGCGGGGTTCCGTCGTTCTCAGGCGTCGGTGTCGGCCTCGCGGCGTCGCGGTGCGGCACCACGAACGGCGAGGAAGAGCAGCACGAGGCCGACGATCGCGGGCAGCGCGATGAGAAGGGCCACGAAGGGGGCGGCCCACTCCCCCGTGATCGCGCCGATCGCGACCGACAGGATGAGCAGCTGCGTCACGATGCCGCCCGAGCGTCCGGCCGACACGTCTCGCGCGGTCGCCACCGCGAATCCGGCGACCGCCACGGCGCCGATCACCGTGAGCACGATGAGCGCGATCGAGCTCACCGCGGAGTCGGTGTCACCGCCGATGAGGGCGACCGTCTGCCATCCGGCGAGGGCCAGGATGCCGAGGGCTTCGAGGCCCAGGAGTGCGGCTGCCGCGAGACGAACGGGCATCGGGAATGGCCTCCTCGACGCGCAGCTCCGCGCCGTTACGTTCCGGAAACCTCGCGGTTACCTCTTGATCAGGCGGAATCGCTATGGGAGCATAGAACAAGCCGTGTGCTCCCACAGCGAAGTGGGGCGAGCAATCGCTCGCGTTCCCACCAGGGTACCGGACCCGAATGCCGGTGCCGAATCGTCTGAAATTTCTGTTACAAGGAGCACCTCTATGGATTGGCGCGACAAAGCAGCCTGCCTGACCGTCGACCCCGAACTGTTCTTCCCGGTCGGCAACACCGGCCCCGCGGTCGACCAGATCGAGAAGGCCAAGTCGGTCTGCGCACGCTGCACCGTCACCGAGGTCTGCCTGCAGTACGCCCTCGAGTCCGGTCAGGACTCGGGCGTGTGGGGCGGTCTGAGCGAAGACGAGCGTCGCGCGCTCAAGCGCCGCGCCGCTCGCGCCCGCCGCGCCTCCTGACGACAGCGTCTCCGGCAGAAGCCCGCCCCTCGGGGCGGGCTTCTCCGCGTTTGGGGCTCTTTCGAGAATCCGCTCCGGGCCCGGGCGCCGTTCCGCGCGGCAAGCGCCGGCACGCGGCATCCGGAATCGGAACGGATGCCGCGGGGCTCAGGCCGACGCGCCGCCGATGTAGCGCAGCGGGATCTCGATCGTGACCTCGGTGCCGCTGCCCATGAGGGTGTGCCAGTCGATCGTGCCGCCGAGCTCGCCCTGGATGAGGGTGCGGACGATCTGCGTGCCCAGACCGCGACCGACCTGCCCCTCGGGGAGGCCGACGCCAGTGTCGCGCACGCTGACCTCGAGCATCTCGCCGTTGCGCTCCGCGGCGATCTCGACATCGCCCTCCTGACCGGCGAGCCCGTGCTCGACGGCGTTGGTCACCAGCTCCGTGAGGGCGAGCGCGAGCGGCGTCGCGAACTGGCTCGGCAGCGTGCCGAACTGACCGGTCGTGCGCGTGCGGGCGCGCGTGTTCGGGGCGGCGGCGACCTCGGCGACGAGCTTGAGCACGCGCGCGAAGACGTCGTCGAAGTCGACGTTCTGGGCGAGCCCCTCCGACAGGGTGTCGTGCACGACGGCGATCGCCGAGACGCGGCGCATCGCCTGGGTGAGGGCGTCGCGCGCCTCGTCGGAGTGGGTGCGGCGCGCCTGGATGCGCAGCAGCGAGGCGACCGTCTGCAGGTTGTTCTTGACGCGGTGGTGGATCTCGCGGATCGTCGCGTCTTTGGTGATGAGCTCCTGCTCCTGGTGGCGGATCTCGGTGACGTCGCGGCTCAGCACGATCGCGCCGATGCGCGTGCCGCGATCGCGCAGCGGAATGGTGCGCAGCGACACCTGCACGCCCCGTGCTTCCATGTCGGCGCGCCACGGTGCGCGCCCGCTCACGACCACGGGCAGCGACTCATCGACGTCCTGCCGCTTGGCCGGGAGGATGCGCGCCGTCACCTCGGCGAGCGACTCGCCCTCGAGTTCGTCGTCGAAGCCCATGCGGTTGAACGCCGAGAGGGCGTTGGGGCTGGCGAAGGTCGTGATGCCGTCGACGTCGAGACGGATCAGCCCGTCCGAGGCGCGAGGCGCTCCGCGACGCGGTGCGGTGGGGGCTGCGAGGTCGGGGAACTCGGCCGACGAGATCATGCCGAACAGGTCGTCGGCGCAGTCGTTGAAGGTGATCTGCTGACGCGAGGGGGTGCGCGTCTCACCGAGGTTGGTGTGGCGGGTGAGCACGCCGACCGTGGTGACGGCGTGGCCCTCGCGCGACAGCTCGCGCACGATCGGCACCGCGCGCACGCGCGTGGGCGTCTCTTCGAACCAGTCGGGCGACGCGGAGTCGACGATGCGTCCGCTCTGGAAGGCGTCGCGCACCTGGGTGCGCCACTGCGGTCGCACGCGGTCTCCGACGATGTCGCGGTAGAACAGCGTCGCCGCTCCCCCGGGCCGGGTGTGGGCCACCGCGACGAACGAGTCGTCGGGGGTGGGCACCCAGATGACGATGTCGGCGAACGCGAGGTCGGCGAGCAACTGCCCGTCACCCGCGAGCCGGTGCAGCCACTCGACGTCCGCCTCGCTGGAGCGGCCCTGGGCGTAGACGAGTTCACTCAGTGTCGACACCGTCTCAGTCAACCACGCCGGGTCGTCGGCGTGTGCCGACCGCGCGAGCCCGCGCGGCACTGAGATTCACCCCTCGGGCGATGGTTTTCACCCGCCGCGGCCGGGCGCCGTTCGTCTCGTGCATGTATACATGTACATGGCGGACTTCGCACGCCGTCGTCACCGATCGTCGCTCCCCCACGACGGGCGGTCGGTCCCGCCTCGGGGCACGGCGGGCCCAGCCCCGGGGCGCGGCCGCCCGCGAGGCGCGCGGGTCGCAGGTGAACTCCCCCGTCCCCCAGAACGGGGGACAAGGCGAGCGGAGAGACTCCGCCGGGTCAGGGTGGGAGCGGTTCCGCCGACTTCCTCCGCGCGGCGGTCGGCCCCCTCCCGAACCCCGTGCGCCGCGGATTCTCCCCATTCCGCCCGCTGTGGCGTGTCGTCCACAGATGACCCCGGCGAGGTCGTCGCGCCGCGCGACTCGCCTACTGTCGGCACCACCCCCCGCTCGCTGCCGCACCACAGCCCGGAGGAAATCCATGTCACCGAAGCCCGCAGCTCGCCTCACCCCGACCGCTCCATCCGACCCCGACTTCTTCGATCGGCAGCGCACCCCGACTGCCCAGCTCCCGCCGCCGGCGGTCTTCACGCGCAACGTCGCGCGAGGTGCGTTCGAGGTCCTCGCCGGAGTCCGCCGAGCGGAGCAGCTCACGCGCTGGATGTCGGAAGACGTGCTCGACCGTCTCACCACGATCAAGAACCTGTCGGCCCGCGCGCGCAGCGCCCGTCGCGTGCTCAGCCTCTACGACGTGTACGAGGTACAGCGCGTGCGCCTCTCCTCCCCCGGCGACGGCATCATCGAGGCCACGGTGACCGCCTCCGCGCGGGCGCGCACCCGCGCCCTGGCCATGCGGATCGAGGGCCTCGACGGACGCTGGCGCGTCACCTCGCTCGGCATGATGTGATCCCCGCCCCGCCGACCCGTCCGCCGCCCGCCGAGCTCCTCAGCCGTGTGGTCGGACCGGTCGGCGCTGCGGCGGGGCCTCGACCGCCCGAACCGACGCCAAGGGGCGGCGTGCCGGGCGCGGGGCCAGATCGACGCCGTGGATCGACGGGGTCACGGCATCCGGGGTCATGGCATGCGGGGCAACGTCATCCGCGTCACGGCATCCGGGGCAACGGCATCCGCGTCACGGCGTCCACGTCGCGGCATGCGGGGCACCCCATCCGCGTCACGGCATGCAGGTCACCCCGTCCGCGTCACGTCATCCGCGTCACGCCAGCCGCGTCACGGCGTCCGCGTCGCGGCATCCGCGTCACGGCCGCCAGGTCGAGAGGAAGTTGCCGAGCCGCTCGATCGCGTCGCTGATGACCCGCGCCTCGGGGAGCGTGACGATGCGCACGTGATCGGTCGCGGGCCAGTTGAAGCCCGACCCCTGCACGAGCAGCACGTGCTCGGCGACCAGGAAGTCGCGCACGAACTTGCCGTCGTCGGGGATCTCGTACACCTCGGGGTCGAAGCGCGGGAAGGCGTAGAGCGCTCCGCGCGGCATCACGCACGAGACCCCGGGGATGGCCTCGAGGCCCTCCCACGCGGCATCCCGCTGCTCGTGCAGTCGACCCGACGGGGCGATCAGCGCGTCGATCGACTGCACGCCCGACAACGCCGCCTGCACCGCGAACTGCGCGGGGACGTTGGGGCACAGGCGCGTCGAAGCCAGCAGGTTGATGCCGTGCAGGAAGCCCTGCGCGTGGTCCTTGGGTCCCGTGATCGCAAGCCACCCCGAGCGGTAGCCAGCGACGCGGTAGGTCTTGGAGAGACCGTTGAAGGTCAGGCACAGCAGGTCGGGGGCGATGGTCGCCATCGGGATGTGCACGGCCCCGTCGAACAGGATGCGGTCGTAGATCTCGTCCGACAGCAGCAGCAACGAGTGCTCGCGCGCGATCGCCGCGATCCCCTCGAGCACCTCGCGCGAATAGACCGCGCCGGTGGGGTTGTTCGGGTTGATGACCACGATCGCCTTGGTGCGCGGGGTCACCTTCGACCGGATGTCCTCCAGGTCGGGCTGCCACTCGCGCGCCTCGTCGCACAGGTAGTGCACGGGCGTTCCGCCGCCGAGGCTCGTCATAGCCGTCCACAGCGGGTAGTCGGGGGCGGGGATGAGCACCTCGTCGCCCTCGTCGAGCAGCGCCTGCATGGTCATCGTGATGAGCTCGGACACGCCGTTGCCCAGGAACACGTGGTCGGGGTCGAGGTGCGGGAAGCCGGGCTCCTGCTCGTAGCGCGACACGATCGCACGACGGGCCGACAGGATGCCGCGGCTGTCGCTGTAGCCGTGCGCGTTGGGCACCGACGCGATCATGTCGCGCACGATCTGGTGCGGGGCCTCGAAGCCGAAGATGGCGGGGTTGCCGGTGTTGAGCTTGAGGATCGCGTGCCCCTCGGCCTCCAGACGATCGGCCTCGACGAGGGCCTCTCCACGGATCTCGTAGAGGACGTCCTTCAGCTTCGATGACTGGTCGAGGGGGCGCAGCGGGCTCATCGGTTCAGGATATCCCCGCCCCTTCGGAGCCAATCGACACCCGGTGGCCCGCCCGCGGCGGAACCGTCGTGCGGATCCGGCGCCCGACACGCCGTCCCGAGGGAGTTCCCCCCAGCGCGCCGAGCTCGCGATCCGCGCGACGGCGGTCCCGCCGCACCCGAGCCCGGAAACGCCGGATGCCGCGTCCCGGGGCGGGACGCGGCATCCGGGGATCCGTCTTACTTCTTCTTCGCGGCCCGGCGATCGGCGCGGTTACCCGACGCGGCCTGCTCGGGAGCGTCGGTGCGCTGCCCGAACGCGCCGCGCGCGGCGGCGGGCGCCTCGGCGGCGGGAGCGGCGGCCGGCTGAGCCGCCTGTCGCACGCGGTTGGTCGCCGCCTGCTGCACCTGACCGCGGTCGTTGCGCACCTCGACCTCGCCGGCGTCGTTCGCCGCCGAGTACTCCAGGCGCTGGGTCTCGACGGGGGTGGGCGCCAGGCCCTTCGCCTCGACCTGCGCCGCGGGCTCGCCCTCGACCTCGCGCACCTCGACCTCGAGGTTGTAGAGGAAGCCGACCGACTCCTCTTTGATCTGCCCCATCATCGACTGGAACATCTGGTAGCCCTCGCGCTGATACTCGATGAGCGGGTCGCGCTGGGCCATGGCGCGCAGGCCGATGCCGTCCTTGAGGTAGTCCATCTCGTAGAGGTGCTCGCGCCAGCGGCGGTCGAGCACCTGCAGCACCACGCGGCGCTCGAGCTCGCGCAGCGCCTGGGCGCCGAGGGCCTTCTCGCGGTTCTCGTACGCGATGCGGGCGTCGGAGATGATCTCGCGCTTGAGCCCCTCGGGCGTGATGCGGCCCTTGCTGCCGCCCGCCTCGGCCACGACCTCGTCGATCGTGACGCTCACCGGGTACATGGTCTTCAGCTCGGTCCACAGGGCGTCGAAGTCCCACGACTCGGTGTGACCCGAGCCGGTGTGGTCGTCGATGACGGCCGTGATGGCGTCTTCGATGAAGTGCTGCACGCGGTCGGCGATGTCGTCGCCCTGGAGCATGTGACGGCGGTCGGCGTAGATCGCCTCGCGCTGGCGGTTCAGCACGTCGTCGTACTTCAGGACGTTCTTGCGCATCTCGGCATTGCGCGCCTCGACCTGCGACTGCGCGCTCTTGATCGCGCGCGAGACGAGGCCCGACTCGATAGCGACGTCGTCGGGGAAGTTGGTCCGCGCGAGGATCGCCTCGGCCGCCCCCGACTGGAACAGACGCATGAGGTCGTCGGTGAGCGATAGGTAGAAGCGGCTCTCGCCGGGGTCGCCCTGACGGCCGGAGCGACCGCGCAGCTGGTTGTCGATGCGGCGCGACTCGTGGCGCTCGGTGCCGAGCACATAGAGGCCACCGGCCTCGACGACCTTCGCGGCCTCTTCGGCGACGACGTCGCGCGTGCCCTGGTAGACCGAGTCCCACTCGGACTCGTAGGCCTCGGGCGTCTCGACGGGGTCGAGGTTCTTCGCCTTCATCTCCTGCACGGCGAGGAACTCGGCGTTTCCACCGAGCATGATGTCGGTTCCACGGCCGGCCATGTTGGTGGCGACGGTGACGGCGCCCAGGCGACCGGCGCGGGCGACGATCTCGGCCTCGCGCGCGTGGTTCTTGGCGTTGAGCACCTCGTGGCGCACGCCCTTCTTCGCGAGCAGGCGTGAGAGGTACTCGCTCTTCTCGACGCTCGTGGTGCCTACGAGGACGGGCTGGCCCTTCTCGTGACGCTCGACGATGTCTTCGACGACCTGCGCGAACTTGGCCGTCTCGTTCTTGTAGACGAGGTCGGACTGATCCTTGCGGATCATCGGCTTGTTCGTGGGGATGGGCACCACGCCGAGCTTGTAGGTCGACATGAACTCGGCCGCCTCGGTCTCGGCGGTACCGGTCATGCCCGAGAGCTTCTCGTACAGGCGGAAGTAGTTCTGCAGCGTGACGGTGGCCAGGGTCTGGTTCTCGGCCTTGACCGGCACGTTCTCCTTCGCCTCGATGGCCTGGTGGATGCCCTCGTTGTAGCGACGGCCCACGAGGATGCGACCGGTGTGCTCGTCGACGATCATGACCTCGTCGTTCATCACGACGTAGTCGGTGTCGCGCTTGAACAGCGCGATCGCCTTGATCGAGTTGTTGAGGAACGAGATCAGCGGGGTGTTGGCCGACTCGTACAGGTTGTCGATGCCGAGGTAGTCCTCGACCTTCTCGATGCCGGGCTCGAGCACGCCGATCGTGCGCTTCTTCTCGTCGACCTCGTAGTCGACCCCGGCCTCGAGGGTGCGGGCGAGCTTGGCGAACTCCGCGAACCAGCGGTTGGCTTCACCGGATGCCGGGCCCGAGATGATCAGCGGGGTGCGGGCCTCGTCGATGAGGATCGAGTCGACCTCGTCGACGATCGCGTAGAAGTGACCGCGCTGCACGAGGTCTTCCTTGCGCCAGGCCATGTTGTCGCGCAGGTAGTCGAAACCGAACTCGTTGTTCGTGCCGTAGCTGATGTCGGCCTCGTACTGCTGGCGGCGCACCTCGGGGGTCTGACCGGCCACGACGGTGCCCGTGGTCATGCCCAGCGCGCGGTAGACGCGACCCATCAGCTCGGACTGGTAGCTCGCGAGGAAGTCGTTGACCGTGATGACGTGAACGCCCTGGCCCGCGATCGCGTTGAGGTAGGCCGGCAGGGCCGCGGTCAGGGTCTTGCCCTCACCGGTCTTCATCTCGGCGATGTTGCCGAGGTGCAGGGCCGCGCCGCCCATGATCTGCACGTCGTAGGGACGCTGACCGAGCGTGCGCTTGGCCGCCTCGCGCACGGCCGCGAACGCCTCGGGCATGAGCTGGTCGAGCGTCTCGCCGGCTTCGTAGCGGGCGCGCAGCTCGACGGTCTCGTTGCGCAGCTCGTCGTCGGTGAGCTGCTCGTAGTCCTCTTCGAGCGCTCCGGTCGCCTTCACGACGCCCTGCAGTCGGCGCAGGATGCGGCCCTCGCCGGCACGCAGCAGTTTCTCGAGCGGATTGGCCACGAGCATCTCCATCTGGTCGGGTGCGGTGTCCGTACGGACACCGGCCTGCGAACAGGCATACATTGCCCATGTTATCCGTGTTACCCGTTCGTGACCTGCGAGCAGGCCGCAATCCGAAAGAGCCGCTCGCGCCCGCAGCGAACACACGGCTGGGGGCGGGAAACACCGGCTTAGGATCGAGCCATGGCCGGTTTCTGGGGCAAGAGGAAGCGCGAAGAACAAGACGCGGCGGATGCCGACCTGGCACGCCGAGCGGAACTCGCGATCGTCGCGGCTGACGAACGTGTGCGCCTCACCTCGGATGAGCTCGATTTCGCCCGTGCCGAGCTCGGCGACAAGGCCACGGAAGACCTGGCGGCGGCCCTCGAGTCGGTGCGGACGCACCTCGCCGAAGCGTTCCGGCTGCACCAGCTGAACCACGACGAGATCCCCGACACCAAAGAAGAGCTGCGCACGCGCAACGCGCGCATCATCCAGCTCTCGGAGTGGGCCGAAGACCTGCTCGAAGAGCGCACCCAGGTGCTGCAGCCCAAGATCGACGCCGTGCGACGCGCCCCCGAGATCCTCGCCCGCGTCCGCGCCGACCGCGACCGCCTCGCCGAGCGCATCCCGAACGCCCGCGAGGTCGTGGATCGCCTCTCGCGGCGGTACAGCGACTCCGCCCTCTCGCAGATCGGCGGCAACCCGGAAGAGATCGAGCAGCTGCTCGACTTCGCCGTGCACACCGCCTCGGTCTCCGAGCGCCGTCGCGACGCCGGTCAGCGCGAGCAGGCGTCCGTCGCCCTCGAGGCCGCGACCGAGGCCGTGCGCCGGGCCGAATCGCTCCTCGACGCCGTGGACACCTTCGAGATCGAAGCGCTGCGCGCCGAGTCGACCCTCGCCGCCGTCGTCGACGACTCGCGCAACGACCTCATCGAAGCGCGACGCGGCCCGCAGACCCCCGTCGTCACCCGGGCGATGGCGACGCTGCAGCAGGCGTTGACCACCCTGCCGGCATCCGGAACGCGAAGCGACCCCTTCGCGGCCCTGTCGTCGCTGCGCCAGGCGAACGCCGACCTCGACCTCGCGCGCGAGCGCGCCGCCCGGCCGGTGCCCTCCCAGGATCAGGTCGACCACGCCATCGACGATGCCGATCGGCAGATCGCCGTCGCGCGCGGCCTCATCACCGGTCACCGCGGCTGGATCGGCGCCGACGCCCGCACGCGCTTCGTCGAGGCGGAGCGACTGCGCGCCGGACTCCCCCTCGGCCCCATCTCCGAGGACGACCGCGAGACGGCCCTCGCCACCGCGCGTCGCGCCGGCTCCCTGGCATCCGAGGCCCTGCAGATCGCCCAGCGCGACATCGAGCAGTCACGACCCGACGACTGGGGCGGCAACGGCTACGGCCGGGGCGGCGGCTACGGCCGCGGGGGCGGCATGGGCGGCGGCAACATGGTCGGCGGCATGCTCGGCGGCCTCGTGATCGGATCGCTCCTCGGCGACATCTTCGACGGCTGACCCTCGGCGCGACGAACGCGCCGCGCGCAGCACGAAACGACGACGCCCCCGACCTTCCGGCCAGGGGCGTCGTGTCGTGGGTACAGGTCAGGAAGCGACCGGCACGGCAGGCTGAGCCTGCGTCGCCAGCTCGATCACGCCGTAGTCCCAGCCTTTGCGGCGGTAGACGACGCTGGGGTGATCGGTGCGCGCGTCGATGAACAGGAAGAAGTCGTGGCCGACCAGTTCCATGCGGTCGACCGCGTCTTCGACGGTCATCCATTCCGCCTCGAACTCCTTCTGGCGGATCACGACCGGGCAGTAGTCCTCTTCGTCGGCCGTGTCGGCCTGCACCGGCACCGAGCCGGTCGCGACCGCGCGCAGCACCTCGACCGAGGCGGGTTCGACGTCGATGCCCGCGATCTCTCCGGTGCCCTTCTCGAACTTCGCGCCGCGCGGGTGGTTGCGCAGATCGACGCGCTTGTCCTTCGCGCGGCGCACCTGCTCCGAGATCTTGTCGACAGCGAGGTCGAGAGCGGCGAACTTGTCGGCGTCGGTGGCCTCAGCCCGCACGACGGGGCCCTTGCCGTCGAGGGTGAGCTCGACCGTATCGTCTTCCATTCGTCCGTTGCGATAGGAGCGATGCGTCACCTTGACCTCGAGCGCCTGCGCACGCGGCGCCAGGTGCTCGATGCGGCTGACCTTCTCTTCGACCACCGAGCGGAAACGATCGGTGATACCGACTCCCACGCCGACGATGTTGGTGTCCATCCGTGACCTCCTTGTTCCGGGTTCCGCCCGGTCTAAGGGCGGAACGTCCGTCGCCTTCAGTCATCCTTACGCTAGTGCGCGGCCACCCTCATGTCACGTTGCAATCACCCCTGATTCATCTTCCGGCTCACCGATTCATCCCGCATCGCCGTGATGACGCGGCGTGGCCGCCAGGGTGACCGCGATCACGCGATCGGCCCCCGCCGCGCGCAGCGCCCGTGCCGCCTCGACGAGGGTCGCCCCCGTGGTCACGACGTCGTCGACGACCACGACGGTGCCCGTCACGGGGCGCGCCCTCAGGGCCCCCTCGAGGTTGCGCCGGCGCGCGTGACGGCCCAGCCCGCGCTGATCGAGCGTCGATCGCTGCAGGTGGAGCAGCCGCTGCGTGCGCCACCCCGCTCGGGCGACCAGCAGGTCGACGGGTCGGTAGCCCCGTCGCCGGAACGCCGCGCGGGATCCGGGCACGCTCGTCACCCGCGCGCCGACCGGGACCGCGGCGCGCAGCGCGACGTCGAGGGCGGGTGCGAGGGCCCGCGCGAGGCCGGTGCGACCGTCCTCCTTCAGCGCGCGGATGGTGCGCGCGACCACACCGTCGAAGGGCAGGGCCGAGGTGACGGTGAGGCCGGGGGCCAGCGGGCGCCGAACGCAGCGCGGGGCGAGGGCGTCGCGGCATCCGGAGCAGAGGGACACGTCGATCGCGTCGCATCCCGCGCACGAGACCGGCAACCAGAACGTCAGGGCGTCGCCGAAGGCTGCGGCGACGACGGAGGCGAGGGGCATTCCCCCACGCTGGCCGACACGGCACGGACGCACCGCCCGCTCACCCCCGTTCGGGGAGGGAACGGCGGAACACACCGCTGGGGAGGAGGGGTCGGCCGCTACGAGGTCGTGCCCTGCTGACCCGCCAGCACCCGGATGCCGGTGGCCACCAGGGTCCACGAGCTGCCGCGACGGCTGTACAGACGACCGGAGTCGTCGAGGACGCGAACGCTCGTGCTGCCGGCCGCCAGCGTGCGCGCGCCGTCCGGCGCGGCCGACTCGGTTCCGCGCCCTCCGACGTTGAGCTCGCGCAGCAGGCTGCCCCCGTCGACCGCGACGAGCACGCCGACGCTGGTGTCGTCGAGCCACGCGAGGTCGAACGCCCCCTGCTGCGAGAACGACAGCACGTGCGGGGCACCGAGGGTGACCTCGCCGCCCTCGCGCTCGATGCCGGCGACCCACACCTCGCGGGTCCCCGAGACCGTCACGATCGCCGCGACCCGCGTGCCGTCGCGCGAGATCTGCATCGCGGTGATCTCCGACGCGTCGGGCCAGGCGTTGCCCACCTGGCGCGGCACTCCTTCGGCGGTGATCACGCGCACCTGGTTCGGCGCGTTCGACGGCACGCTCCAGATGGCGCCCTCGGCGTCGATCGAGGGCGCGATGAGTCCGGGACGATCGTCGAGGAGGAAGGTCTGCCCGTCGGCGAGGGCGCTGGCCACCGGCCCCTGCTGGGTGCGCACCGCCGCGAGAGACCGATCGGCCTCGAGCTCGACGGCCGTCGGGGCCAGCGACTCCACGGCGTCGGAGAGGCCGTCGATCGCCTCGACGGTGTCGCCGGTGAGCGAGCCGAACAGCCCCGCGGTGGTCAGCACCGCCGGCGAAGGATCGACGCGGGTGACGCGCACCGGCACCTCGGAGGCGGTGACGGGAGTGCCCTCGACCGTCATCTGCACGTCGCTGATGCCGGCCGTAACGAGGCTGCGGGCGAGCTGCGTTTGCATCCGGTCGAGCGTCGTGCGGTCCAGGCTCAACGCCGCGGGGGGCAGCTGCACCTGGGCGACGCCGCTCGAGGAGAGCGTGACGGAGCGGCCCACCAGCGACAGTTCGTCGGGGAAGGCCGAGCGCACGGCTCCGGCGAGCCACGGACTCGGTCGGCCGTCGACGAGGGCGGTCGCGACGCGGCTGGCGACGAACCCGCGGGGGAACCACCGCACGTCGGGCACGATGAAGCTCCACGTCGGGTCGAAGTAGGCGATCGAGGCCGACTGGTAGACGGTCGGGAACACCTCTTCGTAGAGCACCACGCCGTCGGGGGCCGCGGTGATGCGCCACTGCCCGTCGATCTGGGTGAGGGCGAACGCGAGGTTGACGGCGGTCCCGGATGCCGCGGGCGCATACGCGCCGGAAGAGTCGACGGATGCCACGGTGGCGAGCGACACCGTGACCCCGGTGCCGTCGTCGGTGGCCGTGGCGCGGCGGTCGGCGAGACGGTCGATGGTCACGCTCGCGCGCGGATCCCACTGGGTGCCGGGCGCGAGGAACGTCTTCGCGGTCGCCCAGTCGTCGGCGGGGCCGGAACCGGCGCGCAGGAACCCCTCGACGATGTCGGCGGGCGCGGCGTCGTCCTGCGGGCCGTCGGGGACGAACGCGAACGCCTGGGTGTCGTCGGTCTGCGGGCCGCGACCCGGGTTGACGTATCCCGAGGTCGGCAGCCCCGTGCACGCGGCGAGCGCAAGCACGAGGGTCAGGCTGACGAGGGCGAGAGCGCGCCTCACGGGGTCCTCCTCACGCCGGGTCGGGTGGAGATCGGCTGGGTCAGTCCCAGCGCCTCCAGGGCGCCGCCCTGCTCGTCGTCGGGGACGAGGGGCAGCGGCGAACTGCTCACGGGCTTGCCGTCGCGCGGCAGGGTCAACACGAAGTTGGAGCCGCGGCCCGGCTCGGACCACACCGCCAGCGTGCCGCCGTGCAGACGCGCGTCGCCGAGGGCGATCGACAGGCCCAGGCCCGTTCCGCCGATGGTGCGCACGCGCGAGGGGTCGGCGCGCCAGAAGCGGTCGAACACCCGCTCGACGTCGTCGGCGGTCATGCCCAGGCCGAAGTCGCGCACGCCCAAGGCCACGGCATCCCGATCGCTGTCGACCGACACCACGATGGGGCGCCCCTCGCCATGCTCGATGGCGTTGCCGAGGAGGTTGCGCACGATGCGGCGCACGCGGCGCGCGTCCATCTCGACCGGCGTGTAGCCGCCGGGTGCGACGAGCCGCACGTCGGAGCCGTGGCCCTCGGCCAGCTGCTCCATCGAGTCGATGACGTCTTCGGCCAGGTGCGCGAGGCTCGTGGCCTCGAGCTCGAGCTGCACGGACCCCGCGTCATACCGGCTGATCTCGAGCAGGTCGGTCAGCAGCACCTCGAAGCGCTGCACCTGGGCGTGCAGGAGCTCGGCGGCGCGACCCGTGGCGGGATCGAACTCCGCGCGCTGATCGTTGATCATGTCGGCGGCCAGGCGGATCGTCGTCAGCGGAGTCCGCAGCTCGTGCGACACGTCGGACACGAAGCGCTGCTGCACGAGCGACAGGTCGGCGAGCTCCTTGATCTGCTGCTCGATGCTGTCGGCCATGGCGTTGAACGAGCGGTTCAGCGTCGCCAGCTCGTCTTCTCCGCGCACGGGCAACCGCACCCCGAGGTCGCCCGCCGCGAGCTTGGCGCTGGTCTCGGCGGCATCCGCGATCGGCGTCGTCACCGAGCGCAGCACGAACCACGCGATCGCCCCGATCAACAGCACCAGCACGAGACCCACGACCCACAGCAGCACCTGCACGAACGCGAGGGTCTGCGAGGCGCTGGTGAGGTCGTACCCCATGTACAACTCGTACGAATCGACGCCGTCTTCGGCCGGGAAGCGCAGTTGATGGCCGACGAGGATACCGGGGACCTCGCGGCCGTTGTCGGTGGGCAGGGCGACCGACTGCCACCACTGCAGGTCGGGGCTCGACTGCACCTGCGTGCGCATCGCCTCGGTGACCATGCTCGACTGGAACGCGGGAGAGATGAACGGCTGCGGAGCCAGCGGCGAGGGCGGCCCGATGCGGTAGAGCGCGATCAGGTCGCTCGAGGACTGCTGCGAGAGCCGGGTCGCGATGCCGTTCATCAGCGTCTGCGCCGCGGCCGGATCGGTGGAGTCCACGGCCGCATCGAGAGTAGCCTGGGCCGCCGCGGTCGCGCGCTGGGCCTCGAGGAGCACCTGGTCCTTGCGGGCGGTGAAGAGCTCGTTCTGGATGACGAGGGCCATCGCCACGCACGTGACGAGGATGGTCGCCGCCGTCAGCGTGACGGTGATCACGATCGTGCGGAAGCGCAGCGATCGGCGCCACAGCGTGGCGAAGCGGTCGCGCAGCGACCTCCAGTCGCGCAGCGACAGTCGCCTCGGCGGCGGCAGGGTCCGCACCGCGCCGGTCATGGCCCGCTCAGGCCACCGCGCCGGCGCGGTAGCCCACGCCGCGCACGGTGGTCACGATCCGCGGGTTGTCGGGATCGGCCTCGATCTTGGCGCGGAGGCGCTGCACGTGCACATTGACCAGGCGGGTGTCGGCCTTGTAGTGGTAGCCCCACACCTGCTCGAGCAGCATCTCGCGCGAGAACACCTGCTGGGGCTTCTCGGCGAGCGCGACGAGCAGCTCGAACTCGAGGGGTGTGAGCGCGATCGGGCTGTCGCCGCGCCGCACCTCGTGGGCGGCGACGTCGACGACGAGGTCTCCGATCCGGAGCGTCTCATCGACCGCGGCCTGCGTCGGACGCAGGCGCGTGCGGATGCGCGCCACGAGCTCCTTCGGGTTGAAGGGCTTCATGATGTAGTCGTCGGCACCCGACTCGAGCCCCTTGACCACGTCGGCGGTGTCGGTGCGGGCCGTCAGCATGATGATCGGCACGCCGGACTCGGCCCGCACGCGCGTGCAGATCTCGATGCCGTCGACGCCGGGGAGCATGAGGTCGAGCAGGATCAGGTCGGGACGCTCGGTGCGCCAGGCGTCGACCGCCTGGGCTCCGTCGGCGCAGAACACCGTGTCGAATCCCTCGGTGCGCAGCACGATGCCGATCATCTCGGCCAGTGCGGTGTCATCGTCGACGACCAGGATCCGTGAAGTCATTCGGGTGTACGTCTTCCGTCTCGAAACCCGCTCGGGGACGGGCACAACGCCCCGGGTGGGGGCACGTCGTATCGAGAGTAGTCGACGTGCCCGCACGGCAGGCGTGCGTGTCGGAGGTCTATGACACGATGAGGACATCGCCACGCGACGAGGAGGCGCCACCGTGACCGCGTATCCGGCCTGGACCCCGGCATCCCGCCCCGGCATCGTTCCGCTGCACCCGTACGGGTTCGGCACGATCCTGAGCCGTTCGTTCGTCGCGCTGCGACACAACCCGAAGGTGCTGCTCGGCTTCGCGCTCATCGTGCAGGCCATCGCCTACGTCGTGCTCACGGCGGCGGTGGGCGGCGTCGCGATCGCGAGCTTCGCCCGGCTCGACACCGTTCCCCCCGGCAGCGACGACTTCAACGCGATCCTCGCGGGCTCCACCGTCATCACCGCCGCGACCGCCCTGGTGCTCGGCCTCGCCACCGGCGCGCTCAGCGTCGTGGTCCAGGGCGTCGTGGTCTCCGAGGTCGCGCACGCCGTGGTGTCCGAGAAGCCGCGCCTGCGCGAAGTGTGGGCCCGGGTGAAGCCGGTCTTCTGGCGCCTCGTGGGCTACAGCGCCCTGAGCGCCCTCGCCGGCCTGATCGTGGTCGGGGTGGTCGTGGGCATCGTCACTCTGCTCGTGATCAGCGTGATCTGGGTCGGTGTCGTCGTCGGGATCCTGCTGGCGATGGTGTTGGTCGCCGGCTATCTGTGGCTCGCGCCCAAGCTCTTCCTCGTGCCCTCGGTCATCATCCTCGAACGTGCGGGGGTCTTCCGCGCGGTCGCACGCTCATGGCGCCTGACGCGCGGCCGGTTCTGGTCGACGCTCGGGGTTCTCCTGATCATCTCGATCGCCTTCGGCATCGTCGCCCAGATCGTGGCGATCCCCCTGAGCCTCGTCAGCGGTCTCATCCCGGTGCTGGTCGATCCGACGGGCAGCTCCGGAGTCGAGGCGTTCGTGGGCTACCTCGTGGTGCAGCTCATCGGTCAGCTCGCCATCCTTCTCGTGCAGTGCATCGCTCTCGTGGTGCAGTCGACCTCCGCCGCGCTCGTCTACGTCGACGCCCGCATGCGCGTCGAAGCCCTCGACCACGACCTGCAGACCTACGTCGAGCAGCGCGACGCCGGGGCGACCTCTCTGCCCGACCCCTACCTGGTGGGCGTCGGTCGGGTGGTCGAGCGACCCGCTCCCGCCCCGGTCGGGTCCGCCCCGGCCTACGCCGGGTGGGGCGCGCCGGCGTACGGCGCGGGTGCCGTCGGCCCGCAGCAGGGGTACGGCGCACCGGCGCAGGGGTACGGTGCCGCACCGTACGGCGGCCCGGGGCAGCCCGGCTACGGCGCTCCGACTCAACCCCCCTCCGGCGCTCCCGCACAGGCCCCGTCCGGCCCGCCGGCGCCGCCCGCGTACGGCGCACCCGCCCCGGGCGCCCCCGCCCCCGTCGCCCCGGCGGCCGCACCGGCGCCGCGCGATCCCTCGTGGGCTCCCCCGTCGACCAGCGACTCCCCGCGTGCCGACCCGCCCGCGGCGGACACCCCCGCGCCGCCGGCACCGCCCGCCCCCACGGCGTGGGCGGCCCCCGGCTCGGGCGGAGGCGAATGATCGCGCTCCCCGCCCTCGCCGCGACCTTCCCCCTGCTGCCCGATCCCGACCAGGCGCGGGAGTGGGCTGAGAAGGAGTTGAGCGATCCGTCGTACCAGGCTGCCGAGCCGACCTTCATCGACCGCATCGCCCAGGCCGTCGCGAAGTTCCTCGGCGACCTCCTGCGCGTGCCCGACACCGACGGGTGGGGTCCGGCCGCCCTCATCGTGATCGCGGTGATCGTGATCGCGCTCATCGTGGTCGCCGTGCTCATCTGGGGTCGACCGCGCGTCGCGAACCGCGCCGCCCCCGCCGCACAGGCGCTCTTCGACGACGACGACGCGCGCTCCGCTTCCGAACTGCGCGCCGATGCGGCCGCCGCCGCCGCGCGCGGCGAATGGGACGAGGCGATCGTGCTCCGTTTCCGCGCCTTCGCGCGCGGACTCGGCGAGCGCGGGCTCGTCGACCCGCCGCCGGGTGCGACCGTGCGCGCCTTCTCGCGTGAAGCGGCCCGCGCCCTCCCGAGCCTCGCCGACGCCCTCGACGACGCCGCGACGATCTTCGACGACGTGCGCTACCTGCGTCGACCCGGCACGGCCGAGCGCTACCGGGTCATCTCCGACCTCGACGACGCCGCGGTGCGGGCTCGCGCGACGCCGGTGGACGCCCCGTGAGCGTCGCCGCTCCCGCCCGTTCGCGGCGCCGCAGCGCTCTCGGGTGGGTGGCGCTCGTCGTCGGGCTGCTGGTGGTCGCCTTCGTCGGCGGGTCGTTCGTCTACGGCGGCTATTCGCAACGCGCCGTGCTCGACCCCGAGTCGGCCGGGCCCGATGGCACGCGCGCCGTCGTGCGCCTGCTCGAGCAGCAGGGCGCACGGGTCGTCGTCGCCCGCGATCGCGAGGCCGCCGAGCGTGCCCTCGCCGCCGACGACGCGACCCTCGTCATGCGCGACGCCCCGATGCTGTCCGACGACACGCTCACCGCGCTCGCCGACCGCGCACGCCACGTCGTGCTCGTCGAGCCCCGCTCGCGCGCCCTCTCGGTGCTGCTGAACGAGTCGACGCTGGGCGGGTTCTCCGACGGCACTGCGGTGCGGGCCGACTGCTCCTTCCCCGCTGCCGACAACGCGGGTGCCGCCCGCACGGGCGAGCTCATGACCCCCGGCGACGACGTCACCGGCTGCTTCCCCGTCGACGGGGAGTTCACGCTGTTGACCGCCGACCGCCCCGCCGGAGGGACCGTCACGGCGCTCGACGGCCTGGCGGTCCTGACCAATTCGACCCTGCCCGCCGACGGCGACGCGGCCCTGGCCCTGGGCGTGCTCGGGCAGACGGCCACGATCGTCTGGTACGTGCCCTCACCCACCGACGCGGCACCCGGCTCGGCTCCGCCCACCCTCGGCGATCTGACCCCGCCGTGGGTCACCCCCGCCCTCCTGCTGCTCCTCGCGGCCACTCTCGCTGCAGCACTTTGGCGCGGGCGGCGCTTCGGCCCGCTCGTGGTCGAACGTCTGCCCGTCACGGTGCGCGCGAACGAGACCACCGAGGGGCGCGCCCGTCTGTACGCCTCGGCGCGCGACGCCGGGCACGCCCTCGACGAGCTGCGCCGCGCCAGCCGCGCGCGGCTCGTGCGCCTGCTCGGCCTGACCGACCGCACCCCCGCCACCGAGGTCGCCGACGCCGTCGCCGAACGCCTGGGCGCCGACCGTTCCGTCGTGCGCGGCATCCTCGTCGACGACACCCCGACCACCGATCGCGACCTGGTCGCGGCCGCCGACCGACTCCGCGATCTCGAGGCGAGCGTGCGCGCCGCCGTCCGACCCGAAGGGACCACACGATGACCGACAGCCCCGAATCGCCCACCTGGCCCGCGCCCGCCTTCCCGGCCGAGACCGCGCCCGCGCAGCCGGCCGACGCAGCGCCCGAGTCGCCGTCGACCCCGGCGAACGGCGCCCCGGATGCCGACGACGCGGCCCTGCGCGAGGCGATGCATCGCGTGCGCCTCGAGGTCGGCAAGGCCGTGGTCGGGCAGGACGGCACCGTCACCGGTCTGCTCATCGCGCTGCTCTCGCGCGGGCACGTGCTGCTGGAGGGCGTCCCCGGCGTCGCCAAGACCCTGCTCGTGCGCTCGTTCAGCCGGGCGCTGGGCCTCGACACCGCGCGGGTGCAGTTCACGCCCGACCTCATGCCCGGTGACGTCACGGGCTCGCTCGTGTACGACGCGCGCGCCGGCGGTTTCGAGTTCCGCGCGGGCCCGGTCTTCACGCACGTGCTGCTCGCCGACGAGATCAACCGCACCCCTCCCAAGACCCAGGCCGCCCTGCTCGAGGCAATGGAGGAACGCCAGGTCTCGTCCGACGGCGAGAGCCGCCCCCTGCCGGATCCCTTCCTCGTCGCCGCGACCCAGAACCCGATCGAGCACGAGGGCACGTACACGCTGCCCGAGGCCCAGCTCGACCGCTTCCTGCTCAAGCTGGTCGTCGACCTGCCGAACCGCGAGGCCGAGGTCGATGTGCTCCGTCGCCACGCCGCCGGTTTCGACCCTCGACGCCTGAAAGAGGCGGGGGTGGATGCCGTGGTCACGGCATCCGAGATCCTCGCCGCGCAGCGGGCCGCGGCATCCGTCGCCGTCGACGACGACCTGCTCGGCTACGTCGTCGACCTGGCCCGCGCGACGCGCCAGAGCCCCTCGGTGCTGCTGGGCGTGAGCCCGCGTGCGACCACGGGCCTGCTCGCGGCGGCGAAGGCCTGGGCCTGGCTCGGCGGATACCCCGCGATCACGCCCGACCACGTGCAGACCATGCTCGTGCCGGTGTGGCGCCACCGCATCCGCCTGCGGCCCGAGGCCGAGATCGAGGGCGTGTCGGTCGATGCCATCCTCACCTCGGTCTTGCAGCAGACCCGCGTTCCGATCTGATGTTCGTCACCGGCCGTCTCGCCCTGCTCGTCGCCCTCGGCGTCGTCCCCCTCGTGCTGCTGAGCACGGCGGGGCTGTCGGCGTGGGCCGTGGCGGGCGGCTGGCTGCTGCTCTGCGCGGTGCTCGCCCTGGTCGACCGCGCTCTGGCCGCCGATCCGCGACGCGTCGAGATCACCCGCACGCACCCCGAGCGCGCCCTGCTCGACGAGCCGGTCGCGGGCGAGCTGCGCGTGCGCAACCTCGGCACCCGCACGCTGCGGGCGCGGGTGCGCGACGCGTGGCAGCCGACCGCCGGCGCCCCCGCGGAGCGCCAGCGGTTCACGGTGCCGCCCGGTGAGCGGCGCGGGGCGCCTCTCCCTTTGCTCCCCCGCCGCCGCGGCGAGCTGCGCAGCGCCTTCGTCGTCGTGCGGGCGGCCGGGCCGCTCGGTCTCGCCGGCCGCCAGGGCGTGGTCGACGCCCCGGCCCGCCTGCGCGTGCTGCCCCCGTTCACCTCGCGCCGGCACCTGCCCTCGCGTCTCGCGCGCCTGCGCGAGCTCGACGGCAACACCACGCTGCAGGTGCGCGGCCCGGGAACCGAGTTCGACAGCCTGCGCGAGTACGTGCGCGGAGACGACGTGCGCTCGATCGACTGGCGAGCGACGGCTCGCGCCGGCACCACGATGCTGCGCACGTGGCGACCCGAGCGCGACCGGCACGTCGTCATCGTCATCGACACCGGCCGCACGGCTGCGGCGCGCGTCGGCGACGGCGTGCGCCTCGACGCCGCGATGGAGTCGGCGCTGCTGCTGTCGGTGCTGGCCTCGCGGGCCGGCGATCACGTGCACCTCGTGATGTTCGACCGCGTGCCCCGCGCCCGCGTGACGCGCGTCGAGGGCGCGCAGCTGCTGCCCGCCCTCGTCGACGCCATGGCCCCGGTCGATCCGCAGCTGATCGACACCGACTGGGACGCCGCCCTCGCCCAGGTGCGGGGGCTCGCGGTGCGCCCTGCCCTCATCGTGCTGCTCACCGCGGCCGACGACCCCGAGGCCGCGCGCGCCTTCCTCGCCGCCCTCCCCTCGGTCGCCGCGCGCTCACGCCTGCTCGTGGCCACGGCCACCGACGGCCCCGGCGAGGTGCCCGCTCACCACGACGCGGCCGACGTGTACGCCGCCGCCGCCGTCGAACGCGCTCGCCACGACGCGCAGCGCGTGCGCGACGCGGTCGTGCGCGCCGGAGGAGACGCGGTCTCGGCCTCGGCCGACGACCTGCCGCCGCTCGTGGCCGACCGCTATCTCGCGCTCAAGGCCGCCGGTCGCCTTTAGCACGTCCAGCCCGCATGCAGCCCGCGACATACGACGCGGCTTATCCTGGGGGGTACCCTTCCAGCCGTCTGCGCGTCCCCTCCGTGCGCGGCTCTGCCGTCTACGCACAGGATGCGGGAGCTCTCTTGCCAGGAAACGCCACCACGCACTTCGACGATGTGGCCCTCGTGTCGGTGGCGAGCGTCTTGCCCAGCCGCATCACGACGTCGGATGACATCGAGGAGCGTCTGGCTCCCGCGCTGAAGCGACTCAAGCTCAAGCCGGGGCTTCTCCGCCGCGTGGCGGGCGTCAACGAACGCCGCAACTGGGCCGACGGAGAGTCATCCGATGAGGCCACGATCGCCGCGGGCAAGCAGGCCCTCGCCGAGGCCGGGGTCGATCCCAGCGAGATCGGCCTGATCATCAACACCTCGGTGACCCGCAAGCACCTCGAGCCCTCGGTCGCGGTGCGCCTGCACCACGGTCTGGGCCTGCCGAGCTCGGCGATCAACTTCGACGTCGCCAACGCCTGCCTCGGCTTCATCAACGGCATGAGCCTGGCCGCCGGCATGATCCAGTCGGGTCAGGTCAAGTACGCCCTCATCGTCAACGGCGAGGACGCCGACGAGATCCAGGTCAACACGATCAACCGCCTCGTGCGCGAGGACCTCGACCGCGACGCGTTCATGCAGGAGTTCGCCTCCCTCACCCTCGGCTCGGGTGCGGCCGCCGCCGTGCTCGGTCGCGCGAGCGACCACCCCGAGGGCCATCGCATCGTCGGTGGCGTGACGCGCGCGGCGACCCAGTTCTACGATCTCTGCGTCGGCAGCGTCGACGGCATGTTCACCGACGCCAAGGCGCTGCTCAAGGGCGGCCTCGACCTCGTCGTGTCGGCCTGGAAAGAGGCCAAGGGCGAGTTCGACTGGACGGGCATGGACCGCTACGTCACCCACCAGGTCTCGTCGGTGCACACCAACGCGATCGTTCGTGCCGCCAAGCTCGACCGCGACCGCGTCCCGGTCACCTACCCCGAACTGGGCAACGTCGGCCCGGCCTCGATCCCCATCACCCTGGCCGCCGAGCAGAAGACGCTGCGGCGGGGTGATCGCGTGCTGCTGATGGGAGTGGGCTCCGGACTCAACACCGGCATGCTGGAGCTGGCCTGGTGAGTCACCCCCGCGCGATCGGTCCGCAGGCCACCCTGCCCCCGGCCGGTCTCCCCGGTCTCGATCCCGCCCTCTCGCGGCTCGTGAGCGTCGACGGAGTGCTCGCCGATGCGGGTGCGACCCGGCTCTGGCACGTGCTCGACACCGGCGACGCCCTCGCCGAACGCGGCATCGAGCCGCGCGGCACGATCGTCGCGGTGCACGGAAATCCCACGTGGTCGTACCTGTGGCGCGCCCTCGTGAACGCCTCTCTCGCCCGTGCCGACGCGGGGGCGACGCCCTGGCGCGTCGTCGCCGTCGACCAGCTCGAGATGGGCTTCTCGGAGCGCACCCCGCTGCGCCGCACCCTCGCCCAGCGCATCGCCGATCTCGACGCGCTCGTGACGGAGCTCGGCATCCGGGGCCCGATCGTCACGATCGGTCACGACTGGGGCGGGCCCGTCTCGCTCGGGTGGGCCGTCGAGAACCGCGACCGCCTCGCGGCCGTCATCGCCCTGAACACCGCTGTGCATCACCCCGACGGGGCCGAGCTGCCCTTCGCGCTGCGCGTGGCGACGGCCCGCGGCATGCTCGCCGCCGGCACGACCGGCACGACGGCCTTCCTCGACGTGACGCTGGCCCTCGCCGACCTCGACCCGGCCGTGCGCGCGGCGTTCCGCGCCCCGTACGCGACGATCGCACGTCGGCGCGGCATCGGCGGGTTCGTCGCCGACATCCCCGCGACCCCCGCGCACGAGAGCACCCCCGCCCTGCACCGCATGTCGGCGGGCCTGCGCGAGCTCGAGGTGCCGGCGCTGCTGCTGCGGGGTCCGAAAGATCCGGTGTTCGGCGAGGATCACCTCGACGACCTCACCGAGCGTCTGCCCCACGCCGACGTGCACCGCTTCGAGGGCGCCGGGCACCTCCTCGCCGAGGAGCGCCCCTACGCCGACGTCGTGCTCGACTGGCTCGACGAGAAGGTTCCGGATGCCGCGCCGGCACCAGCCCGCACGCGCCGCGCCTCGTCGCGGAAGCGTCCGGCCCCCACCGGCCGCCTGTGGGATGCCCTCGACGCGCGCCGCGACGACGACGACACCGCCGTGATCGACATGACGACCTCGCGCGGCGACGGCCCCCTGAACGTGAGCTGGCGTCAGCTGTCCACGCGGGTCGACGAGCTCGCCGCGGGCCTCGACGCCTTCGGCGTCCGCGCCGGCGACCGCGTCTCGCTGCTCGTGCAGCCCGGTCCCACCCTCACCGCGGCGCTGTACGCGTGCCTGCGCATCGGGGCCGTGGTCGTCGTGGCCGACCGGGGTCTCGGCATCCGGGGTCTCTCCCGTGCCGTGCGCGGCGCGGTGCCCGACGTCGTCATCGGAGAGGTGGCCGGCCTCGCCGCCGCCCGTGCCCTCGGCTGGCCGGGGCGACGCATCTCTGCCGCCGCGCTTCCCGCCGCATCGTCGCGGGCGCTCGGGGTCGAGGCGAGCCTCTCCGACCTCCCTCGCGCCGGTCGGGGCCGCCCCCTGCCCGCACCTCCTGCCGCCGACGCCGACGCCGCGGTGCTGTTCACCTCGGGGTCCACGGGGCCGGCCAAGGGCGTCGTGTACACGCACGCGCAGCTCTCCGCCCTCCGCGACACCCTCGCCGCCCACTTCGGCGTCACGGCCGACACGGGGTTGGTCACCGGCTTCGCCCCGTTCGCTCTGCTGGGCCCCGCCCTCGGCACGCGCTCGGCGACGCCCGACATGGACGTCTCGGCCCCGCGCACCCTCACCGCCGCAGCCGTCGCCGCCGCCGTGCGCGCCTCGGACGCGCGGATCGTGTTCCTCTCGCCCGCCGCGGTGGCCAACGTCGTCGCGACCGCCGGAGGGCTGACGGATGCCGACCGGGCCGCGCTCTCGCGCGTCGAGACGTTCCTCTCCACCGGCGCGCCCGTGGGCATCGACCTCCTGCGTCGGGCGCAGGCCCTCATGCCGAATGCCGTCGCGCACACCCCCTACGGCATGACCGAGTGCCTGCTCGTCGCCGACGTGACCCTGCCCGAGATCGAGGCCGCCGCAGGCGACCGCGGCGTGTGCGTGGGTCGTCCGCTCGGCACCGGCGAGGTGCGCATCGCCCCTCTCGACGAGCTCGGCCGTTCGTCCGATGACACGACGACGGAGCCTCGGGTCACCGGCGAGATCGTCATCTCGGCACCGCATCTCAAGCGCGGCTACTTCCGCCTTCACCTCACCGACCGCGAGGCCCGCCGCGGCCTCGGCGAGCGGTGGCACCGCACCGGCGACGTCGGGCACCTCGACGCCGAGGGCCGGCTGTGGGTCGAGGGGCGTCTCCCCCACGTCATCACCACCGCCGAGGGTCCCGTGACCCCGGTGGGCATCGAGCAGGACGTCGAGACCGTCGCGGCCGTGCAGCGCGCGGCGGCGGTCGGGGTCGGACCCGCGGGCCGCCAGGTCGTCGTCGCGGTCGTCGAGACGGGGGCCCGTCGCCCGGGCCTGGCCTCGCCCGAGCTCACCGAAGCCGTGCGCGCCGCCACCGCGCAGCGCCTCGCGGCGGTGCTGGTGGTGCCGACGCTGCCGACCGACATCCGGCACAACTCCAAGATCGACCGCACCCGCGTCTCCGCGTGGGCCGAGCGCGTGCTCGCGGGCGAGAAGCCGAGCGCGCCGTGAAGGTGCTCGCGACCGGTGCGTCCGGGTTCCTCGGCCGCGCGGTCGTCAGCGCCCTGCACGACGCGGGGCACGAGGTGCGCACCCTGCAGCGCCGCCCCTCGGGTATCGACGGCGCCGACGACCGCTTGGGTTCGGTGACGGATCCGGATGCCGTGGCATCCGCCCTCGAGGGGATCGACGGGATCGTGCACCTGGCGGCGAAGGTCTCCCTCGCGGGAGACCCGGCGCAGTTCCGCGCCGTGAACGTCGAGGGCACGCGCACCCTGCTCGACGCCGCGGCCGCGGCCGGGGTCGCCCGCATCGTGCACGTGTCGTCGCCCTCGGTCGCTCACGCCGGTCACGCCCTCGCCGGTGTCGACGCCGAGCCCGCCGATCCGCAGGCCGCGCACGGCGAGTACGCCCGCACGAAGGCCGAGGCCGAGCTGCTGGCCCTCTCCCGCGCCGGGGGCGGCACCGCCCTCGTCGCCATCCGCCCGCACCTCGTGTGGGGACCGGGCGACACGCAGCTCATCGCGCGCGTCGTCGCGCGCGCCCGCCGGGGCACGCTGCCGCTGCTCGACGGCGGCACGGCGCTCATCGACTCCACGTACGTCGACAACGCGGCATCCGGGATCGTCGCCGCCCTCCACCGCGTCGACGAGGTCAGCGGTCGCGCTTACGTGCTGACCAACGGCGAACCGCGGCCGGTCGGCGACCTGCTGGCGGGCATCTGCCGCGCCTCGGGCGTCACGCCCCCGCGGTTCAGCGTGCCCGCGGGCCTCGCCAAGGCCGCCGGATCGCTCATCGAGCGCGTGTGGGCCGTGCGCCCCGGTGAGGACGAGCCGCCCATGACGCGCTTCCTCGCCGAGCAGATGTCGACCGCGCACTGGTTCGACCAGACCGAGATCCGCCGCGACCTGCAGTGGATGCCCGCGGTCTCGCTCGACGAGGGCCTGCGCCGCCTCGCGCGCGCCTGAGCCGCGCGGCATCCGGCCCCCTCCTCAGTCCCCCGCGTCCCACTCCGCGCAGAGCATGTCCCGAAAAGTGCTGCCCGACGCCGGCTCAGACAACCAGAAGTGGGACATGGTCACCCCCGACCCCGCGTCCCCCCTTGCGCAGAGCATGTCCCGAAAGAGGCTGCCTGACGCCCGCCCGCACAGCCAGAAGTGGGACATGGTCACCCCCGACCCCGCGTCCCACTCCGCGCAGAGCATGTCACGAAAAGGGCTGCCCGACCCCCGCCCAGACAGCCAGTAGTGGGACATGGTCTGCTCGCAACGCGGCGCTCCCCACGCGCCGGAAGGCCCGCCCCACGAGGGGACGGGCCTTCCGGATGCCGCGGCTCAGACCAGGTCGAACCGGTCGAGCTCGGTGACCTTGCGCCAGGCGGCGACGAAGTCGCGCACGAACTTCTCCTTGGCGTCGTCGGAGGCGTAGACCTCGGCGAGCGCGCGCAGCTCGGAGTTCGACGAGAACACCAGGTCGACGCGGGTGCCGATGCCGACCTTCTCGCCCGAGCCGTCTTTCGTGCCCTCGAACGCGTGCTTGCCGCTGTCGAGCGGCTTCCACGTCGTGCCGAGGTCGAGCAGGTTCGCGAACACGTCGTTGGTGAGGGCGCCGGGGGTGTCGGTGAACACGCCCCAGTCGCTGCCGTCCCAGTTGGCTCCGATCGCGCGCAGGCCGCCGACCAGCACGGTCATCTCGGGAGCGGTGAGCGTGAGCAGGTTGGCCTTGTCGAGCAGCAGGAACTCCGCCGGCAGCCGCGTCGAGCGCGAGGCGTAGTTGCGGAAGCCGTCGGCGACCGGCTCGAGCCAGCGGAACGACTCGATCTCGGTCTGCTCCTGCGAGGCGTCGGTGCGGCCGGGGGTGAAGGGCACCTCGACCTCGACGCCGCCGGCGAGGGCGGCCTGCTCGACACCGGCGTTGCCCGCGAGCACGAGCAGGTCGGCGATCGACACCTTCTTCTCGCCCTGGGCGTCGAAGGCCGCCTTGACGCCCTCGAGCACGGAGAGAACGGATGCCAGCTGCTCGGGGTTGTTGACCGTCCAGCTCTTCTGCGGCTCGAGGCGGATGCGCGCGCCGTTCACGCCACCGCGCTTGTCGCTACCGCGGAACGTGGATGCCGCGGCCCACGTCGTGGTCACGAGCTGCTGCACCGTGAGGCCGCTGTCGAGGATCTGCTTCTTGAGCGCAGCGGCATCCGCCTCGTCGATCAGCGGGTGGTCGACGGCGGGCACGGGGTCCTGCCACACGAGCACCTCGGCGGGCACCTCGGAGCCGAGGTAACGCTCGCGCGGTCCCATGTCGCGGTGGGTGAGCTTGAACCAGGCGCGGGCGAAGGCGTCCTGGAACGCGGCAGGGTCCTCGGCGAACCGGCGCGAGATCTTCTCGTACGCCGGGTCTACGCGCAGCGCCAGGTCGCTGGTCAGCATGCGGGGCTCGCGGCGGCCGTCGGAGTGCGCCTCGGGGACGAGACCTTCGCCGCCGCCGTTGACCGGGCGCCACTGGTGGGCGCCCGCGGGGCTCTGGAACAGCTCCCACTCGTAGCCGAAGAGGATGTGGAAGAACTCGTTGTCCCAGCGGGTGGGGTGGTAGGTCCAGGTCACCTCGAGGCCGCTGGTGATCGTGTCGTCGCCCTTGCCGGTGCCGTGACTGTTCTTCCAGCCCAGACCCTGGTCGTTGATGTCGGCGGCCTCGGGGTTGACGCCCACGTGCGAGTCGCTCGCCGCGCCGTGCGTCTTGCCGAAGGTGTGGCCACCGGCGATGAGGGCGACGGTCTCCTCGTCGTTCATCGCCATGCGGCCGAACGTCTCGCGGATGTCGTGGGCCGACAGCTGCGGGTCGGGGTTGCCGTTGGGACCCTCGGGGTTGACGTAGATGAGGCCCATCTGGACAGCTGCGAGCGGGCGCTCGAGCTCACGGTTGCCCGTGTAACGCTCGTCGCCGAGCCACGTGGTCTCGGGACCCCAGTACACATCGTCATCGGGCTCCCACACGTCGGTGCGGCCGCCGGCGAAGCCGAAGGTCGGGAAGCCCATGTCTTCGAGCGCGACGTTGCCGGCGAGGATCATGAGGTCGGCCCACGAGATCGACTGGCCGTACTTCTTCTTGATCGGCCACAGCAGGCGCCGCGCCTTGTCGAGGTTGACGTTGTCGGGCCAGCTGTTCAGCGGGGCGAAGCGCTGCATTCCCGCGCCCGATCCGCCGCGACCGTCGGTCACGCGGTAGGTGCCGGCGCTGTGCCAGGCCATCCGAATCATGAGGGGGCCGTAGTGGCCGAAGTCGGCGGGCCACCAGTCCTGCGAGGTCGTCATGACCTGCTGGATGTCGCCCTTCACGGCGGCGAGGTCGAGCGCCTCGAAGGCCGCCTTGTAGTCGAAGCCCTCGTCGAGCGGGTCGCGCAGGGCGTTGTTCTTGGCGAGGATCTTGACGTTCAGCGACTCGGGCCACCACACGCGGTTGGCGGATCCCTGGGTGGGGTGGGGCAGCGCGCCCGCGGGCTCGCTGTCGGCGGGGGCTTCGCCCACCGGCAGTCGGTTGTCGTCGGGGGCGGCGCCGTCGGGGAAGACGGGGCATCCGTTCAGAGTGTCGCTCATCGGGATCCTCTCGGTTTTTCGGCTTCGGATTCGGCTCGACAATCGGAGCACACGCCCCAGAACGTCACCTCGGCGGTCTCGACGAGATAACCGCTCCCCTCCGGCACGTGCAGGCACGGCGCCGAACCGACGACGCAGTCCACGTCGTCGATGCGGCCGCAGTGCGTGCACACCACGTGGTGGTGGTTGTCGCCCACGCGCAGTTCGAAGGTGCCGGCGTGGCCGGCGGGTTCGATGCGGCGGGCGAGTCCCGCGTCGGCGAAGTCGCGGAGCGCGTTGTACACCGACTGCTTGCTCGTTCCGGGGAGGGAGCCGACGATGCGGTCGAAGACGTCGTCGGCGGTGGCGTGCGGCCGGACGCGGAGGGCGTCGAGCACGGCGACGCGTGTCGCCGTGACCCGCAGCCCGGCTCCGCGGATGAGGGCATCCGCGGCGGCATCCGGCTGACTGTCGAGCATGTCGCCAGCCTAGCTAATTTTGAGTGAATCAAAAATGACACGCCGGGGAACGGTCGGGAACGCGGGGCGATGGATCACCCGAATGACCGGATGCCGTCAGCCCGCGGTGAGCGTCGGGGTTCCGGCCTCGTACTCGGTGAGGTCGCCGGTCTCGCCCGCTCGCGCTGCGCGACGCCCGACCCACAGCATGTAGAAGAGGAACACCCCGAGGGCCGCGGCACCGATGGCGATCTTGATCGGCCAGGGCCACTCGCGCGGGGTCACGAAGCCCTCGACGACACCCGAGAGGGCGAGGGCGAACACGAGCCCGACCGCGATCGTGGCCAGCGAGCGCCCGGCGGCCGCGAGCGCCTCGCCCCGCGTGCGCCGGCCCGGCGCGACCCACGCCCAGAAGATCTGCAGGCCCGCCGCCCCCGCGACGAAGATCGCGGTCAGCTCGAGCAGGCCGTGAGGGAGGATGAACTGGAAGAACACGTCTGCCCGGTCGAAAGCGATCATGATGGCGGCGGACTGCCCCACACCGACGGCGTTCTGCATGATGACCATCGCCGGCCAGATGCCGGTGACGCCGAACAGCACGCACTGCGCCGCGATCCACGCGTTGTTGGTCCAGACGGTGCCGGCGAAGATCGCGTTCGGGTTCTCGCGGTAGTAGCTGACGAACTGCTCGTCGGCGTAGTTCTGCAGTTGGCTCTCGGCACCGAGAGAGGCGACGGCGGTGGGATCACCCGAGATCCACAGCGCCATGAGGGTCGCCACGATCACGAAGAAGACCGCCACCCCGAGCGTCGTCCAGCGCACGCGGTACAGCGCGGCCGGGAGCTGCAGCACGAAGAACCGCGGCAGCTGCTTCAGCACGTTCTCGCGCACCCCGGTGAGCCGCAGGCGCGTGCGGGCGAGCAGCACCGAAACGTAGTCGCCCTCGGGCGTGCGGCCGGCGGAGGTCTTGATGTCGGCGAGATCGGCGGATGCCGCGCGGTAGCGCGTCACGAGTTCGTCGACCTCGGCCCCGCGCAGGCGCCGGCGACGGCCCAGTTCGTCGAGGCGCGCCCACTCGTCCCGCCGCGCGGCCGTGAGGGCGTCGAGGTCCATGTGGTCAACTGTACGCATGGCTTCGTCGTCGACCCCCGTTCCCGCGGTCGCTCTCGTGCACCAGAGCACCGAGGAGACGCTGACGGGCGAGGCCGTCGCGCTCGACGTGCAGCCGATCGGCTTCTTCCTGCGCGCTGTCGGGTGCCTCATCGACTTCGTCGTCGGCGCCGCGGTGCTCATCGGCGGGGCCATCCTGCTCACGGCGCTGGTGACCAACGGGGCGCTTCCCGAGTCGGCCATCGGCATCGGCGTCATCTCGCTGTTCGTTCTCGCGATGGTCGCCATTCCGACCGTGGTCGAGACCCTCTCCCGCGGCCGCAGTCTCGGCCGGCTCGCGGTGGGCGCGCGCATCGTGCGCACCGACGGCGGGGCCGCGGGCTTCCGTCAGGCCCTCATCCGCGCTCTCACCGGCGTGCTCGAGATCTGGTTCACCTTCGGCGCCATCGCCGCCGTGATCGGCATGTTCACGCCGCGCGCGCAGCGCCTGGGCGATCTGCTGGCCGGCACGGCGAGCGAGCGCACGCGCACGCGCCGTCTTCCCCCGCCGGCCCCCGGACTACCCCCGGGTATGGAGGAGTGGGCGGCCGTCGCCGACGTCTCACGCTTGCCCGACCGGCTCGCCGCGCGCATGGCGCAGTTCGTGCGCGGCGCCGACGCCCTCGAGCCCGCGGCACGGGCCCGCGTCGCCGCGTCGCTGGCCGAGTCCGTGCGCCCGCACGTCTCGCCCGTCCCCCCGGTGGATGCCGAGATGCTCGTGCGGGCGGTGTCGTCGGTGCGCCGCGACCGGGAGTACCGCGCCCTGCTGCTCGAGAACGAGCGGGCTGCGGCCCTCACCGAGCGCGCCTGACCGCGGGAGTCGCCGATGATCGGCGCCGCGACATGACGCGTGCCTCACCCCCGACAGGGCGGGCAGCCACTCAGGCGCGCAGCGTCTCGTGTCTCACGACGACCCAGCCCTTGGGGACCGAGAGGCGGTCGGCGTGGATCGCGCACAGGTCGTGGGCGTGCGGATCAGCGGCGGGGCCCAGCGGGCCGAGGGCCGCCATCTGGTCGCCGTAGTCGTAGGTGAGGGTGCTCATCGCCTCGCGGGCGCATCCCACCTTCGAGCAGAGTCTGTCGCGCATCGCGGTCAGCCTAGCCACCCCCTCCGACACCGGGCCGACGCCGCGCCGCGCATCGCCCGGCGCGTCATGCCTTGCGTCGGCGCGGGGCGGCGGATCTCGGCGGATCCGCCCGCAGGTGGTCGGCGGCGCGCTGCAGGATCCGCGCCAGGTCGGCGATGTCGGCGTCGTTGAGCGACGAGAAGAGCAGGCGGTGCAACGCATCGATGTGGCCGGGGAACACGGCGCCGAGCACGTCGCGCCCCGCCGAGGTGAGGGCGACCACGACGCTGCGCTCGTCGTCGGGCGACGGCGCCCTGGTCACCAACCCCCGCCCCTCGAGCACCTGCGCCTGGTAGGTCAGACCGCTGCGGCTGTAGACGACCCGGTCGGCCAGATCCGTCATGCGCAGGCGCCCGTCGGGACTGTCACCCAGGGTCGCCAGCAGCTGGAACTGCACGTAGCTCAGATCGCCGGCATCGCGGAGCTGCTTCTCGACCGCGTGCCGAAGCAGGCTGCTCACCTCGGTGAGGGCGAAGTACGCCTGGAGCTGCGTGGGGGTGACCTCCGCGGTATTCCGTGTCATATCCAGATCCTATCTTGCTTCGAGTTCGTAGCAGTGTTAGCGTTCCGATATTGCTTCGAATCCGAAGCACCAAGGAGAGGACACCCCATGAAGGCCATGCGATTCCACGAAGTGGGCGGACCCGACGTCCTGCGACTCGACGACGTCGAGCTGCCGACACCCGGCCCGGGGCAGGTGCGGCTGAAGGTCGCGGCATCCGCGTTCAACGCCGCCGACAACGGCATGCGCGCCGGATTCCTCCCCATTCCCGTCCAGCTCCCCCACGTGCCCGGCTACGACGTGTCGGGCACGGTCGATGCGATCGGCGCCGGCGTCGACGACCTCGAGATCGGCCAGCCGGTGATCGGGTTCCTCCCGATGCAGACCGACGGCGGTGCCGCGGAGTACGTCGTGGCCCCGGCCGACGCCGTCACGGCGGCTCCCACCGCCGTCGATCTCGTCGATGCGGCCGCCCTCCCCTCGGTCGCGCTGACCGCGTGGCAGGCGCTATTCGACGACGGCGGGGTGCGCGCCGGTCAGCGGGTGCTGATCGTGGGCGCGGGAGGAGCCGTGGGCGTCCATGCTGTGCGCCTCGCTCACCGCGCCGGGGCGCACGTCATCGCGACGGCGAGCCCGCGCAGCCTCGACGCCGTGCGTGCGGCGGGGGCGGATCAGATCGTCGACCGCACGCGCGCCTTACTGCTCGACTCCGTCGGCGAACCCGTCGACGTGCTGCTGAACCTCGCGCCTCTCGACCCCGACGACTTCGCCGCCCTGGTCGACCTCGTGTGCGACGGCGGGGTGGTGGTCAGCACCACGGCGTTCATGGCGACCCCCGGCGACGACCGCCGTGGCGTCGACGCCAAGACCGTCTTCGTCCGGGCCGACGCCCCGCGGCTCGCCGAGATCGTCGCTCTCGTCGACGCGGGCGAGCTCACCGTCGAGGTCGACCGGCGCATCGACCTCGTCGACCTGCCCGCCCTGCACGCCGAGGCCATGGCGGGGCGCGTCGCCGGCAAGGTCGTCGTCGTCCCGTGAGTCGATCGCGGTCCGCCCCGGCGTCTCCCGCGCCGATGCCGACCCGCGTGCCGTCCGGCGTCCGCCGGATGACCGCGGGTCGGCCCGCGAACGTAGGATGAACGCATGATGCGTCGTCGGTCCCGCGAAGCGCGACCCGTGGCCCGCCCCTCGCGTCACGGGCGGCACGGCCGCGAGAACCGCAGCCCGATCGTTCGTCCGCCCCTCCCCCCGATCGACACCCGCGTCGAGCGCTTCGACGTCGCCGTCGGCGCGGCGGCCGAGTTCCTGCGCTCCGCGTGGTCCGATCTGCGCGAGGTCTCGTTCGAGATCGGCATCATGCCTCCGGCGGCAGCCGACGGCATCCCGCGCTGGACGGTGCTGCGCGACGAGAAGCGCATCATCCTCTATCGCGTGCCGATCGAGCGGCTCGGTCATCCGCACCACGACGACGACCTGCACCGCCGCATGATGATCGAGGGCGCCGTGTTCCGCGCCGCCGCCGAGTACCTCGACCGCGACCCGTGGGACCTCGGTCCCGAGCGGTTCCGCTTCTTCTGAGCCCGACCCGCCCGGTCAGGGCAGGATCGTGAGGGCCCCGGCCGCGGCATCCGCGGGCCACAGCGGGTAGGCCGCCAGGGCCCCCGTGCCCGTGTACGACACCGCGGCGCGCACCGGCTCCGCCGACTCGAGCCGGTAGATCCCGGATGCCACGGCGACGGCCGCCGTGCCCCCTGCGGGAACAGCGGTGGTGATCGCATCGCCGCCGTCGACGGGAGTGAGCGTCACGGAGGCCTCGGCGTCTTCGGTCGCCAGCACGATCGACGAGCCCACACCGGGCGCAACGGCGACGACGGTGGGCTCGGTGATGCGCGGAGCGGGCACGTACCAGGCGAAATCGGCACCCTCGCCGAACCCGGTGGTCGACCACGTGGCCCCGACGATCGGGGCGGTCGCCGAGACCTCGACGGTGTACGCGCCGGCGGCGAGGCCCGAGAGGTCGAGCGAGGTCGGCAGGCCGGCGGTGAGCGGCACGTCGGTCGGAGCGGCCTCGGCCCCGGCGGCGTCGACGGGGATGACGCGCACGGTGGCGGTGGCATCGGACCCGGGCGACAGCAGACGCACGATCGTGCCCGCCTGGCCCTCTCCGGTGGTGAGCACGTGCACGCCGGGCATGACCAGACGCGTGTCGGCCTGCGCGAGAGGGGCGACCTGGTCGGTGCCGCCGGGCAGCAGCAGGCGCGTCAGGCTCGCCTGCAGCGAGGCGTGCACCGGGGCTCCCGACGACACGACGCGCACGACAGGGCTCTCCTCGCCGAGCAGCAGACCCGCGAGCGGCACGACCTTGCGCTCGCGCGCGGGGACGACGAGGTTCTGTCCCCCGGGCGGGGTCGACACGCCCTGCGCGCCGTACACCGACAACTGCACGGTGGCGGGCACGTCGCCCGGATTGGCCAGCACGACGAGGTCGTTCGCGCCGGTCGTGGACGCTCCGCCGACCAGCCACGACTCGGCCTCCGGCGGGCGGCACGCGGATGCCGAGAACCCGACGAGGTCGTCGGAGGCCACGGTCGCTGATCCGGCGGCGGCCAACGGCGTCTCGGAGCGGTCCTGGGGCGCCGCGCGCAGCGCCTGGGCGTCGCCGTCGGCATCCGCTGTCGCTCCGGAGAGCTGCTCGGCCTGGGCGTCGGCGTCGGAGGGGCCGCTGACGAGCTGCTGTGCGGCGGCCGCGCTCAGCCCGCCGGCGGAGTCGGCGCTGCGCCCGAGGGCGAGCAGCGGTCCGTCGCACGCGAGCACCGTGTCACCGGGGGCGGGGGTCGACTCGACCCGCACGGGGGTGGCGGTGTACGAGGGCCACGGCGCAGCGATGCCGACGACCGTGCCGACGACGGCCGCGGTCGCCACGGCGGTACCGGCCACGACACGGGCGCTCGTGGCGGCGAAGCGGGCCATGCGGTTCTCGCTCATCGCGATCCTCCCGAGCTCGGACCGACGATGCGGGGCGTGCGGCGCGCGGTCCGCCGTGAAGCTGCCGTAGGCACGGCGAGCAGCAGAGCCACCAGCAGCACGCCCAGGGAGCCGGCGGCGACCAGTCGCTGCAGGCCCAATCGGTGCGCATCGAGTTCGGGACGCGGGGTCACCTCGGCGTTCACGCGCCAGAGGTCGCCGCGCGAGGTCTCGCCGACCGGGTCGAGCGAGTCGCGCTGGTCGAGAGAGGTCGCCGCCCCGAGGCGCGTGCCGCGGATGACGTCGTCTTCACCGGCGGGCGCCGACTCGAGCAGCACGAAGGCGATGCCGTGGGCCGCCAGGCGCGACACCACGTCGTCGGACGACGGGGTGACCAGGTCGGCGGCGAGGTCGGCCAGCTCGAGGTCTTCGGGCGTCGGCGAGGTGCGGGTGGCCTGCAGGGTGCTCTGGCCGGACAGCGTCGCGCTGCCTCCCCAGACGACGTCGACGCGCAGGCCGTCGGCGCGCGGGTCGAGCACGATCGTGCCCAGGTCGAGAGAACCGCGCCCCTCGGCCGCGACGAAGGCGGGCAGGGTCGACACGGGTCCGTTGACGAGCGTCGACCGACCCGAGGCCCCGTTCGCCACCTGCGCGGTCAGCGCGGGAGCCACGCTGACAGCGAGCGCGACCAGGGCCACCAGAGCGCCGAGCGGCCGCAGCACGGCAACGCGCGCCGGAACCCCCGCGTCGAGGGCGACCAGAGCGCCCCCCACGAGTCCGATCCACGCGAGACTGAGCCCCGCGCCCGGCCACAGCGGCACGGCGACCGAGTGGTCGAACGAGAGCGCCACCCCGACGGCGGCGAACGCGGTCGCAAGGCCCGTGGCCGTGATCAGGATGAGGCCGGATGCCGTGATCCACCGCGGCGTGACCACCGCGAGCACGGCGAGCACGGCCAGCGGCGCGACGAGCAGGCCGACCCACCACACCGAGCCGCCGGTGAGCGACACCCATCCGCCCGGGTCGGAGGTGGGGAAGCCGGCCGCGAGCAGCGCTCGTCCGAGCGGGTCGGCGGTGGCCTCGGCGCCGCGGTACGGCACGCCGGGGTCGGCGAGGAGGGCCCACGGGTCGCCGGCGCGCAGGCGCGTCCACACGAGGGGGCCGAAGATCACGGCCGAGGGCACGAGCAGCCACACCACGCGGGCGATGCCGCGCGCGGCCACGAGGGCGACGACGACGAGCGCGGCCGACCACAGCACCACCACGGCGGGGGCCAGCGACGGCGCGCACGCCAGCACACCCACGAGCAGAACGGATGCCGCTCCGGCGGGGGCCCACGAGCGATGCGCGACGCTCGCGGCGTAGAACAGCCAGGGCAGCAGCAGGTGCACGAGCACGCCCGCCGGTCGACCCTCGACGATCGCGGCGAGGAAGGTCGGGGCGAGGGCCCAGGCAAGTCCGCCGACGATGCGCAGCAGCGACGACTCGGTCACGCGCGTGGCGGCGAACCACCCGCCGAGCACGGCGAGCGGCAGGGCGAGCACCCACAGCACGACGAAGGCGCGCGAGGGCTCGCCGGGCGAGAGGGTGCCGATGAGGGCGACGAGGCTCGAGAACGGGTCGGCGGGGCCGATCGCGTCGAGGCCGAGGGGGCGGGCGCCCCACGCGGCGTCCTGCCACAGCTGGGTGACGTTCGCGCGCAGCGGCGCCAGGGCTCCCCCGCCGAGCACCGGCCAGGCCAGCAGCGGGAAGAACAGCGCCGCCGACACCGCGAGGGTGCCGAGCACGGTCCACGCCCCTCCGCCGACGAAGAAGCGCAGCTCCGACCGCACGGGGGCCTCGGGGTCGGCGACGTCGCCCTCGAAGCGCAGGCGCATCTCGGCGCGCGTGACGCGCAGCGGCGCGAGACGCGACCACCCGACGACCCGCGAGGTGCGGATGCGGCGGCGGGCGCGGGCGACGGCAGCGGGCCGCGCCATCACGAGAAGGGTGGCGCCCCACTCGGGGAGCACCCGGTACGGCACCTTCGTCACGAGGTGCAGGATCGTGCGCCAGAGCGCGAGCGGCAGAAACGACAGCCAGTGCAGCAGCACCGTGGGCGCGGGGGCGTAGACGAGACGGCGATGCAGCTGGGCGGTGCGGGTCGCGAACGCGCGGCGCCGCGCACGACGCCGGCCGCGCGCCATCGCGGCGACGCCGTCACCGGCGACAGCCACGCGGGCGGTCGGCACGAGCGAGACGAGGTGGCCGGCCAGGCGCGCGCGAACGCCCAGATCGAGGCCCTCGTCGGCTCCACCGAGAGCGGGGTCGAGACCCCGGAGCTGCAGCCATGCATCGCGACGCACGAGCATGCCGCGCACGTCGGCGCCGAGCACGTCGGCGTCGCCGTCGCGTTGTCCCTGGTCGAGTTCTCCGGCGGCGAGCTCGACGGCTCCCCCGTACCGGTTCATGCTCACACCGAGCGACAGGATCTCGTCGCGGTCGTCCCACGCGATGAGCTTGGGGGCGGCGACCACGAGCGAGGGCGAGAGCTCGAGCGCGCCGGCGAGGCGGACGAGCGCGTCGGGGTCGGGGGCGGTGTCCTGCGCGAGCAGCCACACCGCGTCTCCCGTGAGCCGGGGCGTCGCGAGGGCCGTCGCGACGGCGAACGGCGTGCCGGCGGGGGCGGTGATGACGCCTTCGGCACCGGATGCCGCCGCCAACTGCGTCAGCGCCGCGTCGGCGCCGCACAGCACGATAGTCAGCGCGTCGACGGGTCGGGTCTGCGCCGCGAGTGCAGCGAGGGTTCTCTGCAGATGCTGCGCGGCGGGCGTGCGTCCTTCAGGGCGCACGACGAGGAGGGCGTGTACACGGGCGGGCATGACGCGGATCAGCCTAAGCGCGGTCGCGGACGATCGAGGACGCCGCGCCGTCGCCGACGGGATCGCTCAGGCGGGTGATCGACCGCTCAGGCGCGACGCTTGAGCTTGCGGCGCTCGCGCTCGCTGAGGCCGCCCCAGATGCCGAAGCGCTCGTCGTTCTGCAGCGCGTACTCGAGGCACTCGGTCTTGACGTCGCACGAGGTGCAGATGCGCTTCGCGTCACGCGTCGAGCCGCCCTTCTCGGGGAAGAACGCCTCGGGGTCGGTCTGCGAGCACAGCGCGTCGGTCTGCCAGGCGAGGGTGTTCTCTTCGACGGCGTCGATGTCGCGACGGACGCCGGGTACGCCGAGATCGACCGGATCAACGAACCAGTTGTCCGGGACTCCGGACCGGTACTGCGATGTCGCCATCTCGTCCTCCGCCTCGTTCACGCCCCCATGACACGTCTTGTGACGACGTGTCGCGCAGTCATAATTACACCTGTGTGATTCGCGAGAGTCAAGTCGCGGATCGTAAACCCTCAAGGCCGACGTGAACCTTTAGACGAGCGCTCGGCGTGTCGCGCTCAGCTCCCGGGCATCGCGACGAAGACCTCGCCACCGCCGTCGCTCGTCAGCGGCGTCTCGTCGGGGGTGACGAGCGCGACCTGGCCGGGGGCCAGGGTGATGCTGCGGCCCGACGAGCCCGTCACACGCGCCTCTCCCCCGACGCAGACCGCGATCGCGACACCGGAGAGCTCCAGCGCAGCCGTCTCGCCGCCGGCGAGGAGATGCCCGAGGGCGAAGTCCGCGATGCCCGGCGCGAAGACCTCCGCCTGCGGGCCCGCCGGCGCGGGGCGCAGGAACGGCGGGTCGGCAGGCGCGAAGTCGACGAGGTGCAGCAGCTCGTCCACGTCGATGTGCTTGGGCGTCAGGCCGCCGCGCAGCACGTTGTCGCTCGCGGCCATGATCTCCACGCCGAGACCGTCGACGTAGGCGTGCAGCACGCCGGCGGGCACGAAGATCGCCTCGCCGCGGCGCAGGTGCACGAGGTTCATCAGCAGGGCGACGACGATGCCCGGATCGGCCGGGTAGGCCGTGTGCAGCGAGCGCACGAGCGCCAGCTCGGCGGCGAAGTCGTCGGACGAGGCGGAGGCCGCGGCATCCACGATCTGGGCCACGTCCGCGGCATCCGCCTCTCCGAGCACCCAGCCGATCGCCGCGCGGAGCGCCTCGGGGCCGGAGGCTGCGGACAGGTGGTCGCGCAGCGTCGAGACGGCGGGCGCGTCGCCCAGCACGTCGATCAGCGCGCGGGTGCGCTCGAGGTCGCGGAGCCCCGCGAGGGCGGTGAACGTCTCGCTCAGGGCGACGATCACCTCGGGCTTGTGGTTGTCGTCCTTGTAGTTGCGCTCGGCGGCGTCGCGCGCGACCCCCGTCTTCTCCTCACGCGCGAAGCCCTCGACCGCCTGCTGCTTCGAGGGGTGCACCTGGATCGACAGCGGCGCTCCGGCCGCGAGCAGTTTGAGCAGGTAGGGCAGCTTCGCCGGGAGCCCGTCGCCGACCGCCGGCAGCCACCGGTCCAGCGTGAGCCCCGACCCGTCGTGCACCTCGGCGGGCGAACCGGGGTGGTCGCCGAACCACACCTCGGCCTCGGGCGCCCCCGACGGCTCGCGGCCCTCGAGGTCGGCGAGCAGCGTCGGGCTCCCCCAGGCGTAGTCGCGGGGCGTGTTCGAGAGGGCGATCAGCACGGCGTCAGCCTAGCGGCCGGGCCCCCTCGTCTCCGGATGCCGACGGGTACCCTGAGATCACCATGGCGATGTACACGAATCACCCGGTGTCGGCGGTGCCGACGGCGCCCCCGCGCGAGACGACGGGGCACCTGCTGCTGCGCGCCTGGTGCGTCTTCGTGCTCGTGCTCGCCCTCGGCGGCGTCGGGCTCGTCAACGCCGTCGGTCCGGTCGTCACCGCGGTGGTGGTCGTGGCCTCGGCCGTCGTCTCGGCCGTCGTCTGGCTCGTGACGCGCCCGCCCTTCGCCGTCCGACGCCTGCCCTGGCTGGCCTTCGGCTACGTCGCGTGGGCGATCGCCTCGCTCGCGTGGAGCGCCTGGCCCGCGGCATCCGCCCTCACGCTCCTCCTGCTGGTCATCACGACGTTCCAGGGACTCTTCGTCGGCGCCATGCTCACGTGGCGCGACGTCGTGCGGGCTGTCGCGTCCGCGGCGAAGTGGATCGTCGGCCTCTCGCTCTTGTTCGAGGTCGCCGTCTCGCTCATCGTGCGCGGCCCGCTCCTGCCCGGGTTCGTGGTGCCCTCCGAGCGCATGGACCCCATCGTCTACTGGTCGCGGGACAACCTCTTCGACGGCGGTCGCATCCAGGGCGTGTTCGGCAATGCGAATCTGCTGGCCGCCGTGATGCTCGTCGCCATCATCGTCTTCGCCGTGCGCATCGCCGCGGGCGCGCCGCGCCGCGCCCTGCTGTGGGTGTGGATCGCGATCGCCGCCTTCCTCTTCGTGCGGGCGGGATCGGCCACCGCCTTCATCGCCGCGGCGTTCGTCGCCCTCGTGCTGGGCACGGTGCAGGTCATGCGCACCGCGCGCCGCCCCGGCGAGCGCACGCGCTGGTACCTGCTGTACGCCGCGGTCGGACTCGGCGGCGGGGCCGTGCTGTGGTTCGGCCGCGACGCCCTCTTCGGCGTGATGGGCCGCGGAGCCGACCTCACCGGCCGCGAGGGCATCTGGGCCGACGTGATCGCCCGCGCCTCGCAGCACCCGTTCATCGGGTGGGGCTTCTCCACTCCCTGGATCGCCACCGAGCCCCTCTTCGACGGATGGATCGTCGACCACGGCCAGACCGTCGTGCAGGCGCACAGCATGTGGCTCGACGTCTTCCTGCAGCTCGGCGGGATCGGCGTCGCCCTGCTCGGCCTCGTGTACCTCGCGTACGTGTGGCGGTCGTGGTTCTTCGCCGTCGACCGCCCGCGCTGGGACCTGCGCGACGACCGCCCGCACTCCCCCCTGACGCTGCTGCCAACCCTGATCGGTGCACTGCTCGTGGTGCAGGGCCTGACCGAGTCGGGCCCGCTGCTGCTGTGGGGCTGGATGTTCGTGGTGCTGTTCGGCGCGAAGATCAAGCAGACCCCGCTGGTCGGGGTGGGACCGAGCGAGCAGAGCATCTCGATCGAGCGCGGCGAGCTGCCGAGACCCGCACCGTGACCGGCGCGCCGGACGCGCGGCGACCGCTTCCTCCGCTGTCGTCGCCCGCGTTCGCCCGCGCCTTCGCGCTCGCGGTGTTCGCCGCCGTCTTCGCCCGCTACGCGATCGTCGCGGTCGCGGGAGAGGTCACCTGGGCCACCATCGTCGCCGGACTGTGCGCGGTGGGGGCGGCCGTGCTGTACGTCCGTCGCGATGAGCTCGAGCTCGTGCGCCTCGCCCCGACGACGCTCGTCCTGCTGGTCGCGTGGGCCGGCGCGAGCGTGTTCTGGAGCCCGAGCGCGACCCACTCCCTCGGCGGCTGGTCGGCCTTCGCGGCGCTCGCGTTCCTCGCGGTCGTCCTCGGCCACGTCCGCGACGCCCTGCAGACCGTGCGGGCTCTCGGCGACGTGCTGCGCTGGCTGCTGGGCGTCTCGCTCGCGCTCGAGGTGCTCAGCGGCATCCTGCTCGATCTGCCCATCCCCTTCCTCGGCATCCAGGGCGCCATCGCCGAGCTGGGTCCGGTGCAGGGGATCTTCGGCACCCGCAACGCGCTGGGCTTCGTGACGGTGATCGCCCTCATCACCTTCCTCGTGGAGTTCCGCACGCAGTCGGTGAGCGTGGCCACGGCGATCGCCTCGGTCGTGCTCGCGGGTGCCCTCGCGGCGCTGAGCGGCTCGCCCACCGTGATCGTCGTCGCCGCCGCGACGGGGGTCGCCGCCCTCGCCCTGTGGACGATGCGTCGCGTGCCCGCCGCCTGGAGGGGACGAGCGCAGGCCGCGCTCGGCTCCGTCGTCGTGGTGGGGATCGCGGGCGCGTGGGCCTTCCGCGCCCCTCTCGTCGACACCCTCGGCGCCGGAGCCGATCTGACGCTGCGCACCGACCTGTGGGCGCGGCTGGTGCACCTGAGCGAGATGCGCCCCGTGCAGGGCTTCGGCTGGTTCGGCGAATGGGTGAACGACGCCGTGCCGTTCGCCCTGGTGCCCCTCGGCCTCGGCGAGACGCACGCCTCCGCACTGAACGCCTACCTCGACGTGCTCCTGCAGCTCGGCGCGGTGGGCCTGCTGCTGTTCGTCGCCCTCGGCGGGCTCGGGCTCGCGCGCGGGTGGCTCGTCGCGAGCGATCGCCGCTCGGTCGTGCACGCGTGGGCGCCGCTGACGCTGGTCGCGCTGTTGACGGTGTCGATGTTCGAGAGCTTCACCCTTACCGGCGCCGGCTGGCTGCTGCTGGCGCTGTGCGCGGTGCGCGCGGGCCAGTCGCGGTCGTGGCGCGAACGCCTCGAACAGCGCATGGCGTCTTCACCGACGGGAGGCTCCGAGGAGGGCCGGTTATGATCGTGCGTGCTATGACCGCGCACGCCGACGCCACCCCGATCCCTGCGGATTCCGCATTCGACCCGTCGTCGGCGACCATCGTCGTCGTCACCTACAACCGCACGCACCTGCTGACCCGCCTGCTCGACAGCATCGAGCGGATGGATCCCTCGCCCGGGCACCTCGTCGTCATCGACAACGCGTCCACCGACGACACCACCGCGGTCGTCGAGTCGTACCGCGATCGCCTCCCCACGACGCTGGTGTATCGCCGCCTCGAGACCAACACGGGCGGTTCGGGCGGTTTCAGCGAGGGCATGCGCGTCGCCTACGAACTCGGTTCCGAGTGGATCTGGCTGATGGACGACGACGTCGAGGTGGTCTCCGACGGCCTCGCGCGCATGGGGCACTGGGCTCCGCGTTTCCGCAGCATCCAGGGCCGCCGCTACGACTACGACGGCAGCGAGTTCTACTGGCAGTACCGCGTGGCCGAGTCGATGGCGATCCCCATCCCCTTCGCGCCGGCCGGCTTCGACTCGTCGGGGTACAAGCCGATGAACTCCGGATGCTTCGAGGGCATGTTCATCCACCGCGACATCGTCGCGCGGATCGGCCTTCCCGACCCCCGCTTCTTCATCTACTGGGACGACCAGCTCTACGGCTGGCTCGCCTCGCGGCAGACGCCGTCGGTCATCGTGAACGAGTTCGTGCTGCGACGCACGCGCGAGATCAAGCAGTGGGACATGGGCATCCGCCACATGAACGCCTCGAGCGACGCGTACCGGTACTACATCATGCGCAACCGCGCGTACCTGCAGAAGTACTACCGCGAGCTCGGTGTGTACCGGCCGCTGCCCTTCGCCGCGGGCACGGCGCTGACCTTCGTCAAGGAGCTCATCCGCCTGGTCGTGGTGGAGCGCAAGGCCAAGGGCACGAGCCACCTGTTCCGCGGACTCCGCGACGGGCGCCGCATCGCGCGCGACGCGTCGTGGAAGCCCATGCCGCCGCTCGCGCCTCAGCCCGTCGCGTAGTCGACGTTGTAGCGCTCGAGCACCTCGGCGATCGGGGCGTCGAGCACGAGGGCGCCCTTGTCGAGGTACAGCCCCCGCGTGCAGAAGCGGCGCAGATCGCGTTCGTTGTGGCTGACGAAGAACAGCGTGCGCCCCGCCGCGAGCAGCTCGTCGATGCGCCGGTAGCATTTCTCGCGGAACGCGCGGTCGCCGACGGCGAGCACCTCGTCGACGAGCAGGATCGGCTCGTCCAACTGCGACACCACCGAGAACGCCAGGCGCACCTTCATGCCGTTCGACAGGTGCTTGTAGGGGGTGTCGACGAAGTCGCCGATCTCGGCGAAGTCGATCATGTCATCGAAGCGGCGCGACACCTCGGCACGCGGCATCCCGTGCAGTCCCGCCGTCAGGCGCACGTTCTCGCGCACCGTGAGGTCGCCGACGAAACCGCCGGTGATCTCGATGAGCGGGGCCACTCCCCCCTCGACCGTCACCTGTCCCTCGTCGGGCAGCAGCACCCCGGCGACGAGCTTCAGCAGCGTCGACTTGCCCTGGCCGTTGCGCCCGACCACGCCGATCGACTCCCCCGGCTCGACGCGGAACGACACGTCGCGCAGGGCCCAGAACTCGTCGGGGCGCGAGCGTCGCTCCGCGCCGCCGAACAGGTCTTTGAACGAGCGGCCCCCGCGGCGGTTGCGCCGGAAGCGCACGCCGAGGCCGTCCACCTCTATCGCGGGACCGGGCATCACAGCTCCTTCAGCACGGGACGCTCGAGCTTGGGAAAGACGAGTACACCGAGACCCAGGATGCCGAGGCTCACGGCCGCGCCCACGACGACGGTCAGAGTGTCCCACTGGTCGGGGAAGAACCCGACGCGGTACAGGGTGAAGATGCCCGACAGCGGGTTGAACGCGGCGATGTCGGCGAAGACCCCCGGCAGGTTGTGCACGCCGTAGATGATCGGCGAGGCGTAGAACAGCGCTCGCAGCACCAGGCGCGTGGTGCGCTCGAGATCGCCGAACATCACGCACAACGGCGCGATGATCAGACCGAGCCCCACCAGCAGCGCGGTCTGCAGCACGACCGCGAGGGGGAAGGCGAGCAGGGCCCACGACACCTGCGCGCCGCCGAACACCGCGAACAGCACGAGCACCGGGAGCGAGAAGAGGAACTCGACGCCCTTACTCACGACGATCCTGTCGACCCAGATCCAGCGTGGGATCGAGGTCGAGCGCACGAGCCGGGCGTCCTTCTTGAACGCCTTCGTGAAGTCGCTCACCGCGGAGTTGAACCACACCCACGGCAGCAGCGCCGTGATGAGGAACACGATGTAGGGCTCCTCGCCGACTGTGCGGTGGAACACCTGGGTGAAGACGAACCAGTAGATCGCGCTCATCACGAGCGGATCGAGCACCGACCAGAGGTACCCCAGCGCGCTGGTGGAGTAGCGCACCCGCAGATCGCGCGCCGACAGCAACCACAGCGAGTGGAGGGAGCGCCGCACGGATCCGGGGGCGCCGACGGCGGCGGGGGTCATCCGCACGATTCTACGCGAGCGCTCCCTCAGCCGATCGGGATGCCCGGGATCTCGGCGAGAGCCGCACGGACGGCGGGGGCGAGACTGCGGGCGTAGGTGCCGGTGAGGTGGTTGTCGTCGAGGTAGACCGCCACGTTGCCGATCGCCGCCCGGCAGCGCCCCTCGGGACAGAGGTACTCGGTGAGATCGAGCAGCGAGACGTGCGGGTCGTCCGCGAGCGCCACCGCGGGATTCGCGGGCGCCTGGACCGTGGCGAGGTCGCGGCCGCACTCGTCGGGGGTCTGCTCCAGACAGGTGAACATGTCTTCGTGGAACCGCGGGTTGTCGCGCATGAGCAGCACCTCGGTGCCCGAGGCGACGACCTCGCCGATCACGCGGTCCAGCCCCGCCGGCACGCGCTCCTGATCCGACTCGGGCACGGCCTTGGTGCCAATGAACATCGCGACGGCCGCGGGAACGGCCACCGTGTACGCCGCGGCCGCGGTGCGCCACTCGCGGCACTCGTCGTCGGCGTCCTCGTCGGGGGCGAGCGAGCACCCGCCCTTGAGCAGGGCGACGACGTTCCAGCCGTCGTCCTGCAGCACCGGCAGAAGGGCGCCCAGCCACTGCTGCGCGTGCGAGTCGCCCACCGCGATGAAGGTCGGCGCCGCCGGGTCGACGACCGTCTGCACGCACGACCCGTCGAGACGATCGTCGTTCGGCGCGAACGCGTCGTCGCACGGGCCGTCGAGGGCGATCCACTCGTCCTCGAGCTGCGTGCCCAGCGGTGCGAGGGGGGCGTCGTCGTCGGCGCGGGCGTCGGTCCAGGGCATCAGCACCTGCGCGCCCGGGTTCGCCTGGGGGCTGACACCGGCGGCCTGCACCGCGGATGCCGCTTGCCACGACGCCAGCGGAAGGGCGACCACGAGCAGCGAGACCACGACGAGCCGCGCGTCGCGAGGCGTGGAGGTGCCGATACCGCGCGCGACCGCGCGGACGCCGCGCGTGAGCAGCCACGCGGCGACGAGCGACAGCGCGATCACGACCAGCCCCTCGACGATCGACACGCGCGTCGAGTCGATGAGCACCATCGTGGCGACGAGGATCGGCCAGTGCACGAGGTAGAGGGCGTAGGCGATGCCGCCCACCGCCGTGACGGGGCGCGAGGCGAGCAGCGCGGACGCCCCGGCCGGACGCGCGGTGCGACCCGCGACGATGAGGGCGACGGCGGCCAGGGTGGGCCACAGCGCCGCCACGCCGGGAAAGCCCGCGCCCACGTCGAGCACGAGCCCGCAGGTGACGAGGGCGACGACGCCGACCCACCCCAGCACCAGGCCAAGCACGCGACCGACGTGAAGTCGCGGCACGATCAGCGCGGCGAGCGAGCCGAGGGCGAACTCCCACAGCCGGGCCCAGGTGTCGAAGTAGGCGGCCTGCTGCGCCACGGTCGTCGCGACGACGGAGTATGTGAACGAGACCGCGAACACGGCGCCGAAGAGGATCGCGAGGACGCGGCGGACGGACCACTGCATCCTGCGGGCGAGCACCGCACCCGCGACCAGCAGCAGGGGCCACAGCACGAAGACCTGACCCTGCACCGACAGCGACCAGAAGTGCTGGAGCATGCTCGGGAAGGTCTCGGTGCGCGCGTAGTAGTCGACGGCCGCCTCGGTGAGCGCCCAGTTCTGCCAGTACGTCAACGACGCCCACGCCTGCTCCCAGACGGCGCGCCATTGCGAGCTGGGCAGGACGAGGGCGGCGAAAGCGAGCACAGCGGCGATCGTCACCGCGGCCGCAGGAAGCAGTTGGGCGAAGCGCCGCGCCCAGAAGGCGGGCAGCGTCGCGAGCGACAGGGTGTCGGCCCGCCGCAGGAACGACCCGGTCAAGAAGTACGCCGACAGCAGCAGGAACACGTCGACCCCGCCCGAGACCCGGCCGAGCCACACGTGGTACACGACCACGAGCAGGATCGCGAAGGCCCTCAGACCGTCGAGGTCGGCGCGCCGACCGCCCGCCGTCGGGCGCGCGCGTTCGGCGCGGCGGGTCGTCGTGTCGGCGGAGGGCGTGGTCACGGGGCACCCAGATGCGCGGCGACGGCGTCGCCCGCCGCGGCGTAGCCCTCACGGGTGGCGTGCACGCCATCGACCGTCGACGCGGGCACCCAGGTGCCCTCGGCCGTGCGCGACCCCGTCCAGGGGTCGAAGAAGTCCCAGCCGCGAGCGGTCGCCTCGGCGCGCAGCTCGGCGTTCAGCGCGGTCGCCTCGGCGGCGAGGGCGTCGAAGGGGGCGATGGCCAGCACCAGCACCTCGGGCGCGTCGACGTGCGCGGCGATGGCCGCGAGGTTCTCGCGCACGATGTCGGTCGCGACCCCGGTGGCGAGGTCGTTGGTGCCCGCCATGACGACGAGCTGGTCGACGTGCGGGTCGAGCGCCTCGACGCCCGCGCGCATCGCGCCCGTGGTCGCCCCGTCGACGGCCCACCCCTCGACCGGGGCGAACGCGCCCGCCGGCAACCGGGAGGCCCAGGCGTCTCCGGACTGCTGCCCGGTGGCGAATGTGCCGCGGAAGCCCGTGGAGTTCGAGTCCCCCACCACGAAGACGCTGCGAGGCGCGGGCGACACCGACGCCCCCGGTTCCACGGTTGCGGATGCGGTCGGACCCGCCGTCGCGGCGCAGCCGGCCGTGGCCGCTGCCATCAGCAGCAGACCGACGGACGCGAGAACCCTCCTCACGCCAGCTGGTTGTTCCACATCGACAGAGCCGAACCGATCGCCATGTGCATGTCGAGGTACTGGTACGTGCCCAGTCGACCGCCGAAGTACACGTCGCTCTCGCCCTTGGCCAGCTCGCGGTAGGCCAGCAGGCCGCTGCGGTCGTCCGCGGTGTTGACCGGGTAGTACGGCTCGTCCTCGCGCGTGGCGAAGCGCGAGTACTCGCGCACCACGACCGTCTTGTCGGTCGGGTACCGGTCGGCGCGCTCGGGGTGGAAGTGCTTGAACTCGTGGATGCGCGTGTAGGGCACATCGGCATCCGCGTAATTCATCACGCTCGTGCCCTGGAAGTCGCCGATGGGCAGCACTTCCTGCTCGAAGTCGAGCGTGCGCCACGACAGCTCGCCCTCGGCGTAGTCGAAGTAGCGGTCGACGGGTCCGGTGTAGACGATCGGCACCTGACCCACGGTCGCCTTCTTGTTCAGCGGCTGCGACTCGTCGAAGTAGTCGGTCGAGAGCTTGACCTCGATGTTGGGGTGGTCGGCCATGCGCTCGATCCACGCGGTGTAGCCGTCGACGGGCAGGCCCTCCCACGTGTCGTTGAAGTAGCGGTTGTCGTACGTGTAGCGCACGGGCAGGCGCGAGATGACCTCGGCGGGCAGATCTTTCGGGTCGGTCTGCCACTGCTTCGCGGTGTAGTCGCGGATGAACGCCTCGTAGAGGGGCCGGCCGATGAGGGCGATGCCCTTCTCCTCGAGGTTCGCGGCGTCCTTCGCGTCGAATTCACCCGCGAGTTCGTGCACGAGGGCGCGCGCCTGGTCGGGCGTGTACGCGGCCTGGAAGAACTGGTTGATCGTGCCGAGGTTGATCGGCAGCGGGAAGACCACGCCCTTGTGCGTCGTGTACACGCGGTGCACGTAGCTGGTGAAGTCGGTGAAGCGGTTGACGTACTCCCACACCGTCGGGTTCGACGTGTGGAACAGGTGGGCGCCGTACTGGTGCACCTCGATGCCCGTCTCGGGCTCGTCCGCCGAGTAGGCGTTGCCGCCGATGTGGTGGCGACGGTCGATGACGGTCACCTTGCGGCCCGCGGCGGCGGCGCGCTCGGCGATGGTCAGGCCGTAGAAGCCGGAGCCGACGATGAGTAGATCCATGAGAAGAATGAGCTCCGAAGACGTGGCGGTGGGGCCGCGGGAGCGGCATGAGGATTCTACCCGGGGGGCGTCGGAGACCCGTCGTCGATCGCCCGGGCGATGTCGGCGGCCAGCAGACGCACGTAGACGAGGTTGAGGTGGTCGGCGTCGTAGTACACCGGCACCCCGCCCACGCTGGCGAGGCACTGGGTGTCGGTGCAGAAGCGGTCGGTGAGGTCGATCAGCCCCACCTGGTCGGCGCCCATCGCGTTCGCCGCGACGACGAGCGGATCAATGGGCTGCGCCTCCGCGCGCGGCACCGCGCAGGCGGCGGGGTCGGATCCGTTGATCGCGAGGCAGTCCGGATCCCGCACGGCCCCGTTCAACGGCGGATCCGCGAGCACCTCGACGTCGGCGCCCGCCGCGCGCCAGGCCGACCAGTCCGCGGTGAGCCCCTCGGTGAACTGCTCCTCGACCGACCGGCCGGACCCGTCGTCGAGCGTGTCGGCGCGAGCGGCCATCGAGGTGAACACGCGCGCCGGGCGCTCCGCGACGATCGCGTCGGACACGCCGCGCGACCAGTCGCGGCAGCGCTGCGCGTCCTGGGGCGCCCAGGGTCCGCGGAAGCCGAGGAAATCGACGTCGGCGACGGGGCATCCGCCGTAGAAGCTGATCGTCACGTCCCAGCCGCGCTCGCGGGCGAGGTCGAAGATCGCCCCCTGCCACTGCTGCGCGTGCGAGTCGCCGACGAGCCACACGTCCTCCGTCGCCTCACCCGACGGGGTGAAGTCGCACTCGCGGGTGGTGAGCAGTCCGTCGTAGCTGAGCTTCGGCAGCAGCTCGCCGCACTCGGCCGGGGTATAGAAGTACTCGTTCGCCGCGGTCATGGTCGTGTCTTCGGGCGCCGCGAACGGATCGCATCCGGCGGTCGCGAGCGCTGCGGGACCGGTGCAGGTTCCGACCTCGATCTCGGCCTCGGGCGAGTCGCGCGCAGCCGAGACGGTGTACCCGACGAGCAGTCCACCCGCCGCCAGCGCGACGACAACGATCCCCGTCACCATGAGCAGCATGCTGCGCCGCACGCTCTGCGCCCAGAAGCGCCACTTCTGCCCCGGGTCCTCGACGAGCACCTTCGTCGCCCAACTCAGCACGAGCGCGACGGCGAGGATCCCCAGGTCGACGATCCACGTGCGCGGCATCGACAGGGCGAACGGGGCGATCACGATGAGCGGCCAGTGCCACAGGTAGAGCGAGTACGAGATCCCGCCGAGCCACTGCACGGGACGCGAGCCCGACACGATCGAGTGCCACGCGCGGTCGCGCCCTCCGGCGGCGATGATGAGCGCGGTGCCCACGACCGGGACGACGGCGGCGATCCCCGGGAAGGGGGTCGTCTCGTTGTAGACGACCGCCGACACGGCCACGGCGATCGCCCCGACCGCCACGATCGCGCCGCGCGTGCGGCGACCGAGCGTCAGGCGGTGGGCGGTGAGGGCCACCACCGCTCCGGCCGCGAACTCCCACGCCCGCGTGAAGGTGACGAAGTACGCCTGACTGGGCATGACCATCGTGAACCAGACGCTCGCGCCGAGCGAGAGGACGCCGACGGCGATCACCGCGACGATCACCGCCGGCCGCAGCGTGGTCGCGGCGAAGCGAGCCGCCAGCGCAGCGGCTCCCAGCAGAACCAGCGGCCAGAGCAGGTAGAACTGCTCCTCGACCGACAGCGACCAGTAGTGCTGCACGGCGCTGGCGGAGTCGTTCAGCGCGGAGTAGTTCACCGAGAAGCCCGCGAGGGCCCAGTTCTCGACGTATCCCGCACTCGCGAGGATCTCGATCGCGTTGCGCTGCCACCGCGGGTACGGCAGGAACACGGCCACGAGCGCGGCGGTGGCGGCGAGCACGAGCAGGGCCGCCGGGAGGAGGCGGCGGATGCGCCGGGCGTAGAACTGCCCCAGAGCGATGCGCCCCGTCTTCGTCAGCTGGTCGACGAGGTGGCTCGTGATGAGGAAGCCGGAGATGACGAAGAAGACGTCGACGCCGACGTATCCCCCGGTCAGCCAGTGCGGCCGCAGGTGATTGACGACGACCAACCCGATCGCGAGCGCGCGCAATGCCTGGATGTCGGGGCGGAACGAGGACCTGCCTCGACTGCGCCGCGTGGGCGTCTGTTGCGGCGTGACCGCGGGGGTCGGACCGCCGCTCATCTCAGGACAACCCGCTGACGTAGGTCTCGAGGGAGGTGTCTGCGGGTGCGGGGGTGTAGCCGGTGTTCTCGAGGGTGGTGGTGTCGAGGGTGCTGTTGCGGGGGCGGGGGGCGATGGGTCCGGTGGTGGTGGCGTAGTAGTCGTCGGTGCTGACGCCGGTGACGCGGGCGGGGTCGTGGCCGGTGAGGGCGAAGACCTGGGCGGCGATTTGTGCCCAGGAGTGGGGTTCGCCGGTTCCGGTGAGGTTGTAGGTGCCGTGGGGGGCGTGGGTGTGCAGGAGGTGGCGGATGCCGCGGGCGAGGTCGTCGGTGAAGGTGAGGCGGCCGATCTGGTCGTCGACGACGCGGGGGTCGATGCCGCGGGCGGCGAGGGAGGCCATGGTGCGCACGAAGTTGTTGCCGTCGCCGATGACCCAGCTGGTGCGGAGGATGTAGTGGCGGGGGACGGTGGCGGCGAGGGCGTCGCCGGCGGCTTTGGTCTGTCCGTAGACGCCGAGGGGGCGTACCGGGTCGGTTTCGGTGTAGGGGCCGGTTTTGCTGCCGTCGTAGACGTAGTCGCTGGAGATGTGGACGAGGGTGAGGCCGTGGGTGGTGGCGATGCGGGCGAGGGCGGCGACGGCGGTGACGTTGGCGGCCCAGGCGTCTTCGCGGCCGTCGGGGGTTTCGGCGGCGTCGACTTTGGTGTGGGCGGCGGCGTTGATGATGGTGTCGTATTCGCGCCAGCGGCGGGCGGTGCCCAGCTCGGGTGAGGTGAGGTCGAGGTCCTCACGGGTGGCGTACTCGATCCAGGGGTGCTCGCCGAATTCCGCCCGCAGGGCCCGGCCCAGCTGGCCGCTGGCGCCGGTGATGAGGGTCTTCTTCGGCGGCATCGGCACCACCTCGCCCAGACGGGGGTGGTTCTTGTCCTTCGCGCTGATCTCGACCTCATCGAGGGGGATGGGCCAGTCGATGGCGGCGGTTTCGTCGGCGAGGTTGAGGAAGGTGTACGTCGCCTCGGGTGACCAGTGGTCGTTGACGAGGTAGGTGTACGCGGTGTCCGGCTCGAGGGTCTGGTAGCTGTTGCCGACGCCGCGGGGGACGAAGATCGCCTTCGAGGCATCGAGTTCGGTGGTGAACACCGCACCGAAGGTGTCGCCTTCGCGCAGGTCGACCCAGGCGCCGAAGATGCGGCCGGTGGCGACGGAGACGTATTTGTCCCAGGGTTCGGCGTGGATGCCGCGGGTGGTGCCGACGGCGTCGTTGAAGGAGATGTTGTTCTGCACCGGAGCGAAATCGGGCAGCCCGATGGTGTCGGCGGTCATCTTCTCGCGTTGCCAGTTCTCTTTGAACCAGCCGCGGGAATCGCCGTGCACCGGCAGATCCAGCACGATCAACCCCGGGATGGGGGTCTGGGTGACGGTGAGGGCCTTACCGAACGCGGTCACCACTGTCACTGTCCCTTGCTGGCGTAGAAGGCTTCGACGCCGTCTTTGGCGGGGGCCCACCAGGCTTCGTTCTCGCGATACCAGTCGATGGTCGCGGCAAGACCCGACGCGAAATCACCGTAGGTGGGGGTCCAGCCGAGTTCGGTGCGGAGTTTGGTGGAGTCGATCGCGTAGCGCAGGTCGTGGCCGGGGCGGTCGGTGACCAGGTCGTACGCGTCGGTCGGGTGTCCGGTGATCTGCAGGATCATCTCCACCACGCTCTTGTTGTCTTTCTCCCCGTCGGCGCCGATGAGGTAGGTCTCACCGATCTGGCCTTTGTCGAGGATGGTGAGCACGGCGGAGGAGTGGTCGTCGGCGTGGATCCAGTCGCGCACGTTCTCACCCTTCCCATACAGCTTGGGGCGGATGCCGCGCAGCACGTTGGTGATCTGGCGGGGGATGAACTTCTCCACGTGCTGGTAGGGGCCGTAGTTGTTGGAGCAGTTGCTGATGGTGGCCTGCACCCCGAAAGAACGCACCCACGCCCGCACCAACAAATCCGACCCCGCCTTGGTGGAGGAGTACGGGGAGGAGGGGTTGTAGGGGGTGTTCTCGGTGAACCGGGCCGGGTCATCGAGCTCGAGGTCGCCGTACACCTCATCGGTGGAGATGTGGTGGAACCGGGTCTCGTGACGGCGCGCGGCCTCCAGCAGGGTGTAGGTGCCGATGATGTTGGTGTCCAGGAACGGACGCGGATCGTGCAGGGAGTTGTCGTTGTGCGACTCGGCGGCGTAATGCACCACCGCATCCGCCTCCGCGACGAGGGGATCCACGACGCCCGGGTCGGCGATGTCGCCCACCACCAGACGCACCCGATCCTCCGGGAGACCGGCGAGGGAGGCCTCGTTACCGGCGTAGGTGAGCTTGTCCAACACCGTCACCGTGTGATCGGTGTGCGCAACGACATGGTGGACGAAGTTGGATCCGATGAACCCGGCGCCGCCGGTGACGAGAAGGTGCGCCATCAGCGGCCTCTTTCCAAAATCTCCAGCAGGTACGACCCGTACCCGGACTTCACCAACTTGTGTGCACGCTCCGCGACCTCGTCATCGGTGAGGAACCCCTGCCGCCACGCGACCTCCTCCGGAACCCCGATCCGCAGCCCCGTGCGTCGCTCCATCGTGCGGACATAATCCGCGGCATCCGTCATCTGATCGAACGTGCCCGTGTCCAGCCACGCCGTCCCCCGCGGGAGGACCTCGACCTGCAGCTTGCCGCGACGCAGGTACTCGGCGTTGATGTCCGTGATCTCGTACTCCCCCCGGGGGGAGGGGGCGAGGTTGCGGGCGATGTCGATCACGTCGTTGTCGTAGAAATACAACCCCGGGACGGCGTAATTCGACTTCGGGACCGCGGGCTTCTCCTCCAAAGAGACCGCCTTGCCGTCATCGTCGAACTCGACCACCCCGTACGCGGACGGCTCCGCCACCCAATACGCGAACACCGCCCCACCGTCGACGTCGGCGTACCGCTTCAGCTGCGTACCCAGGCCAGGACCGTAGAGAAGGTTGTCGCCTAGGACGAGGGCGACCTTGTCGTCACCGATGAAATCGGCACCGATCGTGAACGCCTGCGCCAACCCATCGGGCGAGGGCTGCTGCGCGAACTGCAGATCCACCCCGAACTGCGACCCATCCCCGAGCAACCGCTCGAAGAACGGCGCATCATGCGGGGTCGTGATCACCAGAATGTCGCGGATGCCGGCAAGCATCAACGTCGACAACGGGTAGTAGACCATCGGCTTGTCGTACACCGGGATCAACTGCTTCGACACGCCCAAAGTGATCGGATGCAGACGCGTGCCGGAACCCCCGGCGAGAATGATGCCCTTCACGCGTCAATCGTGCCACAGCGGTCGAAGCCGCCCCGGCACTGGGACGCGCGACGACCCGCCGAGTGCTCATATATCACCAGTCTCTCGTTTCACGGTGGTATTCACCCGTCACGTCCGTCACAATAAGGCGGGTGACCGAACGCATCTCCGGCCTGGCCGCGCGCATCTTCACGGCCTCGCTGGCCACGATCGCGCTCGTGGCGTCTCTCGCCCTCGCCGGCGCGCCCACCTCGGCGTCTGCGGCGAGCGCTGCGGTCGCCGCCCCGCAAGGGGCCGTCTCGGCCATCGACCTGCGCCCCGCCGCCGACATGTCGCTCTTCCGACCGGGCAACATCATCTCGGACGAGGTCTTCTTCGACTCCACGACGATGACCGAGGGACAGATCGACTCCTTCCTCAAGGGCAAGGTGTCGAAGTGCCAGTCGGGCTACACCTGCCTGCGCGACTTCCGGCAGAACACGGCGACCCGCACGGCCGACACCTATTGCGACACCTACACCGGGGCGTCGGCGGAATCCGCCGCGCGGATCCTGTCGAAGGTCGCCACCGCGTGCGGTCTCAACCCCCAGGTGCTCATCGTCATGCTCGAGAAGGAGCAGGGCCTCATCACCCACACGTGGCCGTCCGATTGGCGCTACACGATCGCCATGGGGCAGGGCTGCCCCGACACCGCGGCGTGCGACACGCGCTACTACGGCTTCTTCAACCAGGTCTACGGTGCGGCCCGCCAGCTGAAGATCTACTCGCAGAACAAGTACTTCACCTACTACGCCCCCGGCAAGACGTGGAATATCCGGTACAACCCGAACGCCTCGTGCGGCTCGTCGCCGGTGTACATCCAGAACCAGGCCACGGCGAACCTCTACTACTACACGCCGTACCAGCCCAACGCTGCGGCGCTGCGGGCCGGGGCCGGCGAGGGAGACTCGTGCTCGGCGTACGGCAACCGCAACTTCTTCCGCTTCTTCACCGACTGGTTCGGTAGCACCACCACCCAGCGCGGCGCGGCCATCACCCGCTTCTGGCAGGACTCCGGCGGCGCGAGCGGCTGGATCGGCGGTTCGACCGGCGCGATGACGGAATGGCCCGGTCGCGGGTGGTCGCAGCGCTTCGAGAACGCCGACCTCTACCTGAAGAACGGCACCACCGCCGTGCAGGCGACCGTCGGCGGCACGCGCACCGAATACCGCGCCGTCGGCGAGGCGAACAGCGGCCTGGGTTGGCCCGCGGGCGTGGTCTCGCGCGCCTTCGGCGGCTGGTACCAGGACTTCGACTCGGGTCGCATCTACGTCCGCCCTTCGGACGGGCGCGGGTTCGCCGTGGCGCCCCCGATCAGCGACACGTACGAGAAGGCCGGAAACGTCACCGGCACCCTCGGGTGGCCGTCGACCCGGGCCTACTCCTTCTCGGGAGGCGCGCGGCAGGACTTCGCCGGCGGCAGCATCTTCCAGGGCCCCACCGCCACCACCGCCCTCAGCGCGGCGTGGACGACGGTGTACACCAAGGCGGGTGGAGTCGCGAGCGTGGGCTGGCCCACGGCCGTGGCCAAGGTCGACGCCGGTCAGTACGTGCAGTTCACCGCCGGGCTGATGCTGCGCACCAGCGCGGACGACCGCTTCACGGTCCGCGGCGAGATCTACCGCGGCTACGCGGCGGCCGGCGGCATCTCCGGCGCGCTCGGCGCCCCCATCAACAACGAGAAGGCCACCACGGGCGGCTTCATGCAGCGCTTCGAGGGCGGCTCGGTCTTCGCCACGACCAGCGGCACCTTCGCCGTGACGGCGCTGTCGAAGGCGCTCACGGCCGCCGGGACCAGCTCCACGGTCGGTCCCCCGACCGGTCCGCAGGTCGGCTCGAACGGGTCGTACTCGCAGGACTTCGGCGCGACCACGCTCACCACGTCGAGGAGCGGCAACTACGCCGTGGCCGGGGTCATCGGGCGCCAGTACCGCTCGCTGGGTGCGGCGAACAGCTACCTCGGCGCCGCCGTAGGCCCCGAGAAGAAGGTGGCCGGCGGGGTGATGCAGCAGTTCCAGGGCGGTCGCATCTACTGCGGTACGTCGACGACCGTCGATGTGCCGGCCTCGATCGTGACGCCGCTCGATGCAGCGGGAGGCGTGCAGGGTCGCCTGGGCATGCCGACGGGTGCCTTCCAGACCTCCGAGCGGGGCAAGAGCCAGAGCTTCCAGGGCGGCGAGGTCTGGGTCAACGCGGACCGCTCCGCCTCCGGAGCGGTCGTCGGAGCCATCTTGAACACGGCTCGCGCAGCGGGCGGCTTCGCCGTTCTCGGCGCCCCCACCTCTGCCGAGCGTGAAGAGGCGTCCGGCTGGATCCAGCCGTTCGAGTCGGGCGTCGTCACCGTCGCGCGCACCGGCTTCGCCACGGCCGTCACGGGCGCGGTGTGGAAGAACTACCGCGACAACGGCAAGGTCGACGCCTACGGCTTCGCGACGGGTCCGCTCGCCACCGTCGCGACGGGGTGGAAGGCGCAGCCGTTCGAGAAGGTCACGGTCTACGTCGGATCCTCCGCCACGTACGTCACCCGCGGCTACATCCGCACGGTGCACCTTCAGCAGGGCGGTGCGGGCGGCGTCCTGGGCATTCCGGTCAAGAACGAGTACGCGACGGCCGGCGGCTTCCGCCAGGACTTCACGGGCGGCAGCATCCTCGTGTCCGCCAAGGGCGGCTTCGTCACCCGCGGGGCGATCCGGGCGGAATGGCTGCGCCGCGGGGGTGAGAAGGGCTCGCTCGGATGGCCGATCGAGAACGAACGATCGGGTGACGGTCAGTGGTCGCAGCGGTTCGAGAAGGGCACGCTCGTGCTCAGCGCCGACGGTTCGTTCCGCGTGCAGTGACGCGGGCGCGCACAGGCCCGGTTGATAGGCTTCAGGCACCATGACCCGTCCCGCTTCCTCCGTGCTCGTCATCGTTCCCGCATGGAATGAGGAGCAGAACGTCGGCACGACCGTGCGCGAGATCCTCGCCACGGGTCGCGGCTACGACGTGGCCGTCGTCGACGATGGATCGATGGATGCCACGGCCGCCGTCGCCCGCGAGGCCGGCGCGATCGTGCTGTCGCTCCCGTTCAACCTCGGCGTCGGTGGCGCGATGCGCACCGGCTTCACCTATGCCAAGCGCATGGGCTACGAGCGTGCGATCCAGGTGGATGCCGACGGGCAGCACAACCCGGCCGACATCGACCGCGTGCTGGCGGGTCTCGAGACCGCCGACATCTCCATCGGCGCGCGCTTCAGCGATGTCGGCGACTACCAGGTGCGCGGACCACGCAAGTGGGCGATGAAGCTGCTCGCGGCCATCGTGTCGCGCGTCGCCAAGACGCGCCTGACCGACGTCACGAGCGGTTTCCGCGCCGCCGGCCCGCGCGCGATCGAGCAGTACGTGCGGTACTACCCCGCCGAGTACCTGGGCGACACGCTCGACTCGCTCGTCGCCGCCTGCCACTCCGGCCTCACCGTCACCCAGGTCGCGGTCGCGATGCGCCCGCGGGCCTTCGGACGCCCCAGCCAGGGCGCCTGGGGATCCACGGTCTACCTGCTGCGTTCCGCGTTCGCGCTGAGCCTGGCCATCATGCGACGACCCACCGGTCGGGAACGGGGGCCGGTGTGATCGTGTTCTTCGGCATCGTGCTGGCACTCGTCCTCATCGTCGTGGTGCTGGCCCTCCTGCTCACGCGCCGCCTGCGCGAGAAGTACGCGGCGCTGTGGCTGGTCATCGGCCTCGGCGTGCTGGTGCTGGGCATCTTCCCGCAGCTGCTGCAGGGACTTACCCGCGTGCTCGGCGTGGAGCTGCCCGCCAACCTCCTCTTCGCGATCGCGATCGTGCTGCTCCTCGCCGTCGCCCTGCACCTGTCGTGGGAGCTCTCCCAGGCCGAGGACGAGATCCGGCGCACCGCCGAAGAGGTGACCATCCTGCGCACGCAGCTCGAGCACCTCACCGCGCGCGTCGACGCGCTCGACACCTCGTCGGCGCCGCGCGCACCCGAGCCGACGACGCCGGAGCGTCCGACGCCGGGTATCGAGCAGACGGGTGTCTGACTCCCCCTCGCAGGCTCCCGCGAACGGCGGCGGACTCACCTGGATCCTCGGTGCGACGGTGGTCGCCGGCGGCCTCGGCTACCTGATCCAGGCCGCGGTCCCGGCGTTCCTCACGGGTGAGCAGTACGTCGTCTTCAGCGTCTTCTGGTCGGTCGTGTACCTGGTCGTCTCGGGTCTGGCCGGCGTGCAGCAGGAGACCACGCGCGCGTCGCGCTCGAGCGACACGGGTCGGGGCTGGCCGATCCTCCGGCGCTTCGCCTCGATCTACGCGGTCGGGGCGGCGCTGGTCATCGCCGCGTCCGCGTTCTTCTGGGCGCCCCGCGTGTTTGGCGACCACACCGTCGCCCTCGTCGCCGCGCTCGCGGCCGCCGCCGTCGGCTACACCTTCGTCGCCGTGATCAGCGGGGCGCTGTACGGCGTGCGCGATTGGCGCGGCGTGGCCGGCATGACGGTGACGGATGCCGTGCTCCGCGCGATCACTGTCGGTGTCGCCGTCCTGCTGGGCCTCGGCGTCGCCGTGACGGGATGGGCCGTCGCCCTGCCCTTCGCCGCCGCGGCCGCGATCCTGTGGATCGTCACGGGGCGCGGCATCCGGAACCGCGTCGAGGTCGACGCGACGCTTCGCGTGCTGCTGCGCCAGAGCCTGCAGACGGTGGGGGCCTCGATCGCCACGGGTGTGATGATCTCGGGACTGCCGTTCCTGCTCGGTATCGCTCCGCTGGGCGTCGACGCCGCTCTGCTGGCCTCGCTGATCCTCGTCATCACGCTGACGCGCGCACCGTTGGTCATCCCCCTGCTCGCGCTGCAGAGCTATCTCGTCGTGACCCTCCGCGACCACCCCGCGCAGGCGCGTCGACGCGTGCTCACGTGGGGAGCGGGCCTGCTCGCCCTGACCGCGGTGCTCGCCGGGCTCGCGGTGTTCGTGGGTCCGTGGGTCGTCGGGCTGCTGTACGGCGACCGGTACGAGCTCCCCTCCGGCGCGTACGCCGCGATCGTCGGCAGCGCGGGCCTGACGGGTCTGCTCTGCATCACCGGACCCGCGGTGCTCTCGGCGCAGCGGCACACCGCCTACCTGGCGGGCTGGGCGACGGCATCCGTTGTCACCGTGGCGATGCTGTTCGTGCCGATCGACGGTCTGACCCGCGTTCTCGTCGCTCTCGTGGCGGGACCGATCGTCGGCGTCGTCGTGCACGCCGTCACCATTGCCCGCCGGCGCCCGGCTGCTACCGCGTGAGGCCGAGCGCGGCGTCGAAGCTCGCCCGGGTCTCGCGCGCCGTGCGCTCCCACGTGAACTCCGCCGCGCGCGCGAGCCCGTCGACACTGAGTCGCTGACGCAGGTCGGCGTCCGAGCAGACCTCGTCGATGGCGGCGGCGACGGAGCGGTCATCGCGGGCATCGAAGTAGCGCGCGGCGGACCCTCCGACGAAGCGGTGCACGTCGATGTCGCTGAGCAGCACTGGCACGCCCGCGCCCATCGCCTCGAGCGTCGGCAGCGAGAACCCCTCGGCGAGCGACGGGATGGCCAGGGCGGTCGCGGTCGAGTAGAGCTCCACCACCTCGGCGTCGTCGACCCATCCGCGCAGCTGCACCCAGTCGTGCATGCCGGTCGCGTCGACCTCCGCCGTCAGCGGGTCGTCACCGCGCCCTCCGGTGATGATCACGCGGGGCCGGCGCTCAGCAGGGATCAGCGCGATGGCACGGATCAGCGCGCCCCAGTTCTTGTGGGGGCGACGATTGCCCATGGCCAGGATGAACGGCCCCGCCTCGCCCGCGCGCGATCGATCGACGCCGGTCGGTGAGCTCCCCGCGAGCGGCACCACGTCGAGGGTGTCGCGGGGCACACCGAGGAAGCGCACGATCTCACCGGCCGAGGTCGGGCTGATGGTGACGATGCGCGCCGCGTTGCGGGCGGCGACCTTCTCCATCCACTTCACCGGTGCGGTGTACAGCGGGGTCGACATGTACTCGGGGTGCGACCAGTAGAGCATGTCGTGCATCGTCACGACGGTCGGCATCGCGGTGCGACGCGGGCCGAGCGTCGCGGGGGCGTGCACGAGATCGACGCCCTCGGCGCGGGCGGCGCGGGCCACCTGGGTCAGCTCGCCCCACGCCCACTGGAATCGGTTCTCTCCGCTGATGCCCGATTCGATGATGCGACCGGGGAACCACGAGCGGTCCAGCGTCGCCCCCTCGCGGCTCAGATAGCCGATGTACTCGTAGTCGTCGTCGAGTTCACCGAGGGCGCGGTACAGGTCGCGGGTGTAGGTCTCCATCCCGCCCTTGGTACCGGAGTAGGACAGCAGGTCGACGAGCACACGGGGCACGATCAGCCAGCCTACGTCAGGAGCGCTGCGCGTCGCGGGCGGCCCCCGCGACGGACCCCGGCACGGCGGAGGGGCGCACCCACCGCATCGCCCGGCGCTCGACCAGGATCCAGCTCAGGTAGGCCAGCGCGAAGGTGAGCACGACGGTGATCAGGATGTAGAGCGGGAAGAACATCGACGCCCCCGCCACCAGGACGACGAGCTGCTGCACGGGCCACGCGTAGATGTAGAAGCCGTACGACACGTCGTTGCGCGCGATCCACCGCGGTTGCGGGATGACCGACGACAGCCAGAGCAGCCCGTAGGCGAGGAAGGGCGCCGCCGCCTGTCCGCCCCAGCGCGGCACGAGGAAGATCAGGGCCAGCGCGACGGCCAGGGCCCCGATCGCAACCCAGGCGTTGATGCCGGCGCGCTCGACGATGAAGAAGACGAACGCCCCGCCGAGGAAGAACGGCGCGAGCTTGGCGAGGAGGAAGAAGCTCTCGTCGAGCCCCCACCGCTGCGCGAGCTCCACACCGATCCAGACCAGCAGGCTCAACACGAACGCGACGCCCGCGAGCCACGGCGACCGGCGGAACACGGCGAGACCGCCCAGCAGCCAGACGAGCACGTAGCAGCAGAACTCGTAGAACAGCGTCCACAGCGACCCGTTCCACGCTCCCGGATAGGGCACCGACTGCAGCGTCGTGCCGATCGAGTAGTGGTCGATGTAGAGCGTGATGTTGCCCCAGATGTACTGCAGCGGCGTGAGGGGCGTGCTGAGCAACCCGGCCAGGGTGCCGTGCTCGATGAGGGCGGCGACGGGCGCGAAGACGAACGCGGTGACGACCAGGCACACCACGAAACCCGGGAAGATGCGGGCGATGCGGTGCAGGAGGTACTCCCCCGGCGGCGTGCGCAGACGGCTGCGCGTGATCAGGAAGCCCGAGAGCACGAAGAAGCCCGCGACCGCCCATCCGCCCAGGTTCTCGCCGTGCAGGTGCGGACCCTCGCCGCGCCCCGCGATGTAGAACGCGTGGGCGACGAGCACGAGCGCGGCCAGGATCAGCCGGAACAGGTTGAGGCTGTTCGCGCGATAGGGGTACGGCGTCCCGCGCAGGGCGGTGGCGACGCTCACTTCAGGAGGTTTCGCGAGGCCATCTCGTCGAGCGAACGCTGGTAGCTGTCACCCTCGACCGGCTGGGTGAGGACCCACTGCACGAACTGCTCGACGCCGTCGCGGAACGACACCGACGGCGTGAAGCCGAGGTGCTGCTGCAGGGCGGTGGTGTCGGCGAAGTTGTGACGGATGTCGCCGAGGCGGTAGTTGCCCGAGACGCGCGTGGGCACCTCGGTGCCGAACGCCGCGAACAACGCCGAGACCACGTCGTGGACGGTGGTGGCCACACCCGAGCCCACGTTGAGCACGTGCCCGCCGGCCGCGTCGTGGGTCGCGGCGAGGAAGGTGGCCTCGACGACGTCGTCGATGTAGACGAAGTCGCGGCTCTCGAGGCCGTCTTCGAAGATGTTGATCTCTTTGCCCTGGCGGATGAGGGTCGAGAAGATCGAGAGGATGCCCGTATACGGGTTCTTCAGCGACTGGCCGGGGCCGTACACGTTCTGGTAGCGCAGGGCGACCGGCTGGATGCCGATCGTGGGCGCGACCGTCATGATCAGCGACTCCTGCATCTGCTTCGTGATGCCGTAGACCGACGAGGGGTGCAGGCGGGCGTCCTCCCCCGTGGGGATGAGCTCGAGGGCGTCCTCGCCCTCGACGTGCACCTCGAAGTCGCCGGCGGCCATGTCGGCGTCGGCCCGGTGCGACGGGTAGACGGTGCGGCCGTCGGCGGTGCGGTACGCGCCCTCGCCGTAGATCGACCGCGACGAGGCGATGACGAGGCGGTGGACGTCGTTCTCCTCGTTCGTCAACAGGTCGAGCAGCTTGGCGGTGCCGCCTACGTTGGTCTCGACGTAGCGGTCGATCTCGTACATCGACTGGCCGGTGCCGGTCTCGGCGGCCAGGTGCACCACGACGGTGGCGCGCACCAACGAGCGACGCAGGTCGTCGGTCGAGGTCACGGTGCCCTGGATGACCTCGACGTCGTCGGCGATCGAGCGGAGCATCGGCGATGTGGTCGCGGGGTCGTCGCCGTGCACCTGCGGGATGAGCGCGTCGAGGACGGTCACGGTGTGCCCCGCGTCGACGAAGCGCCGCGCGAGTCGTGAGCCAATGAACCCGGCGCCGCCGGTGATGAGCACGTGATCGGGCAAGAGTTCTCCTGGAGGTCGGTGCGACGGGAGGCCGACGCCGCTCAGAGCGCGAAGATGTGCGCGACGGTCGATTGTATCCCGGCACTCGTTCCGTGCCGGATGACGCCGGGCAGCTCGGCGAGGCCGTGCAGGCGCGACATCACGCGCACGCGCGCCGTGTTCGCCGTGCGCGACCAGCCCTTCGCGGCGGCGAGCTGGCGGGCGGTGCGGTAGTACGCGCGCTCGTCTCGGAAGCGTCGGCCGTCGAGCAGAGTCTTCTGCGATGCACTGGCGCCGTGACGCCGGTACGAGAACACCAGCTTCGGGTTGTAGGCGAGCACTCCCCCGTCGAACGCGATGTCCATGAGCAGAGCGAGGTCCTGGATGATCGGCAGCCCCTCGCGGAAGTCGATGCGTCGCAGGGTCTCGGTGCGGAACGCGAGCGAGGGCCAGTACAGCCAGTCCCCGCGGATGAGGCTCGTCGCCATCGCCTCACCGCGCAGCACCGCGATCGCTCCGTCGCCTCGTCGGCGCGGCGCGAGCAGCCCCGTCTTGACGCGATCGACCAGCGGACGCACGACCGTGCCGTGCTCGTCGATCACCTGCGCGCCGGGCTGGATGACATCGGCATCCGGAACCGCCCGCACGGTCGAGCGGATCACCTCGAGGTAGGTCGGGTGCAGAAGGTCGTCGCAACCGAGGATCACGAGGTGCTCGGACTCGGCCCGACGGATCGCCTCGCGGTAGTTCTCGGTGATGCCGAGGTTGTGCTCGTTGCGCACATAGGTGACGCGGGGATCGTCGATCGCAGCGAAGTGCGCGGGCACCGACTCATCGGGATAGCAGTCGTCGATGACGGTCAGCCGCCACGACGGGTCCGTCTGCGCGAAGACGGACTCCACCGTGTCGAACAGCAGCTGCGGGCCGCCCCAGAAGGGCACGATGATGTCGATCGGCTCGACGGCGTCAGCGGCCACAGGCGGTCACCTCGTAGAGACGGGCGGTGCCGACGGAGTCGACCAACCGCAGGGACGGCGATTTCGCGGCGCCCGCGAAGCCGGGGAACGAATGGGTCGCACCGTGCACCTCGTGCGTACCGAAATCGAGCAGATAGTCGACGTCGGTGGCCTCCACCGCCGGGCACACGCTCGGGTCGTCGTCGGCGTCGACCAGGTCGTCGTTGACGACCTGCATGTCGGGCGAGACGTCCATGAGCAGGTGGGGCATGAGCACGCGCCGGTCGGCGAGGGCGTAGGCCAGCCCCGTTCCCGTCCACGGGTTGCCCGCGATCACGGCGTCTTCGGGCACGAGCTCGGGAAGCTTGTCGATGAGCGCGAGCTCGTCCGTCGACACCAGGGCCGAGTCGGGGGTGACGCGGTAGCCTCCCGACGCGCCCACGACCGCGTCGCGCACGGCCACGAGCTGGCTGGCACCGACCACGACCACCGCGACGGCGACCAGGGCGGCGACGGCGGCGCGCGGAGTCATCGAGGTGCGCTGCACCAGACGCGCCAGCACGGCGGCGACGACGGCGACGCCGTAGGCCGCGAGCGGGATCGCGATGAGCGGGATCAACGCGGCCAGACGCGGGGCGTTGTTGTACCAGGCCGCCGTCAGCAGATCGCGGAAGTTCCCCCAGGGGAACGCGGATGCCGCGATGTACAGCACCGCGAACACCACCAGCGTCACCAGGGCGTACACCTCGATCAGCCGGCGCGAGCGGACCGCGGCGATGACGCCGATCCACATCAGCACGGCGAGCACGATGGGCACGGCTCCGCCCGACAGGCCGAGCGTGGCGACCTCGCCCACGGCCTGACCGAGCGTCTCGGTGATGGGCCACCCGCGCGCCTCGAGCGGCGGGCGCAGGATGCGCCAGGCGACGAACGCGACGACGAGCCAGACCGCCGAGCCCGACAGCACGAGGATCGCGTCGCGTCGCGCGGGCCGGGTGCGCAGGTAGGCGAAGACGGCGAAGAGCAGCGCGAGCGTGCCCGCGAACAGCCAGCCCACGAAGGCACCGGGGTGGAACAGCGCCAGGCCCGGCAGCGAGCCGACGAGGAAGAGAACGACGACACCGCGCGACGCGCCGTTCTCGGGCGCGCGCAGGCCGAGTGCCGACAAGGTCACGGCGAGAACCGCGGGCAGGGCGCACACCGCGAGGAAGAACGGGTACAGCACGCCGTAGTCGATCATCAGCAGCGGGAAGGCCGGAACCCCGGCCGCCAGCACGCCCGCGGCCGCCAGCACGACGGGGCGACGACCGAAGACGGTGGCCGAGAGCAGCACCACGCCGGCGGGCCAGACGAGGGCGGCGCCGGCGATCATCACCGCGTTGGAGGCGACGGGGATCGAGCAGCCGACGAGCTGTACGACGAGAGCGACGCTCGCGTGCCACCCGGCCGGGTAGAACGGTACGCCACCCGAGGGGCTCGTCATCTGGCCCACGTGCAGCGGCGAGGCGTTCTGGGTGTCGAGGATGAAGCGCGTCGCGTTGAGGTGGAAGACGTTGTCGAAGCTTTGCGAGAAGTCGCTCGGGGCGCCCACGACGTACACGAGCTGCGCGGTGAGCAGCACCGCGCCCACGACAAGTCCGCCGATGGTCGCGACCGACGCCCACGGGACGGAGACGGCGGATGCCGAGCGCCCGGCGCGGAAGAAGAAGCCCACCACGGCTGCGATCGCGATCACCACGACCGCCAGGACCAGCACGGGCACGATCGACCACGGCATGCCGATGAGCGGTGCCACCAGGGAGGCCAGGCCGATGACGGTCAGCGACGCCGGGGCAGCGACCGCCCACGCGAGCAGGCCGCCCAGACGCGCGGCGCGCGCGGCGGCGTAGCCCGGCACGATCAAGAGGGCGGCCGCCACCAGCAGGGCGGGGACGGCCGCGAACCACTCCCCGATCACGCGGCCGCTTCCTCCGCGAGCTCGCGCTGCGGGCGACGCTCGGGGTACTCGATCTTCGGGTTGAACCCGATGCCCGCGAACAGGCGGGCGAGGAGCTTGGCCCGCAGGGGCAGCGACACGCGTCCGCGGTGCAGGCTGACGAACAGGCGCGCACCGAACTCGAGGAAGTACAGCAGGCCGCGGTGGTGCAGCTGGTACGACGCCTCGTTGCGCACGCCGTACGCGAACTTCCACACGCTCTTGGCATCCACCATGCTGAAGTTCACACCGCGGTTCTCACCCATGTCGTGCACGACGACGCTGTCCATCACCTGCACGCCCGGGCACCGCCGCGTGAGGCGCAGGGTGTACTCGCGGTCGTCGAACCAGATGAAGTAGTCGCGGTACGGCAGGCCGTACTCGGCGATCGCCCAGCGCGGGATCAGCACGCTGACGAACGAGCAGGCCGTGACCATGACGTTGGACTGCCCCTTGACGAGCAGACGCGCCCAGTCCCACGTGGGGACGGGGTTGTTCATCTCGCAGATGTTGCCGTCGATGTACTCGACGACCGAGCACGCGAACGGAACGTCGCCGCCGAGCTCCGCCACCGACTGCTCGAAGCCGCGCACGAGCGCCTCCAGCGCCTCCGGGCGGGGGTAGCAGTCGTCGTCCATGATCCACACGTGGTCGGCGCCCGAGGCGTACCCGTGCACCATGCCCTCGGCGAAGCCACCGGCTCCGCCGGAGTTCGTCGACATCGTCACGACCTCGTAGGGCAGCGTCCACTCGCGCTCGAGCAGGTACGCCGCGGTGCCGTCGGTCGAAGCGTTGTCGATGACGAACACCTTCGCGGGTGCGTGCGTCTGCGCCTCGAGCGAGGCGAGCACCGTCTTCAGCTTCTCGAGTCGGTTGAACGTGACCACGACTGCGGCGACCGTCACCATGAGCCCACCTCCTGTGCGAACCAGCTGCTCGCCGTCTGGGCGGCCAGGAGCCGCTTCTCTGCTTCTCGTTCGTCTGTCCACAGCTGGCGGCGCGCGTCTTCGTCGGCGGCGAGCCATCGCACCTTGTCGGCGAGACCCGCCACGGCGCGGTGGACGTTGCGCGGCACGAGGGCGCGCGCGGGGACCAGGTCGGACTGCGCACCCACGTCGGTGGACACCACCGGCACGCCGTGCGAGATCGCCTCGAGCGTGGTGAGGGTCAGCCCCTCGTTGTGGGAGGTGACCACGAGCAGGTCGCTCTCGGCGAGGGTGTCGTCGACGGGCACGCGGGAGGAGCGCCGCTCGATGCGGTCGACCAGGCCCTCGTTGCGGATGATGTCGTCGATCCAGGCCGACATGTCGCCGTCTCCGTGCAGGATGAAGCGCATCTGCGCGGCGGCGTCGCCGAGGCGGTTGACCATCTCGACGAAGACCTCGGGGGCCTTCTGCCGCGCCGTGCGTCCCACGAAGGCCACGGTGAAGGGGGTGCCGTCGCGGCGCGGGCGGAACTGCGCGTCGCCGGGGGCGACGGTGAGGCCGCCGAGGGGCGCCATGACCACCTTCGAGGCGGGCACGCCCTGCACCTGCGTCATCCACCGCTTCAGCGACGGGGAGATGACGTGGTGCGCGGTGATCACGCCGTCGACCATCACGCTCGAGACGGGGAAGCCGCCACCGCGGTACTCGATCACGTGCGTCGAGTCGATGATGGGGATGTCGGGGCGCGAGCGCCGGATCCAGTGCAGGCGGTCGTACAGCCACTGGTTGTGGTGCACCACGACGCCGCGGATGTCGAACGAGCGCAGCAGACCGCGCAGCAGCTGCTCGACGCCGGGCGTCTGCGAGCGCGCGATGTGCTCCGAGAAGGGGATGATGACGGCGCCGTCGAGCTCGGCGCGCGTGATCCACGGCTGGTGGGAGTCGCGGCCGCTGATCACGATGGGGAGGAAGCCCGCTTCGCGCACCAGTCGGATGGTCTCGAACGCCCAGCGCTCGGCGCCGCCGAGTTCGAACCAGTGGATGCCGATCAGGACGGCGGGAATGGCCCCCTCTTCGGCGGGCCCGACCGGCACGATCTCGCTCGTGGCGTGATGGCCCTTGCCGGTGAACTCCTTGTCGTACTGACGACGGGCGGCCGGCTTGGCGTAGCTGCGGCGGTGGCGCAGCAGCTCGAGGTCGCGCGCCTCGTCGTAGAGCAGAGGGGTGCGGGCGCGCACCGCGCGCAGCACGCGACGCAGCGGATCGCGCGCGAGGTGGCGGGGCGGGTCGAAGTCGAGGGCGGCGTCGCTCGAGACGTAGAGGTGGCGCTGCGGCAGATCGATCATCGCGTCGGCGACGGCCTCGGCGCGGATGTGGCGGCGGTCTTCGGGCTCGACGGTGCTGCGGAAGCGCAGGCTGTAGAGGCGCTTGCGGAAGATGCGCGACAGACCGTCGAAGGTGGCGTCGTCGGTCGTGCGCGGCTCGAGCTCCCACGTGCCGTCGTAGACGTGCGCGTCGATCTCGCGACCCGGGGCGGTGAGAGCGTGGAAGTTCAGCGCTCCGACCAGCAGTCGACGCTCTCGCTCCGACAGCTCGGTGGGGACGTCCGCCTCCGCCGTCAGCTGGAAGAGAGCCGGTTGGCCCAGGACGCTTTCGAGTTTCACAGCGAGGAGAGTTCCTTCTTCGTCGGGCGGGGGGCGACCCGGTGATCCTAGCAACCCGCATGGGGGGCTCCCTGTGGGCGACCGGTTAGGATCGAGGGCGGCCCGTTCCGCGCCGGGGCTTCCCGCCGCCCCTCCCCCCATCCACTGCCTCAAGGAGGGCAATGTCCCGCAGATCGCCCGAGCCCTCCGTGCTCACGCAACCGGGCGGAAGCGTCGGACTCCTCGACGTCTTCCGACGGCGGTACCTCCTGTCGCTGATCGTCCGCAAAGAGATCCAGATCCGCTACCGCGGGTCGGTCCTGGGCTGGCTGTGGTCGTACGTCAAGCCGCTCGTGCAGTTCGTCGTGTTCTTCCTGGCCATCGGCGTCTTCCTCGGCATGAACGGCCGGGTCGAGTTCTTCCCGATCTACCTGCTCGCCGGCAACACGATCATCACCTTCTTCAACGAGGCGTTCTCGAACGGCACCCGCTCGCTCATCGACAACGCCGCCCTGATCAAGAAGATCTATCTGCCGCGAGAGATGTTCCCGGTGTCGAGCATGCTCATCGCCGCGGTCAACACCCTGCCGCAGATCGTCGTGGTGCTCATCATCGCGATGATCTTCGGCTGGGCGCCCACTCTGCTGCACATCGGGGCCCTGCTGCTCGCCCTCGTGATCATCGCGCTGCTGGCGACCGGTCTGGGGCTGCTCTTCGGAGCCATCAACGTCACCTTCCGCGACGCGCAGAGCTTCGTCGAGATCATCGTCATGTGCGCCGTGTGGGCCTCGCCCGTGATGTACCAGTGGGAGATGGTCGCCAACCAGGTTCCGCACTGGTTGTTCGTGCTCTACCGACTGAACCCGCTCACCGTCGCCGTCGAGCTGTTCCATTACGGCGTCTGGTACCCCCTCGACCCGCAGGGCGGACAGGTCCTCCCCGGCCTGCTCGCGTACTCGGGCGTCGCCGTCGTGGTCTCGCTGACCTTCCTCCTCGTGGGCCAGCTCGTCTTCCGCCGTCTGGAGGGTCGCTTTGCCCAGGACCTCTGATCACACCATGACCGAGCCGAGCGTCGTGGTCGACGAGGTGCACAAGGACTTCAAGCTGCGCCACACGCACAGCATCAAAGAGACCTTCCTCGCGGCCGTGCGCCGAAAGCCCCTCACCACCGACTTCCACGCGCTCGACGGCGTCTCGTTCTCGATCTCGCAGGGCGAGGCGGTGGCGCTGCTGGGCTTCAACGGCTCGGGCAAGTCGACCATGCTCAAGCTCATCTCGGGCGTGCTCAGCCCCGACAGCGGTGCGGTGCGCACCCGCGGGCGGGTCGCGGGTCTCATCGAGGTCGGCGCCGGCTTCCATCCCGACCTGTCGGGTCGCGAGAACATCTTCCTCAACGCCGCGATCCTCGGCATGACCAAGCGCGAGACCGAGGAGCGCTTCGACGACATCGTCGCGTTCAGCGAGATCGAGAAGTTCATCGACACCGAGGTCAAGCACTACTCCTCGGGCATGTTCCTGCGCCTGGCGTTCTCGGTGGCGATCCACACCGAGGTCGACGTGCTGCTGATCGACGAGATCCTGTCGGTCGGTGACGAGCCGTTCCAGCAGAAGTGCCTGGCCCGGATCCGTCAGCTGCACGACGCGGGCAAGACGCTCGTGGTGGTCAGCCACGACCTCGACATGGTGTCGAACCTGTGCGGTCGCGGCATCCTGCTGCGCGAGGGGAACGTGGCCTTCGACGGCGACAGCAAGCGCGCCGTCGAGCTCATGCGCCAGTAACCTCACCCGATCGCGCGGCGAGGCCACGCGGAGACGGCACGTGTTTCACCCCCGGTGGGGGCTGATCCGGATGCCGTGACTCAGAGCTCGGCGTGCAGGGCCCACACGCGCTCGGCCAACGCCGGCCAGGCGAAGCCCTTCGCGCGGTCGCCCGCGAGCACGCGCAACCGGTCGGCGTCGTCGCCCAGGGCGCGCGCGAGGGCGGGGCCGAGTTCGTCGGAGGTGGCGAAGGCCGCGGCATCCGCCAGCACTTCCCGATGCACGGGGGTGTCGAGCGCGACGATGGGCACGCCCAGCGCGAGGGCGTCGACGGCCCGCCACGGCCAGTCGGTGCGGGAACTTGCGGCCACGAAGGCGCGGGCGTGCGAGAGCACCGCAGCGCGATCGAGGCCGTCGAGCGAGCCCCGCGCGTGCACGCGCCCGGCCGTGAGGCCGGCGGCGACGGCGAGGTCGCTCACCGCGGCCTCCTCGCCCTCGGGCACGTCGAGGACCACGACGTCGAGGTCGGCGCCCGCCTCGGCGATCGCGGCGAAGACGGAGGAGAGATCGTCGGATGCCGCGGCGGTCCCGGCCGCGGCGATGAACGACGACGGCAGATCGAGGTGGCGCAGGCGTCCCACGGCGTCGGTCGGTACGCGCAGGCCCGCGGCGGGGGCTCCCCCCAGCACGCGCACCTTCTTCGCGAGCTTCGGCTTGGCCATCTCGGTGAGACGCTCGGCCATCGCGTGCGTCGGGACGATCACGGCGTCGGCGTGCTTGCCGATCCGCGAGAGCAGGGCGCGCGCGGCGAGGACCTCGGACTTCGGCAGCTCATCGGGCGTCTCCCACGCACGCAGCTCCCAGAGGGTCACGACGATCTGGTGCGTCTCGTTGACGCGATCGTGGCGCACGAGCGGGGCGAGGGCCGTGGGCGAGTGGATGAGTCCCTTGCCGATCCCCGGCGCCACCCCGAGCTGCCACGACGCCGCGAGCTCGCGTCGACGCACGGCCAGGCGGGTCTCGGAGCTGAGGCCGGCGATCGACTGGCCGTCGCCGAGGCCGGGGGCGGGCACGATCGCGGCGACGTCGCAGCCGCGCGGGGCGGTGGCGACGAGCGCCTCGGTCAGCGACGCGGACGCCTCGGCGAGATCACGCGAGGTCGGGGCGACGAGTTGATCGAGGACGACGCGGAGGGTGACGGTCACGGCGCGGGGCTCTCCGTTTCGGTCGGCGGATGCAGCTTGTCGTGCACCATCTGCTGCACCTGGGCGTAGTCGGGGTCGAACTCGTCGACACCGCCCGCCGGGGTGAGCTCGAGCGTGCCGACCGGCTGGTCCTTCGCCTTGAGCGCGAGGTTGACGAGCGTGGGGGCGATGAGGCCCTGCGGCAGGTCGGTCTCGACGAGGCTGGTGGTGCTGTTCGCGACCTCTTGGAAGTGCGTCAGCACGTTCTGCGGGGTGAACTGCGAGAGGACCGCCTCCTGCAGCTCGCGCTGACGGCGCATGCGGTCGAAGTCGCTCGTGGTGTAGCGCGAACGGGCGTACCACTGGGCCGTGTCGCCGTCCATGTGCTGCTGGCCGGGCTCGATCCAGCCGAACGCCCAGTCGTCCACGGGCTGGCCGTCGTAGGCGGGCCCGCCCTTGGGCAGGCGCTCCTGCACGTTGATGTCGACTCCGCCGAGCGCGTCGATGACGTCGGCGAAGCTCTTCATGTCGATCAGGACGTAGTAGGGGATCTGGATGCCGAGGATCCCCTCGGCCCCATCCTTCGTCGCCTCGATGCCCGGCTCGCTGCCGCGCTCCTTCGTGCCGGGGTACAGCTTGTTGCCGTCCTGGCAGATCTCGACCTCGGTGCGCAGCTGATTGATGCCGCTGCCCCAGCCGCACGTCGCGTTCGCGTGGCCGGTGTGGCCGTTCGGGTATTCGTCCTGCATGGGTCCCGGCGCGAAGGGGAAGTGCGGCATGTCGCGCGGGATGCCGGTGATCGTCGTCGCCCCGGTGTCGGCGTTGATGGAGACGACCGAGATGCTGTCGAAGCGCATGGAGTCGCGGCCCTCGCCCGAGTCCGCGCCGAGCAGCAGGATGTTGTAGTACCCGTCGGAGGGCGGGACCACCGCCGCAGACTGGGCGAAGAGCTGGGAGAACGCGTCTCTCGTGGTGCCGGCCGCCTGCGCGGCCCAGGCGGCGCCCGAGCCCGACAGCACGAGCAGACCGACCGAGACGATCGTCATGCCGATGCGCGCGATCGGCCCGACCCGCACGAGTCGTACGAGCCGCAGGGTGTCGATGGTGAGCACGACCCACAGGGCCGCGTACGCGAGGAGCACGATCTGCACGATCGTCAGCGGGAGCGGACGGAACCACGACAGGAAATCGGGGATGAACGACCCGGTCGCGAGGGCGAACAGCACGCTCGGCGACAGCAGCGCGAACAGGCCGGTCAGCACGAGCACGGTCCACATCAGCAGCGTGGCGCCGAGCCCGAACCGGCCGAGTCGGCGATTGCCGGCCACCACCTGCGCCGACCCGGGGAGAACGAAGTTCAGCACGACGAGCCACCACCCGCGGCGCGTCATCACCTCGGTCGAGGTGGCGTCGGGGTGTCGCAGAGGCTGTGCGTCGAACAGTCGCTCCTGCGCGCGCGGGCGCGGAGCCGCGAGGGTCACAGGGAGTCCTTCAGGCGGCGGTTCTTCTCCTCCACCTGCTGTTCGAGGTCGCGGGCGTAGGCCTCGACGCGGTCCGCGATGTCGGCGTCGGCGCTGCCGAGGATCCGCGCGGCCAGAAGACCGCCGTTCTTCGCGCCGTTGATCGAGACGGTGGCCACCGGGATCCCCGCGGGCATCTGCACGATGCTCAGCAGCGAGTCGAGCCCGTCGAGGGTGGCCAGCTGCACGGGCACGCCGATCACGGGCACCGAGGTGACCGAGGCCAACATACCGGGCAGGTGCGCCGCTCCCCCGGCCCCGGCGATGATCGCGCGTAGTCCGCGGCCCCGGGCCACGCGGCCGTAGCGCACGAGTTTGTCGGGGGTGCGGTGGGCCGAGACGACCTCGACCTCGTGGGGGATGCCGAACTCGGTCAGCACCTGACTGGCGGCGTCCATGACGCGCCAATCGGAGTCGGAGCCCATGACGACGCCGACCACGGGCGTCTCGGAGGAATGCAGCGGCCGGGTCACCGGTCCAGGCTAGGCGCGCCCGCTGAAAGATCGCGGAGCGGCGCGCTTACTCGAAGAACGCGGCCGCCGCTCGTCCTTCGTATACGACGTCGTCGAGGTCGTCGCCGACGACGTTGACGTGGCCGACCTTGCGGCCCGGGCGCGGATCCTTGCCGTAGGTGTGGATCTTGGCCGAGGGGTGCGCGGCCATGGCACCGGCGAATTGCTCGTCGAGGGCGCCCTCGGCCGGGCCGCCCAGCACGTTGATCATGACGGTCCACGGGGACACGGCATCCGTCGCCCCCAGGGGAAGGTCGAGCACCGCACGCAGGTGCTGCTCGAACTGGCTGGTGACGGCGCCGTCCTGGGTCCAGTGACCGCTGTTGTGCGGCCGCATGGCCAGTTCGTTGATGAGGATGCGCTCGTCGGTGGTCTCGAAGAGCTCGACGGCGAGCATGCCCGTCACCCCGAGTCCCTCGGCCACCGCGACGCCGATCTCGGCCGCCACACGCTGCACGCGGGCGTCCGCACGGGGCGCCGGGGCGACGACCTCGGCGCACACTCCCCCGCGCTGCACGGTCTCGACCACGGGGTACGCGCGCACCTCGCCGGACGGGCGACGCGCGACCTGCTGTGCCAGCTCGCGCGTGAAGTCGACCAGTTCTTCGACCAGGAGCGAGCCGCCGCCTGCGTCTTCGGCGAGAGCTGCGAACCAGTCATCGGCCTCGGTCGCGGCCGAGACGACGCGCACGCCCTTGCCGTCGTACCCGCCACGCGGGGTCTTCACAACGGCACGACCGCCGTGGGCGTCGAGGAAGTCCTGCAGATCGGATGCCGAGGACACGGCGGCCCAATCGGGTTGGGGCAGGCCGAGCTCGGCCATCTTGGCGCGCATGACGAGCTTGTCCTGCGCGACGCCGAGGGGTGCCGGCCCGGGGTGCACGGCGACACCGGCGGCGACGAGGGCGGCGAGCACGTCCTGCGGCACGTGCTCGTGGTCGAAGGTGATGACGTCGACCTCACGGGCGAAGGCGAGCACCGTCTCGGCGTCGCGGTAGTCGCCGACGGCCGTCGCGGCCAGCGCCGCCGACATGCCCTCGGTCTCCGCGAGAACGCGGATCTCGACACCCAGCTCGACGGCGGGCGCGATCATCATCCGCGCCAGCTGTCCGCCACCGACCACTCCGACTCGCAGCGCCATGCCGCTCCTTCCGTCGGTTCCCATTCTGACGGGCCGCGCGCGGCGATGCGAGCCGGCCGCGGCGCTGCCAAGGTCCCTGAGCCTGTCGAAGGGACCGCAACCCGCCGACCGCGTCGCCTCGGCGCCACCGAGGTCCCTGAGCCTGTCGAAGGGACCGCAACCCGCCGCACTCCCGCGTCGCCCCGGCGCCACCGAGGTCCCTGAGCCTGTCGAAGGGACCGCAACCCGCCGACCGCGTCGCCTCGGCGCCACCGAGGTCCCTGAGCCTGTCGAAGGGACCGCGACCCGCCGCACTCCCGCGTCGCCCCGGCGCTACCGAGGTCCCTGAGCCTGTCAAAGGGACCGCAACCCGCCGACCGCGTCGCCTCGGCGCCACCGAGGTCCCTGAGCCTGTCGAAGGGACCGCCACCCGCAGACCGCGACGCCCCGGCGCGCCTCAGGTGTCGATCGAACCCGAACCGAAGGTCTGCGAGTCGCGGTGCGCGAGGATCTGGTTGACCTCGACCTGGTCGACGAGCGTCTCGTGCACGAGCACGGCGTTCGGCACGTTCTTCAGCCGGAGCGGCGGTTCGACGCCATTCGACAGGCTGAGGGTGCCGGCTCCCCACAGGCGCTGGAGGATCCCGCGCCGCATCTGGATCGCGTAGCCGCGCACGTGCGAGATCTCGCGCTGGCTCGTCCCGAACAGCCCCGAGCGCTCGATCACCCGCCGCGTGGTGATGGTCCACGTGTGCGAGAGCCAGACGAGGTAGGGCACCACCACGAGCATCAGCACGAGAGCACCCGCCGCGGTCAGCAGCATCCAGTTCTCGTAGGGTTCGGGCAGGTTGTCGTAGAAGTAGGCGGTGGCCCCCGCGACGCCGATCAGCACGAGGGCCGAGAGCGACAGGCGCCGCGCGTGGGAGCGCAGGCGCGCGATGCGCAGTTCAGGCGCGGCGGCCCCCGGCGCCGGCGTACGCGGGCGTCCGATCGAGCTCGACGGCTGGGTCACGCTCTCATTGTGCGTGGTGGAGCCTGTGCGATCCCGATGCCACGCGGACCTCACCCGCAGTACTCACCCGGCAGCGTTCGCGAGACCGCCAGCTGCACCACCACACCGTCGCGGGTGCGCATCGTCACCAGACCGTCGCGGGCGATGAGCCGGCCCTCGTCGATGACGGTGTACTGCGCGTCGGGGTAGGCCGCCCGCACCTCGGCTTCGGTCGCCCCGATGCCGATGCCGCGGTCGGTGCGCGGCCCCACCGTGAAGTCGGGGGCGTCGTTGTCGTAGCGGTCCCACGAGACGACGCCGACGGTGTCGGGATCGCCTTCGTAGTCGCGCACGAGCCACAGCGAGCCGTTCTCGGCGATCCACGCGGGGTCGCCATCGGGTCGACACGTCGCGGCGTCGGGGAATGCCGCCACCGCGTCGAGGATGCCCTCGCCCAGCATCACCGGTCCGATGCCCTCGTCGGTCACCCGCCACTGGGCGGGATCGCCGGGGTCGGCGGTCGCGGTCGGCGGGACCGTGGGGGCCGGCGGCGTGGTGGCCGGCGGCGTTGACGTCTGAGTCGTCGGCGCGGGCGTCGGGGTCGGAGTCGGAGTCAGGGTGGCGATGACGGTGGGCGTCGCCGCCACCGTGCCCCCGGAGAGCGCTCCGCTCGCGAAGACCGACGTGCCCACGACGGCCGCGACCAGCACGGCCGCCGCGCCGCCCGTCAGGGCGAGGGTGCGGCGACGCCGGCGGTGCTCGAGGCTGTCGATGCCGGCGTCGATGGCGTCCGAGAGCGACGTGCGCTCGCGAGGGGTGAGGTGGTCGTCGTTCGTCATCGCACTGCTCCTTCGGCGGAGAGGGGGTGGAGGCCGTCCGCGGCGATGCGCAGGCGCGCCTTCGCCCGCGAGAGGCGGGATTTGACGGTGCCCGGCGCGACGCCGAGCGCCGCGGCGATCTCGGCCTCGGTGTAGCCCTGCATCACCGAGAGCACGAGCACCTGCTGATCGCGCACCGGCATGGTCGCCAGCACGCCGAGGATGCCCGACTCGTCGCGCGCGGCGATCTCCGCGTGACGCGGATCGTGATCGATCCGGCTGAGCGCGAGGCGGTGGCGGCGACCCGACCGCTCGAGGTTGCGCACCGTGTTCGTCACGGTGTTCAACAGCCAGGGCAGGGGCGAGCCGTCGACGAGCCGCACGGTGCGCCGCTTGCGCCACAGCTCGAGGAACGCGATCGCCACGGCGTCCTTCGCGTCCTCGCGCACGCTCAGCAGGCGCACCGCATGGCGGAACAGGCGTTGCTCGTGCCGGTCGAACAGCGCCCGGAAGGCGGCGCGATCGCCGTCCCGCGCACGCGGCCACAGCAGGAGGTCGGGATCGTTCATACCCGGGGATGTCCGCAGGGGCGCGGATGGTTCCCGATCGGTCGCGGGGTCAGCGCACGTGCACGACGTCGCCGGCCGAGACGATGGTCTCGATCGTTCCGGATGCCACGACCAGGCGTCCGTCGGGATCGATGCGCACCGCGGTGCCGGCCAGGGTCGTCCCGTCGGGCATCGCCACCGCGACCTCGCGCCCCACCGTGACGCACAGCTTCTCGATCTCGCGGTTGACGCGGTCGATGTCGTCGTGGGTCAGGCGGGCGAGCGTCTTCGACAGGTCGTCGAGGTAGTCGGCGAGGAGCTGGTCGTCGTCGCACTCGGCACCGATCGCGGCGAACGAGGTCGCCGTGGTCACGGGCAGATCGGCGCGGGTCATGCGCGTGTTCACTCCCGCGCCCACCACGACCGTGTCGGGGTCGCCGGGCACGACCTCGGCGAGGATGCCGCAGATCTTGCCCCCGTCCACGAGCACGTCGTTCGGCCACTTCAGCTCGGCGGTGCCGCCGTGGCCGGTCAGCTGGTGACCGATCGCGCGCGTCATCGCGGCGCCGGCCGCCAGGGGGATCCAGCCCCGCAGCGCGGGCGGGACCATCGTCGCGTCGACGACCACCGACACGGCGAGCGCCGTTCCGGCGGGGGCCGTCCACGACCGGTCGAGGCGGCCGCGGCCGGCGCGCTGGTCGTCGGTGACGAGCAGCGACAGGTGCGGCCACCCGTCGGGGTCGGCGGCGACGGCGGCGACGACGTCGGCGTTCGTGGAGTCGGTGGTCTCGACGACCTGGAGGCGAGGGCTGTGGGCGGCGGCGAGCGGGTATCCGGCTGCGGGGATCGGCATGAGCACACCCTAGGCAACCGGCCCGGTGCGCGGCATCCGGTTGCGCCGACGGCATCGCCCCCTTCGTGCCGCGATGGCCGGATGCCACAGCGCCTCGCCGGTTCGCTTGTGCGCACCCTCCAACGTGCGCGCCGACGCTGTCGCTAGGGTGGAAAGCGTGACCGACCAGCCCGATCTCTTCACCACCGCCGGCAAGATCGCCGACCTGCGCAGCAGGTTCCAGGAGGCGGTCGTCGATGCCGAAGCCGCCGCCCGCGACAAGCAGCACGCGAAGGGCAAGCTCACCGCCCGCGAGCGGCTCGAGATGCTGGTCGATCCCGGCTCCTTCGTCGAGCTCGACGAGTACGTGCGCCACCGCACCACCGCGTTCGGCATGGACAAGTCGCGCCCCTACGGCGACTCGGTCGTCACCGGCACCGGCACGATCCACGGCCGCACCGTCGCGGTGTACGCGCAGGACTTCTCGACCTTCGGCGGCTCGCTCGGCGAGGTCGCCGGCGACAAAATCATCAAGGTCATGGAGCTGGCGCTGCGCAGCGGCATCCCGATCATCGGCATCCTCGACTCCGGCGGAGCCCGCATCCAGGAGGGCGTCGTCGCCCTCGGCAAGTACGGCGAGATCTTCCGCCTGAACACCGCGGCATCCGGAGTCATCCCCCAGATCTCGATCATCATGGGACCCGCCGCCGGTGGAGCGGTGTACTCCCCCGCCCTCACCGACTTCGTCATCATGGTCGACAAGACCAGCCAGATGTTCGTCACCGGCCCCGACGTCATCAAGACCGTCACCGGCGAAGACGTCGGCATGGAGGAGCTCGGCGGAGCCCACACCCACAACACCCGCTCGGGCGTCGCGCACTATCTCGCCGACGACGAGGACGACGCGATCGACTACGCGCGCGGCCTCATCGGCTACCTGCCCGACAACAACCTCGCCGAGATCCCGGTGTACGAGACGCCGTTCGAGTTCGAGACGACGGATGCCGATCGCTCGCTGAACACCGTCATCCCCGACTCCCCGAACCAGCCGTACGACATCCACACCGTGATCGACGGCATCGTGGATGCGGCGGAGTTCCTCGAGGTGCAGCCGCTGTTCGCGCCCAACATCGTGATCGGTTTCGGCCGCATCGAGGGCCGCACGGTCGGCATCATCGCCAACCAGCCCTCGCAGATGGCCGGAACCCTCAACATCGACGCGGGCGAGAAGGCCAGCCGCTTCGTGCGCTTCTGCGACGCGTTCTCGGTGCCGATCGTCACCCTCGTCGACGTGCCCGGCTACCTCCCCGGCACCGACCAGGAGTGGACCGGCGTCATCCGCCGCGGCGCGAAGCTGCTGTACGCGTACGCCGAGGCCACCGTGCCGCTGGTGACGGTGATCCTGCGCAAGGCCTACGGCGGTGCCTACATCGTCATGGGCTCGAAGCAGCTGGGCGCCGACATCAATCTCGCGTGGCCCACCGCCGAGATCGCCGTCATGGGCGGTCAGGGCGCGGTCAACATCCTCTACCGCGGCGAGATCAAGCGCGCCGAAGAGGCCGGCGAAGACGTCGCGGCCGTGCGCACGCGCCTGGCCAACGAGTACACCTACAACGTGGCGTCGCCGTTCCTGGCGGCCGAGCGCGGCGAGCTCGACGGCATCATCGAGCCGGCGCAGACGCGCGTCTCGATCGCCAAGGCCCTGCGGGCGCTGCGCAACAAGCGCGCGAGCCTGCCCGCCAAGAAGCACGGGAACATCCCGCTGTGACCGACGCCGCATCCGCCGCCGACCTGCCGCCCGCTGTGGCGGAGGTCGTGCGCGGAACCCCGACCGAAGAGGAGCTGGCCGCGGCGATCGTCGTGGTCAGCGAGGCGTACCTGCGCGAGGTGGCGGATGCCACGGCGCCCGACGACGCGCCCCGCTCGCGGTGGGAGCTCTCGGCCCGAGGTCTGCGTGCGCCGCTGAACCGCTCCGCGGGGTGGCACGGCTTCACGGGCTGACCGCTCGGACGGGAAGTGTCCCCCGAAATACCTACAGACGCCGCGTTGACCGTCGCGAATACTGGAGGAGCTGGAACGCATCACGCGTTCGGTCGGACCGCTCCTTCGAGCCGGATTCGGCCGCGCGGACGGTTTTCGGGTAACCGTTCGCCCGGGTGAGGGGTCGGCGTATCGCCGCCCCTCACCCCATCCTCTTCCCCGCTGCGTCGACGGCCTCCCCCCGGGTCTGCCCCGTGGGTCGGGCGCGCAGCCGGAGGCCCCGGTCCCGCGGGCGCGGGCGCGCCGGCATCCGGAAACGTCCACCGCCGGAGTCGGCGCTCGGACCTCGCCGTCGGTGCGAGGTCAGCGCGGGCGGCGGATCTCGTGCCAGAGGTCGACGTGGTCGTCATCGCCGCCGGCCTGGTCGGCGTTCGAGCGTCCGACCACCGTGACGGCGATCTCGTGGTGCGGCGAGGTGCGGATGATCACGCGGTCGGACACCGCCTCGCGCAGCACCCCGGCCAACTCGGCACGGATCGCATCGAGGTCGACCGAGGGGATCCCTTCGAGCCCGCCCTCGTCGAAGAGGTTGACGATCGCTCCGCGGCGCCGCGCGGCGTCGATCTCCGAGCGGACGACGTCGTCGAGGAGGCGATTGCCGCGCAGCTCGTCGCGCAGGCTCGCCTCGGCGCGACGCGCGGCCTCCTTGTCGGCGGAACGGAGGTTGCCGCCGTTCTCGATCGTGCGCGCGAGGATCGGCCCCGCCGCCTGCAGAGCCCGCTGCACGTGGATGCGGCGCTCGCGCTGGCGGCCGCTCTGCGAGGCCTGCCACGCGGATGCCGCCTGCTGCAGCTCGGCAAGATGCTCGGCGTCGCGCGCCGCCCGGTCGAGGGCGATCATGACCAGCTGCGCGGCCGACACCCAGACGATCGACCCCACGAGCCCGAGGCTCAGGGCCTCGAGAGGGCCGAGCCACAGCGAGGTCGACACCGCGAGGATCGCCATGCCCGTCCACGCGACCACGGGGCGGCGGCGCACCATGACGATGGTCATGAGCGCGCCGATCCCGCCGATCACCCAGGTGACGAAGGGCTGGGCGCGTCCCTCGGCCGTGACGGCGAGGAACGGCGCGTTCGACACGAGGACGGCCACGACGAGGGCGAGGGCGACGCCCCACCCGGGGAGCCGCGCCGGAGCGTTCGACGAGACCTCGGCGCGCCGGTCGCGCGCACCGATCGCGAAGATCCACAGCCAGGTCACCGGCAGGTAGAGGAACAGGGCGCCCACCAGCAGCCATCCGCGCACCACGGTGTCGGGCGAGGTCCAGATGAGGCCGCGGGCGGCGAGATAGGCCGTGAAGGCGAGCCCGATGACGGAGAGGATGGAGCGGACGGTCACCAGCGGTCACCGCTCTCCCACTCGAGGGTGACGGTGGTGCCCCCGGCGTGGGAGTCGATCTCGCTGCGCCCACCGACCGCGGCGAGGCGGGCGTCGATCGAGCCGCGGATGCCGAGACGATCGGCCGGGATCGCCGCGACATCGAATCCGGGTCCGGTGTCGCGAACGCGCACCGCCACTCCGCCCGGGGTCGTGGAGCCGGTCAACAGCACGGTGAGCCCCTGCGCGTCGGCGTGCTGCACGGCGTTCGCGACGGCCTGCAGCGCGGCCAGCACCAGAGCGCGGGCGACGCGGCCGGGCACGCGCGGGGTGCCTTCCTCGACGGCACGGGCGACGGTCAGCTCGACGCCCAGCTCGCGGGCGGCCGCCTCGAGGTCGTCGGCCAACCGCAGCGCGGCGACGGGCTCGTCGCTGCCCTCGAGGGGATCCTTCTCGGCGTTGGCGAGACGGGTCAGCGCCTCACGGGCCATGCTCACCGCGAGCGTGCGTTCGCGGGGGGTCGCGGCGCGCTCCGCGGCCAGCAGCGCGCCGAGCACGCTGTCGTGCATGAGGGCGGCCACCGCCACGCGCTCGTGCTCGGTGGCCGCCGTGGCCGCCGCCGACGCGTAGCTCGACACTGCGGAGGCGCGCGCCTGATCCACGTTGGCGGCGATCGAGCGGTACATCCAGCCCAGCGTCAGCAGCACGCTGCCGAGGATGAGGGCGAAGGTCACATCGAGCGCGATCGGCAGGATGAACTCGCTGCGCCCGCCCGCCTGCACGAGACGCACCACGCCGAACAGCAGAGGGGCCGCCACCGTCCAGGTGATCTGCAGCGAGATCGGGAAGGCCACCACCGTGGCCACGGTGGCGACATTGATGAGGTAGAAGATCCAGGGATTCTCGGTGGGTGCGGGCGGGGGCCCACCCGCCGTCGCGATCGGCCACAGGGCAAGGGCGAGCACGAAGACCACGGCGAAGATGCCCGAGAACACGCGCGCGAAGCGCCCGATCGTGCACGCGACGATCATCGCGAGCAGCGGCAGGAACACGGCCAGCACCAGGGGCACGTGCCACCCCTCGGCCTCGTCTCCGGGGCCGAAGGCCGCGGCGAAGGCCTGGGCGCCGAGCACGAGCGAACCCGGGCCGACGATGAGGGTGATGACGCGTTCGATGCGCGTCTGCGTGAACGATCCCTGCTCCGCCTGCCCCTCTCGGGTGTGGGGGATGCGCCCCCACGCGTCGTCGAGCACGGACCGATCGGTTTCAGCCATGGGTGGGAGCGTCATCGGGCGCGTCATGCAGGATGCCGTCTTCCATGGCCCGACGCAGGAGGTCGACCTTGGTGGGGGCCGGGCGCCCCACCTCGACGTATTTCACACGGACGCGGGTGATGTTCTCTTTGGCCGTCGAGTAGGCCACGCCCAGCCGGTCGGCGACCGCCTTGAGCGGCAGGCCCGCGGCGTACAGCCGCAGCACCTCGCGCTCGCGCGTCGACAGTTGCGCATCGGCGAAGGCGCGGTCGCCCTCGACGGCGCTGGCCCACTCGACGTTGTCGAGCAGTTCGCCGCGGGCGACGGTGCGGATGGCGCCGAGCACCTCGTGGGTGGGAGAGGACTTGCTGACGATGCCGGCGGCGCCGGCGGCGAGCGCTTCGCGCACCGCGGCGGCGCGGTCGGCGACGCTGTGGATGATGACGCTCGAGCCGTCGCGCACGACGCGGTCGACGTTCTCCGACACCGTGGTGCCGTCGCCGAGCGTGAGATCGAGCACCACGACGTCGGCCGGAGTGGTGACGGTGGCGCGGCGCCAGTCGAGGTACGCGGCGACGTTGGCACCCGAGAAGACCACCTCGGTCGCTTCGGTGCGCGCGAGGGCGGCCTCCAGCCCGAGCCGGACCGACTCGTGGTCATCGATGAGGGCGACGCGCGTCATCCCCACATCGTATCGGCGCGGACCCCCGCGGCGCAGGAGCGCTCCCTCGGCGGGCGCGTCAGCGGCGCAGCACCGTCACGGCCTCGACGTGGTGCGAGTTCGGGAACAGGTCGACGCCCTGGATGCCGTCGGTCCGGTACCCGTGCTCGCCGAAGATCGCGAGGTCGCGGGCCAGGGCCACCGGATCGCAGGCGACGTAGACGACGGCGGCCGGCGACAGGGCCACGATCCCCTCGACGGCGGGGCGTCCGGCCCCGGCACGCGGGGGGTCGAGCAGCACCACCCCGCGCGACAGGCGCTCGCGCTCGCGTGCGGAGGCGTCGGCGGCGAGCGCGGTGACGAAGCGGTCGACCCGCGCGGTCTCGGCGCGGGCGCCGATCCACTCCGCGAGGTTCTCGCCGGCGTGCTCGGTGGCCCGGGCGTCCGACTCGACGCTGATCACGCGGGTGGCGGAGCCGCCCGCCTCGGCCAGGGTCGCCGCGAACAGGCCCACGCCGCCGTAGAGGTCGAGGTGGGTGGCATCCGGATCGAGATCGCCGACCTGTGCGGTCAGCTCCGCCGCGACGAGGGAGGTGAGGGTGTGCGCCGCGAGACGGTGCACCTGCCAGAAGCCGCCCGCGTCGACGCGGAAGACCCGGTCGCCCACGCGCTCCTCGACGACCTCCGGTGCCGGGTGCGCCCGCGTGCCCTCGGGACGCGGCAGGACCCGCACGCGACCGTCGGACGGCTGGACGAGGTCGATACGCCCCGGAGCCGCCGCGTGCCGGGCTTCGGCGGCCGCGCGGGCCACGGCATCCGTCGCCAAGGGGAGGTCGGGGGTCTCGACCACGTGGTGCGACCGGGCGGCGTAGGCGCCGACGCGGCCCGCCTCGTCGACGTGCAGGCTCACGCGCGTGCGCCAGCCCGTGCCGTCGGCCGACTCCGGGTGCTCGGCGTCTCCCGCGGCGCGGACGTCGACCGGCAGCTCGAGCTTGCCGACGCGCTCGACGGCCTCGCGGATGACGCGCTGCTTGAGGGCCCGCTGGTGGGCGAGCTCGATGTGGCCGAACTCCGCACCGCCCACGCGGTCGGACGGATCGACGTCGATACCCGCGGCGCCCCACACGTGCGGCCGGCGCTCGAGAGCGGCGTCGAGCACCTCCACGGCGTCGGCGCGCCAGAACGACTTCTTGCGCGTGTCGGTGAGGCGGGCGCGGATGCGCTCGCCCGGCAGCGTGTCCGCCACGAAGACGACGCGCCCCTCGTGCCGTCCGACGAAGACACCGCCGTGGGCGATGCCGGTGATGTCGAGTTCGATGAGGTCGCCGTCATGCATCCTCCGAGCCTGTCACATGCGGCCGGGAGAGCGCCGGGCCGGGGTCCCTGAGCCTGCTGAAGGGAGGTCCCTGAGCCTGTCGAAGGGAGGTCCCTGAGCCCGTCGAAGGGAGGTCCCTGAGCCTGTCGAAGGGAGGTCCCTGAGCCTGTCGAAGGGAGGTCCCTGAGCCTGTCGAAGGGAGGTCCCTGAGCCTGTCGAAGGGTCCCGGACCCACGCGCGGCCCGGTGACTTCGACAAGCTCAGCCACCTCGCGATCGAAGGCCCCTGAGCCTGCCGAAGGGTCCGGGACCCACGCGCGGCCCGGTGACTTCGACAAGCTCAGCCACCTCGCGATCGAAGGTCCCTGAGCCTGTCGAAGGGTCCGGGACCCTTGCGCTGCCGGCGGCTTCGACAAGCTCAGCCACCTCGGGGTCGAAGGTTCCTGAGCCTGTCGAGGGGTCCGGACGCCCCCAGAGCGTGGGTAGCGTTGGCGCATGCGCGTGTGCTTGGCATCCACTTCCCCCGCTCGTCTCATGCTGCTGCGCCAGGCGGGCATCGAGCCCGAGGCGCGGTCGCCCCGGGTCGACGAGGAGGCGGTCATCGCGGAGGTCGAGGCGGCCGAGGCGCGGCGCCTGCCCGCCCCCGAGCACGTGCTGCTCCTCGCGCGCCGCAAGGCCGCCGACGTCGCGCACCGCCTGCGCGCAGAGGAGCCCGACTTCGACGGTTTCGTCATCGGGGGAGATTCGATGTTCGCCCTGGGCGACGAGATCCTCGGAAAGCCGTACACCCCGGATGCCGCGACCGCCCGCTGGCGCGGGATGCGGGGCCGCACCGGAGTGCTGCACTCCGGACACAGCGTCTTCCGCATCTCCCCCGGTGCGGAGCCGCAGGAGGCCCACGCCGTCGCCGAGGCCTCGGTGACCTTCGCCGCCGACGTCGACGACGACGAGATCGCCGCCTACGTCGCCACCGGCGAGCCGCTGCTGGTGGCGGGGGCCTTCACCGTCGACAGCCTCGGCGGGGCGTTCATCGAGCGCGTCGACGGAGACCCGTCGACGGTGGTGGGCATGTCGCTCTCGACGGTCCGACGTCTGGTGCGCGAACTGGGCGGCTCGTGGACCGACCTGTGGAACCGTTCGTAGACTCCCTCACACGTTTTTCGGCGTTTCTTATCGAGGAGGGTCAAAAGGCCGGGGTGCCCCCTCGCTAGGCTGGGAGGATGCCGAAGATCGCCAAGGTCCTTGTCGCCAACCGCGGCGAGATCGCCGTCCGAGTCATCCGCGCCGCCCGTGATTCGGGGAAGGCCTCCGTCGCGGTCTACGCCGATCAGGACCGCGACGCCCTGCACACCCGCCTCGCCGACGAGGCCTACGCCCTCGACGGTGCGACCAGCGCCGACACCTACCTCTCGATCGAGAAGATCCTCTCGGTCGCCCGCCGCTCCGGCGCCGACGCCGTGCACCCCGGCTACGGCTTCCTCGCCGAGAACGCCGACTTCGCCCGCGCCGTCATCGGTGCCGGCCTCATCTGGATCGGTCCGTCGCCCGACGCCATCGAGGCGCTCGGCGACAAGGTCACCGCGCGCCACGTCGCCGAGAAGGTCGGCGCACCGCTGGCCCCCGGAACCCCCGGCCCCGTCTCGGGCGCCGACGAGGTCATCGCCTTCGCGAACGAGGTCGGCCTGCCGATCGCCATCAAGGCCGCGTACGGCGGCGGCGGACGCGGGCTCAAGGTCGCACGTGAGCTCGACGAGGTCGCCGAGATGTTCGAGTCGGCCACGCGCGAGGCCGTCGCCGCGTTCGGTCGCGGCGAGTGCTTCGTCGAGAAGTACCTCGACAAGCCGCGCCACGTCGAGACGCAGTGCCTCGCCGACTCCGCCGGCAACGTCGTGGTCGTCTCCACGCGCGACTGCTCGCTGCAGCGCCGCCACCAGAAGCTCGTCGAAGAGGCCCCCGCGCCGTTCCTGACCGACGAGCAGAACGCCATCCTGTACTCGGCGTCGAAGGCCATCCTCAAGGAGGTCGGCTACGTCGGTGCCGGAACCTGCGAGTTCCTCATCGGCGCCGACGGCACGATCTCGTTCCTCGAGGTCAACACCCGCCTCCAGGTCGAGCACCCGGTCTCCGAAGAGGTCACCGGCATCGACCTGGTGCGCGAGCAGTTCCGCGTCGCCGAGGGCGAGGAGCTCGGCTACGACGACCCCACGCCCACCGGCCACTCGATCGAGTTCCGCATCAACGGAGAAGACCCCGGTCGCGGGTTCCTCCCCCAGCCCGGCCCGATCCACGTCTTCAAGACGTTCGGCGGCCCCGGCATCCGCCTCGACTCCGGCGTGACCGCGGGCGACAGCGTCTCGGGCGCCTTCGACTCGCTGCTCGCGAAGATCATCGTGACCGGCCGCGACCGCGCCGAGGCGCTCGAGCGTTCGCGCCGCGCCCTCGACGAGTTCGAGGTCGCCGGCATGCCGACCGTCATCCCCTTCCACCGCAAGGTCGTGCGCGACCCCGCCTTCACCGCCGAGAACGGCGAGTTCGGCGTCTTCACGCGCTGGATCGAGACGGAGTTCGTCAACGACATCCCCGCGTGGGACGGCGAGCTCGAAGCCCCCGCCGCGGCCCCCGGCCGCCACACGGTGGTCGTCGAGGTCGGCGGCAAGCGCCTCGAGGTGAGCCTGCCCGACCGCATCACCGCGGCCGCACCGCAGGTCGGTCGACCCGCGGTAGCTCCCCCGTCCCGCCGCGCGCACGCCGCCTCGCCCACGGCCGGCGCCACCGGAGACGCAGTCAAGTCGCCGATGCAGGCCACCGTCGTCAAGGTCGCCGTCGAAGAGGGCCAGCAGGTCGTCAAGGGCGACCTGGTCGTCGTGCTCGAGGCGATGAAGATGGAGCAGCCCATCCAGGCCCACAAGGACGGCACCGTCGCCGGCATCGATGCCTCGGCCGGCACCACGGTCGCCGCGGGGCACCAGCTGCTGCTGATCAGCTGACGGGCCCTTTCGTTCGCACGGCGCCGCGCTCCTTCGGGGGCACGGCGCCGTCGTTCGTGCGCGGCTCTTTTCAGGCATAAACGCCATCCGCCCACATAAACGCGAGCACAGCGCGTTTATGCGCGCGAGAAGCGTTTATGCGTCGACCGACACCCCGCGGGGCGCCGAAGGGCGACGGATGCCGCGAGGCAGCGGCATCCGGAGCAATCAGTCCTCGCCCGGGTTGTCGCGGTCGACGATGTGCATGGCGCGCGCGGCGTCGGTGATGCTCGAGGTCAGCGAGGGGTACACCGCGAACACGCGGGCGACCTGGTCGACGGTGAGGCGGCGCTCGACGGCGATCGCGATCGGGTAGATGAGCTCCGACGCCTTGGGGCCGACGATCACGCCGCCCATCACCGTGCCGCTGCCCTCGCGGGCGATGAGCTTGACGAAGCCGTCGGTGATGCCCTGCATCTTCGCGCGGGGGTTGGCCGAGAGCGGGAGCTTGCGCACCTTGCCGGCGATCCGCCCCTCGATGACGTCCTGCTCGCTGAAACCGACGGTGGCGATCTCGGGCGCGGTGAAGATGTTGGCCGTGATTCGACGCGTCTCGAGCGGGATCACGACGTCGCCGAGGGCGTGGAAGATCGCCTGGCGCCCCTGCATCGAGGCGACGGATGCCAGGGGGTAGAAGTTGGTGCAGTCCCCGGCCGCGTAGATGTTGGGCACCGAGGTGCGCGCCACGCGGTTGACGCGGATGTGACCGGATGCCGTCATCTGCACCCCCGCCTGCTCGAGTCCGATGCCGGCGGTGTTGGGGATCGACCCGACCGCCATCAGGCAGTGGCTGCCCTCGATGGTGCGGCCGTCCGACAGGGTGACGGTGACGCCCTCGCCGGTGTTCACGACCGAGTCGGCACGCGCCTTCGCCAGCAGCGTCATGCCGCCGCGCTGGAACACGCGCTCGAGCACGGCCGCGGCATCCTGATCCTCACCCGGGAGCACCTGGTCGCGGCTCGAGACGAGCGTGACCTTCGCGCCGAGGTTCATGTACGCCGAGGCGAACTCGGCGCCGGTCACACCGGAGCCCACCACGATGAGGTGCGAGGGCACCGACTTCATGTTGTACAGCTGCGTCCACGTGAGGATGCGCTCGCCGTCGGGCTGCGCCGAGGGGAGTTCGCGGGGCGAGGCGCCGACCGAGACGACGAGGGTCTCGGCCTCGATGCGGTCGAAGTCGGTTCCGCCGGCCTCGGTCGAGACGACCACGGCGCCGTTGCCGTCGAGGCGTCCGTGACCCGAGATGATGCGGACGCCCGCCTCGAGGAGCGACGAACGCATGTCGTCGGACTGCTGACGAGCCAGGGAGAGCAGGCGCTGGTTGACGGCGGCGAGGTTGATCGCCACCTCGGGGGTCAGCGGCTTGCCACGGTCGTCTTTGGCGAACAGCTGTACGCCGAGGCTGCTGGCGTTGCGGATCGCGACGGCCGCGTCGGCGGTGGCGATGAGGGTCTTCGAGGGGACGACGTCGGTGATGACGGCCGAGCCGCCGACTCCCGCGCGCTCGACGAGGGTGACGTCGGCGCCGAGCTGTGCGGCGGAGAGGGCCGCCTCGTACCCGCCGGGGCCGCCGCCGACGATCGCGACGGACTGCTTGCGCTCGAAGCTCTGCACCATGGCATCCATTCTGTCAGCGCTGGGCGGATGCCGATGCGCCACTCAGCTGCGCCCGACACGATGATCCGAGGTGTGTGCCGTCTGGCCCGCGGGCCCCGCCTTTTCTAGAGTGGGGGGATGTCCAACAGCACAGCCCACCCGCTCGACGACCCCGCGGTCGACCCGTTCGAGATCGCCGCCGCCGCGGCCGCCGACATCGCCCGCCTCTCGGGTGTCGAGCACCACGACATCGCCGTGACCCTCGGGTCCGGCTGGGGACGCGCCGCCGAGCTCATCGGCGAGGAGACGGCGTCGTTCCCCGCGACCGAGGTCGTCGGTTTCTCCAAGCCCGCCCTCGAGGGGCACGTCGGCACGCTCCGCAGCGTCCGCACCCCCGGCGGCAAGAACGTGCTCGTCATCGGCGCGCGCACGCATTACTACGAGAACCACGGCGTGCGCCGGGTCGTGCACAGCGTGCGCACCGCGGCCGCGACGGGCGCCACGACGATGATCCTCACCAACGGCGCCGGCGGTATCCGCGAGACGTGGAAGCCCGGCCAGCCCGTGCTCATCAGCGACCACATCAACCTCACGGCCGATTCGCCCCTCGAGGGCGCGACCTTCATCGACCTCACCGACCTGTACTCGAAGCGCCTGCGCGACGTCGCCCGGTCGATCGACCCCACGCTCGACGAGGGCGTGTACACGCAGTTCCGCGGGCCGCACTACGAGACGCCCGCCGAGGTGCAGATGGCCAAGACCATCGGCGGCCACATCGTCGGCATGTCCACCGCCCTCGAGGCGATCGCGGCGCGCCAGGCCGGCATGGAGATCCTGGGCTTCTCGCTCATCACGAACCTGGCCGCCGGCATCCAGAAGACGCCCCTCAGCCACCAAGAGGTGCTCGAGGCCGGCCGCGAGGCCGAGCCGGTGATCTCGGCGCTGCTCGCCCGCGTGATCGGCGCGTTGTGAGCGGGTACGTCGACGCGGCCCGCGCCTGGTTGGCGCAGGACCCGGATGCCGTGACCCGCGACGAGCTCACCTCACTGCTCGCGCGCGTCGAGGACGGCGATGCGGAGGCTGCGGCCGACCTCGAGGATCGCTTCTCGACGCGGCTGGCCTTCGGCACCGCGGGCCTGCGCGGAACCCTCGGCGCGGGCTCCAACCGCATGAACCGCGTGCTCGTCTCCCAGGCGGCGGCGGGTTTCGCGGCGTACCTGCTCGAGCGCTCGTCCGGCTCCGCTCCGACCGTCGTCGTCGGGTACGACGGGCGCCGCAACTCGGACGTGTTCGCGCGCGACTCGGTCGAGATCTTCGCCGGCGCGGGCCTGAACGCGATCCTGCTCCCCCGCCTGCTGCCGACGCCCGTGCTCGCCTTCGCCGTGCGCCACCTGGGCGCCGACGCCGGCGTCATGGTCACCGCGAGCCACAACCCGCCCGACGACAACGGCTACAAGGTCTACCTGGGCGGCGACGACCAGGGCGCGCAGATCGTCTCGCCCGCCGACGCCGAGATCGCGGCGCACATCCAGCGGATCGCCGACGAGGGCAACATCACGACGCTCCCCCGCTCGGTCGGCTACGCCAACGCCCCCGAGTCGGTCGTCGAGGCGTACGTCTCCGCGACCGCGGCGGTGGCCCCCGCACCCACCGGCGCCGAGGGCCTGAACTGGGTGTACACCGCGATGCACGGCGTCGGGTGGGAGACCGTCTCGCGCGTGCTCACCGAGGCCGGCTACCCCCAGCCCACCGTCGTCGAGGCGCAGATCCTCCCCGACGGGCGCTTCCCGACCGTCGCGTTCCCCAACCCCGAAGAGCCCGGGGCGATGGACCTGTCGTTCGAGACCGCGCGCTCCGTCGACGCCGAGCTCGTCATCGCCAACGATCCGGATGCCGACCGCCTGGCCGTCGCCATCCCCGACGCCGACGCCGAGGGCGGGTGGCGCCGGTTGACCGGCAACGAGATCGGCCTGCTGCTGGGGTGGCGCGCGGCGCGGCGCGCGGCCGCGGGTGCCTCCCCTGCGGGCGACGCCTCCCACGGCCTCGCCGCGTCGGACGGAGACGCCGGGGCGCCGGCATCCCTCGCCTGTTCGCTCGTGTCGTCGCCCGGACTCCAGGCCGTCGCCGAGCACTACGGTCTCGAGTTCCACTCAACCCTCACGGGGTTCAAGTGGATCTCCCGCGCGCCCGGCATCGTATTCGGCTTCGAGGAGGCCCTCGGCTACCTCGTCAACCCGACGACCGTGCGCGACAAGGACGGGATCTCGGCCGCCGTGGCCCTTCTGGGCATGGCATCCGAGGCCCGTGCCCAGGGGCGCACCGTGGCCGACCTGCTGCAGGAGTTCCGCGACACGTTCGGCGCATTCGCGAGCGACCAGATCTCGGTGCGCGTGAGCGACGTCGGCGAGATCGCCGGGATCATGGCCGCCCTCCGCGCCCAGCCCCCTGCCGCGGTGGGCGAGATCGCCGTGTCGCGCATCGACGACCTGCTGCTCGGCGTCGACGGACTGCCCCCGGGCGACGTGCTGCGCCTCTGGCTCGACGACGGCTCGCGCCTCATCGTGCGCCCCAGCGGCACCGAGCCCAAGCTCAAGCTGTATCTCGACGTGCGCGGCTCGTCGGCGAAGAAGGCGCGCCGCCGCCTCGACGCCCTGCGCGCCGGGGCCGAGGAGTTGCTGGTGTCGGTGCGCTGACGGGTCTGGCGCGGCGGACGACGACCGCCCGCCCGCCCGGTTCGGGTCGCGAACCGTGGGCCCGGGGTGCGATTCATGGCCCCGGGGCCACGAATGAGCAGGTCACCGCGCCTGCGGGGGCGTGGCCGCGAGCCTCATGAGCATGCGGGGCCGCGGAATCGCTGGTGCTGCTGCGCGGTGAAGCGCGCCGGGGCGACCTCCCGGCTGGCCCCGGTTCGGGGCACCGATCATGGCCCCGGGGCGTGCCCCGTGGCCCCGGGGCCACGAATGAGCAGGGTCAGCGCGCTCCGGCCGCGTGGCCGCAGCGTGTTGGGGAAGACCCGCCGCGGGGGACCCTTCCTCCCCATCGACGGGTTTGCGCCCTCTGTCCGCAGTCGGGGCATTCCGGCCTGCGAGGGAGCGCCCGTGACCGCAACGATCAGGTCATGTCGAACGGATTCGTCGTTCCTCTCCGTCGTCGTCGCGACCTGGAGGATCTGGGATGGGACTCTCGCCAGATCGCCCGCGCTCTGAAGGCGGGCCACCTCATCGCCGTGCGGCGCGGTGTGTTCGCGCGCGCTTCCGAACTGCAGGATCTGAAGATCGAGGAGCAGGTGGTCCTTCGGGCACGCTCCTACGGTGCTGTTGCGACCTCTCGCCCGATTTTCGCAGGTCGCACCGCTGCGGCCCTTCATCGACTGCCGCTGGTCGTAGATGATGGGCGACTCCACGTCTGCTCTTCCGAGAATCGACCGGGCTCTGCTTCTGACGTCGTCCGCCACCGCGGAGACCTCGGCGCCGACGACATCACCGAGATCGACGGGATCGCGTGCACGTCACTCGTGCGGACCGTCGCTGATGTGGCGAGATGGGAATCGCGCGAGTCGGCCGTCTCCGTCGCCGACGCCGGTCTGCGCGCCATGGCATGGACACCGCCCGGCACGTACGACCTGGTCAAGGCTGAGATGTTTCGCGAGTCCGCAATCGACGCCCTCGACGTCTCTCCGCGCGGGCGCAGCCGTGGGCGCCGCGTTCTCGAGTTCGCAGACGGACGAGCACAGCGCCCGGGAGAGAGCATCAGCCGCATCCGCCTCGATGAGCTGGGCTTCGCCTCCCCGTCACTGCAGGTTGCCGTCGACGGGCCGCGCGGCAAGACCTACTGGCTCGACTTCGGGCTCGACCAAGCGAATGCATGGGGAGAGTTCGACGGCAAGGTGAAGTACCGGGAGCTCGCCGACGCTTCCGAACGCTCGTCTCGCGAAATCGTCGAAGCCGAGAAGCGGCGCGAGGACTGGATTCGAGGTACCACCGGGCGCACCGTGGTGCGCTGGGGGTGGGAGCACATCGGCGACGCCGCCGCTCTGGGCCGCCGCCTGGCAGCCTTCGGGGTGCGCCCCGGTCCGCGTTCGTGAACCGCTTCGGGTGACAGGCGCGCCCCGATCTGCGGGTCGTACGTCCACCTCGAGGCCGGCCGTGCCCTCGGAAGCGCAGCCGCCTCAGCGCACGACTCGACGGAGACGTTGCGAAGCTGCGTGCAGCGATGTGACATCACGCCGTCGTCCCACGGAACCAGGGCGCGCGTTCAGGGCGACCAATCTGGCCCCGGGGCCACGAAGCACACCCCGGGGCCACGAACGGCGCCCCAGAACGGCGCCCGGGCGGGCCGCACCGGGCGAGACCCCGCGCCAACTCGCCAGACCCCGCGGAGCCGGGGCGGGCGTTCGGGGCGACAAATCCGGCCCCGGGGCCACGACGCATGCCCCGGGACCACGAAGCACGCTCCGGAACCGCCGAGAGAGGCGCCCGCCACGCCCCGGGGCCACGAACCACGCCCCAGAACGGCCGAGACACGCCACCGCCACGCCCCGGGGCCACGAACCACGCCCCAGAACGGCCGAGACATGCCACCGCCACGCCCCGGGGCCACCAGCCACGCCCCAGAACGGCCGAGACATGCCACCGCCACGCCCCGGGGCCACCAGCCACGCCCCAGAACGGCCGAGACACGCGCCCGCCACGCCCCGGGGCCACGAGCCACGCCCCAGAACGGCCGAGACATGCCACCGCCACGCCCCGGGGCCACGAGCCACGCCCCACAACGGCCGAGACACGCGCCCGCCATGCCCCGGGGCCACGAACGACGCCCCACAACGGCCGAGACATGCCACCGCCACGCCCCGGGGCCACGAACGACGCCCCAGAACGGCCGAGAAAGGCGCCACGGCAGGCCGCGCCGGGCAAGACCCGCGTCAGCTCGGCGAGACCCCGCGTCAGCTCGGCGAAGCCCGCGTCAGCCTGATGAGGCCCCGCGTCAGCCGTCGATCACCGCGACCAGCTCATCGAGGAACGCGGGAAAGCTCGTCGCGCGGCGCACGATGCGCTGCACGCTGTCGCGCTCGCTGAACACCTCGACGAACTGCTCGAACACCGTCTGGAAGGCCTCGCGGTCGGTTTCGCTGAAGGCCACGAGCGCGACCACCTGCACGCGCCCCTCGCCCCATTCGATCGAGGGGTCGGCGATGCCGATCGCGATGCGAGTCTGCGTCGCGGTCATCCCCATCGCGTGCGGCACGGCGAGCGCGTCGGTGAAGGCCGTCGACGAGATCGACTCGCGCTCGACGGCGCGGTCCACGTACGCGTCATCGATGACGCCCTGTTCGACGAGCATCCCGCCGAGGCGCTGGATCACGCCGGCCTCGCCGTTCGCGGCATCCAGCCCCCGCACGAAGGCGCCCGGCGCGAAGTACCGTTCGAGCTCGGCCCGCAGGCGCGCGAGGCGACGACCGCGGCGGATGCGACCGGCGGCGGCCTGCACGCGCTCGACATCGGCATCGGTGAGGAACGGCTGGATCCGCACGAACCGGTCGCCCGGCCGCGGCGGGTCGATGGTCGTGAGCACGAGGTCGGTGTCGATGGAGTCCCACGCGGGGTCGATGCGCGTCTCGACGCCGACGACCTCGATCGCCTGGCCCAGCGAGCGGTCGATGCTCGAGCGCAGCAGTTCGTGCAGCTCGTAGTAGCCGGGGCACACGATCGTCGCGGTCAGCAGCTGATCGGCGCGACGGCTGCGCTCGAGGCGGCCTCCGACGTGCATGGCGATGTAGGCGATCTCGTCGTCGAGGATCGGGATGCCGAGGCCGTCCTGCAGCCCCTTGGCGATGTAGACCGCGACCTCGAAGATCATCGGGTACGTCGACTTCAGCGACCGCGTGAGCGGATTGCGCGACCACGCCTGCTCCTTCGCGCGGTGCAGCAGGTTCTGCACGTGCAGCGCGAGGCGCAGGATGAAGTCGTCGTGGGCGATGTCGACGAGGAACTCGGATGCCGCGTTCTCGACGACCCGCCGCACGGCCACCTCGACGGCCGAGTCGAGGCGGGAGCGCACGTCGTCGCCGGCCGGCGATCCGGGCGCGACGATACGGGTCAGCACGAGGGTCGCGAGGTGGCGCAGGTCGCCCGAGCCGAGCTGCACGCCGATGTGCTTGACCGTCAGCCGGTCGAGCAGCGCGACGACGGCGTCCGCGGCATCCGACGAATCCCCGCCCGGAGAGCCGAGGGCCCGATCGCGCGTAGTGCGGTCGGCGGCGATCGCGATGTGCATGACCACGTCGCCGATGCCGATCTCGTTGACGTAGTAGCCGAGGGCGCCGAGTTCCGCGACGAGTTCGGCCTTGAACGGCCCGAACGCCCGGGCACCGACCGACTGTTCGCCGAGCGTGCGCCGCAGGGCGTCGAGGTCGAAGAGTCCGGCGTCCATCTCGTCGTGCGCGAGCTTGGAGAGCAGTCGACGTTGGGCGACCTCCGTGCCGCGAAGACGGGCGGTGGATGCCGAGCGCTCGAGGGTCAGCTCGGTGCCGCCGAGCAGTCCCCGCACGCGCGCGAGGTCGGCCTCGAGCGTCGCGGTGCTCACGTGCAGGGCATCGGCGGTCTCGAACACGTCGATGCCGTCGGCGGAGTCGAGCAACCGGCGCACGAGCGTGTGCAGGCGGTCGCGCGGGGTGCCGGCATCCGCCCCCGTCAACGCCCGGAGGGCCGCGGCGGCGTCGGATCCGGCGCGGTAGCCGAGAGGCCCCGACTCGATCGCGGCTCCGCCCGGGACGCGGGCGTTGATCGCCGTGACGTACGAGCGGATGCTGCGCGGGGTCACGCCCAGCGCGTCGGCGAGCGACGCCGCGGTCGACCACTCCGCGTCCCGCATGAGCAGGGCCAGCAGGCGGTCTTGGCGAGCCTTGGTCGTCACGATCCGTCCTCCGCACCGCCCCGGTTGGCAGCGTTCCGACCATCCTTTCACGCCCTCCCGCCCCCGGCGCGGGGCCAGACGGCGCGCGCAGCGCCCGGCCGCGGCATCCGTGTTCCGGGGGGTGGGAAACGAACCTGGTTGTCTGCTGTGAGACGGGTGCGGACAATCGAGAGGAAGAAAGGCCGGTCGATGAGGATCCTCGTGGTGTGTGGAGCGGGTGCGTCGAGCACGTTCGTCGCGCAACGCGTTCGTCGTGCTGCGCACGAGAAGGGCCTGGACTACTCCGCGTCGGCGGGAACGTCACGGTCGCTCCCGATCGACCTCGACGCGGCCGATCTCGTGCTGGTGGGCCCGCACCTCGCGCCCGAACTCGAGCGCATCCGCCTCGAGGCCGCCCCGCGCGGCGTGACCGTCGTGCTGCTGCCCGACGACGTCTTCGCCGACCAGAGCGGCATCCGAACCCTCGCCCTGGTCGAGGACGCCCTGCGTTCCGCCCAGCCCGCGGACACGATCTGAACTCGACGGAGAGGACACTCATGCCCCACCTGACACGCACCGTCCGCATCGGCTCGTCGCACGGTTTGCACGCCCGCCCCGCGAAGCTCTTCGCGCAGGCCGCGAAAGACTCCGGCATCCCCGTGACCCTCGCAAAGGACGCCGGAAAGCCGGTCAACGCCGCGAGCATCCTGGGGATCATCGCCCTGGGGCTCGAGCAGGGCGACTACGTGACCCTCGTCGCCGACGGCGACAACGCCGAGGCGACGCTGGAGCGCCTCGCCGAACTCCTGACCACCGACCACGACGCCGAGTAAAGGAAACACAGCACCATGACGGAACTCCGTGGAGTCGGAATCGGACTGGGCGTCGCCCAGGGACCCATCGCACGCATGGCCGAGCCCCTGCCCGCCCCGAAGGACGCCAAGAGCGAGCTCTCGGTCGACGACGAGACCACCCGCGTGCGCGAGGCCATCGGCGCCGTCGCCCGCGAGCTGGAGGCCCGCGGCGCCGAGGCCGGTGGCGCCGCCCGCGACGTGCTCGAAGCGCAGGCGATGATCGCCGAAGACCCCACTCTCGAAGCCGAGGTCGACGCGCGCCTGGCCGCCGGCAAGACCGGCGAGTTCGCGGTGCACGACGCCTTCGCCTCGTTCCGCGAGCAGCTCGTGGCCCTCGGCGGCTACCTCGGCGAGCGCGCCGCCGACCTCGACGACGTCGCCCAGCGCGTGATCGCGCGCCTCCGTGGCGTCGCCGCCCCCGGCATCCCCGACCCCGGTCACCCCTTCGTGCTGGTCGCCAAAGACCTGGCCCCCGCCGACACCGCCCTGCTCGACCTCGACAAGGTGCTCGCCCTGGTCACCACCGAGGGCGGCCCCACCTCCCACACCGCGATCCTGGCCCGCGAGAAGTCGATCGTCGCGGTCGTCGGCGCCGCCGGCGCGAAGGACCTCGTCGACGGCCAGACGGTGATCGTCGATGCCGCCGCCGGCGTCGTGACCGTCGACCCGAGCGCCGACGACCTGGCGCGGGCCGAGAACCGTGCCGCGGCTCGGGCCGCCTCGGCATCCGCCCCCATCACCGACGGCGCCCTCGCCGACGGCACGAAGGTTCCGCTGCTGGCGAACCTCGGCAAGCCCGGCGGAGCGGGCGAGGCCGTCGAGCTCGGCGCCGAGGGCGTGGGCCTGTTCCGCACCGAGTTCCTCTTCCTCAGCTCCAGCTCGGCCCCCACCGTCGAGGAGCAGCGCTCGGCGTACATCGAGCTGCTCAGCGCCTTCCCAGGCAAGAAGGTCGTCGTGCGCGTGCTCGACGCCGGCGCCGACAAGCCCCTGCCGTTCCTCAACGACGCGCACGAAGAGAACCCCGCGCTGGGTCTGCGTGGCCTGCGCGCCCTCCGCGCCAGCGAGGACATCCTGCGCGAGCAGCTGACGGCCCTCGCCGAAGCGGATGCCGCGACCCGGGCGTCGGAGGCCGGCCCCGCCGACCTGTGGGTCATGGCGCCCATGGTCTCGACCGTCGAGGAGACCCGGTACTTCACCGCACTGGCGAAGGACTACGGCCTCAAGACGACCGGCGTCATGGTCGAGGTCCCCTCCTCGGCTCTCCTGGCCGACCGCATCCTCGAGATCGCCGACTTCGCCTCGATCGGCACCAACGACCTGACGCAGTACACGCTCGCCGCCGACCGCCTGCTCGGCTCGGTCGCGTCGTTCCAGGACCCGTGGCACCCGGCCGTCCTCCGCCTCATCCGCGAGGTCGGGGCCGCGGGCCGCACGCACGGCAAGCCCGTCGGCATCTGCGGCGAGGCCGCGGCCGACCCGATGCTCGCCGTCGTGCTCGTCGGGCTCGGCGCGACCACGCTGTCGATGGCCCCCACGGCCCTCGCCGACGTGCGCGCGACCCTGCTCACCCACACTCTCGACGATGCCCGCCGCATCGCCGAGGCCGCCCTGTCCGCGGACGACGCGGCCTCCGCCCGCGAGGCAGCCCAGGCCGCCTCCTCTCTCGTCCATACCCCGTGAACCCCGGGGCGGTTCCGGCCGCCCCGTCGACACCGCGGCGAAAGCCGTACCCACCACGCGGCCCCGGCCGCGCAGCCAGTCAAGGAGACACAGCAATGACGACGACGTCACCCACCAAGAAGCCGGGAGGGGCACGGATCGCAGTCCAGCGATTCGGCACGTTCCTCTCCGGCATGATCATGCCGAACATCGCGGCGTTCATCGCATGGGGCTTCATCACCATGCTCTTCATCCCCGCCGGGTTCTTCGGTGCCAACAGCCCGTTCGGCTGGCACTGGGCCCCGGTCGCCGAGATCCTCGGCGGAGGCGGCAACGCCGCGACGATCAACTGGCCCGGCGCCATGACCGCGCTCACGGCCAACGAAGACGGCAGCACCTACCAGGGCTACGTCGGCCTGGTCAGCGTCATGATCACCTACCTGCTGCCGCTGCTGATCGCCAACACCGGTGGACGCATCGTCTACGGCGCCCGCGGTGGCGTCGTGGCGACCATCGCCGTGATGGGTGTCATCGTCGGCACCAACATCCCGATGTTCCTCGGCGCGATGATCATGGGCCCGCTCGCGGCCTGGGTCACCAAGCAGATGGACAAGCTGTGGGACGGCAAGATCCGCCCCGGCTTCGAGATGCTCGTGAACAACTTCTCCGCCGGCATCCTGGGCATGATCCTCGCGATCATCGGCTTCTTCGCCTTCGGTCCGGTCTTCCTCGGCATCAGCGCGGTCCTCGGCAGCATCGTCGCGTTCCTCGTGCAGTTCAACCTGCTGCCGGTGCTGTCGATCATCGTCGAGCCGGCCAAGGTGCTGTTCCTCAATAACGCCATCAACCACGGCGTCTTCACCCCGCTCGGCATCGAGCAGGCGGCGGAGTCGGGCAAGTCGATCCTGTTCCTCATCGAGGCGAACCCCGGCCCCGGCCTGGGTCTGCTGCTCGCCTTCACCTTCTTCGGTGTCGGTGCGGCAAAGGCGTCGGCTCCCGGCGCGATCATCATCCAGTTCCTCGGCGGCATCCACGAGATCTACTTCCCGTACGCCCTCGCGAAGCCCATGACGATCCTCGCGCTGATCGCCGGTGGCGCCTCGGGTGTCGCGACGAACATGATCTTCCAGGGCGGCCTGGCCTTCCCGGCCGCGCCCGGCAGCATCATCGCCGTCACCGTCGCCGCGATCGGCGCCGGTCCCGCCAACCTCCTGGTGGTGTACCTGTCGGTGGTCGTCGCCGCCGTCGTGACCTTCCTGGTGGCCGGCATCATCCTCCGCGCCTCGCGCAAGCGCGACCAGGAGGCCGAGGGCGACAGCTTCGCCGCCGCCATCGACCAGACCGCCGCGAACAAGGGCAAGGAGTCGTCGACCCTCGGCGCCCTCCGCACCCGCGCCGCCGGCACCACCGGTTCGGGCACGACCGAGGCGGCCGACCGCGATGTCGACGCCGCCCTCGGTGGCGCCGCCGGAGCCGTGGCGACCAAGCAGCTGAACAACATCGTGTTCGCCTGCGACGCCGGCATGGGCTCCTCGGCCATGGGCGCCAGCGTCCTGCGCAACAAGATCAAGAAGGCCGGCATCGACGGCGTCACGGTCACCAACCAGGCGATCGCGAACCTCGATGGCTCGGCCGACCTGGTCATCACGCAGAACCAGCTCACCGACCGCGCCAAGGCGCAGTCGCCCGACTCGCTGCACGTGTCGGTCGACAACTTCATGAACTCGCCGAAGTACGACGAGGTCGTGGAGATGGTGCGCGCCCAGCACGAGACCAAGTAATTCCCCTAGCACGCCAGGGGTCGGTGCGTCAGCCCGACCCCTGGCGTCTTCCCGTCCGGCCCGCGGTTTGCGAGGCTGGACAGCACGACGAGAAAGGCGAGAACCATGTCGAACGTCCTCCGCAGCGAATCCGTCCGCATCCACCCCGGCAGTGCCACCCGCGAGGAGGCGATGAAGGAGGCCGCCGACCTGCTCCAGGCCACCGGCGCCGTCACCGCCGACTACTTCGCCGCCATGCAGCAGCGCGAAGAGACCGTGTCGACGTACATGGGCAACGAGCTCGCGATCCCGCACGGCACCAACGAGACCAAGCAGGCCATCCTCGAGTCGGGCCTCTCCGTCGTGCGCTACGACGGCGGCGTCGACTGGGGCGGGGAGCCCGTCAGCTTCGTGATCGGCATCGCCGGCAAGGGCGACGAGCACCTCGAGATCCTGTCGCAGATCGCGATCCTGTTCTCGGAGGAGGACGACGTCGCGCGTCTGAAGGCCGCCTCCTCCCCCGAGGAGCTCTTCCAGGCCCTCTCGGGCTCCGTCAACGCATGAAGGCCGTCCACTTCGGCGCCGGCAACATCGGCCGGGGCTTCGTCGGTCTGCTGCTGCACGAGGGCGGATACGACCTCGTCTTCTCCGACGTCTCGGCGGCCCTCGTCGACGCGATCAACTCGGCATCGTCGTACACGGTCCACGAGGTGGGCGACGGAGGCGTCGACAAGCAGGTGACGAACTTCCGCGCGATCGACAGCTCGGTCGACGCCGAGGCCCTCGTCGACGAGATCGCCACCGCCGACGTGGTGACCACCGCCGTCGGCCCGACGATCCTCAAGTTCGTCGCCCCGCACATCGTCGCGGGCCTCGCGTTGCGCGACCCCTCGCTCCCGCCGCTGCAGATCATGGCGTGCGAGAACGCGATCGGGGCGACCGACCAGCTGCGCGAGCACGTGGTCGAGCTCGCCGGCGAGTCGTGGGACGCCCTGGCGGCCCGTGCCGTGTTCGCCAACACCGCGGTCGACCGCATCGTTCCGGCGCAGGCCCAGGGCGGCGTCGACGTCACCGTCGAGCCCTTCTACGAGTGGGCGATCGAGGCCGCGCCGTTCGGCGACACCCCGCCGCACATCCCGGGGGCGCACTTCGTCGACGACCTCGAGCCGTACATCGAGCGCAAGCTCTTCACCGTGAACACCGGGCACGCCACCACCGCGTACTTCGGCGCGCAGGCGGGCATCGAGCGCATCTCCGACGCCCTGGCGAACCCCGACATCGCGGCGAAGGTCGAGGCCGCACTCGAGGAGACCAGCGCGCTGCTGGTCGAGAAGCACGAGCTGGATGCCGGCGTGCAGAGCGAGTACCGCTCGACGATCCTGCGCCGCTTCCGCAACGCCGCCCTCCCCGACACCGTGTGGCGCGTGGGACGTCAGCCGCTGCGCAAGCTCTCGCGTCACGAGCGCTTCGTCGGGCCCGCCGCCGAGGCCGTGGAACGGGGCCTGCCCGTCGACGCCCTCGTCGCCGCCATGGCCGCCGCCCTCGAGTTCTCGGACACCGAGGACACCCAGGCCGTCGACCTGCAGCGCATGCTGCGCGAGCTCGACGCCGAGGCGTTCACGGCGGAGGTCACCGGCCTCGACGCCGCGCACCCGCTGTACGCGCGCATCGTCGGGATCGTCACGGCTCGCAAGGCGGCACTGCCCGCCTGAGCCCCGCGTTACCCTCGACAGGTGACCGACACGACCCCGTCCGACGCCGGCGGAGCGCCCCGAGCGCCCCGCCGGCGTCGTCGTCTTCTGCGCTGGATCCTCGGGGGTCTGGCCGCGATCGTCGTGCTGCTGATCGGCGGCATCCTGATCTACACGCAGGTGGGCGTCATGGGCGCCGAAGCCGAGCCCCTCGCGGCTGCCGAGGCGAATCCCGGCCTCACGATCAGCGCCGACGGCACGGGTATCGTGCTCTCCCCCACCTCGGGCGCGACCGGGCAGGGCCTCGTCTTCATCCCGGGCGCGAAGGTCGAGGCCGAGGGCTACATCGCGACCTTCCTCGACACGGTCGTGGACGACGGCATCACCGTCGTCATCACCCGTCCGTGGTTGAACCTCGCCTTCTTCGATCCGCGGCCGTTGTCGACGTTCACCGAACTCGCGCCCGGTGTATCTAGTTGGGCGGTCGGTGGTCACTCCCTCGGCGGCGTCAGGGCCTGCCAGTTGGCATCCGACGCCGATGCCCTGGTGCTGTTCGCCTCGTACTGCGCGAACGACCTCTCGGCGTCCGGTCTGCCCGTCCTCAGCCTGTCGGGTTCGGAGGACGGCCTCTCGTCTCCCCAGAAGATCGCGGATGCCAAGGGCGAACTCCCCGCGAATGCGACGTTCGTGGAGATCCCCGGTGCCTCGCACGCCTCATTCGGCGCGTACGGCCCGCAGCCCGGCGACGGCACCCCCACGGCGGATCCGGCCGAGGTCGACCGCGTCATCGCCGACGAACTCGCGGGGTTCCTGCCGCGGCCGTGAGGCGTCGTCGACCGAGCAGCAGTGCGATGATGCTGCACCGTATCCGCGTGCCATGCCGAGCTCAAGCCGTTTCGCGCACGACGCGCCCGAGGGGTTTCGTTCCGCCCAAGACCAGTAGTCGGGAACGGTAGTAACTGCGTAGTCAGGCTCATTGCCGCTGTGTTCGACGAATTCATAGCATCGAAGCGATCGGTCCTCGCGAGTCACGGTTGAACGGACGAGACCGGAGCCATCGTCCGTTCCCCCCGAACTGCTCGGCCTGACAGCCGACGGTCGTCGACCCCTCGCGACGCAGCGCGTCGCGCGAGAGGCCCATGTTCTCGTCGCGTCCCCCCGCGCGTCCGATCCGGACGCGAGCCGCCGCCACGGCGGCGGTCGTCGCCGTGGTCGCGATGCTGGTGGGCGCGGTCACGACACCAGCGGGTGCCGCCGCCACCGCGACTCCGGTTCCGGTCGACAGCACGCCATCGGCGACGCCGACTGTAACCCCCACCTCGACGCCGACGGCTACCTCGACCCCAGCCTCTCCGACCCCTTCTCCCGAGAGTCCCTCGGTCGACGAGGCGCCACCTTCTCCCCCCGCGCCGACGGACGCCCCCGAGGAGCCGGCTGAGCCCGTCGTACCCGCGGCGCCGGATCCGGCACCGACCGAGACGGACGAACCTGTGTCCGAGGTCGCCGAAGACGTCGAGGTGGCTGAGACCCCGGCGCGAGGACCCCCGGGCGCGCGCATCGGAATCCTTGCCGCAGGCATCCCCGAACCACCCGCCGAGGTATGGACCGAGCCGTTCGAACAGGGTCTGTCGCTGACGGCACCGTCGTCGGTCACCGCCTACGCGGGCGGCCGCTACACCGCCTCGGCCGGCTGGGCGAACGGCACCACCTGCACCGGCGTGCTGCTCAACCGCAACGCCACCTACCCGAACACCCAGTTCTGCCCCAGCCAAGGCCTCGGGCTCACCACGAACTCCGCCCGCGAGGTGCGCCGCCTCGCCGATGTCCTCGGCCAGCTCGCCGCGGGCACCGCGGGCTCCGCGACCGCCAACGCTCCGGCCAACGGTTCCACGACCGCAACCCAGAACAACCACGCTCTGGTGGCCCTCCCCTACGCCGCTGTGGCGGCGGGCGGAACCACCGTCGCGCAGAGCAATGCCGGCCTCGGCGTCACGGCCGCAGGCTCCCGCTATTACACGCTGCGCTTCGACGCCGCCGCCGCACCCTGCGCCGCGAACCCCCCGGCCCTGGCACTCTCGCTCTTCACCGGCACGACGACGCTGCTGACCGCGTTCCCGACCGCCGTGAATCCGTGCGCGGCGACCGGCAACGTGTTCTACACCTCCCCCGCGCAGGCGGCCACGGGAGGCATCGGCGGCGTCCTCGACCCGGCCGTCTCGACCTCCGCCCGAGCGGCCACGTACACCGGAACCGTTTCCGCGTTGCTCACCCCCGCACAGATCGCCTCGGCACAGGTGCGCCTCACGAACACCACGACTGGCGCCGGCAGCGGCTTCGGCGTTGACAACCTGCGGCTGTTGGATGTCACCCCGAGCCTGGACTGGTCGTTCGGGCCCGCCAGCGTCCCGGTCGGCACGCCCTCCACGCTGACCTACACGATCACCAACACCTCCGACCTGCTCGCCAAGAGCGACTGGTCGTTCACCAACACCCTGCCCACCGGACTGACCGTCGCCCCGACCCCCGCCGTAGGTGGCACCTGCGCCCAGGTCACCGGGACGGCTTTCGTTGTGACGGCCCTTGCGGGTGCGACGAGCATCGGCGCGGTCGGAGGAGACCTCGCCCTGGGCGCGACCTCGTGCACGATCAGTGTTGACGTCGTGGCATCCGCGGAGGCGACTTTCGTCAACGCCCCGACCAACGTCGTCACCCCGTTGATCGCCCCGGATGCCGCGACGCTCACCGTCACCCCCGCCTCGCGGCTGACGGTGCGCAAGGACCTCCCCGCGCGCGCCGCCTCCACCGACCAGTTCACCCTCTCGATCCGCACCGGCACCACGGTGGTGGCCTCGGCCACGACCAGTGGGACGAGCAGCGGTGTGCAGTCCGCGCAGGTCTCACGACAGATCGTCGACGCCGGAGGCACCTACACGATCCACGAGACGCCCACCTCCGGCGCCGGCATCGGCTACGCGAGCTCGTACGAGTGCACCCGCGACGGCACGGTCGTCGCCACGGGCGCATCGCGCTCGGGGACCATCGTCATGCCCAGCGACCCCGGCGCCGAGATCGTCTGCACCTTCAGCAACACCCTGCAGCAGGTTCGCCTCGCCTGCGACAGCGGGTTGTTCTACGGGGTCACGACGAGCGGTGCGCTGGTGCAGGGCGACATCGTCAACGGCGGCCAATCGACTGTCGGCACCTGGCCGAACGTCACCGGCGCCAACTCCCTCGGAGTGGGCGCCGGCGGTACCACCGCCTTCGCCCTCAACAGATCGGCGGATGCCACGACGGTGCTGTCCGTACTGAAGTGGTCGCAGACGGGCGGCTTCGAGACGCTCGCGAACACCGCGTACACCCCGATCGGACCCGGCGGAACGGCGGTCGCGGGCAGCATCGTGGCGGGCGCCGTGGATCTCACCACGGGCCGCTACCTCTTCGGCAAGTTCAACGCCGGGACCTTTTCCCTCTGGAGCTTCACGGAGTCGGCGCCGGCCGCCTCGCGCTTCACCTACCTCGGCTCCTTCGCCACCGGATCGGCGCCGAACGGCAACGGCGACATGGCATTCGATTCCCGCGGCAACCTCTACATCCTCGGCGCGGCGACCGTCAACAACGCCAGCAGCGCCGCCATCTTCACCGTGACGGCGGAGACCCTGGCCTCGGCGAACGGTGGAACCCTCGCCGTCAACACCTCGACGACGCGCGCACTGATCGGACTGGACGCCACCCCTGCCTTCGGCAGCGTCAACGGAATCGCCTTCTCTCCGCGCGGCACCATCTACCTCTCGAGCAACACGAGCACCTACGAGTTCGACCCGACATCGTGGACCCGCATCGCCGGTAGCCCGCGCATCGATTTCGCCTCGACAGACCTCGCCACATGCACGTCCCCCGGCAGCGTCAGCGTGCTCAAGAACGTCGTCGGGCGCGCGGCGACCGCGGATCAGTTCCAGATCACCCTTGCCGACCCCACCGGCGCGGTCGGCACCGCGACCACCGCGGGCTCGACGACCGGGCGACAGTCCGCCCAGGTCGGACCGTTCCCCGTGCGCGTCGGCACCGCGTTGACGGTGACGGAGGCGATGGCGACCGGATCCACCTCTGTCATCGGGGCGTACACGGTGCGACTCGAGTGCTGGACCGACGGCATCCGGATCGTGAACACGACCACCGCGACCGCCGGGTTCACGATGCCCGACCGATTCGGGGCGAACGTCGTATGCACGTTCTTCAACTCCCCCAGCCCCGTGGCGACCGTGACGATCACCAAACGCGTGCTCGATCCGGCGACGGGTCAATCCGCTCCGGCCGCCGGCTGGAGTCTCGGCACCGCAGCGAACGCGACGGCCGGCACTGCGACGGCACTGCCGAGTGAAGCTCCCCGACAGAACTCCGATGCCGCGGGCAACGCCGTCTGGACGGTGCTGTTCGGCTCCGCCGCATCGCGCGCGACCCTGACCATCTCGGAGGTGCAGCAGACGCGCTTCACCTTCGTCAGCGCAACGTGCACCGTGAACGGGACGACCACCCCGGTGACCTTCACGACGGCAGCCGGGGTCGTCAGCGGCACCCTGCCGAACGTCGGGCCTTCCGCCGTCGTCGCCTGCACGATCACGAACCAGGCGGTCACCTCGCTGACCCTGGTCAAGTCGGTACCGTTCGGTTCCGCCGCAGCGACCGATTGGACGCTCACCGCCGCCGGCCCCGCCGGCGCCCTGCCCGGTCCTTCCGGACGCACGGGGACCGCGGCCACCACGAACGTCGTCGTCAGCCCGGCGCGCGCCTACCGCCTGTCGGAGTCCGGGGCGAACGCCGCCTACGTGCAGGTGGGGGCCTGGCAGTGCGTCGACGCGAGCGGTGCCGCGCTCCCCGTCACCGCCGCAGGCGATGTCACCCTCGCCACCGGGGCGGCGGCCACCTGCACGGTCACCAACGCCACGGCCACGATGACCCTGCTGAAAGACGTCGTCACGCCCGGCTCCGGCTTCGTGCCCTCGACCTGGACGGTGACGGCCACTCCCGCCGCACTGACGGGAGCGACGCTTCCCACCCAGAACCGGGTCGGCGCCGCCTACTCCGCCGGTCAGAACGCCGCGAGCACCTTCGAGGTGCGCCCGGGTCACGGGTACACACTCTCGGAGGCCCCGACGGTGTCGGGCACCCGGCTCAGCTATCAGACCCTCCGTCTCGAGCGACTCGACGGCACGACCTGGACGACGGTGAGCAGCCGCACGATCACCGCGCCCGCCGCCGGGCAGAACGTCGTGTACCGGTTCGTCAATGCTCCGGTCGTCGGGCCCCGTCTCCCCCTCACGGGCGGAATGGGCGCCGACGCGTTCGTCCTCGCCGGGGGCCTCCTGCTCGCCCTCGCCGTCGCGGGCGCCGTGATCTCTCGCCGACGCAAGGGAGGGAGCCTTCCGACATGACCCCTCCCGTCGCGCGACGCCGCCGACCAGAACCGCTTCCCACATCCGCATCATCCATCCCTTCTCAAGGAGAGAACATGTCCATCCGCAAGAGAGCAGGCGCCATTGTGAGCGTCCTCGCGCTCGGGGCCCTCGCCGCCGTCGGTGCCGTCGCACCGGCTTCGGCCGTGACGCTCCCGGGCAACATCGATTCGACCGTCAACCGCACCCTGACGATCCACAAGCACGCGCTCGGGCCGTCGACTCCGCTCAACCCGCTGAGCACGGGCCAGGAGTTGGCGAACCCGCCCGCCGACCCGCTGGCCGGCGCGCAGTTCACTGCGACGCTCGTCTCGGGCGTCGATCTGACCACGGCAGCCGGGTGGATCCAGGCCGCTCAGCTGACGCCCGCCCAGGCAGCGCAGCGTCCGAACACGGTGAGCTTCCCGTCGACAGTCTCGAACGCTGCGGGTGTCTCCACGTTCCCCGTCGACGCCGCGACCTACCCCACCGGCATGCCGATCGGCCTCTACCTGGTCACCGAGACGCAGCTGCCCCCGGGTGCGACCAACCCGGCCGCTCCGTTCCTGGTCACGCTGCCGTTGGCCACGGGTGCCGCGGGCTCCCCCGCCAACCAGTGGATCTACGACGTGCACGTCTACCCGAAGAACGCCGTGACCCAGCTGACCAAGACGCGGGTACCCGCTCCGGCCGGTTCGGTCGAGCAGCGCAATCCCGACCTGATCCGCTGGGCGGTCGCCTCGTCCATCCCGACGCTGGCCGCGGGTGACGCGATCGACGTCTTCACGCTCACCGACAACCTGCCGGCCGAGCTGACCTACCTCACGGCCGCGACCGTCCCGGCGGGGGTGACCCCGACCAACGTCGTGGTGACGAACGCCTCGGGAACGGCGCAGACGTTCACCGAGGGCGCGGATTACTCGATCACGAACACCGCGGGGGCCCTCACGTTGACCTTCACTCCTGCCGGGCGTACGCGCCTCGCCGGTTCGCAGGGCGGCACGGTCACGTTCAACGTGCTGACGCGCGCCACCTCGATCCCCGCCAGCGGCATCATCGTCAACACCGCAACGGCCAATGTCAACGGGGCAACCGAGTCGGTCACCGGTAGCACCCCGATCGGACAGCTCACCGTCCGCGCGTACGCCAGCAGCAACAACGCGGGAGTGAACCTCGCGGGCGCGGTCTACCAGGTGTTCCTCACGGAGCAGGATGCCATCAACGGGGCCAACCCGATCGTCATCAACGGCGAGACCAACTGGACGACCGGCGCCAACGGCAACGTGGTCATTCCGATCATCACGCCGGGCAACTACTGGGTGCGTGAGATCACGCCGCCCACCGGTTACCAGCTGCCTTCGCCCGACCGCGTCCTGACCGCGGTCGTGCCCGGCCCGACCTCGACCACCGCGCCGGTGCGCAACTACCTTGAGTTCGCGCACAACCAGGTTCCCGCATTCGCCCTGCCCATCACGGGTGGCGACGGCGGCGTGTGGTTCGGTGTCGGCGGTGCGGCCCTTCTCACGGTGATGATCGGTTCCGCCTTCGTCGTCGCGCGGCGGCGTGCCCGCACGGCCCCGGCCTCGGCCTGAGGGACGATCGCACAGTGATGGGGATGACGGGTCGGCGCGCCGCCGCACCGTCGTCCCCCTCCCCGGAGGGGAGGTCCGTAGATCGGGCCTCCCCTGCGGCCTTGCGTCGGGATCGTCGACGCGCGCAGTGGCGCCTGTCCATGGTCTCTCTCCTTCTCGCGGTGGGAGCGCTGGCGGGGGTGGCCCTGTTGATGTATCCCACCGTCGCAGCGTGGTTCGCGCAGTACGCGCAGTCGCAGATCATCGACGGATACTCCGATCAGATCCGCGACCTCGGCGCCGACACCCTGGCCGACAGACTCGAGGCCGCACGGCAGTACAACACCCGGCTCGTCGACGGTGGTGCCGAGATCGCGGCGAACGAACGACTCCCCCTGGCCAACTCGCCCGACCAGACCAGCGAGTACGCAGATCAGTTGCGCTCCGACGAGGCGGGCCTGATGGCTCGGCTCAAGATCCCGAGCATCGAGGTCGACCTGCCGGTCTACCACGGCACGAGCGAGCAGGTGCTCTACGAGGGCGTCGGCCATCTCGAGGGAACGGCGCTGCCGGTCGGCGGCGACACGACCCACTCCGTGCTGACCGCGCACCGCGGTCTCGCCACGGCCGAACTCTTCACCCACCTCGACCGGGTCGCGAACGACGACACCTTCACCATCGAGGTCTTCGGCGAGGTACTCGTCTACCGAGTGGTCGAGACCCGCGTCGTCGAACCGCAGGACACGGAATCGCTCGCCCCCGTCGTCGGGCGCGACCTCGTCACGCTCGTGACGTGCACCCCTCTGGGTGTCAACAGCCACCGCATCCTCGTCACGGGCGAGCGGGTCATCCCGACCCCGCAATCCGAGCTCGACGGCGCGGGGGGCCATCCCGAGATCCCGACGTTCCCGTGGTGGATCTTCGTCCTCGCCGGCTCCGTCCTGGCCGCCGGGCTCTACGTCTGGTGGGCCGGTCGGCCCCCGCGTCGCGGGCTCCCGCCCCGGACCTGAGCCCGCGATCGTCCACGCCCTGCGGATGCCGGGGACCACGGCATCCGCTCGCTCCTCGAACCCCCACCGAACGTCCACAACACGCCGCACCCCGGGGCCGAGGAACGGCGTGTCGTGGACACTCGACAGGGGTTCACTCCCGCGGAGGCTCGCCCCGCGCAGTCCGCGCCTTCTCTGCGGCGAGCTCGGCGCGGATCGTCTCGGTCCGCACGTCGGTCGGGCGCTCGCCCGGCTCCCACAGGTGGTCGACCGCGGCCTGCGGGTGCCCCTCGGTCGCGGCGAGCGAGGCCTCCAGCGCCCGCTCGTACCGGCTCTGCCGACGCTTCAGCCACAGGCCCACCACGAGGAAGACGGCCAGCAGCACGTAGGCGCTCGCGGCGAACGGGTGCAGCACGAGGTCGGCGATGTTTCCCTGGCTCAGCTGCAGCGCCTTGCGCAGCTGCTGCTCGCCCATCGGTCCGAGGATCAGCCCCACGATGAGCGGTGCGATCGGGAAGCCGAAGCGCCGCATGAAGTACCCGAGCGCTCCCACGATGAGCAGGATCACGATGTCGAGCGTCGAGAAGCTCACCGCGTAGGCGCCCAGCACCGCGAAGGTGAGGATGCCGGCGTACAGGTACGGGCGCGGGATCTGCAGCACCTTCACCCACAGGCCCGCCAGCGGCAGGTTCAGCACGATCAGCAGGACGTTGCCGATGTACAGGCTCGCGATCAGCGCCCACACCAGGTCGCCCTGGTTCTGGAAGAGCTGGGGTCCGGGCTGGATGCCGTAGGACTGGAACGCCGTGATGATGATGGCCGCGGTCGCCGTCGTCGGAAGACCCAGGGTCAGAAGCGGCACGAGCACGCCCGCCGCGGCGGCGTTGTTGGCCGCCTCGGGGCCGGCGACGCCCTCGATCGCCCCGCGACCGAACTGCTCCTTGTTCTTCGACAGCTTCTTCTCGCTCGCGTACGACAGGAAGGTCGCCACGTCCGCCCCGCCGGCCGGGATGGTGCCGATCGGGAAGCCGATGAAGGTGCCGCGCAGCCACGGCTTCCAGGAGCGCCTCCAGTCCTCTCGCGTCATCCAGCTGCGCCAGCCGCGCGTGACGGGGATCACGGGGATCGTGCCGTGCCGGAGACGCGCGGCGACGTACAGGGTCTCGCCGACCGCGAAGAGGCCCACGGCCACGAGCACGACGCTCACGCCGTCGGAGAGGGCCAGCACGCCCATCGTGTACCGCGCCTGACCGGTCGTCGCCTCGGTGCCGATGAGGCCCACGAGCAATCCGATGCCGAGCGAGGCGAGGCCGCGCGCGGGCGAGGAGCCCAGCAGGGCCCCGACGGTGATGAACGCGACCACGATCAGGGCGACGAAGTCGGCCGGTGAGAGGTTGACCGCGAAGCGCGCCAGCAGGGGCGCGAACAGGGTCAGCAGGGCCGTGGCGATCGTGCCGGCGATGAACGAGCCGATCGCCGCGGTGGCCAGGGCGGCCGCTCCGCGACCGAGCTTGGCCATCTTGTTGCCCTCGATCGCGGTGATGACCGAGGCCGACTCTCCGGGGGTGTTCAGCAGGATGCTGGTGGTCGAGCCCCCGTACATGCCGCCGTAGTAGATCCCGGCGAAGGTGATGATGGCCGCCGTCGGCGACAGCGAATAGGTCAGCGGCAGCAGCAGCGCCACGGTCATGGCAGGTCCGATGCCCGGGAGCACTCCGACCGCGGTCCCGATGACGACGCCGAGCAGCGCGAACAGCAGGTACTCCGGCTGCAGCGCTGTGGCGAATCCCTCCATGAGGGAGTTGACAGCATCCATGTCGACGGTCTCCTAGCCGAACAGGGGTCCGGGGCCGTACCACCAGTCGAAGGCGGCCCCGCGAGGAAGGAAGAGGCCCAGGCCCTCACCGAAGAGGAGCTGGGTGCCGATGCCGATGACGAGACCGACGAGGAAGGCGACCCAGGGGCGCTTGGCGCCGAGGGTCCAGGCGACGCCGCCGAACAGTAGGGCGGCGACCATCCACCACCCGAGCAGTTCGAGAAGCAGCAGCACGGCGACCATCAGGGCGACGAGCTTGAGGATCGTCCACCAGTCGGTCGTGGCGTCGGGGTCGATGTCTTCGCCCTCTTCGCGCGGGGCGACCTGGCCCCGCAGCGCCGCGACGACGAGCGCCGCGCCCGAGCCGAGCAGGATCACCGCGACGGCGAAGGGGAACACCTGGGGGCCGATCGCGGCCCCTGCGGGCACCCGGATGGCGAAGGCCCCGACGAGGGCGAAGACGCCGAGGCCGAAGACGACGCCCGCGAAGATCGCGTTGCCGATCCGGTCGGCGCCCCACCGGGGGCGGGCGGTCGCCGCCCCCGGCGCGTCGGTCGTCGTCACGACACCAGCCCGATGTTCTTCAGGGTGCCCGAGACGTCGACGATGTTCTCGTCGACGAACGTGGTGAACTCCTCACCCGTGAGGAAGGCGTCGGTCCAGCCGCGCTCCTCGAGCACGCTCTTCCAGGCGTCGGATGAGTGCATGTCGGTCACGAGCTTGGTCAGGCCCTCGGCATCCGCTTCGCTGATCCCGCCGGGTGCGAGCAGCCCGCGCCAGTTCGTGTAGACGACGTCGAAGCCCTCGCTGGTCATCGTCGGCACGTCGGGCAGCAGTGTCGCGGGCTCCTCGCTCGACACGGCGAGCGCGCGCAGGTCGCCCGAGTCGACGTACTCGGCGAACTCGCCCACGCCCGAGATTCCGGCCGCGGCGTTGTTGCCGAGCAGGAGCGACACGGCCTCGCCGCCGCCGGCGTTGGGCACGTAGTTCAGCTTCGTGGTGATGTCGGCGCCCGTGAGCCCGGCCTCTTCGAGCAGGAGGCCCGCGAGGATGTGGTCGGCACCGCCCGCCGAACCGCCGGTGATGGTCACGGCCTGTCCGTCGGCGACGACGGCGTCGACGAGGTCCTTCAGCGTCTTGTACTCGCTCGCGGCGGGCACCACGACAACGAGGGGCTCCTCGGTGAGGCGGGCGATCGGGGTGGTGTCCTCGATGCGGTTCTCGGCCGCGTTGGTCTCGACGGCTCCCACCATCACCAGGCCCGTGACCATGAGCGTGTAGGGGTCGCGCTCGTTGGCGAGCGAGGCCAGGCCGACGGTGCCGCCGGCGCCGCCGACGTTGCTGACGGCCGCGGTGCCGACGAGGTCGTCTCCGGTGAGCACGTCCGACACGGCGCGACCGGTCTGATCCCAGCCACCGCCCGGGTCGGCGGGGACGACGATGTTCACGGCGTCGATGGATGCGGCATCCTGCGACGCCGCTGCTCCCCCGGCTCCCGCACCCTGCGGGTTGCACGCGGTGAGGGCCACGACCGACAGCGCGGCCAGCGGGACGAGGGCAAAGGTGGTGCGACGCATGCGCGGTACTCCTCTTCGAGTTCGAGGAGGCTCCGTCGCCTCCCCGCTGATCGCTCACGGTAGGCAGAGCAGCCGGATGCCGTCGCGCTTGCGCAACTAAGACCGAGTTCGGCAACTATTGGTCGCGCTCGACCGTCGGCCGGGTGCGGGTGACGAGAGAGAATGAACCGTGGTCCGAGCACTGTCGCTGAGACTGCAGCTGTTGCTGCTGCAGGCGTTGATCGTGTGCGTCGTGACCCTCGGAGCAGGCGTCGTCACCGTGTGGATCCAGGAGAGCGCGATCCGCGACTCCTACCGCGAGCGCATGGTGGGCGTCGCCCTGTCGATCGCACGCCTGCCCGTCATCGTCGAGGCGTTCGACGACCCCGACCCCTCCGTCGCGATCCAGCCCGTCGCCGAGGTGATCCGCGAGGCGTCGTCGCTGACCTACGTCGTGGTGACCGACCCCTCCGGCATCCGCTTCTCGCACCCGAATCCCGACCGCATCGGCGAGAGCGTGTCGACCGACCCGTCGATCCCGCTGTCGGGGCAGGTCTGGTCGGGCACCGAGACCGGCACGCTCGGCGAGTCGTATCGCGTGAAGGTGCCGGTCTTCGCCGACGGCGACGAGGAGGGAGCGCAGGTCATCGGCTCGGTCTCGGTCGGGGTGCTGGAGTCCGAGCTCGCCGCCGACCTGCAATCGCGCCTGCCGGGCCTGCTGCTGGCCTTCGGCGGCGCGGCGGTGGCGGGGGTGTTCGGCGCCGCCTGGGTCGCGGCCCTGATCAGGCGGCGGATCTTCGGTCTGGAGCCCGACGAGATCGCCGAGATGGTCGGTGAGCGCGAGACGATGCTGCACCGCCTCAGCGAGGGCGTGGTGCGCGTGGACCACCGTGGCATCGTCACGAGCGCCAACGACGCCGCCGAGAGGCTCATCGGCCGCGGTCCGCTCGTGGGTCGGCGCGCGGACGAGACGCTCGACGGCCCGCTGCTGCAGGTCATGGAAGACGGCGAGCCCGAGGGGCGACTGGTCTTGGCCGGAGAACGCCCCGTCATCGCCCGCTCCACCGGCCTGCGCGACGACCGCGGGCGCTCGGTGGGGGCGACCCTGCTGTTGCGCGATCACAGCGAACTGCACGAGGCGCTACGCCAGATGGACGGCCAGCAATCGCTCACCGAGGGACTGCGGGCGCAGGCGCACGAGTTCGCCAACTCGCTGCACGTGGTCTCGGGCCTGCTGGAGCTCGGCGCGTACGACGACGCCCGCGACTTCATCGCGCGGGTGCGGCCCGGCGGTCCCCTCGATCCTGGTCCGGATGCCGCGGCCCTGGGCAGCGAGCTGACGGCGCTGCTGTCGGTCAAGCTCGCCCGCTCGCGCGAGCTCGACGTCGCCCTCGAGGTCACGGCCCTCGGCACCCCTGCTCCCGAGGTGATCGGCGACCTCGTCACGGTCGTCGGCAACCTGGTCGACAACGCGCTGGAGGCCTGCCGTCCCGGCGATCGTCTGCGGGTGGAGGTCGACGCCACCGGGCCCGGCGTGCGCGTGCGGGTCGACGACAGCGGCGCGGGGGTGCCGGCCGCTCTGCGCGAGCACGTCTTCGACGAGGGCGTCAGCACCAAGGACACCCGCGACCGGGCCCGCGGCATCGGGCTCGCGCTCGTGCGGCGCGTGGCGCGGCGGCGCGGCGGCGATGCCCGCGTCGTGCCATCCCCGCTGGGCGGCGCCCGGTTCGAGGTGTCGCTGCCCGTGGCGGAGAGGGTCTCGTGATGCTGCGGGTGCTGGTGGTCGACGACATCCCCGCGGTCGCTTCTCTGCACGGCCGGTTCGTCTCGGCGCACCCGGCGTGCGAGCTCGTCGGGACGGCGGGAAGCGGTCCGGATGCCGTGACGGCGATCGACCGCCTCCGCCCCGACCTCGTGCTGCTCGACGTCCACCTCCCCGGCTTCTCGGGGCTCGACGCGCTGCGCGTCGTACGCGCCGACGCGGGCCTGCCCCAGCCCGAGGTGATCGCCGTCACGGCCGCTCGTGACGTCGACACCGTGCGCACCGCCCGGCTCATGGGCGTGCAGCACTATCTGGTGAAGCCCTTCACCGCGGGAGAGCTGCACGCGCGCATCGACGACGTACTCGCCGAACGTCGCTCGTCGGCCGCGGTCGCGGGATCGCTCGACCAGCAGGGCGTCGATGCGGTGCTCCGACCGATCACCCGCCGACCGTTGCCCAAGGGCCTGTCGCGGCCCACCCTCGACCTGGTGCGATCAGCGCTGGTCGAGCTCGGTACCGCGAGCGCCTCGGAGGTCGCCGATCGCCTCGGGCTCTCGCGGGTCAGCTGCCGACGCTACCTCGAGCACATCGCCGAGGACGGCGAGTGCACCCGCAGCCTCGACTACACGACGGCCGGTCGGCCGAGCACGCGCTACACGGTGGTCGGTGCCGCGCCCTGAGCGTCCCGCTCCCGCGCCCCCGGCGCCCCGGCCCACACCCCCGTTGAGTGTCCACAACACGCCGCACGCTGGCCGTGGCGGCGGCGTTTCCTGGACACTCAACTGACGGAACGCGCACATGGTGCGAATGCCGGCGCGGCCGTGCATCCCCCCGTTGAGCGTCCAGAACACCCGGACCGTCGCGCGCGGTCGTCCGGGTGTTTCGGACACTCAACGAGGACAGCCGAAGGGGCGCGCACCGGAAGGTGCACGCCCCTGAACAGCCCGGCTCAGCGCTGGAAGCCCTCGCTGATGATCTCGATGAGCTCCTCGCGCTCCTCCACCGGCAGGAAGGCCCCGGCGGCGGCGTTGAGCTGGAACGCCTCGAGGTCGTCGAGGTCGTACTCGAAGGCCTGAGCGAGCAGACCGAGCTCGCGCGTGAGCGTGGTCGCGCTCATCAGGCGGTTATCGACGTTCACGGTCACCGAGAAGTCGAGCTGGTACAGCAGGTCGAACGGGTGGGCGTCCATCGTGTCGCCCCAGGCCGTGACGGCACCCGACTGCAAGTTCGACGTCGGCGACAGCTCGAGCGTGATCTCGCGATCGCGCACCCACCGCGCCAGGTCGCCGAAGGTGACCTGCACCTCTTCGCCCTCGCGCGAGACGACGTCGAGGTCGTTGGCGATGCGCACGCCGTGACCGAGGCGCAGGGCGCGACCGTCGATCAGGGCGGAGCGGATGGAGGCCAGTCCCGCCCCCTCGCCCGCGTGCACGGTCGTGGGGAAGAACTCCTGCGCGAGGTAGTCGAACGCCTCGCGGTGGCGCGACGGCAGGAATCCGTCCTCGGGGCCGGCGAGGTCGAAGCCGACGACACCGCGACCGCGCCACGAGACGGCGAGCTCGGCGATGTCGCGCGCGTTGTCGTTGTGGCGCAGGGCCGTCAGCAGCTGACCGACGCGGATGTCGTGTCCGCGTGCGTCGGCGGCGTCCTCGCCCTCTTCGATGCCCTCCTGCACGGCATCCACCACGTCGTCGAGGCTCAGCCCGCGGGTGAGGTGCTGCTCGGGAGCCCAGCGCACCTCGCCGTACACGACGCCGTCGGCGGCGAGGTCTTCGACGAACTCCTTCGCGACGCGCACGAGACCCTCACGGGTCTGCATCACACCGACGGTCGCGTCGAACTTCTCGAGGTAGTCCTCGAGGGAGCCTCCGTCGAGGTGGTCGCTGAACCAGGCGGTGAGGCCCTTCGCGTCGTCGGCGGGCAGGTCGAGACCCACCTCGTCGGCGAGTTCGAGCACCGTCTCGGGGCGGAGGCCGCCGTCGAGGTGATCGTGCAGCGAGACCTTCGGCAGCTCGCTGATCTTCCGGCCGCCGATGCGGACGTCTTCGGTGGCCATGGTGCTCCTCTTTCCGGATGCCATCACGCGGTGATGCGTTCGCGCACGAGCGACCGCGCGGAGGGGGCGGTGTCGCCGATCTCCCACGCTCCCTCGACCGCGTCGAGTGCGCGCGTGAAGCGCGTCTCATCGTCGGCCGAGAGGGTGAACAACGGCTGACCGGCGCTGATGGACTGACCCACCGTCACGTGCAGGTCGATGCCCGCGGCGTGCACCACGGCGTCTTCCGCGCGGGCGCGGCCGGCACCCAGGCGCCACGCACCGATACCGAAGGGCAGGGCGTCGACGCGAGTGACGACGCCGGAGCGGTCGGCGACCACCGTGTGCGTCTCGCGGGGCGTGGGCAGAGCGGCATCCGGATCGCCGTCCTGCGCACGGATCATGCGCTTCCACACGTCCATCGCGCGGCCGTCCGACAGAGCGGCTTCGACGTCGGCGTCGGGCTTGCCGGCGAGGGTCAGCATCTCGCGCGCGAGGGCGACGGTCAGCTCGACCACGTCGGCGGGTCCGCCGCCGGCGAGCACCTCGACCGATTCGCGCACCTCGTTGGCGTTGCCGATCGCAAGCCCCAGCGGCACGTTCATGTCGGTGAGCAGCGCCGTCGTGTTCACGCCCGAGTCGGTGCCGAGGGCGACCATGGTCTCGGCGAGCTCGCGCGCGCGGTCGATGTCCTGCATGAAGGCGCCCGAGCCGAACTTCACGTCGAGCACGAGCGAGTCGGTGCCCTCGGCGATCTTCTTCGACATGATGCTCGAGGCGATCAGCGGGATCGCCTCGACTGTTCCGGTGACGTCGCGCAGGGCGTACAGCTTCTTGTCGGCGGGGGCGAGACCGGTGCCGGCGGCGCAGATGACAGCACCCACGTCGCGCAGCTGCGCCATGATCTCGTCGTTCGACAGCGCCGCGCGCCAGCCGGGGATCGACTCGAGCTTGTCGAGCGTGCCCCCGGTGTGGCCGAGGCCGCGACCCGAGAGCTGCGGCACGGCGACGCCGAACGCGGCCACCAGCGGAGCCAACGGCAGCGTGATCTTGTCGCCCACGCCTCCGGTGGAGTGCTTGTCGACCGTGGTCTTGCCGAGCGACGAGAAGTCCATGCGCTCGCCCGAGGCGATCATCGCGTCGGTCAGCACGCGGATCTGGTCGCGGCCGAGGCCGTTCAGCAGGACCGCCATCGTGAACGCCGCCATCTGCGCGTCCATGACGTAGCCGCGCGTGTACGCGTCGACGAGCCAACGGATCTCGCCCTCGGAGATCGCCTTGCCGTCGCGCTGCGCCCGGATGATGTCGACGGCATCGAACTGCTCGGCGGTCATCGAGCCGCCTCCTCGAGGTCGCGCGGGCCGAAGGCGTCGGGCAGCACCTCGTCGATGGTCCGGATGCCGCTGACGGTCTCGAGCAGCATGCCCGGGATCGCGTGCTCGAACAGCAGCTGGCGGCAGCGGCCGCACGGCATGAGCGTGCGACCCTCGCCGTCGACGCACACGAAGGCGACCAGCTGGCCGCCCCCGCTCATGTGCAGGTCGGACACGAGTCCGCACTCGGCGCACAACGTCACGCCGTACGAGGCGTTCTCGACGTTGCATCCGGAGACGATCCGGCCGTCGGCCACGAGCGCCGCGGCGCCCACCTTGAAGCGGGAATAGGGCGCGTACGCGCGGTGCATGGCATCCGTGGCGGCGGAACGGAGTTCGTCCCAGTCGATGTCGGTCATCGTGGAGTGGTGGGTCCTCTCGTGAAGGGAAGGGTGGTCGGGCCGGTCAGCCCTTGACGTACGGTTTGCCGGCGGCCGCGGGTCCGCGGACCTTTCCGACCAGACCGGCGACGGCGAAGATCGTCACCACGTACGGCAGCATGAGCATGAACTCGCTTGGCACCGGCGAACCGATGACGCCGAGGGTGTTCTGCAGGTTCGAGGCGAAGCCGAACAGCAGTGCCGCCAGCGTCGCGCGGATCGGGTCCCACTGGCCGAAGATGACCGCCGCGAGGGCGATGTAGCCGGCACCGGCCGTCATCTCCTTGTTGAACGCGCCGACGGAGCCGAGCGTGAAGAACGCCCCGCCCAGACCGGCGATGGCGCCACCGAGGGCGACGTTCCAGAAGCGCGTCTTGGCGATGTTGATGCCGACCGTGTCAGCGGCCTGCGGGTGCTCGCCGACCGCGCGGAGGCGCAGGCCCCAGCGGGTGTGGAACAGACCCACGTAGACCAGGGCGACCGTGACGTACATCAGGTAGACGATGATCGTCTGGTTGAACAGCATCGGCCCGAGGATCGGGATGTCGGCCAACAGCGGGATCGGCAGACGCGGGAAGCGCGGGGGCGAGTTCAGCGTCTCGGCGTTGGGGGCGAGCACCTGCGAGAACAGGAAGCTCGTCAGTCCGACCACGAGCACGTTGAGCACGACACCGACGATCACCTGGTCGACGAAGTACTTGATGGCGAAGGCCGCCAGCACGAACGACACCAGCACGCCCGAGACGCCCGCGGCCAGCAGACCGATGAAGGGGTTGCCCGTCGCGGTGGCGACGACCGCCGAGGTGAATGCGCCGGCGAGCAGCTGACCCTCGATCGCGATGTTGACCACGCCGACCCGCTCGCTGAGCACACCGGCCATGGCGCCGAAGATCAGCGGGACCGAGAGGCTCAGGCCACCGGCGAGCAGACCCGTCAGCGGGATGACCGAGGTGGTTGCTCCGGCGGCGGCCCAGGTGAGGAAGCCGGTCATGAACACCAGCGCGAAGATGACGGCGAGCCAGATCGGCGGGCGGCGGTGGGCGCGCACCATGAGCACGCTCACCACGGTGACGGCCGCGAGCAGGATCGTGCACACGATGCCGGTGACGACACCGCCGAGCACGACCTCGGGCAGCTGCAGGAACTCGCCGGGGCTGGAGATGCGGAACACCGCGTCGCCGTCCTGACGGGCGATGACGAAGAGCACGAGCGCCAGCAGCGTGATCACGCCGTAGACGATGGGGGCCTTCCAGCCGACGACGACGGCGGTGTCGAGTGCGTCGGGCGTGGCGGCCTCGGGCTGTGCGGCGGTGGTGCTCACCGGGCCGCCTCCTTCTTCTTGGCGGCGCGTGCCTTCGACGGGCGCGCTCCGGGGGCCGGCAGACGGAAGATCGCGCGCACCAGCGGCGGGGCCGCGATGAAGAGCACGATGAGGGACTGCACGACGAGGACGATGTCGACCGGAACGCCGTTGGCGGCCTGCATGGCGAACCCGCCGGCCTTGAACGCACCGAACAGGATGCCGGCGACGAGCACGCCGACCGGGGTGGATCGACCGAGCAGGGCCACCGTGATGGCATCGAAGCCGATGCCCGCGTCGATGCCGCTGGAGAAGCCGGTGGTGACGGTGCCGAGCACCTGGTCGACGCCGGCGAGGCCCACGAGAGCGCCCGAGATGAGCATCGCGTAGACGTACATCGACTTGACGTTGATGCCGGCCACTCGCGCGGCGTTGGGGTTCAGACCCACCGCGCGGAAGCGGAAGCCGAGCGAGGAGCGCTCGAGGATCCACCACACGACGGCGACGGCCACGAGCGACAGGATGAAGCCGAAGTGCAGGTTGTAGCCCGAGCCGAGCAGGTCGGGGAAGACCGCCGTGTCCTTCATCGCCGGGGTGGTGGGGTTGTTCGACCCCGGAGCCTGCAGAAGGCCGGGGGTGCGCAGCAGGTAGTACACGATGTAGAACGCGACGTAGTTGAGCATGATCGTGACGATCACCTCGTGCGCACCGGTGCGGGCCTTGAGCACACCCGCGATCCCCGACCAGATGGCACCGGCCGCGACGCCGACCACGAGGGCGACGAGCATGTGGACGCCCCACGGCAGGTCGAACGCGAACGCGACCCAGCCGCCGGCGGCTGCCGCCACGAGCATCTGGCCACGGCCACCGATGTTGAACATGCCGACGCGGAACGCGAGGGCGACACCGAGGCCGGCCGCGATCAGCGGCGTGGCGAAGGTGAGGGTCTCGGTCAGCGGACGGATGCCGGTGGCGAACTCGGGGCGACGGAAGTTGTAGATCGCGCCCTGGAAGAACGACGAGTACGCGCCCGACACCGACGTCCAGATCGCCGAGAGCATGTCGCCGGGACGAGCGAAGAAGTAGGCCGACGTCGCCTGCACGTTCTCGTCGGTGGCGGCGATCATGATCGCGCCGACGATCAGCGCGAGGATCACGGCCAGCACCGAGATGATGGCGTTGCCGGTGGCGATCTCGCGGAAGGCACGGCGCCAGCGGTTCTCGTCGGTGGCGGGTTCGGGGGCGACCTTGCGGGCGCCCGCTGCGGGATCCACGGCCGTCGAGCCTTCGAGGGCGACGTCGGCCTGGGCGGCCTGGGCGACCTCGGCCGCGCGATCGGCCCGCGAGGCGGTCGGATCGTGCGGGCTGTACGAATCGCTCACGCGGCGACTCCTTCGTTCTGGGGCGCTTCGCCGGCCATCATGAGGCCCAGCACGTCGCGCGAGGTGTCGCCGGGGACGATGCCCACGACGCGACCGCGGTACATGACCATGATGCGGTCGGCGAGGGCGGTGACCTCGTCGAGTTCGGTGGAGACGACGATGACGGGAACACCGGCGTCGCGCGTCTCGATGACGCGCTTGTGGATGAATTCGATCGATCCGACGTCGACGCCGCGGGTGGGCTGCGCGGCCACGAACAACCGCAGTTCGCGGCTGAGCTCGCGCGCCAGCACGACCTTCTGCTGGTTGCCGCCCGACAGACGCCCGACCGGGGTCTCGATCGAGGGGGTGCGCACGTCGAACTCCGAGACCTTCTCTCGGGCGAAGTCGGCGAGGTTCGACCGCTGGATCGCGCCGCCCTTGACGAACGGCGCCCCGTCGGCGCGGTCGAGCATGAGGTTCTCGGCGATCGAGAACTCCCCCACCAGGCCGTCTTCCTTGCGGTCCTCGGGGACGAACCCGACGCCGGCCTCGAGCACGGCGCGCACGCTGCGCCCGTTCAGCTCGGAACCGTCGAGCACGATCGAGCCCTCGACGCGTTCCTGGAGCCCCAACAGGGCCTCGGTGAGCTCGGTCTGACCGTTGCCCTGAACGCCGGCGATCGCGAGCACCTCGCCGCGGCGCACCTCGAAGCTGACGTCGTTGACGACGAGCTGGCCGATGGGGTCGACCACCGTGAGGTTCGACACCTGCAGGGCGACGTCGCCGAGGGTCGGCGCCTCTTTCTGCACGGTGAGCTCCACCGCGCGACCGACCATGAGCGAGGCCAGCTCGGCGTTCGACGCCGTGGGCTCGGCCTCGCCGACGACCTTGCCGAGGCGGATGACCGTGATGCGGTCGGCGACCTCGCGCACCTCGCGGAGCTTGTGGGTGATGAAGACGATCGAGGTGCCCGACTCCTTGAGCTGACGCATGATCGCCATCAACTCGTCGGTCTCCTGGGGCGTCAGCACGGCGGTGGGCTCGTCGAAGACGAGCACCTTCGCGTCGCGCGAGAGCGCCTTGATGATCTCGACGCGCTGCTGCACCCCGACGGGCAGGTCGTCGACGAGGGCGTCGGGGTCGACGGCGAACCCGAACCGGTCGGAGATCTCCTTGACCTTGGCCCGCGCGGCTGCGAGGTCGAGACGCCCACCGACCTTGGTGGGCTCGTGACCGAGCATCACGTTCTCGGCGACGGTGAAGACGGGGATGAGCATGAAGTGCTGGTGCACCATGCCGATGCCCGAGCGCATCGCATCGCCGGGGCCGGAGAAGTGCTGGACGGCGTCGTCGAGCAGGATCTCTCCCCCGTCGGCCTGGTAGAGGCCGTACAGGACGTTCATGAGGGTGGATTTGCCGGCACCGTTCTCACCGAGCAGGCAGTGGATCTCTCCGGCCTCGACGGTGAGGTCGATGTGATCATTCGCCACCAGGGACCCGAAGGTTTTCGTGATCCCGCGGAGTTCGAGCTTCATGTTCCCGATCCTAAGTTCTGTGGCGCCGGACGCGGGAGGCGTCCGGCGGCCGGGACCCGCCTCGTGAGCGGTCCCGATCCGGGCGCGAGGCGGAGAAACCGCCGCCTCACAAGGGAGGGGGAGGCCGGCGTGCGCCGACCTCCCCCGCACAGCGAGCGGACTCAGCCGGCCAGGTACGACTCGACCTTGATCTTGCCGCTGATGATGTCGGCCTTCAGCGCGTCGACCTTCGAGGTGAGGTCGGACGACACACGGTCGGACCAGTCGTGGTACGGGGCGATGCCCACACCGTCGTTCTCGAGCGTGCCGACGAACGGCGTGACGTCGAAGTTGCCTTCACCCGCGGCGACGATGGCGTCCTTCGTACCCACGTCGATGCCCTTGAGGATCGAGGTGAGCAGCAGGCTGCCGATCGAGGGGTCGGTCTCGAACACGTCGGCGTCCACGCCGACGAGCGCGATCTCGCGACCGGCGTCCTGAATGGCGACGGCGGCCGACTGGTAGATCGGGCCACCGACGGGCAGCAGCACGTCGACGTTCTGGTCGATCAGGGCCTGAGCGGTCTGACGGGCGGTGTCGTTAGCTTCGAAGCCACCGGTGAACGAGCCGTCCTTGGCGGTACGGTCCCAGCCGACCACGCGGACGTTGGCGCCGTTGTCGGCGTTGTACTTCTCGACGCCCTGCGCGAAGCCGTCCATGAAGATGGTCACGGTCGGGATGTTCATGCCACCGAAGGTGCCCACGACACCGGTCTTCGAGGTGCCCGCGGCCAGGTAGCCGGCGAGGTACGCCGCCTGGGCGGTGTCGAAGATGATCGGCTTGATGTTGGGGGCGTCGGTCTTGCCGTCGAAGTCCTGGTCGACGGTGTCGTCGATCGAGACGTACTGCAGGTCGGGGTTGGCCGTGGCCGACTCGAGGGCTGCGGGGGCCAGCAGGAAGCCGACGGTGATGATGGTGTTGCAGCCCTGGTCGACCAGGTTCTGCAGGTTCGACGCGAAGTCGGTCTCGGACTGCGACTGCACCTCGATGGGCTTCTTCGAGCCGAGCTCCGACGCGGCGGCGTCGAGGCCCTCCTTGCCGAGCTGGTTGAACGACTTGTCGTCGAATCCACCCGAGTCGGACACCATGCAGGGCAGGTAGTCGCTGGCGCCGGCAGCGGCACCACCGGATGCGCCGTTGCTCTCGGGTGCGGCGCCGCAACCGGCGAGCAGCGCCGCGGCGCCGATCATGGCGAGGCCGCTGACGACGGCCTTCTTCGTGGTCTTCACGAATGGTCCTCCAAGACGGATGCCCCCAACGGGTTCGGGGGACGATCCCGTCACGTTACCTACTGTGTCGCGGTGCTCGTGACCGGGGAGCCGCCGTGCGAGCCAATGGTTACAAAGACGCAATGTCGCGTCATGAGACCGCCACACGCCCTCCGTCCGAAGGCACCGGATGCCACGTGATGTGGCATCCGGTCTCAGAGCACGTCGCCGCGACCGGTCAGCTTGAGCGCGTCGACCACGCCCTTCACGCGCTGGGCGTTCTCGCTGGTCGTGACCAGGAGCGCGTCGGGGGTGTCGACGACGACGATGTCGCGGACGCCGATGAGGCTGATGACGCGCTTGGTCTGCGAGACCACGATGCCGCTGGAGGCGTCGGAGAGCACCCGCGCGTCTTCACCGAGGATGGCCAGCTCGTTGCGGCCGCCCGAGGAGTTGAGCTTGGAGAGGCTAGCGAAGTCGCCCACGTCGTCCCAGTCGAAGTGCCCGGGGATGACGGCGAGACGCCCCTTCTCGGCTGCGGGCTCGGCGACCGAGTAGTCGATGGCGATCTTCTTCAGACCCGGCCAGATGCGGTCGACCGCGGGGCCGCGGCGCTCGCGGTCGTCCCAGGCCTCGGCGAGTTCGAGCAGGCCGGCGTGCAGCTCGGGCTCGTTGACGGCCAGCTCGGCCAGCAGCACGTCGGCACGCGTGATGAACATGCCCGCGTTCCAGAGGTAGGCGCGGTCGGCGAAGTACTCCTTCGCCGTCTCGAGGTCGGGCTTCTCGACGAAGCGCTCGACGATGTAGGCCTCGGGGGCGCCCTCGACGATCAGTTCGGCCGCCTGCTTGATGTAGCCGAAGCCGACCGAGGGCTCCGCCGGCTGGATGCCGATCGTGCAGATGTACCCCTCGCGGGCCACGGCCACGGCCTGGTGCACCGCGAACTCGAACTGGCGCGTCTGACGGATGACGTGGTCGGCGGCGAACGAGCCGATGATCACGTCGGGCTCGCGGCGCACGAGGATCGCGGCGGCCAGGCCGATGGCGGCGGAGGAGTCGCGCGGTTCCGACTCGAGGAAGACGTTGTGGTCGGGCACGCCCGGCAGCTCGCGTTCGACCGCGGCGCGGTGCGCGCGCCCGGTGACGACGGCGATGCGGTCGTCGCCCGACAGCGGGGCGAGCCGGTCCCACGTGTCGCGCAGGAGGGTCTGCCCCGACCCGGTGAGGTCGTGGAGGAACTTGGGTGCGTCGGCCCGGGACAGGGGCCACAACCGGCTGCCGATCCCTCCGGCGGGGATCACGGCGTAGAAATCGTCGATCGCAGGGTTTGCCATGGCACAGACACTAGCGTTCGCGACCCGTCCCGCCCGCGCGCGAGGCGGGCGGAAGGCCGGGTGAACGGCATCCGGGATATCTCGATATCGAGAGAGTCTTAGGCGCCCCTAATCCCCGCCGTTCATAGCCCGGCCGTAGTATTCAAGAGCGCCCGTGTGACGCTCGGGGCCCGTGCGAGGCCCCACACCGTGTTCGATCAGGGAGGACGACCGTGTCAGCACCAGCACGTGCCACGCCGTCGGTGAAAGAGACCACCTCGAAGAGGCCCCGCGGGACTCTGTACCGGGGCCGCGAGGGAATGTGGTCGTGGGTGCTTCACCGCATCACCGGCGTCGCCATCTTCTTCTTCCTCCTGGTGCACATCCTCGACACGGCGCTCATCCGCGTCTCCCCCGAGGCCTACGACGCCGTCATCGGCACCTACAAGAACCCGATCATGGGTCTCGGCGAGGTGGCCCTGGTCGGCGCGATCGCGTACCACGCGTTCAACGGCCTGCGCATCATCCTCGTGGACTTCTGGCCCTGGGCCACGCGCCACCAGCGCCAGCTGTGGTGGGGCGTGCTCGGCCTGTGGGTCGTCACGATGCTCGGGTTCACCCCGCGCCACCTGATCAACGTCTTCAGCGCCGTCACCGGGAGCCACTGATGTCCGTCGCCCAAGAAGCCGCCACGATCCCCGCCCCCCGCACGCCCAGCGTGCGAAAGAAGGGCTCCAACCTCGAGAAGTGGGGCTGGATCTACATGCGCGCCTCCGGCGTGCTGCTGATCGTCCTGATCTTCGGCCACCTTTTCGTCAACCTGATGACGGGCGAGGGCATCCACCAGATCGACTTCGCGTTCGTCGCGGGCAAGCTCGCCTCGCCGTTCTGGCAGTGGTGGGACGTGCTCATGCTCTGGCTCGCCCTCATCCACGGCGCCAACGGCATGCGCACGATCGTCAACGACTACGTCGGCAACGCGACCGTCCGCAAGATCCTCGTCGGCTCCCTGTGGGTCTCGGCCGGATTCCTCATCCTCCTCGGCACGCTCGTGGTCTTCACGTTCGACCCCTGCATCGGTGTGACCGAGTCCAGCAGCCTGTGGGACGTGTGCCGCGCGGCGTGAGCCGACGGCATCCCCTCTCCACCGACGTCTTCCCCCTGACAGCAGAGGCATTGCACACGTGAGCACTCAGACCAGTTCGGACTCGATCGTCAAAGACGGCGTCCACTACCACCAGTTCGACGTCGTCATCGTCGGCGCCGGCGGCGCGGGAATGCGCGCGGCCATCGAGGCCGGCCCCGGTGCGAAGACCGCCGTCATCTCGAAGCTCTACCCCACGCGTTCGCACACCGGTGCGGCGCAGGGCGGCATGGCCGCGGCGCTGGCCAACGTCGAAGAGGACTCCTGGGAGTGGCACACCTTCGACACCATCAAGGGCGGTGACTACCTCGTCGACCAGGATGCCGCGGAGATCCTCGCCAAAGAGGCCATCGACGCCGTCATCGATCTCGAGAACATGGGCCTGCCGTTCAACCGCACGCCCGAGGGCAAGATCGACCAGCGCCGGTTCGGCGGGCACACCGCCGACCACGGCAAGACGCCCGTGCGCCGCGCCTGCTACGCCGCCGACCGCACCGGTCACATGATCCTGCAGACGCTGTTCCAGAACTGCGTCAAGCTCGGCATCAACTTCTTCAACGAGTTCTACGTGCTCGACCTCATCACCGTGAAGGACGCCGCGGGCAAGACCCAGGTCGCCGGTGTCGTGGCCTACGACCTCGCCACGGGCGAGCTGCACGTGTTCCAGTCGAAGGCCGTCATCTTCGCGACCGGTGGCTTCGGCAAGATCTTCAAGACCACCTCCAACGCCCACACCCTCACGGGTGACGGCGTCGGCATCGTGTGGCGCAAGGGCCTGCCGCTGGAGGACATGGAGTTCTTCCAGTTCCACCCGACCGGCCTCGCCGGCCTCGGCATCCTGCTCACCGAGGGTGCGCGTGGTGAGGGCGCGATCCTGCGCAACGCGAGCGGTGAGCGCTTCATGGAGCGCTACGCCCCCACCATCAAAGACCTCGCGCCCCGCGACATCGTCGCCCGCTGCATGGTGCAGGAAGTGGCCGAGGGCCGCGGCGCCGGCCCCCACCGCGACTACGTGCTGCTGGACTGCACGCACCTGGGCGCCGAGGTGCTCGAGACCAAGCTCCCCGACATCACCGAGTTCGCCCGCACCTACCTGGGCGTCGACCCGGTGGTCGAGCCGGTGCCCGTCATGCCGACCGCGCACTACGCGATGGGCGGCATCCCCACCAACATCAAGGCCGAGGTGCTCGCCGACAACGACACCGTCGTTCCGGGCCTGTACGCGGCCGGTGAGTGCGCGTGCGTCTCGGTGCACGGCTCGAACCGTCTCGGCACCAACTCGCTGCTCGACATCAACGTCTTCGGCAAGCGCGCCGGCCGCAACGCCGTCGAGTACGTCAAGACCGCCGACTTCGTCGACCTTCCCGAAGACCCCGCTGCCGAGGTGCGCGGGCTCATCGAGGACCTGCGCAACAACAGCGGAACCGAGCGCATCGCAGTGCTGCGCAAGACGCTGCAGGACGAGATGGACAAGGGCGCGCAGGTGTTCCGCACGCACGAGTCGCTGGCCCACGTCATGGACGTGATCGCCGACCTGCGCGAGCGCTACAAGAACATCCACGTCGACGACAAGGGCAAGCGCTTCAACACCGACCTGCTCGAGGCCGTCGAGCTGGGCTTCCTGCTCGACCTCGCCGAGGTCGTCGTCTACTCGGCGCAGAACCGCGAGGAGAGCCGCGGCGGTCACATGCGCGACGACTTCCCCACGCGCGACGACGAGAACTACATGCAGCACACCATGGCGTACCTGTCGGGCGACCCCCACTCGTCGCACCCGGCCGATCACATCGAACTCGGCTGGAAGCCCGTGGTGTTCACCAAGAACGAGGCCGGGGAGCTCCGCTACCCGCCGCTGGAGAGGAAGTACTGAGATGGCATCCACCGTCGTCGAGACCGTAGACACCTCCGACGAGGTCGTGGAGACCCCCGAAGACACCGGGATCCAGTCGTTCCTCGTCACCTTCAACATCCGTCGCTTCGACCCCGAGGTCGACGACGAGCCGCGCTGGGTCGACTACGACGTGGAGTTGTTCTCCACCGACCGCGTGCTCGACGCCCTGCACAAGATCAAGTGGGAGGTCGACGGTTCGCTGTCGTTCCGCCGCTCGTGCGCGCACGGCATCTGCGGATCGGATGCCATGCGCATCAACGGCCGCAACCGCCTCGCCTGCAAGACGCTGATCAAGGATCTCGACATCTCGCAGCCGATCTACGTCGAGGCGATCAAGGGCCTGCCGCTTGAGAAGGACCTCATCGTCGACATGGAGCCGTTCTTCGCCTCCTACCGCGAGGTGCAGCCCTTCCTCATCTCGAACTCGAAGCCCGAGCCCGGCAAGGAGCGCGTGCAGTCGATCGTCGACCGCGAGGTCTTCGACGACACCACCAAGTGCATCCTGTGCGCCGCGTGCACCTCGTCGTGCCCCGTGTTCTGGACCGACGGTCAGTACTTCGGTCCCGCCGCGATCGTCAACGCGCACCGCTTCATCTTCGACTCGCGCGACGACGCGGGCGATGTGCGCCTCGACATCCTCAACGACAAAGAGGGCGTGTGGCGCTGCCGCACCACCTTCAACTGCACCGAGGCGTGCCCGCGTGGCATCGAGGTCACCAAGGCCATCGCCGAGGTCAAGCAGGCCGTCCTCCGCGGCGGTCGCTGACCTCAGCCTCTCGAACGGCGGGTGCGCGGTCCCTGAGCTTGTCGAAGGGGGCGCCCCGCCGTTCGGCGTTTCCGGGTGACTTTCCTCCGGTGAGAGGGAGGGTCCGGATGCCGTGACCCGGCGCGACGCGAGCCCCCGGCATCCGTTCATCTAGGCTTTCCAGGTGACCGAGACCGCCCCCGACCCGCGTCCGCTGCCCGCGGTGCGCGCCGAGGACACCTCGCTGCGGGAGCGCCTCGCGGAGGCCCAGTCGGCGGTGCGCGGGCGACTCGACCAGCCCCTCGCGCGGGCGCAGCGCATCGCGCAGTGGTTCCCGATCCGGGTCTGGCGGCACTTCCTGCAGCACAACGGCTTCCTTCTCGCCGCGGGCATGAGCTACCAGGGACTGTTCGCCGTCTTCTCGGCGCTGTACCTCGCGTTCGCGGGCGTGGGCATCTGGCTCGGCGGCAGCACGAGCGCGATCACCGGGCTCATCCGGATCGTCAACAGCTACATCCCCGGGCTGATCAGCGAGAACGGACTCGTCGACCGCGACCAGGTCGAGGCCGTAGCGCAGGAGAGCGGGCGCCTGCTCACCGTCACCGGCATCGTGGCCGTGGTGGTGGTCGTGTGGACGGCGATCGGCTTCGTCACCTTCACCCGTCGCGCCGTGCGCGACACGTTCGGACTCCCCTTCGACCTGCGCAATTACGTGATGCTCAAGGCCCGCGACTTCGTGGCCTCGGTGCTGTTCGGCATCTCGCTGCTCGTCGGCGCTCTGCTGGGCTCGGTGACCACCGGCGCCGTCGACCTCGTGTTCGGGCTCATCGGGTGGGATCGCGAGACCCTCGGCTGGTCGATCGGGGCGCGGCTGGTCTCGCTCGTGGTGGCGTTCGGCATCAACACCGTCGCCCTCGCCTCGCTGTTCCGCTTCTTGACGGGCACGACGCTGTCGTGGCGGCGCGCGTGGCCCGGCGCCATCGTGGGTGCGGCCGGCATCGTCGTGCTGCAGGTGGCCGCCGGTTTCCTCTTCGTCTACACCCCCTCGAACCCGCTGCTGGCGACCTTCACGGTGCTCATCGGATTCCTGTTGTGGTTCCGCTTCATCGGCATCGTGATCCTCGTGTCGGCGGCGTGGATCGCGGTGGCCGCGGGCGATCGCGACGTGCCGCTGCGCTCCCCCGAAGACCGCCGGGCGATGGAGCAGGCCGCCCTCGTCATCGCCGCCCAGGTGGGTCTGCGCGAGGCCGAGAAGGCGTTCGCGATGTCGCGATGGCCGTTGCGCTGGCGTGCGAAGCGTCGGGTGATCGCCGCCGAGAAGAACCTCGCACGCGCCGAGGCCGACGTTCCCGCTCCGCGGCGGACGTCGCTGCTGCCCGACTGAGCGGGTTCGGTTCCGGATGCCGGCGGCCGGGCGCGCAGCCCCGTCCCGCCCGCACGGGCTCGATGTCGGAGGTCGTCGATAGGCTCGTGGGGTGGCTCGTTCCGTGCGTATCGTCTCCGTCAACGTCAATGGCATCCGTGCCGCCGTCCGCAAGGGCATGGTCGAGTGGCTCGACGCCTCCGGCGCCGACATCGTCACCCTGCAAGAGGTGCGGGCGACCGCCGACCAGCTCGCCGAGGCCCTCCCCGGGTGGGAGATCGTCAACGACGAAGCCCTCGCGAAGGGGCGCGCGGGAGTCGCCATCATCAGCCGTCTGCCCGGCGTCGAGACCCGCACGCACCTCGGCCCCGAGCCGCTCGATGCGTCGGGCCGGTGGATCGAGACCGACTTCGACATCGACGGCGAGACCGTCACCATCGTCAGCGCCTACGTGCACAGCGGCGAGGTCGACACCCCCAAGCAAGACGCGAAGTGGCTGTTCCTCGACGCGATGGAACGCCGCCTCGCCGAGCTCGCCGCCTCGAGCGAGCTGGCCCTCGTCACCGGCGACCTGAACGTCGGCCACCGCGAGCTCGACATCAAGAACTGGCGCGGCAACCGCAAGAACGCCGGCTTCCTCCCGCGCGAGCGTGCCTACTTCGACCGCTTCTTCGGCCCCGCGGGCGAGCAGATCGAGGGCGTCGACGGGTCGACCGGCACCGGCCTCGGCTGGATCGACGTGGGCCGCCGCGCCATGGGCGAGATCGAGGGGCCGTACACGTTCTGGTCGATGCGCGGAAAGGCGTTCGACACCGACAGCGGCTGGCGCATCGACTACCACGTCGCCACGCCCGCCCTGGCCGAGCGCGTCACCTCCTATCGGGTCGACCGCGCCCCGTCGTACGACACCCGGTGGAGCGATCACTCCCCCGTGATCGTCGACTACACGCTCGGGCGCTGACCACGGGCGTCGCATCCGTCGTCGGCCCGGAGCGGGTCCCGCCGTGGGCCACGGTGCGCGTCGCGCGCGGGACCTCCCGACCTCGGCATCCGGTCGCCTGATGCCGAGCACGGAGCACCGTGGTCGTCGCCGGGGGCCGAGCATCGGCATCCGGACCCTTCCCCGACGGAAGGTCGGCCCCGCGCACGCGGCCTAGGATCGTACGGTGACCACCGAGCGCCTCTACTCCGGAATGCAGCCCTCCGCCGACAGCCTTCAGATCGGCAACTACATCGGGGCCCTCCTGCAGTGGCGCGACCTCCAGGACCAGTACGACGCCTTCTTCTCGGTCGTCGACCTGCATGCCCTGACGCAGCCCGGCGACCCCGCCGAGCGTCGCGAGAAGACCCGCCGCACCGCCGCCCAGTACATCGCCGCCGGCATCGAGCCCTCGCGCTCCACGCTGTACGTGCAGTCGCACGTGCCCGCGCACGCCGAGCTGCAGTGGGTGCTGTCGACCCTCACGGGCTTCGGCGAGGCCGGGCGCATGACCCAGTTCAAGGACAAGTCGGCCCGCTACGGCACGGATGCCACCAACGTCGGTCTTTTCACCTACCCGGTGCTGATGGCCGCCGATATCCTGCTGTACCAGACCGACGTCGTGCCCGTCGGCGACGACCAGAAGCAGCACATCGAGCTCACGCGCGACTTGGCCGAGCGCTTCAACCAGCGCTTCGGTGAGACCTTCACGGTGCCGAAGCCCGTGATCCAGCGCGAGACCGCCCGCATCTACGACCTGCAGAACCCCACGGCCAAGATGTCGAAGTCGGCCGAGTCCGACGCGGGCGTGCTGTGGCTGCTCGACGACCCCAAGGTCAGCGCGAAGAAGATCATGCGCGCCATGACCGACTCCGAGGGGTCGGTGCGCTTCGACCGTGAGACCAAGCCGGGCGTGTCGAACCTGCTCGTCATCTACTCGGCCCTCACCGGCCGCGAGATCACCTCGATCGAAGACGAGTACGCGGGCCGCGGGTACGGCGACTTCAAGAAGGGCCTCGCCGAGGTCGTCGTGAACGAGTTCGAGCCGGTGCGCGCGCGGGCCACGGAGCTGCTCGACGACCCCGCCGAACTCGACCGCGTGCTGGCCGTGAACGCCGGCAAGGCGGCATCCGTCGCCGAGAAGACCCTCACCGACGTGTACGACCGCATCGGCCTGCTTCGCCGCGGCTGACCCTTCGGCTGTCCGACGCCCGCGCGACTCGCTGAGTCGTGCGGGCGTCGTCGTTGCGGGGGGGGGTACTCCGCGCGCGGCATCCCAGACACAGCGCAGGAGTTCCACGCATCTGCCCCCTCTCTACGGCACCCATCGGTGGCCGCGCGAGCGATTCTCCTGCGCTGCGTCGGGGCGACGCCCTCTCCGCCCGAGGGGAGGTAGCCCCGTAGGCGAGTGAAGGACTGGAGCCGGATCCGCACGTCATCGAGACCCATCGCAGGAGATTGGCGCTCTGGGTGGAGCTCACATCGCGTCTGCGGCTACTGGAGCCCTGTCCTCCTGCGTTGTGTCAGCGGGCACCCACCACTGTCACCCACTGAATCGAGCGGGGTGCTGCCGAAGACCGGCAACGGCGCGCGCGAGGATCTCCGGCTCGGAAAAGATCAGCCGCGCGGAGGGACGCAGAACCACGTAACCGCGCTCGGCCAAGCGCAGATCGCGCACTCGGTCACGCTCCTGCGCCTCCCACCCACCATGATGCGCGCGACTGTCGCACTCGACGACGATCCAGTCATCGACCACGAGGTCGACTCGTCCGACTCCGTCGATCTGCACCTGAACTCGAACGTCGAAGCCGTTTCCGCGCAGGAGAAGGCGGGCGATCGTTTCCGAACCCGCCTCCGCGCGAGCATCGGTGAGGGGTCGAAGCACCTGATATCGAGCCGAGAGGAGCTCGAACACCTCCGCAAGGCCATCCGCGTCGATCGCACCGGTGAACAAGGCGCTGTCGAGTGTCGCAATCGCGGCGCGAGGAGGCTGACAACGAACCGCAGCCGCAAGGGCCTCGACGATCGGAACCGTGTGGAGGCTGCCCGCAGCGCACGCGCGCCAGTGGACGACTACTCCCTGAGTAGCGGACAGTCGAGTCCCGCGGGAATGGGGCGACCTCAGCCGCGAACGCTCCGGCTCGACCTGGACGTGCAGACCGTTCTTGTCGAGAACGAAGATGCCCGCTTCAGCGATGGCGGACACGCAGTCAAGTCGGCCGCCGACACGCTGCGCCTCCCGAACGGCTTGCGGCGCTGACCCATCGAGGTAGACGTTCCGACGGGCGCGCACCAGCACCCCCTCGGCCAGCGCCGAGCGCACCTCGGCCCGGGTGGCCCCTGTTGCACGAACGTCTGCAAAGGTCAGCGTATGACCGGGTGCGAAACCCGGAATCGAAGGTGAGGTCATCCGACACACAGTGGACGGATCCTGCCGCAGCGATCAGAGAATCCGGCTCGAGCGGGGACAACTCAGGCAGCGGCACCGATGGGGAGAAGCCTCGCCACAGCGCAGGAAAAGCGCCCCGCGTGCCCAACGATGCCGATGTCATTGCCGTTCCTCACAGTGCACGTCCTGCGTTGTGTCCACCGAGGCTCTCGCCGCCCTGGATCGGCCACCGGTCCCTCGCCGAGCGGGGCAGGCCCGCCTGTGCGCCGTGCCGGCCACAACGCAGGATCTCCTCGGGTAACTCGCGACGTTTGGCGTGTGAGGGCGCGGAACGGGCGGATAGTCCTGCGTTGTGCCGCAGCACGGCGCCGAGGTGCGGGTGCCCCGGCGGAGCTGTGCCGCGGACGGGCCCGCCGCCGCCGGTAGCGTGGCCGCATGGAACCGGAGATCCTGCGCACCGCCCGCCTCGAGCTGTCGGCGCCGCGCGAGAGCGACGTCGCGGCGATCCACGCGGAGTGTCAGGATGCCGCGATCCAGCGGTTCACGACGGTGCCGTCGCCCTTCCTGCCGGCCGACGCCGAGACGTTCGTCGAACTGACGCGAACGTGGTGGGCCGAGGGGTCGGAAGCGACGTGGGCGATCCGCTTCGAGGGGCGACTGGTCGGCATGGTGGGCCTGGCCAAACTGCCGTCGGGTGGTCCCGAGGTCGGCTACTGGGTCTCGTCGAGCGTGCGCGGTCAGGGGCTGGCCACCGAGGCGGCGCGGGCCGTGGTCGACTGGGGCTTCGCCACCGAACGGCCGGCGGTGCAGCGCATCGAGTGGCGTGCGGTCGTGGGCAATCTCGGGTCGGCGCGCGTGGCGCGGGCGGTGGGGTTCCGCTACGAGGGGCTGCTGCGGCAGGCGGGCGCGAACTCGCTGGGGCGCTCCGACATGTGGGTGGGCGGGCTGCTGCGCTCCGACGACCGCGACCCGCAACCCTGGCCCGTGCTGTAGGCCGGGGGCAAGGGCCTGCGCCGATGTCGGAGGTCCGTGGCAGCATGGCCGCATGCCGGAGATGCCAGAGGTCGAGGGGCTCGTTGAATACCTGCGCGGGCGCGTGACAGGGCTGCGCGTCGACAAGGCCACCGTGTCGGCCATCAACGCGCTGAAGACCTACGACCCGCCGCTCACCGCGCTGGTCGGGGCCCACGTGACGGGTGTCGATCGCCACGGCAAGTTCGTCGACGTCTCGACCGACGCGGGCGTGCACCTGGTGTTCCACCTCGCCAAGGCGGGGTGGCTGCGGTGGTACGACGCGCTGCCCGCGACGATCATCAAGCCCGGCAAGACGCCCATCGCACTGCGGGTCGGTTTCGACGACGGATCGGGGTTCGACCTCACCGAGGCCGGCACCAAGAAGTCGCTCGCGGTGTACGCCGTGCGCTCCCCCGCCGAGGTGCCGGGCATCGCGCGGCTGGGTCCCGATCCGCTGAGCGAGGGCTTCGACCGCGCGACGTTCGGCTCGCTGCTCGAGGGCCGTCGCACGCAGATCAAGGGTGTGCTGCGCGACCAGTCGATCATCGCGGGGGTCGGCAACGCCTACTCCGACGAGATCCTGCACGCGACCAAGATGTCGCCGTACGCGCTGGCGGCGAATCTGTCGGGCGCCGAGGTCGACCACCTCTACGGCGCGATGACGACGACGCTGGCCGAGGCGATCGAGGCGGCCCGCGGCAAACCGCCGGCCGAGTTGAAGGATGCCAAACGCCGCGGCATGCGCGTGCACGGGCGACGCGGCGAGGCGTGCCCCGTCTGCGGCGACGAGGTGCGCAGCGTGTTCTTCGCCGACAACTCCCTCGAGTACTGCCCCACCTGCCAGACCGGCGGCAAGCTGCTCGCCGACCGCCGGCTGTCGCGGCTGCTCAAGTGACGTTATCGCCCGGCTCTTCACCCGCCCATCGCAGGGGAAGCACGACGCTCGCCCCGCCCGAGCCGGAGAGGTCGACGCGCAGGCGCACTCTGTCGCCGCTCTCGAGCACGGTGACACGACGATCCTGTCCGACGTAGGTTCCCGCTCTCGCGATCGTCACCTCCACCGAGGTCAGCGTCACCTGCGGATCGGCGAGGGCGAGCCAGGGCTGAGTCGCCGAGCGAGCGAAGACGAACGAGACCGGCTGCGTCACGGACACTCCGGCTATCGGCCCGCCCGCGGCCCACACGTTCGCGGTGACGAGGCCCGACTGCGCGAACCTCACGGCATGAGCGTCTGGGCCCTGGGCGAGGGTAACGATCCTCGCGTCGATGGTCTCCGCGAAATCCCGCGTCTCGACGAGGCTCGCACCGGGCAGCATGACGTACTCGTAAGAACCCGACGTCGGATCCACGCCGTGATCGATCGACACTCGCGCGTACCGTCGAGTCGTCACCGGGGTGGTGCCCCCGAAGGCGATATCCGACCAGCGCCCCGACCGTTCTTCCCACGCGACATCGACGAGACCCTGCTGCAGCAGGACGTATCCGCCGGTGCCGTCGAGATGGATCCAGGCGGGCCCGGTGAGACGCTTCTGGGTGCCGAGCGGGAATGGCATCCGCTCATCGTCGACAGTGAAGATGCACTCCCCTTCGGCACCCAGATTGCGGTTGTCGACGACGGTCGCGACCGGGTAGCCGTCGGCGGAGGAGATGTCACTCCCGAGACAGACGAGGACATCCTCGGCGAAGAACCACGACTTCTTTGCGGCGAGGGTCGAGTTCATCGGCTTCGCGATCGTTCCGATCGCCGCAGCGTTCTCGCAGAGCGCGCCGCCCGCCCACGCGTTGCTCGGCCGGGTGTTCGCGAAGTCGCCGCCGAATCCGTCGGGGACGGGTTTTCGACTCACCGTGATTCCGGGATGGGCGTACGGATCGACCGTGGGCCAGTAGTCGTCGGCGAACTGCGTCGCTCCGAGACCATCCACGCCCCACCACCCGACCATGCCGACGCCGGTGTGCCACCCCCGACGGTTGGCGTTGTTTCCGTACTCGTAGTACGAGGTACGGGTGGACGACATGGCGATTGCGGCGCCCCATGTGTTCGCCCGCAGCACCGCCCGGCTCATCATCGTGAACGACCGTGACGATGCAGCGACGCTGGGGACGATCGACAGGTCTCGAAGGACGTCGGAGACGACGCTGTACTCGTCTTGCCGCATCGCCGTGATCGGGGTCGGCTGGGAGCGCGAGAAGAAGTCTGCGAAACGCGCGCGCCATGAGGCCCGAACCGACGTCGGCACGACGTCGCTGAGGCGCACGAGCTGGGCGACCAGGTGACGGCCGCGCGTGTTGTCGCTCGTGCCGCTCCATGCGCACGCCCTCCCCGAGACGGCGTCGGGCACGATGCTCGCGATGAGCAGGGGCAGCACCCCGCCTTCCACGTGCTGCACCATGCGGGATAGGTCCGTCGCCGAGAGCGCCCACGAGGTCCCGGCGGTCAGTCCGGCCATCAGAGCCACTCCGCGCAGCAGTTCGGCTCCGTAGGTGCCCGTGTAGGCCACGCGGGTGTGCTGCACGAAAGATCCGTCAGCGTAGAACCCGTCACCCTTCCACACGGTGTCGATCACCTTCGGGACCGCCGCCATGCCCACCGAGATCAACGCAGGATCCCCGGACAGGACACCGGAGAGCACGCGACTGACGAGCATGTCGGACGTGTTGGCGGCCGTTGCGAGCGCGATGCTCGCGTCGGACACGTGACCACCGACGGCATCGACGATCTGGGTCACCTGCGCGGGCGTCAACGACCCGTGCGCGAAGATCGCCGCGCTCAGAAGCCTCTGGGGCGCGCCGATCGCCCAGTCGTACCAGTTGCCGTATTCGACCGCTCCGGGTTGGTAGGCGATCTCGATGAAGCGGAGAACTCCCGCCGCGATTCGTGTCGATACCGACTCGTCGCCCCGGAGGGCGCTGCCCGACGTCCGTGACGAGATGCCGATTGCCTCCAGCCTGTTCGCGGTCGACGTGAGGTTGGCGGAGTTGGTTCCGAGTGGAAGATCCGCCCAGAGACTCGACGACGAGAGCAGCATCGACCTGGCCCACAGCCCCGCGCGATAGCTCGCGACACCGAGTTCGCCGGCCGCGGCGTTGACGACGTTCTCGTCGAAGTGGTCGCCGTCGAGGGACTCGCCGACGGCCGTCAGTCGCCACCGCTGTCGCAGGTCGTCGATCGTGGGAGTTCCGGCGAGAACCGAGGCGGTGGTCGTCCCGATGGCGCTGGCCGCGGTGATCCACCCCTCGCCCGTCGAACCCGCACGCACGAAGAAGGACGCGACGCCCCCTGCGATCACGACGGTGGCGGGTCCCCGTAAGCCGGCGCTGTAGACGAGCGCCGCGCTGACCCCCCTCGTGTCCACGTCGTCGACATGCAGACTGACGAGAACGTTCTGCTCGAGCGTCGTCGTGTACGCCGTGCTCCCGAACCGCACGCGCGATGTCGAAGCCGCGAAAGCGGGCGACGCGACCATGACCGAGACGGCCGGGACCGCCCACATCGCGCCCGCCATCAGCTGTCGACGGGTTGCCAGGTCTCCGTGGTCTGCGTTCGGGTTCTGCGACATGTCTCCCTCTCGGATGTCGGTCGATCCTGGTCGGCCGAGCGCGGTCGTCCGCAGGGCAGGGGGTGCGCGGCAGAGGGGTGAAGCCACCCGCGATGCGTCGCCGATCACGACGAGAAGCGCCTCCGACGGCGGCGAGCCTCCGATGGCCAGCGGTCACGGGAGTACCACGAAACGTCGCCGCGTGACGGGGAATGAAACCGCCCGAGCGGCGTTGAGTAGACTCCGAAGAGCAAAAACGTGCTCCGGGGTCGGTGAGAATCCGAACCGGCGGTGATAGTCCGCGAACCCCTCCGCTCACGCGGTGGGGCCGATCCGGTGGAATTCCGGGACCGACGGTGATGCGAGGGTCAGCCCTCGCTAGTCCGGATAGGAGGCAGCACGGATGGCGCGACGCGCCTTCCCGCTGGCCCTGCCCCGATTCCGCGGGAAGGACAGGGAAATGGCATCCGCCGTCGAGATCGACGCCATGCGGCGAGCGCTGCAGCTCGCCCGGCGCGGCCCGCGCGGGCTCAACCCGCAGGTCGGTGCCGTGATCCTCTCGCCCGAGGGCGAGATCCTCGCCGAAGGCTTCCACCGCGGAGCCGGCACCGCCCACGCCGAGGTCGACGCGCTCTCGCAACTCGCCCCCGGCGCGGCCCGCGGCGCCACCGCCGTCGTGACCCTCGAGCCGTGCAACCACACCGGTCGCACCGGCCCCTGCGCCGTCGCGCTCATCGAGGCGGGTATCGCGCGCGTGGTCTACGCACTCGACGACCCCACCGACGCCGCGGCCGGCGGAGCCGATCGCCTGCGCGCAGCCGGCGTCGACGTCGAGTCGGGACCCGAGGCGGATGCCGCCGAGGCACTCGTCTCCGACTGGACGCACCTGCAGCGCACCGGCCGCCCGCATGTCACGGTCAAATGGGCGCAGAGCCTCGACGGTCGCGCTGCCGCCGACGACGGCACGAGCCAGTGGATCACCGGACCCACCGCCCGACGCGACGTGCATGCGCGCCGTGCGCAGGCCGACGCGATCGTCGCCGGCACGGGCACCGTGCGCTCCGACGACCCCGCGCTGACCGCGCGAGCGGACGACGGAACGCTGCTCGAGCAGCAGCCGATGCCCGTGATCATCGGCGAGAGCGAGACGGCTCCGGATGCCGCGGTGCGCCGACACCCCCGCGACCCCCTGTTCTATTCGACGCACGACCTGCACGCGGTGCTCGCCGACCTCGCCGAGCAGGGCGTGCAGCGCGTGTTCGTCGAGGGCGGGCCGACGCTGGCGAGCGCGTTCGTGCGCGGGGGCTTCGCCGACGAACTGCTCGTCTACGTCGCCCCCGTGCTGCTGGGCGGTCCGCGCCTCGCTCTGGGTGATGTGGGCGTGCCGAGCATCGACGCGGCGAAGCGCCTGACGGTGGCATCCGTCACCCCCCTCGGCGACGACCTGCTGATCGTCGCCCGCCTGGCCGCGGCCGGGCCCCGAAGCCCCGAGACTGTGCCCGCGACCGCGGGCGAGAACGAAGGAGACGCCTGATGTTCACCGGAATCGTCGAAGAGATCGGCGCCGTCACGGCCGTCGAGCCGTCGGGCGACGGCGTGCGCCTGACCCTGCGCGCCCCCCTGTCGGTGTCGGACGCCGGCCACGGTGACTCGATCTCGGTGAGCGGCGTGTGCCTCACCGTCGTCGACCAGGGCGACGACTGGTTCACCGCCGACGTGATGAAGCAGACCCTCGACATGTCGACGCTCGCGGGCGTCACCCCGGGCCTCCCGGTCAACCTCGAGCGCGCGACCGCCGCGCACGGACGCCTGGGCGGACACATCGTGCAGGGCCACATCGACGGCACCGGCGTGGTGCGCGAGGTGCGACCCGGCGCGCAGTGGAGCGTCGTGCGCGTCGGCATCCCGGCCCACCTCGCCCCGCTCGTGGTCGACAAGGGGTCGATCGCGATCGACGGCGTCTCGCTCACCGTCAGTGCCGTGAGCGAAGCCTCCGAGCCCGAGCCGTGGCTCGAGGTCTCGCTGATCCCCGAAACGCTCGAGGCCACGACCCTCGGCCGCGCCGAAGCCGGCACGCCCGTGAACCTCGAGACCGACATCCTGGCCCGTCATGTCCAGCGCATGCTCGCCTTCCGCACGACAGAGAATCCCGCGGCGACCGCCGCACAGACCGAGAGGGGCTCCCGATGAGCCTGTCCACCATCCCCGAGGCCCTGGAGGCCCTGCGTCAGGGTCGACCGATCCTGGTCGCCGACGACGAGAACCGCGAGAACGAGGGCGACGTCATCATCTCGGCGCAGCTCGCGACCCCCGAGTGGCTCGCCTGGACCGTGCGGTGGTCCAGCGGGTACGTCTGCGCCCCCATGCCCGGCGAGTGGGCCGACCGCCTCGACCTGCCTCCCATGGTCGAGGTCAACCAGGACGCCCGCGGCACCGCGTACACGGTCAGCGTCGACGCGGCATCCGGGGTCACCACCGGCATCAGCGCCGCCGACCGCGCGCGCACCCTCAACGTGCTGTCCGACCCCGCGTCGGTTCCGACCAGCCTCATCCGCCCCGGCCACGTGCTGCCGCTGCGCGCCGTCGACGGCGGCGTGCGCGAGCGCGCGGGCCACACCGAGGCCGCGGTCGACCTCATGCGCCTCGCGGGACTCGAGCCCGTCGGCGCGATCGCCGAGGTCGTCGCCGAAGATGGCAGCATGATGCGTCTGCCCGGACTGTTCGAGCTCGGCGAGCGCGACGGCATCCCGGTCATCACGATCGAGCAGCTCATCGGCTACCTCAACGAGACCGACCCGCTGCCCGCGACCGCCCCCGCCCGCCGTCGGGTGAGCCTGCGCGCCGAGTCGAACGTGCCCACCTCGCACGGCACCTTCCGCTTCCTCGCGTACAAGGACCGCATCACCGGCACCGACCACCTCGCCGTCGTGTCGGGCGACCTGTCCGACGAAGCCCCGCTCGTGCGGGTGCACTCCGAGTGCCTGACGGGTGAAGCCTTCGGTTCGCTCAAGTGCGAGTGCGGTCCGCAGCTCGAGGCGGCCCTCGACACGATCGACCGCGACGGCGGCATCGTGATCTACATGCGCGGACACGAGGGTCGCGGCATCGGCCTGATCAACAAGCTGCGCGCCTACAACCTGCAGGAGCGCGGCATGGACACCGTCGACGCCAACCTCGCCCTCGGCCTGCCCGCCGACGCGCGCGACTACGCCGCCGCCGCCGGCATCCTGACCGACCTCGGCGTCGAGAAGGTGCGCCTGCTGACGAACAACACCGACAAGGTCGCGCAGCTGCGCGCCTTCGGCCTCGACGTCGTCGAGCAGGTTCCGCTGCTCGTGGGCGTCGGGCCGAACAACCACCAGTACCTCGAGACGAAGCGCGACCGCATGGGTCACATCATCGCCGAGGACGACCTGCGCGACGCCCTCGCGCACATGAAGGAAGAGAGCGCCTGATGGCCGGCAGTGGAGCACCCGAGACCGGCGGCGTCGACGCGTCGGGTCTGAACGTCGTCGTGGTCGCGGGAACGTGGCACGAGGTCATCACGAACGGTCTGATCGCGGGCGCGAAGCGCGTGCTCGACGCGACCGGCGCGACCTACCGCGTCGTGCGGGTCCCCGGCTCGTTCGAGCTGCCCGTCGCCGCCCGCGCGGCCTTCGAGGGCGGGGCGGATGCCGTGGTGGCCCTGGGCGTGATCATCCGGGGCGGCACGCCGCACTTCGAGTTCGTGTCGTCGGCGGCCACCGACGGTCTGACCCGCGTGGCCCTCGACGCCGGCAAGCCCGTCGGCTTCGGCGTGCTCACGCTGGACGACGAGCAGCAGGGCCTCGACCGCGCGGGCCTCGAGGGCTCCAAGGAAGACAAGGGCGAAGAGGCCGCGGATGCCGCGATCCGCACCGCCCTCGTTCTGCGCGACCTGCGCGGCTGACGCGTTCTTCACGACGGGCCCGGCGACCTCTGCGGTCGCCGGGCCCGTTCGCGTTCGCGGGCCCGGGGCGGAGAGAGGTGGCTGAGCCTGTCGAAGCCACCGGGGGCCCGCGGGTCGGGGGCGGCCCTTCGACAAGCTCAGGGACCGCGCGCGGGCTCAGGGCCGAAGCGAGGTGGCTGAGCCTGTCGAAGCCACCGGACGTCCGCGGGTCCGGGGGCGGCCCTTCGACAAGCTCAGGGACCGCGCGAGGTCGGGGCCGAAGGGAGGTGGCTGAGCCTGTCGAAGCCACCGGGGCCCGCGGGTCGGGGCGGCCCTTCGACAAGCTCAGGGACCGCTCGCGGGACGGGGCCGCACGGGAGGTGGCTGAGCCTGTCGAAGCCACCGGGGCCCGCGGGCCGGGGGCGGCCCTTCGACAAGCTCAGGGACCGCTCGCGGGGCTCAAGGGGCCACGCGCGCTGTGAGGCCCGCCTTGCTGGCGACAAGGCTGCGGCATCCCTACCCTGACGGGCATGGAGATCCTGCGGAACGTCGTCGTCCTGGTCCACCTCGTCGGTTTCGCCATCCTCTTCGGCGCGTGGGTCGTCGAGGCCGTCGCCCGCCGCATCCGCGTGACCCCGCTGATGAACTACGCGCTGGTCATCTCCCTCGTGACCGGCCTCGCGCTCTCGGCGCCGTGGGGCCTCGACCACGACCTCAACTACGCCAAGATCGGCGTGAAGCTCGTCGTGCTGCTCATCATCGGCGCACTGCTGGGCATCGGCTCGGCCCGACAGAAGCGCACCGGGTCGCTGTCTCCGGCGATCTTCTGGCCCATCGGCATCCTGGCCCTGCTCAACGCCGGTCTCGCCGTCATCTGGCGCTGACCGACGCGGACACGGGCGCGCTCAGCGCGCGCATAGACTGGAGGGTCTAGACGCCCCTCACTCGGGGACGTCGCCGGTGCCTCCGCCCGTGCGCTCTCTCACCACCACCCCCGTGATCGTTGCGCACCACCGCTGCGCCCCACCCCGGACGCGAACGAAGACCCTTCCCGTCAGGCAGTCATGACCACGTCATCCCCCTCCACTCGCTCGACCCCGGCCGCACCGGCCAACCCGCGTTCGCGCGTCATCACCGCGAGCCTCATCGGCACCACGATCGAGTTCTACGACTTCTACGCGTACGCCACGGCGGCCGTGCTCGTGTTCCCGGTGCTCTTCTTCCCCACCGGCAACGAGACCACCTCGCTGCTGCTGTCGTTCAGCGTCTTCGGCGCCGCGATGGTCGCGCGCCCCCTCGGTGCCGTCGTGTTCGGCCACTTCGGCGACCGTTTCGGTCGCAAGGCCACCCTCGTGGCATCCCTTCTCACGATGGGTGTCGCGACCTTCCTCATCGGCTGCCTGCCGACCTTCAACGAGATCGGCGTCTGGGCCGCGGTGCTGCTGCTGATCATGCGTCTCGCGCAGGGCTTCGCCCTCGGCGGCGAGTGGTCGGGCGCGGCGCTGGTCGCCACCGAGAACGCCCCGAAGGGCAAACGCGCCCTGTTCGGCACGTTCCCGCAGCTGGGCGCCCCGATCGGCTTCATCATCGCCAACACGGTGTTCCTCGTGATCAACTTCGCGCTGCCGCACCCCGACGGCACCGCTCAGCGCTCCGCCGAGTTCCTCACCTGGGGCTGGCGCGTGCCGTTCCTGTTCTCGGCGATCATGGTCATCGTCGGCCTCTACGTGCGCCTCAAGCTCGTCGAGAGCGAGTCGTTCGCGAAGGCCGAGAAGAGCGGCGCGATCCGCAAGTTCCCGCTGGGCGAGGTGCTCCGCCGCAACTGGAAGCAGCTGATCCTCGGCACGTTCATCATGCTGGCGACCTACGTGCTCTTCTACCTGATGACGAGCTTCACGCTGTCGTACGGCACCAAGCCCACCGCCGAGGGAGCCGCCGCCGCGGCCGAGAAGGCCGGCACCGCGTTCGACGCCGCCGCCTACGTGCCCGGCCTCGGGTTCGGCTACACCGACTTCGTGATCATGCAGATCATCGGCGTGGTGTTCTTCGGCGTCTTCACGATGCTCTCCGGCCCTGTCGCCGACGCGATCGGCCGTAAGCGCCTGCTCATCGGCGTGACCATCGCGATCATCGTGTTCGGTCTGCTGTTCTCGGTGTTCCTGCTGCCCGCGGCCGATCCGAAGTTCACCGGAGCGCTGGTGCAGGCCTTCCTGGTGCTGGGCTTCCTGCTCATGGGGGCGACCTTCGGCCCGATGGGCGCGGTGCTGCCGGAACTGTTCCCGACCAACACTCGCTACACCGGGTCGGCGATCTCGTACAACGTCTCGTCGATCCTGGGCGCGGCCCTCGCGCCGATCGTCGCGGTCGCGCTGTGGGCCGCCGGCGACGGCAACCCGTGGCTCGTGGGCGTGTACCTCTCGGTCATGGGCGTGCTGACGCTGATCGCCCTGGTGCTCTCGCCCGAGACGAAGGACGTCGACTACGACGACAACATCGCCGCCGGAGCGACCGCGCCGTAACCACGCGTTCGCATCAGACACCGGATGCCACGGGGCCCAGGCCTCGTGGCATCCGTCGTTCCGAGAGGGCTGAGCGGTTTCGCACGCCGTCGAGCGGACGGACCGGCGGTGTCGGTGGTGCGGGGTACGGTCGAAGCACCCCATTCCTTTCCCGAGGTGAGCATGTCGTTTCCCGCTCCCGCGCGTGGTCGGCGCGGCCGCCGCGCGCCCGAAGGCCCGCGCGCGTCGTTCCGTCAGCTGGTCCCGTTCCTGCTCGAGCACAAGCGCACGCTCGTCGTGGTCGCCGTTCTCAGCGTGCTCGGCGCCGCCGCGACGCTCGCGCAGCCGCTGCTCGTCGGCGAGGTCATCTCGCGCGTGCAGGCCAGCGTCCCCCTCGGCTCCCTGGTGTGGCTGCTGGTGGGCTTCGTCATGCTGTCGTCGGTCATCTCGGGCTTCCAGCACTACCTGCTGCAGCGCACCGGCACCGCGGTGGTCTTCTCGAGCCGGCGGCGGCTCATCGCGCGCATCCTGCGCCTGCCCATCAGCGAGTTCGACGCGCGTCGCACGGGCGATCTCGTCTCGCGCGTGGGCACCGACACGACCCTGCTGTACGCGGTGCTCACGCAGGGCTTCGCGGATGCCGTGGGCAACGCCCTCATCCTCGTCGGCGCGGTCATCGCGATGGCCTTCATCGACCCGCTGCTGCTGGGGCTCATCGTGGTGGTCGTGGGCGCTTCGCTCGCGGTGGTCGTGCTGCTGAGCACGCGGATCCGCGCGGCATCCGCCGATCAGCAGGCAAAGGTCGGCGAACTGTCGTCGGGCGTCGAGCGCGCCGTCGGCTCGATCCGCACCATCCGCGCGTCGGGCGCGACCGAGCGCGAGCTCGCCGCGGTGACCGAGAACGCCACGGCCGCCTATGCCGCGGGCGTGCGCATCGCGCGGGTGTCGGCGCTCATCGTGCCGATCGCCTTCGTCGCCTTGCAGGTGTCGCTGCTGGTCGTGCTCGGCGTCGGCGGGTACCGCGTGGCCTCCGGCGCCATCGACGTCGCCTCGCTCGTCACCTTCGTGATCTTTCTCTTCCTGCTCGTGCAGCCCCTGGCCTCGGCGATCGGTGCCATCACCTCGGTCAATCAGGCGCTGGGCGCGCTGGGGCGCATCCAAGAGGTGCTCGACCTCCCCCTCGAAGACGACGCCGACCGTCCCTCGTCGCCTGCGGCGGTTCCGGATGCCGCGGCCCTGACGTTCCGCGACGTGCACTTCCGCTATCCCGACAACGTCGTGAAGGCGCGCGAGGCCGCCGCCGCCGAGGCCCGCTCGGTGCTCGAGCAGGCGCACCTCGAGCGCGCGGCCGACGAGACGGCCGCCGAGGTCGAGGACGACCGCGACGTGCTGCGCGGGGTGTCGTTCGAGGTGCCGCGCGGGTCGCGCGTCGCCCTCGTCGGCCCCTCGGGCGCGGGCAAGAGCACGATCCTCGCCCTCATCGAGCGCTTCTACGACCCGACCGGCGGGGCGATTCTCGTCGACGGCGTCGACGCGCGCGACCTCTCCCGCGACGACCTGCGCGCCCGCTTCGGCTACGTCGAGCAGGATGCGCCGACCCTGGCCGGCACGATCGCCGACAACCTGCGACTGGCCTCGCCGGCGGCATCCGACGCCGACTGCGAGCGGGTGCTGCGCGCGGTCAACCTCGGAGACGTGCTCGAGCGCAGCCCGCTCGGTGTCGACGCTCCGGTGGGCGAAGACGGCGTCATGCTCTCGGGCGGAGAACGCCAGCGCCTCGCGATCGCCCGCGCGCTGCTGGCCGCTCCCCCGGTGCTGCTGCTCGACGAATCGACCTCGTCGCTCGACGGCGTCAACGAGCAGCGCATGCGCGAGGCGATCGACGCCGTCGCCACCGACCGCACCCTGCTCGTCATCGCGCACCGCCTCTCGACGGTCGTCGACAGCGACCTCATCGTGGTGCTCGACAAGGGCCGGGTCGTGGGTCGGGGCACGCACAGCGAGCTCGTGGCATCCACTCCCCTCTACCGCGATCTCGCGAAGCACCAGCTGCTCGTCTGAGCGGCGCGGCGGGCGGTGGGCCCGGGGCGGGCGCGTGCCTCGCTCCGAACGCGAGACTGCATCTCGCTGACAAGCCCGTTGCAGCCTGACGCCGAGATGTCAGCCGGAGGCAGTCTCGCGATCGCATGGGCCCGGGCCGCCGCGATGACCGACCCCTGGTGCGGTCAGGGACCGGCGCGGCGGATCAGTCGCCCGCGAGGGCGTCGATCGGCGACACCGCCGTGGCCAGCCGCGTGGGAGCGACGGCGGCGACGGCGGTGAGCAGCGCGGTGGCCACCGCGACGATCCCCACGGTCACCCACGGGATGCTCGGCAGCAGGAACGTCGGCGACGAGAACTCCGGCGGGACGCCGACCGAACCGAGCAGCGACTGCGCTCCCGCCCAGCCGTAGATCACTCCGAGCACGAGCCCGAGAGCCACCGAGGTCACGGTGAGGTGCGCGGCCTCGAGCAGCACCATGCGCCGGATCTGCGGGGCGGCGAAGCCGAGCGTGCGCAGCAGACCGAGCTCTCGGCGGCGCTGGATCACCCCGAGGGTGAGCAGGTTCACCAGACCGACGGCGGCGATGACGGCCGACACGGCGACGAGCGACATCATGATCGTGGCGAAGGTGTCCATGAGCGCGAGAAGTTCCTCCGGCGGTTCGCCGCCGCCCGATCGGATGAGAAGGTCGCGGGCCGACTGCGAGGCGACCGCGAACATCGTCACGAGTGTGACTCCCATCACGACGCCGATCGCCATGCGGCTCGAGCGCTCGGGGTAGCGCAGCGCGTTCTCGGCCGCCAGGCGGGCCTCGGCCGAGCGGCCGAAGAGACGTCCGGTCACGCGGAGCAGAGACGGCATGACCACGGTCGCGCCGAGGCTCAGCCCCGTGAACGAGAAGATTCCGCCCACGAACGCCACGACGACGCCGAGGGGTGAGAGAAGGCCCAGGGCGATCCCTGCGGCGAGCACCAGCGTGCCGCCGAAGAAGAGGATTCCCGCGACGATGCGGCGACCGCGACCGCCGACGGCCTCGCTCCGGTTGCGCTCGGTCGCCCCCGAGATCGCCTGCAGGGGCGTCACCTCGAGCACCCGGCGCGAACCGGCCCAGGCGGCGGCCCACGTCGTGAGGGTCACGATCACGGCGGGAGCGACCAGCACCGGCTGCAGAAGGGCGTAGTCGACATCGATCCCCCACGCGGTGCGCGCCACCGACAGCAGCGCGGCCGCGACCACGGTTCCGCCGATCAGCCCCACGACCGCTCCGATGGCCCCCACCACGAGACCCTGCCGCGCGACCCGCACGCGCTCCGACCGAGCCGAGGCCCCGATCAGGCGCATCAGAGCGATCTGCCGCGTCCGGCCGGCGACGATCGTCGCGAAGGTGTTGGTGGTGACGATCGCCGCAACGAACATCGCCACGCCGACCAGCAGCGCGCTGAGGATCGCCACGACCGCGACGACGCTCTCGCGACCCGCAAGGTAGGGCGCCGCCAGCAACCACGCGCCGATGAACCCCGTCGCGGCGATGAGCAGCGTGCCGAAGCCGCTCGAGATGGCGGCGACCAGCACCGACGCGCCGAGACCGCGTTCCGCGCGCGGCAGGGCGCGCGGCAGGCGGCGGGGGCGCGGCGTACCGACGGGCCGCTCGGCGACGGCGCTCACGCTCCGACCTCGGACGAGAGCATGTAGGCCGAGATCGCCTCGGCGCTCTGGCGCGGGGTGTCGGCCACGACGCGGCCGTCGCCGAGGAAGATCACCCGGTCGGCGTGCGAGGCGGCGACCGGGTCGTGCGTCACCATCGCGATCGACTGCCCGTGCTCCCGGCTCGCCGCGACCAGCAGAGCCAGCACCTCGCGGCCGGTGCGGGAGTCGAGGTTGCCGGTGGGCTCGTCGGCGAAGATCAGGTCGGGCTGCGTCGCCAGGGCCCGCGCGATGGCGACCCGCTGCTGCTGGCCGCCCGAGAGCTCGTGCGGGCGGTGGCGCAGACGGCCGCCCAGTCCCATCGACTCGACGAGCGCGTCGATACGGCGGCGGGCCTCGGGCGAGGGAGACCGACCGGCCAGCTCGAACGGCAGGGTGATGTTGCCGAGCACGTCGAGCGTCGGCACGAGATTGAACGACTGGAAGACGAACCCGACGCGCGAGCGGCGCAGGACGGTCAGGTCGAGGTCGCTGAGCCCGGTGATCTCGGTGTCGCCGATGAACGCGCGGCCCGAGGTCGCGGCATCCAGTCCCGCCATGACGTGCATGAGGGTGGACTTGCCCGAGCCGGACGGTCCCATGATCGCGGTGAACTCGCCGCGGCGGAGGCCGATCGTGACGTCGTCGAGCGCGTGGACGCGCGACTCTCCGGTACCGAAGGTCTTCGTGAGGTTCTGCACTCGCGCGGCCATCGGCGCGGTGTCGGAAGGATTCTGCTGCATGACTCCGACGCTACGAATCTCCCCCGCCCGGCGGCATCGGCCTGACGTCGTCTCGTCGTACATCCCGGGGATGACGCTGCACGGGCGGCGGGGTGAAATGCGTCTCGAGAGGGACGGTCGTCATCCCCGGGGACGACGACCCGGCGATCTCACCCGGCCACGATCGAACCATGACATCGCACCGCACCTCACCGCTCCTGTTCGCCCTGGCCGTGGCCGCGGGCGGGGCCCTCACCCTCTCGCTCGCCGGCTGCACCGGCATCGAACAGGCGCTGTCGCAAGAGGTCACCACGGAGTACACCGACGCCGCCGACGTCGCCGCCCGGGCCGACACCACGGTGCCGTGGCTGCCCGCCGACGCGACCGGAATCGTCGTGAAGACCAAGCGCGACGGCGAGGTCGCCACCGCTCTGGCGCGGAGCGGCTCGCCCCTCGATACGGCGACCTGCGTCGAGATGGAGCGTCAGTCGGCCCCGACCGTGCACATCGACGACGCCCCCGACGTGTACGCGAAGGATCGCGTCTTCGCGTGCGGGGCATGGTCGGTGATCGCCACGGCCGACGGCTGGTACGGCTGGACGCCCAACAGCCCCGGCGAGAAGGAGAAGTCGCCGGCGGCATCCTGAGCGGACGAAACACCGACGCCCCTCCCGCGCGCCAAGAACGGGAGGGGCGTCGATTCGAGGGCTCGCCCAGTCCGCGCGAAACGGCGCGGAGGGCGAGCCGGTCTCAGGCGCGCTGCAGGCGGTAGCGCAGCGCAGCGAGCTCGGCGCGCAGGGCGGCCGGCAGGTGCGAACCGAAGGTGTCGTAGAACTCCTCGGTCAGATCGGCCTCGGCGAGCCACGACGCGCGGTCGATCGAGAACAGCTCCTCGAGGTCGGCGGCGGGCAGGTCGAGACCCGACAGCTCGAGGTCTTCGACCTTGGGCAGGCGGCCGATCGGGCTGTCCACGGCGTCCACCTGTCCGTCGACGCGGCGGATGATCCAGTCGATCACGCGGGCGTTGTCGCCGAAGCCGGGCCAGAGGAACCGGCCGTCGTCGCCCTTGCGGAACCAGTTGACCTGGAAGATGCGCGGAGCGCGGTCGAAGCGGAGCTTCTGACCGACCTTCAGCCAGTGGCCGAAGTAGTCGCCCATGTTGTAGCCGCAGAAGGGCAGCATCGCGAAGGGGTCGCGGCGCAGCTCGCCGACGGTGCCCTCCTGCGCGGCGGTCTTCTCGCTCGAGACCGTCGAGCCGATGAACACGCCGTGCGACCAGTCGGTCGCCTCGACGACCAGCGGCACGTTGGTCGCGCGGCGGCCGCCGAACAGGATGACGTCGAGGGGGACGCCCTCGGGGGCCTCCCAGTCCTCGGCGATCTGCGGGCACTGCGCGGCGCCGACGGTGAAGCGCGAGTTGGGGTGCGCAGCGGGGCGGCCCGACGCGGGCGTCCACGCCTTGCCCTCCCAGTCGGTGAGGTGCGGGGGCGCCTCATCGGTCAGACCCTCCCACCAGACGTCGCCGTCGGGGCGCAGCGCGACGTTGGTGAAGATCGTGTTGCCCCACAGCGTCTCGATCGCGGTGACGTTGGTCGACTCGCCGGTTCCGGGGGCGACGCCGAAGAAGCCGGCCTCGGGGTTGATGGCCCAGAGGCGTCCGTCTTCACCCGGGCGGATCCACGTGATGTCGTCGCCGAGCGTCTCGACGCGCCAGCCGGGGATCGTGGGACGGAGCATCGCGAGATTGGTCTTGCCGCAGGCCGAGGGGAACGCGGCGGCCACGTGGTACGCCTTGCCCTTCGGGTCGATCACGCGGATGAGCAGCATGTGCTCGGCGAGCCAGCCCTCGTCGCGGCCGATGACCGAGGCGATGCGCAGCGCGAAGCACTTCTTCGCGAGGATCGCGTTGCCGCCGTAGCCCGAGCCGAACGACCAGACCTCGAGGGTGTCGGGGAAGTGCACGATGTACTTCTCGTCGTTGCAGGGCCACGCGACGTCGTGCTCGCCCGGGGCGAGGGGCGCACCGACCGAGTGGACGGTCTTGACCCACGGCGCTCCGTTGGCGATCTGCTGCGTGACCGAGGTACCGACGCGGGTCATCACGCCGATGGATGCCACGGCGTAGGCGCTGTCGGTGATCTGCACGCCGATGTGGCTCAGGGGCCCGCCGACCGCGCCCATCGAGAACGGCACGACGTACATGGTGCGACCGCGCATCGAGCCCTCGAAGACGCCGTTCAGCGTCTCGCGGATTTCGGCGGGAGCGATCCAGTTGTTCGTGGGACCGGCGTCTTCTTCGCGGTTCGAGGCGATGTAGGTGCGTGACTCGAGACGGGCGACGTCGCCGGGGTGCGAGCGGGCGAGGTACGAGCCGGGGCGCCACTCGGGGTTGAGCTTGATGAGCTTGCCCTCGTCGACCATCTCGCGGAGGAGGGCGTCGTTCTCGGCCGCCGAGCCGTCGACCCAGTGGATGCGGTCGGGCTGGGTGAGGGCGGCGACCTGGTCGACCCAGGCGGTGAGGGCGGCGAGGCCGGGACCGTCGACGGCCGGGCGAACGCCGTAGCCGGAACGGGCGGGGGCGGTGGGGGCCGCAGCGGCGCGGCCGGTGGAGCGGGGGGCCAGGAAGTCGGCGAGTGCCATGTCGTTCTCCTCGGTTGAGAGCGAATATCGGTGTCGTTCCTCCATGGTGCGGGTGCAGAGCACGGTCTTATAGAGATTTCGACCTGTAAGAAACGGCATTCTTTCGCTATGGTCAAGGAATGGCGTCCACCTTCGAACTCACGACCCTGGGTCATCGCATCCGGCACCATCGCCTCGCGCGGGGCTACACCCTCGACGAGCTCGGTGCCCTGGTCGGAGTGGCCGGCAGCCAGCTGAGCCTCATCGAGAACGGCAAGCGCGAACCCAAGCTCTCGCTGCTGCAGGAGATCGCACGCGCGACCGAGACCGAGGTCACCGAGCTGCTCTCGCGCGAACCCCCGAACCGGCGGGCGGCGCTCGAGATCGAGCTCGAGAAGGCCCAGACCTCCCCGTTCTTCCGTCAACTCGGCATCCCACCGGTCAAGGTCACCAAGGGCACGAGCGACGACACGATCGAGGCCGTGCTCGGTCTGCACCGCGAACTGCAGCGCCGCGAACGCGCCACGATCGCCAGCCCCGAAGAAGCCCGCCGCGCCAACACCGAGCTGCGCCTGCGCATGCGCGAGATCGCCAACCACCTGCCCGAGATCGAGCGCCTCGCCGAGAAGCAGCTCAAGGCCGCCGGGCACTCGACCGGCGCCCTCACGCACCGCACGGTGAGCATCATGGCCGAGCAGCTCGGCTTCGAGCTGCTCTACGTCAGCGACCTGCCGCACTCGGCCCGCTCGGTCACCGACCTCGAAAACGGGCGCATCTACCTGCCGCCGGCCTCGATTCCGGGCGGCCACGGCCTGCGCTCGATGGCCCTGCAGGCGATGGCGCACCGCCTGCTCGGACACCGCCCACCCACCGACTACGCCGATTTCCTGCAGCAGCGCCTCGAAATCAACTACTTCGCCGCGAGCTGCCTCATGCCCGAGACGAGTTCGGTCGCCTTCCTCGCGCAGGCGAAGAAAGACCGCAACCTCGCTGTGGAGGACTTCCGCGACGCCTTCGGGGTGACCCACGAGGCGGCCGCGATGCGCATGACCAATCTGATGACGACGCACCTCGGCATCCATCTGCACTTCTTGCGCGTCGACGGCGACGGCGCGATCTCGCGCGTGTACGAGAACGACGGACTGCCGTTGCCCACCGACGTCACGGGCTCCGTCGAGGGCCAGGTCGTGTGCAAGAAGTTCTCGGCGCGGTCGGCGTTCGACGAGCACAACCGCACCACCGAGCACTACCAGTACACCGACACCCCGGCCGGCACCTTCTGGTGCTCGACCCAGACGGGCACCACCAGCGACGGCGACTTCTCGATCACCGTGGGCGTGCCGTTCGACGACGCGCGGTGGTTCCGCGGACGCGAGACCTCGACGCGGGGCGTGTCGCACTGCCCCGACGAGTCGTGCTGCCGGCGCCCCGACACCGAGGCGGCCGAGCGCTGGCAGGGCAAGGCATGGCCGAGCGCGCGCGTGCACCGGCACATGTTCTCGCCGCTCCCCCGCGGCATGTTCCCCGGGGTCGACGACGCCGAGGTGTTCGCGTTCCTCGACCGGCACGCGAACGGTTGACGCCGGGTCGGCCGGGGACGTCGGCATCCGTCCCCTCCTGCGACACCACGCAGGACGTGCGGTCGGCTAGGTCGTCCAGAGGGTCAGATAGGCGACCGCAGAACGGGATCTCCTGCGTCGTGTCGCGGAACGGCGAGTGCCTCGGACGGCGCGACCCCGGCGCACCGAGCAACGCGGAGCTGTGGCGCCCCTCCGCCTCCCCGACATGACACAGGAGTTTCGCGCGACGAAGTCTCCCAACGGGCCAGATGGGCCGCCGGAGAACGGGATCTCCTGCGTTGTGTCGCCGGGATGCGGACGGAACGACGGATGCCACGACCCCGGGCCCTCGCGGGGCGCCGGGGTCGTGGCATCCGGTGTCTTCTTCGGCCCGATCAGGCGTAGGGGTTGGCCGTCAGCGTGTACTTGGTCTGCAGGTACTCGTGGATGCCCTCGTCGCCGCCCTCGCGGCCGAGGCCCGACTGCTTCCACCCGCCGAAGGGGGCCGCGGCGTTGGAGACGACGCCGACGTTGAGGCCCATCATTCCGGTCTCGAGCTTGTCGATCATGCGCTGACCGCGCGCGAGCGACTCGGTGAAGACGTAGGACACGAGGCCGTACTCGGTGTCGTTGGCGAGGCGCACGGCGTCGTCTTCGTCGTCGAAGGGGATGATCGCGAGCACGGGTCCGAAGATCTCCTCGCGGAGGATGTCGCTGCCGGGCTGCACGTCGGCCACGACGGTGGGCTCGAAGAACGTGCCGGGGCCGTCGATGGGCGAGCCGCCGACGGTGACGGTCGCGCCGCGTTCGACGGCGTCACCGACCAGGGTCTTGGCCTTGTCGACCGCGCGGTCGTCGATGAGGGGTCCAATCTGCACGCCCTCTTCGGTGCCGCGGCCGATCTTCATGCCCTGCACGCGCTCGGTGACACGGCGCGTGAACTCCTCGACGACGCTGCGCTGGACGATGAAGCGGTTGGCCGCGGTGCAGGCCTGGCCGATGTTGCGGAACTTCGCGAGCATCGCCCCTTCGACCGCCTTGTCGAGGTCGGCGTCGTCGAACACGACGAACGGCGCGTTGCCGCCGAGCTCCATCGAGGTGCGCAGCACGCCGGGCGCGGCCTGCTGCAGCAGCTTCACGCCGACCGGGGTCGAGCCCGTGAACGAGAGCTTGCGCAGGCGCGGGTCGGAGATGATGCGCTCCGAGACCGGGCCGGTGTTGGTGGTGGTCACGACGTTGACGACACCGGCGGGAAGGCCCGCGTCCTGCAGGATCTGCGCGAAGAACAGCGTCGTGAGCGGCGTCAGGGTCGCGGGCTTGATGACGACCGTGCAGCCGGCGGCGAGCGCGGGCGCGATCTTGCGGGTGGCCATCGCGAGGGGGAAGTTCCACGGGGTGATGAGGTAGCACGGGCCCACGGGGTGCTGCGACACGATCATGCGACCGGTGCCCTCGGGGTTGGCGCCGTAGCGGCCCTGGGTGTGCGCGGTGACCTCGCTGAACCAGCGGAGGAACTCCCCGCCGTAGCCGACCTCTCCGCGCGCCTCGGCGAGGGGCTTGCCCATCTCGAGCGTCATGAGCAGCGCGATGTCTTCCTTGCGCTCCTGCAGCAGGTCGAACGCGCGGCGGAGGATCTCGGCGCGCTCGCGCGAGGGGGTCGCCGCCCACGACGGGAACGCGTCGGCCGCGGCATCCATCGCCGCGATGCCGTCGTCGACGGTCGCGTCGGCGATCTGGTGGATGACCTCACCGGTGGAGGGGTCGTTGACGTCGACGGTCTTGCCGCCCGTGGCGGCGCGCCACTCCCCGTTGATCAGCAGGCCGGTGGGTACGGATGCCAGCAGCTCGCTCTCGCGCGAATCGGTCATGAATCCTCCTGGATCGGTGCGGGGGTGTCCCGCCCATTCTCGTCAGCACACGAGGGTGCGCCGATATACGTTGCGTACAAAGGGAGTGTTGTGCTGGCCGCCGTGGCGGGTGGGGTGCGGGGCACGGGGCGACCCCGGCCGGCACGGCTTGTTCACGCATAAACGCTTCTCGCGCGCATGAACGCGCTGTGCTCGCGTTTCTGCGCGCGGATTGCGTTTATGCGTGGGAGGGGGGCGGATGCCGCGACCCCGGTCGACCCGTCAACGCACGACTGCCTCCGCCGGCTGCGCCATCATGCCGGCGAAGAAGCGCTCGAGCCCAGCCGGGTCGGTCAGCGGCAGCACGTGGGCGACGTACTGATCGGGCCGCACCACGACCACGGCTCCCTCAGCGGCGATCCCGCGCTCGGCGTAGATGTCGGCGCTCGTCCAGGCCGAGGGCGCGGCGGCGAAGACCTTCTCCCAGTCGGTCAGGCCGAGCGGACCGGAGCGCGGGCGGAACAAATCCGGCACGTCGACCACGTCTTCCCACCGACCGGGAAACACCGCCTTCACGTCGAACACCGCGTCGAGGTCGGCCCCCTCGGGGGCGAGACGCTCGACGATGTCGCGCGCTGCCGTGGCCCACTCCCGCAGCGCCGAGCCCTCGGCATCCGCGAAGGCGTACACGCGCCAGCGCCCGTCGGCCGTGGCGTGGTGACCGAGGTGCACGGGGTTGCCGTCGCACACCCGCACGACCTCGACGCTCTTGAAGCGCTTGCCGACGGGGAATCCGGATGCCAGCTCCTGAGCGGGCGCGTCGGCGGTGATCGCCGAGGGGCCGTAGTGCGTCATGAAGCCCGAGGGGAACTCGGCCGTGGCCAGGTAGTAGGTCGACAGCTCCGCGGGGTCGGTGATCTCGCCGGGCTTGCGCGCCATGAGCGACGACCACTCGCGGTCGAAGTCGATGAGCTGCTGGGCGACGGGGCGACGCTCGTCGTCGTAGGTGCGCAGGAGGTCGGCGGATGCCAGGCCGGTGAGCACGTGCCCGAGCTTCCAGCCGAGGTTGAAGCCGTCCTGCATCGAGACGTTCATGCCCTGCCCGGCCTTGGCGCTGTGGGTGTGGCAGGCATCGCCGGTGAGGAAGACGCGCGGGCTGTCGAGGTCGTCGACGAACTGGTCGGTCACCCGGTGCCCCACCTCGTACACGCTGTGCCACGCGACCTGCTTCACGTCGATCGAGTACGGGTGCAGGATCTCGTTCGCCCGGCGGATCACCTCGTCGATCGGGGTCTGCCGCACGCGGTGGTCGTCGTCGGCCGCGACCTCGCCGAGGTCGATGTACATGCGGCTGAGGTAACCGCCCTCGCGCGGGATGTGCAGGATGTTGCCCGCCGCCGCGTTGATCGCGCACTTGATGCGCCAGTCGGGGAAGTCGGTCTCGACGAGCACGTCCATCACGCCCCACGCGTGCCGGGCCGCGGCGCCGACGTGGGTGCGGCCGATCGCCTGGCGCACGCCGCTGCGGGCACCGTCGCATCCGGCGACGTACTTCGCGTGGATCGTGCGATCGCCCTCGGCGGTGCGCACGCGCACCTCGACGGGGTACTCCCCCTCGCCGACCGTGAGGCCGAGGAACTCGACGCCGTAGTCGGGGCGGATGCGCGCGGGGCCATCGGCGGCGGCCTCGGCGAAGTAGTCGAGCACGCGCGCCTGGTTGACGATGAGGTGCGGGAACTCGCTGATCTTGAAGCCGTAGTCCTCGGTGCGGGTGGTGCGCACGATCTCGTCGGGAGCGTCGGGGTTCGGAGCCCAGAAGTTCATCCAGCCGATGTTGTAGGCCTCGGCGGTGATGCGGTCGGCGAACCCGAACGCCTGGAACGTCTCGACGCTGCGGGGCTGGATGCCGTCGGCCTGCCCCAGCGGCAGACGCCCCTCGCGCTTCTCGATGAGGCGCGTGGTGAGCTGGGGGAACTGCGACATCTGCGCGGCCAGCAGCATGCCGGCGGGACCGGAGCCCACGATGAGCACGTCGACCTCGTCGGGCAGGCGCTCGGGCCGGTCGAGGCCGGTGCCCGCGGCGTTCTGCACGCGCGGATCGCCCGAGACGTAGCCGTGGTGGTGGAACTGCATCGTTTCTCCTGACGTCGATGTCGAGGTTGCCCCGCGGCACGGCGTGTTCTATATTAGAACGCAGCGTTCCGCTATCGAACGAGAGGTTAGCCGAGCCATGACGCCACGGCAAGACTCCGCCCCCGCTTCGCAGACGCTGAGTCGCGGCATCCGTCTCCTCGAGGTGCTCGCCGACGCCCGCACGCCGCTCACGATCGACGAGCTCGCGGGACGTGTCGACCTGCACCGCTCGGTGGCCTACCGCCTGCTGCGCACGCTCGAAGACCACGGCCTCATCACCCGCGACGCCGCGGGGGCGGTGCGCCTCGGCACAGGCCTGGCCGCCCTGGCCGCCGGCGTCGCCGCCGACCTGCAGGCCGAGGCCCTGCCCGAACTCACCGCGGCCGCCAACGACCTCGGCATGACGTGCTTCCTCGTCGTGCTCGACCACGACGAATGCGTGACCCTCGCGAGCGTCGAACCCCGGCACACGGTGACCGCGGTGGCGCAGCGGCCCGGGTCGCGGCATCCGGTCACCCGGGGTGCTCCCGGTCGCGCGATCCTCGCGCAGCTCCCCCCGCGCCGGTGGCCCGACAAGGTCGACGCCCGGCTGGCGTCGGAGGTGACGGATGCCGCGGAGCGCGGCTGGGCGCGCAGTCACGACGAGGTGATCCCGACGCTCCGCGCGGTGGCGGTCCCCCTCGCGGTGCAGGGCCGCGAGCCCGCGGCGGTCGCCGCCGTGCACGTGTCGACCGACCTCGACGACGCCGCGATCGCGGCTCGGCTCGAGGCCGCGGCATCCGCGATCCGGGGGGCGCTGTAGGTCGGACGCGCGATGCGCTGTCCCCCGCGCTGCGCCCCGGCCCTCCGCGACCCGAAATCCGCCGAGACTGCATCTCGCTGACGAATGGGCTTCAGCCTGACACCCACTTGTCAGCGAGGTGCAGTCTCACCGCCAGACGGGCCACGCACGCGCTGACATCGGCCGTGCACGCGCAGACAACCCCGCCCGACCCCGGGCGACGAGGGTGGACGGTGGAGGAGACACACATGCACGAACACGCTCACCCCACCGTCGATCAGGCGATGGAGAACCCCGACCTCGAGCCCGCGACGGGGGCCGGGCCGGCGACGCATCCCCTCGACCCGCTGAGCGCGGAGGAGATCGAGCGCACGCGCGACATCCTGGTCGCGGCGGGCCTGCTCGGCGAAACCGTGCGGGTGCCCATGCTGCTGCCCGCCGAACCCGAGAAGACGGCCGTGGCCGCGTGGCATCCGGGAGACCCCCTCGACCGTCGCGCCGACGTCACCCTGCTCGACACCGCAACCGGAGAGGTGACCGAGGCGATCGTCGCAATCACGGCGGGCGAGGTGGTGAGCAGCCGTCGGTACGCCTCCGACACCGCCCCCTACGGGCAGCCGCAGTACCTGTTCGAGGAGTACGAGCGCGCCGCCGAACTGGTCAAGGCCTCGCCCGAGTGGCGGGCCGCGATGGAGCGTCGCGGGCTCGCCGACCGCATCGACCTGGCGTTCTGCACCCCGCTCGCCCCGGGGTTCGTCGGGCGGGAGAACGAGGTCGGGCGCCGCGTCATCCGCTCGCTCACCTTCCTCCGCGACAGCGAGGACGACATCGCGTGGGCGCACCCCGTCGAGGGCCTGATCGTGCACGTCGACCTCACCGCGAACCGGGTGATCGGCATCGAGGACGAGGGCGACGTGGCCGTGCCCTCCGGCAGCGGCCGGTACGACCCCGCGGCGACCGGACCCGCGCGCACGACGCTGAAGCCGATCGAGATCACCCAGCCCGAGGGGCCGAGCTTCGCGGTCACCGGCTCGCACGTGCAGTGGGAGAACTGGTCGCTGCGCGTCGACTTCAACGCCCGCGAAGGACTCGTGCTGCACGACGTGCGCTTCGACAACCGCCCCGTGCTCTCGCGCGCGAGCGTGCCCGAGATGGTCGTGCCCTACGGCGACACCAGCAACACCCGCTTCTGGATCAGCTACTTCGACGCCGGTGAGTACCTGCTCGGCAAGAACGCCAACCACCTCGAGCTCGGGTGCGACTGCCTCGGCGTCATCCACTACTTCGACGGCCACGTCGCCGACGATCACGGTCACGCGATGCGCATCCCCCACGCGGTCTGCATGCACGAAGAGGACTACGGCGTGCTGTGGAAGCACACCGAGCCCGGCCCGGTCGGCTCGCACGTGCGTCGTTCGCGGCGCCTGGTGGTGTCGTACTTCGCCACGATCGGCAACTACGACTACGGCTTCTTCTGGTACTTCTACCTCGACGGGTCGATCCAGGTCGAGGCCAAGGCCACCGGCATCGTGTTCGTCGGCGGCGGCGAGCCCGGCTCGACCAACCGGCACGCCCCCGAGATCGCGCCCGGCGTGTTCGCGCCCGTGCACCAACACCTCTTCTCGGCGCGGCTCGACATGGCCATCGACGGCGACGAGAACCGCCTGTTCGAGGTGGACGCCGTGCGCATCCCGATGGGCGACGACAACCCGTTCGGCAACGCCTTCACCTGGTCGCACACGCCGCTGCGCACTGAGCAGGAGGCGCAGCGCGAGGCCGACACCTCGGTCGCCCGCGTGTGGGAGGTGCAGTCGACCACCCGCACCAACTACGTCGGCACGCCCACCGCCTACCACCTCATCCCCGAGCCGACGGCTCTGCTGATGGCGGATCCGGCCTCGACGGTCGCCGCGCGCGCGGCCTTCGCGACCAAGCACCTGTGGGGCACGGCGTACGACCCCGACGAACGCTGGCCCGCCGGCCGCTACCCCAACGCCCACGCGGGCGGTGCGGGGCTTCCGGCCTACACCGCCGACGATCGCTCGATCGACGGCGCCGACCTCGTGCTGTGGCACACGTTCGGCCTGACCCACGTGCCACGGCCCGAGGACTGGCCGATCATGCCCGTCGACTACGCCGGATTCTGGCTCAAGCCCTACGGCTTCCTCGACCGCAACCCGGCGCTGGATCTGCCCGCGTCGTCGCAGGCGCACGCGGTCGGCGGAGACGGATGCTGCGGGGGCGGGGCGGCCTGCAGCTGCGGGCACTGACGGGCGCCGCAGAACCTCGGCGATCCGCACAACCTCAGCCCGGAGACCCCGGATGCCGCGGAGGATGCGCGAATCGCTGAGGTTGCGCCCGCGGGCGCCGGGGCGCCGCAGAACCTCGGCGATCCGCACAACCTCAGCCCGGAGACCCCGGATGCCGCGGAGGATGCGCGAATCGCTGAGGTTGCTCGACAGCGCGGGCCGGCCGCCCCCGACCCGCCGGATAGGGTGAGCCGGTCGAGCCGATGCTCCACGGCATCCGGACACGAGGAAAGAGGACGCGCGTGCCCCGACTGGTCGACCACGAGGCCCGCCGACACGAGATCGTGCTGGCGACCTGGCGCCTGATCGCCGAGCGCGGCATCGAGGCCACGACCATGCGCGAGCTCGCGCGCGAGCTGGGCCTGGCCAACGGCAGCGTGACGCACTACTTCCCCGACAAGAGCGCGATCCTCACCGCGGCGTTCGCTCACGTGTTCGCCGCGACCAACGCGCGCGTCGCCGCGCATCGCGCCGCGTCGGGGGCGACGGGGCTCGCCGCGCTGCGGGCGTTCCTGCTCGAGGCCGCGCCCATCGACGAGGAGCGCGCTCTCGAGGCGCGCATCGTGATCGCCTTCCTCGAGTACGCCGCCGCCGACCCCGCGTTGGCGACGATGTTCCGCGATCTCATGCGCGAGTGGCAGCAGGCGTTCGCCGAGATGGTCGCCGAGGCGCGGGCCCAGGGCGAGGTGCGCGACGGCCTCGACGTGCAGGCCGTGAGCGATGCGATCCTGCACGCGGTGAACGGCATGCAGGCCAATGGCATCCTGCTGCCCGAGACGGCGCGCGAGCAGCGCATGCGAGCGACGGTCGACGCCCTCGTCGACATGCTCCGCTGAGAAAGCACTCGCGGCAGCCGATACAGAGAGGTAATATTCGGGAAACTTTGACTCTACAAGCGTCGGATAAAAAGGATGCGGGAGCCGAAGGCCAAGGGAAACGAGGAGGTCTCCCATGTCGATCGTCACGACCCGACCCGGATCGGGTGTCACCGCCATCCACGCCGCCGACCTGGCCGCCTTCCGCGCCGCCGTCGACGACAGCTTCGTGCCGCTGCACGTCACCGCCGCCGACCCCGATCATTTCCGCGGGAGCATCCGCGCGGCCTCGGCCGACGGCATCCACGTCTCGACCGTCACCGCCTCGGCGCACGTGGTCGAGCGCACGCCCGACCTCATCGCCCGCGCCGACGGCCCGGCCGTGAAGATGAGCCTCATGCTCGCGGGCTCGGGCCTTCTGATCCAGGACGGCCGCGAAGCGCTGCTGCGCCCGGGCGACTTCGCCGTGTACGACACCTCGCGGCCCTACACGCTGTGCTTCAGCGGCGACTTCCGCACGATCGTCACGATGTTCGCCCCCAGCGCGCTGCCCCTGCCCTCGTCGGCCCTCGCGCAGCTGACCGCCGTGCGCGTCGCCGGCGACGGAGGGCTCGGCGGGGTCGTCGCGCCGTTCCTCGCCCAGCTGGGCACGCACCTCGACCAGGTCGCGAGCCCCTCCGGATCGCGCCTCGTGCACACTGCCCTCGACCTGCTGACCACCGTCTACGCGCACGAGCTCGGCAGCGACGTCGATGCGACCGACCCGCACGCGGCCCTGCGCCGCCGCGTCGAGGAGTACATCGACTCCCACCTCGACTCGGCCGATCTCGCCCCCGGTGCGATCGCCGCGGCGCACTACATCTCGACGCGTCACCTGCACACGCTGTTCCAGGGTCGCGACACGACGGTGGCCGCGCTCATCCGCTCGCGTCGGCTCGAACGCTGCCGCCGCGACCTGACCGACCCGCTGCTCGCGGATCAGTCGGTGTCGGCGATCGGTGCGCGGTGGGGGTTCCCGGATGCCGCGCACTTCAGCCGCACGTTCAAGACGGCCTTCGGTTTCTCGCCGAGCGAGTGCCGCGCGGGGCGCTGACTCGCCGCGCCCCGCCGTTCTCGCACGCACGGATCGCACGACCCGCTTCGAGCGGTTGCCCCCCCCCCCCCCCCCTGCGCACCCGTGACCCCGGGGCCACCCACGACGCCCCGGGGCCACGGACGACGCCCCGAAATCTCACTGAGCCCGCTTCGACCGGTCGCCCTGCGCACCCGTGGCCCCAGGGCCACCCACGACGCCCCGGGGCCACGATCGACGCCCCGAAACCTCGCTGAGCCCGCTTCGACCGGTCGCCCTGCGCGCCCGTGGCCCCGGGGCCACCCACGACGCCCCGGGTCCACGAACGACGCCCCGAACCCTCGCTGAGCCCGCTTCGACCGGTCACCCTGCGCACCCGTGGCCCCAGGGCCACCCACGACGCCCCGGGGCCACGAACGACGCCCCGGAACTCCTGCTGAGCCCGCCGGTGAAGGCAAAGACGGCGGCGACGCGACCCCACGCGGGCCCGCTCTCACATCCCCGCGTGGTCGAACGCGATGGTGGGGACGTCGACGATGTGCGCCCCGCCGTCGGCGACGATCGTCGCGCCGGTGATGTACGACGACTCGCGCGAGGCGAGGAAGCGCACGACCGCGGCGATCTCGTCGGGCTGCGCGGGGCGGGCGAGCGGCACGTCGCGCGTCACGGTCGCGTAGGCCTCGTCGCGGTCGGTCAGGCCGGCCGCGGCGGCGAAGGCGTCCATCTCGTCGTCGGCCATGGGGGTCGCCACCCACCCGGGGCACACGGTGTTCACGCGCACGCCCTGACGGCCGTAGTCGCGGGCGAGCGAGCGGGTGAGGCCGATCAGCGCGTGCTTGCCGACGGTGTAACCGGCGACCGAGGGACCCGCGGCGAGCCCCGCGATCGACGACATCACGACCACGCGCCCCCGCGCGGCGATGAGGGCGGGGAGCGCCGCGCGCACGATGACGAACGCGGTGGTGACGTTGGCGCGCAGCGCGTTCTCCCACGCGGCGTCGTCGGTGTCGGCGACGGTGGCGAAGCCGTGTCCTCCGGCGTTGGCGACCACGACGTCGAGACGACCCTGCTCCTCGAGCACGCGGGCGACGAGGGCGGCGGCGTCGGCCGAGTCCGCGGCATCCGCGGCGATCGCCGTTCCCCCGATCTCGGCCGCGACCCGCTCGAGGGGCTCCGCGCGGCGGCCCGTCACGACGACGTGCGCGCCCTCGCGAGCGAACCGCCGCGCGACGGCTTCGCCGATGCCCGTGCCTCCGCCGGTGACGAGCACCACGTGACCGTTCAGGTCGGCATCCATCCGTTCCTCCTTCTGCCCGGGCTCGCGCCGGGCGTCTCGCGCGCTCACGCCGGAAAGCCGGACCGAGCGCTCACACCGAAGTCCGACACCCACGTCGCCGCCGACACCGGTCGCAGCCGCGGCGAGGCCAGCAGCACGATCTGATCCGCGACCTCGGCCGCTGTCTGCACGGGGTAGCCCGCGCCGCCGAACCCGTCGGGCAGCTCGAGATCGCCGCGGCTCATCGGGGTGTCGACGATCGAGGGGCACACCGCGTTGACCCGGATGCCGTGCGGCGCCAACTCGACCGACGCCGCCCGCGCGAGCTGCAGCAGGGCGGCCTTCGAGGCGCCGTACGGCACCATGCCGGGCGTGGCCACGAGGGCCGAATCGCTCGCGACGACGACGACGGAGGCGGCGTCCGACGCGCGCAACCACGGCAGGGCGGCGCGGAGCGCGAGGAAGGCGCCCGTGACGTTGACGGCGAACACGCGCTCCCAGTCGGCGAGCGACGTCTGCTCGAGCGGGGTGCCGACCGGACCCGAGACGCCCGCGGCCAGCACGAGCACGTCGAGCCCGCCCAGCGCCCGCGCGCACTCGTCGACGGCCGAGGCCGCGGCATCCGCGTCGGTGAGATCGGCGACGGATGCCGTGGCGGCGACCTCCCGCACGCGCGGGTCGCGATCGACGGCGGCGACGTGCGCCCCCTCCCCCACGAGCGCCTGCACCGCCGCGCGACCGATGCCGCCCGCCGCACCCGTGACGAGTGCGCGGCGCGAGGTCAGTCGAAGCTCCATGCGCTCATCCTGAGCGCGCGCCCGGGGCACGGCATCCGTCCCTGCGCGCACGCAACAGTCCCCCTCACCGGCGGTCAAGTCGGGCGTTCACGAGCGGAGCAAGATCGCTGCAACGGGCCGACGCGCCCCCTCGCACCCGAACCCCCGAAGGACTGCCATGACCGACTCGACCTCCGCCGGCTCCTCGACCGCGCTGCAGCGCGGCGCGCTGGGCGTCGCCGGCATCGTCTTCCTCGTGTTGGCCGCCGTGGCGCCGCTGACCGGCATCGTCGTGGTCGCCTCGCTCGCGATCGCGCTCGGCAACGGCGGCGGCACCCCCGCGTCGTTCCTCATCATCGCGGTGATCCTTCTGCTGTTCGCGGTCGGCTACGCGCAGATGTCGAAGCAGCTGGTCAACGCCGGCGGGTTCTACGCCTTCGTCGTGAAGGGGCTCGGGCGCACCGGCGGGCTCATCGCGGGGCTCATCGCGACCCTCGGCTACAACTTCTTCGTCGTCGGCACGATCGGCACGAGCGGCTTCTTCATGCAGTCGATCATCGCGGGGCTCACCGGCTTCGACATGCACTGGTACCTCTGGGGTCTGCTGTCGATCATCGTGTGCTTCGCGATGGCCCGCACCGGCGTCGACTTCTCGTCGAAGGTGCTCGGGGTCGCCCTCGTGCTCGAAGTGCTCATGCTCGTCGTCTTCGACGTGTCGGTGCTGGTGCAGACCGGCTACGACCTCGGGGCGTTCTCGCCCGAGGCGGTGTTCTCGGGCTCGCTGCCGATCGGTCTGCTGCTGGCGGCGACCGGGTTCCTCGGGTTCGAGGCGACCGCCCTCTTCGGCGAAGAGGCGCGCAACCCGCGGAAGACCATCCCCCGCGCGACCTACACGGCGATCATCGCGATCGGCGTGATCCTCGGCGTGACCACCTGGGCCGTCGTCAGCGCGACGGGCGTCGGCCAGGCGCAGGGCACCGCGCAGGAGCACCTCGCCACCGGCGACCTCATCTTCAGCCTCGCCGCGACCTACCTCGGACCGCAGCTGACCGTCGTGATGGAGGTCCTGCTGCTGGTGAGCCTGTTCGCCGCGATGCTCGCCTTCCACAACTCCGCGACCCGCTACCTCTACGCGCTCGGCCGCGCCCGCGTGCTGCCCTTCGCGCTCGCCCGCACCCGCGCCTCGGGTGCCCCGCAGATCGCCGGCATCGTGCAGGCCGGGTTCGCCGCGATCGTGGCGGGACTCTTCGCCCTCGTCGGCCTCGACCCGATCCTCAACCTCGTGCCCGCGATGCTCGGCTTCGGCACTCTCGCCGTCATCGTGCTGCAGGCCCTGGCCGCGCTGTCGATCGTGGTGTTCTTCCGCCGCCGCGGAGACCGCCGGTGGTGGAGCACGCTGATCGCCCCCGGCATCGGTTTCGTCGCCCTGGCCGTGATCGTCGTGCTCGCCGTGGCGAACTTCGACGTCGTCGCCGGTTCCAGCGAGCCCGCGATCCGCGCGATGCCCCTGCTGCTGCTCGCGGCCGTCATCGGCGGCATCGGCTACGGCGTGTTCCTGCGCCGGCGCAAGCCCGCCGTCTACGCCGCGCTCAGCGACGACCTCGAGGCCTTCAACATCGTCCCAGCCGAGAAGGGCAAAGACCCCGTGCCGGGACTCTGATTCCGGATGCCGCGACCTCGCCCCCGCGCCGGGTCTCGGCATCCGCCCGCCTTGCCCCTGCCCCCAGAGAAAGAGATGGCATGACGACCGACACCCTGAACCTGTCCGACACCCGCACCTGGCTCCCGCTCGACGGGCTCGCGCCCGGCTTCGACGCCGCCAAGGCCGATCTGAGCGCCGACCTCGCCGGTCGCACCTTCACCACCGTCGACGAGGCGGGCTCGCAGACCGTCTACCGGTTCGAGGCGGATGCCGTGTCGTGGGAGCGCGACGGCGAGACCGGCCGCGACGACGTGGAGGTCATCGCGGTCGACGAGGAGCTCTACTACGCCCAGTTCACACCCGCGGCCCACCCCGACGAGGCGGTGACGCTCATCCTGGATCTGCGCAGCGGCCACGCCCTGACCGTGCGCAGCCTTCTCGGCACCGCCGCTCCCGGGCGCACCGCCGTGCAGATGAGCTTCACCCCCGCGCACATCGCCGAGCTCGAGGTGCGCGGAGACGCCCCCGCCCCCACCGACGAGCTGATCGGCCGTCGCGTGTTGTGGGTCTACTCGGGCGTCCACGCCTACGAGCACGTGTACCTCTCGCCGCACTGGTACTCCTGGCACTGCCTCGCCGGCCCCGAGCAGGGCCTCGCCGACACCGACGAGAACACCGTGTGGCGCGTGCGTCCCGGCATCTACGTGTTCACCTGGCGCGAGAAGGTCATCCCCTGCGGCTCGGTCACGATCGCCGACCACCGCGACCAGAAGGCGCTGCGCGCCCACGGCGTGCTGTTCGGAACCGACGAGTCGGGCTCCGGAGCCACGCACTTCACCTTCGGAGCGCACGGTCGACTGCTGTCGAACACGCTGCACCCCGCCGAGTACGACCCCGCGCGTCCGCTGGAGCGCTGAGCGGTCGGTTCCGGCGAGAGCCGCGTTCCCTGCGGGGGCGCGGCTCTTCGCGTGTGCCGGGGACAGCAGCCATGGGCGACAGCACCTCGAAGAAGAGGTGAAATTCGTGAGAGCGCGGAGGATGCCGCCGCGAACGGGGAATCGCGGATTGACGGATGAAATGTGATTGCCCCGGCGCGCCGACGCCGATGGCGCCTCGTCCGGGGCTTACGCAACCAGGTTATCAAAGAGCGAGGCAGCGCGCGTTCGAGCATCACCGTCACCGTCGACGACTGTGCCATCCTCATCCGGTGAATCCCGTCGACCCCTCCACGTTGCGGGTGGATAGCGTCATCGGCGCTCGTCGCCTCTCCCCGTATTTGGCAGCATGTGGGGCGGATGCCGCAAGGGCTGTCCGGTTGTACTCGTGGAACATCGAGGCCAGTGCCGCTCTCCTCGGCGCATACGCAGCCCTCGAGGTGGGGTGCGCAATGCCATGCATGGCCAGCTCACCGTCTTCTACGACCGGCCGGACTGGTGGGAGGTTGCACCCCTCAGCACCCTCCAGCGAGAAGAGGTCCGCGGGGCGTCCGAATATCTCGACGCCCGAAAGCCTGGGACATGGACCGACGGCCATCTCGTGGCGGAACTGAAGAATTCATTCTGGGAGGGCCTTCTCGTAAACCGTCTACATGCGGCGTTGTGGAACCCCGCATTGGTCAGGGCGTTCCCGAACTTCACCGGCCGTCGTGGAGACTTGAGGGACCGCATGGAGAGGCTCCGGTTGCTCAGGAACCGGGCGGCACACCATGAGCCCATTCATGAACGTGATCTAAGGGTCGACCACCGGTTCATGTGCGACGTGGCCTCATACGTCTCGCACGACCTGGGGGTATGGATCGCCACCCACTCGCGGCTGCCCGAGGTGATCGACGGGAGGGAAGATACGCTCGACGGATCTCGGCCCACCCGCTTCTGAGTCCGGTACCTCGCGTCAGGGGCCTTGGGACGGATCGGCAGCTCTCACCAACCCCGGTCACCACCACACGAAAACCCCGGCCACTGCGGAACGCTGCTCGAGGCCGCTCTCAGGCCGCGAGCGCCACCAGCCTCTGCGCCCGCGCCGTCGCCAACCGCACCCGCAAGACGTGGGTGAGGGCACTGAGTCCGATCGCGGCGACCAGGGCGAGGCCGCTCGCGACCGCCTGCCAGAAGGTGGTGACCCCGAGCAGCACGAGCGAGTTGTTCAGCGCGCCGTAGAAGAGCACGCCGACCACGACACCGAAGATCGTGCCCTCTCCGCCGGTGAGGGCCACCCCTCCCAGCAGCACCGCGGTGAGCACGACGAGTTCGAAGCCCGCGCCGATCTGCCCGGCCGGGGCGCTGTTGAGGCGCGCCACGACGATGGTGCCGGCGAAGCCCGACATCGCCCCCGACAGCACGAACAGCGAGAACGGCAGGCGGCGCACGGGGACGCCCGACAGGTACGCAGCCTGGCGGTTCACTCCCACCGCGTAGACGTGGCGTCCGGTCGGGGTGAGCGCGAGGAAGACCCCGGCCACCACGAGCAGCAGCACGGCGATCCACACCGAGATCGGCACGCCGGCGACGGTGCCGACACCCAGCAGGCCGAACTGCGCGCCGAAGTTGTTCTTCGGCGTCGGGCTGATGAGCTGCGCGACGCCGCGGACCGCGGTGAGGGTGCCGAGCGTGGTGATGAACGAGTTGAGCCCCAGGATGGTGACGACCACGGCGTTGACGAGCCCGACCGCCGCCCCGGCCAGGATCGCGAGCACGATCGCGACGGCGGGTTGGCCTGCTCCCTTGTCCATCACGAGGGATGCCACCACTCCGCCCAGCGCGAGGCTCGACCCGACCGACAGGTCGATGTAACCCGCGATCAGCAGCATCGCCACGGGGATCGCCACGATCGCGATCACCGCGCTGTCCTGCAGGATGCCGCGGATGTTCTGCCACCCGAAGAAGGAGTCGGTGGCCAGCTGCACGCCGACGACCATGATGATCAGCACGACGAGCAGCGGCGTGCGCACGACGCCCTCGACGGCGGCGCGGAGGAAGCGGTTCTCGGTCACGGGCGGGTTCCTTCGGTGAGAGCGGCGGGGGCGACGGGGGCGGCGTGCACGGCCGAGAGCAGGCCGTCGGCCGTGGTCTCGGCGACGTCGAGCTCGTCGACCACGGCGCCGCGAGAGAAGATCAGGCAGCGGTGCGCGAGGTCGACGACCTCTTCGGGTTCGTTGGTGGCGACGATCACGCCCAGCCCCTTCTCGGCGGCGAGGGTCTTGATCGCGTCGTAGATGTCTTTGCGGGCGCCGACGTCGACGCCCTGGGTCGGGTCGTCGAGCAGGATCACGCGCGTGCGGGCGGCGTCGTTGACCCAGCGCCCGAGCAGGATCTTCTGCTGGTTGCCGCCGCTGAAGCGACCCGCGGGCAGGTCGGCCGCGCGCGGCCGCAGGGCGAGCCCGTCGGCGATGCGGTCGAACACGCCGCGCTCGGCGCGCAGCGAGCGCAGACCCCACGAGCCCAGGCGGCGCATCGCGTCGATCACGGTGTTGTCCTGCGCGGGGAGGGCGGCGAACAGTCCCTCGCGCGCGCGGTCAGCGGGCACGAGCGCGATCCCCGCGCGCAGGCCCTGCGCCGGCGACCGAGTCTCGCGGGCGACGCCGTCGATCGCGAGGGTTCCACCCGTGCGCGGGATGCGGCCGAACACCGTGCTGAGAAAGCGCGTGCGTCCCGAGCCGACGAGTCCGTAACAGGCCACGATCTCGCCCGGGGCGACGGTGAGGTCGACGGGGCTGAGGCCGGGGGCGGTGAGTCCACGCACCTCGAGCACCGGCGTCTCACCCTGGCGCGGCGGGGCGGGTCGATCGTTCGTCGCCCCGTGACCGTCGCTGATCGCGGCCACGAGAGCCTCGCGGGTGATCCCGGCGCCCTCGGCCGACCAGACGGCCCGTCCGTTGCGCATGACGGTCGCCGCGTCGGCGAGCGCGAGCACCTCGCCGAGCAGGTGGGTGACGTAGAGGATCGCGATGCCCCGGCCCGCGAGGTCGCGCACGAGCGCCCCGAGCCGCGTCGCCTCGGCGCGGGAGAGGGCGGCGGTGGGCTCGTCGAACACGATGAGCTTCGCGTCGCGGCGCACGACCTTGGCGATCTCGACGAGCTGCCGCTGCCCGATGGGCAGCGTCGCGACGCGCACGTCGGGGTCGATGGCCCCGGCGCCCACGGCGTCGAGCGCCTCGCGGGCGAGGCGGCGTTGCTCACCGCGGCGGATGACCCCGACGGCGGTGAGCTCCTGGCCGATGAAGAGGTTCTCGGCGACCGTCATGTTCTCGAGAAGGCTGAGGTGCTGGTAGATCACGGCGACGCCGGCCGCGATCGAGGTGCGGGGGGTGAGCGCGTCATGCGTGGTGCCGTCGATCTCGATCGTTCCCGCTGTGGGGGCCACTCCCCCGCCCAGGCAGGCGATGAGTGTGGACTTGCCCGCGCCGTTGTGACCGAGCAGCGCGTGGATGCGCCCGCCGGGGATGTCGAGGGTGACGTCGTCGAGCGCGAGGGTCGCGCCGTACCGCTTCGTCAGACCGTGCACGGTGACCGTCATGTCTCCTCCGTTCTCATCGAGTGGGGGCGGGGCGGAGCGGGTCGCCCCGCCCCCGCCGAGCGGTCAGCCGCCCAGTTCGGTGATGTAGCTCGAGAGGTTCGGGTCATCGGCCGTGACCACCGTCACGGGCAGGTCGACGCTCGCGTCGGTCTTGCCCTCGCCGAGCGAGATCGGGATGTCGATGACGTTGTCGACGAGGTCCTTCAGCGAGAAGTAGGTCGCGGCGCGGAAGAAGCCGCCTTCCTTCATCTTCTGCAGCAGGAACAGGTTCGGGTCGAGCCCGCCGACGTAGGTCTTCGTGTCGGTCTCGGGTCGGCCCGAGGCGACGAGCGCCTGGTACGCACCCTGCGCGGCGTCGCCGACGGCCGAGACGACGACGTTCGCGTCGGGGTGCTGCGCGAGCAGCGTCGTGGTGACCGACAGGCCGTCGTCGGGGGTGACCGCCTGCTGCTCACCGACGATCTGCAGGTCGGGGCCGGCCGCCTTGAGACCGTCGAGCAGGCCTTGCGTGCGCTCCTGCCCGATCTGCCGCTCGGTCTCGCTGAGCACGATGACCTTCGCGTTCGGGCCGACGTTCTTCAGCGCCCACTCGGCGGCGTCCTTTCCGAGGTCGACCCCCGACTGGTAGAAGCTGAACTGCAGCGTCGCGTCCTGATTGGTCATGTCGCCGCCATACGTCACCCAGTACTTGCCGCCGTCGCGGTACTGCTGGGCGACCGATTCGAGGCTCGCCGGGTCGACGGGGAACGACACGACCGCGTCGACGTCGCTGGTGAGGTTCGAGGTGAGCTGGCTGACCTGCTTCTGCAGGTCCATCTCGTCGTTGGTGAAGGTGACCTCGACGCCCTTCTCGGCCGCACGCGCCTCGACGATGTTGACGATCGCGCCGTAGACGGGGAGGGCGGTGAAGGGGTAGTCGAACAGAATCTTCTTGACCGGACCGCGCTCGGCCGGGGCCGCGCTCGACCCCGATCCGGCGTCGTCGGCGGCGGTGGTGCTGCAGGCGGAGAGGGCGAGACCGGCGATGACGACCGAGGCCATCGCGGTCAGGCGGAGGCGACGCTTCATGGTGCTGCTCCTTACGGGTGGAACGGGCGGGTGTGGGTGCGGGTGGTGCGAGGGGTTGCCGAGGGCCGCCCCCGGGGATCCGAGGGCGGATGGAACGGTGCGGCGGTCAGGCGGTGAAGACCCGACGACCGGCGAACCACGTCTCGACCGCGCGCGTGTGCACGACGCGCTCGATCTCGACGGAGAAGGGATCCTGGTCGAGCACGACGAAGTCGGCGGATTTGCCGACGCTGAGCGAGCCGGTCACCTCGCCGAGTCCCATCGCGATGGCGGCGTTGACGGTGAAGACCTCGAACGCCTCGTCGAGGGTGAGCGCCTGCTCGGGCCAGAGCGTGCCGGGCGCGCGGCCGAGCGGGTCGGCGCGGGTGACCAGCCCCTGGATCCCCTCCCACGGGTTGGGCGAGACGCTGACCGGCCAGTCCGAGCCGCCGGCGACCAGCACGCCCCGGTCGACGAGGTCGCGATTGGGCTGCAGGTGCGTGGCCTCAGGCTGCGGACGCACCTGCGCGATGGCATCCGGAATCACCCCGGGGAACCACAGGAAGGGCGAGATGTCGGCCGAGACGTCGAGCTCGACGAAGCGCTGCCGGTCGTCGGGGTGCACGAACTGGCCGTGGGCGATCTGGTACCGCGTGGCGGTGTCGCCGCCGGAGCGGACGACGGCGATCGCGTCGAGGGCGACGCGGACCGCGGCGTCTCCCGTGCAGTGGATCTTCGCGCCCAGGCCCTGCGCCGCGGTGCGGACGAGCCAGTCGGTGAGGTGCGCGGGGTCCATGGTGGTGACACCGCAGTGCGCGTGCCCGTGATCGGGGCTCGGCAGGTAGGGGGTGAGGAACGCGCCCGTGAACGTCGGGGGCACGCCGTCGAGGGCGACCTTGACGAAGTCGGGCCGGTGGTGGGCGGTGCGGAACTCCTCGCGCCGCGCGACGAGCTCGTCCCCCACCGGGGTGTTCGCGAAGAGAAACTCGCTCGACAGCAGCGACGACACCACCCAGGCGTGCAGGTCGCCGTCGTCGTCGAGGTCGCGCAGGGCCCCCATGATCTCGACGGTGGCCGCGGCATCCTGGAATGCGGTGATGCCGAAGGAGTGCAGGATCTCGATCGCCCGGGCGCTGGCCCGACGGTAGCGTTCGGGCGTCCGCGCGAGGTTGCGGTCGAGGGCCTCGGTGACGGCGAGGGTAGCCGCCTCCATGAGCATGCCCGTCGGCTCTCCCGTCTCGGCGTCGCGCACGATGCGTCCCTGCGCGGGATCGGGGGTGTCGGAGCGGATGCCGGCGGCCTCGAGCGCCGCGGAGTTCGCGAAGCGGTTGTGGTGGCTGTCGTCGGTGAGCACGACCGGACGCCCGCCCGCGGCCTCGTCGAACCGGGCGCGGGTCGAGACCGTCGAGAACTCCTCGAGCAGGACGCTGCCGAACGCCTCGCCCACCACCCACTCGTCGGGACCGAGTTCGGCGGCGTAGGCGCGCACCGCCTCGAGCACCTCGTCGAGGCCCGCGGTGGGCGGGAACGCGAGCTGGTAGAGCTCGGCCTCGCCCGCCATGAGGTGGTGGTTGTGCACGTCGACCAGTCCGGGGACGACCGCGGCCCCGCCGAGGTCGCGCACCTCGGTGTCGGGGCCGGCCGTGGCGAGCACCTCGTCGTCGCCGCCGACGGCGATCAGACGTCCGTCCGCGACGGCGAGCGCGGTGGCGTGCGGGCGCGAGCGGTCCGCCGTACGCACGACGGCGCCGTGCAGGATGAGGTCGGCGACGGTCATGGGGCTCCCGGGTGTTCGGCGGCGTCGGGGCGACGACGGTGGGGGTGGAACGGGTCCGGCGGGCGGATGCCGCGATGCCGGGGTGGAGCGGGTGAGTACATCATCTGCGTCGGGGGCGTGCTCTGCTTGACCAGGGGTGCCCCCGGGTTGACGCAGGACGCACGACCCGCGGCCCGGGCGGGAGCCGACCCCCCGCCCGGGCGGCGTCAGCCGTTGATGACCTGCGGCACGCCGAGCGCCTTGAGGCCTTCGACGCCGAACTCGAGGCCGTAGCCCGAGCCCTTCACCCCGCCGAACGGGATGAGGGGGTGCACGCCGCCGTGGGAGTTGATCCACACGGTGCCCGCCTGCAAGCGCGCCGCCACGCGTCGTGCGGCGTCGCGGTCGCTCGACCACACCGAGGCGCCGAGGCCGACGTCGAGGCCGTTCGCGCTCGCGACGGCGTCTTCGAGCTCGGTGTAGCGGATGACGGGGAGCACCGGTCCGAACTGCTCCTCGTCGACGAGCGCGACCCCGTCGGTCACATCGGCCACGATCGTCGTGCGGTAGAACAGCTCGCCGAGATCGGTGGCGGGCTCGCCGCCGAGCACGATGCGTCCGCCCGCGCCCTTGGCGTCATCGACGAGGCGGTCGACGATGTCGAACTGCTGCTTGTTCTGCAGCGGGCCGAGAACGGTGCCCTCGTCGAGACCGCGACCCATGGGCACCTGTGCGGCGTAGCCTGCGAGCGCCTCGACGACCGCGTCGTAGACGTCGTCGTGCACGTACAGGCGCTTGAGGGCGGCGCACGTCTGGCCGGTGTTGATGAACGCGCCCCAGAACAGGCCCTCGGCGATGGCCGCCGGGTCGACGTCGGGGAGCACGATGCCGGCGTCGTTGCCGCCGAGCTCGAGCGTGAGGCGAGCGAGGTTGCCCGCGGAGCTCTCGATGATCTTGCGGCCGGTCGCGGTGGAGCCGGTGAACATCACCTTGTCGACGTCGGGATGGGCGACCAGTCGCGCGCCGGCGTCGCGGTCGCCCGCCACGGCGATCAACACGTCGTCGGGCAGCACCTCGTTGATGACGTCGACGAGGGCGAGCACGCTGAGGGGCGTGTACTCGCTCGGCTTGACCACGACGGTGTTGCCCATCCGCAGCGCCGGGGCGATCTGCCAGACCGTGATCATCATGGGCCAGTTCCACGGCCCGACCGCGGCGACGACGCCGACCGCGCGGTAGTGCAGCTCGGCGTACACCTGACCGTCGTCGACGACCACCTCGGGCTCGAGCGCGGTGCCCGCGGCGGTGCGCAGCCACGCGGCGCACGCGCCCACCTCGAAGCGGGCGTTGGGGCCGTCGAGGGGCTTGCCCTGCTCGCGCGAGAGCAGGCGCGCGAGGGCTTCGGCGTTCGCCTCGATGCGGTCGGCGGCGGCCATCAGCAGTCCGCTGCGCTCCTCGTGGCCGCGGGCGTCCCACGCGGGCTGCTCGGCGCGGGCGCGCGCCACGGCGGCGTCGACGTCGGCCACGGTGTGCACCGGAGCTCGGCCGATCACCTCGCGGGTGGCGGCATCCGGAATCTCCCGCCCCTGACCCTCGGGGGCCTGCACGCGCGCGAGCAGCGCGGCGTCGTCGACGGCGGACTCGGCGGCGGGCGCGGCCGCGTCGATCTCGGGATCGGCCAGGGCAGGGGTGGGATCGGACATCTCGGCTCCTTCGGTTCGTGTCCCGGGCCGTGTCGCGATGCCCGTCCCGTCAGCCTCCGCCGGTGGCCCGGGCGCCGCTTGTCCGCGCGCGCGCGGGCCATGACCGGGCGTGCCCGCTTGCCCGGCGGAGCGCTGGCCTGAACGTCCGTCGAGACTGCATCTCGCTGACGACTCCGCGTCAGCCTGACACCGGGTTGTCAGCGAGGGGCAGTCTCGCGGGGCAGACGGCCGACCAGCACCCGAACCGCCCCACACAGCCCGCGCGATCGTATATGATCGCTCCCGTCAGGCGCACGAGGTCGTGCGTCGCTGCTCGAAAAAGGGGCACGTAGCGCGAGACCCGCGCGAGACACATACGGCTCATTCCCGTTCCTGTTTCGCGAAAGGCTTCCGCATGCCCATCGTCTCCGCGCACGTCGCCCACACCCTCGGCCGCCACCTCGACCACGTGTTCGGCGTCATGGGCAACGGCAACGCGTACTTCCTCGACGCCCTGCACCGTCACACCGACGCCGTCTTCACCGCGATGCGGCACGAGGCCGGCGGAGTCGTCGCCGCCGATGCGCACTATCGCGCGTCGGGCCGGATCGCCGCCGCCACCGCCACCTACGGCGCCGGTTTCACCAACACGCTCACTGCGCTCGCCGAATCGGCGCAGGCGCGCATCCCCCTGCTCCTCGTGGTCGGCGACGAGCCCACCTCGGGCCCGCGCCCGTGGGGCGTCGACCAGGTCGCCCTCGCCTCGGCGGTCGGCGTGCGCACCTACACGGTCGGCGATCGCGACGCCTCGGCCACCGTGCTGATCGCGCTCGAGCACGCGCTGACGTATCGCGTGCCGGTGGTGCTGGCGATCCCCTACGACGTGGTCACGCGAGAGGCCGGAGAGCTGACGGATGCCGGGACCGTGACGATCCCCGCTCCCCTCGCCCCGCGGAGTCCGGCAGCGAGCGCCGCGCTCGACCGCGTCGCCGACGCCCTCGCCTCGGCCGACCGTCCGTTCCTGCTGGCGGGTCGCGGAGCCTGGCTCGCCGACGCCGGCCCCGCGCTCGGGCGCCTCGCCGAGACGACCGGGGCGATCACGGCATCCACCGCCCTCGGCCGCGGGATCTTCCCCGACACCGCCCACGACCTCGGCGTCACGGGCGGCTTCGGCGCCGCGGGCGCGATGGAGCTCGTGCGCGAGGCCGACGTCGCCGTCGTCTTCGGCGCGGGGCTCAACCAGTTCACGATGCGCTTCGGCGAGCTCTTCGCCCCGGGCACGCAGGTCTTCCAGGTCGACGTGGCGACCACCGCGACCCACGCCCAGGTGGGTGGGTTCGTGCGGGCGGATGCCGCGGTGGCGGCCGACGAGATCGCGAACCGCCTGCGCTCTCGCGGGGCGGTGTCGTCGGGCTGGCGCGACCGCGTCGACGTCGCGCCGCTGCGCGAGCAGGAGGCCGGCGAGGGACTCGCTCCGGACGGCCGCCTCGACCCCCGCTCCGCCGCCGCGCGGATCGGCGAGCTGCTGCCCGAGGATCGCGTGGTCGTCTCGGACGGCGGGCACTTCCTCGGCTGGTCGAATATGTACTGGCCGGTGGCCTCGCCCGACCGCGTGATGATGATCGGCACCGCCTACCAGTCGATCGGCCTCGGCTTCCCCTCAGTCGCGGGGGCCATCGCCGCCCGCCCCGACTCCACCGTAGTGCTCACCACCGGCGACGGCGGCGGACTCATGGCGATCGCCGACCTCGAGAGCGCCGTGCGCACGGCTGCCGGCCACGGCATCGCTGTGGTGTGGAACGACGCCGCCTACGGCGCCGAGATCAACCTGTACGGGCTGAAGGGCCTCGCCCGCGAGCCGATGCTCATCCCCGAGGTCGACTTCGCCGCCGTCGCACGCGGCTTCGGCGCCGAGGGAGTGGTGGTGCGCGAGGTCGCCGACCTCGAGGCGCTGGCGGAATGGACCCGTCGCGACCCCGCCGAACGGCCCTTCCTGCTGCTCGACCTGCGCATCAGCGGCACCGTGATCGCCCCGTACCAGCGCGAGATCATCAAGGTGAACTCGTGAGCGAGCCCGCGCCCGGCGACACCCTCGACGAGCTCCGCGCAGCGCTCGGCGACCGCCTCCTCGACGATCCCGCGAGCCTCGCCGCCTACGCCGTCGACAGTTCGCGCGCGCAGCCCGAGGGTCTGCCGATCGCCGTGGTGCGGGCGACCTCGACCGGCGACGTGTCGACGGCTCTCGCGTGGGCGCACGCCCGCGGCATCCGCGTCTCCGTCCGAGGCGCGGGCACCGGACTCTCGGGCGGGGCCGTGGCCTATGCCGGTGGGCTAGTGGTCTCCCTCGAGGCCATGAACCGCATCGTCGACATCGACGTCGGCAACCGTCTCGCCGACGTCGAGGCGGGAGTGATCACGGCGGATCTCGATGCCGCCGCCCTCGCGCACGGCCTGTTCTTCCCGCCCGACCCAGCGAGCGCGCAGTGGTCGACGATCGGCGGCAACATCGCCACGAACGCCGGTGGTCTGCGCTGCGTCGCGCACGGCGTGACCACCGACGTCGTGGCGGCCCTCGAGGTCGTGCTCGCCGACGGCCGCGTGATGCGCACCGGTGCGCGCACGCGCAAGAACACCACGGGGTACGACCTCACCAGCCTGTTCACCGGATCGGAGGGCACGCTCGGCGTCATCACCGCCGCAACCGTGCGCCTCAAGCCCGTGGCGCCCGGGCAGCCCCGCACCTTCCGCGCGAGCTTCGACGACATCGAAGACGCCGGCCGCGCGGTCACCGCGATCGTGTCGGGCCCGGCCGCCCCCGAGGTGCTCGAGCTGATCGACGCGCGCAGTGTCGAGATCATCGAGGCCTTCCACCCGAGCGGCCTCCCCTCCCCCGGCGCGGCGATGCTCGTCGGGCAGACCGTGGGGCTCGCCGCCCTCGACACCGCCGAGGCGATCGTCGCCGTCTGCCGCGCGCACGGCGCCGTGGAAGCCGAGATCAGCGACTCCGACAGCCTGCTCGAGGCCCGTCGCCTGGCCAATCCCGCGCTCACTGCGCAGGGCCTGCGGGTGTCGTGCGACGTGGGCGTGCCCGTCGCGCAGCTGGCGACGGTGTTCCGGGGCATCGGCGAACTGGCCGAGCGCCATGGCCGCCGCATCGCCGTGGTCGCGCACGCGGGCGACGGCAACCTGCACCCGACGGTCGAGGCGGGCGAGAGCCCCGAGGAGTACGCCGCGGCCGAGCTCGTGATCGACGACATCACGCGCCTCGCCCTCTCGCTCGGGGGGACCATCTCGGGCGAGCACGGCATCGGCTCGGTCAAGCGTCACGAGCTCCCCTGGCAGCAGGATGCCGTGGCCCTCGACGTGCAGCGCGCGATCAAGGCCGCGCTGGATCCGCGCGGCATCCTGACGCCCGACCGCTCGATCTGAGGCCCGGGGCGCGCTGACCGACGCAGCCCGCCTCGCTCACCCGCGCACGCGACTGTGCTGCGCGCGCACGATGGACGCCCGGCTCTGTCGCGGTCGGCCGCCCCCTTCGTACGCTCGCGTCATGCACTCGATCCGACGGCGACGACCCTCGACGCGGCCGTCGCGCGCGGGCGCCGAGGGCCGACGATGACGCTGGAGCTGGCGGCCCACGGAGCCGCGCTCGTCTGCTCGGGAGTCGCCTCGTGCTGCGCCCGCTCCGGCCCCGCCGACGAGCGCCGAGAGCGCGTCGTCGCGTCGGCGTTGATGACCGCCGCGATGCTCGAGCCGTTCGTTCTCCACCTCGTGCCGCCGATCGTCTGGGCGATCGTCCTTCTCGCCGCCGCGCTGGTCTCGAGCGCGGCGCGCCGGTGGCGTGCGGGGCGCGGCGAGCACGGCGTCTACACCCCCGCGGGCCTCGTGGTCATGGCCGCGCTGATCGCGTCGTCGACGCACGGCGAGCCGTTGCCGATCACCACCACGACGCACGCCCACAGCGGGCCGGTGCTGGCCGGGCTGTGCGCCGCCCTTGCGCTGGCGTACACCGCGGCATCCGCGCACCGGATGCGCAGCGGGTCGCCCGCCGGCCGCGCGCACCACGCCGCGATGGGTGGCTCGACGGCGCTGATGGCGCTGGGAGCCCTGCTGTGAGCGCCGGCCGCGCGCCGCGCAACGCCGAACGGCCCCACCGCGCCGGAGCGCGACAGGGCCGTCCGTCGAGCGACTCAGACCTTCGACAGCCCGCGGATCGGGCTCACCTCTTGCTCGGCCTCGTGGTCGGGGCCGAGGGGGATGCCGCTGCGGTCGCGCAGCAGCATCGTGGCGACGAGACCGAGCACGGCCATGATCGCGAGGTACACCGTGACCGACACGGTCGTTCCGGTCGCATCGACCAGGGCCGTCGCGATGGTCGGGGCGAACGCGCCGCCGAGGATCGCACCGAGCGCATAGGCGATCGACACCCCCGAGAAGCGGATGGATGCCGGGAACAGCTCGGCGTACAGCGCGGCCTGCGGGCCGTAGGTCAGGCCGAGGCCGACCGTGAGCAGCATGAGACCGATGGTCAGCAGCACGATGCTGCCGGAATTAACGAGCGGGAACAGCGCCACGATCGCCACGAGCATCGAGAGCCACCCGATGATGTAGGTGTTGCGGCGGCCGATCTTGTCGCCGAGCCATCCGCCGAGCCACGTGAAGATCAGCCAGGTGATGGCCGACAGGGTCACCGCGCCGAGCACGTCGGCGGTGGCGAGGCCCAGGGGGCCGTCGGGGTTGGTCGCGTAGCGCTGGATGTATCCGCCGGTGGTCATGTAGCCCACGGCGTTGTTGCCGGCGAACACGAACGCCGCGATGATCACGAGCAGCGAGTGCTTGCGGAACAGCTGCACGATCGGCATCCGGGTCTGCTCTTTGCGCTCGGCGAGCTCGACGAACACCGGGCTCTCCTCGACCTTCTTGCGCACGTAGTAGCCGACGAGGATCAGCACGAACGACAGCAGGAACGGCACGCGCCAGCCCCACGCGAAGAACGCGTCTCCCGGCGCGATGACGGCCATCAGGCCGAGCATGCCGCTCGCGAGCAGCAGACCGAGGGGCACGCCCAGCTGCGGCGAGGCGCCGAACAGGCTGCGCTTGGTCTTGGGGGCGTGCTCGACGGCCATGAGCACCGCGCCGCCCCACTCGCCACCGGCCGAGATGCCCTGCAGCACGCGCAGCAGGATCAGCAGCACGGGAGCCGCGACACCGATGACCTCGTAGGTCGGCAGCACGCCGATGAGGGTGGTCGAGGCGCCCATCATGATGAGCGTCAGCATCAGCACGACGCGACGGCCGTACTTGTCGCCCAGGTGCCCGGCGAGGAAGGCGCCGAGGGGGCGGAAGAGGAAGCTCAGACCCACGGTGAGGAACGCGAGGATCTGCGCGATGCCGGGGCCGGCGGGCGCGAAGAACAGCTGGCCGAAGACGAGGCCGGCGGCCGAGGCGTAGAGGAAGAAGTCGTACCACTCGACGGTGGTGCCGACAACGGTGGCGAAGACCACGCGGCGGCGGTCCTTCGGGGTGGAGATGGTGCCGGTGGGCGTGAAGCCCTGTGGCTGAGAGCGGGACATGGGGACTCCTTCGAGACGTCATCGTCAGACCCCGGGACGTCGTCGTCGGCGACGAGGCGCGGTGTTGCTGGGGCGTTCGTCATCGTATACGATTTCGGATACGACGCAAGGGAGCTTCATGAACGACACCACCGACCCCCGGTTCACCGTCCTCGGCGGTCGCCCGGGCAAGATCGTGGCCGTCCATCTGTCGTACGGCTCGCGCGCCGATCAGCGCGGTCGTCGACCGGCCGCCCCGTCGTACTTCTTCAAGCCGTCGAGCTCGCTCGCGGCATCCGGGTCCGAGATCGTGCGCCCCGCGGGCACCGAGCTCCTCGCCTTCGAGGGCGAGATCGCGCTCGTCATCGGCGAGCCGGCGCGATGGGTGACCCCGGATGCCGCGTGGTCGCGCGTGGCATCCGTCACCGCCGCGAATGACTTCGGTCTGTACGACCTCCGCGCGAACGACAAGGGCTCGAACGTGCGCTCCAAGGGCGGCGACGGCTACACCCCGCTCGGCCCCGCGCTCATCGACGCCCGCGAGGTCGACCCCGCCGCCCTGCGCCTGCGCACCTGGGTGAACGGCGACCTCGTGCAGGACGACTCCACCGCGGGCCTCATCTTCTCGCTCGCCCAGATCGTCGCCGACCTCTCGCAGCACTTCACCCTCGAGACCGGTGACGTGATCCTCACCGGCACCCCCGCCGGCTCGTCGGTGGTCGTCCCCGGCGACGTGGTGGAGGTGCAGGTGGATGCCGGCGCCCTCTCGACCGGCCGGCTCCGCACGACCGTGACCCAGGGCGCGCGGTCGTTCGATGCCGCGATCGGCTCGCTCCCCGCGGTCGACGACACCCAGCGCGCCGAGGCGTGGGGCTCGGCCGAGGCGGCTGCCGCCGCTGCCACGAGAACAGGCGATGTCACCGCAACAGGAGAAAAACCGGCGGATCAGCCTGTTCCCGTCGCATCCCCTGTTCTGGTGACGGATGCCGCGCCCCCGGCCCCCGCCCTCTCCCCCGCCCTGCGCGACAAGCTCTCGCGCGTGCCGGTCGCCGCGCTCAGCGGACAGCTGCGCAAGCGCGGCCTCAACGACGTCACCATCGACGGCGTGCACCCGCTCACCCCGGGCAGCCGCTTCGTCGGCACGGCGCGCACGCTGCGCTTCGTCCCCCACCGCGAAGACCTCTTCGCCTCGCACGGCGGCGGCCAGAACGCCCAGAAGCGCGCGTTTGACGCGGTCGGCGAGGGCGAGGTCATCGTCATCGAGGCGCGCGGCGAGACCGGCTCCGGCACGCTCGGCGACATCCTCGCGATCCGCGCGCACGCCCGGGGGGCTGCGGCCATCGTCACCGACGGCGGGGTCCGCGACGCCGAGGCCGTGGCCGCCGTCGGCATACCCGTGTTCACCGCCGGGGCGCACCCGGCCGTGCTCGGCCGTCGCCACGTGCCGTGGGAGACCGACGTGGCCGTGGGCTGCGGCGGCACGACCGTCGAGCCCGGCGACGTCCTCGTGGGCGACGGCGACGGCGTGATCGTCATCCCGCCCGGGATCGCCGAAGAGGTGGTCGACGCCGCCCTCGCGCAGGAGGCCGAAGACGCGTGGATCGCCGCGCAGGTGGCATCCGGTCACCCGATCGAAGGGTTGTTCCCGATGAACGCGGAATGGCGCGCGCGCTACGAGAGCGAGGTCGGGAAGTGAAAGACGTGACGGCCACCAAGAGCAAGTCGCAGCAGGCGTACCAGTGGATCAAGCAGCGCATCGCGTCGCAGGAGTTCACCCCCGGCTACCGCCTGGTGCTCGGCTCCATCGCCGGTGAGCTCGACATGAGCGTCGTGCCCGTGCGCGAGGCCATCCGCCAGCTCGAGGCCGAGGGCCTGGTGATGTTCGAGCGCAACGTCGGCGCACGCGTGTCGATGGTCGACGACACCGCCTACCGCTTCAGCATGCAGGCCCTCAGCCTGCTCGAGGGAGCCGCCACCGCGCTGTCGGCCCGCGCGCTCACCCCCGACGACGTGCGCCGCGCCCGCCAGGTCAACGAGCTCATGGTCGAGACGCTCGAGCACTTCGACCCGCGCGCCTTCACCGCGCTCAACCAGGAGTTCCACGCGATCCTGTTCGAGAAGTGCGCCAATCCGCGCATGCTCGAGCTCGTGCAGGCCGAGTGGGCGCGCCTCGGGCACCTGCGTGATTCGACGTTCAGCTTCGTGCCGGGCCGCGCCGCGGAGTCGGTGCGCGAGCACGAGAACATCCTCGTGCTCATCGAGAACGGCGCTCCGCTGGCCGAGATCGAGAAGGTCTCGCGCCGCCATCGCTCGGCCACCCTCGACGCGTACATGATCCACGAGCACCCCGACCAGGTGCTCGGCCTTCCCGCTTTCTGACCTCGAACGACAGTTCCGGATGCCATGACCCCGCGCCCCGACGACATCGCCGTCGCGGATCGCCTGCCACCCGGCATCCACCCCTCTTCACCGAAGGAGCACCCATGACCACCCCGCTCACCACCGCCCGCCGGATCCCGGCCGATCTGCCCGAGCGCATCCAGCACTACATCGGGGGCCGCTTCGTCGACTCGGTCGACGGCGACACCTTCGACGTTCTCGACCCGGTGACCAACCAGACCTACCTCACCGCCGCCGCGGGCAAGAAGGCCGACATCGACCTCGCCGTCGCCGCTGCGCGCACGGCCTTCACCGAGGGACCCTGGCCCCGGATGCTGCCGCGCGAGCGCTCGCGCGTGCTGCACCGCATCGCCGACATCGTCGAATCGCGTGACGAGCGTCTCGCCGAGCTCGAGTCGTTCGACTCCGGCCTGCCGATCACCCAGGCGCTCGGTCAGGCGCGGCGCGCGGCCGAGAACTTCCGCTTCTTCGCCGACCTGATCGTGGCCCAGACCGACGACGCCTTCAAGGTGCCCGGTCGCCAGCTCAACTACGTCAACCGCAAGCCGATCGGCGTCGCCGGGCTCATCACGCCGTGGAACACCCCCTTCATGCTCGAGTCGTGGAAGCTCGGCCCCGCTCTTGCCACCGGCAACACCGTGGTGCTCAAGCCCGCCGAGTTCACGCCCCTGTCGGCGTCGCTATGGGCCGGCATCTTCGAGGAGGCGGGCCTGCCCGAGGGCGTGTTCAACCTCGTCAACGGCCTCGGCGAAGACGCCGGCGACGCGCTCGTGAAGCACCCCGATGTGCCGTTGATCTCGTTCACCGGCGAGAGCTCGACGGGTCAGCTGATCTTCGCCAACGCGGCGCCCTTCCTGAAGGGCCTGTCGATGGAGCTGGGCGGCAAGAGCCCGGCGATCGTGTTCGCCGATGCCGACCTCGACGCCGCGATCGACGCGACGATCTTCGGGGTGTTCTCGCTCAACGGCGAGCGCTGCACCGCGGGCAGCCGCATCCTCGTGCAGCGCGAGGTCTACGACGAGTTCGTCGAGCGCTACGCCGCCCAGGCCGACCGCGTGAAGGTCGGCTTCCCCGACGACCCCGACACCGAGGTCGGCGCCCTCGTGCACCCCGAGCACTACACCAAGGTCATGTCGTACGTCGAGCTCGGCAAGACCGAGGGGCGCCTGGTCGCCGGCGGCGGTCGCCCCGCGGGCTTCGACGAGGGCAACTTCGTGCGCCCCACCGTGTTCGCCGACGTCGCCCCCGACGCGCGCATCTTCCAGGAGGAGATCTTCGGCCCGGTCGTCGCGATCACCCCCTTCGACACCGACGACGAAGCCCTCGCCCTCGCGAACAACACGAAGTACGGCCTCGCCGCCTACGTGTGGACCAACGACCTCACGCGCGCGCACCTGTTCGCGCAGAACGTCGAGGCCGGCATGGTGTGGCTGAACTCCAACAACGTCCGCGACCTGCGCACCCCCTTCGGTGGCGTGAAGGCCTCGGGCCTCGGCCACGAGGGCGGCTACCGCTCGATCGACTTCTACACCGACCAGCAGGCCGTGCACATCACGCTCGGCCCCGCCCACAACCCCACCTTCGGCAAGGCGCAGGGGCACTGAGCCCCGCCGCCGGTGGCTGAGCCGCCATCAGGTGGCTGAGCTTGTCGAAGCCACCGCCCGACCACCGGTCCCTTCGACAGGCTCAGGGACCTCCGCGACGACTGGTCGCTGAGCCGATACCCCACCCTTCCGGCATCCGCCCCTCTTCACACGCAAGGACGCGACATGACAGACCGCAGCCAGATGACCCGCACCTCGTCGGGATTCTTCGTCTCGCAGGAGGCCCCCATCGAGACCTCCAACCCCATCCCCACGCCCACCTCGCCAGCGCCCGACATCCTGCGGTGCGCGTACATGGAGCTCGTGGTCACCGACCTCGCGGCATCCCGTATCTTCTACGTCGACATCCTGGGCCTGCACATCACCGAAGAGAACGACGAGGCGATCTACCTCCGCTCGACCGAGGAGTTCATCCACCACAACCTGGTGCTCCGCCAGGGCCCGGTCGCGGCCGTCGCCGCCTTCTCGTACCGCGTGCGCAGCGCAGAAGACCTCGACAAGGCCGTCGCGTTCTACGAAGAGCTCGGCTGCGAGGTGCGCCGCGAGCCGAACGGGTTCACCAAGGGCATCGGCGACTCGGTGCGCGTGGTCGACCCCCTCGGCTTCCCGTACGAGTTCTTCTTCGACACCGAGCACCAGGAGCGCCTGTCGTGGCGCTACGACCTGTACTCCCCCGGCGAGCTCGTGCGCCTCGACCACTTCAACCAGATCACGCCCGACGTGCCCCGCGCGGTGAACTTCATGCAGTCGCTCGGCTTCCGCGTGACCGAAGACATCCAAGACGAAGAGGGCGTCGTCTACGCGGCCTGGATGCGCCGCAAGCCCACCGTGCACGACACCGCCATGACCGGCGGCGACGGCCCCCGCATGCACCACGTGTGCTTCGCGACGCACGAGAAGCACAACATCCTCTCGATCTGCGACAAGCTCGGGGCCCTCCGCCGATCGGATGCCATCGAGCGCGGCCCCGGCCGCCACGGCGTCTCGAACGCGTTCTACCTGTACCTGCGCGATCCCGACGGCCACCGCGTCGAGATCTACACGCAGGACTACTACACCGGCGACCCCGACAACCCGGTCGTCACGTGGGACGTGCACGACAACCAGCGCCGCGACTGGTGGGGCAACCCCGTCGTGCCGTCGTGGTACACCGAGGGCTCGCTCGTGCTCGACCTCGACGGCCAGCCCCAGCCCGTGCGCGCCCGCACCGACTCGAGCGAGATGGCCGTGACCATCGGCGCCGACGGCTTCAGCTACACCCGCGCTCCCGAAGAGGTCGGCGCCGGCGAGTTCAAGCTGGGCAATCAGCTCTGAGCCGCCGCCCTGCCCGCCCAGCCAGCGCCCGCGCCCGCACCCATGTCCCACTTATGGCGGTCTGAGCCCCTCTCAACCAGCCGAACTCGGGACACGCTCCACCAAAAGTGGGACGAGGTTCGTGAGACCGACCAAGGAGACCCCATGCTCACCGACGCACAGATCGACGCCATCGCGGCCGAGCTCGCCGAGGCCGACCGCGCGCACGCGGTGATCCCGCGGATCACGGCGAGGTATCCGGATGCCGTGGTCGAAGACTCCTACGCGATCCAGGGCCGCTGGCGCGATACGCAGATCGCCGCGGGTCGCACCCTCGTCGGGCGCAAGATCGGCCTGACGTCGAAGGCGATGCAGCAGGCGACCGGCATCACCGAGCCCGACTACGGCGTGATGTTCGACGACACGGTCTACCGCTCGGGAGACGAGATCCCGGTCGCGCTGTTCTCGAACGTGCGCATCGAGGTCGAGCTGGCGTTCGTGCTGAAGACCCCGCTCGAGGGCCCCGACTGCACGCTCGACGACGCCCTCGCCGCGATCGACTACGCCGTGCCCGCCCTCGAGGTGCTCAACTCGCACATCGAACTCGAGGGCCGCACGATCGTCGACACGATCAGCGACAACGCCGCCTACGGGGCGATGGTGCTCGGCGACGTGCACAAGCGGCCCGACGAGATCGACCTGCGCTGGGTTCCGGGCGTGCTGAGCCGCAACGGCGAGATCGAAGAGACCGGCGTCGCCGCGGGCGTGCTCGGCCACCCCGCGACGGGCGTGGCGTGGCTGGCGAACAAGTTCCATCAGCACGGCGCGCGCCTGGAGGCGGGCGAGATCATCCTGGCAGGATCGTTCACGCGCCCGATGTGGGTGTCGCAGGGCGACGACGTGCTGTGCGACTACGGACCGATGGGAACGATCTCGTGCCGCTTCGTCTGACCCCGACCTTCCGCTCGGCCCTCGCGGCATCCGACCGCCCCCTCGCGGGCATGTGGGTGTGCTCGGGCAACGCCACGATCACCGAGGTCGCCGCGGGCTCGGGCCTCGACTGGCTGCTGCTCGACCTGGAGCACTCCGCCACCTCGCTCGAGTCGGTCCTGACCCAGCTGCAGGTGGCCGCGGCCTACCCGGTCACCCCGGTCGTGCGGGTGCCGTGGAACGACCCCGTGACCATCAAGCGGGTGCTCGACCTGGGCGCGCAGAACCTCATCGTGCCGATGATCTCGACCGCCGCCGAGGCGCGCGCCGCGGTCGCCGCCACGCGGTATCCGCCGCAGGGCGTGCGCGGTGTCGGCAGCGCCCTCGCCCGCAGCGCCCGCTGGAACCGCGTCGACGGCTACCTCGCCGAGGCCGCCGAGCACGTCTCCCTCACGGTGCAGATCGAGACGACGACGGGCGTCGACAACGCCGCCGACATCGCCGCGGTCGCGGGAGTGGATGCCGTCTTCGTCGGCCCCAGCGACCTCTCGGCCTCGATGGGTCTGCTCGGCCAGCAGTCGCACCCCGACGTCGTGGCGGCGGTGCACCGCGTGTTCGCGGCTGCGAAGCATGCCGGTACCCCGGTCGGCGTGAACGCGTTCGACCCGACGGTGGCCGAGGCCTACCTCGACGCCGGCGCCGATTTCGTCGCGGTCGGTGCCGACGTGGCTCTGCTCGCCCGCGCGTCCGAGGCGCTGGCGGCGCGGTTCGTCACCGGGCGCACGGCGCAGCGCGACAGCTACTGAGCGCGCGCCGTTCCGAGGGCCGCGAGCTCGGCCCGCGTGGAGACGCCGGCTTTGCGCAGCAGGTTCGACACGTGGAACTTCGCCGTGTTCTCACTGATGCCGAGGCGTTCGGCGATCGCGCGATTGCGTGAGCCCGCGACGACCAGGCTGAGCACCTCGCTCTCGCGGGGGCTGAGGTCGACCGCCTCGTCGAGGAAGTCGGGGCGCGGGGGCGGATCGAGCGGCAGCACGACCGACAGTTCCGACCCCCACCCGGGAGTCGAGGCGACATCGAACGCCCCGTTGAGCGCGCTGACCCGCTCGACGATCGGTCCCAGCGAGTCGTCGTGAGCGGTGAGGGTGCCCGCCCCGTCGTCGCGGATGCCGATGAGCAGGTTCAGCCCGTCGCAGTCCCATTGGATGCGCACGCGGTGCGGAGTGCCTCGATCGAGCAGGGCGAGCACGGCGCTGCGGACGATCGCCCGGGCCTCGTGGGCGACTTCACCCGGAAGGGCGCGCCCGGTCGCCGGCGGCTCGACGAACTGCACGTCGAGGTCCCCGTGTCGAACGAGCGGGCGGAGGTCGGTGCGCAACCGGGCGAAAGCCCCGGTGACGGGCTCGAGCAGGGCGCTGCGCTGCTGATCGGTGGAGGTCCGCAGCACGACGAGGGCGGCGGCCGCGGTCTCCACGGCGAGGGCGCGCGCGGCCCGGTCGTCGAGGCGCGTGGACCGCAGGATCGCCAGCACCGATTCGAGCGTCACGGCGTGGCGGTCGGCCTGCTCGGCGACGATGCGTTCGTGCTCGATGACGAGGGCGCGGGACGCGGGAGACGACAACGCAGCGGACGGCTTCACCCGCACAAACCTAGCCGACGGAGCCGAACCTACCCGATCGGGTAGGTCGACCCGTGCGGTCGACCGGCGACGCGCTCCGCTCCCCGGCGAAGCATGGAGACATGACCTCCCCCGACGCCGGCATCGCGGCATCCCTCACCCGCATCTCGGGCGAGCTGACCGCGGTCGTCGACAGCCTCGCCACCGGCGAAGCCGCGGACGACGTGCTCGAGGTGCTGGGCGGGGCCGACCGCGTGTTCGTCCTCGGCGCCGGCCGTTCGGGCCTCGCCCTGCAGATGACCGCGATGCGCCTCATGCACCTCGGCCTCGCCGTGCACGTCGTCGGCGAGACCACCGCCCCCGCGATCCGCACCGGCGACGTGCTCCTCACCGCCAGTGGCTCAGGGACGACGACCGGCATCGTCCGCGCCGTCGAGACGGCCACCGAGGTCGGCGCACGCGTCGTGGCGATCACCACCGCGCCCGACTCGCCCCTCGGGCGAGCGGCGGACGCCCTCGTCGTGGTGCCCGCCGCCACGAAGCTCGATCGCTCGGGCACGGCCTCCACCCAATACGCCGGCGGCCTGTTCGAGCAGGCCGTCGTGCTCGTCGGCGACGCGATCTTCGACGCGCTCTGGCAGCGCTCGGGCCTCTCGGCCGACGACCTGTGGCCCCGCCACGCGAATCTCGAATGACCCTCCACCCCGACAGTCAGGACCCCCGAATGAAGCTGCAGTTCGCCATGGACACCCTCACCACCGAGGCCGCCCTCGACCTCGCCGCCGCCGCGGCGCCGCACGTCGACATCCTCGAGCTCGGCACCCCGCTCATCAAGAGCGAGGGCCTCTCGGCCATCACCGCCATCAAGAAGGCCCACCCCGACAAGATCGTCTTCGCCGATCTGAAGACGATGGATGCCGGCGAGCTCGAGGCCGACATCGCCTTCGGCGCCGGAGCCGACCTCGTGACGGTGCTCGGCAGCGCCGGAGACAGCACGATCGTCGGAGCCGTCACCGCCGCCAAGAAGCACGGCAAGGGCGTCGTCGTCGACCTCATCGGGGTCGCCGACAAGCCGGCCCGCGCCAAGGAGGTCATCGCCCTCGGCGCCGAGTTCGTCGAGATGCATGCCGGCCTCGACGAGCAGGCCGAAGAGGGCTTCACCTTCGCCACGCTGCTGCGCGACGGAGAGGCCTCGGGCGTGCCGTTCTCGGTCGCCGGGGGCGTCAACGCGTCGAGCATCGCCGACGTGCAGAAGGCCGGCGCCCAGGTCGCCGTCGCCGGCAGCGCCATCTACAGCGCTCCCGATGTGGGCGCCGCGGCCGCCGAGCTGCGCGCCGCGATCGTCTGAACGCCGACCGCACCCCGAGAACGACGAAGGGCCGGACGATCACTCGTCCGGCCCTTCGTGGTGTCGAGGGTCAGTCCTCGTCTTCGTCGTCTTCGTCGTCGTCGCCGACGATCTCGATGTCTTCGACCTCGAGCTCGGGCGTGAGCTGCACGTGCACGAGGGCGTCGGGGAACGAGGTCTGACCGGCGAAGACCACGATGATCGCGTCGGCGAAGACGCCCACGCCGATCGCCTCGAGGTCGGTGCGCAGGTCGACGTCGGCATCGAGCTCGTCATCGTCGAGGGCGTCTTCGATGTCGCTCGCGACCTCTTCGACGATCGCGCGCCAGCGCTCTTCGCCGACCGAGAGCACGTCCTTGAGGTTGCTCATGATGGCGTCGAGGTCGGGGGCGTCTTCTTCGTCGATCTCGGGGTCGAGGTCGACCTCCACCTCGACGCCGGCGGCATCCAGGTGTCCCGACCCGATGACGCTGTCTTCGTCGATCTGGGCGTCGTCGAGCAGGCCGCTCTCGGTGACGCGGCGGAGGAGGTCGTTCAGCACGGACTCAGTCATGCATCAACGATCCCACGTCCGACTCCCTGTGGGGAACACCTTGCGCGCGCCGCGAAGGCTGTTCAGCCCGCGCTTGCGCGCGGTTCACCCTCAGGCGGATGCCGCCCGCTCGGCCGCCTCGACGACGTTCGTCATCAGCAGGGCCACGGTCATCGGTCCGACCCCGCCGGGGTTCGGCGAGACGAAGCCCGCGACCTCGGCCACGTCGGGGTGCACGTCGCCGTACACGCGCGACTTCCCTGTCTCGGGGTCGGTCTCGCGCGTGACGCCCACATCGAGCACCGCGGCGCCCGGCTTGACGTCGGCGGCCCGTACGATGTGCTTCACTCCCGCGGCGGCGACGATGACGTCGGCCTCGCGCAGGTGCTTCGCCAGATCGGCCGTGCCGGTGTGGGTGAGGGTCACGGTGGCGTTGATCTCGCGACGGGTCAGCAGCAGACCGATCGAGCGGCCGATCGTGACGCCGCGGCCGACGACGACGACCTCCTTGCCCTTCAGGTCGTAGTCGTTGCGCAGCAGCAACTCGATGACGCCGCGCGGGGTGCACGGCAGCGGCGTGTGGATCGGCGCGTTGACGTTGAGCACGAGACGCCCGAGGTTCGTGGGGTGCAGGCCGTCGGCATCCTTCGCCGGATCGATCCGCTCGAGGATCGCATCGGTGTCGATGTGCTTCGGCAGCGGCAGCTGCACGATGTAGCCGTGGCATTCCGGGTCGGCGTTGAGGCGGTCGATGACGGCCTCGACCTCCTGCTGCGTGGCCTCGGCCGGAAGCTCGACCTGGATCGAGTTCATGCCGATCGCCTCGGACTGCTTGTGCTTCATGCCGACGTACAGCTGCGAGGCGGGGTCGGCGCCCACGAGCACCGTCGCGATGCCGGGGACGATCCCCTTCGCGCGCAGGGCCGCGACGCGCTCGGTGAGCTCCGCCTTGATCGCCGCCGACGCGGCCTTACCGTCGAGAATCGTCGCCGTCATGGCATCCCTCTTCCTGGTGTCGATGGGGTCGTGCGGGGTGTCGATCGGGGTCGCGCGGGGAATCCCCACGCATAAACGCTTTCTGCTCACATGAACGCGCTCTCCCCGCGTTTATGCGAGCGAACCGCTTTTATGCGTGGGTTTCGGCGCCGCGCAGCCCGCGAGAGCGGGGCCGGATGCCGGAAACCCGCCGCCGCGCGAGGAGCGGCCACCCGCCGGAACGGGGCCGCCGCAGCAGCCCCGCCCCGGCCGGGGCTCACTGGTGCAGGTCGGGGTACAGCGGGAAGGCGTCGGCGAGGGTCGCGACGCGTGCGCGCAGGGCCTCGACGTCGGCGCCGGGGATCAGCGCGAGAGCGATGATGTCGGCCACCTCGGTGAACTCGGCGTCGCCGAAGCCGCGGGTCGCGAGCGCCGGAGTGCCGATGCGCAGGCCCGAGGTCACCATCGGCGGACGCGGGTCGTTCGGCACCGCGTTGCGGTTGACCGTGATGTGGATGTCGTGCAGCAGGTCTTCGGCCTGCTTGCCGTCGATCTCTGCCTCGCGCAGGTCGACGAGCACGAGGTGCACGTCGGTGCCGCCCGAGCGCACGGCGATGCCGGCGTTCTTCACGTCGTCCTGCGTGAGGCGGTCGGCGAGGATCGACGCGCCCCGCAGGGTGCGCTCCTGGCGTTCCTTGAACTCCGGCGTCATCGCGAGCTTGAAGGCCGTGGCCTTCGCCGCGATGACGTGCATGAGCGGGCCGCCCTGCTGACCGGGGAAGACCGCGGTGTTGATCTTCTTGGCCAGGTCGGCGTCGTTGGTGAGGATGAGGCCCGAGCGCGGGCCGCCGATCGTCTTGTGCACGGTGGTCGAGACGACGTGCGCGTGCGGGATCGGAGAGGGGTGCACGCCCGCAGCGACGAGACCGGCGAAGTGCGCCATGTCGACCCACAGCAGGGCGCCCACCTCGTCGGCGATCGCGCGGAACGCCTCGAAGTCGAGCTGGCGGGGGTAGGCCGACCAGCCGGCGATGATGACCTTCGGCTTGTGCTCGAGGGCGAGGCGGCGCACCTCGTCCATGTCGATGATGCTGGTCTCGGGGTCGACGCCGTAGGCGACGATGTCGTAGAGACGGCCCGAGAAGTTGATCTTCATGCCGTGGGTGAGGTGACCGCCCTGGTCGAGGGCGAGGCCGAGCAGCGTGTCGCCGGGGCGGGCGATCGCGTGCAGCACCGCGGCGTTGGCCGAGGCGCCCGAGTGGGGCTGGACGTTGGCGAACCCGGCGCCGAACAGCTGCTTCGCGCGCTCGATGGCGAGCGACTCGGCGACGTCGACCTCTTCGCAGCCGCCGTAGTAGCGACGACCGGGGTAGCCCTCGGCGTACTTGTTCGTCAGCACCGAGCCCTGCGACTGCAGCACCGAGACGGGAACGAAGTTCTCCGACGCGATCATCTCGAGGAATCCGCGCTGACGGTTCAGCTCGCGCTCGAGGACCTCGGCGATCTCGGGGTCGACCTTCGAGAGAGGGGCGTTGAAGTACGGATCGGTCATGCGATCTCCTTGACGATGGTTCCGGATGCCGCGGACTCGGCGAGTCCGCGGAGATACCGCATCGACCCAGGCGTGCGGTCGAATACCGTCAAGCGGTCGCTCCCCGGTGGTGTCCCACCTCAACGCCAGTCGCGACGGTGCCACTGTAGCGCGTATCACGCGCGCGTCCTCGCGCGTCGCGGCATCCACCGTTCCTCCACAGGTTCCGCCCGACGCGGAGGTGGCTGAACTCGTCGAGGACACGGGGGTCCGGTCCGAAGCAGAGGTGGCTGAGCTTGTCGAAGCCACCGGGGCCACTGCGGGTCCCGGGCCCTTCGACAAGCTCAGGGACCTCCGCCGCGCAAGGTGGCCGAGCCGGTCGAAGCCACCGGGTCCCGCGTCGGTCCTGTCCGAAGCAGAGGTGGCTGAGCCCGTCGAAGCCACCGGGGTCACTGCGGGTCCCGGGCCCTTCGACAAGCTCAGGGACCTCGGAGAGCGAGGTGGCTGAGCCTGTCGAAGCCACCGGGGCCACACTGCGGTCCTGGGCCCTTCGACAAGCTCAGGGACCTGGGTTGCGCCGCGATCGGCTCGACGGTGAGCGATCCCGGATGCCGCGCGCCAGCGCCCGCGTAAAATGCTGGGGTGACCGACACTCCGAACGTCCGCGCGCAGGCGCCTCTCGCTCCCGGCATGCGCCCGCGCCCGTCGGGGGTCGAGATCGGCAGCGTCATCTGCGGCCTCTTCGCCTTCATCACGCTCGCCATCTGGGGCTTCACCGCGTGGCCCTTCCCCTGGAGCATCGTCGCCGGCATCGGCGCCCCCGTCCTGGCGATCGCGGTGTGGGCGTTGTTCGTCTCGCCGCGCGCCGTGCTGGCGGTGCACCCCTTCGTCCGCGCGATCGTCGAGCTGTTCGTCTACGCCGCCGCGACCGTGGCGTGGTGGAGCATGGGCCAAGCCCTCATCGGCCTCGTGTTCGCGATCGTCGCCGTCACCTTCGGCGCTCTGAACGGCAGACGGCGCCTGGCGTGACCGCCGACGAGACGGCCGACCAGACGCCGTCTCCGCGCGCGCCCGAGCGCGCCCTCGCCCTGCTCCGCGCCGAGCTGGGCGCGCGCGCGGACACCTGGCCCGCGTCGCTCGAGGCGGCGCGGGCCGACAAGTCGGGCCACGCGGCCGAGGGACTCCCCCTGGCCGTCGTGCACGCGGCATCCGTCTCCGACGTGCAGGCGGTGATGCGCATCGCCACCGCCACGCGCACGCCCGTCGTGCCGCGTGGCGCGGGCACCGGCCTCGCGGGCGGCGCGAACACCGGCGGCGGAGAGATCAGCCTCTCGGTGCGCGGCATGGACCGCGTGCTGGAGGTGCGCCCCGACGACCTGCTGGCCGTGGTCGAACCCGGCATTTTGAACGCCGACCTCAACGCGCAGCTCGAACCGCACGGGGTGTGGTGGGCACCCGATCCGGCCAGCCGCGCCATCTCCACCGTCGGCGGCAACATCGCCACCGGCGCCGGCGGCCTGCTGTGCGCGAAGTACGGCGTCGTGCGCGACGCGGTGCTCGGCGTCGACCTCGTGCTCGCCGACGGCCGACTCCTGCACCTCGGCCACCGCAGCGTGAAGGGCGTCACGGGTCTCGATCTCACCTCGCTCGTCATCGGGTCGGAGGGCACGCTCGGCGTCGTCGTCGGCGCGACGCTCAAGCTCCGTCGCCTCGTCGAGGGCGAGCGCGTCACTCTGACGGCCCTGTTCGAGGGTGCGCGGGCCGCCGCCGTCGCGTCGGCAGCGGTCACGGCATCCGGAATCCAGCCCGCGATCATGGAGTTGATGGATGCCACGAGCCTCGCGGCCGTTCATCGACTGCTGTCTCTGCCGGCCCCCGTCGCCGGTGCCGCTCAGCTGACCGTGCAGACCGACGGACCCGTGGCCGTCGACGAGGCCCGCGCGGTCGCCGAGGTGCTGCGCGCCGCCGGCGGAACGGTGACCGTCGCCGCCGACGCGGCCGAGGGCGAGGCGCTGCTGGCCGTGCGGCGCGCGATGCATCCCGCCATGGAGACCCTCGGCACGACCCTCATCGAAGACGTGTCGGTGCCGCGCAGCGCGCTGCCCGACATGTTCGACGAGATCGCGCGGATCGAGCGCGAGTTCGGCCTCGTCATCCCCGCGGTCGCCCACGCGGGCGACGGCAACCTGCACCCCAACTTCGTGTTCGAGGGGCCCGAGGTGCCGCCGATCGTGTGGCAGGCCGCCGAAGAGCTCTTCCGCGCGGCGCTCGCGCTGGGCGGCACCCTCACCGGCGAGCACGGCATCGGCGTGCTCAAGCGGCGCTGGCTGGCCGACGAGCTGGGCGACGACCAGTGGACGCTGCAACGCGACATCGCGCGGGTGTTCGACCCCCTCGGCATCCTGAACCCGGGAAAGGTGTTCGCGCCCTGAGGCCGTCCGCGGCCGGAACGGCCACGTCGCGCCACCGGCGTGATCAGACCGTGATATTGCTCGGGGGTGATGCGCAGGCCGCGGCTTTAGCATGGGAAGACTGACTTCCGGGGGGTTTGACTCATGACCGACGGCGCACGTGGCACCGACGGCGCGACCTACGCTTGGGCTCCGCCCGAGCCCACGACGCGCAAGAACCGCTCCGGCCTGTGGATCGGCATCCCCGCCGGCGCGACGGCCGTGGCCCTCATCGCGGCCTCTCTCGTGCTGATCGCCCCCGGCGCCTCGGTCGCCGGCGTGCAGATCGGCGGCCTCACCGCCGGCGCCGCCGCCCAGGCGATCTCGACCCGACTGGCCGAGACCGCCGTCGTCGTCGAGAGCCCCGCCGGAGAGGTCACCGTCACCGGCGCCGACCTCGGCGCGACGGTCGACGCCGCCGCCCTGGCCGACAAGGCCTTCGCCGACAATCCCATGTGGAAGCCCGCCGCGTGGTTCCCCGAGGGAGCGGGCGTCGCCGTCCAGATCGACGAGTCCGCCGCCACCGCCGCCCTCCGCGACAAGGCCCCCGGCGCGTACCGCGCGCCCGTCGACGCCACCGTCGCCTACGACGCGGGCTCGCAGGCCTACGTCGCCACCCCCGCCGAAGCGGGCGAGGGCATCGACGTCGCCACCGTCGCCGCCGCCCTGCAGTCGGCCTTCGACTCCGGTGAGAGCACCACCACGGTCGACGCCACCCTCGTGCCCGTCGAGGCCCCCGTCTCGACCGACGAGGCCGGCGCCGCCGTCGCGACCCTCAACGGCATCCTCGACTCGGCTGGCTTCTACGTCGGCGACGAGCGCACCGTCCCCGTCGACCGCGCCACCGCCGCCTCGTGGCTCACCGTCACCCCCGACGGCACGGGCGACTTCGCCGTCTCGGCCGACCAGACCGCGATCCAGACGGTCGTCGCCGGCCTGACCGGCACGGTCGACCGCGGCGCCGTCAACGCCGACGTGATCGTCGACACCGGCGGAGAGGTCATCCACACCCTCACCGAGGGCCAGACCGGTCGCGCGCTCGGCGACACCGCCGGCATCGCCGCGGCCTTCGCGACGCAGCTCGCCGACGGCAACGGGCGCTACGCACTGAACGTCACCGAGACGCCGTTCGACACCACCAAGACCGAGCGCCGCATCGACGTCAATCTCAGCACGCAGACCACGACGCTGTGGCAGAACGGTCAGGTCTACCGCACCTACACGATCTCGTCGGGCGCCGGCGAGCACGCGACGCACACCGGCAACTTCCGCATCGGCTGGAAGACCGCGATGCAGGACATGGGCTGCGTCCCCGGCTACGACTACTGCACCAAGGACGTCCCCTGGGTCGCGTACTTCAACGGCGACGAGGGCTTCCACGGCACCTACTGGCACAACAACTTCGGTACGCCGATGAGCCACGGCTGCATCAACATGACCATTGCGCAGGCCAAGGAACTCTACGACTGGGCCTACCGCGGCACGGAGGTCTCGGTTCACTACTGAGTCCGGATCCTTTTGAGAGGGGTGGATGCTTCGGCATCCGCCCCTCTGTCTTTTCTCCCGGCGGGACTGCGTCGTGGTGCGACAGCGCCCTGGCGCGACAGCGTCCCGGCGGGCCGGCGTCTTCGCACCCTGCGTCGCCCCACCGCGACACAACGCAGGACCTCCGCCACGCAACCCGCCCCGACACTCCGTGTCCGGGGCCCCGGCGCGCACAACTCCTGCACTATGCCCCGACCGAGCCCTCCGGAGTGCCCGACAACCGCGGATTGCAGGAGTTGTGCCGGCAGCTCGACGTCTCTCGGCCAGGCCACGCGGTCTTGCAAGACCGACCGAGCGCCGCGTGCCGAACCGTCGCCGGATCACCGGCCGTGGTCCCCGTTCCGGACACAACGCCGGACTTTCGCCCGGCAACCCGCCCCCGGCCCTCCGCTTCCGTGGCCCCGGCGCGCACAACTCCTGCGCTCTGCCCCGACCGGGCCCTCCGGAGTGCCCGACAACCGCGGATTGCAGGAGTTGTGCCGTGCCGACGCGCCGAGCCGCGGCCCGGAAACGCAGAAGGGGCGGATGCCGTGTGGCATCCGCCCCTTCCGGGTTTCCGGCTCAGCGCAGGGCGTCGACCACCGCGTTCAGCGTGGCCGAGGGGCGCATGACCTTCTCGACGAGCTCCGCGTTCGGGCGGTAGTAGCCGCCGATCTCGGCGCGGTGACCCTGGACGGCGTTGAGCTCGGCGACGATCGTCTGCTCTTCCGCGGCCAGCTTCTCGGCGACCGGGGCGAAGACCTGGGCCAGGTCGGCATCGGTCGACTGCTTCGCCAGCTCCTGCGCCCAGTACAGGGCGAGGTAGAAGTGGCTGCCGCGGTTGTCGATGGTGCCGAGGGCACGGCCCGGCGACTTGTCGTTCTCGAGGAACGTGCCGGTCGCGGCGTCGAGGGTCTGCGCGAGCACGCGAGCCCGCTCGTTGCCCGTGGTGTCGGCGAGGTGCTCGAGCGAGGCCGCGAGGGCGAAGAACTCACCGAGCGAGTCCCAGCGGAGGTAGTCCTCCTCGACGAGCTGCTGCACGTGCTTGGGAGCCGAGCCGCCGGCACCGGTCTCGAACAGGCCGCCGCCCGCGAGCAGCGGGACGATCGAGAGCATCTTGGCGCTCGTGCCCACCTCGAGGATCGGGAACAGGTCGGTGAGGTAGTCGCGCAGCACGTTGCCGGTGACCGAGATCGTGTCCTCGCCGCGGCGGATGCGCTCGAGCGAGTACGTCGTCGCCTCGGCGGGGGCGAGGATCTCGATCGTGAGGCCCTCGGTGTCGTGGTCGGCGAGGTACTCGTGCACCTTGGCGATGAGGTTGCGGTCGTGCGCACGGGTCTCGTCGAGCCAGAACACGGCCGGCACGCCGGTCGCGCGGGCGCGGGAGACGGCGAGCTTCACCCAGTCGCGCACCGCGACGTCTTTGGTCTGCGTCGCGCGCCAGATGTCGCCGGTGTTCACCTCGTGCTCGAGCAGCACGTCGCCGTTCGAGGCGACGACCTGCACACGGCCGGGAGCGGCGATCTCGAACGTCTTGTCGTGGCTGCCGTACTCCTCGGCCGCCTGGGCCATGAGACCGACGTTCGGGACGGAGCCGATGGTGGCCGGGTCGAGCGGGCCGTTGGCGATGACGTCTTCAATGGTCGCCTGGTAGACACCGGCGTACGAGGAGTCGGGGATGACGGCGAGGGTGTCGTCTTCTCCCCCGTCGGCGCCCCAGAGCTTGCCGCCGTTGCGGATGAGCGCGGGCATCGAGGCATCGACGATCACGTCGGAGGGCACGTGCAGGTTGGTGATGCCCTTGTCGCTGTTGACGTACGACAGGCGGGGGCCAGATGCCAGGGCGTCGCGGATCTCGGAGGCGATGGCGTCGCCGCCCTCGACGTTCGACAGACCCGCGAGGATCGAGCCGAGGCCGTCGTTGGGGGTGAGACCGGCGGCCGCGAGGGCGTCGCTGTGACGGTCGAACACGTCGGCGAAGAACGCCTTCACGACGTGGCCGAAGATGATCGGGTCGCTGACCTTCATCATCGTGGCCTTCAGGTGCACCGAGTAGAGCACGTCGTCGGCCTTCGCCTGGGCGAGGGTGTCGGCGAGGAACGCGTCGAGGGCCGCGGCCGAGAGGAACGTGGCATCCACGATCTCACCCTGGAGGACCTTGAGGCCCTCCTTCAGCGTCGTGGTGGCGCCGTCGGCGGCCACGTGCTGGATCGTGAGCACGTCGTCGTCGCCGAGCACGACCGACTTCTCGTTCGAGCGGAAGTCGTCGTGACCGAGGGTTGCGACGCGGGTCTTCGAGCCCTCGGCGAACGCCTTGTTGCGGTGGGGGTGCTTCTTGGCGTAGTTCTTCACCGCGAGCGGGGCACGGCGGTCGCTGTTGCCCTCGCGCAGCACGGGGTTCACGGCGGAGCCCTTGATGCGGTCGTAGCGCGCGCGCACGTCCTTGTCTTCGACGCTCGACGCCTCATCGGGGTAGTCGGGGATGTCGTAGCCCTGCGACTGGAGCTCGGCGATCGCGGCCTTCAGCTGGGGGATGGATGCCGAGATGTTCGGCAGCTTGATGATGTTCGCCTCGGGCAGCGTGGCGAGTCCGCCGAGCTCGGCCAGCGCGTCGCCGACCTGCTGCTCGGGCGTCAGGCGCTGCGGGAAGGCCGCGAGGATGCGGCCGGCGAGCGAGATGTCGCGGGTTTCGACGTCGACACCCGCCTGCTTCGTGACGGCCTGCACGATGGGCAGGAACGACGCGGTGGCGAGAGCCGGCGCCTCGTCGGTGTACGTGTAAATGATGGTGGAATCGGGCACGTCAGATCTCTCCGTAGAGGCGGCCAGGGTTGCGATTCAGCCTATCGCACGTGGGCAAAGTCTCTTGATGTCGAGATAGTTCTCGGCATCCGCCCTCGTCTTCTGCCCCTGCTCCCCCACCGGCAAGAGCATGCGTCGGTATGCGATCTTTGGGGGCGGGGCGGGCGTGCCGGTAGCCTGAGCGCATGGCTGACCTGCGTCTCGTCGAACTGTCCGCCGCCACGATCGTGGCCGTCAACACGCTCTCGCTCAAGCCCGGACAGGAACAGTTCCTCGCGCCCGTGAGCTACGGGGTCGCCGCTACGGTGAGCAACCCGCAGACGACCTGGCAACGCGTGGTCCTCGACGGCGATGAGGTCGTCGGCTTCGTCAGCGCGAACTTCGATCGCGACGCCCACGAGGAGCACTTCCAGTCGGTGTTGTGGCGCATCAACGTCGACGCCGACGAGCAGGGCCGAGGCGTCGGAAGCTACGCGATCGCCGCCGTACTCGAAGAGGCCCGCGGTCGCGGCATGGACCACGTCGACGTGATCTACGAACCCGGTGTCGGTGGTCCCGAGGCGTTCTTCCAGCGCGTCGGCTTCGAGCCGGTCGGCGAGACGGCGTACGGCGAGGTCATCGCTCGCGCGCGGGTGTGATCGGCTGAGGCGCGAAGATCCGGGCGGGGCGCTGGGCGCCCTCATTCGGTTCGACTGGTGTGACTCGAAACGGCACCGGACAGCAGACTTCTGTCGACGGAAAGACGGATGCCACGCGCCCGAGGGGCAGCGTGGCATCCGTCATTCCCGCGGGGCGGGCTAGACCAGCGACTCTCGCCAGGCGGCGTGGAGCTGGGCGAACTTGCCCGTGCCGGCGATGAGCGCGGCAGGGGTGTCGTCTTCGATGATGCGACCGTGCTCCATCACCAGCACCCGATCGGCGATCGCAACCGTCGACAGGCGGTGGGCGATGATGATCGCCGTGCGGTCGGCGAGCAGCGTCTGCAGGGCGTCCTGGATCTGCCGCTCGCTGGGGATGTCGAGCGAGGCCGTGGCCTCGTCGAGGATGAGCACCGCCGGGTCGGCGAGGAACGCCCGCGCGAACGAGATCAACTGACGCTGGCCCGCCGACACACGGCCACCGCGCTTGTTCACGTCGGTGTCGTAGCCGTCGGGCAGCTTCGAGATGAAGGCGTCGGCACCCACGGCGCGAGCCGCCGCGCGGATCTCGTCCATCGTGGCATCGGGCTTACCGAGGGCGATGTTGTCGGCCACGGTCCCGCTGAACAGGTAGGCCTCCTGCGTGACCATGACGATCGCGCGACGCAGGTCTTTCGGGTGCAGACGCCGCAGGTCGACGTCGTCGAGGGTCACGGCGCCCTTCGTCGGGTCATAGAACCGCGACACGAGCTTGGCCAACGTCGACTTGCCCGCGCCGGTCGTGCCGACGAGGGCAATCGTCTGCCCGGCGGGGATGTCGAGGGAGAAGTGCGGCAGGATGACGCGGTCTTCGGAGTATCCGAAGGTGACGTCGTCGAAGCTCACGTGGCCTCGGGCGGTCCACAGGTCGACCGGGTCGGTCGGGTCGGGAACCGTCGGCTGCTCCTCGAGCACGCCCGACACCTTCTCGAGCGCGGCCGTCGCCGACTGGTAGGAATTCAGGAAGAACGCCACCTCCTGCAGCGGCGAGAAGAAGTTGCGGACGTACAGCACGGCGGCGGTGAGCACACCGATCTCGAGCGGCCCCGCGATCACGCGTCCGCCGCCCCACAGCAGCACCACGGCGACCGAGACGGCGGCAACGCCCATGATGCCCGGCTCGAAGGTTCCGAACAGCTTGATCGAGCGCATGTTCACGTCGCGGTAGTCGCCGGCGAGCGTGCCGAACTCCGCGTCGTTGCGCGGCTCCTTGCGGAACGCCTTGACCGCCCGGATGCCGGTCATCGTCTCGACGAACTTCACGATCACCTGTGCGCTGATGACGCGCGACTCCCGGTAGATCACCTGCGAGCGCGAGTAGAACCACCGCATGAGGAAGTACATGGGGATGCCCATGACGGTGAGGATCAGCCCGGACTGCCAGTCGATCAGGAACAGTGCCGCGAGGGTGAACAGGCCGTAGAGCACGCCCGACACCAGCTCGTTGAGCCCGCCGTCGAGCAGCTCGCGGATCGTGTCGAGGTCGCTCGTCTGCCGCGAGATGATGCGCCCCGACGTGTACGACTCGTGGAACTCGAGGCTCAACCGCTGCGTGTGCAGGAAGATCCGCTTGCGCAGATCGAGCATGACGGCCTGCGTGAGGCGCGCGGCCACGACGACGTACCAGCCGATGAGCACGGCGCCGCCGATGCCGGCGAGCAGGTACACGATGACGACGCCGTAGGTCGGCATCCAGTCGCTGCGCTCGATGACGGCCGGCAGGGCGTTGTCGATGCCGTACGCGATCAGCGCCGGGCCCGCGACCCGCAGGGCGGTCGAGACGACGAGCACCGCGCCGGCGAGCACGAGCTGCCAGCGCAGCGGTGAGACGAGCGAGCCGAGAAGGCGCAGCGAACGCTGACGGATCGCGCGGCTCTCGTCGCGCGTGTAGTCGGAGCGGTCTTCGCCGCTCGTCCCGGAGACGGTGGAGGTGCTCATCGGGTCGCCTCCTTCTCGGTGAGGACGTCGTCGTCGGACGGGATCACATCGATCGCGCCCGTGCGGGCTTCGCGCTCGGCCTCTTCGAGGCTCGAGATGACGTAGCGGTAGTGGTCGCTCTCGCGGAGCAGGTCGGAGTGCGTGCCGACGGCGGTGATGCGACCGTCTTCGAGCAGAGCCACCCGGTCGGCGAGCGTGACCGTCGAGGGACGGTGCGCCACCACGAGGGCGGTCGTCTCGCTGAGCACCTCGCGCAGCGCGTCTTCGACCAGGGCCTCGGTGTCGACGTCGAGCGCCGACAGCGGGTCGTCGAGAACGAGCACGGCGGGGCGGGCCGCGACCGCGCGCGCGAGCGCCAGGCGCTGACGCTGGCCGCCCGAGAGGCTCAGGCCCTCCTCGCCGATGACCGTGTCGAGGCCGTCGGGCAGGTCGTACACGAAATGCGCCTGCGCGACCTGCAGCGCTTCGCGCAGGATCTCCTCGGCCTCGGGTGAGCCGGGCGTGAGGTCTTCACGACCGAGCAGCACGTTGTCGCGCACGGTCTGCGAGAACAGCGTGGCGTCTTCGAAGGCCATGCCGACGTGGCGCCGTAGTTCGGCGAGCGTCAGGTCGCGCACGTCGACGCCGTCGATCAGCACGCGTCCGCCGGTCACGTCGTACAGGCGCCCCGGCAGCGTGGTGAGCGTGGTCTTGCCCGACCCGGTGAGACCGACCAACGCCATGGTCTCGCCCGGTCGCAGCACGAGGTCGATGCCGTTCAGTAGGTCGGGCTCGGTGCCGGCGGAGTCCTGGTAGCGGAAGTGCGCCCCCTCGAAGGTCAGCTCGCCGCGGGGCTCCGCGATGGTGCGGGGGTTCTCGGGGTCGACGATGGTGTTCTGCTCGTCGAAGACCTCGAAGATGCGGTCGGTGGCGGTGCGCGCGTCGAGCAGGAACGAGAACAGGAACCCGATCGACTCCATCGGCCACCGCAGCACGGTCGCCATGGCGAAGAACGCCACGAGCTCGGCGACCTGCAGTTGACCGAGCTGGGTCAGCACGATGCCGGCGCCGAGGCACACGGCGAACGCGATGTCGGGCAGCAGCACGAGCCAGAACCAGATCCACCCGATCGCGCGGGCCTTGTCGATCTCGGTCTCGCGCAGCGACTCGGCCTGGCGGGTGAACTTCTGCAGAGCGTGCTTGCCGCGACCGAAGGCCTTGAGCACCCGGATGCCGTGGACGCTCTCTTCGACGCTGGTGGCCAGGTCGCCGGCCTGGTCTTGACTCTGACGCGTCAGCGCGCCGTAGCGCTTCTCGAAGCGGAAGCCCACGTAGATGACCGGAGCGGAGGTGACGAGGAACAGCGCGCCGAGCAGCCAGTGCCAGCGGAACAGCAGCACCGCGCCGATGGCGATGGTCAGCATGTTGACCACGAGCAGGATCACGCCGAAGGCGAGCCACCGACGCAGCATGCTGATGTCCTGCATCATGCGCGAGAGAAGCTGCCCCGACTGCCACCGGTCGTGGAAGGCGACGGGCAGGCGCTGGAGGCGCGAGTAGAACGACTGGCGCAGGTCGTACTCGACCTTGGTGGCCGGCGAGAGCACGAACCACCGGCGGAGCCACACCATGGCGGCTTCGGCGAGGCCCAGGCCGAGCACGGCGAGCGAGCCCCAGACGAGGGCTCCGGCGTCGAGCGAGGCGATGGGGCCTGCGACGATCTGCTCGAGCACGAGCGGGATCGCCAGGGCGAGAAGGCTCGCGATGAGGGCGGTGACGGCACCGGCGATGAGGCGCGGCAGAACCGGCCGCGCGATCGGCAGAAGGCGCGCGAGCGCGCGCGGAGTGGAGAGGCGGTGCGGAGGCGTTGAGGTGGTCATGATCCTCGTGGGGTCGGAGCGGGCGCCGGGATCGGGCGCGGAGAGGGAGCCGGGAGGCGCGACGAAGTGCGTCGGTCGAGGCGTAGCGGTCGCGCGTGAGCGCGGCGCGGGGCCCTAGGAGCGTCGGCCGGGGCGCGCAGCGACGGAGGATGCGGCGGCCGGGGCGACGGGGGCGTCGATCTGGTCCATGGAATCCTCCTCAGTTGGTGTAGCTTCCGCCGGGGGGACGGCAGCCCTCCAGACTATCCCTGAGAGATTGCTGGGGGCAAGGATTTCTTGCGGCACCCGAAGGAACCAGTACCTACAGTCCCGGCCCCGGGTCCCTGAGCCCATCGAAGGGACCGGAACCCGCAGTCCTCGGGCACCAGGTCCCTGAGCCTGTCGAAGGGACCGGAACCCACAGTCCCCCGGTGGCTTCGACAAGCTCAGCCACCTCCCCCACCCGGGACCGAACCCGCAGTCGCCCTGTGGCTTCGACGAGCTCAGCCACCTCTCCCACCCGGGACCGGAACCCGCAGTCACCCGGTGGCTTCGACAAGCTCAGCCACCTCTCACCCCCTTGGTCAGCTCGCCGCCTCGCGCGCCAACAGGCTCTGCTTCACCCCCGTGCCCCACACGAACCCGCCGAGCGTCCCGTCTCCGCGGAGCACGCGGTGGCAGGGGACGAACAGCGCGACGGCGTTTCGCGCGCAGATCGAGGCCGCGGCGCGCACGGCGGCCGGCGAGCCGAGGGCGACCGCGAAGCCGGTGTACGTCAGCGGTGCGCCGGGGGCGATGGAGCGCAGCGCCTGCCACCCCGCTCGCTGCAGGGGCGTGCCGGTCTGCGCGACGGCGACGGCGTCGATCGCGGCGAGATCGCCGTCGTAGTACGCCCGCACGGCGGGGGCGGCCCCCGTGCCGCCGCTCACGACGCGCTCTGGCCGCCGCTCGGGCCGCAACCGGGCGAGGACGGCGTCGGTGTCGGCCGTCCAGCCCGAGACGATGACGCGGTCGGCCTCGTCGGCGAGGATCGCGAAGGGTCCGTCGGGGGTGTCGACGAATTCGAGGATCGCGGTGGTCATTCGGGGGTCTCGCTTCCGGTCGAGGGGCGGGGTGAGGGATCGGGGCGGCCGGCGACGACAGCGGATGCCGCGACGTCGACGGCTGGTCGGGCGCGCGCGCCCCGGGGTCGGGCCACCACGGCCGCCGCGGTCTCTGCGGGCGACCTCCACGCCTGGGTGACGGGGGCGGCGTACCAATAGTGGGCCATGGCGTAGCTGCGCCAAGGCGACAGGCGTTCGGACCATTCGGTGAAGCCCGCGGGGTCGGAGGGCAGCCCGAGTGCCGCGGCACCGGCGCGCGCGGCGACATCGCCGGGCAGCAGCACATCGGGGTCGCCGAGCACGCGCATGCGCACGTAGTCGGCGGTCCAGGGCCCGATCCCCCGTCGCGCCAGCAACCGCTCGCGCTGGTCGACCCCGTCGTCGCCGAAGCCCAGGGTCAGGCTGCCGTCGGCGAGCGCTTCGGCCGCCTCGACGATCGCGCGCATGCGGGCAGCCGGACCCCGCAGCACCTCAAGGCCACGCGCGGCAATGACCGCCGGCGTCGGGAAGAGGGTCATCGGCTCGGGGCCGACTCCGACCGTTTCGCCAAGTTCGGCGGCGAGACGGCCCTGCATGGTGCGGGCGGACGCCACGCTGATCTGCTGGCCGATCATGGCGCGCAGCAGCATCTCGTCGGCGTCGATCGCGCCGGGCACTCGCACGCCGGGGATGGCGGCGACGGCGGGCGCCAGCTGCGGATGTCGGGCGAGTGCTTCGTCGATCGCGAGAGGGTCGGCGTCGAGGTCGAACAGGCGCCGCACGCGGGAGATGAGGGTGCCGAGATCGGCGAGCGCCGACAGTCGCGCCCGCAGGCGAAGGCGCCCGTCGTCGGCCAGGCGCACCTCGAACCACGCGGGTCCGCCGGGAAGGCGCACGACGCGCGCGAAGGAGGCGTCGCCACCGACCTCGACCTCGGGGATGGCGTGCGCGCGCATCCACCCGAACAGCCCGACCGTGTCGATCGGCCCGCGCACCGGCAGGGCGAGGTCGATCTCGCCCGCGGCGGCCTCGACACCCGAGGAGTGCGGCCGGCGGGCGCGCAGCTCGCGCGGGGGCATGCCGAACACCTCGCCGATCGTGTCGGTGAACTGCCGCACGCTCGAGAAGCCCGCCGAGAACGCCACGTCGGCCGACGAGAGGTCGGTGCCCACCAGCAGGGCGCGGGCGGTGTGCGCGCGATGCGCTCGAGCCAGCGCGAGAGGACCGGCGCCCAGTTCGGCCTGGAGCAGGCGAGTGAGGTGACGCGACGAGTAGCCCAACCGCTGGGCCAGACCGGGCACGCCCTCGCGGTCGACCACCCCGTCGGCGATCAGGCGCATCGCCCGCGCGACGACGTCGCCCCGCACGTCCCACAGCGGCGACCCGGGTGCCGCCTCGGGCAGGCACCGCTTGCACGCCCGATACCCGGCCTCGTGCGCGGCCGCGGAGGTCGCGTAGAACGTGACGTTCTGCTCTTTCGGGGTGCGTGCGGGGCAGCTCGGGCGACAGTAGATGCCGGTCGAGCTCACCGCCGTGACGAACTGGCCGTCGAACCGGCGATCGCGCGATTGGATGACGCGGTAGCGCTCGGCGAAGCCGGGAAGGGCGGCGGCGGTGGTGGTCATGGCATCCAGCCTGCCATCGACCTCCGACATCGGCTGGCGGAAATCGGACACGACCGTGACGCGGCTGACGGGCACGCCCCGAGGCCGCCGGCCCCACGGCGCAGCGACACCGCCCAGCGACCCGGCGCAGCGGATCGGCCGAGCCCCGAAGGACCCGGCCGGTCCGCCGCACTCACCCCTGGGCGATCGCGAATCCACCCGGGGGCACGACCACGGTCACGGTTCCGCTCGTCGACGTGCTGCGCACCAGCGCGCCCGAGGCGTCGTAGACCGACACGGTCGACGACACTCCCGCGGCACCGATGCCGGTGCGCTGCGGCCCCACCGCGCTCGAGTGCACGAGCTCGCTGCGCGCGTCTCCACCCAGCACGAGCCGCGAGATCCAGGGCCGGACGATCAGTCCGTCGAGCGTGAGCTCGCCCTTCTGCACCTTCACGTCGACCTGAGAACCTTTGCCCGCGGCGGGCGCCGTGAGCGCGTAAGGCAGCAGAGCGCCCGGCGTCGGCGAGATGCCCTGATCGGGTCCGGTGATCTTCAGCGCGCCGCCGCCTCGCCAGGTCGACTGCGACTTCTCACCCGGCTCGGTCCACACGACGGGTTCGATCCATCGTCCGGTGTCGGAGGGGCCGATGTCCCAGGTGGCGCTCTGACGCGCTTCCAGCGTCAGGCCGTCGCCCGACCAGCTCGACTCCCCCGTCCACGACGACTCCGGAGTGAACACGGTGCCGTCGGTGCGCACGGCGTCTTCGGCCTCGACGTACGACAGTCCCACGCGGCTCTCGACCGAGGTCAGGGCCGTCGCCCGCTCCGCCACCGCGGGGTGGGCGTCGAGCGCGAGCGCGGTGAGCAGGCCGTGGATCGTCGACTCGGCTCCGCTGTTGCGGTTGACCGTGCCGTCGGGCTGGAGACCGTCGTAGGTGATGCCGGTCGCGGGGTCGTACATCTTCTCCCCGGCGTGATTGGCTCCGAAGAACCAGGCGGCCTGCATGCTCGCGAGCTCGGCGAATGCGGCCGATCCCGTCGTGTCGGCGAGCGCGAGCAGCGACTGCACGCGCGAGTCGGCGCCGTACGCGATCTGCACGCGGTCGGTGGGGCTCGGGAACCATCCGTTGTCGGGCCCGCCGGCGGTGAGCAGCGTCGTGGTGAAGCCCGTGGCATCCGCGATCGCCGGTTTCACCAGCGCGTCTTCACCGAACAGGTCGCCGGCCTCGGCGAGCGCTGCGGGCATCTGCGAGCCCCACGCGTGCCACATCGCGGGCGACTGGGCCCACGGCAGGACGGCGCCGTACGGCCATTGGCGGGTGTTCCCGGATGCCATGGCGGCCACGCCCTCCGCGAGCTGACGCGCCGCCGTGGCGGAGGTGTCGTCACCGGCGCGCACGGCCGCCGTGAGTCCGAGGACCGCTTCCGCCGTGGCATCCGCCCCGTCGACGATCAGCCACGCCGGCACCTTCTTGCCGTCGGATTCGACGTACTGCCCGTACTTCGACAGCGCGTCGCGTTCGATGGCACCGCGCGAGAGAGCGAGGCGGTCCTTGAGGAACGAGGCGAACGCCGGGTCGTCGTCGACGAACGCCGCGTAGCCCTCGCCGAGGGCCCAGACGGTGCGGGCTGTCCAGTAGCTGGGTCCGGAATCCGAGGGGTCGGGCAGCTCGACGGGCTCGGCCGAGGGGTTGAGCTCTCCGTCGGGCTGCATCCACAGCACGACGTTGCCGGCGGAGGGACCGTCGGTCGTCTGGTGGTACGCGACGGTGCGCAGCAGCTCGTACGCCTTCTGCCGACTGTCGGGGTCGCCGGTGAGCTCCCAATGCCGGGTGTAGACGACGGCCGCACGGGTGTTGTCGTCGGCGTTGAAGGCGCCCTGACCCCAGTCGCCGGTCGCGGGGTCGAGCGGACCGCCACCCACGCGTTGGAAGGTGCCGCCGTCGCGGGCGTCGGCGTAGGTCCACGGCGCGAGGATCGTGGGTTCTTCGGCCTGTCGGTAGGTCGAGTGACCGGCGACATCGGCGGGCGGGGTCGCTTCGTCGAGCAGGAAGTCGAGGTGGTCGAGGTTCGTCAGCGAGCCGGATGCCGCTGTCGCGGGCGCCACGGCAGGTTGCGGGGCCGCTGCGGCGGCGGTTGTCAGCGGGACGGCGAGGGCGGCGGCGCCCAGCACGGCCGTCATTCGCGCACTCCATCGTGCGTTCATGGGGAGGGGGATCCTTTCGATGGGTGGGGTGCGCGACCCCGGCCGACGCGTTCCCGTCAGGGGACCCGCGAGGGCCGGAGCCGCGCTGTACTCAGTCGGTGCGCTCGAGCAGGGCGACGCCGATCTTCGAGTCGGCCATGCCGTAGAACACGAAGTGACGACCGTCGATCTCCTCGATCGCGGTCGGGAACACGACGTTGGGCACGATGCCGCTGCGCTCGTCGTCGGTCTCGGGAGCCAGGAGCGGCTCGGGCGTGCGCGCGATCACGCGGCTGGGGTCAGCGGCATCCAGGATCAAGGCCCCGGCGGCGTAGTTGACCTTCTGCTGCTGCGAGAAGGCGCTGTCGATCACGCCGGTCACCCCGTGGTGCAGCACGAGCCACCCCTCGGGAATGCGCAGCGGCGGCGGACCGCCACCGATCTTGACCTCTTCGAAGGGGTACTGCGGCCCCGCGACGAAGCGGTGCTGTCCCCAGAGGGCGAGCGCCGAGAGGTCGTCGCGGACGGCTTCGAGGGGCACGTAGCTGATCCAGATCGACTGCCGCTGGTCTTCGATCCCGGCCGGCACGCGCACGCCCTGGCCGGGCTTGGTCTCGCCGAGGTCCCACATCGGGCGGTGCAGGACCGCGAGCGACTCGGTGCCGTCCGGCGCCGTGACCGGCTCGGGGAAGAACACCGTGTCCTTGTTGTGGAACAGGTTGAGGTCCATGTCGAGGTCGTCCTGGTAGCGGAACATCGCCGGCCCCAGCCGCTTCCACTCGCGCAGATCCTCCGACACGGCGACGGCCGTGCGGGGTCCGAGCGGGCCGTAGGCGACGTAGGTCATCACGTGCAGGCCGAGCGCCTCGATCCACGTGGTGCGCGGGTCTTCGGTGCCGGCGTTGCCGACGCCGCGCTCCCACCCGCGATCGGGCTGCAGCACGACGCCCTCGCGCTCGACCGAGACGGGCACGCCGTCTTCGATCACGACGCGGGCGATGCCGACGCGCGAGACGTTGCCCTCCGCGACCAGGCGGGGCAGCAGGTACAGCTGGCCGTCGGGGCCGCGACCGGATGCCGGGTTGAGAACGCCCTCGGCCTCGTCGGCGTTGCCGGGCTCGGGGGTCATCACCACCCCGACGCGCGTGAGGCGGTAGGGGACGGGGGATTCGGGGGTCATTGTCATCCTTTCACTCCGGATCCGAGGTCGTTCGAGGTGAAGTAGCGCTGGAAGATCAGGAACAGCGCCACCGCGGGTGCGGCGAGCACGACGGCGCCGGCCATCATGGCGCCGAAGGGGTTGGTGGTGGATGCCGCGATGTTCGAGATGAAGTTCGCCAGCGACACCGCCAGGGGCTGCATCGTGGCGTCCTTCGTGATCAGGAACGGCCAGAGGAACTCGTTCCACGGACCGATGAAGGTCAACAGCACCGCCGTGAGCAGCGCCGGGCGCACGAGGGGCAGCGCGACGCTCCACAGCAACCGGAACTCGTTGGCGCCGTCGATACGGGCGGCGTCGAAGAGCTCCTTGGGCAGCTGCAGGAAGTACTGACGGAAGATGACCACGGCCGTGGAGTTGATGAAGAACGGCAGGATCATGCCCAGGTAGCTGTCGCTCAGGCCGTAATCGCGGGCGATCATGACGTAGAGCGGGATCATGAGCAGCTGAAACGGGATCACCTGCACCAGCAGCACGAGCGCGAAGGTCGCGGAGCGTCCGCGCCACCTCAGCACCGCGAGCGCGTACCCGGCGAGCACGCCGAACACGAGCGTGCCGAGGATGACGCCGCCGGTGAAGATGCCCGAGTTCGCCAAGCCCTGCAGCAGGTTGATGCGCCCGTCGATCGCGGTGTAGTTCTCCACCGTGAGGTTGGAGGGGTGCGGGAACGCCCCCGCGATCGAGGTGTCGGGGCTCGTCTGCAGCGACCCGGCGATCATGTAATAGAAGGGGAACAGGAACGCGAGCGCACCGACGGTCAGCACGCTGTACGTGACGATCTTGCTTCTCATGATTCCTCCCTTCCGACGAACCGGCGCTGCAGCAGCGCGATGACGAGCACGAAGATGATCAGCACCACGCCGATGGCCGCGGCCACGTCGGGGTTCTGCTGTTCGATGCCCTTCTGGTAGATGAGGAGCACGGGCGACGTGGACGCACCGTTGGGTCCGCCGCCGCTCGTGAGCAGGTAGGGCTCGGTGAAGAGGTTCGCGCCCGTGATGGTCGACAGCAGCAGCACGAGGAACGTCGCGGGCCGCACGCCCGGCACGGTGACCGCGAAGAACTGGCGGATGCGCCCGCCCCCGTCCACCGCAACCGACTCGTGCAGCTCGCGCGGCACGTTCTGCAGGGCGGCGAGGTAGAGCAGGATGTAGAACCCGAGGCCCTTCCAGGTGACGAACAGCGCGATCGTGGGCATCGCCAGCGCGGAGTTGACCAGCCACGACGGGTTCGGCGCGAGGGGTCCGAGCACGTTGTTGACCAGGCCCGTGTTCGAGAACAGGAACAGCCACACGGCGACCACGGCGACGGATGCCGTGACGTAGGGCACGTAGAACGCCACCCGGAAGAAGGTGCGGGCGCGCACTGCGCGATCGAGCGCCGTCGCGAGCAGGATCGACAGCACCACGGTCAGCGGCACGTTGATCAGCAGGAAGACGCCGACGTTGCCGAAGGCCCGCCACACGTCGGGATCGCTCAGGGCGGTGACGTAGTTGTCGAAGCCGACGAAGGGCCGGTCGACGTTGGCGCCGGGGGCGGTGAAGAAGTAGTCGTGGAACGACATCCACACCGCGAAGATGATCGGGTACGCGAACACGACCCCGATGAAGATCAGGTACGGGGCGGAGAACAGGATGCCGAGCGGCTGCGCTCCGAACGGGCGGCGCCGCGTCTTGGTCGTGGTCTCCGCGCCCCCCGCACGGCCCGGCCGCCCGGGGTCGCCCCCGGTGCGGCCGGCCGTGCCGGCGACGGACGTGGTCATGTCACTTCCCCGCCGCGAGCTGGTCGATCTGGGTCTTGGCATCCGTCAAGAAGGTCTTGACGTCGCCCTCGCCGAAGATGACGGCCTGGGAGTACCCGTCGCGGAACGCCTGCCAGATCTCCACGGAGTTCTGCACGTTCGGCACCTCGACGGTGCGGGCGGCCTGGTCACCGAACTGCTGGTACGACGGGTTGGCCGAGAAGTAGTCGGCGTAGGTCGTCGTGAGGTCGGTGCGCAGCGGCATCTGTCCGGTCTCCTCGAGCCACGTGCCGTCCTGCTCCTCGCTCGTGGCGAACTTCAGCACGTCCCACGCGGTGGCCTTGTTGTCGCACGCGGTGAACAGGCCGACGTTCTTCGCGTCGCTGAAGGTCCACGTGTCGGAGGCGGCGGTGCCCTTCTCGGTCGGCACGGGGACCGAGCCCCAGTTCACCTTGTCCTTGTAGACCGAGATGGCCCACGGCCCGACGATCGCCATGGCGGCCTGGCCGTCGGCGAACGCGTCGCCCTGGTACTGCTCGTTGCCGGCGAGCTGGTCGCTGTAAATGGTGCGCCAGAAGTCGGCAACCGCTTCGCCGTCCGCGTCGTCGAAGGTCGCCTGACCGTCTTCGACCAGCTGCTTGCCGCCCGTCTGCGCGGCGTACAACGGGTAGAAGTCGAACCACGACTGGAAGAACTCGCTCGTGGGCGCCGGGTTGATCGCGTACGGCGCGACCCCGGCCGACTTCAGCGTCTGCGCGGTCTGGAGGAACTCGTCGTAGGTCGACAGCTTCGGGTTCTCGGCGTCGAGGCCGGCCTGGGCGAAGAGGTCCTTGTTGTAGAAGATCATGACCGGGTTGCTCTTCCACGGCAGCTGGTAGAAGCCGCCGTCGTCGGAGCGGTACTGGTCGGCGAGGTCGCCGCTGCGGTCGGTGATGTACTGCTCGCCGTCGGGGAAGTCCGACAGGTTGACCAGTCCGCCCTGCTTCTGGAAGCCGGGGACGGCCGCGGGCGAGGTGTTGAAGATGAGGCACGGCGCGTTGCCGGCGGTGATCGCGGCCCCGATGACCTCTTCGCTCGAGGATCCGGCGGGGATCTCCTGCGCGGTGATCTGCTGGTCGGGGTTGGCGTCGTTCCACGCCTTCACCATCTGCTCGCCCCACGCGATCTCGGCGTCGTTGTTGGAGTACCAGATGGTGATCGGGCCGCGGGCGTCCATGCCCGAGCTCGCTCCTCCCCCGCCGCTGCAGGCGGACAGGGCCAAGACGCCGGTGGCGGCGAGTGCTGTGGTCAGAATGCGTCGTCGCATGTCTTCCTCCTTGTGTGTGCGGGATGACCCGCGGTGCGTCAAGCGGTCGGCGGCGCCCCGGTCGAGGCGCGGACGATGAGTCGGGGATCGGGCAAAGCGAGGGCCTCGGCGGCACCGCCCGTGGTGGCGGCCAGCAGCGCGCGGGCGGCGGCGGCTCCCCAGCCCCGCGCGTCTGTGGCGACGCTGGTGAGGGCAGGGAAGAGGTGGCGGCCGATCTCGGCGTCGTCGAACCCCGTGATCGACAGGTCGCGCGGCACGACCAGCCCGCGACGCTGCGCGCGGCCGAGACCGGCGATGGCCATGTTGTCGTTCGAGTACACGATCGCGGTCGGGGGCACGTCGGCGTCGAGCAGCGCATCCGTGGCCCGGGCGCCGTCGGCCGCGCTGAAGTCGGTCGGCACGACACGGGACCGGATGCCGCGGTCTGCAGCCGCCGCGTCGAACGCCGCCGTACGGCTGCGGCCGTGGAGCATCGCGGTCGGGCCCGCCACGTGGGCGATGTCGGTGTGGCCGAGGTCGGCGAGGTGGTCGACGGCGAGGCGGATGCCCGCTCCGTCGTCTACCGACACCGAGGTGAAGGGGCTGTCGACGTCGGGGACCCCGAGCGTGACGGCGGCGATGCCGAGCTCGGCGACGAGCGCGACGCGGGGGTCGCCCGCGCGGAGGTCGGAGAGGATCACGCCGTCGACGCGGCGGTCGGCGGCCAGGCCGCGGTAGGTCTCCTCCTCGTGACGACCGGGAGTGGCCGCGGCCAGCACGAGCACCTGGCCCGAGATCGAGAACTCGTCTTCGACGCCCGCGATGAACGAGGGGAAGAAGGGGTCTGCGGCGATCACGTCGGGGCTGCGACCGATCACGAGCCCGCAGGCGAAGGCCCGGCCGACGCTGAGCGAGCGGGCCCGCAGGCTAGGGCTGAAGCCCATGTCGGCGGCGACGGCGAGGATGCGCTCGCGCGTGTCGGGGGCGACGCCCGCGCGACCGTTCAGCGCGAACGAGACGAGGCCTTTGCTCACGCCGGCGCGGCGCGCGACATCGGCGATGGTGGGTCGCGTGTCGTTCGTCATCCGTCACTCCGTCGTGGGGGCCTGCGGCCTAAACCGGTTCAGTACCCGAAACACTAAACCGGTTCAGAGCGCAAGGTCAAGACCTTGCAGGGTTCCCTCAGGCTGCGGTTGGCTCAGAAACCCGCGTGCGGGTGGGCAGCGCGCAACCCCCGCCCGATGTCGGACCCCCTGAGTAGCGTGAGTGACATGAGCGAACGCGAATACGACCTCATCGTCATCGGCGCCGGCCCCGTCGGCGAGAACGTGGCCGACCGTGCCGTGCAGGCCGGCCTCACCGCCGTCATCGTCGAGTCCGAGCTCGTCGGCGGCGAGTGCTCGTACTGGGCCTGCATGCCGTCGAAGGCCTTGCTGCGCAGCGCCGCCGCATTGCGGGCCGCGCGCGACGTCGACGGGGCGAAGCAGGCGGTCACGGGCGACCTCGACGTCGCGGCCGTGCTCCGCCGTCGCGACACCATGACCAGCAACTACGACGACTCCGGCCAGGTGCAGTGGCTGCAGGGCGCGGGAATCGAGCTCGTGCGCGGCCACGGCACGCTCACCGGCGAGAAGACCGTGCGCGTCACCGCCGCCGACGGCACAACCACCGACCTGGTCGCGCGCCACGCGGTCGCGGTCTGCACCGGGTCGACTGCGCTCCTGCCCGACATCCCGGGTCTGGCCGACATCTCACCGTGGACGAGCCGCGAGGCCACCGCCGTCGAGCAGATCCCCGCCTCTCTTGCGATCATCGGTGGCGGCGTCGTCGGCGCCGAGATGGCCACCGCGTTCCAGAGCCTCGGCAGCGAGGTCACGATCATCGCCCGCTCCGGCCTGCTCGGCGCCAATGAGCCCTTCGCCGGAGAACTCGTCACCGACTCCCTGCGCGAGCGCGGCGTCACCGTCAAGACCGGTGCCGACACGACCTCCGCTCGTCGCGACGACGACGGCCGCGCCACGCTCGAGCTCTCCGACGGCACGACCGTCACGGCCGACGAGGTGCTCGTCGCGATCGGTCGCACGCCCCGCACCCAGGATCTGGGGCTGGACGCCGTGGGCCTGAAGCCGGGCTCATGGCTCGAGGTCGACGACACCCTCCTCGTCCGCGGCTTCGACTGGCTCTACGCCGTCGGCGACGTCAACCACCGCGCGCTGCTGACCCACCAGGGCAAGTACCAGGCCCGCGCGGCGGGCGACGTGATCGCGGCCCGCGCGAAGGGCGACGAGATCGACGACGCTCCGTGGGGAGCGCACGTGGCGACCGCCGATCACGACGCGGTGCCGCAGGTGACGTTCACCGACCCCGAGGTGGCCTCCGTCGGTCTCACCGCGAAGAAGGCCGAAGAGAAGGGCCTGAACGTCAAGGTGCTCGACTACGACCTCGCGAGCATCGCCGGCTCGAGCGAGCAGTCCGACGCCTACGTCGGAAAGGCCCGCGCGATCGTCGACCTCGACCGCGGCGTGCTCGTCGGTGCGACCTTCGTCGGCCCCGACATCGCCGAGCTGCTGCACTCCGCGACCATCGCGATCGTCGGTGAGGTGCCGGTGAAGCGTCTGTGGCACGCCGTGCCGTCGTACCCGACGGTCAGCGAGGTGTGGCTGCGCCTGCTCGAGACCCTGGGTCGCGACTCGGCCTGAGGCGGCGCGGGCGGGCACCGTCGATCGATGCGCGAGTGAGCTGGGTCACGGCCTCACGCGCCTCGCTCGTCGCCCCACTCTCTTCCGCCTGGGTCGCACGGAATAAGGTCGCTTCATGTCACGCTCCGTCGTCGCCCTGATCCGTGGAGTCGGCGGACCCACGGCGATGAAGATGCCCGCGCTGCGCGAAGTGCTGGCATCCGCCGGTCTGGGCGAGGTCGAGACGCTGCAGGTCGCGGGCAACCTCGTGCTGGAGCCGGGGCGACGCAGCTCCGCCAGCATCGCGAAGACGGTGCGCGCGGCGGTGCGGGAGGGGTTCGGCTTCGACCTGCCCGTCATCGTCCGCACCCACGACGAGCTCGCCGATGCGCACGCGCGCAATCCGTTCGCGTCCGACCCCGAGGGTCGCTGGGTGCAGACCGTCTTCCTCGATCAGCCCGCCGCGACCGCGACGCTCGAGCTGCCCGCGGGCGCGCCGGAGGAAGTGGTGGTCGACGGACAGGAGGTGTTCGTCCGCTACCCCGACGGCATCGGACGGTCCAAGGTGCAGGCGAGCTACATCGAGAAGCGACTCGGCGTCGTCGGCACGGCGCGCAACGCCAACACCATCGCGAAGCTCATCGAGATGAGCGCGTGAGCGCAGCGGCATCCGTCGTCTCGAGAGACACGGGCGCCGTAGGGCCCGCCGAGCGCTGACGGATCGTCACGGCGATCGCCGCGCACGCGATGACCGCGAGACCACCGGCCACAGTTCCGAGGGTCAGCGGCTCTCCGAGTACCAGAGCCGCCCAGCCCAGCGACAGCACCGGCTGGGCGAGCTGCAGCTGGCTGACGCGGGCCATGGGTCCGATCGCGAGTCCGCGGTACCAGGCGACGAACCCGAGGAACATACTCACCACCGCGAGGTAGGCGAACGATCCCCACGCGGCGGGATCCGCGCTGACGGGCGTGCGGATCGCGGAGAAGAGGGTCAGGCCGATCATCACGGGGCTCGACAGCACGAGCGCCCACGAGATCGTCTGCCACGCGCCGAGTTCGCGCGAGAGCACCCCACCCTCGGCGTACCCCACGGCGGCCGCCACGACCGCGCCGAGCAGCAGCAGATCGGTGGCGTGCAGCCCCGCGCCACCCGAACCGCCGACGGCGAAAGCCACGGCGACGACGGCCCCGATCGCGGCCGCGATCCAGAACCCGCGGCCCGGTCGCTCGCGCGTGCGGAGCACCGCGGCCACGGCAGTCGCGGCGGGCAGCACCGCGATCACGACCGCACCGTGACTCGCGGGTGCCGCGGTCAGAGCGAACGAGGTCAGCAGCGGGAAGCCCAGCACCACTCCCCCGCCGACGATCGCGAGGCGTGCGGCCTGCTGGCCCGACGGCATCCGCGACCGCGTCACCGCGAGTGCGACCCCCGCGATCGCCGCGGCCACGACGGCGCGCCCCGCCCCCACGAACAGCGGGTCGAGCTGCGCCACCGCGACGCGGGTGAAGATCACGGTGAACGAGAAGGCGAGCACGCCGAGGCCACCCCACACGAGGCCGCGGCGCGAGACGTATCCGGATGCCGACTGCATCCCTCCACCCTGCGAGACCGGGCGCCGCCCCCGCGCGGTCCACTCGCCCCCGCGTGGCCTGCGGCCGCCATCCCGTGTGAGGCAGTCCCCTCCGGTTTGGGGCGGATTCCGTCGTTCGGGGCGGATGATTCACGCCCCGAACGACAGAACGCGCCCCGAACCCGGGCGCCTGGGCAGGCAGACGCCGTCCGCGCGACCCGGTCGAACTACACGCCTGAACCTCTCATCGGCATGTCCACCGAACCCGAACGCGGAACGGGATGCGCGCTCGCGTACGCACGGGAGCGCCGGATCTGCCGGACCTGCAAGGGAATCACCACCGCGAGGGTCACGACGAAGAACACCAGGAGCACGATGCTGAAGATGCGCGAGGAGGGGTCGGTGTTCGGCGACATGAGGCTGTTGATCTGCAGAAGCCCGAGGGCGAGATATAGCGTGACGAGGTTGACCACCTGATAGGTCATGAGAACCGCCGCCGCGGGAGCGTAGCGAGCGGCTGCTTCCTCGTCTTCCGCCGCCAGCGTCGGACCCGTGCTTCTCGTGATGGCCTTGCCGATGGTGCGGAGACGCCCGAGATCACCGTCGACGAGGGCGCGCGCACGACGGCCGAGTCGAAAGGTGGCTAGCGAAGCCACCCCGCCGCCGACGAGCAGCGCGAATGCGATCGGGAAGCTCACGACGGGGAACCATGCGTCACCCATGCCGACGGTGAGCGCGAGTGCGATGCAGAGGGCGCCGAGGACGACCAGCGTGATGAGGGCGGCCACCACCGTGCGACGCACGTCGCGACGACGCTCCGCCGAGGGATAGAAAGACTCGGCGGGAAGCGCGGCCGGCGCGGGCGCCGTCAACCGCAGCAAGTTGCCCAGCCAGAACGCGACCGCCATCAGGGCCGCTCCGACGACGATGAACGCCAACGGCAGCCAGGCGGGAGCCCCCGCGACCACCGTGTAGGCGATGATCAGTCCCGCCGACACCACCTCGCTGACGATCACCGTCACCCAGATGCGGCGAAAGATCCTGCGCGAATCCCCCGAGCGACGCGGGTCCCAGAACGCCACCCACGCACCGACGAGAAGCGGTCCGAGCACGAAGCCGACACTCGCGAATATGCCGAGGAACAGCTCACCACCGCTCGAGTCCGACGACTGGACGGCGAGAAGGACCCCCACCCCGACGGGGAGGATCGTCGCGAGGACGACTACAACGACCAACACGAGCACCCGCACCCAACGCGACGACATCCGAACCCCCACCTCGCGACCGTTTGGACCTCACCGCACCATAGCGGCGGCTCCGCTCGTCGGCCGGGGGGCTGGCGCGAACGCACCGCAAGCGACACCTGCACCCCACCAGTGCGGGTTGGGGCGGATTTCGTCGTTCGGGGCGGGAGATTCACGCCCCAAACGACGAAAGGCGCCCCAAACCGCACCCCGCGAGCCCGCGCAACGCCCCGCCAACGCCAACGCCAAGGCCCACCCACCCCCAAACACCACACCGCCCCCGCGACCGAGGTCACGAGGGCGGCGCGAAGAGCGACGGCTCAGTGGAAGAAGTGACGCTCTCCCGTGAAGAACATCGTGACGCCGGCGGCGCGCGCGGCGTCGACGACCTCGGCATCCCGAACCGATCCACCGGGCTGGATGATCGCCGAGATCCCGGCGTCGATCAGCACCTGCGGCCCGTCGGCGAAGGGGAAGAACGCGTCGGATGCCGCGACCGAACCGGCCGCACGGTCACCGGCCCGCTCGACGGCGAGGCGGCACGAGTCGACGCGGTTGACCTGGCCCATGCCGATGCCGACGGTGGCCGAGGCCTGCGCGAGCACGATGGCGTTGGACTTCACCGCGCGGCACGACTTCCACGCGAAGATGAGGCTCTCCATGTCGGCCTCGGCGGGACGCTCGCCCGAGACGAGCTCCCAGTTCTTCGCGACCGACTCGATGTCGTCGGGGAAGCGGTCGGCATCCTGCAGCAGCAGTCCACCCGAGACCAGGCGCACGTCCATCGACTCCTGCGTCCAGTCGGCGGGCAGGCGCAGCACGCGCAGGTTCTTCTTGAGCTTGAACACCTCGAGCGCTTCGGGCTCGAAGTCGGGCGCGATGATGACCTCGGTGAAGATGTCGCGCAGGTTCTCGGCCATCTTGAGCGTCACGGTGCGATTCGCGGCGATCACTCCACCGAAGGCCGACACGGGGTCGCACTCGTGCGCGCGCAGGTGCGCCGAGGCGATCGGGTCGAGCGCGTTGGGGGCGGCGACCGCGATGCCGCAGGGGTTCGCGTGCTTGATGATCGCGACGGCGGGCTTGACCATGTCGAACGCGGCGCGCAGGGCGGCGTCGGCGTCGACGTAGTTGTTGTACGACATCTCCTTGCCCTGCAGCTGCGTGGCCTGGGCGATGCCGTGCCCGCCGACGCGCGTGTAGATCGCGGCGCGCTGGTGCGAGTTCTCGCCGTAGCGCAGGGTCGACTGGCGCTCGGCCTGGATGGTGAGGTGCGCGGGCAGGTCGATGTCGTCGCCGAGAGTGCCCTCGGCGAACCAGGTCGACACGGCGGTGTCGTAGGCGGCGGTGTGCGAGAAGGCGCGGGCGGCGAGCTCGCGGCGCTGCACGAGGGTGGTGCCGCCCTGCGTCTGCACGGCGTCGATGATCGCGGGGTACGACTCGGGCGAGACGACGATGGCGACGTTGGCGTGGTTCTTCGCCGAGGCGCGCACCATCGCGGGGCCGCCGATGTCGATCTGCTCGACGACGTCGTCTCCCTCGGCTCCGGATGCCACGGTCTCGACGAACGGGTAGAGGTTCACGACGACGAGTTCGAAGGGGCGGATGCCGAGCTCGTCGAGCTGCGCTTCGTGCGAGGCCAGGCGCAGGTCGGCGAGAAGACCGGCGTGCACGTTGGGGTGCAGGGTCTTCACGCGGCCGTCGAGCGACTCGGGGAAGCCGGTGACGGCCGAGACATCGGTGACCTCGAGGCCGGCGTCGCGCAGCAGCGTCGCCGAGCCGCCGGTCGAGACGATCTCGACGCCGGCTGCGGCGAGGGCTTCACCGAGCTGCAGCAGGCCGGTCTTGTCGCTGACCGACACGAGGGCGCGGCGGATGGGGACGATGTCGCGGGGACGGTAGTCGGCGGGGTCGTGGCGGGGTCCGGCCATGGCTTTCGGCTCCTGTGTCTCGAGTCGGGTTCGTCCGCAGCGGGCGAGCGCCCGCCGCGCGGGTCAGGCGGTTCGGGATGCCGCGGCGGCGAGGTCGAGCTCGCCCTCGGCGATGCGGCGCACGACGTCGATGAGCAGACGTCGTTCGACGGGCTTGATGCGCTCGTGCAGGGTGTCTTCGGTGTCGCCGGGCAGCACGGGGATGCGCTCCTGGGCGAGGATCGGCCCGGTGTCGACGCCGGAGTCGACGACGATGACGCTCGCTCCGGTCTGCTCGACGCCGGCGGCGAGGGCGTCGCGCACGCCGTGAGCTCCGGGGAACTCGGGCAGGTACGCGGGGTGGGTGTTGATGATGCGGGGTTCCCACGCGGCGACGAGGTCGGCCGGCAGCAGGCGCATGAGTCCGCTCAGCACGACGAGGTCGGGATTCCACACGGCCAGCTGCGCGCCCAGTTCGGCGCCCCACTCTTCGCGGCTCTCGAACGAGTCGTACGCGACGAGGAAGCTGGGGATGCCGAAGTGCTCGGCGTGGGCGAAGCCGTCGGCTTCGCGATCGGCACCGACCACCACGACGCGCGCCGGAAAGTCGGGGGCGGATGCCGCCTCGAGCAGGGCGCGGAGGTTGGAGCCGGTGCCGGAGATGAGGACGGCGACCGTGAGCACGCGCTCAGTCTACGCAGGTGGGTCGGAGCGCGCCGAAGCGGGTCAGCGGTCGTCGCGGTCGGCCGAGCCCCACGCCGCGCGGATGCGAGCGCGCTCCTCGTCGGTCAGGCCGACGTCGGTGCGCTCGGGCGTCGCGGCGGGCGAAGGGCTAGGGCCGCCGGCATCCGGTTCGGTGAAGGTACGGGGCCAGACGTCGGAGGCGATGCCGGTTCCGGGGGCCGCGAGCACGGGGGCGGGGCCGGTCGCGTGCTCGTCGTGGTCGAACGCGGCGTGCTCGCGGGGGGCCGGCACGAACGCGGGCGTCTCGTCGCGCTGCTCGACGACCTCGGCCGGGGCGTCGCCGCCGACGCGGGGGCCGAGCAGCATGATCGCGAGTCCGACGAGCACTTCGAGGCCCAGCGCGAGAGCGAGGGGGCCGGGCTGCGGGCCGGTCTCGACGAGTCGTCCGGGCCCGATCGCTCCGCTCGAGAGCACCGCGGCGAGCGCGCCCGCTCCGCCGGTGAGCACCGCGACGCTGAGGGCGACGACCAGCCGGGGTGCGACGGGTTCGTGGTCATCGTGCAGCGGCATCCGGGATCGCAGGATCCACCCGGTCAGGGCGCCGACCGCGACGGGAAGCAGCACGAGCAGCAGCAGCCACGACGAGGTGGTGTCGGGGACCGCGCCGAGCACCGGGATGCCGGGGAGCGCTCCGACCTGCGTCGCCGCCGGCGTCACGGCGGTGTCGGTGCCGAGCGCGAAGCCCGGGCCGGCCGTGAACGACAGGGCCCACAGCACGAGCGTCGGCAGGTACATCACCTGCCCGAGGGCGATGACGGTGGCGCCGAGCGCGTCGGCGTTGCTGGCCTGGAACAGCCCGATCACCTGCGTCGAGCGCGCGATGAGGCCGGCCACGACCACCACCGAGGCGACGGCGACCAGTCCGAGCGCGGTGACGGCGAAACCGCGCAGCGCCAGGGCGGGCACGCGGGCCCAGTCCCGCGGCATCCGCGAGATCCATCCGCGCACGACGTCGACGGGGCCGTCGTCGCCCACCCGCCACGCACCGAGCACCGCCCCGACGAACGAGGGGACGACGAAGAACAGCGACGGCAGAAGGATCGAGAGCCAGGTGTCGGATGCCACGAGCGCGGCGTTCGAGGTCAGGGCGACGACAGTGGTCAGGGCGGTGAAGACCACCGATCCCGACAGCCAGCCGCTGAGGGCTGCTCCCGCCTCTCCGGCGCGGGCTCCCGAGCGCGCGGCGAACAGCGCGGTGAAGGCGGCGAAGGCGAGAGGGGCGAGCGACAGCGTGAAGGTCGCGAACGAGGGGTCGATGCCGGTCGCCGCGAGATACGTGTCGGGCAGCGTGAGGGTGACCGGCACCAGGTGGCCGAGGTGCCACACCGCGGCCGACGCCGGCCACAGGGCCGACCAGTCGGGGGTGCCGATGCCGAACACCCACAGCAGCGTGAGAGGTGCGAGCACCACGGCGATACCGCCCGCGGCGGCCAGAACGGCGTCGAGAGCGGCCAGAAGGGCGACGAGGAGGCGATGCATGGGCGAGAGGAACCCTACCCGCGCCTCCTTCGACCGCCGCTCAGGCGCGGCGGCGAGCGCGCGACGCGAGCGCGCGCACCGCGGCGAGCACCCCGCGCGAGGAGGCCCCTGAGCCTGTCGAAGGGTCCGGGACCGACGCGCGACCGGGGGCTTCGACAGGCTCAGCCACCTCCGCCACCGAGGACCCTGAGCCCGTCGAAGGGTCCGGGACCGACGGATGACCGGCGGCTTCGACTAGCTCAGCCACCTCCGCCACCGAGGACCCTGAGCCCGTCGAAGGGTCCGGGACCGACGGATGACCGGCGGCTTCGACAGGCTCAGCCACCTCCGCCACCGAGGACCCTGAGCCTGTCGAAGGGTCCGGCATCGCCGGATGACCGGGGGCTTCGACAGGCTCAGCCACCTCCGCCACCGAGGACCCTGAGCCTGTCGAAGGGTCCGGAACCGACAGATGACCGGCGGCTTCCACAGGCTCAGCCACCTCCGCAACCGAGGACCCTGAGCCCGTCGAAGGGTCCGGGACCGACGCGCGACCGGGGGCTTCGACAAGCTCAGCCACCTCCGCCGAGCCCGGCGTCGACGCACCACCGGCGGCTTCGACAAGCTCAGCCACCTCGGGCGAGGTCCGGGCGCGTCGCGCCGCGGCCCACCGCTCCCACACCACCGTCGCCAGGCGCGGGTCGGCACCGATCGGGGCGGTGGTCAGGTCGGCATCCGCCTTCTCGATCACGCGCGAGAAGTGTCCCGGTGCGAGCACGTAGCTCGCGGCGACCGTGCGTCGACCGTCCGCGCGTGCTGTGGCCACGGCATCCGGAATGCGGGGGTCGGATGCCGCGGCGTAGGCCGTGACGACGGGACCTGTGACACCGGCATCCGCCATCAGCTCCGCCATCCGCTCGACGTCGACCACGGCGCCCGGGCGGGTGGATCCGGCCGCGGCGAGCACGACGGTGTCGTCGTGAGCGGCACCGGCGGCGCGCACCCGATCGGCGAGGATCTCGGCCAGCACCGGGTGAGGTCCGAGCGCGGGGGCGACCGGGAGTCCGCCGGCGGCCTCCACCAGGTCGACCTCGGTGTGGTAGCCGGTCGACAGCAGCAGGGGCACGATCACGATGTCGTCCGTGCGCTCCCGCGCTGCGGCGACCACGTCGGTGACGTACGGACCGTGCACGTCGACGTACGCCTCGAGCACCTCGACGCCCGCAGGAGCGGTGGAGCGCAGCACCTCCAGCAGCTCGCGCACGACGACGCGACCCTCTTCGAACCTCGTGCCGTGGGCGCAGGCGATCAGTACGGCGGTCATGCGTCCTCCTCGTCGATCACGTCGAGCCGGTATCCGCGCTTGTAGACGGTGCGGATCAGGTCGAGCCCGCCGAGCGCCTCGCGCGTGCGGGCCACGGCGACCTCGACGGCATGGCCGCTGGACTCCGCGCTCGACAGCGCGGCGATCAGATCGGCGCGCGAGACGACGGCTCCGGGGTTCTTGGCGAGCGCCCGCAGGATCTCGACGCCGGTGCGCGGTAGGGGCGTGAACTCCCCGTCGAGCACGATCCCCGATGAGCGGATGCCGAGGCGCCCGACCGTCGTGGGGATGAGCGCCGCGTCCGCCCCGCCGTAGTGCGTGACCACGGCGCGCACGAGCGCTCCGAGCCGACCGCGGTCGGGGATGAGCGGGGTGATGCCCGCCTCGACGAGCGGACCGGCGGTGATGGGCCCGACGGCGGCGACGAGCACGTGCCCGCGGGCGGCTCGCGAGGCCACTCCGTCGAGCGCGTCGGCCCGTTCGGCGGCGAGGATCCACTCGCGAGCGGCGGGAGCCGAGGTGAACAGCACCGCGTCGATCTCTCCGCGCGCCACCTGCTGGGTCGACGCGGCGACGACCTCGGGATCGGGCGGCGGGCCCCAGCGGTAGATCGTGAGGCTGGTCACGCGGGCCCCGGCCGCTTCGAACGCCTCGTCGAGACCGTCGGCCCCCGAGCCGTGGTGCTGCACCGCGACGTGGAGGCCCTCGATCCCCTCGGCCACGAGGAAGTCGCGCAGTTCGGCGGCCGTCTCGCTCTCGGCGACCCAGTCGGCCTCGAACCCGGCCTGCTGGATCGCCCCGCGCGCCTTGGGGCCGCGGGCCACGATCCGTGCGATGTCGAGCACGGGGGCCAGAGCGTCGTGCAGGCCCGCCTCGTCAGCGGTCTCCATCCAGGCGCGGAACCCCACGCCGGTGGTGGCAACGACGACGTCGGGCGGGTCGTCGACCAGCGACCGCGTCTGCGCGATCAGCTCGTCGTCATCGACGTGCGGGACGATCGTGAGCGCCGGCGCGACGCGCACGCGCGCGCCGTGACGTTCGAGCGCGGCCGACAGTTCTCCCGACCGTCGGTCGACGGGAAGCAGCACGGTGCACCCCTGGAGCACCGTGCTGATCGTCCGCGCGGGTGTGGTCACCCGATGCCCTCGCTCTGGGCAACCGCGACCGCCACTGACGGCGCAGGAGCCTGAGCCACGGCGGGCGGCGCGACCGGCAGCAGCAGATCGGCCCGGGCGACCTTCCCGAACACCAGCACCGCGGGGTTCGCGAGGCGGTGGGTCTCGGCATCCGCCATCGCCGTCCCGAGCGTGGTGCGGATCGTGCGCTGAGCGGGCGTGTGGCCGTTCTCGACGAAGGCGACGGGTCGCGTCTCAGGAGCCCCGGCGGCGCGGGCCGCGGCGACGAACCGCGGCAGGGCGCTCACGCCCATCAGCGCGACGACCGTGGCACTGTCGTCGCGCAGGGCGGCGAGGGTCGCTTCGCTCGGGGTCTCCTGACCGTTCACGACATGCAGGGTACCGGCGACACCTCGGTGCGTCACGGGAATGCCCGCCGACGAGGGAACGGCGATCGCGCTCGAGATGCCGGGCACGACCTCGACCGCGATCCCGGCCTCACGGCACGCGATGACCTCTTCACCACCGCGGCCGTAGACGAACGGGTCACCGCCCTTGAGCCGCACGACCCGCAGGCCGCGAGACGCGCGTTCGACGAGGATGGCGTTGATCTCGTGCTGCGGCACCGGGTGGTGCTGCGGGCGCTTGCCCACGTCGATCAGCTCGACGTCGTCGCCGAGCTCGGCGAGCACGCCGGTGGGTCCGAGCCGGTCGTGCACGACGACGTCGGCCTCGGCCAGCAACGCGCGGGCGCGCACCGTCAGCAGATCGACCGGGCCGGGACCGCCGCCGACGAGCGCCACACTCCCCACGAGCGGGCGACGTCGGCGGCGGAGCGGAAGGGCGCCTTCGGCGAGGCGCTGGGCGATGGCGTCGCGCACGGCGACGCTGCGGCGGGGGTCGGCGCCGGCGGTGGAGACGACGCCGACCATGACGTCGCCGCTCGTGGTCTCGGCGGCCAGGCGCGCGGTGCCCTTGCCCCCGTGCCCCGCGTTGACGCACCACACGCGGCGGGCCTCGGCCGCGGCGACGACGGCGGCGTCGACGGATGCCGCGCCCGTGGCCGTGTGGCAGAACCAGGCGTCGTCGAGGTCTTCGGCGGCGAAGGCGCGGGCCCGCCATTCGATGTCGCCCGCGGCGGCGAGCGCGGCGAGACCCGGCGTCGCGACGGGGGCGACCACCCGCACCCGGGCGCCGGCGGTCCGCAGCCGAGCGATGCGCTTCTCGGCGACGGAGCCGCCGCCCACGCACACGACGAGCTTGTCGGTGAGGTCGAGTCCTGCGAGAGCGATCATCGGGCGTCTCCTTCTGCGAGGTCGGCATGCGCGGGATCGGCGTGCGCGCCGTCGGCCGGCACCGCGCCGGTCACGAGCTTCACGAACACATCCCCGTCGGCGACCGCGACCGGGTGAACGGCCACGGTCAGCGGCTCCTTGCCCTGCGTGTCGAGGCAGGCTCCCGTGCGCAGGTCGAACACCTGCTTGTACATGGGCGAGGCCACGGTGGGCACTCCCCCGCGGTCGCCGACGATCCCGCGCGAGAGCACCGCCGCTCCGCTGAACGGGTCGATCTGGTCGGTCGCGAATATTCGCCCGTCGAACGTGCGGAACAGCGCGATCTGCCGGTCGCCGAGGAGCGCTGCGGCCCCGCGCTCGATGAGCAGGTCGTCGACGCGGCAGACGCGGATCCAGTCCTGCGCCGCCGGCCCGTCGGGAGCGCCGGTCGAGCTCGACGTCACCGCCGGGGTCCCGGCATCCGGAGTCGTCTCCATCAGGGTCATGACCGCACCGCCAGCGTCGTGCCACCGATGAGCACCGCGCCCGACGCGCGTTCCTCGGCCGTGGCGGGTCGGGCCTGGCCGCGCTCGGCGACGTAGGCGAGCGAGGGGTCGGCCTTGTCGGGGGCGTTCACGAAACTCTGGAAGCGCTTGAGCTTCTCGGGGTCGGCGAGGGTCGCTGCCCATTCGTCTTCGTAGGCGTCGATGTGGGATGCCATGGCCCGGTCGAGATCGTCGGCGATGCCGAGCGTGTCGTCGAACACGACGCCCTTCAGCGCCTCGAGACCCCCCTCGTACTCCTCCGCCCAGGGAGCGGTGCGCTGCAGCCGGTCGGCGGTGCGGATGTAGAACATGAGGAACCGGTCGATCGCGCGCAGCAGCCCCTCGTCGTCGAGACCCTCGGCGAACAGCACCGCGTGGCGAGGGGTGAAGCCGCCGTTGCCGCCGACGTAGAGGTTCCAGCCGGCCTCGGTCGCGATCACCCCGATGTCTTTGCCGCGGGCCTCGGCGCACTCGCGCGCGCAGCCCGAGACGCCGAACTTGAGCTTGTGCGGCGACCGCAGGCCGCGATAGCGCAGCTCGAGCTGCACGGCCATGCCGACCGCGTCCTGCACGCCGTAGCGGCACCAGGTCGAGCCGACGCACGACTTCACGGTGCGCAGCGACTTGCCGTACGCGTGGCCCGACTCGAAGCCGGCGTCGACGAGGCGCTTCCAGATGTCGGGCAGCTGGTCGAGGCGGGCGCCGAACAGGTCGATCCGCTGGCCGCCGGTGATCTTCGTGTACAGCCCGAAGTCGCGCGCGACCTCGCCGATCACCATCAGCCCCTCGGGCGTGATCTCGCCGCCGGGAATGCGCGGGACGACGCTGTAGCTGCCGTCGCGCTGGATGTTGGCCATCACGTGGTCGTTGGTGTCCTGCATCGTCGCGAGCTCGCCGTCGAGCACGTGCCCCGAGTACAGGCTCGCGAGGATGCTTGCGAGGGCCGGCTTGCAGATGTCGCAACCGCGGCCGGTGCCGAAGCGCTCGACGATCGAGGTGAAGGTGCGCAGCCCCGACACCCGGACGGCGTCGAACAGCTGCGCCCGCGTGAACGAGAAGTGCTCGCACAGTCCATTCGAGACTTCTTTTCCGGATGCCGCCAACTCGGTCGCCACGAGCTTCTTCACGAGCGTGAAGCACGAGCCGCACGCGGCCCCGGCCTTGGTGCAGGCCTTGACCTCGGCGGCGTCCGCGCACTGGTGTTCGGTGACGGCCTCGCGCACGGTTCCGGCGGTGACGCCGTTGCACGAGCAGACGATCGCATCGGCGGGCAGGTCGCCCTGCGGGGCCGGGGCGAGGTCGGAGGGCATGAGGTAGGCCGCGGGGTCGCCGCCGAGGGCACGACCGACGAGCGGACGCAGCGAGGTGTACGCCGAGGCGTCGCCGACCAGGATGCCGCCGAGCAGCGTCTGCGCGTCATCGCTCAGCACGAGCTTCTTGTAGACGCCCGACACCGGGTCGGCGTAGGTGACGTCGAGGGCGTTCGGCGTCTCGGCGAACGCGTCGCCGAAGCTCGCGACCTCGACGCCCGAGAGCTTGAGCTTGGCCGAGGTGTCGAACCCGGGGAAGGCGGCCTCGCCGCCGAGCAGGCGGGTCGCGGCGACCTCGGCCATCGCGTACCCGGGGGCGACGAGACCGATGCACTGCCCGTCGAAGCTCGCGACCTCCCCGATCGCCATGATCGCGGGATCCGAGGTGTCGCAGCCCTCGTCGATCACGACGCCGCCGCGGGGGTCCACCCGCAGCTCGGCTGCACGCGCGAGCTCGTCACGGGGCCGCACGCCGACCGTGAAGACCACGATGTCGACGGCCTCCCACGTGCCGTCGCGCAGCTCGAGGCCGCATACGGCGCCGGTCTTGTCGGCATCCACCCGGGTCGTCACCGAGCTCGTGCGCACCTCGATGCCGCGCGCTTCGATGAGCCGCTGCAGGGTGCGCGCCCCGCCCAGGTCGAGCTGAGCCGACATGAGGCGCTCGTTCGACTGCAGCACGAACGGCGAGACGCCCTCGGCCTGCAGGGCTCCCGCGGCCTCGAGTCCGAGCAGACCGCCGCCGACGACCGCGCCACGCAGGGGCCGGCCGAGCTGGGCCGAGCGCTTCGCGACCCACGCCCGCATCGCCGCGACGTCGTCGAGCGTGCGGTAGACGAAACAGCCCTGGTGGTCGAAGCCGTCGAGGGCCAGGCGCGCGGCGAACGAGCCGGTCGCCAGCACGAGGCGGTCGTACGCGTGCGTCGACCCTCCGGCGGTGGTGACGGTGCGCTTCTCCCGGTCGATCGCCGTGACGCGGGCGTCGGTGCGTACCCGCACGCGGTCATGTTCGAGCACGGCGGGGTCGAGGGCGAGGTCGTCGGGGGTCTTGCCGCTGAAGTAGCCGGTGAGGCCGACGCGGTCGTACGGGCCGCGTGCCTCGTCGCCCAGCACCGTGACCGACCAACGACCGTCGGTGTCGCGGCTGGTAAGGCTCTCGACGAAGCGGTGGGCCACCATTCCCGCACCCACGACCACGACGGATCCGGATGGAGCGGGGTGGAGCATGCCGTCACCGTACGCGGCGGACTTTGCCGAGGCGTCAGCGGCGTGTTTCGTTCCGGTTGCGGGGTTCGAGCGGGCCATGCCCCGACGCTAGGCAGCCGAGGTTTCCCCCGCCCTCGCGCCCGCGTTACCCCCGGCGAACGTTTCTCTCACGCGGCCCCGGGCGTGGTGTGAGGTTTGGTCCCGCCGAGGTGGCTGAGCCCGAGGTGGCCGAGCTCGAGGTGGCTGAGCCTGTCGAAGCCCCCGCAATCCGCGCCGCGCCCACCGAGGTGGCTGAGCCTGTCGAAGCCACCGGAACCCGCAGACGCCCGGGCCCTTCGACAAGCTCAGGGACCTCCTCACGAGGTGGCTGAGCCTATCGAAGCCCCCGCAATCCGCGCCGCGCCCACCGAGGTGGCTGAGCCTGTCGAAGCCACCGGAGCCCGCAGAACGCCCCGGCCCTTCGACAAGCTCAGGGACCTCGATCAGTCGACCGGCTCCAGCACGAACAGCTCGATGCGGCGGTCGGTCTTCTTCTGGTACTCGTCGTAGTCGGGCCAGACCTCGGTCGCGTAGCCCCACCACTCCTCGCGCTCGGCACCCTCGGCCTGGTGCGCGTCGTACTCTTTCTTCACGTCGCCGTCCTGCAGGGCGACGCGAGGGTTCTTCACGAGGTTGTAGAACCACGCGGGGTGCTCCGGGGCGCCGCCCTTCGAGGCCACGACCGCGTACTTTCCCTCGTGCTCGACGCGCATCAGTGCGGTCTTTCGCAGGCCGCCCGTTTTGGCGCCGACGGTGGTGAGGACGATGATGGGTACGCCCCGCATGTCGGCGGACTCCTTGCCCCCCGTGGCTTCGAACGTTTCCGCCTGCTGACGGGCCCATTCGCTGGTGCTGGGTAGATACTCTCCTGAGAGTGACATAGCTCACACGATACGTCGGCGTCTTCCCCTCCGGTCTAGCCCCTCCCCCTTTTTCCTGGAGCCTTCATGAGCGCTTCTGCTCCCGAGACCACGACCGTTCCCGCCCCGAAGAACCGTCTCGACAAGTTCTTCGAGATCACCGCGCGCGGCTCGACCGTCGGCGCGGAGGTCCGCGGCGGCGTGGTCACCTTCGTGACGATGGCCTACATCGTCATCCTCAACCCGATCATCCTGTCGGGCACGCCCGACGTCGCCGGCAACGCCCTCGGCTTCACGCAAGTCGCCGCGGTCACCGCGCTCACCGCGGGTGTCATGACGATGCTCTTCGGCCTCGTGACCCGGCTGCCGTTCGCCTTCGCCGCTGGCCTGGGCATCAACTCGTTCCTCGCGGTCGGCATCGTGGGCGAGGTCACCTGGCCCGAGGCCATGGGACTCGTCGTCATCAACGGCCTGATCATCGTGCTGCTCGCCGTCACGGGCCTGCGCCGAATGATCTTCGAGGCCGTGCCCCTCGCGCTGAAGACGGCGATCACCGTCGGCATCGGCCTGTTCATCGCCTTCATCGGCTTCGTCGACAGCGGCCTGGTCACCTCCACCGGCCTCAGCTCTCCCCCGGTGGGCCTCGGCGTCGGCGGTTCGATCGCCACGATCCCGACCGCCCTCTTCGTGCTGACCCTCGTCATCACCGCCGTCCTCCTCGTGCGCAAGGTCAAGGCCGCGCTGCTGATCGGTCTGCTCTCGGGCACCGTCATCGCCGTGATCGTCGAGGCGGTCGCGGGTCTCGGCGCGAAGGCCGACGGCAACGCCGGCGGCTGGGGCCTGACCGTGCCGACCCTCCCCGCGCAGTGGGTCAGCCTTCCCGACCTCTCCCTCGTCGGCCAGGTCGACCTGGCCGGATCGTTCGGCCGCATCGGCATCCTCGCCGCCCTCATGCTGGTGTTCACGCTCGTGTTCACGAACTTCTTCGACGCGATGGGCACCATGACCGGCCTCTCGCGCGAGGCGGGACTCGCGGCCCCCGACGGCACCTTCCCCCGCCTGCGCTCGGCGCTGGTGATCGAGGGCATCGGCGCCGTCGCCGGAGGCGCGACCTCGTCGTCGTCGAACACGGTGTTCATCGAGTCGGGCTCCGGCATCGGCGAGGGCGCCCGCACGGGCCTCGCCAACGTCGTGACCGGCGGGCTGTTCCTGCTGGCGATGTTCTTCACGCCCCTGACCAGCATCGTGCCGAGCGAGATCGCCGCCGCGGCGCTGGTCATCGTCGGTGCGCTGATGATGGCGCAGATCCGCCACGTCGACCTCTCCGACCTGTCGGTGCTGATCCCCGTGTTCCTCACGGTCACGGTCATGCCGCTGACCTACTCGATCGCCAACGGCATCGGTGCGGGCTTCGTCAGCTGGGTGCTGATCCAGGCACTGTCGGGTCGCGCGCGTCGGATCAGCCCGCTGCTGTGGATCGTCGCCGCCGGCTTCGTGGTCTTCTTCGCCCGCGGCCCGGTCGAGGCCCTGCTCGGCTGAGGTCCGATTCCCCTCGGAGGGGTCCGGATGCCACGGCATCCGGGCCCCTTTCCGTCGCTGCCGCACGGCCCGGCCGCCCGCGCCGCGCCGCGCCGCCGCCGCCCCGCGCCGCGCGCGGCGGAGCGAGCGAGCCGTAGACCGAAGACGCGCACCCGTTCGCCGAGACCGCACTCGTTTCCCGCCCGTCCGATACGTCCTCGACGATCGTGTACGTCCTCACCCGGTCCACCCCGCCCCGCCCGCGCCGCCACCCCCGCAGCGCCGCCCCGGCGAAGCGCCGCGTCTCGCCATCCGTCGCCCCCGACCCGCCGCCCCCGAAAACGCACCCGTTCGCCGAGATCGCACCCGTTTCCCGCCCATCCGATGCGTCCTCGGCAATCGAATGCGTTTTCGCGCCCGCCCCGGCCGCCCGCGCGCCCGCGCCGGCCGCGCCGGCCGCGCCGGACACGCGAAAGGGCCCGGATGCCATGGCATCCGGGCCCGAAGAGCGAAGCGTCAGAGCGCTTCGATGATCTCGCGCATCAGGGCGGCAGCCTCGGACGGCGTCTTGCCGACCTTGACGCCGGCGGCCTCGAGGGCCTCCTTCTTCGCCTGAGCGGTACCGGCCGAGCCCGAAACGATGGCGCCGGCGTGGCCCATGGTCTTGCCCTCGGGAGCGGTGAAGCCGGCGACGTAGCCGACGACCGGCTTGGTGACGTTGGCCTTGATGAAGTCGGCGGCGCGCTCTTCGGCGTCTCCACCGATCTCACCGATCATGACGATGGCCTTGGTCTCGGGGTCGGCCTCGAACGCCGCGAGGGCGTCGATGTGCGTGGTGCCGATGACCGGGTCGCCGCCGATGCCGATGGCGGTCGAGAAGCCGAGGTCGCGCAGCTCGAACATCATCTGGTAGGTCAGGGTGCCCGACTTCGACACGAGGCCGATGGGTCCCTTGCCGGTGATGTTCGCGGGCGTGATGCCCACGAGCGCCTCGCCGGGCGTGATGATGCCGGGGCAGTTCGGGCCGATGATGCGGGTCTTCTCGCCCTTGGCCTTCGAGTACGCCCACGCCTCGGCGGTGTCGCCGACGGGCACGCCCTCGGTGATCACCACGAGCAGGGGGATCTCGGCGTCGATGGCCTCGACCATCGCGTCCTTGGTGAAGGCCGGGGGCACGAACGCGATCGACACGTCGGCGCCGGTCTCGCGGATGGCCTCTTCGACCGACGCGAAGACGGGCAGCTCGACGTCGTTGCCCGACGCGTCCTTGTGCGAGACCGTGGTGCCGGCCTTGCGGGCGTTCACGCCACCGACGACCTGGGTGCCGGCCTTGAGCATGAGGGCGGTGTGCTTGGTGCCCTCACCGCCGGTGATGCCCTGGACGATGACCCTGGAGTCCTTGTTGAGGTAGATAGACATGTTCTCTTTATCCGGTCCCTGAGCTTGTCGAAGGGTTACGCGTTGGCCAGTTCGGCGGCCTTGTCGGCACCCTCGTCCATACCGGCGGCGAGGGTGACGAGCGGGTGGTTGGCGGCGGCGAGGATCTGGCGACCCTCTTCGACCTGGTTGCCGTCGAGGCGCACGACGAGCGGCTTGGTGGCGGTGTCACCGAGGATCTCGAGGGCCTTGACGATGCCCTCGGCCACGGCGACGCACGAGGTGATGCCACCGAAGACGTTCACGAAGACGCTCTTGACCTGCTCGTCGCCGAGGATGACGTCGAGGCCGGCGGCCATGACGGTCGCCGAGGCGCCGCCGCCGATGTCGAGGAAGTTGGCGGGCTTGACGCCGTTGTGCTTCTCGCCGGCGTACGCGACGACGTCGAGGGTCGACATGACCAGGCCCGCGCCGTTGCCGATGATGCCGACCTGACCGTCGAGCTTGACGTAATTGAGGTCGTGCTGCTTGGCCTTGGCCTCGAGCGGGTCGGCGGCGTCCTTGTCTTCGAGCGCCTCGTGGTCGGGGTGGCGGAAGCCGGCGTTCTCGTCGAGCGAGACCTTGCCGTCGAGGGCGATGATGTCGCCGTCTTCGCTCTGGATGAGGGGGTTCACCTCGACGAGCGTGGCGTCCTCGCCCTTGTAGACGTTGAAGAGCTTGACGAAGACGTCGGCCACCTTGGGGGCCAGCTCGTCGTCGAACTTCGCGGCCTTGGCGATCTCGAGGGCCTTCTCGGGCGTGATGCCCTCGATCGGGTCGACCTCGATGCGCGCGAGCGCCTCGGGACGCTCGACGGCGAGCTCCTCGATCTCCATGCCGCCTTCGACGCTCGAGAGCGAGAGGTAGGAACGGTTGGCACGGTCGAGCAGCACCGAGAAGTAGAACTCCTTGGCGATGCGGGCGCCGGCGGCGACCATGACGCGCTTGACGACGTGACCCTTGATGTCGAGGCCGAGGATGGCCTGGGCCGCCTCGAACGCCTCGTCGGGGTTCTTCGCGACCTTCACGCCGCCGGCCTTGCCGCGGCCTCCGGTCTTGACCTGAGCCTTGACGACGACGACACCGCCGAGCTTCTCCGCGGCCGCCTTCGCCTCCTCAGGGGTGTCGGCGATGATGCCGGCGAGTACCGGCACCTCGTACTTTTCGAACAGATCACGTGCCTGGTACTCGTAGAGATCCACGGACAATCCTTCGCTGGGCGATCGGTGGTGGGAGGAGGCGAACTCTCTCGATATCAAGAGATCTTCGCCAGTCGACAACCCTACTAGACGGGGCTGGAGACCCCCGACCCTTGCCCCTTCGATGGGAGGGGGTTCCCGGATGCCGCCGTGCCCGGCAGGGCGATCCCTGAGAGGTTCGAGGCACGCATTCTCGTGGTCGTCTGTACGCGCTGGGGCTGTTGGCCACCATGAGCGCACTTGCAGTGACCGCCTGCGGCTCGGCCGACTCCTCAGGCGCCAGAGTTCGATCGCCGACGCCAGAGCGCGTGGCCGGCGTAATGCCCAGGGTCGGCAACATGGTCGCCGCCGCGGTCGTCGGCGACCCCGCCCGATGTCGATGCCGCGGTCGAGAACGCGCAGCAGTACGACGCGACGATCGATTTTGCGCTCACGTGCCCGCCCGCGTCGTGATCTGAGCCGCCTGCTCGCACCGCTTCGGCGGGCGTCGGCTCACTTCTTCGGACGCACCACGAACCACGCGATGACCGCGCCGATGATCCCGAGGAACAGGCCGATCGAGATGCCAAATCCGACCCCGATCGAGGGCACGAGCAGCCCGATGAGCGGCCCGGCGATGATGCCGACGACCACCCCGATGATCACGTACCGCGCCAGCCCCGCGTCCCCCGCTGCGTTGTCCGCCATGCCCCGACCGTAGCGACGCCGGCGGGCGGGAGGCAGAGCTTGACGGATGCCGCTCACCCCGGGTTGTGCATGAATTCGATGCGGATGCCGTCGGAGTCTTCGACGAACGACGCGTAGTACGTCGGCGTGAACCGGGGATACTCCTTGGGTTCGCGCACGGCCGTCCACCCGGCATCCAGCGCCAGAGCGTGCATGCGGTCGACCTCGGCACGCGAGGCGACGGCGAACGCGAGGTGCTGCCAGCCGACCCGCCCGTGTTCGTGGGGGCCGGATGCCGTATCTCGGGCTGGCAGCACGATGAACTCGGTCTCGCCTTCGGCGTACCACGAGGCCCCGTTGCCGCCATCCGTGCGCTCGAGCCCGAGAGCGGTAAGGATCGGATCGAACTGCGCGATCGCGCGATCGACGTCGGAGACGCTGACACTCAGGTGATCGAAGAGAGGCATGCGCCTAGTCTGGCGAGGACCTCCGACATCGCCACCTCCGGGAGCCTCGAACCATGCCGTCCGTCGTGACCCTCATCCGTTCCGCGTCGCTGTCGGATGCCGCCGAGTACGCCTACGCCGCCACCGCTCCAGCGAACGCCCGCCTGATCTTCCTCGCCGGCTCGTGCCCGTTGAGCGCCGACGGCTCGACCGCCGGCGTCGGCGACTACGCGGCGCAGGCCGCGAGCTGCATCGAGAACATGACGATCGCCCTGCGCGAGGCCGGCGCGACGATCACCGACGTGATCAGCACGCGCGTGCTCGTGGCATCCACTCGCCAGGCCGATCTCGTCGCGGCGTGGGAGGTCGTGCGCGACGCATTCGGCGACCACGACGTGCCGAGCACGCTGATGGGCGTCACCGTCCTCGGCTACGACGACCAGTTGGTCGAGATCGAGGCGGTCGCCGCCGTCGTCGACTGACCGCGGGCGTCAGCCCACGACGGCGAACCGCTCCAGCACCACCCGCGTGTCGTCGTCGATGGCGAAGTCCGCTCCCAGCTCGTCGCGCATCGCGTCCGACGTCCAGAACCGCACGTGACCGTCGCGCCACTGCGCGACCGACGCGTAGCCCTCCCCCTCGGCCAGGACATGAGGGAGGGGAACGTCCCGCAGGGCCACGACCTCGACCGCGGTCGTCTCGATGACGCACACCGGCTCACCGAAAGAGTCGATCACCACGCCCCGCTCGCCGACGGCGGGGAACGGGTCGCCGGCGACGGTGTACTCCTGCTCCAGCGAGCTCGTCGCTGTCTTCTCGCCCGCGCAGATCGCCGCGACGATGCGGTCGCGACCGGGCCCGGGGAACATGAACTCGATCGGCGCCAGCTCGTCCTCCATCAGATCCATCCCCGCTCGCGCGCGTGGATCGTCGCCTGCTGCCTGCTCGCGAGCCCGAGCTTGCCGAGCACCGACGACACGTGGTTGCGCACCGTCCCCGCCGACAGGTGAAGGGATGCCGCGATCTCGGCGACCGTCTCTCCCCGAGCTCCCGCGCGCAGCACGTCGAGCTCGCGGTCAGTGAGAGGGCTGCGCTCGTCGCTCAGCGCGTCGGCGGCGATCTCGGGGTCGACGTAGCGCCGCCCGGCCGCGACCTCGCGGATCACCGCCGCCACGTCATCCGCGGGCCTCGACTTGGGCAGGAACCCGTCGACCCCCGCACCGAGCGCGCGTCGCAGAACGCCGGGTCGCGCGTGACGCGTGACGATCACGCAGCGCGAGGCGACGCTGCGCAGGATCTTCGCGGCCGTGTCGACCCCGTCGAGTCCGGGCATCTCGAGATCGAGCAGGCACACGTCGGGCTTCAGCCGCTGCGCCTCGGTCACGGCGCTTTCGCCGTCGCGGCATTCGGCCACGACCTCGAGGTCGTCCTCCAGCCGCAGCAATGCGGCGAGCGCTGTGCGGATCATGTCTTCGTCGTCGGCGATGAGCACGCGGATCATGCGGCAACCTCCTCGGGCACTCGAACCGTCACGCGGAAGCGGTCGCCGAGCCGTGTGGCATCCACCGTCCCTCCCACCGATCCCACGCGTTCGGCGATGCCCGACAGCCCCGCCCCGTCGCCGACGGGAGACGCGGCACCCCGCGAGTCGTTCTCGACGACCAGCACCCAGGCGCCCTCGTGGCGGGCGAGCGAGAGCGAGGCCGAGACCCCGCCGCCGTGCTTGAGCACGTTCGTCGTCGATTCGCGTACGACCGGCCCGAGCACGTCGGCCGGCGCCCGATCGGCCTCGGCGTCGACCAGCAGATCGACGGTCAGCCCTGCCGCGCGCAGCAGGTCGGCGGCGTTGGCGAGTTCGTCGGGCAGGGGCACTCCGCGGAACCGCGCGGCCAGATCCCGCGTGCCGCGGCGGGCTTCGTCGACGCTCGCGCGAGCCGCGCGCACCTGTTCGACCGCGGCATCCGGATCCCTCCCCATCATCTTCTCGGCGAGCTCGAGCTGCAGCGCGATCACCTGCAAGTGGTGGCCCTGCAGGTCGTGCAGGTCGCCGGCGAGGCGCAGGCGCTCTTGCGCGGCGGCGAGACGCCCCTCGGCGCGGCGCGCGCGGTCGAGTTCACGCACGATGTCCCACCACCACAGCGAGGTCGCGGTCAGGGGCGCGAGCATCGCGACGAACATCGGCAGGGCGAAGCCGCTGACCTCGTATCCGTCGGGGTGGATGCGCGTGGCATCCACGAACCAGGCCGCCGCGATCACGGCGAGCAGCAGCACGACAAGACGCAGCCGGATGCCGTGCCTCCAGCGCACGAGACACAGCGCCTGCGCGGCGAAGCCGACGCCGAGCAGCAGCGATCCGGCGCTGACGCCCATGAGCACCGCCGAGACGACGCCGAGGGCGACGAGCGGCCACGCACGACGGCGGATCGCGTCCTCGCCATCGTCGAGCGGCTCACGGCGGTAGCGGACGAGCAGCAGAACACCGGATGCCAGCGACCCGGCCACCCCGACGAGGTTGAGCACGAATGCCGGCACGGTGCCGTCGACGAAGACGGTGAGCGACCAGATGAGAGCCGCGAACAGGTGGAGGAACAGGATCGACGACGCCGTGTACCACCAGGTGACGCGCACGTCGCGGGCGTAGGTGGCGGTGGAGGTGCTCACCCCGGCCACTGTACGGCCGTGACATTCGTCACGGGTGGCCCGTCGCATCCTCCCGTGCAGTCATGACACCGCGACACTGCCGCAGAACGGCGCGGATCGATGGGATGGAATCACCGCGGAACACGCCGCGGACTCATCCCCCAGGAGAACTCATGTCGAACCCCGTCAGCGATCTCGTCCTCGGTTTCCAGGACCTCGTCTCCGATGTGCCCGAGTTCGTCCAGCCGCTGATCGTCGCCCTGGCCGGCGCCGTGCCCTTCATCGAGGGCGAGGGAGCCGCCGCGATCGGCATCATCGGCGGCATCCACCCCGTCGTCGCGGCGATCGCCGGCGCCGTGGGCAACCTCATCTGCGTGGCCATCGTCGTGCTCGCCACCGCGCGCGTGCGCACCGCCGTCACCACCCGCCGCGGAGCCGCCGCGAAGCCTCCGACCGCGCGCCGCGAGAAGTTCGAGAAGGCCTACCACCGCTACGGAACCCCCGGTGTGAGCCTGCTCGGCCCCCTGCTCCTGCCGACGCAGTTCACCGCCGCCGCCCTCACCTCGACCGGTGTGCCCCCGCTGCGCGTGATCGCCTGGCAGGCCGCGGCGATCGTGCTGTGGACGACGGTGATTACCCTGCTCATCACGGGCGTCATCCGCGCGGTGGCGTGAGGTCTGGGCCGGGGCACCGCGCGGGGAGATCGCGGGGCCTCGGTCAGTCGTCGGCGAACGCCCGGTCGAGCACGTCCCGGCCCATCCGCCACTCTCCGAGACCGCTCGCCGCGTTGAGATGGCCGAGGTCACCCGCGACGACGAAGTCGCTGCCCCACCCGCGCGCGAAGCCCTCCGCGATTCCGAGAGTGCAGTACGGATCGTTCGCGCTGGCCACGACCACGCTGGGGCAGGGCAGGGGCCGCACGTCGATGCCCGTGAAGCTCCCAGCCTCTTCGACGGGAAACGCGTCGCCCGTCGGGTCCGGCGGCGCCACGATGAGCACCCCTCGCGGAGAGCGACCACTCGCTTCCTGCAGCCACCGTGCTACCGCCCAGCATCCGAGGCTGTGCGCGATCAGAACGACATCGTCTACGCGCCGCTCGAGGGCTGCCACCGCCTGATCGATCGATGCGACCCAGTTCTCGAGATCCGGCTGCGACCACGAGTTCGGCTCGATCCGGACGGCGATCTCACCGCCCCACCGGCGCTCCCACCGGGTCTGCCAGTGCGCGTCGTCCGATCCTCCGATGCCGGGGACCATCACATATCCGATCACGTTCTTCCTTTGCATCCGCGTTTCAGATCACCCCGCAGCGGGGGCTTTCGGATCGAGCATGATGGGATCATCACCGGAGTGCGAGCGCAGCAAGCGATCCCTAAGCGGGAGGACCGAAACGCGATGGAACCATTGGACCGAGTGGACCGCCGGATTCTCGAGTTACTGCAAGACGACGGGCGACTCACCGGCGCCGAGGTGGGTCGCAGGGTCGGCTTGTCGCAGCCGGCGGCCAGCGCCCGCATCGCGCGGCTCGAGAAAACGGGCGTCATCTCCGGGTATCGCGCCGTCGTCGACGCAGCCGTCCTGGGCCTGAACATCCGCGCCGTCATCCGCCTGCGCACCACCCACGCGCAACTCGGCCCCGCATTGCAACTGGCGTCACAGATGGAGGAGGTCACGTCGACTCTGCGAGTGACGGGTGAGGACTGTCTGATCTTCGACGTGCACTGCGTCGACGCAGCACGGTTGGAAAGGGTCGTCGATTCGCTCGCGCGTTTCGGCCCGGTCACCACCTCGCTGGTGCTGCGTGAGTACCCCTCGAAGCCCCTTACGTCCGGAGCTGCCGACTAGCTCGCAACCGCCGTTGCGCGCGCTTAGGACGAGGGCGGCGTGTGCGCGGGGTCGTCGTCTCGGCTCGCGACAGCGCGAGCCTCACCTGGCCGCAAGTCGGTCCCCTCGGCGATCGCTTCGCGTCTCGCGAGCTCTTCGCGGATGACCGCGCTCTTGCGCAGACTGCGCGGGGTGGTGACGACGGAAACGACGAGCATCACGACGAAGAACGCCGCGGCCAGGCCCCAGTACGGGCTTCGCGTGATCGTGAGCGAGAGCGCAACAAGGGTCATCAAGCCGAAAGCGACCGGATTCAGCCACAGTGCGCGCTGAAGCTGCTGATGACGCCTTTCGATGATGGACCGCCATGCGACCACATCGATGTGGTCAGGAAGTCGTCCCGTCTTGAGCGCCCGCCTGATGCGCTCCAGTTCACCGGCCCCGCCGGCGTCGCGTCGCGCACGTCTGGTGAGGAAGATGAACGCCACCGTCATCCCCACGCCGAAAATGACCGTTCCGACGAGGCCCACCACGAGAGGCCGATCCGGGGCTCCCACCTGCCCGCCGGCGAGATAGACACCGCTGATGAGGACGAAGTAAATCGGGGCGAGAACCCACAACGGCAACATCCGGAATCTGCGCATGAGCGATGGTCTCAGCCCGCACAGAAGTGAGGGGCGGGCCTGCTGTTCTGTCGCGGCGGGCGCTAGGTTGTCGCGCGTGGGTGGAGATCAGTGGGGTGCCGGCGACGTTCTCCTGCTCGTCCTCAGCTCGGCTATCGCCGTCGTGTTCCCGATCGTGATGCGTCGCAAGCTCGCCACGCCCGAACTTCTTCGCGACCGCGTCATGTTCTCGCCCGGCGGAGAGGTCGTCGCCTGGGCCGTCGGGCTCACCTGTTACGCGATCATCTCCGGGCTCTCCTTCGCTTTACTGGCCCTGCGCGATCCATTGCTCTGGGGAGTCGTGGCTATATCGATCAGCCTGCTCGTGTGCGTCGCCTGGTACGTCATCCTGTATCGGCGCACGATCCGCGAAATGGAGCGAGAGCTTATGTCTCGCGACTCGTCGCATCCAGACACCGAGTGACGCCCCGACCGTCAACCTGTTCGGCATCTCGTCACGACCAGCCCCATGGTCCGGGGGGAGGCCCCGACATCGCGGAGGCCACGTACCCTGAGGGCCTCTCCTGTTATCGTTTAAGAGAACAGGAGGTCGAAATGGGCATCGTGAACACTCTTCGCAGGGCGCGCCGACGCTCCGGCGCAAGCCTTCGAAGCGTGGCATCGCTATCGGGGGTGGGGGCCGGCAATCTCAGTGCGATCGAGAACGGCCACCGCGAGCCGACCTCGTCGACTGTGGATCGGCTCGCCTCGACTATGGGGATCGAATGGGTTCCCTTCCACGCCGAAGGACGCACGCCCGCCGCGAGCGCCGCCGATGAGATCACCCGTGCCGAGAACGACGGCAGGCATGCGCAGGCCTATCGCCGCTTCCTTCAGTTGGCCGACGATCTCGCTTCCGCCGATCCGGTGACACGGGTGCTGCTCTCAGCGGAGCCGCCAGACGACTCCCCCTCTCGCTGGCTGGACGCGATCGCCGCTGTCGTGGAATTGCGCTTGCACGAGGTTCGCGCTCCGATCCCTTCATGGGTCACCGGCTACTCCGGTCAGCCGGATGCCGTGTGGGAGCCTCAGCGCGGTTCACGCGCTCTTCTCCTGGCTGCGGATCGCGAGCAGGTTCCTGCTGAATTCCTTCAGCGGGGCGTGGCAATCGAGCAAGGAGAACTTCACAGTTTGTGACCGCCGTCCTCCTCACAAGACGGGGAGCGTCCACCCCGCATGCTGACCCGCGATGACATCATCGACGGGATCCGCGAGATCATCGTTCGCCTGAGGGCGGCCGACAAGAACGCGTCCATGCAGATCGTCGGCGGAGCAGCCATCGCTCTGACGATCGACGAAGCCCGCCCGATGACCGTGGACGTCGATGGTCCGATCACACCATCCGAAGATGTCATGGCTGCAGCCGCCTCCATCGCGCGCGAGCGAGGCTGGCCCGCCGACTGGGTCAACGACCGCGCGGGGATATTCCTCCCCGATGGAATGGGGCGAAGCGCCGAATGGGTGACCCTTTACGACCAGGACGGAATCATCGTCCAAGCGGCATCGCCCGCGACGCTTCTCGCCATGAAACTTCGCGCCTTCGAGAGACGGGGGCTGCGCGACGCTGACGACGTCGCCACACTCCTCGCCATTCTCGGAATCCGGACCGCCGAAGAGGCTGAGAACCTGCTCAATGACTTTTCCCAGCTGAGGACCTGACACCACGGACATTCGCGCGAGTGGAGCAGATTCTGGCCTCCGGCCCGCTCCAAATGCCTCGCCGACCTCCTCTCCCCGATTTCTCCTGAGCCCCCGCTCAGCCCCAGAACCCGCGGTGCGGCTCCGCCGCCTCGTCCTCGAGGTGCGGCCCCGACACCGCGATCGCCCGCCCGCCGTGCGCGAAGACCTCTCGCGAGGGCAGGTCCAGGGCCGCGCCGTCGTCCTCTCCCCCGGCGATGTCGATGAGTCCCGTGCCCGACAGGGCGTACACGACACGGCCGATGCCCGCCCAGAAGATCGCCCCGCAGCACATGGCGCAGGGTTCGCACGACGTGAACAGAGTGGATGCCGGCAGCTCAGCGACATCCACCTCCTTCCACACCTGTCGCACGAGGTTCGTCTCGGCGTGACCCGTGACGTCGCGGTCGGTGAGCACGGTGTTCTCGGCCTCGATCACGCGGCCGTCGCCCGTGACGAGCAGGGCACCGAACGGGTGGTTGCCGTGCTCGCGCGCCGCGATCGACAGGTCGATGGCGCGGCGGAGGCGGGCGAGGTCGGTCGCGTCGAGTGAGTCGGTCATGCAGTCGATGATGGTGGATCAATGTTTCCGGCGGTGGACACGAAGTGCCGCAGTTCGAGCGGACGCGCCAAGAACCGCTCCTCCTCGGGAAACGTCACCGGGCTCGTGCGCCATTCCCGCCCCGCGTAGCCTTCGAGCGCGACCTCGTCGGCCCAGACGCTGACGTATAGAACGCGTCGCGCATCCCCGTCGTCGACCAGCACCTCGTGCCGCAACATTCCCGGATGCCGCGACGGAAATGACGACACGAGCTCGACCAGCCGTTCGACGAACTCGTCCTCGACGCCGTCCCGCAAGTGGGCTTCGGATACGCGCACGATCATGCACCCGACGCTACGAACCCCGCGACACCGCCGCCGCACGATGCGTGCCACATTCCGCCGCATGAACGACAGGGGGCGGATGCCGGGGGCTCCCGCGATCAGCTCACGCGGTTACGCTCGCGCGTCAGGGTCACTCCCGGCGATCCGGCAGGTCGCGCGGGCGGCCGTCGTCGCCCTCCCCCGTCAGTACGGACCCGTACACGGCGGGAAGGTCCGTCGAGGTGGACGGCGTCCATCCGTAGGCCGCGGACTCCGCCGCTCCCGCGTCCATCAGCGGACGCAGCGCGGATCGCAGAGCCTCGCGCCCTCGCCGCCGACGAACCAACGCGATCGTGAGCCGCACGACGATGCCGACCGCGATGGCAGCCCAGAACACGTACTCGATCCATCCGAATGCGCCCATGCGTGGCCTCCCGTGTCGCCGCGGTGCGTGGGAGGGCCGACGATACCCGCTCGCGTTCCGGCGAGAAAGAGACGGCGTCACCAGCTCGGTCGAAATAGCCCCGGCCATCGCCGACGCGGTCAACGGCGAAGCGCGCGGCGTCTGAGCGGCGGATCGACGCCCGGCGACCGCGCCGAAGGCCCGCCGTCTAGGCTCGACACATGACCTGCACCGCTCGCCCCACCTACGACGAGATCTACGAGTGGGTCACCGACTACGAGAAGCACGACAGCGTCGCCCACGCGACGGTGCACGTCCTCCGCCAGGAAGATCCCGAGCACCTCAACTCGGGCATGGTCGCGGTCCACCTCAACCACGGTCCCGCGTCGATCTCGTTGAACGTCGACTGCGAGCGCATGTGGACGGCGGCTCTCTCGGAACGCTCCGGTGAGTTCCCCCTCTCGGGTGGCAACCTCGTCGCCCTCGGCGAGGAGCTGTACACTACGGGCAAGCTCTGCGAGTACCTGCAGGCGCGCACCGACGGAGCCCCCGACTCCGCGCCCGAGGCCGCGCTGCGGTGACGCACGACGACGCGGCGCCGGTCGAGATCGAACCCGGCGTCTACGAACACTTCAAGGGCATGCGCTACGAAGTGTTCGGCACGGCGAGACACTCCGAGACCGAAGAGGTCTTCGTGTCGTACCGCACGCTCTACGGCGACCACTCGTTCTGGGTGCGCCCGATCGCGATGTTCACCGAGCACGTCGAACGCGACGACTATTCGGGCCCCCGGTTCCGTCGCGTCGAGTAGCGCGCCTCGACGGATCCCGGATGCCGCGGAGCCCTGGCTCCACGACGTCACCGCTTCGGCCTGCGCCGACGCATAACCGCCCTGTCAACGCCCGTGCGCTCACGCGATCAGCCGACCTACCGTGCCGCCATGGCAGTGACTCGACTCTGGCTCGTCCGGCATGGTGAAAGCGAAGGCAACGTCGCCGCTTCGAGAGCGGAACGCGAGGGATCCCCGGTGATCGCGCTCGACGAGCGCGATGCCGACGTCGAGCTCTCCCCCACCGGCCGCGAGCAGGCCGAGGCCCTGCGCACCTGGGTGGCGTCGCTCGATGCCCCGATCGACGAGTACTGGGTGTCGCCGTACCTTCGCGCACGGCAGACCCTCTCCCTCGCGGTCGGCGACGACCGGCCCGCGCTGGTCGACGAGAGGCTGCGAGACCGGGAGCTCGGCATCCTGGACCTGCTCACCTGGAAGGGCGTCGAAGAGCTCCACCCCGAAGAGGCCGCGCGCCGGCGACACCTCGGCAAGTACTACCACCGGCCACCGGGCGGAGAGTCGTGGGCCGACGTCGCGCTCCGGCTCCGCTCGTTCCTCGGCGAGGCGCTCGACCGTCCGGGCCCGACGGTCCTGATGGTCGCGCATGACGCCGTCATCATGTTGATCCTGCACGTGCTGCTTCCCCTCGACGAGCCGGAGCTCATGGCCTTCGCCGCGACCCACACCGTTCGCAACGCGTCGGTGACCGAGCTCGTCCGCGACGACGAGGGCTGGAAGCTCGTGACCTTCTCGGCAGTCGATCATTTGAAGACCGAGGGCGCCGACGTCACCGTGCACGGAGGAGAAGACGATGCCTGAACCCGTCACCCTCCAGCTTCTGCGCGAGTGGGGCGTGCCCGATGCCGACGGCTCGAAGAAGTCGCGCGGCCAGGTCGTCGTGGTGGGCGGGTCGCGACGGTCGCCCGGCGCTCCCCTGCTCTCCGCCGAGGCCGCGATGCGCGTCGGTGCGGGTCGCGTCGGTATCGCCGTGCCGTCCGCGATCGCCCCGCAGCTCGGTCCGGCCATGCCCGAGGCCGGCATCTACGAGCTGCCGGTCGGCTCCGATCCGGTCGACGACGCCCTGCGCTCCGGACTCGAGTCGGCGGATGCCGTGCTCCTCGGCCCCGGTTTCGATGATCCGGATGCCACCCGCGCGGCCCTTCACTCGGTATCCGACGCCGAGGTGGGCCGGCTCGTTCTCGATGCGTTCGCGCTCGGCATCCTGCCCTCGTTCGACCGTGACCTGCTGCCCGACGACCTGCTGATCAACGCCAACGAAGAAGAAGCCGAGCTGCTGCTCGAGCGCGACCTCGGCGACGACCGCGCGGCCGACATCGTCGAGATCGCGCGCCACTACCGCGCCGTCGTGCATTGCTTCGGCACCGTCGCCACCCCCGACGGCCGCTGCTGGCAGGCGGAGCCGGGCGGATCGGGCCTGGGCACCGCGGGCAGCGGCGACGTGTTGTCAGGCGCGATCACCGGCTTCGCCGCCCTGGGGATGGATGCCGAGCGGGCGGCTGTCTGGGGCGGGTGGACCCACGCTCGGGCGGGCGACCGGCTGCAGGAGCGGGTCGGCATCGGCTTCCTCGCGCGCGACCTCATGCCCGAGCTGACGGCCGTGGTTCACGAGAGCTGAGGCAGCGCTCCTGCGAACGCGCGGATGCGCTCGGCCGACTCGTGCGACGCAGTGAACTGCGCGAGGTGGTGATGGCCAGGGATCGCCGAGACCTCCGCCGTGGCGGCTCGCGCGCCGAGCCGGTCCGCCCACGACTGCTGAGCGATCGGATCGGCGCCTCCGCGCAGCACGAGCAGCGGAACGTCGAGCAGTCCGACGCGATCCTCGATCGGATACCGCAGCATGTGCCGCACCTGGCGCGCGTACCAGATCGGTCCGCACCGCACGTAGTCGGTGAACACGATCATGTTCGGCCGGGGCGGCTCGAGCGCCGAGTCTCGCGCCAGCAACGCCGCCTGCCAGAGCAATCCGCGACGTCGACTGTCGGTCACCGGCCCGAACACCACCACCCCGCGCGCGAGGTCGGGGCGTCTGATCGCCAGCTCGACCACCCACTGGCTCCCCATCGAGTGCCCGACGAGCACCGCGTCGCTCACGCCCAGCTCGCCGAGCACGACGCCGAGGGCGTCGGCGATGATCCGGATGCCGGAACCGCGCCCCGGCTTCGGCAGGCCACCGAAACCGGGAAGGTCGATCGAGTGCACCTCGGCATCCGTCGACAACTCCTCGTGCAGGGGCTTCAGATAGCGGTGCGACATGCCGATGCCGTGGATGAGCACGTACACCGGCCGCCCCGGTCGCCGGGTCGAGAACGAGCGGAAGGGGAGATCCCCGACGGTGTGGTCGGCGGTGTCGAGGTGGGGCACGGGGGCCACCGTACGTCGGCCGGTGTCGGCGCAGGCGAGGGTTGCGGACACTCCCCCGTCGGCGACACGACCACCCCTCGGGTGCGTCCGGTGCCGACGGACCGCGTGGGAGAGTGACGACGTGAAACTGTATTCCGACTTCGCCGCGCAGCGCGCACGTCAGATGACCGCCGACGTGGTCGCCCTCGCGCTCATCGCGATCAGCATCGCCACCGGCATCGTGGTGTTCTCGACGGTGAACCAGCTCGCGCAGTTCGGGGTGCAGATGCAGAACGCGGGCACCGACTTCCGCACGTCGATGACCGACGTCGGCACGCGACTCGGCGGGGTCCCCTTCATCGGCGAGGGGATCAGCGCCCCGTTCAGCACGGCGAGCTCCGCGGGCGACACCCTGGCGGCTGCCGGCCAGACCCAGCAAGACCTCGTTCTGCAAGCGGCCATCGCGCTCGGGGTGGGCGTCGCGGCCCTCCCCATCCTCATCGTCCTGCTGGTGTGGCTCATCCCGCGCCTGCGCTTCATCTCACGCGCCACGCGCACCCGCGCGCTCATGCGGGCCGGGCTCAACACCGACCTTCTCGCGCTCCGCGCACTCACCCATCAGAAGGCGGGCGTCATCGCGAAGATCGCTCCGGATGCCGTGGGCGCGTGGCGCCGTAGCGAGCCTGAGGTCATGCAGCGCCTGGCCGGACTCGAGCTGAGGTCCGTCGGCATCCGGGTTCGATAGCAACGACGAGGGTCGCTGAGCAACCCGCTGAGAGCCCTGTCGCACCTGCGCCTCTCGCGCGTAGCATCGCCGGTACGCCGGAGTCCCTCCGCGGCATCCGGTCCCTCCGAACCGACGAGAACACGGGAGATCTAGATGGACACGATGGCGATGATGAAGTCGATGGACATGGGCGAGATGACCATGGACATGGATGCCATGCAGGAATGCATGCAGTCTCTGAACGCGTGCGCGATGGCCGCGGCCATGTGCGCCGGCAGCGACATGATGCACGGCGCCGAGATGGCCACGTGCTGCGCCATGTGCTCGAACATGGTCGAGATGGCTCAGGCGACGATGCACATGATGATGCGTCCGGCCGGCATGAACATGGACGTGATGAGCGCCATGATGACCGCCTGCATGACCATGGGCAAGGCGTGCGCCGCCGAGTGCCGCGCGCACGGCGACATGGACGAAATGTGCCGCTACTGCGCCATGGCCTGCGACGACATGGTCATGAAGTGCGAGGCCATGATGGCCTCGATGACCGCCTGAGTTCTCTTCTTCGCGCGGCCGCTGACGTTTCGTCGGCGGCCGCTCGGCTATGCGGCGCGCGCGGTCGTGATGATCGCCGACGCGCTGAGCAGCTCGGCGACCGGGTGGTACGCCACCGGCTCCCCCACCGCGATGTCGACGGCCGGGCCGACGATCCGCAGCTGCACCGTGCTGCCGTTCAACAGCGCGACCGTCGCGGTCGAGCCGTTGGCCTCGATGACGAGGCCGTCCCACCACGCAGACGGGTTCGAGGCTGCCATGCAGCGCTGGATCGGGTGGACTGTCGACGAGATCGTGCGGGACATGGCTTCACCTGCCTTCGGAGTGGTTGGTGTGATGAAGCTACGGGATGCCGCGGGGGGTGGGCGATCTGGGGCGTAGTGGGGCGTAACAACGCGGGAGTCGAGGTGTGCGTCTCCCGAAAGATGCTTTGCGATCAACTGCGGCTCCGAACGCTCACCTCGCCGCGCTCCGCGCGGAAAGATCCGACTCGGGCGCCGAACCACCAGTTAGGGTCAGCTCATGGACTGGAGCACAACAGGAGCAGCTGCACGCGCAATTCTCACAGCCCTGTTGCGGTACTCATACCCGGTTGACAGTCAATCGCTGCTACAGACGGCCAATGAGAATACCCCCGACTGGGACAGTCGAGAGAACGCATTGCGCGAAAATTACCAGGCTCTGGATCTTCTGGAGAGATTGAACCTAGTCACGCAACCAGACGGTGCAAGTTATCAAGTCACACCGGCGGGCCGGAATGCGAGCATCCAGGATCTACCATTTTGGTTGGCGCTGTTAGACAGTCCAGTGGTGAAGGAGTGGGCCGCCGTTGAGGATCTTCGAGAGGCATCAGCTCGAGGCCGATGGACACGCGGCGCGAATACTTTTCGGCGACTTGAGTTGCACAACTGGCGCCAATTCGAAGACGTTGGAGTGGACTTCCATCCTCGATTAACCATCCTGACAGGCGTGAACGGTGCGGGCAAGACCACATTGCTAAATGTCCTTGCCTCACATTTCAGTTGGCAAGCACAACTCATCTCCTCGCGAGCAACGCAATCCCCTGACGACGGAGTCGCGACGCGCGTAGGCTCTTTGTTCTATACGAATGGCGTAAAGACAGCCGTAAATGAACCTGCGATTACGCAAACCGGCATCAACTACCTGCAGCTCCCTTCGGCGCAGCAAGTGCCAGGGATCTTCATCTCTTCGCACCGCTCCATAAGTGGCTATCAGGCACTAGAACATCTGCCTGCTAAGTTCTCAAGCTCCGACACCCTCTTGAGTCAGTTTGCAAGCGAGATCAAGTCTCGGTACTCAGGGAGCAACAGCAGGTTTTCGCCCACTTACCGCATGAAAGAAGCGTTAGTGGCCGCGGCAATGTATTCGTACGGCAATGCGGCCATTCGCGCTAACCCGGAGGCACGAGACGTGTGGGAAGGCTTTCAAGAGGTGCTTTCCAACCTCCTCCCGAAGTCAATGGCCTTTGATCGCCTTGTGGTTGAGGAGGGCGACGTCTGGATGGAGACCGCGTCAGCGCGGTTCCCTATTGAAGCAGTTTCAGGCGGGGTCAGCGCGATGCTGGAGCTCGCCTGGCAAATTTTCCTAAGGGGTCGCGATTCCGAATCGTTCACAGTTTGCATAGACGAACCAGAGAACCATCTGCACCCCGAACTCCAGCGCGAAATAGTCCCGGCCCTGTTGGAAGCCTTTCCAAGAGCGACATTTATTGTGGCCACCCATTCTCCGTTCGTGGTAACTGGATCACCCGATAGTTATGTGTATGCGCTCCAAACCGGAGAGGGCGGAAGGGTAACCCCACGGCAAGTGAACGGCTTCAAGGCATCCGGAACTTCTGATGAAACTCTCATGGGCGTACTGGGGCTGCAGACTCCACTTCCCCTCTGGGCCGAAGAGCGTTTACGTGATGCGATAGCCGCCGTACCTGCAGACCCGTCTGCGGAAGATCTCCGGCGACTCCGCGGTGAGCTGAAGGCCGCAGGGCTGGGTGACCAATTCCCCGCCGCTGTGGACGCGCTGAGACCGAGTGGCGGCCTCGAGTGATACAAATCCGCCGGGGACCTCGACCGCGCTGGATTGAACAAAACCAGTCTAGCAAAACGGAGGAATACATAATCGCCCCCGCCGGCGCCAAACCATCTCCGTGGCGTGCATCAGAAGTGATTTCGGCACTGAAATCAGACTGCCACTCAAAATGCATGTATTGCGAAGGTCGGATAGATGATGTCGCCTATTCCGCGGTCGAGCACATCGCCCCAAAGGAGCGTTTCCCTGACCTCATACTCGAGTGGGAGAACCTGGGACTAGCGTGCACGCGATGCAACACCAACAAGGGCGCTTATTGGACAGAAGATCCAAGTCTCAAAATCCTCAATCCCTACTCTGATGAGGTTGGTGAGCATCTGAGTTTCGCGGGACCGATGCTCGTTCCTGCAGCAGGGAGCAAACGGGGCGCCAACACTATTCGAAAACTCAAGTTCAACGAGCGCACCGATCTTCTCATCAGCAAGTTCTCGGCTATTCAGGAGTTGCACGACAGGATTGAGCGTTGGGCCAGCGAGACGAATGTCGAATTGAGGGAGCTTTATGAAGAGGATTTACGTGACGCATTGAACCCTTCACGTGAATTCGCTGCCACATTGATAGCTCATGCCCGGGCAAATGGCTATCCGGTAACCGACTCACCCCGCTCAACCTCTCCTCACTAGTCAAAATGCGGCCTGTGAAGATTTCACGATCGACGGTCAGGCAGTCACCCAACGTTGCAGTAGCGCGCCGCCGGGCATTAGCGGCAGTTATCCCAGAACGTCCCCTGCCCGGAACCTGTCTCGTTTCAGAGCACGGTCGCTCGAGCGTCATCCCGGAAGAATGTAACGCCCACGTAAACTCCCCCTCTCCCTTCCCCCCCTCCACCGGTGAGCCAGTCGTTACCTCCCCGCCCCCGACGACGCCGTCCCGGGTAATCCCTCCTCCCTACGCTGGCGGCACGTCCCGCCCATGCGGGGCGCTGCACCTCCCCGCATCGCCCACCGGAGGACTCCGTGACCGTCACCGACCCGCGCCCCGAAACCGCCCACGCGCCCGTAGCGGACAGCACCCTGAAGCACCGCCCCGGCCGCTGGATCGACAACTGGAACCCCGAAGACACCACGCAGTGGAATGCCGAGGGCAAGGCCATCGCCGCCCGCAACCTGCGGTGGTCGATCTTCGCCGAGTTCCTCGGGTTCGTCGTCTGGCAGCTGTGGTCGGTCGTCGTCGTCTCGCTGCCGGCGGCGGGCTTCCAGCTCTCGACCGGTGAGATCTTCTGGCTCATCTCCATGCCGAGCCTCGTCGGCGCGACACTGCGCATCCCCTACACGTTCATGGTTCCGCGCTTCGGCGGCCGCAACTGGACGATCGTCTCGGCCGGCCTCCTGCTCATCCCGAGCATCGGACTGGCGATCGCGGTCAGCAACCCCGCGACCCCCTTCGGCGTCCTCCTGCTGATTGCGGCCCTCGCCGGCTTCGGCGGCGGAAACTTCGCCAGCTCGATGTCGAACATCACCTTCTTCTACCCGGCAGCGCAGAAGGGCTGGGCGCTCGGACTCAACGCCGCCGGCGGCAACCTCGGCGCCTCGGTCGCTCAGTTCGTCGTCCCCATCGTTATCACCGTCGGCGCCGCCGCGACCCTCAACCTGCCCCTCGCAGGTCTCATCTGGGTGCCGCTGATCCTCGTCGCGATGGTCGGCGCCTACTTTCGCATGGACAACCTCTCCGCTGCCAAGGCCGACATCGCGGCATCCCTCGCCGCTCTGAAAGAGCCGCACCTGTGGATCCTCGCCGTCCTCTACATCGGAACCTTCGGCTCGTTCATCGGCTTCGCGGGCGTCTTCCCGAAGCTGCTCGCCGACACGTTCCCCGACTTCAAGGGCATCGCGATCGGCACCGCGACCGTCACCCTCGCCTTCCTCGGCGCCCTCGTCGGCTCGCTCGCCCGGCCCTACGGCGGCAAGCTCGCCGACCGCTTCGGCGGCACGGTCATCACGATCGGTGCATTCACGGTGATGGGCCTCGGCATCCTGAGCGTGATCCTCACCCTGCCGACGCAGAACTTCGCGATCTTCCTGCTCTGCTTCCTCGTGCTGTTCGCGGCGGCGGGCATCGGCAACGGCTCGACCTACCGCATGATCCCGACGATCTTCGCCCTCCGTTCCAACGGCGGCATCGGCGCGCAGCGCAAGGCCGCCGCGGCCCTCGGCCTCATCTCGGCGATCGGCGCCTACGGCGGCTTCTTCATCCCGCAGGTGCTCGGCTTCTCGAAGACCACGTTCGGCTCGTACGTGCCCGCCCTCGGCAGCTTCGTCGCGGCCTACGTGATCTTCCTCGCCCTCACCGCAGGCGTGTACCTGCGGATGTCCAAGAAGACCGGCACCCGGATCTGACGCCATGAGCTCCGCCGACACCCACTGCCCCTACTGCGCGCTGCAGTGCGCCATGACCGTGAGCCACGCCTCCTCCACAGGCGAGAAAGCCACCACGGTCACCGGCCGCGACTTCCCCACCAACCGGGGAGGACTCTGCGCGAAGGGCTGGACGTCGGCGGAGCTCCTCGCGTCTCCCCAGAGACTCCGGATGCCGTTGCTCCGGCGTCCCGACGGCACCCTCGCCGAGACCACCTGGGAGAAGGCACTGGATGCCGTGGCCAGGGCCTTCCGCGACACGAAGGCCACCCACGGCCCCGACGCGAACGCCATCTTCGGCGGCGGCGGACTCACCAACGAGAAGGCCTACCAGCTCGGCAAGTTCGCCCGCGTCGCCCTCGGCACCTCGCGCATCGACTACAACGGCCGCTTCTGCATGTCGTCGGCGGCAGCGGCATCCAATCGCGCCTTCGGAATGGACCGGGGCCTGCCGTTCCCGGTCACCGATCTCGACGACGCCGCGACGATCCTGCTCCTCGGCTCCAACGTCGCCGCGACCATGCCGCCCTTCCTCGCCCACCTCGCCGGGGCACGAGCGGCGGGTGGTCTCATCGTCGTCGACCCGCGCCGCTCGGCCACCGCGCGCCTCACCGAAGACGGCGCCGGCACGCACCTGCAGGCGGCTCCCGGAACCGACCTTCCGCTGCTGCTCGGCCTCACGCACATCGCGATCGCCGAGGGTCTCGCCGACCGCGCCTATATGGAGGTGCGCACGAGCGGGTTCGACGCCCTCCGCCGCAGCGTCGCGCAATGGTGGCCCGAGCGGACGGCATCCACCACCGGAGTCCCCGTCGCCGACCTCCGCGCCACCGCGCGCCGCCTCGCCGCGGGACGCGCGTTCATCCTCACCGGACGCGGCGTCGAGCAGCACGTCGACGGTACCGCCACCGCGACCGCCGCGATCAACCTCGCCCTCGTACTCGGCCTCGTCGGCCGCGAGGGCTCGGGCTACGGCACGCTCACCGGCCAGGGCAACGGACAGGGCGGACGCGAGCACGGCCAGAAGGCCGACCAACTCCCCGGATACCGCTCCATCCGCGACCCCGACGCCCGCCAGCACGTCGCCGGAGTCTGGGGCGTCGATCCGGATGAGATCCCGGATGCCGGCATCCCGGCCACCGCCCTGCTCGGCGAACTCGGCGGGCCCGTCAAGACGCTGCTGGTCGCGGGTTCGAACGTCGTCGTCTCGGCGCCCGACGTCGACGCCGTTCGCGCGCGGCTCAACGCCCTCGACACCCTGATCGTCTGCGATTTCTTCCTCTCCGAGACCGCGGAGCTCGCCGACATCGTGCTGCCGGTGCTGCAGTGGGCCGAAGAAGAGGGCACGATGACCTCGCTCGAGGGCCGGGTGATCCGCCGGCGGCGCGCGCTGCCGGGACCCGACGGCGCGCGCAGCGAGCTGTGGATCATGGCCGAGATCGCGCGGCGTCTGGGCGCGGCATCCACGTGGTCGATCGATCCGGCCGAGGTCTTCGACGAACTCGCCCGCGCGTCGGAGGGCGGCATCGCCGACTACTCCGGCCTCTCGCACGCGCTGCTCGACACCGGCATCGAGGCGTACTGGCCGTACCGCTCGTCGGGGACACCGCGTCCGTTCGCGGAGCGTTTCGCTCACGCCGACGGCCGCGCGCGGCTCGTCCCCGTCGAGGCCACTCCCCCGGCCCCGATCGACCGCGGCGCCGACCTCACCCTCACCACGGGCCGCTATCTGCAGCAGTACCAGTCGGGTACCCAGACCCGCCGCGTGACCGAGCTCCACGAAGCCCGCCCCGAGGCGCGGCTCGAGATCCATCCGGCGACGGCGTCTCGCCTCGGCATCCGCGACGGAGTCCTCGTCGCCGTCTCGAACGCGCGCGGCACCGTGCGTGCGCGGGCGAGCGTGACCACGGATATCCGCCACGACACGGTGTTTTTGCCGTTCCATTACGCGGGCGACGAGTGCGCCAACCGCCTGACCGGGGCCATCGTGGACCCGACCTCGGCAATGCCCGAGTTCAAGCGCACGCGGGTTCGGGTCGAGGCGATTCCGGATGCGACGACCCCGCCCACCCCGCACGCCGCGGCCTCGCCGGTCGTCGTGGCGGAGCACCCGGGGGTCGCGCCCCCGCTCGTCGGCGTCGCAGGGACCCGAAGCACCCAGGAGGAGACCCATGTCTGAGCGTGTGGTGCTGGTGGGCTACGGCCCCGTCGGGGCGCGGCTGGTCGAGGGGCTCCTGCCCGCCGTGCGCGAGGGGCGGATCGACCTCACCGTCGTCGGCGCCGAACCGCACGACGTCTACAACCGCGTGCTGCTCGCCGAGTACGCCGTCGGCCGCACCGACCGCGACGGGCTCGACATGAGCGATCGCCGCGTCGCCGAAGACGCGGGTGTGCGGTTCGCGCTAGGGACGACGGTGGTCGGCGTCGACCGCGACCGCCGGGTGGTGCGCCTGCACGACGGCATCCGGGTCCCCTACGACCGACTCGTGCTCGCCACCGGTGCGCGGGCGAACGTGCCCACGCTCGCCGGACTCGAGCGGGCGCAGCGGCACCGATCCGCGCGGCCGGCGGATCCCTCCGCACTGGATCAGGGAACCGCGCCGCTCCCCCGCGGCGTCGTGGCCCTGCGCGACCTCGCCGACGCCGAGCACGTGCGTGCGGCGGTCTCGGCGGGTCAGCGCATCGTCGTGCTCGGCGCGGGAGTGCTCGGTATGGAGCTCGCCCTCGCCGCCGCCGAAGCGGGAGCCGAGGTGGTCGTCGCGTATCACTCGGCCGCCCCCATGAACCGGACGCTCGATGAGAACGGCGGACGCGTGCTCGCCTCGGCGGCGAGCGCCGTGGGCGTCGAGATGATGCACCACGCGCGTGCCGAGAGCATCGTGCAGCGCTACGACGACCACGGTCAGGCCTGGTTCGACGGACTCGTCTGCGCCGACGGCAAGGTGCTCGCGGGCGACCTGCTGGTGTTGTCGTGCGGCGTCGGGGCGCGGACGGAGCTCGCGTCGCTCTGCGGTCTCGCCACCTCGGCCGGCGTGCTGGTGGACGCGTCGTCGCGCTCGTGGACCGATCCGAACGTCTTCGCGATCGGCGACTGCGCGCACGTCGCCGACCCCGCGGATGCCGAGCCCGACGGTCGCGTGCCCGGCGGCCCGAGCGGACTCGTCGGTCCCGGCTGGCGGCAGGCCGACCGCCTCGCGGCTCTGCTGTCGTCGGGGGTCGTGGGACCCATCGCCGTCGAACGCCCCGGCGTCGTCATGCTCAAGGCCGAGGGCATCGACGTGGTCGCCGGAGGCGCGGTCGACGCCGATCCGTTCTCGCACGCTCCCGGATGCCACGGCCCCCAGGTCACGCTCTGGGCCGACCCCGCGCGCGGCGCGTACGTGAAACTCGTCACCGTCGAGGGCGTGCTGACCGGCTTCGTCGCGGTCGGGATGCCGCGGACCGGCGCCGAGCTCACGCTGCTGTTCGAGCGCGGGTCGGAGCTGCCCGCCGACCGCTCATCGCTGCTGCGCCTCGACGCCGCGGGTGCCGGAATGCCCGCCGTCGGCGACCCGTTCGCCGCGGATGCGACCGTGTGCTGGTGCAACGGGGTGAGCGCGGGGGCGATTCGCGAGGCCGTCGCCGCGGGCGAGCCGACGGTCGCGTGCGTGAAGTCCGCGACCCGCGCCGGCACCGGCTGCGGCGGCTGCGTCGGGCGGATCACTGAGCTGCTGGCCCGCGAGGCCGTTCCGGCGTAGGGCCGCGGCTCATCCGCCGCGGCCCGCCAAACGCCCACCTCACTTGCCGGATATGGCTGCCCGCGCACCCCACACCGACCATTGGCGGCAAATAAACCGCCGCAGCCCGCCAAACGCCCGCCTCACCTGCCCCAAATGGCTGCCCGCGCACCCCACACCGACCATTCGCGGCAATTCAACCGCCGCAGCAGCGAGGTCGCGGCATCCGGAATCTCCTCATGACCGCCCGTCACGACCCCGAAGCGCGACGGCAGTACAGTTCACGCATGCCTCCGATCGAGACCCTCTTGGCGTTCGTCGCCGCGTCGGTCGTGCTCATCGTCATCCCGGGTCCGGGAGTGCTGTTCGTCATCGGCCGATCGATCGCCCTCGGTCGTCGCGCGGGACTGCTCAGCGTGGTCGGCAATGCCCTGGGGAACATCCCCGCGATCCTGGCCGTGGCCTTCGGAATCGGCGCGCTCGTGGCGTCTTCGATCGTGGCCTTCACGGTCCTGAAGGTCGTCGGCGCGGCGTACCTCGTGTGGCTCGGCATCCAGGCGATCCGTCACCGCCGCGATCACGTCGCCGGTCCCTCGCGCGCCCCCGCCTCACGCTGGACGTTGCTGCGCCAGGGCTTCGTCGTGGGCGTCACCAACCCCAAGACGATCGCGTTCTTCGTCGCCGTGCTGCCGCAGTTCGTCGACCCGCACGCGGGAGCCGTGTGGCTGCAACTTCTCGCGCTGGGCGTGATCTTCCAGGCGCTCGCCCTGGTCTGCGACTCGACCTGGGCACTGGCCGCCGGCACCGCCCGCACCTGGTTCGCCGGATCCCCGAAGCGCCTGTCTGCCCTCTCGGGCACCGGCGGGGTCATGATGATCGGCCTCGGCGGCGCGCTCGCGCTCACCGGCGCGAAGAGCTGACGCGGGCGTCGCACCGGGCGCTGGTCGCGTGACCGGGCACGGCTCGTCTCACCGGACGCGAAACGTCCCACCGGGCGCGGCTCTCGCGAGACTGCTTCTCGCTGACAACTCCGCGTCACCCTGCAACGCAGTTGTCAGCGAAGTGCAGTCTCGGCGCCCAGGGCGGCCCACTCCGACGCGGCCCGGCGCAGCCTCAGCGCCCCCGCACACCCAGATCGGTGGATGCCGCGCCCTCCAGCCGCGTGCCGTCGGGGGCGTAGCGCGAGCCGTCGACCGGGCTGTCCCACGAGCGTTCCGCATCGTTCCAGGTGAGCGGGGCCGGGGCGACGATCGCGCGCGTCTGCCCGTCGACCGTCGAGACCGCCGCCGTGCGCAGGCCCTGGCGCGACACGACTCCCGCGCCCTCGGCCGGTCGCTTGACCGGCGCGGGGGTGGCGTCGGCGAAGGCTTCCGCCACGACCGACGCGCGGCGTCCGGCTTCGCCGATCCCCCGACCCAGGTCGGCGGGAACGGTCATGCGCGTGCCCATCGTGCGCATCCAGCGCGGGCGGTCGCGCCACGACACCCCGCGGATCTCGTCGCTCAACCGCATCGCCGCCGCCGGGGCGTTCGTCAGGCCCCACCCCGCGTATCCGGTGGCGAAGCGCAGGCGGCCGAGGCCCCGCGGCATCCCGCCGACGAAGGGAACGAGGTTGTGCGACTGGTAGTCCTGCCCCGACCAGCGCGCGAGCTCCGCCCCGACAGGAAGCGTCCGCCGCGCCCACGCGGCGAGTGCTTCGGCGAGCGCGACCTCCGACGAGGCGGACCCCACCGGATGCCGTGCCCCGGTCACGATGAGAGCGGCACGTCCGAACGACGAGGGCGCGGCCACGATGCTGCGTCCCTCAGCGCCGACCTCGCTCCACATGCCTCCCGGCGTCTCGGCATCCGCGTCCATCTCGAACGCGATCGCCCACGATCGCAGGGCTCGCGTCTTCAGGTCGTAGAGCCCGCGGCGCGTGATGGGTGTGCCGGTCGCCAGCACCACGGTGTCGCCGAACAGCGTGCCGTGGTCGGTGTCGGCCCGCCCCTCGGGGAGCACGCTCACATCGCTGACGCGGACGCCGGTGTGCAGGGTCGCCCCCGCGGCGAAGGCCGCGCGGGCGAGCGTGTGCGCGAGCCGCACCGGGTCGAGCGCCAGCTGATCGTCGAGGGCCACTGCCCGCACCGGAGTGCGTCCGCCGAAGTCGCTCGGGCTGTCCTCGCGGATGGCGAGGCCCGCCTCTCGCGCGGCGTCGCGCACAGCGTCGAGGGCGACGTCGGTCGCGAGGCCTCGACCGAAGGTGAACGAGGTGCGGCGATCGGCATCCGCCCCCGCCTTCTCGACGAGCCACTCCTGCCCCGCCCGGTTCGCCTCGACGTAGGCCCGCACGAGGGTGGCGGGGTGATGCGCGCGCAGGGCCGCGAGGGTCGACCCCTGCAGCACGGATGCCATGCCCACCGACGCCCCGGTCGCCCCCTGACCCACGTCGCCCGCGTCGACCACCGCGACGTCGACTCCCGCCTCGGCGAGCATGACGGCGGTCGACAGGCCCGTGATCCCGGCCCCGACGATGACGACGTCGTGCCGCCCACCGTCCTTCAGGGGTGCCGTCTCGACGGACGCGGAATCGGTGTGCCACAGGGAGGACGTCATCCTTCCATCCCACTCCGGATGCCGGCGCAACAGCATCCGCTTGCCTCCGCGGCCCCGATCGTCTACCCGTCCTCCCCACCCGGCGGATTCCTCGCGTGAGGGTCGATCCGTGTCGCCTCGGAGCGTTCTCGGCGACACATCTCGACCCCTCACGCACGGCGGCGCGGGCCGCGCACCCACCCCGCGGATAGGCTCGACGCGTGACCGACAACGCCGCTCCCACGAGTCGAACGGCCGTGGTGGCCGCGGCCATCGACCTCTTCGTCGAGCACGGGTACGACCAGACCTCGGTCGAGCAGATCGCCCAGGCCGCGGGAGTGTCGCGTTCGACGTTCTTCCGGCAGTTCGGCGGCAAAGAAGACGTCGTGTTCGCCGACCACGAGGTGCTCATCGCCGAGACCCGCGCCTACCTCGCCCAGCCGCACGACGACCCCTGGGCCGCGGTGTGCGAGGCCTCGGTGCGGGTGTTCCGTCACTTCGCGGCCGACCCCGAGGTCGCACGGCGGAGGTACGCGATCGTGCGGCAGGTTCCGGGGCTGCGCGACCGCGAGATCATCACGGTCTTCCGCTACGAGCGCCTGTTCGACGAGTACCTGCGCGAGGCGCTCCCCGGTCTCGACCCGCTCGACGCCGTCGGGTTCTCGGCCCTCGTGACCGCCGTGCACAATCACGTGCTGCGCCGTCTCATGCGCGGCGCCCGGGTGCCGGCATCCGTTCTGCGTCGTGCCCTCGACGACGTGCTGCGCCGCTACGGCGTGCACCCCGACGGCGACGATTCCGCCGGCGACGACCTCATCGTCGCCGCGTTCCCCCGCCGCATGCCCGCGGCAGAGGTCACGCGGCGCCTGGGCGCGACGCTCGGCGACTGAGGCGCGGGGCCGGCGCTCGGCGCTCGGCCCTTTGGGGTCGCGAGACTGCATCTCGCTGACAACTGCGTTGCAGCCTGACACCGAGTTGTCAGCCGGATGCAGTCTCGCGCTCTCGAGGCACGCTCGGCGTCCCGGCGACCCGGAATGCTCCACCCGAGCGTTCGCCCCGAGTGCCCGCTCGGCGTGACACTCGGTCCCGACATCCGCGATACTGGGAACCATGACCATCGACGCCGATGCCCGCACGCTCCCCGGAGAGCGCGTCGCCCACTACGACCTGCTCGGTCGCCGCGACACCGACTACTACGCGGTGTTCGCCGACATCCCCGACGCCGACCGCGCCGTGTGGGACACCGCGAAGGCCTTCGCCGACGAGGTCGGCACGCGCATGCAGGGTGAATGGGATGCCGCGAGCTACCCGATCGACCTGGTGAAGCGCATGGGCGAGCTCGAGCTGTTCACCGACGGCATCGAGCACAACGAGCTGCCGTACACCTCGTCCCTGGCGGCGGGGCTGGTCAACATGGAGATCTCGCGTCACGACGGCTCCCTCGCCACCGCCCTCGCCGTGCAGGGCGGGCTCGCACTGCGGACGCTGGCGTTCTACGGCTCGCCCGAGCAGCAGCAGCGTTGGCTGAAGCCGCTCGCCGACGGCACGGTTCTCGGCGCTTTCGCGCTGACCGAGCCCGACCACGGCTCCGACTCCGTCTCGCTCGAGACGACGGCGACGCGCACGGCCGACGGCTGGTCGCTCAGCGGCACGAAGAAGTGGATCGGCAACGGCGCCTCCGGCGGCATCACCTTCGTGTGGGCGCGTGTCGAGAACGAGGGCGGCGACGACCACGGCAACGTGCGCTGCTTCCTCGTCGAGCAGGACACCCCCGGCTACGTCGGCACCGTGATCACCGGAAAGGTGTCGCTCCGCGGCATCCACCAGGCTCATATCGCGATGGACGACGTGCGTCTTCCCGCGGATGCCGTGCTGCCCGGTACCCACACCTTCAAGGACGCGTCGGTCGTTCTCTTCGCCACGCGCTCGGGTGTCGCGTGGTCGGCGCTCGGTCACGCGACCGCCTGCTACGAGATCGCGCGGACGTATGCCACCGAGCGCATGCAGTTCGGTAAGCCCCTCGCGAAGTTCCAGATGGTGCAGGAACGCCTCGCCCAGATGCTCGACGAGCTCACCGCGATGCAGCTCTACTGCCGCCGTCTCGCCGACCTCGAGTCGTCCGGCGGCCTGCGACCCACCCAGGCATCGCTGGCGAAGTACCACAACACCCGCGCCGCACGCCGGGTCGCCGCGATCGCCCGTGACCTGCTCGGCGGCAACGGCATCCTGCTCGAGAACGGCGTCATGCAGCACATGGCCGACATCGAGGCGATCCACACCTACGAGGGCACCGAGAGCGTCCAGGCGCTCCTGCTCGGCCGCGACATCACGGGCATGAGCGCGTTCGTCTGATCCCGGATGCCGCGACCCCGGCGGCCCGATCGCTTCGGCCGGGGCGCGGGTCATTGCACGGTCCGCGCTTGGCCGCCTGCGCGGAACGGCGCGGGCCTCGGCGTCCGTCGTCCTATCCGCCGCCCGGGGACGGCGCAACCTCCGCACCCATGTCGGAGGCCCCCGCTACCTTGTGAGCATGGGCCTGTTCTCTCGTCATCCCGCGCCTCGCGACGCCGTCAACTCCGTCGCGCAGGCCGTTCAGACTCCGCCGAAGAGCCTCTGGGCCGACGGGTTCGGCCGTTTGGCGGTGCGGGCCGTGCAGATCATCGTCGTCGTGATCCTCGTCGCGGGGCTCATCTGGGGCATCCAGCAGGTGACGCTCGTGGTCATCCCCCTCGTGCTGGCCCTCATCTTCGCGTCCGCCTTCGGGCCGGTCACCATGTGGATGCGCCGCAAGGGCGTGCCCTCGGTCATCGCGACGCTGCTCACGCTGCTGGCCGTCGTCGTGGTGCTCGCCGCGCTCGGCTGGCTGGTCGCCAACGCCGTCATCAACCAGTGGGACTACCTCAGCTCGCAGGCCGTGCAGGGCTTCGAGCAGGCGCAGGACTGGTACCACACGCTGCCGTTCGCGATCTCCCAAGACCAGGTCAACCAGGCGATTCAGGGCATCCAGGGCTTCGTCACGAGTTCGTCCTTCGGCACCGGTGCGCTGGCGGGCGTGAGCGCGATCGCCTCGTTCGTGACGGGCTTCGTGCTGATGGTCGTCATCCTCTTCTTCTTCCTCAAAGACGGCCCGCGCATGTGGGAGTTCGTCCTTCGTCCGTTCCACGGCAGCGACTACGAGCGGGCGCGCCGCATCGGCGACAAGACCGTGACGGTCCTCGGCTCGTACGTGCGCGGCACGGCGTCCGTCGCTGCCGTCGACGCGATCGGCATCGGCATCGGACTCGCGATCCTGCAGGTGCCGCTCGCCCTGCCGCTGGCCGTGCTCGTCTTCCTGCTCGCGTTCATCCCGATCGTCGGTGCGGTCACCGCCGGCATTCTGGCGGCGCTCGTCGCCCTGGTGACCAACGGCCCGATCGTGGCCCTGATCGTCGTCGGAATCGTCGTGCTCGTGAACCAGCTCGAGGGCAACTTCCTCCAGCCGGTGCTCATGGGGCGCTCGATGAAGCTGCACTCGTTCGTCGTGCTCGTCGTGCTGGCCGGCGGTACCGCGATCGGTGGCATCCTCGGCACCCTGCTGGCCGTACCGTTGACGGCCGTGGTCTGGGGCATCATCACCGTCTGGAACGGCCCCGACAAGCCGGCCGAGTGGGCGCGCCGCAAGAAGCGCAAGAACCCCGTGCCTCTGGCGGGCGACGAGAGCTGACAGCCATGCCGTACGACATCCCCGCACCGATGCTGGCGAAGTCGGTGCCCGAGGTTCCGGAGCACGCCAAGGTCGAGGGTGGCTTCAGCTACGAGCCCAAGTGGGACGGCTTCCGCGCCCTGATCTCGTGGGACGGCACCGATGTCGAGATCGGCAGCCGCGGCGCCAAGCCGCTGACGCGGTACTTCCCCGAGCTGGTGGCGGCGTTCGCCGAACTGCTGCCCGAGCCGTGTCTCATCGACGGCGAGGTGGTCGTCGCTCGTGACGCCGAGGGCGGCCAGCGTCTCGACTGGGAGGCGTTGTCGCAGCGCATCCACCCCGCGGCCTCGCGCGTGAACATGCTCGCCGAAGAGACCCCGGCCATGTTCATCGCGTTCGATCTGCTCGCCCGGGGCGACCGCGACCTGCAGTCGGAGCCGTTCTCCGAGCGGCGCGCCCAGCTCGAAGACCTGCTCGGCGCCGTGCCGCACCCCGTGCACGTCACGCGCACGACTGACGACCCCGACCTCGCGCGCCGCTGGCTGGCCGAGTTCGAGGGCGCGGGCCTCGACGGCGTGATCGCCAAGCCCCTCGCCCAGCCCTACGCGCCGAACAAGCGCTCGATGTTCAAGATCAAGCACGCTCGCACAGCCGACGTGGTCGCCCTCGGCTACCGCATCCACAAGTCGGGCGAGGGCGTGGGCTCGCTGCTCGTCGGCCTGTACGACGACGAAAGCCGTCTGCACGGGGTCGGCGGCGTCTCGGCGTGGACCGACAAGCGTCGCAAAGAGCTGATCGACGAGCTCGCTCCCCTCGTGGAGCGCGACGCCGACGGCGGGGCCGTAGTCGGCGAGACCGACCGCTCGCGCTTCTCGGCGTCGAAAGACGTGTCGTTCGTGCGGCTGCGTCCCGAGCTCGTGCTCGAGGTGCGCTACGACCAGCTCGAGGGCATGCGCTTCCGCCACACGGTGCAGTTCGACCGCTGGCGCCCCGACCGCGACGCCCGCTCCTGCACCTTTTCGCAGCTCGAGACCGTCACCTCGTACGACTTGGGCGACGTGCTCGACTGAGGGCGGCGGCTCGCCGAGCTGGCGGTGCGCCCGGGGCGTGGCATCCGCCCCCGCTTTCGCGTGACGCGGCCGCGCGCGTCACGAGAACAGGCGATGTCACGAGAACAGGCTGAATCCGGCGCAATCGTCCTGTTCTCGACGCAGTCGCCTGTTCTGGTGACACCGGCGGCGGGCAGCCCCCGCTCGCGAGTGGCGCGGCCACGCGCCGCGCGCGTCACGAGAACAGGCGATGCCACGAGAACAGGCTGAATCCGGCGCAATCGTCCTGTTCTCGACGCAGTCGCCTGTTCTGGTGACACCGGCAGCGGGCAGCCCCCGCCCCCGCCCGGCGCGGCGGCGCGCCGCGCGCGTCACGAGAACAGGCGATGCCACGAGAACAGGCAGGAGAACCGGCGCAATCGTCCTGTCCTCGACGCAGGTGCCTGTTCTGGTGACACCGAGCGGCATCCCCCGTCGGCTGGGTGACCCCGAGCGGCGCCCAGGGTCAGCCGCGTCGGCTCATCGGATCGACGCGGCATCCGCCTCCCGTGCCGCCCGCCGAGCGATCACGACTACGCCCGCCGACGCCCCGGCGAACATCGCGGCGAGGATCGCCCACCCGCCCGTGCCGAGGTCGATCGCGGTGAGCGTCACGACCGCGGGCGCGATCATCGCGCCGACCGCGTACCCGGTGCCGTAGACGCCCTGGTAGCTGCCCATCCGCTCCTGCGGGGCGAGGTCGAAGCTCAGGCTCCAGCCCGCGGCGCTCGACATGATCTCGGCGAGCGAGTGCATGACGGCGGCCGCCAGGAGCACCACGATCACCAGTGTCGCGGGACCCCACCCGTCTCCGCCGACCCACCCGGCACCCGCCCACAGCGCGCACGCCGCGACCATGAGCCACCCGGCTCGCGTCATCGCACGTCCCGCGCCGGCGAAGGTTCCGGTCCCGCGGCTCATCCGCACCTGCAGGAGCACCACGACGATCGTGTTGACCAGCAGGAGCGGACTCACGACCACGTCGGCGGCGATCGTGTGCGAGACGACCCACAGCGGAACCCCGATCTCGAACACCCCGAACTGGATGCCGAAGACCCCCATCAGGGCGGTCAGCCACAGGAACCGGGGGTCGCGGTAGGGGCTCCGGCCCGCGGGAGCGGGGGCATCCGACGCGGGCTCGGCGACCGCCACGTCGACGCGCGCCGGATCCAGACCGGCCACGAGCACGGCGGATGCGAGGAAGAGCGAGCCGGCGACGGTCATCGTCAGGTGGAAGGCGAACGGCGTGCCGAGCGCGAGGGGAACGGCGGCGACCGTCGTGCCGACGCCGATACCGATGTTCGTGACGGTTCGCATCGTGGCGCGGATGCGCACGCGATCCTCGCCGCGGAACGCCCGTCCGACGACGGAGGAGCGCACGCTGCCGCCGCCCTGCTGGGCGAGCAGCACCAGCGAGGCGACGACCACGATCGTGGGCAGATCGCGCACGAACAGGTAGCCGATGAGGGCGGTCCCCTGCACGATGTGCAGCACGACGAGCATCGTCCGCGCGCTGAAGCGATCGGACAGGTGCCCGAACACGAGCGAACTCGCGACACCGACCGCGCCGGCGATCGTGAGCCCGATCCCAACCGTGACCGGCTCGAGGCCCACGATGAGCGTGAGGTAGAGCGTGGTGAGAGTGAAGAACGCACCGCGACCGAGGGTGTCGACCAGGGTGATCGTGAGCAGACGGCGGAGCGTCCGGTCCGTCTGCACAAGGGTTCTCAGGGGGACGGTGGGGATCGTGCTGGTCACGTCTCCATTGATCCAGGCACGGCGGGGCCGTTCAATCGATGTAGCGTGGGGCTTCATGATCCGATACGAGTTGGATGCTGCCGACATCTCGGCCATCCGCTTCGGCATCTCGCCGTTGTCCGAGCTTGGACTCGGTCTGCGCGCACTCTCGCATCCCGACGGCTACCCCCTGCAGCGTCCGTGGCTCGAGCGGATCGCGTCGGTGCGCCCGCTGCTCGATCTCGAGGTGCTGCTCGCGCTCGTCAACGACCGCAAGTGGACCGCCGACTTCGTGAACCCTCGGCCGGCTTCTCCGCTTACCTCGCTCGACGACGAGCTGACCGCGCTCGGACGCATCACGCGCGCCCACTTCACGACCGACCTCGAGCGCGTGCACGGAGAGGTACCCGCCGTGTTCCGTGGCCGGCACGACCTCGTCATCGCCCGCCTGCAACGCGCCCTCGCCACCGCGTGGGACCTGTGCTTCGCCCCGCACTGGGCGCGCATGAGCACCGTGCTGCGCGCCGACATCGCGTACCGTGGCCGCATCGCCGCCCAGGCCGGGATGGGCACCGTGCTCAACGGCCTCTCGGATGCCGCCCGCTACGACGGCCGCCACCTCGACGTGCGGCTGTGGAACCCCGAAATCCGCCGTCGCCCGGTGCGCGGCGACGGGCTCACTCTCGTCCCCTCCATCTTCACGGTCCGCGTCTCGACCCCTATCGACGACGACCTGCCACCCACCGTCATGTACCCCGCCCGCGGCCAGGGAGCGATGTGGTCGACGAGCGGCCAGCCCGCACCCGATGCCGTGTCCGACCTGCTGGGTCGCACGCGCGCGACGTTGCTCGCGGCGCTCGGCGAACCGGCATCCTCCACCGACCTGGCCCTGCAGCTCGGGGTGTCGACCTCCGCGATCAACCAGCATCTGCGCGTGATGGAGCGCGCGGGACTCCTCAACCGCGCGAGATACGGCCGCGCGGTGCTGTACTACCGCAGCGCCGCGGGCGACGCACTGACCCCCTAAGCGCCCGGCGTCTTCGCCCGCGAGGGCTGCACGCGCGGCGGCTCCCCCGGCATCTTCGGAAACTCGGGCGGGAACGGCAGCTCGCCCAGACCGTTGTCGAGGTCGCGCTGCCACCACTCCAGCAGGGTGTCGACGCGTCCGGGCTTGTCCGCGAACCCCTTCCACGGATCACCGACGGATGCCAATCGCTCGGGGATCGAGCGCACGGTGAACGCGAGCGGGTCGAGGTCGTCGAGCTCGTCCCAGGCCACCGGCGTCGACACGGTCGCGGTCGGCAGCGCTCGCGGCGAGTACGCCCCCGCCATGGTGCGGTCGCGGTTCGCCTGGTTGAAGTCGACGAAGATCCGCTCGCCGCGCTCCTCTTTCCACCAATTGGTGGTCACGGCATCCGGCATCCGTCGCTCAAGTTCACGTGCCGCGGCGATGACCGCGTGCCGCACGTCGAGGAACTCGTGCGTCGGCTCGATCGGGCAGAACACGTGCAGGCCGCGGTTGCCGCTCGTCTTGATCCAGGGCTCGAGCCCCGCTTCGCGCAGCACCGCGCGCAGCTCGTGGGCGGCGGTGACGGCGTCGGCGATGCCCGTGCCCGGCTGCGGGTCGAGGTCGATGCGCAGCTCGATCGGGTGATCGGGGTCGGTCGCGAGCGACGCCCACGGATGGAACACGATCGTGTTCATCTGCGCCGCCCACACCGCCGACGCGATCTCGCCGAGGAAGAGCTGCGGATGCCGGCGCCCGCTGTTGTACGTCACGGTCACGGCCTCGACGAAGTCGGGCGCGCCCTTCGGCGGGTTCTTCGAGAAGAAGGCCTCACCCCCGACGCCCTCGGGGAAGCGCTCGAGCGACACCGGCCGGTGCCCGTTCGCCGCGATGAAGGGATCGGCGACGGCGATCAGGTACTCGGCGAGCTCGCGCTTGGTGATCCCGACCTCGGGCCACAGCACGCGGTCGGGGTTCGAGATGCCGACCTCTCGCTCGCCCTCGGGTCCCGGAACGGTCAACGTGATGCGGGGGGATGCCATGACCCGACGCTAGTGCGCGGGCCGGGGCCGTGTCTGCCCCGTTGCGAGCGCTCGGGTGGGGTGACGCTGCAGTGGGACGTCGCTGCCATGGGGCGCCTGCCGTTCCGGGGCGCGCTTCGTGGCCCCGGGGCGACAGAAATGGCCCCGGGGCCACCTACGCACAGCACCTGGACGCTCCGTGGCGCCCTCGCTCGGCCCGGGCACCGCATCCGAGCCCCTGGGCCACACCGCATCCGGCGCGGATCGGGGCGCCATCCGTGGCCCCGGGGCGACAGAAATGGCCCCGGGGCCACCTACGCACAGTGCCCAGACGCCCGGCGACACGCGTGTCCAGCCCGAGCCGCGGCATCCGGCACCGTCCTACGCTCGAGGCATGACCACCGCTGCTGGCCGCACCGCCCTGGATATCGTCGACTGGCGCCGCCGCGTTTTCGCGCTGTACGACGCGGTGCGCGAGGCCGACGACCCTGAGGACGCGCACGAGCTCTGGCGCATCGAGCGCGATGCGCTGTTCGCCGATCATCCCGCCACTCCCCTGCTTCCGGAGCAGCGGGACGGGTTCGACGGCCTGCCCCTGGCTCCCTACGACGCCGCGTGGCGTTTCGAAGTACCTCTGCTCGACGCCGACGAGGCATCGTTCGTCGCGACGACGGGCACCGACGGCGAGGTCGGCTTCGAGAGGATCGGCCGGGTCGAGCTCCCCGACACCGGCTCCCTCGACGTGTGGCGCCTCACCTCGTACGGCGGTGGCCTGTTCGTGCCGGTTCGCGATGCGTCGGCCGGACGACCGGGTGGAACCTACGGCGGCGGACGCTACCTGCTCGACACGATCAAGGGCGCCGACCTGGGCACGGGTTCCGCGCCGGACACGCTCGTGATCGACTTCAACTTCGCCTACAACCCGTCGTGCGCGTACGACCCGATGTGGGCCTGTCCGCTCGCGCCGTCGGGCAACGTGCTTCCGGTCACCGTGCCCGTGGGCGAGCTCTACGGCGTCTGAGCGGTCACCACTCCGGAGAAACGGCCCCACTCGGGCCGGAACACCGCGGCGGCGGCACCGCTCGGCGGATCTCCGGAGTTGCGCACGGGCGCGCCCACGGACCGCAAGCGTAGCGCCCGCACGCTCGCGGACCGACGGCTCCGGCGTGGAGAGGCCGCGAGGCCGACGGCTGCGCCGGCCCCACGGCATCCGGAACCTACGAAGCGGGCGTCTCGTCGACCTCGGCAAGGGCGATGAGCGGCGCGAGCTCGTCGCGGGTCATGCGGATCCACGGGCCGGCGGCGTCGATCAGGATGCCGGTGAGCCCGCCGTCGGTGGCCAGTGCCTTCGACAGCTGGGCACGCTTGATGGGCAGCGGCTGGTCGCCGCGACCGAGGGCCAGCAGCTCGAGCGGGTGCGTGAAGACCTCGAGGAAGCGCTCGCCCGCAGCCGACCGCGACTCGGCGACGCCGATGGGGCCGTCTTCGCCCGCGCGGTTGACGGCGATCCACAGGGGCGCGTCGGCGATGATCGCGTCGACGATGGCGCCGGGCGTCTCGTCGCCGCGGGTCTCGCACAGCAGGGTCTTGATGCGCAGTTCGGGGTCGGCCTCGGCGACCATGCGCTCGAGCAGGGCCGAGGGGAGCACGGCGCGGTGCTCCTCCGACGCGGGGTCGAGGATGATGCCCGCGTAGGGTCCGGCGAGCACGTGCCGCAGGAGCGCCATGATCGGCTGGCCCATCGCCGAGGTGTCGCGATCGCCGTCGGCCTCGACACTCGCACGCAGCGCGAGTCCGCCCGTGTACGCGAGCACGAGCTGCTCGTCACCGCGGTTCGCGACGGCTAGCGGCAGGTCTTTGCCCTCAGCCACGAGGGCGCGCGCGTCGCCCTTCACCCGCAGGAACACGTGCCCCTGCAGCAGCTGACGAGCGACGTTGAGCAGCTGGTTGGGCTCCGGCTGACCGTTGACCTCGGCGAGGGCGTTGCCCAGCAGCACGTTGTCGCGCAGACCCGGAACCGTTTCGGGAGCCTCCGGCGCCTCCATCGCTCCGGGCTGGCGCGCCGAAGGGCGGTCGGCCACCGGCGGGGCGTTGGTCAGCTGGGGTGCTGCCTCCGGGGCGGCGCCGACGCCGCGGAACGACGACATCGAGATGCCGACGGTCGGAGTCGCCTGAGCAGGGGCCGCGTCCGCGGAATCCGTTGCGGGAGCGGCGTCGCTCGGACCGGCAGGATCGACGGGCTGTTCGCCCGGCTCGATCGCGGAGTCGGGACGGGCGGCCGATGCGTCGTCGGAGTCGGACTTCTTGCGGCGCGAGAAGAGAGCCATTGTTTCAGCCTAGCCGGGGCGTTCCCTCGGGCGGTCCGCGGGGCGCGCGCCGTGTGGTCGGCGCGGCGGGCGTGGCGCGGGGTCGGCGGGGTTCGGGTGTGAGTGTGGGGCGGAGTCGGCGGGGTTGGGGTGTGGGTTTGGGGCGGGATCCGCAGCTCGGGGCGAGAATTCTCCGCCCCGAACGCAAGAACGCGCCCCAAACCCGGAGGCCCCAGGCCCGGCGCGGTCCGACCGCCACCGCGATGCCCCGGCGGCGCGCGCAAGCGCATGTTCCGGGCGGATTCCGCGACCCGGGGCGGATACTTCACGCCCCGAACGCAAGAATGCGCCCCAAACGGGGAGGCCCGGGCCGTCAGAGCTTGGTGATCGGCGCGATCTTGATGAGCAGCTTCTTCGGCCCGACCGAGTCGAACCGCACGTGCGCGACGCGCTTCGCGCCTTCGCCGGTCACGGCATCGACGCGGCCCTCGCCGAAGTCGTCGTGGCGGATGCGGTCGCCGGACGCGAGCTCCATGTCGCCGTTGTCGCGCACCTTCGCCGGGATGCGGTTGGGGAACTTGCTCGGATCCGCCGGCGCGCGCTTGGGCAGCGGCACCAGGTCGTCCCCGTAACGGTTGCCCCCGGCCCCGGGCTGGCCGGGACGCCGACCGCGGGCGTTGAGCGCGCGTGACTGCGAGCCTCCGCGACCGTTCACGTCGCCGGGAGACTGCCTCCAGTCGATGAGGTCGGCCGGGATCTCCTGCAGGAACCGGCTGGGCATCGCGACCGTCACCTCGCCGAACTGCGCGCGGGTCATCGCGAGCGAGACGTGCAGGCGCTTGCGAGCACGGGTGATGCCGACGTAGAACAACCGTCGCTCCTCCTGCGGACCGCCGGGCTCGTTGGCCGAGATGCGGTGCGGCAACAGGTCTTCTTCGACACCGGTGAGGAAGACCGCGTCGTATTCGAGGCCCTTCGCGGTGTGCAGCGTCATGAGCGACACGGATCCCGACGCGTCGTCGAGGTCGTCGGCGTCTGCCACGAGGGTGACCTCGGTCAAGAAGTCGATGATCGTGCCCTCGGGGTTGTTGCGCGCGAACTCGCGGGTCACGGCGACGAGTTCGTCGAGGTTCTCGAGGCGCGCCTCGTCTTGCGGGTCTTTGCTGGCGCGGAGGGCATCGAAGTAGCCGCTCTTGTTCAGCAGCAGCGTGAGGCCCTCGGTGACCGAGGTGGAGGGGGCGAGCTCTCCGGATGCCGGGAGCATGACCGCCGTAGCCTCGCTCAGCACCGCGTCGAGTTGGTCGATGGCCTTCTGCAGCTTCGGCCCGACGCCGATCTGGGCCGAGTTGGCGAGGGCGTCGCGGAAGGTGATGCCGTGCTCGGCGGCGTAGCGGGCGATCGCCGTCTCGGTGACGTCGCCGATGCCACGGCGCGGACGGTTGAGGATGCGGCGCAGCGCCATCGAGTCGGCGGGGTTCGCGACGGCGATGAGGTACGCGAGCGCGTCTTTGATCTCGGCGCGCTCGTAGAACTTGGTGCCGCCCATGATCTTGTAGGGCACCGCGGAGCGGATGAAAATCTCTTCCAGCGCACGGGACTGCGAGTTGGTGCGGTAGAACACCGCGACCCCGGAGTACGGCAGCCCCTTCTTGTGCAGCGCCTCGATCTCGTCGGCGACGAACTGCGCCTCGTCGTGCTGCGAGTAACCGGTGAAGCCAATGATGGGGTCGCCCGCGCCGACGTCGGTCCACAGCTTCTTGTCTTTGCGGTCGAAGTTGTTCGAGATGACCGCGTTCGCAGCCGAGAGGATGTTCTGCGTCGACCGGTAGTTCTGCTCGAGCAGCACGACCTTGGCGCCCGGGTAATCGCGCTCGAACTCGCTGATGTTGCGGATGTCGGCACCGCGGAACGCGTAGATCGACTGGTCGGAGTCACCGACGACGGTCAGCGAAGCGGCGTCTTCACCCGCGGGCTCCGCGTCGAAGATCATCATGCCGCCCGACGAGAACGGCTCGGCATCCGCCCCCGGTGCCCGGGTGAGCTCATGGATGAGCGCGTACTGCGCGTGGTTTGTGTCCTGGTACTCGTCGACCAGGATGTGCCGGAACCGCTTCCGATAGCGGTCGGCGACCTGCGGAAACGCGCGGAAGAGGTAGACCGTCTGCGCGATGAGGTCGTCGAAGTCGAACGCGTTGGCCCGCTGCAGCTCACGCTGGTACGAGCCGAAGATCTCGACGAACACGCGCTCGGCGGGGTCGCTCATGTTCGCGGATCGGGCGTACGACTCGGCATCCGCCAGCTCGTTCTTGAGCTTCGAGATGCGGCTCTGCGTGCCGGCCGGGGTGAGGCCGAACGAGTCGCCCTCGTGCTCTTTGACGAGTCGCTTGATGAGCGCACGAGAGTCGCCGGAGTCGTAGATCGTGAACGACTTGGTGAAGCCGAACTGCTCGGCCTCGCGCCGCAGAATGCGCACGCACGCCGAGTGGAACGTCGAGATCCACATGCCGTCGGCCTTCTGCCCGATGAGCTGGTGCACGCGCTCGCGCATCTCGCCGGCGGCCTTGTTGGTGAAGGTGATCGCGAGGATCTGACTCGGATACGCCTCACGCGTGCGCAGCAGCGACGCGATGCGACGCGTGAGCACACTCGTCTTGCCCGAACCCGCGCCCGCGACGATCAGCAGCGCCTGCCCGCGATAGGTGACGGCCTCGCGCTGCGGGCCGTTCAGTCCCTCGAGCAGGTCGGCGTCGGGACGGGCCGACGACGGCGCGGGGCCGTCGAAGATGAGTGGCGTGGAGGCATCGGTCATGGCGGATCAAGTCTAGGCGGGGCCTCCGACATCGGCCCCCGGGGGACCTCCCTCTCGCGGTTCGGTGCGCGCGGGGCGGCCCCGGGGCCACGTTCAACGCCCCGGGACCACGCCCGACGCCCCACACCCGCGCGGCAGGCCACGCGCAACGCCCCGGGGCCACGCCCGACGCCCCAAGGCCGCGCAAACGATCACCCGCAACGCCCCGCGCCCACGCCCAGCGCCGCACAGCCGCGCGGCACCCACCGCCGCGTCAACGGCCCTTCGTTCAGACCCGCTCTTCGCCCGCCGCGCCGGCCGACAGCAGCGACTGCGCGCGGGCCAGGTGCTCGGCATCCACCGTCACGTCCCATCGCTCGGCCTCGAAGCCCTGCACCGACGAGAAGTCGCGGCGACCGCCGGTCATCGCGTGGCCGACGAAGCCGAAGACCGCGCCCCACACCGCTCCGAGCACGAGGCCCAACAGCAGCAGCCCGAGGAATCCGGTCGGGGTCAGCAGTCCCACGAGCACGCCGATCATGAGGCCGAACCACGCGCCCGACGCCGCGCCCAGCAACGCCGCGCGCCCGCGGGTGAGGCGGCCGGTGATCTGCTCGACGATGCGCACGTCGTGACCGACGATCGCGGTGTGCTCGACCGGGAATCCGGCATCCGACAGCCGGTCCACGGCGGCCTGCGCGCCGGTGTAGTCGCTGAAGCTCGACAGGACGCGGCGCTCGGGGGTGGCGCGGGTGATATCGGACATGACGGTTCCTTCCCTCGGTGGCCTCACGCTAACCCCGCCGACCGAGCACGATGGGGCGCTTGCGCGGCGCGCGAGCAGCGATTAGTCGCCGAGAGTCAAACCCCGGATGCCGCGCTGCTGCGCCCGCGACAATGGAGGCATGCGCTTGATCCTCAACGTCCTCTGGCTCGTGCTCTCGGGCTTCTGGCTCTTCCTCGGCTACCTCGCTGCGGGGATCGTGCTGTGCGTGCTGATCGTCACGATCCCGTGGGGCATCGCGTCGTTCCGCATCGGCCTGTACTCGCTCTGGCCTTTCGGTCGCGAGATCGTCGCCAAGCCCCGCGCGGGCGTCGCGTCGTTCCTCGGCAACGTCGTGTGGGTGATCCTGGCCGGCTGGTGGCTCGCCCTCGGCCACATCTTCACCGGCCTGCTGCTGTGCGTGACGATCATCGGCATCCCGCTCGGCATCGCGAACTTCAAGCTCGTGCCCGTCTCGCTCATGCCCCTGGGCAAAGAGGTGCGCGAGATCCGTCGCGGCGGACCGTTCGATGCGACCCTCGGTCGCCGCTGACCCTCAGCCTCGACGGCTGCGGTCGTAGACGCGCTGCGGCAGGGCGAGCACGACGCCCACCACGGTGATGACGGCGCCGATGACGGCGGCGACCGTGACGACCTCGACCGGCAGAGCGCCCTCTCGTACGGCCGTCATGCGCGCCAGGTCCCAGGGCAGCACGCCGATCTGCTCGTTCCAGGAACGCAGCGCGTCGCCGACACCCAGCAGAGCGATGGTGGTCGCGGGCAGCGCGTAGCCCACGCCCACGCTGGCGAGCGCGACGCCCGCGGCGCGGCGACGGCCGAGCTGTGCCGACAGCGACCAGCCCGCGGCGACGAACACCCAGGCGACCAGGGCGAACGCGATCGCGAGATATGCGATGCGCACGATCGGGGACGACCACAGCGCCGGCCAGATCCCCTCGGGCCCCGACAGGGCGATCGCGATCAAGGCGAAGACGCAGCGCAGCACGAGGGCGCCACCGACGGCCGCGATGATGGGCCACGGAGAGCGGCGGCCGAGCAGCAGTCGCACCACGGCGGCGAAGAGCAGCCAGCCGCCGATCGCGACGAGCACGCTCCACAGGCCGTCGCGCGGCGCCTGCACGACGCGGGTGGCCACGAGCAGACCGCCGGGCACGATGATCATGAGCCAGCGATCGAGCGGCAGCACGCCGAGGCTCGATTCGCGCGCCCGCCAGGGGCGGGTCGAGGCGATCCACGATGCGCGGGCCGCGGCGGCGCCGGGGCGGCGCACCAGACTCGTGCGGGCCGCGACCATGCCGATCACCAACCACGCCGCACCGAGTGCGAAGAGGAAGCGAGCGAGCCACTCGGTCGTGGCGTCGACTTCGGCGGGCTGCCGGGCGAACGGATCGACGATCGCGGCGAGGATCACACCGAGCACCAGCAGGACTCCGGCGTAGGTCAGGGCCATCATGCCTCGCCCCGCCGTCGTCGCCATGCACCTACGTTACCCGCCGGTGGCACCGCTCCCGGACGCGGGCCGCGGGAGGCCCCACCCCTCCCATCGTGCGGGCGCCATCGCCGACACGCCGATTCCGCGGCATCCGGAAACGGCGTGTCGACCCCCTGATCCGCACGACGGTCGCGGCCCGGCGACCCGCGGCGGATCAGAGACGAAAGACTCCGGATGCCAACGCCCGCCCGACCCGATCGAAACCTCAGCCGCGGTCGTGAAGGGTGACGTGGTAGCCGTCGGGGTCGGCGAAGGTGAACGTACGGCCGAAGGGGCCGTCGATCGGGTCCATCACGATGCGGTGGCCGTCGGCGGCGAGCTCGTCGTGGATCTCCTGCACGCCGGTGGCGTGGAGCCACACGGCGACGCCGATTCCCGGCTGGGCGACGCCGGTCAGATCGGTGCCGGGGGCGAGGTCGCGCAGGGCGAAGGCGATCGGAGCCGTGTCGAAGACGACGGCGTGGGGCGGGCCGGCGGGCGAGCGCCGCAGGCCGAGGTACTTCTCGTAGAAGGCGTGCGAGGCGGCGAGGTCGCGCACCTGGAGGGAAATGAAGTCGGGTCCGGTCACGGGCATGAGATTCTCCTTGCGTGTCAGTTATCTGACATCCACTGTATGTCAGAATTCTGACATGACGCAAGAGGCGATCAACCTGAACACCTCCCTGGGCTACCTCCTCAAAGAGGCGGCGAGCGCACTGCGCGCGGCAATGGAAGACGTGCTGCGCCCCCTCGGAATGACGGTCACGCATTACTCCTGTCTCGAATTGCTCAAGCAGCGACCTGGCCTGTCGAACTCCGACCTCGCCCGTGGCGCCTTCGTCACCCGCCAGTCGATGAACGTGCTGCTGCAGACCCTGGAGCGCGAGGGCATCGTCGAGCGTGCGGATGCCGCGCCGGTCGGCAAGGCACTGCCCACGCGCCTCACGGCGAAGGGTCGCGCCGCCCTCGAGGAGGCGAGCGCCGCCGTCCGCGGCGTGGAGAAGCGGATGCTGAGCGGCATGACGGATGCCGAGCAGAAGGCGGCCCTGGTGGCCCTGCGCTCGATGGTGACGTCGCTGCGCGGCTGAATCCGTCGCCGCGAGGGAGCTTCGCCGGCACGCCCGCCGCCGACGCCCGCGTTCCGCTCTCGCGCCCTGCGCGTCGCGCGAAAGGGGCCGCCGTTGCGCACAGCCGCGACTGCGCCCGTTCAGATTGTGTAACAATCCATCCATGCTTCCCGCTCTCGCGATCCTCGCCGCGGCGCTGTGCTTCTCCACCACCGGCACCGCCCAGGCTCTCGCGGGGGTCGACGCCTCTCCCCTGGCGGTCGGAGCCGCGCGCATCGTCGTGGGCGGCGGCATCCTGGGACTGCTCGCCCTGCTCCGCCGGCGGCCGACACCTGCGCGCACGGCGTCGCCTGGCATCGTGCCTTCCCGCGGTTCGCTCGCAGGCCTCATCGCGCTCGGCGCGGTCGGGGTGCTCGCCTACCAACCGCTCTTCTTCCTCGGCACGCGTGACAACGGCGTAGCCATCGGCACGGTCGTCGCGCTCGGTTCGGCGCCCATCGCGACGGGCATCGCGGATGCCGTGCGCCTCCGGCGCGTTCCCTCGAGCCGCTGGATGCTCGCCACCGCCATCGCCCTGGCCGGGGTCATCCTCGTGTCGGGCGTCACCGGCGGAGCGGTCGCACTGACACCGGGCGGCCTGCTCGCGTCGGCCGGCGCGGGAATGTCATACGCCCTCTATACGGTGTGCGGCAAGGCGCTGATCGAGAGGGGCTGGGATTCCACGCGCGTCATGGGCACCGTCTTCGGCGTGGCGGCCATCGCGAGCGCTCCCGTGCTGCTGCTTGCCGGAAGCGCGTGGCTGCTGACCCCGAACGGCCTCGCGCTCACACTGTGGCTGGGCGTCGTGACGACGACGATTGCGTACCTGCTGTTCGGATGGGGCCTCGCCCGCCTGAGCGCGGTGACGGTGTCGACTCTCACTCTGGCCGAGCCGTTGGCCGCAACGCTGCTCGGACTCTTCGTGCTGCACGAGCAGCTGACCCCCGTGAGCGCGGTCGGCCTGACCCTCATCGCTGTGGGGCTCGCCGTGGTGTCGGCCCCCTCGCGTCGGCGTGAGGGGGTTCCGGATGCCACGTCCCCAGCCTGACGCCCACGACGCCGCGACCGCACGGTCGAGCGCGGCCGATCACTCCCCCACCGACCGGGGAACACGGCCCCCGAGGAGAACGGGCACCCCGGGCCCTCGCGCGGCGGACCTGCTCGCCGACAACATCCGTGCGGCGATCCTCGCGGGTGACCTCGCCCCCGGCACTCCCCTGCGCGAAGAAGAGCTCAGCGCGACGCACGGCGTCTCGCGCCACACCGCTCGCACCGCCCTCGCGACACTCACGAGCGAGCGCCTCGCGGTGGCCGAGCCCTACCGCGGCGTGCGCGTCTCGCTGCTGGACGACGACGCCCTCATCGCTCTGCAGCAGCTGCGGTGCGCGCTCGAGACCGAGGCGTTGCGGATCGTCCGCGACCGCGGCATCTGCCCACCTGACGTCGACGCGGCTCTCGCCGAGCTCGCGACGGCGGAGGCCGCGGGCGACTGGCCCGCCACGCTCGCCGCGCACGCGCGCGTGCATCTCGCGCTGGTCGACGCCGCGAACAGTCCTCGCATCGCGGAGGAGTACCGCCGCCTCGACTCCGAGATGCACCTGCTGCTGACCCACGTCCGGCCGGCCTACTCCCCGGGCGCGCTGACCACCGAGCACCGGACCTACGTGGCCGACGCCCTGCGCGACCCCGAACGTGCGGTGCGCGCGCACCTCGATCACTCGACGCGGGCGATCATCGACGGGCGCAGCGCGCGTTCGCCCCGCATGTGACGACACATCGCGTCACGCTTCGCAACGCCCATTCGCGCGGTTCATAGCCCGCGTTAGCGTGGGGTCACATCGCGGCGATCCGGGCGGTCCCGGGCCTCGGCTCATAACCGAAGGCGTGGCGGGTTCGACTCCCGCCGTCGCGTCTACATCCGTCGTCCGAGCGACCGAGTCGTAAGATATATCACGGAGGTATATCCGTGACCCGAAGCTTCGATCGCAGCCGTGCCCCGCACCTGGTGCGATCCGCGCGCCTCGACCGCAAGATGTCTCAGGCCGATCTGGCGCGAGCGGCCGGGATGAGCCAGCCCAACGTGGCGGCCATCGAGAACGGCACGAGAAATCCCAGTGACGACGCCTTCGAGCGCCTTCTGCGCGCGGCTGACTACCGCCCGAGTCTCGCGCTCGAAGAGAACGCTGACGCGATCATCGAAGCGGGCCGCCGGCACGGCCTGCACGACATCCGCGTCTTCGGTTCGATCGCCGTCGGAGCAGACCACTTCACGTCGGACATCGACCTCCTCGCTCGCGTCGATCGAGGACGCGGGTACTTCGACGTCGCAGCCTTCGCGCACACCGTCGAAGAGCTCACGGGCTTCGCCGTCGACGTGATCGTTGACGACGAGCACCGGCCTGCGTTCCTGAACTCCGCAGCGATGGCCGCACTGTGACGGGTTCCGAGCCGCCGGAGGCCGCTCGCTTCACACGCGCACCGCGCGCGGAGCATTCCGCCACGACCAACGCCCGGGCGAACTTCCTCGAGAGCGTCGACGCGATCGAAGCCTTTCTCGGGCATGCGGTGAGCGGCGGGCGAGAGGCCTTCCGACGCACCTCCGCGTCGTACGCGTCCGGCTCGATGGCGATCATCCGGGCCGCAGCGCTCTTCGAGACCGACGAGTTCGCGCCATTCGTGAGCGATACCCCCATCGAGGTCGTCACAGCCCTCCGGACGATGCGCGACATCGCATCGCGCACGGGATCCCGCGCGATGAACGACGACCTCTTCTGGGTGACCTTGACGGCCGAGCTCCCCCCGCACATCGCCGACTGGCGACGCGCGGGCGTGAAGGCTGCGTCCGACTGACCCCTACGCTTCCGCCTGCAGCGCTCCCCCGCGTGCAGCCGGACGCCTCTTGCGCACCTCACGCAGCACGATCTGCTCAGGGCACACCGTCGACAGGAAATCGCCCACCGACAACGCGATTCGCTCACCGACCAGCGAGTACAGGATGCGGTTCGCGTCACGTCGCTCGGAGACGAGACCCGCTTGGCGCAGCACGCCGAGGTGCCGAGAGATGGTGGGTCCGCTCGCGTCGAACCGTGCCGCAATCTCACCCGCGGCCATCTCGCCGTCCTTCAAGTCTTGGAGGATCTGGCGGCGCGTGGGATGCGCGAGAGCCGCGAAGATGTCGGATGCCGCGTCGGTCACGGTACCCAATCTAGCACTGGAGCTAAATTGCGTGTAGCTTCTTCGCTAATTAGCGAAGGACATCAAATGGACACGCCGACCGACACCCTGGGGCGATGGACAGCGAGCAGGCGCCCCGTGACCCCCATCCCCCGAATGGCCGCGACGATCGCACAGCGCGTCCTCGTGAACTACCGGGTCGACCCCGACGTCGCGCGGTCACTCCTCCCCGACGGCATCCGCCCCCAGATCGTCGACGACAGCTCCGTGGCGGGCGTTTGCCTGATCCACCTCACCGGCTTTCGGCCGGCCTGGTTCACTCCGGCGATCGGTCACCGCAGCCGAAACGCCGCCCACCGCATCGCGGTCGAGTGGGATGGCGCCAACGGCCCGCAGACCGGTGTGTACATCCCCCGCCGCCATAGTTCATCGCGTCTCGCACGGCTGGCCGGCGGACGCGTCTTCCCCGGAACCCACGCCCCCGCGCGTGTCGACTTCCGCACCACCGCCAACGACCTCGAGGTCCGCGTCGAGGCCGACGATCTGCGCGTCCACCTCGCAGCACACCGGGGTCCCGGCACCTCGTTCCGCAGCAGCCTCTTCGAGACCCTCGAGGAGTCGTCGACCTTCTTCCGAAAAGATGCCGTGGGCTGGTCACCCACCCGCTCGGGTGCCCTCGAGGGGCTCCGGCTCGAGACCGACGCGTGGAGCGTCGAGCCGATCGACGTCACCGCGCTCTCGTCGACCTTCTTCGACGCCTTGCCTCGCGGCACCGCGGAGTTCGACCACGCTCTGCTCATGCACGACGTGCCGACGCAGTGGAGCAGCGTTCCGACCCTCCCGACAACCTCCTGACTGCTGCCAGACTGAAAGCATGACCTCCCCCGCCCCCGAAGACGTGCCCGTCGGCAGCGAGGGCATCCGCCTCGGCCAGTTCATGAAGTTCGCCAGCATCCTCGACTCCGGCGGAGACGTCAAAGAGGCCATCATCGACGGCTATGTCGAGGTCAACGGCGAGGTCGACCGCCGCCGGGGCCGCCAGCTGCAGGTGGGCGACGTCGTGACCTTCGAGGGCCGCTCCTTCCGGGTTCAGGCCTGATCCGGCCCGACATTGGCGCGATGAGCCATCCCTCCTTACGTGAAGCGGCCCGCCCTGCTGCGCTGCAAGGCGCTTGCGCACTGTCATCCGCTCCGGAAGCGTGACCACATGGACAATCGCGAGAATGCCGTCGCCGCTGGAAAGTGGATCGCTCGTTACGTCCGCGCGTGGTCGACGAACGACCCGGACGACATCCGCTCCCTTTTCACGGAGGAGGCCGAATACCGCGACGGGCCGTCGACCCCTCCGTGGGTGGGTCGCGACGCGATCGTCGACGCGTGGCTCGCTCAGAAGGACGAACCGGGAACGTGGTCGTTCACGCACGAGCTCGTCGCGGTCGACGGCGACGTCGCCGTGATCCGCGGGTGGACGGACTACCCCAACGCCACCGCGAAGGCGAGACACTACGACAACATGATGGTCATCCGGCTCGCCGAAGACGGCCGTGCCGCGCTCTTCACCGACTGGTGGGTGGCGTCGACACCATCCGATTCGTGAACGGATCCGTTCTGCAGGGTCATGTCGACGCGTTGACCCCCTCCTTCCGCGTTCAGGCCTGATCCGGGGCAGGCGAAAGGCCCGCCACCCCGACGGGGAAGCGGGCCTCGAAGCACCCCGCGCTCGTGACGCGGGATGCCGCACGACTCAGTGCTCGTCGTAATGGTCGGCGTGCAGCGCGTGACGGTGGCCGTCGTGCACGTAGTCGGCGTGGTCGTCGTGCGCGACCTTCTCGTGGCCGCAGTCGTCGCCGTGTGGGTGCTCGTCGATCGTGTGCTCCGCGTGGGTCTCGGGCGTGCTCATTCTTCACTCCTGTGGTCTTTCGGAATCCGGACAGCGGCGGCGCGTGCCGTCCACGCCCTCCACGCCCTCCACGCCCTCCACGCCCTCCACGACACCACCACCTCCGCCTCACGACAAGAGCTTGCGCCGCGGACTCACCCCGGCGCAGACCGCGGTCATCCCTGCCGGCCCTTGAACCGCGGGTTCGCCTTATTGATGACGAACACGCGCCCTCGACGCCGGACGACTTGAGCTCCGGGCTGTTTCTTCAGCGACGCCAGCGATGCGCGAACCTTCATGACATCCTCCTTGTTGATAACCGTTCTCATCTACACGATAGAGTCATCGCAGCCCCACCGACGAACGAGAGGCGGATGCCATGCCCCACACGATCGCCATCATGGGCGTGTGCGCCCCGGAGCGCCGCGCCTACGCCGAGCGCACCGCCGTCGCGCTCGCGCGCCCCCTGCACCTGCTGCGCTATGCCGACCTGCGCGTCTCGCACGTGCTCCCGCTCCCCCGCCCGCGTGCCGACGACACATCGGCGGTCGTCGACCTGGGCACCGACGTCGATCTCGTGCACGCGATCACCGCGCGGGGAGCAGCGCAGGTCGAGGCGGTGTGCGTGGTCGACGCCCGCCACATGATCGGCGACCTTCTCGACGACGCTCCCCTCGCGGCATCCGCGAAGCCCGGTGACACCCGCGGCGATGTCGGTGCGCGCGCTCGACAGGCGGCGCTGGCGCTGGAGCTGGCGACGCGCATCGTCTGGATCAACTGGGAGCGCGTGCCCACCCACGCTCTCGCGGTGCAGATGGCCCTCGCCTCGCATCTGAACCCCGCCGCCATCGTGCGCCTCTCGCGCGACCCGCTGAGCGACCTGCAGTCCGAGGCCGCGCACGAAGGCGAGATGCTCGAGCGAGCTGGGTGGGTGCGCGCCTTGAACGACGAGCACGACCCGTACATGCACGACAACCGCGTCTTCACGCTGCGCTACGAGCAGGTGCGGCCGTTCCACCCCGGCCGCCTGTCGACCGCGCTCGACCGCCTCGACGACGGCGCCGCCGGACGCCTCCTGCGCTCCGCGGGCTTCTGCCGGCTGGCGTCGCGGCCGGGCATCCTCGCGCGGTGGGAGCACGTCGGCTCCGCGATGTGGCTCGAACCTCTGGGCGCCGACGACGGCCGCATGGGCCTCGGGCAGGAGATCGTCTTCACCGGGCTCGATCTGTCGGCCCCGCGCCTCCGACACCTCCTCGATGCCGCCGCGCTCACCGACGACGAGCTCGCCGCCGGCCCCTCCGCGTGGGTGCGCTACGACGACCCTCTGCCCGCGTGGCCCGTGGTGAGTTCTTCGATTCCGGATGCCGATGACTGACGCGGCGCGCGCACGGCTCGTGTGATTGGATCGAGGCGTGCAGCTCGAGGCCATCGACGTGATCGATCGCAAGATCATCGATCAGCTGCGCCTCGACGGCCGTCGCTCGTTCGGCCAGATCGCCCGCTACGTCGGATTGTCCGAGGCGAGCGTGCGCCAACGGTACAAGCGGCTTCTCGACCTGGGTGTGGTGCAGGTCATCGGCATGCCGAACAGCCCCAAGCTCGGGTTGCTCGAAGTGCGCCTGTCGATCCGCGTGCGCGGAACCACGGTCGACGCCGTGGCGCACGCGCTCTCGGCCCTCGCGCCCGTCAAGTACGTCGGCGCGTGCATCGGCGCCTACGACCTGATCGTCGACGTGCGCTGCGAGACGCAGACCGAGCTCACCGCGTTCCTCACCGATACCCTCCACACGATCCCCGGCATCGCCGTCGTCGATACGACGAACATCCTCGAGGTGATCAAAGACGAGTATCTGTGGTCGGGCTTCCGTGACCCGGTCGGCCGTTTGACCCGGCCGCATCCGTCTGCCGGATCGCGCCCGTCTGGGTCGTGACCGCCCCGGTGGCCCCCGCGGAGCCGGCGGATCCGCCGACGGCGCGCTGACCCGACTGGTCGCGCAGCCCGTTCCACGAATAGTCCTTGTACAACCGCGTCAGCACGTACTGGTCGATGGTCGTCACGCCCGGCGTGCGCCGGAGCTCATCGAGCAGCTCGACGAGCTGGGTCAGGTCGCGAGCCGTCGCTTCGAGGTAGATGTCGTGCGCGCCGGAGGTGAGCGAGACGTGCCCGATCATCGGGTTCGACGCGAGCGAACGGGCCACCTGCCGGGGGCGCAGCCCCTGCACCGACAGCATGAGGCGCACCGACTGATGCCCGAGCGTCAGCGGGTTGCACAGCGCGACGATCCGCAGGATGCCGGATGAGGTCAATCGGCTGACGCGCGTGCGCACCGTCGCCTCGGACACTCCGACGATCGCCGCCATCTCCGTGTAGGCACGGCGGCCGTCCTCGACGAGGAGTTCGACGAGGCGACGGTCCAGATCGTCGGCGCTCATGCTCTCATTCTCGCGCGTCGGCGCTCACCCGCGGCTCAGTCGCCGGCGGACCACCGTCGCGCGGTCCGCACCATCTCGGTGTTGTCGGGGGCGATCGACCCGTCGGGCAGGGTCAGCATGTCCTCGAAACCGACGCGCACCTCGCACCCGTCCTCGATCGCCGCGCGCACGACGGGCCATGCCGTTTGGTCGTACCCGTGGTAGAGCAGCGGTACCGTCACCCCCGCCTCACGCAGAGCAGCGGCGATGCGCCGTGAGTGGTCCACGGCATCCTGGATCTGCTCGTCTTCGGGCTCGATGAGGATGCGCACGTTGTCCTGCAGGGTGGGCGACGCCAGCAGCGCGGGCACCTCGTCGATGTGCCACACGGCGCTCTCGAGTACCATCCCGCGCTCACGCACCAGCACGGCCGCCTCGGCCGCCCCCTCTTCCGAGAATGCGACGGAGGCGAAATCGGGGAGACACTCCTCGGGCCACTCCGCAACCAGGCGCATCCGCTCCTCGTGTCCCGAACACGTCCACAGCCCCGTGGTGGTTCCGACGACGATGCCGGGATCACGTTCCCGGATGCCGCGCACCATGCGGGCGATCTCGTCGGGCGCGATCGTCTGGGCGCCGTCGTCGGTGCGCGCATGGGCGTGCACGACATCGGCTCCGGCACGCACGGCCGCGACCGCGGCATCCGCGATCTGCTCGACGGTGAGGGGAATGGCGGAGTGTTCGTCGCGCGAGCGACCTCCGTTGATGGCGGCCTTGATGAGCATGGTTCTCCTGCGCTTTCGCTGTCGTCGTCAGTGGCCGGTGAGGGCGTCGAGCACGGCCGTCGCACCCGTCAGCTCGCCCAGGCGACCGCCCGCGCGCAGCTGTGCGACGAGCTCGGGCTCTTCGGCGTCGTCATCGAGCGCGGTGTCGATCAACGCGACGACCGTCGCCGCCGCAGCGATGAACACCCCGTTGCGATCGGCCAGCACGACGTCGCCGGGCTGCACCGGCACGCCGCCGCACGTGACCGCGATGTTGTGGCCACCGGCATCCACCCCCAGCAACTTCGTGGTCAGCACGCTCGTGCCCCGCGCGTAGACGGGGATGCCGAACGCCTCCACTTCGTCGAGATCGGTGACGACCCCGTCGACGACGATGCCGGCCGCCCCGCGGATGCTGAGAGCCGCCGCGAGAACCTCGCCCACCGGCGCGTGCCGCACGTCTCCCCCGGTGTCGATGACGAACACGTCACCCGGCTCGCACCAGCCCGCGGCGTGATGGAGCGCCGTGGAGTCCTGCGCGGTGAGGCGCACCGTGACGGCACGCCCGACGACCCGACGATCGCCGGTCTGTCGACGGATCGCAGGATCGACGAAGCCTTCCTCGAGGTAGTGACCGAGGGTCGGGAACGACACGCGTTCGAGCTTTGCAACGAGGTCGGGATCGAGGGCGGGCGGCGTCGGGCCGGAGGTGTAGGGCATGGATCAGTCCAAGAGGGAGAGGTGGGCGGAGAGGCGGCGATTCGACAGCGCGGGCAGCGCGTCGCGCACTTCGGCGATGCGATCGAGCGAGACGGGCACGATGCCGATCGCGCGACCGGTGGCGGGCAGGTGCGCCTGCTCGACCCCGAGGGGATCGATGACGAGGCTCGTGCCGATGCAGTCGGGCGAGGACGATCCGGATGCCAGCACCCAGCACGTGTTCTCGATCGCGCGAGCGGTGAGCAAGGTGGTCCAGTGCTCGACCTTTCGATGACCGGCGACCCAGGCCGCCGACACGCTGAGCACGTCGGCGCCGCGCGAGACGAGGTCGCGCGCCAGCTCGGGGAAACGCAGGTCGTAGCAGTTGACCAGTCCGACGGCGACGCCGTCGATGAGCACGAGCGGCGGCAGCTCCTGGCCCGCGGTGACGTAGTCGGACTCGCGATAGGTGAAGGCGTCGTAGAGGTGCAGCTTGCGGTACACGTCGACCAACTCGCCGCGCGGGTTGACGACGACGAGGGTGTTGAAGGGTCGCTCGGAGCCACTGGGCTCGTAGCCCCCGGCGATGATCCACAGGTCGTGCCGCATGGCGAGTTCCGACAGGTGCGCGAGGAACGCGGGCCATTCCCGGGCGACGACGTCTGCACGCTCCGACGCGTCGATCTCGCCGGCGACGAGCATCGCCTCTTCGGGCAGGACGAGAAGGCGAACCCCTTCGGCCGACGCGTCGGCGGCGAGCGCGGTGACCTCGTCGCGGTTGTGAGCGGCGTCGGTGGTGGGAGCCAGCTGCCCCACCGCGGCCAGCAGGACCGGGTTCATGCGAGCTCTCCCGTCGGGATGACACGACTGTCGGACGGATGCCATGACACCGTCACGCGCGCACCATCGGCCGTTGCCGCGAGGGCCCGGGCGGCGTCGCCGCTCGGCACCGAGGCCGACAGGACGATGCCCGAATCGAGCGCGAGGTGCGAGATCCACTCGTCGCCGAGGAAGACGCGTTGCGTGAGGGTCGCCGGCAGGTGGACGCCGCCCTCGGTACGAGCACCGTCGGGGAGCACGCGTACCCGCTCGGGACGCACCGCGAGGGTCAGTGGCGTCCCCGGCGCGGCGTCCGGGATCTCGTCCACCGGCACCTCGCCCACGCCGGGGATCGTGAAGCGGCCGGTCGCGGCATCCGCGACACCGTCGATGAGATTGCAGCTGCCGATGAACCCCGCCACGAACCGCGACGCCGGGGTGTCGTAGATCTCGGTCGGCGTTCCGATCTGCTGGATGCGCCCCTCCGACATGACCGCGATACGGTCCGACATCGTCAGCGCCTCCTCCTGGTCGTGGGTGACGTAGATGAACGTGATGCCGACCTCACGCTGCATGCGCTTGAGCTCGAACTGCATCTCTTTGCGCAGCTTCTGATCGAGCGCTCCGAGCGGCTCGTCGAGCAGCACCACGGCTGGGCGCCCCACGACGGCGCGGGCGAGGGCGACGCGCTGACGCTGACCGCCGCTGAGCGCCGCGGGCTTGCGGTCGGCGAACGCGCTCAACCGAACGAGCTCGAGCGCCGCGCGGACCCGATCGTCGATCTCGCGCTTCGGAGTGCGGCGCACGCGCAACTCGAAGGCGACGTTCTCGTAGACGCTGAGGTGCGGGAACAGCGCGTAGCTCTGGAACAGCATGTTGAGGTCGCGCTGACGGGTGGCGACACCGTCGACGTTGCGGCCGTCGAGCTCGATCGAGCCGGCGGTCGGCGTCTCGAACCCCGTGATCATGCGCATGAGCGTCGTCTTGCCGCAGCCAGACGGGCCCAGGATGCTGAAGAACTCGTTCTGTGCGATGTCGAGGTCGAGAGGGTCGACGACGCGGTTGGCGCCGAACGACTTGGTGAGGCCCCGCAGGCGCACGGCCGGGGCGGGGCCCGTGGCCGGCGCAGTGCCGGCCACGGGGCTGTCGATCGTCATGGGGCTCATTTCGGTCTCAGATCACGAGGCGCGGAGGCGGGTCCAGCCGTCCTGGAAGTACGACAGAGCCGCACCCGGGTCGACGATGAATTCCGACTTCGTGAGGGAGTCAGCGGGGGCGTAGATCGCCGGGTTGCTCACGAGGCTCTGGTCCTTGACGAGCTCGAGCGCCCCGGCGTTGGTGGAGGCCAACGACGCGTCGTCGGTGAGGAGGGCCGCCACCTCGGGGCGGAGGGTGTAGTTGAGCCACTTGTACGCGGCATCCGTGTTGCTCGTGCCCTCGACGACCGAGAAGCTGTCGGTCCAGAGCGTGCCGCCCTCTTCGGGGATGATGTAGTGCACATCGGGGTTGGCCATGACGGCCTTGGCCGCGGTCGTGCCGCTGTACGCCTCGGCGATGCACGCATCGCCCGAACCGACGAGGTCGGCGTAGTTCTGGCTGTTGTACCCGGCGAGGAGCGGCTTCTGCTCGGTGAGCTTCTGCGTGGCCTTCTCGATGTCGTCCTGGCTCGTGGTGGTGGCGCTGAGTCCCTCGACCTGGAGTCCGGCGATGTAGGCCGAGAGCATGTTGTCGAGCATGTAGATCTTGCCGCTGTACGCGGGGTCCCACATGTCGGCCCAGCCGGTGATCTCCTTGCCCGTGCAGGCCTGGTTGTACAGGATGCCGGTGGTGCCCCAGGCCCACGGAATGGCGTGCGCGTTGTCGGGGTCGAACGAGGGGTCGACGAACTTCTCGGCCAGATTGTCGAAGCCCTCGAGCTTGCTCTTGTCGATCTGCGCGACGAGGTTGCGGTCGACGAGCAGCTGGACGGCGTACTGGCTGGGCTCGACGATGTCGTACCCCGAGTTCCCCGCGGCGAGCTTGGAGATCATCGTCTCGTTGCTGTCGAAGGTGTCGACGGTGACCGTGATGCCGGTCTCCTTCTCGAAGCCCGAGATGACGGAGTCGGGGATCTCGCCCGCCCAGGCGTAGATGCTGAGCGACGACGAACCGCCGCCCGCGGAGTCCGTGCCAGCGCCGGAGGCGCAAGCGGTGAGTGCGGAGAGGACGCCGACGGCGAGGACCGCACCGACGGCCCGGTGACGCGTGTTCATTGGTGCCTGCTTTCGTGGTGGGTGGAGCGCATGTTTCGGGTGATGCCTGAGTCCGACGTCGTCGTCGGCCCGCTCAGGCGGCGGGAGTGGGAGGGCCCGCGAGGATGCGGCGCATCTGCGAGACGCCGACCACGAGGATGAGGCCGAGAGTGGCGAGCACGAGGAGCGTCCCGAGCGCGTTCAACTCGGGGGTGAGCCCCGTGCGGAGCGTGCTGTAGATGCGCAGCGGGAGCGTCGTCGTGCCGACACCCGAGGTGAAGGTCGACACGACGATGTTCGAGAACGACGTCGCGAAGCTCAGCAGGAATGCCGCCATGAGCGAGGGACGCAGCAGAGGCAGGATGACGCGGGCGAAGGTCTGCCAGGGGCTCGCGCCGAGGTCGGCCGCCGCTTCGCCCAAGCTCGGATCGAGGGTGCTCATGGCGCCGACCAGGACGAGGGTCGACAGCGGCAGCGTGATCACGACGTGGCCGAGGATGAGCGTCGCGTAGCCGGTCGGAATTCCGGCGCTCGAGAAGATGGTCAATAGCGAGACGCCCAGCACGATCTCGGGGACGATCAGCGGGATGAGGATCGCGCCGAGGAACACGGCGCGACCACGGACGCGGAACCGCACCAGTCCGTATGCGGAGAGCAGACCGATGATGGTCGAGAGCACGGCGGCGGCGAGACCGACGACGAGGCTCGTACGCAGGGCATCGCCCAGCATCCGATCGCTGAAGAGCTCGGCGTACCACCGCAGAGTGAGGCCGTCGAAGCGGTACCCGACCTCCGAGGCGTTGAACGAGTAGACGATGACGGCGGCGATCGGGATGTAGAGGAAGACGAAGACCGCGCCGGCGATCCAGGAGATGATGCGGTCCATCACGAGGCCTTCCGAGAGGTGCGCAGGCGGGCGAGAAGAGCAGCGACGACGATCGTCAGCAACATGAGGGCGAGCACCACCATCGACAGGGCCGCTCCGAGGGGTTCGTTCCGGAACTCGGTGAACAGCGTCACGATCAGGTTCCCCACGAGCGGGTCCTTACCGCCGCCGAGGAGGACGGGAATCACGAAGACCCCGAGGGTGGGCACGAAGGTCAGCACCACTGCCGAGACGATCCCCGGTGTGGCCAGCGGGATGAACACCCGCAGGTGCGTCTGGACCGCCGTGGCGCCGAGGTCGGATGCCGCCTCACGCAGGGCCGGATCGACCGCCCGCAGCGAGGCGTAGATCGGGAAGACCGCCACGGGGAGGAACGCGTACAGCAACGACAGCGTCACGGCCAACTGCGAAGGGACGAGCGAGGTCGCGTCGATGCCCGCCGCGCGGAGCAGCGGGATGAGAGGGCCCCCCGATCCGAGCAACGTGATCCACGCGAAGGTGCGGACGAGGAAGTCGGTGAGGAACGGGATGATCACGAGAACGAGCAGTACGGGCTGCGTGCGGGCCGACCGGGTGGCGATGAAGTAGGCGACGACGTAGCCCACGACCACGCACACGACCGCATTGAGTGCGGCCATGCCGAGGCTGTACCCCAACGTCTTCGCGTACACGGGGTCGAGGAGTTTCGCGTAGTTGTCGAGCGTGAAGCCGCCGAGCGTGCCGCCGAGCGGGTCACTGATGGCGAAGCTGTCGCGCAGGATGACCAGGGTCGGCACGATCACCAGCAAGACGATCACGATGGTCGCGGGCAGCAGCAGGAGGTACCCCGCGACCGAGCGAGGGCGTCGCGCCCGGGTCGGGTCGGTCTGCGGACGGCGTGTCTGCGTGAAGGTGGTCATGGCGTTCCTCGTGTTCAGGTGTCGTCCATCCTGGAACGGGCGGCCGTCCATCCGACCGGCCACCTTCCTCGAATCGCGCGGCCCGGACGTTACTCGTTGACGCGTTTCGCAGCGCCCCACCCTCGACGACCACCGCACCGGTCGCCCGAGGCGGGACGACCGCAGGCCGACGCGCGTCGATGCCGCATCGTGATTCGCAGGGGCGATCCGTGGATCGGAGCGGGCTCCGGCGGTCGACGCGGCGCTGTCAACCCGGTCCGACCGACGACTCTTCAGGAGCACCGTGGAGCGATGAGCACTCCTGACATCCCCACCCGCCACTCCGACGACGCCCGTGCTGACGCGGCCGCCCCCACCGACGCGGTCACCGACGAGGTACGCGAAGACGCCGCCCAGGCCGAAGAGAACGTGAACCTCGACGACCACACCGGCGAGACCCTCGAGGGCGACGCGGCTCCGGCCGACGACCCCGGATTCCCCGCCGCTGAGGGCCACGCCTGACGGCGACCCTCACGGCGCGCGCAACCCTCGCGGCGAGGGCGTGTGCGCCCTCCGGTGCCTGTCGACCGGCTACGCGATGCGCGTGCCGGGCGGCAGGCGCTTTGCCGGTGTGCGCGTGCGCGCGACGCCCCAGGCCATGAGCCCGGCCGCGATGAGCAGCTGCACGAGCAGACCGACGAACCAGCTCGGCGCGGTTCCCCGCACCTGCTCTTCGGTCGTCGGGTAGGGGTCGCTCGCGTTCCACCCGCGGGCATCGCATCCGTCGTAGGAGGTCTGCTGCTCCGGGGCGATCTGCGCGAGGCGCACGCCCGAGGCGATCTGCGAGAACAGGTCGCTGGGGTACCCGTTGTCGTATGTCGGGGGCGTGGCATCCGCGAGGATCACGAACGGATTCGCGGCGAGCACCCACCAGACCCGGTCGAAACGCGCCACCTCGAACGAGTTGGTCGTGGTTTCGGTGCACTCGAGTTCGTCGAACGACGGGCACCCCTCGGCGCGCACGTCTGCCCACGGATCGCAGGTCGGCGGGAGCGCGCTGTAATCGAAATCGCGCGTCACCGTCGTCTGGGTGGTCCGCAGCGCGGTCCCCCCGAGCCCGAAGGCGAGCAGCGTGCCGATTGTGAGCGCGGCAATGATCAGGTAGGTGCTCGCGACCGAGAAGAGGGGCCGGGCGACGATGGCACTGAGTCCCACGCCGATCGCCGCGACGATCCCGACCTCGATGATCAGGATGCCGAGCGAGGTGATGATGACCGCCGGATTGAGGCGACCCGCGAGCGTGGCGACGGCGAGGAACGGCAGCGCGACCACGAGGAACGCGAGACCCGAGATCCACGCCGCGAGGAACTTGCCGACCACGATCTCGCTCGTGGTCGCCAGTGTCACCTGCACGGGGGCGAGGGTCGCCGCGTCGCGGTCGCCGTTGACCGCACTGCCGCTGAGCGTGGGCGACACCAGCAGCGTCAGCAGCAGCACGAGCATGATGATGAGCGAGAAGAACCAGTCGTTGCCGCCGCTCAACAGCGAGAACGCCGCGAACGACAGCGCGAGCATGCCGATCAGGATGACCGCGAACACTCCCAGCAGGACGTACCAGGCGACCGAGCGCACGCGTTGACGCAGCTCGATGCCGATGATGGTTCCGAGGCGGTGGAGGCTCATGCCGGGCTCCCGTCGTCGGGGCGGGTATCGGGCGCGGTCGGCGGAGCCCACCCCGCGTGCGGGTCGGCCGGTGGCGGGTCGACGGGCCCGCTCGGGGCGCCCGTGGGGCCGGCGTGCCCCGACGCTCGAAGATCGAGGAACGCGTGCTCGAGGTCGCCGACGGCCGGAGCGAACTCCGCGATCGGCAGCCCGGCCGCGATCAGCGCCCGAAGGCCCGCGACGGCCGCGGCCTCGTCGGTGAACGGAACGAGGAGGTCGCGTCGGTCGGCGGCGACATCGTCGACCGCGCGGCCGAGGGCTGCGGCGACCTGGGCACGATCCGCCTCGAGCGAGCGTGAGGCGTCGGCCACCGCCCGCAGGCGCCACACGCGAGTCCGGGTGGCGGCGGCCGCGATGCGGTCGCCGGCCACCGTGCGACCGTCGACGAGGAAGACGGCGTCGTCGACGACCTCCTCGAGCTCCGAGAGCACGTGGCTCGAGATGAGCACGGTGCGCCCCTCGGCCGCCAACCGCCGCAGCAACTCGCGCAGCGCGATGCGCGACTGCGGGTCGAGACCCGACGCGGGTTCGTCGAGCAGCAGCACCTGCGGGTCGTGCACCAGCGCGCGGGCGAGCGCGAGGCGCTGCTTCTGCCCGCGAGAGAGCACCCGCGCCGGAGCACCCGCGAGAGCGGCGAGGTCGACGAGCCCGAGCAACTGGTCGGCACGGGCACGGGCGTCGTCACGCGCGAGGTCGTAGAGCTGGCCGGTGGCCACGAGCACCTCGCGGGCCGTCAGGCTCGGCCAGGCGCCGAGGGAATCCGGCATCCACCCGAGAAGACGGCGCGCGCCGGCGGGGTCGGCGACCGGATCGACACCGCCGATGCTCATCCGCCCCGCGTCGGGTCGCAGCAACGACGCGAGCATGAGCATGAGCGTCGTCTTGCCCGAGCCGTTCGGCCCGACCAGACCGGTCACCCGCCCTGTCGCCGCGCGGAAGGTGACCTCTTGCACCGCGTGCACCGCACCGAACGACCGTCTGATCCCCGCGACGTCGATCCCCACATCCATGGCCCCCACCCTAGGGGCGGCCTCTCGAGACGCCCGGGCGAATTCCGCTCGGCGACGGACGAATCGCGCAGGCAGCCCACGACGGCGCCCGTGCCCGCCCGGACCGCCCGGCCGGAATGCGTGATCGACGCTGCTCCGGCCCCGGCGTGTCCTCGGTCAGGAGACGAGCGCCCGCCCCAACGCATCGCCCGACGTCCACGCCGTGCGGACGGCCGCCGCCTCCCCCCAGGCGTCGCCGCACGCGGACAGCCCGGGCGACCGGAAGAACGGCTCCCCCGTCGTCTCGGCCGGTCGGGCGAAGGTCCAACGATGCGCGTGGGTGGAGGCGGGCTCCACGTCGATCCGCAGCAGGCGCCGGGTGGCCGCCAGCACGGGCTCGATCGCCGCGTCGGGGTCGTCGAGGTGCCGGCGCGCGCGTTCCGCCGTCGTGTGCACCACGAGCACGGGCGCCGCGTCTCCGCGACGGTCGCCGTCGTCGGCGATGAACGACACATCGGCATCCGCTTCGGCGAACGCCCCGTGCAGATCGGCGTCCCACTGCCGTTCATCCCAGCGCAACACGACCGCGATCACGGGCTCCCAGTCCTGCGGACCCCCGGGCGCCTCGCCGGTCAGGCGCGCCGCCTGGGGCGCGGGCATCGCGAGCACCACCTCGCCCGCTTCGACACCGTCGACGCGATAGGGCTCGACCCGCTCGACCACCCGGCCCGATTGGACGTCCACGCCGTCGGCGAGGTCGAGCGCGAGAGACCGAAGTCCCAACGGCGCCGCCCAGCGCATGGGTCCGGGCTTCCGTCGGCGCTCACCGGAGGGGTCGATCACCTGGAAGGTATCCGTCCAGGGCCGAGCGATCCCGCGCTCCTCCCAGTCGGCGACGACGTGCGAGAAGCCCTCCGCCTCGCCGACCACGAAGTACGACGCGCCGAGGTCCACCGGGCGGCCGTCGATCGTGCGGCTCGACAGGCGTCCGCCGACGCGGCGTCCGCGGTCGATCACACGTGCCGTGCCCCCTGCGTCCTGCACCGCCCGCGCGCAGGCGAGTCCCGAGATCCCGCCGCCGACCACCGTCACGTCCACCGTCATGCCGCCATCCTGCCGGAGACCCGTCGGGCCGGGTCGGGCTTGCGCGCGGGTGTCAGACGGTTCCGGATGCCGAGCCGAAGAACTCCACGCCCAGATCGGCGTGGTCGACGAAGACGCCGTCGAGACCCGCGTCTCGAAGAACCGCCCATTCGCGCCGATATTCGCCGAACGCGGCCTTTCCGCCGGGCCGACGGTACGCCGGGAGAAGAAACGTATTCTCCGGTCGGCATGTCCACGTGAAGACGCGCAGCCCTCGGTCCTGTGCCTCGCCGACGACGCGCGCTGGCCCGCGAGCTCGCCCCAGCCGGTCGGGGGCCAGGACGATCCTCTTGTCGGGGCTGATCCCCTGCACTTCGGCGGCGAGCGCGTCGAGGCCGGCTGTCGTCAGCATCGAACGGTAGGTCACGGCATCCGCTCCGTCTCGCTCACGCAGGTCCCACGGCGCCCCGTCGGCCTCGATGAGCTGCATGAGGGGGATCCGGATGCCGCGTTCCCGCAGCCGCGCGAGAACGAGCGGCTCGAACGACTCGATCACCAGCTCGTCGATGGCGTCCACCCAACCGGCGGCACGGAGCTCGTCGTCGACCAGAGCCGCCATGTCGTATCCCAGCCGGGCGAAGGTGGCAGCGTGTTTAATCTCGAGAACGACCCCCACCCCGCCCGCGCGAGCGAGGTCGAGGAGGTCGCGCAGGCAGAGCACTCCCTCCTCGTCGTCGTGCGCGGCGCTCTCGGGCCGGAGGGCGGGGATGCGCTCGCGACAGCGCAGCGTGCGCAGTTCCTCCCACGTGAAGTCCTCGACGAACCAGCCGGTCAACAGCTCCCCGTCGACGGTCTTGCTCGTCCGGCGGTCGGCGAACTCCGCCCGCGTCGAGACGTCGGTCGTGCCCGAGATCTCGTTCTCGTGGCGCACGACGAGCACCCCGTCCTTCGACGGCACGACGTCGGGCTCGACGGCATCCACCCCCGCCTCGATCGCACGCAGATAGGAGCTGCGCGAATGCTCGGGCCGATAGCCGGGAGCACCGCGATGACCGATCACGAGAGGCACGTGCACACGCTAGTCAGACCAGGTGAACGGCCGCATCGCTCAAAGCGAAATCCCAGTCAGCACAAGGATTCCGTCGAACGGCTCGGCTAGTGTTGATCTACAGCACGGTGCTGTGATCACCATCTTTGGAGTGTGAGTTCCCGTGGCCCTCAATAACCCGGCATTCAATACCCCGGCGTTCCAGGACCCTCGAGCCGGTGGCGCTAACACGCGCTACAGCCCGCCCCCGGCCGTCGATCCCGCCGCCGCCGCAACGATCGAAGGCGCCTACGCCGCCCCGTCCGCGAGCGCCGTCGAGACCGGCCGCATGACGGTCGAAGACACCGTCATGAAGACGCTGGCCCTGTTCGGCATCCTCGTCGTGACCGCCGTCGTCGGCTGGATCTGGTCGATGGCCGGCGTCAGCGTCGCCAACCCGAACCCGTCCGCCGCCCCGATGATCGTCGGTGGCCTCGTCGGCTTCGTGCTGGCCATGGTCGCGACGTTCAAGAAGAAGCCGTCGGTTCCCGTCATCATCGCGTACGCGGCCTTCGAGGGCCTGTTCGTCGGTGGCATCTCGGCGTTCTTCGAGTTCATGTTCCCCGGCATCGTCCTGCAGGCGACGCTGGCGACCCTCTCCGTGGTCGGCGTGACCCTCGCCCTCTTCGCGAGCGGCAAGATCCGCGCCTCGGCCCGCGCCACCAAGATCTTCATGATCGCGATGGTCGGCTACCTCGTGTTCGCCCTGGTCAACCTCGGCCTGATGCTCTTCAACGCCCCGATCGCCGGTGGCGCCTTCGGCCTCTACAGCATGAAGGTCGCGGGCATCCCGCTCGGCCTCATCATCGGCGTTCTCGTGGTCATCATGGCCGCGTACTCGCTGGTGCTCGACTTCGACCAGATCCAGCGCGGCGTCCGTAACGGCGCTGCCCGGGTCTACGGCTGGGTCGGCGCCTTCGGCATCATGGTCACCGTCGTGTGGCTGTATGTTGAGATCCTCCGCATGATCGCGATCCTGCGCGGCAACAACTGACGCAGCATCTCGCACGAAGGGCCGTCCCACTTCGGGGCGGCCCTTCGTCGTGCGGCCCCCGCGCGCGAGCCCCGCGCGCTGGCCCCTCCCCCCTGTTGAGTGTCCAAAACACGCCGCACGCCCTCGCGGGAAGCGGCGTGTCGTGGACAGTCAACGGCCCCTGCGCCACCCCGCGAGTGTCCAAGACACCCGGACCCCACCGCGACCTCGTCCGGGTTTCTTGGACACTCGACACCGCGCGACGGCCCCGCGCCCCGCCCGCAAGGGGTTCGGACCCCGGATGCCGCGACGCTAGCCTCGCGCCATGAGCCCCGCGAAGACGCCGCCCGAGATCCTCGACGTCGACGGCCACGAGGTCCGCGTCACGAGCCCCGACCGCATCGTGTTCCCCGAGCCGGGCCTCACCAAGCTCGACCTCGTGCGGTACTACCTCTCCGTCGCCGAAGGCGCCCTCCGCGGAGCCGGCGGGCGCCCGATGGTGCTCAAGCGCTTCTCGAAGGGTCTCGATCAGGAGCCGTTCTTCCAGAAGCGCGTTCCCGAGAACCACCCCGACTTCATCGACACCGCGACCCTGCGCTACGCCTCGGGCACCTCCGCCGAAGAGACGGTGATCCGGGATGCCGCGGGGCTGGCCTGGGTCGTCAACCTCGGCTGTCTCGACCTGAACCCGCATCCCGTCCGCGCCGAAGACCTCGATCACCCCGACGAGCTGCGCGTCGACCTCGACCCGATGCCCGGCGTCGACTGGTCGCAGATCGTCGACGTCGCCTTCATCGCCCGCGACGTGCTCGAGGACCACGGTCTGACCGGCTGGCCGAAGACCTCGGGCTCGCGCGGGCTCCACATCCTCGTGCGCATCCGCCCCGAGTGGGACTACGCCGACGTGCGTCTGGCCGCCGAGACCCTCGCCCGCGAGGTCGAGAACCGCGCCCCGGGCCTCGCGACCGCCCGCTGGTGGAAGGAGGAGCGCGGCGAGAGCGTCTTCGTCGACTTCAACCAGAACGCCAAGGACCGCACCGTCGCCTCGGCGTATTCGATCCGCGCGCTCCCCGACGCTCGGGTCTCGACTCCCCTGACATGGGATGAGGTGCGCGACCGCCGCCCCGAGGAGTTCACCGTGCTCACTGTGCCCGACCGATTCCGCAGCGTCGGTGATCCGCACGCGGGCATCGACGACGCCGCGGGCTCGCTCGACGCTCTCCTCGCCCTGGCGAAGGAGCTCGGCCCGGCCGAGAAGCCCCCGCGGGGGTCGGACGGTTCGGGCCGTCGCGCCTCGACCATGCCGCTCATCGAGGTCGCGCGCACCAAGACCAAGCCCGAGGCGCTCGATGCCCTCGAGACGTGGAAGCAGCGGCATCGGGAAGCGACGTCGAAGCTCCATCCCGCCGACGTCCTCGTCGACGGCATGCGCGGGTCGAGCTCGCTCTGGTACCGCGTCCGCGTGAACCTCCAGCATGTTCCGGATGCCGAGCGCCCGGCGCAAGAGGATCTGATCGCCGACTACGACCCTTGGGCCGGCCGTTCCGCTTCCTGATTCTGCGTGAGCGAGGCGACCAGGTGGTGCCGCCCGTAGCGGTACGCGTCGTCGAGGTCGCCGCCGAGACGGAAGGCCCCGGCGAGCTCCATCGTCACGAACCCTGTCGCCCACGCGGTGAGCAGCCTCGCCGCTTCGAGCGCATGAGCCTCGCCCACGGCGACGGTGGTCGCGCGCAGCACGGGGGCGCTCGAGGCAGCGAGTCGGTCGGCATCCACCACCGTCGTGAACAGCAGGCGGAACGCTTCGGGCCGGTCGTGCCCGAACGCGCGGAACGCGACCAGCAGGTCGTCGAGGCCTCCGGATGCCGCCTCGAGCCGCGCCGTCAGGTCGTCGGCCGCGGCCGCCCCGACGAGTCCGAGCAGGGCTTCGCGGTCGCGCACCCTCTTGTACAGCGAGGGAGCCTTGACCCCGACCGCCTGGGCCACGGCCTGCATGGTGACGGCGCTGGGCCCGCCCTTCTCGAGCAGTCCCGCGGCCGCGTCGACGATCTCGTCGAGCGACGTTCGTTCCGGTGTGGGCATGACCCCTCCTCATGGCTACGCTTATAAGCTATCATGGCTAATACTCGTAGCCATTCAGAAAGGCACCCCATGAGACTCGCGCCATCGCTCCACCGCATCGGCAACGACATCGTCGCCTCGTATCTCGTCGTCGCCCCTGAGGGCATCACCCTCGTGGACGCTGGGCTCCCCGGAATGTACGCCGACCTGCTCCGTGAGCTGCAGAGCATCGGCCGGACGCTCGAGGACATCCGCGGCGTCATCCTCACCCACGGCGACAGCGACCACGTCGGATTCGCGGAACGCCTCCGCCGCGAGCACGGCGTGCCCGTCTTCGTCCACGCAGCCGACGCCGACCGGGCGCGCGGCGGCGACAAGCCCAAGAGCGCGATGGGTCCCTTCCGCCTCGGCCCGCTGCTGGGCTTCGCCGCCTTCGGCATCCGCAAGGGCATGCGCCCGCAATGGCTGACCGAGGTCCGCGAAGTCGCCGACGGCGAGACCCTCGACCTCCCCGGAAGCCCCCGCATCCTCGGGATGCCGGGCCACTCGCCCGGCAGCGTCGCGGTCTTGTCCCCCGCGGTTCGTGCCGTGTTCGTCGGTGACGCCCTCACGACGCGCCACGTCCTGACCGGTCGCACCGGCCCCGGGCCCGCGCCGTTCACCGACGACCCGGCCGAGGCGCTCGCCTCCCTCGATCGCATTGCGGGGCTGGATGCCGACTGGGTCTTGCCCGGCCACGGCCCGGCGTTCCGTGGCTCCCCGGCCGAGGCGGCCGACGCCGTGCGAAAGGTCGCGCGCGGCTGACGCGGAGGCTGACGCGGCTCGGACCGTGTCGGCCTGAGCGGACGCTCCGCCCTTCACCGACGACCCGGCCGAGGCGCTCGCCTCACTCGTTCGAATCGGGGGCGTGAATGTCGACGGGGTTCCGCCCGGCCGCGGCCCGGCGTTCCGCGGTTCTCAGGCCGATGCGGGGAACGCCGTGCACAGGGTCGCGCGCGGCTGTCGCGGGTGCTCGGCGTCAGCGCCGGCGCGGCCTCCCCAGCACCTCGCGTACGACCGCGGCGAGCGTGTGCATCGCGCGCGCCGGGCTCACGGCATCCGCCGCCTGCCGCGCCTCGGCAGAAAGGCGCTCGCGCAGCCGGTCATCCGTGAGCACCCGCCGCAGCGCGTCGACCAGGGCATCGTCGTCGCCGTCTGGAACCAGGATGCCGCCGCCCTCCGCGAGCATGTCGCGCGGGCCGTAGCGGATGTCCCACGCGACCACGGGAGTGCCGTGTGCGAGGGCTTCGGCGAGGGCGAGCCCCTGCCCCTCGAAGCCGGAGGTCGTCAGGTACGCCGCGGCCCGGTCGAGCACCGCCCCCGGCCCGGTCGTGAGTCCCGGTAGCGAGACGGCGTGCTCGAGACCGCGCTCGGCGACGAGCGCTTCCAGCGCACCTCGCTGCGCACCCTCGCCCCAGAACTCGAGCCGGGCGTCCGGCACGTCATCGAGCGCTCGGGCGAAAGCCTCGATCGCGCGGTCGAGACGCTTGCCCGGGGCGAGCCGCCCCAGCACCACGACGAGGCCGCGCTCCCGCTGCGACGCCGGTACGGCGGCATCCGGAGCCTCCACCCCGTGCGGAGCGACCACGTCGTTCGCGGCGGTGCCGAAGCGGGCGCGCACGTCGTCGCGCTGGTACGCGGTCGGCCACAGCACGGCGTCGAAGCGCGGAGCGATCTTGAACCACCGCGTCCAGAGCGGGTTGAGGTCGGAGTCGGCCTGGAACGGCGGCTCGAGGTGGATCGTGTGCACGGTGTGCACGATCCGCGCGTCGTCGTCACCCCAGCCCGCGATGAGCTCGCCGAGCTGCCGCGATTCGCAGATGACGACGATCGGCCGATCGTTCTCGGCGCGGAGCCGGTCGGCCAGGTGGGTCAGCCAGGCGCGGTACAGCGCCCCGAATCCGTCGATCACGCCGACGGCTCCGCCCGCGGCATCCCGGATCACGATCGGCGCCGTCGTGAGGTGCCAGTCGGGGTCGATCACCACGGGCAGCTCGACCGCTCCCCCGGCCACGAGGCGGTACTCCAGCGCCGGATCGGCGTCACCGGGATGCGCCGCGTCGCGCGCCCACTCCGCCGCCCCTCCCCGCGCGTCGACGGCCTCGTCGAAGAGGTTCCGGAAGATCCCGGATGCCGCGGCCGCCCCCCGCTCCACGAAGGTCGCGCGCTGTGCGGAGTGGGCGTCGGCGTCACCGGGGTCGACGGTCAGCAGAAGAGTGTCCGCGCCGGCATCCGCCATCTGTCGCGCTCGCGAGAGGGTGGCGATCGTGTATCCGCCGTCGAGGTCGGGGATCAGCCGGCTCGACAGGATGAGGTACCACGCGTCGGGGAAGTCGCCGGAAGTCACGCCCCCATCCTCCCCTACCCGCCGCGCGGTCCGCGGCGCGCCCGGGCCGCGGTCACCCCGGGGTGCTCCTCGGGTCGTGGGCGGTGGCGAGCGCGGTCTGCGCGCCGGGGCCGCGGTAGCCCCGGCCCGCCCATCGGGTCGCGGGCGGTGGCGAGCGCCGTCTGCGCGCGCCGGGGCCGCGGTAGCCCCGGCCCGCCCATCGGGGCGCGGGTGGTGGCGAGCGCGGTCTGCGCGCCGGGGCCGCGGTAGCTCCGGACTGCCCATCGGGTCGCGGGTGGTGGCCCCGGGGCGCCGCCCGTGCAGCCGCCGACGTCGCCGGGGCGTCGAGCGTGGCCCCGGGGCGCCAGACGTGGCCCCGGGGCCACGTCGTGACAGGGTTTGGGGCGAATTCCGTCGCTCGGGGAGTATTTTTCCCGCCCCAAACAAAAAATGCCGCCCCAAACCCGGCACACCGGGCGGGCGGAGCGCGCACGCCGCCGCGCACGCAAGGCGAAGTGACACGCCCTCCTGAGTCGATCGGGGTAGGGGCCCCCGCTGCCCACACCTCCGCGTCGAGACAGAGCGCCGCCGGCGCCGGACGGCGAAGGGGCACAGTCTTCGGGTCGATCGGGGCAGGGGCCGATACCTCCCCGCCCGGGCAGGCGGAGCGCGTACGCCGCCGCGCACGCAAGGCGAAGTGACACGCCCTCCTGAGTCGATCGGGGCAGGGGCCCCACTGCCCATACCTCCGCGCCGAGACAGAGCGCCGCCGGCGCCGGACGGCGAAGGGGCACAGTCTTCGGGTCGGTCGGGGCGGGGGCCCCGCTCTCGACCCGAAGGCTGTGCCCCGGAGCCGGCCGACGACGTCGGCGCGGGAGCAGGCTAGACGCTCACTCCCACTCGATCGTCCCCGGCGGCTTCGACGTCACGTCGAGAACCACGCGGTTGACGTCGCGCACTTCGTTGGTGATGCGGTTCGAGATCTTCGACAGCACGTCGTAGGGCAGGCGCGTCCAGTCGGCGGTCATCGCGTCTTCGCTCGAGACGGGACGCAGCACGATGGGGTGGCCGTAGGTGCGGCCGTCGCCCTGAACGCCGACCGAGCGCACATCGGCGAGCAGCACGACGGGGCACTGCCAGATCTCGTTGTCGAGGCCTGCCTTGGTCAGCTCGGCGCGCGCGATGGCGTCGGCCTCACGCAGGATCTCGAGACGGTCAGCGGTGACCTCGCCCACGATGCGGATGCCAAGACCGGGCCCCGGAAAGGGCTGTCGCCCGACGATGGCTTCAGGCAGACCGAGTTCGCGGCCGATGGCGCGCACCTCGTCTTTGAAGAGGGTGCGCAGCGGCTCGACGAGCTCGAACTGCAGGTCTTCGGGCAGGCCGCCGACGTTGTGGTGGCTCTTGATGTTCGCCGTACCGGCGCCGCCGCCGGACTCGACGACGTCGGGGTACAGGGTGCCCTGCACGAGGAAACGCACCTGCTCGCCCTCGGCCTTGGCTTCGGCGACGAGGTCGGCCTGGACCTTCTCGAACGCGCGGATGAACTCGCGGCCGATGATCTTGCGCTTCTGCTCGGGGTCGCTGACTCCGGCGAGCGCATCGAGGAACGTCTCGCGCGCGTCGACGGTGATGAGCTTCACGCCGGTCGAGGCGACGTAGTCGTTCTCGACCTGCTCGCGCTCGCCCTTGCGGAGAAGTCCGTGGTCGACGAACACGGCGATGAGCTGGTCGCCGACGGCCTCGTGCACGAGGGCCGTCGAGACGGCGGAGTCGACGCCGCCCGAGAGGGCCGAGATCACGCGGCTGGTGCCGACCTGCTGACGGATGCGCTCGACCTGCTCGGCGATGACGTTTCCGCTGTTCCAGTCGGCGGGGAGCCCGGCGGCCTTGTGGAGGAAGTTCTCGAGCACCTGCTGGCCGTGGTCGGAGTGCTTGACCTCGGGGTGCCACTGCACGCCGTACATGCGGCGGGCATCGTTCGCGAACGCCGCGACGGGGGTGTGCGCGGTGCGGGCGAGCACCTCGAAGCCCTCGGGGGCCCGCGAGACCTGGTCGCCGTGGCTCATCCACACGTTCTGCTCGGCGGGCTGACCCTCCAGCAGGGTTCCCTCGGTGACGACGGTGGCATCCGTCGCGCCGTATTCGCGCAGGCCGGTGTTGGCGACCTCTCCGCCGAGCGCCTTGGCCATGACCTGGAAGCCGTAGCAGATGCCGAGCGTGGGCACGTCGAGGTCGAAGACGCCGGAGTCGAGGCTCGGGGCTCCTTCTTCGTACACCGACGAGGGGCCGCCAGAGAGGATGAGGCCGACGGGGTTCTTGGCCGCGATCTCGTCTGCGGTGGCGGTGTGCGGCACGATCTCGCTGTACACGCCCGCTTCGCGGACGCGGCGGGCGATCAGCTGCGCGTACTGGGCGCCGAAGTCGACGACGAGGACGGGGCGCTGGGACGTTTCGGTCTGTTCGGTCACCGGTTGCCTTCCGGGGCGGGTACGGGAGCGGCGGCCTGGGCGGCTTCTCGCTCGGCGAGGTAGGCGCGCACACGGCGGGCGGTGCGCACCTCGAGGATGAAGGACAGGAACGGCACGACGCCACCGAGGGCGAGGAACACGAACCGACTGAAGGGCCACCGCATGAGGCTCCACACGCGGAAGCACGAGAAGAGGTAGACGACGTAGAACCAGCCGTGGGCCACGAGGATCGCCAGCGAGACGTTCACTCCGTCGCCGGTCGAAAGGATGCTGCAGCCGTTACCGCCGGGCATGAAGAGCGAGAACCACTGGCAGTCGGGACCGGGCACGGCATCCGCGAACCACAGGAAGCCGCCGGATCCGCCGAGGAACAGCTCCACGTGAATGGGCGTGTACTTCAGGATCATCTCGGTGACCAGCAGCAGCAGGCCGATACCGGTGATGACGGAGCAGATCTGGTAGAACTTCAGGGCTCCGCGGATCGCCGGGAACGAGGCGAGCTTGGGGGCGCGGGGCATGGATGCCAGTCTAGTCGCGGCTTTCCGCGGCTCCTGCCGGACTGCTCGACGCGGAGCTTTCCGCGAGAGCCTCGGCCTGTTCGTCTTCGAGGTCTTCCACTTCTTTCTCCCACGCGTCGCGCGCCAGGCGGTACCAGAGGTATAGCGCGAAGCCGGCGAAGATCGCCCATTCCGCCGCGTAGAAGATGTTGAGCCAGTTGACCCGCGAACGCTCGTCGGGCGCGGGCGAGGCGATGTCGTCGAGGAAGCCGATCGCCGTCTGCGAGGCGACGTACTGCCGGTAGACGTCGAGGTCGGCGGTGTCGTGCCAGCGGCCGAGCAGCATGGCCGGAGACATCTTGACCAGCGTCTGCGGATCGGCGCCGGCGGGCGGCACCGAAGGGCCTTCGTCGGAGATCAGGCGCCCGGTCACCTCGACGACGGCAGCGGGATTCGCCTCGGCGTCGGCCTCGAGCTGGGCGGCCGCGGCGTTCGCCTGGTCGAGGCTGCTCGTCCACCCGGTCGCCACGGCGATCGAGGTCGGGGTCGCCGCGCCCGTGACGCGGAGCTGGCCGGTCACCCAGTAGCCCTCGACGTCGTTGTTGTAGCGCGACGAGACGACGATGAAGTCGGATGCCACCCACGTGCCGCTCACCTCGACCCGCTGCCCCACGAGGGGTTCGGGCAGGTAGTCACCCGGCTTCACCACGTCGGCGAGCGGCTGCACGACCTCGGTCAGTCCCGGCTCGGGCGGAGACGTGTCGACGGCACGACCCAGCTGCCACTGGCCGAGCCACGCGAGCACCCCGGCCACCACGAGCGAGAACGCCAGCAGCGCGATCCAGCGCGGGCGCAGCATGACCTCGCGCAGCGTCGGCGGAAAGATCTGCGGCGGCGCCGGCTCGGTCACGGGGGTGGAGGTCATGGGGCTTTCGGGGGTCAGTGCCCGTAGGGCGCGACGACGACCTCGACGCGCTGGAACTCCTTGAGGTCGGAGTACCCGGTGGTGGCCATCGACTTCTTGAGGGCGCCGATGAGGTTGGCGGTGCCGTCGGCGACGGGCGCGGGACCGTAGAGGACCTGCTCGAGCGGACCGACGCGATCCACGGCGACGCGGCGTCCGCGCGGCAGCTTGGCGTGATGCGCCTCGGGACCCCAGTGGAAACCACGGCCGGGGGCGTCGGTCGCTCGCGCGAGCGCGACACCGAGCATGACGGCATCCGCACCCATGGCGAGAGCCTTCACGATGTCACCGGAGGTTCCGACCCCGCCGTCGGCGATCACGTGCACGTAGCGTCCGCCCGACTCGTCGAGGTAATCGCGGCGCGCGCCGGCGACGTCGGCGACCGCGGTGGCCATGGGCGCGTGCAGTCCCAGCGTGGCGCGCGTCGTCGAAGCCGCACCGCCGCCGAAGCCGACCAGCACGCCCGCGGCCCCCGTGCGCATGAGGTGCAACGCGGCGGTGTAGGTCGCGGCGCCGCCGACGATCACGGGCACGTCGAGGTCGTAGATGAACTTCTTCAGGTTCAGGGGCTCGTCGACGCTCGAGACGTGCTCGGCCGAGACCGTGGTGCCGCGGATGACGAACAGGTCGACGCCGGCGGCGACGACGGTCTCGTACAGGTCGTTGGTGCGCTGCGGCGTGAGGGCACCCGCGACGGTCACGCCCGCGGCGCGCACCTCCGCGAGGCGGTCGCGCACGAGCTCGGGCTTGATGGGCTCGGAGTACAGCTGCTGCATGCGACGCGTGGCGTCGGCCTCGGGCAGCGTCGCGATCTCGGCCAGGAGCGGCTCGGGGTCGTCGTACCGCGTCCACAGGCCCTCGAGGTCGAGGACGCCCAGGCCGCCGAGGCGCCCGAGCTCGATCGCGGTGCGCGGGCTGACCACGGAGTCCATCGGCGCACCGAGCACCGGGATCTCGAACGGGAACGCGTCGATGGTCCACGCGGTCGAGACGTCTTCGGGGTTGCGCGTGCGCCGCGACGGCACGACGGCGATGTCGTCGAAGGTGTACGCGCGGCGGGCGCGCTTGGCACGGCCGAGATCGATCTCCATGGTCACCCGACCAGCCTACCCGCGCCCTCCGACATCGCCGTCGGCCGCGTCGGACTGCGCAGCAGACCCGGAGGGCGGGCTCAGCGGATCATCCGAGCCCCGCAGCAGGCGTGTGAGCAGCCCGTCGAAGGCGAACAGCACGAAGCCGATCGAGCCGAGCAGCGGGCTCAGCAGCATCGCCGCCGCGCTGAGGATGACCGCGCTGAGGCTCGCGCGCCCCAGCCGCCGCGCGTCGTCCCGCGTCAGATCGGCGATCGCCCCCGAACGAACGGCCCATGCCCACTGCAGCCAGCCCATGACGATCGCGAGGAAGAAGTTGACGGGGAGCAGCACGCGGCCGAGGAGCAGGTCGGAGTGCGTGGTGTCCAGCGACGAGGTGAAGGGGACGAGCACGACCAGCAGCAACCGGATGTTGTTGATCCACATGCCGGTGTCGTCGATGCGCACGATCCACTCGAACTGGCGCACGTGTGTCATCCACATCACGCACAGGATGAGGAAGCTGATGACGAACGAGAACAGCGGGTGCGCGAGATCGAGCAGACCTCGAGCCAACGCGTCGTCCGTGGTGGGCGAGCCCAGCGACTGATCGGTCAGCCCCAGCACGAGCAGCGTGGCCGCGATCGCGAAGACGCCGTCGGTGAACGCCTCGGTCCGTCGCGCCGACATCGACGCCGCCGGGTGGCTGCGCCGTCGGATCATGCGCACAGCGTAGCCGCGCACGTCCCCCGGAGACCACGAAGGGCCGGGCACCCGGCCCGGCCCTTCGTGCGACGCGATTACTTCTTGTAGTTCGGCGCCTCGACGACGATCTGCACGTCGTGCGGGTGCGACTCCTTGAGTCCCGCCGAGGTGATGCGGACGAACTTGCCCTTGGTCTTGAGCTCTTCGACGGTGCGCGCGCCGACGTAGAACATCGACTGACGCAGTCCGCCGATCAGCTGGTACGCCACGGCCGCGACGGGTCCGCGGTAGGGCACCTGCCCCTCGATGCCCTCGGGGATCAGCTTGTCGTCGCTCGGCACGTCCGCCTGGAAGTAGCGGTCCTTCGAGTACGAGGTCTTCTTGCCGCGCGTCTGCAGGGCACCGAGCGAGCCCATGCCGCGGTACTGCTTGAACTGCTTGCCGCCCTGGAAGACGATCTCGCCCGGCGACTCGTCGGTTCCGGCGAGGAGCGAGCCAAGCATCACGGTGTCGGCACCGGCCACGAGGGCCTTCGCGATGTCGCCCGAATACTGCAGCCCACCATCGGCGATCACGGGCACGCCCGCGGGGATCGCCGCCTTCGCGGCTTCGTAGATCGCGGTGACCTGGGGGACACCGACGCCCGCGACGACGCGGGTGGTGCAGATGGATCCCGGACCGACGCCCACCTTCACGGCGTCGACGCCCGCGTCGATGAGCGCCTGGGCGCCCTCGCGCGTGGCGACGTTGCCGCCGATGACGTCGATGTGGTCGAACGTGGGATCGGCCTTGACGCGCCGCACGATGTCGATCACGCCCGCCGACTGGCCGTTGGCGGTGTCGACCACGAGCACGTCGACGCCCGCGTCGCGGAGCGCTTCGGCACGCTGCCAGGCGTCGCCGAAGAAGCCGATCGCCGCGCCGACCCGCAGGCGTCCCTGCTCGTCCTTGGTAGCGAGGGGGTACTTCTCGCTCTTGTCGAAGTCCTTGATGGTGATGAGACCGGCGAGCTTGCCCTCGTCGTCGACGAGCGGGAGCTTCTCGACGCGGTGCTTGGCGAAGGTCGCGATGACGTCATTGGCGTGGATGCCGACGTGCCCGGTGATCAGACCGTCCTTGGTCATCACGTCCTTGACCTTGGTGGTCTGGCGCTCGAAGCCCGAGACGAAGCGCATGTCGCGATTGGTGATGATGCCGACCAGCACGCCGTCGGGGTCGACCACCGGCAGGCCCGAGATGCGGTACTGAGCGCACATCGCGTCGACCTCGGCGACCGTGGCATCCGGGTTCGTGGTGATGGGGTTCGAGACCATGCCCGACTCGCTGCGCTTGACCTGGTCGACGATGCCGGCCTGATCCTCGATCGAGAGGTTGCGGTGCACGATGCCGATGCCGCCCTGGCGTGCGATCGCGATCGCCATGCGCGCTTCGGTGACGGTGTCCATCGCGCTCGAGAGCAGAGGCGTCGCGACCGTGATGCGGCGCGACAGACGCGACGACGTGTCGGCCTCGCTCGGGATGACGTCGGTGTGCCCCGGCAGGAGCAACACGTCGTCATAGGTCAGTCCGATGAAACCGAAGGGGTCGTGCTGCTCCATGGATCCTCCTGCGCGCGCGGCGCCTGCTCTGTTCGGGACGACGTCGGCCGGAACGCGTGCGAAGCGCTCCGCCTCAAAGTGTAAGCGTCGAAGGGGGCCGTGACATTCCCGGACGTCTGTCCGCCGTGCGCAGCCGTGACGACACGGTTCGCTAACGACTCGTCACTGGAAACACGCGCGACACATTACGCTCGTAGCGTCGACCGTCGAAGCTGACGGGACGACTTCGTCAGCGCTGCCGAACTGGAGACTCCGTGGGTCATTCCTCCCCCACCGCGATACGATCGCGATCCCTATCCCGCATGGCTGTGATCGTCTCGCTCCTCGCGAGTGCGATCGCCGTTCTGAGCCTGCTCCTCGCCTCGCCGGCGAGCGCGCAGACGACGCCCGCCCCGACTCCGGCCGCCTCGGCCGGCACCGGCGATGTGTCCACTCAGTACTCGGTGGGCGGCATCATCCGCTCCGGCGACGAGCCACTCGAGGGGGTTCAGGTCAAAGTCGAGGGCTCAGGCTTCAGCGAAGTCGGCACCACCGGCGCCGACGGGCGCTGGGCGGTCTCGGTCCCGGGGCCGGGCGCGTACACCGCTCAGCTGCAGGTCGACACCCTTCCCGACGGCGTCGCCCCGCGCGACCCCGACAACATCACCCGCGACGTCACGATCGGCACGACCAACACGGTCAACGTGCTGTTCCCCACGGGTGAGGGCACGGCCGCGACGGCCACGATCTGGGACACGCTCTTCTCGCGGTTCTTCTACGGCCTGAACTTCGGCCTGCTGCTGGCACTCGCCGCGATCGGCATCTCGCTCATCTTCGGCACCACCGGCGTCAACAACTTCGCCCACGGCGAGATGCTCACCTTCGGCGCGATCATCTTCTACGTGTTCACGGCCATGGGCTGGAACATCATCCTGGCGATCCTGCTCACCGTCGCCCTCTCGGCGGCTCTCGGGTGGACACAGGATGCCGTGCTCTTCAAACCTCTGCGAAAGCGCGGGGTGGGGTTGGTGCAGGTGCTCATCGTCACGATCGGTCTGTCGATCGTGCTGCGCTACCTGTACCTCTACTTCTTCGACGGCGGCACGCGCAACATCGACACCGGCATCACCGACAACGTGACCATCGGTCCCGTCACGGTGACGCTGACCTCGATCATCAGCATGGGCGTCAGCATCGTGATGCTCGCCTTCGTCGCGTACTTCCTCACCCGTACCCGCATCGGCAAGGCCACGCGCGCCGTGAGCGACAACGCCTCGCTCGCCGCGGCATCCGGCATCAACGTGGACCGCGTGATCCGCATCGTGTGGGTGCTCGCGGGAGCGCTGACCGGTCTCTCCGGCGTGCTGTACGGCCTCTACCGCGGCGTCACCTGGGACATGGGTTTCGCGATCCTGCTCCTGCTGTTCGCCGCCGTCACCCTGGGTGGCCTCGGCAGCGCGTTCGGCGCTCTCGTGGGCTCGCTCATCATCGGCATCATCACGGAACTTTCCACCATCGTCATCCCTCCCGACCTTCGGTATGCGGTGGCCCTGATCGTGCTCATCGGCGTGCTGCTGTTCCGGCCGCAAGGTGTGCTCGGTCGTAAAGAGCGGATCGGCTGAGGAACGACGACATGGACTGGCTTTCGATCATCAACAACGCCGCGGGCGAGCTCATCAGCCCGACCACCGCGGCCTACGCCCTCGCCGCCATCGGCCTGAGCGTCCACTTCGGCTACGCGGGCCTGCTCAACTTCGGACAGGCCGGCTTCATGGCGGTCGGCGCGTACGCCTTCGCCATCGCGACCCTGTCGTTCTCGGCCCCCGTGTGGCTCGCGATCCTCCTCGCCATCGTCGCCTCGGTGGTGTTCGCCTTCATCCTCGGCATCCCGACGCTGCGACTGCGAGCCGACTACCTCGCCATCGTGACCATCGCCGCGGCGGAGATCGTGCGATACGTGGTCTCGACCGTCGGCCTGACGAACGTCACCGGCGGTTCGCAGGGCCTCAACGGCTACAACCGCGAGTTCCAGGCGATGAACCCGCTCCCGGCGGGCACCTACGGCATCGGGCCGTGGACCTACTCCGCGAACGACTGGTGGGTGCGTCTGTTCGGCTGGCTGCTCGTCATCCTCGCGACGATCCTCGTCTACGTGCTCATGCGCAGCCCCTGGGGCCGCGTGGTCAAGGGCATCCGCGAAGACGAAGACGCCGTGCGCAGCCTCGGCAAGAACGTCTACTCCTACAAGATGCAGGCGCTCGTGCTCGGCGGCGTGATGGGCGGCCTGGCCGGAGTGGTGTTCATCCTCCCCCGCGCGGTACAGCCGGGAAACTACGGAACGGCGCTGACGTTCTTCATCTGGACCGCCCTCCTGCTGGGTGGGGCCGCGACCCTGCTCGGACCCATCGTCGGAGCGATGCTCTTCTGGGTGCTGCTCTCGCTGTCGAACGGCATCATCGTGGGCCTGCGCGACGTCGGCATCCTGGGCTTCATGTCCTCCACCCAGACGGGTCAGGTGCGCTTCATCCTCGTCGGCATCGGTTTGATGCTGCTCGTGATCTTCCGGCCGCAGGGCATCTTCGGCAACAAGAAGGAGCTGTCGTTCAATGTCTGACACGACCGTCACCCACCCGCTCGTCAAGGGCGAGGTCGGACCCGGCTGCGCGAAGGTCGACCCGATCGTCGTCGCCGACAGCGTCACCCGCCAGTTCGGCGGCCTCAAGGCCGTCGACGTCGATCACCTCGAGATCCCGCGCGGTCAGATCACGGCCCTCATCGGTCCCAACGGTGCCGGCAAGACCACGCTGTTCAACCTGCTGACCGGTTTCGACAAGCCCAACACCGGACGCTGGAGCTTCGAGGGGTCGAACCTCGCCGGCGTCGCTGCGTTCAAGGTGTCGCGCAAGGGAATGGTGCGCACCTTCCAGCTCACCAAGTCGCTGGGTCGCCTGTCGGTGCTGCAGAACATGCTTCTCGGAGCCCGCGGGCAGAAGGGCGAGAACATCTTCCGCGCCCTGATCCCCGGCATCTGGAAGTCGCAGGAGACCGAGAACACGGAGCGCGCCGACGATCTGCTGCGCCGCTTCAAGCTCGACGCGAAGCGCGAGGACTTCGCCGCGTCGCTCTCGGGTGGCCAGCGCAAGCTCCTCGAGATGGCGCGGGCGCTCATGAGCGACCCGAAGCTCGTCATGCTCGACGAGCCGATGGCCGGCGTCAACCCGGCCCTCACGCAGAGCCTGCTGGGTCACATCCTCGACCTGAAGAAGGAGGGCATGAGCGTGCTCTTCGTCGAGCACGACATGCACATGGTGCGCCACATCTCCGACTGGGTCATCGTCATGGCCGAGGGCCGCGTCGTGGCCGAGGGACCGCCCGAGACCGTGATGAGTGATCAGGCCGTGATCGACGCCTACCTGGGCGCCCACCACGACACCGACCTCGGTGACATGACCACCTCGCAGCTCGAGACCATTCAGGCCGAAGCCGCCGCCGAGGCGGAGGCGGAGCTCACCGCCGACGAGAAGGACGGGAAGCTCTGATGTCTCAGACCGCCACCGACACGCGCACGCCCGTGCTGCGCACCGACGACCTGGTCGCCGGGTACCTCCCGGGCGTCAACATCCTCAACGGGTGCACCGTCGACGCCTACAAGGGCGACCTGATCGGCATCATCGGCCCCAACGGCGCCGGCAAGTCGACGCTGCTGAAGGCCATCTTCGGCCAGGTCAAGATCCGTTCGGGCTCCGTCCTGCTCAACGGTGACGACATCACCGCGCTCAAGGCCGACAAGCTCGTCGGCAAGGGCGTCGGCATGGTGCCGCAGAACAACAACGTGTTCCCGAGCCTCTCGATCGAGGAGAACCTGCAGATGGGGCTCTTCCAGCGCCCCAAGGTGTTCGCGGAGCGCTTCGAGTTCGTGACCGGCCTGTTCCCCGAGCTGGCCAAGCGTCGCCGTCAGCGTGCGGGCTCGCTCTCGGGTGGCGAGCGGCAGATGGTCGCCATGGGCCGCGCGCTCATGATGGACCCCTCGGTGCTGCTGCTCGACGAGCCGTCCGCCGGCCTCTCCCCCGTGCGTCAGGACGAGACGTTCCTGCGCGTCGCCGAGATCAACCGCGCCGGCGTGACGATCATCATGGTCGAGCAGAACGCCCGCCGCTGCCTGCAGATCTGCCACCGGGCGTACGTGCTCGACCAGGGCAAGGACGCGTACACGGGCGGTGGCCGCGAGCTGCTCAACGACCCCCGCGTCATCGAGCTGTACCTCGGCACCCTGGCGGCCGACGAGGACGCGAAGCGCGACGGCGGCAAGAACCCCCACGCCGAGTAACTCCGGCTCTGCAGTGCCCCGCGGCTCCCGCCGCGGGGCACTCGTGGTTTCCGGGGGCTCCGGCGCGCGCGTGGATCGTGACGAGGGGCGGCTCGGTCCACGTGCGGCGCCGTGGGCTGTGCGCCGGCACGCGCGCTATGAGCTGTCGGGATGGCGTGAGCGGTCCCTGGTGTCCCGGGGACCCGCCCGTTCCGCCTGTGAGGCGCACAGAGCCGCGACGGGCATCCCGGTAGGTCCGCCGCACGCGTTCCCGACCCGCGCGGCGCGCGCACCCGAGCCCCCGCCCCGCCCTCGCCCCGGTCGAGTGTCCGAGAAACGCCGCACCGCGGGCCCGCGTGCGGCGTGTTGCGGGCACTCAACGAGGGGTACGCCTCGCGAGGGTCGAGTCCCGCCTGGGCTGCGTCCCGCCCGGGTCGAGCCCCGCCTGGGTCGAGTCCGGCCTCGGTTGAGAGTCCAGAACACCCGGACGCGCAGGGGCTCCCCTCCGGGTGTTGTGGACACTCAACGGAAGCAGCCAGGCTCCGTGAGCCGAACGCGAACGCCGCCCGGCAACGCGAACACCGCGCCGCCGGCCCGCAACACGAACGCCGCCGCCCGCAACCCGAACACCACCCCGGCAACGCGAAGAGGCCCGGATCCTCGCGGATCCGGGCCTCTCGTACGAACTCAGGTCACTCGTTGAGCGAACCGAACTCCGTGTTCAGCAGGGTGTACTTGTTGTCGGCACCGTACTGGTAGATGCCGATGTACGCCTCGGTCGGGTCACCGTTGCCGTCGAAGGTGATCGGGCCCGAGACACCGTCGTAGTCGATGTCGGTTCCCGCGTTGATCAGCTTGAGGCAGTCGGCGAAGGTGGTGCACTTCTCGCCGTCCTCCGAGACCGACTGCAGGTTGTCGCGGATCGCGGTACCCGAGTCGTCCTTGGCCTGCGCCGCAGCCAGGGCCGCGACGATGACGGCGTCGTACGACTCCGGCGCGTAGCTGAAGTCGGTCAGCGCGGGGTCGACCTCCTTCAGGCGGTCCTGGAAGGTGGTGTCGGCCGGGTTGCCGGGCAGCGTGCCCTTGGCGCCCTGCAGCGTGCCAGCGGGGAACTCGTACGAGTTCGACAGGTTGCCGTCGACGAAGTAGACCTTCGACGCCGGGTAGCCCTGCGTGCTGACGAGCTGCGGGATGATCGACGAGGTCTCCTCGAAGGCGATGACCGCGACGGCGTCGGGCTTGGCCGCGAGCAGCTGGTCGACCTGCGAGGTGAACACGGTGTCACCCGGGTTGTAGGGAACGGCGACCGAGACCTCGCCACCGGCGGCCTCGACGGCCTTGGTCGCGTTGTCCTTCAGGCCGATGCCGTACGGGTCGTTGATGTAGATGATGCCGATGTTGGCGGCACCGTCTCCGGTCATCAGGTTTCCGAGCACACGACCCTGCAGCACGTCGGACGGCGCGGTGCGCCAGTAGTACCCGTCGTCGGCGTAGGTGGTGAAGTCGGGCGAGGTGTTGGCCGGCGAGATCTGCACGACACCCGCGTTGACCAGCTGGTCGACGAAGGTGAAGGACACACCCGACGAAGCTGCACCGATGACGACATCGGCGCCCGCGTCGACGAGCTCGGTGGCCGACTGCGTGGCGATGTCGGTGGTGGTGTCACCCGAGTCACGCTCGGTCAGCTCGGTCTTGAAGGGGAAGTCGCCGCCGGTGGCCTCGATGTCCTTGATGGCGAGCTTGACACCCGCGACCTCGGGCGGGCCGAGGAAGGCGAGGTTGCCCGTGGCGGGCAGGATCGTGCCGACGTGGAACGTGCCGTCGGCGGTCGAGGTTGCCCCGCCGCCGGACGATGCGCTGGGCGCTGCGGCTTCGCTGCCGCCGCCACCAGAGCATCCGGCGAGGACGAGCGCGCTGGCGCCGACCAGGGCGATACCGCCGAGGACCTTCGCGGTGCGCGTACGCGTGAAGACGTTCATAGGGCTCCTTGCTGTGAATGAACGTTCGGCGACCCTTTGGGCCGCCTGGTGTCCCCAAACCTAATCGGCCGCGCATTTTCCGCGTGTTGCCGTTCGTTAACGATGTGGGTCAAAGCGGTCACGGCCGCATAACGGTTGGCATCGCGCGTTGACGGAGCCCCTCATCGCACCTACCCGGCGGGACCGATTACGAAGAAGGAGCCGATTCGAGAAGCGCCATCCCGCAAGGTGCTCACACTCTGGCAGACCTCCGCCGCCGGCGTCTGTAGACCGAACGGGGGACGCGGTGCGCTCAGACGGGTTCGACGACGTCGGCGACCACACGGCGGTTGCGCCGCGACGCGATGACGGAGTCGACGCTGAGCATCGCCAGGGCGATCCACACGAGGGCGAAGCCGATCCACCTCTCGATGGTCATCGGCTCGCCCAGGACCCACACCCCGATCGCGAACTGGATGATGGGAGCCACGAACTGCAGCAGCCCGATCACCGTCAGCGGCACGCGCCGCGCGCCCGAGGCGAACAGCAGCAGGGGGACGGCGGTGACGGCGCCGGCGAGCAGCAGCAGCACGGTATGCAGCACGCCCGCGGTCCCGAGGGTGATGCCCGTGAGGTTCGCCACGAAGAACAGTTGGATCACGGCGACCGGCAACAGCCACATCGACTCGAGGGTCAGCCCGCTGACGGCATCGACCGCCGGTCCGATCTGCTTCTTCACCAGACCGTAGAAACCGAACGAGAACGCCAGCGTCAGGGCGATCCACGGGAAGGCGCCGTAGCCGATGACGATCACCGCGACGGCGACGACGGCCAGACCGATCGCGATCCACGGGATCACGCGCAGCCGCTCGCGCAGCACGATGACCCCCAGCAGCACGGTGACGATCGGGTTGATGAAGTAGCCGAGGCTCGTCTCGATCACGTGCCCGGTCAGCGCCCCGAACAGATACGTCTGCCAGTTGACGTAGATGAGCACGCCGGCGAGCGCGGTGAGGGCCATCAGCCGCGGCTGGCGCACGATCGCGAGGAACGACTTCCAGGTGCGCAGCACCGTGAGCAGCAGGAGGCAGAACACGAACGCCAGGATGATCCGCCACGCGACGACCTCGAACGGGCCGGTGGGAGCGAGCTGCAGGAAGTAGATGGGCAGGACGCCCCAGAGCAGATAGGCGGAGAAGGCGTAGAGCACTCCGCGGTTGCTCCCGCCGGTGGGTGCGGGGGCGGCGGGGGTCACCGATTCAGCCTACGCGGAGCGAGGAGAGGCCGAGTGACGCCGGTGCACTCTTTCCTGCCAGAGGCCCCGGCCAATCCCGGAGACGACGAAGACCCCGGATGCCGTGGCATCCGGGGTCTTCGGAGGATCTCACTCGATCAGCGGACGACGACCGCCAGCACGTCGCGAGCCGAGAGCACGAGGTACTCTTCGGCGCCGAACTTGACCTCGGTGCCGCCGTACTTGCTGTAAAGCACGCGGTCGCCGACGGCGACGTCGAGGGGGACACGGTTGCCGTTGTCGTCGATGCGGCCGGGGCCGACGGCGACGACTTCGCCCTCCTGCGGCTTCTCCTTGGCGGTGTCGGGGATGACGAGACCACTCGCGGTGGTCTGCTCAGCCTCGACCTGCTTGATGACGATGCGGTCCTCGAGCGGCTTGATGGAAACCGACACGGTCTACCTCTTCTTTCTCGTTACAGAAGACTTGTCAGCACTCACGCGGGGAGAGTGCTAATCCGAGTGTAGAGAAGCGCTGGCACTCACGCAACGCGAGTGCCAACACGGCCGCCCGCCTAGGCTGAATCGGTGGACACCAGCGAGCTGACCGCCCTGCTCACGCCCGAGGGCTTGCGCCTCCTCGACGCGACCGGACCGATCGCCTCGACCGACGACGCCGCCCGCGCGGTGTCGCGCCTGCGCGCAGCGGGCCACTCCCACGACCTCGTCTCGGCGGTGGTCGGGCAGGCGCGGCTGCGGGTCAAGGCGGCGACGAAGTTCGGCCCGTTCGCCGAACGCATGCTCTTCACCCGCGCAGGCCTCGAGCAGGCGACGCGCCTGTCGATCGCGGCCCGTCACGCCGGCCGGTTCCGTGCCGCGGGGGTGGCGCGCGTGGCCGATCTCGGCTGCGGGATCGGCGGCGACGCCCTCGGGATGGCGGGTATCGGCATCCGCGTGCACGCCGTCGACGCCGACGAGGTCACCGCGGCCATCGCGGCGTACAACCTCGCGCCGTTCGGCGATGCGGCCTCTGTCACCCACGCGCGCGCCGAAGACGTCGACCTCAACGGGACGGATGCCGTGTGGCTCGACCCCGCGCGACGCACGGCGGGGCATTCCGAGACGCGGCAGGTGTCGGCCGCCGAGTGGTCGCCCTCTCTCGAGTGGGTGTTCGAGCTGCTGAAGGCGAAGCCGGGCGGAGTGAAGCTCGGGCCCGGCTTCGACCGCGCCCAGATCCCCGACGACCTCGAGGCGCAGTGGATCAGCGCCGATGGCTCGACGATCGAGCTCGTGCTCTGGTCGGGCTCCCTCGCCCGAGAAGGCGTCCGGCGCGCCGCCCTCGTCGTGCGCGGGAACGACGCGTGGGAGCTCACGGCGCCCGCCGACAGTCCCGACGTCGAGGTTCGCGAGCTCGGTGCCTTCGTGCACGAACCCGACGGCGCCGTCATCCGCGCGCGTCTCATCGGCGAGGTCGCCCGAGCGCTGGATGCCGGCATGCTAGCGCCCGGCATCGCCTATCTCACCTCCGATGCAGCGCTGACGAGTCCGTTCGTGTCGTCGTTCCGCGTGCGGGAGCAGCTGCCGGCCGACCCCAAGAAGCTCGCGCAGGCGCTTCGCTCGCGGGGCATCGGCACCCTCGAGATCAAGAAGCGCGGCGTCGACGTCGACCCCGCGGTGCTGCGCAAGAAGCTGTCGCTGCGTGGAGACGAGTCGGCGACGCTGATCCTCACCCGCGTGGGTTCGAAGCGCCTCGCCCTGCTGGCCGACCGGGTGTGACCTCGGACCCGCTGGGGAGCGTCAGACCACGGCGAGCTGCGAGAAGCCCCAGATCAGCCATCCGGCGCTGAACACGATCGACAGCAGCGAGAGGCACAGCGACCAGACCCCCACCCGGGTGCTGTCGTGGGGCCGACGCAGGGAGACGATCGACAGGATCACCGCGACGGCACCCAGCGGCAGCAGCCAGCCGGTGAAGAACGAGGCGACGAGCGCGAGGATCGCCGCTGCGAGCGCCCCCGGCGCGAGCGACCGAGGGGTCGGCGGCGCGGGCGGCACGTACGGGATCAGGTGATCGCCGAAAGCGGCCATCTCGAGTTGGGCGGTCGGCAGTCGCTCGGGGTCGTCGCCCGCCGGGGCGGCAGCAGACCTCGACGCCTGCGCGGCGAGACGGGCGGCGTCCGACGGGTCGAGAGAGGGCACGGGCGGCGCGTCCTTGCGGGCGCGTCGTGTGGGCGGTGTGGGTTCGCTCACGGGGCACTGCCCGAGGGGACCATCGGAGCCACGGCATCCGGATCTTCGTCGACCTGGATCTCGGTCACCGGGAGCGTCGAGTCGGCCCCGAAGGCGAGCGTCGAGGGGCGGCGACCCGACGAGATGAGCTCGGCGGCGAGCGCCGCGATCATCGCACCGTTGTCGGTGCACAGCCGCAGGGGCGGAATGCGCACCGCGACGCCCGCGGCCGCCGCCCGCTCGAGGGCGACGTCGCGCAGGCGCTTGTTGGCGATCACTCCCCCGCCCAGCAGCAGACGCGGCACCTCGAATCGCGCGCACGCGTCGAGAGCCTTCGTGACGAGCACGTCGACGACGGCCTCGCGGAACGACGCCGCCACATCCGACACGGGCACCGGCTGACCGGCAGCCTCGTGCTGCTCGACCCACCGGGCGACGGCGGTCTTGAGCCCCGAGAACGAGAAGTCGTAGCGGTGCGCGGCCATGTCGGAGGCCCGCGAGAGGCCCCGGGGGAAGCGAATCGCCGTGGGGTCGCCGTCGGCGGCCGCCCGATCGATCTCGGGTCCGCCGGGGTAAGGCAGCTTCAGCAGCCGGGCGACCTTGTCGAAGGCCTCGCCCGCCGCGTCGTCCATCGTCTCGCCGAGCAGTTCGACGTCGCTGGTGAGATCGCGAACGAGCAGCAGCGAGGTGTGACCCCCGCTCACCAGCAGCGCGACGGTGGGGTATTCGAGCTCGCCCGCGTCGGCGTCGAGGATGTCGGCGGCGATGTGACCGACCAGGTGGTTGACCGCGTACAGCGGCTTGTCGAGCGCGACCGCGAGGCCCTTCGCCGCTCCGACGCCGACCATCAGCGCGCCGGCGAGACCGGGGCCGCTGGTCACGGCCACGGCGTCGAGATCGGCCAGGGTCACGCCGGCCTCGGCGAGCGCGGCGTCGATCGAGGGCTGCAGCGCCTCGAGATGGGCGCGCGCGGCGACCTCGGGCACGACGCCGCCGTAGCGAGCGTGCTCGTCCATGCTCGACGCGATGGTGTTGCTGAGCAGCTGTCGACCGCGCACGATCCCGATGCCGGTCTCGTCGCAGCTGGTCTCGATGCCGAGTACGAGGGGCGCGTCCATCAGCACCATCCCTTTCCGCTGGTGGTGGTGGGGGTCTCGGAGATCCCGGATGCCGGGTCCCCCGCACGCCGCGCGTTCCAGCCCCGCAGGTCGAGCTGCATCACGATCGCGTCGACGTCGTCGGGCTGGTAGTACCGAGGTCGTCGTCCGACCTCGACGAAGCCCTCGGAGAGATACAGTTTCTGCGCGACCGGGTTGTCGGCTCGCACCTCGAGGAACACGTCGTGCACCTCGCGCCGCGCGGCTTCGTCGAGCAGGGCGGCGAGAAGGGCACGGCCGCGCCCTTTACCCCGCGCGGTCTCGGAGATCGTGATGGTCTGGATGTCGGCATCCCGAGCCCCGCGCACCGCGCGCAGGCCCGCGTAGCCGACGAGACTCCCGGCTTCTTCGACGACCACGTACCAGCCGTGCGGCGAGGCCAGCTCTTCGCGCATCATGGCCGGGCTCCAGGCGTCGGTCGGGAACGACGCGTGCTCGAGCGCCATGATCGCGTCGAGGTCGGCGGCGGTCGCCACCCGCATCGACATCAGCTGACCCGCTTCGGCGCGTGGGCGGCGACGACGTCGGGGCTGCGCAGGTACAGAGGCTCGGGGCCGGCGAGCGTGCGATCGGCGTCGAGAGCGCGCGCTGCGGCGAGCGCGATCATCGCGGCCGACACGCTCGTGGCGTCGTAGCGGCGTGCGCCGTGCTCCTCGAGGCGCGCGTCGAGGTCGTCGCGGGGGCTCAGGGCCGCCTCGGTCACGCGCACGGGCAGTCCGTCGTCGTCGAGCCCGTCGTAGACGCTGTAGGCGAATTCTCTGCGGCGGGCGTCGGTCACGACGGCGAAGCGGCCCGTCTCGGTGCCGGTCACGGCGTCGGAAAGCAGCACGCCGAGCGCGACGCCGTCGTGGCTGGGTACGGCCAAGAGCGGCACACCGCGACCGAGCGCATAGACCCGCGCCGTGGCGATGCCGGCGCGGAGCCCGGTGAACGGCCCCGGTCCCATGCCGATCGCGACATGCGTCGGCGCGGGAGCTGCGGTGGTGGCGCGCCGCAGCAGGTCGCCGATCACCTCGGCGTGCCCGAGGGGGTTGGCGCTCTGCTCGTCGGCGAAGATCTCGCCGTCGCGAGCGATGGCCGCGACAGCGGTGCCGAGCGAGGTGTCGATGCCGATGATCACGGTTCCAGGGTAGTCGGCGCCTCCGACACGTCATCCGGGACCGCCTCCGCTCCGAAGAAGGGGCATGGATGCCACCGACCTCGGCCTGCGCCGCATCGTCGTGCCCACGGGGGTGGGGCCGATCGTCGTGCGCGCGGGTCGGGCATCGGGGAGCCCCGTCGCCACGATCCTCCTGCACGGGGCCGCGGGGTCGTGGCGCACGTGGGTGCCGCTCATCGCGGCCTCCGACGCCCTGCGCCTGCCGCTGTCCGACATCGTGGCGATCGACCTCCCCGGCTGGGGCGAGACGCCGGGCCCGGTCCCCGACCCCGCCGACCTCGCGGTCGCGGTCGCCGCCGTCGCCCGGGCGCTCGGCTACCCGCGCTGGCGCATCGTCGGCCACTCCCTCGGCGGTGTGATCGCCCTCGACGTCGCCGCACGCTTCCCGAACGACACCGTCGCGGTCGGTGTGGTCTCACCGAGCGGCGCCGGAGCACGTGCCGTCGGCAGACGCCCGATCGCGAAGGCGGCGCGATTGCCGTGGCTCGCGGGGATGGTTCTGGCCATGCGCATCCTGCGTGCGCTCGGGCCGCTGTCTGCTCCGCTGCTGCGGGTCCTGCGCCGCACAGGTGTGCTGCACCGTCTGGCGCGGCCCCTCTTCCGGCATCCGGACGGGGTCGAGCGGGCGGTGACCGACGCCCTCGCCACGGAGATCCGTCCGACGGCGTTCCTCGCCGCGATGAAGGCGTCGCGCACGCACGACGACGGCGTCTGGCGACGCATCCTCTGCCCCGTGCGCTCGGTCCGGGGCGAGCACGACGTCTTCGTCTCCGCCCGCGACGCGCACGATTGGGCGCGTCTCATGCGCGACTACGACGACCGCGTGCTCGCCGACAGCGGCCACTTCGCCCACGTCGAGCAGCCGGTCGAGACCCTGCGCGCCCTCCGCGAGGTGTGGGCGGCGCATCGCGCGCCCGCCCGCGGTACCGGCGGCCGACAGCGGCCCACCGCACAGACGCGTCTTTTCAGGGACGACGCGAGATCGTGACCGTCCGCGGGGCGTCGGCGTCGAGCTCCACGGTGTGCACCGCGATCTCACCGCAGGCGTTGTCGACGCCGCGACCGCCGACCTGACGCGAGATCTCGATCTCCCACCATCGGTCGGCCAGGTATTCGGCGACCCCGCGCCCCCACTCGACGATGACGGCGGATCCGGCCACGTCGATGTCGAGGTCGTCGAGCTCGACGGCGGCCCCGAGCCGGTACGCGTCGACGTGCACCAGCGGAGTCCCCCCGACCAGCGAAGGGTGCGTGCGTGCGATCACGAACGTCGGGCTCTGGACGGGACCCCGGATGCCGAGGCCCTCGCCGATCCCCCGGGTCAAGGTCGTCTTGCCCGCCCCGAGCGGGCCGGTGAGCACCACGACGTCGCCGGGCTCGAGGGCGCGACCGATCACGCGGCCGAGTTCCTCCATGTCGCCGGGGGCGTCGATGACGCGCTCGCCCAGCAGGTCGTCCGGAATGCTCATGCCCCGCCCTCCCGTCGCGGTACGCGCGCCCCCACCCGCGTGACGATCTCGTAGTCGATGGTGGCGGCGGCCTCCGCCCACTCGCGCGCCGAGGGCACGCCCAGGGTCGGGTCCCCGAAGAGCACGACCTCGTCGCCCACGGCCACCGGGTGATCGCCGACGTCGACGATGAACTGGTCCATCGCGATGCGACCCGCCACGGTGAACCGGCGACCGTCGATCGTCACCGGGCCCCGACCCGAGGCCTGCCGCGGCACGCCGTCTGCGTACCCGAGGGGCACGAGCGCGAGGGTGGTGTCGGTCGTCGTGCGGTAGTCGTAGCCGTACGAGACCCCGGTTCCGGCGGGCACGCGGCGCACGGCCGCGACGGCGCCGCGCAAGGTCATCGCGGGGCGCAGGCCCAGATCGGCGGGCGTGCGGTCGTCGAACGGCGAGACGCCGTAGATGCCGATGCCGATGCGCACGCAGCCCAGCCGCGCCTCGGGAAGGGCGATCGCCGCGTTCGTCGCGGCGATGTGGCGCAGCGGAGGGTTCAGTCCGACGCCCGCGGCGAGCACGACGCCCTCCTCGAACTTGGCCAGCGCCGCCCGATCGTCGTCGATGCTCGTGTTCGACAGGTGGGAGAACAGCCCCACCACCCGCAGGCGACCGATCCGCTCCAGACGCGCGGCCTCCGAGAACACCTGCCGCCAGTCCGCCGGTGCGATGCCGTTGCGCGAGAGCCCGGTCTCGATCTTGAGGTGGACGGCGGCGGGACGCTCGCCCTGGGCCGCCGCCGCCGCCCTCAGCAGCTGGTCGAGGTCGGAGATGCCGAGCTCGACCTCGTGTCGCACGGCCTCGACGAACGACCCCCCGGGCGCGTGCAGCCAGGCGAAAAGCGGGGCGCGGATGCCGGCGCGACGCAGCGCCAGGGCCTCGTCGATGTCGGAGACGCCGATTCGGGTCGCCCCTCCCCGCAACGCCGCCTGCGCCGCGCGGAGCGCACCGTGGCCGTAGCCGTCGGCTTTGACCACGGCGATGATCTCGGAGCCGGTCAGCCGACGCAGGTGCCGGACGTTCTCGGTGATCGCGTCGACGTCGATGAGCGCTTCGCGCAGCACCCCGGATGCCATGCTCACGCGGTGTCCTCTCGGGTGGGTTCGGATCCGGATGCCGCCTCGGCGACCACGTAGGCCGTCGCGAGCCCGGCATCGTGCGACATCGACAGGTGCACCGCGGTGATGCCGCGTGCGGCGATGGTCGCCGCGGTCTCTCCGCTGAGCGCGAAGACGGGGCGACCCGACGGCTCCGACGTGACCTCGATGTCGGTCCAGTGCACGCCGTCCGACCCACCGAGGGCCTTGATGAGCGCTTCTTTCGCGGCGTACCGGGCGGCCAGCGACCGCGGCTTGAGCACGCGCTCCGCGGGGGCGAACAGACGCGGCAGCAGGCGCGGGGTGCGAGCGAGGTGCTCCTCGAACCGCGGAACGTCGACCAGGTCGACGCCGATTCCGACGATCATGGGCCCTCCCCTCACGGCATCCGTTCCATTCTGCCGGTGCCGACGGGCACCCGAGGCCCCGAAGACGACGAGACTTACTCGACCGTCACCGACTTCGCCAGGTTGCGCGGCTGGTCGACGTCGAGGCCCTTCGCCTCGGCGAGACCCATCGCGAAGATGTGCAGCGGCACCACGGCCAGCAGCGGCTCGAAGAGCGGGGCCGCGAGCGGGATGCGCAGCACCTCATCGGCGGCGGGCAGCACGGCCACGTCGCCCTCCTCGGCGATCGCGATGACGCGGGCACCGCGGGCGCGGATCTCCTCGATGTTCGAGACGACCTTCTTGTGCATCTCGCCCGACCCGCGCGGGCTCGGGACGACGACGAACACGGGCTGGCCGGGCTCGATCAGCGCGATGGGACCGTGCTTGAGCTCGCCGGCGGCGAAGCCCTCGGCGTGGATGTACGCCAGCTCCTTGAGCTTCAGCGCGCCCTCGAGAGCGATCGGGTAACCGACGTTGCGGCCCAGGAACAGCACCGAACGGGTGTCGGCCATCCAGTGCGCGAGCTGCTCGATGCGCGACTGCTCGGTCTCGAGCACACGGGCGATCTTGCCGGGCACGGCCTCGAGCTCGGTCACGGCCTCGACGGCCACGACGGGGTCGATGGCGCCGCGCACGCGGCCCACGTGCAGCGCCAGCAGGTACAGGGCGGTGATCTGCGCGACGAAGGCCTTGGTGGAGGCCACGGCGACCTCGGGACCGGCGTGGGTGTACACGATGGCATCCGACTCGCGCGGGATCGTGGCGCCCTGGGTGTTGCAGATCGACAGCGTCTTCGCGCCGCGCGAACGGGCGTACTTCACGGCCATCAGGGTGTCCATCGTCTCGCCCGACTGGCTGATCGACACGACGAGGGTACGCGCGGACAGCACGGGGTCGCGGTAGCGGAACTCGTGCGCCAGCTCGACGTCGACGGGAACGCGCGTCCACGTCTCGAGCGCGTACTTGCCGACCATGCCGGCGTAGGCGGCGGTGCCGCACGCGATGACGAGGATGCGGTCGATGTCGGCGAGGAACTCGTCCATGCCGTCGAGCTCGGGGATCTCGACCTGACCCTCGTGAATCCGACCGCGCAGGGTGTTGGCGACGGCCTCGGGCTCCTCCGAGACCTCCTTGGCCATGAACGACGACCAGCCGCCCTTCTCGGCGGCGGAGGCGTCCCAGGTGACCTCGAACGGCTCGACCTCGACGGGCGCGCCCGAGAAGTCGGTGACCTCGACGCCCTCGGGCGTGATCGCGACGATCTCGTCCTGACCGATGGCCAGCGCATTGCGCGTGTGCTCGACGAAGGCAGCGACGTCGGAGCCGAGGAAGTTCTCGCCCTCGCCGAGTCCGATCACCAGCGGGGAGTTGCGGCGCGCACCGACGACGAGGCCGGGGTGGTCCTTGTGCATCGCGAGAAGCGTGTACGCGCCCTCGAGGCGCGACACCACGGCGCGGAACGCCGCGACGAGGTCACCCGTGCGGGCGTACTCACGGCCGATCATGACCGCGGCGACCTCGGTGTCGGTCTCGCTGCGGAAGGCGAAGCCCTCTCCGACGAGCTCGCTCTTGAGTTCGGCGAAGTTCTCGATGATGCCGTTGTGGATGACGGCGAGCTTGTCGTCGTCGGCCAGGTGCGGGTGCGCGTTGGCGTCGGTCGGCCCGCCGTGCGTCGCCCACCGCGTGTGGCCGATTCCGGTGGTGCCGTCGGGCATGGGCGACGACGCCAGGTCGTCGCGCAGCACCGCCAGCTTGCCCGCGCGCTTGCGCATGTCGAGCTGACCGTCGCCGTCGATCACGGCGATACCCGCGGAGTCGTAGCCCCGGTATTCCAGTCGCGACAGCCCCGCGATGAGAATGTCCTGGCTCTGCCGAGGACCCACGTAACCGATGATTCCGCACATGGGGTCGAGTCTACGTGGCAGGCCGGAGTGAACCCCTCCGCAGTGAGGCGAGGCGCGCGCCCAGTCGCATCCACGACCCGTCTCTGACCAGGAGCAGGTCGAGGGCGATCATCATGAGCGAGAACGGCCACAGCCCCAGCAGGATCGCGATGCCCAGGTGCATCCCGGTGATGAGGAACACCGCGGCGTACCGCGTGGGCTTCCAGAGGATCATCAGCGGGAACAGCATCTGCACCCACAGCGCGAGCCACGTGGCCAGCGCGACCATGGGCGCGGACTGCCAGGCCAGCTGACTGAGCGCGGGGAGCACGTGGAACTGCTCGATGCTCAAGGCGTAGTAGATCGCCGTTCCGTTCAACCACTCCTCGCCCTGGAACTTCAGCACGCTCGAGACGAAGTACACGAGCAGGATCTGGAAGACGCAGAGGATCAGCACGGTGTTGTGCAGCCACGCCCCGAGCCAGGTCGGCACCCACGCCGGTCGCCGCCGCGCCCAGAACGAGAGACGGGCGCCGCGGCGGTGGCGCAGCCACGCATCGACCGAGAAATGCCGGCTGAGGTCGGCGAACACCACGAACAGCAGCACGATGCGCATGAGCGTGTCGCCGCCGTTGCCGAGCAGCGTCGTGTTCGTCGACAGGCCGACCCACAACACCATCAGCACGGGGGTGACCCAGCGGGTCTTGAAGCCGGCGACGAACACCACCGCGAGCACGATGAGCAGGTGGAAGCAGATCTCGAAGACCACGGCGTTGTCCTTGGGGAAGAACACGCGCAGCGGTTCCCACCATCCCCGTCGGCTCGCCTCGGGCTCCACCCACCAGGCGCCCGCTCCCCACAGGTACTGCCGATCGGCGTAGCTGGGCACCAGCACGATGAGCATCGACAGCCCCATCAGGATGCGCAGGATCGAGAAGCCGATCGTGGCGTGCGGCCGGTGCATGAGCCACGCCACGAACCGCGGCCACAGCGCCGAGGGCCGAAGCCTCTCGCGCAGCGGTTGCGGGCGGGCGACGGATGCCGTTGTGTTCATCGTCCCGTGTACCTCTCGACGACCTCGTCGTAGATGGCTTGGACCTCGTCGGTCGGCGCCGCGGCCGGCTGACGCCAGCCGAATGTGATGTAGGACAACTCCGTCTGCCGCTCCTGATCGAAACGGTGGAGGAAATCGTTCGGTCGATCCGACTCGATACGCCACCGAACGCGCTCGACCGGCCGGTCGAAGTACGCGGTGCCGAAGGCCGAGGCGAAACGAACGAGCATGTAGTCGTAGCGCAGGTAGCTCACCGCGGCGGCCCGACTGCCCTCGAGGCCGTCGAGCTGGGTGAGCAGGTCTCCGGCGTCCACGGGCTCGAAGGCGCCGTCACCGAGCCCCCGGATGAAGGTGTCCCGCACCCGATCCCGCTGCTGCGGGCTCAGCGCCTGGTACCGCGTGAACATCGCCTGGGTCGCGTTGAACGAGTTCTTCGAGATGCGAGACGGCATCGGGATGCCACGGGCCGATGTGAACTCGATGTCGGTCACGTCGACCCAGTCGCTGTGGACGAGTTCGTTGCCGTCGCGCCACTGCACCTGGATCTGGAGGTTGCGATTGACCTTCATGATGTTCGGCGCGAAGACGTTCCAGCGCTGTGAGAACCAGGGCGAGAACACTTCACTCACGACCGGGCGAGTCGGAGACGTCGGGACGGTGAACGACCCGGCGACGAAGGCGTATCCGGCGACGATGGCGAGGGTCGCGGCGGCGGCGACCGCCGCGACCCTCGTCGACCGCCCGGTGGAGGGACGCCCCTCCGCAACCCCCGCGTCAGGGGCGCCCTCCACCGTGGTCGTCTTACTCACCGGCGTTCGTCCTCCGGTTCTCGCGGCGACGGATGCTCCAGAGCCCGGCACCGAAGAGCAGCAGGAGAGCTGCTCCACCGAGAGCCAGAGGTGCGTTCACCTCGGCACCGGTCTGCGGGAGACCGCCCTGGATGCCGTCTCCGCCACCGTCCCCGCTGGGGCCGGCGTTCGCGGGATCGACGACCAGGAAGGCCGTGTTCTCGCGGTCCTGCGGCAGGTCGCCCGTGACCGATCCGCGAATCTCGACGCGGTGTGCGCCGAGCTCGAAGTCCGGTCCGACGGCGAACGACATGCGCGCCATGCCGGAGGCATCGACCGTGACCGGGGTCAGGTCGAACGGGGTCGAGAACACCGTCGCGAAGACCGTCTCACCGGGCTGGAAGCCCGAGACCACGATGTTCTGACGGGCGTCCGTCCCGCGGACCACCACACCGTTCACCGCGTCGGCTCGGGCTCCCGCTGTCGGGTCCCCGTCCGTCGCGTCGCCATCGGCGGCGTCGGTCGCGTCAGCGGCGTCGACCGCGTCAGCGGCGTCGACCGCGTCAGCGGCGTCGGTCGCGTCTGCGTCGACCATGTCGGCGTCGGCGTCGGCGTCTGCGACGTCGGCGTCAGCCACATCCGCGTCAGCCACATCGGCGTCAACCGCGTCCGCGTCAGCCACGTCAGCGTCAACCGCGTCCGCGTCAGCCACGTCAGCGTCAGCGACATCCGCGTCAGCGACATCCGCGTCGACCATGTCGGCGTCTGCGACGTCGGCGTCAGCCACATCGGCGTCAGCGACATCCGCGTCAACCATGTCGGCGTCCACCATGTCCGCGTCTGCGACGTCGGCGTCAGCAACGTCCGCGTCAGCGACGTCGGCGTCAGCGACGTCGGCGTCAGCAACGTCCGCGTCAGCAACGTCCGCGTCAGCAACGTCGGTGTCGGCTCCGTCGGCGTCGATGTCGAGCACGTCGGCGTCGGCATCGAGGATGTCGATGTCGAGAGCGTCCGCGTCGATCACGTCGAGGTCCAGACCGTCGGCGTCACCGTCGATGTCGAGCACGTCGGCGTCAGCGTCGAGCACGTCGGCGTCGGCGTCGATGTCGAGCGCGTCCAGCACATCGGTCACGTCGATGTCGAGCACGTCCAGCGCGTCGGTGTCAGCGGCATCCGCGTCGACCACGTCTGCGGTGTCGGCTCCGTCGGCGTCGATGTCGAGCACGTCGGCGTCGGCATCGAGGATGTCGATGTCGAGAGCGTCCGCGTCGATCACGTCGAGGTCCAGACCGTCGGCGTCACCGTCGATGTCGAGCACGTCGGCGTCAGCGTCGAGCACGTCGGCGTCGGCGTCGATGTCGAGCGCGTCCAGCACATCGGTCACGTCGATGTCGAGCACGTCGGCGTCGGCATCGAGGATGTCGATGTCGAGAGCGTCCGCGTCGATCACGTCGAGGTCCAGACCGTCGGCGTCACCGTCGATGTCGAGCACGTCGGCGTCAGCGTCGAGCACGTCGGCGTCGGCGTCGATGTCGAGCGCGTCCAGCACATCGGTCACGTCGATGTCGAGCACGTCCAGCGCGTCGGTGTCAGCGGCATCCGCGTCGGCGACGTCGGAGGCGTCCACCGTGTCGGCGTCGATGTCGAGCACGTCGGCATCCGCGTCGAGCACGTCGAGCACGTCCACCGCATCGAGCACGTCGGTCACATCCAGCACGTCGGCATCCGCGTCCAGCACATCGGCGTCGATGTCGAGCGCGTCGAGCACGTCGGTCACGTCGATGTCGAGCACGTCCAGCACGTCGAGACCGTCCGCGTCCACGACGTCGAGCACGTCGAGAACGTCAGCCGCGTCGGCGTCCGCTCCGTCGGCGTCGATGTCCAGCACGTCGGCATCCGCGTCCAGGATGTCGATGTCCAGCGCATCCGCGTCGAGCAGATCGATGTCCAGACCCTCGGCGTCACCGTCGATGTCCAGCACGTCCGCGTCCGCGTCCAGCAGGTCGAGAGTGCCGTCGATGTCGAGAGCGTCGAGCAGGTCGGTCACGTCCAGGTCGAGCACGTCCAGAGCGTCGGCGTCAGCGGCATCCGCATCGGCAACGTCGGAGGCGTCCACCGTGTCGGCGTCGATGTCCAGCACGTCGGCATCCGCGTCGAGCACGTCGAGCACGTCCACCGCGTCGAGCACGTCGGTCACGTCCAGCACGTCGGCATCGGCGTCGAGCAGATCGAGGTCTGCGTCGAGGTCGAGGGCGTCGAGCACATCGGTCACGTCGATGTCGAGGATGTCCAGCGCGTCGGCGGCATCCGCGTCGAGCACCTCGGTCGCGTCGACCACGTCGAGCACCTCGGTCGCGTCGACCACGTCAGCGGCGTCGAGCACCTCGGCCGCGTCGACGACGTCGGTTCCGTCGGCGTCGATGTCGAGCACGTCAGCGTCCGCGTCGAGGATGTCGATGTCCAACGCGTCCGCGTCGATCAGGTCGATGTCCAGACCCTCGGCGTCACCGTCGATGTCCAGCACGTCCGCGTCCGCGTCCAGCAGGTCGAGAGTGCCGTCGATGTCGAGGGCGTCCAGTACATCGGTCACGTCGATGTCGAGCACATCGAGCGCCTCCGCGTCGGCTGCGTCGGCGTCGGCCACATCCGCGGCGTCGACGGTATCGGCGTCGATGTCGAGCACGTCGGCATCCGCGTCGAAGGCGTCGACGACGTCCAGGTCGAGCTGGTCGACGACGTCGGTGACGTCGAGCACGTCGGCGTCGGCGTCGAGCAGATCGAGATCCGCGTCGAGATCGAGGGCGTCGAGCACGTCCGCGACGTCGATGTCGAGCGTCGTGTCGACGGCGTCGGCCAGATCGAGCGCGTCGACCATGTCCGTGACGTCGAGGTCGAGCGTCCCGTCGAGCAGGTCGAGCACCCCGAGCTGGATGGGCGCCGGGGCGCTCACCGTCGGAGCGGCCTGCGCGGCCGTGACCCCGCCGAACAGGCTGAGCGATCCCGCACCCACCGCTGCGGCGACCTTGATCGCGGCTCGTCCGGTGCGACTGCCCGTCCACACCCGACCGTTCTCCGTCGACCCGCTGCCGGGACCGGAACCCCGGTCCCTCCATCTCACGCGAAACATGTGACTCCCCCTTCGGTACGCCGGCGCCGCCGTCGGCGCAGGTCACGGCATCCCGCAAAAGAGAGCCGTGCAGTCACGCTAGGTCGGCTGTGAGGAGTCTGTGAACGACCTGTGGTACCGGTTTGAATGCGGGGCCGCGGCCAGTAGGTATACCGAGCGACCGCCGACGGTACCGCGCGGATCCGTCGCCGATTACCGGCCCTTCACGGGGACGGACGGTTCCGGATGCCGTGGCTCAGAGCTTGCGCAGCAGCACCGACTCGACGGTGTGGTCGGCGCCCTTCTGCAGCACGAGCTTCGCGCGATGCCGCGTCGGCAGCACGTTCTCCTCGAGGTTGGGGAGGTTGATCTCGCGCCAGTAACCGAGTGCGCGCTCGACCGCTTCTTCGTCGCTGATGTCGGCGAACACGCGGAAGAACGACGTCGGGTTCGTGAAGGCGTTGTCGCGCAGAGCGAGGAACCGGTCGACGTACCAGCGCTCGATGTGGGCGGCGTCGGCGTCGACGTAGATCGAGAAGTCGAACAGGTCGCTGACGGCGACCTCGTTCGGCGAGGGCGGCGGCTGCAGGACGTTCAAGCCCTCGACGATCACCACATCGGGACGGTGCACGCTCACGTGCGCGTCGGGCATGATGTCGTACCGCACGTGCGAGTAGAAGGGGGCGCGGGCCTCTTCGGCGCCCGACTTGACCTCGCTGAGGAACTCCACGAGCGCCCGCCGGTCGTACGACTCGGGGAAGCCTTTGCGGTCCATGAGGCCTCGCCGTTCGAGCTCGGCGTTGGGGTAGAGGAAGCCGTCGGTGGTGACCAGCTCCACGCGCGGCGTATCGGGCCATCGACTCATGAGCTCGCGCAGCAGACGCGCGATGGTCGATTTGCCCACCGCCACCGACCCGGCGACGCCGATGACGAAGGGGGTCGTGGCATCCGGCTCGCCGAGGAACTGGCTCGTGTCGACGCCGAGCCGGCGCGTCGCGCGGGCGTAGAGGCTCAACAGGCGACTGAGCGGCAGGTACACCTCCGCGACCTCGCGGGGGTCGAGCCGGTCGCCGATTCCGCGCAGCTGCACGATCTCGTTCTCGGTCAGCGGTTGTTCGAGTCCCCCGGCCATGCGGGCCCAGTCCTCACGGTCGATCTGACGGTAGGGGCTCAGCGACGGTGCGGGAGCGGCTGTCTCGGCGGCGGACACCCGCCCATGCTACCGGCGCGGCCGCGCGGACCCTCGAGCGCCCCGCGGCCGGAGGTCAGCGGCATCCGCCCACTACGCTCGGACCGTGCGCCTGGGAGTCCTCGACATCGGCTCGAACACCGTTCACCTGCTCGTCGCCAATGCGCGGGCGGGGGGCCGACCGACCGCGACCTCGTCGCATCGATCGGTCCTGCGCCTGATGCGCTACGTGCAGCCCGACGGTTCGATCTCGCCCGAGGGGGTGAGGGGATTGGTGGATGCCGTGACCGCCGCCCGCGAGAGGGCGCGCGCCGAGGGGGTCGACGAGTTGCTCGCCACCGCGACCTCGGCGGTGCGGGAGGCCACGAACGGCGACGACGTGATCGCCCTGATCGAAGAGGCCCTCGGCCAGCCGCTGCAGGTTCTCGGCGGCGAGACCGAGGCGCGGTTCACCTACCTCGCTGTGCGCCGCTGGTTCGGCTGGTCGGCGGGACAGATCCTGCTGTTCGACATCGGAGGCGGGTCGCTCGAGATCGCCGGTGGGGCCGACGAGCTGCCCGACCTCGCCGAATCGGTGCCACTGGGCGCCGGGCGATCGACCGTGCGGTTCCTCCCCCACGACCCGCCCAGCGACGACGAGATCGACGCGCTGCGCCAGCACGCGGCATCCGTCCTCGCCCCCGTCGCCGAGCGCTTCGCCGCGCTCCCCCGCCCGGATCACGTGATCGGCTCGTCCAAGGCGATCCGTTCGTTGGCGAAGCTCGCCGGGTACCCCGTGCCGGGGTGGTCGGGCATCGATCGCATGGTGCTTCCGCGCAAAGAGCTCAAGGACTGGATTCCGCGCCTCGCCCGTATCCCCGCCGACGCCCGCGAGGCGCTGCCGGGCATCACGGCCGATCGCACGTTCCAGATCGTGGCGGCGGCGGTCGTCGTCGAGCGGGCCATGAAGGCGATGGACGTCGATGAGCTCGAGGTCTCACCGTGGGCTCTGCGCGAGGGCGTCCTGCTGCGCTACATCGAGTCACTCGAGTACTGAGACGACGAAGGCTCAGGACCTCCGACGCACGGAGGTCCCTGAGCCTGTCGAAGGTCCCTGAGCCTGTCGAAGGTCCCTGAGCCTGTCGAAGGGACGGGCTCTAGAGCGCCAGCCGCTCCCGCACCACGTCGGCGAGCCGATCGGCGTGCAGGCGAGCGGTGTGCTCGTCAGCGGCTTCGACCATCACGCGCACGAGCTGCTCGGTGCCCGACGCGCGCAGCAGCACGCGTCCGGAGTCGCCGAGTTCCGCGGTCGAGGCCGCAACGGCCTGCTGCACCTGCTCGTCGCTCACCCCGTCGCGGTCGACGCCGCGCACGTTGACGAGCACCTGCGGGTAGACGGTCATGATCGAGGCGAGCTCGGCGAGGGTCTTCCCCTGCCGCGCCATCTCCGCCACGAGGTGGAGTCCCGTGAGCAATCCGTCACCGGTCGTGGCGAACTCGCTCATGATCACGTGCCCCGACTGCTCGCCGCCGAGGGAGTAACCGCCCTCGTTCATGGCCTCGAGCACGTAGCGGTCGCCGACCCCGGTCTGCAGCACACGGATGCCGTGGTCCTGCATCGCGCGATGGAGTCCGAGGTTGCTCATCACGGTGGCGACCAACGTGTCGTCGACGAGGGCGCCGCGGTCTTTCATCGCGACCGCGAGGATCGCCATGATCTGGTCGCCGTCGACGATGTTGCCCTCGGCGTCCACGGCGAGGCAGCGGTCCGCGTCTCCGTCGTGCGCGATGCCGAGGTCGGCACCGAGGCGCACGACGGTCTCGGCGAGCACGTCGAGGTGGGTCGAGCCCACACCGTCGTTGATGTTCAGTCCGTCAGGGTCGGCGCCGATCACGGTGACCTGGGCGCCGGCGTCCTTGAAGGTCTCGGGCGAGACACCGGCGGCGGCTCCGTGCGCGCAGTCGAGCACGACGTGGATGCCGTCGAGTCGGTGCGGGAGCGAGCCGAGGAGGTGCAGGACGTAGCGGTCCTCCGCGTCGGCGAAGCGGCGGATGCGTCCCACGCCTGCGCCGGTGGGCTGCAGTCGTTCGCCTTCGAGGGCGCTTTCGATGCGTTGCTCGACGACGTCGGGCAGCTTCGTGCCGCCGCGCGCGAAGATCTTGATGCCGTTGTCGGGTGCGGGGTTGTGCGACGCCGAGACCATCACGCCGAAGTCGGCGTCGTGGTCGGCGATCAGGAAGGCGGTCGCGGGAGTGGGGATGACCCCGGCGTCGAGCACGTCGACGCCCGACGACGCCAGTCCCGCGGCGACCGCGGCCGAGAGGAACTCCCCCGACACGCGAGGGTCGCGCGCGACGACGGCCGTGAGTCGACGACCCTCGGCTTTGCGCGCCTCCGCGGAACGACCCTGGCCCAGGACGACAGCAGTCGCCTGGGCCAGGTGCAGCGCGAGTTCGGCGGTGAGGAGGCCGTTGGCCAGCCCCCGCACCCCGTCCGTGCCGAAAAGAGGCATACGGAGCGTCGAACTCAGCGCTTGGAGTACTGAGGCGCCTTGCGGGCCTTCTTCAGACCGGCCTTCTTGCGCTCCTTGACGCGAGCGTCGCGCGAGAGGAAGCCGGCCTTCTTCAGGGTCGGGCGGTTGTTCTCGGCGTCGATCTCGTTGAGCGCACGAGCGATGCCCAGACGCAGCGCGCCGGCCTGGCCCGAGGGGCCACCACCGGAGATGCGCGCGATCACGTCGTACGAGCCCGCGAGCTCGAGCACCGTGAACGGGTCGTTGATCAGCTGCTGGTGCAGCTTGTTCGGGAAGTAGTCCTCGATCGTGCGGCCGTTGACCGTGATCGTGCCCGAGCCGGGAACCAGACGCACGCGGGCGATGGCCTGCTTGCGACGGCCGACGGCGCCGCCGGGGACCGAGAGCACGGGGCGCTCGGTGGCGACGGCCGTCTGCTCGGCCGGCGTCTCGGTGCTGTAGTTGCTGGAGTCGATGTTCGACACTGTTTCGTCCTTATCCGGCGGCGCTTACTGGGCGACCTGGTCGAAGGTGTATGCCGTGGGCTGCTGGGCACCGTGGGGGTGCTCGGCGCCGCGGTAGACCTTGAGCTTCTTGAGCTGCGCCGCGCCGAGGCTGTTCTTGGGCAGCATGCCGCGGATGGCCTTCTCGACCGCGCGGACGGGGTTCTTCTCGAGGAGTTCCTCGTAGTTGACCGACTTGAGGCCGCCCGGGTAACCCGAGTGACGGTAGGCCATCTTCTTCTGGAGCTTCTGACCCGTGAGCGCCACCTTTTCGGCGTTGATCACGATGACGAAGTCGCCGGAGTCGATGTGGTTGGCGAAGGTCGCCTTGTGCTTGCCGCGGAGGAGGACCGCCGCGTGCGAGGCCAGACGGCCGAGAACGACGTCGGTGGCGTCGATAACGACCCACTCGCGCGTGACCTCAGCGGCCTTGGGGGTGAAAGTGCGCGTCACAGTAGTGCTGCTTTCTTGATCGAACGGAGGAGTTCGTGAATCCCGCTCCGGTGGTCCGTTCTCCGCCCGAGGGGCGGGGGAACAGGGCCGGTGGAGGGCTCACGTTCGGGTGACCCGCTCGCAGAGAGGCAGGCACCAAAGATCAAGACTACGTCATCCGGATGCCACGGCCAAACCGTGCCGTCGGGCTCACGCGAGCAGGGTGCCGATGGCGACCAGGGCGATACCCGACGCGTTGAAGACGATGTGCACTGCCACCGCCGGCCAGATGCGCCCCGTGCCGACGACGAAGACCCCCGTGACGACGCCGAGCAGAGCCAGTGCGGCCAGGTCCACGGCATCCGGTGCCCCCAGGATCTGGTGCGTGACCACGAACAGGGCGGTCGACAGCGCCACGGCCGCGACGCCCGCCGCGAGAGGGCCGCTCCACCGCTTCACCACCGCGAAGATGCAGAGCAGCACGACCCCGCGGAAGAAGATCTCCTCGCACAGCGGCGCCACGATCACATCCCCGACCGCGTCGGTCAAAAACGACGACGGCAGCCCGTCGCCGGTCGTGAACGTCGACGGCCAGGCGACAGCCCCCTCGAGGCCGGCGAGCACCCCTTGCGTCCCGCGCACGACCAGACCGAAGACGATGCCGTACGCGAGGTCGACGAGTCTGATCCGCAGCAGGCCGCGCGGCCGCGACCGGCGCAGGGCGAACACGGCGGGCGCCAGCAGAGCCACCCAGAACACGACGCGGGAAGCGTCCGACGACGTCTCGACGGGGAGGGCGACGGATGCCGCGTGCGCGAGCAGCACGCCCACGCCCAGGGCGAAGACGGCCCAGCCGAGCATCTCGAGATCCCAGCCGCGCACGCTGGATCCACCCTCGCGCCAGCCCCGGCGCCGGCGACGACCGTGACGCAGGAGGGCGGCGTCGGTGGCGGACATGCGCGTCACGTTAGGGGCGAGCCGGGCACGTCATCGACATCCGTGGCGGCCCCCGGGATCCTGTCGCCCGACGCATCACCCCTCGCGCAGATCTCGCTCACCCCGGCCGGACGCCACGACGCCCCCGTCACCGATGGTGACGGGGGCGTCGTGCAGAGGTCGCACTCTCCGCGGATGCGGGCGAGATCGAGAGGGCGACCGGGGGGGGGCTCAGCGCTGGAGGAAGTCGATCAGCACGCGGTTGAACTCCTCGGCGTGGCTCACGTTCACACCGTGCGGGGCGCCGGAGACGACGTGCAGCTCACTGCCCGCGACCGCCTCGTGCGTGCGCTTGCCGGACCCCTCGAACGGAACGGTCGCATCGCTGTCGCCGTGGATGACGAGGGTCGGCACCGTGACGTGCGGGAGATCGCCGCGGAAGTCCGTCGTGGCGAAGGCCTCCATCGACTTCAGCGCCGCGTGGTGATCGGCCTGGTTGGCGAGGCGCTCCGCCTCGGCACGGTCGGCCTCCGAGACGGCCAGCTCACCGTCCACGGAGAAGAAGTCGGTGGTGAACTGGTGGTAGAACGACTTCTCATCGTCCTTCAGCCCCTGCTTCATCCCGTCGGCGGTCGCGTCGTCGAGAGGGCCTTCGGGGTTGTCGTCCGTCTTCGCGAGATACGGCGGCACAGCCGAGGCGAAGACGACGCTGTGCACGCGGTCCGCCCCGTGCCGCGTCAGGTAGCGGGCGACCTCTCCGCCGCCCATCGAGAAGCCGACGAGCGTGACATCGCGCAGGTCGAGGGTCTCGAGCACGGCCTGGAGGTCGTCCGAGAAGGTGTCGTAGTCGTAGCCCGAGCGCGGCTTGTCGCTGCGGCCGAAGCCGCGCCGGTCGTAGGCGACGACGCGGTAGCCGGCGCCCTCGAGGGCGGGAACCTGATGGGCCCACGACTCGCCCGAGAGGGGCCAGCCGTGGATGAGGACGACGGGGCGACCGGAGCCGCCCGTGTCGTCGACGTGGAGGTCGATGTCGGTCAGGAGTCCATGGTGTGCGGTGATCTCGCTCATGCCGGTGATGATTCGACCCGAAGCTGGACGTCGGGCCGCCGTTGACGGGGAGGCCGCCGCTTGGTATTGCCCCCGAACGCACACCGACGGCCCCGCGCGCAACACCCTGCGGCCAGCGGGAGCGCTGATTAGCCTTCGGGCATGGCCTCGACCCGATTCCCCGCCACCGTCGCCCTCATCGCCGCGGCCGCCCTCGCGCTGAGCGGATGCGCGTCCACCCCGGCGGGCGGATCGGATGCCGCCGCATCCGACCGCGAGGCCGTCCGGGCCATCACCACGGCTGAGGCGAGCGCCGGCGGCCGGGCCTTCGAGTTCGAGACCGACGACGGCGAGTGGCAGGTGCACGTGGCGACGGGCGACCGCGCAGTCGAGGTGCGCGTGAGCTCCGACGGCGCGACGGTGCAGTCCTCGCAAGACGCCGACGCGCTCGACGACGAGGACCGCACCGCTCTCGACGCGACCACGACCACCCTGGCGGACGCGGTGCGCATCGCTGCGGGCGAGGGCGGCGACGCCGCGGTCGACGAGGCGCAGCTCGAGGACGAGGGCGGAACCTCGGTGTGGGTCATCGAACGCGAGGGCGGCGAGACGGTCCGGGTCTCGGGCGCCGACGGCACGATCCGCTGACGAGCAGACGAGCGCATCCCGGCGCAACCCCCGGCCTCCAGGGCCGTGCCCGAGCGCACGCTCCGTACACTCGGCGCATGAGCCACGCCTGCGGTCCCGACGGTCACAGTCCGAACGCCCGGGTGACCCCGGGCGCGAACGCCGGAGCGAGCGGGGCGGCCCGGTGAACGACCTCGCGCTCAACGTCGCCCTGGTCGTGGTGTTCGTCTTGATCGGAGGCGTGTTCGCCGCGACCGAGATGGCATTGGTCACCCTGCGCGAGAGCCAGGTCAACGCTCTCGCGTCGCGGGGCAAGCGCGGCCAGAAGGTGGCCGATCTCGCGCGCAACCCCAACACCTTCCTCTCGGCGGTCCAGATCGGCGTGACCGTGGCGGGTTTCGCGTCGGCCGCGTACGGCGCCTCGTCGATCGCGCCCTCGGTGACCCCGCTCTTCGTCTCTCTGGGCCTCGAGCAGGGCGCCGCCGCGACGGTCGCGACGATCGCCCTGACGCTCGTGATCGCGTACCTCTCGCTCGTCCTCGGAGAGCTGGTGCCCAAGCGCCTCGCGATCCAGCGCAACGCCGCGTTCGCCTACACCGTGGCGCCGGTGCTCAACGGCTTCGCGAAGCTCATGCGCCCGGTGATCTGGCTGCTGTCGATCTCGACCAACCTGCTGGTCCGACTGCTCGGCGGCGATCCCGACAAGACCGGCGAGGAGCTGACCGAAGAGGAGCTGCGCGACATCGTCTCGAGCCACGAGGGGCTTCCCGACGACGAGCGTCGCATCCTCGACGATGTGCTGTCGCTGCGCGATCGGCACGTGAGCGAGGTCATGCGCCCGCGCCCGGAGGTCGTGACGCTCGACGCCGGGGGCACCATCGCCGAGGCGGCCGAACGCGTGCGGGATCTGCCCTACTCGCGCTACCCGGTCGCCGAGCAGACGATCGACGACGTCGTGGGCTTCGTCCACGTCCGCGACCTCTACGACGAGCCCGGCCGCCCGCTTTCGGCCGTCATGCGCGAGATCCGCTACATCCCGTCGACCGCGCGGGTGCTTCCGACCCTCACGGCGATGCGCGCCGACGGGAGTCACATCGCCGTCGTCGTCGACGAGTACGGCGGCACCGACGGGATCGTGACGTTGGAGGATCTGGTCGAAGAGGTGGTGGGCGAGATCTTCGACGAGTACGACACGGATGCCGAGCAGCCCCTGTCCGAGGGAGAGCACGGCACCGTCGAGGGTCGACTCAACCTGCAGGACTTCGAAGAGGCGACCGGCGTGCCCCTCCCCCGCGGTGCATCCGACACGGTCGCGGGATTCGTGGTGGAGCGCCTGGGACGACTCGCGCGGGTCGGCGACACCGTCGAGGTCGAGGGAGCGACGCTGCAGGTCAGCGGAGTCGAACGTCGCCGCGTCTCGCAGTTGCTGGTGACGCGGCATCCCGCCGACGACATCGAGCCCGACCGCGGGTGACGCGGGTTCAGACCGCGCCGCCTCCCGCGAACGTCGAAGGGGTGCCGAGGTCGAAGTGGTGCCCGTTGATGGCGAGCAGGTCGCCGTCGCCGTCGGGGAGGAATCCCGACGGCGAGGCGAAACTCGCGTCGCTGCGGCTGGTCATGCGATCCATGCTGAGGCGTCGGTGGTCGCGATGTCAGGGCTTGACATCGCGCCGGCAGCCCGTCCGAAGCGCTCGTGAACGGCGGGCGATCGTGGGTTAGGTTGTGCACAACCAAGTTGTGTGCAAGAGTTCTGGCATGCCCGCCGTCGATCACCTCGTCTGCTTCGCGCTGTACGCGGCGAACCGCACGACCACGCAGGCCTACCGCGTCCTGCTCGAGCCCTGGAATCTCACCTACCCGCAGTACATCGCGCTCGTCACGCTGTGGACCGACGGCGACCAGAGCGTGACCAGCCTCGGCGAGGCGCTCCAGCTCGATTCCGGCACGCTGTCACCGATGCTCGCGCGCATGGAGGCCGCGGGTTACGTGACGCGAACCCGCCGCAGCGCCGACGAGCGCGTCGTGACCGTGTCGCTCACCCCGCGCGGAACGGCCCTGCGCACCGAACTCGCGCACGTACCCCGCTGCATCGCGGCCGGGTCGGGCCTGCCCGATCTCGACAGCGCCCGCGAGCTGATCGACGCGCTGCACCAGCTCACCGAGGCCATGAAAGACCTGCGGGACCACCCCGAACCGGTGATCGCCGCATCCCGGGCGCCACGCACCACCGCGTGATGCCCCGCCCCACGAAAGGAACCCCCATGGACGTCCTCTACACCGCCGAAGCCGTCTCGACCGGCGAGGGCCGCAACGGCCACGTCACCGCCGGCGACTACATCGACCTCGACGTCGCCGTCCCCCAGGCGATGGGCGGATCCGGCGCCGGAACCAACCCCGAGCAGCTCTTCGCGGCCGGCTACGCCGCCTGCTTCCACAGCGCGCTGCACGCGGTGGCCCGCGGCCACAAGGTGAAGCTGACCGACTCGTCGGTCGGCGGTCGCGTGCAGATCGGCCCCAACGGTCAGGGCGGCTACCAGCTCGCCGTTCTGCTCGAGGTCGTCCTGCCGGGCATCGAGGCGCAGCTCGCGCAGCAGCTCGCCGACGAGGCCCACCAGGTGTGCCCCTACTCGAACGCCACCCGCGGAAACATCGAGGTCACCGTCACCGTCTCGGAGGACTGACCTCCCCCCGACCCCCGGGGCGGAGCGCTGAGCCCCACGTATCGCGCTCCGTCCTGGGCCTTCTCGTCAGGCTCAGTGCAGCTGCAGTTCGCCGTCCGTCTTGGGATACGAGCGCCGCAGCCACTGACCGAACCCCGGCTGCGCCAGACATGCCGCGGCGGAGTCGCACGTCACGACCGGGTCGTGCGCGGCATAGGTCTGGTAAGCCGCGACCTTCGCGTCCAGATCTGCGCCGAGCACGTTCGGCGGCTGATGCTGCGAGGGGTAACCGATGTAGTAGGTGATGGCCTCGGCCGCCACCCCCGCCGTCGCCGCGACCGTGCGCACCAGCGAGCCGACGCACGAGTGGTCGGGGTGGTCGCCCCGGGCGAAGGCGCTCTCGTGCGGAACGTTCGTCGTCACGCGGTCGGGCCGACCCGCGTGGATCAACTCGGCGACGGTCTGCGACAGGCGCCCGCCGTCGAGGGTGGGGCCGTCGTCGATGGGCTGCAGCACCGGCACGGTGCCGTTGATGAGCTGGGTCAGACCCGCGTCACCCGTGGCGGGGAAACCCTTCGCGCTCAGATTACCGTCGGGCAATCGCAGGACGGTGATCGACAGCCGGTCGTCGTCCGACGGCACGAAACGCGTGACCCGCGCGCCGCTGAGTAAGGTGATCTGCTTCTCGTCCCACGGCTCCGAGCTGCCGCGCATCTCGTCGTAGGCGGCGCGGATGCCGGCTTCGCGCAGCTTCGCGTACTCCAGGCCTCGTCCCGCGTCGCCGGCCGTGACGAAGATCGTGCGCAGAGTCGCGCCCGAGGCGATGATCCCCGCGAGGTGCGGGTTGGCGAAGATGATGTCGTCATCGGCGTGGGCCCAGACGGCGACGGTCGTGTCCTCCCCCGGCTCCTCGTCCGCCGGCGACGTGGCACCGGGCGACGAATCGGGCAACGGCACGATCGGGCTCAACTTCACCCAGCTGCCCTCGGGTCCCGCGGCGCGTCGCACCTCCCGGTACACCAGCGCTCCCCCACCGAGAACGGCCAAGCCGCCGACCGCGATCCCCCCGAAGACGAGTGCGCGCCGAGACAGTCCGCTCTTGCGCGCCGACCCGTCGTCTCCGCGCGCGGGGTCGCCACCCGAAGGCTCGTCGATGTCACTCACGGCGACTCCGTCCTGTACAGCGCCCCCCGGCGGCGGATATCGGCTACCGACGGTACATCGGCTCGTCGATGATCCCGCTGAAGAACCTCCGAGCGACGGCATTCGCGCCACTCTCTGCGCTCTTCGTACACCGAGCGCTGGGCCGACGCTCAGCCCACTCCGAAGCGCGATGCCCACACTCGGGGCATGCAGACGTCCTCACCGCCGCGGTCACTGTCTCCCGAAGCCCTCCGCATCCGCGAGATCCTCAACGAATGGGACCCGATCGGCGTGCACCACATCGGCCGGGGCTGGCCCGCCGACGAGTACGACGACCTGATTGTCCCCATCCTCGGAGCTCTCGAGAGCGCCCCCACGGCCGACGACCTCGCGGCCGAACTCCGCACGGTCGTCGAGGTCGATTACGGCCTCCCCTCACCCGGCGGATGCCACGACGTCGCCCGCTCGCTTCTCGCCGTCACCCGCTGAGCGCTACCCGTCGGCCGGGCACGGTGCAAGCCCTCGCGAGACGTCACCTGCGCCGCCTAACGTGCCCGTCATGGTCGACCTCTCCCGCGCGCAGACCCCGGATCCCTACCCGCTTCTTCCCGCCGTCGCCTCGTTCGACGTCGTCAGCGACGACGTCGCCGACGGACAGCCGCTGAAGGACGACCAAGTCGCCGACGGCGGCAACACCTCCCCGCACCTGCGATGGTCGGGGGCCCCCGAGGGGACGAAGTCGTTCGTCGTCACTTGTTTCGACCCCGACGCGCCGACCCCGAGCGGTTTCTGGCACTGGGTCCTCGTCGACCTTCCCGGCGACGTGACAGAACTGCCCACGGGCGCCGCCACCGCCGAACTGCCCGGCGGCGCGTTCCACGTGCGGAACGACGGTGGCGAGGCCGGCTTCATGGGAGCGGCACCGCCGGAGGGCGACCAGATCCACCGCTACTTCTTCGTCGTTCACGCCGTGGGCGAGGACACCCTCGGCGTCGACGCCGACGCCTCCCCCGCCGTGGTCTCGTTCAACCTGGCGTTCAAGACGCTCGGCCGCGCGATCCTGCACGGCACCTACCAGCACTGAGGTCCGGGCCATGACGAAACGCAGCGAGGGCTTCGACAAGGACGAGACGATCGCCGAAGTGGAGGAACGCGTTCAAGCGCGCTTCCCGACGGCGCCGTCCGACGTCATCCACGACGAGGCGGTGGCGGCGGTCGACAAGTACGCCGACGCCCCCGTCAAGGACTTCGTCGAGATCATCGCCGAGCGCGACGCGCGCACCGCCGTCGAGAACACCCTCGACGGGAGCTGATCCCGCTCAGCCCAGCTGGAGCTCGTCCTCGGTCTTGGGGTACGACCGCTGCAGCCACTCGCCGAACTTCCGCGTCTTCAGGCACGCCGATCGGTCCGCGCACCGGATGACGTCGTCCTGCTGGGTGTAGATGCGGTACGTGTCGACCTTGGCGTCGAGGGTCGCGTCGTCGAGGTTGCGGGGCAGGTTCTGCGACGGGTAGCCGACGAAGTACCGGATGCCGGGCGCCAGGGCCGCGTTCGCTCCGATCGCCTCGCGCACGAGGCTGCCCACCACCGAATGGTCGGGGTGGTCTCCGGGCGCGAAAGCGCTGCCGCGCGGGATGTGCGTCAGGGTCTGCGCGGGGGCGAGCGCAGCTCCGAGCTCTGCTATCGACGCGACGAGCTGATCGCGCGAGACGGCCGGGCCGCCGTCGATCGGGGCGAGCGTCGCGCTCTGCCCGTCCCACAGTTTGCTCAAGGTGGCGTAGCCCGTCGCCGAGAATCCCCCGTCGGTGATGTTGCCGTCGGGAAGGCGCAGGAACAGCACCGACACGCGCGCGTCGCCCTGGGGGCTGAGCCGTCGCACGTGCAGCCCGGACGAGAGGTCGAACTCCTGCGCATCCCACAGCCCGTCGTTCTTGCGCATGGCGTTGTAGGCGCGGAGGATGCCGAGCTCGCGCGCCTTCACGTACCCCATCCCCTTGCCCGCGTCGCCGGCGGTCACGAAGACCGTTCGGACGCACTCGCCGCCAGCGAGGGCGTCGGAGATCATCGGGTTGGCGAAGATGATGTCGTCGTCGGGATGGGCCCAGACGGTCAGCATCGTCGCGCCTGCCTCGCACGGCTGGGCCGCGGGAGAGGACACCGCGGGAGTCGGCGGTGGGGTCGGCGTCGCGCTCGGCGTGTCGCTCACGGCGGGGGTCGGCTGCGCCGAGGGCGATTTCGTCGAAACGGATGAGGCCGACGGTGACGCGGAGGCCGCGACGGGGTCGCCACCGGGTCGCAGGAGGGCGAACGCGAAGACGCCCGCGACGGCGCTGACGACCACCACGGCCATGGCGAGCGCCGCGATGAGACCCGCCGAGAGACGTCGGCGCGCAGGCCTCGGACGCAGATCGGCGCGTGACATCGAAGGCCTTCCGGCGGCAGGTGGGGCGTCTCGCCCTGACGAGGCCGAGAAGGACGGACGCCGGGGGTCCCCCCGGCCCGCCCCGAGTGTAAACGACGCGCCCTTCCCCCCGCCACGACCCGGCCGTCCGGCGCGTGGTCGCAACGTTCATGTTTCGTACGAGTGACAGTTCGCGAAGGTCGCCGACTTGGACGAATCGAGCCTGTTATCTTTCACGAGTCGATATCGGCGCGCTCGAACCCCGGGGGAGGGGCATCTCATCGTGGCCTTTGACGTGCGGACGGGCCTGCCCGCCGAGGACGCACCGCTTCCTGACGACCCACGGGCGCAGACCCCGGGGCCGCCGACCGTCGCGCCTCGTGTTCCCCCAGCGCCATCCCCCGACCCGTGGCGGCGCCGTTACCGACGCAACCTCACCATCACCGACTTCTTCGCCCTCGTCTGGGTGGTCTACGGCACGCAGCTGCTCTGGTTCGGCCTCGGCAACGCGCAGGTCGCCGCGGGCAGCGACAGCCGCATCTCGGACCTGTCCTACTGGGTCTTCTCGGCGATCGTCATCGTGACGTGGATGTGGTCGCTGTCGTTCGTCGACTCCCGCAGCGACCGCGTCATCGGCACCGGCTCGCAGGAATACGTCCGCATCGCCGATTCGAGCTTCCGTCTGTTCGGCACGATCGCGATCGTCGCCTTCCTCACGCAGATCGATGTCGCGCGCGGTTACCTGCTCATCAGCCTCCCCGCCGGCATCCTCGTCCTCATCTTCACGCGGTGGATGTGGCGGCAGTGGCTCGTGTTCCAGCGCTCGCGCGGCCTGTATTCGGCGAGCGTCCTCTTGGTCGGATCGCTCCCCTCGGTCACGCACCTCGCCCAGGAGTTCGCACGCACCCCGAGCGCCGGCTACCGAGTGGTGGGGGCATGCGTTCCCAACGGGAAGGTCGCCGATGTCATCCCCGGGACCTCGATCCCCGTGATGGGCCAGGTCGGCGACGTGACCCGGGCGCTGCACGCGACCGGCGCCGACACCGTTGCGATCACGAGCGCGGACGACCTGCCGGCATCGAAGGTGAAGCAGATCTCCTGGAGCCTCGAGGCGGGTCGTCAGCACCTCGTGCTCGCGCCGAGCATCGTCGACATCGCCGGACCGCGCCTGCACACGCGCCCCGTCGCCGGACTCCCCCTCATCCACGTCGAGACACCGAAGTTCTCCAAGGGGCAGAGCTTCCTCAAGCGCAGCGTCGACCTGATCGCGGCGTCTGTCGGCGTCGTGCTGCTCAGCCCGCTCCTGCTGTTCCTCATGGCCGCCGTGCGGCTCTCGAGCGAAGGGCCGATCTTCTTCCGGCAGACGCGCGTGGGATTCCGCGGGCGCGAGTTCACCATGATCAAGTTCCGGTCGATGGTGGTGGATGCCGAGGCGTTGCTGGCGCAGCTGGCCGCAGACGACCGCGACTCGGGCAACGAAGTGCTCTTCAAGATGAAGAACGATCCGCGCGTCACCCCGATCGGGCGGATCATGCGCAAGTTCAGCCTCGATGAACTCCCCCAACTGTTCAACGTGATCGGCGGCTCGATGTCGCTCGTGGGCCCGCGTCCTCCGCTGCCGTCCGAGGTCGCCGTCTACGCCGATCACGTGCACCGCCGCTTCCTGGCCAAGCCCGGGATCACCGGTCTGTGGCAGGTCAGCGGCCGCTCCTCTCTATCCTGGGAGGAGTCGGTGCGACTGGATCTCTCCTACGTGGAGAACTGGACGCTCCTCGGCGACTTCGTCATCCTCGGCAAAACCGCCCGCGCCACCCTGGCACCGGGCGAGACCGCCGCGTGAAGTTCACCCGCGTCATCGCGGGTACGCGCCTCCGCCCCGCGGGGACGCGTCGACATCAACTCGAAAGGCTCTGATCGTGCGTTTGTCTGTAGTGGGATGCGGTTATCTCGGAGCGGTGCACGCCGCGGCGATGGCTTCCATCGGCCACGAGGTCGTCGGGATCGACGTCGATGAGCGCAAGATCGCCGCTCTCTCCCGCGGGGAGGCCCCCTTCTTCGAGCCCGGCCTGCAGGAGATCCTGAGCGAAGGCATCGCCTCGGGCCGCCTGTCGTTCACGACCGAGATGTCCGCGGCGCAGGGCGCCGTGGTGCACTTCATCGGCGTCGGCACCCCGCAGCAAGCCGGTGGACACGCCGCGGACATGACCTACGTGAACGCGGCCGTCGACGCCCTGCTGCCCTTCCTCAGCGAGGGCGACATCGTCGCCGGCAAGTCGACGGTGCCCGTCGGCACGGCCGCGCGTCTCGCACCGCGGGTCGCGGAGCGCGGCGCGACGCTCGTGTGGAACCCCGAGTTCCTCCGCGAGGGCTGGGCCGTGCAGGACACCGTCGACCCCGACCGTCTCGTGGCCGGCGTCCCCTCCGACGACGGCGCCCCGACGGCGGAGGGCGAGCGTTGCGCCCAGGTCCTCCGCGAGGTCTACCACCCGTCGATCGCCAAGGGCACGCCCTTCATCGTCACCGATTACGCCACGGCCGAGCTCGTGAAGGTGTCGGCGAACGCCTTCCTCGCGACGAAGATCAGCTTCATCAACGCCATGGCGGAGATCGCCGAGGTCACCGGAGCCGACGTCACGACGCTCGCCGATGCCATCGGCCACGATGCCCGCATCGGCCGACGGTTCCTCGGCGCGGGAATCGGCTTCGGCGGCGGATGCCTGCCCAAGGACATCCGTGCGTTCTCGGCTCGCGCGGAGGAGCTCGGTCGCGGCGAGTCCGTCGCGTTCCTCCGCGAGATCGACGCGATCAACCTGCGCCGGCGCGACCGCGCCGTCGAGCTCGCGACGCAGGCGCTCGACGGCAGCGTCTTCGAGAAGAAGATCGCCGTCCTGGGCGCGGCCTTCAAGCCCCACAGCGACGACATCCGCGACTCCCCCGCGCTCGACGTCGCCGTACGCCTGCACGGGCTCGGTGCTCACGTGACGCTCACCGACCCGGCCGCGATCGAGAACGCGCGGCGTATCCATCCCCAGCTGACCTACGACGCCGACCTCGACGCGACCCTGCGCGATGCCGACGCCGTGATCGTGGTCACGGAGTGGGACGAGTACCGCCGCGAGCTCTCCCCCGAGCACGCCGCGTCGCTCGCGCGCGGCCGCGTCGTCATCGACGGCCGCAACTGCCTCGACCCCGCGGCCTGGCGTGCGGCCGGATGGACCTACTTCGGCATGGGCCGCCCCTGAGCCTCGCGTGATGACGAACGCCCCGACCTCTCCGGTCGGGGCGTTCGTCGTCGGTCCGCGTCGCTCGTCATGAATTGCGTGACGAATGCGGTGGTCGACACGTCTGAGTGGTGAGGGTCTCGTCCGTGCCCACGAGCTCCGTGTCGGCATGCGGCGGATCCGGATCCAGAGGAGGATGCCATGCGCAACAAGATCATCCTGATCGGCGCGATAGCGGTCGTCGCGTACGTCGTCGGTGCGCGCTCGTCACGAGTGCAGGTGAAGAACCGCGAATCGGTGGGGCACCAGCTGGTGCGACTCTGGGACGACCCCCGGGCCCGCAAGCGTCGTCACAAAGCGGCCAAGAAGGCCGCGTCGGCGGCGGAGAAGCGGGGGAAGAAGCTGCTGCGCGAACTCCACCACTGACCGCCCGCGCGTCCGGCTCGTGGCGGGTGAGCGACGGGCCGATACGCTGACCCCGTGGTCGCCACTCTGCTCATCTCGATCTCCGCCATCGTCTCCGCGGTGCTCGTGGGGTTCGTGGCGCGTCGCGTCCTCGGCACCGCAGTGGGGTGGCCCCGCAGCATCGTGGTCGGCCTGCTCGTCTTCTTCCTCGGCGTGCCGTTCACGCAGTGGACGTTGCGTCAGACAGGGCTTCCGAATGCCGCGGCGCCGATCCCCGCGGACGATGTGTGGTTGTGGGTCGGGCTGATCGCCCTCTCCCTCGCGTGGGTCTTCGCGTTGGGCGTCGCCGCTTTGGTCGCGAGCGAGGCGATCTTCCCCACGCGCGCGCTCCCCAACCCCATCGACCTCGTGCGCGCCGCGCTGCGTCAGCGAAAGCGCACCCGCCGGTACCTGGAGATCCTGGCCATCGCCTCGCGTCACGGCGTCGGCTGGCTGTTCCACGGCGGCCGTTCACGCGTCGAAGAGCAGTTGAGCACCTCGGAGGAACGCGCGAACGCGATTGTCGCGACCATCAACGACGCCGGCGTCAGCTTCGTCAAACTCGGGCAGGTGCTCTCGACCCGCCGAGACCTCATCCCGGAGCCCTACCTGAGCGCGCTCGCCTCCCTCCAGACGAAGGCGACCACCTTGCCGTGGGAGACCGTGCGGGCGGTGATCGAGACGGACCTCGGTCGCCCCCTCGATGAGGTGTACGCCGACGTCGATCCCTCTCCTCTCGCCGCCGCCTCCGTCGCGCAGGTCCACCGCGCACACCTTCTCGACGGCACCGCCGTCGTCGTGAAGGTGCAGCGTCCCGCCGCGCGTGCCCAGGTGGAGGCGGATGCCGACATCATCGGGCGGCTCGCTCACCGGGCCGAGATGCGCACGCGCGTCGGTCGCGATCTGCGCATCGAGTCGGTCGCGCGCGGCTTCACCGCCACCCTGCTCGAGGAGCTCGACTACCGCATCGAGGCTCGCAACACCATGATGGTCGCCTCGACGGTGGATCTCATCGATCGAGCAGAGCCCGACCGCCGCGGCATGGTCACCGTTCCGCAGATCCACGCGGCAGCCTCGCATCAGCGCGTGCTGACGATGGAGCTCGTCGACGGCACAGCGCTCAGCGACTCCGCCGAGCGGTTGGCCGGCATGACCGCCGACGACCGGGAACGTCTCGCACAGGTGTTGATGTCCACGGTGATCGAACAGATCCTCGTCTACGGGGTCTTCCACGCCGATCTACATCCGGGCAATGTCCTCCTCCGCGAGAACGGCTCTCTCGGTCTCATCGACTTCGGTGCCGTCGGAGTGATCGAGCGCAGCCGCCGCCAGCACATGACCGCCTTCCTCCTCGCCACCCTGAGCGAGAACGACGTCGCGGCCACCGACGCCCTGCTGCTGATCGTCGATCCCCCCGACGACCTCGACGTCGAGGCCTTCCGCCACGATGTCGGCATCGTCCTGACGACCGAGCACCTGCGCACGGCCGGGCAAGGCTCGATCTTCACCCGCATGGTCGATGTCATTCGCCAACACCACATCGCACTCCCGGGCGAGCTGGCGTCGGCGTTCCGCAGCTTCGCCACGCTCGAGGGCTGTCTCCGGGTCATCGTCGACGATTTCGACATGGTCGGAGAAGCCCTCCCGCTCATGCCGAGCATTCTCCGGCGCACCGTTTCGGCGAAGAAGATGCTGACCGACCTGCAGGCGCAGAGCGTCATCTCCCTCGCGCGGCTGCAGCGCATCCCCCGTCGGCTCGAGAACCTCCTCGCCGGCGCCGAGAAGGGGTCGATCGGCATCACCCTCCGCGGCGAGAGCGGCGACGACGTCGGCGGCATCCTCGGCCGCACCACCGCCGAGATCGCCTCGACGCTGGTGTCCATCGCCGCCGTCGTCATCGCCGTGGTCCTCGTGGTCGCCGGCGGCGGTCCCGTTCTGGGCGGATCGATCACGCTGTTCGGCGTGCTCGGCGCCGTCATCGGCCTTTTCGGGTTCCTCGGACTGCTGCGCATCGTCCGCAGAACATTCACCAGAAGAGGCTGACACGCGCGAATCGATGGGCTCCGGATGCCGCGTCCGGGCCGTGCGCGGCACTAGCGTGACATCAACCACCTCATCGGTGGGCAATCGGGCTACGAAGGAGAAGTCCCATGATCGCTCTCGCCGCTGTGTTCTGTGCCGTCGTCGTCTGGGCGCTCGCGTCCGTCGCCGTCGGCGTCGGGGTGGGTCGGATGATCACCCGCGCCGAGTCCGAGTCGGTCATCTCGGTCGCGGGCACCCCGCACGAGTTGGTCCCCTCCGGGCGCCTCTGACGTCTCGCCATCCGGCGGAGCGGAGGGCGCCTCTCTCGGCGAGCCCTCCGCCGTGTCGGGTGCGTCGCGAGGCGGGACAGCGCTCGACTCACGCCGTCCCTTCGGGGAGACCTCGCCCCCCTCACCTTCGGACTCACCCTGAGCGGCGTCTGCGGTCGTCCGCTCCCCTCCCGGCGCCGCATCCCGTGCGGCGGTGTCGGCGAGTTCGCGCAGGATCCGGCGCGGATGAAGAGCGCGCGGGTCGTACTCGCGCCAATCCGGCGCCAGGTCGTCGAGTTCGTCGACGACCTGCGACCGTCCCTCGAGGTAGAGGGCATGCAACCGACCCAGTGAGCGCGGGATCGTCTGACGAAGCTCCCGCAGCCGTGATGGTCCGAGGATCACCCCGACGAGGATTCCGACGAGGAGCAGTTTGTCGATTCCGAAATCGAACATGTCACTTCTTCCACGGGGCGGGCGGATCTGACGGCGTGAGCTGCGCCTGTCGGTACTCCCGCCGCGTGCGCGGGGCCGGATCGACGGCGGAGGCGCTCGGGCCGGCGGGTCGCAACGATCCGACGGCACCCAGGATCGCCGAGACGGCGCCTGTGGCCTGTCGCTCGAACGCGAACCACGCCGAGGCGGGGCCGTCGACGGGGTCGACGATGTCGTCGTTCTCGGCGTTCGTGCCCGCCGAGGCGAGTCGGGCTCCGGCGCAGGCGCGCACGAGCTCCGCCCACGAACCGGCCGAGCCACGCACGGAGGGGGCTTCGGTCAGCCGGGCGAACTCGCGAACCGTGAACGTGGAGGCGATGAGATCGGGGCGCAGATCGAGCACGACACGACGGTGTGCGGCTTCTGCGCAGAGCACCGTGTCACCCGCCCGCAGGAGGCCCTCGTCCAGACGGCGCGAGCGATGGGTTTCGAGCGACAACCCGTAGGTCCGTCCGATCGTCAGGACGTCCTCGGGCACCGCGTGCCCGGGTCGCGCCGCCGTGCCGGCACTGTGCACCGTGAGGCATCCGGACCGCGCCTGCGGCAGCCGCGACGAGAGCAATCCGGCCACGAACGGCGACCGGATCATGTTCGCCGTGCACACCACGAGGATGCGATCGACGGTCATGAACGGCATGCGCGCATCACGCCCCCTCTTCTGCGAGAGCTCGTCCCGCGGCTCCAGTAGAACGCGTGAGCCGTCGTCGTCGTTCGATCCGCCTTCCTTCGCCAACCGGGTGAATTTCCCCGGGGTCCGGGCGATGTTCGCGCACTCACGCCCCCTTCTCCTGATGACGGGCGTCAAGCATGAGGAGTACCGCCGTCTATCGAAGGGTTCCCACATGGGTATTTTCGGCAATGCGTTCTCTGGCTGGCACCTGCTCCTCATCCTGGCGGTCGTCCTTCTCTTGTTCGGTGCGGCCAAGCTGCCAAGCCTTGCCAAGAGCGTCGGTGAATCGGTTCGCATTCTCCGTGCCGAGACGCGCGAGGCGAAGGGCGACAAGGCGGAGCCCGCGTCGGCGCCCTCTTCCGCGACGACGAACGATCAGCCGGGCCGCAATCCGTCAGGCTCGTCGTCGTCCACGTGAGCTCCCGCACCCGCGTGCGCGATCGGCGCCGAGACCGAGCCGCCGACGGCACGGGGAGCGGCGGGGCCATGTCCCTCCTGTCCCATCTTTCCGAGTTCCGTCGACGCGCCACGGTCTCTGCGATCGCCATCATCGTGGCGGCCATCGGCGGCTTCCTGCTCTCCGACCTGGTCATCGAGGCGGCATCCGCGCCGCTGAGCTCCGTGCAGGGCCCCTCGACGACCAGCCTCAACTTCACGCGACTCGGCGAAGCATTCGACCTACGGTTCAAGATCGCCATGACGCTCGGCATCGTGCTCTCGGCCCCCGTCTGGCTGACCCAGGTGTGGGGCTTTCTCGTTCCCGGTCTCACCTCGCGCGAACGGCGGATGGGCATCGTCTTCGTCGCCACGGCGCTTCCGCTGTTCTTCGGAGGCGTCTTCTTCGGCTGGACCGTCATGCCGCAGATCGTGCACGTGCTGGCGAGCTTCGCCCCGGCCGGTTCGACCACCATGCTCACCGCGAGTCAGTACTTCGACTTCCTCCTCAAGCTCGTGGTCGGCGTCGGGATCGCCTTCGTCTCTCCCCTGGCCGTGGTCCTGCTGAACGCCGTCGGAGTGCTGAGCGCACGGACGATCATCCGCGGATGGCGCGTCGCACTCGTGATCATCGTCGTCTTCTCGGCTGCGGTCACGCCGCCCTCCGACCTGTTGAGCATGCTCATCATCGCCCTTCCGCTGTGCCTGCTCTATCTGGGCTCGGCCGCGTGGGCGTGGGTGCACGACCGGCGAGCCGCTCGGAAAGCAGCCGCGGCGTCCTGACGCCGACACCGTCGACGCCCGACAACGTCGTGGGTCGTCGGCATGCCGCCGGGCAGCGCATCACCGGTCGTCGAAGACGGATCGCAGGACGCCCGTCGGCCCGAGATCGTCGGTCAGTTGACGCCCGAGGGACCGAGCCGCGTCGGCATCGAGAGCGAGGGCGATCCCCGCGCCTGTCTCGACGACCACCCATGTGCGATCGTCGTCGGAGCGCCGGAGCGCGCCGACCTCGACGTCGCTGAGGATCCCCGTCCCCCGCCCGGAACCGTCACGGACCCGCGCACGGATCCCGCGGCCTGCGCTGCGATGATCCTCGTCGTCGGGGTGGGCCGTCGCCCCGTGCGCGGTGACGCACCATTCGTAGGGGCACCGTCGGGTCTTCACCTCGCGGGCGAATCGATCATCAGCGGCCATGCCAGACACCTCTCTCTCGGGGTCGCCGCAGAACTCGGCGACCCGAACATCGGCGGGCACGCACACAGTGAACAACAGACCTCCGACACTGCCCTCACCGTTCGGGAGGCAGCCCCTTCGGCGGGGTCGGAATGAGGTCTGGCAGCGGCACCCCGAGCACCTCGGACACGGCCACGATCGTTCTCAGACGCGGGTTCGCGGAAGTGCCCGGATTGGACTCGCCCTTCTCGAGCTTCCGGTACGTGAAGGTGGCAAGCCCCGCCGCGTGCGCGACCTGCTCCTGGGAAAGGTGCTGTTCGGAGCGGGCGCGGAATATGCGCAGACCGAGCTCGCGGACGAAGTCGGACCAGGGGTCGGGCACATCGGTCATGAGTAAAGCTTGATCGGTACATCACGCCCACATAGACATGTAAACATGCCTGCATGGACATCGGTCCCCTCGGAGCGGGACTGCGGGTGCGTGGTGAGACGGATTCGCGTGCGGGTGAGGGCGGAGGCTATCTGCGGTCGCACGCGCCGACGGGCATCCCTCGCTACCGCTTCATCACAGCGAGGATCCCGGCCGGGGTGGAGCTTCACCCTCCGCTGAGACCCGCGGACCCTTGTCTCCTGCAGGCGCGAGGGATGGCAGAGTCCCCGCGCCCGCCGTCGAAACCATCCCGGGGCGGCGGGGGGAACATCGGCCCCCGGGCATGGACTGCGGAGTACGTATGAACCCTTCCGTCTCACTCGTCGACTCACCCGTCGAATCCCATAAACTCACCCCGACTCGCCTCGGCACGCGCCCGCCCTGGCAGAGGCGGTACTCCCGGGTGGTGGCGGCGGTCGATACCGCGGTGGTCGCCTCGGCCGTCTTCGGTGCGCAGGTCGTCTGGCTCGGGCCGGATCCGGTACCCGTGGCGTCCGCCCCCGTCACCTACACGGCGGTGTCCATCGGTCTCGCGGGGGCCTGGCTGGCGGCCCTCTTCCTCTGGGGTACCCGCCAGCCTCGCGTCATCGGATACGGAGCGGCTGAATACCGGCTCATCCTCGCCGCGTCGGTGCAGATGTTCGGACTCGTCTCCATCGTGGCCTATCTGAGCAATGCGGAGCTGTCGCGCGGTTACTTCCTCCTCAGCCTCCCCCTGGGTACCGCCGGCCTGCTGTGCGGACGTCTTCTGAGCCGGCGATGGCTCGCCCACCGTCGCGCCGCGGGGGCCATGAGCACGCGGGTGGTGCTCGTCGGAGCCGCAGACGAGAACGAGCGCGTCGCCGGCGAACTCTCCCGCCAGCCGAGCGCCGGCCTCCACGTCGTCGGAGTGCTCGCCCTCTCGCGCGCGGGATCGGGCCCCGCGTGGTCGGACGAGGAGGCGAGCGCCCTGCGCGAATGTCTGGCGACGTCCGGCGCCGACAGCGTGCTCGTCTCGGGCGGAGCGGTCCTCCAGCCCGCAGACATCCGCAGGATCGGCTGGAGCCTCGACTCCGGCCGCCACCACCTCATCGTCGCGATGAACCTCATCGATGTCGCCGGCCCTCGACTCCACACGAGGCCGGTCGCAGGTCTGCCCCTCGTGCATGTGGAGACGCCGCAGTTCTCCGCCACCCAGCGCGTCCTCAAGCGCGCCTTCGACATCGCCGGCGCCGGTGTGCTCGTGCTCGCTCTCGCTCCCGTTTTCGCGGTGCTCGCCCTGCTCGTGCGCGCCTCGGGGCCCGGACCGGTCTTCTTCCGTCAGGAGCGCGTGGGACAGGGTGGTAAGCACTTCGGCATGCTGAAGTTCAGATCGATGATCGACGGAGCCGACGCGCGACTGCAGGAGCTGCTCGCCGAACAGGGGCGCGAGGGCACTCCCCTGTTCAAGATCGACAACGACCCCCGCATCACGCCTGTCGGGCGCTGGTTGCGCAAGTACTCGCTCGACGAGCTGCCGCAACTCTTCAACGTCCTCGGGGGGCAGATGAGCCTCGTCGGCCCGCGCCCGCAGCGTGACGCGGAAGTCGAGTTCTACGACGACGATGCCCACCGCCGGCTCATGGTGCGGCCGGGGATGAGCGGACTCTGGCAGGTCAGCGGAAGATCCGCGCTCGCGTGGGACGACGCCATCCGTCTCGACCTCTTCTACGTCGAGAATTGGTCGCTCGTCGGCGACATCGTGATCCTCGCCCGCACGTTCAAGGCGGTGGTGGCTCCGGGTGACACGGCGCACTGACCGAGAAGGGGGCGCCGATCCATCGGATCGGCGCCCCCTTCTTTTCGTCGGTTCAGTGCAGCGGCGGTCTCACTTCCCCCGTGAGCGGCGCAGGTGCGCGGAGTCTTCGGCACCGGAACGAGCGCCGACCGGGGCGGGATCACCAGCCGACTCACCCGCCGACACCGTCGCCGTCCTCCGATGGGCAAGAGTGCGCAGACCCTGAACGTTCTCGGGCGGGAGGCCGCCGGAGGTACGACGCGACGCGGCCTCCGCGTCGGGCAGGGACACCGTCTCCGCCGGCACCCGACGCCACCGGCGCCACCAAGGTCCGCGCGTCGACGCCGCCACCCCGTAGCCGTAGTAGCCGCCGTACTGGGCCCCGTAGTAGCTCGAGTCCGCGCCGCGCAGCGGCATCCGGTTCAGCACGACGCCCAAGAGGCGACCGCGGGTCTTGCCGAGGTTCTCGGTGGCGCGCGTGAGCATGTCGTCGGTGGTTCGCCCAGCTGTGACCACCAGCACGGCCCCGTCCGCCCAGCTCGCAATGACGGCCGCGTCCGCCACAGCCAGCGTGGGCGGCGAATCGATGATCACCACGAGGTCTTCGGCGAGCTTGCGCGTCAGCGTCTGCATGCGCTGAGAACCGACCATCTCGGTGGGGTTGGGCGGCGTGCGCCCGGCCGCCACGACGAACAGACGCCCGTGCTCGTCGACCTGGTGAGCGACCTGTTCGATCTGCGCCCGGCCGGCGAGGACGTCCGAAAGTCCCACGTCGTCGGAGAAACCGAAGATGCCCCCCAGCACCGGTCGCCGCAGGTCGGCATCGATGAGGATGACGGACTGCCCGGTCGCAGCGATGCTGACGGCCAGGTTCGCCGCGGTGGTGGACTTGCCGTCTCCGGGGAGCGGACTGGTGATCACCATGATGCGAGCGGGGCGGTCGACGTCGACGTACTGGAGGTTCGTGCGCAGTTCGCGCATGGCTTCCTTGTGGGCGAAGGAACCCCGACCATCCTTGATGTCGTCGAACGAGAAGACCGCTCGACCTCCGGCGAGGTCCTTGTCGACGGGGAGCACGCCGACGACCGACGCGTCGACGGCGTCGGTGATGTCTCGCGCGGTCCGCACACGGCGGTCGAATGCCCGGCGCACGAGCGCGAACACGACACCGGCCACGGCGCCGAGCAGCCCCCCGATCAACACGTCGAGCTTCACGTTCGGAGACGACGGAGCGTCGGGGAGACGCGCGGAATCGCCGGCGATCAGGCGAACGGCGCCTTCGCCGTTCCCGCCCGTTTCCAATCCGTTGACCTCGGAAGTCATCCCGTGGATCCAGGCTTCGGCGAGATCGCGGGCCGCCTCGGGCGTCGATCCCGTGGCATCCACCCGGATATTCACGGTGTCGACCGGATTGGACACGTGGATGCGCTGCACGAGGTCTTCCGGGCTGTCATCGACCCCCAACTGCTGCCGCGCCGACTCGGCGACGCTGCGCCAATAACCCATGTCGACGAACGACTTGACCTTCGACAGCGCGAGCTGGTCTCCGGCGAGCGCTGCTCCCGTCGACCCGTCCGACGAGGTGGCCGCGACGTACCCGCTGGCGTCGGCGGTGTAGACGCGCGGTTGCACGGCGCTCCAGGCGAAGCCCGCCAAGCTCCCCACGATCGTCAAGGCGACGATCGCCTTCCAGTAGGCGCGCAAGATGCGCACGACCTTCTGCATGTCCACTCGGATCCGCCTTTCGCGATGCGGCGGAGACACCGCCGGGTCGCCGCAGCATAGGCATGACTCCGAGACGTCTTCGCGCGGGCCGTCGCACTGCGGCGACGGGCGAAAGGCCGCGCTTGCCGACAGGGTCCCGCGCTGCGCAGCACCGCCGACCCACCGGCTCGACCGTCGGAGGGGTGAGAAAAAAGGGTGAAGAACAGGGGGTGATGAGGGGATGACAAGGGGGATGAAAGATCGCCGTTTCGACGGATCGGATGCCGCATCACCCCGAGGATCATCTCGACACGCACGGCACACCGCCGCGTGGAGATCGCGCTCGCCCGAGAGCGCCGACGTCGCGACAACTTGGAGGCACTCATGCTGATCGATGTAGAGACAGCGCCCGATGGCATCCGTGCGATCCGCCGGACCAGCCGATTCTGGACGACGCGCCACGAGGCGATCGCCCGCGTGAGCGAGGCAATGTCGAGCGACGTCGTGCTCCTGCGGGGCCCCGCCGGCGTCGGAAAGACCTCGCTGCTGCGCCAGTTCGCGGCCTCCATGGAGCACGATACGGAGCGCGGCGTGCAGGTCATCGATGGCGGTGTGACCGGTGCGAAGGAACTCTCGCGCGTCCTCGACGCCTTCTCTGACGGACCGAGCCTGCACGTGCTGCTGATCGACAACTTCAACGAGGCAGAGGGGCTCACCACCGACGACGTCCTCGCGCTCCTGCGTGCCGACACGGCCCTTCGCATCGTCGTCGCCACCCGCCAGGCGACAGGGCTCGAGAGCCCGCTGGTCGCTCTCGAGTTCGACGTGCAGGTCGTCGCCGCCCCGCACCTGCTGATGTCGCAGCAGGAGGTGGCGTCCGTTCTCGCGCTCAACGGCGTCGAAAGCACGGAGGTCGGGGTCGAGACCCTCGTCGAGCGCACTCACGGCTGGCCGGCGCTGTGCCAGCTCGTCGCCGCACGTCTGCGGCTCGAGGGCCTGCCCCTGCGCACTCGGGAGGAGGCCATCGTCGCGGCGGAGCATGCCGGAGCGACCTTGACGGCCGACATGGAGGAGCGCCTGTCACAAGTCATCACCGATGAGGTCCGACTGCTCGCGGTCGCCCCGTACGTCACCGTGCCCCTCGCGGACGCGCTGGGGATGGATCCGACCGTCGGCTCGGTGCGCGAGCTCTTGAGCGAACTGCAGAGTGCGGGGTTCATGTGGCCGAGCGCGACACGCTTGACCCTCGCGGAGCCGGTCCGGGAGCAGTGGCTCCGCGACATCGGCACGCGCAAGCCCGATCTCGTCAGCTCCGCCCAGTCGAAGCTGCTCGACCACCTCGTCCGCGGCGGCGAGCAGGTGCGAGCCGCGCAGATGGCAGCCGATGCGGAGCGGTGGGAGATGCTCGCCTCGATCCTGCGGTCCTCCGGACCCGAGATCTGGGCGCGCGACAAGACGGCCTTCTCCCGACTGGTCGGCGTGCTGCGGACGACGGCACCGCTGACGCCGCGGACCATGGACGCGTTGCTCGCCCTCGATCCGCAGACCGCCTGCTCGGCCGAGACCCCGACCGCCGCCGTCCGGGTGCTGACGCAGCTGCCCGACGCGAAGAGCGCCTCATCGACCGATGTCGAAGCGCTCATCCTCCGCGTCGGGATCCTGCGGGCGGCCGGCCGTTTCGCACTGGCGACCGAAGCCGCCTCCCTTCTCTCCGACGCGCTGCGCCGGTCGTCGGAATCCGGTGCGGACGCGACCGCCGAGGGGTGGTACCAGGTGGCCATGACCTCGTTCGCGATGGGCAAGCTGCGCGACGCCGGTCTCGCCCTGGCCCAGTCCGAGCGGGTCGCTCCCCCCGCCCGCAAACTCCGCGCCCGGGGGGCCCGCGCGATCATCGCTCTGATGGAGGGCGATGTCGCCGAGGCTCGCAACATCGCGCGCCAGAGCGCCGAGGACGATTGGGCGGCCTCGCCCTGGGGAGAGGGGATGCGCATCGCGACCGCGTGGCTCCTCCTCGAAGAGGGGGATGCCCCCGCCGCGAGGACGATCCTCGACGACGTCAGCGCCAGTGCGGGCGCCCGCGAGCTCTGGCCCTACGCCGCGGCCGTACACGTCCAGTCCTACCTGCTGTCCGAGGCGGCGCCCGATGCGCTGGGTCTCCTGCGGTCGTGGACCGCACGCGCGCGCAGCACGCCGCCCTCGCACTTCCAGTCGACGCAGATCCTCACCGCGCGCGCCCGGGTGCTGATCGCCCTGCGTCAGGCGCGCAAAGCACTGGCTCTGTTCGAAGGGCCGTTCGCCCTATCGTCCACGACCGCTCCGGCGATCGCGCTGTCGCAGTTGTACGCCGGGCGCGCCCACGAGGCCTTCGTGATGAGCGTGAAGTGGGGTCTGCACCATGAGCCGTCACCGCGGGCTGCTCTGGAGAGCCTGGTCGTCAGCATCGTCGCCGACGTTCGTCTGAACGGCGTGGCCGCGCACCGCTCGGCCGTGCAGCGTGCCGAGGCCCTGAGCATGCGCTACGGCCTGTGGAGTCCGTGGAGCGCGGTCGCGCCGGAGGATCGTGCCCTCGTGCTGCGGATGCTGTCGCCGACGGCACGAGAGCAGGTGGAGAAGCGCGCCTCGTTCTTCGCGTCGTCGGTGAGCGTTCCGCACCTGACGCGCCGGGAGCAGGTCGTGCTGGCGCAGTTGACGCCGACCTCGACCATCGCGGACATCGCTCGAGCGCTCGTGGTCTCCCCCAACACGGTCAAGACCCAGCTGCAGAGCCTCTACCGCAAGCTCGAGGTCTCCGACAGGTCGAGTGCGATCCGCGCCGCGCACGCCTGGGGTCTCATCGAGACCGACGTGGAGTGATCGCACGGTCGCGGCGCCGGCGGCGCGCACGTCCGATGACGACGCGTGCGAGGACCAGCGCCGCGATCACGATCAGCACCCCCGGCAGCGACAGCGGAACGCCTGCACCGCGCAGAACCGCGAGGATGACCAGAAGCGCGGCGAACGACAGCAGCCAGGTCAGCACCCGTCGAAGTCGGTGAAGTCGCACGCGAGCCACGGTAATCGCTCGGCGGACCGATTCAGACCGAGGCGCCCCGGCGAACGGCCTGGCGATGGTCGGCGGCGACCTGCAGTCCGAACACGCCGAACCAGGCGATCGCCAGTGTCGCAGCCGTGAATTCGAGGTTCCCGCCCAGCGCGGTGTCTCCGCGGAAGAGGGCGATCATCGCCCCGGTGAAGGAGGTGACACCGACCGCGACGAGAGTGATCACGCTCGTCGCCCGCATCCAGGGACGACGGCGGATCACCGCGACCTGCCCCATGGCGACGATCGCGAGGACGAACCCCAGCACCGCGAACGTGATGTGCAGGAGATCCTGAGGGAGCGAGCCGGGAGTGAAGGGGACGGGACAACCCGGCGAGCACGTGACGACGGAGGCGACGCCGAAGCAGAGCCCGCAGATCAGCAGGGTCGTCGCCACCGGCCATCCCACGACGTAGCCCACCGGTCGCGCGACGAGCGCGCGGTCCACCAACACCGCGGCTACGGCGAGCAGCAGCAGCGCGAGGTTGAACACCGGCGCCGTGGGCATCGCGGTCGCGCCCAACTGACTGACGTACTGCACGCTCGGATCCCAGGCGCGACACAACCAGATGAGGGCGGCGCTGCCGAATGCGGCGGCAGCGCCCACGTTCGCCAGCAGAGCGGGCCGACGGGGGGCGTCTCGACGGACTCCCGAGACGGGCCGCTCGACGGTTTCGGTCATGGGTCCTCCCGGGTGGCGCCCGGCCACACTATCGCTTCGCCCCGTCGCCCCGCCTCGCGTGGTGAGGTGTTCGGCCGTCAGGGTGATTTCCGGGCCGTTGGGCTTCAGTCTGCCCACGCGACGTCGGATGCTTGATTCAGCGGGCAGAGCGAACGCGGCGCATGCGAGCCGGGGGGCCGCAAACGCAAGATGCCGACGCTCTGCCCGCACCTTCTTCTCCGCGAGCGACCCGCCGCCAGCGTCTGATGATCTCTGATGCATCGACGGGTGATAACGCTCAGTCAGCCCCTCAGACGGCTTGCGCGACGTGCGATGCTCGACCTCGAGCAGCGGCGCGAACGGTTCTCCCCCAGGTTCCCGACCCGCCGACCGGCTGCTCAAGGAGGCACGGTTTCGCGGTCACGGCACCCGAACGGCGAGACCGTGCCTCCGCTCCGGCGGCTCGCTAGGCTAGCGGCGAACGGGAGGGAGCCCCATGACGAAGCGGTCGACGCATCGCCCGGTGGCCGTTTTCCTCTGCGTCGCGTCGGCGGCGGTGTTGGCCGCCCCCACGCTCTTCTTCCCGGCCGACTCCCCCACGGAGCCCAAGCTGGGCCTGCTCGCGATCGGCACGGTGCTCTTCGCCCTCGGGACGATCCGCATTCGCACCGAGCACGCGACTTCGCCGATCGATGGAGACGTCACCGGGGACTGAGCGCCTCGAGTTCTTCCGCGGCGACGATCGAGATCGGTTCCGTGGGGAGGTCCCACGTGGCAGGAAGGTTCATTGCTCTCTTTCACCGGGAGGAGACGTTGTTCAGCGGGCGATCGGGGTGCGACGGCGACGGGACCACTCGAGGTCCCGTCCGACCGCCCCCTCGAACCCGCTCAGGCCGCTCGAGCGAGCGAGCGAGCCGACTTGGCACCCGGCGAAGCAGGACGGGTGGCGGAGCCGGCCTGGGCCGGTTCGTCGACGGGGATGTCGAGGCTCAGCCCTCGCGAGGAGTTGGCGTCGTTCGCCATGCGCTTGAGGAGGTTCTGGTCGAGAGCCTCGGGCTGCTCGGACTCGAACACGAAGCGCAGCGGAATGGACGGCTGCAGCCAGATCGTCGATCGGCCGGTGGGCTCGTCGGCGCCGTGGATCCACGAGAGCGTGAAGCTCTCGCCACGTCGCAGTTTCGTGGCGACCACGACTTTGACGTGCGCCAACATGCGGTCGTCGATGCTGATCGGCTCGGTCGTCGTGCCGTAGTAGAGCTTCGCCATGATGTACCCCTCTGCTCGTTGCTCGTGTGAGAACTTACTAGGTAGACTAGCGAATAGGCAAGCGAGATATTAGGAATCAGATGACGACCGAAGATCCGTCACCGCCCTCGTACTGGTACAGCGAGAACCGGGAAGACGAGCGCGGAGCGCGCATCATGGAGGCCATGCGGTCGTACCGCGCGGCCGAGATGACGATGCGCCGACGCACGCAGGACTCCATGGCGATGGGCGAGAACGAACTGCTCGTCCTGCGCTTCCTCACTCGAGCGGCCAGTGCCCACCGCGACGTGACCCCGATCGATCTCGCCCGTCACCTGGGCGTGTCCACGGCATCGGTCACCGCCCTCCTCGACCGCCTCGAGCGCTCCGGTCACCTGACCCGCAAGTCGCACCCCGTGGACCGGCGCAAGGTGCTCGTCTCGACGACCGCCCACGCGGATGACGAGATGCGCGAGACCCTCACCGCGATGCACGCTCGAATGATGCAGGCCACACGCGGCATGACCGAGAGCGAGACCGATGCCGTGACGGCGTTCCTCCTCCGCATGCGCTGCGCCGTCGCCAATTCGTGCGCCGACGCCGGCGACACGTGCTGCATGATCGCCCGGGCTTCGTCCGCGGCATCCGACACCGTTTCCGGACCGCCCGTCGCCCACCCCGACGCCGCGTGACGGCCACCACGCGGGCGGAGAGATCATTCCGCCACGCGGACGACCTCTTCCACCACGCGAGGATCGGCGAGCACGCGGAAATGGCCGCCCGTGGGCAGGGGCACGTTGCGTGCGCCCGCCAGCTCGCTGCCCTCCGGGATGTGCGGGTCGAAGACGCCGTAGATCGAGACGATGCGCGCATTGACCTCGACGGCCGCGGACAGCGCCCGCATCGTCGCGTCTCCTGAAGCGAAGGCGCGCAAGGAGGGCGTCGGCATGACCCTGCTGTAGCGCGAGCCGCCGAACGGCGTCGCCACGGCCACCATCGCCCTGACGCGGTCGCCGAGCGGGCTGAACGCCATCAGGTGCTTGCCGATGAGGCCGCCTTTGCTGTGCGCCACCAGCACGACGTCGTCGAGGCCCCTCTTCTCGAGGAGAGAGCCCAGACGGCGAGCCTGCTCGGTGATCGGCCGACGGTTGTCGCCGAGCTCGGTCACCGCGTGGACGGGGTGGCCCCTGTCGTGCAGCACCCGGGCGAGGGGTTCGAGGAAGCGCCAGGTCTCGTAGATGCCCGGGAGCAGAACGATCGGCGTGCCGGTTCCGCCCGTCAACCCATCGGGGAGCGACCGACCAAAGGCCGCCCGTCGCTGGGCGGCGAGCGCGTAGCCGTAATCGCGCACCCACCACCCCAGGTTCCGCGCCCGGGCACCGGGCGTCCTCGGGTCGCGTGGGGGCACGGCATCCGTCGACATCCGCCCATCCTCGCGGCCTCATCGCGAGCGCGGAGGCGGGTTGCTCTGCACAGGCCTCCGTGCGACGCAACCCCGGCGTCCGCCCCGCTGCGGCCGCCGTAGGGTGTCGCCATGGAAACCTCGGACATCCGCTGGAACGAGCCGGCCCGCCAGAAGATCCTCGACGACGCCGACAAGGTGCTGCGCGAGGCCGTCGTCGCCGTGGCACGCGAGGGCGAGGGGATCTCGTCGGACGAGGCCTTCGCCCAGATCAACGCCCGGATCAAGGATCGCTTCATCGACTACGAGCCCGGCCCCGACATCCGCACCTACGCCGACGCGATCGCCGCCGGGGAGATCCCCACCGACGACGCGTGATGGCCCGCGGTTCCCTTCTCCCCGCCGGCCGGCAATTCGTCCTGACCTGGGGCGTGCCACGAGATTACGGCGGTCTCACCGCGGCGCTGTTCCAACGCTCGCGGCTGTTCGCCGGGCTCGGCAAGACGGCGGTCCACGTCCTCACCTGCGACGATCACGACGACCGGGTGGCGGTGTCCGCCGAGCTCGCTCGTCGCGGAGCCCTCACCGACGGGGTGCGACTGATCAATCTCTGGGATTGGCTGCGCGGAAACGATCTGCGCGGTCGGGCCGTCGGCGCGGGAGCGGGTTTCTCCCCGCTCGACGACGACGCGGATGCCGAGTACTCCGGTGAGACGCTCGTGCGACGGATCCGCACCGATGCCACCGGCGCCGTCGTCCAGATCGACCATCTGCGCCCGGACGGGACCCTCGCCGCGAGCGACCGGCGGGACGTACCGCACGCCTCCGGACGCGCACGCCGCGTGATCGTGACGTGCGACGCGACCGGTGCGCCTCGGTCGGCGTGGCGGGGGGTGCGTGAGCTCTACGCGGCGTGGCTCGACCGACTCACCGCCGGCGGACCCTCCTTCCTGCTCGTCGACAGCAAGGCGATGGCGCGGTTCGCAGCGGGATACCGCCGACCCGGAGTCACCGTGCTGCACGTGGTGCACGGCTCGCACCTCACCGACGACGGCACCTCGATCCGCCCTTCGCGCGCGGAGGTCTTCTCCCGCCTGAGCGCGTTCGACGCCGTCGTGTTCTGCACCGCACGCCAGGCGGGCGACGTCCGACGAGAGGTGGGGGTGCTCCCCCTGTTGGCCGCTGTTCCGCATCCGGTGACGATCCCCGAGGCCGACCTCGTTCGGCCGCGATCGGGTGCGACGGTGATCGCTCGTCTCGAACCCATCAAGCGGGTCGAGGATGCGATCGAGGCTGTCGCCCGCGCCCGCTCCCGCCTGGGCGACCTGACCCTCGACGTCTACGGCGACGGCCCCGCACGCCCCGCTCTCGAACGTCTCGCGGGAGAGGGAGTCCGCTTCCACGGATTCCAGCCCGGGGCTCGAGACACCCTCGCGTCGGCCGGGTTCCTCCTGCTGACCAGCCGGTCGGAAGCGTTCTCGCTCGTGGTCGCCGAGGCGATGGCGGCGGGCTGCCTCCCGATCGCCTACGACGTGGCGTATGGGCCTCGTGAACTGATCGCCCACGGCAGCACCGGGTGGCTGGTCCCCCCGGGTGACGTGGACGCGCTCGCCGCCGCCCTCGTCGACGCCTCATCCCTCGACGCCGCATCGCTGCAACGCATGCGGCGCCGCGCGCGCGACCGCGCCCGCGCGTACGACGAGAACGCCGTGCTCGCGCGGTGGGGTCTCACGCTTCGGCGCGCCCGACGCCGGCACCGCGCGCGTCAGTCCACCTGGCGTGTGCGCGAAACCCTTCGGCGCCGCCTTCGGATTGGCTGAATTCCGGCAGGAGAGCCGGCGGCCGGGCGTACTGTTTCTGTACCCGGCCCCGGCATCGCCGGCGCGGATGACGCCTCATCTCGGCGTCCGCGACGACTCCCGCCCGTCGAGCCCGTCCCCCACCTGGCTCCGGACGGGGGTCGTCGTCCGGCTCAGCGGTCCTCGCCGTAGCCCTTGATGCTGCGCAGGTCGTCCTTCAGATCCTGCTGGGCCGGGTCGTCGTCCTGCACCGCAGCGTCCGCCGCCCGCTGCTCGCGCGCGCCGTCCTTCTTCTCCTCGACACCGGCGTCGGTGGCGCCGTCCATGACGGGAGCGTCCTGGGTCTCTTCGCGATCGGTCATCGTCGTCCTCCTCGGTACGGGTCGTGACCGCATCCTCCCCTCCGCGCGAGGGGATCGGCCGGGGCTTGCGCACCCCCGGCCGCGGATGCTCAGACCCCGTGGTGCGACGGGTGCCGGCGCTCGAGCGCCGAGCCCTCCACGTCGACGTTCGGCACGATGCGGTCGAGCCATTTCGGCAGCCACCACGCCGCTCCGCCGAGCACGTGCATGAGGGCCGGCATCAGCAGCATGCGCACGATGAAGGCGTCGAACAGCACGCCCAGGGCGAGCCCGAGCCCCATCGACTTGATGATGACGGAATCGGAGGCGATGAAGCCGGAGAACACCGCGATCATGATGATCGCCGCCGCGGCGACCACGGTGCGTCCCGCCCGGAAGCCCTGCGCGACAGCGAGTCGCGGAGCGGCGCCGTGCGCCCAGGCCTCGCGCATACCGGTGGCGAGGAAGAGCTGGTAGTCCATCGCGAGCCCGAACAGGATGCCGACGAGGATCACCGGGAGGAAACTCAGGATCGGCCCGGGGTTGTGGACGCCGAGCACCTCGCCGAGCCAGCCCCACTGGAAGACCGCGGTCACCGCCCCGTAGGTGGCGAACAGCGACAGCACGAATCCGAGGGTGGCGATCAGGGGCACCAGCAGCGAGCGGAAGACCGCCACCATGATGAGGAACGACAACCCGACGACGACGACGAGGTAGATGGGCAGGACGTCGGCGAGCCCCTCGGAGATGTCGATGTTGATGGCCGCGGCCCCGGCCACCCCGAGCACGATGTCTCCATCGACCGGCGGGATGGCGCGCAGATCGCGCACGAGTCGATCGGTCGACACCGCATTGGGCCCCTCGGCGGGGATCACCTGGAAGGCGGCGAGACGGCGGTCCTCCGACACGGCGACGGGCGCCACGGCCACCACGTCGTCTTGAGCGAAGAGCTCGCGGGCGACGTCGAGCTGGATGCCCTGCACGTCGGCCTCGGCCGTGTCCGCCGGCAGCGCCGCGGTCACCAGCAGAGGAGCGTTCGCTCCGGCGCCGAACGCGTCTTGGGTCCAGGTGAAGGCCTGATACGCGGTCGAGTCCTCCGCCTCCGAGCCGCCGTCGGGAAGCCCCAGACGCATCGACAGCGCGGGGATGGCGACGACGAGCAGGGCGAGGGTCGCCACGAGCATCGTGATGACCGCCCGCACGGTCGACATGGGTGCGACGGGGGCGCCGGCGGTGGGGATCGAACCGGTGCGGGCGGCGCGGCGCGGATGCTCCTCGGCATCCGTCGGAGCGACTCCCGTGCGAGCGGCGCGGCGCGGGTGTTCGGCCGCCTCGAGCGCGGCGACGCGGGCGCGGGCGCGACGACCCAGGATCCGCAGCCCCGAAAGGCCCAGCAGCGCGGGGGTGAGCGAGACCGCGATGAGGACGGCGACCAGGACGCTGACCGCACCCGCGGTGCCCATCAGCCCCAGGAAGGGGATGCCGGTGATGTTCAGGGCCAGCAGCGCCACGATGACCGTGGTGCCGGCGAAGACCACGGCGTTGCCCGCAGTGCCGTTGGCGAGGCCGATCGACTCGACGACGTCCGCCCCCTGCAGGACCTGCCGGCGGTGCCGGTAGAGGATAAACAGCGCGTAGTCGATGCCGACGGCGAGGCCGAGCATGACTCCGAGGATCGGGGTGACGGATGCCATCTGCACGACACCCGAGAACGACAGGGTAGCCATCGCACCGATGGCCACACCCACGAGCGCGGTGATGATCGGGAAGGAGGCCGCCAGCAGCGAGCCCAGCACGACGATGAGCACGATCGCGGCGATCGCGACGCCGATCGCCTCGCCGACGCCGAGGATCTCGGGCACCCCCTGCGAGATCTCGGTGTTGAACGCGACGTCGACGCCGGCGACCGGATCCGAGGTGAAGTGGGCGACGACCGCCTGCTTCGATTCCTCCGAGAGCTCGAGCCGAGGCTCGCTGAAGGACACGTTGACGATGGCCGTCGACCCGTCCTCGGACACCAGCCGCACGGCATCCGCGAATCCGAGCAGCTCCGAGCCCTGGTCGAGCTGGGTCTGCTGCGCCTCGAGTTGCGCGCGCCCGTCCGTCAGCTGCGTCTGCTGGTCGCCGAGCGCCGCGCGCTGCTGATCGAGCTGGGTCTGCTGCGCGGAGAGCGCCGACAGCTGCGCGGCCTTCTGCGCCTCGGGCAGCGGCGCGGCCTCGAGCTGCGCACGCGCCGCGTCGAGCTGCTGCTGACCCGCGTCGAGCTGAGCGGTGCCGGCGTCGAGCTGTTGCTGGCCCGAGGTGAGCTGCGCGCGCGCCGCCTCGAGCTGCTGAGCACCGTCGGTGACCTGCTGCCGCTGGTCGTCGAGCTGCTGCTGCGCCGAGAACGGATCCGTCACGCGCGCCACGTCGGGGAGGTCGCCGTCGGAGGCGACCAGCGCGCTGATGGCGCTCTTCTGCGCGTCGTCGAGGGCCGAACCGTCGTCGGTGCGGAACACGACCGCGCCCGCTGCGCCGGCGAAGTCGGGCAACTCGCCCTCGAGTTCGGCGATGACGTCGCCGGATGCCGTGCCGGGGATGTCGAAGCTCGAGCTCAGGCCCTTGAATCCGATCAGGAAGCCGCCGACGACGACGCCGAGGATGACCACCCAGGCGATGATGACCGTCCACGCGCGCCGAGCGGCGAAGGTCCCGAGACGGTGCAGAAATTCGGCCATGCGGTGTTCCTCTCGTGCGGTGCGCACGCAGGAGCACCGTCGGCTCCGACCAGTGGGGCTAAGATAACACGCACCGTCTCGTCTCGATCCCGTTGGACATCGTCCAGAATGTGTGTCATGGCACTTCCGCGCAGTGGCCCGATCCGCAGCGAAGCCGCGCGCCTGGCCATCCTCGACGCGGCCGTCGCCCTGTTCGCCGAGCACGGCTACGACCACCTGACGATCGAGGGCATCGCCCGCCGCGCCGGCGTGGGGAAGCAGACGATCTACCGCTGGTGGCCGAGCAAGGGCGACGTGCTCGCCGAAGCGATTCTCGAGGGACGACTGCTCGGACCCCAGCGCGAGGTCCCCGACACCGGCGACCCGCGCGCCGACCTGGCCGCGTGGCTGACCGAGATCTTCACCTTGCGCGCGAGCGCCGACGGAGAAGGACTGCTGCGCTCCCTCGTCGCCGCCTCCGCCGGCAGCGCCGAAACCGGTCGGCGCCTGCGATCCGAGATCCTGGCCGCGCCGCTGATGGACCGCTTGTCACGAGCGATGGGCGACGCCGGCGGTCCGCGTCTCGAAGCGGCCGCCGATGCTCTCCTCGGCGCGGTGATCCTGCGCGCGCTGAGCCGTGAGCACTTCGCCTCCGCCGACATGCTGGCGCTGGTCGACGTCGTCGTCGGCCCGCCCCCGCACTGAACGAAATACCACAACGGGGCTCTCAGCGTCCAGCCCCGCAGCGCACAGCGGCATCCCGTACAATCGCTTTCAACAAGGGGAGTACTCCCACCGCGACGATCTCGTCAATACGGACCACGCCATCGTGAGCCCGGGACGTCGGCCCTCTCGCCGGGGCGGAAGAGACCTTGGTGTCTTGTTGTACACCTATTTCCCTTGGAGGTCGCCATGGGCGTCACCCCCCTTATCTGGATCATCACGATCGCGGTCACCATCGCGTTCTTCGTGTTCGAGTTCTTCGCGCACGTGCGCAAGCCGCATGAGCCGACGATCGGCGAATCCGCGCGCTGGTCCGCCTTCTACATCGGGCTTGCGCTCCTGTTCGGCGTCGGCATCGGCGTCGTGTCGGGCTGGACCTACGGTGGTGAGTACTTCGCCGGGTACCTGACCGAGAAGGCACTATCGATCGACAACCTCTTCGTCTTCCTCATCATCATGACCGGCTTCGCCGTGCCGAAGAAGTATCAGCAGAAGGTGCTGATGGTCGGCATCGTGATCGCGCTGATCATGCGCGGTGCGTTCATCGCCGTCGGCGCCGCCCTCATCGAGAACTTCTCCTGGATCTTCTACATCTTCGGCGCCCTGCTGCTGTTCCTGGCCTACCGCCAGGCCTTCGCCCACGGCGAGAGCGACCCGGCCAACGGCAAGTTCATGAGGTTCGTCCGCCGCGTCCTCCCCGTCACCGAGGAGTACAGCGAAGACAAGCTGACCGTGAAGAAGGACGGCAAGCGCTTCGTCACCCCGATGCTGCTCGTCATCATCGCGATCGGCTTCATCGACCTCGTCTTCGCCGTCGACTCGATCCCCGCGATCTACGGCCTGACGAACGAGGCATACATCGTCTTCACCGCCAACGCCTTCGCTTTGATGGGACTGCGTCAGCTGTACTTCCTCATCGGCGGCCTGCTTGAGCGCCTGGTCTACCTCGCCCAGGGCCTCGCCGTCATCCTGGCCTTCATCGGCGTCAAGCTCGTGTTCCACGCCCTGCACGTCAACGAGCTGCCCTTCATCAACGGCGGCGAGCCGCTGCTGTGGGTGCCCGAGATCCCCATCTGGTTCTCGCTGCTGTTCATCGCCGCGACCGTCGCCGTCGCCACGATCGCCAGCCTGCGCAAGACCCGCAACGACGACAAGAAGAAGGAACGCGAGACCTTCGACGGCGAGAAGGTGATCCACGCCCCCGAGGACTGACCCTTCGACGACGGGCCCGCGGCAGCCGCCGCGGGCCCGTCGTCGTTCCCTGCCGCATCCGAGGTGTCGGCGCAACCCCGGCGATCCCCCTCGAGGTCGCACCTACCGTGGCCGCATGACGCGATTCGGCTACACCCTCATGACCGAGCAGAGCGGCCCGAAGGCCCTCGTTGACTATGCCGTCGGCGCCGAACGCGCCGGCTACGACTTCCTCGTCTCCAGCGATCACTACTCGCCGTGGCTCACCAGCCAGGGGCACGCCCCGTACGCGTGGACGGTTCTCGGCGCGGTCGCGCAGGCGACCACCGATGTCGAACTCATGACCTATGTCACCTGCCCGACGATCCGGTATCACCCGGCCGTCGTCGCGCAGAAGGCCGCCACCCTGCAGTTGCTCTCCGACGGACGCTTCACGCTCGGCCTCGGTTCGGGTGAGAACCTGAACGAGCACGTGGTCGGAGAGGGGTGGCCCGCGGTGCACGCGCGTCAGGACATGCTCGTCGAGGCGATCGAGATCATCCGCGCCCTGCACACGGGCGACCTCGTGACGTACGACGGCGAGTACTTCCGCGTCGACTCCGCTCGCGTCTGGGACGCTCCCGACGGCGGGGTCCCGATCGGGGTCGCGGTGTCGGGCGAACACTCCATCAAGCGATTCGCCCCGCTGGGCGACCACCTCATCACCACCGAACCCGAAGCCGATCTCATCGCCGGCTGGGACGAGCACCATGAGGGCGAGTCCCGCAAGATCGGCCAGATCCCCATCAGCTGGGACCCGGACAAGGGCGCCGCGATCGAGCGTGCGCACGACCAGTTCCGATGGTTCGCCGGCGGATGGGCCGTCAACTCCGATCTGCCGACCCCGGCCGGGTTCGCGGGCGCGTCGCAGTTCGTGCGCCCGGAGGACGTCGCCGACTCCATCGCGTGCGGCCCCGATCTCGACGAACTCGCCGAGAGCGTGCGCCCGTTCATCGACGCCGGTTTCACCGACATCGCCATCGTGCAGGTCGGCGACGCCCAGCAGCAGCGGTTCGTCGACGAGGTCGCAGCTCCGCTGCTGGAGAAGCTCCGCGCCCTCTGATCCCTCGGATCGACCCGCCGCGGGGGCGCGCACCTCATGCGTCCCCCGGCGGCATCCGGGGTCCGCCTCACCGGGTCGCGACGTATCCCGCCTCGCGCACCCACTCCTCGAGGCGCCACACCGGGAGGCGGAAGACCCGCGCCACGGCGACGGAGGAATGGTTTGCCTCGGCCACCGCGGCGATCGCGAACTCGCGGAGCGAACGGAACTCCCGACCTGCGAGCACTCCCTCGCGGAGGTCGGCGAACGTCCGCGGCTGTCGGGGCGGGGTCTGACCCTGCACCACCAAGACGTACGGCGACATCTGCTCGACCCCGTGGGCGGCCGCACGGCGGTGCACCGATTCCGCGGCGGACGTGGCGTGCGAGGCGGTGTCCCCACGGCCCGCGTCGATCACTCCGGCGGGCACGTGGCTCGACACGGGCACGCTGACGGAGGCCACGGGCGGTGCCGGTACCGGAGCAGTCCATGGGGCGGGCGGGAGCGCACCTCCCCACGTCTTCTCGGTCGGCGTCGCCGCCGGTGGCGCGAGGCTTGCACCCGAGGTCGCCTCCGGCATCGCCGGTGGCGCCACGGCCGTCGTCCAGGCCGCGGGCGGAAGGTCGCCTCCCCAGACGACCTCGCTGGGCACGACGTAGGGGCTGGGCGCCGGCGCGGCTTTCGCCTCGGGCATCCACGGCGCCGGAGGGAGTTCGCCGCCCCAGATGACCTCGCTGGGAACGACGTACGCGCTCGCGGGCTCGGCCGGTGCCGCCGTGCGTACCGGGTCGGCGAAGAGCTCGGCGACGTCGACCTCGAAGGTCTCGGCCAGAGCGACGAGGGTCGCCAGCGAGGCCGTCGTCCGACCGGCTTCGAGTGCGCGCACCCGCGACTCCGACAGCCCCGCTTCGAAGGACAGGGCCGTGATCGACAGATCGCGTTCCTCACGCATGCGGCGCACGCGAGCAGCCAAGGTGTGCAGGACTTCGTCGAGGCGATCCGCCTCCGGTGCGTCGCTCACGCGCTCACTCCCGTCTCACGCGAGGCGCGATCGGCCTCGTCGACCCACTGTTGCAGACGCCAATGCTGTATCCGGAACAGGCGCGCGATGGTGGTGACGGAGTAACCGCCCTCCCGCACCGCCGCGACGGCGAAGTCCTGGAGCGAGGCGAACGTGCGCCCCTCCAGGGGCCCCGTCCGCAGATCGGCGAAGGATCGGGGCCGAACGCGCCCCGGACGGACCCCACCACGCGGGGTCGCGACCGGCTCCGCCGTCGCGAACCGCTCCCCCGGCGTCCACGACCCCGGACCCCGCGGAATGCGTGAGCCCGCGACACCGACGGGCGTCGGAGACGTCGCTCCGACGAGCACCGGAGCGGCCACTGCCGCCGGCTCCTCGTCGACCGGGCGCGCCGCTTCGACGACGCCACCCGGGTAGGCGGCCATCTGCTCCTCACCGTGGCGCAGCAGTGCCTCACGCAGCAGGTCGCGCAAGCGCTGATGCTCGCGACGGCGACGCCACAGCACGGGCACGCCGATCGCGGGGATCAGCAGCACGAGGGCCCACATCCACATCATCGGATGCTCGTTCATCCACCCGACCCATGCCCATTGGAACGTCCAGGCGGACTGATCGTTGTCGGCCTGCATGGTGCGCGCCCCCGACCACAGGGCGACCGCGTCCTGACCGACGCCGCGCAGCACGTTGCCGGTGATGTCGGCGCGGGCTCCCTCAGCCAGTTCGACCGCGTATCCGGATGCCACGGTCATGTCGTTGCCGCGCACGATGACGGCCGCGCGCGTCAACTCCAGCGCGATGCGGCGGCCCACCAAGCGGGAGTCGGACACCGTGGCATCCGTGATCTCGCCCGAGATGTCGAGACCGCGCAGATCTGCGGACGACAGATCGGCGTTCGTGACGGTCAGCCCCGTGGAGGGCCCCTCGACGAGGACGGCCGTGCGCGTCTCGTCGACCGTGGTGCGCCGGATCTCGGTGTCGTCGGTCGAGATGACCCGCACACCGCCCTCGCGATTGCCCGAGATGCGCGACTCGGTGAGCGTGAGCCCTGTGGAGGGGGTGAGCCCGTAGCCGCCGGTCGTCGGTCCGTCGGCGAGCGCGGCTCCATCGACCCTCACACCCCATCCGGCCGATCCCTCGACCGTGACGTCGTCGAGAGTGACGGCGCTGGACTGCCGCGAGACGGCGATTCCGTCGCCCCCGGAACCGGTGACGCTCGTCTTCTGGATGGTGGTTTCGCTCGCCCCGTTGGTGACCTCCACGCCCGTCAGCGTCGAGTCGTCGAAGTGCGAGTCCGTGATCTGGATGCCGTTCGTGTCGGATCCGAAGAACCCGTAGTGCAGTCCCGTCGTCGTGACGTCCTGCAACGCGGCGATCGACCCGCTGCCGCTCCCCGTGATCGAGATCCCGCCCGTGCGACCGCTCCAGAAGCCGAGATCAGAGAGACGTGTCGACACCAGGCCCAGGATGCCGTCGCGCACGCGGATGTACGCGCGCCCGTCGCTCTGATCGACATCGGGGGCGGCCAGCGTGTCGTCCCAGCTGGTCACGGTGACGGGGTGGTCGGCTGTTCCGCCGATCGCGAGGATGCCGCCCCAGCCCACGATGCTCGTGGTGGTGTCCGCCGTGCTGAGCAGGCGCAGGGTGTCCGTGCCCTGAGCTGCGCTCGAATACAGGTCGAGTTCGGCGCCCGCCCGGATGACGACGTTGCGAACGAGGGTCGCGGTCGTGTCGTCGTCGACGCGCACGGCCCCGAGGGCCACGAGGTCGCCGAAGAGGTAACCCGTCTGCTGACCGTTGCGAGGAGCCAGCACCACGGTGTTCCAGGTGTCCAGCAGAGCGGGATCGCCCGCGGGCAGCGCCGCCACCGCGGAGAGCCGGGCGTCCTCCGCCGCGACCCTCTCGGCCGGCGTCTTCGGCTTGTCCGAATCGGCGGAATTCGCCGAGCCCGACGGAGAGGGCGCGACGAGGGGCGTGTCGGACTGTGCGGCCGCGTCCACCCACGGCAGGAACGTGCCGGTGTGCACGAAGTTGCCCGTCAGCACGACCCCCCCGACCAGCACCACGACGGCGACCACCATGGCCACTCGAACCGGGCCGCGGAGGCCGGGCCGGGCGTCCCCGCGCTCCTCCGCCGTCAGCGCGCCGTCGTCATCCACGGCTCACCTCGCCGGTCGCCGCCGCAGCGTGTGCATCCGCACTCGACAGGCCGACGCTCGCCGCCGACTGCCCCTCGCCCCCGAGGCTCGCCTCGGTCTGGCCCTCGCCGCCCGTGGCATCCGCCGAACGCGTCAACCACCCCTGCTTGTTCATCGTGAACAGCGCGTAGACCTTGATGGGCAGCGCCACGAGGATGATCACGAGGGTGACGAGCGGGAGCAGCACGATGTCCTCGGGCCGCCGCCACAGATGCGACATGCCGCGGATGCCGCGACCGACGAACAACCACAGCACGGCCAGTCCCAGGGCGAGCCAGGGGTGGGAAGAACGCACGGAGAGCGCGATGTAACCGAGGGCGACGAACATCGTGAACGGGGTGAGCAGGATCTGCATCATCGTGATCTGAGAGATCAACGGCACCTTGAACACCCAACCGTGCCGGATCGCCGTGAGATAGCAGCGATAGGAGTTCCGGCTCCATCGCACCCGCTGCTTCACGAACGCCCGGAACGTGCCGGGGAACATCGACAGCGCCCGCGCACTGTCCTGATGCGCGACGCGGAATCCCTGCGACAGCACGAGCCACGTCATCCGGCCGTCGTCTCCGGCCACGCACTCGCGCCCGAAGAAGATCTCGTGCTCGAGGTCTTCGACGCGCGGCTGGATCACGGTGCGGCGGTACGCGGCGGTACGACCCGAGGCGCAGATGATCCCCCCGAACCGTCCCATCGCGGGGGCGTAGTCGGTGTACCGCAGGTCGATGATCCAGTCCGCGACGCGGCGCCACACGCTCGATCGCGGAAGGTAGACGTTCTGACGGGTGCTGACGGCGCCGACCGCCGGATCGATGAAGGGCATCTGCACGGCCGCGAGCATGCCCTCGTCCCACGCCGTGTCGGAGTCGACGAACACGATGAGCTCGGTGTCGACCATCCGGATGCCGACGCCGAGGGCCGACCGTTTGCCCCGGTGCTGGAACATGACGACGTCGACGCCCGGGATGCCGAGGGCCTCGATGCGCCGTTGGGCCTCGACGTCGGCGAGGTCGAGCACGATGATGATGCGCGACGGCCCCTGTCGCACCCAGGTGCGAAGGCACCGCACGAGCACGTCGGGGTCCTCGTGGAACGACGGGACGACGACGGTCGTGGTCGTGCGGAAGGCGTTTCGCACGGGACGGGCGGTCGCGGCGAGGATCTTGCGCACCAGCCAGAAGCCCCACGAGACGATCCCGAGGTAGCCGAAGGGCAGCACCCACATGAGCTGCTCACCGAACGAGCCGTCGTGCACCGTGTCCCCTCCTGACGGCCAATGCCGTCGGCTGCGCCAGGGGAGACAGTGAACGATAGCGCGTCCGGTGCCGCCGTGTCGTCAGGTACAGCGACCGGTAACGAGCTCGATACCCGCCGACACGGTGTTGTCACACCCGACGACGTTGCCCGCCGCCTGCGCCGCGCCCGCCAGACGCACTCCGACGCCCGTCGCCGCCGCACGCAGATCCGAGCCGCTGACGGTGTTGCGCTCTCCCCACGGCGCGACGATGACGTGCACCGAGACGGCGTCCACGGGGCCGGTCACGGTCGTGTCCTCGAGCCGCCAGCCGGAGCCCTTCAGGTCGACCGCGCTGTCGACGCTGGCCTCGGTCGCCGTGGCCAGCGTGGAGGCCCGGATGATGCCGTCGCTGGTGCCCTCCTTCACATCGACGGCCTCCGCGGTGGTGTCAGCGACGACGAGCTGTTCGAAGACGTTCCGATCACTGCGGTCGGGCTGACACGCGCTGTAGCGGCACCAGTTCGACTCGGCCGAACCGACGTAGATCCCCTCCCCGAATTCGGGGTCGGTCAGCCCCGTCTGCTCGACCGTGACCGCGCGCACGAGATTGTCGCTGCTCGCCGCACGCAGGTGGAGCCCCTCCTGGCCGACGTGGGAGATACGCAAGCCGGACAACGTCGTGTGCGAGACGCCGTCGAGGACGACGCCCTTCTGCCCACCGCGCACCTCCAGGTCGCGGACGTCCCAGTACGAGGCTCCGTCGAGGTGCAGCGCGTACCCGTCATCGACACTGCCCGCGTCGATCACGCTGTTGGCGACGCCGCACAGGACGATGGGCTGATCGGCGGTCCCTGAGGCGGTGGCGCGGAACCGCCCCGTGTAGGTCGCATCGGCCAGCTGCAGGACGGCCCCGGGCTTCGCGTCATCCAGAGCGCGCTGCAGGGCGTCGGCGTCGGCGCCGACCTGCACCGCCCCGGGCGCGCACGGCTCGTCCGCCGCGGGAAGCGCCGTCGACGCGGTCGACGCGACACCGGGGGCGCATGCGGAGAGCATCAGACCGGCGCTGAGCAGCGCGAGGGATCGAGGAAGGCGGGACATCGGACCGAGTATCGCAGGAGCCCCGCTTCGACGGACCCACGTCCGACCGGCGGCGGGGTCTCCCCCGCCGCCGGCGGATGCGTTCGGCGTCGCAGGGACGCGGGGCCGGACGAACTCAGTCCCGCGCGAAGGTCGCCTTGGCGTCGGCGACCACGGTCGGTTCACGGAACGCGGAGAGCGCCGTTGCGGCGAGCATGAGCGCTCCGTCGGCGATCGTGGGCGGCGCGAGCTCGGCCGAACCGGCGGCCGCGGCGAACTCCCGGGTGTGCGGAGCCACGTCGCGGGCGAGGCAGATCATCGGGTGGATCGACGGCACGACATGGCTGACGTTGCCCATGTCCGTGGAGCCCGCGACCGTGGGGTCGGGCTCGAGATCGCGCCCGAGCACGCCGTAGGCGGCCTCGGCGACGTCGACGAGCGTCGGGTTGGACCGCAACGAGAAGTAGGGTGGCGTGTTCTCCGCGATCTCCACCGTCGTGCCGGTTGCGATCGCCGCACCCTCGAAGCAGTCCCGCACGCGCGGCACGACGTTCGAGAGCAGATGGTCGCGATCTGCCGCCCGCACGAAGATCCGCAGACTCGCGCGCTCGGGGATGATGTTCGGCGCTTGCCCGCCGTTCGTGATGATCGCGTGGATGCGGACGTCATCGGTCATCTGCTGCCGGAGCATCCCGATGGCCGTCAACGCCAGCGTCGCGCCGTCGAGGGCGTTTCGACCGAGTTCGGGCGCCGCCGCCGCATGCGCCGCCTTTCCGTGGAAGTCGATGTCGAGGGCGACGCGCGACAGCGACGAGCCGCGCACGGCATCGGTCCCCGACGGGTGCACCATCATCGCCAGGTCGACGCCGTCGAGCACACCGCCCTCGATCATGGGCACCTTGCCGGCGGCGCCCTCTTCGCCCGGGCTGCCGATGACGACGAGATTCGCGGGCACCGGCGACGCCTCCAACGCATCCTTGACGAGAAGACCCGCGCCGAGACCGCAGGCGGCGATGATGTTGTGCCCGCACGCGTGACCGATCTCCTCGAGGGCGTCGTACTCGCAGAAGATCGCGATGGTCGGGGCGTCGGCATCCGTCGTCGACCAGCGCGCCACGAACGCCGTCTCGAGGCCGGCGAAACCGCGCTCGACGGCGAAGCCCGCCAGCTCGAGTTCGGCCGTCAGGCGCGCGGCGGCGTGCGTCTCCGTGAAGCGGATCTCAGGATGCGCGTGCAGGTCCGCGGCGACGTCGACGAGCGTTGCGAGCCTGCGCTCGAGGAGGGGACGCAGCTCGGTGATCGTGGTCGGCATCGCGTCGATGCTCGCTGCGGCGGCGGAACGCGCGGTGAGAGTGGACATGGGGTGGACCTCCTGGGGGTCTCGGCGGGCGGATGGAGAGGCGATGACGGTCACTGCAGCTCGAGGCCGTGACCGGGTCCGACCGGCAGGCCGAGCAGACCCCAGACGATGAACTGCAGGAGCCAGACGCCCCAGATCACGAGGGTGAAGGGGATGACGAGGCTGAACAGGGTTCCGAGTCCGGCCTTCGGCTGCCACCGCTGCAGCAGACCGAGGACGACGGGCAGCATCGGGTTCATCGGCACGAGCGGGTTGGTCGCGGAGTCGGTGATGCGGAAAGCGGCCTGGACGTACGCGGGGTCGATGCCCGCGAGCATGAACATCGGCACGAAGATCGGCGCGAGCAGGGTCCACAACGCCGAACCGCTCGCCAGGAGCAACGCCGGGATCGTGCAGAACAGGCTGAAGAGCACCAGTCCGCCGAGCCCGCCGAGCCCGGTCGCCTTCATCGCCTCGGCCCCCGATGTCGCGAGCAGCAGGCCGAGCTGAGACCAGTTGAACCACGCGATCGCCTGCGCGGCCGTGAAGATCACGACGATGAAGGGAACGAGGTCCTTCACCGCTGCCGTCATGTGCTCGGGTACCTGTCGCGCCGAGGTGAGGGTGCGGGCACCGAGTCCGTATGCGATGCCCGCGACGAGGAAGAGGAACAGGATGAAGATCGGCAGCGCCGTCATGAAGGGCGATCGGAGGATCTGCCCTCCTTCGCCCTGCAGGGGCGACCCGGGCACGGCGACGACCGTCGCGACGATGGCGAGGTAGGCGACGACGGCGATTCCGGCCACCCGCAGTCCGCGGCGCTCGATCGCCTCGAGCGGCTTGGACGCGTCTTCGTCGGCAAGGCCCCCCTCGTACGGGGTGAGACGCGGTTCGACGTAGCGCTGGCAGACGACCGTGATGACGACGGCGAGGAGGAGCGTCGAGGTAGCCATGAAGAAGTAGTTGGCGAGCGGTGACACCGACGCCCCGGGATCGACGATCTGCGCGGCGCTCGTCGTGATGCCCGACAGCAGAACGTCCGTGCCCGCGGGGACGACGTTGGCACTGAACCCGGCGACGACCGCGGCGTACGAGGCCGCGAAGCCGGCGAGCGGGTGCCGACCGGCGGCGAGGAACGCTGCTGCGGCGAGGGGCGGCAGGATCACCATCGCCGAGTCGGACGCCAGGTTGCCCATGAGGCTGACGAGCACGACCACGAACGTCACCGCCCAGCCGGGCGCCGCGAGCACGGCGCCGCGCATCGCGGCTTTCAGCAGTCCGAGCCGCTCGGCGACGCCGATGCCGAGCATGACGGTGACGATGAGGCCGAGCGGGGGGAACGTGACGAAGTTCTGGATCGCGGTCGTGAGCGCGTAGACGACGCCTTCGCCCGACAGGATGCTGCGGATGGGGATCGTCTCGCCCGTGGCGGGGTCGATCGTGGCCGCCCCGAGCAGGGTGGCGATCGCCGAGGCGACGGCCACGAGACCGGCGATGAGGAGGAAGAGGTAGAAGGGGTGGGGCAGCTTGTTGCCCACGCGTTCGATCCCGCGCAGGATGCGGCCGCCGAGGCCTTTGGCATCGGCGAGGGTCAGTGCTGGGGTGGTGTCGGTCGACATGGGGGGCTCCGTGTTGTTCGACGTGGCGGTCGGAGTGACTGTGCCTGGCATCTTGCCGATCGCGTGTCACAACCAGGGGCGGATGTTCGATTCGGACTCCCACGGATGCCAAGATGTCGGTTATGCGCATCGAGTCGCCGCCCCACCCGCACGACCTGTCGGATTCGGACCTCGCGCTCGTCGCCGCTCTGCAGGACGCGCCGCGCGCCTCGTGGGCGTCGATCGGCCGCGCCGTGGGCGTCAGCGCCCCGACCGCCCGACGGCGTTGGGCGGCGATCGTCGAGTCGGGGGCCGCATGGGCGACGACGTACGTGGGTTCCGGCGCGGGCATGCTCTTCGGGCTGACCGAGGTGCGCTGCCGACCGGGCAGCGTCGACGCCGTCGCCGCCGTGCTGCGCATGCATCCGAAGGTCATCTCCGTCACCGGCATGACGGGCGACCGCGATCTCGTCCTGACGATCCTCGCGGAGGACATGGCGCGCTTCCGCCGGCTCATCCAGTCGTGGTTGGGGTCGCACGAGGCGGTCATCGGTGTGCGCTCGACCGTGGTGACCCGCATGTTCTCCGAAGGTTCGCGCTGGCGCGCGGTCGGTCCCCCGCAGGCGGTTGCTCTGCCCTCGGTCCCCGATGACGAGCCGATCGCGCCGACCGCGCGGTGGCATGCGGTGCTCGACGAACTGGAGCGCGACGGTCGCGCGTCGCCGCAGGCGATCGCGGCCAGGCTCGGCAGCTCCGAGGCTCACGCGCGTCGCGTGGTGCGGCGGCTGCTGGGCACGGGATGGATCCAGCAGCGCATCGACGTGTCGCTCGAACAGAGGATGTGGCCGCACGCTCTGGCCCTTTGGCTCGTGGTACCCGCGGCACGGCTCGAGGCGACGGCGCTGCAGATCGCGAACATGCCGATGACGCGGATGTGCGCCGCCCTCGCGGGCGGGGCGTCGAATCTCTACGTCATCGTGTGGCTCCGTGACCTGTCGGATGCCGCATCGCTGGAGGCGGAGCTGGCGCGGAGCCTGGAATTGCGCGTCCTCGATCGCGCCATCCTGCTGCACTACTACAAGCGCGTCGGCCACCTCTTCGACGACGAGGACCGACGCGAGGGCCACGTGTCGTGGCTTGCCCCGGCTCCGGAGCATGCGCGGACGGCCGGCGCCGGCCCCTGAGCGGTCAGGTCATCGGAGGCGTGGCATCGTGTCCGCCTTCGAGGTGTGCCCCGCTTACACCGACGTCCACGGCGAGCACGTCATCGACATCGAGGACACCAATCAGCTGCCCCGCCGCTTCGCAGTGATGTGCGCGGCGCGTCTGCCGCCGGCGCTCCACGCGCCGACGCCCCCTCAGGCGCGGAAGGAGGGAGAGCCCAGAACCCGCTCGACGGTCAGCTCGAGGACCACGCGCTCGGGGTTCACCCGGGGCTGGCGGTAGCGGGCGGCGTACAGTTCGACGGCGTGCGCCACCGTGTCGGCGTCGTCGGTCACCCGAGCGGGACCTTCGAAGCTGATCCAGCTGCCCCGGTCCACCGAGCAGATCGATGCGCGTCCGCTGCGGGCGGCGTTGACGAATTTCTGCGTCCCCCGCGAGCCGATCACACGGACCACGCCGTTCTCGTAGGTGAAGCCGACGGGCACCGAGTGCACACGGCCGGAGCGGCCCACGGTGGACAGGGTGGCCAGGTGGTACTCGCTCACGAAGGCGAGGGCGTCGTCGGTCAGCACGGTTACAGCGTGCCACGTCCGGCGATGGACGACACCGTCCGTGTGGCGGCATCCCACCTCCGGATGCCGACGGCTCGGGCCGCGAGATCGGCACCGCCCGCGGCGGCGAGCACCTCCAGCGCGTCGCCCACACGGTCGAGCGGCACCCGACGGGCCAGCGTCACATGGGCCGTCCACGCGCCGGGACGCGTGTGGTCGACGTCATCGCCGGGGCCCGCCATTTCATGGACGCGGGAATGGAGCGCGAGAAGGTCCGTGGTCGGCACGACCGATCGCGCGATCACGCGCGAACGCCCCGTGCCGAACAGGAGCGGCGCGCCAAGGGTGAGAGGCACCGGGAGCGCCCCGCCGAGCTCCGACGCTGCGATGTCGCGAAGCGCGGACCGCACGAGCAGCGTCGTGTGCGGCCGGTTGCTCTCGCCCTTGTGGTGGGACTGGCTCGGCAGACCGGCGTCGGCCAAGGCCTCCCACTCGCTGCGCACAGCCGCATCCGTGTCGTCGTCGAAGACGAGCTCGAGACTGACGACGTCCGTCATGGCGCGCTCAGCGGGTCGACCACCAGGCGGCGGCGACGAGGAGAGGTTGGAAGAAAAGGCGTCCGAACCGCTTCTGGTCGGTGTCGAGGCCGAAGGCCGATCGTCCCTTGCGCCACTGATCGATGTTGCCGGGGAAGATCGCCACGAAGAAGGCAGCCAGCGCCGCTCCGATCCGCCGACGCTCCTTGGGCAACGCCACGAGCGCGAGACCGAACGCCGCCTCGACGACACCGGATGCCACGACCACGGCGTCCCGATCCAGAGGGAGCTTCTCGACCAGGGCATCAGGCACCTGCGCCTGGAAATCGCGCCGCGCGAAGGTCAGGTGCGCGACACCGGCGAACATCATGGCCAGGGCGAGGGCCCACCGCACCGCAGTTCTCATGACCCCCACGTTATGACGTGCCGCAGCCGTCCCGGCGGGCTTGACGGCGGGCTCCGTAACGCTGCACGACATCGGCCGATCATCGCTAGGACACCCGTCCGGATTGCGCAACCCCAGGCCGCCACCCGCGCCCGTGAGTTGACTTGGATCACACACGAAGGAGGTGCCCCGTGACCCTGACCGACGTCGCTTCCGCAGCGACCCGCGACCCGGATCTGGATGCCCTCCTGGTGCGCGCCGCCTCCGGTGACTGCGACGCGTTCGTCGCCTTCTACGATGCGACGTCGCCCCGCGTGTACGCCACTCTGCTCGCGCTCACGGGCTTGGCGCAGCGGGCCGACGCCCTGCTCGAGGGGATCTACGTCGAGGCGTGGGAGCGGATGCGCGGACGATCCGCACCTCCGTGCCCGGGCATGGAGTGGATGTCGGCGATCGCCCACCGTCACGCCACGACCCCGGCCTGAGCGGGCCGAGTCGGCTCAGAGGGATCGTTCGACGACCGGTGCGTCGTGCGGTTCGAGGTCGAGGGTGAGACCGCTCGAGGAGTTGGCCGAGTTCGCGTAGGTCTGCAGCAACTGCGGATCGAGCATCTCGGGCTCGACCGCTCCGAAGACGAACCGGAGCGGGATCGACGGCTGGATCCAGATCGTGCTGCGTCCGGTCTCTTCGCCCGACGGGTGCCGCCACGACATCGTAAAGCTCTCGCCGCGTCGGAGCTTCGTCGCGATCACGACCTTCACGTGCGCGAGAACACGATCGGGAATGCTGATCGGACTGGCGGAGGAACCGTAATACAAGAAGCCCATGAGCGTCTCCTTCCAGGAGATCCGGCCCTCGTTATTTTACTAGATTGCCTAACTATCGCAAGGGAAGAGAAGGGAAACGACGGGGATCCGTCCTGTTGTCGGACTCGAACCGGAATGCATCGCCTCTCGTGTATCTCGACGACCTAACTAGACTGGCCCCGGGTGGCCGGAGCCCCGAGGAGACCTATGACGTTCGACCATGCTGAGGACCACGCGACCACAGCCGCACGCGCCGTGGAGCGGCTGCGTCTCGCGGAGGCGCGCCTCGCGCGACGCCGCCAGACCGACTGCGGCCCCAGCGAGAACGCCCGAGCCGCCATGCGCTTGATCCTCGAGCGGGCCGACGCGGGCATGTCTGTCACGCCGACCGAGATTGCGCAGTCGCTCGCGGTGTCGACCGCGTCGGTGACGGGCATGCTCGACCGCCTGCACGCGGGAGGCCTCATCACGTTCGCCGCCAATCCCGCCGATCGCCGGAGCAAGTTCGTGCTCCCCTTCGATCGCGACGCCGATGCCGACGCGATCGACCCCGTCACGGCACGCATCCGCGAATTCGCGCTCGACCTTCCGGACGCGCTCGCCGACCAGGTCGCAGCCTTCCTCGATCGCGTGCGCGAAGTCGTCGACGCAGAATGCGCCTGACGCTCGTCACCCGATGAGGGTCGGCACCGAATCGGGATCGGGCTCGGCGACGACGCTGAGACCCTGCGGGGTGCTCGCCTCGTTCATCAGGTCGTCGATCCACCGGCGGTTCAACTGCGGCGCACGACTGCCGTAGAAGTGGAAGACCAGCGGGATCGACGGCGAGATCCACAGCGAACGCGTCCCGCTGCCGTCACCCATCGGGAAGTGGAACATGAACGGCTCGCCGCGGCGCAGCTTGTTCATGAAGACGACTCGAAGGTGTGAGAGTGTCCGATCCTCGATGTCGAACGAGTGACCTGACGTGTTGTAAACCAGTTTTCCCACGGAGAGAGTCTATGCCCGTTCACCGAGTTAACTACCTCGGCGCCATCCCCGCTCACCTCGGATAGAGTCCTCCTCGTGGCGCGAACGCACCGGCCGAAGAGGCCCCGACGACGGATTCCGCGCGCCCTCCTGATCGTGGGGGCGGTCGTCGTCGTCGCGGCGCTGATCGCCGTCATCGCCGTGGTCGGGAGCCTCGTGACCACTCTCTTCCAGACCCTCGGGGCCCGTCCGCCCGCCGTCGACACCCGCATCGTCGCGCCCGACGAGTCGAAGGCCGCGCAGGCGGCACGCGCCGCCACCGGCGACGCCGACGAGAACTCCGCCGCGGAGTGGCTCTCCACTCAGCCCACGACGTACTGGCTCACGCCCGAGATCGATCCCGTCGACGAGGTGTGGGACCGCGTGGCGCACCTGGCCGCCGAAGCCCGCGACCAGAAGGCGGCGTTGTCGATCGCCGTGTACGGGCTCCCCGATCGCGACTGCGGCAATCACTCCGCTGGCGGACTCGACCCCGACGCCTACCGCGAATGGACCGGGCGGATCGGCGACGCCCTGCGCAACGCCTCCGACATCCAGAAGATCGTCGTCCTCGAGCCCGACAGCATCGCTCTGGCGTCCTCGTGCGGTTCTATCCAGGACCGGGCGGGCTACCTGCGAGGGGCCGTCGAGAGCATCCGCGGCACCAACACCTGGATCTACATCGACGGGGGCCATTCCTCCTGGCATCCGCCGGCCGAGATGGCCGACCTCCTGCGAGCGACGAATCTCCTCTCCGACGTTCGCGGAGTCGCGCTGAACGTGTCCAACTACCAGGACACTGCGGCGGAGTTCGCCTACGCCCACGCGCTCTCCGACCAGCTCGGCGGCATCCACGCGGTCATCGACACCTCACGGAACGGTGCCGGGCCGGCGGGCTCCGAGTGGTGCAACCCGGCCGGTCGACTCGTGGGGAGCCCGGGCGGTTCCTACGGCGACGGGGTCGTCGACACGAACCTGTGGATCAAGCCCCCGGGCGAGAGCGACGGCGAATGCAACGGGGGTCCGGTCGCGGGCACCTGGTGGCCGGCGGCCGCAGCAGAGTTGACCCGAGAGCAGCGCTGACGGCGCGGACCGTCCGCGCCGCGCGTGAAGTGTGTCAAGATTGCGCTCGTCGCTGTGCGACGCCGTGTCTCGGGGGAGAACGCGGGCACGACCTCGTGCGAAGCCGGAAGAGTGGGTGAAATGAGCGACAGCACCGAGTTGCTGAAGACAGCCGTCATCGTCGAAGACGATCCCGACATCCGACACCTCCTGGTCGAAGTGCTCGAGTCGGCCGGTTTCTCCACCGTGTCGGTCGGTAACGGCATCGACGGCGTGCGGGCGGTCATCGCCTACCAGCCGCTGATCACCACGCTCGACGTGAACATGCCCGGCATCGACGGGTTCGAGGCCGCGCGCCGCATCCGCCAGCAGAGCGACACGTACATCATCATGCTGACCGGCCTCGAAGAAGAGGCCGACGTCGTCTTGGGCCTCGGCGCGGGCGCCGATGAGTACGTGGTCAAGCCTTTCCGTCCGCGCGAACTCCGCGCGCGCATCGAGGCGCTGCTGCGACGTCCGCGCGCTGGCGACTCCGCGGCATCCGCGGCCCCCCGCCAGGACAGCGTCGGCCCTTCGTTCCCCGCAGCCCGCACCGATTCGCCTGCGCCCGCGGCTCCCTCACCGGTCACCCCGGTCCCTGCGGCGAGCGCACCGGTGGTCGTGCCGTCGTCGCAGGGACCCGAACCGCGCGCCGCGGCATCCGGAAGCGAGATCGTGCCACGAGCCGCTGCGGGCGAGCTCACCCCGACCGGCGGAGCCTGGGTGGCGCACCGCGACCTGCAGCTCGACCCCGACAGTCGCCTCGTGCGTGTCGGTGGCGAAGAACTCGACCTCACGCGCACCGAGTTCGACCTGCTCGCGACCCTGATGGAGTCGAAGCGACGCGTCCGCAGCAAGGCCGATCTCACCCTGGTGCTGCGCGGCGAGTCCTACGTCACGAGCTACTTCGTCGGCGAGGCGGACAAGCGCGCGATCGAGGCCCACATGACCAACCTGCGCCGCAAGCTGGGCGACAACCCCGCGAACCCCCGGTACATCGAAACCGTGCGCGGCGTGGGCTACCGTCTGACCTCCGAACTGCTGGCCGCGCCCTGACGACCCCGGACATAACGAATGCCTCGGCCCTCCCCAGGGCCGAGGCATTCGTCCTTTCTGACGCGTTCGGGTCAGATCGTGGGTCCGTCAGACCTTGAAGCCGTGCTGGCGACGGACGAGCTTGGAGAACATCAGGAGGGTCTGCAGGACCGTGACCACGCCGACGATGGGCCATCCGATCCACAGGATCGAGGACTGCACCATCGGGCCGACCATGATCCAGATGACGGCGAGGGCGATCGCCACTCCGATGAGCACGATCATCGGCGTCCAGTGACCGAGGCCGCCACCGCGCTCGGCCTTGGCCTGCATCGCCCAGTTGTCGACCTTCTTGCGGGAGAGGAAGCGGGTCCACGAGCGCACGAAGTGACTGATGCGGATCCACATGAACAACTCGGCCGGGAAGAACAGCACGGCGAACAGCACATCGTTGCGGTTGACGTTCTTCATCGTGCGGGCGATGCGCAGGTTCAACAGCATGGCGATGACCGGCGGGATGAGCCACAGCGGCGAGAAGACGAAGGCGTTCAGCGTCAGCGAACCGGCCAGCAGCGTCAGGAACGCGACGCGGACGAAGAGGTTCGTGAGCATGCCGAAGTTCTCGAACCACCGCAGGCGCAGGTTGGGGTGGAAGGGCTGGCCCTTCGTGTCACCACGCTGGCCGGGCCACATCAGCTCGATGGCGCCGTAGGTCCACTTGACCTGCTGTGCGTCGTAGCCCGACAGGGTGGTCATGCCACCCACGTCGGCGCGGGCGTACGGGCTGATCTTGGTGAGGTAGCCGGCGCTCTTGATCTGCAGCGACAGCAGCGAGTCCTCGACCTCGGAGTCCTTCACCCACGGGGTCGACTGGTGGTTCTGCGACATGGCGTCGCGGAGGGCGTTCGTGGAGAAGATCGAGAACTGACCGCCGAGCACGGCCATGTTGCGGCCGCGGAGCATGTTCTGCAGGTTGAAGGCGGCGAACTGCGTGCGCTGACCGGCCGTCAGGAAGCGCGCGATGACTCCCTTGATGGGCTTGTCGTCGATCGTGTAGATCGCCGAGATGCCGCCGATGCGGGAGTCCGACACGGCCTCGGTCTCGAGGAACTCGACGGCCTTGCTGTCGGCGATGGTGTCGCCGTCGACGCCGAGGAGGTAGTCGTAGCCCTCGACGAGGGAGTAGCCGTAGTTGAGCGCGCCGACCTTCTTGTCGGGGTTCTTGCCGATGTCGTGCACGAAGACCTCGGTGAACTGCTCGCCGAGCTCGGTGTGCAGCTCGTGGGGTCCGCTGTACTCCGAAGCGATCTTCACCGTCGCGTCCGACGTGTTGTTCACGACCACGTGGATGACGTCGGGAACGCGGGTCTGCGCCAGGAGGGCCTCGATCACATCGGCGATCGACTCCTCCTCGTTGTAGGCGGGGATGACGCAGCCGATGGTGGAGCGGTGCACCGAGGTGTTCTCGAGGACCGCGGCGAAGTCATCGGCGAAGCCGTGCTCCTCGCTTGCCGTCGCCGTCAATTCGCCCGGGTGGATGCGGAGATCCCGAGACTGCGGGGTGAAGTTGCGCGCATCGGTCATGGCGGGGTCTTCCTGTCGGTGGAGCGGCGTATCGGCTTGTTCCTACTCTGGTAGGTTCGCCGCAAGACGACCACTGCCGAACACCCCCGTCTGCGCAAGATTTCCTCAAGATTGCGTCGGACGCCCGAAGGAGACGACCCCTGTGATCGTCCTCGCTCTTCTCGCATCGATCGCCGCAGCCGGCGTCGCGGGGACCATGCTGTTCCTCACCCACGGCCGCCCCGGCGACGACCGCGGAGGTGCCCGCGCCGACATGGTGCGCTACTTCGGCATGGCGGCCATCGCGGCGCTGCTGTGCGGTGCGATGAACGTCGTCGAGACCGCAGGCGGAGGGGTGACCGCCGCCGCGGCGGGCAACGCCACCAATCTGCTCGCCGTGGGCCTGCAGTGGGCGGGCTCACGCCGGCTGAACGGTCGCTCCGCGATCGGCGGGGTGAGCACCGGGGCGGTCGCGATCCTCATGTTCGGGGTCACGTACCTCATCGACCTCGACGACGCCACCCTGCTCAAGACGGCGGGGCTGGTGGTGTTCGCCGCCCTGGGTGCGCTCGAGCTCTCGCGACGGCCACTGGGCGAGCTGCGCGGCGCGAAGCTGATCGCGTGGACGCTCAGCCTCTTCGCGGCGTACAACCTCGCTCGCCTCGCCGTGGTGGCGGCTTTCGGGATCACGCCCCTGCTGAGCCCGGGGGCCGTTTCGGCCGAGACGACGGCCGCCGTCAGCGCGCTCGCCATCGCCTTGGTCTCCGTCGGCGCGGTGTGGATAGGCCGACAACTCGACGACGACCCCGCCCCCGGCACTCGCGCGCACGATCGCGGAATGCTCCGTCGCGAGGCCGAGATGCTCCTCGCAGAACACGTGTCCGTCCGCGCGACGCTGGTGCGGGTGCCCGAGATCGATCTCATCCGCGCCGCCCACAGCGGCGAACGGGGCGACACGATCCTGCGCACGGTCGGCGAGGCGGCCCAGGACGCGCTGCCCGGAGCCGCCACCGGTCTGCCCGCGCGCGACACGGTCTTCGTCGTCGCGCCGTCGGTGCTCGAGACCGCAGAGGTCGAGCACGCCGTGCGCCGCGCCTTCGCCCGCCGCATGCCGGCGATCGATTACGACGACGTTCCCGATCTGACGTTCGAGCACTACCTCGTCATGGACGTCGAGGATCTCTCCCTGCTCATGGAGAGTCGACGCCTGCGCCCGCGGCAGGGGCACAACGGCGCGGAGTGAGAGGGGCGGATGCCGCCCGCTCAGCCCTGCCCGTTGGTCTGGCCCCAGCCGGGTGCGCGTCCCGTGCTGCTCTGCGTGTCGGTCCCCTGGCTGCCTCCGTTGACCTGTCCGTCGTCGGCGAAGATCGCGATCGGCAGGTACTGGTAGACGGTCTGCTGCGAGAACGAGGTGTCGGTGTTCGCCGTCCCCTCGACCGCCACGTTCAGGGCGAACTCGAGCGTGATGCCGTAGGTGTCGTTGGGCAGCTGGCGGATCGAGGTCGTGGGCACCAGCAGGCCGCCCTGGTAGCTGTTCAGCAGCAGACCACGCTCGGAGCGGAGGGTGTCGGTGGGGACCAGGGTGCGCGGGTCGGCGCTGAACTGGAACGGGTTCGACACCTGACCGCTGGTCTGAGCGGTCTGCGAGGTCACCGAGATCGACGAGACGTACACGCGTCGCTTCTCGGCGAGGACCGCCTTCTCGTCGACTCGCTTGTCGACGATGTTGACCGCGAAGCCGAGCTGCTTCTCGTTGGTGGGGGTCCACTCCATGGTGCGCTTGGGGTCGACCGCCCACACGTCGAGACGCAGCTCGAGCCCGTCGGCGACCTCGGAGGTCAACCGCACGGAGCCGTCATAGGTGAACTGCGAGTCGAAGGGCTTCGCGTCGGCGGACGACTGCGGAGCAGCAGTCGGCACGACCACCGACTGATTGCCCCCCGGCTGGCCGGGCAGGGAATTGAAGGCTTCGGCGATCTGACCGCAACCGGTCAGGGTGGCCGGCGCGACGATGGCGAGGGCAACGGCCAGGGCGGTCGCGCGCACGCGACGGCGAGAGGTCATGCTCACAGGTGACTCCTGAGGAATGGGCGCGGACGCGCCGAGGTCGACGAACGACCATCACGCTGCGGGATGCAGGCCTCAGGGGGAGTCTGACCGGGCCCGTGGGTGCGAAACCACGAGCGGCGAGCAGAGACAGGATGGCGCGCAGAAGACTACACCACTCTCTATACACTCGAAGACATGGCATCACTGAGGAGCGTCCCACCGGCGGTTCCTCCCGAGGCCGTGCCTGACGACGACGCGACGAATCCGAGCAGCCGAACCCGATCGGTCTGGCTCCTCCAACTCGTGCTGGGCGCCAGCGTAGTCATCACCGTGCTGCTCGTGCAGGCGCTCGAGCCCTCGCTGTTCGCCCTGTGGCCCTTCTCCTCGGGCGTCGGCGTCATCATCGCCCTCACCGCGGTGGCGATCGTGGTGCCCTGGCAGAAGCTGCCCCGCGCGGCGGTCGCACTCATCCCCTTCGGTGACATCGTCGGCATCGGTCTGCTGAGCTTCGGCACCGACCTGCGCTTCAGCTTCTTCTGGGTCTTCCCGATCATCTGGATCGCCACCCATTTCACCCTCGTCTACCTGATCTCGGCGATCGGCGCGGTCGGCGTCATCATCGTCATCGACGCCGCCGTCAACGCCACCGGCCCCGTCACCGCGCTGCGTCTGATCGTGGTGCTGCTGTCGCTCACCTTCATCGCGATCACGTCCTACCTCTCGGCGCGACAGACGCGGGCGTTCAAGCAGCTCCTGCGTCGCCAGGCGAGCCGCCTGCAGGGCACCCTGCAACGCGTCTCCGGCCAGGAGCGCCGCGTCTCACAGATGCTCAACGGCCTCGACACCGGCATCGCGCGCCTCTCCGCCGACGGGGAGGTCCTGGCCCTCAACGACACGTACGTCGCGCTGTACGGAGTCGAGCGCGACGAGCCGCAACGACCCGGCGGCGCGGTCGAGTACGCGAACCTCCGCGGTGAACCGTTGCCCGAGTCCGAGCGGCCCTTCGCCCGCGCGGCCCGCGGCGAGCAGTTCGACGACGAGCGGGTGTGGCTGTTCGATCCGCACGGCGAATGGCATGCCCTCTCGGCATCCACTCGTCGTCTCATCTCGTCGGACGAGCCCGAGAGCACGCTGTTGATCATCCACGACATCACTGCGCTGATCGAGTCCGAGCGCGCGAGAGAGCGGCTGGCCGCGACCGTGTCGCACGAGCTGCGGAACCCGCTGACGGCGATCATCGGCCACGCCGACCTGGCGCTCGACGATCCGAACCTCTCCCCCAAGGTGCACGAGCAGCTCGAGGTCATCGCCGCGGCCGGCGAGCGCATGCAGAAGCTGATCTCCGAGATCCTCGCGACCTCCCGTGGAGTCTTCCGCGAGACGTCGGGGCCGGCGACGGCCGATGCGAGCCGCATCATCGCCTCGTCGCTGGCGTCGTTCCGCCCCGCCGCCGCCGCGCGCCGGGTGAGCGTGATCGATGAACTCCCCGCGTCCGCCGAGGTGCTCGGCGATGCGTTCCGCCTCCGGCAGGCCTTCGACAACATCCTCAGCAACGCGATCAAGTACACGCCGGCGGGTGGAACGATCCGCATCAGCGGAGAGGTCTCCCCCGACGACGTGATCCTCCACTTCGCCGACACCGGCATCGGCATCCATCCTGATGACATCGATCGGGTGTTCGACCCCTACTTCCGTGCCCAGGCGGTGCGCGAGAGTCCGACGCCCGGCACGGGTCTCGGCATGGGGATCATCCGCAGCATCGTGGAAGACCAGGGCGGATCGCTCTTCCTCGAGAGCGAACTGGGCGCGGGCACGACCGTGACGGTGGTGCTCCCGGCGCGATCGGATGCCGCCGCCGCATGAACACCACCGAAGTCCTCTCGAACCTCGGACTCGCGCAGGCGGCCGTCGCGACCGTCTCCACGGTGATGATCATCGGCCTCGGCTTCCTGCACCGCCCCTCGCGCTCCGCACTGCTGTGGTCGCTCGCCTTCGTGCTGGCGATGACGAGCACCTGGGTGTCGATCATGGGATCGATCGCGGATGCCGAGCCCGTGCGCCGCGCGGGGCTCGGACTCATGCTGGGTGCGCCCGCCCTCATCTGGTCGGGTTTCCGCGCGCGTCGCGGGGTGCCGGCGTTCCCGTGGATCGGCGGGGTGCAGGCGGCCCTGACCGCGGCCGCGTTCACGGCCGTGACCGACGCCGCCGCCTACGGCCTCGTCTTCCGGTTGGCCTTCGTCGCTGCGGCGGTGTTCGCCGGACTCACCATCGGCGAGCTCCGGCACGCCGCCGATCGCCTGGAACGACTCGCTCTGCCGCTCACGATCGTGTCGGCGGGCTTCGTCGCCGTCGGAGCGGCGATCCTCGTGTCGGGGCTGGCCGCCCCCGCCGACATCGGCGATCTGGCCCTCCCCCGCGTGATCAACGGACTCGCGATGCTCATCTACCTGGTGTGCGCCACGGTCTCGTTGCTGTACTTCACCTCGGTGTCGCCGACCGGGGGCCACACGGCGTCGACGTGGCCGCACTTCGTGATCACGGCATCCGACCGTCTGCGTCGCGCCCGCCGCGCGCGCGAGCAGTCCTGGGCCGTGCTGACGGTCCGACTCGACGACCCCACTCACATCCGCAGCGCGGCCGGAGAGAACGGGTGGCTGCGGCTGGTCGCGGAGTTCGAGGCGGTCGTCGACGAGAGCTTCCCCGCCGACGCGGAAATCGGACGCGAGACGCGGGGCCGCCTCGTGATCGTCCTCGCGCGTCCGGGTTCCGTGATCCGGGAGCACGTGCGCACCACCCTGCGCCGCATCACCGAGTTGGACGTGTCCGACCACGTCGACGTGCAGTTGTCGGCGAGCGTGGGCTGGGTGCCCGCCGAGAGCGCCGACTACGACCTCGCCGCCCTCGTCGTGGCCGCCGGTGAAGCAGCCGCCGAAGCCACCCGTCAGGGCGGCGATCGGTGGGAGCGCGTCCGCCCCTGATCAGCCTGCGGGCGTCGCCTCGCCGCCGCCGGCGATGGCGACCGTCAGCGTGTCGCTGGCCGTCTGCTTGGCGAACTCGTTGGACGTCGGGGTGGTCTGGACCAAGAACTCAAAGGTGAATTGGAGGGTGACAAATGTCGCGTTCGCCGGGACCTCTCCGACGTTGAAGGTCTGTGAGTAGCTGTACGGCGCGAGCACCAGATACCCCGGGGCGTCCGTCTGATCCGACTGCGCCGACAAGGGCGCGAACGACTGCGAGGCGTTTCCCGGCACGGCCGTCATGGTCGCCCTCTGCAGGTACACCTTCTGCCCGTCGTTGGGCGTGACGGTGGTCACCATCGACAGGTTCACCGGCTTCAGCGCCGTGGGCGTCCACTTGTCCATCGACAGCGTCGACCAGTAGTCCACCGTCGCCCCGACGGCACCCGCCGTCAGCGTCCGCTGCGTCGAGCCGCTCGCGAGATCGTTGCGCACCGGCTGCGGGACCGTGGTCTGCGTGACGGTCGGCGAGGCCGAGGGCGTGCCCTGCCCGCCGCCCTGGGCCCAGGGGGGAGCCCCGCACGCGGTCAGCGCGAACACGGACGCGCCCACCATCGCCGCGCCCCAGAACGCCCTGCCGCGCCGCATCGCCCGCACCATGGATTCTCCCCCGAGTCGTTCCTCCCAGTGTAGGTGGCCGCGGTCGACGCGGTCCGGTGCGCGGATGCGGCAGGCTTACAGTTTTCGGCGTGATCCGCCCTCCCCGCCGCTCGTCGGCCACGCCGGCCGCCTCCGTCTTCGCCTGGACGGTGGTCGGAGTGCTCGTGCTGGGTCTCGCCGCCGCCGCCTGGATCGGCACGCGAGGGGCGCTCGCGGCGGGCCACCTCGCGTCCGCGCAGGCCGGCGTCTCCGCTGCAGCCGCCGACGGCGACGATCTCGCCGCCGCCCTCTCCCGCCTCTCGACGGTCGGCGCCGACACCCGCGCGGCGCGGGAATTGACGAGCGATCCGATCTGGACCGCGTCGATGGCGCTCCCGTGGGTCGGGCCGCAGCTCGACGCGCTGACCCGCACCGCCGCTGCGATCGACGACGCCGTCGCGACCGCCTTCGAACCGCTCGCCGAGGCCTCGGCGGGCCTGTCTCCCGAGTCTCTCCGGCCCGTCGGCGGCGCCTTCGACGTCGCCCGGCTGGCCGAGGTCGCGCCCGCCGCCTCGACGGCCGCCGCCGCACTGCGGGCCGCCGCCGATGACGTGGCCGGCATCGAACGGGCTCCCCTCCTCGGCCGACTCGCCGATGCCGTCACCGCCTCGGCGCAGCAGCTCGACACCGCCGCCGACGACGCCGACGCGCTCAGACGGGCGACCCTGCTCGTGCCGGGCATGCTCGGAGCCGACGGCCCCCGGTCGACGCTCGTGCTCTTCGAGAACAACGCCGAGTGGCGCTCCCTCGGCGGCGTCGTCGGAGCCGTCGCCCAACTCGACGCCGATGACGGACGGTTGACGCTCGTCGCGCAGGCCTCCAGCCCGGAGTTCGAGCCCGTCGCCACCTCGCCCGCAGGGGAGCTCCCGGCCGAGGTGCAGAGCATCTACGACACCCGGCCGGCACGGTTCGTCCAGAACGCCACCCAGGTGCCCGACTTCTCGGTGGGAGCCCCGGTCGCTCGCGAGCTGTGGCGACGCCTCTCGGGTACCGAGGTCGACGCCGTCGTCGCCGTCGATCCTGTGACCTTGTCGTACCTGCTGCGCGCCACCGGGCCCGTCGCCCTCCCGTCGGGAGATCAGCTCACCGCCGACAACACCGTCTCCCTCCTGCTCGACGAGGTGTATCGCCGTTACTCCGACTCGAGGGAGCAGGACGCGTTCTTCCAGAGCGCGTCGACGGCCGTCTTCCAAGCGATCGCCGATGGTCGCGCCGACCCGGCTGCTCTCATCGACGCGGTCCGTCGCGCAGGGCTCGAGCGACGCCTGCTCGCGTGGAACGCGGATGCCGCGCAGCAGGCGCTCCTCGACGGCACCACTCTGCAGGGGGCCCTGCCGGCCTCCGATGCCGGCACCGGGGTCTTCGGGGTCTACCTCAACGACGGCACCGGCTCGAAGATGGACTACTACCTGCACCCGCAGGTCGAGACCGCGTCGTGCGGCGAGGGAATGGCGTCCGTGCACGTGACGCTGCGCAGCGATGCCCCCGACCCTGCCACGCTGCCCTCTTACGTCACCGGTGGTGGTGAGCACGGTGTGCCCCCGGGCGACGTGCTGACCGGGGTCTACGTCTACCTGCCTCCCGGCGCCGAGATCGTCGGCCAGCGCACGACAAGCGACGGCGATCCCCCGGGCTTCGCCGGCGGCGTGCACGACGGCCGTCGGGTGCTGAAGTGGTCGGTGCAACTCGCACCGGGAGAGAGCGCCGATCTCGATGTCACCGTCTCCGTGCCGGGCGTGACCGCGGTCAGCGCGGTCTCGACGCCCACCCGCATCCCCGACGAGGTGCCGCGAGCAGGCACGTGTCGGTCCGGTGAGTGACGCCGCGCCGGACCCCCTGGTGAAGTCTGCCCCGCTGTCGCGTGAAAGCGAGCCCTTTCCGCCGGGTCGCACACGGCCCGACCGACAGACTCGGGCAAAGGAGCCGCCATGTCATGCGGTCGCGGAAGACGCCGCGTCCCCTCCGACACGGCATCCGGCTCGACCACGCTAAGCAGATGGGGCACACCATGAAGACCACGATCATCCGGGCCGTCGCCGCGCTCTCGCTCGCCGCGGCCGCGCTGATGGCCCCCACGGCCGCCAACGCGTACACCGACGCGGGCGCCATCGTCGCCAACCCGGCCACGCTGCCGGCCGGCAACGTCACCACTTTCACCACTCCCGGAACCCCCTTCGTCGGCGACGAAGACGTTCTCATCTCGGTCACCGGCATCAACGCCAGTGGCATCACCCTCGCCTCGGCCAAGGTCGAGACCAACACCTCGCTGCGCGGCAAGTCGTCGAACGGGTCGCTCCGCGTCCCGGTCAAGATGCCCGCGAACGGCAAGGGATCCTACGACTTCACCTTCACCGGCGCGTCGAGCGGACGCGTCCTGCACGCGACGGTGACGCTGACCACGGCGGACTCGGGTTCGGCATCGAACCCCTCGAAGGGCGGACTCGCCGTCACCGGTGTCGACGGCGGCGCCGCGGCGGGCCTCTGGATCGGCGGAGGCGCGCTCGTCCTCGCCGGTGGGGCCGTCGCGATCGGCGCGAGCATCCGTCGCCGTCGTCGCGTCGAGGCCTGAGCACCGACACACGTACAGGAGGGGCCGTCGTATCGACGGCCCCTCCTTTCGCGTTCCCTCTGACCGCGGGTCAGCCGGCGACGGGGGCGCGATGCCCCTGCGTCACCTCGGCCGTGATGAGGATCGGGAGATGGTCGCTCAGCCCCTGCGGGAGGGTCTTGATGTGGGCGATGTCGAAGCCGATCGACGTCGCGAAGTCGTAATGCCCGCGGAACACGCGGTACCTCGTGTACGTGCGCGCATCGCTCAGCGTGAGTTCGTATCCCTGGTCGCGGACCTTCTGCCCCAGGTTCTCCTTGAAGACCGGGTAGTTGTAGTCGCCGACCATGAGAGCGGGCAGCCCCGGTCCGAGGTTCTGCAATTCGGTCAGAGCGGTGCGGATCTGATGCCGCCGCAGGGAGTTGAGCGCAGTCAGGGGCGCGGCGTGGAACGAGGCGACGATCACGTCGCGGCCCGTGTCGATGTCGCTGAGGCGCACCCCCAGCATCCGCTCTTCAGCCGGTTTCAGCACACGGTCGTGGAGGGACTTCTTCAACGCGATCGCGCGCACCTCCTCCGCACGGAAGGTGTTCTCGCGGTAGTACAGGGCGAGTCCGAGGCGATTGCGCTGCGTCGCCTCCGCGAGCCGCAGACCACCGATCTGAGCGGGGATGTCGTTCGCGTCGCACTCCTGCAGACAGAGCACGTCGACCTCGTGGGCCTCGACGAGGTCGACGAGCTCACCGGCAGCGCGGTGCTTGTTGAGGTTGTACGAGATGACCTTCATGGCGAACACAGCCTACGACCGTCGGCTCGGGGCGAGCCGAGGGGTTGCACACACTCGCAACGGGCGATTCCGGATGCCGTCGACTCGGAGATCAGGAGTCGGCGACGTCTGCGTCGCGGCGCGCACGCGTCTGCTCCGCACGGGAGGCGAGCAGCTCGTCCGCCGGGTAACCGACCTCGGCGAGGACGAGACCCCGCGCCGCCAGCACCTTCGTTTCAGGGATGCGCATGCGCGCGTCGCGGATCGCCACCACGTCATCCACCGCGATGCGCCCCTCCCCTACGGCGACGCACGCACCCACCAGGGCGCGCACCATGCTGTGGCAGAAGGCGTCCGCGCGGACGTTCGCGACCAGCACCCCGTCGTCGCCTCGTCGCCAGTCATACTCGAGCAGGGTACGGATGGTGGTCGCCTCTTCACGGGCTTTGCAGTACGCCGCGAAATCGTGGAGCCCGATGAGACGAGAGGCGGCGGCATCCATCGCCTCGAGATCCAGCGCGCTGCGCACCGTCGTCGTGCGAAGGCGATCGAGCGGGTCGTACCCGGTGGCCGCGTCGGCCAGTCGATAGCTGTACCGCCGCCACACCGCCGAGAAGCGCGCGTCGAACCCCTCCGGAGCCGTGGAGGTGCGTCGAACCGTCACGTCGGGATAGGCGCCCAGTACGCCACGCACGCGGCCGGCCAACGCCGCGACCGCGTCGCCTTCGTCGTTGTCACGCCGTCGTCGCGGAAGGCGGGCCTCCTGCTCGTCGTCGAGGTCGAGATGCGCCACCTGGCCCGACGCGTGCACACCGGCGTCGGTGCGGCCCGCGACGATGAGACGCGGCGACCCTCCGACGATGCGCGACAGGGCGTCTTCGAGCACTCCTTGCACGGTTCGCAGACTCGGCTGTCGCGCCCACCCGCGGAAGTGCGTGCCGTCGTAGGAGATGTCGAGGCGGATGCGCACTCCCCCAGCCTACGAGCGTCGAAGGGGGCGCGAGAACGACGAAGCCCCCACCCTGACGGGTGGGGGCTTCGTGCGAGCGGGAGGGCTCAGGCCTTGGCGTCGTCCGTGACGGCGTCGTCGGCGGCGGCCTCGGCGGCCGCGCCCTCCTCGGGCGACTCGGCGCCGGCCTCGGCGGCCTCGTCGTTCGAGGTCTCCTCAACGGCGGTCTCGTCGGCGGCGGGCTCCTCGGCAGCAGCCGGGGCGGCAGCGGCGGCGGGGGCCGCAGCAGCCTTGTTCGAAGCCTTCTTCGCGACGGGCTCGAGAACGAGCTCGATCACGGCCATGGGCGCGTTGTCGCCCTTGCGGTTGCCGACCTTGGTGATGCGGGTGTAGCCGCCCTCACGGTCGGCCACCAGCGGCGCGATCTCGGTGAAGAGGGTGTGCACGACCTCTTTGTCACCGATGACGCCCAGCACGCGACGACGCGCGTGCAGGTCGCCACGCTTGGCGAAGGTGATGAGGCGCTCGGCGAGCGGACGGAGGCGCTTGGCCTTCGTCTCGGTCGTCTTGATCGACTTGTGCGTGTAGAGGGCTGCCGCGAGGTTCGCGAGAAGCAGACGCTCGTGGGCCGGGCCGCCTCCGAGGCGGGGACCCTTCGTGGGCTTGGGCATGTCGTGTTACTCCTGGAAAAGGTTCGGTCGGGTCTGACGCGTCAGACGGTTTCTTCGTCGTAGCCGCTGTAGAACTGGGCGCCGTCGAAGCCGGGCACCGAGTCCTTGAGCGACAGGCCGAGGGAGGTGAGCTTGTCGCGCACCTCGTCGACCGACTTCTGACCGAAGTTGCGGATGTTCATCAGCTGCGTCTCCGAAAGGGCGACCAGCTCCGAAACGGTGTTGATGCCCTCGCGCTTGAGGCAGTTGTACGAGCGGACCGAGAGGTCCAGGTCTTCGATCGGCATCGACAGCTCGTTCGAGAGGACGGTCTCGACCGGCGCGGGGCCGATCTCGATGCCCTCGGCCTCGACGTTCAGCTCGCGGGCGAGGCCGAACAGCTCGGTGAGGGTGCGGCCGGCGGAGGCCACGGCGTCGCGCGGGGCGATCGAGGCCTTCGACTCGACGTCGAGGACGAGCTTGTCGAAGTCGGTGCGCTCACCGGCACGGGTGGCGTCGACGCGGTAGCTGACCTTGAGCACGGGCGAGTAGATCGAGTCGATCGGGATCTGACCGGCCTCGGCGTACTCGTTGCGGTTCTGGGTCGCCGAGACGTAGCCGCGGCCACGCTCGATCGTCAGCTCGAGCTCGAACTTGGCGGTGTCGTTGAGCGTCGCGATGACCAACTCGGGGTTGTGCACCTCGACACCCGCGGGAGCGGAGATGTCGGCGGCGGTGACCTCACCGGCGCCGGTCTTGCGCAGGTACGCCGTGATGGGCTCGTCGCGCTCGCTCGAGACGACCAGCTGCTTGATGTTCAGGATGATCTCGGTGACGTCTTCCTTCACGCCCGGGATGGTGCTGAACTCGTGCAGGACGCCGTCGATGCGGATGCTCGTGACGGCCGCGCCGGGGATCGACGACAGGAGGCTGCGACGCAGCGCGTTGCCGATCGTGTAACCGAAGCCGGGCTCCAGCGGCTCGATGACGAAACGGCTGCGGAACTCCCCGATCTTCTCCTCGGTCAGAGTGGGACGCTGTGCGATGAGCACTATGTGTTCCTTTCGATCACGTGCCCGCTATATGACACGTGTAATGGGGTGAGGTGTTGAGTTGTACTCGCGGGATGCCGCGTGGCCTCGACGGCCGCGCGGGGCATCCGGAAGTCTGAATCGCGCGAGAGCGCGGCGTTCCCGGGGAGTGACGAACACTCCCCGGGAACGAAACGCATCAGACGCGGCGACGCTTGGGCGGACGGCAGCCGTTGTGGGCCTGCGGCGTCACGTCCTGGATCGAGCCGACCTCGAGGCCGGCTGCGGTGAGCGAGCGGATCGCGGTCTCACGACCCGAACCCGGACCCTTCACGAAGACGTCGACCTTCTTGACGCCGTGCTCCTGCGCCTGGCGAGCGGCCGACTCCGCGGCCATGCCGGCGGCGTACGGCGTCGACTTGCGCGAGCCCTTGAACCCGACACCGCCGGACGAAGCCCAGCTGATGACGGCACCCGAGGGGTCGGTGATCGAAACGATGGTGTTGTTGAACGTCGACTTGATGTGGGCCTGACCCACGGCGATGTTCTTCTTTTCCTTGCGGCGCGGCTTGCGCGCGGCGGACTTGGCCTGTGCCATGTGCGTTCTCCTGAATCCTGACGCTCAGCCCGCGGCTTAGCGCGCCTTCTTCTTGCCGGCGACGGTGCGCTTGGGACCCTTGCGGGTACGCGCGTTCGTCTTCGTGCGCTGACCGCGCACCGGGAGGCCGCGGCGGTGGCGCAGGCCCTCGTAGGAACCGATCTCGACCTTGCGGCGGATGTCGGCGGCGACCTCGCGACGGAGGTCACCCTCCACCTTGTAGGTGCCTTCGATGTGGTCGCGCAGAGCGACCAGCTGGTCGTCGGTGAGGTCCTTGACGCGAATGTCCTGGCTGATGTCAGTGGCGTTCAGGATCTCGACGGAGCGGGTGCGACCCACGCCGTAGATGTAAGTAAGTGCGATCACCACGCGCTTGTCGCGCGGGATGTCGACGCCGGCGAGACGTGCCATGCGGCTCTCCTCAGAGTGTCGTGGAGGTGTGGAGCAGGATCGGTGCTCGGGCCTCCGACCCGAGGTGTCCCCCGTCCGCGTGAGCGAACGGGATCTGATCCTGCCGATGTGTATTCAGTTGGAAAGGTGTGGAGCTGGAAGCTCAGCCCTGGCGCTGCTTGTGGCGCGGGTTGCTCTTGCAGATCACCATCACGCGCCCGTGACGACGGATCACCTTGCAGTGGTCGCAGATGGGCTTGACGGAGGGGTTGACCTTCATGATGTTCCTGTTTCGCTGTCTTCGAGGCCGCGGGAGCGGCTCGTTACTTCTCGGCCGGACTCAGCGGTAGCGGTAGACGATACGACCGCGGGTGAGGTCGTAAGGGCTCAGTTCGACGACGACGCGGTCCTCGGGGATGATGCGGATGTAGTTCTGTCGCATCTTGCCCGAGATGGTCGCGAGCACTTTGTGCCCGTTCGTCAGCTCGACACGGAACATCGCGTTGGGCAGTGCTTCGGACACCGTGCCCTCGATCTCGATGACACCGTCTTTCTTCGCCATATACTCGCTCACGCTCAGTTGCAGACCGGCCGGTCTGCGGTGGATGGGGATTCGGTGCTTCGACACGCCAATCAAGGCGCAACGCACCAAAGATCAAGCATACGTGGTATCGCTTGACCCGGCAACTCGCCGGGAGTGTCGTCAGTCGTTGATACGGGCGACGATGTCCTTCTGCGGGTCGCCGGTCAGATCGTTCTGGTTCGACAGCACGGTTCCTTCGACGGCGATCGTCGGGGTTGCGATGCCGCTCTGCCCCGGCTGGACCGGAGTCTTCTGCGTCATCGCCGTCACGAACTTCTCGTAGGTCCCGTCGGTGATGCAGGAAGTCACGGCATCCGATGCACCCGCCGAGGACGCGATCGAGGCCAGCGTCGCGTCGTCGAGCCCCGCGGTGTTCTCCGACGGCTGCTGCGCGTAGAGGGCCTTCACGAACGCCGGAACGTTGGCCGGGTCATCGACCGCCACGCAGTACGCGGCCGATGCGGCCCGGGTCGAGTACTGGGTTCCCTGCGATGCCCGGTCGAGGATCGAGATCGGGTGGATGTTCAGGGTGATCTGGTCATCCGCCACGAGCTGGTCGAGAGTGGGGCCGTAGCTCTGCTCGAACTGGTTGCAGATGGGGCACATGAAGTCGATGTAGGTGTCGACCGTCTTCGGGCCGGTACCTACCGCGATCGCACCGGTCTCGGTGTTGACGGCCGACGACTGGGGCAGCGTTCCCGGCGAGCCCACCTGGCTGTTGGCGAACCACACCACTCCGCCGACGATCAGGACCACCACGACCGCGGCGGCCGTGACTCCGATTGCGAACCAGTTGGTGGACTTCCGCACAGCGGCCATCATCATCAGTCGATCTCCTTCGGCACCACGCCGAACGGCGCGAGTTTCTCGGCTCCGCCATCGTGCGCGGTCAGCACCCAGATGCCTCCATCATGCACGGCGACACTATGTTCCCAGTGGGAGCCGGCCGTGCCGTCGATGGTCGTGACGGTCCACCCGTCGCCTTCGACCTGCGTCGCCTGATCGCCGATGACCACCATCGGCTCGATCGCCACGGCGAGACCGGGGCGCACCTCGGGACCCAGATCGTCGACGGCGTAGTTGAACACGCTCGGCGACTCGTGCATCTTGCGGCCGATACCGTGCCCGACGTAGTCGCGCAGGATGCCGTATCCGCCGGCGGGGGCGTTGTCGTCGATGTACTGCTGGATGGCGGCTCCCACCTCGGCGAGGTGCGAGGCACGGCTGAGTGCCGCGATACCGGCCCAGAGCGACCCCTCGGTGACCTCTGAGAGGCGGCGACGCGGCGCCACCATCTCTTCGGACGCTTCTCCCGGCACGATCACGGTGAAGGCCGAGTCACCGTTCCAACCGCGGAACTCCGCGCCGGCATCGATCGAGAGGATGTCGCCCGCCTGCAGGGGGCGCTCGTTGGGGATCCCGTGCACCACCTGCTCGTTCACCGACGCGCAGATCGTGTGCCGGTAGCCGCGCACCATCTGGAAGTTCGACTTCGCACCGCGGCTGCCGAGCACCCGCGCGGCCTCGGCGTCGAGCTGAAGCGTCGTCACGCCCGGCTCGATCATTCCGCGCACGGCGGCCAGCATGTCTGCCGTGATGAGCCCCGGCTCGATCATCGACCGCAGCTGGGCGGGTTTCTTGTAGATGGAGGAGCGCAACACCACGTCAGGCAGCCGACGTGGCGACGATGCCGCGCGCCTCGAGCGCCGCGAAGATGCGCGCGGTGACCTCGTCGAGGCTGCCGACGCCGTCGATCTCGTCGACGATGCCGCGCGTGCCGTACACGTCGAGGATCGGCGCCGTCTCACGCTCGTAGATGCCGAGGCGGGTCGCGATGGCCTCTTCGGTGTCGTCCGCACGGCCCTGCTCCGTGGCGCGGGCGGTGAGACGCGACAGCGACTCCTCGCGCGGCACGACGAGGGCGATGACGGCGTCGAGCGCCTCGTCGCGACCCTCGAGGAACTCGTCGAGATGCATCACCTGAGCGAGGTTGCGGGGGTATCCGTCGAGGAGGAAGCCTTCGGCGGCGTCCTCCTGCGAGAGGCGGTCGCGCACGACCGCGCTGGTCAGCTCATCAGGAACGAGATCGCCCGCGTCGATGATCGACTTCACCTGGAGGCCGAGCTCGGTGCCGTCTTTCACGTTGGCACGGAAGACGTCGCCCGTGGAGACGACCGGGATGCCGAGGGCCTCCCCGACGCGGACGCCCTGGGTTCCCTTGCCCGAGCCCTGCGGGCCCACGATCAGAAGACGCGCGGTCATCGCAGCAGCCCTTCGTAGTGACGCTGCTGGAGTTGCGCGTCGATCTGCTTCACCGTCTCGAGACCGACACCCACGATGATGAGGATCGACGCTCCGCCGAACGGGAAGTTCTGGTTGGCACCCACGGTCGCCAGCGCGACGAGAGGCAGGAGGGCGATCAGGCCGAGGTAGATCGAGCCGGGCAGCGTGATGCGAGTGAGCACGTAGTCGAGGTACTCGGCCGTCGGGCGACCCGCGCGGATGCCGGGGATGAACCCGCCGTACTTCTTCATGTTGTCGGCGACGTCGACCGGGTTGAAGGTGATCGCGACGTAGAAGTAGGCGAAACCGATGATCAGGAGGAAGTAGATCAGCATGTACAGCGGGTGGTCACCGCGCGTGAGGTACTGCGAGATCCACGTGACCCAAGGGGCGGGCTCCTGGCCGGCCTGCGGCTGGTTGAACTGCGCGATCAGGGCGGGGATGTACAGCAGCGACGAGGCGAAGATGACGGGCACGACACCGGCCATGTTGACCTTGATCGGGATGTAGGTGTTCGTGCCGCCGTACGTACGGCGTCCGACCATTCGCTTGGCGTACTGCACGGGAATGCGACGCTGCGACTGCTCGACGAACACCACCAAGGCGACGATCACGATGCTGACCGCCAGCACGAGGAGGAACACCTCGACGCCACGGGCGTTGAGGATCGAGATCATCGCGCCGGGGAACGTGGCGGCGATGGAGGTGAAGATGAGGATCGACATGCCGTTGCCGACACCGCGCTCGGTGACCAGCTCGGCGAACCACATGACCAGGCCGGTACCGGCGGTCATCGTGATGATCATGAGCAGCTGCGCCCACCAGATGTCGTTGGTGAGCAACTGCTGGCACTCGGGCACTCCGGCCGAACCGAAGAGCTGACCCGACCGCGCCACGGTGACGAGAGTCGTCGACTGCAGGAGCGCGAGAGCGATGGTCAGGTACCGGGTGTACTGGGTGAGCTTGGCCTGACCGGCCTGGCCCTCTTTGTACAGCGTCTCGAAGTGCGGGATGACCACGCGCAGCAGCTGCACGATGATGGTCGCCGTGATGTACGGCATCACTCCCAGCGCGAAGATCGACAGCTGCAGGAGCGCGCCGCCCGAGAACAGGTTGACCAGGGAGAGAAGGCCCTCGGTCCCACCCGACTGATTCAGACACTGCTGAACGTTGGGGAAGTCGACGAAGGGCGTCGGCACGTGGGCACCCAGCCGGTAGATGGCGATGATGCCCAGCGTGAAGGCGATCTTCCGCCTCAGGTCGGGCGTGCGGAAAACCCGCGCGATGGCGCTGAACAAGGGAGAATCCTCCAGAACGATCTCGGCGCGCGACGGGGCGCACACCAAATCAGACTAACCCAGAAGGGGCCGACGGCCGGAAGGCCGCCGGCCCCTTCGGGGTCGGGCGTCAGTTGACGGAGCCGCCTGCGGCGACGATCTTCTGCTCAGCGGAGCCGGAGACCTTGTCGACCGAAACGGTCAGCGCGACCGAGATGTCGCCGGTGCCGAGCACCTTGACCTTCTCGTTCTTGCGGACGGCACCCTTGGCCACGAGGTCTGCGACGGTCACGTCGCCACCCTGCGGGTAGAGCTCGGCGAGCTTCTCCAGGTTCACGACCTGGTACTCGACGCGGAACGGGTTCTTGAAGCCGCGGAGCTTCGGGGTGCGCATGTGCAGCGGCATCTGCCCACCCTCGAAGCCGACCCGGACCTGGTAACGGGCCTTGGTTCCCTTGGTACCGCGACCAGCCGTCTTACCCTTCGAGCCCTCACCGCGACCCACGCGGGTCTTGGCGGTGTGAGCACCCGGGACGGGACGCAGGTGGTGGACCTTCAGCACGCCGGGGCGCGCCGCGGGGGCTTCCTTCTTGGCGGCCGTCTTACGGGCCGTTGCCTTCTTCGGGGCGTCGACCGTGGCGGTCTCGTCCTTCTTGGCAGCCATTAGTCGATCTCCTCAACCTTGACGAGGTGGGCGACGGTCTTGACGTAACCGCGCGTCTGCGCGTCGTCGGGACGGACGACCGAGTCGCCGATCCGCTTCAGACCGAGCGAGCGCAGCGTGTCACGCTGGTTCTGCTTCTCGCTCACCTTGGACTTGATCTGCGTGACCTTCAGACGCTCGGCCATCAGGCACCTACCTTCTGGGCGGCGGCCTCGGCGCGCACGAGGCGGGCCGGGGCGACCTGGTCGAACTCCAGGCCACGGCGGGCGGCCACGGCACGGGGCTCCTCGAGCGACTTCAGAGCCGCGACGGTCGCGTGCACGATGTTGATCGTGTTCGACGAACCGAGCGACTTCGAGAGGACATCGTGGATGCCGGCGCACTCGAGGACGGCACGGACGGGACCACCGGCGATAACACCGGTACCGGCAGCGGCGGGGCGCAGGAGCACCACACCGGCAGCGGCCTCACCCTGGACGGGGTGGGGAATGGTCGAGCCCGAGCGGGGGACGCGGAAGAAGTTGCGCTTGGCCTCTTCGACACCCTTCGAGATGGCGAGGGGGACTTCGCGGGCCTTGCCGTAACCGACACCCACGACGCCGTTGCCATCGCCCACGACGACGAGCGCCGTGAAGCTGAAGCGACGGCCACCCTTGACCACCTTGGACACGCGGTTGATCGTCACGACGCGCTCGAGGAACTGGCTCTCGTTGCGGTCGCGCGAACCACGGTCGCGCTGGTTGGTGTTGCGCTCGCGACCACCGCGACGCGGCTCACGCTCACGCTCGGCGGGGGCCTGAGCCGCAGCCGCACCCTCAGCCGGTGCAGTCTGCTCGGTGGTCACTTCGGTCTCCTTGTTGTCACTCACAGGTTCAGCCCTCCTTCGCGAGCTCCGTCGGCGATCGCGGCGACGCGGCCGGCGTAGCGGTTACCGCCACGGTCGAACACGACGTCGGACACGCCGGCAGCCTTCGCACGCTCGGCGACGAGCTCGCCGACCTTGCGGGCCTTGGCGGTCTTGTCACCGTCGAAACCGCGCAGGTCGGTCTCGAGGGTGGAAGCGGAGGCCACGGTGTGGCCCTTGCTGTCGTCCACGACCTGGACGAACACGTGGCGGGCGGAACGCGTCACCACGAGGCGGGGGCGCAGCTCGGTGCCGACGATCTTCTTGCGAAGACGCAGGTGGCGACGCGAGCGGGCTACGGACTTTGTCTTGACAGCCATGGCTACTTACCACTCTTTCCGGCCTTGCGGCGCACGACCTCGCCCGCGTACCGCACACCCTTGCCCTTGTACGGCTCGGGCTTGCGGATCTTGCGGATGTTGGCGGCGGCCTCGCCGACGGCCTGCTTGTCGATGCCGCTCACGGTGACCTTGTTGTTGCCTTCGACCGTGAGGGTGATGCCGGCGGGCGGCTCGATGAGGACGGGGTGCGAGAAGCCGAGGGCGAACTCGATCGAGCTGCCCTTCTGCGCCACGCGGTAACCCGTACCGACGACCTCGAGGCCCTTGGAGTAGCCCTGGGTGACACCGATGATGTTGTTGTTGATGAGAGTGCGGGTCAGGCCGTGGAGCGACCGCGACTCGCGCTCGTCGTCGGGGCGGGTGACGAGAACCTGGTTCTCCTCGACCGCGACCTCGAGGGGCTGCGCAACGGTGAGCGCGAGCTCGCCCTTGGGGCCCTTGACGTTGACCTCCCGACCGTTCACCGAGACGGTGACTCCGGCGGGGATGTCGATGGGAAGACGTCCAATACGCGACATGTCAGATCACCACACGTAGGCGAGGACTTCCCCGCCGACGCCCTTCTGCTCGGCCTGACGGTCCGTGAGGAGACCGGAGGAGGTGGACAGGATGGCGACGCCGAGGCCACCGAGGACCGTGGGGACCTCGGTCGACTTCGCGTACACGCGAAGGCCGGGCTTCGACACGCGCTTGATGCCGGCGATGGACCGCTCGCGGTTCGGGCCGTACTTCAGCGTCATGTTGAGGGTCTGGCCGACGCGGGCGTCTTCGACGTTCCAGTCGGCGATGTAACCCTCCTGCTTGAGGATGGCTGCGATGTTGGTCTTGAGCTTCGAGCTCGGCATCGACACGGAGTCGTGGTGCGCCGAGTTCGCGTTGCGCAGACGGGTCAGCATGTCTGCGACCGGGTCTGTCATCGTCATGTCTTGCTTCTTTCTTTCATGAGGTTTCGGCTGCCGTTACACGACAGCCGACCTTCGATGACGGGCCCCCGGAAACCCGGGGGCCCGAAGGGTCAGGCCTGCGCGTCGGCCGACTGGAAGGGGAAGCCCAGCTGGCGGAGCAGCGAGCGACCCTCGTCGTCGGTCTTGGCGGTGGTGACGATCGTGATGTCGAAACCACGCACGCGGTCGATGCGGTCCTGATCGATCTCGTGGAACACGGACTGCTCCTGGAGACCGAAGGTGTAGTTGCCGTTGCCGTCGAACTGCTTGGCCGACAGACCGCGGAAGTCGCGGATGCGGGGCAGCGCGAGGTTCACCAGACGGTCGACGAACTCCCACGCGCGGTCGCCACGAAGGGTGACGTGCGCGCCGATGGCCTGGCCCTCGCGCAGCTTGAACTGCGCGATGGACTTGCGGGCCTTGGTGACGACGGGCTTCTGACCGGTGATCTTGGTGAGGTCGTCGACCGCACCATCGATCACCTTGCTGTCACGAGCGGCCTCGCCGACACCGGTGTTCACGACGACCTTGACCAGGCCGGGGATCTGCATGACGTTCTCGTAGCCGAACTCGTCCTGCAGCGCCTTCTTGATCTCGGCGTTGTACTTCTGCTTCAGGCGGGGCTGGATCTTGCCAGCCTCCGCGGCAGTCACGGTGCTCATGTTCAGAGGTCCTTGCCTGACTTCTTCGCGAAGCGCACGCGGACGGTGCGCTTGACGCCGTCCTTCACCTGCTCCTCGACACGGTGACCGACACGGGTCGGCTTCTTGGTCGAGGGGTCGACGAGCGCGACGTTGGAGATGTGGATCGGGGCCTCGAAGGTCTCGATGCCACCGGTCTTCGTGCCGCGCTGGGACTGGCCCACGCGGTTGTGCTTGGTGACGTAGTTCACGCCTTCGACGATGACGCGGTTCTGCTCGGTCAAGACCTCGAGGACCTTGCCCTGCTTGCCGCGGTCGCCGCCACGCTCGGGCTTGGCACCCGAGATGACCTGAACCAGGTCGCCCTTTTTGATTTTCGCCATGATCAGATGACCTCCGGGGCGAGCGAGACGATCTTCATGAACTTCTTGTCACGAAGCTCACGACCGACCGGTCCGAAGATACGGGTGCCGCGGGGCTCCCCGTCGTTCTTCAGGATCACGGCGGCGTTCTCGTCGAACTTGATGTACGAGCCGTCGGGACGGCGGGTCTGCTTGACGACACGGACGACGACGGCCTTGACCACGTCGCCCTTCTTGACGTTTCCACCCGGGATCGCGTCCTTGACCGTGGCGACGATGACGTCGCCCAGGCCGGCGTAACGACGGTTGGAGCCGCCGAGCACGCGGATGGTGAGCAGCTCCTTGGCGCCGGTGTTGTCGGCGACCTTCAGCCGGGATTCGTTCTGAATCACTGTTTACTCCTTGGATTCCAAGTAAGCCGCGAGGCTTACTTGGCCTTCTCGAGGATCTCGACCAGGCGCCAGCGCTTGGTGGCGCTCAGCGGACGGGTCTCGTTGATGACGACGAGGTCGCCGATGCCCGCCGAGTTGGACTCGTCGTGCGCCTTGACCTTCGAGGTGCGACGGATGACCTTGCCGTAGAGCGGGTGCTTCACGCGGTCCTCGACCTCGACGACGATCGTCTTGTCCATCTTGTCGCTGACCACGTATCCACGACGCGCCTTGCGGTAACCGCGGGCGTTCTCGTCACGGACGTCGTTCTCGGCGTGCTCGTGGCCGGCGACCTGCGCCTCGGCCTTCTTCGCGGTAGCCATTACTCCGCCTCTTCCTTCGTGGCGTCGTCAGCGGCATCCGCCTTCTTCGCCTTGCTCTTCTTCGCCTTCGTCGCCTCGACCGGGGCCGGGGTGGCGCGGATGCCGAGCTCGCGCTCACGGATCACGGTGTACAGACGCGCGATGTCGCGCTTGACTGCACGGATGCGACCGTGGCTCTCGAGCTGGCCGGTGGCCGACTGGAAGCGCAGGTTGAACAGCTCTTCCTTGGCCTTGCGCAGCTCCTCGACGAGGCGCTGGTCTTCGAACGTGTCGAGCTCGCTCGGAGCGAGCTGCTTGGTGCCGATCGCCATTACGCGTCGCCCTCCTCGCGCTTGATGATGCGTGCCTTCAGGGGCAGCTTGTGAATGGCACGGGTCAGTGCTTCTCGAGCGAGTTCCTCGTTCACACCCGCGACCTCGAAGAGGACGCGGCCCGGCTTGACGTTCGCGACCCACCACTCGGGGGAACCCTTACCGGAACCCATGCGGGTTTCGGCGGGCTTCTTGGTGAGGGGACGGTCGGGGTAGATGTTGATCCACACCTTTCCACCACGCTTGATGTGACGCGTCATGGCGATACGAGCGGACTCGATCTGACGGTTGGTCACGTAAGCGGGGGTCAGCGCCTGGATGCCGAACTCACCGAACGACACCGTGGTGCCACCGGTGGCCTGGCCCGAGCGACCGGGGTGGTGCTGCTTGCGGTACTTGACCTTGCGGGGGATGAGCATTACGCCGACGCTCCTTCTGCCACGGGGGCCTCGTTGCGCGGGCCACGACGGCGGTCGCCACCGCGGTCGTCACGACCGCGCGACTTCGGTGCGTTGGCCTGCTCGCGGGCGAGCTCCTTGTTGGTGAGGTCGCCCTTGTAGATCCAGACCTTCACGCCGATGCGGCCGAAGGTCGTCTTGGCCTCGTAGAAGCCGTAGTCGATGTTCGCGCGGAGGGTGTGCAGGGGCACACGGCCTTCGCGGTAGAACTCCGAGCGGCTCATCTCGGCGCCGCCGAGACGGCCCGACACCTGGATGCGAACACCCTTGGCGCCGGCGCGCTGCGCGCCCTGCAGACCCTTGCGCATTGCGCGACGGAACGCCACGCGAGCAGACAGCTGCTCGGCGACACCCTGCGCGACCAGCTGAGCGTCAGCCTCGGGGTTCTTGACCTCGAGGATGTTCAGCTGGATCTGCTTGCTGGTGAGCTTCTCGAGGTCGGCGCGGATGCGCTCGGCCTCGGCGCCGCGGCGACCGATCACGATGCCCGGACGGGCGGTGTGGATGTCGACGCGAACGCGGTCACGCGTGCGCTCGATCTCGATGTTGCTGACACCGGCGCGGTCGAGCGAGGTGGTCAGCAGGCGACGGATCTTGATGTCCTCGGCGAGGTAGTCGGCGTAACGCTGACCGGGCTTCGTCGAGTCCGAGAACCACCGCGACACGTGGTCGGTGGTGATGCCGAGGCGGAAGCCGTACGGGTTGACCTTCTGTCCCATTACTTGCTCGCCTTCTTGTTGGCGCGAGCCGGGGCCGCCTCAGCGGTCTCGGGCGTCGCGAGCACGACCGTGATGTGGCTCGTGCGCTTCTTGATCTGGAAGGCGCGACCCTGAGCGCGGGGCTGGAAACGCTTGAGCGTCGTGCCCTCGTCGACGTACGCGTTCTTCACGTACAGGTCGGCGTCATCCAGGTATTCGTTCGTCTTGTCAGCGGTGACGCGAGCGTTCGCGATCGCCGAGGCGACGAGCTTGTAGATCGGCTCGCTCGCGCCCTGCGGCGCGAACTTCAGGATCGCAAGGGCCTCTTCGGCCTGCTTGCCCTTGATGAGCGCGACGACGCGACGAGCCTTCTGAGGGGTCACGCGGATGTGTCGCACACGTGCGATGGACTCCACCATTTCTCTCTCCTCCTCGGTCGCCTTAACGGCGACGGCCCTTCTTGTCGTCCTTCACGTGGCCGCGGAAGGTGCGGGTGGGCGAGAACTCGCCCAGCTTGTGGCCGACCATGGTCTCGGTCACGAACACGGGGATGTGCTTGCGACCGTCGTGCACGGCGATGGTGTGTCCCAGCATGGCGGGGATGATCATCGAACGGCGCGACCAGGTCTTGATGACGTTCTTCGAACCGGCTTCGTTCTGCGAGACGACCTTGCGAAGCAGGTGCTCGTCGACGAAGGGGCCCTTCTTAAGGCTGCGAGGCATCTTCCTCTACTCCTACTTGCGCTTCTTGCCGGCGGTGCGACGGCGGACGATGAGCTTGTCGCTCTCCTTGTTCGCGTGGCGGGTGCGGCCCTCGGCCTTACCCCACGGCGAAACAGGGTGACGACCACCGGAGGTCTTACCCTCACCACCACCGTGCGGGTGGTCGACCGGGTTCATGGCGACACCACGCACGGTCGGGCGGACGCCCTTCCAGCGCATGCGGCCGGCCTTGCCCCAGTTGATGTTCGACTGCTCGGCGTTGCCGACCTCGCCGATCGTGGCGCGGCAGCGCACGTCGACGTTGCGGATCTCGCCGGAGGGCAGACGCAGCTGCGCGTAGGGGCCGTCCTTCGCGACCAGACGCACCGAGGCGCCGGCCGAACGGGCCATCTTCGCGCCGCCACCGGGGCGGAGCTCGATCGCGTGGATCACGGTACCGGTGGGGATGTTGCGCAGGGGCAGGTTGTTGCCCGGCTTGATGTCAGCGCCGGCACCCGACTCGACGACGTCACCCTGCGACAGCTTCGCGGGAGCGAGGATGTAGCGCTTCTCGCCGTCCGCGTAGTGCAGCAGCGCGATGCGCGCGGTGCGGTTGGGGTCGTACTCGATGTGAGCGACCTTGGCGTCGATGCCGTCCTTGTCGTTACGACGGAAGTCGATCAGACGGTACTGACGCTTGTGGCCGCCACCGATGTGACGCGTGGTGATGCGGCCCTGGTTGTTGCGGCCACCGGTCTTCGACAGCGGGCGCAGCAGCGACTTCTCGGGCGTCGATCGGGTGATCTCGGCGAAGTCGGCCACCGACGAGCCGCGGCGACCGGGGGTCGTGGGCTTGTACTTGCGAATAGCCATTGTTGTTGTCCTCTATCCCGACCGTCAGCCGACAGACGTGAAGATGTCGATGGTGCCCGACTTGAGCGACACGATGGCGCGCTTGGTGTCCTTGCGCTTGCCGATGCCGAAGCGGGTGCGACGGGCCTTGCCCACGCGGTTGATCGTGTTGACCGAAGCCACCTTGACGCCGAAGATCTTCTCGATCGCGAGCTTGATCTCGGTCTTCGACGAACGGGGGTCCACCAGGAAGGTGTACTTGCCCTCGTCGATGAGCGAGTAGCTCTTCTCGGAGACGACCGGCTTCAGGATGATGTCGCGCGGGTCCTTGTTGACGGCGGTCATGCCGAGACCTCCTCGGTGGCCGCAGCCTTCGACGCGACGAACGCGTCGTAGGCGGCCTTGGTGAAGACGATGTCGTCGGAGACGAGCACGTCGTAGGTGTTCAGCTGGCCGACGGTCAGCACGTGGACGTACGCGAGGTTGCGCACGCTTTTGATCGTGAACTCGTCGTCGCGGTCGATGACCACGAGGACGTTCTTCACGGCACCGAAGGCCTTCAGCGCGGCGGCAGCAGCCTTGGTCGAAGGCGCACCCTCGATGGCGAAGCTGTCGACGATGTGCAGACGCTGGCCACGAGCACGGTCGCTGAGCGCACCCAGGAGGGCGGCGGCGATCATCTTCTTGGGGGTGCGCTGGCTGTAGTCGCGGGGCTTGGGGCCGTGGACGACGCCACCACCGGTCATGTGCGGCGCGCGGATCGAGCCCTGACGGGCGTTACCGGTGCCCTTCTGCTTGAAGGGCTTGCGGCCGGCACCGGAGACCTCGCCACGACGCTTGGTCGAGTGCGTGCCCTGGCGAGCCGCGGCGCGCTGCGCCACGACGACCTGGTGGATCAGGGGGATGTTCGTCTTGACGTCGAAGAGAGCGGCGGGCAGCTCGACGGAGCCTGCCTTCTTGCCGTCTGCCTTCACGACGTCGAGCGCGAGAGTCGAGTCAGCCATGTTCAGGCACCCTTCACTGCGTTGCGGACGTAGACGATGCGGCCACGAGCACCGGGGACGGCGCCCTTGACGAGCATCAGACCCTTCTCGGCGTCGACGGCGTGCACCGTGAGGTTGAGGACGGTCACGCGCTCGCCACCCATACGGCCGGCCATGCGCATGCCCTTGAAGACGCGGCTCGGGGTCGACGATGCGCCGATCGAGCCGGGCTTGCGGTGGTTGCGGTGCGAACCGTGTGAAGCGGAGACACCCTTGAAGTTGTGACGCTTCATGACACCCGCGGTGCCCTTGCCCTTGCTGGTGCCGACGACGTCGACCAGCTGGCCGGCCTCGAAGAGGCCGTCGACGGTGAGCTCCTGGCCCAGCGCGTAATCGGCGGCATCCGCCGTGCGCACCTCGGTGAGGTGGCGGCGCGGGGTGACGCCCGCGGCGTCGAAGTGAGCCGTGAGGGGCTTGTTCACCTTGCGGGGGTCGATCTGGCCGTAGCCGATCTGAACGGCGTTGTAGCCGTCCTTCTCGAGCGAGCGGAGCTGGGTCACGACGTTCGGGGCGACCTCGATGACGGTGACGGGAACGAGCTTGCCGTTCTCGTCCCACACCTGGGTCATGCCGAGCTTGGTGCCGAGGAGGCCCTTGGAGATCTTGGAGTTGATGTCAGCCATGTCGAACCTCAGAGCTTGATCTCGATGTTGACATCGGCAGGAAGGTCGAGGCGCATCAGCGAGTCGACGGCCTTGGGCGTCGGGTCGATGATGTCGATGAGGCGCTTGTGGGTGCGCATCTCGAAGTGCTCGCGGCTGTCCTTGTACTTGTGGGGCGACCGGATGACGCACACGACGTTCTTCTCGGTCGGCAGGGGAACCGGGCCCACCACGGTGGCACCGGCACGGGTCACGGTGTCGACGATCTTGCGCGCCGACGAGTCGAGCCCGGCGTGATCGTACGACTTCAGGCGAATGCGGATCTTCTGTCCCGCCATTGTCTGCTCTCTCTCTTTCTCGCGTCTTACCCGACCTGGGGCATTGGACGCACGGTGGCGCTCTCGCGCCCTGGCACTTCCCCTCGCTTGCGCGAGAGATGCTGCACCGCTGTTCAGCTGTCAAACCGGATGCCATGGCTTCCGGCCCACCCCTCGTGCGCACGCGCACGAATCCGGCGAAGGATGAGGGGTTCGGTGTCTGTTCTGCTGCCCGCGGCCCAGGACCCTGCGCTTCCGCGCCGCCTGTGCACTGCCGAGACAGTGATCCTGGCGCGCGCCGAGCGCGCACCGGAATGTGGAACTGAACTAGTCTACGGACCGCCCGCGCGTGTCGCAAACCCGGGCGTGTCGCGTGCGGCGTATCCTCAGCAACTCTTCCCCGAACGCGACGACGCCGCCCCCGATTCCCCGGGGACGGCGCCGATCGTCGGACGTGATGTCAGGCGTTGCCGATGTTCTTGTCGACGTTCTCGCGGACCTCGTCGACCTTGGCGTGCTGCTCGGCCGGAACGACCTTCTTGATGGCCTCGGCTGCACCGTCGAGGATCTTGTCGCTCACCTCTTCGGCCTTCTCGCTCTTGAGCGCCTCTTCGATCTTGTCGCGGTTCTCGTCGAGCAGCTTCTTGCTCTTGGCGATGATGTCGTCCACACCCATGGTGATCCCCCTCGCTGACGGGGCCGACGGTGGTGTCGGCCGTGCCCTCATTCTGGAGGGACCGCCCGGCGCGGGGAAGCCCCTTCCGGTCAGTGTGCGGTCTCGCCCGGCGCGACGACGGCGCGGAACGTGCGCAGGAGGATGACAATGTCCTGCGTGAACGACCAGTTCTCGACGTAGTAGAGGTCGAGGCGCAGGGAGTCCTCCCACGACAGCGTCGAACGCCCGCTGACCTGCCACAGGCCGCTCATTCCCGGCTTCACGAGCAGACGACGGTGAGCGGCGTCGTCGTAGAGCTCGACCTCGGCTTGGCGCTGCGGTCGGGGACCGACGAGGCTCATGTCGCCGAGCAGCACGTTGATCAGCTGAGGGAGCTCGTCGAGCGAGTACCGGCGCAGGATGCGCCCGACGCGCGTGACGCGCGGGTCGTTGGCCACCTTGAACAGGGGCTTGTCGGTGGTGCCCTGCTGGTCGAGCAGACCAGCGAGCTGATCATCGGCGTTGGCCACCATCGAGCGGAACTTCAACATGCCGAACGGTCGCCCGCGACGCCCGATGCGCTCCTGCGAGTAGAAGAGGGGCCCGGTGCTGGTGAGCTTCACCGCGACCGCGACGACGATCATGACGGGCGAGAGCAGGAGGAGCAGCAGCGCGGAGCCGACGATGTCGAAGGAACGCTTCGCCATGCGATTGATGCCCTCGAGCTTGGGGAAGGAGACGTGCACGAGCGGCAGGCCCGCGACGGGGCGCGCGTGGATGCGGGGGCCGGCGACGTCGGTCAGCGCGGGCGCGACGATCCACGCCACGTCACGGTCGGCCATGGCCCATCCGAGCTCGCGCATGGCCTGCGGGTCGAGGTCGTCGGCGCCGGCGACGATGACGGTGTCGGCCTTGACGCTGTCGACCGTCTGCTCGGCCTCGGCGTACGAGCCGAGGACGGGGACCGATTCGATCTCCGCCCGGGTCCCGCGCTCGGTGACGGCGCCGACTATGTGGTAGCCGGCGCGCGACGCGCGCTGGATGGACCGGATGACGTGCCCCACCTTCGCGCGCTCGCCGATCACGACGGCGCGGTGGACGTCTTTGCCCTGCAGCTGTCGGCGGTGCAGCCACCGGCGCCAGAGCGATCGCGACACGATCAGCAGCACCGCACCGATGGGGAGGGCGAGGACGAACAGCGATCGAGCGAGATCGATGCGCAGGAAGAACGCGATGACGAGAGCCAGGCCGAACGCGAGGAGGGATGCCCTGACGATGCGCTGGTACTCGGCGAACCCCTCGCTGACTGTGTGGCGGTCGCGCGAGTCGACGACGTCGAGACAGATCAGCCAGATGATGCCGAGGACGACCAGCGCCAGCGCGTACGAGATGCGCGGACCGCCGTCCCAGGCCACGGGGAGGCTCAGCTCGGGCAGCGCGAGGAGGGCGTAGATCGAGAACGACAGCGCGATCACGAGGGCGTCGCTGTAGAAGAGCCTGCTCGCGTAGCGCTCGGGCCACCGGGCGACGCGCTTGCCCGATGGGCGGTGGTCGCCCGCCCCGGGGACGGGATTCTGCGCGTCGTCGACCCCGGCGCCGGGTACGGCCGAGGATGGATCTCGATGCTGCGTTGCCGGTGCGGTGTGTCGCGTCACGATGGGCTCCCATGTCGTCGGCAGACGTTAATCATACGTCGCGCTAAGCACTCCCCCAGGCTCGCGGCGCGACGGTGGCGGACCAGCCCGCGGAAATACACCTCACAGACGAGGATCCCGCACGTTACGCTCACCCCATGTCCTGGGGGAGAGAAATGAACACGACGCGCCGTCGAGCACTGCTCGGCATCGCCGCAGCGGCCACGGCCGTCACCGTCGCCGCACCCGCTCAGCGCGCATCGGCGGCCGACCCCGCCGACGTCGTGACCAAGCAGCAGGTGCACGGTGTCCGCAACGTCCTCGAGTTCGGCGACTCGAGCATGACCGATGAAGCACGCCTGCGCCTGGCGCTGTCGAGCTTCGTCTCGTCTCGCGAGGAGGTGCGACTGACGATCTCGCGCCGCATGGTGATCACCGACACGATCACCGTGGACACCTCCTACGTCTCGCTCGACTTCACCCAGGGCACCGTCGACGCCCGGGGGGTGAAGAACAAGCCCGCCTTCGTCTTCACCGGCAGCAGCAACGCCGGCTACCCCAACACCCGTTGCACCGTGACGGGTCTGCGCATCCTCGGCCCGGGCTCGGCGGCGACGACAGCTCCGGGAGTCGTCTTCGAAGGGACCTCCACCACCGACGTGCGCGGGGTCGGGATCTTCGGCATGGAGCTCTCCGGCTTCGCGACGGGGATCGAGTTCCGCTCCAACGCGTTCCTGCTCAGCTTCTTCAACTGCCACGTCTATCGCTGCAACGTGGGCATCTCGATGCCCGGAGGACTGCGCAACTACGGCGAAAACATCAAGTTCATCGGCGGCGGCATCGGCACCTGCGATCTCGCGGTGCAGAACTCCAACCCCGACGGCAACTTCCACCTGATCTCCACTTCGATCGACTTCTGCCGACGTGCCGTCGAGGCCCTCGCCGGCGGTGTCTTCATCGATGCCCCGCACATCGAGTTCAACGAGACGGGGGCGCGGTCCACCGACGCCCACTTCGTCACGGGCTCCGACTCGAGCGCGAAGATCATCTTGACCAGCGGCCACATCTTCTTCCATGAGGACCCCGTGGCCCCCGCGATCTTCGAGACCCGCAACCCCAGCTGGGGTGGCGGCATCCACCTCATCAGCACCGCCCTCATGCGCACCAGCACGACCTCCGGCTTCCTGTGCGGCGGAACGGGTCAGATCACCATCAGCGATCCCGTCGTGTACGACGGGGGCGCGTCCGGCTCCTCCATGGGCGCTCTCATGCCCAGCCCGCAGGCCAACGTCCTCGTCGACGGCAGCTTCGAGCAGAGCACCGTCGTCGAGGCCTACGTCAACAACACCGACCGGACGTCGCGCACGGCCAACCCGGGCATCTCCCTGCGCGTGGCCTCGGGCAACCTGGTCGTCAAGAGACTCAGCACCACCAAGCCCGGCACGGTGGCATTCGACGTGCCCGTCGCCTTCGGCAAGCTCTACGCGATGGCCATCACCTTCGGCTCGACGACCTCGACCGGTTCGCTCGAATTGATCGAGTCGTTCGTCGCCCTCCGCGGCGAGACGACGGCGGGAGTGCCGAACGTGCTGCGAAATCAAGCGCGGGGAGCCACGTCGATCCCTCTCAAGACGATCGCCGGCACGGCCAACTACCGGCGCGTCTTCGGCGCCGGCACGTGGGACCGCCGTGCACCCGCCTGGGCCACGCACTTCCGCCTGCGGTTGCTGTTCGACAAGACCGGGCTGGGTGAGACCCAGATCCAGGAGATCGTCATCACGGCGTTGTGACCGCGACGCCTCGTTCACTCGGGGCGTTCAGCGGCTGACCCTTGAGCCCGCCCTCGGGCAGCAGATCGGTCGGCGGCGCCTTGGCGGTCGGCGTCGTGGCGAGCAGGGCCACCGCGAACCAGATGGGCAGCACCGTCCACGACGGCGCGGCGTTCAGACCGACGGCGACGAACACCGCCATCGCCAGCACGCTGCGGGGCGATCGCAGGTTGCGCAGGATCAGCGTGAGGATGAGTCCGATCAGACACGCGACGGCGACCACGCCGACCTCGGCGAGGACCTGCGCGTAGGCGTTGTTCGCGATACCGCGGTTGCCGATGGCCGCCGCGGTGTCGCTGAACGTATCGTCCCAGTACCCGTACCGACCCGGGCCCACGCCGAGCCACGGGAAGACCTCGGACATGTCGATCGCTCGCTGGATGGACGACGTGCGGTTGTTGAGCGAGTACTCGATGCTCGCGCCGAGCGATGCGTCGCTGATGAGGCCGAGCTTGCCGAGCTGGCGCGTGATGTACACCGCGACCACGTCGACGGTGGAGACCACGATGATCCCGACCAGGGCGACGAAGGCCAGGACGCCGACGACACGACCGGCCGGTCGCAGCACCGCGACGGCCAGCACGCCGACCACCACGCCCACGAGGGCGACGGTCGACTGCGAATACAGGAGGCAACCGGCCGCGGCGGCGACGCCCCACCAGTCGCGGCGACGGAGAACGACGAAGAGCGCGATACCCGCGAAGAAGCCGAGGTAGTTGCCCTCGAGGAAGGGGCCGTTGCGCGGGAGACCCACGCCGTACGCGGCACCGATCTGCACCGTGGCGTGGACCTCGCGCAGGATCGACGCGGCTCCCACGAAGTACAGCGCCACCTGCAACAGGCTCCAGGCCGCGGCGAGCTTGACGGCCACGCCGAAGCCGCGGGCGATCCAGTCCGGTCCGAGTCGCGTTCCGGCGAAGTAGGACAGGACGATGACGAGCGCCGCGTAGACGAAGTACAGCAGCATGTCGGCGTTCATCCCGCGCTCGTACCCGAGTGCGGTCTCGCGGGGCGGGCCCATGATCAGCCACAGCGTGGTGGACAGGTAGACCAGGGCGAGCAGGGCCCACTGCAGCGGCGCGCCGAAGTACCGCCGACGCTCGCCCGTGCGCTCACTGGTCATGTAGAGCACGACGGCCAGGATGCCGGTGATCTCACTGATCTTCAGCGGGAATCCGGCGTCGAGGGTCAGCGCCTGCTGAAAGGGCACCGCGCACACCGCGATGAACATGAGCTTGGACGCGAGAGTCGGGGGAAGGCGCTCCGCCAACGCTGCTCTCACATCACTCACCGCGTCAGCGTACCCAACCGGGCGCGGATCGGACGAATGACGCCATTCGCATCAATGCAATGACGTCCATTGCACATAAAGGCGCCCGACGTGGGAGCACATAGACTGGAGGCCATGACCGAAATGCCTGGCCCCGGCCATTGCTCGGGGACAGATCGGTGAGGGTCGTCTTTCTGAGCCACACAGCGCCCAGTGGTGTGTTCCGTGTCGGAAGCCACCATCTTTCCCGCGAGATCGCGCGTCTCGGACATTCCGTGGCGCACGTCGCGACGCCCGTGTCGCTCGCCCATCTCGGAAAAGCGATGCGTGATGAGGACGTGCGCGCGCGTCTCGAATCGGCGCGCGCCCCTCGGTCCGACGCCGATGGGGTCCGTCAGTTCGTCCCCCTCGTCCCCGCACCGCTCGGCTCGGTGCCCACCGCCGTGAACGAGGCGCAGTTGCGCCTGACAGGTCCCTGGCGTCGCCGCCGTCTCGGTGCCTTCCGATCGGCCGACGTGGTGTTCGTGGACCAGCCCCTGCTCGGCCCGGCGATCGCGGACTTCCCCCGGGCGGAGATCATCTACCGTCCCACCGACGCGCACCACGACCCGCGCGCACGTGCGGCCGAGGTGCGGCTGCTCGAGCGGGCCGACGGGATCTCCGCCGCCTCCGCCTCGACCCTCGAGCAGGTCACCGCGGGCACCGGATGGACGGGACCCTCGACCGTCATCGAGAACGGCGTGGAGTACGACCGGTTCGCTTCCGCGGGTGACGGTGGAGAGCGGTCGGGTGTCGTCTATCTGGGCGCCCTCGACGCGCGCTTCGACTGGGCTCTCGTGGCCGACCTCGCCCGGGCGCTTCCCGACGTGTCGTTCACCATCGCCGGCCCGCGCCCCGCGGTCGTCCCGGCGCTCCCCGCCAACGTCGCCCTGGTCGGTGCCGTCCCGTACGCGCAGGCGCCCGCGCTGCTCGCCCGTCACGCCGTCGGACTGCTCCCGCTCTCGGACCACCCTGGGAATGCCGGTCGCAGCCCGATGAAGTACTACGAGTACCTCGCCGCCGGTCTCTCCGTCGTGGCGCGCTCCTCCGACGAGCTGCGCCGCCGCGCCGACACGAACGTCCACCTCTACGACGACGTCGTCGGCGCCGCGCGCGCCGTCACCTCGGCCGCGGCGGCCGGCGAGGCCGAGCGCGCAGCCGGGCGTCGCGCCGCTCAGGGCATGGGCTGGGCCGACCGGGCGAAGCGTCTTCTCGCCTTCGCGGACTCGGCGCACAGGGGTTCGGCGACGTGAGCACCTCCTCTGCGCCGTTCTCTCGCCGCCGCTCGATCAAGAGCGGCGTCTGGGCGACGATCCAGCAGTTCGTCACCCTGGGCAGCACGGCCATCACCGGCATCATCCTCGCGCGCACGGTCAGCGTGTCGGATCTGGGGGTGTTCAGCTTCGCGACGAACCTTGCCAGCATCGGCACGGCGATCCTGACCGCGGGCCTCGCCGGTATCGCCATCAAGGCGTTCGTCGACAAACCGGCATCCGCCCATCGCACGATGACGGCGCTGATCCTCATCCGCGAGTTCTTCGCGATCCTGGCGTACCTGGTGCTCCTGCCGATCTCGGCCCTGGTCGGCGACGCCGCCGTCGTCGGGGCCACCGCGATCGCGCTGCTGGTGCTGTTCGCCCGCGCCCTCGACGCCAGCGAACTGTGGTTCCAGGCCCAGGCGCGCAGCGGAAGTACCGCGCCGGTGCGCATCGCCGTCGTCCTGGTGATGCTCGGCATCCGACTGGTCCTCGCCTTCGCGGGCGCCGATCTGATGACCTTCGTCATCCTGTACGTCGTCGAAGCGGTCGTCGTCTCGAGCCTGCTCCTGGTGCGGTACGCCCGTGACCGCGACTCCCCCAAGTTCGCCAAGCCCGAGATCGAGACCCCGCGCGCGCTGCTGGGCAGCTCGTGGATCCTGATGCTGGCGAGCCTGGCCACCCAGATCAACTCCCGCGGCGACGTCGTGGTCATCCAGGCGCTGCTGGGCAGCTCGGCCGTCGGCCTGTACTCCGCCGCGGCACGCCTGTCGGAGATGGCCTACTTCCTGCCCGTCGTGTTCATGACGGCGACCTTCCCCCGCCTCCTGCAGGTGCGGCGGGAGTACGGCCAGAAGAGCCGGCAGTACAAGCAGGAGCTGCAGGCCAGTTACGACCGCGCGTTCTGGGCCGGGGTGCTCATCGCCGTGGTGATCCTGCTCATCGGCCCGTGGGTTCTCACCACCCTGTACGGCGCGAAGTACGAGGCATCCGGTCCCGTGCTGCAGATCCACGTGCTCGCTCTGCCGTTCGTCTTCATGGCGGCGGTGTTCAGCAAGTTCATCATCGCCGAGAACGCACTCTTCGCCTCACTGACCAGAAATACGCTCGGCGCCGTCCTCAACATCGCCCTGAATTTCCTTCTCATCCCGCATTGGGGAATCCTAGGAAGCGCGTGGGCGACGGTGTTCTCGTATTTCGTCGCCTCGTACCTTTCGTGTTTCGCGACGAAGACGACACGTGTCGCGGGCGTTCAGATGACGTTGGCGTTCATTTATCCGCTCCGACTCCTCGCCTCCGCCGTGCGCGGAACGCGAAAGAAAGGCAGCCATGAAGAAGAAGCTCCGTAAGGCCGCAGGTCGTCTGCGGGAGCGCCTGCGCGTTCGCCTTCGCAAGGGCAACGCCCTCGAGCGCTCGATCTACTTCACGTTCTGGAGCGACGCCTACCGGCGCGAGCGCCTCGTGGTCGCCCGCGGCAACCAGGAGTACTGGCGTCGTCTCGAAGACGGCAAGCTCGAGTTCCTCCTGCGCCGCAACATTCACATGGCTGAAAAAGGTCTCACCATGCGCCCCCGGCGCGAGACCTTCGCCGTGGCGTACATCGAAGAGACCGTGACCCTCGCCGGCCGTCTGACGCAGGCGATGCCCCCGATCATCTCGGCCGAGGTCGAGCTGTGGGCGCGAGAGGTGCTCGAGCGCTACTTCGAGGCGACGGCGTCGAGCTCCGACCCCACGATCGCGCGTGCCCGCGAGAACTTCGGCCGCATCTCGTGGAACATCGAGCGCGACAACGTCAGCGGCCCGCACGCCCCCTTCGTGGATGCTCCCCCGGTCGAGATCGAGGCCCTGACCGCGCTCGCCAAGCGCCGCAAGTCGGTGCGCTGGTTCGAGCAGCGCCCGGTGCCGCACGAGGTCGTCGACAAGGCCATGCTGGTCGCCGCCGAGGCCCCCACCGCGTGCAACCGCCAGCCGTTCTCGTTCCGCTTCTTCGACGACCCCGAGCAGGTCGCCAAGGTCGCGAAGGTGCCCATGGGCACCGCCGGCTACGGACAGAACCTGCCCGGCATCGCGGTGATCGTCGGCGACATGTCGGCCTTCATCGACGAGCGCGACCGCCACCTCATCTACACCGACGGCTGCCTCGCGGCGATGTCGTTCATCCTCGGCCTGGAGTCGCAGGGTGTCGCGTCGGTCTGCATCAACTGGCCCGACATCGCATCCCGCGACGAGAAGATGAGCCGCCTTCTCGGCCTCCAGTCCCACGAACGGGTGGTCATGCTGGTCGGCTACGGCTACGCGGACGAGCAGGGCACGACGCCCTACTCCGCGAAGCGCCACCTCGACGCCCTAAGGAGCTACAACTCGCTATGACCGCTGAGTGGATCGAACTGCGTGGCGTCAACACGCACAACAAGGGCGCCCATCTGATGATGATCGCCGTGGCGAATCGACTGCAGGGTCGGGCGAAGCTGACCGTTTCGCCGAACGGAAGCGATTTCGACGACCGCGGAGCTCTGGGCTTCCACCAGACCCTCCTGCTGAACCAGCTGCCCGCCGTATCGGGTGCCGTGGGCGGTCTGATCCCGGGCTCGGTCAAGGACGCGTTCGGCCTGGTCGCCTCGAAGGACGTGGGTGGTGTGCTCGACGCCGCCGGCTTCGCGTACAGCGACTCCTTCAGCATCCAGCGCAGCAAGCGCGAGGCAAAGATCAGCGCGGCCTGGAAGAAGCGCGGCGTTCCGCGTGTCTTCCTCCCGCAGGCGTTCGGTCCGTTCACGAACCCCGAGCAGGCGAAGTGGACCCGCGAGCTGCTCGACGGTGCCGCCCTCGTCTACGCCCGCGACCGTCAGAGCCTCGACTACGTCACGGCCCTCGGTGCCAAGACCGAGGTGCGCCTCGCCCCCGACTTCACCATCGGCCTGAAGCCCGGCAGCATCCCCTCGCCCCTCACCGGCGAGTTCGGCGCCATCGTGCCCAACGCGAAGATGCTCAGCCACACCAAGCTCTCGCTCGAGGAGTACACCCAGTTCCTCGCCGACGGTGCGGCGGAGTTCCGCGCTCAGGGGCTGCGCGCCGTCGTGGTCGTGCACGAGCACAACGATCGCGCCCTCGCCAAGGCGCTGTCCGAGCGCAGCGAGGTCGAGATCTTCGAGAGCCCCGACCCCCTCGTGCTCAAGCGCGTGCTCTCGGACGCGCGGATCGTGGTGGCCAGTCGCTTCCACGCGCTCGTCAGCGCCCTCTCGTCGCGCACGCCCGTCGTCGCGCTCGGGTGGTCGCACAAGTACGCCGAGCTCCTCGAGGACTTCGGCGCCGGTGCATGGATGACGGACGGGTCGGATGCCATCGCCGCACGCATCCGCCACACCCTCACCGACACCGAGACCGCCGCCCGCCTGGACGCGCGGGTGCCCGAGCTGCTCGCGCAGAACGAGCGCATGTGGACCGAGGTCGAATCGGTCCTCGGGATTCGTTCGTGACCGCCGGGAGCGGCCCGTCGCGCCTGCGCGTGCTGATGCCGTCGCGCTTCGTCGACCGTCACGTCGGCGGCAATACGACCTACGCACGGTACATCGCCACGGGACTCGAGGCCCGGGGGGTGCCCGTCGGGCGCATCGCGGCCGCCTCGCACCCGATCGCGACCGCCGCGCTCGAGACCGCCGCGGGTCTTCGCCGGCATGCCGCGGGCGATGTGCTCCACTACGTCGGAGACACGGGGCCCCTGCTCGGCACCCGGACCCCGACCGTGGTCACGGTGCACGGCGTCGCGAGTCGGTGGATCGACGTCGCACGTCGTCCCGCGCAGGAGAAGGCCTGGCGTTTCCGCGTCGGCCGCGCGATCAGCGCCGCCGACCACGTCATCACGGTGTCGAACTCCAGCGCGCGCGATGTCGCCGAGGTCTTCGGCGTCGAGCCCGAGCGTCTGACGACCATCGAGCATGGCATCGACGTGGAGCGGTTCTCGACTCCCGTGGAGCTGTCGGCCGAGGTGCGCGCGAAGCTCCCCGAGCGTTTCGCCTTGTACCTGGGCAACATCGAGCCGCGCAAGAACCTCGTCTCGCTGGTGCGGGCCTTCGCGACCCCCGAGGTGCGCGCGCTCGGCCTGCCCCTCGTCATCGCCGGCAAGGCGGCGTGGAACGCCGACGACTCGCTCGGCGAGATCCGCGACTCCCCCGACGTCATCTCGCTCGGGTTCGTCAGCGACGAGGACCGCGCCGCTCTCATGCAGGCGTGCGAGGTCTTCCTCTTCCCCTCGCTGTACGAGGGCTTCGGCTTCCCCGTGCTGGAGGCCCTCGCCGCCGGCGCCGTCGTGGCCACCTCGGATCGCGGATCGCTCGCCGAGGTCGCGGGCCCGTCGCTGCGCCTGCCGGGTCTGGAGCCCGAGGCGATCGCCGCCGGCATCGTCTCGGCGGTCACCGACGACACCGCCCGCGCGCAGTGCCGCGCAGAGGGCCTGGCGTGGGCGAGCCGCTTCACGTGGGACGCCAGCGTCGACAAACATCTCGAGGTCTACCGGCGGGTGCTGTGATGAACCGTTCTCCTCGCGTGCTGATCCTGCACGCCTACTCCGCCGACAACGCCGGCGACGGTCTGCTCGTGCGCGAGACGCTGGCCCTGCTTGAAGACGCCTTCGGCACGGTGGATGCCACGATGCTCGCCTCGCGACCGGACAGCTTCGCCGACCTGGGCATCCCGACCTTCCCCACTGTGCCGACCCGGCGCGGATGGGACCGGCGCACGCGCGCCGTGCTCTCGCGCATCGACGACTTCGACCTCGTGGTCGGCGTCGGCGGTGGATATCTGCGCGCGGGCACTCCCGTCGAGTTGCTGAAGTCGGCACTCGTCATGGGACCGCAGCTGTGGGCGGCCTCGCGCTCGAGGACGCCGTCGGTCTACCTCCCGCAGAGCATCGGGCCCGCCCGCTTCGGCACGCGCCGCGTGCTCACCCGCCTGCTCCGCGACATCGACGTGGTCATGGTGCGCGACGACCGCACCTTCCTCGAAGTCGCGGGACCCACCCTCGTGCGCACGCCCGATCTGGCTGCGGCGTCCATCGCCGATGCCCGCAAGGCCGGCACCACGGTGGAGCCCCGCCCCGTCCTGTCGATCCGCAGCGTCCACGGTCGCATCAACCCCGACATCTACGCGCTGGCCGAGCGCATGGCGCCCTACGACGGGTACATCCAGAGCACGATCGGCGGTAACGACGACCGCCCGGCATCCGCGACCCTGAGCCCCGCGCGCACCCTCGAGCGCAGCGAACTGATGGGCGCGGGGAATGCTCCGCGCGTGGTGGTGGCCGTGCGTCTGCACGCCGCCCTGATGGCTCTGGCCGCGGGCCACTACGTCGTCCACCTCGCGTACGAGCGCAAGGGCTTCGGCGCCTTCGACGACCTCGGAATCGCGCCCTGGGTGCACCGCGTCAACGGCTTCGACGTCGACACCGTCGCCACCCAGGTCGCCGACCTGCTGAACGATGCGGCGGTGCGCGACGACTACGACGCGCGCCTGATGAACTCGTCGGCGCGCATCCGCGATGCCCGCGCGGACATCGTCCTCGCCCTGCAGAACGCGATCGGAGACTAAGTGCGCCGGTCCGACCCGGCCGACCCCTCCTCCGTGCGGCGGCGTCCGCGTGCGCGACTCGCCGCCGCGCTCGGCCTGCTCGCAGCCGTGGCCGTCGGGGCCGCCGGGTGCGTGGCGGGCCCGCCCGCCCCTCCCGAGCCCGCTCCCTCGACCGAGATCGTCGCCACGGTCGACGACGCCATCCAGGAATGGTGGGTCGGGCCCGTCGTGCAGCAGCAGTCGGACTGGTACTCCACCGCGGCGCTCAGCGAGACCGGCGAAGTCGAGGCCGTCGACATCGACGACACGGGCGCGACCTCCCGCACCGTGGTCGCCACCGCCCCGGTGGACGACCACAACGTGCCGGCGCGCATCACGATCCCCGGGCGCGGATCGCTCATGCAGTGGACGCACCACGGCACCGAGGAGGGCTTCTACGTGTCCGTCGCCCCCGGGTCGGGACGCGCCGAGACGTTCGCCGACCGCCCGGTGACCGAGATCACGGTGGGCAGCAAGGTCTCGTACGGCCAGATTCTGCACGTTCCCGATGCCCAGACCGCCGACACCGACACGTTCTGGGTGCTCCTGCGCAACGACCTCAACTGGGGCGTCGCGGAACTGGTCGTGAACTGGACCACCGGCGAGGCGAGCTACTCCGGCAAGTACCGCCGTCTGATCACGTTCCCCGAGCAGGCGTACCTCACCTCGACCTTCGACGACACGTCGGCGGGAACCGTGCGCATCGCCGCGGGGTACAACCCCGCCGTCGGTCGCAGCGAGGTCTACCTGCTCGAACTCGACCTGCGTACCGGCATCCTGACGGATCTGATGAAGCCCCGCACGACGCACGACGTCACGTCGTCGACCTACCTGTCGGCCGAGGAGCTCACCCCGGTGCTCGGCCAGACCTCCGGCACCCGCCGACTCCTCGACGTCCGTCCCTCTCCCGCCGCACCCGCGGTCCTGACCGTGGAGTACCCGGGAGACGTCTCGCCCGACGGCGTGTATACCGAGACCGCGGTCGACGCGAACGGCCTGACGACGTCGCGCACCTTCGGCAAGACGGGCGCCCACCTCGAGCGCTATCCGTGCGGCGCCGCCTACGGCGTCGACGGTTCGGTGTGGCACTGCGGCGAGGACGGGGGGAAGTCCTCCCTGTGGCGCGACGACCGGAAGATCCTCGACTCCGAAGCGCCGCTGTTCCGTCCGATGCCGACTCCGGGCGGGCCGGTCTCCGTGCTCGTCGGAAGGATCGAGCGGTACGAGGACTACAAGAGCTGGAGCGGGAGCTCACTGCTGGCCGTCGCGGTGCGCTGATCGCACGACGCGGGGGCGGATGCCGCGGGGCTCAGATCCCGCGCCAGACGGCGTCGAGCGCGTCGGCCTGGGTCGTCGGGTTCATCTGCGCGAGCATGCGTTCGCCGCGCTCCTGCGCATCGCGCAGGGCCGCGGGGTCGTCGAGGAGTCGACGCACGGCGGCCGCCCCGTCCGAAGCGGACTCGAAGGTGAGCAGACCCGCCTCGTCGAGCGAGGGGATGCGGCGTCCGAGGACCGGGATGCCGCGAGCCGCGGCATCGAGCACGCTGAGGGGGAAGCCCTCGTACGAGGCCGTGTGCACGTAGAGCGAGAGGGCGTCGAGTTCACGCGTGACCTCGTCTTTGCGCAGCCACCCCGTGACCCGCACGCCCGCCTCCTGCAGACGCTGCGTCCACGCGTCGTCGCCGCCGCCGATCCAGACCGCCTCGACGGGGGCGGGGCCGGCGGCGAGCTCGCGCGCGAGGGCGATCATCATCGCCGGGTCCTTCTGCCCCGCGAGGCGCCCGACCATGCCGATGCGGCGGGGGGCGTCGTGTTCGCGCGTGCGGGGCGCTCGGGAAGGCACCGACGCCGTGTTGGGCACACGCGCCACGCGCGCCCCTGCGCCGAGCTGACGGGCCAGATCGGCCTCGTGCCCGGAGAGGACCGCGAAGACGTCCGTCCGGCGCGCCAGGAGGCGCTCAGCGCCACGGACGGCGGTGCGCAGCGCCCGCGACACGCTCGGGTCGTCGAACTTGAAGCAGTGCGGCGAGTAGACCACGGGGATGCCGGACGGCCGGACGAGTCGCACGAAGGCACCGGGGAAGCTCGAGTGCGCATGGATCACATCGGCGTCGCTCCCCCGCAGGGCCGCGCGCGTGCGCATGGGCTGCCGCAGACGCGAAGCGCCCATGTCGAGATGCGCCGCGTCGACGTCGTCCCAGATCGGCGACGGCCGACCGTCGACCCACGGAGACAGGATCGTGTGCCGGATGCCGTGGGGCGAGTTGCGGATGTAGTCGCAGACCGCGACCGGGACGCCGCCGGTGAGACGATCGACCACGTGCACGACGGACGTGGAGTGATCGACCTCGGAGCTCACTTCGCGGAGACCTTGCGCTTCTTCTTCGGACGCGACGAGGCGCGCTTGCCCGAACGCTTCGACGAAGAGCCCGACGCGGAGCCGGTCTCGGCGTCGCCGCCGTAGGAGTAGGCGCCGTAGCCGTAGCTGTCCGGGCCGCGGGTCGGGAGCATCGTCATGATGACGCCGACCAGTCGGCCACCGGCCGTCTGCAGGGTGCGCAACGCGCCCTCGAACTCCTGCTTCTTGGCCTTGCCGGACGCGGCGACCATGATCGCCCCGCGCGTGACCTTGCTGAGAACGGCCGCATCGGTGACCAGCAGCAGCGGGGGCGCGTCGATGAGGACGTAGTCGAAGTGCTCGGTCAACGTCGCGAGCAGCTGCGACATCGCGGCGGAGCCCAGGAGCTCGGCCGGGTTCGGCGGGACGGGGCCCGAGGGGAGCACGAACAGCTGACCGCGACCCCACTTCTGCAGCACGTCCGCCACTTCGACGCGGCCGATGAGCACGTCGGTGAGGCCGACGCCGCCCTCGATGCCCATGTAGTCGGCGATGCGCGGCAGACGCAGGTCGCCGTCGAGCAGAGCGACGCGCGCGCCGGTCTCGGCGAGGGCGATCGCGAGGTTGGCCGTAGTGGTGGACTTGCCCTCACCGGGGCCGGAGCTGGTGACGACGAAGAGCTTGGGGCCGCCTTCGACGTTGAGGAACTGCAGGTTGGTGCGCAGTGCGCGGAAGGACTCCGACCGCGGGCTGCGGGGGTCTTCCTGCACGATGAGCGGACGCTTCGTGGCCTCGGGGTCGAACGCGATTCCACCGAGCAGCGGTGCCTCGGTGAGCGATTCGAGGTCTTTCAGCGTGCGCACGCGGGTGTCGAGCGCGTTGCGGAGGATGGACAGCAGCACGGCGACGACGAGGCCGAAGAGGGCCGCGACGACGACGATCACCGGGATGCGCGGGCTGAAGGGGGTGGTGGGCTCGACCGCGGGCTGGACGACCGTCAGACGCACCGGGCTGGCCGCGCCCTCGCTGACCGGCGGCTCGAGCGTGGTCTGGACGGCGTCCACCAGGCTCGAGGCGATCGCGTCGGCGAGCTTGGCGCTCTGCGCGCCGCTCGTGGAAGTGACGGTGATGTTGATGTTGACCGTGTTGAGCGGTGCCTCGGCCGTCACCTTCGAGGCGAGCGCGCCCACCGAGGTGTCGAGGTTGAGGTCGTCGATGACGGGCTGGAGCACGAGCGCGCTCGTGACGACGTCGACGTAGCTCGCGACGATCTGCCGGGCGAACGTGGTGCCCTGCACCAGGTCGCCCGTGGCGGGATCGGCGCTATCGGCCTGCACCGACACGTACAGGCGCGTGGTGGACTGGTACTGGGGCGTCTGCGTCGCCGCATAGCCGAATCCGCCGGCTCCGCCGAGGATCGTGAGCACCAGGATCAGCACCCAATTTCGGTGCAGGATCCGGATGTAGTCGCGCAACTCCACGGTGAATTCCCTCAATCACAGTCGTGGGGCACAGCTGTCGCGCCCCTTTTGTATCCTGTCATACCCCCATCGGGCAGACGTCATGCGTCGGTCGGCTGGTGCGTCATGCCGTACGTGTAGGCGCCGTACCCGTAGGTGTCGGGCCCCCGGGTCGGCAGCTTGGTCAGGATGACGCCGAGAAGGCGCACATCGGCCGCCGACAGCGCCTTGGCGGCGTCGGCGAGCTGGGGCTTGCGGGTGGAGCCGGACGCCGCGACCAGGATGGCCCCGGTGGCGAAGCGCGCCAGCACGGCGGCGTCGGTCACCGGCAGCACCGGCGGGCAGTCGACGATCACGTAGTCGAAGGCCTGACGCAGCGTGTCGAGCGTCGCCTCCATCGTGGGCGAGCCCACCAGCTCCGCCGGGTTCGGCGGCTGCGCGCCGGCGGGGAGCACGAACAGGCGCCCGGAGCCGTACGGCTGCAGCAGGGCGGACAGCGGTGCAGCACCCGCCAGGACGGTCGACAGTCCGGCGCCGCCTTCGATGCCGAAGATCTGCGCGGTGCGCGGCTTGCGCATGTCGGCGTCGACGAGCGCGACGCTCGAGCCGTCCTCGGCGAGGGCCAGGGCCAGGTTCGCACTGGTGGTCGACTTGCCCTCGCCCGGGTTGGCGCTGGTGACCACGTAGACGGGCGCGCGTCCGTCGAAGTTGACGAACTGCAGCGCCGTGCGTGCACGACGGAACGCCTCGGACCGCGGATCGCGGGGCGACTCCTGCACGATCAGGGGTCGCTTGGCGGCGTCGGGGTCGAAGGGGATACCGCCCAGGATCGGTGCCGACAGGATCGACTCGACGCTAGCCGCCGTGTGGATGCGCGTGTCGATGATCGTGCGGATGATCGCCAGGATGATGCCGGCGCCGGCGCCGAGCGCGAGGCCCAGGAGGAGGTTCAGACGGTAATCCGGGGCCGAGGGCTCCAGCGGAACGCGCGCGGGGCTGACCGTCTCGACGCGGAGCAGTCCGACACCCTCGGTGCCGCGAGGAGCCTGAAGCTGTCTCTCGACGACGGTCGTGAAGCTTTCCGCCACCGCATTGGCCAATTGCGAGGCCTCGCTCGGGACGGCATCCGTCGCCGTGATGACGATCGTCTGCGTACTCGCCGGATTCTCAGCCGAAATGCGGCTTTCGACATTGTCGTCATTGCCGGAGAGCCCGAGCTGAGCGATGACGGGGTCGACGACGACAGCGCTCGAGACCAGGTCGACGAAACTCTCGAGCGACTGGCGGACGTAGCTGCGGCCCTGGATCAGGCCGTTCGGCGTGCCATTCGTCTCAGCTGCCACGTACAGCTCGACCGAGGCCTTGTAGGTCGTGGGAGTCAGCACGGCGAGAGCCGTTCCCGCCGCGGCGCCGATCGCCATGCAAGCGACGACGAGCAGCCAGCCGCGCCGAATAGCAGCGAGCACGTCACGCAAAAGCAAAAGCAAATCCTCCGAGCGCTGAACGGGACCGTCCGCCCCGGTTAGCATTGAATGCCGACGCACGATCTTTTCACACTACGCGCCAAGAAAATTCTCATGACTCGAATGCAGGACCTTTTCGCTTCCCAGCGGCGACGCGACGAACGCGTCCGCACCACTCTCGGTGACCCTGCAACCGATCGGCGCCTCGAGGCGATGTTCGATGGGGCGCCCCGCGTCACGTCGACGCACACCGACTTCGCCGACGAGGTGCAGGCACTGAACGCCCTGATCGGCAGCCGTCGCGTCGCCGAGCCCGAATTGCGTGGGGTGAAGAAGCCCGGCCGCCTGCGCCGCAGCCGCAGCGGCCGCGACTGGCTGTCGATCGGCGCCGCCGCCCTCGCCGTCGTCTCGGTCGTATCGGCCTCGACCCTGGTGGGCATCTCGGTGGCGTCGGCCTCTCCCGCCTCGGATGCCCTCAACACCCTCACGGCCAATGAGGCGGTGCTCGCCAACAGCATCGAACGGGTCAACAGCAGCATCTCGGCCCTCGAGCAGTCCCGCCAGACGGCGAAGAGCGACGCCGAGGCTCTCGCCGCTCCGCTCGCCTCGCTCGCCCAGATCGCCGAGATCCCCGCCGTCGCCACCGCGGAGACCGCGCGTCAGGCGCTGCTGGCGGAGATCGACGGCGTGAAGATGCCCGACCAGCTCGCCGCGTACCGACGTCCCGCGATCGACGGCGACTCACTCGAGTCGGTCGGAACGGCGATCGACCTCGTGGACACCCGCACGCGCGAGGCGCAGGAGGCGTCCGCGCAACTGGACGACCTGCGCACGACGCTGGAGAAGACGGTGCAGCCTTTCGAGGAGGCCGTCGCCGGAGTCGGCCGCGAGCTGCCCGCCGTGGCCACCACGCTCGTCTCCGAGAACGACCTGGCCGATGAGACGCTGCGCACCAACGTCACCAGCCTCGCCGCGCGCGTGGCCACCGTCGAGAGCCACACCTCGCCCAGCGCCATCAGCGACTTCGTGAACGCCGTGGCCGCGTTGAAGACGGGGCAGCGCACGGCGGAGATCGAGGAAGCCGACCGACAGGCCGCCGCCGAAGCGGAGCGTCGTCGCCAGCAGGAGCTGCAGCGTCAGCAACAGCTGCGGGAACAGCAGGAGCAGCAGCAGCAAGAGCAGCAGCCGCAGCCGTCGACACCTCCCCAGGAGCAGCCTCCTGCCACGACGCCGCCTCAGGAGCCCGTCCCCGACCCTGACCCCAGTCCCACGGGTACTCCCGCCGCGGTGGCCCCCGTTATCGTCGGCTGACAATTCTCCGAGCTCCACACCACTGCGGCCCGCACCCTCACCGAGGGTCGCGGGCCGCAGTTGTCTGCCGGGAGCGGGGTCAGCGCGTGAGCGCGAGCCGCACGACGCGCACGACCTGCTCCACGGCGGGGGCCAACTGCGACGCGGTGAGCTCGTAGGTCTCCCACGACCGGCGGTACGGGTCGACGATGTCGTCGTCGGCCGGGTCCGCGGGAGGAGGCGTCAGGCCGCGCACGCCGGTCACGGCATCGATGGCCGCCTTCAGCCGCCGCGAGTCGTCGTCGCCCGCGGCAGCCGCATCGCCGACGATGTCGGCATCCGGAACCTCCGCCGCGAGCCGCGCGAACTCGCGCAACGTCAGCGTGGACCGCAGCCGTGCCGGGTTGAGCTCGACGATGCGGCGTCGGTGCTCGCGACTCATCGCGAGGATGAGGTCGGGGGTGCGCAGGTGGGCTTCGGTGAGGTAGGTCGCCCGGTGGCCCTCGATCAGCGCGGGATCGACGGCCAGCTGCGCCGCCAGGCGCTTCGTCTCGTCGGTCATCGACTCGCCCTGCAGCCCGTACGTGCCGGCGCTGGTGACCTTCACGTCGAGGTCGGCGAGCCGGGTCGCCAGCATCGTGGCGGCCAGGGGCGAACGGCACACGTTGCCCGTGCACACGGTCATGATCTCGATCATCGGAACTCCGTCTTCGTTCGCGCGCGAACCGATCGGCGCGCGGGGATGGGGGTGGGGGGAAAGGCACTCGCGGATGCCGAGGACGAGGCCGTCATCGGCGATCCGTCCGCGGCGCGGGGCGGGGGCCTGCGGAATCCGGTCGAGGAGGGACGGCGGCGCGCTGGGCGTTCATCATTGCGACATTGCGTTCCCACAGCGCCCGGGCCACGATCTTGCGGTCACGACCCTCGACGAACACGCGCAGCACGATCACGATCGCGACGCCGATGTACCCGCCGATCGTGTTGGCGAGCACGTCGAACACGCTCGCGAACCGCTGCGAGAGGAAGAGCCCCTGCAGCACCTCGATCACCGCGGAGGTCGCCGGCACGATGACGAGCGCGAGCCAGAAGAACCGGCGAGGGACCACGAGACCGACGAGGAAGCCCAGGGGGACGAACATGGCGATGTTGGCGCTGAACTCCAACTGCGGGTACCCGAACCACTCCGGCACTCCGTTGCGGTGCAGCACGGCGAGGAAGCGCGAGATCGCGCCCTGGTATCCACGGTCCAACGGCGTGGGCGACATGGTCATCGCCGCCACGACCGCCGCGTAGATCAACAGCAGCACCGACGCGCTCCCCACGCGCGCGTGGCTGCGCGGCGGGGCCTGTCCGGGAAGGGGAAGCAGAGCAGCCTCCATCATTCGGGAGCGGGTCGAAGCTCGCTGGCGTACGAGACAGTCACACTACCGGCCCGCCGGGAGCGACCCGCGCACGGCCGGTGCACTCGTCACTGCCCGAACAGCGAACCGCACGAGGCGTCGACGGTCACCGACGTGTCGGTGGCGGTCGGCGAATGCCGCAGCTCGAGCGGACCGAGCGGACCGTCGGGCAGCTTCACCGTCGAGGTGAGCGCCCGGGTCTCCCCCGTCGGCAGGACGACCAGTCGGTTCACCGCGGTGTTGCCCTTCTCCGTGCCCGACCGGTCGAAACCGCCGCGATCGCTCGAGGCGGGATCGGTCGAGACGAGCTCTCCCCCGGGAGGAGCGAAGAACAGCACGTTCAGCATCATCGAAGTCGCGGGCAGGCCGTTCGCCGCGTTGCGCTCACCCAGCGTGTAGGCGCTGCGCCCCTCGGTCGGCACCGAGCTCGACAGAGTGGTCGTGGTGGTGATGGTGCGCGCGGTGGGGTCGCAGACGGCGGACACGGACTGCGTGAGGTAGTACTCGAGCTTTCCGACCGAGTAGTCGTTCAGATAGGTCCCCACCTGCGTCTTGACCGTGTTGTCGGTGCGCAGGCCCCCGTCGAGGCCGACCTCGGTGACCAGCTGCTGCGCCTCGGGAGAGGTGAACGAGAGATTGATGCGCTTCTCTTCGGCCGACTGCGTGAGTGCATCGAGCATCTTCGTCGGGTCCCACTTGGTCGACGTCAGGTGGCGGAAGACCTTGTCGGACACCGCGGCGAAGAAGGCGTCGGAGCTGCGTGCCGTGGGGAACTTCTGGTACGCGTCGCTCAACAGCACCTTCACGGCGTTGTCGCCGTTGATCTGCTGACCCGCGACGTCGACGGGGCCTGCGACCTGGAGCATGTGCGAGAGCACGACGGGGTCGATCGAGATGACACCGTCGAACCGGCCTCCGTTCACCTCCGTGTAGGCGTCGCTGAAGAGCTGCGCCGTCGTCGGGAAGTCCGGCGTCATGGTGTTGTCCTGCGAGTAGTGCGCGAACGACGAGGGGTACAGCGACATGGTCTCGGCCGGGAGGTCGGTGAACTGCACGCCGGCGCCCTCGGGACCGTAGAACGTGCTCGGCCCGCCCTGGTCGAGCAGCGAGAACGCGCCCTGGTCGACGTCCATGATGATGTTCGCGGAGGGGTTTCCTCCGGTCGCGCGGCTCTCGGCGTTGTTCTGGAAGACCACGAGGTACTTCTTCGGACCGTTCGCCCCCGCGATGTCGAGCAGGGTCGGCAGGTACCGGTTCGCGATGTCGAGGGCGGGAGCCGCGCGATCGACCACGTCGCGGATCTCGTCGACGGGACCGCTGACGGGCGAGAGGAGCTGGTCCGAGTCGATGCCATCGGTCTCGGCCTTGGCCGCCCTGAATGCCTGCGACATCGCCGGTAGGGCGTCCTGGGCCTGGACGAACGGCTGGAGGTTGATGCCGCCCCCGTCGAGGGTGAGCTTCGACAGGTCGGTCTGCGCGAGCAGCTGAATGCCGGGCGGAAGGGCATCCTGCACCAGGATGTCCGCGGCGCGGGTCACGCGGGAGACGGCGTCGATGTTCACCCCGACGACCGGGAACTGCGACGCCATGTCCCACAGCGGGGTGTTCACGGTGGCGGCAGCGCGCGACGTGCGCTCGCTCAGGTCGGCGGCGGCCTGCTGGAGCCCGGCCTCGTCACGGGCTTCGGCGAGCGGACCGAGGCTCGAGATCGACGACTTCGCCGCCAGCAGGTCGTCACGCACTTCGAGGGCCTGCACGGCGAGGGTGGCACCCAGGATGCCGGCGAAGGCGGCGGCGCCGCCCACGACCCCGAACACTCCGCCGACGACCCACGGCCAGACGCGGCGTCGCGGGGCGTCGTCTTCGTCGTCGTACCGCGACCGACGCGGGGGGGCGTCCGTCGGCGTCGAGTCGAAGACGTCGAGGTCGGAATCTCCTCGTGTCGCCTGACTTCTCGCATCTCGTCGCAGACGTTCACCCATGGGATGAATTCTAGTTGAGGCTCCCTGGACGTCCTTGGGGCGCGATTGCGCTCCGCGGACACCCGCGGGATCGCCCGGACGAACCGGGCTCGCGTCGGCCTCCCGTCGGAGACGCCTCAGACGAAGGGCAGGGCGATCAGGATGCCGGCGGCGACGCACGCCGACGTGAGCCCGCCGACCACGGGCATGGCCGTCGCCTGTCCGCGGCGGCCGACGAAGAACCCGATGACCGCAAGGACCACGCCCACTGCGGCGATCGCGAGACCGGTGCCCACCGCCTGCGCGACGACGGTGCCCGAGCCCGCGAGCAGAAGCACGGCGACACCCACGACGGGTACCGCGACGGCGGCGATCGCAAGCAGCAGGGACAGCACACCGAGCAGACGGGACAAGGAATTCACCCGAGCGACTCTACCGGGCGGCTCGCATGCGCCCCGGCCGGAATGCTGGAGAGGAAGGCACGTCCCCCCGGGAACGACAAAGGCCGGGCCCGAAGGCCCGGCCTGTGCCGAGTGAAGTCTGGAAGGACTTACTTGACGATCTTGGTGACGGTACCGGCACCGACGGTGCGGCCACCCTCACGGATCGCGTAGCCGAGGCCCTCTTCCATGGCGATCGGCTGGATGAGCTCGACCGACATCTCCGTGGTGTCACCGGGCATGACCATCTCGGTGCCCTCGGGCAGCGTGATGACGCCGGTCACGTCGGTGGTGCGGAAGTAGAACTGCGGGCGGTAGTTCGTGAAGAACGGGTTGTGACGGCCGCCCTCTTCCTTGGACAGGATGTACGCCGTGCCCTCGAAGTTGGTGTGCGGGGTCACCGAACCGGGCTTGACGATGACCTGGCCACGCTCGACGTCGTCACGCTTGGTGCCGCGGAGGAGCAGACCACAGTTCTCGCCGGCCCAGGCCTCGTCGAGCTGCTTGTGGAACATCTCGATACCCGTGACCGTGGTCTTCTGCGTCGGGCGGATGCCGACGATCTCGACCTCGGAGTTGATCGCGAGGGTACCGCGCTCGGCGCGACCCGTGACGACCGTTCCACGACCGGTGATGGTGAAGACGTCCTCGATGGGCATGAGGAACGGCTTGTCCTTGTCACGCACCGGGTCGGGGATGGACTCGTCGACGGCTTCCATGAGCTCGACGATCGAGTTGACCCACTGCTCGTCACCCTCGAGAGCCTTGAGGCCCGAGACGCGGATGACGGGAGCGTTGTCACCATCGAAGTCCTGCGACGACAGAAGCTCGCGAACCTCGAGCTCGACGAGCTCCAGGATCTCCTCGTCGTCGACCATGTCGCTCTTGTTCAGCGCGACGAGCAGGTAGGGAACGCCGACCTGCTTGGCGAGCAGAACGTGCTCACGGGTCTGAGCCATCGGGCCGTCGGTGGCGGCGACCACGAGGATCGCGCCGTCCATCTGAGCGGCACCGGTGATCATGTTCTTGATGTAGTCGGCGTGACCCGGGGCGTCGACGTGAGCGTAGTGACGCTTGGGGGTCTCGTACTCGACGTGCGAGATGTTGATCGTGATGCCGCGCTGACGCTCTTCGGGCGCCGAGTCGATCGACGCGAAGTCGCGCTGAACGTTGGTGGCCGACGGGAACTTGTCGGCGAGCACCTTCGAGATGGCAGCGGTGAGCGTGGTCTTGCCGTGGTCGACGTGACCGATCGTTCCGATGTTCACGTGCGGCTTGGTCCGCTCGAACTTGGCCTTAGCCACTGGGTCCTCCTCAGGACGTTGGTTGCGACGTCTCGGGCACTGGATTGCGACCGATTCTTCGCGGGGATGGTTCTCAGATTACTAGAGAGTCGGTATTCAGTTTGAGCGGATGCCGGGAACCCGAGCAGAACCCGGGATTCCCGGCATCCGTGAGAGCGGTGTTACTCGCCCTTGTTCTTCTGGACGATCTCGTCAGCGACGGCGCGAGGAACCTCGGCGTAGCTGTCGAACTCCATCGAGTACACGGCGCGGCCCGAGGTCTTCGAGCGCAGGTCGCCGATGTAGCCGAACATCTCGGACAGCGGGACGAGCGCCCGCACGACCTTGACACCCTGGGCGTCTTCCATCGACTGGATCTGCCCACGACGCGAGTTCAGGTCACCGATGACGTCGCCCATGTACTCCTCGGGAGTACGGACCTCGACCGACATGAGCGGCTCGAGGATGACGGGGTTGGCCTTGCGGATCGCTTCCTTGAAACCCATGGAGCCGGCGATCTTGAACGCCATTTCCGAGGAGTCGACGTCGTGCGACGCGCCATCGAGCAGGATCGCCTTGACGCCCACCATGGGGTAGCCGGCGAGCACGCCGACGTTCATGGCGTCCTGGAAGCCCTGGTCGGTCGGCGAGATGTACTCGCGCGGGATACGACCACCGCTGACCTTGTTCTCGAACTCGTAGGTCTTGTCGGCCGTGACCTCGAGGGGCTCGAGCGCGAACTGGATCTTCGCGAACTGTCCCGAACCGCCGGTCTGCTTCTTGTGGGTGTAGTCGTGACGCTCGACGGTCTTCTTGATCGTCTCGCGGTACGCCACCTGCGGCTTGCCGACGTTGGCCTCGACCTTGAACTCGCGCTTCATGCGGTCCACGAGGATGTCGAGGTGCAGCTCGCCCATGCCCTTGATGACCGTCTGGCCGGTGTCGTTGTTCTGCTCGACACGGAACGTCGGGTCTTCTTCGGCCAGCTTCTGGATCGCGAGACCCAGCTTCTCCTGGTCGGCCTTGGTCTTGGGCTCGATCGCGACCTCGATGACCGGCTCGGGGAACGTCATCGACTCGAGGACGACCTGGTTCTGCGCGTCGCAGAGGGTGTCGCCGGTCGTGGTGTCCTTCAGGCCGATGACCGCGTAGATGTGGCCGGCGGTGACCGAGGGAACCGGGTTCTCCTTGTTGGCGTACATCTGGAAGATCTTCCCGATGCGCTCCTTCTTGGACTTCGTCGAGTTGACGATCTGCGCGCCCGAGTCGAGGTGACCGGAGTACACGCGGATGTAGGTCAGACGACCGAAGAAGGGGTGCGTGACGATCTTGAACGCCAGCGCGGTGAAGGGCTCTTCACGATCGGCGTGCCGCTCGATGATCGTCTCTTCGTTCTTCGGGTCGTGCGCCTCGATGGCCGGCACGTCGAGGGGCGACGGCAGGTAGTCGATGACGGCGTCCAGCATGGGCTGCACACCGCGGTTCTTGAACGCCGAGCCGCAGAGCACCGGGTAGATCTCCGAGTTGACCGTCATCTTGCGGATGGCGGCCTTGATCTCGGCGACGGTGAGCTCTTCGCCACCGAAGTGCTTCTCGAGAAGCTCTTCGTCGGTCTCGGCGACCGTCTCGAGGAGCTCTTCGCGGTACTTCGCGACGACGTCGGCCATGTCGGCCGGGATTTCCTGGATGTCGTACTTGGCGCCCATGGTGACATCACCCTTGGCGTCGCCCGCCCAGACGAGTGCGCGCATCTCGACGAGGTCGACGACACCGATGAAGTCGTTCTCGACGCCGATGGGCAGCTGGATGACCAGCGGCTTCGCCTTGAGCTTGTTGATGATGGTGTCGACGGTGAAGTAGAAGTCCGCGCCGAGCTTGTCCATCTTGTTGACGAAGCAGATGCGGGGGACGTTGTACTTGTCGGCCTGACGCCACACGGTCTCGGACTGGGGCTCGACGCCCTCCTTGCCGTCAAAGACGGCGACGGCGCCATCGAGGACGCGGAGCGAGCGCTCCACCTCGACGGTGAAGTCGACGTGACCGGGGGTGTCGATGATGTTGATCTGGTTCTTGTCCCAGAAGCACGTCACAGCAGCGGAGGTGATCGTGATGCCACGCTCCTGCTCCTGCTCCATCCAGTCGGTCGTCGAGGCGCCGTCGTGGGTCTCGCCGATCTTGTGGTTGGTTCCCGTGTAGTACAGGATGCGCTCGGTCGTGGTCGTCTTGCCGGCATCGATGTGCGCCATGATGCCGATGTTGCGGACCTTGGTCAGGTCGGTGAGCACGTCTTGTGCCACGGGTGTCTTCCTTACCTGTTGGGAGGTTGATGCCGGGCCCATCGGGGGGTCCGTGACCGGGATGCGGTCACGGACCCCCCGCGGGTTTTACCAGCGGTAGTGCGCGAAGGCGCGGTTCGACTCGGCCATCTTGTGGGTGTCTTCGCGGCGCTTGACCGCGGCACCGAGGCCGTTCGAGGCGTCGAGGATCTCGTTCTGCAGACGCTCGGTCATCGTCTTCTCACGACGACCCTTCGCGTAGCTCACGAGCCAGCGCAGCGCGAGGGTGTTCGCGCGGTGCGGCTTGACCTCGACCGGAACCTGGTAGGTCGAGCCACCGACGCGGCGGCTCTTGACCTCGAGGGTGGGACGGACGTTGTCGAGCGCCTTCTTCAGCGTGGCGACGGCGTCCTGGCTGTTCTTCGCCTCGACGCCCTTGAGGGCGTCGTAGACGATCGACTCGGCGATGGACTTCTTGCCGTCGACGAGGATCTTGTTGACCAGCTGGGTGACGATGGGAGCGCCGTACACCGGGTCGTTGACGACGGGACGCTTCGGGGCGGGACCCTTACGAGGCATTGTTCTCAGCCCTTCTTCGCGCCGTAGCGGCTACGAGCCTGCTTACGGTTCTTGACAGCCTGGGTGTCGAGCGCACCACGGACGATCTTGTAACGGACACCGGGGAGGTCCTTCACACGACCACCGCGGACGAGCACGAGCGAGTGCTCCTGCAGGTTGTGGCCCTCACCGGGGATGTACGCGGTGACCTCGGTGCCGTTGCGCAGCTTCACGCGGGCGACCTTGCGCATCGCCGAGTTCGGCTTCTTGGGGGTCGTCGTGTACACGCGGGTGCACACGCCGGCCTGCTGGGGGTTCGACTTCAGCGCGGGAGCCTTGGTCTTCGAGACCTTCGGCGAGCGGCCCTTGCGAACCAACTGCTGAATGGTTGGCACGTTCTCTCCTTGATTGGCTGGGCGATCCTCTCGGGCGCCCAGGGTGCTGCACGGTGACAGCGTCGTGTCTCCCCCGTCATGTCGCTCATCTTGCGATTCGTGACGTGTCGGGCTCACGTGTGATCCACCCCGCGACAGAATGATCTGACGCGATTCGTGGTGGATATGCCGTGGGGGCGACCTGTTCGCAGGCCGATCCCTGAGATGGTGCGAGCGTTGATCCGCACGACCCGCCCGAGGGCATGACGCACGGCGCGCGTGAACGCACACCCGGTCAATGATACGCGTTCTCCGGGGGTGCGGCAAACGTCCGCGAGTCCCCCGGCTGGGAGTGTGCCGGATGCGGCTCCTCAGCCGAGCAGGACCACCGCACCCACGACAGCCGCCGCGACGATCACGACCACGACGACGGCCAGCACCACGACGCGACCGGCCCCGCGGCGCTCGGAGCGCGGGCGGACGACCGCGGCGTCGGTCGCGGACGCACGGGGAACCGGGAGCGCGCGTTCGACGCGCACGGGTCCGTCGGTGCGGGGTGCGTAGACGTCACTGCGAAGGGCGGCGGGTACGCGCGCTTCGCGCGAGACGACGGGTGGCAGGGGCGCCTCGGAGGGGGCCGGGCGCGCCGCCGCCTCGCGACGGCTCCGACGGGACCCCGCGGCGGTGTCGTCGTCGCCGCGCGCGGGCGCGGCGCGCGGGCGGGTGTCCTCATCGATGCCCGGCGACTCGGGGCCGGGCCGGCGCCGGGTGGCGTCATCGAGGTCGGGGGCCGCCGCGGGGGCGGGGCGACGGATGATCTCGTCATCGAGGCCCTCGACCTCGGCCGGGGCACGGCGCAGGGTCGCGTCGTCGAGGTCCGGGACGGCTGCCGTGGCGGGGCGACGGATCGTCTCGTCGTCGAGGTCGGGCGCCGCAGCGGACGGCCTCGCTGCACGCCGCGGTGCGGTCGTGCCGATCCCGTCGTCGTCCGTCGTCGAGACGACCGTGTCATCGGCGGCTCGAGCGCGGCGGGACAGCACCGTGTCGGCATCCGGTTCGGCATCCGGTCCGGCGGGATGCACGCGCACCGTGTCGTCGTCGACCTCCACCGCAGCGGCGTCGTCGTTCGCCGGAGGAGCCGGCCACGCGCGCAGACGCCCGGCCCAGAGCGTGACCTCGTCGGGACGGTCGTGCGGGCCGCTCACGCGCTGCTCCGCGCGAGCCGCACCTCCGCGTCGCCGAGGAAGAACCGCTCCCCCGCCTCGATCTCCTCGCCGGGAGGGGCTTCGACCTCGGTGCCCATCAGCGTCGCGAACAGGACGCCGTTGGTGGAGTCGAGATCGGTGACGAACCACGTCTCGCCGCGCAGTTGCAGGCGCGCGTGGGTCTTCGAGACCGTGCGGGTCTCGTCGGCGATCGACACGAGCTGCGCGTCGGGGAAGGCGTTGTCGGCAGCGGGACGGCGCCCCAGGATGACCACGGTCGAGGTCAGATCGATGGGCGCCCCGCTCGGAGGCACGAGGGCCCACGGGATCCGCTTGCGCTTTGTCACCACCGTGCGGTCGAGGGCGTCGAAGTCGTCGTCGTCGGATGCCACGGCCGGCACCTCGGGTCGCGTGTACAACGACGACACCGACGTGCGTGCGGAGCGCGGGGAGCCGGCATCCGGAGCATCGGGAACCGCGGAGACCGCCTCGGAGAGCTCGGGGAACTCGTCGGCCGGTGCGGGCGCCGACGCGCGCGGCGCGGGCACGGGCTCGGGGGCGGGCCGGGTCAACGGCACCTCGGCGATCGGGGCCGCCGCGTCGGAGTGGGTCGTGCGGCGCGCGGGCGTCGCCCACGGGGCGATCGGGTCGGACTGCTCATCGACGGCCGGGGGTGCGGGCTCGACCGGCGCGGGAGTCCATGACGACGGCGCGCCGGGGATCACCAGTGCACGGGTCGACGCGTCGTCGTCGGCCGTCGGCGGGACGGCACGGGCGGCGCTCCGGGAAGAGGCGTCGTCGTCCGCCGCGGCCGGGGTGGATCGGCGGGACGGCGCGTCGTCGTCGGCACCGTCACGGAGGGCGTCGAGCACCTCGAAGACCGAGGATCCGGATGCCGCGGCGACGGCCGGCCGCTCGGCGGGCGCGATCTGCTCGTCGGAGACGGCGGGCGTGGAGCGACGGCGGTCATCGAACTCCGCGGGACGCAGACCGGGCGGAGGACCCCATCCACCGGACGCGGGCACGGCATCGGCGAGCGAACCGGTCGGAGCGGCGAACGGCACGATCACCGGCTCGGACACCGGAGCCGGCTCGACGGGCGCATCAGCGGCATCCGGAGCATGCTCCTCGCCGTCGCGGCTCCCGTCGCCGGAACGGGACTCGGGCGCGGGGGTCCATCCGCCGACAAGCGGAACGTACGGCCCCTGGAAGTCCTGCCCGCGGCGCACGGGCGCCGACTGCTCGTCGGGACCGCGGGGCGCATCGCCCTCCCACCGCGCGGAGCCGAAGCCGAGGATGCTCGCCCACACGACGGGGAAGATCGCGCCGACCACCGTCATGCCCGCACCGGCGCCGAAGCCCACCGTGATGCGGTGCACCGCGATGATGAAGAGGATCACGAAGGTGAGCGTTCCGAAGAGCGGAACCAGGTTGATGAGCACGAACCACGGCGAGAACCCGCCGAGCTTCAGCACGGTGGCCACGTTCACGATCGGGACCCAGGCCTTCCAGACCGGCTCACCGGTCTTGCGGAACACCGCGGCGAGGGCGAGGGCGAACCACACGTACACGACGACGACGAGAGCGAGAGTGCTCGCGCCGAGAACCACCATGGTCGAATCGGTCATGTCGTGTCGCGTCCTCCCGGGGCGGTGGGACGCTTCCCCCTCTCGTCGCGATGCGGGGATCTCGTGCGCGCGGAGCGCGGAGCGAGGAACCGCAGGAACGATCTCAACGATACGGCCGCGCGCACGCGCCGCCAGAAGCCTCGCTGACGCACCAGCACACGCCGCTCGGCGTCGACGATGCTCCAGAACTCCGCCACCTCGTCGGCCGTCACCGCTCCACCCGCGAACACGGCGCGGTCGGCGTCGTCTGCGAGCCGCGCCCCCGACGGGGTCGCGAACGCGTCGGCGACCTCGCGTCGGGTGGGGGCGCGCGGCACGGTGCGACCGGCATCCACCCCGGCGTCGACGTACTCGTCCCATCCGCCCGCGATCGCGGAGCGGGGGTCGGGGTCGCGGCGCCGACCGCGGCGGCGCACGGCCTTGGCGATCACGACGGCGAGGAAGGGACCGAACACGATGAGAAGGGCGAGCAGCGCGAGACCCGTCACGCGCAGGATCGGCCAGAGCCAGGCCAGATCGACGCCGTCGTCGGCGCGCTGATCGTCGTCGAGGGAGTTGTCCTCCTGCACGGGCTCGGGCGGAACGACCTCGTCCACCGTGTCGGGGCGCACCTCCGTCACGTTCTCGGGATCCTGCTGCTGGGTGACCTCAAGGCTCGGCGACTGCTCCCACTGCGGGGTCACGTCGATCGGCGTCCACCGACCGTCGTCGCCCTCGACCTCCGTCCAGGCGACGAGATCGCGCGCGCGGCACTCCCCTGCCTCGCAGGTCGGAAGCGCGCTGTCCGGCGACGACAGACGCGTTCCCACGACGACGCGGGCCGGAAAGCCGAGTTCGTGCGCGATGAGCGCCGTCGCCACGGCGAACTGCTCGTCGTCGCCGACGGCGGCCACGTAGTTTCCGGATGCCGCGGCCCGGGGGTCGTCTTCGCGCTCGAGCAACCGCTCGAACATGCGGTCGATGCGGGCAAGCGAGTGACCGGAGGCGCTGGGCTGCAGCTGGTACCCGGGCAGGTCCGCGGTCCAGGCCGGCGGCGCGGCCCCCTCCGGCGCGAGACTGTGGCTGAGGTAGCCGCGCTCGCGGAGCAACTGCACGAGCGCCTGCAGGGCCGCACCGTCGGATCCGTCGGCGTGCTCCTCCACCCAGCGGCGGAGGTTTTCGCCTCCGGCCGTCGCGCCGACGGCACCGGGAGGCGTCAGGGCGGCGAGATCTTCGGGTGCGGCCTCGACCGCGTCGATGCGATAGGAGTCGCCCGGTTCGAGTCCGCCGTCGGCCGTCTGCACGCCCGCCTCGGCGTCGGCGCTGTAGTAAAAGCGGTCGGCGAGCTGCGCGCGGCGCTCGCCCTCGAAGGTCGCCGCCGCCAGGCTGCCCGCGGTGGGCATCCAGATACCGCCCAGATCGACGATGTCGACGTCGGCGGAGACGGGGCGCCCCGTGCCCGCGTCGCGGGTGGACGGCAGTCGCACGAAGCCCGTCCCCTCGTCTCCCGAGGCGCGGAAGATCTCGCCGTCGTACGTGTCGAGGGTCGCGATGCGGATGCGCTCGGGCAGGGCGCCGTCGTCGCTGCGGACGCGGAACAGCACGTCGTCGCTGCGGGCGTCGGAGAACATCGCCCGGTACTGCGCGAGCGGGCTGACCGCCTCGGCGATCAGACGCTGCGGACCGGCGGCCGCTCGCAGCACCTGGCGGTCGGCGTCGCGGGAGGCCCACGGCACCACGGCGACGGTGGCGACGATCGCGACGACGATCATCGCGACGCCGAGCGCTCCGCGTCGGGAGTCGGTGCGCGAGCGACCGCGCAACACCTGCACCGCGGTCACGTCGGCGGCCCTCCGCAGCGCGCGGGCGCGTTCGTCGCGCGCACGCCAGGCGAGCCAGAGCACGGCAGACAGCAGAGCGGCGAGTCCGACGGCGGTCTCGACGGGAGCCGGCAGCGACACCGCCCCGATCGGGAGCGGAGCACTGGTGGAGGTCCGGCCGAAGAAGAGCCCGAACCCGGTCATCGCCAGGCCCGGCACCACCGCCGCGGGAGCGCGCCGGTCGGTGCGGGCCGCGAGGGCCAGGGTGAGGGCTGTGCCGACGAGGAACACCACGAGCGCCGGGACGAGCAGATTGCGGTACGCGCCGACCGGCAGGTCGACGGTGACCAGGTCCTTCCAGGCGACGATGACACCCGCCAACGCCTCACCCAGCCCACGCAGCACGTCGAGCGGCGAGCTCAGTCGCGAGGGGACGGCCAGCGGCACGGCGAGCACGGCGAACGCGCCGACCAGCCCGGCGGCGAGCACCCACCCTCCCCCGCGCCGCCACGCGGCGAGCACGACGACCGCAGTCGCCGCCAACGAGGACACCAGCACGAGCAGCAGGAACGACCCCGAGGCGTACACCGGCCACGCCGCGACGGCCGCGAGGGCGACCGACACCGCGGTGTACGCCGATGCGGCCACCCATCGGGGCACGGAGGACTCCCGCGTTCGCGCCGGACGCTCGCGACGACCGGCGCTCACGAGGTGGCTCCGCGAACCAGCAGGCCCGACAGGTCGTCGAGGGTTCCGATGGTGAGGACGGTGAGTCCCGCGATGCTCTGCATGCGCGGGTGCGCCCGCTCGTCGCAGATGACCGCGGCGACGGCGGTGTCGGCGGGGAACGCCAGAGCGGCCTGGCGCAGGCGCGCGAGGGGCACGGCGGACCCGACGACGACGAAGGCGATCGACAGGCGCTCGTTGGCCTCGGCGGCGAACCGGCAGACGTCTTCGACCGGCATGGTGTTCTCGTGCCGTTGGACGGCGCTGAACCCGTCGAGCATCGCCCGAGGCGAGACGATCGGCACGTGGCGGATGGCGCGCAGGCGCCCCTTGACCACACGCGGGATCTCCGAACCCGTGACGATGTCGATGTCACGCGCATCGCGGACGGCACGCAGGCCCAGCGAGGCCGCGGCCGACACGGCGAGCTCGTACTCGTCGGCATCCGCGTATTCCTGCGTCGCGGCGGCGAACACGACGGCCATGCGCGAGCGTCGCGACTCCTCGTACTGCCGCACCATCAACCGACCCGTCTTGGCCGTCGACTTCCAGTGCACCTGACGACGGGAGTCACCCGGGACGTACTCGCGGACCGCGTGGAACGACATGTCGGCGTCGACGAGGCGACGGGTCGCATTACCCTCGAGGTCGCGGACGAGCCCCGCGCTGGTGGACGGCAGACCCACCGTGCGGGGGTGGACGAACAGATTGTGCACGTCGTCGAAGGCGTGCTCGCGGCGGAGCAGCCCCACGGGGTCGCTGCGGACCGTCGTCACCGGTCCGACGCGCACCACGCCGCGGGGCAGGGGCGGGATCTCGAGCGGCTCGGTCGTGCTCTGATCGGGGCGCAGCAGGGGTACCCCGAACTCCACGAGCCCGCGGCCGACGGGGATGTCGAGACGACCGGGCAGGGCGGGACGCGCGCTGACGTTGCGCACGACGATCTCGCCCGTCACCCCCGTGCCCGCGACGACCCGCTCATGGGTGAGCGAGAGATCGACCTCGTACGCGCGCGCACCGAAGAGGAAGGGCACGGCCATCGCGAGCAGCAGCAGCGCCGCGGTGCCCGCGACCATCCACTCCACCCATCCGAAGACGATGCCCAGCAGCAGGCCGATCGTGGCGGCCGCGACGACCACGGCTCCGGCGGGGCGCACGGTGCGTCCCGCCCAGCGGACCGCAGCCCGCACGGCATCCGTCGCCACCCGCCACCACTCGGCGATCCGCACCACCGTCCGCACGATGCGACGCTGACGGCGCGCGGCCGTGGAGGTGATCGAGGTGCGCGAGCCCGTGGCCATCGTGGTCGCGGAGGCGCGCGTCAGACGGGACTCGGTGAGGTTCACATCGGGCACGGGTCACCTCCCCGGCTCGCGGATGCCATGGCGACGGTCACGTCAGGCGCCCTCGCGCTGCGAGGGCGGAACCGTGTCGAGCAGGACCTGGCCGATGACGGCCTCCTGCGTCACCCCGTCGAACTCGGCCTCGGGGTGCAGGATGAGGCGGTGCGAGAGCACGGCCACCGCGAGCGCCTTCACGTCGTCGGGGGTGGCGAAGGTGCGTCCCTGGGCGGCCGCGCGGGCACGGGTGGCGCGGGTGAGCGCCAGGGCTCCGCGGATGGACACGCCCAGACGCACCTCGTCGGCCGTGCGCGTGGCGTCGACCAGGCGCGCGATGTAGTCGAGCACGAGGGCGTCGACGTAGACGGATGCCGCGAGGTCGGCCATGCCGACGAGGGCCTGAGGGGTGATGATCGGGCGCAGGTCGGCCGTGGCCGTGGCCGCGCCGTCGAGGATGCGGACCGTCGCCGCGTGATCCGGATAGCCGAGCGAGGTGCGCAGCAGGAAGCGGTCGAGCTGCGCCTCGGGCAGGCGGTAGGTGCCGGCCTGCTCGACGGGGTTCTGCGTCGCGAGCACGAGGAAGGGCACGCCGACCTCGCGGGAGACGCCGTCGATGGTGACCTTGCCCTCCTCCATCACCTCGAGCAGGGCCGACTGCGTCTTGGGGCTCGCGCGGTTGATCTCGTCGGCGAGCACGATGTTGGCGAAGATCGGGCCGGAGTGGAACTCGAACGACCCGGTCTTCTGGTCGTACACGGTGATGCCGGTGATGTCACCGGGCAGCAGGTCGGGGGTGAACTGGATGCGGGTGTTGGTGCCCTGCACGGTCTGCCCCACGGCACGCGCGAGAGAGGTCTTCCCCGTGCCCGGCACGTCTTCGAGCAGCACGTGCCCGTCGCTGAGCATCGCCGTCAGCACGAGCTCCACGACGTGACGCTTGCCGAGGACGGCGCGCTCGACGTTGTCGGCGATCTGCGAGAAGGTCTGGGAGAACCAGGTGGCCTGCTCCTGGGTGATCGTCATGTCGGTGCGTTCTTCCTGTCGGGGGATGGACGGGGGCGGCGCTCAGCCGTTGCCCTTGGGCGGTTGGGAGGGCGAGGACTTGCCCGGGTCGCAGCCGCCGCGGGTGACGAGGGTGGCGGGGTCGAGGTTCCAGCCCTGGTCGCCCCAGTGCACGGCGATCTTGGCGTTCTCGACGCGGGTCGCCCCGTTGGGGACGATCGAGGGGTCGGTGGTCGCGATGGGTCGGTCGTTCTTGTCGAAGTAGCGGACCCCGCTGATGTCGACCGTGGTGCGGCCGACGTCGTTGGTGGTGTCGCCGCGCACGGTCAGGGGATTCCCCGCGACGCACGACCCGATGCGCGCCGATGCCCGCACCTGGTACGGGGCGCTGCCGGCCGCCGCCTCGACGACGCCGCGGTTCGACCTCGTCCCCCACAGGTTGTGCTGGAAGAAGACGCCGATGCCGGGATCGCGTCCGAACACGTCGCTGCCGGGGCCCCAGTCCTCGTAGACGACCCGGTTGTTGCGCGGGGGCTTGTCGCCCTCCTGGATGTCGCGGATCGTCCACGTCGCCTTGTCGCCGTTCACGGCGGGGCGCGAGTCGACGCGGAACGTGTAGCCCTGGGGAGCCGCGGAGTCCTGGGTCGCGTCGATGCTCTTCTCCGTGGCATCCGACCCGAAGACCGTGCCGTCGTACACGGAATCGACGCACATGCGCACGGTGTAGGTCTCGCCGTCGTCCTGGTTCGGGAACTCCGCCCGCGCCTGCGTCCCGCTCGTCTTGCACGATCCGTTCAGGGTGAAGCCGTAGCGCAGCTCGGAATCGTCGCCGTTCTTCGACGCCGACCCCTCGGCGACGATCGTGACCTTGCCGTTTCCGGTGGGCTTCGACGTCAGCGTCAGCGCGAGCTGCTGCGGCTTGCCGACGCCGTGGGCGGTGAAGGTGAGGGTCTGCCCGGTCTGCGAACCGCCGAGCCCGGGAGGCACGGTGAAGCGCGAGATCGGCGTCACCGAGATCTGCGTCGACGAGTTGCTGCCGACGCCGAAGCCCTTCAGCGAGACGGTGTCCTGGTTGCGACCGATCGAGACGGTCTTGGTCTCGCCGGCCGCGCTCTTGACCTCGAGGGTGCCGGTCTCGGCCGAGTCGATGCCGCGGATCGTCAGATCGGCGACACCGCCCTCTCCCCCGTTCGAGACGGGGGCGAAGTCGCCGCCCGACGGGCGACCGGGGGCGTCGTACGACCACGCCGTGGTGCGCACGGCGCCGCGCGACTCGCCCACGCTGTTGATCGCGGTGACGACGTACTCGCGCTGCTCGCCGTTGGGCGCCGAGATCGCCGGGCACGAGCCGTCGGGGGCGCACCGGGCGACGATGTCTCCCCCGTACCGCACGACGAAGCCGCTCAACGCGGGATAGGCGCGACGCGCCTCGCCGGCGTCGACGCGCAGCGTGAGGGAGCCGTCGGCGTACGCCGTCTGGCGCACGCTCGCGGGAGCACGGGGGTAGCCGAGCAGGTCGAGCACGACCCGGGCGTCGCGGGTGGATGCCGTCGTGCGGCCCTGCGCGTCGCGCAGGGTGACGCTGGCGCTGCAGGTGCCGCCCGGGGCGTCATCGCTCCACGAGGCGACGACGGCGGAGTCCGAGGCGACGGCGAAGCTCACTCCCGTGCACGCCGCCGCGGCGCGCACGCCCACGACCTCGAGCGGGGTGCGCGGCAGGGGGTTCACCTCGCCGCTGGCACCGACCACGTCGATCGTGCAGCTCTTGCCCGACGCTTGGGAGCACTGCTCCGACGTCGTACCGCCCTGAGGAAGCGTCGAGGGGGCCGCGCCCACGCGGATGACGAGTCGGGCGGGGGCGACCGCGTTGTGGCTCGTGACAGAGATCACCGCCGCCTTCTCGGTGCCCGGGACCGCCCGGTCGTCGCCGACGACCGTCACCGTCGAGCCGTCGAGCCGGACGTCGAACGCGGAGCCCGAGTAGTCGACGGCGTAACGGATGCCGTCCCAGTCCTCCCGACCGAGCTGCCAAGTGGTCATGTTGCGCAGATCGAACATCTCGGTCTCACCGGGGCCGACCGTCAGGGCTCCTGGGCGCAGCTCGGGCTGAGGGTCGCGCGCGACGACGCCGATCGGCACCGAGACGATGGTCCAGTCCTCGGTGCCGGCCACGCGCACCGGCACCTGGCACGAGTCGGTCCAGGGCGAGCCGGTGCCCGCGTCGTAGCGCACGACCGAGCCCGACACCGAGCACTTCCCCTCAGCCCGCGCGCCCGACGACGCCACGTCGGTGCCGACCTCGAGCGTCGCCCGCCGCGGCACGGCGACGAGCGAGGCCATGTCGAACTCGACCGAGGCGAGCTCGTCGACGCGCTGGGCCGAGCCCGGGCGCAGCGACAGGCTCACGTCGTCGTCGCCGGGCACGCGCAGGAAGGCGTAGGTCGTGACGTCGGTGTCGCCGGCGCGCCCGGTGACGGCGAAGGGGATGACCCGCCGGGTCGCCGGGAGCTCGCCCGAGATGCGGCGGCCGTCGAGCTGCACGCCCTGCGGCGTACCCCACAGCGACACGTCGAGGTCGCCGACCTCGCCGCCGGCCCAGGTCGCCCGACCGGCGAGCACGTCGACGCCGCCGGTGAAGTCGTCGCGATTCTCGACCGTCAGCACGGTGTCGGTCACCACCGGGTAGTCGGGCACGCTCTCGCGGACCACCTTCACGACGATCAGGCCCCGACCGGTGTTGCCGGAGTCGCTGGAGACGTCGTAGAGGAACGACATCGTGCCGGGCTGTTCGCCCGCGCGGAGCACGACGCCGGTGTCGGTCACGGTGTCGATGAAGCCCGCGATGCGCGCGAATTCGGGATTGGCGCTGTCGTCGACGAGGGTCTCGGGAAGGTCGGGGCGCACGCCCGTGAGCGTCAGCCGCCCCTGCGTCGGGTCGATGTCGTTGGCCAGGGGGCTCACCCGGATCGTGCGGTCGGCCCCGGCCTGCACCTGCACGTAGTCGGTGAAGGTGACGGGGCTGGGGTTGGCCTCGGCGTTCAGGATGCCGATGCGCACGGTGCCCTCGCCGGTCGCGCCCGCCGAGTCGGACACCCGGTAGCGGAACGACACCTGTCCACGATCGCCGGGGATCGAGGAGTACACGATCGACGATCCGTCGGGCGCGACGGTGGCGGTGCCGCGGTCGGGCTGGGCGACGATGCGGTCGAGGGTGACGGCGTCGCCGTCGGGATCGACGCCGAACGCCGAGAAGTCGATCGTGGTGGTGCCGCCGCTGAGCACGCGCCCCTCGAGGGTGTCGGGGAGCGGCGCGCGGTTGGCCTCGTCGCCGAGCACGGTGATGCGCACCGTCGCCTCATCCCACAGCGCCGGGGTGCCTGTCGTGTAGACGCGGTAGGTCACCTCGTACGAGCCGGGTGCGGTGGGCGCGAGGTAGCGCAGCACCCCGCCCGAGGCGAAGGCGAGCGCGTCGCTGGCGGGCTGGGCCTGGATGCTCGCGGGATCGAGCGTCGGCCGCCCCCCGGCGGGCGAGATGTCGTTGTCGAGCACCGGGATGTCGATCTGCGCCCCCGCGCGCACCGTCACGGTGTCATCGACGGCGATGGGGGCGATCTCGGGGGCCGGAGGGAGCAGGTACACCGTCGCCTCGCCGACCACGCTGGAACCCTCGTCGTCGGTGCCGTCGCTGACGGTGTAGCCGACGGTGCCCAGGAGCCCCGCGCTCCCGTCGGCGGTGCTGCCCGAGACGCGCAGGTCGTTCTGGGCGACCGTGTCCACGGTGAGCGACGCCCCGTCGGACGCCGCGGGGGTCACGTCGCTGAGCAGCAGCACGCGACCGGTGGGGTTCGACACCGCGCTGAAGACGTCGAGGGTCGCATCTTCTTGCGGGCGCACGAAGGCCACGACCGGAGAGGTCGACAACTGCGCCGGCGCGTCAGCGGGCAGAAGCGTGATGCGTGCGGTGCCGGTCGCATCGCGCCCCCCGCCGTTGACGGTGAAGTCGACGCGGTAGACCCCGGGGGCGGATGCCGTGAAGTCGAAGGTCGTGCTGCCGCCGACGACCGTCGCGGTGGCGGCGGCGGCGTCGAGCACGCGAACGGAGGTGAGCGAGACGTCGCCGGCGGTCCCGGTGACGTGCGGGCCGACGTCGACCGCGAGCGAGGTGCCCACGGTGTCGATCCGCGCGAACGACTGCACGGCGAGCGCCGGATCGGGCAGGACACGGATCACGAGGGGCTTCGTCGTGACGGCGCCGTCGGTGTCGGCGACGGTCACATCGAGCTGCACGTTCTGCTCCGCACCCGAGCCGTCGTCGGCGTGCTGGTAGACCACGTCGCCGCCGGGGGTCGAGGCCACGGTGCCGACGTCACCGGGGTTGTCGACCGACAGCAGCAGCAGGGGGTCGCCGTCGGGGTCGACCCACCCGGGGAGCACGGGCACTGTGATGGTCCCGCCGCGCTGCACCTCGGGCGTGGGCCACTGCTGCAGGCATCCCTCGACGCCGCACCAGGCGGGCGCCGCGTTCGTCTCGGGGGGTGAGACGGTGAGGGTGACGGTGGTGGGCGCCGACGTGAGCCCGTCGACGGCGGTGCCGTCGGTGACGGTGTAGCTGAAGGTCGCGCTGCCGGTGGCGCCGGCGGCCACGCGCACCACGAGGCGTTGGCCGGAGTCGGTGTCGGTGAGCGTGCCGAAGCCCGGGTCGAGACCGGTGACGCTCTCGGCGACGATGCTCAGGACGTCTTCGTTCGGATCGTGGTCGTTCAGGAGCACGGGCAGAGTGGTGAGGCGTCCGGCGCGCACACCGAAGGCGTCGGGCTCGGCGATCGGCGGCTTGGGATCGAGCACCACGCTCAGCTGCTCGTCGCTCTGCACGGCGGTCTGCTCGGTGCGGTCGTCGAGCGACCAGTTCTGACTCGACGCGACGAGCGCACCGTCGGGCACCGTCCACACCCAGCCGGTGCGGGTCTCGTTGAGGATGACGGCGTGATCGGTGGCGACGAACACCGGGCGGCGCTGATCGGGCATGGTCTGGCCGGCGTAGTCGAGTTCGGTCTCGCCCTGATCCGAGCGCCACAGCGTGCCGCGCGCCTCGCCCGGCAGCAGCCAGGCGGCGTACGCGACGCCCTCGTGCGACAGCGGCCGCGCGGGCTGCCCCAGCACGTTGCCGCCGCCGCCGACCTCGCGCCGCGGCTCCGAGCCGTCGGCCGGGATGCTCCACAGCGACTGGTCGTCGGCGACGTAGACGGCTCGGGCATCGGCATCCGCGTCGGAGACGAAGAGCTGCTCGCCGGCCTCGATGTCGACGGGATCCGCACCGCGTCTCCAGGTGCGGCCGGAGTCCGCGTCCACGAGCACCCAGGTGTCACCCGCCGCCGAGAGCAGCGGCGTGGTCACCTGCGCGTCGAGCGCATCGCGGCCGCGGAGCTCGTCGGCCTCGATGTCGTAGCGGATGACGGAGCCGTCGGCGGACGAATAGGCGAACAGCATGCCCCGCGCATCGAGCGCCACGGCATCGGACGTGTACGCCGGCGCGGCGTCGTCCGACGACGTGTCGAACGGGTCGAGCTCGGTGGCCGCCTGCCCGGCTCGGCTGAGTCGGCTGGCGAACAGCGTCCCCGAATCGGTGCGGTAGACGACGTAGTCGCCCGCGGTGACGACCGAGGTCGTTCCCGGAGGGGTGTCGGGGGCGGCTTCGAGCTGGTCGTCCTGCAGGTCGACGGGCTGGGCCTCGTCGATGCGAGCGAGCTTGCTGAAGCTGTCGGTGAAGAGGAACGCACCCTCGGGCGACTGCGCGACCTGACTCGGGTTGCCGGCGCTGCGCACGGTGTCGAGCTCGCCCACGGCGGTGTTCACCCGCGCGTAGCGCTGCCCGTCTCCGGTCTGCAGGGCCCACACCGAGGTGTCGACCTCGGGCGTCTGCTGCGCGTCGAGCCCGGGCCAGACGATGCTCGCCGTCACCACGAGCGCGGCGGCGGCGATGGTGGCCCCGAGGCCGGCGATCGTGCGGCGCTTCACCGCAGCACTCCCGTGGCGAATAGTGCGGCGACGACGACCGCTCCGGCGGTGACGAGGGTGGCGGATGCCAGGATCCACGGCAGCGCGCGCGAGGCGCCCGCGTTGCCCGAGGCGATGTCGGTGTCTTCGTCGCGGGCATAGCCGGTGATGCCGGACGAGCTGCGCAGTTTGCGCGAGCCCTCTCGCTCGATGCGCGAGCGGGCGGGACCGCGCAGCGTGCCGTCGGCGAAATCGACGGCGCGCGCCGTGGCCGTCCATTCCGCGGCGGGGACCTCGAGGGGTGTCGCCGGCAGCCCCAGCTCGGTCTGCACGGCCTGGAGCGCCTCGCCGAAGGCGCGGGCGCTCGCGTGGCGATCGGCCGGATCGCGCGACATCGACCGGGCCAGCACCGCCTGCAGCGAAGCCGGGACGTCGCCGCGGCCGATGTCGGTGTACGAGGCGCGGGCGATACGGCGGCGCAACTGCTCTCGGGAGTTCTGGCCCTTCTCGCGCCGCTCGAACGGGCTCTGGCCCGCGAGCAGCGAGTACACCGTCGCGCCCAGGCTCCACACCTCGCTGGCGACGGTGCCGGCGGTCTGCTCGGCGACGACCTCGGGGGCGCTCCACGGGACCGACATCGCGAGCATCTCGTCGGCACCCTGGCGCACGAGCGACGACGAGATGCCGAAGTCGGCGAGAACCGGCGCCCCGAAGGTCGTGACGAGGATGTTGCTCGGCTTCACATCGCGGTGGATGAGGCCCGCGTGGTGCGCGGACTCGAGCGCGCCCGCCATGCGCACCCCGATCGACAGCACCTCGTCCACCGGCATCCGCTCGACGCGATAGCGCTGCGAGAGCGAACCCGGGCAGAACTCCATGACGATGTAGGGCCGACCGTCGGCGGAGATCCCCGCCTGATAGACGGTGACGATCGACGGGTGCGCCGACAGGTGGGCGAGCACGTCGGCCTCGGCGTTGAACATGCGCAGAAGATCGGGGTCGCGCACGTCGCTCGGCAGCACCTTCACCGCGACGTCGCGACGAGGCATGTCCTGGCCGTACAGGAACACGTCGGCGAATCCACCGGAGCCGAGGGGACGGATGTAGGCCAGCCCGGGCAGGATGGGCGGCGACGACGGAAGCCGCTGCGGCATCGAGCCCCCTCCCCCGCACGACACGCCCGCACCGACGCGGCGGACAACCCGTCGATGCTAACAAAGCAGTCGATGAGACCCGCGCGCCCGTCCACAGGGGTCAGGTCGCCGACGGCCCCGGTTCGCGTGGATCGAAAGGAGCGTCGAGAGAGCGCGTCAGTTCGTCGAGGAGGGCAGCGATCTGCGGCTCGACGTATTCGGCGACCGCGGCCTGGATGCGGAGTCGGTGGTGCAGCAGCACCGTGCACACCTCTCGACCGATCATGTTGGCGTAGTCGTCGGCGAGCCCCACCTCCTGCCGGAGCGCGGCCTTGGCGGCATCCGACAGGGGAGGAAGGGCGGGGAGCGCCGCATCCTCCTCGGCGGCGAGGCCCGACAGGGTGAACAGGAACGGCGAACCGGGCTCGGGGTCGGGGTCGAGCGGCATGCCCTCGAACTCCGGCTCGAGGTCTTCAGCGGGGCGATAGGTGCGGCGGCGATTGCGCTCGGCCTGCTGGTCGAGCTCGGCCTGCAGCATCGGCAGGTTGCGCGAGGTGTACTCGGCGACGGCGTGGTCGACGATGCTCTTCACGCGCGTCGACAGACCGTGCTGCACACCGTGCGGCACGTCGGCTCCGAGCCCCGCCGCCGACAGGACCGGCGAGCCGAAGCACCGGCGGCACGGGGCGATGCGGCCGCGGTGGTTCGCGGGCTCCCAGCGCGGCAGCCAGCGCAGCCAGGCGTCGACCGCCTGGCTCACCTGCGACTCGAGGGAGCGCTCCACGGCCCTAAGGCTAGTGCGACACGCCCGGAAGTACGCGGATGCCGTGCTGCGCGCCGTTCCGGGAACACCGTCTCGCGCCGAGATCAGGGCGCGTCGTCGTCATCGTCCTCCCAGCGCCAGCGCGGGCCGCTGGTGCGGGAGCGCACGAGGAAGACGCCGAAGAACGCCGCCAGGAGCGCCGCGAGGGCGACGACCGGCCCGGCGAATCCGATGGCCACGCTCCCCGCCGCCGACAGCCCCCGCGCCGGGTCGGCTCCGCTGACGAGCGCTCCGACGACGATGCCGAGGATCTCGCCCACATAGGCGCCGATCGCGCACGGCACCGCCGTCAGGTACGACGGCGGGTCGGCCCGCACACCCCACAGCAGCACGCCCGCGAAGGCGGCGAAGGCGAACACCTGGCCGATGACACCCGGGACGACGCCCAGGCCGCGCACCGGGATGACGTCGGCGTCGAGCACGAGACTCACCACCCCGAGCCCGCCGATCGACAGCGCGACGCAGACGACGGTCGCGAAGACGACGGCGACCGGCGGGGTTACCCCCGCCGGTCGCGGCTCGTTCGTCATGGCATCCGGTCTCAGCGCTGGGAGAGCTGAGGGCCGGCCTCGAGGGTGCGCTCGTACTCGCGCTGCGCCTCGGCGTTGATCTCGGTGACGCGGCGACCGCGGGCCGACACCCACGCGCCGAACCAGATGGTGAGCTCACGGCCGAGGACGAAGGCCACGATTCCGAGGGGGGCGAGCAGGTTGTCCTGCAGCAGCTCGAACGACTGACGCGCCGTGATCATCCAGAACGGGGCACCCAGGAGCGCACCCAGCAGATGACCGGCCCAGGCGACGACGCCCACGAGCAGGCCCCAGACCACCCAGTGGCCCCAGCGTCCGCGGTTGATCAGCGCACCGAGGAACCAGAAGCCGAGGTAGAAGGCGACCGTCGGCACCCAGAGGCCCGCCGTGGCGAGGGTCGCGAGCGCCTCACGACCGAGGTCGGCCGCGGCGAAGTCTCCGGAGAGCAGGCCCAGACCGAGGGTCGCCGCGAGGTACAGCACGGCGAAGACGAGGGCGGCGAGCAGACCGATGGCGCCGGCCGCGCCGCGGTTGCCGCGCGGACGGGGCGCCTCGGGCGCCTGCACGAAGATCGGCTGCGCTCCGCCGCCGACGCGGGCGGGTTCGTCGTAGACCGGCGCCGTCGACGCGGTGGCGGCACCGGTACCGGCGGCCGCACCGGCCGCGGCTCCGGCGACCGCGGGAGCGGCGGTGGTCGCCGCCGTCTGGTCGACGTGGCCGGTGTGCGCGACGGGGGCGTCGTACGCGGTGGTGCGCGGCGCCGCGTTTTCGGACTCGGCGGAGGCGGCGTAGGCGGCCCAGCGAGCGTCTTCGTCGTCGAGATCCGTCTGCGAGGTGGACTGCGGCGGCACCGGCGAGGCGTCGTGGACGACGGGAGCCGTGTGCTCGCTGCGCGCGGCGAGCGGGGCCGCTGCCTCGCGCTCGTGGTCTTCGCGCTCGTCCCAGGCGGCCTGCGCCTCCTGCGGGTCGACCGCATCGCGGCGCGCCGCCTCGGCGTCGGCGAGTCCCTCGTGGGCTCGGCCGACGACGTCGTGCCCTTCATCCTTGGGTTCAGCGACGGGGTCGCCGTACGACTGGTGGTCGCTCATGGGGTCTCCTCACGCGGTGCTTGCCGCGCAAGGCTATCCCGGGTCGTGCGGGCCGCCGCGCAGGCGTGCCGGGCATTGTCGTCTCGACCGTGTCGGCGGGGACGCTTAGGGTGTCAGCATGCCTCGTCGACCGCTCCGCCCGGCCCTGACCGCCGTCGCGCTCGGCGCGGCGATGCTCGCCCTCACCGCGTGCGCGCCCGCCGCCGACGAGTCCGCTCCCGCGCCGTCGGCGACCGTCTCCTCGTCGCCGGCCCCCATTCCGACGATCACCCAGACGGCAACGGCCGTGCGCATCCCCGCGGACTGCCGGTCGATGCTCACGGCGGACGTGCTGGCGCAACTCGGCGACACTCCCCTGAACGATCCCGCGATGGGTCCCTCGGGTGCGCAGTCCGACGGCTCGCTCACCTGCATCTGGCGCGACCCCGCCGCCGACACCACCGGACTCGTCACCCACATCACGCGCATGGACCGCGGCCCCGCCCTCGACATGCTCAACGACCTCGTCTCGACGCAGGGGTTCAGCTGCTACACCCCCGACGCGGGCACGCGCTGCGAGAAGACGTGGATCAACGACACCTACCCCGTCAACGACGGGCGCACGCTCTACTGGCGCGACGACGTGCTGATCGACACGCAGTACTCGAACCTGGCGCCCACGGGGTACACGGCCAGCATCATCTCGTCGATCTTCGGGTCGTAGTCCTGCCGCCGGTCACCCGGACTCCTCACTCGCCGAAGAAGGCGTGCGACGCCACGATCGCGGCGTAATCCCGGGGTTGCCAGTCGACCAGAGTGGATGACACCCATCGGTCGGCCCGCAGGTCGTGGATCTCGACCACGCCGCCCGCATCGCGCTCGCAATGAACGGTGTCGGCTTCCGTCGCGCACGCGAAGCCCTGACCGGCCAGAGTCGTCTGAACGGCCGCGGACCCCTGGTCCGACACCGTGGAGACCGTCGTCTCGAGCGAGCGATCCCCCTCTCCGCGCCAGTGGCACGTCACGACCACCGTCGCGCCGGCGGCGGCGACGGCCTCCGGCGTCGAGGCGGCGGCCGTGTGCCGCTGCGAGAGCAGGGCCCCCGGCGACCACACGAGCGACGACCAGAGCGGCTGGGAGTAGAGGTGCCGGCAGTCCGAGGCCGGGGGCGGCGGCGGCTCCCCCGTGTCGGACGGGACCGTCGAGGCGGCGCGCAGGGTCTCACCGACGAAGGAGACCGCGACCGGCACACCGGGCATCGCGAGCACGACGAGGCCGCCGACGGCGGCCGCGCACAACAGCCCCGCCGGCCAGGCCAGCCACAGGCTGCGTCCACCGATCCGGGCCATGCGTTCCTCCGCATCCACGGTAGGCGCACCACCCCTCGGCAGCGGGTCCCCGACACGCCGCGACCCCGGCCCGACACGCCGTCGACACCGCCCTGACACGACGAAGGCCCCCGGCGCGAGCCGGGGGCCTTCAGGGTGATCAGGATGCCGCGTCGAGGACGCGGCATCCCTGAATCAGTTGTACGTGCCGGGCGTGAAGTCGTCCGTCGAGAAGCTGTCGAAGTCGACGTAGCTCAGGTCGGCGTCGCTGTACGCGCCGTCCGAGGCGAAGATGCGGTTGGGGTACCGCTCGCTCTTGGCCTCTTCCGTCGCCTCGACCGTGACGTTGCGGTACTTCGCAAGTCCGGTTCCGGCGGGGATGAGCTTTCCGATGATGACGTTCTCCTTGAGGCCGACCAGCGGGTCGCTCTTGCCCTCCATGGCCGCCTGCGTCAGAACGCGGGTGGTCTCCTGGAACGACGCGGCCGACAGCCACGACTCGGTCGCGAGCGACGCCTTGGTGATACCCATCAGCTCGGGACGACCCGACGCGGGGCGCTTGCCCTCGCCGACCGTCTCGCGGTTGATGGTCTGGTAGCGCTTGAAGTCCACCAGCTCACCGGGCAGCAGGTCGGTGTCGCCGTGGTCGACGACGGTGACCTTGCGGAGCATCTGTCGGACGATGACCTCGATGTGCTTGTCGTGGATCGGCACACCCTGCGAGCGGTACACGCCCTGGACGCCGTTGACGAGGTACTTCTGCACCTCGCGGGCACCCTGCACGCGCATGACCTCCTTGGGGTCGAGCGTTCCGACCAGGATCGGCTCGCCGACCGAGACGTGCTGGCCGTCTTCGACCAGGAGCGTCGCGCGCTTCAGGACGGGGTAGACCACCGGCTCGTCGCCGTTGTCGGGCGTGAGGATGACCTTCTTGGCCTTGTCGGTCTCGTCGATCGTGATGCGGCCGTCGGCCTCGGCGATCGGCGACGCACCCTTGGGGGTACGGGCCTCGAACAGCTCCTGCACACGGGGAAGACCCTGCGTGATGTCATCCGCCGACGCCGAACCACCGGTGTGGAAGGTACGCATCGTCAGCTGGGTACCGGGCTCACCGATCGACTGGGCCGCGATGATACCGACGGCCTCGCCGATGTCGACGATCTTGCCGGTGGCCAGCGAACGGCCGTAGCACTTCGCGCAGACACCCACGGCCGAGTCGCAGGTCAGCACGGAGCGGACCTTGATCGACTCCACGCCACCTTCGACCAGCTTGTTGATGAGCACGTCGCCCACGTCGTCGCCGGCCTCGGCCAGCACGGTGCCCTGCGCGTCGACGACCGCCGTGGCGAGCGTGCGAGCGAACACCGAGTTCTCGACGTTGGCGTCCTTGACCAGCGAACCGGTCGAGTCGGCGGCGGCGATCGGGAGCTCGAGGCCCTTCGACGTGCCGCAGTCCTCTTCGCGGATGATGACGTCCTGCGAGACGTCGACGAGACGACGCGTCAGGTACCCCGAGTCGGCCGTACGGAGGGCCGTGTCGGCCAGACCCTTACGGGCACCGTGGGTCGCGATGAAGTACTCGGCGACCGACAGACCCTCGCGGTACGAGGAGATGATCGGACGCGGGATGATCTCACCCTTGGGGTTGTTCACCAGGCCTCGCATACCCGCGATGTTGCGGATCTGCAGCCAGTTACCACGGGCGCCCGACGAGACCATGCGGTTGATGGTGTTGTCGGCGGGGAAGTTGTCCCGCATCGCCTTCTGGACCTCGTCGGTGGCCTCGGTCCAGATCTTGATGAGCTCCTGACGACGCTCGGCGTCGGTGGTGAGACCCTTCTCGTACTGGCCCTGGACCTTCGCGGCCTGCTTCTCGTAGCCCGCGACGATCTCCGCCTTGTTCGGCGGGGTGAGGATGTCGCTCAGCGCCACCGTGACACCCGAACGGGTGGCCCAGTAGAAGCCGGCGTCCTTGATGCGGTCGAGCGAAGCAGCGACCTCCACCTTCGGGTACTCCTCGGCGAGCTTGTTGACGATCTGCGACAGCTTGCCCTTGTCGGCCTGCTCGCGCACGAACGGGTAGCCCTTCGGGAGCGTGTCGTTGAAGATCGCCTGACCGAGCGACGCGTCGACCAGACCGTGCTTCTCGTAGCCCTCGGGCGCCTGGCCCTCGAGGAACGTGAGGCCGGGGATGCGGATGCGCGCCTTGGCCTGCAGGTCGAGGGTGCCCTCGTCCTTGGCCAGGATCGCCTCGCCCACCGAACCGAACGCACGGCCTTCGCCCTTCGCACCCTCCTTGAGGGTGGTCAGGTGGTGCAGACCGATGATCATGTCCTGCGAGGGCAGCGTCACCGGACGGCCGTCCGACGGCTTGAGGATGTTGTTCGAGGCGAGCATCAGCACGCGCGCCTCGGCCTGAGCCTCGACCGACAGGGGAAGGTGGACGGCCATCTGGTCACCGTCGAAGTCGGCGTTGAACGCCGCGCACACGAGCGGGTGCAGCTGGATCGCCTTGCCCTCGACGAGCTGGGGCTCGAACGCCTGGATGCCGAGACGGTGCAGGGTGGGTGCACGGTTCAGCAGCACGGGGCGCTCGCGGATGATCTCCTCGAGCACGTCCCAGACCTCGGGACGGTAGCGCTCGACGGCGCGCTTGGCGGCCTTGATGTTCTGCGAGTGACCGAGGTCGATCAGGCGCTTGATCACGAAGGGCTTGAACAGCTCCAGGGCCATCTGCTTGGGCAGACCGCACTGGTGGAGCTTGAGCTGGGGCCCGACGATGATGACGGAACGGCCCGAGTAGTCCACGCGCTTTCCGAGCAGGTTCTGGCGGAAGCGACCCTGCTTTCCCTTGAGCATGTCGCTCAGGGACTTCAGGGCGCGGTTGCCGGTACCGGTGACGGGGCGACCACGCCGACCGTTGTCGAACAGTGCGTCGACGGCCTCCTGCAGCATGCGCTTCTCGTTGTTGACGATGATCTCGGGGGCACCGAGGTCGATCAGGCGACGGAGGCGGTTGTTGCGGTTGATCACGCGACGGTAGAGGTCGTTCAGGTCGGAGGTGGCGAAACGGCCACCGTCGAGCTGGACCATCGGACGAAGCTCCGGCGGGATCACCGGGACGACGTCGAGCACCATCGAGGCCGGGCTCATGCCGGTCTGCAGGAACGAGTTGACGACCTTCAGGCGCTTGATCGCGCGGATCTTGCGCTGGCCCTTGCCCTCGGAGATCTGCAGGTGCAGGTTGTCGGCCTCGGCCTGCAGGTCGAAGGCCTCGAGACGACGCTTGATCGACTCCGCGCCCATGTGGGCCTCGAAGTACTGACCGAAGCGGTCCTGGAGCTCGTGGAAGACGTCGTCTTCGGGCTTCAGGGCGCCCACCTCGAGCGTGCGGAAGTCCTCCCACACGCGCTCGAGCTTGGCGATCTGCTCGTCGGCGCTCTTGCGGGCCGCCGTCATGTCCTTCTCGGCGGCGTCCTTGACCTTCTTCTTCTGGTCGGCCTTGGCACCCTCGGCCTCGAGAGCCGCGAGCTCCTCCTCCAGCTTGGCCATGCGCGCCGCGATGCGGGCGTCACGACGGTCGCCGAGCGTCTTGAGCTCGAGACGGATGTTGTTCTCCTGCGTCGCCAGGTCGCGGTGACGAGCATCCTCGTCGACCGAGATGACCATGTAGGCGGCGAAGTAGATGACCTTCTCGAGGTCCTTCGGCGCCATGTCGAGCAGGTAGCCGAGGCGCGAGGGGACGCCCTTGAAGTACCAGATGTGCGTGACGGGCGCGGCGAGCTCGATGTGGCCCATGCGCTCGCGACGGACCGAGCTCTTGGTGACCTCGACGCCGCAGCGCTCGCAGACGATGCCCTTGAAGCGGACGCGCTTGTACTTTCCGCAGGCGCACTCCCAGTCGCGGGAGGGTCCGAAGATCTGCTCGCCGAAGAGGCCGTCCTTCTCGGGCTTCAGCGTGCGGTAGTTGATCGTCTCGGGCTTCTTGACCTCACCGAAGGACCAACGACGGATGTCGTCGGCGGTGGCCAGACCGATACGGATCTGATCGAAAGTGGTTGATTCGAGCACTGGTTCTCCTGTGTCGGAATTCTCTGAAATCTGAGCTGGGTCGCTGAGCTGGAAGCTCAGATCTCGTCGATCGACGAGGACTCGAAGCGGCTGGAGATGTTGATGCCGAGCTCTTCCGCAGCGCGGAAGGCGTCGTCATCCGTGTCGCGCAGGTTGACAGCCGTGCCGTCGGCCGAGAGGACCTCGACGTTCAGGCAGAGCGACTGCATCTCCTTCATGAGCACCTTGAAGGACTCGGGGATGCCGGGCTCCTGGATGTTCTCGCCCTTGACGATGGCCTCGTACACCTTGACGCGGCCGAGGATGTCGTCGGACTTGATCGTGAGGAGCTCCTGCAGCGCGTACGCGGCACCGTAGGCCTCGAGCGCCCACACTTCCATCTCACCGAAGCGCTGACCACCGAACTGCGCCTTACCACCGAGCGGCTGCTGGGTGATCATCGAGTACGGGCCCGTCGAACGCGCGTGGATCTTGTCGTCGACGAGGTGGTGCAGCTTCAGGATGTACATGTAGCCGACCGAGATGGGCGCCGGGAACGGCTCGCCGGAGCGGCCGTCGAACAGCAGCGTCTTACCCGTGGAGTCGACCAGGCGGTCGCCGTCGCGGTTCGGGATCGTCGAGTCGAGCAGACCCGCGATCTCGGCCTCGAACGCACCGTCGAACACCGGGGTGGCGACCTTCGTGCCGGGAGCCGCCTCGCGGGCGACCTCGGGCAGCTGGGCGGCCCACTCGGGGGTGCCCTCGACCTTCCAGCCCTGCTGGGCGATCCAGCCGAGGTGGAGCTCGAGGACCTGGCCGAAGTTCATTCGACCCGGGATGCCGAGCGGGTTGAGGATGATGTCGACCGGCGTGCCGTCGGACAGGAAGGGCATGTCCTCGATCGGGAGGATCTTGGCGATGACACCCTTGTTGCCGTGGCGGCCGGCGAGCTTGTCGCCCTCGGTGATCTTGCGCTTCTGGGCGATGTAGACCACGACGCGGCGGTTGACGCCCGAGCCGAGCTCGTCGTCACCGTCTTCGGCGTTGAACTCCTTGACGGCGATGATCGTGCCCTGCTCGCCGTGGGGCACCTTCAGCGAGGTGTCACGGACTTCGCGGCTCTTCTCGTTGAAGATCGCGCGGAGCAGGCGCTCCTCGGCGCTCAGCTCGGTCTCGCCCTTGGGCGTGACCTTGCCGACGAGGATGTCGCCGGGACGCACCTCGGCGCCGATGCGGATGATGCCGCGGTCGTCGAGGTCCTTCAGCAGGTCGGGGCTGACGTTGGGGAGGTCACGGGTGATCTCCTCCTTGCCGAGCTTCGTGTCGCGCGCGTCGACCTCGTACTCCTCGATGTGGATCGACGACAGCGTGTCGTCCTTCACGAGGTCCTGGCTGAGGATGATCGCGTCCTCGAAGTTGTGGCCTTCCCAGGTCATGAACGCCACGAGGAGGTTCTTGCCGAGGGCGAGCTCGCCGTTCTCGGTCGCAGGACCGTCGGCGATGACCTCGCCGGCCTCGATGCGCTCGCCGGCCGAGACGACCACGCGCTGGTTGTACGACGTGCCCTGGTTGGAGCGGTCGAACTTGCGCAGGAAGTAGTCCTGCGTGCCACCCTCGTCGAGCTGGATGGTCACGACGTCGGCCGAGACCTCCAGGACCACACCGGCCTTGTCGGCGGTGACGACGTCACCGGCGTCGATGGCTGCGAAGCCCTCCATACCGGTACCCACGACGGGCGACTCGCTGCGCACGAGCGGCACGGCCTGGCGCTGCATGTTCGCACCCATGAGGGCGCGGTTGGCGTCGTCGTGCTCGAGGAACGGGATGAGCGAGGTCGCCACCGACACCATCTGGCGCGGCGAGACGTCCATGTAGCCGATCTCGTCGTTCGGGAAGAGGTCGACCTCGCCACCCTGGCCACGACGCGCGAGGATGCGGTCCTCGACGAAGTGTCCGTCGGCCTGGAGGGCGACACCGGCCTGAGCGACGATGTGGTCGCTCTCTTCGCTGGCGGTGAGGTAGTCGATCTGGTCGGTCACCCGGCCGTCGACGACGCGACGGTACGGGGTCTCGATGAAACCGAAGGCGTTGATGCGGGCGAACGAGGCCAGCGAGCCGATCAGACCGATGTTCGGGCCTTCAGGGGTCTCGATGGGGCACATGCGGCCGTAGTGCGACGGGTGGACGTCGCGGACCTCGACGCCGGCGCGCTCACGCGACAGACCGCCGGGGCCCAGGGCCGACAGGCGGCGCTTGTGGGTCAGACCCGCGAGCGGGTTGTTCTGGTCCATGAACTGCGACAGCTGCGAGGTTCCGAAGAACTCCTTGATCGCGGCGACGACGGGGCGCACGTTGATCAGGGTCTGCGGCGTGATCGCCTCGATGTCCTGCGTGGTCATGCGCTCGCGGACGACGCGCTCCATGCGCGACAGACCGGTGCGGACCTGGTTCTGGATGAGCTCGCCGACGGCGCGGATGCGACGGTTGCCGAAGTTGTCGATGTCGTCGGTGTCGAGACGGATCTCGGCAGCCTGGCCACCGCGGACACCGTCGAACGTGACGTCACCGCGGTGCAGGCGCACGAGGTACTTGATCGTGGCGACGATGTCGTCGACGGTCAGCACCGAGTCGCTCAGCGGCTTGTCGAGACCGAGCTTCTGGTTGATCTTGTAGCGACCCACCTTGGCCAGGTCGTAGCGCTTGGAGTTGAAGTAGAAGTTGTCCAGCAGCGCGCGGGCGGCCTCGGCGGCGACCTGCTCGCCCGGACGGAGCTTGCGGTAGATGTCGCGGAGGGCGTCTTCCTTCGTGAGGATCGTGTCCTTGGACAGCGTCTCTTCGATGGAGTCGAAGCCGGAGAACTCGGCGAGGATGTCTTCGCTGGTCAGGCCGAGGGCCTTGAGGAAGACGGTGACCGACTGCTTGCGCTTGCGGTCGATGCGCACGCCGACCTGGTCGCGCTTGTCGATCTCGAACTCGAGCCAGGCTCCGCGCGAGGGGATGACGCGCGCCGACACGATGTCCTTGTCGGAGGTCTTGTCGGGCGTCTTGTCGAAGTAGACACCGGGCGAACGCACGAGCTGCGACACGACGACACGCTCGGTGCCGTTGATGATGAACGTGCCCTTGTCGGTCTGGAGCGGGAAGTCGCCCATGAAGACCGTCTGGGTCTTGATCTCACCGGTCTGGTGGTTCATGAACTCGGCCTCGACGTACAGCGGGGCGGCGTAGGTCTTGCCGCGCTCCTTGCACTCTTCGATCGAGTACTTCTCGGGCTCGAGGTACGGGTTCGTGAACGAGAGCTGCATCGTCTCGCTCAGGTCTTCGATGGGAGAGATCTCCTCGAAGATCTCCTCGAGTCCGCTGATCTCGGGGACGTCGGTGCGTCCCTGTTCCTGGGCCTCGGCGACGCGCGCCTTCCAGGCCTCGTTACCGACGAGCCAGTCGAACGACTCGGTCTGCAGTGCGAGCAGATCGGGAACGGTCAGCTTGTCGGAGATCTTCGCGAACGAGAGGCGGGATGCTCCGCGTCCGCTCTTGGGGGTGGTGGTGGTGGATGCGTTGCTCGCAGCAGCCAAGGGAATAACCTCCAGAAGCCCGGGCGAGGGGCTCGTGATTCCTTGTCGTCAGGTGGAGTGCGTTCCTGCCCCGATAACCTGCTCGCCGCACACCGCGATGAAGCGGGGACGGGCAGGCTCAGCCGACCACCATATGAGGGCAGGGGGAATCGAGGAGCGCAAAGTCCAAGCATACGCGGGAGGACTCGCCGTGTCCAGTCCAATTCTTGACGCGTCTGCGGACCTGCGGTATAACCGCGTGCGCCCGTTCGGCATTCCCCTCGCCGGCGCCGTTCAGCCGCGCCGGAACCGCACTCGATCGCCCGGCCGCACCTGTGCGAGCGCGTCGAGCGCGGCATCCGGAACCACCCCGATCACGGGGTAGCCGCCGGTCACGGGCCCGTCGGCCAGGAGGATCACCGGGCGCCCGTGCGGGGGGACCTGGATCGCCCCGGGGCGCATGCCCTCGCTGGGCAGCTCTTCGGGGCGCACGCGCGCGAGGGCGGGGCCGTCGAGGCGGATGCCGATGCGGTCGAGGTCGGGCGAGACGGTCCAGGTCGCCTCGACCAACGCGTCGACGGCGGCGGGGGCGAACCACTCCGCGCGGGGTCCGGGGCCGAGAACCATATCGAGCGCGGACGGCGGCACCGACCAGGGGAACCCGTCGATCGCGGGGATCTCGCCGACCGCGGATCCGCTGCGCACGACCGCGTCCGCCCGCAGCGGCGCGGGGCCGAGACCGGCGAGCACGTCGGTCGCACGGGAGCCGAGGGCGGTGGGCGCGTCGACTCCCCCGCGGATCGCGAGGTACAGCCGCAGGCCCCCGCGGGCGGGCGCGATCGACAGCTCGGCGCCGGCGGACAGCAGCAGGGGCGCGTAGGCGTCGGCCGCGCGGCCGTCGACGGAGACGTCGGCGAGCGCGCCCGTCACGGCGACCCAAATGTCGACCTCGGCCCGCGCGCGGAAGCCGCCGAGGGTGATCTCGATGCCCGCGGCCGACTCGGCGTTGCCGACGAGGCGGTTCGCGATGCGGAGCGCTTCCCGGTCGAGGGCGCCGGAGCGTGCCACCCCGAGGGATGCGCGGCCGGGGCGCCCGAGGTCCTGCACGGTGGCGAGCGGGCCGGGGGCGACGATGCGCAGGGCGGGGGTCGTGTGCGGGGAGGGGGTCGCGGCTGCTGCCGGTGGTCCGCCCGCCAGATATCCGGCGCCGACCCGCACCCGTTCCCGCGCGGGCACGAACCGCACGCGGGCTCGGGGTGGCAGCAGCACGGGCTCGGCGGCATCCGGATCGAACAGCACCGCGTCGGTCGACGCGATCAACCGCCACCCTCCCGGGGTGTCGCGCGGATACGCGCCGGTGAAGGAGCCCGCGAGGCCGACGGCTCCGGCGGGAACCCGCGTGCGCGGTCGGGCGAGGCGCGGCACGTCGAAGGGCCAGTCCGGGCTCACGAGATAGGCGAAGCCGGGCGCGAAGCCGGTGAACGCCACCGTCCACTCCGCGGCGCGGTGGCGGGCGACGAGCTCGTCGGGGCGGATGCCGAGGAGTTCGGCCGTGTCGACCAGGTCGACGCCGTCGTAGCGCACGGGCACCTCGACACGGGGGCCGGGGGGCGCGGCATCCGGAACCGCTCTCTCGGCTGCGCGCACCCACGCGCCCACGACCGCCGCGGAGGTGCGGCGCGGGTCGAAGGCCACCAGGACCGTGCGGGCGGCCGGCACGAGATCGTCGACGCCGGGGAGAGGATCCGCGGCGAGCGCTGCGTGCAGGCGCGTGACGGCCGCGAGGTCGGCCACCTCGGCGAGCACGGCGCTCTCCCCCATCGGTCGCAGGGTCACCACGGAGCGCGCACCTCGACACTGGCGTCGTCGAGGGCCGAACGCACGGCCCGCGCCATCGCCACCGCGGCGGGGGTGTCGCCGTGCAGGCAGAGCGACGCGGCGCGCACCTCGAGCATTGTCCCGTCGACCGTCTCGACGAGGCCGTCGCGCACGAGGCGCGCCGCGCGTTCGGCCACGACCGCGGGATCGTCGATCAACGCACCCGGTCGGTCGCGCGGGACGAGGCCTCCGGCTCGGGTGTAGCCGCGGTCGAGGAAGGCCTCGTGCACGAAGGGAAGGTTCGCGGATGCCGCGGCCTCGGCGATCGCACCGGGCATGCCCAGCACGGGCAGGGCGCGGCCGAGCCGTGCGGAGAGATCGGCGACGGCGGCGACGACGGCCTCGGCCTGCCGCTGCTCGACGGTGACCGCGTGATAGAGGGCGCCGTGCGGCTTGACGTAGCGGAGGTCCGCCCCGGCGGCGGCGAGAGCCCCGAGCTGCCCGGAGACGCCTGCGCGCAGCTCCGCGGGGTCGGGGTCGCGGCGGATCCGTCCGAAGTTCGCGCGATCGACGTACGAGGGGTGGGCCCCCACGGCGACGCCGAAGCGCGCGGCGCGCTCGACCGACGCCCGCATCGACGCGGCATCGCCCGCGTGCCCGCCGCACGCGACGTTCGCGCTGGAGATGACAGCGAACATCGCCTCGTCGTCGGCCGTGGGCACGCCGTCGACGGTCTCGCCGAGGTCGGCGTTCAGGTCCACCCGCATGCCGCCACGGTACCGGCGGGCGGCCCGACGCGGGCCGGTGCGGGGCGGGGCGCGGGTTAGCGTTGACGCATGGCACGGATGCGCGTGGAACCCGACGATGCTCCGACGGCGCGCCTGTCGGACGGATCCCTCGCCCGCGTCACGCCCTCGGGCTTCGTCTCGGGCTTCGAACTGGTGGTCGACGGCACGCCCCAGTCGCACGTCGACCTCGACGATCCCACGCACCTGCACTTCGAGTACGTGGCCCGCATGGGTGCCGTCATCGACAGACTCCGGATGCCGGGGCAACCCCTCACCGCCGTGCACCTGGGTGCGGGGGCGCTGACCCTGCCGCGGTACGTCGAGGCCACACGGCCCGGATCGCGCCAGCAGGTCATCGAGCTCGAGCCGGCGCTCTGGGACCTCGTGCGCGAGAACCTCCCCCTGCCCCGCGGCGCCGCCGTGCGCGTGCGCATCGGCGACGCCCGCGCGGGCGTCTCGCGGTTGCCCGCCGGGCTCACCGGAGCCGTCGACCTCCTCGTGAGCGACGTCTACTCCGGCGCGCAGACGCCCGCCCACCTGACGACCGTGGAGTTCTACCGCGACGCCGCGCGACTGCTCGCCCCCGACGGCGTGCTGCTGGTCAACGTGTCGGACGGGCCCGGCCTCGCCTTCGCCCGTCGACAGGTCGCGACCGTGCGCGCGGTCCTGCCCGAGGTGATCGTGCTCGCCGAGGTGCAGGTGCTCAAGGGGCGCCGCTTCGGCAACCTCGTGGTGGCCGCCTCCGCCGCGGCGCTCCCCGTCGAGTGGCTCCCCCGGCTCATGGCCGCCGGCCCCCACCCCGCGAAGGTCGCACAGGGCGCCGAGATCGACGAGTTCATCCGCGACGCCCGACCGGCCACCGACGCCGACGCGACGCCGTCGCCCAAGCCCTCGGCATCCATCTTCGAGAGGTGACCGCGTGGCGCGCCCGCCCGCGGGCCGCGGGCATCGCAGACTGGAACCCTGCCTGACCGAGAGGAGCGACGGTGAGCTTTATCCACGGGTACGACCCCGACACGTTGCGTGAGATCACCGACTCTCGTGAGTGCGCGGACCGTCTCGAGGAGATCGGTTCGCAGCGCAGTCTGCACGCGCTGCTCGAGCGCGTGTGGTTGCTGAAGGTGCTGGACCGCTTCGACGAGGCCCTGAGCATCTCCGAGCAGTCCGTGCGCGTCGCCCGCATGGCCGGCACCCGCCGCGACCTGCTGCGCGCGCGCATCCTGCACGCCACGATCATGCAGTGCCGCGGCGCCTACGCCGCCGCCGAGCAGGAGCTCACCATGTGCGCCGAAGAGGCCGAGGGCCAGGGCTGGGCGAGCATCGCCGCCTTCGCGCTGCAGCACCGCGGCAAGGTGCACTACGACGAGGGCGACTACGAGGGCGCCCGTCGCGACTTCAAGCAGGCCCTGTTCCTGCGCCAGAACTCCGGCGCGACCGACAAGCAGCTCGAATCGACCCTGCTCGCGATCGACGCCGCCGACCGTCGCCGCGCCCGCGAGGTCGTCGCGAGTTGAGTGTCGGAGCTTCGGCTTAGTCTTCCGGTCATGTCCGACCTGCAGCGTGTGCGCATCTGGGCCGAGGCGCTGATCGCCCTCCACCTCGATGCGTCGTGGACGTTCGCCTTCGACAACGCCAAGCGCCGCGCGGGGCTGTGCGACTACACCCGCAAGCGCATCAGCGTGTCGCGCTACCTCACCGCGCGTTACGACGACGACACCAACCACCAGACGCTGCTGCACGAGGTGGCGCACGCCCTGGCGGGTCCGGCCGCGGGCCACGGCCCGGGCTGGAAGCGGGTCGCTCTCGACCTCGGTTACGTGGGCGGCACGACGCACGCGGGCGAGACCGCCAACGAGCTCGCGCCGTGGGTGGGCACCTGCCCGGCCGGGCATGTCGCCTATCGGCATCGCCGGGCCACCCGGCCGACCTCGTGCGCGCGCTGCGCCCCGTCGTTCGACCCGCGCTTCGCGCTGTCGTGGGAGCACCGCGAGATCAGCACCGCGACGCGTCTGGCGGCGGCGACGCCGCGCTGAGCACGTCAGGACTTGTCTCGCCTGCCCTGCACGATGAGCAGGACGATGAGGAGGACGGCGGACGCGACTCCCAGAAGTCCGAATGCCCAGGTGGGGAGTCCGAGCAGGCGGTTGACGCCGACTCCCGGCGAGCTGTCGTTGCCCAGGTTGGCGAAGAAGACGACCGCGCAGAGTGCACCCACGAACCCGAACACGACGATGGGGCCCGTAATCTTCGGATCCACGGTGAGCACCTCAGAACTATGAGCGGTCGGACGGGCGGCCGGTGCTCCTCGGGGAGCGAGATCGCGACTCTGCGGCGAGCCTAACTTTCCGCACCGGCGGCGTCGGAACCCCTTGCTCGGCCGACAGGCGTGTGAGCGGAATCCGTCCGGCCTAGGCGGGGCCGAACACTCCGTCGCTCAGCACGGGGACGACGGATGCCGCGTCGCGGGTCGCCGCGTGCAGCACGCCGTCGCGACCACCGTCGGCCACCAATGCCCGCCCCGTGCCGCTCGCGGTGAGCAGGTGCCGCACGGCGCCCCCGAGGGCGCGGAACCCTTCTCCTGCCACCGCGGCGTCGGGCGAGGCGTGGTCGATGCCGAGGTCGCCGAGCGCCGCGATCACCGCTCCCGCCCCGAGCAGGTCGTCGACCGCGAAGCGGAGGGCCTCGTCGCCGTCGGGGTATCCGGCCGCGACGATCGAGATGCTCGTGCGCTCGCCGCGCGATCGCTGCACCGCGAGCACGTGGTCGGCGACCGCGGCGGCGTTGCGCAGACCGCCGACGACGACGTGGGCTCCTGTCGCCTCTGCGGCGAGCGCGAGCGCCGCCGCGGGGTCGTCGTCGCCCGCCAGGTCGAGGGCAGCGCCGTGCTCCACCGCTGAGAGGGCGTGAGCGGTCAGGCCGAGGGTCTGCACCACGACGACGACGTGAGCCGGGGCGAGGCGGTCGAAGCCCCGCCGCCCCCAGTCGAAGCGGACCTGGTAGTCGGACTGCGCGTGGGGATCACTGCTCGGCATCCTTCGAGCCTAGAACGCCAGGCTCCGGCTCCGCCGCGTCAAGCCGGGGTCGATACCGAGGGTCGTCGTGCAGCATGAGCCGCATGCGCATTCTGCTGAAGTTCGTCGTCGACTGCGACCCGGATGCCGCTTGGCGCGCCCTGCACTCGCCGCGCGCCGTGGCGGAGCTCTACGGTCCCCTGCTCGACGTGGAGGCGCTCGGCACCATGCCCACGTCGTTCGAATCGGGCGACGACGTGCCCGTGCAGATGAGCGTGGCAGGGCTCGTGCCGGTCGGACGCCAGCTCATCTCGGTGGCCGATCGCGAGACGCGCGACGGAAACGGCCGGGTGCGCGTGTTCCGCGACTGGGGCGTGCCGCTGACCGGTCCGCTCGCCGCACTCGACGTGTGGGACCACCAGATGGCGGTGTCTGCGGCTCCGGGCGATCCGTCGAAGACCCTCTGGCGCGAACGACTGACCATCGGCGGCGCTGCTGCTCCCGCGCTCTGGCCGGGCCTGTGGGCGACGTGGCAGTGGCGCGCGACGCGCATCAAGGCCCTCGCCCCGACCTGGGCGCACGACCCCGAGTCCGAGTCCGAGCCCGAGAGCCCCGCGTCCCCGTGACCGCCCTGTCGGTGCGCTCGGCGATGCCCGCCGACGGTCGACGCATCGCGCAGGTGCACGTGCGGAGCTGGACGGAGGCGCACGCCGGGACCGTGCCGCGTTCGCTGTCCGACGCTCTCGATGAAGACCTGTCGGCCTGGCGCTGGGAAGTGCGCCTGGCCGGAGGCACCCCCGCCGGTGCCGAACGGCTGGGTGACGCCTGGGTCGCCGACGTCGACGGGCGCGTCGTCGGGTTCGCCTCGGCCGGCCCCACCCGCGACCCCGACCTGCCCGACGACCAGCGCGAGCTCTACGCGCTCTATGTGCTCGCGCAGCACCACGGCACCGGGGTCGGGCCCGCGCTGATCGATGCCGCGCTCGGCAGTGCGCCCGCGAGCCTGTGGGTGCTCGAGGGCAACGACCGCGCGTTCGCGTTCTACCTCAAGCACGGCTTCCGCCCCGACGGTGCCCGTCGCGACGACGAGCGCTGGGGAGACCCCCTGCACCAGGTGCGCCTCTCGCGCCCCTGACAGGCGGCGCGCCTCAGGCCAAACCGTGCCGATAGGCGAAGACCACCAGCTGCACGCGGTCGCGCAGAGCGAGCTTGGTGAGGATCCGGCTGATGTGGGTCTTCACCGTCGCCTCCGACAAGAACTCGCGCTCCGCGATCTCGGCGTTGCTCAACCCCGCGGCGGCCAGGGCGAAGATCTCGCGCTCGCGCTCGGTGAGCGCGCCGAACGATGCGGGCACGGGCTCCGTCGACCCGGCGTCGGCGATGTGGGCGAACAGCTCGCGCGTGGCTTGCGCCGCGATCACCGCCGATCCGGCGTGCACGGTACGCACCGCGGACAGGAGGAATTCCGGTTCGGCGTCCTTCAGCAGGAACCCGCTGGCTCCGCCCTGGATCGCGCGCGCCGCCGCCTCGTCGAGGTCGAAGGTGGTCAGCACGATCACGCGCGGCGGCTCGGGCTCGCGCAGGATCTCGGCGGTGGCGGCCAGGCCGTCCATCACCGGCATCCGCACGTCCATGAGCACGATGTCGGGCCGCACCTGGCGCACCACCTCGATCGCCTCGCGTCCGTCAGAGGCCTCGCCGACGACCTCGAGGTCGCTCTGCGAGTCGATCACCATGCGGATGCCCGCGCGGAACAGCGACTGATCGTCGACGAGGACGATGCGGACGGGGGCGGTCATGACGGCGCCACCTCTCTGGAATCGCGAAGGGGTCGGCATCCACTCTGCCCCGCCGACGCTCGCCGCGTCGACGCCGCGCTCACGCCCGCGCGCCGATCGGCAGGCTCGACCGCACGGCGAACTCGCCGTACTCCGGCCCGGCCGTGAGCCACCCGCCCACCAGTTGCGCGCGCTCGCGCATGCCGATGAGTCCATGTCCACCCGACGCGACCGGGGCCGTGGAGGGGGCGGATGCCGTGCCCCGCGCGTTGCGCACCGAGAGGTCCACGCGGTCGGGCCACCAGCCCAGGTGCACGCGCACCTCTCCCCCGGCGCCGTGTCGGAGGGCGTTGGTCAGGGCTTCCTGCATGATCCGGTAGACCGCGAGCTGGATGGCCGCGGGCGGCTCCCCGGGCGGTTGCGGGTCGACGTGCACGTCGAGGGCGAGTCCCGCGGCGCGCATGCGATCGAACAGCGCGTGCAGGTCGGCGAGCGTCGGTTGGGGGCCCTCGCCTTGACTGTGGCGGAGCTGGGTGAGCAGGAGACGCACGTCGGTGAGCGCTGCGCGTGCCGTCGACGAGATCGTCGTGAGCGCCTCCGCCGTCGCGGTGGGGTCGGACGCCGCGGCGTAACGCGCCCCGTCGGCCTGCGCGATGACCACCGCGAGCGAGTGGGCCACGACGTCGTGCATGTCGCGGGCGATGCGCACGCGCTCCTGCTCGGCGATCGTCTGCGCCTCGGCCGCGCGCTGGGCTCGGCTGGTGTCGGCCGCGCGCATCGCCGTGCGCACGAGCGCGCCCGACACCCACGAGAGCATGAGGGCGAATCCGGATGCCAGCAGCAGGGCGACCAGCGCGAACCACTCGTTCGGCGAGGGAAGCGCGGTCATCCCGCGACCCACGAGGTACAGCGGCACGATCACCGCCCCCGCGATGCCCGAAGCGAAGCCGCTCCAGAACACGCGCCGCGACCCGTACGCGGCGGTGGTGTACAGCACCGCGAAGATCGCCACGTCGGTGGGCGAGGGTTCGCGGCCGAAGCCCATCTGCAGCAGCGCGCCCGCCCACGCGAGGGAAAGCCCCAGCGCCGGGTGGAGGCGTCGGAAGGCGACCGCGCCGGTGAAGGCGAGGGCGACGAGCACGGCGCCGACGATTCCGCCGAAGCTCGTGCCGCCCGAGGTCTCGATCGCCAGAGCGATGAGGAAGAACGCCGCAGCGACCGAGAGATCGGTGATCAGCTGCGCGCGAGTGAGAGAGCGGAGGACGAACATCACCGCAACGCTACGCGGGGGCCTCCGACACGGCATCCGCCGCACGATGTATCCGCGCGTACCTCGCGAGGATCAGGCGGGGAACTCGGCGGGTTCGATGGGCCGCGCCTCGAAGAAGGTTTGCAGCACCACCGTGGTGCGCGTGTTCACCTGGGCGGCGGCGCGGATGTCGCGGATCAGCGCCTCGAGGTCGCGCGGGGTGGGCACGCGGACGAAGAGCATGTACGCCGCCTCGCCGGCGATCGAGTGGCAGGCCTCGATCGCGCTCAGGTGCGCGAGCAGCTCGGGGGCGTTGTCGGGTTGCGCGGGATCGAGCGGGGTGATCTCGACGAACGCGGCCAGGGGGCGGCCGAGGGCCTCCGCATCGAGGATCGGCCGATAGCCCTGCACGATCCCCCGGGCCTCGAGACGCCGCAGCCGCGACTGCACGGCCGAGACCGACAGGCCGACGCGATCGGAGAGATGCGACAGGGTGGCGCGCGCGTCGATCGAGATCTCGCGCACGATCGCGGCATCGACGGAATCCTCCAGTCGCGGTGCGCGGGAGGGGGCCTCGGTCATGCGCTCGACAGTAGCAGTGCGGGAATACGGCGCTCTGGCGCGTGCCGTAAGTTTTCCGTTAGCATGACGTTTTAACAGGAATATTTCCACCCTCGATCGGAGGATGCCATGACCATCGCGACGCCCACCCGTGCCGGCCACGAGCTGCTCGACGGACACACCGTCGACACGGTCGAACGGACCCCCGCATGGACGCAGCTGAAGACCGCCGCCACCGCCCTGCAGGCGCTGCAGGCGAAGGACGGCTCGATCGAGGACACCGCCGCCGCCTCCCCCCTCATCGACGAGGTCATCCAGTCCCTCGACGCGCTCGCGCCGCTCTTCCCGCACGATGAGGCGTACCTCGCCGCGTCGGTCGTCGACTTCCGCCGCTGGCGCGACGAGAGGCTCGGCGTGCCCGACTTCCTCGACTCCCTCGTGGCGTTCCAACCCCAGGAGCACCGGGTCGACGGCATCCGTCACCTCGTCGTCTTCCCGATGTACACCCAGAACGGCTCGAGCGACCGCCACGTCGAAGCCCTCATCGTCGAGGCGATCTGGCCCGAGTTCATCGCGCGACTCGAGACCGAGTACACCAACCGCCTGTTCGTCTCGCTGCGTCTCGTCGACTTCACCTCGGGCTACGACACGAACTCGGCCGTGCTCTTCCCCGAGACCGTGGCGATGCGCGAGATCCCGACCTTCACCTGGGGCGCGATCTTCCAGGACCGTGAGGCCGCGCGGTACCGCCGGGTGACCCGCGCCGCCGCCGACATCACCAAGCTCGAGCTGCCCGCCGCCGCCGCCCGCATGCTCGACGACCAGGCGCTCACCGAGCAGACGTTCGTGATGTGGGACCTCATCCACGACCGCACGCACATGCGCGGCGACCTGCCGTTCGACCCGTTCATGATCAAGCAGCGGATGCCGTTCTTCCTCTACTCGCTCGAGGAGCTGCGTTGCGACCTCACCGCGTTCCGCGAGTGCGTCTCGCTGCAGGCGCGCCTGTCCCTCCGACAGGCTGAGGGAGCCGAGCTGGACGCCACCGAGAAGGCAATGCTCGAGCACGCCGAACTCGTGCAGTACGCCGTGATCTTCGATCGCATCTTCCGCTTCGCCATCACCGGCTCGCGCGTGCGCAACTACGACGGCCTCGGCGGACAGCTGCTGTTCGCGTGGCTGCACCAGCACCGCGTGCTGCACTGGACCGACACCTCGCTCGCGTTCGACTGGGACGAAGTGCCCGCCGCGGTCATCGCCCTCGCCGACGCGATCGACGAGCTGTACTGGCGCTCGATCGACCGCCCCAAGGTTGCCCACTGGCTCGCGGCCTACGACCTCGTGCGCGGGGTCGTCACGCCCCACCCCGCCTCGGTGTGGGCGCGCGGACTGTCCGACGAGGTGCTCGCGGGACTGCCGAAGGGGTACACCGACGAGGTGCTCGACGACGAGTTCCCGCTGTCGATGTTCTTCGAAGCGCTCGAGAAGAAGATGCGCCCCGTGATCGCCTCGACCGAGGGCATCCGCGGCACGGACTGACGAAGGGGCCGACATGACCGATCGCACCGACGAAGGAGTGAACGGGCGGCTCGTGCTGCTCGCCGGCGGAACGAGCGCGGTGGGCCGTGCGAGCGCCCGCGCTCTCGTCGACGCCGGGGCGCGGGTGGTGATCGTCGGCTCCGACGCCGAACGGGTGGCCGCTGCGGCGGCCGAGGCGCCGGGGGCGTTCACCGAGCTGTGCGATCTGACGGATCCGGATGCCGTGACCGCCCTGCGCGATCGCGTGCACGCCGCGCACGGCAGCGTCGACAGCCTGTTCCCCCTCGTCGGCGGCTGGCGCGGCGGGGGCGGACTGGCCGGTCAGAGCGACGACGACCTCGCCTTCCTGATGCGTTCGTTCACGGCGTTGCGGCTCGTCACCCGCGCGTTCGACGCCGACCTGCGCTCATCCAGCGCGGGCCGCCTCGCGATCGTCTCGTCGACCGCGGTCGCCCGCCCCCTCGCGGGCGGCGCGAACTACGCGGCGGTCAAGGCGGCCAGCGAAGCGTGGGTCCGCGCTGTCGCGCAGGGATACGCGAAGGCCGCGCGAGACGACGCACGTGAGGTGTCGTCGGCCGCGGTGATCCTGCGGGTGCGGAGTCTCGAAGGACTCGAGTCCGCCGTGGCCTCGGCCTTCGTCGCGTTGTGGGACGACGCGGCCGACGCATGGAACGACGTCGTGATCGAGATCGGGGCCGGCGGCTAGGACGCGGACCGGTCGGGGTCGGACGGCTGGGCTGCGGCCTGGCGTTCGTCGGACCGCTCGGCTCCGGCGGCATCCGTCCCGCCCGTGTCGGCCACCTCGGTGTTGACCGTCGCCTCGCTGTACTGGCGCGAAAGGATCCGGTACGAGCGGGTCAGGAACGCGAGCGCGCCGATCACCACCATGACGAGGCCCGCGATGAGGAAGACGAGGGCGATCCCCCGCGACTGCCCCTCGCCGAGCAGCCAGCCCCACGTGGCCCGGCCGCTGTCGTCGTTCATGTAGGGGATGTTCAGGAACTGCGCGATCGGGGCGATGAGGAACGACGTCACCGGCGCGGCCGCCGACTCGAACGCCGCCGCGAAGCCGAAGACGCGCCCCTGCGTCGCGAAGGGCACGACCTTCTGGATGACCGTCTGCTCGGCCGCCTCGACCGGCGGGATGAGCGCCATGTAGACCCAGATGCCGAGGGCGTAGAGCCACCACCACTCGCGAAGGGTGAACACCGCACCGAGGACGCCCATGCCGATGACGATCCACAGCATCGTGCGAATGGGGTTCTTGCCGAGGCCGAACTTCGCCACGAGCCCGCCGCCGATGATGAACCCGGTGGCCGTGACCCCCAGCACGATGCCCCAAATCTGCACGTCGAAGAGCTCGAGTCCGTAGGGGTCCATCAGCGCCATGTAGACACCGCCGATGAGGTTGTTGAACGTCGAGAAGATGATCAGTGCGAACAGGCCCGGCGCGGAGCGGACGGCGCGAACGGCTCCGCGCAGATCGACCAGGGGCCCGGGCTCGTCGGCGGCCGCGGGGCGGTCTTCGGGGATGCGGATGGTGAGAAGATGCAGCAGCGCGAGCGCCGTGCACACGAGGGCGATCGCGAGCGTCCACCCCATGCCGAGGAAGCCGACGGACAGGCCGCTGAAGACGCTGGTGACGACGAAGGCGAGGCCCTGCACCGTGCCCACCAGTCCGTTGGCGTTGGCGTGCCGTTCGATGGGCACGAGGAGCGTCACGGTCGTCGAGAGCGCGATGTTGCGCATGTTCTCGACGACGGAGCCGGCGAGGATGATGCCGGAGAACAGCCAGAACCAGGGTTTGCCCAGGTCGAGCAGCGCCGCCTCGGGGAAGGCGAGCCAGAGCGCGCCGGCCAACAGGAACGCCGTCAGCGTGATGACACCCGAGAACACCATGACGCGATGTTTGCGATGCCGGTCGACGAGGGAACCGAACACCATCGCGAACACGGCGAGCAGCAGCATGTAGGCACCGCCGACGAGGCCCGTGGCCAGCACCGACCGCGTCTCGAGGTAGACCCAGAAGGTCAGGGCGAACCACAGGAAGCTGGTGGTCACGTTGGCCGCGGCCGTGTTGATCAGTACCGCCAGGAATGTGCGGTTGCCGCCGACGGGCGCGGCGGTCGCACCGTCATCGACGGCGGCGGACGGCTGCGGTTCGGACATGGGGGTCACGTTAGACCGAACCCCCGACATCGACCAGGGCACCACCGTCACCGACTGCCGCGCGTGCTCGGGTGGCCCGGCGCGCTCGAGCGACCCTGCACGCTCCACCAGCCCGGCGCGCACGGGCAACCGCGTGCGCTCAGTCGATGAGGCGGCGGATGTCGGCTGCAGTGAGACGCGGCCCACCCGCGATCGACTCGCCCGCGAAGGTCTCGCCCTCGGCGCCGTCGAGCACCTTGGCGAACAGCTCGGCCTTCGCCTCGCGCAGGGCCACGACCTTCTCTTCGACCGTGTCGGATGCCACAAGTCGATAGACGATCACGGGGCGCGTCTGACCGATGCGGTGCGCGCGATCGATCGCCTGCTCTTCGACGGCGGGGTTCCACCACGGGTCGAGCAGCACGACGTAGTCGGCCTCGACCAGGTTCAGACCCACGCCTCCCGCCTTGAGCGAGATGAAGAATGCGGGGTCGTCGCCGTCGCGGAAGCGATCGATCTCGGCCTGCCGGTGCGTCGTCGCTCCGTCGAGGTAAGCCGAGCCGAGTCCTGCATCGGTGCACCGCTGCCGCGCCGCCCGGAGGAACCGCGTGAACTGGCTCAGGACGAGCACGCGGTGCCCCTCGGCTGCGGCCTCGGTGACGAGGTCGACGAGGGCGTCGAGCTTGGCTGACGGCGCCTCGCCCTCGTCGGTCAGCGCGGGATCGAGCGCGAGTTGCCGCAGCAGGGTGAGCGACCGGAAGATCGCGAAGCGATTGCCGTCGACGTCGTCGAGCAGGCCGAGCAGGCGCTGGCGCTCACGATGGAAGCGCCGATCGTAGATCTTGCGGTGCGCCGGGTGGAGGGTCACCTCGATGACCTGCTCCTGCTTGGGGGGCAGCTCGGAGGCGACGAGCTCCTTCGTCCGCCGCAGGAGGAACGGACGGATCCGGCTGCGCAACAGCTCGAGGCGTGCGCCGTCGGAGTTCTTCTCGATCGGCGAGCGGTACCGGGCGGAGAAGGATTCTCGCGTTCCGAGAAGACCCGGGGCCACGAGCGAGACCAGCGCCCAGAGCTCCTGCAGGTTGTTCTCCATCGGGGTGCCGGTGACCACGAGCGTGAAGGGCACCGACAGTGCCCGCGCCGCGCGGTAGCCGCGCGAGGCGGGGTTCTTGATCTGTTGGGCCTCGTCGAGCACGACCCCCGACCACGCGACGTCGGCGTACTGCTCCTGCTCGAGTCGCATGAGGGCGTAGCTCGTCACCACGACGTGCGCGCCCTCGGCCACCTCGGCGATGGGTGCGGTCCGCCGAGCCTGCGTCGAGGTGACGACGGCGACGCGGAGTCCTGGCGCGAAGGTCGCGCACTCGCGAGCCCAGTTCCCCACCACGCTGGTGGGCGCGACGATCAGGAACGGCGCCGCGTCCGGGTCGGCGGTGCGCACGGTCTCCATCAGCGCGATCGTCTGCACCGTCTTGCCGAGTCCCATGTCGTCGGCGAGGACCCCTCCGAGGCCGTTCGACCAGAGGAAGGACAGCCAATCGAGCCCTGCGCGCTGGTAATCGCGGAGCGTCGCGCGCAGCCCCGGGGGCGGTTCGACGGGCACGATCGCCGCCTCGTCGGTCAGCCCGCGCACGCGCAGCCACCAATCGGCCTCTTGCGCCGCGATCATGCCGAGTTCGGCGAGGTCGTCCCACAACCCGACGTTGTAGCGGTTGATCGACAGATCGGCACCCGGCCGATCGGCGAGGGCGCGCGCTTCGTCGATCACCTCCCGCAGCCGGTCGAATGCCTCCGAGTCGAGTCGCACGTACGAGCCGTCGCCGAGGAACAGCGCGCGATCGCCGTTCGCGAGAGCCGTGTAGAGATCGGCGAAGTCGACCTCGATCTCGCCCACGCTGACCCGCGCATGCAGGTCGAACCAGTCGCTGCCGTCGTCATCGCCCGTCGAGAGGTGGACGGACGGTTCAGCGTCGGCCGGTCGATAGCGGACGGTCTCACCGGAGACCGTCACCCGGACGTCCTCGAGATCGCGGAATCGCGGAAGCACCTCGCCCTCGAGGATCGCCGCGACCGGGGCGGGCAGGATCGCGGGGGACGACTCCCCCACCGCCCGCGGATCGGGGAGCTCGAGGCCGAACTCTTGCGCCGTGGTGCGGACGGCGGCGCCGACGCGGGCCTCGTGATCCTCGTCGCGTCGCCCTCTCGTGGGGGTGCGGTCCCAGCGCATCCGGACCGATGCCCGACCGACCCCGTGCTCGACGAGCACCTCGAGCACGTTGCGCGGAGCCGGCGGGAGGTCGACGGAGCCGCTCGGCGAGACCACCGGGCCCTCGAGCTGCAAGCGGGGCAGGTACTCGCTCACGAAGGTGTCGGTGGCGGCATCGATCGAGAGGGCGTCGGGCTGCGCCAGGAGGGCGCGGACGGGGCCTGCGACCGGGGACGCGAACCGAGCCAGCGTGATGCGTTCGTCGACGCCGTCGCGGTCGTCGACGACGGCGACGGCGACCGCCGGGTCGCCGATCACCCACGACGGCAGGCCCGCAGCGTCGTCGGTGAGGCCCTGCATCACTCCGCGCACCTCCAGCGCGTCGCCGATGCGCTCGACGGACACCGCGGCGGTGACGGTTTCCTTCGGGATGCGCACGGGGTGGTGGGCTCCGCCGCCCGAGACGAGCGGCACCCCCGCCGCGATGACGGCCTCGAGCTGCAGCCAGAGCGAGTGCGGAGGGACCGCCGACAACGGCATCCATTCGTCGGAGAGGAAGACGCCGTTCGCGGAGCGGCCCAGGCGGCCGAGGCTGTCGAGGGCCGCGCGGGCACGCGGTTCGGCCGGGAGCGCGGGCAGGCTCGACCACCCGGCCCGGCCCTTGATCCACGTGCCTCGGGTGCCCCGGATTCCGGGGCGTACGGCCGGGGTGAGAGCCGCCCCGCGCCCGAAGCCGCCCGTGCGGCGCACCGAGAGGAACAGGCAGAGGTCGGCGGAGGGCTCTTCGAGAGCCGGGGGGACGACCTCGAAGAGCTCGTCGAGCGACCGCTGCCACGCGGGCCGGCGTGGGCGGCCGACCGCGAGCATGCGATCGAAGAGCACCAGGGCCGCGGCGCAGGAGTGCTCGCACTCGGGCCCGCGCCCGCACGAGCACCAGCCCGAGACGCGCGAGAAGTCGGTCGGCACACGCAGCTCGAGGTGCTCGTATCCCGTCGGACCGAAGGACTGCGCCGTCGCCACCACCACGCCGTCGTACGCCTTGGCGTCGCCCACCTCGACCGAGCCGTAGATGAGCAGCCGGTCGGCCCGGGTCATCGCGCCCGACGAGAACATCTCGCCGGCGATGCTGATCGCCTCGGGGTCCATGTGCATCCCGTCATTCTCTCCGGGGCGGACGACATCGGGCCGCCGCACCGGCGGAGAAGTGGACAGTCCGACCACATCTCCCGATGGGGAGGAGGGGTGGGCCCGGCGGTCGTTACGCTGGAGAAGTGACCACCCTCCACGACTCCTCGGTGCGCGGTTTCGCCTCCGACAACTACTCCGGCATCCACCCCGATGTCCTCGCCGCGATCTCCGCCGCCAACGAAGGCCACCAGGTCGCCTACGGCGAAGACGTCTACACCGACCGCCTCCAGGAGCTGTTCGTTTCGCTCCTCGGCGACGGCGTCGAGGCCTACCCGGTCTTCAACGGCACGGGCGCCAACGTCGTCGGCCTGCAGTCGATGCTCCCCCGCTGGGGCGCCGTCATCTCGGCATCCACCGCGCACATCAACGTCGACGAGGGCGGCGCCCCCGAGCGCGTCGGCGGCATCAAGCTGCTGACCGTTCCGACCGACGACGGCAAGCTGACCCCCGACCTCGTCGACCGCGAAGCCTGGGGCTGGGGCGACGAGCACCGCGCGCAGCCGCTGGTCGTCTCGATCACGCAGTCGACCGAACTCGGCACGCTCTACACGGTCGACGAGATCCGCGAGCTCGCCGCCCATGCGCACGGCCACGGCATGCGTCTGCACATGGACGGTGCGCGCATCTCGAACGCCGCCGCGGCCCTCGACGTTCCGCTGCGGGCCTTCACGCGCGACGCCGGCGTAGACGTGCTGAGCTTCGGCGGCACGAAGAACGGCGCGATGATCGGCGAGGCCATCGTCGTGCTCGACCCCGAGGCCTCCACCGGACTCACCTACCTGCGCAAGCTCGACATGCAGCTGTCGAGCAAGATGCGGTTCGTGTCGGCGCAGCTGGTCGCCCTGCTCGAGAACGACCTGTGGCTGACGAACGCGCGGCACTCCAACGCGATGGCGCAGCGGCTGCGCCAGGGCATCGAGGGCGGTCTCGCCGACGGCTCGATCCAGGGTGTCGAGTTCACCCAGCCGACGCAGGCCAACGGCGTCTTCGCGATCCTCCCGGCCGGCGTCGCCGACCGCCTGCGCCAGAGCTTCCGCTTCTACGACTGGGACGAATTGCGCCGCGAGGTGCGCTGGATGTGCTCGTTCGACACGACCGAGGCCGACATCGACGCCTTCATCGCGGCGATCGCACGCGAGACGACGGCCTGAGCTCGCGCCACCACGCAATCACGTCGCACCCAGGGCCGCGGCATCCGCTCCAGGATGCCGCGGCCCTCGTCGTTCACGCCCCCGCGAGCCAGGCCCGGTAGGCGTCGAAGGTCGACTCGCGACCGAGGAACGACTGCACGAGGTCGCGGGCGTCGCGGGTGCCGCCGGGCTCGAGGATCTCGCGCCGGTAGCGCGTGGCCGTGTCGACGTCGAACAGGTCGTCTCCGAAGGCCGACAGCAGGTCGCGGGCGATCACGAGGCTCCACTGGTACGTGTAGTAGCAGGCGCCGTAGCCGGTCAGGTGCCCGAAGCCCGCGTACGAGTGGGAGCCGTCGAGCGGGGTGACGGGACTCGCGGCGCGGTAGTAGCCGTCGACGGCCTCGGCGAGGTCGGCGGGGCGGTCGACGTGCAGGCGGTACGAGGTGGTGGCGTGCCCGAGCTGACGCGTGACCTCCAGGGCCCGGCCGAAGGCGTCGGCCGTGCGCATGCGCGCGACCAGATCGGCCGGGATCGGCTCGCCTGCGTCGTTCACGGCGAAGGCGGCGAGCGCCTCGGCGTCCCACGCCCACTCCTCGAGCAGCTGGCTGGGGGCCTCGACGAAGTCCCACTCGGTCGCCACGCCCGTCCACCGCGCCCAGGTCTGGTGGCCGCCGAGGATGTCGTGCACGAGGTGACCGAACTCGTGGAAGAACGTCACCACCTCGTCGTGCTCGAGCAGGCCGCGCGAGAAGTTGCACAGCAGCACCGACTCGGGCAGCGACCGGTCGGTGATGCCGGGCGCCAGGCCGAAGCACGCCGCGTGGTTGTACTTGCCGTCACGCGGGTGCAGGTCGAGATGGATGCGCCCGAGGCGCTCCGCGCCGCGCACGACGTCGTAGGTGCGCACGTCGTCGTGCCACGAGGGGGCGTCGACGGGGACGTACTCCACATCGAGCAGGCGAGCGGTGGTCGCGAGGACCCCCTCGAGCACGCGGTCGAAGCGGAAGTACGAGCGCACGAGCTGCGAGTCGACGTCGTACTCCTCGCGCTTGAGGGCGCTGAGGACGTACCAGAAGTCGGCGATCGTGACGGCGTCGGCGGTGGGCTCGTCTCGGCGGAGACGCTCGAGAACGCGGTCGTACTCGACGGCGGCGGCGGGAGCCACGGCATCCGCCACCTTCTCGAGGAACGCCCTCACCGCGGCCGACGACCCGATCATGCGGGTCTCGGTCTCGTAGTCGGCCCAGTCGCCGTACCCGAGGAGCTTCGCGCGCTCGGCGCGCACCGCCAGCAGCTCGGCGAGCACGGGCTCGTTCACGGGCCACGCGAGGTCGTTGTAGGCCCCCATGAGCTCGTGGCGAACCGCGCGGTCGCGCGCGTACTCGCGCACCGGCATGAGGTCGGTGTACTCGGTGGTGAGCGTCACCATCCCGTCGGCGTCGACCGGGTGCTCGCCGATGAAGTCGGCCGGGAGCCCGTCGAGCGACGACGCGGGCACCCGGATCTCGCGGCGGCCTTCGCGGATGTTGCGAGAGAAAGTCAGCGAGAGCTCGGTGTCGCGGTCGGTGAGTTCGCGCACGCGCTCGCGGTCGGCGTCGTCGAGGTCGACGCCGCCGCGACGGAAGTCGCGCTGGATCTGGGCGAGCAGACGCTGCTCGTCGGCGTCGAGTCCGTCGGCGGCGGCATCGGCGAAGACGCCCCACAGCGCACGGTCGAGCAACCGGCGCGACTGCACGGCGTCGACCGCCTGCGCCTGCTTCTCGGCGGCGTCTCGCACATCGGCGTCGGGGTGCGATTCACTCACCAGGTGCGAGGGCGCCGCCGCCTCGCTCAGGGCGATCTCGGCCTCGTTCCACAGCGAGAGACGCTCGCGCAGCGGGAGGTCGGACTCGGTGGTGAGTCGGGCGTCGATCTCGGCCACGCGCGCGAGGCGCTCGGTCGGGCGGTCTTCGGCGAAAGCTCGCCAGCCGTCGAGATCGCGCGGGAGGGTCAGGGGTTCCAGGGGAGGATGCGGCATGCTTCGACCCTAGGCAGGGCCTCCGACACAGGCAATGATCCGGGCGCACGGGCCCGAGCCCGAGGGGTCAGCGCAGGGCGCCCACTGAGGCGAGCGCCTGACGGATGAGGGTGCCGCGGCCGCCCTCCATCTCATCGGACAGGGCGTCGGATGCCGCTTCCTCGGGCGAGAGCCAGGTGACCTCGAGCGCGTCCTGGCGCGGTTCGCACGTGCCCGTGACGGGGACGACGAAGGCGAGCGCCACGGCGTGCTGGCGGTCGTCGTGGAACGCGCTGACCCCGGGGAGAGGGAAGTACTCGGCGACCGTGAAGGGTGTCGGCGAGGGCGGGAGCAGCGGGAACGCCATCGGTCCGAGGTCGTTCTCGAGGTGGCGGAAGAGTGCGTCGCGAACCGTCTCGCCGTAGCGGACGCGGCCCGAGACGAGGGTGCGGGTCATCTCGCCGAGGGGCGTCGCCCGCAGCAGGATACCGACCTGGGTGACGGCGCCCATGCCGTCGGTGCGCACGGGCAGCGCCTCGACGTAGAGCATCGGCAGGCGTCGTCGCGCTTCGGCGAGTTCGACCTCGCTCAGCCACCCCGGATTGGAGTTGGGCGCCGCGGGGGCACCCGAGAAGGAGGCTCCGAGCGACTCGCGCTCATCGCCGTTGTCACCGGGTTCGGGATCGGGAGTGCGCACGGGCATGCTCCCTGTATATCAACCGACCGGCCCGGGTGCCGCGTGTCCAGCCCACGGAGACCGGAACGGTACCGTCCGCGGGTGCGCGTCGGAGCAGATCGCCGGCCCCGGTGCGGACGATGTCGGAAGCCCTTGCCACAATGGCCGCATGAGTGTTGAGTCCTCCCTCGACCCGTCCGTCGTGCGGTGGTCGGTGCCGCCCGAAGAGCGCGGCGACCGACCGGTCCTGCTGTTGCTGCACGGCTACGGCTCCGACGAACACGACCTGTTCGGTCTGGTGCCGTACCTGCCCGAGGCCTTCGTGGTGGCCAGCCTGCGCGCCCCGCTCTCGCCGCCCTGGCCCATGCCGGGCGCGTCGTGGTACCCGATCGAGGGTCTCGACGGTCGTGATCCCGACGCGGTCACCCGCGCCGCTCAGGCGGTGCTCGCCTGGATCCGCGACGCCGTGGGTGATGGCCCCGTCGGACTCCTCGGTTTCTCGCAGGGCGGTGCCGTCGCCCTGCAGACCCTCCGGGCGGATCCGGATGCCGTGCAGTTCGCGGTCGTGCTGGCGGGGTACGCCGCGGGCGGTGAGCTACCGGGCGACGCCGTGCTCGGCGAACGACGCCCACCGGTGTTCTGGGGCCGCGGGGCCGCGGACGACGTCATCCCCACGCCTCTTGTCGACGCGACGTCGCAGTGGCTTCCCGCTCACAGCGACCTCCGCGGCCGGGTGTACCCGGGGCTCACTCACTCGATCTCGCAGGACGAGCTCGACGACGTGCGCGCCTTCCTCGACGAACGGCTGGCCGAACGCGCCGGAACCGACGCGAGCTGATCCCGGGGGTGACGCGCAGCCCGAGCGTGGGCTATCGTGAATGCTCCTGTCCCCGAGAACGAGGTCTCCTCCGGTGAAGAACGTCGACGCATCCGCGCCCCTGTCCGCGCGCTGACCCGTCGACCCGCCGTCTTCTCGGCATCCCTCCGCTGAGGCGGACGGGTCCGGTGTCCGCGCACCCCGCGTCATCGGAGTTCCGTCGTGTCATCTCTTCCTCCTTCCCTCGTTTTCGACCGTGTGCGCCTCATGTGGCCCGACGGAACCGTCGCCCTCGACGAGATCTCGGGGGCGATCGGGGTCGGCCGGACCGGCCTCGTCGGTCGCAATGGCGCCGGCAAATCCACACTCCTCCGGGTGGCTGCGGGGCAGCTCGCCCCTACGTCCGGCACGGTCTCGGCGTCCGGTGAGGTCGCGATGCTCCCTCAACGCCTCGCCGCCGACCCGCATCGTCCCGTCGCCGCCCTTCTCGGCGTCGAAACGGCTCTCACCGCACTCCGCGCGATCGAGTCGGGCGATGTCGCACCGCACCACTTCGACGCCGTCGGCGACGACTGGGACGTGGAGGCGCGCGCCCATGCCCTGCTCGCCGAGGCGGGTCTGCCGCCCGAAGCCCTCGATCGAACGGTCGGCGAGCTCTCCGGCGGCGAGACGATGATGGCCGCCCTCGTCGGGCTCCGCGCCCGCGCGGCCGACATCACACTCCTCGACGAGCCGACCAACGACCTCGACCGCGATGCGCGGGCGCGCGTGAGCGGTCTCGTACGGGGGTGGTCCGGCACGCTGATCGTCGTCAGTCACGACATCGGCCTGCTGGAGCTGATGGATGCCACCGCCGAGCTGTACGACCACACTCTCGATGTGGTCGGCGGTCCGTACAGCGCCTGGCGCGCCCACCGCGACGCGGAGCAGGAGGCCGCCGTGCGCGCCGAGCGCGACGCGGCCCAGTCGCTGCGGCGTGAGCGCCGGCAGCGCATCGAGTCGTACGACAAGCTCGCCACGCGATCGCGCGTCGCGCACAAGGCGCAGGTCGAGAAGCGGGTCCCTAAGATTCTCGCGGGAGCCCGAGACGACGCGGCCCAGGTGAGCGCGGGCCGGTTGAGTACCGAGATGAAGGGGAAAGAGGATGCCGCGCGCGCGGCGCTGAGCGAGGCGTCCGCCCGTGTGCGCGATGACGACGTGGTGCGCATCGACCTGCCCGATCCGGGCAATGCGACCGGGCGGCGGGTCATGTCGCTCGGCGACGGCGAGCGGGAGTGGATCGTCACGGGCCGCGAGCGCGTCGCCGTCGTGGGGCGCAACGGCGCGGGCAAGACGACCCTCCTCGAGAACCTCGTCGACTCCGCGGCGCCGGAGGGACCGGTCCGCGCGCGTGCGAGCGTCGAGCACATCGGCTACATGCCGCAGCGCCTCGACGGCCTCGACGACACGGCATCCGTCCTCGAGACGGTGTGCGCGGCGGCGCCGAGCGTTCCCGTTCCGCTCGTGCGCGATCGACTGGCGCGGTTCCTCGTGCGCGGCGACGCGGTCAGCCGACCGCTCGGGTCGCTGTCGGGAGGGGAGCGCTTCCGCGTCGCCCTCGCCCGCGTGCTGCTGGCGGATCCGCCCCCGCAGCTGCTCGTGCTCGACGAGCCGACGAACAACCTCGACCTCGACACCGTCGAGCAGCTCGTCGCAGCTCTCCAGGCGTATCGCGGCGCCGTGCTCGTCGTGAGCCACGACGACGGCTTCCTCGCGCGGCTCGGACTCGATCTGCGGCTCGAGCTGAGGGAGGGGAGGCTCCGGGAGAAGCCGGTCTAGGCGGGCGTTTCCGCGGCGGGCGAACGTCAACCCCGACCCGATGTCGGAGGTCCGGGAGAGGATGTCGGCATGGCCGACGTGTTGGAGAGATTCGGTCCTGCGACGCAGGACTGGTTCCGTGGCGCCTTCTCGGCACCGACCAATGCGCAGAAGGGCGCGTGGGAATCCGTGTCGTCGGGCCGCAACGCGCTCGTGGTCGCGCCCACCGGTTCGGGCAAGACGCTGTCGGCCTTCCTCTTCGCGATCGACCGAGTGTTCCGCGAGAAGGGCCCCGAGGTTCCGGATGCCGCTCCCGCACGCCGCGGCAAGAGCGTCGCCCCGAAAGCGCCCCCGACCACCACCCGCATCCTCTACATCTCGCCGCTGAAGGCCCTCGGCGTCGACGTCGAGCGCAACCTCCGCTCGCCGCTCGTCGGGATCGGGCAGTCCGCACGCCGTCTCGGCATCGAGGTGCCCTCGGTGACGGTGGGCGTGCGCTCGGGCGACACGAGTTCGAGCGACCGCCGCAAGCTCGTGACCGCGCCTCCCGACATCCTCATCACCACGCCCGAGTCGCTCTACCTGATGCTCACCAGTCAGGCGGCCGAGACGCTGCGCGGTGTGCACACGGTGATCATCGACGAGGTGCACGCGGTCGCGGCCACCAAGCGCGGCGCGCACCTGGCGGTGAGCCTCGAGCGCCTCGACGCCCTGCTCGACAAGCCGGCCCAGCGCATCGGCCTCTCGGCCACCGTGCGTCCCATCGACGAGGTGGCGCGTTTCCTCGGCGGGGCGCAGCCGGTCGACATCGTCGCCCCGCGGGCGACCAAGGCCTACGACCTCTCGGTCGTGGTGCCGATCGACGACATGCTCAACCCGCCGCCGCCCCCGGGGTCGCCGGCCCCCGACGAGGCCGTCGACGGCGAGTGGTTCTCGGAGCGCCCCGAGAGCACCGAGATGGCCGGGTCGGTCTGGCCGCACGTCGAAGAGGCGATCGTCGACCGTATTCTCCAGCGGCGATCGACGATCGTGTTCGCCAACTCGCGTCGCCTGGCCGAGCGTCTGACGGGCCGACTGAACGAGATCTACGCCGAGCGGCAGGGCATCGACGTGCCCGACCCGACCGTTCCCGCGGCGATGATGGCGCAGGCGGGCTCGTCGGCGGGCGTCGCCGCGATCCTCGCCAAGGCCCACCACGGCTCCGTGTCGAAAGAACAGCGCGCCCAGGTCGAAGACGAACTGAAGTCGGGCGTGCTGCGGTGCGTCGTCGCGACCAGCAGCCTCGAGCTCGGCATCGACATGGGCTCGGTCGACCTCGTCATCCAGGTCGAGTCGCCGCCGAGCGCGGCCTCCGGCCTGCAGCGCATCGGACGTGCCGGCCACCAGGTCGGCGAGGTCAGCCGGGCGGCGCTCTTCCCCAAGCACCGCAGCGACGTGCTGCACACCGCCGTGGTCACCGAGCGCATGCTCGCCGGGCAGATCGAGGCGATCTCGGTGCCCCAGAACCCGCTCGACATCCTGGCCCAGCAGACCGTCGCCGCCTCGGCGCTCGGTGCGATCGACGTCGAGGAGTGGTTCGACACGGTCAAGCGCAGCGCGCCGTTCCGCTCGCTCCCCCGCTCGGCGTACGAGGCCACCCTCGATCTCCTGGCCGGCCGCTACCCCTCCGACGAGTTCGCCGAGCTGCGCCCCCGCCTGGTCTGGGACCGCGACGCCGGCACCCTCACGGGTCGACCCGGAGCGCAGCGCGTCGCTGTCACCAGCGGCGGCACCATCCCCGACCGCGGCCTGTTCGGCGTCTTCGTCGCGGGAGAGTCGCAGAACGCGCGCGTCGGCGAGCTCGACGAAGAGATGGTCTACGAATCGCGCGTCAACGACGTCTTCACCCTCGGCACCACGAGCTGGCGCATCGTCGAGATCACCCACGATCGCGTCAACGTGCTGCCCGCCTTCGGCCAGCCCGGCAAGCTCCCGTTCTGGCACGGTGACGGCATCGGCCGACCGGCCGAACTCGGCGAGGCTCTCGGAAAGTTCTCGCGCGACATCGCGGGCGTCGACCGAGGCAAGGCCGAGGAGCGCCTGCGCGAATCGGGCCTCGACGACAACGCCATCACCAACCTGCTCGCGTATCTGGCCGAGCAGCGCGAGGCCACAGGGAGCCTTCCCACCGACAAGACGCTGACCGTCGAGCGCAGCCGCGACGAGGTCGGCGACTGGCGCATCATCCTGCATTCCCCGTACGGCATGCAGGTGCACGCCCCGTGGGCTCTCGCCGTCAACGCCCGTATCCGCGAGCGTCTCGGCGTCGAGGGGGCTGCCGTCGCGAGCGACGACGGCATCATCGCCCGGGTGCCCGATGCCGCGGCCGAGCCGCCCGGCGCCGACCTGTTCGTCTTCGAGGCCGACGAGCTCGAGCAGATCGTCACCGACGAAGTGGGCGGTTCCGCGCTGTTCGCCTCACGCTTCCGCGAGTGCGCCGCGCGCGCCCTTCTGCTGCCCCGGCTGAACCCCAACCGGCGGTCTCCGCTCTGGCAGCAGCGGCAGCGCTCGGCCCAGCTGCTCGAGGTGGCCAAGCGGCACCCCGCGTTCCCGATCATCCTCGAGACGCTGCGCGAAGTCCTGCAAGACGTCTACGACCTGCCGTCCCTGCTGCGGCTGACCCGGCAGATCGGCGAGCGCCGCATCCGCCTCGTCGAGATCACGACGTCGCAGCCCTCGCCCTACGCCCGCGATCTGCTCTTCGGCTACGTCGGGGCGTTCATGTACGAGGGCGACTCCCCGCTCGCCGAGCGTCGAGCGGCAGCACTGTCGGTCGACCCGGCGCTGCTGAGCGAACTGCTCGGCAAGGTCGAGATGCGCGAGCTGCTCGACCCCGACGTCATCGCGCAGTTCGAGCGCGAGGCCCAGCGCCTCGACCCCGACCGCAAGGCCCGGGGCGTCGAGGGCGTCGCCGACCTGCTCCGCATCCTCGGACCGCTCGATGCGAGCGAGGTCGCGCAACGCCTCGACACCGAGGGCGACGCCCTCGCCGAGGCCGAGGGCCATCTCGCGACCTTGGTCGACGACCGTCGCGCGATCCGCGTGACCATCGCGGGCATCCCACGGGTCGCAGGGATCGAAGATGCCGGTCGACTGCGCGACGCGCTCGGTGCCGCCCTGCCCGTCGGCATCCCGAACGCCTTCCTCGAGCCGCTCGCCGATCCGCTCGGCGACCTGGTCGCCCGCTTCGCGCGCACGCACGCCCCCTTCACGACGGATGCCGTCGCGCAGCGCCTGGGTGTCGGCATCGCGGTCGCGCGACTCACTCTGCAGCGCCTCGAATCGCAGGGGCGCCTCTCGAGCGGGTTCTTCCTTCCCGCCGCTTCGGCGGGCTCCGGGGCCGGTGATTCCGGACGCGGCGACGAGATGGAGTGGTGCGACGCCGAGGTGCTGCGTCGGTTGCGCATGCGCTCCCTCGCGGCGATCCGCGGCAGCGTCGAGCCCGTGTCACCGGCGGCGTACGCCCGTTTTCTCCCGGTGTGGCAGCACCTGGGCCGCCCCCTCGAAGGGGTGGATGGGGTGCTCGCCGTCGTCGAGCAACTGGCCGGAGTGCCCATTCCCGCCAGTGCGTGGGAGTCGCTCGTGCTGCCGTCACGTGTGGCCGACTACACCCCCGCGATGCTCGACGAACTGACCGCGACGGGTGAGGTCGTGTGGTCGGGGCACGGCACCCTTCCCGGCCGCGACGGGTGGATCGCGCTGCATCCCGCCGAGGCAGCACCCTTCACCCTGCAAGACCCCGAAGACGCCGACGACCCGGCGCCCGACTCGCTCGAGGCGCGCGTGCTCGCGGCGCTCGCGGGCGGGGGCGCGTACTTCTCGGCGCAGCTGCGACAGCTGGCGGGGGCCGAGAACGAGCAGTCGGTCAACGACGCCCTGTGGGCGCTCACGTGGGCCGGACGCGTCACCAACGACACCTTCGCCCCCGTACGCACCCTGCTCAGCGGTGGAGGGCAGTCGCACCGGGTCGCCCGCCGCGCCCCGCGCGCCCGCATGTACCGCGGCGCGTCCATCCCGCGCGCGACCTCCGCTCCCCGTCCTCCCTCGCTCGGCGGGCGCTGGTCGCTCCTGCCCGAGCGGGAGGCGGATGCCGCGGCCCGCGCGACCGCGACCGCGAGCCTGCTGCTCGATCGCTACGGCGTCGTCACGCGCGGGGCCGTGCAGTCGGAGGGCGTGCCCGGTGGGTTCGCGCAGGTGTACCGCATCCTCGCCGGCTTCGAAGAGGCCGGTCACTGCCGCCGCGGCTACGTCATCGAGAAGCTCGGCGCCGCGCAGTTCGCCGCGTCGGCGACCGTCGACCGTCTGCGCGAGTTCGCCGCGGTGGCCGATCCACCCCCGCTCCGGGCGGTCACACTCGCCGCCACCGATCCGGCCAACCCCTACGGCGCCGCCCTCGGATGGCCCGCCATCGAAGGTGTCACGCATCGACCGGGACGCAAGGCCGGAGGACTCGTGGTGCTCGTCGACGGCGAGTTGACGCTGTACCTCGAACGCGGAGGCCGCAGCGCCCTCGCCTTCACCGACGACGAAGCGCGACTCCAGGCGGCCGGGCGCCACCTCGCCGAGACGGCGAAGAAGCGGCGCCTCGACACCCTGACCGTCGAGCAGGTCAACGGCGAGTTCGTCTACGGCACCGCCGTGGGCCGAGCTCTGCGCGAGGCGGGCTTCGTCGAGTCGCCCAAGGGCCTGACGCTGCGCAAGGTCACCGCGGGAGACACCTTGCGAGAGGCCGCGCGTGCCTGAGCAGTCGCCTGCGACCCCCACCCACCGAACCGACGGAGTCACCTGTGCCCGAGGGTGACACCGTCTACCGCGCCGCAGCGAAGCTGTCGGCCGCGCTCACCGGCAGGGTGGTGACTCGTTTCGACATCCGCGTCCCCGGAAGCGCCACCGCCGATCTCCGCGGCGAGACGGTGCACGAGGTCGCCGCGCGCGGCAAGCATCTGCTGCACCGCATCGGCGGATACACCCTTCACTCGCACCTCAAGATGGAGGGCCGGTGGGACGTCTATCGCCCGGGCGAGCGCTGGCGTCGCCCGGCGTTCAAGGCTCGCGCGATCGTCGGCGTCGCGGGAGCCGACGCCGTCGGGTTCGACCTCGCCATGGTCGAGGTGTTGCGCACGAGCGACGAGCACATCGTCATCGGGCACCTGGGCCCCGACCTGCTCGCCGACGACTGGGACGAGGCCGAGGCGGTGCGCCGAGTGGCCGCCGACACCCGCGCCGCCCACGTCGCCCTGCTCGACCAGCGCAACGTCGCCGGGTTCGGAAACGTCTACGCGAACGAGCTGCTGTTCGTCCGAGGGATCGCACCGACGACCCCCGCGACCGAGATCGATGCTCAGGCCACGATCGCCCTCGGCGAGCGCATGATCCGCGCGAACCTCCCGCGACCCGAGCGCACCTTCACCGGCGACAGCCGGCCGGGCCGCCGGTTCTGGGTCTACGGGCGCGAGGGGGCGCCGTGCCGCCGGTGCGGCACACCCATCCGCGCCACGACGCTCGGAGCCTCGGCCACCAGCGAACGCAACGTCTTCTGGTGTCCCACCTGCCAGCCCGGTTGAGCCCCGCCCCTCTTCCCGCGCCGGCGAGCCGCGTCGACAAGTCTTCCGCCTCCCCGTGTCAACCCGTCCGTCACGCTCGGCGCGACGTGCGAGAACGTAGGGACAACGACAAGAGCGGGCCATGCCGACGTTCTCTCGACATCGAGGAAACCGATCGGCTAGGGGGCGACGAACAACTGCCAGAGGGAATGAAGGGCATTCCCGACCCGTTGTCATACATGTCGGCGGACCCGAGAGCCGACCGGAGGGGATCGTGGGAAAGAACTACATCGACATCGAAAACGACCACGGCGAAATGCTGCGTTACCGCAAGCACGTCAATGGTCGCGGACTCGTCGCGCACGGCGCGAAGGTCCACCCGTCGGCGCTGGTCGAGAACGGCGCCTACGTCGAACCCGGCGTGCAGATCGCCGCGGGTGTTCGTGTCGGTCGCGGCGCGTGGATCGAATCCGACGCCGTCATCGGCCCGGAAGCGCGCATCGAGCCTCACGCCCACATCTGCGCGGGTGCCGTGATCGGCGCAGGCGCGCACATCGGCGTCCGCACCCAGGTGGGTCACAACGCTCGCATCGCGGTGGGTTCGCTCATCGGCGACGACGAGATTATCAACGACGGTGAAGCCGTCGCCACCGACCGACGGGGCCTGCGCCTGGCGGCGTGAGCACTGCCCGTCGGGCACAAACGACCCGCACGACTCTTCGGAGCGTGCGGGTTTTCGTTTGCCGGGGCCGCCGCCTGCCCGGATCCCGCGAGAGCCGATCCCGTCGTGCCCGCGCGATTCTGCGAGGGCAGGCGGAGACCGCGCAGCGTCAGGCGAAGATCGCCAGCACGAGTCCGATCAGCGGCAGCGTGCCCTGGATCGATGCGGGGCGCAGGTACTTGCGGCCCGAGGTCACGAGCACGAGCGCGGCGGCCACCATCGACCCCAGCGAGAAGATCAGCAGCGTACGTCCGGCCACGTCGCCGATGCCGTTCACGAGCCAGAACACGATTCCGACGAACGCGCCGATGGCGAGGAACAGGTTGTAGAAGCCCTGGTTGTAGGCCATCGGCTTGGTGACGTCGGCCGCCTGCTGGTCGGCGATCCCGAAGGTGCGCCACGTCTTGGGCTGAGTCCATCGAACGCTCTCGAGCACGAAGATGTAGACGTGGAGCAGGGCCGCGAGGCCGGCGAAGACGAGTGCCAGGATGCCGATCATGCCCCCACGTTAGCTTCGCGGATAGCCTGGGGACATGGCGAACGGCAGCGGGGCACGAGGTCGCGGCGGAACCCCCCGTCGCGCACTGGGCTCGAAAGCCGCGCCCGCGAAGCGGGGTTCCGCCCCGAAGGCGAAGCCGAAGCCCGCCCCGAGGGCTCCTCGCGAAGCGCCGCGCACCTTCGTGCTCGGCGCGATTCCGGGCGCCACTCCCGGCAAATGGATCGGCCTGTGGCGCGATCGGATGCCGCGGGTCGCCCTCGAACTGCGCGAGATCGCGGTCGAGACGCAGGTGGCCGCCCTCGACGAGGTCGACGCCGCTCTGGTTCGCCTGCCGCTGGCGGCATCCGACGACCTTCACGTCATCGCGCTCTACGAGGAGCAGCCGGTGGTCGTGATGTCGACGGAATCCCACCTGACCGCGGCCGACGAGGTGGATCTCGCCGACTTGGCCGGTGAGATCCAGATCACTCCGGCCGACGATGTGCTGCATCTCGAGATTCCGGATGCCGTGGCCCCGAGCTTCGCGCCACCTTCCGACACCGCCGAGGCGATCGCGACCGTCGCCGCGGGTGTCGGGATCGTCGTGGTGCCGATGTCGCTCGCCCGGGCTCACCAGCGGCGCGATGTGGAGTACCGCGTGCTCCGCGACGGACCGGTCTCGACCGTCGCCCTCGCCTGGCTGCGCGAGCGGACGACGCCCGACGTCGAGGAGTTCGTGGGCATCGTGCGCGGACGCACCGCGCGCTCGTCGCGCTGACGATCCGCCTGCCCGCAGAAAAACGCCCCAGGGCGGGATTCGTTCGCCCGCAGGACGAATCGAATTCACCCGTCGCGTCCCCGCCGGTCACGCCGCGCTCGTAGCTTTCCTCCGTCTCACGTCGGCCGTTCCGGTCGCCCCTCCCGAGAGACCCGAGAGGAAACCATGTCATTCCCGAGCCTTTCCGCCGGCCGCACCGTCGCCGGACTCGCCCTCGTCACGGCCGCAGCGCTCACGCTCGCCGGCTGCGCGGGCGGCAGCGCCGACTCCTCCGCCGACGGCGGCGTCGACGCGAAGACCGCGACCAGCGTCGCCGCCTTCGGCACCCTCGCCGACCTCGAGACCGCGGCCAAGGCCGAGGGCCAGCTCAACGTGATCGCGCTGCCGCGCACGTGGGCCAACTACGGCGAGATCCTCGACCTGTTCGCCCAGCGCTACCCCGAGATCACGATCAACGAGCAGTCGCCCGACGTCTCCAGCGCCGAGGAGATCCAGGCCGCGACCGCCAACGAGGGTCTCGACACCGCGCCCGACGTGTTCGACCTCGGCCTCGCCGTGGCCCTGCAGAACACCGACAAATTCGCCGCGTACAAGGTGCAGACCTTCGACGAGATCCCCGATGCGCTGAAGGAGTCGTCGGGTCTGTTCGTCGGCGACTACGGCGGGTACATGTCGATCGGATACGACTCCGCGCGCTTCCCGGCGCCCACCCAGCTCAGCGACCTGCTGAAGCCGGCCTACAAGGGCGCCGTGGCGATCAATGGCGACCCGACGCAGGCGGGTTCGGCCTTCGCCGCGGTGGGCCTCGCGACCGTGCAGAACGACGGCACGCTCGACGACTTCACCCCCGGGATCGAGTTCTTCGGCGAGCTCAACAAGGCCGGCAACTTCCTCAAGGTCGACCCCACCGACGCCACGATCGCCAGCGGCGAGACCCCCGTGGTCTTCGACTGGGACTACCTCAACGCCGCGCAGGCGTCGGCCGTGCCGACGTGGAAGACCGTGGTGCTGCCGGGCACCGGATACGCCGGCTACTACAACCAGGCGATCAACAAGGACGCCCCGCACCCGGCCGCCGCGCGCCTGTGGCAGGAATTCCTCTACAGCGACGAGGTGCAGAACCTCTGGCTCAAGGGCGGCGCTCGTCCCGCACGCATGGAGGCCATGACCGCGGCCGGCGCGATCGACGCGACGCTCGCCGCCGCACTGCCGACGGCGCCGAGCGACACCGTCGTGCCGACCGAGGCCCAGTCGACCACGGCCGGCGAGACCCTCGGACAGAAGTGGGCGACGGCGGTCCAGTGACCGTTCTCGACCAGGTCGTCGTCCCCGCGGCGTCGGAGCAGCCCGCTCCGGCGCCGCGGGGCGCGGCGCGTCGAAGCTGGGCGTGGCTCGGACTCGTCCCCTTCGCCGCGTACGTGGTGCTCTTCCTCGCCCTGCCCACCGTGCTCGCGGTGGGCTCGGGCTTCGTCGGTCGCGGCGGTGCGCTCACCCTCGACAACGTCGCCGCCCTCGGCGATCCGCTCGTGCTGGCGACGTTCGCCAACTCCGCGTGGGTGTCGCTCGTGACCGCGGTGATCGGCTCCGTCGTGGGCGCCCTGGTGTGCTGGGCCCTGCTCGGGCTCGCCGAGACCGGAGCCGTGCGGACCGCCGTCGACGCGGCATCCGGAGTCCTCGCGCAGTTCGGCGGCGTGATGCTCGCCTTCGTGCTCATCGCGGCGATTGGTGCGCAGGGAGTGGTGACGGTGATGCTGCGCCAGCTCACCGGCATCTCGCTGTACGAAAACGGCGTGTGGCTCTACGACCTGCCCGGGGTCGTCGTGGCCTACCTCGTGTTCCAGATCCCGCTCATGGTGCTGACGTTCATGCCCGCCCTCGCCGCCCTGAAGCCGCAGTGGGTCGAGGCGCACCTGACGCTGGGCGGCACGCGCGGCGGCTTCTGGCGCCACGTCGGCATCCCCGTGCTCGCCCCGTCGTTCCTCGCGAGCCTGCTGCTGCTGTTCGCGAACGCGTTCTCGTCGTACGCCACCGCCGCCGCCCTCGCGAGCCAGGGGTCGCAGATCGTGCCCCTGCAGATCCGCACCGCCCTGACCAGCGAGACCGTGCTCGGGCGCGAAAATCTCGCGGGCGCGCTCGCCCTCGGCATGATCGTCGTGGTCGCCGGCGTCATGGTGGTCTACGCGCTCATCCAGCGCCGTGCGGCGAGGTGGCAGGCGTGAACCCGCTCGCTCCCCCGCGCACCGCGCGCTGGATCATCGCGGTCGCCGTCGGCCTCGCCTTCGCCGTGCCTTTCGCCGCCACCGCGCTCTTCACGCTCACGCCACTGCCCGGCGGTTCGGGACTGTCGTTCGATCGTTGGGCGGGCATCTTCGACCCGGCCAACGCCGCGAAGTACCGCCCGATCTGGACGGGGCTCGGCAACTCCCTGATCCTCGCCGCCGTCACCGTCGCCCTCGTGCTCGGGCTCTTCACCCCGACCCTCGTGCTCGTCGCGCTGGCCTTCCCACGGCTCCGGCGGGTGTTCGAGTTCGTCGCCCTCCTGCCGATCTCGATCCCCGCCATCGTGCTGGTGGTGGGGCTCACGCCGATCTATCTGCAGATCGGACGCACGCTCGGCACCGGAGCGTGGACGCTCGCCTTCGCCTACGGCATCCTGGTGCTGCCTTTCGCCTACCGCTCGATCCAGGCGTCGATCGACGCGATCGACATCACGACCCTGTCCGAAGCCGCCCGCACGCTGGGCGCCGGCTGGGGCTCGGTGCTGCTGCGGGTCATCGTGCCCAACCTGCGGCAGGGTCTGCTCGCAGCGGCTCTCATCTCGGTCGCGGTCGTGCTGGGCGAGTTCACGATCGCCTCGCTGCTGAACCGACAGACGCTGCAGACCGCGCTCGTCGTCGTCAACAAGCAGGACGGCTACGTCGCGGCGATCTTCACCCTGCTTGCACTGGCGTTCGCGTTCATGCTGCTGCTCATCATCGGCCGTGTCGGACGCATCGGCGCCGGCGCCGGAAGGAAGACCTCATGACCACCGCCGACACCCCCGCTCGCGCCCTCCCCGACACCGCCGCGACCGCCCTGGCGCCGAGCGCGAGCTCGGGAGTCGAGCTGCGCGGGGTCGTGAAGGACTACGGCTCGACGCGCGTGCTGCACGGCGTCGACCTCGACGTCGCGCCCGGCGAGTTCGTGTCGCTGCTCGGACCCTCGGGCTGCGGCAAGACGACGGCCCTGCGCGTGCTCGCGGGACTCGAACAGGCCAGCGCGGGTGAGGTGCGGATCAGCGGGCGCGACGTCTCGGGCGTGCCGACGAACAAGCGCGACATCGGCATGGTGTTCCAGTCGTACTCGCTGTTCCCCCACCTGCGCGCGCTCGAGAACACCGCGTTCGGCCTCCGTCGCCGCGGCGTCGGCACGGCCGAAGCCCGCCGCCGAGCGGGCGACGCGCTCGACCTCGTGGGCCTCGGCCACCTCGCCGACCGGTACGCGCATCAGATGTCGGGCGGTCAGCAGCAGCGCGTAGCGCTGGCGCGGGCCCTGGTGACCGAGCCGCGCGTGCTGCTGCTCGACGAGCCGCTGTCGGCACTCGACGCCAAGGTGCGCGTGCAGTTGCGCGACGAGATCCGCCGCATCCAGCAGCGCCTGGGCACCACGACCGTCTTCGTCACGCACGACCAGGAGGAAGCCCTGGCCGTGTCCGACCGCGTCGCCGTGATGGGCGCCGGCCGCATCCTGCAGGTCGGCAGCCCCGAAGAGCTCTACACGCGCCCCGCGAACGCCGAGGTGGCGGCATTCGTCGGGTCGTCGAGCCTCGTGCCCGGCGTCGTCACGGGCGACACGGTCGAGGTGTGGGGTCGACGCCTCCCGCTGCTCGCCGCGGCCGACGAGGGACCCTGCGAGGTGTTCGTGCGCCCCGAGAACGTTCGGCTCGTCGGCGCGGGCGATGAGGGAACGGATGCCGTGGTGGAGCAGACCACGTTCCTCGGCAGCATCCGCCGCTCGCTGGTGGCCACCGCCGAGGGCTCGCACGTGCACGTGCAGCACGGCGCCGACCTCGGTCTGGCGGTCGGTGACCGCGTGCGCGTGCGCCTCGACGACATCGCCGTGCTCACGCGGCCCGTCGCCGACTGACGCCCCGCGCCATCGGCATCCGCCCCCACCACCCGCCCCGCGGCGCGCCGACTCCGGCTGACGCCCCGAGGGCACGCCCCACCCGCCCCGCGGCGCGCCGACTCCCCGCGGGCCCGGCCTCCCCACCCCACGCATAAACGCGATTCACACGCATGAACGCGCTCTCCCCGCGTTTACGCGCGCGGATCGCGTTGATGAGTGAAGGGCGGGCGGGCAGCACGCAGGTGTCGCCGCGTTTTCCAGCCCTGCTCGGCGGGGGCGCGAGCCGAATAGAATCCCTGGGTGACTCCGCTGCCCCTGCTCTACGTCTGCGCCCGCCCGCAGCGCGATGCGGCCGTGGCGGAGTGGGCCTCGTTCCGCGACGGGCTGGGAGTGCGAGACGACGACCTCGTGCACCACGACCTCGTCCGGGAGCCCCTCCCGGCCGACCTCGAGCGCTACGCCGCAGTGGTCGTGGGCGGCAGCCCGTTCAACGTCACCGCCACCGACAAGACCGATGAGCAGCTGCGCCTCGAGCGCGACCTCGAGCGTCTGGCCGCGGCCGGCATCGAGGGCCGCACGAACGTCATGTTCACCTGCTTCGGCATCGGCGTGGTCACGCGCCTGCTGGGCGGAGTCGTGACGCTGGAGCACCCCGAAGACACCGGACCCGCCGAGATCGCGCTGACCGCGGCCGGGCAGGCCGACGAGCTCTTCGGCATCCTGGACCCCCGCTTCCAGGCGTACACCGCGCACAAGGAGGGCACCGCGGCCGTGCCGCCCGGGGCCACCCTGCTGGCGTGGAATGACGCGTGCCCCGTGCAGGCCTACCGGGCCGGGACGGGGCTGTGGGCGACGCAGTTCCACCCCGAGCCGACCGCCGACGCCTTCGTCGCCCGCATGCGCGTGTACCGCGAGGCCGGCTACTTCGACGCCGACGCCTTCGACGAGGTGTCGGCGCAGGTGCGTACGGCCACGGTCGAGCAGCCGACCCTTCTGCTGCGGTCGTTCGCCGCCCGCGCCGTCGCCGCCTGAGCCCGCCGTCGCAGGAGGCCGAGCGCGGCGCCTCACGCAGCTGCCGTCCTGCGGATCCGGACCAGAACACGCCGCTCCGACGCCCAGCCGCCCGGCGTGTCACACTCCCCGTCCGCACGACGGCGCCTGAGCCCGCGGCAGCTGCCGTCCTGCGGATCCCGGACCTCGACACGCCGCCGCGACGAGGCTCCACACGGCGTGTCCCCTCCCCCGTCCGCACGACGGCACCCCCGACCGGGGGTGTCAACCCCGACCGACTCATTTACCTAGCTTTTCTAGTGTTCTAGACATGAACGCAACAGCTCAGTGGCGGGGCTCGGACCTCGCGCGCCAGATCGTCGTCCTCTCCGCCGTGTCGTTCATGCTGATCGCGGCCGTCATCGGCGCGGGCGCCTTCGGAAACTCCGCCGTGCAGGACCAGCAGGGGGGCGCGCTCAACACCGACGGCTCGTACCTCGCGCCCGCCGGCCCCGCGTTCTCGATCTGGTCGGTCATCTACCTCGGCCTGATCGTGTACTCGATCTGGCAGGCGCTCCCCCGCCAGCGCACGAACCCGCGCCAGCGCGCCCTCGGCTGGCTGATCGCGCTGACGATGACCCTCAACGGACTGTGGCTGGTCGCCGCGCGGTTCGGAACGCTCTTCCTCACCGTCATCGTGATCGTGCTGCTTCTGGCGGCGCTCGGCTGGACGTTCCGCGTCGCCGTCGCCACCCGCGAGCCCCGGGGCGGCGTCTTGGACTCGGTGCTCATCGACGGCGTCACCGGCCTCCACCTCGGTTGGGTCACCCTGGCGACCGTCGCGAACACCGCCGCATGGCTGACGACGATCCTTCCGCCGAGCTGGGAGCAGGGGGCGGATGCCATCGGCATCGCGGTCCTGATCGTGGTGGCCCTCATCGGACTCGCGATCGCCTGGCGCAGCTCGTGGCGCGTGACGCCCGCGATCGCCCTCGCCTGGGGTCTCAGCTGGCTCGCCGTGGAGCGCTTCACCGGCGAGCCGCACAGCGGCCCGATCGGCGCGACCGCTCTCGTCGTGGCCGCGGTCGTGCTGCTTCCGCCGGTGATCGTCCGGGTGCTGCGTCTGATCCGCCCGAGCGTCGACTGACGACTAGACCCGTTGCATCCGTCCCGCAAGAGGGGCGGATGCGCACGGCGCGGGGAGTGTAATCGGGCGGTGGACTCGCTGCCGTTCTTCCTGCTCGTCGTGATCTTCGTCGCCGCAGCGGCGGTGGTGTGGGTCGCCGGGATCCAGCTGTCGAAAGCGACCGACGTCCTCGACGCCCGACTGCACCTGGGCAGCGCGCTCGGAGGCCTCATCGTGCTCGCGGTGGCGACCAACCTCCCCGAGATCGCCATCACGGTGTCGGCGGCCGTCTCGGGCAACCTCGAGGTCGCGGTGGGCAACATCCTGGGTGGGATCGCCCTGCAGACGGTCGTGCTCGTCATCCTCGACGCGTTCGGCAAGCGGGGCCGCGGGGTGAAGCCGCTGACCTACCGCGCGGCATCCCTCACCCTCGTCCTGGAGGGCCTCGTCGTCGTCGCCGTCCTCGCCGTCGTCATCGCGGGAAGCCAGCTCCCGAGCGGACTCGAGGTGCTGCGGCTCACCCCCGACGTCGTGCTGATCGCGGCCCTGTGGATCGTGGGATTGATCCTCGTGCAGCGCGCCGGATCGCACCTGCCGTGGCACGAGGACGGTCGGGCACCGGATGCCACGCCGAAGCCGCACAAGGAGGATCCTACGAAGGCGATGAGCACGAAGAAGGCCGTGGTCGTGTTCTCGATCTCGGCACTCGCCACCCTCGTCGCGGGCGTGGTGCTCGAGCGCGCGGGAGATGCGGCGTCGTCGCAGATCGGACTGTCGGGGGTGCTCTTCGGCGCGACGGTGCTCGCCCTTGCGACCTCTCTACCCGAGATCTCGACCGGGCTGCAGGCCATCCGTCAGGGTGACGACAACCTCGCGATCAGCGACATCTTCGGCGGCAACGCCTTCCTGCCGGTGCTCTTCCTCGTGGCGACGGTGATCTCGGGGACGGCGGTGCTGCCCAGCGCCAACGCCGCCGACATCTACCTGACGGCTCTCGCCGCCCTGCTGACGCTCGTGTACGTCGTGGGCCTGATCTTCCGCCCGCAGCGGCGGCTGATCGGGATGGGCGTCGACTCGTTCGTCGTCCTCGTGCTCTACGCCGTGGGCATCGGCGGCTTGTTCGCCATCTCGGCCTGAGGGGCTCAGCGAGCCGTCAGCTCCACCACCACCGCCTGCTGGGGGTTCTGCACGGGCGGACGGATGCCGGCCACGGCCAGCTGCCGACCGGTGAGAACGGTGTCGTGGTGGGCCCACGGCAGGGGCGACTGCGCGGGCTCCTGCACCAGACCGCCCGGCGTCACGAGCCGTACCCGATACACGCGGTCGGGATCGAGGCCCGGCAGACGCACGCGTCCCGCGGGGGAGGCGATCAGCGTCTGCGTCTGCGCGATCGTGAAGAACGCGTGGTCGCGATCGGCCGCGACGACGCCGCGCACGTCGAGGCCGGGATCGGCGACGTCGACGTTCACGAGACGCCCCGTCGCCACGAGCGGACGCACCCGCCGCGCGAGGGCGACCCACTCCCCCACGACGGCGCGGTCGCGCTCGTCGAGCGTGGTGAGGTCCCACTCGATGCCGAAGTGACCGAACAGCGCGACGGCTCCGCTGAAGGCGAGGGAGACCGTGCGCCCCGTCGAGTGCACGTGCGGGGTGGTCAGGTGCATGCCCATCATCTCCGGCGGCACGACCAGGGCGGTGTAACGCTGCGTCTCGAGCCGCTCGACCGGATCGAGGCAGTCGCTCGTCCAGATACGGTCGGTGCGGTCCAGGATGCCGAGGTCGACGCGCGCCCCGCCCGAGGCGCAGCTCTCGATCTCGAGGCCCGGGAAGGTCGCTTTCAGCTCGTCGATCAGCCGGTATACGGCGAGGGTGTGGGCGTGCACGACCGAGCCGCCGCCGGGCCCGGTCGCGGCATCCACGAGATCCCGGTTGTGGTCCCACTTCACGTAGGCGATCGGGTAGGCCCGCAGCACCTCGGTCATCCGCTCGAGGATGTACGCGTACGCGCCGGGGTGCGCGAGGTTCAGCACCTGCTGCTGGCGCGCCGAGGGCGGCAGCTCGTCGCGACCGCACAGGATCCACTCGGGGTGCGCGCGGGCGACGTCGCTGTCGGGGTTGACCATCTCGGGCTCGAACCACAGCCCGAACTCCATGCCGAGGCCCGTGACGTGGTCGGCGAGCGGGCTCAGTCCCTCGGGCCAGACGCCCTCGTCGACGAACCAGTCGCCGAGACCGGCGGTGTCGTCGCGGCGGCCGCGGAACCAGCCGTCGTCGAGCACGAACCGCTCCACGCCGATCTCGGCGGCGACGTCGGCGAGCTGCAGCAGCTTCGGCAGGCGGTGGTCGAAGTAGACGGCCTCCCACGTGTTGAGGGTGATCGGGCGCGGGCGCTCCGGGTGCTGCGGCCGGGCGCGCCAGGTGTCGTGGAATCGCGCGGCGAGCTGGTCGAGGCCGTCGCCCCACGACCCGTACACGAGCGGCGACGAGACCTCGGCGCCCGGTGCGAGCACGATCTCGCCCCACGCGGCCATCTCGCCGCCCGCGAGCAGCGCCTCGCCCAGCGGCAGCCGCTCGGCGAACACGCGCTGGTTGCCGCTCCACGCGACGTGGATGCCGTGCACCAGACCCGCCTCGAACCCGAAGCCCGGTCGGCCGGCGGCGAGCAGCAGGGTCGCGTCGGCTCCGGGGCGACCGCGACGACTCTCGCGCAGGTGCATGCCGAAGGTGAAGGCGTGGCGCTGCGACGAGCGCTCGCGCAGGTGGCGGCCGGTGGTGTCGAGGATCTCGGTGGCCTCCCACGGCAGCGGGAAGCTCGGCTGCAGGGTCGAGACGACGAGGTCGTCGGTCCCGTCGTTGACCACCGTGAGCTTCTGCGAGAACAGGCCCGCGGCATCCACCCGAAGATCCGCGCGCAGACGCAGAGCGCGCTGGGCGTCGACGAGGTGCAGCGTCACGGCGTCGGGGGTGGAGTCGACGGATGCCAGGGAGAAGACCGTTCCCTGCACGACGCCGCCGCGCCCTCCCTCGTATCCGGGAGCGCCGGGCCAGCCGGCCGCGGCCGTCGGCACGATCGTGAGTCGGGGCGTCTGATCGATGCCACCCGAGACGCGTTGCGGGCGCGCGGCCACGACCATCGACGAGAGCGCATCCTCGTCGAGGGCGCCGAGGTCGGGGCCCCAGTGGATGATGGCGGGCGCGGGCAGCGCGGCGAGGTCGATGACGACGCTGGTGCCACCTGCGCGGAGGTGCGCCGCCGGAGCGGTCTCGGGTGCGACGACGGTGTGCGACATGGCATTATTTCTACCACGGAACAAATGCCCGCCTACTATGGGCGAACGGGAGGAGGCGCAATGCTCACCGAGAGCGAAGCCGCCGTGGCCCGCGCCGTGCTGACCCACGGCCCCCTCTCGCGCACCGCCCTCGCCGCGCGCCTGCACCTGTCGCCGCCGAGCCTCACCCGCCTGACCCGCCCCCTGGTGGACGCCGGCATCCTGATCGAACTCGACGACGAGGTCGACGGTTCGGTCGGGCGCCCCTCGCGGCCGCTCGACATCTCGCCCACGGCCGGGACGTTCGTCGGCATCAAGCTCACCGGCGACCACCTCTACCTCGTCGCGACCGACATCCGGGCCGAGGTGCGCGAGCGCTCCGACCGTCCCCTGTCGGGTTCGACGCCGGGGGCCGTGATCGGCGACATCGCCGCCGCGGTCGATGCCCTCGGGCTGAGCGATGTGCGCGGGATCGGGGTGAGCCTCGGCGGCGCCGTGCGCGACGGGGTCGCCGTCGACGCCCCCTTCCTCGGCTGGCGCGACGTCGCCCTCGCCGATGCGCTCGCGGCGCGCCTCGACGTGCCGGTCGCTCTCGAGAACGACGTCGTCGCCCTTGCCGAGGCCGAGCGCTGGTTCGGGGTGGGCCGCAACCTTCCGGGCTTCGCGATCGTGACCGTCGGCGCGGGAGTGGGCTTCGGCCTCGTGATCGACGGGCGCACCGTGCGCACCCCCGATGCCGGGGTCGGCACCGTCGGCCACCTCCCGCTCGTCGCCGACGGGCCCGCCTGCCCCGAGGGGCATCGCGGCTGCGCCGCCGCCCTGCTGACCACGACCGCCATCTCGGCTCAGGTCTCCGACGCCCTCGGCCGACAGGTCGGGTACCACGAGGTTCTCTCGCTCGCCCGCGCCGGCGATCCCGCCGCCCGGAGGGTGATGGAGGCCGCGGGCGACGCCCTCGGAACCCTGTGCGCCCTCGCCGCCAACCTCTCCCTGCAGTCCGACATCGTGCTCGCCGGAGAGGGCGTCGAGGCGTTCGACCTGGTGCGCTATCGAGTCGAGGCGTCTCTCGCGCGCGGCCGCGAGCGCTCGGCATCCGCCGTCTCGATACACCCCGACCGCTCCGGCTTCTCCGCCTGGGCGCGGGGAGCCGCGGCGGTGGCGATCCAGGCCGCGATGGGCCGCATCTCGCTCAGCGACTGACTCGCGCACGCCGACGACCCCGCCCCTCGAGGGAACGGGGCCGTCGAACGGGTGTCAGAGGGCGGGTGCGACGATCGCGCTCGCTCCGGCGGGCACCGTCAGCGTGGTGCCGTCGAGCACGACGCCCTCGGCGGTGGCCAGCAGCACACGAGCACCGGATGCCGCGGAGGCCGACGCCGCGGCATCCGACAGGTTCACGACGACGAGGAGGTCGCCGCGACGCAGTTCGTACACGCGCCCGCCCTCGGCCTCGCGAGCGGCAGCCGACAGGCCCTCGCGCGAGGGGTCGGTGAGCTCGGGGCGCTCGCGACGGATCTTCGCGAGCTCGCGGTACAGACCGAGCAGCTGCGCGTGGTCGCCCTCGCCCGCCTCGTCCCAGTCGAGCTTCGAGTTCTCGAAGGTCGAGGGGTCCTGCGGGTCGGGCACGGTCGACTCGTCCCAGCCCATCTTTGCGAACTCGGCGATGCGCCCCTCGGCGGTGGCCTTTCCGAGCTCGGGCTCGGGGTGCGAGGTGAAGAACTGCCACGGGGTGGTGGCGCCCCACTCCTCGCCCATGAACAGCATCGGCGTGCCGGGAGCCGTCAGCGTGAGCACGGCGGCCGCGGCGAGGCGGTCGTAGTCGAGCGTCTGCGAGAGGCGGTCGCCCGCGGCGCGGTTTCCGATCTGGTCGTGATCCTGCGCGAAGGTCACCAGGCGCCAGTTCGGCACGTCGGCGGGGATGGGCTTGCCGTGCTTCTCTTCGCGGAAGGTCGAGTAGGTGCCGTCGTGGAAGAAGCCGCCCTCGCTCACCTTGCGGAACGCGTCGAGGTCGGCGAAGTCCTCGTAGTACCCGATCGCCTCTCCGGTCAGGGCGACGTGGGCGGTGTGGTGCCAGTCGTCCGACCACTGCGCGGTGAGTCCGTAGCCGCCGGCCTCGCGCGGGAGGATCAGCTTCGGGTCGTTCATGTCGCTCTCGGCGATGGTCGTGAGCGGGATGCCGCGGTGCGCCGACAGGGCGTCGGTGCGCTCGGCGATCTCCTGCAGCACGTGCGGGTCGCGGTGGTCGAGCAGCGCGTGCACGGCATCGAGGCGCAGACCGTCGACGTGGTAGTCGCTCATCCACATCAGCGCGTTCTCGACGATGTAGGCGCGCACGGCGTCTTCGTCGAGGTTGACCGAGTCGCCCCAGGTGTTGCGGCTGCCCTCGCGGAGGTACTCGCCGAAGAGGGGCAGGTAGTTGCCCGAGGGCCCGAGGTGGTTGTAGACGACGTCCTGGATCACGGCGAGACCCGCGGCATGGGCGGCGTCGACGAAGCGCTGGTAGGCCTCCGGCCCGCCGTAGGCCTCGTGCACGGTGTACCAGAGCACCCCGTCGTAGCCCCAGTTCCACGTGCCGTTGAAGCCGTTCACCGGCAGCAGCTCGACGTGGGTCACGCCCAGGTCGACGAGATGGTCGAGGCGGCCGATCGCGGCATCCAGGGTCCCCTCGGGGGTGAAGGTGCCGAGGTGCAGCTCGTAGATCAGCCCGCCCGCGAGCTGCTTGCCCGTCCACGCGGCGTCGTTCCACGCGTAGACCGAGGGGTCGAACCACGCCGACGCCTCGTGCACGCCGCCGGGCTGACGCCGCGACCGCGGGTCGGGACGCAAGTCGTCGCCGTCGCCGAGCACGAAGCCGTACCGCTCCCCGTCGGCCAGGTCGACCGGAGCGGTCCACCACCCGCCGGCATCCGCCGACATCTCCACGTCTTCGACGACGGTGTCGCCGCTGTCGTCGAGACGGCGCAGCCGCACTCGCTCGGCCTTGGGGGCCCAGACGTCGATGCTCATGGTTGTGTCCTTCGCGCGTGAGATGGTCGTCGCGCGACGGGGCGGAAACCCCGCCGCGCGCAGGTCAGGAGATCAGCAGGGCGACCGGGTAGGTCGCGAGCAGATCGCCGAGGCGGGTCGGACCGCCCTGGTACTGCTTGCCGGTGAGCACGTCGATGACCAGCGTGTCGGGCAGCAGCAGCACGGTGTCGCGCCAGCCGCCCGCGGTGCGCAGGCCGTGCGGCAGACGCGTCGCGACCGCGAACACCCCGCCGCGATCGAACGCGACGACGTGATCGGATGCCACGCCCGCGGCCTCCAGAGGACGGTACACGTCCAGCGGCACGTCGTTCCGCACCCGGAGCGCGCGCGAGGTCACGAGCAGCTTCGCGGCGCCGGTCCCGTCGATGGGCGGACGCACGGCATCCGTCCCGTCGATCGAGGCGAGCAGGCGCCGACGCTCGGCGAAGTCCACCGCCCGACGGTTGTCGGGGTCGACCAGCGACTGCTCCCACAGCTCCGAGCCCTGGTACACGTCGGGGACGCCCGGGCCCATGATCTGCAGCAGCTTTGCCGACAGGCCGTTCGACCAGCCGTCGGCCGAGATCTCGTCGACGAACGCGCGCACGCGCTCGGCCGCCGGACCGGTGGCCGCATCGACCAGCGCGTGCATGCGCTCTTCGAAGGCCTCGTCCTGCTCCCACCAGCCGGTGACCTCCGACGCCTCGCGCGCGGCCTTCTCGGCGTAGGCGTGCAGGCGTTCGCGGTAGTCCTTCAGACCTTCGGGAGTGGATGCCGATGCCGGCCACGCCCCGACGATGGCCTGCCACAGCAGGGCGTCGAAGGGACCGTGCCCGGTCGAGGCGATACCGCGGAACTCCTCGAGTCGCGCGGCCCACCGCTCGGGCATCTCGGCGAGCACGGCGATGCGCGCACGCGTGTCTTCGCCGCGCTTGGTGTCGTGCGTCGAGAGCGTCGTCATCGCGGTCGGCCACGACGCGTGGCGCAGCGCCTGCGCGGTGTGGAAGCCGTGCACGTCGAGCGCGAACTGGCCCGGGTCGCCGCCCACCTCGGTGAGCGAGCCCAGCCGCGTGTAGCGGTAGAACGCCGTGTCTTCGACGCCCTTCGCCATCACGGGTCCGGTCGTCTGCTGGAAGCGCCACGCGATCTCGAGGTCGGTGTCGGCGAGGGCCGGCACGAGCTTCTCGATCACGTCGTCGAGTTCGGGGCGGCGGATCTCGGCCTCGCCCGCGGCGGCGTCGAGGTGCGCACGCCCCGCCGGGAGGTACGAGCGGTAGACGGGGAAGCACGCGAGGATCTCGGCGAGGGCGTCCTGCAGCACCTCGGCCTCGAACTCCTCGCGCAGCTCGGCGGGGAGGCCCCGGACGATACGGCGGATCTCCGACACCTGGATGGAGTCGGCGATCTTGCGCTTGGTGTCGTGGATGAGGTCGTGCCACCCGGTCAGGGCGGGCAGGTCGCTCTCGGTGCGCAGGCGCGCATCCAGGGCGTCGAGGGGCACCTCACCCGCGGGGTCGGTGAGCACGCGGTCGATCTCGGCGAGCGCGTCGTATCCGGTCGTGCCGGCGGTCTTCCACCACGAGGGCAGGGCTTCGCCGTGCTCGAGGATCTTCTCGCCGAGCACGTAACCGACCTCGTCGTCGCTCGCCTCTCGCAGGGCGGCCGAGAGGCGGTCGAGGTACCCACCCGGGTCGACGAGACCGTCGGGGTGATCCACCCGCAGGCCGTCGGCGAGACCCTCGCGCACCCAGCGCAGGATCTCGGCGTGGGTCGCCTCGAACACCTCCGGCAGCTCGACCCGCACGCCCGCGAGGGTCGTCACGGCGAAGAAGCGGCGGTAATTGAGGTCGGCCGCTTCGTCCTGCCAGAAGCGCAGCTCGAAGTTCTGCGCGTCGAGCAGAGCCTCGATCGCGTCGCGCGAGCCCGAGGCCGCGGCATCCGTCCCCGTTCCCGGAGCCACCGGGAAGGCGTGGTCGTAGTAGCGGATCAGCCCGTCGGGGGCGTCGTCGGCCGGCGTCGGGTCGTACGAGATCTCGTCGATGACCTCGGCGAGATCGGCACCCAGGATCGGCACGCGCACCTTGCCCGCGCCGAACTCCCAGTCGATGTCGAAGGCGGGGGCGTGGGCCGAGGCCCGTCCCTGGCGCAGCACGTCCCACCACCACGAATTGCTCCGCGGCTCCGAGACCCCCATGTGGTTGGGCACGATGTCGATCAGGATGCCGAGATCTTTCGCGCGCGCCGCCTGCACGAAGCGCGAGAGTCCCTCGGCGCCGCCGCGGGCGGGGTCGACGCGCGTGACGTCGACGACGTCGTAGCCGTGGTCGGACCCGGGTGTGGCCTCGAGGATCGGCGAGAGGTACGCCCACGAGACCCCGAGGTCACGGAGATAGTCCGTGACCTCGGTGGCGTCGTCGAGGGTGAACGATTCGCGGATCTGCAGGCGATACGTCGAAAGCGGATGCCGCATCTCGGTCACAGCTCCGGCTTGGGCGCCTGCCCGGGCAGGTCGTCGGTGCCGAGCGTCTGGATCTGCGCCGTGAGCGAGGCCGCGACCGAGTGGTCGATCTCGGGCTCGGGCAGGTGGTGCTCGCGGAGCACCATCAGCGACTTCGGCTCCAGCGGCAACGTCTCGCCGGGGTTGAGCGGCTCGGTGTTGGCGCGCTCGCCCGCGGTGTCGACGTACGCGTCCCACTTGGGGGCGTACTCGAAGTCGGGCAGCTGGAAGTCGACCTTGTCGTCGCCCGCGTTGAACAGCACGAGGAAGTGGTCGTCGCTGATCGATTCGCCGCGGCGGTCGCGCTCGCGGATGCCCTGGCCGTTGAGGAAGACCCCCACCGCCAGGCCGAAGCCGTTGTCCCAGTCCTCGGGCTGCATGAGCGAGCCGTCGGGTCGCAGCCACACCACGTCGGGCACCGGAGCGCCCTCCTCCATCTTCACGGGGCGACCGTCGAAGAACCGGCTGCGGCGGAAGGTCGGGTGCTGCTTGCGCAGTCGCGCGAGCGCGGCGGTGAACTCGATCAGCGGGGTGTCGATGTTCGACCAGTCCACCCAGGTGATCTCGTTGTCCTGCGCGTAGCCGTTGTTGTTGCCGCCCTGCGTGCGACCGAGTTCGTCGCCGTGCAGCAGCATCGGAACACCCTGGCTGAGCAGCAGCGTCGCGATGAAGTTGCGCTGCTGCTGCGCGCGACGCTTGAGCACCTCGGGGTCGTCGGTGGGACCTTCGACGCCCATGTTGCTCGAGCGGTTGTGCGATTCACCGTCGTTGTTGTCTTCGCCGTTGGCCTCGTTGTGCTTCTCGTTGTACGACACGAGGTCGCGCAGGGTGAAGCCGTCGTGGGCGGTGACGAAGTTGATGGATGCCACGGGGAAGCGGCCCGAGTGCTCGTACAGGTCGGCCGACCCGGTCAGGCGCGAGGCGAACTCGCCGAGAGCCTGCGGCTCACCGCGCCAGAAGTCGCGGACGGTGTCGCGGTACTTGCCGTTCCACTCGGTCCACTGGGGCGGGAAGTTGCCGACCTGGTAGCCGCCGGGGCCCACGTCCCACGGTTCGGCGATCAGCTTGACCTGCGAGACGATCGGGTCCTGCTGCACGAGTTCGAAGAAGGCCGCGAGACGATCGACCTCGTAGAACTCGCGGGCGAGGGTCGAGGCGAGGTCGAAGCGGAAGCCGTCGACGTGCATCTCGAGCACCCAGTAGCGCAGCGAGTCCATGATCAGCTGCAGCGTGTGGGGGTTGCCCACGTTCAAGCTGTTGCCGGTGCCGGTGTAGTCCGTGTAGTAGCGCTTGTCGTCGTCTTCGAGGCGGTAGTACGCCTCGTTGTCGATGCCGCGCATCGACAACGTCGGGCCCATGTGGTTGCCCTCGGCGGTGTGGTTGTAGACCACGTCGAGGATGACCTCGATGCCGGCGGCGTGCAGGGCCTTGACCATGGCCTTGAACTCCTGCACCTGCTGACCGTGGTCGCCGGTGGAGGAGTAGGTGTTCTGCGGGGCGAGGAACGCGATGGTGTTGTAGCCCCAGTAGTTCGACAGCCCCTTCTCCTCGAGAGTGGAGTCGTTGACGAACTGGTGCACCGGCATGAGCTCGATCGCCGTGATGCCGAGCTTCTTGAGGTGCTCGATGACGGCCGGGTGGGCGATGCCGGCGTAGGTGCCGCGCAGCTCCTCGGGCACGTCGGGGTGCAACTGGGTGAGGCCGCGCACGTGCGCCTCGTAGATGAAGGACTCGGCGTAGGGGATCTTCGGCTGGCGGTCGCCCGACCAGTCGAAGAAGGGGTTGATGACGACGCCCTTCATCATGTGGGCGGCGGAGTCCTCGTCGTTGAACGAGTCGGGGTCGCCGAACTCGTAGCTGAAGACCGCCTGACCCCAGTCGACCTGACCCTCGACGGCCTTGGCGTAGGGGTCGAGCAGCAGCTTCGCGGGGTTGAAGCGCTTGCCGTTGGCGGGGTCGTACTCTCCGTGCACGCGGTAGCCGTAGCGCTGCCCGGGCAGGATGTTGGGGAGGTAGGCGTGCCAGACGAACGCGTCGACGTCGATCAGCTCGACGCACGTCTCCGTTCCGTCTTCATCGAAGAGGCAGAGCTCTACCTTTTCCGCTCCTTCACTGAACAGGGCGAAGTTCGTCCCATTACCGTCGTAAGTGGCCCCGAGGGGATAACTGGATCCTGGCCATACCTGCTGCACGTCGCTCACGATAGACCAGCGTCGTTTCCGCGAACCTGCGTGGTCACGGCAGTTGACACCCACCCCACCCCCGACTATGCGCGCGGGCCTCTATGCCCTCTCGGGCGGATGCCGCAGCAGCTCGATGCGCTCGTCGAGGTAGCGGTCGAGGGGCATGTACCCACCCGCGGCGCTCCACCGGACGAGCACTTCCTCCCCCCGGAGCGCGAGCGGTGCGGTGCGCTCCCCCAGCGCCGACAGGTCCACCGGCTCCCATGCGATGTGGATCGTATCCCCCTCGGGCACGCCTCCTCGCGCTGCCGCGGCCGAGAGCTCCGCGCGACGCCGCTGCGACTCCGCGGCGAATCCGCGGCGCACCTCGGCGCGCGAGCGCACGATGTCACCGGTGCTCAGCACCTCGTCGTCGGTGAGCAGCAGCGCCCCGAGGTGCCACGCCGTCCCCCGCGGGACGATGCGCGCGGCCCGCGGGATGCCGAGCAGACGGCGCCCCTCCTGCAGTTCGCCCAGGCGCTCGCGCGGGGCGTCGGCCAGCCGCGTCCGCGCTCCGGCGAGGATCCCCTCCACGGCGGCGTTCATCCGCGCTCTCCTTCTTCGCGGGCGGCGCGGGCCTTCTCGAGCGTGCGAAGGCTCGACGCCACCGCCGCAGCGGCATCCGCTTTCTCCTTCTCGCGCTCGTCGAGCTCGTGGGCGGCGGCGTCGGCCTCCGCCTCGGCGCGCTCGAGATCGGCGCGGAGCCCGTCGACGCGCTCGCGCAGCCGGTCCGTCCGTTCCTGCGCCGAGACGCGTCGGCGCTCCGCCGCGGTCTGCTCGCGTTCGGCGGCGGCGTGCGCGCGCTCGGCCTCGCGCTCGGCGCGTTCGGCGGCCTTGCGCTCCCGCCGTGCGGCGAGGTCGTCGCGCGGCGCCGGCGCCGGAACCGCCTCGGGGACCGACCCCGCGACGGCCGCCGCCAGCTCTCCCCCGCCGAGATCGGCGAGGTCGATCGGAGCGACGAGACGCCCCGTGAGCACGGCCGCCGCCACCGACGCGTCGACCACCGCGGCGTTGATCGTCTTCTGCACGGCATCCGCCACCGACACGCTGAGGGGTGTTCCGGCCTCGGCCGCGAGCTCTCCGGCCCGTCGCGCGAGCGCGGCCACCAGCTGCCGGCGTTGACGCCCCAGCCGAGACAGCTCGGCGGCGTCGAGGTCGTCCTGCGCCTCGTGCAGGGCCCGCGACAGCTCGACGGCCTCGCCGAGCTGTCCGTCGCGCACGAGCAGGTTGACGGCCCAGGCCGCCACCGTGGGCTTGCGCAGCTTCGCGATGCGTCGGCCCACCGCCCCCGACTCCGCCGCGGCACGTTCGTTGCGCGCCGCGGTGAAGTGCGCCGGCGGCAGCGCGAGCAGCTCTGCGGCGACCTCGTCGAGGCGGGCGGCGTCGTCGCTCATCCCTCCATTGTGACCACCGCGACCCGAACGGGCCACTCGATGCCCTCAGAGGGAGACGACTCCCGGACGCGGTCCCCGGATCTCGCGGTGGAGGCGCTCCATGCGGTGATCGAGTTCGGCGGCGATGTCGGCGGCGTCCTTCAGCTCGTCGAGGAGGTCGGAGGGGACGAGCCGGTCGTACTTGTAATAGATCTTGTGCTCGAGACTCGCCCAGAAGTCCATCGCGATCGTGCGGAACTGCACCTCGACGGGCACGTCCACTCTCCCGGTCGACAGGAACACGGGCACCTCGACGATCACGTGCAGACTCTTGTATCCGTTCGCCTTTGGCTGGGCGATGTAGTCCTTCACGTCGCGGACGGTGATGTCGTCCTGCTGGGTGAGCAGATCGGAGAGCCGGTACGCGTCGTCGATGAAGCTGCACGTGACGCGGATGCCGGCGATGTCGGTGATCGTCGACCTGATCGACGCGAAATCGGTGTCGATGCCCTTGCGGCGCACCTTGTCGACGAGGCTGTCCGGCGACTTCACCCGGCTCGAGACGTGCTCGATCGGGTTGTACGCGTGCATCTCCTGGAACTCTTCGCGCAGGATCGAGATCTTCGTCTCGACCTCGGCGAGCCCGAAGCGGTACTCCATGAGGAACCGCTGGAACTCGTCGCGCATCGCGCGCAGCGCGGCTCCCGAAACGGTGATCTGCTGATCGTCCAGCGGGTCAGACATGGTCCGACCGTAACCAGCACCGCTACGAGGTCGCTGGGAGCCTCAGGTTCGCGGCGGCGCGGGAGCTCGCGGAACGAGCTCGCCGTCGACGACATCGATCGCGGTGAGACCGTCGAAGACGTCGGGAAGATCGTCGTCGTGGCCATCCGCAGGTTCTGGGTGCCAAGGATTCGGGGGAGATGTCACGGCGCCCTCCTTCCGTGAATACCTCTCACGATGACACGCCCGGGGTGCACGACCCCCGCCCTTGACACTCGCCGACGCCCCGCGTACCCACGGGCGTCCTGGCGTATCGTGGCCGCATGGGGACCATTCACTACGGCGGCAGCGGCACGATCGTCCACATCGAAGACCGCGCCCTCGCGCACCTCAAGGTCGTGATCTCCACCAAGCTGCGCCGCGGAGAGAGCTTCACGCTCTCGTGGCGTCACCGCGACGACGAGGAACGCGGCCGCAGCACGCTGTGGCTGCACCCGGCGATTCCGCTGCGTTTCGTCTTCGATGACGCCGAGCCGACGATGCTCAGCCGCGAGTGGATCGAGCGCCTGGCCGATTCGGCCAACTCCTCGGGCGGCATCATGCTCGTGCCCGAGGACATCACCCCGGCCGAAGAGGCCGAGAAGCACTGAGGCGGGTCAGCCCTCTTCGACGAGGGCGTCTTCGCTCGGTTCGGGCGTGATCGCCAGACCGTTGGGACCGGATGCCGCGAGCATGAGGTCTTCGACCCAGACGCGGTTGATGCGCGGCTGACGGCTGCCGTAGAAGTGGAACTGGATGGGCACCGACGGGTGCATCCAGAAGCTGCGACGCCCGCTGCCGTCTCCGACCTCGACGTCGAACATGAACGACTCCGACCGGCGCAGCTTGTTCATCACGACGATGCGCAGGTGCGCGAGCGTGCGGTCATCGATGTCGACCGCATTGGCGACGGTGTCGTAGATGAATCTGCCCATGCGCACGAGCCTATCCGAGGAACGCAGATGGGACCGCTTCCGCGGAACGACCGGTCAATGCCACGTCAGCGGACGCGAATCAAGCCCCGCGATCGGCTCGCAGCCTCGCGACTACCGTTGCGGGTGTGGGAACGCTCTACTACGGCGACGTCGCGACGCCGATCGAGATCGAAGACCGCGCTCTCGCGCACGTCAAGGTCGTCATCGCCACCAAGCTCCGCCGCGGTGAGAGCTTCACCCTGTCGTGGACGCACGGACCCGACCAGGAGGTCGGGCGCAGCACCGTGTGGCTGCATCCGTCGATCCCGCTGCGGTTCGTCTTCGACGAACCCGAGCCGGCTCTCCTGAGCCGTTCGTGGATCGAGGCCCTCGCCACCTCGGCCAACTCCTCGGGCGGTCTGATGATCGTGCCCGAGCCCGAGCACCCCGGGTCCTGACTCAGACGAGCGGCGGGCCCAGGATCTCGCGGGCCCCGTCTTCGACGGCGGTCGGCACGACGAGCGGACGACCGGCCGAGAAGGCCTCCCACTCGCGCAGCACGATCGCCTCGATACGGCCGGGATCCTCGTCGGGGTAGTCCGCGCGCAGTCGCCCGAGGACCTCGCGGAACGGAGCGACCAGCACGCCGTCGACCTCGCGGACGACCTCGCTCGAGCGCGCGGAGATCACCGCATCGCGCGCATCGTCGTCCATGTGCTCATGGTTTCACGCGCTCTCACGCCCGCCTAATGCTGCGGGGGAAAGAAGGTCGCCTAGCTACTCGCCTGCTTCGCGATCGACACTCACGGGGCGGCGTCGACCTCGACCGGGTGCGGGTCGACCTGGTCCACGGCATCCTGCAGGCGACCGAGGCACGCGATGACCGCGGCGCTGTCTTCGGGCGACATGTCGACGACGGCCGACATCATGCGGGTGTGCATCGACCCCAGCGTGGCGCGCACCTCGTCGTCGCTCTCGGTCGTGGCCACGATGAAGATGCTGCGGCGATCGGTGGGATGCGGAACGCGCGTGACGTGTCCGGTCTTCTCGAGTCGATCGACGATCGCCGTGGTGGACGCCGTGGAGACGCCGAGGTAGCGGGTGAGCTCGCTCGGCGACACCTGTCGCTTCTGGCCCGCGGCCTTCAGCAGGTAGCGCAGCACGAGCAGCTCGTTCTCGCCCATCGACATCGATTCGCGCGTGCGGCGACGCATCGCCACCTCGGCGGCGCGGTACACACGGAAGGCCTGAAGCACGTCGACCGCTCGACGGCGGCGATCCTCTTCGCTCGCGCCGTACCAGTAGCGCGACGCTTCCGACCCGTTTTCCACCTGGGCATCCTATGTCAGAGCCGCGCGTCCAGCCCCCTGCCCCTGCGGAGCATGGACAGGTAGCATGGCGGATTAGAACAGTCGCCTACTTGATCGGCTTCGAAACCACTAGATCATCGAGACACCCGAGGGGGAGAGATGCGACACACGGCTTCCGCCGACGACGTGGTCCGAGCCCTCAACGACCTCACCGACTCGGGAATCGCTTCGGAGCGAGCGGCGCTGAACTCCCTGGGTATCGGGCCCAACGACGCCAAGGTACTGCGCTTCCTGCTGCAGCGCTCCCCCGACGACGAACCCGTCACCCCTCGCCTGCTCGCCTCGATGCTCGGCATCTCGTCGGCGGCGACCACGGCGCTCATCGACCGCCTCGCCGATGCGGGCTGGGTCGCGCGCGAGCCGTACCCGGGAGACCGTCGGTCGATCGTCGTCCGCGCGACCATCGACGCCTCCTCGCCGGCGCGCCGCGTGCTGTCGGTACGGCGCGCCTCGGCCGTGGCGGCGGCCGGACGCCTCGGCCCCGCCGAACGCCGCGTGGTCGCCGACTTCCTCGACGACATCGCGCGCGGAGAACAGCAGGACATCGACGACATCTCCGCAGACGAAGAAGCGTCCCGCACGACCTGATCAGGTCGCGGGGACGCCTCGTCGTTCAGAGGGTGAAGGTCACTCCGTGGAGCGGCCGGTCTCGCCCTGCAGCCGCTCAATCTGCTCCGACGCCTCGGCCTTCGTGAGGTCGGCGGAGATCTCCTCCCCGGCCTGGCGGGCGAGGGTGTCGAGGTAGCTGGCCTGCGGCGCGGTCATCGGCTCGTCACCGGTGACCCAGTCCGACGGGTCCTTCTCAGCGGGGTTGTCGCCCTCGCGCTGTGCGCCGAGGGTCTCGTGTTCACGGGAAGTATCGCTCATGCAGGAAGGCTAGGCCGCACCTGCGACGTCGGGTCCGGGATTGACAGCGGATGCCGTGGCGTACGGCATCCTGGATCGATGGCCGACTCCTCCTCCCTCGACGTGCAGGTCGAGACGCACCGGCGGGGCGCTGTCCGCACGCGCGTCACGCGCATGTCGACCGGGGCGCGGGAGGGCCGCGCCTTCGTCCTCGTCGCCGGCATCGGCGTGGCCGCGACCTACTTCGAGTTCCTCGCCCCGCTCCTCGCCGAACGCGGAGAGGTGTTCGCTCTCGATCTGCCCGGTTTCGGCGGGGTCCCGGCATCCGGAGAACAGCCCACCGCCGCGTTCTTCGCCGACCAGGTCGAGAGCGTGCTCGATCACTACGACCTCGCCGACCCCGTTCTGCTCGGCCATTCGATGGGGACGCAGGTGGTCACCGAGGTGCTCGCCCGGCGCCCCGACCTCTCGCACGCCGTGCTGGTGAGTCCCGTCGTCGACGAAGCGGAGGCCACCGCCTTCGTCCAGGCCGTGCGGTTCGTGCAGTCGACGGTGCGCGAGTCGCTGCACATCGCCCTCCTGGCCGTCTCGGCCTACCTGCTGTGCGGAGTGCTGTACTTCTTCGAGGCGCTCCCCCACATGCTCCGCTACCGCATCTCGGATCGCGTCGGCGCGGGGCACGCGCGCCTGCTCCTGCTGCGCGGCGAGTTCGATCGCCCGTCGCCGCGGCGGTTGCACTCCCGTCTCGTCGCGCGCGCCCGCAGCGCCCGCCGATGGGAGATCGAAGGCGCCGCGCACTGCGTCGTCAACAGCCACGCGGTCGGCGTCGCACGGTTGGTCTTCCGGCACATCGACGACGATCTGAAACCGAAGGGGCGGATGCCGGCGGCCGAAGCCGCAGTGCCGCCCGCGACGCACGCCGACATCAGCATGGTGCTTGGAGCGGTGGCCAGTCGCCTCGCCGAGTGGATCAGCGCAGCCCGCAAGGACGAGCACGGCGTGGAGCGCGCAAAGGCCCGTCACGCCCGGGTGCTCTGGAGGGCCTACCGCCCGAAGGGGTGAGGGATACCCGCCCCGTCGCGCTGCGGCAACCCCCGCGACGAGATCGGCGCGAGCGCGCAGCATGAAGGGGTGCCGCCTCGCCCCCGCACGCTGTGCCTGTGAACGTTCCCCCCGCCCTCGACCCCCGACGGTGGTGGGCCGACGCGGTGACCGCCGACCGCCTGCTGCTCGCCGCCAAGACAGCCGTCGCCGCCGCTCTCGCGTGGTATCTCGCGCCCTACGTGCCGTGGGCCCAGAGCGAGTACTCGTACTACGCGCCGCTCGGGGTGCTCGTCAGCATGTATCCGACGGTCGCGCGGTCGGCCTCCAGCGGCGTGCAGGCCGTGGTCGGGCTGGGCATCGGCATCGGCCTGGGGCTCACCAGCCTCGCGGTCGTCGGCCTCGGCGTGCCGCGCATCGCCGCCGTCGCCGCCGTCATCCTGATCGGCGTGCTGCTCGCGGGGGTCCGCGCTCTCGGCGTCGGCCGCGACTGGGTGGCCATCGCGGGGCTCTTCGTGCTGCTGCTGGGCGGCGCCGACCCCGACGGCTACTCCGTGTCGTACCTCGTGACCATGGCGTTCGGCGTCGTCGTCGGCGTGATCGTGAACCTCGTCGTCGTCCCGCCGCTGCGCGTGAAGCGCGCCGACGACCGACTCGCCGAACTGCGCGACGCACTCGCCGCGTCGCTGCGGAGCATCGCCGATTCGCTCGCCGGCCGCGCGTTCGACCCCGACGCCGCGGACGAGGCCGCGGCTCGCCTGCGCGGCACGCTCGCCGACGTGCGCGAAGAGGTCGAACTGGCCGATGAGAGCCGCCGCTACAACCCGCGCGGTCGCCGACTGCAGGCGCCGCGCGATCTCGGCCGGCGGCGCCTCAACGCCCTGACGGGGACGGCCGACGCCACGCGGGAGCTCTCCGCCGCCCTCGCCGGGCTCACCAGCGGTCCTTCCGTCGACGCCAAGCTCCCCGCCGACGCGCGCCGCGTCCTCTCCGAGGCGATCACGACGGTGGCGCACCTGGTCGAGACACCGCCCGATCCGACCGGCACGGCCGATCAGCTGTGCGCCGCAGAGGAGGCGCTGACGACCTTCACCGACCGCCTTCGCGCGCTCGAGGCGCACGACGAACCCCTCGACGCCTGGGCCGCGGCCGTGAGCCTTCGCCGCGTGATCGCGGCGTGCGGGCCGTTCTCCGATCCGGATGCCGACACCGGGGCGCACTGACCCCGCTCGCCGCCGCGGGTCAGCGTCGGCCGCACGCCGCGTCGAGGGCGCGGTCGAGGGCGACGGCGGTGGCGCGTCGGGCCGCAGCGGGCGCGGCGGCGAGGAAGCCCCCGACGAAGGTGTCACCCAGGCCGATCGTCGTGGGGTGCGCCGTGTTTACGACGAAGGCCGCCACTCCGGTCGCGCCGAGCTCGCGCTCCGCGGCGGTGACGACCGTCTCGCCGCCGGGGTGTCGGCCCAGGCGCGCGGTGTCGTCGAGGTCGGCGGCCGTGCAGGCGTCACCGAGCCGGAAGCGCGTGGCCGCCGTACACACCGCGCTCTCGAGGCCCGCGCGGTGCGCGGCCGCTGCGGGGCCGACCGCGATCGCCCAGTACCGGGTGTGCACGACCAGGGCCCGTGCGGGGATCAGCGCGTGCGCGTCGGCGAGGGCGGCGCAGACATCGGCCGGGGAGAGCAGGTCGACCGGGCGGGCGAGGTATTCCTGCAGCTCGTCCTCGTTCATCCCGTAGACGTCGATGCGCTCCAGGAGGCGCTCGCGCACGAGCGCCGACAGCTCGCGGCGGTAGAACCCCGCGTCCTCGTAGTAGACGAGGGCCTCGCGCGGAAGGCGCCGCATCGCCGCGACGAGATCGTCGAGCCGCGACGCGAGCAGGGCGGCATCCTGCATCGTGTTGAAGCCCGACACCAGGAACGCCGCCGCGTCGGCGAGGGCGTCACCGAGGCCGGTCGCGATCGCCATCTCGCGGTTCGGGGCGTCGTTCGCGAAGATGATGCGGTTCGACGTCGGCGCCGTCACCGCCCCGTCGACCAGACGCACCGTCGTCGCTTCGGGATATTGCACGATGAGGTGCGGGTCGAGGGTGTCGTGCGTGGCCGACGAGACGATGCTCATCGACGCCGGCAACAGACGCCGCACGTTGTCGTCGATGCTCACGAGATGCTGCACGGTGGGCACGCCGATGCGGTCGAGGGCGATCCCCGCCCGCACCCCGGTGCCACCGAGGGTGATGGTCTTCTCGAAGTGCGCGGCGAAGGTCTCCACGATCTCCGACGACAGCACGAAGCGCTCGCCTCCCCCGCCGGTGGCGAGGAAGGCGAGCACCGTGACGACGAGCGCACGCTCGTCGATGATCGGCGTCGTGGTGGTCAACTCGTCGACACGGATGCCGTAGCTCTCGGCGAGGGCTGAGAGCACGTCGGCATCCCACCGGATCTCGTAGTCGACGGTGCCGCCGAGTCCGAGCACGAGGTCTTCCGCCATGACGTCGATCACCGTCCGATCAGTAGAGGTCGGCCTTGCCGGCGGCGCCGAACAGGTCGATCTTCTCAGCGGCGGTCACCTTCATCGCGGCGATGCACTCGGGCTGGATGGCGTTCGGCTCGCGCAGGCGGCGGTCGGTGCCGAGCACCTCGCGCATGCGGTCGTGGTACGCCACCTTGATGTCGCTGGAGATGTTGATCTTGTTGATGCCGAGCGACACCGCGCGGGCGAGCTCCGCGTCGGGGTTGCTCGATCCGCCGTGCAGCACGAGCGGGATGCCGACGGCGGCCTTGATCTGCTCGAGCAGGTCGTGGCGCAGCTCGGGGTTCTTCTCGGCCGGGTAGAGCCCATGCGAGGTGCCGATGGCGATCGCGAGGCTGTCGACGCCGGTCTGCTCGACGAAGCGCACCGCGTCGTCGACGTTGGTGTAGATGATCTCGGCCGCACCCGACTCGCCGTAGCTGTCGTTCGCGCCGATGGTGCCGAGCTCTCCCTCGACCTGCACGCCGACGGCGTGGGCGGCCTCGACGACCTTGCGGGTGAGCGCCACGTTCTGCTCGAACGGCTCGAGCGAGGCGTCGATCATGACCGAGGTGAAGCCGGCCTTGATCGCGGTGATGATCTGGTCGTACGTTCCGCCGTGGTCCCAGTGGATGGCCACCGGCACGCTCGAGCGGTGCGCGCGGGCGTGCATCGCCGGGATCAGGTCGGTGGTGATGTGCGAGACCTCGTCGGGGTGGATCGCGATGATGACCGGAGCGTTCTTCTCCTCGCTGATGTCCATGATCCCGGTGAACATCGCCCAGTCGCTGATGTTGAAGGCCGGGATGGCGAAACTGTGGGCGTTGGCGACGTCGAGGATGGACTTGCCGGTGTAAAGCACGGATGACTCCTTGTTCGGGGTTGGGTAGGCGGCGGTCAGCTCTTCACCGAGCCGGCCGTGAGGCCGCTGATGAAGAAGCGTTGGAAGAAGAGGAAGAGCAGCAGCACCGGGATCGAGCCGAGGATGCTCATCGCCATGATCTGGTTCCACTCGTACGAGTGCTGGCCCATGAGCAACTGGATGCCGATGGGCACGGTGCGCATGTCGATGGTGCGCGTGAGGGTCAGGGCGAACAGGAACTCGTTCCACGCGATCATGAACGTGTAGATGCCCACCGAGACGATGCCCGGGATCGAGATCGGCACGAGCACGCGCCACAGCGCGGTGAAGGAGCCGGCGCCGTCGACGCGGACCGCTTCGTCGAGCTCCTTCGGAAGGGTGTTGAAGTACCCGGTCATCATGATGATCGCGTAGGGCAGCGTGAAGACCATGTAGGTGAAGATCAGGCCCGGATAGGTGTTGTAGAGGCCGAGCCCGACCATCAGCCCGAAGTACGGGATGAGCAGCGTGATCGGCGGCACCGCCTGGACGCTGACGATGATGACGTTGACGATGCGCTTGCCGCGGAACTCGAAGCGGCTGAACGCGTACGCCGCCTGAATCGCGACGAGGAGCGTCAGGATCGTCACCGCCCCCGCCACGACGTAGCTGTTGATGAAGAAGCGCACCGTCTCGGGGTTGGTGAAGATCGACACGTACGCGTCGAACGAGAAGGTGTCGGTGATCAGGCGCGGCGGGAGCTCGAAGATCTGCGTGTTCGACTTGAACGAGCTCGACAGCATCCACAGCACCGGACCCGCGGCGAACACGGCTCCGATGACGAGGCCGATGAGCACGCCGGTCTGCGCGAGCCGGCGACGCGTCTTCGTGGTGCCGACGCGCTGACGCGGGGCGGTGGTGCCGACGCGCTGACGCGGCGTGGTGGTCGTGGAGGCCATGTCAGTCCCTCGCCTTCTGCTGGCGGACGTAGAGCACCGCGATGATCATCGACATCGCCAGGACCAGCACCGCCGAGGTGGAGGCCATCGAGAAGTCGTATTTCGCGAATGCGAGCTTGTAGGTGAAGGTGCTGAGCATCTCGGTGACGTCGATCGGACCGCCGCCCGTGGTCAGCCAGATGAGCGCGAACTGCTGCGAGGTCCAGATCAGGTCGAGCAGCACGAGGCTGACGATGATCGGTCGCAGCTGCGGGATCGTGACGTTCCAGAACCGCTGGGCGGGGCTCGCCCCGTCGACGGTCGCCGCCTCGTACAGGTCGCTCGGAATGCCCTGGAGGCCGGCGAGCAGGCTGACCATGAAGAACGGGTAGCCGGCCCAGATGTTGATGAACGTGACGGTGCCCAGGGCGAGCTGCGGCGACGAGAGCCATTCGATGTTCGTGTTCAGGAGGAAGTTGACGATGCCGTTGGGGGCGAGCAGCATGCGCCACAGCACCGCGATGACCGCGACGGTGAACAGCCAGGGCAGCACGTACAGCCCGCGGAAGATCGCGCGGGGCACCGCTCCGATCAGGCGGCTGTTGAGCAGCATCGCGAACGACAGACCGAGCACGAGGTGCGCAGCGACGCTGGTGAGGGTGAAGAAGAGGGTGTTGCCGGTGGCCTTCCAGAAGCCCGGGTCCGTCAGGATCGCGACGTAGTTGTCGACGCCGACGAGGTCGGGGCTCTTGTTCAGGATGACGTTGTCCTGGAAGGAGTAGCCCACGACCATCACGATCGGCACGATCATCAGGACGAAGAGCAGGATCAGGGTCGGCGAGAGGAAGACGTACGCCTCGCCGGCCTTGCGGAGCTGGCGGGTGCGGCGCGAGGTAGGTCGTCCGGTGACGATCACCTCGGTGTCGGGGGGAGTGAGGGTGCGCATTGACATGGTGTGCGGCTTTCGATGAGCGGGATGCCGCACCGCCAGGCGGTACGGTGCGGCATCCCGGATCAGGATCGGATCAGAACTCCGACGTCCATTCGTCCTGCGACTTCTTCAGCGCGTCGCTCATGGACTGCTGGCCGTCGAGGGCTGCCTGGAACTGCTCGCCGAACTGGCGCATCAGGTCCTCGGCGACGGGCAGACCGGTGAACTCGTTCGCCGGGTAGCCCTTCTTGTAGATGTCGAAGGCGGTCTTGAACAGCTCGTCGTCTTCGACGAACGTGGGCACGCTCTCGGTGTTGCCCGGGAACGCCTTGGCCATCGTCGACAGCTCGCTGTTGACGTCCTTGCCCATCAGGAACTGCACGAGCTTGAACGCGGCGTCCTTGTGCTCGGAGTTCTCGGCGACGCCGATGCCCCACGAGGCGTAGGGGATGCCGCGCTCGCCGGAGAAGCCGTCCTCGGCGGGGATCGCCGAGATCGAGAACTTCAGGTCGGGGTTGGACTCGCGGATGAGGTTGATGTGCGCGAGCGAGTCGATCATCATGCCCACGCGGCCGTTGGTGAACTCCTCGACCTTGTCCTGCTCCTTCATGGTGAACGAGCCCGGCGCGATGACGCCGTCCTTCCACAGCTGCTGGATGTAGTCGGTCGCCGACGAGACGTCGGAGTTCGTCAGGTCGGGCTTGCCGTCGTCGAGCATCGATCCGCCCGAGGCCCACACCCACGACATGACGTCGTTCTGCACGCCGTTGGGGGCTTCGAGCGAGAGCGGAAGCACCCACCCGGAGACGTCGCCGCCGAGGGCGGTGATCTTCTTCGCGGCGTCGGCGAACTCGGTGCGCGTGGACGGCGGGGCCGAGACGCCCGCCTGCGAGAGCAGGCCGTCGTTCGTGAACATCGGGTAGACGAAGTTGACGACCGGGATCATGTAGGTGCTGCCGTCGACCTTGATCTGGCTGGCGAGCTGGCTCTCGTCGTAGCCGGAGTCGCTCATGAGCTTCGACAGGTCGGCGATCACGCCCTGCTTGGCGAAGTCGCTGACCCACGCGCCGTCGAGACCGACGACGTCGGGCATGGTGCCGGATGCCGCTCCGGCGAAGAGCTGCTCCTTGGTGGAGGCGTAGGGGCCGCTGACCAGGTCGACCTTGATGCCCGGGTTCTCCTTCTCGAACTGGTCCATGAGACCGCGGAATTGCCCGTCGCCCAGTTCGGGCTCCCACCACTGGGCGAATTCGATCGTGACGTCCCCGCCGTCCGCGGGTGCGGCGTTGTTCGACGAGCACCCCGCCATCGCCAGGAGGGTCGTGGCCGCTGCTGCGACACCGACGAGCTTGAAGGCGTTCCGACGCCGGCGCCCGCTGTTGTCCATCGTTTCTCCTCGTTGAGATCTGCTGCATTTCGCGCTGTTCTGCGCGTTCTTGCATCTTTGAGCATGAGTATGCGCGTCATTGCGGGGACAGGTCAAGTGTTCGATGCAGATTCGTGACAATTCACGCATGAAAGCGCGCCAGAGAACGCAGATCAAGGTCCAAAGCTGCTGTTCTTTGCCGTTTTCTCACAAATCCTGCGGATGCCGCAGCAGAACCGTGCTAAAGATGACGCCATGGACGGAACCACAGCCACGACGAAGCGGCGGTTGCCGGCGGGCCGCAAGGCGGAACTCGCCGCCTACGTCGCCGACACCGGACAGGTGACGGTGGTCGACCTCGCCTCGCACTTCGGCGTCTCGATCGACACCGTCCGCCGCGATCTCGATCAGCTCGATCGCGAGGGCATCGTCGTGCGTACGCACGGCGGGGCCGTCAGCGCTATGTCGGTCCCCGGCCGCGATCGCGGGCTCGACGTGCGCCTGCAGATGCAGATCTCCGAGAAGGAGCGCATCGCCGCCCTCGCCGTCGAGCTCATCGAAGACGGCTCCACGCTCATGCTCAATGCCGGCACGACGACGCTCGCCGTCGCCCGCGCCCTGCGCAACCACCGCGACCTCACCATCGCGACGAACAACCTGCGCATCCCCGCCGAGATCTCCCCGTCGGTGTTCCGCGACCTCTTCATCTTCGGCGGGGCGGTCCGCACGATCACCCAGGCGACGACCGGGCCGGTGACCCTCGCGATGAACTCGCACTCGCCCGAGGTCGACATCCGCAGCGACTACGCCCTGATCGCGGTGGGGGCGGTCGACGGATCGGGCTTCTCCACGAGCAACCTCGGCGACGCCACGATGATGACCGAGATGATCCAGAAGGCCGACCGCACGGCGATCCTCGCCGACTCCTCCAAGCTCGACCGGCGACTGTTCGCGCAGATCGCCCCTCTCGAGAAGGCGGACTACCTCATCACCGACGCGCCGCCGTCCGAGGAGCTGGCCGCAGCCCTCGCGGAGGCGGGGGTCACGGTCCTGACCCCCTGACGCTCAGTCGGCGACGAGGGGCACGCGCAGGATCGCGTCGGAATCCCCGCCGCCGCGGTCGGTGTTGCTCGTCACGACCCACAGCGCACCGTCGGGGGCGACGACGACGTCCCGCAGCCGCCCGTACGTGCCGACGAAGTACTCCGACGCCGTGCCCAGGTCGGCCGTCGGGACGACGCGCACGCGCTGGCCGCGCAGGTTGGCGATCACCACCGCGCCGTCGATCACCGCGAGTCCGCTCGGGCTGGCATCCGCCGGCGCCCACTGCTGCACGGGGTCGATGAACCCCTCCTGCCCTCCGACGCCCTCGACCTCGGGCCAGCCGTAGTTCGCGCCCGGTTCGATGACGTTGAGTTCGTCCCACGTGTTCTGGCCGAACTCCGAGGCGTACATGACGCCGGCGGCATCCCACCCGATGCCCTGCGGGTTGCGGTGACCGAGACTCCACACGGGCGAGCCCGGGAACGGATTGTCGGCCGGTATGGCCCCGTCGGGCTCGACGCGCAGGATCTTGCCGCCGAGCGAACCGGGATCCTGGGCGGCGCCGGGCTCGGAGGCATCTCCGGCCGTGACGTACAGCAGACCGTCGGGGCCGAAGGCGATGCGCCCGCCGTTGTGGATGTTCGCCGAGGGGATGCCGTCGACCACCGTCTCGGCGGCGCCGAGACGCAGCGAGCCGGCCTCTCCCTCGAGGGGGAGACGCATCACGCGATTGTCGTCGGCCGTGGTCGCGTAGGCGTACAAGAATCCGTCGGAGACGGCGATGCCGAGCAGGCCTCCTTCGCCCCCGGGCGCGACCCCGGGTACCTCGCCGACCACCCGCGTGGATCCGTCGACGATCTCGAGCACCTCGCCGGTGTCGCGTTGGCTCACCAGCGCGGTGTCCGCATCGAAGGCGACCGACCACGGCGTCGTGAGCCCGTCGACCACCGTGGTCGCCTCCTCGGCGAGCGCGGGCGGTGCGCCGGTGGACGTCGACGGCGACGGCGACGGCGACGGGGCGATGGACGAGGGCGGCGCGGCGCTCGGGGTGCCGGCATCCGTCTCCCGTTCGGCGGCGCACCCGGCGAGGGCGGCGAGCGCGAGCGCCCCGACGGCGGCTGCGGTGGCGCGCAGCGGAACAGTGGCGGTGGTCATGGCTCTCCTCGTCGGGGTCCGTGGATTCTCTGGGATACCCGCTCGACCTGAGTTCCCGGTGAGGGTTGCGCCGACTCGCGTCGCGCAGGGGCGAGTGGGTGACCTCGATCGGAGCGGCGGGTGAGAGACCGGAGGACCCTGTTTCGTCCCCGACATCGCCGGGTATCGCGGTGTCGCCCTCGTGACATGGCCGGATGAGCCCCCACCCCCCGGCGACCGCGGCCACCCGGCCGTTCGCCGCGAGCGCGGGGTCCTTGTATGAGGATGCCCAACCCCGACCCGCCCGCAAAGGAGCACCCTGTGTCCTCATCTCCCTCACCCTCACCCGCACGCCGACGCCGCCGCCTCGCGCTGCCCGTCGTGCTCGCCGGCAGCATCGCGTCGCTCATCCTGGCCCTGGGCCTGTCGCCGACCGTCGCCGCCTTCACCGCATCGATCCAGAACACCGTCAACACCGCCGGCGCGGGCTCGTTGATCATGCAGGAGAACGACTCCACCGGCCAGATCGTCTGCCGCAGCACCGACGGCGCCTCCGGCGTCTCGACGAACAGCGCCACGTGTTCGACGATCAACAAGTACGGCGGCGACCTCGCGATGGCACCCGGCCAGACGGTGACGACGAACATCCCGATCCTGAACGTCGGCTCGCTCGACGCGAAGGGCTTCACCCTGACGCCCGGCGCGTGCACCCAGTCGGCCTCGAGCACGGTCTACGGCTCCGCCACCGACCTGTGCTCGCAGATGAAGATCAAGATCACCTCCGGCGCCTTCGTCATCTACGACGGCACCGTCGCCGGCCTGTCCTCGACGATCGACATTCTCGACAAGGTGGGTGCCTCTTCTCTGCCGGCCGGTTCGTCGGCGACCTTCACGTTCGCAGTGACGCTGCCGAGCACCCTCGATGCCAGCTACTCGAACCTGAAGGTGTCGCAGCCGCTCACCTGGACGTTCTCGTCCTGAGCCCCGCCCCGTGACCGACACCCTCGAAGCTCCGCCCTCCCGGGGTCGTCGCGGATCCGCTGTACCGGTGGCGGTCGTGATCGCCTTGCTCGCGGTCGCGATCGCCACCGTTCTCGGGGCCACGGGCACCCGCCTGTTCGTCGTCGAGACCCCGAGCATGGCCGAGGCGGCTCCTGTCGGCACGCTCGTCGTGACGGAGCCCCGCAGCCACTACGACGTGGGCGATGTCGTGACGTACACGCACGACGACCGCACGATCACCCACCGCATCGTCGAGACCGACGGCGACGTCTTCCGCACGCGCGGCGATCTCAACGGCTCCGCCGACCCGTGGGACGTGCGTCCCGATCAGATCATCGGCGCGGCGGCGCTCATCGCACCCGGACTCGGGTTCGTGTTGAAGGCCGCCCCCTGGCTCCTGCTCGGCGCGGCCCTCGTCGAGGCGCTCGCGCGGGCGCGCGGCGGTCGTCGCGCGTGGGCGTGGAGCGTCCGACTCACCGGCTGGTCCGTCGTTATCACGGCGCTGACCCTCTGGCTCCGACCGTGGTTCAACATGGTGCTGCTCGATTTCCGCGCCGCCGACAGCGGCGACGGAGCCCTCATGCACGTCGTGAACACCGGCATCCTGCCCCTGCTCGTCGACACGACCCGTCTGATCAGCGGCGAGCAGGCGACGGTGCTGTCCACGCACCGCATCGCTTCGGGCGCGTACTCGCTCACTCCCGTGCCCGACCCCGACCTGCCGGTGCGCATCCTGCTCGTGCTCCTGTGCCTCCTGCCCTTCCTCGCGTCCCTCCTGATCCGCGAGAGCGACGTCGCGCCGGCCGGGGGCGTGCGCGTCCGCGTGGATCGCCGCGCGCGCACGGTGATCGTGCCCCTGGCCATCGCGACCCTCGTCGCCGTGATCGCGCTCACCGGGGTCGGCGGGAGCCAGGCCGCCCTCACCGCGTCGATCCGCAACACCTCCGACACGGCGGGGGCGATGAATCAGAACTGCCGCTTCGCCGTGACCTCCCTCGCCGCCGCGAACCCCACCGATCTCTACGCCGCGTACGCGATGTCGGCGACCTCGACGGCATCCGAGACCGACATCTCGGGCCACGGTCGCACCGGCACCTGGCGCAAGCCCCCCACCACCTCGGGTTCGGTGGGGTGCCGACGCGACAGCCCCGCCCGATCCGTGACCTTCGACGGCTCGCAGTGCCTGTACGTGCCCGGCCAGCTCGACCCGCAAACCTACAGCCTCGAGGCCTGGTTCTCGACCACCTCGGCCCCGAGCGGCAAGATCGTGGGGTTCGGCACCGACCCGGCACCCGAGAACGAGAACCACTGGGACCGCCACATCTACCTCGATGCGAACGGCCGCATCGTCTACGGCAATTTCCCCGACGCCTTCGCCCTGATCACCACCCCCGCGGGCAGAAACTACGCCGACGGAGCGTGGCACGCGGTGGTCGCGACGCTCTCGAGCTCCGGCATGCGGCTGTACGTCGACGGTGCACTCGTCGGCACCGACGGCGCCACCCGAGGCCAGTGGTACGACGGCTACTGGAAGTTCGGATGCGGCAAGACCGACTTCTGGACGTCCCAGACCGGTCCCGCCCCGAGCGACCCTGCCTTCTTCACGGGCTCGATCCAATACGGCGCGATCTACGACCGGGTCCTGACGGCCGCCGAGGTCGAGGACCACTGGCTCGCCGGCACCGGATGACGGGGATCCCGGCGGGGGCGGATCGGTCGGGGTGTTGACCGGGCCGACGCGCGGGACGAGCATGAGTCCGCGGGTCGGTGACCCGCGAGGGACACGAGGGAGTGGGTCATGACCGATCGGACCGGACGAGTGCAGATCGACCTGTTCAGCACGCTCGACGGCGTGATGCAGGCTCCGGGCGGCCCCGACGAAGACCCCTCCGGAGGGTTCGCCTACGGCGGGTGGCAGGCGCCGCTCGAAGACGACGTGGTCGGCGAGAGGGTCATCGCCGGCATCCGGGGAATGGACGCCCTCCTGCTGGGGCGCCGCACCTACGACATCTTCGCGGCGTACTGGCCGCGGTTCGACGCCGACGGTCCGGTCGGAGAGATCGCGCGCATCTTCAACGCCGTCCCGAAGTACGTCGCCACGCGCGGCGCCCCCGATCTGCCGTGGGAGAACTCGCACCGCCTCGGCGACGACCTGCCCGCCGAGATCGCGCGGCTCCGCACGGACCACGCCGACGTGCACGTGGTGGGGAGCATCGACTTCGCCCGCACCCTCGTGGCCGAGGGGCTTTTCGACGTGCTCAACCTGTGGATGTATCCGATCGTGCTCGGCGCCGGCAAACGCCTGTTCCCCGCGGAGGGCGGGGCGCACGGTCTCACGCTGCTCGAGCCGCCGGTCGCGGGCAGCGCCGGCGCGATCGCCCTGCGCTACGGTCCCGGCGAACCGGTGCGCACGGGCGGTATGACCTGAGCACGGCTCGGCCGCCGCGATGCCCGTGGGCGCCGCGGCGGCCGCGCTCAGGCGACGACCCGCTCGGGCGCGGGCGCCTCGTCGTCGAACTCCACCTCGGGCGCGCGACGGCGGAAGCCGCGGGTGAGCACCGCCAGCCAGACCACGCCCACACCGATCCAGACGAGCCCCACGGTCAGGGCGAGGGGCGACAGGCTGAACCACAGCCACGCGGTCAGCGCGAAGCCCAGGCCCGGCAGCACCCCGTACCGGAAGATCGCCGCGCCTCCGCGACGACGCTCGTCGATGAGGAAGTGCTTCACGACCGAGAGGTTGACCAGCGAGAACGCGGCGAGCGCGCCGAAGCTGATGAGGGATGCCACGGTGTTCAGGTCGGCGAAGAGCGCGGCGAGAGAGACGACGCCGACGAAGATCGCCGCACCGATCGGCGTGCGGTACCTCGTGCTGAGCCGGGCGAAGAAGCGCGGGAGCACGCCGTCGCGGCCCATCGCGAAGAGGATGCGCGAGACGCTCGCCTGCGAGGCGAGGGCCGCCGCGATGCAGCCGGCGATGTAGGCGACGAGGAAGAAGACCTCGAGCCAGCGGCCCGCCGACAGCTCCATGATCTGGTTGGCCGCGGCATCCGGATTCTCGATGTCGGCCACGTTCGGGATCACCAGCGTCGACACGTAGGCGATGACGGTGAAGATGAGCCCGCCGATGACGGTGGTGAGGATGATCGCCCGCGGCACGGTGCGCTCGGGGTCGCGCGCCTCTTCGGACATCGTCGAGATCGCATCGAATCCGAGGAACGACAGCGCCAGCATCGCCGCGCCCGCCAGGAGCCCCGGGAAGGTGAGGCCCGCGTCGTACAGCGGCTGCAGCAGCGAGACGCCCGGGTTCTGCAGCACGTGCAGCACCGCGCACACGACGAACACCGCGGCGAAGACGAGCTGCAGGCCCACGAGCACGAGGTTCGCGTTGCGCACGACCGTGACGCCGACGATGTTCAGGCCCGTGATCAACAGCACGCCGGCCAGGGCGAACACCCACGGCGGGATCCCCGGCAGCTGGGCGTTGAGGTAGATGCCGATCAGCACGTAGTTGATCAGCGGCAGCAGCAGGTAGTCGATCATGAGCGACCAGCCGGTGAGGAAGCCGACCGTGCCGCCGAACGCGCGGCGGGCGTACGTGTAGGCGCTTCCGGCGCGCGGGAACGCCTTCACGAGGGCGGCGTAGCTGAACGCCGTGAAGAGCATCGCCACGAGGGTGACGAGGTAGGCGGTCGGCACGTGGCCGCCCGTGGTGACGGCGACGAGGCCGTAGGTCGTGAACACGGTGAGGGGCACCATGTACGCCAAGCCGAAGATGACGAGGGAGGGAACTCCCATGACTCGCCGCAGCGAGGTGTCGGTGGAGGTCACGCGCTTTCCTGTTCGGGTCAGACGGCGGCGGGTTCGGGGACCGGCGCCGTATAGGTGCGGATGCCGCGTCGCCAGGTGCCCCGGATTCGGGCGTCGGCGATGCGGTCGGCGGGGCCGCGGCGCACGTCGCGGTCGAGCCAGACGAGGTCGGCTCGCATGCCGGGACGCAGGGTCCCGCGGGTGGCATGGTCGCCGGCCTGATGGGCCACGCCGCTCGTGGCGGCGTCGATGGCTTCGGAGAGGGTGAGTCGTTCGTCGGGCTGCCAGCCTCCGGCGGGTCGGCCGTCGGCGTCCTGCCGGGTGACGGCTGTGCGCAGCCCCACCAGGACGTCGGGCGAGGTGACGGGCCAGTCGCTGCCGAAGCTGAGGCGCGCTCCCGCGTCGCGGGCCGCACGCATGCGGTACTGCCGCTCGCGGTGGGGGCCGAGGCGCGGGAGGGTGAGCTCGGTCATGACGTCGTCGGCCATCGCCCACTGCGGCTGGAAGCAGAACGTCACGTCGAGGTCGGCGAGGCGGGGCAGGTCGGCGGGGTCGACCACCTGCGCGTGCGCGATGGTCAGCCGTCGGCCGCGCCGCAGGCTCTCGCGGATGCCCTCCGCCGCATCCAGGGCGGCGCGCACGGCGGCGTCGCCGATGGCGTGGAGATGCACGTCGAAGCCCGCGGAGTCGCACGCGGCGACGGCGTCGACGAGCTGATCGGGCCGCCAGTTGGGCAGGCCGCGGGTGCGGGCGTCGTGATAGCACTCGAGCAGGTGCGCCGTGTGGTTCTCGAGGATGCCGTCGACGAAGAACTTCACGGTGCGGCAGGTCAGCCCGGGCGCGGCCGACACCTGCGCGGCCGTCTCCCGCAGCTCGTCGAGCTGAGCGGGCCAGCGGGTGGGGTCGGCGCGCAGCGCGAGGTCGACGTCGACCGCGAGGCGTCCGGCGCGCGCGGCGGCGATCCACGTCGGCACGTCGGGCGTCTCGGTCCATGCCTCCTGCACCCAGGCGATGCCGTGTGCGGCGAGGGCGGCGGTGGCGGCGGCGAGCGCCTCGACGTCGGCGGCGAGCGAGGGACGCGGAGCGTGGTCGAGCACGAGGTCGATCGCCGGACGCTCGATCAGGGTCCCCGAGGGCGATCCGTCGGCCCGACGCACGATGCGGCCGAGCTCGGGGTCGGGGGTGTCGGCGTCGACTCCTGCGGCACGCAGCGCCGCGGAGTTGACCCAGACGGTGTGGTAATCCCAGGCGTGCAGCACGACGGGGCGGTCGGGCACGGCGTCGTCGAGCCAGCGCGCGTCGAACAGGCCGCCCTCGACGATCGTCGCGTCGTAGCTGCCGCCGACGAGCCATGCGGCGTCGGATGCCGCGGCCCACTCCCGCACGCGCTCGACGATCTCGGCCACACGGGCGGCGTCGCGCAGGGCGGGTCCGGTGCGCTCGCGACCGGCCAGCAGCGGGTGCGCGTGACCGTCGCCGAAGGCGGGCAGCAGCAGCCCGCCGTCGAGGTCGACGTGCTCGGCGTCGGAGGGGACGGGATGCGCGTCGTCGACCACGACACCGTCGACGACGACGAGACGGTCGATGTCGGGCTGCTGCCCGTCGACCCGAATCGTCCCGCCGGTGAAGACGACGATCGCCATGGAAAACCTCCTCGTGACCCACGCTGTGAGAAACATACAGCGTAGGTTTCTTGAACGCTACGACGAGTTCTTCCCCGCTCCCGGCCGTTTCGCCGACTCGTCACGAACGCCTTACACGTTCGAAACACACCGCATCGCGTAGCGTGGTCGAACCCCACCGAAAGGCCCCGCCGTGCCCCGGCCGACCCAGCCCAAGCTCTCGCGCGACGCGATCGCCCGTGCCGCGCTCGCCCTCATCGACCGCGACGGCAGCCAAGGGGCGAGCATCCGCCGCGTCGCCGACCGCCTCAAGGTGCACCCGACCTCGCTCTACAACCACGTGCCGAATCTCGCCGCGCTCGTCGAAGACGTCCGCGCGCTCGTGTCGGCGCGCATCGATTCCTCATACCTGCGCGAACGCGAATGGGAGGAGGGCCTGCTGCTGTGGGCGCGCTCCTATCGCGACGCCTTCCGCCGGCATCCGAAGACCATCCCCCTGCTGATGTCGCAGAGCTCGTCGGCCCCCCTGCTGATGTCGCAGTACGAGGACTTCGCGATCGCCGCGGAACGCGTCGGCTGGTCGAGCGACGACATCCTTCCGCTGCTGACGGCCTTCGAGTCGTTCATCATCGGCAGCGTGCTCGACATGACCGGCCCCTCGGTCATGTTCGACCCGTCGGGGCAGGAGCAGGACGTCCCCCGCTTCGCGGCCGCCTACGCCACGCTCTCGAGCCACGACCCGGCCGACCCGGTGGCCACGCGCGCGTTCGAGCTCGGCCTGTCGCTGCTCATCGCGGGAGCGCGTCCCCGCCCTTCCGTGTGAGCCCGGCTCACATGCGCGCGTAGCGCGCGCGGGCGAAGCAGAACAGCCCGTACACGACGAGACCGGCGCCCACGAGCCAGAGCACGATCTGACCGAACGGCAGCCCGGCCAGCGAGCGCAGCGCCGCGTCGAGACCGCCCGCGGCGTTCGGGTCGTGCGCGAAGGCCGCGACGAGGAACAGGATTCCCGCGACACCGATCGCGATGCCCTTGGCGATGTAACCCACCATGCCGAAGGTCCGGATGCCGCGCCCCGCGGTCCCGCCGGGGCTCGAGATGTTCTTCATGAAGGCCTTGGTGATTCCGCGGACGATGAAGGCGACGCCGATCACGGCCACCGCGAGTCCGATGACCACCAGGACCACGACGCCGGCGGGCGTCGCCATCAACTGCGCGCTCATGGTCCGCGACTGCTCCCCCGAGTCGGAGCTCCCGCCCGAGACCACCGTGAAGGCGGTGACGGCGATCGCCGCATAGGCGACGGCGGTTCCGACGTCCTTCGCGCGGTGGGCCCATCGCTTCTTGGTGTCGGGGTCGCGCTCGGCGACGGCTTCGGCGATCTGCCAGACCGCGAGGGCCGCGAGACCGATCACGATGACCCACAGCAGCAGCATTCCGGCCGGTGCCTTCGCGACCTGACCCAGCGCCCCGCTCTGATCGGCGGTGTCGCCGCCGCTGCCGGTGGCGATCGAGATCGCGATCACCCCGATCAGCAGGTGCAGCAGCCCCAGCACCACGTAGCCGATGCGCGCCGCCACTCGGAAGGCGGTGGAATCCTGCGCTTTGTCGGCGGCGGCGGAAGCGGAGGCGGAGGCGGAAGTCATTCGGGCACGATAGCGCTCAGGAAGCCGCGTCGACCACCCGTTGCGCGCGACGCACTCTCCATACTTCGACGAGCGCCCACACCAACGTCGACACGGCGACGCCCTCGAGCAAGCCCGCCGTCACGTCGGAGAGCCAGTGCGCGTGCAGGTAGGTGCGACTCCACATCATCAGAAGGACCCACACCACCCCGGCGGCCCAGATCCACCCGCGGCGCAGGATGAGTGCGAGGGTGATCGCGATGGTCGTCGCCACGGCGGTGTGTCCCGAGGGGAACGAGGTCGCCTGCGTCTCGGCGAGCGAGTCGGCTGGTCGGGCGCGTGCGATCACGGACGCGAGCGGAGCACCGATCAGCACGACGAGGGCGATCGCCCCCGCGACGTTGAGGGCGTCCCAGGGGCGCTTGATCAGGAGGAACACGATGGTGGTCGAGACGCCGATGACGATCATGCCGATCGTGCCGCCGACGGTGGCCGGGATCCACGCGATGATCACCAGGACGGGGTTGGCCAGGGCGGCCATCGCGTCGTCCCACCACTGATCGAACGCCAGCGGCGCCCCGCCGTCGAGCTCGACGGCCAGGCGCAGTGCCACGAACAGCACCGCCGCGATCACTCCCACGATCAGGGCGATGGGACGGCGCGCGTCGGACGTCGGTCGATCGGGCAGGATCGCGGGCTCGTCGGTGGTGGCATCCATCCGCGAATCGTCTCAGGAAGGGGGTGATTCGGGCTAGCCATTGCCGAGAGCAGGCGAAACACTTCTCGTGCAGATTCTTCTCGAAACCGTAAAACAAACAGTGTAGGTTTTCGCCATGACTTCCGAGGCACTCACCGTCGTCGACGCCGACATCGACAGCCTGCGCCACGCCCTCGACGCCGGTCGCATCACGAGCGTCGAGCTCGTCGCGCGCTACCTCAACCGCATCGCGGCGTACGACCGCTCCGGCATCCGCCTCAACAGCGTGCCGGTGCTCGACCCCCGTGCGTTCGCCGCGGCACGCGCCTCCGACCTGCGCCGCGCACAGGGACGCACACGGGGCCCGCTCGACGGCATCCCCTTCACCGCGAAGGACAGCTACCGCGTCGAGGGCCTGCCCGTGGCATCCGGATCCCCCGCCTTCCGCGACCTGATCGCCGGCGACGACGCCTTCGCCGTCGAGCGCCTGCGCGCGGCCGGCGCCGTGTTCCTGGGCCTGACGAACATGCCGCCCATGGCCGCCGGCGGCATGCAGCGCGGGGTGTACGGCCGCGCCGAATCGCCCTACAACGGCGACTACCTGGCATCCGCCTTCGGCTCCGGCTCGTCCAACGGATCAGGCACCGCCACCGCGGCCAGCTTCTGCGCGTTCGGGCTCGGCGAAGAGACCTGGTCGTCGGGTCGCGCGCCCGCCTCGCACAACGCCCTCGTGGCCTACACGCCCTCGCGCGGGATGATCTCGGTGCGCGGGAACTGGCCGCTGGTGCCGACCATGGACGTCGTCGTACCGCACACGCGCACGATCAGCGACCTGCAGCTCGTGCTCGACGCGGTCGTCGTCGACGACGCCGAGACCGAGGGCGACCTGTGGCGCACGCAGCCGTTCATCGAGCTGCCGCGTCCCTCGGACGTGCGCCCCACCTCGTTCGCGGCGCTCGAGCCCCTCCCGCTCGCGGGCCTGCGCCTCGCCGTGCCGCGCATCTACGTCAACGGCGACCCCGACAACGCCTCCCCCATCGTCACGCGCGACAGCGTGATGGCCCTCTGGAACGACCTGCGCGCCGACCTCGAAGCCGCGGGTGCCGAGGTCGTCGAGACCGCCTTCCCCGTCGTCGAGCGCTACGAGAAGCTGCACGCGGGCGACGAGGACTTCCTCGACCGCGGATTCGTGACGCGCACCTTCCTCGACGACGAGGTGGGCGATCTCGCGGTGTGGGCGATGGACACGTTCCTGCGCACGAACGCCGACCCGCGGCTCCCCCGCCTCGCCGATGCCGAGGCGGCGCTGATCTTCCCGCACCCGCCGGGAGCGCTTCCCGACCGCTATGGCATCTGGCACTACGACATCTCGTACGACATCGGCGAGTACGTCGACCGTGCGCAGCAGTGGAACCCCGACTGGCGCGACGTGCCGAGCCTCGAAGCGGGACTGCGCGGCCTCGAGCACACCCGCCGCGTCGACTTCGAGGAGTGGATGCGGGCCGAGGGCATCGACGCGGTCGCCTTCCCCACGCAGGCCGACGTGGGCCCCGCCGATGCCGACGTGAACCCCGCCTCGGCCGACATCGCGTGGCGCAACGGCGTGTGGGTCTCGAACGGCAACCTGGTCCCCCGCCACCTCGGCATCCCCACCGTCACCGTGCCGATGGGCACGATGACCGACACCCGGATGCCGGTGGGCCTGACCCTCGCCGGTCCCGCCTACAGCGACACCCGCCTCGTGCAGCTTGCCCAGGCGATCGCGGCCCTCGGCGAGCGCCGCACGACGCCGCCGCGCACCCCCGCCCTGCCCGACGAGGCGTTGTTCGCCGACCCGCGCCCGGCGGCCGAGGGCGATCTGTCGGTCGCCGTCGACGATGTCGTGCGCGACGGCGAGCGCGTGAGCGTCACGGCCATCGTGGCCGGGGGAACGGCGGTCGACGTCGCGCTCTTCGTCGACGGGGTGCGCGTGCCCGCCCGGGTGGACGGCGACCGCGTGAGCGGCGTGGCCGAGGTCTCACCCGACTTGTACGGTGAGGCCGTGAGCGAGTGGGTCGCGCCGTACGGCCCGCTCGTCGTCATCGCCGTCCGCGATGCCGGTGGAGCCGTCGCCGGCACCGTCGCCACGGCATCCGACTCTTCGCTCTGACACCCGAACCGCCCGAGGACACCATGACCGACATCGCGCCGACCCCGGTCTTCGACTACTTCAGCCAGGTCGATCTGCCCACTCCGACGCTCACCGACGACGAGGTGCGGCGCCTGTTCGCCGACACGTTCGGCGTCGACATCGACGTGCAGGCGCTCGGCAGTCAGCAGGATCAGAACTTCCGCGTCTTCGCGCGGGGTTCGGCCGAGCCGCTCGGCGTGCTCAAGCTCAGCAATCCGGTCTTCAGCGAGGCCGAGATCGAGATGCAGGATGCCGCGGCGGCACGCGTCGCCGAGCGCAGCCCGCAGGTGCGCATCCCGCGCATCGTCGAGGGGCCGCGCGGCGCGATGTCGACGTGGTGGGAGTCGAGCCAGGGCCGCATCCACGCCCGGGTGATCGAGAACATCGCCGGGCGCACGCTGATGGGCTCGGGCTACCTCTCCCCCGCGACGGTGGAGAGCATGGGCGCACTGTCGGCGGCGGTGAGCCTGTCGCTCGCCGACTTCACCCACCCCGCGAGCGCCCGAGTGCTGCAGTGGGACCTTCGCCACGCCGAGCGCGTCATCGACACCCTGCTCCCCCTCGAACCGGATGCCGGGGTGCGGGCGATCGTGCAGCGCGCGGCCGACGCCGCCCGAGCCGCTCTCGCCCCCGTCCGCGATCGGCTCCCCGTCCAGGCCGGGCACTTCGACGTCACCGACGACAACGTGCTGCGCGCCCCCGGCGCCGCGGTCCCCGACGCCGTCATCGACTTCGGCGACGTGTGCGCGTCGTGGCGCGTCGGCGAGATCGCGGTGACCGTCTCGTCGGTCCTGCACCACGACGACGCGACCCCCGAGACCGCCTTCCCCGCCATCCGCGCGTTCGACCGGGTACGCGACCTGACCGACGACGAGCTCACCGCGCTGTGGCCCCTCGTCATCCTCCGCGGCGCGGTGCTCGTGCTCAGCGGCCGCGCACAGGTGCGCCTCGACGACGAGAACGAGTACGCCAGCGTCGCGCTCGACCGCGAGTTCCGCATCCTCGAGCAGGCGGCATCCGTCCCGATCCCCGTGATCACGGCCGCGACCCGGGCGGCCCTCGGGCGTTCCCGCACCGAAGAGCCCGCGTGGACCAGTGCTCCGGTGCTCTCGCTCGGCCGTCATGTCGAGCTCGACGCCGCGACGGAGTCGCCGCTGAACGACGAGGGCGCCTGGCTCGATGCCGCCACCCTCGACGACGCGGCCCTGGCCGCCCTCGACGCGGGCGCCGACGTCGTGACGGTGCCGGCCTGGTGCGCGCGCCTGACCGGAACGACCGACCCGCTGCCCTCGACCCCCGAGACGGTGCCGACCGACGTGCTCGTGTGGCTCGCGGCCCCGGCCGAGGTCGACGACGCACTGGTGTGGACGGCAGGCCCCGAGAGCGTGACGACCCTGCCCGCCCGCACGCGCCTCTCGGCTCGGCGACCGCTCGACGCACTCGTCCCCCCGCTGCGCACGACCCGCGCGCTGGCCGACGCCTGGCGCGAGGTGGCCGGCGACCCCGGCGCCGTGATCGGCGTTCTCGCCGCCGCCCCGACCCCCGACGACCTCCTCGCCCGACGCCACGAGGTGCTCGCCGAGGTGCAGGAGCACTACTACGCCGCCCCGCCGCGCATCGAGCGCGGATGGCGAGAGCACCTCATCGACGTCGACGGCCGCGTCTACCTCGACATGGTGAACAACGTCGCCTCGGTCGGTCACGCGCACCCCCGCGTCGTCGCGGCGGGCTCGCGCCAGATGCGCCTGCTGAACACCAACTCGCGCTTCCACTACCGCGCGATCACCGACTTCGCGGACCGGATCGCAGCGACCCTGCCCGACGGCTTCGACACCGTGTTCTTCGTCAACTCCGGCTCCGAGGCCACCGACCTCGCGATCCGCCTGGCGATGGCCGCCACCGGCCGGCCCGACATCGTCGCGATGCGCGAGGCGTACCACGGGTGGACCTACGCCAGCGATGCGGTGTCGACCTCGATCGCCGACAACCCCAACGCGCTGTCCACCCGCCCCGCGTGGGTGCACACCGTCGACGCCGCCAACTCCTACCGGGGGAAGTACCGGGGGGCGGATGCCGTGGACTACGCCCCCGAAGCCGTCGCGGTGATCGACGAGCTCACGGCATCCGGTCGCCCTCCGGCGGCACTGATCGCCGAGACGTACTACGGCAACGCCGGCGGAGTCGCCCTGCCCGACGGCTACCTCACGGAGGTCTACGCCGCCATCCGCCGCCACGGCGGGCTCGCGATCGCCGACGAGGTGCAGGTCGGCTACGGGCGGCTGGGTAAGTGGTTCTGGGGCTTCGAGCAGCAGGGGGCGGTGCCCGACATCGTCGCGGTGGCGAAGTCCATCGGCGGAGGCCACCCCCTCGGCGCCGTGATCACGCGGCGCGAGGTCGCCGACCGCTACCGCACGCAGGGGTACTTCTTCTCGTCCACCGGAGGCTCGCCCGTGTCGTCGGCGATCGGCATGGCCGTGCTCGACGTGATCGAGCAGGAGAGGCTGCAAGAGAACGCGCGGGTCGTCGGCGGCCACCTCAAGCGACGCCTCGAGGAACTCGGCGAGAAGCACGACCTCATCGGCACCGTGCACGGCTCGGGCCTCTACCTGGGCGTCGAGTTCGTGCGCGACCGCGAGACCCTCGAACCCGCCACCGCCGAGACCGCCGCGATCTGCGACCGCCTGCTCGAGCGGGGCGTCATCATGCAGCCCACCGGCGACTTCCAGAACGTTCTGAAGATCAAACCGCCGCTGGTGGTCACGCAGGCGTCGGTCGACGTCTTCGTCGACGCCCTCGATCACGTCTTGACCACCGGATTCTGACCCGCCCCGACCCTCGAGGAGCACGCCATGTGGCGCATGCCCGCTGAAACCGCCCCCCACGAACGCACGTGGATGGCCTTCCCGCGCGAGGGCTTCACCCTCGGAGACGGCGCCGAGGCCCGCGAGGAGGGCTACCGCGCGTGGACCGACGTCGCCCACGCGGTTGCGCAGTTCGAGCCGGTGACGATGGTCGTCGACCCCACCGAGACCGCGCGCGCCCGGCGCATGCTGTCGGCGGAGGTCGAGATCGTCGAAGCGCCTCTCGACGAGTTCTGGATGCGCGACGTGGGCCCGACCTTCGTCACCGACCCCGATCGCCCGGGTGTGCTCGGGGCGGTCGACTGGATCTTCAACGGCTGGGGTGCACCCGACTGGGCGGAGTGGCAGAAGTCGGCGGGCATCGCGCGCGTGGTCGCCGAGCACCTCGGCGCCGAACGCATCGACTCGCTGCTCGTCGCCGAGGGCGGCGGCCTGCACGTCGACGGCACGGGCACCGTGCTCCTCACCGAGACCGTGCAGCTCGACCCGCGCCGCAACCCCTTCGCCGACCGCGCCCGCGTCGAGGCCGAGATGGCCCGCACGATCGGGGCGACGGATGCCGTGTGGCTCTCGCGCGGACTCACCCGCGACTACGACGACTTCGGCACGAACGGCCACGTCGACATCGTCGCGACCTTCGCGTCACCGGATCACGTGCTCGTGCACGAACAGACGGATGCCGCCCACCCCGACTTCGAGGTGTCGCAGCTCGTGCGCCGAGAGCTGTCCGAGGCGTTCGCCGCGCGCGGCCGCGCGGTGACGATCACAGGCGTGACCGCCCCCGCCACCCTCCGCGACGACGAGGGGTGGGTCGACTGGAGCTACATCAACCACCTCGTCACCAACGACGGCGTCGTGCTCTGCGGCTTCGGCGAGGAGTCCGCCGACGCCCGCGCCCGCGAGATCATCGGCGACGCCTACCCCGGCCGGCGTGTGGTGACGGTCGACGCCCGCCCGCTGTTCGACCGCGGCGGCGGCATCCACTGCATCACCCAGCAGCAGCCGCGGGTGTGAGCCCGCGGGGCGGGTGACCGCGCCGACGCGAGCGCGAGCGGCGTCGCCTCAGGCGTGTGAAGGGCGCACAGCCGCCAGCACGAGCGGGTCGCTGCATCCTCGCGCGAAGCCGCGGATGCGCCGATCCATGTCGCGCTGGAGCAGGAATGTGCCGATCCGTTCGGCGAGCGGCGCCAGCCACCGGGGGCGGCACGCGAAGTTGTACCGCCAGACCGCGAGCGTGCTGCCGGGGTCGTCGGCGACGGGCGTGAACTTCCACCCGCCCGCGAGTCGCTCGAAGAACCACGACCCCTTCGTCATCTTCATGCCGACGTTCGACGGCGGGTTGTACGAGACGTATTCGCTCTCCATGCGGAAGCCGAAACGCTGGACGGTGTAGGTCCGCACTCCCTTCCCGGGAGCGGTCGCGCCGTCGACGAAGTACTGACGTCGGATGAACGGATCCCATCGCTTGCGGATCTCACCGGTGGTCTGCGAGACGGCGAACGCCGTGCGCGCATCGACCGGGACGACGCAGCGGGACTCGATGACGGGCATGGACTCATCGTGGCAGGCCGCGTCTGACCGCACATTGCGGGGAGGAAACGACGAAGGCCCCGCATCCGTGAGGATTCGGGGCCTTCGTGGTGGCGGTGACGGTGGGATTTGAACCCACGGTAGGGGTGAACCTACACAACATTTCGAGTGTTGCACCTTCGGCCGCTCGGACACGTCACCGCCGACTAGCTTACGACACTCTCCGGGATGCCGCGAATCGGCGCGGGAGCACGGCTCGACCCTCGTTCATCCACCGTCGAACGATGCCACTGGAAGCGGTTCCCGACCGCTGCCAGGATCGAGCCATGAGCGTGATCGAGAACTCGAAGCTGACGGTCGTGGGAGCAGGCAGCGTGGGGGCGAGCGTCGCCTACGCCGCCCTCATCCGCGGGTCGGCGCGGCACGTCGCCCTGTACGACATCGCCGCCGAGAAGGTCGAGGCCGAGGTGCTCGACCTCGCCCACGGCACGCAGTTCACTGGGTCGAGCGACATCACCGGCGGGGCCGACGTTTCGGTCGCCGAGGGGTCGCACGTCGTCGTCATCACCGCCGGCGCGAAGCAGAACCCCGGGCAGACGCGCACCGAGCTGGCCGCCACGAACGCGCGCATCATCGGCGACATGATGCCGAGGCTCCTTGAGGTCGCCCCGAACGCCGTGTACGTCATCGTCACGAACCCGTGCGACGTGCTGACGGTGCTCGCCCAGCAGTCGACCGGGCTCCCGGCATCCCGCATCTTCGCCTCCGGAACCGTGCTCGACACTTCGCGCCTGCGGTGGAAGATCGCCCAGCGCGCCGGGGTCGCGACCTCGAGCGTCCACGCCTGGATCGTCGGCGAGCACGGCGACACGGAGTTCCCGCTGTGGTCGACGGCGACGATCGGCTCGGTCCCCATCACCCAGTTCGAGCTGCCCGACGGCACCCGCTTCGACAAGGCCGAGCTCGACGCGATCGCCGTCGACGTGCGCGACGCCGCCTACAAGGTCATCAAGGGCAAGGGCGCGACCAACTACGCCATCGGCCTTTCCAGCGCCCGCATCGTCGAAGCCGTCCTGCGCGACGAGCACGCCATCCTGCCCGTCAGCACGGTGCTCGACGACTTCCACGGCATCAGCGGCACGGCGTTGTCGGTCCCCTCGATCGTCTCGGCGCGCGGCGCCGTGCCCCTGGCGGCGACGCCGTTCTCGGCCGACGAGCTGACGCTGCTGCGCCGCTCCGCCGACGCGCTGACGACCGTCGCCGAGTCGCTGCGCGACTGATTCCGCGCTTTCCCTCGCGTCGACCCCGCACGCCCCATGCGTGCGAAGAGGGGCAGATCCCGGATGCCATGACCCCGGCGACGAGCGATGTCGGAGGCCCCGCGTAGCCTGAGCACATGGCATCCCGACGTCCCGCTGCAGCCCCCGCGCCCTACCGGTGCACCGAGTGCGGATGGACGACGGTGAAGTGGGTCGGGCGCTGCGGCGAGTGCCAGTCGTGGGGAACCGTCGTCGAGGCGGCGGAGCAGACGGGCATCGTCCGTTCGATCACGCCGGTCACCCCCGGGGCCGGTCGCGTCGCGCGCCGCATCACCGAGATCGACACGCAAGACGCCCCGCGTCGCACGAGCGGGGTCGGCGAGTTCGACCGCGTGCTGGGCGGCGGCATCGTCCCCGGCGCCGCCATCCTGCTCAGCGGCGAACCGGGCGTGGGCAAGTCGACGCTGCTGCTCGAGGTGGCCGCCCAGAGCGCCCGCGCGGGTCGCCGCGTGCTCTACGCGAGCGGCGAAGAATCCGCGGCGCAGGTGCGCCTGCGCGCCGAACGCACCGGTGCCCTGCACGACGAGCTCTTCCTCGCGGCCGAGACCGACCTCGCCACGATCCTCGGCCACATCGACCAGGTCGAGCCGGGCCTGCTCATCGTCGACTCGGTGCAGACGGTCTCGTCGGCGCACAGCGACGGTGCCGCCGGGCAGCCCGCGCAAGTGCGCGAGGTGGCATCCGCCCTCATCCGCGTCGCGAAAGAGCGCGGCCTGCCGATCATCCTGGTCGGCCACGTCACCAAAGACGGCTCGATCGCGGGCCCCCGCATCCTCGAGCACCTCGTTGACGTCGTCTGCCACTTCGAGGGCGACCGCCAGACCTCACTGCGCTTTGTCCGCGCCCTGAAGAACCGGTTCGGGCCGACTGACGAGGTCGGCTGCTTCGACATGACGGGCACCGGCATCGCCGAGGTCGCCGACCCCAGCGCCCTGTTCCTCGGTCACGGCGAGCCCGAACCCGGCACGTGCGTCACCATCGCGATGGAGGGCCGGCGGGCCCTGCCCGTCGAGATCCAGGCCTTGGCGGTACGCCAGACCGCTCCAAACCCGCGCCGTATCGTCAACGGCGTCGATTCCTCGCGCGTGGCGATGGTGCTCGCGGTGCTCGAGAGCCGTATGGGGCTGACGCTCTCCGACCGCGACGTCTACGTCTCGACCGTCGGCGGAGTGCGTCTGGTCGAGCCCGCCGCCGACCTCGCCATCGCGATCGCCGTCGCCAACGCCGTGAAGAACCGCAAGGTGTCGAAGCGTCTCGCCGCGATCGGCGAACTCACCCTCACGGGCGAGATCCGCAACGTCACCCAGGCCGCCCAGCGGGCGTCCGAGGCGAAGCGCCTCGGGTACCACACGGTGCTCGACTCCTCATCCCGCAAGCTCGCGCAGGCCCTCAACGAGCTGCAGGTGCGCGGAATGCCGCGCGACGACAGCGAACCGGGGTTCTGACGCGGGTCCGGCTTCGAAGGCCGACCGGTCGAGTCCAGCGAGGTCGCGCGTCGACTCGAAACAAGAGACGCCGACGCGGAAGCCGACCGAGGAGTCGGGCCCGGCTCAGCGGCCGGGAGGAGCCGACCGGCGACGGCGGTGCGGGGAGGTCATCCCCAGCACGGCGGGGATGACAAGTCCGGCGGCGCACACGGCACCGGCGATCAGGTACTCCATAGCCCGAGTCTTGCACGCGCGGGTCACCCGCGCGAGTTGCGTCCTTCACCCGCGAACTTTCGCCCCGCCGGTGTCTCGGCGATGCGCCCCCAGGCACCGGCGTCGCCCAACTCCGCTGAGTGTGCAGAACACCCGGACGCGTCTCGAGCCGCTCCGGGTGTTGTGGACGCCCAGCGCTGAACGGCCGGTGCGCAACCGGCCGCGATGGCTCGCCTCGACCGTGGCGGCTCGAGGTCGCGCCGAGCGCCAACAGACGGCCGTCGGACGCGGAGGGCGAGCCCGCCGGGACGTCAAGCGTCGAGCGCGGCGATCAGATCGGCGGGCGATGCCTGGATCGGGTGCGGGCCGGCGATGTCGATGAACACCGTCGTGATGGCATCCTGATGCGTTCCGAGGAAGGTGCGCAGCCACTGCGGCGACTGCAGGGCCACGTGCGGCGGAAGCGTCTCGGGCTTGTGCGCCGCGTCGCTGAACAGCAGCAGCGCCAGCTGACCGGTGTTCGGATCACGGTACGTCCACACCTCGCCGACACTGCGAGGGTCGTCGGCGTCGCCCGGGGTCATCAGCGGCACGACGGTCGGTCCGTGGCGGAGCGCGAAGGCGATCGCGGCCATGTCCTGCGTCTGCAGGGCGTCGCTGAGCGCGGTGTTCTTGAAGTCCACGTCGAGCTTCTTCCCTTTGCGCTTCTTGCCTGCGGCCATCCTCCGAGCCTAATCGCGCCGGGCGCCGCGACCACATCGCGGGTTCGGGGCGCATTCCGTCGTTCGGGGCGGACGATTCCCGCCCCGACGTGCAGAACCCGCCCCGAACCGCACCTCACGGGCGCCGGGACCCGCGCCCCACGAACCCCTACGCCAAGAAGCCCCGCAGCAGCGCCTCGGATCCGGCGAGGTGATCGCGCATGGCCGCGTGGGCGGCATCCGGTCGTCCCGCGAGGATCGCCGACACGATCGCCGCGTGCTGCGAGGTCGAATGGTCGATGTTGCGCGGCAGCAGCGGAAAGGTGTCGAGCCAGGCGTTCACGCGCGCGCGGTTGTCGGCGACGAGGGGAACGAGCGACGGGATGCCGGCGAGCTCGGCGATCGTGAGGTGCAGCAGCGTGTCGAGCCGGCGGTAGTCCTCTCCCCCGGCGACCGCGGCGGCTTCGTGCCGCGCCCACAGCACGTCGCGTTCGTCGGCGGAGAGGGAGCGTCCCGCCGCTGCCCACGCGGCGCCCGGCTCGAGCACTCCGCGCAGGGCGATGACGTCGGCGAGCTCGTGCGCCGACACGACCGCCGGCTCCGACGGCCGCGGCACGGGGTCGACGACGAAGGTCCCGCCGTAGCGCCCGCGTCGCGTCTCGAGCCACCCGGCGTCGGCGAGCTCGCGGATCGCTTCGCGCACGGTGTCGCGACTGACGCCGTAGAGGGCGGCGAGCTCGCGCTCGGCGGGCAACGACTCCCCCGGCGCGACGAGTCCGAGCCGCACGGTCTGCACGATGCGCGCCGTGGTGTCTTCGAGCGCGTTGCCGGTGCGCACAGGCCGGTAGACGGCCCGTCGCAGGTCGTCCAGGGGCGCCTCGCTCACCCTCTCAGCCTGTCACGTCGGGTTCAGAGCGGGGTCACGTAGGCGTTGGTGATACCGCCGTCGACCACGAACGCCGTGGCGGTGATGAAGGACGCGTCGTCGGATGCCAAGAAGGCCACGGCCGCGGCCATCTCTTCCGGCTCCGCGAACCGGCCCATCGGCACGTGCACCAGGCGGCGCTGCGCGCGCTCGGGGTCTTTGGCGAAGAGCTCCTGCAGGAGCGGGGTGTTGACGGGTCCGGGGCACAGCGCGTTGACGCGGATGCCCTGTCGCGCGAACTGCACACCGAGCTCGCGGGTCATCGCGAGCACGCCGCCCTTCGACGCGGTGTACGAGATCTGCGAGGTCGCCGAGCCCAGCAGCGCGACGAACGAGGCGGTGTTGATGATCGACCCGCGACCCGCCGGCACCATGTGGCGCAGCGCCGCACGCGAGCAGAGGTACACGCTCTTCAGGTTGACGTCCTGCACCTTGTCCCACGCGGGCAGCTCGGTCGTCTCGATCGAGTCGTCGTCCGCGGGCGAGATACCGGCGTTGTTGAAGGCGATGTCGACGCTACCGAGGTCGGCGGCCACGCCGTCGAAGAGGGCGTTCACGGAGTCTTCGTCGGCGACGTTGACCTGACGGAAGACGCCGTCGACCGAGGCGGCGGCCGCCGTGCCGGTGGTCTCATCGAGGTCGGCGATCACGACGCGCGCGCCTTCGGCGGCGAAGCGACGGGCGGTGGCGAGGCCGATGCCGCTCGCGCCTCCCGTGACGATGGCGACGCGATCGCGCAGACGCTGAGTGAGGTCGATGGTCATGAGCTGTGGTTCCTTACGCGTGGGACGGGGTCGGGAGAGGGGCGGTCACTCGGTGGCGTAGAAGACGTTCTTCGTCTCGGTGAAGTGCTCGGCGGCATCCGGCCCCAGCTCGCGACCGAGGCCCGAGGCCTTCATGCCGCCGAACGGGGTGGAGTAGCGCACCGACGAGTGGGAGTTCACCGACAGCACCCCGCTGCGCACCCCACGGGACACCCGGATGCCGCGCCCCAGGTTCTCGGTCCAGATCGAGCCCGCGAGACCGTAGGCGGTGTCGTTGGCGAGACGAATGGCATCCGCCTCGTCGTCGAACGGCAGCACGGCCAGCACGGGGCCGAACACCTCGTCGCGGGCGATCCGGTCGCCCGACTGGGCGAGCACCACGGCGGGGGCGAACCAGAAGCCGTCGCCCTCGGGGGCCGATCCGCGGAACGCGACCTCGGCGCCGTCGAGGAAGCCCTGCACGCTCGAGCGGTGCGACGCCGAGATGAGCGGGCCCATCTGCGTCGCCTCGTCGTGGGGATCGCCGACCTTCCAGGCCGCGACCGCCGGCTCGAGCATCTCGAGGAATCGGTCGAAGACGCTGCGCTGCACCAGCAGGCGACTGCGCGCGCAGCAGTCCTGGCCGGCGTTGTCGAACACCGAGCCGGGCACGCCCGCCGCGGCCTTCTCGAGGTCGGCGTCGGCGAAGACGATGTTCGCGCTCTTGCCGCCCAGCTCGAGGGTGACGGGCTTGAGCAGCTGGGCGCATCCGGCCGCCACTTCGGTGCCGACCTCGGTCGATCCGGTGAAGACGACCTTGTGCACGTCGGGGTGGGTGACGAAGCGTTGGCCGACGACCGAGCCCGATCCGACGACGACACGGAACAGTCCCTCGGGGAGTCCCGCCTCGACTGCCAGCTCACCGAGACGAACGGCGGTGAGCGGGGTGAGCTCGGCCGGCTTCAGCACGACGGCGTTGCCCGCGGCGAGCGCCGGCGCAAAGCCCCACGCGGCGATCGTCATGGGGAAGTTCCACGGCACGATGATCCCGACGACGCCGTAGGGCTCGTGGTAGGTCACATCGAGCCCGCCCGCGACCGGGATCTGCGACCCGATCAGGCGCTCGGGAGAACCGGCGTAGTAGTTGAGCACCTGGGCGACGTGCTGGGCCTCCCACCGGGCCGAGCCGATCGGGTGTCCGGAGTTGCGCACCTCGAGGGCGGCGAGCTCGTCGACGTGCTGCTCGACGACGCGCGCGAACGAGCGGAGCGCATCGGCGCGGGCGACCGGGGCGAGGGCGGCCCACGAGCGCTGCGCGCGGACGGCGTCGGCGACGGCGGCGTCCACCTCGGCGACGTCGGCGCGCTCGAGCGTGGTGATCGGCTTTCCGGTCGACGGATCGGTGACGGTGAAGGAACTCATGCGGTGGCTTTCTGGTGCTCGGGGGAACGGGCGGCCCGGTGTCGGGCTGCGGCGGCGACGAGTCCGAGGAAGAGTCGCCGGTCCTCGGCGTTCTCCTCCGGATGCCACTGCACGGCGACCAGGTAGTCGTCGCCGTCGACCTCGACGGCCTGCACGAGTCCGTCGTCGGTGCGCGCGGTCACGTGCAGGCCGTCGGCGACGCGGTCGACGCCCTGATGGTGGTAGCTGTGGACGGTGAGGGGTCCGGCGCCGACGAGGCCGGCGAGCCGGGTGTCGGCATCGACCTCCACGACGTTCTCGGCGAAGACGCCGCCGCCGACGCGGTACCTCTCGGTGCCGAGGGCTTCAGGCAGGTGCTGGTGCAGCGTGCCGCCCATGGCCACGTTGATGAGCTGGAGTCCGCGGCAGATGCCGAAGACCGGGATGCCGCGCTCCCGCGCCCCCGCGAGCAGCGCGATCTCCCACGCGTCGCGGTCGGCGCGGGCGGGGTCGGTCGTGGGGTGGCGCTCGGCGCCGTAGAGCTCGGGCTGCACGTCGAGGCCGCCGGTGAGGATCAGCCCGTCGAGCCCGTCGAGCACCGCCGCGGCGGCCTGCTCGGGCCGCGGCTGCGGCGGCAGCAGCACGGCGCTGGCGCCCGAGGCGGTCACGGCGTCGAAGTACTGCTGCGGCAGGAACGAGGCGCGCACGTCCCAGACTCCCTGTTTCGCGCGCTCGAGGTAGGTGGTGAGCCCCACGACGGGGGTCCTGCTCGGATCAGAGGCGCTCGAAACCACGCACCCGCTCCCAATCGGTCACGGCGGCGTCGTAGGCCTCGACCTCGATGCGCGCCTGGTTCAGGTAGTGCTCGACGACCCCGTCGCCGAAGGCGGCGCGGGCGATCGTCGATTCGGAGAAGAGCTTCGCGGCGTCGCGCAGGGTCGTGGGCAGCGTGTCGACGCCCGCGGCGTACGCGTTGCCGGTGAGAGGGGCGGGCAGCTCGAGCTCGTTCTCGATGCCGTACAGGCCCCCCGCGATGATCGCCGAGATCGCGAGGTAGGGGTTCACGTCTCCCCCGGGCACGCGGTTCTCCACGCGCAGCGATGAGCCGCGACCGACCACGCGCAGTGCGCACGTGCGGTTGTCGACACCCCAGGCGACGCCGGTCGGCGCGAAGGACCCCTTGGCGTAGCGCTTGTAGGAGTTGATGGTGGGGGCGTACAACAGCGTGAACTCGCGGAGGGTCGCGAGGATGCCGGCGATCCAGTGCTGCATCAGGGGGCTGAACCCGTGCTCCTCGTCGCCCGCCATGACGGCCGCGCCGTCGTCTCCGCGCACCGAGAGGTGGATGTGGCAGCTGTTGCCCTCGCGCTCGTTGAACTTGGCCATGAACGTGAGCGACTTGCCGTGGCGGTCGGCGATCTCCTTCGCGCCGTTCTTGTAGATCGTGTGGTTGTCGGCGGTCTCGAGCGCCTCGGCGTAGCGGAACGCGATCTCCTGCTGACCGAAGTTGCACTCCCCCTTCACGCCCTCGCAGTACATGCCGGCCCCGTCCATGCCGACGCGGATGTCGCGCAGCAGCGGCTCGAGCCGGGTGGTGGCGAGCAGGTTGTAGTCGACGTTGTAGTCGGTCGAGGGCGTCAGGTGCGTGTACCCCTTGGCCCAGGCGTCGCGGAACGAGTCGTCGAAGACGATGAACTCCAACTCGGTGCCGGCGTAGGCGGTCAGGCCGCGTTCGGCCAGCCGCTCGCGCTGGGCGTTCAGGATGCCGCGGGGCGACTGCACCACGCGGGCGCGGTCCTCCCAGGCGAGGTCGGCCATCACCAGCGCGGTTCCGGGCTGCCAGGGCACGCGTCGCAGCGTGTCGAGGTCGGGCACGAGCAGCATGTCGCCGTAGCCCTTGTCCCAGCTCGACATCGCGTAGCCGTCGACGGTGTTGAGGTCGACGTCGACCGAGAGCAGGTAGTTGCACGCCTCGGCACCGTGGCCCTGCACCTCGTCGCGCCAGAACCGCGCGGCGACGCGCTTGCCGACGAGGCGGCCCTGCGCGTCGGGGAAGGCGACGACGACCGTGTCGATCTCTCCCGCATCGATCGCGGCATCCAGCTCCGCGGTGGTGAGATTGCCCGCCATGGTGTCCCTCTCGCCTCATCGACGCCCTCCCGAGCGGAGGACGTAACGAGGAACTTACACGCCAAAGGTAGACAGGTCGACCAATAGAAGGCCATGATCTTCCGCAAAGGCGAGCCCGAAGCCTGCCCGACACGTCTGGAGGCCCCATGTCCACCTCGAGCCACTCACGAAAAAAGGTCGCCGGAGCCACCTATACGGCAACCGACGCCACCTACTTCGAGAAACGCACCCTGAAACGCTCCGCCGGCGTGTGGGGGCTGTGGGGCCTCGCGGTCGCCGCCGTCATCTCGGGCGACTTCTCCGGCTGGAACTTCGGCATCGGCTTCGCCGGTTTCGGAGGCATGCTGATCGCCTTCGTCATCCTCGTGATCATGTACTACGGCCTCACCTTCTCGATCGGCGAGATGGCGGCGGCCATGCCGCACACCGGCGGCGCCTACTCGTTCGCGCGCTCGGCGATGGGCCCCTGGGGCGGCCTCGCGACCGGCCTCGCCGAGACCATCGAATACGTCGCCACCACCGCGGTGGTGGTCTACTTCTCGGGCCAGTACGCCGACTCGGCCCTTGAGCTCCTCACCGGCGTGAGCCTTCCGTCGTTCGTGTGGTGGATCATCCTCTACGCCCTGTTCATCGCGCTCAACGCGGCGGGCGCCAACATCTCATTCGGGTTCGCGATCGTCGTGTCGATCATCTCCATCGGCATCATCGTGGTCTTCGGGATCATGGCGCTGGCATCCGGGGCCTTCGACTGGGACTCCCTGTGGAACCAGACACCCGACCCCGGCAACACCGAATTCCTCCCGTTCGGCGTGGGATCGATCCTGCTCGCCCTCCCCTTCGCGATGTGGTTCTTCCTCGGCATCGAGGAACTCCCCCTCGCCGCGGAGGAGTCGCACGACCCGGCCCGCGACATCCCGCGCGCCGGCCTCTGGGCCCGCGGCACGCTCATCGTGACGGGCCTCATCGTGCTCTTCCTCAACACCGGCGTGCTCGGGGCCGACGAGACCGGCGCCTCGGTCGAACCGCTTCTCGACGGCTTCCGCGCGATGGTCGGCGATCAGGCCGCGGCGCTCCTGTCGCTGCTCGCCCTCGTGGGCCTGCTCGCCTCGCTGATGGGCATAATGTTCGCCTACGGACGCAACATGTACTCGCTCTCGCGCGCCGGGTACTACCCGCGATGGCTCTCCCTCACCGGAAAGCGCAAGACCCCGTGGGTCGCCCTCGTCTTCGGCGCCGTGCTCGGCTTCATCGCCCTCGTAGTGGTCCAGGCAGCCGGAGGCGACGCCAGCCCGGCCGGCGCGATCGTGCTGAACATCGCCGTGTGGGGCGCGGTGCTGGCCTACTTCCTGCAGATGGTCTCGTTCATCGTGCTCCGCCGGAAGTTCCCGAACGCCGTGCGGCCCTACAAGAGCCCGTGGGGCCTGTTCGGCGCGTACTCGGCCGCGATCATCGCCGCCGTGGTGTTCTTCGGCCTGCTGCTGAATCCCGCCTACCTGCTCGCGATCGTCGCGATCATCGCGGTCTACGCGGTGATCTTCGTGGCCTTCGCCGTCTACGGTCGGCACCGCCTGGTGCTCTCACCCGAAGAGGAGTACGCCCTGTCCGGCGGCCTGCATGGCGACCCGCAGCAGGAGGGCTACGACGCCATGGAGGGCGAGGTGTTCGGCAGCGACCGGCGCTCCTGACGGGACAAGAGAGGGGGCGGATGCCGCGGCATCCGCCCCCTCGTCGTGCTCGGGTCAGCGCAGCACGAACGACGCCGTCCCCGTCGAGGGGATCCCGCCGATCGACACGCTCAAGTGGTAGGTCGCTCCGGCGCCGGGGGCGTACGGGCGCTCGCTCTCGCACGTGCCGACCGAGGAACGCGTGCGGTCCCAGGTCAGCGGCGCGGAGCTCGTGACGGTCTGCCCGGCCGACAGGGTGACCTCCATGTCGCTGGGCTCCGACTGGCAGTCGGTCGAACGCCACCACACGTCGGAGCCGCTGGTGACGGTGAACGACTGCGCGCTCGTACCGACGTTCATGATGCAGGGGTTCGCCGAGGTGTTGGTCAGGCGGATCGAGAGCTGAGGGTTCTCGCCCTGCGCGTACTCCGCCTTGTCCGACAGCGCCTCGACCGTGATGTCGGAGGGCGTGCACTCCACCGGTCCGGAGGGCGCCGCCTGCGTGGGCGACGGCGACGGGGAGTCGGCCACCGCGGGCGCGGCGGAACTCGGCGCGACGGCAGGCGCGCTCGCGACAGGGGTGGGCGGAGCGTCGGCAGCGGGGGCGGTGCGCCACGGCGGAGCCGCCACGAGCCACACGACGAGGCCGATCACGATCAGGGCGAGAAGCCCGGCCGCAAGACGACGTCGACGGTAGACCGCCGGGGACTGCCTCCGCCTACGGGGGGCATCGGTCATGGTTCAAGGGTAGGCGCAGCAGCGAGGCGCCCCCGCCACGGCACGCTCACAGTTGCTTGAGCATGCGGGTGTTGCCCAGGGTGTTCGGCTTCACGTGCGCCAGGTCGAGGAACTCGGCCACCCCCTCGTCGGGGCTGCGCACCAACTGCGAGTACACGTCAGGGTCGACGACCTGCTCGCCGATCGGGGCGAACCCGCGCCGCGTGAAGAAGTCGACCTCGAAGGTGAGGCAGAACAGCCGCGAGACGCCCAGCTCGCGAGCCCGCGCCTCCAGCACCTCGACGATCGCTCGACCCACTCCGTGATGCAGCCAGTCGTCGTGCACGATGAGCGTGCGGATCTCGGCGAGGTCGTCCCACATCACGTGCAGGGCACCGCAGCCGATGACGACTCCGTCGGCCTCGGCCACGACGAACTGCTGCACCGACCCGTAGAGCACGACGAGGTCTTTGCCCAGCAGGATGCGCTTCTGCACGAACGGCTCGAGCAGTTCGTGGATGCGGCGGACGTCGGCGGTTCCGGCAGGGCGGACGACGAACGGCGCGGAAGAGGTCATCGGACAAGCGTACGCCGCAACGACGAAGGGCCCGGATGCCGTGGCATCCGAGCCCTTCCTTCGCTATGCGATCAGCTGCCCGCGAGCGTGTCGGGGGTCGCGGCGATCTCGCCGGCCGTGCCGACCCCGATCGCGACCTTCTCACCGCGGGGGCTGGTCTCGAACGAGAACTGACCGTTCTCGACGCCGACCTTGACGTGATCGCCCGACTCGAGCTCGCCGTGCAGGATCTTCTCGCTGAGACGGTCCTCGACCTCGCGCTGCATGGCGCGGCGCAGGGGGCGCGCACCGAGCGTCGGGTCGAACCCGATGTCGATGAGCTTGTCCTTCGCCTCGTCCGACAGCTCGACGGTCATGTCGCGGTCGAGCAGACGGTCGGCCAGACGCTTCACGAACAGACCGACGATCTGACGGAGCTCGTCCTTGTTCAGCTGCGGGAAGACGATGACGTCGTCGACGCGGTTGAGGAACTCGGGCTTGAAGTGACGCTTCAGCTCCTCGTCGACCTTGCCCTTCATCCGCTCGTACGAGGTCTGGGCGCTGCCCTCGACCTGGAAGCCGACGGGGCCACCGGCGATCGCCGACGAACCGAGGTTCGTCGTCATGATGATCACGGTGTTCTTGAAGTCGATGACGCGACCCTGACCATCGGTCAGGCGACCCTCTTCGAGGATCTGCAGCAGCGAGTTGAAGATGTCGGGGTGGGCCTTCTCGATCTCGTCGAAGAGAACGACCGAGAACGGCTTGCGGCGCACCTTCTCGGTGAGCTGGCCGCCCTCTTCGAACCCGACGAATCCGGGAGGGGCACCGAACAGACGCGAGACCGTGTGCTTCTCACCGAACTCCGACATGTCGAGGGAGATCAGCGCACCCTCGTCGTCGAAGAGGAACTCGGCGAGCGCCTTGGCCAGCTCGGTCTTTCCGACGCCCGTGGGGCCGGCGAAGATGAACGAGCCCGAGGGGCGCTTGGGGTCCTTGAGACCCGCGCGCTGACGACGGATCGTGCGCGAGAGGGCCGCGATCGCCTCTTCCTGGCCGATGACCCGCTGGTGCAGGGCCTTCTCCATGAACATGAGGCGGCTGGACTCCTCCTCGGTGAGCTTGAACACCGGGATGCCGGTCGCCTGGGCGAGCACCTCGGCGATCAGGCCCTCGTCGACCACCGCGTGGGAGGCGACGTCACCCGAGCGCCACTGCTTCTCGAGGCGCAGACGCTCGGCGAGGAGCGACTTCTCCTCATCGCGCAGGGCGGCGGCCTTCTCGAAGTCCTGCTCCTCGGAGGCGAGCTCCTTCTGCTCGCGGACCTTGGCGATCTTCTCGTCGAACTCGCGCAGCTCCGGCGGGCTCGACAGGATCGACAGGCGCAGGCGGGCACCGGCCTCGTCGATCAGGTCGATCGCCTTGTCGGGCAGGAAGCGGTCGCTGATGTAGCGATCAGCCAGGTTGGCCGCCGCGACGATCGCGCCGTCGGTGATCTGCACCTTGTGGTGCGCCTCGTACCGGTCGCGCAGACCCTTCAGGATGTTGATCGCGTGGGGCAGGCTCGGCTCGGCCACCTGGATCGGCTGGAAGCGGCGCTCGAGCGCGGCGTCCTTCTCGAAGTGCTTGCGGTATTCGTCGAGCGTGGTGGCACCGATGGTCTGGAGCTCACCGCGGGCGAGGAGGGGCTTGAGGATCGACGCGGCGTCGATCGCACCCTCGGCGGCACCGGCACCCACGAGGGTGTGGATCTCGTCGATGAAGACGATGATGTCGCCGCGCGTGCGGATCTCCTTCGTGACCTTCTTGAGGCGCTCCTCGAAGTCACCGCGGTAGCGGGATCCGGCGATGAGCGAGCCGAGGTCGAGCGAGTAGACCTGCTTGTCCTTGAGCGTCTCGGGCACGTCGCCCTTGACGATGGCCTGGGCGAGGCCTTCGACGACCGCCGTCTTTCCGACACCGGGCTCGCCGATGAGGACGGGGTTGTTCTTCGAGCGGCGCGACAGGATCTGCATCACGCGCTCGATCTCCTTCTCGCGCCCGATGACGGGGTCGAGCTTGTTGTCGCGCGCGGCCTGCGTGAGGTTGCGGCCGAACTGGTCGAGCACGGCCGAACCGCCCTGGGCGGCTCCCTGGCTCTGCTCGCCGGCACCCGAGGCGACGCCCGCGGGCTCCTTGCCCTGGTACCCCGAGAGCAGCTGGATGACCTGCTGGCGCACCTTGTTCAGGTCGGCGCCGAGCTTGACGAGCACCTGTGCGGCGACGCCCTCGCCCTCGCGGATGAGACCGAGCAGGATGTGCTCGGTTCCGATGTAGTTGTGGCCCAGCTGCAGCGCTTCGCGCAGCGACAGCTCGAGCACCTTCTTCGCACGGGGCGTGAAGGGGATGTGGCCGGTCGGCTGCTGCTGCCCCTGGCCGATGATGTCCTGCACCTGCTCGCGGACGGCGTCGAGCGAGATGCCCAGCGACTCCAGCGCCTTGGCAGCAACACCCTCACCCTCGTGGATGAGGCCCAGGAGGATGTGCTCGGTTCCGATGTAGTTGTGGTTGAGCATCTTCGCCTCTTCTTGGGCGAGCACAACCACACGACGAGCACGGTCGGTGAATCTCTCGAACATCCTCAGTCCCTCCAAAAATGGGCTGACAGGCACGCCTCCGCGCGCCGTACAACGAGAGTAACCAGCGGCCGGAGGCCTGAGACCCATGTTCGCCGTGGGCATACCGTCTGCGCGGTCGACCTTGCGGAACCCATCGATAGTCGTTACCTTATCGACAACCGATAACAACGATCATCGATAAGGAGCGATCATGGCATCCCCCCGACCTCCCCGCGTCCTCTCCCGCAGCGACGCGGCCTCCCTCTGGTTCTTCGTCGTGGCCGGCGCCGCGATCGCCGTCTGGGCGGTCGTCCGCAGCATCGCGAACATCATCGCCGCCGTCCCGAATCAGAACGTCCGCGTCGCGGTGCCTTTCCTCGATTCGCCCGCGCAGGCGGCTCTCGGCCCCGACGGCGCGCCCGTCGCGATCGAGCTCACCGGGGGCGTGGTGACCGCCCCCTCCCTTCCGCCCGCCTCCCTGTGGGCGCTGTTCATCGCCGAGGGCCTCTTCGCCGCGGTCGTGATCACCGTGGTGACCCTGCTCCTCGTGCTCACCGCCGACATCTTGCGCGGGCGCATCTTCAGCCGTCGCAACACCGCCCTGGTGTCGGCCGCGGGTATCGTCGCCCTGGTCGGCATCGCCGGGGTGCCGTTCTTCCAGAACATGGTGGCCAACGGAGCGATCGCCTGGCTCTCCGAGCGCACCTACGACCGCGGAGACGTGCAGCTGGTCGACCTGCCCTCCCTCATCGGCGTCGCCTTCGTTGCGGCCCTCGCGAGCACCGCGTTCGCGGTGGGCGACCGCCTGCAGCGCGACACCGAGGGCCTCGTATGACCCCGGCGGCGACCGACGACGGACCCACCGGCATCCACTGCCGACTCGACGAGCTGCTCGAGGCCCGGGGCATGACGCTGACCCGCCTGAGCGAGCTCGTCGGGGTCTCGGTGGTGAACCTGTCGGTGCTGAAGAACGACCGCGCCCGGGCGATCCGCTATTCGACGCTGTCGGCGATCTGCCGGGTGCTCGAGTGCGAGGTCGGCGACCTCCTGGTGATCGACCCGTCCTGAGCGATCACCGGTCGCCGCCTCGCGCCATCGGCGACCGGGGTCAGCGCGAACCGAGGATGGCGATCGGCTCCGGCACCTCGACGCCGCCGCCGGACAGCGCGACCGAGGTGACGTCGGGGCCGGCGACGCCGGTCACGTCGGCGACCGTGACGCGAGGCGCGAGGTCCATCGTGCAGATCCGGTCGGCGGGCGGCATCGCGAACTGCACCGACAGCTCGGACCCCGCCGCGGTGACCGATTCGACCACCGGCGGGCAGCCGGAGCTCCCGTAGGTGAGGACGGCGAGCAGGTCGCGGCCGACCCACCCGGCGCTGGAGGTGAACTCCTCCGGCGTCGCGGAGGCCGCGGCGAGGCCCGGGAGCATCGCCGCCCCGTCGGCCGCACCGGTCACGCGCACCGCGAGTCCGGCCGTCGGATCCACTCCCGTCGGCACGCTGACGAGGGTCGCGCGCGGGGCCATGTCGCGCGTGCACGTCGTGCGCGGCGAGTCGGCGAGCGCCACCGTCAGGGTGGTCCCCTCGACGGTCGGCTCCCCCTCCACGACCGGGGGACACGACGAGCTGCCGAGCGTGACGAGGGCGATCGCGGCGCCCCCCTCGAGCCAGCCGACCTGGATCGAATCGGCGGATGCCGTGCCCTCGGCATCCGGAGTCGATGACGACGCGGGGGGCGAACCCGGCGTCGACGCGGCCGTGGCGCAGCCCGTGAGGGCCCCGGCCGCGAGCAGACCGGCGCCGATCGCGGCGATGAGTGTCAGACGATGACGGGACATGAGAACCTCCGGGGCGAGTTGCGCCCATGATGGCGGAGTTTCCTGGACGGCGTCGGCACGGCGTCGGCGCGTCCGGCGGGCGGGCGGATCGATCCGACGCGCCCACGGGCGATCACTGCAGGGCCGAGGTGAGCCGCGCGAGGTTGTCGAGGATCGTCGAGCGCAGCGGCTGGCGACGCCACTCTTCGATGGTGAGCTGACGGCTGAGACCGCGGTAGTTGTCTTCGACCGCGCGCATGTCGCGGACGAACTCTTCGCCGCGCACGAGCAGCGAGACCTCGAGGTTCAGACCGAACGAGCGCATGTCCATGTTGCTCGAGCCGATGACGGCGACCTCGTCGTCGATCGTGACGCTCTTGCTGTGCAGGATGAACGGCTTCGGATACATCCAGATGACGACACCCACACGAAGGAGCGCCTCGTAGTAGCTGCGCTGCGCGTGGTAGACCATCGCCTGATCGCCCTCTTCGGAGACGAACAGCTCCACGTGCACGCCGCGTTGGCACGCGGTCGTGATCGCGAGCAGCAATGCCTCGTCGGGGACGAAGTACGGGCTGACGATGATGATCTTCTGCTGGGCGGCGAAGAGCAGGCCGAGGAAGAGCTTGAGGTTGTTCTGGAAGTCGAAGCCCGGACCCGACGGAACGATCTGACAATCGAGATCGCCCGGGCCCGAGGTCACGCTGAACAGGTCGATCTCGTGGCGGAGGGTCTCGTCGGTCTCGCTGTACCAATCGGACAGGAAGACCGCGTTGATGCTCGCGACCACGGGGCCCTGCACCCGCACCATGAGGTCGACCCAGTGCAGGCCGCGGCGGATGTTCTTGCGCAGGTTGTACGAGGAGTCGGTGACGTTCTGCGAGCCCATGTAGGCGACGTCACCGTCGATGACGAGCAGCTTGCGGTGGTTGCGCAGGTCGGGGCGCTGGTACCGGCCGCGCAGCGGCTGCACCGGCAGCATGAGGTGCCAGTGCGCGCCCATGGCGTCGAGACGGCGCAGCGTGCGCTTGTAGTGCGGCTTGCCGCGGTTGGCCCAGTGATCCAGCAGGACGCGCACGACTACGCCGCGCTCCGCGACCTCTTCGAGCGCCCGGAAGAAGTTGTCGGTGGAGTCGTCGGACTGCAGGATGTAGAACTCCACGTGCACGTACCGCTTCGCCTCGCGGATCGCGTCGGCCATGGCATCCAGGCTCTGCTGGTAATCCGAGATGAGGGTCGCGGCGTTGTCGCCGGCGATCGGCATGGCGCCGAGGTTGCGGTTGAGGCTCACGAGCGAGCGGAACCACTGCGGGGCGTTGGGGCGTAGCGTGCCGAACTCGAGCGAGGCGCTGGTGTCGTGGATGTACTCGTTGATGGCCGCCTGCTTGCGTCGCCGTTTGCGCGGCAGACGCGGGTTTCCGATCAGCAGGAACAGGAACACCCCGACGAACGGGATGAAGTAGATCGCCAGCAACCACGCCATGGCGGCCGTCGGGCGGCGGTTGCGCGGCACGATGATGATGGCGGCGATGCGCACCACGAGGTCGACGACGAACAGCGTGATGACGAGCCAGCTCGCGTCGAACGTGGCGTTGATCACGGATCCTCCTGGGCGGGTTGTGCACCCAGCGTAGCGACGGCCCCTGACACGGGGCCGCGCCGGTGTCAGTTCGCGGGTCCGTCGCCGGTGCGCGCGACCGGCGGGAGACCGCGCTTGGCGCGCTCCTGCGCCTCGATGCGGGCGTAGGCCTTGCGCTCGGTGCGATCCATGCGGATGACGTTGCGGAGGATGAAGAAGAAGACCACTGACACCACGAGGGTCGGCAGGATCGCCCACAGCATCGCGGTCCAGGTCTCGTCCATGTGTCCAGGATACCCGCGGTGCCCCGACATCCGGCCGGCTCCCCCTTCTCCCCAGGAGCGGGTTCGGCGGATTCGTCCACGATCGAGGTATCCGCCGCCGCGCGCGCCCCGCGCATCCCGGCACTCTCGTGCCCATGACCACCATCGTCCCCGCGTCCACGCCCGCCTCGTTCCTCTCCCTCGTCCCCCACCTGCTCGGGTGCGTTCCGCGCCGGAGCCTCGTGCTCGTGCCGTTCGCCCACGGACGCTCGCTCGGCGCGATGCGCGTCGATCTGCCCCCGAGCAGCGACCCCACCGCCTGCGTCAGCGTGGCCTCCACCGTGATCGGCATGGCGTGCAAGGTCGCGACGGCCGATGCCGTGGCCGTCGTCGTCTACGCCGACGAGCCCCTCGCCGAGGCGGCCGCGTCGGCGCACGGCCCGCTCGTCGACGCGACCATCGCGCGAGCCGAGATCTGCGGCCTGCGCATCACCGAGGCTCTGATCGTCGGTGCCGACGGGTGGGACGATCACCGCGCGCCGTCGTCGACCGGGCCGTATCCGCTCCCGGAGATCGATGAGTCGCAGGCCGGGCTGCCCGACACCCGCATCGACGACGACCAGTACGCCGCCGCCGAACTGCCCGGGGTCGACGACGACCTCAAGGAGGTCGTGGCCGAGGCGATCGACGCGATGGAGCACGTGCTCGGAACGGTCGCGGAGCGTCGCCGCCTGCCCCTCGATCGGGTCGCCGTCTCCGCGGCCACGGCGTCGCTGCTGGCCGAACCGCCGCTTCTCTTCGAAGACGCGATCTCGCGCGCCCCGTCGGAGCTGACGCCGCGAGAGCTCGCCGCCGTCTCGTTCTGCCTCGAGCGCCCGTCGTTGCGCGACGTCGCCCTCATGCAGTGGGCGGGCGACATCCGCGACGGGTACGCCGTGCTGGGTGCCCAGACGGCGTACCACGCGGGCGCGGCGTTCCCCGAAGACCTCGCACGCCCCATGTGGGGCGAGGGGGCTCACCCCGATCCGGACCGACTGCACCGGGCGCTGGCGTTGTGCCGCCTCGTCGCCGCGACCGTGCCGCCACGTCGTCGCCCGGGATCGCTCTCGGCGTGCGCGTGGCTCGCCTGGGCGGTGGGGCGCTCGACGCACGCCGCCACCTACGCCGAGCACGCGCTCGACATCGACAGCGCGCATGGCCTCAGCGGAATCATGCTGAGCATGATCGACGGCGGCCGCCTGCCCGAGTGGGTGTTCGAGCGGCCTACTTCACGAGCGGGAACATCACCGTTTCGCGGATTCCGAGACCGGTGATCGCCATCAGCAGACGATCGATGCCCATGCCCATTCCGCCGGTCGGCGGCATGCCGTGCTCGAGCGCCCGCAGGAACTCCTCGTCGATCGGCATCGCCTCGTCGTCACCGCGCGCGGCGAGCTTCGCCTGCTCCACGAAGCGTTCGCGCTGGATGACGGGGTCGATGAGCTCCGAGTACCCGGTGGCGAGCTCGAAGCCGCGGACGTACAGGTCCCACTTCTCCACGACGCCGGCGATCGAGCGGTGCTCGCGCACGAGCGGGCTCGTGTCGAGCGGGAAGTCCATGACGAAGGTCGGGCGGGTCAGGCCGCCCTTGACGAAGTGCTCCCACAGCTCTTCGACCCACTTGCCGTGCGTTTCGTGCGGGGGCGCGTCGACCCCGGCCTCGGCGCCGAAGGCGCGCAGTTCGTCGAGCGAGGTCGAGGGGGTGATCTCGTGACCGGATGCCGCAGACAGCGAGTCGTACATCGAGATGCGATCCCACTGCCCGCCCAGGTCGTACTCCGTCCCGTCGGCCCAGGTCACGGTGGTGGAGCCGGCGACCGCGATCGCGGCGTCCTGGATGAGCGTCTGGGTCAGATCGGCGATGCCGTTGTAGTCGCTGTAGGCCTGGTAGGCCTCGAGCATCGCGAACTCGGGGCTGTGCGTGGAGTCAGCGCCCTCGTTGCGGAAGTTGCGGTTGATCTCGTACACGCGGTCGATGCCGCCGACGACGGCGCGCTTGAGGAACAGCTCGGGCGCGATGCGCAGGAACAGCTCGGTGTCGAACGCGTTCGAGTGGGTGGTGAACGGGCGCGCGCTCGCGCCACCGTGCTGCACCTGCAGCATGGGGGTCTCGACCTCGACGAAGTCGCGCTCGGTGAAGGTGCGGCGCAGGCTCGCGTTGACCTTGGCGCGGGCCAGCACGGTCTCGCGCGCCCGGTCGCGCACGATCAGGTCGAGGAAGCGGCTGCGCACGCGGCTCTCTTCGCTCAGCTCGGTGTGCAGGTTCGGAAGGGGCAGCACGGCCTTGGCCGCGATGCTCCACTCGGCGACCATGATCGACAGCTCGCCGCGGCGGCTCGAGATCACCTCGCCCGAGATGAAGACGTGGTCGCCGAGGTCGACGAGCTCCTTCCACGCCTGCAGCGACTCCTCGCCCACGCTGGCGAGCGACACCATCGCCTGGATGCGGCTGCCGTCGCCGGCCTGCAGCGAGGCGAAGCAGAGCTTTCCGGTGTTGCGGCTGAACACGACGCGACCCGCGACGGCGGCGGTCTCGCCGGTCTCGGCCCCCGCCTCGAGGTCGCCGAAGCGCGCGCGCAGTTCGGGGATGGTCGTGGTGATCGGAACAGCGACCGGATACGGCCCACCCGCGGCGTCCGTGCGCTCGGCGAGCAGACGCTCGCGCTTGGCCAGGCGTACCGCCTTCTGTTCGAAGACCTCGTCTTCGGTCGGTTCGGCGGCGTCGTTCGCGGGCGCGTCGGTCATCAGAAAGGCTCCTCGGGGTCTGCTCCAGTCTATTCGCCGCGCTCGAGGGCCCCGTGGCCCGCCGACGTCCCGGCGGTGACCGGCCCGAGGTCAGCGCAGCGAGATCTCCGCGTTGCCGATGAAGCGGTGCCCGCCCACGGTCGCGGCGATGAGGGCGAACGCCCGGCCGTGGTGGCCGTCGTCGACGGGCAGGAACGTCTCGGGATCCACGACGCTGAGGTACTCGAGCGTGATGCGCGCCTCGCCCATCAGCGACGACTGCGCCGCCGCGATGCACGCGTCGACCCCGAGGTCGGCGTTGGACGCCGCGGCCTCCAGGGCCCGGGGCAGGGCCGCCGCCGCGCGGCGATCGGCCGGCTCCAGCAGCGCCACACGGCTCGAGACGGGCAGCCCGTCGTCGGTCCGCACGGTCGGCACGGTCGCGATCGACACGGCGAAGTCGAGATCGCGCACCATCTTGCGCACGAGGAAGATCCGCTGCAGATCGCGCTCCCCGTAGACGGCGACGTCGGGCCGGACGAGGTGGAACAGCTTCGCCTCCACCGTGAGCACGCCGTCGAAGTAGAACGGACGCACCCGGCCCTCGTAGCGCAGGCCCACATCGCCCGCTGAGACGCGGGTCGTGGCGGTGCCGGCGGGCAGGAACTCGCTCGCGCTCGGAGCGAAGACCACGTCCACACCGAGATCGCGCAGCACGATCTCATCGGCCTCCGGCGAGCGCGGGTAGCGCGCGGTGTCATCGGCGGTGCGGAAGCGCAGCGGGTTGACGAACGTCGAGACGACGACGACCTCGGCCTGCGCGCGCGCCTCACGGATGAGGTCGATGTGGCCGTCGTGCAGGGCGCCCAGAGTCGAGACGAGCGCGACGCGGGGGCCGCCGGAGGATCGGTCTGCGCCTCGGATCTCGCCGAGTCGGGTGCGCAGATCCTCGAGGGTGCGGATCATTCGTCGATCGTAGCGTCGCCGACAAGTCCGCCCCGCCCGGCGCCCTCCACGAGCGCCTGGTCGACGCTGGAACGCACGAGGGCCGACAGGTATCCGCCGGGGTTCTCGACGCCGACGCGCCCGAGGAGCTCCGACGACTGGCGCACGATCGAGCGCGAGAACTCCGTGGCCGTCGCGATCGCCTCCGCGTACGTCGCGCGGTCGTCCTCCGCCACGACCACGGGCTCGCACCCGAGCTCGACGGCCAGGGCCTGCGCGATCGGAAGCACCGGAGCGGGAGCCGTCACCGCGGCATACGACTGGGCGAGCTGGCGCAGGTCGACCGACGAGACCCCGGTGAAGACGATCGCCGGGTGGATGGCGAGCGGGATCGCGCCGAGGCGGGCGGCCGGATCCAGCACGCGCGAACCGTACGCGGGGTCGGTGTGCAGCACGAGCTGACCGGGCTGCCAGGCACCCATCTCGGCGAGTCCGGCGACGAGGCCCGCGAGCTCGTCATGCGGAACGGCGATCACCACGAGTTCGCTGCGGCGCACGACCTCGTCGGCCGCCAGCACCGGCAGATTCGGCAGGATCGCTTCGACGCGGTCGTCGTCGGAGCCCGAGGTGATGCCCGTGAGCGCGTGCCCGGCACCGGCGAGGGCTGCCGCGATCACCGGACCGACGCGTCCCGCGCCGATCACCCCGACGCCCAAGCGCCCGTCGCGACCGCCGCTCATCCGGCCCACCGGTGACTGCGATCGGTGGCCGCGGCGGCGACGCCGCCTCGCGCCGCGCGCGCGAACATCTCCAGCGCGTCGGCGCGGTCGATCGCGCCGATCGAGGTCTGCACGTTGCCGGCGATGACGTGTCCGGTCACGGTCGCGGTTCCCGCGGCGCGCGCGATCGGGCCCTGCTGCAGCCCCACGGACTGCAACCGGGCCAGGGGCAGCACGCTCAGCGAGCGCCAGATCCACCCGCGGCGCATCAGCAGGGCATCGGCTGTCACGAGCAGGCCGTTGCGGCGCCACGAGAAGGGCCGCAGCCACCGCGCGCGGCGCGGGGTCGTGACGTAGGGGTCGTTCTCCACCGGACCCAGGATGCCGTCGCGGAAGACGAGTGTCCATTCGTCGTCCGACAGCCCCGGCGCGAAGATCCCCAGCACCCGTTCGACGTCGGCGCGGGTGCCGATCGGCAGCACCGCGGCCAGCTGATCGTTGCTGGTGTCGGTGGACGCGCGGCCCGAGAGGCGGTTGACCGAGACGGACCACCATCCGAAGGGGCGCCACATCAGCGGCTGACGCACCTCGATGGCGTGCACGCGGCCCGGCGGGACGATCTCGGACACCGTGGTGAACAGCCCGAAGGTGACGCGCACGCCGTCGGGGGTGGGGGCGATCGAGTACCGGAGCCCCCGGGCGATCGAACGCACGTAGTACGCACCGAAGGCGAGGAACATCGGCACGACGGTGAACAACAGCCACAGCGTCGACACCGACGCGGCCACGATGATCCCGACCACGAGGGCGATGAGCACGATTGTCGACCCGCTCAGCACGCGAGAGGCCACCAGGCGCCCGAGGGGGATGCGCACGATGCTCTGCGGCTCGGCGTCGGAGAAGTCCTCACCGTCGACGATGCCCTGCAACCCGGAGCCGACTGCCTCGGCAGCCTGGCGCACGAGGGACGACCGCTCGCCGTCGGCCTCGCGCGCTTCGGCGAGACGCCGACCGGAGGCGAGGCGGAGGATGTCGCCGCGGATCGCCTCGGCGTCCTTGCCCGAGAGGTACTCGAGCTTCACGTTCGCGTCGAGGCCCGCGCCGACAACCTCGAGTTTGGCGAGCCCCAGCAGACGGGCGAGCATCGGGCGCGTGAGGTTCACGCCCTGCACCCGATCGAGCGGGGCGCGCCGATGCGTGCGGAAGAGGACGCCCGAACGCACCTCGACGTCGTCGTCGCCGATGCGCAGGGTGTGGAACCGCCACGACAGGCGGAAGAGCACCAGCAGCACGAGCACCACGGCGAGAGCGACCCCACCCGCGATGAGGATCAGGTTGTGGGAGAACAGGAAGTCGACCGGGTCGGGCGGCATGCCGCCGGGAGGCAGGTCGGTGACGACCGGGAAGAACCACTCGATCAACCGTTCCCGGAGGTTGGCGACGAGCACTCCGATGATGACGAGCAGTGAGAGACCGCCGCGCAACAGCGGGGTCAGCGGATGGAGCCGATGCCACTCGCCGTCGCTGTACGGCGATCGCACGCTGACGCGCGGCACGGCGGGGGCCGCGCCCTGCGGAGAGGCGCCGGCGGCGGCTGCGGGCGGAAGGGCATCGGCGCCCGACCCGCCCACGGGGCTCGGCGGCGTCGAGCCAGCCGGAGGGCCGGCCGGAGGTGCCGGGTCGCTCACAGGCCGGTCCGACGGGTCTCGGCCACGGCGACGAGGGTGTCGCGCAGGTGCTCGGCCGCCTCCTGCGTCAACCCGGGGATCGTGACGCCCGTCGAGGCGGCGGCGGTCACGAGCTTGAGCTGCGCGATGCCGAAGCCGCGATCGAGCGGCCCGTGGGTGATGTCGACGAGCTGCATGCGGCCATAGGGCACGGCCACGACGCGCTGCCACAGGATGCCGCGACGGAAGACCAGGTCGTCGTCGCGCAACTGGTACCCGACCGATCGCGCCTGCCGCGGCGTGATGATCAGCCCGATGGCGGTGACGAGCAGGATCACTCCCGCGGGGATCCACTGCCACATCACTCCGGTGAGCAGCTGCGCGACGAGCGCCGCGGCGGCCACCAGGACGAACACCGCGCCCTGCGAGATGAGCTGCACCCGCACGTAGGCCCGCGCCAGCTGGTACCAGGTGCCATCGCCGAGCGGCAGCCGTCGCTCCGAACGAGGCTCGAGAATGCGGTCGTAGGTGCGCTCGCTCAGCACGGCACCCTGCGTCACCGCCTCCGGCGAGGACGCGGGGGCGTCAGATCCCGACGGGGCCGGCGGGGAGGTCTCCGGGGGTGTCGTCATCGTCGTCCTTCCGGATGGTGCACAGCTGCTCGGCCACGAGTCCCGCGACGACCAGGACGACAGCGCACACGAGCGTCGCGATGATCGTCCCCATCGAGCCTACCGATGGCGTCACCGGACGGCTCAGCAGAAAGGCGAGCAGGCCGACCGCGAACCCCGCCGCGGCAGCCCCCAGCAGCGACGACGCCTTGGCGAGCATCGCAATGCGCAGCGCCCGGAACGGGTCGATGCGCCGCGCGCTGCGACCGCGGCTCGCGCGGAAGACCGGCACCGCGAGCACCACGATGACCGCGCCCAGCAGCGCGAGGATCGTGGGCAGGCTCACGGCCGGCGAGAACGTCGCGCGCCCCATGGCCGTCAGCGCGGTGTCGAGGACGAAGCCGCAGACGAGCCCGATGATGACGGCGATGGTCAGGATGCCGGCTCCCGTACGCTTCATCGGTCGCTCCCCCGGAGTCCGGCGAGCAGGTCGGCGACGCGGCCGCGGCCCGGGATCTCGGCATCCGGATCGATCTGCACCCACGGCGCCAGGACGAACTCGCGCTCGTGCGCCCGGGGATGCGGTACGACCAGGTCGTCGCGGTCGATCATCTCGTCTCCGTACGCGATCAGGTCGAGATCGAGCGTGCGATCGCCCCACCGCTCGCGACGCACGCGACCGTGGCGCGCCTCGATGCGGTGCAGCGACGCCAGCAGCTCGGCGGGCGAGAGCCGCGTCTGCAGCACCGCGACCGCGTTGAGGTAGCGGGGCGCGTCCTCGTCCTCGCCGTCGAGGGTCACCGCGACCGTCTCGATCGGGTGCGACACCCGCACGTCCGAGGTGAGGGTCAAGCGGCGCAGCTCGTCGACGGCCGCGGCGAGTGTCTCGGCGCGCTCGCCCAGGTTGGCGCCGAGGGCGACCACCGCGGGCACGGGCGTCGAGCGCGGAGCCGCGTCGAGGCCGTGGGCCAGACGCACGTTCACGGCCGCCCCCTCGTGATCGTCACCGACACGTCGCCGAACGGCACCGTGATGGGGGCTTTCGGCTTGTGCACCGTGATCGTGACGGTCTCGACGCGTCGGTCGGTCAGCACCTCGTCGGCGAGGCGCTGCGCGAGCGTCTCGATGAGATCGACCGGCTCCCCCTCGACGACGGCGACGAGGCGTTCGGCGAGCTCGCCGTAGTGGACGGTGTCGACCACGTCGTCGGTCTCGGCCGCGCGACGCAGCGACAGGTTCAGCACAGCGTCGACGACGAACTCCTGTCCGTCGCGCTTCTCGTCGGGATACACGCCGTGGAAGCCAACGGCGCGCACCCCCGTCAGTGTGATGCGGTCAGCGGCATCCATCAGGCCTCCCAAGCGCGGGCGACGGCGAGCGCGTCGCGGGTGGTCGGTACGTCGTGCACGCGCACGGCCCAGGCGCCGTCGCGCGCCGCCAGGACGCTCGTGGTCGCCGTGGCCAGATCGCGGCGGGCGAGATCGGCGTCGTCGCCGAGCGCGTCGCCGAGGAATCGCTTCCGACTGGTGCCGACGAGCACGCGGTACCCCGACGCGACGAGGTGCGGCAGTGCGCGCAGCGTCTGCCAGTTCTGCGTGCCACGCTTGCCGAAGCCGATGCCCGGGTCGACGACGATGCGCGCCGGATCGATGCCGGCTGCGCGCGCCGCCTCGACCCGCTCGGCCAGTTCGGCGGCCACCTCTCGACCGACGTCGGCGTAGTCCGCCCGCGCGTACATCTCGGTCGACGGGCCGCGCCAGTGCCCCAGAGCGATCTCGGCGTCGGTTCCGGCGACGGCGGAGAGCATCTCGGGGTCGGCGAGGCCGCCCGAGACGTCGTTGATCAGCCGCGCACCCGCTCGCGCCGCGGCGACGGCCGTCGAGGCGTTCATCGTGTCGATGCTCACCCACGCGCCCTCTGCGGCCAGGGCCTCGACGACCGGGAGCACGCGCTGCTGTTCGACTCGCGGGGCCACGCGCGACGCCCCGGGGCGCGTCGACTCGCCGCCGATGTCGAGGAGATCGGCGCCCTGGTCGCGCAGGCTCCGCGCGTGGGCGATCGCGACGTCGGGGTCGATGTAGCGGCCCCCGTCGCTGAACGAGTCGGGGGTGACGTTGACGATCCCCATGATGAGGGTCACGCGCGCGCCCCGATCAGAGCGACCAGCTCGGATCGGGCGGCGGGGTCGGTGTACACGCCGCGCGCGGCGATCGTGACGGTCGAGGCGTCGAGTTGGCGCCCTCCCCGCATCGTTACGCACTCGTGCGTCGCATCGAGCACCACGAGCACGCCACGCGCGTCGAGGGCCGAGTCGATGGCATCCGCCACCTGCTCCCCCAGGCGCTCCTGCACCTGCGGACGGGCGGCCAGGATGTCGATGACCCGGGGCAGAGCGCCGAGACCCACGACCTCTTCGCCCGGCAGGTAGGCGACGTGCGCGCGGCCGCGGAACGGGAGCAGATGGTGCTCGCACATCGACCGGAAGGCGATGTCGCGCAGCATCACGGCTCCCGAGGGCAACGTGTCGGGTGCGGGTCCGCGCGACACGGAGATGATGTGCCGTAAGGGCTCCCCGGCATCCTGGTTCACGCCGGAGAAGAACTCCGCCCAGGAGTCGGCGACACGCGTCGGGGTCTGGCGGAGGCCGGGGCGATCGGGGTCTTCCCCGATCGCCCCCAGCAACTCACGTACCAGAGCGGCGACGCGCTCTCGATCGACGGCCACGGCGCCTCAGGCGGTTGCCGGGCGCGTCTGTCCGCTCGGACGGTGCTGCGCCTGGGCCGTCGCCTGCGACTCCGCCTCGGCGGATGCCGCGATGCCGGCGGGAGCCTGGCGGCGGGGGACGTCGACCGGAGGCTGGTTAGAGACCGGACGATCGCCCGACGACAGCCACTGCGGGCGCGGCGTCAGACGCTTGACGTCCTTGAAGATCTCGGCGAGCTCGAGGTGGTCGAGGGTCTCCTTCTCGAGCAGTTCGAGAGCCAGACGGTCGAGCACCTCGCGGTTGGCGTTGATGACCTCGTAGGCCTCGTTGTGCGCCTGCTCGATGAGAGCGCGCACCTGCGCGTCGACGCGCTCGGCGATGCGCTCCGAGAAGTCACGACCGTGTCCCATGTCGCGGCCCATGAACACCTCGCCCGACGACGAGCCGAGCTTGACCGGGCCGACCTCGTTGGTCATGCCGTACTCGGTGACCATCTTGCGGGCGATGCTGGTGGCCTTCTCGATGTCGTTCGACGCGCCCGTGGTGGGGTCGTGGAACACGATCTCCTCGGCGACGCGGCCGCCCATCGCGTAGGTCAGCTGGTCCTGCAGCTCGTTGCGGGTGATGGAGTACTTGTCGTCGAGCGGCAGCACCATCGTGTAGCCCAGCGCCTTGCCGCGCGGGAGGATCGTGACCTTGGTGACGGGGTCGGTGTGGTTCATGGCCGCCGCAGCGAGGGCGTGGCCGCCCTCGTGGTAGGCGGTGATGAGCTTCTCTTTGTCCTTCATCACGCGCGTGCGGCGCTGGGGACCGGCGATGACGCGGTCGATGGCCTCGTCGAGGGCGCGGTTGTCGATGAGCTGCGCGTTCGAGCGCGCGGTGAGCAGCGCCGCCTCGTTCAACACGTTCGCGAGGTCGGCACCGGTGAAGCCGGGCGTCTTGCGTGCGACGACCTCGAGGTCGACCGAGTCCGACAGCGGCTTGCCGCGGCCGTGCACCTCGAGGATGCGCTGACGACCCTTGAGGTCGGGCGCGTCCACGCCGATCTGCCGGTCGAAGCGGCCCGGGCGCAGCAGCGCGGGGTCGAGGATGTCGGGGCGGTTGGTGGCCGCGATCACGATGACGTTGACCTTGGGGTCGAAGCCGTCCATCTCGACGAGCATCTGGTTGAGCGTCTGCTCGCGCTCGTCGTGACCGCCGCCCATGCCGGCGCCGCGGTGGCGGCCGACGGCGTCGATCTCGTCGATGAAGATGATGGCCGGGGAGCTCTCCTTGGCCTGGTTGAACAGGTCGCGCACACGGCTGGCGCCGACACCGACGAACATCTCGACGAAGTCCGAACCCGAGATCGAGTAGAACGGCACGCCCGCCTCGCCGGCGACGGCGCGCGCGAGCAGGGTCTTACCGGTTCCGGGAGGGCCGTACAGCAGCACGCCCTTGGGAATGCGCGCACCGACCTCTTCGAACTTCTTCGGGTCCTTGAGGAACTCCTTGATCTCGTCGAGCTCTTCGATCGCCTCGTCGGAGCCAGCGACGTCTTGGAAGGTGACGGTCGGCGTCTCCTTCGTCACGAGCTTCGCGCGCGACTTGCCGAACTGCATGACCTTGCTGCCGCCGCCCTGGGCGCTGGAGAGCAGCCACCAGAAGAGCAGACCGAGCAGCACGAGCGGGAGCATCAGCCCGAGGAAGCCGTCGAACCAGCTGGGCTTGGGCACGACGTCGTTGAAGCCGTCGGAGGGGTTCGCCGTGTCGATCGCGCTGGCGACCTCGCTGGCGCGCGCCTGGCTGAAGTAGAACTGCACGTCGTTCGCGCCCTCGAATGGCGTCGACAGCGTCAGATCGACACGCTGGTCGGGATCGTTCGTCACCGCCTGGGTCACGGTGCCGCCCTTGAGGAGCTCCAGGCCCTCCTTGGTCGACACCTGACGGGCGCCGCTGAGGTTGGAGATGAGCGAGAAACCGATGACCAGAAGCAGACCGACCAGCAGAACGTAGACGATCGGATTACGCGTGATCTTCTTGAAATTCATGGTGGGCGAGCCCAGCCCTTTCGTGTGCTCCGCAGAAAAGCGGTCGCATCAGGCTAACGCGCGAGGACTATGCCGGGCCTGTGCGTTCGTCGTGGGCGTACGCCGAATGCTCGACGTCGGTGTTCGACCGACCTCGGCAGCGCCCGATCTCAGGAGTAGACGTGCGGCGCGAGCACCGCGACGTCGCGCAGGTTGCGGTAGCGCTCGGCGTAGTCGAGGCCGTAGCCGATGACGAAGTCGTTGGGGATGTCGAAGCCCACGTAGCGGCAGTCGACCTCGACCTTCATGGCCTCGGGCTTGCGCAGGAGAGCGAGCACCTCGACCGACTCGGCTCCGCGCGACGCGAAGTTCTCGAGCAGCCAGCTGAGGGTCAGACCGGAGTCGATGATGTCCTCGACGATCAGCACATGCTTGCCGGTGATGTCGGTGTCGAGGTCTTTGCGGATCTGCACGACACCGCTCGAGCGGGTCGAGGCGCCGTACGACGAGACGGCCATCCAGTCCATCGACACGTGCATCGGCAGGTGACGGGCGAAGTCGGCCATGACCATGACCGCGCCCTTCAGCACGCCCACGAGGACGACGTCGCGCCCCTCGTAGTCGGCGGCCACCTGCGTCGCCAGTTCGGCGAGCTTTCCGTGGATCTGCTCCTCGGTGAGGAGGACTTCGCTGATGTCGTCGGAGATGTCGGCCGCGCGCATTGGGAAAGTCTACGTCGGCGGATCCGCCGCCGCCGTCCGGGCGACCCCCTCACACCTTCGGGGAGGGGACGTAGAAGGCGGTGACGCTCGCCGAGAGGCGGTGCTCGGTCAGGTCCGGGCCGATTCGCGCACGGAAGCCGTCGTCGACGGGACCGACCTCGACGAGGAAGTCGTCGCGGACCTCCGCGGTCACACCCGTGTCGCCGCAGGTGACGGAGGGGCGCGGCTCGATCGTGGTGATCACGACGAGGCACACGTTCGTCGTCCCAGCCTGATGGCCGATGTACAGGAGGGTGTTCTCCACGTTCGCGATGAAACGGACCGAATCGGGCTCGAGTCCCGCGCTCGGGTCCTGCCCGCTGATCGTCGAGAAGATCACGTCTTCCGACGCCTGGGTCCACTCCAGTTCCGGGATGCCGCCGTCGCCCGGCCGCGGAGTGAAGAGACCCCCCGCGGCGGCGCCGGCGACAAAGATCGCGACCGCACCGACGATGAGGGCGACGAGCGATCGTCGGCGCCGCGGCTTCACGACCGGGCTCTCCGGCGCCTCCTCCTCCCGCGCGGCGGGTGGTTCCGCGAGCGGAGGGGACGGTACCTCGTCGGAAGCGGGCTCCGTTGCGCTCGGGACCTCCTGGTCCTCCAACTCCTGGAGGCGGCGAATCGTCGCGGGAGGGATCGCCTCGAGCGACGGCGCACCGTAGACGCGTTCCCGAAGCTGCGCCAGCTCCTCGGCCTCGCGGGACGACAGCACGCTCAGACTCCGACCGTCGCCGGGGTCACGCCCGCGCGACCAGTTCGATGCGGGCGCCGACCCGGCGGGCCAGGCATCGCGGAAGGTCGATCGGCCCCTGCCCGCGCCAGTCGGTCGCGAGCCGGGCGACCTCGAGGGTCTGGGTGCGCGAGAGCGAGACCCCGAATTCGCTGTCGGCCACGTAGCGGATGATCCGGTTGCGCAGCGCGGCGGGGTTCGCGGCGAGGGCCGCCACCGAGATCGAGATCCCCGCCTCGGCGTGCTCGACGATGTCTTCGATCGTCTCGTCGATCATCTCCTGGAACGCGGCGGCGTCTTCGCGCAGCTGCTCGGCGGTGCGCGCGAGTGCCTCGGCAACTCCGGGGCCGAGCTCGGCCTCGAGCACCGGGAGCACGTGCTCTCGCACCCGCACGCGCGAGAACATCGGGTCGGCGTTGTGCGGGTCGGTCCACGGCTCGAGACCCTCCGCGGCGCACGCGGCGACGGTCGTGCGCCGACGCACGCCCAGCAGCGGGCGCACCCAGGTGGGTCCGGTCTCGTCGCGACGCCGGGAGGCCATTCCCGCCAGGCTCGCCGTTCCGGATCCGCGGGCGAGTCCGAGCAGCACCGTCTCGGCCTGATCGTCGAGCGTGTGGCCGAGCAGAACGGCATCCGCCCCGATCTCCTCCGCAGCCCGCGCGAGCCCGGCGTAACGCGCGGCACGCGCGTCGGCCTCGGGGCCCTCCGCCGACACGACTTCGACGCGCACGACCCGGGCGTCGAGTCCGAACGATCGGGCGGCGTCGGCGGCGCGTCCGGCCACGGCATCCGACCCCTCCTGCAGCCCGTGGTCGATCACCACCGCTTGCGCCCGGACGCCGCGGCGCACAGCTTCGAAGGCGGTCGCCAGCGCCAGGGCGAGCGAGTCGGGTCCACCCGACAGAGCGACGACGACGGTGCCCTCGATCTCGTCGAGCGCCGCACGGACGGCACGGCGCACCTCGGCGACGGACGGGTCGAGGCCGGGGCGGTGATCCATGTCTCCACGCTATCGCCGGGCCGCGCCGCCGCCTGCTCCGCCCAGGACATGACGCAGGAGTTCCCGGCAGTGAGGCCCCGACACCGCGTCTCGTCGGCCCTCGTCGACCCCGAACTCCTGCGGTCTGGTTCCGCGTGGGCGTCGCGCGCCCGCCCGACTAGGCTGGGCCGCGGAAATCCACAGATCTAAGGAGCACGAGTATGGGCGCTTTCGACGCCGTCATCGAGATCCCCCGCGGAAGCCGCGTGAAGTACGAAGTCGACCACGGCACCGGCCGCGTCTACCTCGACCGCATCCTCTACACGGTGTTCGGCTACCCGGCCAACTACGGCTTCTTCGAGAACACCCTCGGCGAAGACGGCGACCCGCTCGACGTGCTGGTGCTGCTCGACCGCGACCTGCACCCCGGCATCCTCGCCAAGGTGCGCCCCGTCGGCGTGCTGAAGATGAGCGACGAGGCCGGCGGTGACGACAAGGTCGTGGCCGTGCTCGCCAAGGACCCGCGGTGGGACCACATCCAGGACGTCGACGACATCGACGAGTGGACCAAGAAGGAGATCTCGCACTTCTTCGAGCACTACAAGGACCTCGAGCCCAACAAGTGGGTCAAGGTCGACGAGTGGGCGGATGCCGCTGAGGCCGAGCGTCTCGTGGCCGAGGCCTTCACGCGCTTCGACGAGCACGACGCTCAGACCAAGACGCAGGGTTCGGGCGAGGCTCCGAACACCCTCTGATCTTCTGCAGACGAGAAAACCCCCGGTCCTGCGACCGGGGGTTTTCTCGTGGGCTCGGTCAGACCGAGACGCCCCGATCGCGCAGCCAGGGCGCGGGATCGGTGGTTCCACCCCACGGGGGGTAGACCTCGAAGTGAAGGTGGCAGCCGAAGGAGTTGCCGGTCTGTCCGGTCGCGGCGATCTGCTCGCCCGCTCCCACGCGCTGACCGTACGAGACGTAGATGCCGCCGTCGACGATGTGTCCGTATCCGGTGCCCGAGCCGTCGTCGTGCTGGATGCGGATGTAGTTGCCGAACCCGCCGTAGCGGCCGGCGTAGGTGACGCGACCGGCCGCGGCCGCGTAGATGGGCGACCAGCAGCTGGCGCCGAAGTCGAGACCGAGGTGCCAGGTGCTCGCGCAGTAGCTTGCGCTGCACTGGCCGGTGCGCGGGCCGTAGCCCGACGACGTGTACGCGGAAGACGGGCGAGCCCAGCCCGACCCGACGACGCTTCCGCCGCCACCGCCTCCGCCGCCGCCACCGCCACTGCTTCCGCCGCCGCCGCTGCTGCTTCCGCCCCCGCCGCCACCGCCGCTGTTGTTCGCGGCGTTCTGGCGGTCGCGCTCTTCCTGCTCGCGGCGTTCGCGGTCGCGGCGCTCGGCCTCTTCGCGGGCCTGACGCTCGCGCTCCTCGCGGGCCTTGCGTTCTGCCTCGACGCCGGCCTGGTAGTCGGCGATCGTCTTGGCCGTGGTGTCCTGCAGGGCCGCGAGCTGCGCTTCGAGCGTGACCTGGTTGGCCTGCTGCGCGGCCAGGGCCTCCTGCGCGGCCTGAGCGGCCTGCTGCGCGGCGACCATCTTGTCTTCGGCGATCTTCTGCAGGCGGTCGCGCTCGGCACGTGCGTCGTTGGCCTGGTTGCTCAGCTGCTGGGCGTTGTCGCGGGCCGTCACGGCGGCGGCGTACACCGAGCGATTGCGCTCGAGGAGCTTATCCATCGTGCCGAGCTTGGCGAGCAGGTCGTCGGCCGTGGCCGCCGAGCCCGAGAAGAACAGGTCGAGCGAGGTGTCGTCTCCGCCCGAGCGGTACAGCTGCGCGGCGACCTTGCCGGCCTTCGTCGCGGCATCCGTCGCCTTCGCGGCTTCGGCGTCGGCCTGGGTCTGGATCAGCTGCGCGCGGTAGTCGGCGTCGAGGTAGGCCTGCTGCGCGGTGAAGTACTCGTCGGAGCGCGCCTGCACCTCGGCCTGGGTGCGCGCGACCTCGGACTGCAGTCCCGCGATGAGGCCCTGGATGCGCGCGATTTCACCCGCCTTCGCGGATTCGTTCGCCTTCGCGGCTTGCACGTCGTCCCACGAGGGGTAATCGGCGGCGACGGCGGGAGAACTGAAGCCGGATGCCGCGGCACCGAACGCACCGACGGCGACGGCCCCCATCACGCCGAACTTCAGCGCGCCACGGCGGTCGAAGGTCGGCCACAACCGTCGCTTTTCGGCCGGACTGGGCGCGCAGCCGCAGTCGTCTGTTTCGTCGAGGTGCTCGAGCGTCACGGGAATACCTCATCTCACCGGTCGCAACTCGGCCAACAGTAGCAACACGAGTCACACGTACAACAGGGCGAGTTCCCGCTGCCGCGGCCCATCTTGGCCCTCGACACGCGCGGGAGCCGCACGCCACGCCCCGAATTGGCAATCTCCGAAGATGTGAAGTAGGCTCGGTCGTCGGCAAGCGAGGATGAAATCGCAAGGTTTCAGGCTCATCCGGCCCCATCGTTTAGCGGCCTAGGACGCCGCCCTTTCACGGCGGTAGCACGGGTTCGAATCCCGTTGGGGTCACTTTCCGGTGAAGTACAATTTAAAACGCATGGCCCTGTAGCGCAGTTGGTTAGCGTGCCGCCCTGTCACGGCGGAGGTCGCGGGTTCAAGTCCCGTCAGGGTCGCTCCACAGCGACGGGCCTTCTTTCGAGGAGGCCTTTCGTTTAGGAAGCGGCAGACATGTCGCTCGGCTCTGTAGCTCAGTTGGTAGAGCGCACGACTGAAAATCGTGAGGTCACGGGATCGACGCCCGTCGGAGCCACAGGGTGATCATTACAGTCACCTTAGAAACCCTCGTCTAGCTTCTACATGGCGGGGGTTTCGTCTTTTCCCTGGCGAAGATCCTCTTCTCCACCGCGCCCCGCTGCGCGGAGAACAGGACGCGCGTCGAGAACAGGCCGTTCTCCGCGATATCCCCCTGTTCCCGTGGCATCCCCTGTTCTCGTGACCGGCGGAGGCGCCGCACTGACGATCCGTCGTGCCGCGAACGCCCGCATAGCTTCCCCACAGCCGCGGGTGGTTACGGACGCCTCCGGACAGCGCTACTATTTGTTGACTTTTAGCAAACACCTGGCGCCCGACTGAGCTACCCCGAGCCGTCCGCCAGGCCTTCTCTCGAAGAGGCCCCGATGTCAGACATCACTCAAACCAGACGCGCCCGTGCGGCCTCCCCCACCACCGGGGCGACCGACACGGTCATGACGCACCGCATGATCATGTTCGTGATCTTCGGCCTCATGGCCGGCATGTTCCTCTCCGCCCTCGACCAGACGGTCGTCGGCACCTCGATCCGCACGATCGGCGACGACCTGCAGGGCCTGAGCCTTCAGGCCTGGGTCACGACGGCCTACCTGATCGTGTCGACCATCTCGACGCCGATCTACGGCAAGCTCTCCGACATCTTCGGTCGGCGCCCGCTGTTCCTCATCGCCATCCTCATCTTCATCATCGGTTCGGTGCTCGCGAGCTTCTCGACCTCGATGGTCGAGCTCGCCGCGTTCCGCGCCATCCAGGGCCTCGGCGCCGGTGGACTGATGTCGATGCCGCTCGCGATCATGGGCGACATCCTCGCCCCGCGCGAACGCGCGAAGTACCAGGGCTACTTCCTGGCCGTCTTCGGTATCTCGAGCGTCATCGGCCCGCTCGTCGGCGGTCTGTTCGCCGGTGCCAGCCAGATCCTGTTCATCACCGGATGGCGCTGGGTCTTCCTCATCAACGTGCCGATCGGCATCGTCGCGCTCGCGATCGTCTGGCGCTTCCTGCACATTCCGAAGCAGCCGCGGCACTCCGTGCGCATCGACTGGTGGGGCGCCACGACCGTGATCGTCGCGCTCGTCCCGCTGCTGCTCGTGGCCGAGCAGGGCCGCGAGTGGGGCTGGGGCTCGCCGATCGCGATCGCCTGCTACGTCATCGGCGCCCTCGGCATCCTGGCCTTCGTCATCGCCGAGACCGCGATGAAGGACGACGCGCTCATCCCGCTGAAGCTGTTCCGGTCGCCGACCTTCTCGATGGCGACCATCATCGGCGTGCTCGTGGGCTTCGGCATGTTCGGCGCGATGCTGACCCTGCCGCTGTACCTGCAGCTCGTGCTCGGCTCCTCGCCGACGCAGAGCGGTTTCGAGATGCTGCCGATGATCCTCGGCCTCATGATCGCCTCGATCGCGAGCGGTCAGATCATCGCCCGCACCGGGCGGTACCGCATGTTCCCGATCCTGGGCACGGCGTTGATGTCGATCGGCTTCTTCCTGCTGACGTTCCTCAAGTACGACAGCCCCTACTGGCACGTCGCCGTCGCGATGCTCGTGATCGGCCTGGGTCTGGGTCAGCTGATGCAGACGCTGACCATCGCCAGCCAGAACTCGGTGGGCCTGCGCGACATGGGCGTGGCTACGAGCGGCTCGACGTTCTTCCGCCAGATCGGTGGAACGCTCGGCACCGCGGTGCTGCTGTCGCTGCTGTTCACGCTGATGCCCTCGAACATCATCGGATCGTTCTCCGACCGCGGCACCCTGACCGACGCGCTCGACGCGGCGTTCGACCCCACCGTGTCGTCGGCGCCCGCGAACGAGAAGATCATGTCGTCGATCTACGCCCCCATCGTCGCGCAGACCACCCAGGCCGTGACGCAGCAGGCACAGCAGGGTGTGCAGCAGGCGACGGATGCCGCGACCCAGGCCGTCGCCGCGCAGGTCGCCGCCGGCCAGATCCCCGCGGCCGCTCAGGCGCAGGCGACGCAGGCCGCCGTGGCGCAGGCCGTTCAGGCCGCCGCCACGCAGATCCAGCAGCAGGTGCCCGTCGCACGGGTCGCCGCCGACGGCACGGTCAGCCTCGACTTCTCGAACGCGACGGATCGCGCCGCCTTCGTCGACACCGTGGCGACCACCCTCGAAGACCGCTTCACCGCGGGCGACGAGAACACCTCGATCGGCGGGTCGACCCTCGACGACACCTCGTTCCTGGTGGGCGCGGATGCACGGCTGACGAAGCCGTTCCTCGTCGGGTTCAACAACTCCGCCACGACGGTCTACTGGACCGCAATGGGCGTGGTGCTGCTCGCCTTCGTGCTGTCGCTGTTCTTCCGCACGCCGCCGCTGCGGGCGAAGTCGGCGCTGCAGGAGGCCGCCGACGAGCGCCGAGGCAAGAAGGAAGAGGGCGAGCGTGCCGAAGAGGCCGCCGCCCAGTCCGGTGCGTTGATCGCACCGTAGTCCGCACCCACGAAGGGCGGGGCCGTCGCAAGACGCCCCGCCCTTCGTCGTGTGTCAGGCCGCGGCCTCGCGCGCGCGCAGGTCCTTCCGCAGGATCTTGCCCGAGGTCGACTTGGGGATGACGTCGATGAACTCGACGCGGCGCACCTTCTTGTGCGGAGCGACGTTCTCGGCGACGAAGCTCATCACGTCCTCCGCCGTCAGGCCGGCATCCGGAGCCGCCACCACGAAGGCCTTGGGGATCTCCTCGCCCTCGTCGTCGCGCACGCCGATGACCGCGGCATCCTGGACCTTCGGATGCGCGAGCAGCAGGGCTTCGAGCTCCGCCGGGGCGATCTGATACCCGTGGTACTTGATGAGCTCCTTGAGCCGGTCGACGATCGTGAAGTACCCGTCGACGTGGTGGACGCCGATGTCGCCGGTGTGCAGGAAGCCGTCGGCGTCGAGCGTCTCGGCCGTCGCGTCGGGGCGGTTCAGGTAGCCCAGCATGACGTTCGGTCCGCGCACCCAGATCTCGCCCGGCGCGGTGAGACCGTCGTCGCCGTGCTCCTCGAGCTCGGCTCCGGTCTCGGGGTCGACGAGCTTCGCGTCGCAGTTGGGGATGAGCACGCCGACCGAGCTGACCGGCATGTCGGAGTTCCCCGGGATCGCGTGCGAGACGGGGCTGAGCTCGCTCATGCCGTAGCCCTGGTAGAACCGCGCGCCGATGCGTCGCCCGGCGGTTTCGGCCGTCTCACCGTCGAGGGGCGCGGCCCCCGAGAACACGCTGTGCACGCTCGAGAGGTCGAACTGCTCGACGGCCGGGTGCTTGGCGAGCGCCACCGCGATCGGCGGGGCGATGAAGAGGAAGGTGCAGCGGCGATCCTGGATCGTCGTGAGGAAGTCGGTCAGGTCGAAGCGCGGCATCGTGACCAGGGCGGCGCGCTGGCGCAGCGCGAGGTTGAGCAGCACGGTCATCCCGTAGATGTGGAAGAACGGCAGCACCGCGAGCACCCGGTCGTCGCGGGCGATCTCGATCACGACCCGGCATTGCGCCACGTTGGCGACGAGGTTGCGGTGCGAGAGCATCACCCCCTTGGGCACACCCGTCGTCCCCGACGAATAGGGCAGCACCGCGGTGTGGGTGGCGGGGTCGAACCGCACCTCCGGAGGCGTGCGCCCCTCGGCCAGCAGCGAGCGCAGGTCGGGGTGTCCGTCGGCTCCGTCGAGCACGATGAGCCGATCGTCCGGGATGCCGACGGCGCGGGCCGCCTCGCGCGCCTGGGGCAGCAGCGGCGAGACGGTGACGAGCCACGTGGCTCGCGCGTCGCGGAGCTGGGTCTCGATCTCACGCTCGGTGTAGAGCGAGTTGATCGTGGTGATGACCGACCCGGCGCGCAGGATGCCGTGGAAGACGGTGGCGAACGCGGGGACGTTCGGACACAGCATCGCCACGACCGTCTCGGTGTCGGCCCCCCGGTGCGCGAGGGCCCCGGCGAAGGCGTCGACCTGCTGCCGCAGTGTGCCGTAGGTGGTCTCGGCCCCCGACGTCGGGTCGATCAGCGCGACGCGGGCCAGATCAGCGTCGTCGAGGGAGGCGAAGAGGTAGTCGTAGATGCTCTGGTCGGGGATCTCGACGCTCGGGTGGGGGCTGTGGAACACGGTTCTCTCCCTCGAGGATGCTCGCCGCGGCGCTGCGGTGTGCTCATCCTGGCATCGATCCCGACGTGTGGGGCGGACTCAGAGGAAGGCCAGAACCACTCCCCCGGCCGCGCCCACGATGACCACGGCCCATGCCGGTGCGCGGAACGCGGTCAGCAGCACGAAGCCCACCGCCGCGAGCAGGAACGGGCCCGGACCGGTCACCGCGGTCGTGAAGACCGGTGTGTAGAGGGCGGCGGCCAGGATGCCGACCACGGCCGCGTTCGCCCCGCGCATCGCCGCGCGTACCCGGGGCCTCTCGCGCACGGCATCCCAGAAGGGCAGGACTCCGACCAGCACGAGGAACCCGGGGACGAAGATCGCGGCGAGCGCGAGGGCGGCACCCGCGACGCCCCCGGGGCCGACGTTCGAGATCGACCCGAGGTACGCCGCGAAGGTGAACAGCGGACCCGGCACGGCCTGCGCGGCGCCGTAGCCGGTGAGGAAATCGCCCGACGACACCCATCCGGTCTCGACGACGCCCGCCTGTAGCAGCGGCAGGACGACGTGGCCTCCGCCGAACACGAGCGCTCCGGCGCGGTAAAAGGCGTCCACGAGCTGCGCCGCGCCGGCGCCCGTCGCGGACGCGAGAAGGGGCAGCGCGACCAGCAGCACGACGTACCCGACCAGGCATGCGATCGCCACAGCCCGTGGCACGCCGATCGACGGCACCCGCGGCCCCTCAGGCTCGGGCACTCCGCGCAGCAGCAGCAGCCCGCCCACGATGCCGACGGCGAGGGCGCCGAGCTGCCCCGGCGCCGCGGGCAGCAACAGGGCGAGCCCGAGCCCCGCCACCGCGATGCCCGCCCGGCGGGCGTCGGGGGTGAGGGTGCGCGCCATCCCCCACACGGCGTGCGCCACGATGGCCACCGCGATGATCTTGAGGCCCGACAGCACTCCGTCGCCGATCGGTCCCCCCACCAGCGCCGCCCCGCCGGCGAACAGCACGAGCAGGATTGCGGAGGGCAGGGTGAAGGCGAGGAACGCGGCGAGCGCGCCGAGGATGCCCGCGCGCTGCAGACCCATGGCGAAGCCGACCTGGCTCGAAGCCGGTCCGGGCAAGAACTGGCACAGGGCCACGAGGTCGGCGTAGGCGCGATCGTCCATCCACCGGCGCCGCACGACGAGGTCGTCGCGGAAGTAGCCGAGATGCGCGACGGGTCCCCCGAACGACGTCACTCCGAGGCGCAGGAACGCCCGGAACACCTCCCCCACCCGGCCGTCTCGCGTCATCCGCCGATTCTCTTCTTCTGGGGGAAACGGGAGGTGAATCCTCAGAGCAGCGGAACCGCGAGGATCTGGTCGATCGCCCGCAGCGTGAGCCCGGTCAGCTCCTGATCGCGGGCGATGTCGACGCCACCGATCGCGTCGCGGAAGCGCTCGATCTCTCCGACCATCGGGTTGTCGGGGGCTTCGACACGGATGACCTCTGCCGCGCCCCCACGCGGAGTGAGGGTCAGCAGTCGAGGGGCTTCGATCGCATCGATCGCGAGCGAGGCGTCTTCGCCCTGGATCTCGCTGAACAGGGACGTGTCGGTGATCTTCGACCACGCGACGTCGGCGAGAAAGCCGTCGTAGGCGGCGAGCGCCGAACCGAGGCCGTCGGTCGCGGAGGCGATGCCGACGCGTGCGCCGAGCAGCGCGCGCGGCGCACCGAACAGCCGCACCAGAACGTGCAACGGATAGACCCCGAGGTCGCGCAGCGCACTGCCGCCCAGCGCGGGGTCGAAGATGTTCGTCTGCTCCCCCGCGAGAACGTGGTCGTACCGCGCCGAGCGCTTCTCGTACCGGAACGAGACACGACGCAGTCGTCCGAGCCGGGGCACGAGCCGCTCCACTTCCGCCAGCCCGGGGTCGTAGGCGCTGCGCATGGCCTCGAGCAGCACGACGCCCCGCTCGCGTGCGTGGGCGACCGCTGCATCCCATTCGTCCGCGGTCAGGACCGCGGGCTTCTCGACGAGGGCCGGGATGCCGGCATCCGCCGCTGCGCGCACCTGCTCCGCGTGCACCGCGTTCGGGCTCGCGAGGTACACGGCGTCGACGTCGGGGGCGGCGAGGAGGGCGTCGAGCCCCTCGGCGGTGCCGGGTGCGCCCACGCGATCGGCGAACTCCCGCGCCCGCGTCGCGTCGCGGGAGGCGACGCGCGACACCTCGACCCCGTCGACGACACCCACGGCGCGGGCGAACTGCTCGGAGATGGAACTCGTGCCGACGATGCCGATGCGGATCATTCCTTCATCCTCCCGCGACGGGCGTGCGCGGATCGAATCGCGTATCCGAGCGTTCGCGTCATCTCACTATGCTCTCGCCGATTCGCCCACCCGATCCCGAGGCCCCATGCACAGCACCCGAGTCGCGCAGCGCCGCCGCACTTCGCGCGCCGTCCGTCGACGCCGCTCCGTCGTCGCCGCCGTCCTGTCCGTCGTCCTGATCGCCGCCGGCGTGACGGCTCTCGCGGTCACCCGCGGCGTCGCTCGGCCGGAGACCGGCTCCTCGCCCACCGCGGAGAGTCCCACCCCGGCTGGGACGCCCACGCCGACTCCGCTCACGCCGGCGGAGCAGCTCTTGGCGACCGCCGCCGATCCGAATGTCTGCGCGGTGTCGTTCGAGGGCGATTCGCTGGCGCTCGCCCCGCAGCTGCAGACCATCGGTGCGCGGTACGAGGCACTCCCCCTTCCCGCGCAGCCGGGTCGCGTCTTCGCCGGCTGGTACGCCGACGCGAGCGCGGCGAGCACCCTCTCGCTCATCGGCGACTTCGATGCGCAGATGGCGTACGTGCAGGACGGCGGGTTCTACCTGCCGACGTGGGACGAGGTGAGCGCCTTCATCGACGGGCGCCTCTACCTGCCCAAGCGATCCGTCGTGGTCACCGACGACGACGCCGACAGCTCGTGGCTCGATCTCGCCGCCCCCATCGTCGCCGCGCGCGAGGTGCTCACGACCTCGTTCGTCATCACGTCGGCCCGCACCGCGCCCGCGCCCAACCCGTTCGTCGTGCAGCGCTCGCACACGCACGACATGCATCGAGCCGGGGCGAACGGCCGGGGGCGGATGGTGAACGACGACGCGCCCACGATCGCGGCAGATCTCGAGCAATCGGCTCAGATCCTGGGGGCGAAGGAGGTCGTGGCCTACCCCTACGGCCACTACGACGACACGACGAAAGAAGGAGTGCGACAGGCCGGGTTCGACCTGGGCCGCACGATCGAGCACGGCTACGTGCGCATCGGCACCGACAAGCTGGCCCTCCCCGTCATCCGCGTCAACTACGGCATGACGGTCGACGACCTGCGTGCGAGCATCGGATGACGACACCGCGTTTTCGCCGTCTCACGGGCGGTTTCTCATGGATCACAGGGGTGAACATCCGCTACCTCCCAGGGAACTCCGCCACAATCCCAGATTGAGCACGCGTCGGCCGGTCTACGCTGTGTATTTCTGACTTACCGACGAAAACGCGAGCACCCATGGATCTATCCGTCATCGTTCCGACCTTCAATGAAGGCCCGAACGTCGCCGAGTTGGTCCGGCGCACCACGCAGGCACTGCTCGGCCGCACGGTCGAGGTCATCTTCGTCGACGACTCCACCGACGACACCCCCGACATCATCCGGGCCGTGGCCGCCGGCGCCGAGATCCCCGTGCGCTTGATCCACCGCGACGACCCCGTGGGCGGTCTCGGCGGCGCCGTCGTCGAGGGCATCCGCGCCGCGGAATCCGACCGGTGCGTCGTCATGGACGGCGACCTGCAGCACCCGCCCGAGGTCATCGCCGAGCTGCTCGCGCGCGCCGAAGAGGGCGACGCCGACGTCGTCGTGGCCTCGCGGTACATCGCCGGTGGCACCTCCGACGGTCTGGCCAACGCCGTGCGCACCACGGTCTCGCGCGCGTCGACGCTGCTGACCAAGGCGATGTTCCCGAAGAAGCTGCACAACTGCTCCGACCCGATGACGGGCTTCTTCCTCGTCGACCGTCGCTCGCTCGACATGGACACCCTGCAGCCCCGCGGATTCAAGATCCTGCTCGAGATCCTCGCCCGCAAGCAGATGCGCGTGGCCGAGGTGCCGTTCTCGTTCGCTCCCCGCTTCGCCGGCGAATCCAAGGCCTCGTTCAGCCAGGGCATGCGCTTCCTCATCCAGCTGACCATGCTCCGCTTCGGCCGCATGTCGGCCTTCGCGCTCGTCGGTGGTCTCGGCGCCCTCGCGAACCTGGCGATCATGTGGGCGCTGCAGGCCGTGGGCATGCAGTACCTCATCGCCGCCGTCGTCGCGAGCATCGTGACGATCGTGGCCAACTTCCTCGCCCTCGAGTACCTCGTCTTCGCCGACATGCGCGCCGAGTCGGGGCTGATGCGTCATCGCTTCGTGAAGTCGTTCACCTTCAACGGCGTCGAGGCCATCGTGCGCATCCCCGTGATCTGGGTGCTCGTGAGCCAGGCGCACTTCCAGAGCGTCGTGGCTGCCGCGCTGACCCTCGTCGCCGCGTTCGTCGTGCGCTTCGTGTTCCACGCCCTCGTGGTCTACGCGCCCAAGAAGAGCCGCGTCAGCAAGGTCGTCCACGCCATCGAGCCGCTGGAAGACGAAGTCACGGCCTGACGCCCGGCTGCCGGGGGCGGCGTACGCTGGAGATATGTCCTCCGACGCACCCATCCGCATGTTCGGCGCCGACTGGTGCCGCGATTGCATCCGTACGAAGAAGCAGCTCGACGAGCTCGGCATCGACTACGAGTACATCGACCTCGTGGCCGACCCGTCGGCCGCCGACGTCGCCAAGGAGATCTCGGGTCGCACCAGCATCCCCGTGGTCGTCTACCCCGACTCCAGCCACCACGTCGAGCCCTCCAACGCCGACGTCGAGTCGAAGCTGCGCGAGCTCTCGCTGATCTGATCGGGTCGGTGTGACCCTCTCCGCCGCGTGGCCGGTGCGCCGCGCGCTCACCGCAGAGCTCGGCATGGCGTTGCCCGCGTTCGTCGATCATCACGTGCACCTGCACCTGATCGACGCCGCGGGCCTGCCTTCTCGCGGGATCGCCGCGGTCGTCGACCTCGGCGGCGATCCGATGACCCTCGCCCGGCGCGGCTCCGGCCTGCCGCGGGTGTCGTTCGCCGGAGCCTTCCTGACCGCACCCGGCGGATACCCCTCGGGCAGGTCGTGGGCCCCGGCGGCCGTCGTGCGCACGATCACCGACGCGTCTCGGCATCCGGGAGTCCAGGGCGGAGCCCGCACCGCGGTGGATGAGCAGGCGGATGCCGGGGCCTCGGTCATCAAGATCGCGTTGCACGCCGACGCCGGGCCAGTGGTGTCCGACGAGGAGCTCGCGGCCATCGTGGCGTCTGCGCGGGAGCGCGGCCTGCCGACCGTCGCGCACGCCCAAGGGCGCGGGCAGGTCGACCGGGCGATCGCGGCCGGAGTCGACGCCCTGGCCCACACACCCTTCGACGAACCCGTGACCCGTCGGCAGATCTCGCGTGCGGTGGCGGGGGGACAGGCGTGGATCTCGACGCTCGACATCCACAAGGGCGCCGACCGCGCGCGGGCGATCTCGAACCTCCGAGCCTTCGCCGCGCGCGGAGGGCGCGTGCTCTACGGCACCGACCTCGGCAACGGCTCGCTGCCCGTCGGCCTGAACCGCCGTGAGCTGCTCGCCCTGCACGAGGCCGAGGTGCGGGGCGACGCGCTCATCGACGCGCTGACCGATCCGTGGCCGGCGGTCCGGTCCGACGACGCGGTGTCGACGTTCATCGCGGGCCCCGCCCCCACCGACCCCGACGACGTGGCGACGTGGCTCAGCCGCGGAACCGTCGTCCCCACCGAGGAGTTCACCCGTGTCGACTGATCCCACCCCCGACTTCGGTTCCGTCGACGCGCTCGAGGTGCCCCACCGCTCGCTCCGCGACGCCGCCGCACGTGCGGACGCGGCCGATCCCCTCGCCGCCCACCTCGACGCCTTCGTGGGAGCCGAGACCTCGCTGGTCTACTTCGACGGCAACTCACTGGGCCGACCGCCGCGGGCCACGGCCGAGCGGCTCTCGCGCTTCGTGTCCGAGGAGTGGGGCGGTCGTCTCATCCGCGGGTGGGACGAGTCGTGGATGGACCTCCCCTTCGCCATCGGCGACCGCATCGGGCGGGTCGCCCTGGGCGCGGCATCCGGTCAGACCGTGATCGGCGACTCGACCACGGTGCTGCTGTACAAGCTGCTGCGCGCCGCGCTCGACTTCCAGATGGCCGCCGATCCCGAGCGGGTCGAGATCGTCGTGGGTCGAGACGACTTCCCCACCGATCGCTACCTCGTCGAGGGCATTGCCGCCGAGCGCGGTGCGCGTCTGGTGTGGGTCGACGTCGACACGACGCGGGGAGTGGATGCCGATCTGCTCGACGCCGCCGTGAGTCGACGGACCGCGGTGGTGCTGCTCAGCCACGTGTCGTACCGCTCCGGATTCCTCGCCGACGGGGCCGAGCTCACCGCGATCGCGCATCGCGCCGGGGCCCTCGTGCTGTGGGACCTCTGCCACTCCGCCGGCTCGGTTCCGGTCGAGCTCGACGCGTGGGGCGCGGATCTCGCCGTGGGCTGCACCTACAAGTATCTCAACGGCGGGCCCGGCTCCCCCGCGTTCGCGTACGTCGCCGCGCGCCACCAGGGCGTCCTCGCGCAACCCGTGCAGGGGTGGATGGGAGCGGCCGACGTGTTCTCGATGGGCCCGGTCTACCGGCCCGCCGATGGCATGCGCCGCTTCTTGTCGGGCACTCCCCCGGTACTCGCGATGATCGCGATGCAGGACACCCTCGACTTGCTCGAGGAGGCCGGGATCAGCGCCGTGCGCGAGAAGTCGATCGCGCTGACGGAGTTCGCCCTCCGCGCGAGCGATGCGCTGCTGACCCCGCTCGGTGTGCGGCTCGCCTCGCCCCGCGACCCCGCGGAGCGTGGCGGCCACGTCACGCTGTCGCACCCCGCCATGCGCGCGGTGACGGCACGCCTGTGGCGTCAGGACGTCATCCCGGACTACCGCGACCCGCACGGACTGCGCATCGGGTTGTCTCCCCTGTCGACGAGCTTCGCCGAGACCCTCACCGGCCTCGAGGCGGTCGCCGCCGCCGTCCGCGCCGAGAGCTGAGGGCAGAGACCGGGCTCGCGCATCGAGGGCGCCGCGGGCGGAGGGCTAGCCTCGGAGGGTGATCGATCCCCTCCTCCTCGTCGTCGCCGGGGTGGTCGTGGTCGCCCTCGCCACCGTCATCGCGCCGCGCTTCAACGTCGCGGGGCCTCTCGTGCTGCTCGCGATCGGCGCGGCCGTGAGCCTGCTGCCGTTCGTTCCGCCCTTCGCGCTGAACCCCGAGGTCATCCTCATCGGCGTCCTCCCGCCCCTGCTGTACTCCGCGGCCGTGCAGCTGCCCGCGATCGAGTTCCGCCGCGACTTCGCCCCCATCGCGGGGCTCTCGGTGCTGCTGGTGGTCTTCAGCTCGCTCGTGCTCGGGGTGTTCTTCTGGGCGGTCATCCCCGGGCTCGGCCTCGCGTTGGGCATCGCGCTGGGCGCAATCCTCAGTCCGACGGATGCCGTGGCCACCTCGATCGCGAAACGCCTCGGCATCTCGCCGCGGGTCGTGACCATGCTCGAGGGCGAGAGCCTGCTCAACGACGCCACCGCGCTGGTGATGCTGCGCACGGCGGTCGCCGCCGTGGCATCCGGATTCGCCTTCGGCGACGCCCTGGCCAACTTCGCCTGGGCCGTCGTGATCGCGCTCGTCCTCGGCGCTGTCGTCGGCTGGGTGAACCTGCGCGTGCGCGAGCGCGTCACCAACTCGGCGGCCAACACCGCGCTGAGCTTCACGATCCCCTTCATCGCCTACCTCCCCACCGAGCACCTCGGGGGTTCGGGACTCGTCGCCGCCGTGGTCGCGGGGATCGTCACCGGGCAGGGAGCGGCGCGTCGCTTCACGCCCGAGCAGCGCATGAGCGACCGGCTGAACTGGCGCACGATCGAGCTGATCCTCGAGGGCGGGGTCTTCCTCGTGTTCGGCCTCGAACTGAAGGACATCGTCACCGCCAACCTGCGCGAGCACGAGGGACTCTGGCACGGCACCTGGCTCGCCCTGTCGGCCCTCGGCATCACCCTCGCGGTGCGCGCACTGTACGTGTCCAACCTCGTCTGGGTGCAGGGCCGCCGCAGCCGCCGGACCGACCGACATCAGGAGCGGATCGACGGAGCACAGGAGCGACTCGATCGCTTCGAGGCGGCCTACCGCAACGCGCCGGAGCAGTTCGGCGCATCGGCGGCGAATCCCGAGCGCGCGGAGCGGCGCATCGGCTGGATGCGCAGCCGTATCTCGCGCACCATGGCCGACCTCGACTACTACCGCGACACCCCGCTGGGGGCACGCCACGGAACCGTCATCGTCTGGGCCGGGATGCGCGGTGTCGTCACGCTGGCTGCTGCGCAGACGCTGCCGACCGACACGTCGCAGCGGCCGTTGCTGATCTTCGTCGCGTTCCTCGTGGCACTGTTCAGCCTCGTGCTGCAGGGGCTCACCCTCGGGCCCATCGTGCGCGCCGTCGGACTCACCGGCGAGGGCGGAGAGGGGCCGTCGCGCGAGGAACAGCAGGCCCTCGACCTCGAGCTGCGCGAGGCCGCCGTCGCCGCCGTGGCCTCGGGCGCGCTGACGCGGCGCAACGGCGACGCCTTCTCCCCCGAGCTGGTCGAGCGCGCCGGCGCCCTCGTCGTGCGGCCGCCCGACGAGGAGGCGACCGAGAGGGTGCGCGATCTGCTCGAGCTGCGCTTGGCCTCGATCGAGGCGATGCGTCATCGCCTCGGGGCGCTCAGCCGCGATGGCCGGTACAGCACGGCTGCGCTGCGGCACGCTCTCGCCGAACTCGACGCCGACCAGCTCAGCCTCGAGCTGCGCATCGACGACGGCGACGACGACTGACGCGGAATACCCCGCCCCTCCGCGCCGTTTCCATTCATGCGCATGCGGTCACCGCGAAAGTCGTGGCGACTCGACGGCGGGAGAGAAGAGCATCCATGAGCAGGTTCGTCCAGAAGGTCGCCCTCGTCACCGGAGGCGGAAGCGGAATCGGTGCCGAGATCGCACGGAAGCTGGCCGGCGAAGGCGCCTCGGTCGTCGTCACCGACATCAACGAGGACGCCGCGCAGAAGGTCGTCGCGCAGATCACCGAGGCCGGCGGAACCGCCGCCGCGTTCGCGCAGAACACCGCGAAGTGGCAGGACTCCGAAGCAGCCGTGGACTTCGCGAAGCAGACCTACGGCGGCCTCCACCTCGCCGTCAACAACGCCGGCATCGGTGGCCCCGCCGCCACCATCGGCGATTACGACGTCGATGCGTGGGACCGCGTGCGCTAGATCAACCTCGACGGCGTCTTCTACGGACTGAAGTTCCAGCTGCCCGCCATCGTCGCCTCGGGCGGCGGCGCGATCGTCAACATGGCCTCGGTGCTCGGCTCGGTCGGAATCGCGCAGAGCTCGGCCTACGTCGCCACCAAGCACGCGCTCGTCGGACTCACGAAGGTCGCCGCGCTCGAGTACACCGCGCAGGGTGTTCGCACCAACGCGGTCGGCCCCGGCTTCATCGACACCCCCCTCGTGCGCGCCAGCCTCTCGCCCGAAGCGCTCGCGCACCTCGAGACCGAGCACGCCGCCGGTCGCCTCGGAACGGATGCCGAAGTCGCCGCGCTCACGCTGTTCCTGCTGAGCGACGACGCGTCGTTCATCTCGGGCAGCTACCACCTCGTCGACGGCGGATACTCGGCCCACTGAGTCCACCCCGTCGTTCCCGGGCCCGTCGCGCAGCGGGCCCGCGGCGTCGGCGGGCGGTCGGGACGCGGGTGCGCTGTACACGGCCGGGACGGCGGCCGACGGGCGGAACGGGGGATTCGGAGCGGCCGTACGGCACAATGGAGGTGGAGGTTTCCATGAGCGATCCGATCCCGACGATGCCGTCATCTGCGGATGCCGCCGGGACCAGCCCCGTGCCTCTCGCGCACGCGGCTGCCGAGTGCCCGAAGTGCTTCACCGAGCTGCAGAGCGACCGCGACTGGTGGCGCGCCCGCCCGTCGGGATCCCGCCTGGTCGGCCTCGTGGTCTCACGCCCCGACATGGAGTCGGTCAAGCAGCAGCGTGATGACCTGACCCGCTTCGGCGTGCCGATCGAGGGCTTCCGTCACCCCGCCCCCGAGACGCTCGAGGGGTGGGCAGGCCGCCTCGACCGGTTCTTCGGAACCCTCACGCGCGGCGACGTCCTCGTCGTCGCGAGCGTGCACGCACTCGGCCTCACGCGCGAGGACGAGACGCGCGCGGTCGCCGACCTGCGTCGTCGCGGCGTCATGGTCAAGGTGCTGTCGCACGGCGACCGGCACCTGCACGACGCGACGCTCCACACGCACAGCTGAGGCGCGGTCGCTCCGCCGCTGTCGCGCGGGCGAGGTCCCTGAGCTTGCCGAAGGGGCCGGGCGCTTCACCACGCCATGCCGTCATCGTGCGGGAGGTCCCTGAGCCTGTCGAAGGGACCGGACACTTCACCAAGCCCTGCCTTCGTTGCGCGGGAGGTCCCTGAGCCTGTCGAAGGGACCGGGCGTCCGGCAGACTCCTCCGCTCCCTCGAGGAAGGTCCCTGAGCCTGTCGAAGGGACCGGGGCTCCTCTCAGGCGCCGACGTAGCGCGCGAGATGCTCGCCCGTCAGGGTCGAGCGCTGCTCGACGAGCTGCGCGGGTGTCCCCTCGAACACGATCGAGCCGCCATCGCGGCCCGCCCCCGGACCGAGGTCGATGATCCAGTCGGCGTGGGCCATGACGGCCTGGTGGTGCTCGATGACGACGACGGTGTTGCCGTCGTCGACCAGGCGGTCCAACAGCCGCAGCAGCGTGTCGACGTCGGCGAGGTGCAGGCCGGTGGTCGGCTCGTCGAGCACGTAGACGGCACCCGCTTTCGCCATCGAGATCGCGAGCTTCAACCGCTGGCGCTCGCCTCCCGACAGGGTGCTCAGCGACTGGCCGAGGGTCAGGTAGCCGAGCCCGACGTCGCGGAGGCGACCGAGCACCGCGGCGGCCGGCCCCTTCGTGAGGAACTCGGCCGCCTCGTCGACCGACATCGCGAGCACCTCGGCGATGTTCTTGCCGTCGAGGGTGTACTCGAGCACGTCATCGGAGAAGCCCGTTCCGCCGCAGAGCTCGCACACGGTCTCGACCGTCGATTGGAAGCCCAACTGCGTGACGATCACGCCGAGGCCGCGGCAGGCCGGGCATGCACCCTCGCTGTTCGCGCTGAAGAGGGCGGGTTTGACTCCGTTTGCCTTCGCGAAGGCCGCGCGCACGGCGTCGAGGATGCCGGTGTACGTGGCGGGACTGCTGCGCCGTGATCCCTTGATCGCGGTCTGGTCGACGACCACGACGTCGTCGAACGCGGGCAGGTTGCCGTGGATGAGAGACGACTTGCCGGAGCCGGCGACCCCCGTGACCACGGTCAAGACCCCCCGAGGCACGTCGACGTCGACGCCCCGGAGGTTGTGCTGGGTCGCGCCACGGATCGGCATGGACCCGGTGGCCGACCGGACCTTCTCACGCAGCTGGGCCCGATGGTCGAGGAAGCGCCCGGTGAGGGTGTCGGAGGCACGGAGCCCCGCGACATCTCCTTCGAACTGGATCGTGCCGCCCGCACGCCCCGCTCGCGGGCCCAGGTCGACCACGTGATCGGCGATCTCGATGACCTCGGGCTTGTGCTCGACGACGAGCACGGTGTTGCCCTTGTCGCGCAGCTGCAGGAGCGTCTCGTTCATGCGCTGGATGTCGTGCGGGTGCAGCCCCGCCGTGGGCTCGTCGAAGACGTAGGTGATGTCGCTGAGGCTCGACCCGAGGTGCCGGATCATCTTCGTGCGCTGCGCCTCACCGCCCGACAGCGTCCCGCTCGCGCGGTCGAGCGACAGGTAACCGAGACCGATGTGCACGAATGAGTCGAGCGTCTCGCGAAGGCCCTGCACGAGGGGCGCGACCGACGGATCGTCGACCGTGCGCACCCAGGCGGCGAGATCGGTGATCTGCATGGCCGCGGCATCCGCGATGTTCACTCCGTCGATGCGCGACGAGCGCGCACCCTCGTTGAGCCGGGTGCCCTCGCACGCCGGGCAGGCGACGAAGGTGACCGCGCGGTCGACAAAGGCGCGGATGTGCGGCTGAAGCGCGTCGCGGTCTTTCTGCAGCATCGACTTCGTGATCTTGGGCACGAGGCCCTCGTAGGTCATGTTGGTGTTCGCGATGCGGATCTTGGTCTGCTCGCGGTACAGGAAGTCGTTGCGCTCCTGCTCGGTGAACTGCTCGATCGGCTTGTCGGCGTCGAAGAAGCCCGATTCGCTGAAGACGCGCACCATCCAGCCGTCGGCGGTGTAGCCCGGCACGAGGATGGCGCCGGCGTTGAGCGACAGCGTCTTGTCGACCAGCTGGCCGAGGTCGATGTCGCTGACCTGACCGAGTCCCTCGCACTCGGGGCACATGCCGCCGGTGATCTCGAACGAGCGGCGCTCCTTCTGCCCCTTCTTCGCACCGGTCGCGATGGTCACTGCACCCGCGCCCGAGATGGACGGGACGTTGAACGAGAACGCCTGCGACGAGCCGACGTGCGGCTGCCCGATCCGGCTGAACAGCACGCGTAGCATCGCGTGCACGTCGGTGGCCGTGCCGACCGTGGAGCGCGCGTTGGCGCCCATGCGCTCTTGATCGACGCGGATGGTGGCGCTGAGGTTCTCGAGCGCGTCGACGTCGGGCCGCGACAGCTCGCCCATGAACTGCTGCACGAACGTGGGGTAGGTCTCGTTGATGAGCCGCTGCGACTCGGCCGCGATCGTTCCGAACACGAGCGACGACTTGCCCGACCCGCTGACCCCGGTGAACACCGTGAGCCGACGCTTGGGCACGTCGAGGTCGACGTTCTTCAGGTTGTTCTCGCGGGCGCCGCGCACGCGGATGACGTCGTGGGCGTCGGATTCGGTCATGGGCGTCTCCTCGGGATCGACCCCAGTGTGGCGGAGACCTCCGACATTCGCGAGGCGGGACGGATCGGGAGGCGCCGTCGTTCGGATCCGACGGGTGACACGCCGCTCATCGGCGTTCGGCATCCGGCGCGGCGTCGTCCGCATCCGCACGACGGCAGCTGCGGCCGGAGACGACGATGCCCCCGCAGACGGATCTGCGGGGGCATCGGGAGGATCGACTCAGCCCTGGGCGCGACGGTTGGTGCGGGGGCTGCGTGCTCCGACGACCATGCCGGTCGTGGGGGTTCCGGATGCCGAGCGGCCGGCGCCCTGCGAACGACCCGCACCCGTGCGCTGACCACCGGCGGCCGACTGGCCGCGGCCCGCGCCGGAGGAACGCTGACCCTGGCCACGACCACCCTGCGGGGCGCGACCGGCGGCGGGAGCGTCGGTACCCTGGGCGCTGCCACCCCGACCGCGGCGCTGGCGACCGCCACCGGCGGCGGGAGCCACGGCATCCGCGCCCTGCGTGCGCTGTGCGCGCTTGCGCTGGGCGTTGGCACCCTGCGAGCGACCGCCGCCCTGCGGCTGGGCCACGATGGGCTCGGGCTTGACGTAGGCGGCGACCTCGCCGACGAGCGCGACGACCTCGGGAGAGGTCGGGGTCACGGCCGTGGGCGTGGCCGAGATCTTGGCCTTGCGCAGGATGTCGAGGGTGTCGCGACGCTGCTCGGGGAGCATGATCGTGACGACGTCACCGGCGGTGCCGGCACGGGCGGTACGGCCCGAGCGGTGCAGGTACGCCTTGTGCTCGACGGGCGGGTCGACGTGGACGACGAGCTCGACACCGTCGACGTGCACGCCGCGGGCGGCGACGTCGGTGGCGACGAGCACCTTGGCGCGTCCGTCGCCGAAGGCGGCGAGGTTGCGGTCGCGCTGCGGCTGCGACAGGTTTCCGTGCAGGTCGACCGAGGGGATGCCCGCGGCCGTGAGGGCCTTCGCGAGCTTTTTGGCCTGGTGCTTGGTGCGCATGAAGAGGATGCGGCGCGCGGTGCCCGAGGCGAGCGTCTGCACGAGGTCCTTCTTGGCGTCGGCGTCGGCGGGAGCGAAGACGTGGTGGGTCATCGCCGCGACGTGCGAGTGCGCCTCGTCGACCGAGTGCAGCACCTCGTTGCGCAGGAAGCGCTTGACGAGCTTGTCCACACCGTTGTCGAGGGTGGCCGAGAACAGCAGGCGCTGACCACCGGCGGGCGTGCGCGACAGCAGACGCGTCACGCCGGGGAGGAAGCCGAGGTCGGCCATGTGGTCGGCCTCGTCGAGCACGGTGATCTCGATGTCGTCGAGGCTCGCGTAGCCCTGACCGATGAGGTCTTCGAGGCGACCGGGGCAGGCGACGAGGATGTCGACTCCTCCGGCGAACGCGTCGACCTGGCGCTTCTGGTTCACGCCGCCGTAGACGGTGGTGGTGACCAGGCCGTAGGCCGCGGCGAGGGGCTTGATGACCTCGTCGATCTGGTTGGCGAGCTCACGGGTGGGGGCGAGCACGAGCGCACGGGGCTTGCGGCCACGACGGCGGTCGTTCTTGCCGGCGAGGCGGGCGACGAGGGGCAGCGCGAAGGCGAGGGTCTTGCCCGAGCCCGTCTTGCCGCGGCCGAGCACGTCGCGGCCGGCCAGGGTGTCGGGCAGGGTGTCGGCCTGGATGGGAAACGCGTCGTTCTTGCCTTGCGAGGCGAGAACGTCGACGAGAGGGGCGGGCACGCCGAAGTCGGCGAAAGTCTGGGACGTCATGAATACTCCTGCCGCGGCGCACGCGCGCACGGCGATTCGGGATGCCGCGAAGCTGCGGCCAAGTGGGCGAAGGCGCCGAGTGGCGCATCCGTTCGCCGTGAAGGTCAAAGGCCCGAAAGAAGGGGCCGGTGCGTTCGACGACGCAGGGAGCGAAGGCTCCCGATGAGACCAGTCTAGCGGGGCGTCACGCCTCCGCGCGCCAGCACCCCGCGACGTGGTCGTCGACCATGCCCGCGGACTGCATGAGCGCGTACATCGTGGTGGGCCCGACGAAGCGGAAACCCCGGCGCCGCAGCTCTTTGCTCAAGGCGGTCGACTCGGCGGTGACGGCAGGCACGTCGGCGAACGTGCGGGGAGGGGTGTGCGCCACCGGCGCGAACGACCACATCAGAGCGTCGAGCTCGCCGTCGGCCATGCCTTCGACCAGGCCGGCGTTGCCGATCACGGCCTCGATCTTGGCGCGATTGCGGATGATCCCGGCATCCTGCATCAATCTCTCGACGTCGTCGGGGCCGAAGGCGGCGACCACCGCCGGATCGAAGTCGTGGAACACCTCGCGGAAGCGCGGGCGCTTGCGCAGGATCGTGATCCAGGCGAGCCCGGCCTGGAAGCCCTCGAGACTCGTCTTCTCGAAGAGGCGGCGGTCGCCGTGCAGCGCCGTGCCCCACTCCTCGTCGTGGTAGCGCTGGTACTCGGCGTCGGTGCCCGCCCAGGCGCAGCGCCGGATGCCGTCGGCTCCGGTCACGAGATCGGTCATGGGACCCAGGCTAGAGGGGACCTCCGACACCGCGGCATCCGGAGCCTCGTCCTGCCCCGCGAACGGGGCCGACACGAGAACAGGCCGACCCGTCGTGGATCGGCCTGCTCTCGTGCGGATGGATTACTTGGCGGGCTTTTTCTCCGGCACGGGAGCCTTGCCCGACGCCTTCAGCTCGGCGTAGTACGCGGCCGCCTCGTTCTGGCGGTCGTCCTCGACACCCGAGGCGATCGACGCCCGGATGTGCTCGGGACCGTAGCCGAACGCGTCGACCAGGTCTTGCGCGTGCGGGCGCAGACGACGGCACAGGCGGTCGATGTAGCTCGATACCGCGGCCCCGCGCTGCGCGGACAGGCGGCCGTTGATGAGGTACCAGGCGAGGTGCTTCTCGATGAGCTGCAGGCCGAAGAGGTCGCGCAGCCAGGTGAGCACCGTGAGCGTGTCGCGGTCGGTAATGCGGTTGATGGCGTCGGTGAACGCCTCCCACTGCAGCAGTTCGCCGTGCGCGCGCGCCGCTTCGATCAGCTGCGCCTGGTTCTCGTTGAACAGCGCCGCCGCGTCTTCACGTGAGAGCTTGGATGCCGGACGCAGGCGCCCCGCGATGTCGGCGATCATCTGCTGGACGCGGTCGGCGAGCAGCTCGTGCTGCTGCTCGGCGCGCAGGCCCCGCTCGACCGCACGGGCGGTGGAGCCGAAGTCGGACACGGCCTGGCCGAGCTGACGCATGCCCGCGCCGTGGAACAGCTTGCCCGCGGTCTGACCGACCGCGAAGGCGGCCAGCTGCTTGGCGTCCTTGCCCTTGAACTGTCGGGCGTAGTCGGCGAGCAGTCGCTTGCCGACGAGCTGCAGCAGGATGTTGTTGTCGCCCTCGAACGTCACGTAGATGTCGAGGTCGGCGCGCAGGCCCACGAGGCGGTTCTCGAAGAGGAAGCCCTGCCCGCCGCACGCCTCGCGCGACTCCTGCAGGGTGTCGAGCGCGTGCCAGGTCGACAGCGGCTTGAGGGCCGCGGCGAGGGTCTCGAGGTCTTCGCGGTCGGCGTCGGTGTCGAGGCGGCCGCTGAAGACGCCGTCGAACTTCTGCAGGAACTCGTCGTGGGCGAAGATCTGCGCGTAGGTGGTGGCCAGACGCGGGAGCAGGCGACGCTGGTGCTTGCCGTAGTCGAGCAGGGTCACCTCGGGGGTGCCGCTGCCGGAGTCGAACTGACGACGCTGGTTGCCGTAGGTGATGGCGATCGTGAGGCCGATGGCCGAGGCCCATGCCGCTGCACCGTCGAGCGACACGCGACCCTGCACGAGCGTGCCGAGCATCGTGAAGAAGCGACGACCGGGGCTGGCGATGTCGCTCGAGTAGGTGCCGTCGGCGGCGACGTCGCCGTAGCGGTTCAGCAGGTTGGTACGCGGGACGCGCACCTGGTCGAAGTGGAGTCGGCCGTTGTCGATACCGTTCAGACCGCCCTTGAGGCCGTCGTCCTCGCCGCCGATGCCGGGGAGGAAGTTCCCCTCGTCGTCACGCAGCGGCACATAGAAGCAGTGCACGCCGTGATTGACGCCGTCGGTGATGAGCTGGGCGAAGACCGTCGCTGCCTTGCCGTGCAGGGCCGCGTTGCCGAGGTAGTCCTTCCACGCACCGCGGAACGGCGTGTGGATGACGAACTCCTCGGTCGCGGGGTCGTAGGTCGCGGTCGTGCCGATGGCCGACACGTCGGAGCCGTGCCCGGTCTCGGTCATCGCGAAGGCGCCGGGGATGTCGAGGCTCATGATGCCCGGGAGCCACTTGTCGTGGTGCTCGCGCGTGCCCAGCTGCAGCACCGCCGAGCCGAACAGACCCCACTGCACGCCCGACTTGATCTGCAGGCTCGGGTCGGCGGCCACGAGCTCTTCGAAGCCGGCGATGTTGGCGCCGTTGTTCTCTTCGCCCCCGAAACGCTTCGGGAAGGCGCGGTGCACGGCCTTGTTCTGCACCAGCAGGTGCAGCTGGCTGAGGGTGCGCTCGCGGTGCGCATCCATGCCGAGGCTGTCGTCGCGCCAGAGGGCGGGATCCTTGATCAGCTCGCGCGCCTGGCGGCGGGTGTCGCCCCAGGTGCCGAGCAGCAGGTCGGTGACCCGCTCGGTATCGATACGCGCCTCGGAGGCCTCGGCGGCGGAGTGCGGCGCGGTGGGCGCACCCCCGACGGGCGTACGCGTGCTCGTGGCGGGCGTGGTGGGACGGACGGCGGCGTCGGTCATTCTCGGCACCTTTCGACGTTGCAAAGGACGTCTCTTACGGTAGGTGTCCCACAACGACAGCCCAAACCTCCTGTGCGATACGCACAACACTCGCGGGCCCCGCTGCGAGAGGTCGTTGTGGGTGGTCAACATTCCCGTGAGAGGGCTGAGCGATCGCGCGTGACCGGTGGCTTCGACGAGCTCAGCCACTCCCGCCGAGGGAGGTCCCTGAGCCCGTCGAAGGGACCGGGACCCGTGCGGAGCTCAGTTCGCAGCGGCTTCGACGAGCTCAGCCACCCCCGCCGAGCGAGGTCCCTGAGCCCGTCGAAGGGACCGGGACCCGTGCGGAGCTCAGTTCGCAGCGGCTTCGACGAGCTCAGCCACCCCCGCCGAGCGAGGTCCCTGAGCCCGTCGAAGGGACCGGGACCCGTGCGGAGGTCAGTTCGCGGTGGCTTCGACGAGCTCAGCCACCCCCGCCGAGCGAGGTCCCTGAGCCTGTCGAAGGGACCGGGACCCGTGCGGAGGTCAGTTCGCGGTGGCTTCGACAATCGCCGCCGCCTCCGCCGAGCGAGGTCCCTGAGCCTGTCGAAGGGACCGGAACCCGTGCGGAGGTCAGTTCGCGGCGACCACCGTCAGGATGCCGTCGCCGTACGCCTCGCGCTTCTTCGCACCGATGCCGGTGATGCCGTCGAGATCGGCGATCGCAGCCGGCCGCGCAGCGGCGATCGCCCGCAGGGTCGCGTCACCGAAGACGATGTAGGCCGGCACGCCCTGCTCGCGCGCCTTCTCGGCGCGCCAGGCGCGGAGCGCCTCGAACAGGTCGCGGTCGCCGGGGGCCACGTCATCGGCACTCGACTTCCGTTGCCGGCTGCCGCCGCCACCCCCACCGCCGGTGCGGCCGAGCGCATCGCGTCGCAGCGGCACCGGCGTCTCGCCGCGCAGCACGCCGGCCGAGGCCTCGCTCAGCGCGAGCGTGCCGTAGTCGCCCTGCGCGACGACGATGCCGCGGGCGAGCAGCTGCCGGATGACGCTGCGCCAGTCCTGATCGCTCAGGTCGGCGCCGAGTCCGTAGGTGCTGAGGCGGTCGTGCCCCTGCTGCGAGATGCGCTCGGTCTTGGCTCCGCGCAGGATGTCGATCAGGTGGCCCGCGCCGAAGGCCTGGCCCCGCTCGCGCTGCAGACGCACGATCGTCGACAGCAGCTTCTGCGCGGCGACGAGGCCGTCCCAGGTGTCGGGAGGGGTGAGGCACGTGTCACAGTTGCCGCACGGCTCGGATCGCTGCCCGAAGTAGTCGAGAAGGTTCTGCCGACGGCAGCCGACCGTCTCGCACAGTGCCAGCATCGCGTCGAGGTGCTGGCCGAGCCGCATCTTGTACGAGCGGTCGCCGGGCGACTGGTCGATCATGCGCCGCTGCTGCACGACGTCGCCGAGGCCGTAGGCCATCCAGACCACCGAGGGGTCACCGTCGCGACCGGCGCGACCGGTCTCTTGGTAGTACCCCTCGACCGACTTGGGCAGGTCGATGTGGGCGACGAAGCGCACGTCGGGCTTGTCGATGCCCATACCGAAGGCGATCGTGGCGACCATGACCACCCCGTCTTCACGGAGGAAGCGCGACTGGTGCGTCGCCCGCACCGACGAGTCGAGACCCGCGTGGTACGGCAGGGCGTTGAGCCCCTGCGACGACAGGTAGGCGGCGGTCTGCTCGACGGTCTTGCGACTGAGGGCGTAGACGATGCCGGCCGAGCCCTCGGGCTGCGACCGGATGAACTGCACGAGCTGGCGTCGCGGGTCGACCTTGGCGTCGATGCGGTACTGGATGTTGGGCCGGTCGAAGCTCGCCACGAACCCCCGAGCGTCGCGCAGGCGCAGACGCTCGACGATCTCTTGCGCCGTCTCGGGCGTCGCCGTGGCCGTGAGAGCCATTCGAGGAACGCCGGGGAAGCGCTCGGCAAGATCGCCCAGGGCGAGGTAGTCGGGGCGGAAGTCGTGGCCCCACTGCGACACGCAGTGCGCCTCGTCGATCGCGATGACGCTCAGTCGCCCGCGCGAGAGCAGGCCGAGGGTCTGCGCCCCGTTGAGGCGCTCGGGAGCGACGTAGAGCAGATCGAGCTCGCCCGCGAGATACGCCTGCTCGACGGCTTGACGCTCGGCCGGAGCCTGGGTGGAGTTGAGGTAGCCCGCGCGCACGCCGTTGGCGATGAGCGCCTCGACCTGGTCGTGCATCAGAGCGATGAGCGGGCTGACGACGAGGCCCGTGCCCGGGCGCACGAGCGCGGGCACCTGGTAGGTGACGCTCTTGCCGCCACCGGTCGGCATGAGCACGACGGCGTCGCCCCCGTCGACCACGTGCTGCACGATGTCTGCCTGGTCGCCGCGGAAGGCGTCGTAGCCGTAGACCTCGTGCAGCACCTCGCGCGGATCGCGCCCGGTGAAGTCGCGCACCGCGGGCAGTTCGCGCGCGGTGCCCGTCGCGGCCGCCGCCCGGGCGAAGGCCGACGTGGGATCGACCGGCGGGGGCGGGCCGTCGAAGTCGTCGGGCGGCCCGAACAGATCGGGGTCCCAGTCGGCGCCGGCGTACGGGTCGTCGGGGACGTCGAACGGCTCGGGCGGCGAGTCGGCGTAGGGCTCGGAGGCGGCGCCGGGATAAGTCACCCGACAACGGTAACCCGGGCCACCGACACCGACACCGCCCCGGCATCCGTCGGGGGACGACCGGGGACGACAGGGCGACTGTGGAGAAGGCGTGGCCCCCGGACGGGCGGGACAGAGACCGCCGCGGCATCCGTCGTGGATGCCGCGGCGGCTCAGGAGAGAACGTCAGTCAGTGCGCGGGCGGTGAGAACGCCAGCTGCGCGGCCACGAGTCCGTGCTCGCGGCTGACGATCTGCGCACGGCCGGGAGCCGCGCGCTCGGGCTTGACGCGCCCGATGAGCGCTCCCTCTTCGGGGTTGCCGCCCAGCAGGATGCCGGTGACGCCCAGGTCGGTGAAGCGCTGGATGATCGGGTCGTACGCCGCACGGCTGGCGCCGCCGGAGCGCCGCGTCAGGATGACGTGCAGGCCGAGGTCGCCCGCCTGGGCGAGCAGGGGCTGGAGCACTGCGAGCGGGTTGCCCTGGCTGGTGGCGACGAGGTCGTAGTCGTCGACCAGGATGAAGCCCTCGGCTCCCTTCCACCAGCTGCGCTCGCGCAGCTGCGCGGGCGTCACGTCGGGACCGGGGATCCGCGTGGAGAAGTACTGCGCGAGGTCGTTCATGCCGCCGGTGGCCAGGTCGTGCGAGGTCAGGTAGGCCCCGAGGTAGTCGTCGGGGATCTCGCCCAGCAGGGCGCGGCGGTAGTCGACGACGAAGATCTTCGCCTCGGCCGGCGTGTACAGGCGCTGGATCTCGGCGGCCGTCGCCCGCAGGAACGATGACTTTCCCATTCCCGAGTCGCCGTAGACGAACAGGTGCGGTTCGACGCGGGGGTCGATGCCGAACGGCGAGAGCTGCGCCTCTTCGATGCCCAGCAGCAGTCGACCGTCGCCGGGTTCGGTGAGCGCGCGCACCTCGTCGAGCGAGATCTCCTCCGGCAGCAGCCGGAGCTTCGGACCGGGTTCGCCGTGCCAGGCGGCGGAGACCTTGGCGATCATGTCGGACACGCCGTCGGCGATGGTCGCGGCATCGTCCGAACCGTCGATGCGCGGGACCGACGTGAGCATCTGCAGCTTGGTCGGGCTGAGTCCGCGTCCCGGCTGACCGACCGGGACGTTCGCGGCCTGCTTGCGGTCGACGTCGGAGTCGGTCGGGTCGCCGAGGCGGAGTTCGACGCGCGTCTGGATGAGGTCCTTGAGGTTCGCGCGGATCTCGAGCCACCGGTTGGCCGTGACGACCACGTGCACGCCGAAGCTCAGTCCTCGCGCGGCGATGGTCTGCACGCGCGCCTCGAGCGGCTCGAACTCCGAGCGCAGCGTCGACCAGCCGTCGACGACGAGGAAGACATCGCCGAAGCCGTCGTCGAGCCGGCCTTCGCGCCGACGCGAACGGTAGGTGTCCATCGAGTCGACGGCGTTGCGGCGGAAGTACTGCTCGCGCGCGTCGAGCACGGCCTCGACCTCGGCGACGGCGCGTCGCACAGCCTCGGGCTCGGTGCGCGTCGCGACGCCCGAGACGTGCGGGTGCTGCTGCATCGCGGTGAACCCTCCACCGCCGAAGTCGAGCACGAAGAACTGGAACTCCTGCGGCGTGCCCGTCAGCGCGAGGGCCGAGACGAGCGTGCGGGCGAGCGTCGACTTGCCGCTGAGGGGCGAGCCCACGATGGCGACGTGACCGGCCGCCCCGCCGAGCGAAACGGTGAGGTTGTCGCGGCGCTGTTCGAGCGGGATGTCGACGACGCCGATCGGCACCGTGAGCGCCCCGGCGTCGCGCCAGCGCTTCGACACCAGCCCGAGGGTCGGGTCTTCGGCGAGGTCGGGCATGAGGGCGTCGAGCGGCGACGGCTGGGCCAGCGGCGGGAGCCATACCTGGTGGGCCTCGGGTCCGCGGTCCTTCATGCGGTCGACGGCGATCTGGAACGTCGAGCGCTTCTCGGCCACCGGTGCCGCGATGGCCGCGGGCGCGGCATCCGGAGTCTCATCGGCCTGGTCGTCGTCGGGCTGCGCGAGCGCGGTGAAGACCTCCACGCGCGCCGGACCCGAAGACGTACCGCCGAACTCGTCGACCGCGACGCCGGCGACGCCCTTGGGACGCCCCGACACGTACGCCGCACGGAACTGCACGAGGTTCTCGGTGTCGCTCTTGAGGAAGCCGACGCCCGGCTCCTGCGGGAGCGTATAGGCGTCGGGGGTGCCGATGATCGTGCGGGACTCGGATGCCGAGAAGGTGCGCAGACCGATGCGGTACGACAGGTACGTGTCGAGGCCGCGGAGCTTGCCCTCTTCGAGTCGCTGCGACGCGAGGAGCAGGTGCACGTGCAGCGAGCGGCCGACTCGACCGATGTTGAGGAAGCTGTCGACGAACTCGGGCTTCGCGGTCAGCAGCTCGGAGAACTCGTCGACGACGATGAGCAGGGCCGGAAGCGGGGCGAGATCGGTACGGCCACCGCGGCGCGCGGCCTCGTACTCGCCGACGTTGGCGAAGTTGCCCGAGGCGCGCAGCAGCTCCTGGCGGCGCACGACCTCACCCTGGAGCGCGTCCTGGAAGCGGTCGACGAGCGCGAGCTCGCTGCCGAGGTTGGTGATGACCGCCGACACGTGGGGCATCTCGGCCATGCCGGCGAACGTCGCACCACCCTTGAAGTCGACGAGCACGAAGTTCAACTGCTCGGGCGAGTGCGTCATCGCCAGCGCGAGAACGAGGGTGCGCAGCACCTCGGACTTGCCCGAACCGGTCGCGCCGACCATCACGCCGTGCGGGCCCATGCCCTGCGACGCCGACTCCTTCAGGTCGAGCACCAGCGGCGCTCCCGAGGGCTCCTGGCCGATCGGCACGCGCAGGCGATCGCGCTCGAGGCGGGGAGCCCACGCGCGGTCGAAGTCGACCGAACGCACGTCGGGAAGGCCGAGCAGTTCGGTCAGCTCGAGCTGCCCCTGCGTCGTCGGCGCATCGACGACGACCATCGGGGCGGGGCGCAGCGGCATGAGCCGCCGGGCGGTGGCCTCTGCTTCGGCCACCGTCATGGCATCCGGAACGAAGGTCTGCGCGCGGCCCGCACCGTCGATGAACTCCGCGGTGGCGGTCGGCGCCTTCTCGTCACCACGGCGCACCCGCACCGGAGCGGGCGCATCTGCAAGCGCGACGCGCGCGCTGAGCGGATCGTCGAGCTCGTCCCACCGGACGGGCAGATCGACGACCGTGACGCCCTGCGCCCCTTCGAGACCCGCGAGCTGCTCGTGGCCCGTGATCTCGACGCCGTCGACGATGAGCAGGACGTGCGGGGTCACTCCGGCGCCGGGGGCGAATCGCGGGCGCGACGCGAGCTGCGCGGGGAGCATGTCGACGAGTTCGTCGACGGATGCCGCGATCATGCGCGCCGGCCCGAGGCGGTCCTGCACCCGCGACGACATCGCGTGCGGCAGCCACTTCACCCAGTCCCACGCGGCGGTCTGCCCGGGGCCGGCCAGCACCGCGACGACGACGTCCTCGGGGTCGTGCAGGGTCGCGGCCGACGCCACGAGCGAGCGGGCGAGGCTGCGCACGGCCTCTTCGTCGGAGCCGACGAGCTCGACCCGCGCGTAATCGGCGAGCGGGAAGCCCAGCGGCAGATCGCGCTGGATCTCGTGCGTGAGCATGAAGCGGTGCGCGGCGGAGGCCGCCACCGGGTCGAGCTGGGCGAGCGGCGGAAGCTCCGGCGCCTCCAGCGTCAGGCTCAGGGGCTGATCCGTGACGCCGATGCGCGCGAGCAGGAACGTCTCATCGCCCGGCTGTCGCTCCCACACCCGCGAGCGCTCCTCGGCGATAAAGGGGAGGGCCGCGGGGGCGGGCATGATCCAGCCGCCGTGACGACGCTGCTTGCGCGCGGCGACGCGCACCGTCTCGCGAAGGTCCGCGAGGTACGCGAGGTACTCACGGCGGTTGCCGAGCACCTCGGCGTTGCGCTGCGCGCGCTGGCGCCAGCCGTTGACCGCGACGAAGCCGAGCGACGACAGCAGGAACATGCCGCCGATGAGGAAGCCGGTGGGGCCGCTGTTCGAGATCGTCACCATGACGATCGCGCCGACACTGCCGAGCATCGGCAGGAGGGAGGTCAGGATGCCGCTGCCGCCCTCGTTCGGCACGAGCTCGGGTGGCGGCTGCAGGACGATGCGTCCGTTGGGCTGCGACGGCGGGGCGATGCGCGGACCCGTGCTCACACCGGACCTCCGATCAGGCGACTCAGGGTGAAGACTCGTTCGCTCAGACGGACGCGCGCGCCGTCTTCGAGCAGCGTGCGGGCTCCGGGACGCAGGGCGTGCACCGTGCCGTCGTCGGAGATGATCTCGGAGCCGTTGGTCGACCCCGCGTCGATGACCCAGGCGTTCTCGCCGTCGTGCTCGAGCCGCAGGTGGGTCTTCGAGATCAGGCGGTCGGGATCGTCGACGACGATGAGCAGGTCGCCGGGCTCGTTCGAAACGGGCGCACGTCCGAAGTTGACCGCGGCGGGAAGGTCGAGCTGCTCGCGCTGGCCGGTGTCGAACACGATGAGCAGTTGCGCGTGCTCGGTGCGCGGGGCGGATGCCGCGGGCTCGGGGGTCACCGCGACGGGACCGGGGGCGATGACCGGGGCCCGCTCACCGGCGGCGGCGGGAGCGTCGATCGCGACGAGGGGCGTCTCCCACGCGGGGGCCTCGGGGAGGTCGACGACGGCGGCGTCGACTCGCAGCGGTTCGCGCGAGGTGGAGGGGCGAGCGTGCACCGTGGGCTCGGACAGTTCGCGGGCGTCGTCGGCATCCGTCGTCTTGTCTTTGGGCACCGAAAGCAGCACCGTTCCGGCCGCGCGATCGGCCCACGACCGTCGCCGACCGCTCTTGTCGAACGCGGCGGATGCCACGACGACCCAGGCACCCGCCACCAGCACGAGACCGCCGAGCACGACGAGCGAGCCGCGGACGAACGCCCGCCCCGCGCCCGGGACGACAGGCTCGTCGACGCGCGCGGCGCGCAGGCCGAACAGCAGGGCGCCCGGCGTCAGGCCGCGTCGCGCCTGGAGGATCCACAGGCCCAGGAGCGCTTCGGCGGCCACGGCGATGCCAAGGACCGGGGAGCCGAGGAGGAATGCCACGCCCGAGGAGATGACCACGAGGGCCGCATCGACGCTGAAGGCACCCAGTCGCACCCCCACCGTCGCGGGCGCGCCGAACGGCGGCGTCTGCGTCATGTCGCCATCATCGCACGCGCGATCTCCACCGCTCCGGCGGCCAACATGCCCGCCGGAAGAGAGAACGCCGTCGCCAGCGCCTCGAAGACGTCGCCCGTGCGCGACCACCCCAGCGAACGCAATCCGCGCCCGACCGGCACCACCAGCAGCGCGGCGCCGAGGCCCACCACCAGCAGGAGTCCCGCCACGACCACGAGGAGCCCCGACGGGATGGTCGGCACGAGGGCCGCGAGCACCGCCGCGAAGACGACGGCTGCCCCCACGCGGGCCACCCAGCGCAGGAACGGCACCGTGCTCTTGCGCGAACCGAGCAGAAGAGCGAGGACGACGGTGGATGCCAGCGCGATGCGCCCGGCCATCACGACGGGGTTGTCGACCGCAAAGGTCGGCAGAGCCGTGAACGCGCTGGCAGCGCCCGCCGTCACGAGCATCACGACGCCGACCGTCAACCGCGCGGTCGAGCGTTCGACCAGGGCGTCGGCGTCGTCGGCCTCGATCGTGCGCACCTCTTCGGGCAGGTTCTGACGCACCGTCCAGCGGGTGCTCTGGAAGCGGCCGTAATCGATGAAGGTGCCGGGTTCGACGTCGACCAGGCTGGCCTGAAGCACCCGCTGCGCGACGGGGACGAGGCCGAGGGTGATCGCCGCCGGCGCCGAAGGGTCGAGATGTAGCAGGAGAGAGAGCCCCCACACGGCGGCGAGGATGGCCGCGATGATCGTGGCGGTGCGCCCCTGCGCGCGCAGGGTGTCAGTCGCGCCGAGCACTCCCACGACGCCTGTGACGACGGCGCCCGCGAGGAGCCCCGTGAACACGGCGACCAGCTCGGTCGAAGCGGGCTGGTCGGGCACGACCGCGACGCCTCCGCCGAAGGCGAGGGCGAGGAGACCCACGACCGGAGCGAGCGTCGCGGTGCGAGCGGAGGCGCGGAGGGCGAAGACGGTCGCCGCGGCGAGCGCCGCCAGCAGAGCCGCGGCGGCGACGACCGCGCGCACGTCGGGCGGGAGGGCGTCGGCACCGATGAGGCGGATAAGAGCCAGGATGCCACCGGCGGCCGCCATGACCCACCAGGCCGCCGTAGTGCGCGACGACGCGACCGGTCGCGAGGATCGCCCCGTCGCCTGCGCGACGGTGGCGCGCGGGTCGACCAGCACGAGCACGACTCCGTCGTCGAGGGTGGCCATCGAAGTCGAGCGGTCGATCTCGCGCCCCGAGACGCCGACGACGCGCACCGACCCATCGGAAGCGGACCCGGCGGCCCGCAGCACGTCGTCGATGCGAGCGTGGAGCGGGACGACGAGGTCGAAACGCGCAGCGCCGTCGATGAGCGCGACACGTCGCCCCTGCATCACTTCCGCGCTCAACGGTCCCCCTCGTTCTCGCGCCACCGACCCCAGGGCCGCCGCAACCGCACCAGCGTATCCACCCTGCGGGCATGCGCCGGTCTTTCCTCCCACCACCGGGAATAAAGATGAGAGTTTTGTCATCTTCGAAAAAGCGCAAGTGGCTTGTATCCCGGCACCGCTTTACATATCGTCGTGACCCGGTGGGGGGCTCCGGTTCTTCATCGATCCCGCGCGCGGGGCCGAATCCCGCGTGTGCAGACATGATCCGCAACGCCCGGGTTCGCCCGGAGGAACATCGAGGAGACACACGTGGCAGATCTCATCGCGGCCCAGGAGGGTGCGCTACGACGCGGAGCCGAAGCCGTCAACACCGCCAAGGGCGGCATCGACGAGCAGGTCCGCAAGGTCCGTTCCGAGCTCGACCAGGTTGCCGGTTTCTGGACCGGCGCAGCGGCCGGTTCGTACACGCAGCTCATGGCGCGCTGGAACGAAGAGACGACGAAGCTCAACGACGTGCTCGTCACGCTCGAAGACGCCCTGCGCGGCACCGAGCGCGACCAGGCGGCTTCGGAAGAGTCGCACCAGCAGACCATCGGCAACCTGGGCTCGCTGCTCGGCTGACCCCGCTCGACACGAAAGAAGGAACTCTCATGCAGTCCATGTCCGTTCGTCCCGAGCAGGTCATCGCCCTCTCCGGTCAGATCCGCAACGGTGCCTCCGGCATCCGCACCCGTCTCGACGAGCTCGAGTCGCAGGTCAACGCCCTCCGCTCCTCGTGGGACGGTGACGCGCAGACCGCGTACGACCAGGCGCAGGCCCAGTGGACGCAGTCCATCACCCGCCTGAACGAGCTGCTCCAGCAGATCGCCGGCAAGACCGACGAGATCGCCCAGGGCTACACCTCGACCGACAAGTCGGCCGCAGGCCGCTTCGCCTGACCCCCTTCGGAGCCGGTGGCCGCTGCGGTGGCCACCGGCTCCCGGGCTCACGCCCGTGCGCGGCACACTGCCGCCCTCCATACATTCCGATCACAGAGAAACGAGTGATCCCCATGGCCGAGTCGATCTTCCTCAATCTCGAGCTGGCGCTGCAGCGCGTGCTGCAACTGACCCAGGTGCCCGAGGAGCTCCCCTCCCCGGGAGCCATCGAGATCGTCGACGGCAACGGCACCGAGCCCGCCGCGGCGCGCTTGACCGATCAAATCCGTCAGCAGGCGATCGAACTGAGCCATCAGGTCGAGAACCTGCGCTCCACGGTCGCTCACAACGCCGAGGCCCTTTCTCAAGCGGCCCAGTCCCTGCAAGAGACGGACACCTCTGGGTCGCTCATGTCGCAGAACGCCCTGTCGATCGTCGAATCGGCGGCGGAGCCCGCTGCGGTAAGCGACCCCTCGTCCGGCGGGGGAGCAGCCGGTGTGCGGTCCGTCCTCCCGGGTGCGCCCCGGTGACCCGTCGGCAGGTTCTCGTCGGACGCACTCTCGGAGCGATATTGGTGGCCGGGGCCCTCGCGCTCGGCGGGGCCGCGCCGGCCGCGACCGCCGCCGCCGGCGGCGAGTACGACTGGTGGTACGACGCCTACCAGGTGCAGACCGCGCACGACGCGGGCCTCACCGGCGCCGGGGTGAAGGTCGCCGTCATCGACGGGCAGATCGATCCGAGCCTCCCGGTGTTCGAAGGCCGCAACCTCACCGTGAGCAAGGCTCAGCCGTGCAAGAACGGTGCGGCCTCGGCGACGGAGTCCGCCAACGAATCGTCCGTCCACGGCAGCACGATCACGGCCATGATCATCGGTAACGGCGCCGGCCCGAGCGGCGTTCGCGGTATCGCGCCCGATGCGGCCGTGACGTTCTACGGGTATGGATCTTCCGCAGAGAAGAAGGAACTCTGCGAAAGCCCCGAAGCCGGCCTGCGCGATTTCGGCTTCGCGGTCAAGACCGCCGTTGATGACGGCGCGAAGATAATCACGACCTCTGTGTCGATGTCGGCTTCCCCGAGCGATGCCACGGCCATCGCCTACGCGGTCGCAAAGGGGGCGATCGTGCTCGTGGCCACTCCGAACGCCGATTCCAGCTCCCTCGCGTCGAACGATCTGAGCACCATGAACGGCGTCGTCGCGGTCTCGGCCATCGACAGCTCGGGCGCCCTCCAGCCCGGTGACGGCGCATCGCCCTTCGGCGTGGCTCACGCCGACATCGTGGCCGCGGGAGTCGACCTCCCGACCGTGGGAGTCTCCGGCGACTGGAACACGAGCGGGGTCACCACCGGATCGTCTTTCTCGGCGCCGGTCGTCGGCGGAATGCTCGCCCTCGCGGCACAGAAGTGGCCCGAGGCCACCGGCAATCAACTGGTCCAGGCGATGATCGCGACCACCAACGGGACGCAGCACGATCCGACGCGCACTGAAGACGGGTACGGCTACGGCGCCGCGTGGTTGCCCACGATGCTCAGCATCGATCCCACTGGCTATCCGGACCGGACACCGCTCATGAACAAACCGGCGGGCTTCCCCACAACGGATCAGATCGACCGCGCTGTCGCCGCCGGAGGTTTCACCCCCGACGAGCAACCCCGCAGCATCGACCAGTACGCCGACGCCGAGCCCACCTCCACCGGCTCCGATCTCGGAGCGCTGGTGATGTGGGCCGCGATCGGTATCGGAGCCCTCGTCGTGGCGGCCGTGGTCGTCATCGTCCTCATCGTCGTCACCCAACGCCGCAAGGCTGGAAAGGGGAACAGATCGTGACAGGTATCTGGGAGCAACGTCTGCAGAATCTCGCCGAGGGCGGCGTGCCGTGGGACCTCCCGACCCGGTGGGAGCTGGCCGGGGCGCTCGAGGCACTCAAGCAGGTCCTCGACTCTGCCGCGGAAGACCCGGGCCTCGCGGGCGCGTCAGGCGACGCGGCACGAGCGCAGTTCACTCGGACGTCTCTCGAGATCGACGACCAACTCGTCTACCTCAGAGAGCACGTTCCGAGTCGGCTCGACCAGGCGAACGAGGTACGCCAGCAAGCGCGTGACTCCGCGGCGTCCCTTCCTCAAGGCCAGATGGACCCCGGGCAGCAGGCCATGGTCCGCGGGGCAGCCGCCGGAGCCTCCATCATCTTCGGTCCGGTCGCGTTCCTCGCCGGGGAGGGTGCCGGCCGTGCCATCAACGACTACATGGCTTCGCAGCGCGAGGCGGCTGCTCGAGAGGCCGTGGAGAAGCACTCGAACCAGTTGGACGATGTGGCGCTCGATCCACCCCCTCCGTTCACCGGGGGCGAATTCCCGCCTCCCCCGCCTCCGCCGCCCCCGCCGCCGCCGTACGACCCCGACGGCGGTACCGGCTCCACCAGCGGCCGAAGCTTCCAGTCGTACCCCGACTGGGACATGACCCCTGGCGGCGGCTCGAACGGAGGCGGCAACGTCGGCGGTGGCAACATCGGCGGCGGTGGCGAGATCGGCGGCGGCGGTAATGGCGGCGGCGGGGTCCCGACGGGCCCCGGACCCGGTGACTACGGCCCGTTCCCGACCCCGACCCCGGTTCCCGGTGGCCCGGCGCCCATCGACATCGGCAACGTTCCGCCCGACCCGACGCCCGACGGCCCGGTGATCGGAAGCCCGACGCTGCCCGGCGGCATCTCTCCGATGCCCGGCGGAGGTCTCGTCGGCGGTACGCCCGGCGGACCCGGTGCGGGTATCGGCTCGGGCCTCGGTGCGGGCCTCGTCGCCGGCGGTGGTGGCGCGCTTGCGCTCGGCCGCGTCGGTGGCGGTGGAGCCGGTGCCGGCGCCGGCGGCAGCCTATTCGGCGGCGGTACGGGCGGGGCCGGAGGCTCGGCCAAGGCCGGTGGCGGCGCCCGCTCGGGAGGCCTGCTCGGCAAGACCCCCGGTGGCGCTGGTCTCGGAGCCCGTGGTGTCGGCGGCCTCGCCGCCGGCGGTGGCACGCCCGCTTCGACCGCGGCCCGCGGCGCCGGTGTGCGCGGCGGCGCGAGCGGACTCGGCGGTGCGGGCGGTGCCGGAGGCACGGGCGCTGCCGGCGGATCCGCCAAGGGCGGGGCTCGCGGCGGCGGAGTCGGAGGCGGCACTTCCGCAGCAGGCGGATCCGCAAAGGGCGGGGCTCGCGGTGTCGGAGGCGGCTCGGCAGCCGGCGGCGGCCGCGGAGCGGCCTCGGGCTCGCGCGGCGTGGGCGGCATGGGCGGCCCCGGCTCGCGCTCCGACCGCAAGGACGAGGCCGCGCGCGGCCTCGGAGGCCCGATCGCTCCTCGCATGGAAGACGACGAAGAGATCGCCCCCCGGTCGGAGAACGCCCAGGCCGGCGGTCGCGACGAGTGACCGCTCGCCGAACACGTCCCTGCCTGATCGACTCCACGAAAGAGGAGAACCACGATGTCTGACCGCATCTCCGCCGGAGAGGGCGCGCTCGTCCGGGGCGCCGAAGCGGTGTCGGGCGCGCACGCCGACGTCAACGACAGCGTCCGCCGCGTGCTCGCCGAGCTCGACGAGCTCGCCGGCAACTGGGTCGGCGACGCCGCCTCGTCGTACAGCGCGCTGGTCAACGAGTGGACGGCCAGCGCCGACCGCTTGAACAGCACGCTCGTGACGCTCAGCGCCGCGCTCCGCTCGACCGCACAAGACCAGGAAGCGGTGGAAGAACAGCACCGCACCACCATCCACGGACTCGGCTCGATGCTGGGAGGCGAATGATGAGCGACCTTCGCGTCACCCCGGAAGCACTCCATTCGGCGGCGGGTCGCCTGCGCGCCGAGTCTGCCCGCATCGATGCGACGCTCGGCGGACTCGACGCCGAGGTCTCGCGACTGCGCGGGCAGTGGGAGGGCATGGCCCAGGTCGCCTACAACAACGCCCAGCAGCAGTGGAGTGCGACCCTCGAGCAGATGCGCGACGTGCTGCAGCGCATCGCGAACGCCACGGACTCCATCGCCGATGACTACGTCAGCGCCGACCGCGCCTCCGCGGCGCGGTTCGACGGGGCGTGACGCACCGCCCCGATAGGCTTTCGGGGTCTGACCGCAGGGGGGCTTCGGTCCGGAAAGAAGGGGCCGCGGATGGCTGACGTCATGAATGCGACGCGCGCGTTGCTGCGTCTGTCGGTGCAGAGCGAGGGGCGACGTCTCGACATCGCCGTACCGGCCCAGGTGCCGGTCATCGAGTTCCTCCCCGGCTTCGCGCGCTCTCTTGGTGTGCTCGATCCGTCCATGACCTCGGCGGGCTACGCCCTGCACCGCGCGGACGGAACCACCGTCGATCCTTCGCTCGGCGCCTCGGCCCAGGGAATCGTCGACGGCGAGGTACTGACGCTGGTGCGCGGCGGCCTCGTCGCCCAGCCGCGGGTCTACGACGACATCGTCGAAGCGGTGCTCGACGCCACCTCGCAGCAGAACCGGCCGTGGACGACGCGCGACAACGCCCGCACCGCCCTCGCCGTGAGCCTCGCCCTTCTCGGCGTCTGCGCGGTTCTGCTCCTCGCCGCCGGACGCACCCTGCCCTTCGGCGCCCTCGTCGCCGGCGGCGGTGCCATCGTGCTCCTCGTCGTCTCCGCCGTGGTCGCACGTCTCGGGCAGCGCGAAGCGGGCCAGGGTCTCGGCATGGCGGCGGCCGTCTTCGGCGCCGTCGCGGGCTATCTCGCGATCCCCGCGGCGATCGACATGTGGGGATGGCCCATGGCCGCAGCCGGCGGCGGCGCGTTCGTCATCGCCGGTGTCTCTCTCGCCCTGACGCGTGAGCGCGCCGAGCTCCAGCTCGCTCCCCTCGTCGCGGGCGGCGCGATCGGCGTCGCGGGCACCCTCGCCGCCTTCTTCCCTCCCGCCATGGTGTGGACGCTCATGATCGGCGTCGTCGGCACGCTCGCGGGCGCCCTCCCCTGGCTCGCGATGGGCACGACGCGGCTGCGCGTGTTCTCGCCCCAGAGCGACGTGGAGATGTTCGCCGACCCCGAGCCGATCGATGCCGACGACATCGCCGCCCGCGTCGCGCAGGGCAAGCGCATCCTCATCGCCCTGCGCCTCGCCCTCGCCGCGGCCGTACTGGTCGCCACTCCGCTCGTGGCCGCGCAAAACGCCACCGGCGCGATCCTGTGCGCTCTCGCCTTCGCCGGCATGATGTTCCCCTCGCGGCAGACCTACGCCCGCTCGGGCGTGCTCACGGTGATGGCCACCGGCGTGCTCGGCCTCGTCGTGGCCGGCGTCGTGGCGTCGCTCGCGCAGCCGGGTTTGCGCGTCGGCATCCTGATCGTGCTCGCTGTCGCGACCGTCAGCGTGGTGACCGTGACCCTGCTGGCGCCCAAGACGCGCCTGCGCCTCATCCGCGTCGCCGACACCGTCGAGCTCCTCGTGCTCGCCTCGCTCCTGCCGCTGTCGGTCATCTCGTCCGGACTGGCCTGACCCGATGGCCACCAAGGGCGACCTGATCGAGGCGCAGAACTTCTCGCGCCGACGCCTGCTCACCGCCTTCGTCAGCGGCGCCCCCGGCGGCAAGGAGCTCCAGCCGACCTCTCCCCTGCGCGCGGTGATCGCCGCGATCGCGCTGACCGTGATCGTCGTGCTGGTGGGCGTGTTCTACGGCCTCATCCGCCCGGGTCTTCCGACCGGCTGGGAGAACGGCAAGCTCGTGCTGGTCTCCGACACCGGAGCACGCTTCGTCACCGTCGACGGCGTGCTCCACCCGGTGATCAACACCGCCAGCGCCCGCCTGCTGCTGCCCGCCGACAACTTCGGGGTCATCTCCACCGACCAGGCGACACTCGCCGGCACCCCCGTCGGGAACACCCTCGGCATCACGGGCGCCCCAGACGAGCTGCCCCCCGCATCGGGTCTCATCAACTCGGGCTGGAGCGCGTGCGTCACCGACGACGCCGCCGTCGATGTCCGCGTGAGCACGGCCGCGGCTCCGACTCCCGCCACGGGCAAGGCCGTCGTGGTCTCCGTCGACGGCCTTCTGCACGTGGTGCAGGGCGAGCGCAGCTTCGCGGTGTCGAACGAAGACCCGGATGCCGTGTTGCGCGCCGCCGGCATCTCGTCGCTGAACCCGGTGCCGGTCTCGGCCGCCTGGCTCGACCTGTTCACAGCGGGCACGCCGTTGACGCCGATCACGCTGAAGAACTTCGGCCAGGGCGTACCGGGCACCTCGCTCAAGGTCGGCGAGGTGATCCGCCAGACGGGCACCCCCGACGACGAGCGTTACCTGGTGCAGACCGGCGGTGTGCTCGTGCGCCTGACTCCTCTCGCCTGGCAGCTGTACCAGCTCGGAAGCGGCAGCGCCCTCGGTACGAGCGTCACCGAGGTCTCGATCGACGAGACCCGCAACCTCCCGACCGCGACGCAGGACCTCGGTCAGGACTGGCCCGAGACCGCGTTCGACACCGTCGCCGCGGGCCAGCGCCCGTGCGCCGTGCTCGAGGGCGGCGAAGGTCAAGCCGTCACGGCCCTGGCCACGCAGCCGACGTCGACGGCGGTGACCGCCGGGGTGCAGGTCGAGCCCAGCCACGGCGCCCTCGTGCGGGCCGGCGGACGCGGCGACCAGAACTCGAGCGTGCTCACCCTGGTGGACGCCACCGGCACGGCCTACCCACTCCCCAGCGCGAGCGAAGAGGTCATCTCCCGCCTCGGGTACAGCACCGACGACGTCGGCGCTGTGGCCGACGGGTGGACGGCCCTGCTCGCAACCGGCCCGTCGCTGACGGAGGGCGCCGCGCAGACCACGCCGGAGACGAAGTGATCGCGGGCATCCGACGCGTCGGCGCGGTCGCTCTCGCGACCGGGATCCTGCTCGCGGGAGTGCCCGCCGCGGCGCACGCCGGAGTCGGCGGCCCGGTCTCGACGCAGGGCCTCGGCCCGGCATCCGGGATCGTGTCGGCCACGCAGGAGCAGTGCGATGCGTCGACGCGCGTGACCCAGACCCCGCTGGCGCTCGCCCAGCTGCAGAGCGACGCGGCCTGGGCGCTCACTCGCGGAGCGGGCGTCACCGTCGCGGTGGTGGATTCGGGGGTGGCGAAGAACCCGCACCTCGACGACAACGTCGTGCCCGGGGTGAACCTCGTGCCCGACGGCACCGACGCCAACGGACGCACCGACACCTACGGCCACGGCACCGTCATCGCGGGCCAGATCGCCGCGCAGGTGATCTCGGGCTCCGGGGTGCAGGGGCTCGCCCCCGAGGCGAAGATCCTGCCCATCCGCGTCTACGCGGGCGACGAGAAGTCGCAGATCGATGCCGGGATCGGCCCGAACACCGCGCGCATGGCCGAGGGGATCCGCGTCGCCGCCGACCGCGGCGCGCAGGTCATCAACGTCTCGATGAGCACGACCGAGAAGAACGGCGCCCTGGCCGACGCCGTCGCGTACGCGAAGTCGCGCGGCAGCCTCGTCATCGCGAGCGCGGGCAACCGCGACTCGACGGCGGCGGTCGAGCAGAGCGACGCCGACGGCGTCCGCTACCCCGCCGGGTTCTCGGGCGCGTTCGGCGTCTCGGCCACCAACCTCGAGAGCGCCGTCACGAGCGACAGCATCCGCGGCACGCACGTGCGGCTCTCCGCTCCGGGTCAGGCCATCGCCTCGGCCTGGCCGTTGGGCGGCGACTGCGTGGTGTCGAAGGAGCAACCCGCGACGAGCTACGCCGCGGCGTACGTGGCGGGGGCTGCTGCTCTCGTCGCGGCGGCGCACCCCGACGAGACCCCCGCCCAGTGGGCGTACCGCCTGGAGGCGACCGCCGTGCGGCCGCAGCCCGACGACCGCTCGAACATCACCGGGTGGGGCTTCGTTCAGCCCTACGACGCGATCGTGCTGGTCCCCGGCTCGGGGCTGCGCGGGCCGAACAGCCCGTTCCCCGGCGCCTCGCCCACGGCCTCGCCGACCGGAACGCCCGCTCCGGTGGCCGTGGTCGTCGGGCCGGGTCCGGATGCCGCGGCCATTTCGACCATGACCGGCATCGGTGTCGCGGGACTCGTGGCGCTCGGCGCCATCGGCGCACTGGCCGTGTACGTCAGCCGCCGTAGGGAAGAGACCGCACCGCGGCGCCCGACGCCGACGGGTCGCGGCCTGTACGGTCCCGACTCCGCGGAGTAGGAACGCCCCGCGAGGTCAGACCGTCGCCTCGGGGCGCAGCTCGACCTGCGCGTCGCCGAGTCGAAAGCGGTTCGGGACGACCGCCGTGCCTCCAGCCGGCAGCTTCTCGGCGCGACCGTCGTCGTGCACCAGGGTCACTCCGTTGGTCGACTCGAGGTCGGTGATGGTCCAGCCCGTGACCGTCCAGTCGAGGCGGGCGTGACGCTTCGACATGGTGCGCGTGTCGTCGGTCACCGTGACGTATTGCACGCCTTCGTCGTCGGCGGACGGACGACGGCCGAGCACGACGGTCCGGCTCTCGAGGGCGACGAGTTCTCCACCGGGCAGGCGCAGGCTCCACTCGCCACGGCGGCGTGACCGCGGGCGTGCCGTCTGCGTCATCTCCTCGATAGGCGAGGCGGCGGCCGACGACTGCTCGTCGGGACGCTGCGCCGTGGAATCGGTCGTCTCGGCGACCCGGCCGAGCTCCTCGCCCTCCGCGGAGGGCGCGTCTGCGTCCGCGGTGGTGGGCGTCTCGGCGCTGGCAGCGACGGCGGGCATCTCCACGTCGGGCGCGGAGCTCGGTACCTCGACGGCGGGCACGGCGGTCGGCACCTCGGCGACCGGTCCGTCGGCGAGCGACGCGGCATCGCGCGGCGCGACGGTCGTCTCCCCGGCGGGCACCTCGCCGATGACGACGGGCCCCGGCAGCACCGGAACGCTCGGCATCTCCGGCGCGACCGACCGCGAGCGACGGCCTCCGGCCGCGGCAGCCGGCGGAGGCGGATCCGTCGTGGCGGAGGAGGCCGAAGAGGGAGTCGCAGATGTCGTCGCGGAGGCTGCCGCGGTCGACGCCTCACCAGCCGACGCCTCCGCCCCCGGCACGGCACTGATCGGCGCGGGCTCGCCCTCGGCCACGGTCACGACCTCCGCGTCGTCGTCGGTCGCGTGATCCACGGCATCCGGAGTCTTCTCCCCGGCAGCGAGTACGCCCGCCCACGCGGGAGGGAACACCAGCGCGAGCGCCGTCGTGCCCGCCCCGCGCCCGCTGGGCTCGCCGAGGCGGTGCGCAGCGCGCGCTTTGAGCACGAGCCCGTAGACGTTGACGCCCGGGACGAGCAGCAGCACGGCCCACACCGGGTCCTGCCGGCCGAGGCGGAAGACCTCGGCCTCGTTCAGCAGCGGAATCCACGCCCGCCAGGGCTCACCCCCGCGGCCCGCGAACACGCGCGACAGGCCGATGGCGTACCAGACGTGCAGCACGAGGGCCAGCACCAGCACCGCTCCCGCGGTCACGGCGATCAGGCTCAGAGCATCCATGCGTCCTCCGTCGACGGTCTGACTCGACGCTACCGTGCGGGGTGGCCTCCGACCTCGCCGGCAGGGGGCGAGATCCGCGACATCGCGAGGGGAACGACGACGCTCGCGGCCTCGAGGTCGACGCGCCGCGCCCCGCACGCGGAGCAGCGGACGTACCGCACCCGGCCTTGGCTGGTCGAGTGAGCCGACTCGGTGATCCAGCCGTGTTCGTGAGGGGCGGATGCCGAGACGGCGAGGGCGAGCAGGTCTGAGACGGTCATGGTCCCAGCGTGATGTAATGCCGTTATGCATCTCAACCCTTACGGGGAGTACGCGGTCCTGCTGGCCGCGTCGCTCGCGAACGACTGGCCCGCCGATCGCGCCGGCATCGAGCAGCGCACGCGCGAGATGGGGATGACGATGACCTTCCCCGCGGCATCCGGAGATCACGAACGCACCCGCGCGGTCATCGACGAGTGGCTCCGCGTGGTCGACGAGACCGACCCGGCCGCGCGCGCCGCCCTCCTGAACGCGCAGATGGCGGCGGTCACCGCCTACCCGCGCCTCACCGACCACGACGGCGAGGGATGGCACCTGCACTACCGCGACAGCGACGAGGCGCTCCCCCGCGTGCTCGCCGCCGTCATCTCGGTGGGCACCTCTCTTCACCTCGTCACGCGCGGCATGAACCGCCTCGGCCGCTGCGCCGCCGAACCGTGCACGAACGTCGTCGTCGACGTCACCCGCAACGGCCGTCAGCGCTACTGCTCGGTGCGCTGCGCCAACCGCGCCGCCGTGCGGAGGCATCGCGCGCGCGTCGGGTGAGGGCGAGCGGAGGAGCGAATCATGCCGGATGGTTCCCCGTTCCCCGAACGTCCTCCTCCTCTACCCCACGACATCCCGGATGCCGCAGGGATGGCGGAACATCCATGCCAGCGCATACGTTGCTGTGGACACCGACGAAGGAGATTCCATGGCCGACGAACTGACCGTGACCCGCAACGACGAGGCGGGCCGCTACGAGATCCGCGTGGGCGACGAGCTCGGGGGCTTCATGGAGTTCCGCCCCGCGAGCGGCGATCGCACCGAGCTGCCCCACACCGAGGTCGACCCGGCGTTCAAGGGTCGCGGCCTGGGCTCGACCCTCGCGAGCGAAGCGCTCTCCGACCTCGCGCGCCGCGGCGACACGGTCATCCCCTCCTGCCCCTTCGTCGCGCACTACCTCAGCGAGCACGACGTACCCGGCCTGTCCGTCGATCAGCCCGAGCAGGGCGAGTCCGACGCGGCCGGAGGCGGCGACCGGTCGTGACCCGGCTCGACGTCGCTCCCCCGGCATCCGAGGGTCCGATCGACTGCGACGGCCCCCGCGCGTTGATCGTCGAGGCGCGAGAGGTGCCGCTGGGCGGCGTGCGCGGCATGGAAGTGCACCGCACCCTCCCGCACCGCGCGTTGCCGATGGTCGGCGCCTGGTGCTTCCTCGACCGCTTCGGCCCGCAAAACACGCTCATGCGCGTCGAGCCGCACCCGCACATCGGACTGCAGACGGTGACGTGGCCGATCATCGGCGAGGTCCGGCATCGCGATGCCGTGGGCAGCGACGTCGTCGTGCGCCCCGGCGCCCTGAACCTGATGACGAGCGGCGCGGGCATCGCGCACTCCGAGTATTCGGTCGGTGAGGGCCCGATCCCCCTCGACGCCCTGCAACTCTGGGTGGCGCTGCCCGAGGCGCGGCGGCACGGGGAGCCCGCGTTCGAGCGTCACGAAGACCTGCCGGTGCTCGACCTGGGCGAGGGTGCCGACGCGGTCGTGGTGATGGGCGCACTCGGCGAGATCGTCTCGCCCGCGACGGTGCACACCCCGATCGTGGGCGCCGAACTGCGCCTCCCGGCCGGCGCCACCGTTCGCATTCCCCTCCGTCCCGAGTGGGAGTACGCCCTATACGGCATGACGGGCACCGCCGAGGTCGAGACGGGGGTGAATGCCGTGAACGCCGACGCCGCGCTACGCCCCGGCACTCCTGCCGAGCCGGGGTCCACGGCATCCGTCGACCACACCCGCTTGATCTACCTCGGCCGGGGCCGCGATCATGTCGAGCTGCGCACCGACGAAGGCGCCCGCGTGTTCCTGCTGGGCGGGGAGCCGTTCGAAGCCGACATCGTCATGTGGTGGAACTTCGTGGGCCGTTCGCACGACGAGATCGTCGAGGCCCGCGAGGCGTGGGAAGCGCAGGCGCCGCGCTTCGGGACCGTGATCGACCATGGTCCGGAGCGCATTCCCGCACCTCCCCTGCCGGCGGTGCGGCTCACGCCGCGGAGGCGGCGGGGCTGAACTCAGTACGTCGGCGCCGCCGGGAGGCCGAAGAACTCCTCGAGGGTGGTGAAGCCGCCCTCGTGGTAGGCGCGAGCGAGTTCGGGACCGATGTAGCGCAGGTGCCACGCCTCGGGCTCGTATCCGCTCACCGCTTCGCGACCTTCCGCGTAGCGCGTGACGAAGCCGAACTCCCACGAATGCTCACGCACCCACGCGCCCTGAGCCGACGCGGCGACGTCGTCGAGGGTGCGGCACGAACCGTTGCAGGGCACGATGTCGACGGCCAGACCCGATTGATGCTCGCTGTAGCCGGGCCGGGCGCTCTCGCGATCGGCACCCTCCACCCCGCTGACGCGCACGCGGCCCGCGTAGGTGGACTTCTGGGTCGTGTACGAGCGGAACGCGCTCAGGTAGCCGATCTCGCCGGCCCCCGCGTCGGAGGCGGCCTTCACCATCGCGGTGAGCGCGTTCGCCGCCGGCGTGCGCAGCGCGGAGTCTTCCAGGGCGCGGACGTTCGCGGGCATGATGAGGTCGCCCGGGTAGTAGTCGACGGGGTTGAGCGGGCGCTGCTTGTTGACGACGACCCACTCGCGGTTCGGGTCGCTGAGCGAGACGCAGGGCGCGATTCCGGATGCCACGGCCTCGCGGAACGCGCTGCCCCCGCCCGCTGCGGCGATGGCGGCGGCGTCATCGCCGGCCGAGAGCGCCGCCGTGACGGCCGGGTCGTCGCACGGCGTGGCCGTCGCCGCCACCGCCGACACCGCGGGCACGGGCAGCCCCTCGGAGGGGACGGCGGGAGGACCCGCGATCGCCGCGGTCACGGCGGAGCCGTCGGCGCTCGTGGAAGCCGTGGCATCCGCCCCCGCTCCGATCGCCAGGCCGACGGCCACCGTCGCGGTGGCGACGACCACCGCGAACGCTCCGGCGACGACCGCGAGCCGGCGACGGCGGGCCGTCGGCAGGGCGGAGAACCACTCGGTCGCGGCACGGAGTCGGCCGCCTTCGGACGAGGAGGTCGAGTCCTCGACCGGCGCGAACGAGCGACGACGAAGCGGCGGCGCGGTCGGTCCGGCCTCGCGCAGAGCGCGGCGCGTCGGTGACCCGGAGGTCTCGGGCGTGGCCGGGGCGACAGGCACGGAGAGTGCCGCCGTGGCGAGTCGCTCAGCCTCCGCGCGCGCGGCGCGGCGGGGAGAGAGCTCGGAATCGGGGGACATGACTGGTTCCATTGTCTCCCGGGACCGCGGACCGGTCGACCCCGCCTCACCCGGTGGACGCCCGCGCGGCCCTCACAGCGCGTCGCTGAAAGCGACTTCGCCCGCCGCGACGAACACGAGGACGATGCTGAGCGTGCCGGCGACGAGCAGCAGGGCGGGATGCGCGAGCCCGACCACCACGCGCCGGGTGCGCGGCGACTCGGCGAAGAACTGCTCGGGGATGCGGTGCCGCGTCGGCACCGGCGCCCACCCGCGCAGGCGCGCGATGTACCCCACGCAGCGGAAGATGAGCACGGCCCACAGGACCGCGACGATGAAGGGCACGACGGCGCCGAAGATCTCGAGCGCCTCCTCCCATGCCGCTTCGGTGTTCGAGCGGGAATCCTCGGTCAGCTGCACCGCGACGGCTGCACCGAGCACAACGGATCCGATCCACAGGATGAGCGCCCCGAGCAGGGCGAAGAAGCGCGCGAAGAAGTGGCCGAGGATCGACGGTTCGGACTCCAGGTGCGCACGGGGCGTCTGCGACAGCACGAGCAAGGTCGCGCCGAGCGAGGGCAGCGCGGCGCTCAACGACACGGCCACCCGCAGGGGCTCCGGGCCGTGCGCGAGGTCGACGACGACGATCAGCACGGCCATCGCCGCGAGCCAGATCCATCCTGCGGCCGCGGGGTGACGCTCGACCCACGACGGATGCAGGGGCTCGAGGCGGCGCCCGGCCGCCGTCAGCAGCGCGTGGCCTCGTACGTGTCGCACGGTCTCCATGCGCCCCTCGTTCCCGTCGCGGCGGACGAACCAGCGACGCCTGTCACAGTATCGCGAGGGCATTCGAGCATGGGAGCGATTCTGGGATGCCGGGGCTTGCCCTGATGTAGAACATGTGTTCGAATGTGTGTATGCGGTGGCAAGGTCAACAACTCGGCGTCGACGACGCGGGAGCCCTCCCGGGCATGGAGCGCATGGACGGTCTCGTGCGCTCGGTCACGACGCCGGAGTTCGCCGGCATGACCTTCCACGAGGTGCTGTGCAAAAGCGCATTGAATCGCGTCCCCGGTGTTTCGGCGATGCCATTCGACTGGACGGTGAATCCCTATCGCGGATGCACTCATGCATGCTCATATTGCTTTGCTAGGAAAACGCATGAATACCTCGACCTCGATTACGGGGCCGATTTCGACTCGCAGATCGTGGTCAAGGTCAACGTCGCCGACGTGCTGCGCACAGAGCTGCGGCGCGGGTCGTGGGCCCGCGAGCCCGTCATGCTCGGGACGAACACCGATCCGTATCAGCGTGCCGAGGGGCGCTACCGCCTCATGCCCGACATCGTCGGCGCCCTGACCGACAACGGCACGCCGTTCTCGATCCTCACGAAGGGCACGTTGCTCCGGCGCGACCTGCCCCTGCTCACCGAGGCGGCGCAACAGGTGAAGGTGTCGCTGGCGATGTCGATCGCGGTGTTCGACGACACGCTGCAGCACTCGATCGAGCCGGGCACCCCGAGCGCCGAGGCACGCCTCGACACGGTGCGCGCGGCGACCGAGGCGGGGTTCCGCGTGACGGTGTTCCTCATGCCGATCATCCCGCACCTCACCGACTCGATCGCTGCGCTCGATCACGCCTTGGCCCGCATCCGCGCCGCCGGTGCGGCGCGCGTCGTCTACGGGGCGCTGCACCTGCGCCCGGGGGCGAAGCAATGGTTCTTCGAGTGGCTCGAACGCGAGCACCCGCACCTCGTGTCGTCGTACCGGGGGCTGTACCCCGGCGAGTCGACCTCCGCCCCGAAGGCCTACCGCACCTGGCTCGGCAAGCGCATGCGACCGCTGCTGCGCATGCACCGCCTCGACGGGTGGGACGAAGACGACCACCCGCGCGGACGCCCGCAGCCCGGCCTCGCGGCACGCACGCCGACGCCGGCGAGCAGCCTCGGTCCCATCAGGTCGACCGGGGTCCCGGCATCCGCCCGCCCCCGTGTCGCGCCGGCGAGCGAGCCCAGGCTGTTCTGAGGTCGCCACGTGACCGGCGAACGACGAAGGCCCCCGTCCGCGCGATGCGGACGAGGGCCTCCCTGACGACGATTACGCGTCGACGTTCGAGAGCTGACGGCCCGAGAGCTCCTCGAGCACGTCGTCGCCGAGCGCGGTCTCTTCGAAGGGAGCCTCGATCTCGGCGCGGTCGAGCAGCTCGGTCATGCGACGACGACGCTGGCGCGTGATCAGCGTGACCACGGTGCCGGCGCGACCGGCGCGACCGGTGCGGCCCGAGCGGTGCAGGTACGTCTTGTACTCGTCGGGGGCGTCGGCCTGAATGACCAGGTCGATGTCGTCGACGTGGATGCCGCGCGCGGCGACGTCGGTTGCGACGAGCACGTTCACGCGACCCGAGGTGAGCTTCTCGAGGTTGCGCGTGCGCTTCTGCTGGTTGAGGTCACCGTGCAGGGCGACGGCCGAGATCCCGGCGTCGTCGAACTGCTCGGCGAGCATCTCGGCATAGGCGCGGGTGCGGGCGAAGACGAGCGTCTTGCCGGCGCGGTCGACGAGCGAGTCGAGGATCTGCGCCTTGTCGCGGTGCTCGATGACGAGGACGCGGTGCTCGATGGTGCTGGAGTCCTGGTCTTCACCGGCGACCTCGTAGACGGCCGGCTCGACGAGGAACTCGTCGACCAGGGCCGCGACCTCGCGGTCGAGCGTGGCCGAGAACAGCAGCTTCTGGCTGCCCTTCTTGGTCGCGCGCAGAATGCGCTGCACGGGCTCGAGGAAGCCGAGCTCGCACATGTGGTCGGCCTCGTCGAGGACGGCGACCTGCACCTGCGAGAGGTCAAGCTTGCCCTGGTTCAGCAGGTCTTCGATGCGACCCGGGGTGCCGATGACGATGTCGACGCCCTTCTTGAGCGCACCGACCTGACGCGCCTGGGGCACGCCGCCGTAGACCTGGGTGGTGAACAGGCCGACGCTGCGCGCCAGCACCTGCACGGTGCGGTCGATCTGCAGGGCGAGCTCGCGCGTGGGGGCGAGGATGATCGCCTTGGGGGCGCGAGCGAACTCACGACGCTGACCCGCCTGCGAACGCAGGATGCTCTCGACCAGCGGTGCGCCGAAGGCGATGGTCTTGCCCGAGCCGGTGCGGCCGCGGGCGAGGACGTCGCGTCCCTCGAGGATCGGAGCGACGGTGGCCGCCTGGATCGGGAAGGGGCTCGCCGCACCGAGACCGGCGAGGGCGCGGACGAGGTTGTCGCCCAGACCCAGCTCGGAGAAGCCGGCACCGGTCACGGTCGCAGCGTCCACGGCCTCGGCCTGCAGGCGCTCGTGCACGACGTCGACGCGCTGCTCGTGCTCGGCGGAGCGCTTCGGGGTGTTGTTCTCCCCACGCCCACTCCACCCGCCGCTGTCGCGTCGGGCGGAGCCTCCGGGCGCGTGGCCCCAGTCGCTGCGGCTCGGGCCGTCGTTACGGCTCGGGCCGTCGTTGCGGCGGGGGCGCTCGTCGAAGGAGCGGGCCGGGCGGTCGCTGCGGTCGAATGACCGCGCGGGACGCTCGGTGCGGTCGAACGAGCGAGCCGGACGGTCCTCGAACGAACGGGCGGGACGGTCGCTGCGGTCGAACGACCGCGCGGGACGCTCGCCGGCGTCACGACGGGGACGCTCATCGCGATCGAACGAACGCGCGGGACGCTCGGTGCGGTCGAAGGAGCGGGCGGGACGGTCGCTGCGGTCGAACGAACGCGCGGGACGCTCACCGGCGTCACGACGGGGACGCTCGTCACGATCGAACGAACGCGCAGGGCGCTCGGTGCGGTCGAACGAACGAGCCGGACGCTCATTGCGGTCGAAGGAGCGGGCGGGACGCTCGTCGAACGAACGCGCGGGGCGGTCGCTGCGGTCGAACGAACGCGCGGGACGCTCACCGGCGTCACGACGGGGACGCTCGTCACGATCGAACGAACGCGCAGGGCGCTCGGTGCGGTCGAACGAACGAGCCGGACGCTCATTGCGGTCGAAGGAGCGGGCGGGACGCTCGTCGAACGAACGCGCGGGGCGGTCGCTGCGGTCGAACGAACGCGCGGGACGCTCACCGGCGTCACGACGGGGACGCTCGTCACGGTCGAACGAACGAGCCGGGCGGTCGTTGCGGTCGAACGAACGCGCGGGACGATCGTCGAACGAACGGGCCGGACGATCGTCGCGAGCCGAGGTGCGGATGCTGCGGGCCTCGGTACGGCCGGCGCGGTCGGCGGCGTTCCAGCGCCCCTTGTCGGGCGTGGCCTCCGACTCGGGGCGGTAGCCGCGGTGGTTGGGGCTCTTGCTGCCGGGCTTGGCGGGGCCTTCGGTTCCGGGACGACGCTTGCGGTCCTGGAACGAGGTCTTGGCGCCGTAGCGGGGCTCGAAGTTCTTGGCGGCGCGGCCGCCGGCGGGCTTCTTGTTCTTAGGCATGGAGAAACTTCCTGGGTTCTGTTCGCGCGAAACAGCGACACCGCTCGTGGCGGTGCGAAACCCGGACTCTCGTCGGCCGGGGGCCAATTCACTAGTGATGGTCGAGGCCGCGATCGCGTCCTGTCCATCGGCCCCTTGGACTACAAACCCATCCGCGCATCACGCACGGTGTCCAGAGCCGACCGCACCACGTTACAGGTGGCGCCTGGGAATGGCATCCATGCCCCCGCCTGTCACGAGAACAGGGCGCGCGACGAGAACAGGAGGATCTCGCCGAGAACCGCCTGTTCTCGCGACACCCTCCTGTTCTCGTGACAGACCGAACCTCTCGTCGCCGTCGACGCCGACGGATGCGGCGCGCTGACGGAAGATAGACGCATGGCAGACACCGACGCCCACCCCATCACGGTGGCGATCGAGCGGCGCATCGACCCGACGCGCACCGCCGAAGCGACCTCCTGGATGCAGGCCGGCACCGACCTCGCGACCGCTTTCCCGGGCTTCCTCGGCTCGGGCTGGGTGCGCGCGGGCGAAGACAGCGACCTCTGGTACATGCTGTACCGCTTCCGCGACATCACGACGCTCGAGGAGTGGGAGAGCTCCCCGCAGCGGCAGTGGTGGCTCGACTCGGGCCGCCCGTTCGCGCGCGAGGAGCGCAGCGAACGTCGCACGGGGATCGAGGGCTGGTTCGACGCCCCGCACGGCTCGATCCTCGAGGCGGCGACGGTGACGGATGCCGGGACTCAGCCGATCCAGCAGCCCGTGCCCCCGGCTCCCCCGCGCTGGAAGCAGGCGGTGACGATCTGGGTCGGCTTCTTCCCCACCAATCTGCTGGCGTCGTGGCTGCTGGGGTTCATCCCGGGCTTCGCCGAGGTGCCACTCGTGCTGCGCGTGCTCGCGACGACCCTCATGCTCACCCCCGTCATGACCTACGCGGTGCTCCCGTGGGTCACCCGCATGCTGCAGCCCTGGTTGCAGCGCCCCCGCCGATCGCGAAAGGCACAGCCATGACCGCCGACCCCACCGGATTCCGCTTCCGCCTGCGCGGCGAGCGCTCGTCGGCCGAGATCACCCAGGTGGGTGCAGCGCTGCGCGCGCTCACCGTCGACGGGGTCGATCTCGTGCCGAGCTATCCCGACGACGCCCCGACGCCCGCGGCATCCGGGGTCGTGCTCGTGCCGTGGCCGAACCGCATCCGAGACGGTCGCTACACCTTCGAGGGCGAAGACCTGCAGCTGGCCATCAGCGAGCCGAAGTTCGGCAACGCCAGCCACGGACTGCTGCGGTTCGGCACGTACCAGGCGATCGAGCACACCGACGCCCGGCTCGTTCTCGGGGCCGACGTCGTGCCCCAGACCGGATACCCCTTCCACCTGCGCACCCGCGTGACCTTCGACCTGCGCGACGACGGCCTGCACGTCACTCACGACATCGAGAACGTCGGAGCACGGACGGCGCCGGTGGCGCTCGGCGTGCACCCCTACCTGCAGATCGGGGGCGTGCCGACGGCCGATCTCGTGGTGCACTCCACCGGCACCTCGACGCTCGTCGTCGACGAGCGCAACATCCCCGTCGCCGAGGTGCCGGTCGATGCCGCCACCGATCTGCGCGCGGGCAAGCGCCTGGGCGACGCCGCCCTCGACAACGGCTATCGCGGGTTGGACCGCGACGCCGAGGGGCGCGCGCGCCACACGCTCACCGCTCCCGACGGGCGCCGTCTCGAGCTGTGGCAGGACGAGGGCTTCCGCTGGGCCCAGGTGTTCACGACCGACCGGTATCCGGGTCACCCGCTCGCCGTCGCGATCGAGCCGATGACGGCCCCCGCCAACGCCTTCGTCACCGGAACCGACCTCGAGAAGCTCGCACCGGGGTCGACGCTGCGCCGGAAATGGGGCGTGCGCTTCACTGCGTGATGCGTCCTTGTCCCCCAAATGGGGGACAAAGGATTAGCCATATGACCTGGGAAAATCCCAGGCAAGGGCTTTCCTACAAAGGCGGCGCGAACGTTACCATGAGCGGTGACGGATTTCCGTCAAGGCCGGGGGAGGCAAAGGACCAAGGTTTCCCCTTGTCTTCTACCCGAACGAGCCGACGGGGGCCGAGGGTCCCGCGATGAGGGGGGATCCCCGTTCCGTCTGAAGGAAAGATCCCCCATCATGAGCACCGCGCTCCGCTCCGCCGTCCCCGTTTCTGTCTCGGTGCCGCGTCTGACCGGCCTCACGCGTCGACTCGGGACGTTGTCCTCGCTCCACGTCGGTGCTGCGGCCCTGACTACGCTGGTCGGCGGCCTGCTGCTCGCGATCGCGACCACGAGCGACCCGCTGTGGTGGCACCTGCACTTCAGCCAGCTCGGCATCTTCGGCGATCTCTCCAGCGCATTCTTCAACACCACGCTCAAGGTCAGCGGAATGATCGTGGTGGTCTTCGCCTTCTGCGTGCGTCGTGACATCGCGCGCCTCGGCCGTGGCCCCGTGCGCCGCGGTGCGGCCACCGTCGCTTTCCTCTGCCTCAACTGCGTCGGTGTGAATCTCGCCCTGGTCGGCTGCATCCCCCTCAACACCGACAAAGACCTGCACGACAAGGTCGCCGGCTCCATGGTGCTCGGATTCCTCGTGCTGCTGCTCAGCGCTCCGCTGATGCTCAACCGCCTCGGCAAGCGCATGGCGATCGGCACGGGCATCGCACTCGTGTGGCTCATCGCCTCGATCACGCTGTTCGTGTCGGCCACGATCAACCTCGCGCTCTTCGAGACGATCTCGTGCGCGGCGATGTTCGCGTGGTCGGGCATGTTCACGCAGATCCTCGCAAGTGCGTCCGCCAAGACCACGCGCGATGTCGTCGAGGAGGTGGCGGATGCCGCTGCCCCCGCCGTCGCCCACGTCGCCCCGCGCCGCCGCGGCCGCTCGATCGTCGCCGCGCGCTCGCGCGCCTCGCAGCGCCCGCTCGGCGCCGCCCGCGCACTCCCCCGCCCGGCGCAGACGCGCGTCATCGCCATGACGCCCCTGTCCGCTTCGCCCCTCGAGCGCTTCCTGACGGTGCTCGCGCGCACCGAGCGCCCGCTGTCGATGAGCGACCGCACCGGGGTCGTGGCATCCGGAACCGTCCTCACCTCGGCGATCACCCGCACCGCGCCGCAACGCGGTGTCGACGGTCGCCCGTCGACTCACGTCGCCGCGCGGCACCTCACGGCCAACGCGGGTGAGGCTCCCACGGCCGCGCGGACGCACGTCGCCGCTCGGGGCCCCGCTGGCTCTCGCCCGCTCGCGATCAGTGCTTCTCGCGCAGCTCGCGTCGGCTCAACGGGTGGTCGTCGTCGACCGTCGGCGCACTCGGCACGGACTCTCGCTCCGCGCGGCGCTGCCGCCGGCGCTCGCTCGCTCCTTCGATGAGGTTGTAGAGCGTCGGCAGCACCAGCAGCGTCAGGAACGTCGACGACACGAGTCCGCCGATCACCACGACCGCCAGCGGCTGCGAGATGAACCCGCCGTGGCCGGTGATGCCGAGCGCCATCGGCACGAGCGCGAAGATCGCCGCGAGCGCCGTCATGAGGATCGGCCGCAGACGTCGCGCTCCGCCGACGATCGTGGCCTCGAACACGCTGAGACCACGCGCCCGGTACTGGTTGACGAGGTCGATCAGCACGATCGCGTTGGTCACGACGATGCCGACGAGCATCAGCGCACCGATCATTCCCGCGACCCCGAGCGGCACGCCCGTGATCAGCAGCATGATGATCGCTCCGGTCGCCGCGAACGGCACCGACACGAGCAGCTCGAGCGGCTGGCGCAACGACTTGAAGGTCGCCACCATCACGACGTAGACGATGAGGATCGCCGCGAGCAGGGCGAGGCCCAGCTGGCCGAAGGCATCCTGCTGGCTGGTGACCACGCCACCCACCTCGGCCGTGGCGCCCTCGGGCAGCTGCACGTCGGCGAGCGCCTCGCGCACGGTCGCCGACGAGCTGCCGAGGTCGTCTGAGGTCGGCGTCACAGTGATCGTCGCGGTGCGAAGGCCGCGCGCGGTCGTGATGGAGGGCGCCGTCTGGCTCTCTTCGACGGTCGCGATCTGGTCGAGGCGCACCGCTCCGCTCGCGCTCGGGATCTCGAGCGCGCGCAGGTCGTCGATCGTCTGCGGCGGGTTCGCGGTGGCGAGGTACACGGTCACCCCGCGGCCGTCGAGCTCGACGGTGCCCGCCTGACGGGGCTGCTGCGCCCCGGAGACGAGGGCGCCGACCGTGCGCTCCGACAGACCGCGTTCCGCGGCGGCGGCGCGGTCGACGCGCACCGACACGAACGGCAGCGAGGCCGACAGGCTGCTGGTGACCTGGCCCACGCCCTCGCAACCCTGCAGCTGCGACACGACGGAGTCGCTGGCCTGCTGGAGCGACGAGCCGTCGGCGGCGGTCACGTCGACGGTGATGTCAGTGGAGCCGAAGCCGCCCCCGGATGCCGCGACCTCGATCTCACCGGCGTCGGTGAGCTGTTCGAGCTCGGTGCGCACGCGCTCGCGGAGCTCGACCTGGTCGGCTCCGGACTCGGAGGTGATCGAGTACGTGATGCCCGAGCCGCCGCCCGAGAAGGCGTCGCGCAGCGCCGAGCCGCTCGAGCCGATCGAGGTCTGCACGGTTTGCACGCCCGGGGTGTCGAGCAGCACGGCCTCGACCTTCTGGGCCGCGGCGTCTTCGGCGTCGAGGCTGGGTGCCGAGCCGATCTTCTGCGTAACGGTGAAGGTGTTCTGACCCGAGTCGCCGAGGAAGTCGGTCTTGAGCAGGGGGAACGTGGCGAGGGTGCCGCCGAGGATGAGCACCGCCACCCCGAGGGTGACCGCCGAGTGCTTCAGCGTCCACGTGAGGATCGGGACGTAGGCCTTCTGCAACCGCGACGGAGGGGCGTCGGCGGCCTCGGGATCGACCGGGTCGCCGTTGTCGTCGCGGATGACCTTTCCGGGCTTGAGGAACCACGACGCCAGCACGGGCACGATCGTCAGCGAGACGAGCAGCGAGGCGGCCATCGCGATGGTCACGGTGAGCGAGAACGGGCGGAACAGCTCTCCGGTGACGTCGCCGACGAAGGCGATCGGCAGGAAGACCGCGACGGAGGTGATGGTGGATGCCGTGATGGCCGCGGCCACCTCGCGCACCGCGCGCACGATGGTGGGGATCTTGTCGGCGTCGCCGACGTAGTGGCGCTTGATGTTCTCGATCACCACGATCGAGTCGTCGACGACGCGGCCGATCGCGATGGTCAGGGCCCCGAGGGTCAGGATGTTCAGCGAGTAGCCGAACGACTGGAGGCCGACGAAGGTGATCAGCACGCTCGTGGGGATCGAGATGGCGGTGACGAGCGTCGAACGCACCGACATGAGGAAGACGAGGATCACCACGACCGCGAAGACGAGGCCGAGAAGACCCTCCTGCGCGAGGGCCTCGATGGACTGCTCGACGAAGGGCGCCTGGTCGAAGACGACGGTGAAGGTCGCCCCCTGGCCGAGCTGCGACTCGAGGGCGGGCAGCGCCGCGAGCACTCCGCGCGAGACGTCGACGGTGTTGGCCGCGGGGAGCTTGGTCACCGCGATGGTCAGCGCCGGCTTGCCGTCGACGCGCGACAGCGTCGTCACTGGGTCGGTCTGCAGGGCGACGTCGGCCACGTCGGCGATCGTGGTCTGGCCGGCCGCGATCTGCGCGGCGTCGGTCGGAACGAGGGGCAGAGCCGAGATCTCGTCGACGCTGGTGAGCTTCGAGCCCGTCTGCACGGTGAGGGTCTGGTCGTTCTCGGTGAGCGACCCGCCCGGGAAGAGCACGCCGTTCGCGTCGAGCGCGTCGGTGATGGCCTGCTGACTGAACCCGCGTTCGCCCAGGCGCGTGGCATCCGGAGTGATCGTCACCCGCTCGCCGGTGCCGCCGACGATCTGCGCGCCGTTGACGCCCGCCACGTCTTCGAGGTCGGGAACCACGCTCGTCTGGAGGGTCGCCTGCGTCGCCTGCGCGTCGGTGAAGCCCGTCACGGCGAGCTGGATGACCGGGAAGTCGTCGATGCTCGCCGACGCCACCGTCGTGTCGGCGGAGTCGGGCAGCTGGTCGTTGATGCGGGCGATCGCGGCGAGGATCTTCTGCTGCGCGGCCGCCAGGTCGGTGCCGTAGGCGAACGACGCCGACACGATCGACGAGTTCGTCGTGCTGGTGGCGGTGGTGGACTCGAGCCCCTCCACCCCGCGGATCGCGTTCTCGATCGGCGTCGACACGTCGGTCTCGACGACCTCGGGCGACGCACCCGGGTAGGTCGTGACGACGGCGAGCTGCGGGAACTCGATCGAGGGGATGAGCTCTTGCTTGAGGCTCGTCAACGCGAGACCGCCGAAGATCGCGGCGACGATCGTGACGAGGGCGATGAGGGCGCGGTTCTTCAGGCTGAGAACGGCCAGGTACGACACGAAGGACCCTCCGGGATCACATTCGATACAGGCGTGTATCGAACCTCAGTATCCCATGGGGTTTCCGAGGGCGGTCCGCTCTAGAGCAGCGAGCCCACCGTCAATCCGAGCGCGGCGGCGAGCACCGATCCCGCGAACGAGACGACGGCGTACGCCAGCGAGGCGCGCGTGCGCCCCTCCTCGGCCAGCAGGGCGGTCGTCACGGCCACCGCACTGAACGTGGTGTACCCGCCGAGCAGGCCGGTCCCGAGGATCCAGCGCCACGTCTCGTCGCCGGGAAGGGCGCTCAGGATGCCGAGGACCAGGGCTCCCGTGAGGTTCACCACGAGAATCCCCCAGGGGAATCCCTCGCCCGTGCGCCGACGGATGAGCACGTCGACGACGTAGCGCAGGGCCGCCCCGATGCCACCGGCGACGGCGACCGCGAGGAAGAGGAGGGGCGTCACGCCGCCAATCTACGCGGTCGCCGTCGGCCGGTCAGGCGTCGAGGGCCTCCACCCGCCGCCGCAGCTCGGCCGCCTTCTCGGCCCCGATCTGCGCCTCGGCGAGCTTGAGGGCGGCGCTCGCGGTGAGGGTGCGCGCCACGAGGTAGGTCGGGCTGGCCTTGAGGTCGGGGATGACGTCGAGGATGATGCCCTCGGCATCCGGATCGGTCATCAGCTTGCCGAGCTTGATCTTGGCGAGGTCGTATCGAGCGGCCATTTTTCCTCCGTGGGTGGGCGCATCGTCGCACCCCTCGGCAGATTGTTGCACATATGTACCGTTATGTCATCGCCGGCTGCGTCGCGCGGGCGAGAGCACCCACCTCGGCGAACGCGGAGCGCGATTCGGGCGTCCAGAACGCCCCGACGTAGACGTGAAACCCGGCCGGCGCCGTGATCAGACGCACCGGCGCCCCGGCGGCATCCGCCCGCCGAGCGAACGCCACCGCGTCGTCGAAGAAGATGTCACGGCCGCCCTGGAACAGCAGAGTCGGGGGCAGCCCGGTCGGATCCACGCGCGCGGGATCGAGCGCCGGGTCGCCCAGCCCCCGTTCGCCCGCCCAGGCAGCCGCTCCGGCGCGGAGTCCGGGCACCCGCAGCGAGGGATCGCGACGCACCCGCCGCGCGATCGCGGGGTTCTCGAGGGCCAGGTCGAGCCAGGGCGAGAACAGCACGAGGGCGTCGGGTCGGCGAGAGGCGCGCAGGGCCAGACCGACGGCGAGAGCGCCGCCCGCCGAGTCTCCGGCCACCCAGAGCCTCGAGGTCCCCGCCCGCGCCGCAAGGCGCTCGTACTGCGCATCGATCACGGCCAGGGTGTCCTCTGCGCCGTGATCGGGCGCCAGCGGATAGCAGACCACCGTGATCGCCGCCCCCGTCGCCCGGGCGAGACGCTCGATGATCCACCAGTGCTCGGCCACGAGCGGGTTCACGAGTCCTCCACCGGGCAGGTACATCAGCTCGAGCCCCGGAGTGCGCGCCGCCGGCTCGTAGCGGTACACCGGCAGGCCACCCTCGCGCGAAACGACCACGCGACCCGACCGGCGAAGGCGCGCGGGAGGCTCCGCGGGGCGCCGACCGGGATCGAGGGTGTCGAGGTAGTCGTCGCGCGCGAGCGCCCGCCGGATCGGCCGCGCACTCACCCACATGGCCCCCGCCGTGAGCGTCATCGACACCGACACGGGCTAGCCCTCGCGCGCGTCGGCGGCCATGTCGGCGAGCGCGTTCGTCGTCACCAGGCGCACCACCGCCGGCAGACCCGCGGCGATCTTGCGCCCGACCAGCGGACCGAACACCCCGGCGAGGGGACCCGAGATCTCCACGGCGTGCGTCACCGACAGACCGTTCGGCGTCTGGCGCATACGGTGCGGGAACGACAGCACCGCCCCGGGCAGACCGATGCGGAAGTTCATCGCGACACCCGGCTGCAGCTCGGTGAAGGTGAAGCGCTGCGCGGGAGTCCCGTGGTTGAGCACACGGCCTCCCGCGCCCACGCGCGGCGGCGCCGCGAACGCGGCCTCGCGCAGGTCGGGGTCGTCGACGGCCCAGTCGGCGGGGGTCGTCCACCTCTTCCACACCGCCTCGGCGGAGGCGGTCGTCAGGTGCGTGTATTCGCGGCGCCAGGTCATCGCAGGGCTCCCGTCTGTTCGTCGTCGGTCGAGGGATCGGAGAGCAGGGCGCGGGCCTGCAGCGCGGCGCGCTCCCCCGCGCGCACCGCGCCGTCCATGAAGCCGGTCCACCGACTCGCGGTCTCGGTGCCCGCCCACAGCACGCGCCCCACCGGGGCGGCGAGGGCGGACGCGTAAGGCACGACCGCTCCCGGCCCGGGGGCGGCGGTGGGGCCGCCGGCGACCCACGGCTCGGCACCCCAGCGCTGATCGATGTAGCCCGTGGCATCCAGCGCCTTCGGCCCGAACAGGTCGGCGAACGACGACAGGGCCCGGCCGCGGCGTTCGGCGAGGGGCAGGTCGTCCCACTCGCGCGCGTAGACACCCCCGATGAAGCCGAGCAGCACGCCGGGAGCGTCGGGACCGGCGGGACCGGCGTCGAAGGTGATGAAGGCGGGGCCGGTGTCGGACACCCCCTGACCCGACAGGTCGTGGTCGCGCCAGAACGGGCGGTCGTAGACCGCGTAGGCCTTCGACAGCACTCCCGCGGGCCAGCGCTGCGACATCTGCGTCTGCACGGGCGGCAGCGCGGGCGAGAACTCGATGCGCGTGCGCAGCGACGGCGGGACCGCGACGATCACCGCTCGCGCGCGGACCGTCTCGCGATCGGTCGACACCCGCACCTCGCCGCCGTCCGCCTCGACGCGGCGCACGGGCGAATCGAGGCGCAGCGCGTCGCCGAGCCCCGCGGCGAGACGCACGGCGATCTCGTGCGAGCCCTCGACGAAGTGCTCCTCCTGCGCGCCGCCGGCGGTGTCGAGCATCGCCGGCAGCCCACCCGCCTGGTGGATGTAGTGCAGGGCGTGCAGGAACGAGATCTCGTCGGGCTCGCAGCCCCACGTCGTGCGCCCGGCGATCGCGATGAGGTCGCGAGCGGCGGCGGAGGCGTGCGAGCGGCGCAGCCACGAACCGAGGCTCTCGGTGTCCCACTGCGCGGCCTGCGGCGCGGCCGCGGGGTCGCCGCAGGGCACCGATCGGGCCAGGCGGTCGAGCGTCAGCTGCACGCGGCCGACATCGAGCAGGCTCGCCCCCACCGGCGGCACGGTGCCGCGGTACCGGCGGTGCTGACCGCGCCAGCGGATGACGTTCTGCCCCGCCGTGTACGTCGGGAAGCGCGAGACCCCCACCTCGTCGGCGAGGGCGACGATGCGATCCTGCCCCGGACCGACGAAGGTGCCCCCGAGATCGACGTGCACGCCGCCCACCCGCGCCGACGCCACGCGCCCGCCGACGCGCGACGCGGCCTCGAACACGGCGACGCGCGCCCCGAACTGACGAAGACGATGAGCGGCGGTCAGACCCGACAGGCCCGCGCCGATCACGACGACATCGACGTCGGCAGCGGCCGACTCGTCCACGGCTCTCGAGGGTGCGGTCATAGGCTTGCTCCGTTTCTGGTGCGACACCGACCGGTGCGGCCGGCGAGGAGGACAGCGTGAGCGAGACGACGAGCCGATCGATGCGGGCCCGGGGCCGCGCGCGTCGCGAGCTGCTGCTGGACGCCACGATCGCGATCATCGCCGAGGGGGGCATCGCCGCCGTCACGCACAGGGCGGTGGCCGCCGCAGCCGGAGTGCCGCACTCGTCGACGACCTACTTCTTCGCCTCGCTCGACGACATGATCGGCGAGGCCGTCGCGCACGCCATGGCCGCCGAGCTCGAGCGACTCGAGCGGTTCCGCTCCGTGCTCGTCTCGGGCGCGAACAGTCCGGGGGCGGCGATCGACGAGTTCGTCGAGATCGTGCGCAGCCAGTCGCAGGACCACACGGTCGCGCAGTTCGAGATCTACCTGTTCGCGTCGCGGCATCCGGCGCTGCGCGTACACGTCGAGCAGATCCTCGACGAGACGCGGGCGCTCGCCGCGGCCGTGCTGCAGACCAACGGCGTGACCGATCCGCACGCCGCCGCCGCGGTCGTCGCGCTGATCGACGGTTTCGCCCTGCATCGCATCGCCCGTTCCGAAGAGGTCCAGTTCCAGTCCCTGGCGCACGCCCTGCGCGCCGCCATCGTGGGGTTCGTGACCCTCGCCGCGACCTCGTCGCTCGGCGAAGGGGATCGCTCGCCCGCCTAGTTGGCACAAACGTACAGGTTTCTCTCGCGCATCGCTGCTCGTCGCGAGTGAGTTCACATCTTCGTCACACAAAACGGTACGTGTGTGCAATAAAGTAACCCGATAGTCGATCCCGATGCCGTGATCGACAGAAGGGCTCCGCGATGATCCGACCCCGTCCCCAGGACCACCTGCTCCGCTGGGGCGCGCGCGCCCTGGGCTCACTCCCGCGCGCCGCGCTCCGCGCGGTGAACGGCCGCCCCGTCGTGGTCGACGGCCACACCCTGCACCCCGCGGTGCAGGCGTCGCTGCGGGTGATGAACGACTCCCCCGGGGCGCACTTCGAGCGCCTCCCGCTCGACGAGGCCCGCGCGCACATCGAGCTCGAGGCGTGGACCTTCGCCAGCGGCATCCGCCTGGCCGAGCGCTCCGACATCGAGATCCCCACGCGAGCAGGGAGCGTGCCGGGCCGCGTCTACCGCGCGCGCACCGACGTCGCGGCATCCGGAGTCATCGTCTACTTCCACGGCGGGGGCTGGGTGCTCGGCTCGGTCGACAGCGCGGATGCCACGTGCCGCACGCTCGCGAAGACCTCGGGCCTGACGGTGGTCTCGGTCGGCTACCGCCTGGCACCCGAGTCGCCCTTCCCCGCGGGGCTGCACGACGGCGTCGACGCGTTCCGGTGGGTGCGCGACAACGTGGCGCGTTTCGGGGGGACCGCGGAGACCGTCGGCGTCGGCGGCGAAAGCGCGGGCGGCAACATGGCGGCGGTCGTGGCGGCGGTGACGCGCGACGATGCCGGCGGTGCCCCCGCCTTCCAGATCCTGTTCTGCCCCGTGACCGACCTGTCTCGGGAACACCGGTCGTACGAGCTGTTCCGCGACGGGTTCTTCCTCACCGCGGCGCAGATGCACTGGTACGCCGCGCACTATGTCAGCGGCGGGGGCCGCGCGGAGGATCCCCTGGTCTCTCCCCTGCGAGCCGCCGACCTCGCCGGACTCGCTCCCGCCTACGTCGCCGTGTCGGGCTTCGACGTGCTGCGCGACGAGGGGGTCGCCTACGCCGAGCGCCTCGAGGCCGCGGGCGTGCCCACGCGGCTCGTGACGCACACCGACCAGATCCACGGCTTCTTCAACGCGTGCGGAGCCCTGCGCGACGCCCGGGAGGCAGTGGCGGATGCCGGGCGGTGGGCCCTCGACACGCTCTCGGCCGCGCGGACGGGCGGCGGCCGGTGATCCCCGACGCGCCGCTGGTGACGCCCACGGCCTATGCCGAACCGACGCGTCCCGTGCGGGCGGGGTGGATCGCGGCGTTCGCCGGAGTCTGGCTCGGGCTGTGGATGGCGCAGCTCGTGCCGGTGCAGGTGCTGCTGCCCCTGCAGATCGCGGCCCAGCACGCGTCGGACGACTGGCTGGTCTCGCTGGTCGCGTACGGCCTGGTCAGCGCGGTCGCGGGGACCTTCGTGGTGGTGGCGTATCCGATCGTCGGCGCGCTGAGCGATCGCACGCGCTCCCGCTTCGGCCGGCGGCGGCCGTGGATCTTCGGCGGGGTCGTCGTGGCGTCGGTCGGACTCGCCCTGCTCGGCGTCCAGACCGAGACCCTCGGCACCGTGGTGATGTGGACCGCGGTGATGATCGGCTTCTGCATGGCGTCGGCCGCGCTCACCGCGGTGATGGCCGACAGCGTGCCGGCCGGTCAGCGCGGGCTCGTCTCGGGCTGGATCTCGGCCCCGAACGCTCTCGGCATCCTGCTCGGGATCGTGCTGGTGACCGCGGTTTTCACCACCACCGCCTCGGGCTACCTCGCCCTGGCCGTGTGCAACCTCGCCCTCGCGGTGCCGTTCCTGCTCGTGCTGAGCGACGTACCGCTGACCGATGCCGAGGCGGCCCTGCTCGGCCCGCTCACCGCCCGCACGATCCTCTCCTCGATCTGGGTCGACCCCCGGCGGCACCCCGACTTCGCGTGGACGGTCGCGAGCCGCGTGCTCATCAACCTCGGCAACGCCATTGCCACGACGATGCTGCTGTACTTCTTCACCTTCGCGCTGCGGGTGGCCGACCCGACCGGCTTCCTCGTCTTCACGACGGTGATCTACATGGTCGTCACGATCGTGGCATCCGTCGCCCTCGGCAAGCTCAGCGACGTCGTGCAGCGCCGACGCGTGTTCGTGCTCGCCTCGGGGGTGGCGCAGGCGGTCTCGGCTCTGCTGCTGGCCGTCGCCCCGGCCGAATCGACCGCGGTGATCGGCGCCGTGCTGCTCGGCCTCGGCCAGGGGTGCTTCTTCGCGGTCGATCAGGCCCTCGCGACGCAGGTGCTCCCCTCGGCCGAGACGCGCGGCAAGGACGTCGGAATCATGAACATCGCCCTCGCCGGCCCGCAGGCCTTCGGACCACTGCTCGGGGCCGGGGCGGTCGTGCTCTTCGGCGGGTTCGCGGGCCTCTTCGTCGCCAGCGGCCTGGCGGGTCTGCTGGGCTCGGTCATCATCATGCGGGTGCGCTCGGTGCGGTGATCGTCGACGGATGCCGAGAGCCCGTGGCATCCGCGCCCTCGGGGTTCAGCCGTAGAGCGCCCGGATGATCCGCTCCACGATGTGGTCGACCGTGGGGGTGCGGCGCATGGTCGTGAGCGTCAGCAGTGGGAAGCGCTGACGGGTCAGCGCCTTCGGGTACGCGAACTCGCGGAGCCCATCCGCCCCGTGGATGCGCCCGAAGCCCGAATCGCCCACGCCGCCGAACGGCAGGGAGGGGATCGCGGCGAACGAGATGACCGAGTTGATCGCGATCATTCCGCCGCGCAGGCGCAGCGCGAGCTCGCGGCCGCGACGCTTCGAGAACACCGCACCCGAGAGCCCGTACCGCACGGCATTGGCCTTCTCGATGGCTTCGTCCATGGATGCCACGCGGTTGACGACCAGGGTGGGGCCGAAGGTCTCGTCCCGCACGGCCGATGACCGCTCGTCGACGTCGGTGAGCAGCACCGGTTGCACGGTCGTGCCCGCGCCCGGGACGGAGCCCACGCGCGGCGTCGCGCCCCGCGCGAGCGCGTCGGCCACGTGCGCACGCACGACGTCGGCCTGGCGCGGCATGGTGAGCGGACCGAGCGTGGCGTCGTCGCCGGTTCCGGCGCGCAGTTCGCGCGTGCGCTCGGCGACGGCCTCGACGAACCGGTCGTACACCTTGGCGTGGGCGTAGACGCGCTCGATGCCGATGCAGGTCTGCCCCGCGTTCGAGTACGCACCCCAGACGGCCGCTTCGGCCGCCGCCGCGAGATCGGCGTCCTCATCGACGAGGAGGGCGTCCTTGCCACCGGCCTCGATGACGACCGGGGTGAGGGTCTCCGCGCACGCGGCCATGACGGCTCTGCCCGTCGCGGTGGATCCGGTGAAGGCCACCTTGTCGACACCCGCGCGGCAGAGGGCGGCTCCCGTCTCGCCGAACCCGGTCACCACAGAGAAGACGTCGGCGGCCCCGCCGGCGCGCACGAACGCCCGCTGCAGCCAGGCGCCGACGCCGGGGGTGTACTCGCTCGGCTTGAACACCACCGCGTTGCCCGCGGCGAGCGCGTAGGCGAGGGAGCCCATGGGCGTGAAGACCGGGTAGTTCCACGGCCCGATCACCCCCACGACGCCGTAGGGCACGTACCCCACACTCGCGTGCTGGTTGAGCATCAGCACGCCCGATCCCACCCGCCGTCGGCGCAGGGTGCGCGGGGCGTGCGTGGCCGCCCACGCGAGGTGGTCGAGCGCGAGCATGATCTCGAGGCGCGCGTCGCCCCGGGGCTTGCCCGTCTCGGCGCGTACGAGCGAGATGAGGTCGTCGAGGTGCGCCACGATGTCGCGGCGCCAGGCGTGCAGCACGCGGCGTCGCCCCGCGAAGCCGAGGGCCCGCCACGACGCCGCCGCGCGGCGGGCACGATCGACCGCCGCGTCGACGTCGTCCGGGCGGTGCACCGGGAACGTGTCGACGACGCTGCCGTCGAGCGGACTCGTCGACGAGAAGGTCGTGGCGGTCATGGCATCCATCTCACACCTCGTGCTTCTGTCCGTACCCCGTCGCCACGGCCGCCGCGATCACCGCGGCCTGCTGGTCGGGGCTGAGCTCGGCCGGGTCGCCGGCCGCGCGGGCGCGGAGGTAGATGTCGCACGCCCATTCGAGCACCGCGGTGTTCGCCACCGCGTCGGCGAGGTCGCCTCCGGTGGTCACGGCCCCGTGGTGGGCGAGGATCGCGGCGTTGGCCACGGCGAGGGCGGCACCGGTGTCGGCGGCGAGCTCGGCGGAACCGAACACCGAGAACGGCACGACCTCGATCTCGCCGCCCAGGGCGATCTGCTGGTAGTGCACGCACGGCAGGCGGTCGGACACCAGCGACACCGCCACCGCCGCCGGCGCGTGGGTGTGCACGACGGCCCCCACGGCGTCGTCGGTGTAGGCCGCCCGATGCAGATCGAGTTCCGAGCTGGGGGCGAGCGAGCCCGTCACCACGCGCCGGTCGGCGTCGACGACCACCACGTCGTCGGCGACCGCCGCGGCGAACACGACCCCGGTCGCGGTGATGGCGATGCCGCCCTCGACCCGCACGCTCACGTTGCCCGCGGTGCCCTTGACGAGTCCCTGCGCGGCGAGAGAGCGGCACGCGCTCGCCACGGCCTCGCGCACATCCCCCACGGTCGCGGCCGTCATCGCGCCGCTGCCGAGAGGAGGGCGTCGATGGATGCCGCGTCGTACACGCCGTGATCGGTGCCCACTCCCGCGACCACCTGCGACGCCGTGGCCGAACCGAAGCGCGCGGCGTCGCGAGAGGACTGCCCGCGGAGCTTGGCGTACACGAAGCCCGCTGAGAAGGCGTCGCCGCCGCCGCTGGTGTCGACCGGTTCGGCGGGGACGATCGGGACGAACTCGACGGCATCCTCTTCGACCACGACGACGTCGCCGCCGCCGTCGGTCACCGCGACGACGCGGGCTCCGGCCGCGTGCAGGGCGCGGGCGGCGGCGACCAGGTCGGCGGCACCGGTCCACCCCATCGCCTGCTCGGCGTTGGGCAGCACGTAGTCGGTGTGCGGCAGCAGCGGCTCGATGAGGGCGTAGAAGGCCGGTTCGCCGCCGATGAGGAAGTCGAGCGAGGTGGTCGCTCCGTGGGCGTGGGCGTACTCGAGGATCTCGACGACGTTCTCGGGCCCGAGCAGCTCGGGAGCGCCGACGTGCACGTGCTCGGCGGCGGCGAGCGCGTCCCACGGCACGACGTCGGCCGCGAGCGCGTTCGCCCCGACCACGTGCAGGGCGGGTCGCGATCCGTCGGAGCGGATGGGCAGCACGGATGCCGACGTGGGCAGCTCACCCGTGATGAGGTGGGTCACGTCGACGCCCGCGTCGCGCAGAAGACCGACGAGCACGCGTCCGGTGACGTCGTCGCCCACGGCGCCGCTCGTGACCACCTGCGCACCGAGCTTCGTCAGCACGAGCGCGGTGCCCCCGGCGGGACCGGCGGCCGACATGACGATCTCATCCACGAGCAGCGACCCCTGCCCCTCGGGGATCTCATCGACGGGTTGCACGATCGTGTCGAGCACGTGGGCGCCGAGCGTGACGATCTTGGGGGCGGCGTTCATCGTCGAACCTCCGGAGTCGGGTCGCCGGCGCGGCGAACCCACGTCGGTAAGTGGCACATTTGTACCACTTACTCGACCGGTTCGACAAGCGTCAGACGCGGGCGTGCCCGCCCCGGCCGAGCAACACGCCCACCCAGGCCGCCGCGGTGCCCACGATGACCGTCGCCACCCCCCACCACAGCAGCCCGAGATCCGCCGACTCGACGGCGAGCGAGCTGTAGGTCGTGAAGCCGCCGAGCACTCCCGTGCCGACGAACAGCTGCACCCGCTGGGCGCGCGACGACTGCGGCATCCAGGCTCTCCACCCGAACAGGATGCCGATCGCGAACGCCCCCACGACGTTGACGATCGGCACGAGAGCGGGCCCCAGGTCGTCGCCGAACGCGAGCGTCAGCCCCGCGCGCGCGGCGGTGCCGATCGCGCCGCCCACGGCGACGAGGACGACGTCGCGCCACATGCTCACCGCGCCACCCTACGCCCGCGGCCCCCGGGCGCGAACGTCAGGGTCGCTCCCCCAGGATCAGCCGCCGGATGGCGGCGTCCTTCGAGCCGCCGAGCTCCATCGTGCGGCCCTTGCGGTACAGCGAGAACACGCGCGGGTCGATGTAGCTCGCCCGCGCCACGGCGGGGGTGTTGCCCAAGGCCTCTGCGGTCGCGCGGACGGCGGCGACCTCGGCCTTCTTGCGCTCGTTCTTGCCACCGACGGCGCCGACCTTCGCGAGGGACTCCGCCGCGAGGATCGTTCCGCGCAGCGTCCGGAAGTCCTTCGCGCTGAACGGCCCGCCCGTGAGCGAGCGCACGTACCCGTTGACGTCGCCGGGGGTCAGCGGCACGCGCCGCCGGCCCCGCTTGAAGGTCAGCAGTGCCGCACGCGGACGCCCGAACGCGAGTTCTTCGACGATGGCGGCGAACTCCGCGTCGCGCAGAGACAGCTCCGCCCGCTTGCCGCTCTTGGCCGGGAACGACAGACGGATGAGGTCGCCGTCGACGGTCGCATCCCGGCGCTGCAGGGTCGTCAGGCCGCGGCTGCCGTTGGTGACGAAGTAGCGCGCGTTGCCGACGCGCGGCGCCACGAGGTCGAGGAAGCGGAACGACACCGCCAGCACGCGTTCGCGATCGGCCTCGGCCCGTCGGAGCGACTGCGTCACCCGGGAGCGCGCCCGCGGAAGCGCCTCGGCCAGTTGCAGCGCTCGGGCGAACTTGCCCTTGTCCTGTCTCTTCGACCAGTCCGCGTGATAGGTGTACTGCCGTCGCCCCGCCTCGTCGGTGCCGACGGCCTGGATGTGCGCGTTCGGCTCCTTCGCGATCCACACCTCGCGCCACGCGGGCGGAATGACCAGGCCGCGAGCGCGCTCCGCGTCGCGCTCGGGCACCGAGGCTCCGGTGTGGTCGACGAAGCGGAACCCCGAGCCGGAACGCACGCGCCGGTAGCCCGGGTCCTCGTAGGGCCGGACGCGGATCAGTCGCGCCATGGATCAGTGCGAACGGAGCAGGTCGATGAGCTCCGCCTTCTTCTTGCCCGAGTACCCGGAGATGCCGAGCTCTTTCGCGCGCTGCTTCAGTTCGGCGACCGTGCGGTCTTCGTAGTCCTCGGCGTGCCCGCCCTTGGCGCCCACCGTGCCGCGACCCTGCGCCGCAGCCGCGTTCGAGATGCGCGCGGCCTTCTCCTTCGAGTCGCCCTGCGTGCGCAGCTCCTCGTACAGATCGGGATCTTTCAGACTGTTGGATCCTCGCCCCTGGGGCATGATCGGCTCCTTCCGACGGATGGCTCGACCGTACGACCGTGCTCGCGCCGCGGTCCGCGGGGTTGACAACAGTCCGGCTATCAGCCGATTTCGAGGGGCGTCAAGCCCGGGGGCGGGCGGCGTCGGCAGTGACACGCTGGACAAAACCCACTCGCCAGGTGCCGCCCACGAGGCGGCGTGCAAGGAGCCCCCCATGAACATCTTCCTGATCATCATCATCATCGCCGCGATCGTCATCGCGATCGTCAGCGGCCTCAGCCAGGCGGCCAGCTTCCTGCTGTGGGTCGCCATCATCGTCGGCCTCATCGCGCTGATCGTGCTGCTGTTCCGCCTCATCAGCGGTCGCAAGCCCGTCTGATCGTCGCGCCGGCGCCTTCGGAGCGCCCCACGACCACGCGGGTATCACCCGCTCCGGATGCCGCTTCCTCACCGAGGGCGCGGCATCCGTCGTTTCCGAGCGCGAGGTGGCTGAGCCTGTCGAAGCCACCGGGCGCAGAGGTGGCTGAGCCTGTCGAAGGCACCGGGCGCAGAGGTGGCTGAGCCTGTCGAAGCCACCGGCCGTGCGGAGGTGGCTGAGCCTGTCGAAGCCACCGGACCCGCGCGGGACCCGGTCCCTTCGACAGGCTCAGGGACCTCCCCGTGCGCTCGGGCACCCGTGCGTCCCGGTCCCTTCGACAGGCTCAGGGACCTCCCCGGCCGTGCCGAGGTCACCGCGCACCCCGGTCCGTTCGACGAGCTCCGGGACCTCTCTGTCGGCGACCTCACAGCGCACTCATGCCTTTCGGGGTTGACGCACTCGCGATATATCGCGATACTGGACTCAACGCGATATATCGCGAGTGAGGAGCATCAACCATGGAGAAATGGATCGTCCACCCCGGCGAAACCCGCGTCATCGACGTCGGCGCGCTGCGCGAGCTGAAGATCGGACTCGTCGGCGGCCAGGTCGACGTCATCGCCCACGACGAACCCGAGGCACGCATCGAAGTGCACGGCGTCACCGTGAAAGACCTGCGCATCGAGATGGTCGACGGCCGCCTCGAGATCGACCACCCCCAACTGCGGTGGGACAACTTCCTCGAGGTCTTCCGCAACTTCGGCGCCGGCGGCCCGAAGGCCGAGGTCAGCGTCGCGGTCCCCCGCAACGTCGCCCTCACCCTCGGCGTGGTCAGCGCGAGCGCACTGGTCTCGGGGCTGCGCACCGACGTGCGTCTGAACACCGTGTCGGGCGACATCATCGTCGACGGCCTCGTCGGCGACGTCGACCTCAACGCCGTCTCCGGCGACGTGCAGGTGCGCGAGCTCGACGGTGCGCTCAGCGCCAACAGCGTCTCGGGTGACGTCGCCGCGACCGGCCGCATCACCAAGGCCTCGATCGACACGGTCTCGGGCGCCATGCTCGTCGACTCGACGGGGCCGACGCAGTCCATCTCGCTGAACTCGGTGAGCGGCACCGGGACGATCCGCCTCGACCGCTCGCTGCCCGCCAATTACGTGTCACGGTCGGTCAGCGGGCGCGTGCAGATCGACGGCCAGGTGCGCTCGGGCAAGGGCCCGACCAACTACACCGGCTCGACCGGCGCCCTCGCGGGTCAGTTCGTCGACGTCCGCGCCAACACCGTCTCGGGCGAGATCACGGTGCTGCGCCGCGGCATCTCCGGCCTTCGTCCCGAAGAACTCGCCGGAGAGGAGGAGTGGTGATGAGCCCCGTCTTCTCCCATGGCGATCTTCGCCTGTACATCCTGAGCCTGCTCGATGAGGCCCCGCGCCACGGCTACGACCTCATGCAGGCGTTGTCCGAGCGCACGGGCGGCACCTACTCCCCCTCGGCCGGCACCATCTACCCCCGCTTGTCGAAGCTGGAGGAAGAGGGCCTGGTGACCAAGTCGGTCGACGGTCGCAAGACCGTGTACGAGATCACGGATGCCGGGCGCGCCGAGGTCGCATCGCGTTCGGGCGACCTCGAGGGCATCCAGGCCGGCCTCGCCGACAGCGTGCGGCTCATCGCCGACGAGGTGCGCGGAAGCGTCCGCGACGCCATGCGCAGCCTGCGCGCCGACCTCGCCGCGGCGTCCCGCGAAGAGCGCGAGCAGGCGCAGTCGGTGCCCGCCGACGATCCCCGCTCCCGTAGTCGCGAGCAGCTCTCGCGCGCCGATGCGGCGATCAACGAGTTCCGCGGACGCGTGCGCAGCGAACTGCGCGCCCACGTCGCGCGGGGCGGCGAGCTCGCGGCATCCGGAGTCGACGAGATCGAGTCGGCACTGCGCGACGCGTCCGAGGCCGTGACCCGGGCGATGCGCGGCTGACGCTTCACTCCCAGGGCAGCTCCTCATCGGCGGCGGCCGGTTCTCCGAGCGGAACGACGAGAACCGGCCGGCGCTGCCGATGACTCAGCCGCGCCGCGACCGAACCGGTGAGGAACTCCCGGAACGACTCGCCGATCCCGCGCTTGCGGGTGCCCACCACGAGCAGTCCGGCATCGACCTCGTCGGCGAGCTGGATGAGGGCGAGGGCGGGGTCGCCGATCACCTGCCGGACGCTCCAGTCGAGGTCGCGGCCGGCCAGCGCCTCGCCCGCCGCGCGACGCACCTCGTCGAGGGCGGCCGTGGCGGCGGCGCCCGCGACGTCGACGGTCGAGGAGTGCACGTAGCCGTCGGGGTCTTCGAACGCGACGAAGCGCGTGGTGTCGACGTGCACCACGATCAGCGGCGCCTTCGACAGCGCGGCGTACCGGGCCGCTTCGCGCACGACCCGCGACGACTGCCCGGGGACGACACCGGCGATGACCGCGCCGGTCGCGGTCTCGGGACGGGGCTGGTCCGGGCGGGGCTGATCGGTCATAACGGCTCCTGTCGCGACGGGGCGCTCCCCCGCGAGCCCACGACGGCTCGGCCGGAATGCGCCGTGATATCCTGGCTGTTACTCTTACCGGCTCGGTCCGGAACCGCAATACGCAGGGCTCTCAAGCGGCCCTCGACGTCGATCGTGAGGGGGTCTCGCATGGGGCGTGGCCGTCAGAAGGCGAAGAACACCAAGATCGCCCGTGAGCTGAAGTACGACACCTATTCGGTGAACTACTCGGCTCTCGAGCGCGAACTGGGTGCACCCGCTCCGGGTGAAGACGCGTACGTCGACAAGTGGGCCGACCAGTACAGCGACGAGTACGACAACGAGAAGGCCTGACGCCTTCGCGTTCGTCTTTCCCCTCGCGAGGCCGTATCGGTCCGGAGCGGTGATCGTCGTACCCCGATGAACAGATACGCCGAAGGGCGGTGACGTTTCTTGTCGCCGCCCTTCGTTCGTGTCCGTCGGGGCGCTCGCCCCGCCGTCACCACGTGCGGCCGGTGCGGCGCTCCCACGCGTCTTCGACGCTCTCGCTACGCGCCATCACGATCCCCGCGGGGGCCGCGCAGGCGATGACCACGCCGAGCACGATCAAGCCGGTGGTCCAGCCTCCGGTGATCTCGTGCGTGAGGCCGAGCGCGAGGGGCATGAGGGCCGCGATCGCGTATCCCACGCTCTGCACGAACCCGCTGAGCGCGACGGTCGTCTCGTGCTGGCGCGTCCGCAGGCCGAACAGCACGAGGGTGAGCGGGAAGAGCAGCGGCGGGATGCCGATGAGCACGACCCACAGCACGGTCGCGGCGCCGGGGGCGACGAGCAATCCGGTCACCCCGACGACGCCGGTCACCACCGCGACGACGTAGAACGGGGTCGTGCGCCCGAGGCGCGCCACCAACAGCGGGACGAGCAGCGACACGGGCAGACCCATGAACGAGAAGAGCGCGAGCAGTCCGCCGGCCTCCGCGGCATCCACTCCCGCCACATCGATCAACAGCGGCGGAAGCCACGCGAACATGCCGTAGGCCACCGAGGAGTTGACGGCGAACGTGACGACCAGCGCCCACGTCTGCGGCACGCGCACGAGGCGCGAGAGCACGGCCGTCCGCGGCTCGTCGACGGCGTCGGTGCGCGACGCGCGGGCACGCAGGCTCAGCGCCACCCACGGCAGCACCGCCGCGACCGCGACCACCGCCCACACCACGAACGACCCGCGCCACCCCACGGCTCCCGCCAGCGGCACCGCGACCAGCGGCGGCGTGAAGGTCGCCACCGCCATCGTCGTGCTGTAGACGGTCGTCATCAGGCCGATGCGCTCGGGGAAGTACTTCTTCACCACGGTGGGGATGAGCACGTTCGCCACCCCGACGGCCGCGAACACCCCGGCCGTCGCCGCGAGCAGCGTCAACGCGTTGCCCGCGGCCGCCCGCGCCGCGAGCATCGCGGCCGCCACGATCGCCGCGATCAGCACCGTGCGCTCGAGCCCGACCCGTCGCTCGATCGCGGGGGTCACCATGCCCGACAGTGCGAACGCGACCGGGGGCGCCATGCCGATGAGACCGACCACCGCCGTGGGCAACGCGAAGTCGCGACCGATCTCATCGAGCAGTGGCGACAACGACGCGACCGCGATGCGCAGCGTCAACGCCAGCAGCACGATCGCCGTGGCGGCGAGGGCGATGGTTCCCGCGCTGCGGCGGGTCAAGACTCCTGGCTGCCCTCGACCCAGGCGAGGTACTCCTCCGACACGGTCCCCGTCACGTAGCGACCGTCGAAGCAGCTCATGTCGAGGTCGGTGAGGTCGGTGCCTTCCATGATGGCCGCCTTGAGGTCGTCGACCTCCTGGTAGACCAGGTAGTCGCAGCCGAGCTCTTCGGCGATCTCGGGGATCGTCCGTCCGTGGGCGACGAGCTCGTGACGCGAAGGCATGTTGATGCCGTACACGTGCGGGTAGCGCACCGGCGGTGCCGCCGAGGCGAACGTCACGCTCTTGGCCCCGGCATCCCGCGCCATCTGGATGATCTCGCGGCTCGTCGTGCCGCGCACGATCGAGTCGTCGACGAGGAGGACGTTCTTGCCCTGGAACTCCGTCGACATGGCGTTGAGCTTCTGTCGCACGCTCTTCTTGCGCACCGCCTGCCCCGGCATGATGAAGGTGCGGCCGACGTAGCGGTTCTTGTAGAAGCCCTCGCGGTACTCGATGCCGAGTTTGCGGGCCACCTGCATCGCGGCCGGACGCGCGGAGTCGGGGATCGGCATGACCACGTCGATCGTCCCGGCCGGGGTGTACTTCGCCACCGTGTCGGCCAGGCGCTCGCCCATGCGCAGGCGCGTCTCGTACACCGAGATGCCGTTCATGACCGAGTCGGGGCGGGCGAGGTAGACGTACTCGAACGAGCACGGCGCGAGCGTGGGGTTCTCGGCGCACTGCTGGGAGTGCAGCGTCCCGTCGAGGGTGATGAACACCGCCTCTCCGGGCAGCAGGTCGCGCACGACCTCGAAGCCGGCGTTCTCGAGCACCAGCGACTCGGAGGCCACGATGTACTCGTCGCGCGGCTCTCCGCCCGGCACCTGGGCTGCGGGACGCTTGCCGAGGATGAGGGGGCGGATGCCGAAGGGGTCGCGGAACGCGAGCAGGCCGTAGCCGGCGATGAGGGCGATCGAGGCGTACGACCCCTCGACGCGCTCGTGCACGCGGGCCACCGCGCGGAACACCTGGGCAGGGTCGAGGTCGGGACCGGTGATCTCGGACTGCAGTTCGGAGCCGAGGATGTTCACCAGCAGCTCGGTGTCGCTGCTGGTGTTCAGGTGCCGGCGGTCCTTGTGGAACAGCTCGCCCGTGAGCTCGCGCGTGTTCGTCAGGTTGCCGTTGTGCACCAGCACGATGCCGTAGGGCGCGTTGACGTAGAAGGGCTGGGCCTCTTCTTCGTTCGACGCGGTGCCCTTGGTGGCGTAGCGCACGTGTCCGAGGCCGATGTCGCCGAGCAGGGCGCGCATGTCGCGGGTACGGAACGCCTCGCGCACCTGGCCGCGGGCCTTGTGGATGTGGAACACGCCGCTGGACTCGGCCGTGGCCATGCCCGTGGAATCCTGTCCCCGGTGCTGGAGAAGGAGGAGCGCGTCGTAGATCTCCTGGTTGACCGGGCCCTGCCCGGCCATGCCGACGATGCCGCACATGAGGTGTTAGCTGGCTCCGTTCGCCGGCGTGCCGGCATCCGCATACGTTCCGACCAGGCGCACGGCGCCTCCGTCGACGCCCTTGGCGCCCTGTTCGTACTCGCCCTCGGGGCGGGCGCCGTCGCGCACGACGCCGACCTGCCACGTGGCGATGCCCTCGGCCTGCAGCGCCGCGATCGCGGCGTCGGCCACCTCGGGGGCGACGACCGCGAGGAAGCCGATGCCGAGGTTCCAGGTGCCCTCGGTGGCCGTGAGGTCGAGGCCGCCCATGTCGGCGAGCACGCGGAACACCGGAGACGGGCTCCACGTCGAGCGGTCGACGTCGACCCAGGTGTCCTGCGGCAGCACGCGCGCGAGGTTGGCGGCGATGCCGCCGCCCGTGACGTGGCTGAGGGAGTGGATGCCGGAACCCACCGCGCCGTCGTCGAGCAGGCGCAGCAGCGGCGAGGTGTACAGGCGCGTGGGCTCGAGCAGCGCCTCACCCCACGTGCCGCCGAGCTCGGCCGAGGCCGAGCCGTACGCGATGCCCGCGCCGGTGATGATGTGGCGCACGAGCGAGTAGCCGTTGGAGTGCAGGCCGCTGGAGGCCAGCGCCAGCACGACGTCGCCGCTGCGCACGCGGTCGGCGCCGAGGATGCGGTCGGCCTCGACCACACCGGTCGCGGCACCCGCGACGTCGTAGTCGTCGATGCCCAGCAGGCCGGGGTGCTCGGCGGTCTCGCCGCCGACCAGCGCGGTGCCGGTCATCGCGCAGCCGCGCGCGATGCCCGCGACGATGTCGGCGATGCGCTGCGGCACGACCTTGCCGCACGCGATGTAGTCGGTCATGAACAGCGGACGGGCACCGACCACGACGATGTCGTCGACGACCATGCCGACGAGGTCTTCGCCGATCGTGTCGTGCTTGTCGATGGCCTGCGCGATCGCGACCTTCGTGCCGACGCCGTCGGTGCTGGTCGCGAGCAGGGGCCGCGCGTAGTCGCGCAGGGCGGAGGCGTCGAAGAGACCGGCGAATCCGCCGACCCCGCCGAGCACCTCGGGCCCGTGCGTGCGACGCACGGCCGACTTCATCAGTTCGACGGCGAGATCTCCGGCGGCGGTATCGACGCCTGCGGCGGAGTATGGGTTTTCGTGGGGAGCGGAAGCCACCGCAACAGACTACCCGGGCTCGACACGCGCGGGTGTCCGCGCGTCGGCGCAAGGCCCGGTCGCACACCCGGTGCGAATCCCTACAATGACGCCATGACGGGCGGGCAGCCGGAGTGGGTGATCCGCGAAGACGCGGCGCAATCGGTGCTCGTCGCGCTCTATCTGCGCCAGGTCATCGGCATCCGGGCCCCCGAAGAGCTCCCGGCGCTGCGCCGCGTGCCCGCGCCGCTCACGGTGTCGAGGTCCGACGACGCGCAGGCCCGCCTCGAACGCGAGTGGCGGGAGTTCTGGGCCATGACCGTCGAACCGCAGGCGCACCCCTCCCCCGTCCCGCTCGAGCTCATCGACGGCTTCGACACTCTCGTCACCCTCCCCGAGGGGCGAGCCGAGGCCCTGCGCGCGGCCATCTCCGACCACGCCGACGACGCCGTCGAGTTCGCGCGCCTGTCGCACGACCGCTACTCCCGCGAGGCGGCGGCGCGACCGGGGGTGTCGTACCGCGCCTACGCGAGCGCGATCGCCGCGCACGAGCGGATCGTGGGGCGACGCGCGCACTCGTTCGAACTCAACGTGCAGGTGCTCCCGCTCGCCCAGCGGGGTGTGTGGTGGATCGGCTCGCTCACGGTCGCGGTGACCGACGGCCTGCGCGGCGACGTCGCCGCGTTCGACACGGCGATCCACCCGATCATCGCCGAACTGGCGTGACGCGGGTCAGACCTCGTACTGCTCGTGGTCGACCATCACCTGGCGGGTGCGGCCGCCGAGCGTGCGCTCGAAGATGAGGGCGACGATCGCGGCGAGCACGACGCCGACGACGACGCAGATCAGCGCGGTGAAGCCGAAGACCTGGAGCTCGGAGTACACAACCTGCGTGTAGGGGCTGAGGTTGGCGCCGTCGATCGCGTACGTGAGGATGAGGGCGGCCAGGATGCCGAGGAAGGCACCGGCGGCCAGGAAGACGCCGTACTTCGGCGCGCGGCGGACGGTCACGGTCTCGATGTCGTCGCGGACGTACACCGGTCGTTCGGGGGCGGGCTGCTCGGCCATAGGCCCATTGTCCCACCGCCGGGCGCGCAGCGGGTCGTGGGTTCGAGCGGGGGCGGATGCCGAAGACGCACCCCTTCGCCGAGACCGCATTCGCGCGGCGTCGATTCGATGCGGCCTCGTCGATCCGATGCGGCGTCGGCGATTCGGCGGTTCCGCTCGGCGCGGGACGCCGCCGCGGATCAGCGCGCGGCGGAGGGCGGGGCCGTCGAGCCGCGCACGATGAGCTGCGAGGGCAGCACGGTCTCGCCGACCGACGCCGTGCCCGACATCGCCTGCAGCAGCAGGTCGACCGCGAGGGCTCCGGCGCGGGCGATCGGCATCCGCACCGTGGTGAGGCTCGGCGTGACGGCTCCGGCGAGCTCGATGTCGTCGATGCCCACGAGGCTCACGTCGTCGGGGCACACGCGCCCGAGCTCGGCCATGCCGGCTTCGAGCCCGAGGGCGACGAGGTCGTTGTAGGCGATGACCGCGGTGGCACCGCTGGCGACGGCCGCCGCGGCGCCCGCTCGCCCGCCCTGGATGGACGCGGCGTGGTTGCTCAGGCGGGTGAGGCGGATGCCGAAGCGCTCGCACGCGCGCGCCACGGCGTCGGCGCGCTGTTCGTCGGCCCACGACCCGTGCGGGCCGGAGGCGTACGCGACGTGATGGTGGCCGAGGGCGGAGAGGTGTTCGACCGCCTGGGTCGGCCCGCGCTCGGCGTCCATCACGACGCACACGGCGCCGTCGATCACGCGGTTGACGATGACGTGAGGGGTGTCGGCCACGAGCGAGAGAACCTCGCGCTCGGGGAGGCGCGGGGAGCACAGCAGCAGTCCGTCGGTGCGGCATCCGAGCTCGATCGCCTCGCGCTCGCGGCGTAGGTCTTCGTCGGCGTCGAACAGCACGATGCGGTGCCGGCCGTGCCACGCCTGCCCCTGGATCGCCTTGAGCAGGGTCGCATAGACCGGGTTCGCGGCATCCGGCACCACTACCGCGATCGTGCGGGTGCCGACGGCGGCCTGCGGCGTGGCGTAGCCGAGCTCGGCCGCGGCGCGACGCACACGCTCGAGGGTCGCGGGGGCGAGGCGGTCGGGCTCGCCGAAGGCGCGCGACGCCGTGGCGATCGACACACCCGCGTGCCGTGCCACCTCGGTCAGGTTCGCCGCCATCACCACCGTCTCTCTGCCGTCTTTCCATCATCGTGCATGCCGACCTGAAAACTGTTGACAAGTTTGTACAAACACTGCACACTGCTTTCATGCCGATCATCGACGATCTCCCCCGGTCGAGCCCCGCCGCCTCGACGGGAGCCCGCGCATGAGCGCGATCCTGCGCCGCGGCGCGAGCCTCCCCACGGCCGTCCCCGCGGTCCCCTCGGGCGCCGGCATCCTGCACCTCGGACTCGGCAGCTTCCACCGTGCCCACCAGGCCGTCTACACCGCGGCCGCGATGCGCGCCGAGGGCGGCGATTGGGGCATCGTCGGCGTCGCCTCGCGCTCGCGCCGGGTCGTCGACGCCCTGCACGCGCAGGATCACCTCTACTCCGTCGCGACGGTCTCGCCCGCGGGCACCACCCTCGACATCCCCGGGGTGCACACCGACTCGTACGTCGCCGCCGACGACCCGGCCCGCGTGGTCTCCGACCTCGCCGACCCGCGCATCCGCATCGCGACGCTCACGGTGACCGAGAACGGCTACAGCTACTCCAACGCCACCCAGCGCCTCGACGTCGCCGACCCGATCGTCGCCGCCGACCTGCGCGGGGGCGCCCCCCGCTCGACCATCGGCCAGCTCGCCCGCGGGCTTCAGCGCCGGGCCGCGGCGGGCGGAGAACCGATCGCGATCCTTAGCTGCGACAACCTGCTGTCGAACGGCTCGCACACCGAGAAGCTCGTGCGGGCCTTCCTGCAGGAGCTTCCGGATGCCGAGTCGGCCGAGGCCCTCGCCTACCTCGACCGCGCCGTGACCTTCCCCTCGAGCATGGTCGACCGCATCGTGCCCTCGACCACCCCCGAGCTGACCGACCGCGTGGCCGCTCTCCTCGGCGTCCGCGACGAGGTCCCCGTGCCGGCCGAGCCGTTCACGATGTGGGCGATCGAAGACCGCTTCGCGGGCGGCCGCCCCGCGTGGGAGGCCGGCGGCGCGGTGTTCACCGACGAGGTGGGCGCGTACGAACTGCTCAAGGTGCGCCTGCTCAACGGCACGCACTCGCTGATCGCCTACCTCGGCGCCCTGCGCGGGGTTCCTACGATCCCGGATGCCATCGCCCTGACCGACGTCGAAGCCGCCGCCACCGCGATCCTGCGCAACGAGTACGAGCCCTCGGTCACCGCTCCGCGCGGTGTCGACATCGGCGCGTACGAGCGCGACCTGTTCGCCCGCTGGGGCAACAGCGCGCTCGGACACCGCACGAGCCAGGTCGGCTCCGACGGGTCGGTCAAGCTCGGCCAGCGCATCCCCGGCCCGGTCGCCCAGGCGTTCGAGCGGGGAGAGTTCCCGCACCTGATCGCCCTCACCGTGGCCGCGTACCTCGCCTGCATCGCCCCGCCCGCGGGCTTCGACCCCGGCCCCCACGCCGCGGCGATGACCGACCCGGCGCGCGAGCGCCTCACCGCCGTCGCCACCCGCGGCGGCCGCGACCTCGCCGCCCGCGCGATCGTCGAGCTCCAGCTGTTCGGCGAAGACCTCGCGCACCGCACCGCCTTCGTCGACCGCGTGGGCGACCTGCTCGACACGATCGTCGAGCGGGGCATCGACGGTGCGATCGCCGAGACCCTCTCGGCATCCGGCACCCTCGCCCCCACCGCCCCCTGACCCATCCGCGCCCGCCCGGGCGCACAGACTCGAAGGAGACGCGATGAAGCTTCTCGCGATCCACGCCGCGGAAGACATCCGCTGGGAGGACCGCCCCGCCCCCGAGCCGGGCGACGGCGAGGTGCGGCTGCGTGTGCGCTACGTCGGCATCTGCGGGTCGGACCTGCACTACTACTTCCACGGCAAGAACGGCGAGTACGCGGTGCGCGAGCCCCTGACCCCCGGTCACGAGCTGTCGGCCGAGGTCGACCTCGACCCCTCGGGTCGGCTGGCGCCGGGCACGCCCGTCACCGTGCACCCCGCGCGCTTCGGCCCCTCGGTGCCGGGCCTCGAAGAGCGCCCGCACCTGCGCGCGGGCGGCGACTACCTCGGCAGCGCCGCGGGCTTCCCGCACCGCCAGGGTGGAGCCGCCGAGCTGCTCGTGGTCGAGGAGCACATGATCCGCGTGCTGCCCGAGGGGCTGTCGCTCGAGCGCGCCGCCCTCGCCGAGCCGCTCGCCGTCGCCATCCACGCGGTGAGCCTCGCGGGCGACCTCTCCGGCACGCGCGCGCTCGTCATCGGGTCCGGCCCCATCGGCCTGCTCGTCGCCGCCGCCGCCGTGCACGCGGGAGCCGAGCTGGTCGCCGCGAGCGACGTGCGCCCCGAACCGCTCGAGCGCGCCCGCGCCCTCGGTGCGGCCGAGACCTTCCTCGTGGGCACCGACACGATCGAGAACGAGTCGTTCGACGTCGTCTTCGAGTGCTCCGGCGTCGGAGTGGCCCTCACGCAGGCCGTCCGCGCCGCCCGCCGCGCCGGCACCGTCGTGCAGGTGGGCATGCTCCCGGATGCCGAGCTCGGGGTGAACCTCGCCCCGATGCTCGCGAAGGAGCTGACGCTGCGCGGAGCCTTCCGCTTCTCGAGCGAGATCGACGACGCCATCGCGATGCTCGCCTCGACCGACGCGCTCGACACCGTCGTGTCGCACGTCGTCCCCGCCGCCGACGCGGTCAGCGCGTTCGCCGTGGCGCGGGACTCCTCGGCATCCGCCAAAGTCCTGCTCGCTCTCTGAGCAAGCCCCTCGAACATCCCCCGACACCCCAGCGATTCCGCTACGCATCACCTACGAAGGAGTAATCCGATGAGCAGCTCATCCGCCCCCGGCGTCGACGCCTCGACGTCGCCGCCCGTCGCCACACGGTCCGTCGGCGACCTCGCCCGCGCCGCTGTCTCGGGCTGGCTCGGCACCGCCCTGGAATTCATGGACTTCCAGCTGTACTCGCTCGCCGCGGCCCTCGTGTTCAGCCAGATCTTCTTCGCCGGCGGCGACGCCGCGATGGCGGTCGTGCTCGCGATGGCGACCTACGGCGTGGGCTACGTCGCCCGCCCGGTCGGCGCCTTCTTCTTCGCCCGCATCGGCGACAAGATCGGCCGCAAGCAGGTGCTGTTCTACACGATCCTGCTCATGGGCGCGGCGACCACCCTCATCGGCGTGCTGCCCACCTACGAGCAGGTCGGCATCCTGGCCCCGATCCTCCTCGTGGTGCTGCGCCTCGCCCAGGGCTTCGGCGCCGGCGCCGAGATCTCGGGCGCGGGCGTCATGCTCGCCGAGTACGCCCCCGACAACCGCCGCGGCGTCGTCGCCTCGCTCGTCGCGCTCGGCACCAACTGCGGAACGCTGTTCGCCTCCGGCATCTGGGCGATCCTGCTCGCCGTGATGATGGAGAGCGACGTCATCGCCTGGGGCTGGCGCATCCCCTTCATCGGCAGCGCGATCATCATGCTCTTCGCCCTGTGGGTGCGCTTCAACCTCAAGGAGAGCCCGGTCTTCGAGGAGCGCACCGACGTCGTCGACGGCAAGGCGCTCTCGCGCGCCGAGCTGCACAAGGTCGCCACCGAGACCAACGACATCCGCACGCTCGAGTCGCTGCAGAAGAAGCCGCTCAAGGCCGTACTCGTGTCGTTCTTCCTGCGCTTCGGCCAGGCCGGCAACTCCGGCATCGTGCAGACGTACCTCATCTCGTTCATCACGATCACCCTCGCCATCTCGAAGGAGGTCGGTCCCGAGATCGTCATCGTCTCGTCGCTGATCGGCTTCCTCACCATCCCGCTCGTCGGCTTCCTCGGCGACAAGTTCGGCCGCCGCCGCATGTACATCGTCATGTCGGCGCTGTCGCTGCTGCTGATCGTGCCGGCGCTGCTGATGATCAACTCCCGCGATGTGGGCGCGATCTTCGTCGGCTACGCCCTGATCCACAACATCTCGGTGCTGGGCCTGGCGTCGATGGAGAACATCTCGATCCCCGAGATCTTCGGCGCCCGCAACCGCTACACCCTCACCGCCGTCGTCCGCGAGGTCGCCGCGATCGTCGCCACCGGTATCGGCCCCGTCGTCGCCGCGGCCTGGGTGGCCGCCGCCACCGGCAGCATCATCCCGATCATGGTGCTCATGGGCATCTTCACCGCGTCGGCCCTGGTCGCCGCGATCGTGGCCCCCGAGTGGACCGGTCGCGATCTGCGGGATCCTCGCCCCGCGATGTGATCCCGCGGGGGTTCGTCTTCGGGCGGCCCCGCACCCGGGCGGGTTCGTGACGGCGGACCCGCCCGGCATCCCTCCCCTGCGCGCGTCTTCCCGGGGCGCCCAACGTGGCCCCGGGTCCACGTTCGACGCCCCGGGGCCAGCTCCGACGCCCCCGCGTGTGCGGCGCTGCCCCATCCAGCGCCCCGGGGCCACGAATCGCGCCCCACTTCGACCCGCCACCTCCCCTCCGCCAGAAAGTCCGCATATGAGCATCGCCTCCGTCGACGTCATCGTCACGAGCCCCGGCCGCAACTTCGTCACCCTCAAGATCACCACGAGCGACGGCATCGTCGGATGGGGGGATGCCACCCTCAACGGCCGCGAGCTGTCTGTGGCGTCGTACCTCTCCGAACACCTCGCCTCGATGCTCATCGGCCGCGACGAGGACCGCATCGAAGACACCTGGCAGTACCTCTACCGCGGGGCGTACTGGCGCCGAGGACCGGTGACCATGGCCGCGATCGCCGCGGTCGACATGGCCCTGTGGGACATCAAGGCCAAGAAGGCCGGGATGCCGCTGTACCAGCTGCTCGGAGGCGCGAGCCGCGACGGCGTGCGCGTCTACGCCCACGCCTCGGGCACCGACGTCGAGGCCCTCTCGAACGCGATCACCGGATACCGCGAGCTCGGCTTCACCGCCGTGCGCGTGCAGACGGGCGTCCCCGGCCTCGGGCAGATCTACGGCGTCTCGGCCGCGGGCCCGGGCGTGCGGTACGACTACGAACCCGCGAAGCGCTCGGGCGACCGCCCCGCCGAAGAGACCTGGGACACGCGCCAGTACCTCAACCACATGCCCGGGGTCTTCTCGAAGATCCGCGAGGAGTTCGGCACCGCCCTGCGTATCCTGCACGACGGCCACCACCGCATGTCGCCCATCGAGGCCGCGCGCTTCGCGAAGGACGTCGAGCCCTACGACCTGTTCTGGCTCGAAGACGCCACTCCCGGCGAAGACCAGACGGCGCTGCGCCTCATCCGCCAGCACTCGACCACGCCGCTCGCGATCGGGGAGGTGTTCAACACCGTGTACGACTACCAGACGCTCATCACCGAGCGGCTGATCGACTACGTGCGCTCGGCCGTGACCCACACCGGTGGCATCACCGCGATGAAGAAGCTCCTCGACTTCGCCGCGATCTACGGCATCCGCTCCGGCATCCACGGTCCCACCGACATCTCGCCCGTCGGCATGGCGGCGGCCCTGCACCTCGATCTCGCGATCCACAACTTCGGCATCCAGGAGTACATGCCGCACAACGAGCAGACCCTCGAGGTGTTCCAGACCTCGTTCACCTTCGACAAGGGCTTCTTGCACCCGGGCGACCAGCCCGGCCTCGGCGTCGAGCTCGACGAAGAAGCCGCCGGCGCTTTCGAATACACGAAGGCGTACCTGCCCGTGAATCGCCTTCTCGATGGGACCGTCCATGACTGGTGAGCTTCCCTCCCGCACCGTCTCGTCGAAGCTCGTCGTCGTCGCCCGGGCATCAGCGGCGTCGGAGTACGCGCCCGTGCTGGCCTCGCTCGCCGAGGCGGGGGTGCAGAGCGTCGAGCTGACGCTCACCACGCCCGGCACCTTCGACGCCTTCGCCGACCTGCGCGCGTCGTTCGACGGCGACCTCGGCATCGGCACGGTCACGAACCTCGACCAGCTCGAGCGCGCGATCGCCGTCGGCGCCGACTACGTCGTCACCCCGATCACCTCGACCGCTCTGGTCGAGCACGCGGTCGCCGCGGGCATGCCGATCATCCCCGGTGGCCTCACCCCCACCGAGCTGTTCGCGTCGTGGTCGGCGGGCGCCTCGGCGGTGAAGGTGTTCCCGGCCGGTCAGGTCGGCCCCGGCTATCTGAAGGACCTGCGCGGACCGTTCCCCGACATCGCGGTCGTCCCCTCGGGAGGGGTGGATGCCGACAGCGCGGCCGCCTGGCTCGCGGCGGGCGCCGTGGCAGTCAGCGTCGGCGGTCCGCTGCTCGGCGATGCGTTCCGCGGCGGCGACCTGGGCGCGCTCCGCGAGCGGGCCGAGCGGTTCGTCGCGGTGTGCGCGGGGTCGGACCTGCTCGCGGGGCGGAGCGCGTGACCCGCGTCGTCACCCTCGGCGAGACGATGGCGCTCGCCCGCACGACCGAGGTCGGCTCGCTCCGGCACGTCGCGGGCCTCGCCCTCGGCATCGGGGGCGCCGAGACCAACGTCGCCGTGGGCCTGCGCCGCTTGGGCGTCGACGCCGCGTGGCTCGGCCGCGTCGGCGACGACCCGCTCGGCGAGCGCATCGCGCGGGAGCTGCGCGGAGAAGGACTCGACGTTCACGCGATCGTCGACGCCGAGGCGCCGACCGGCCTGATGCTCAAGGAGCGCCCCTCCGCGGCATCCACCGCCGTGCACTACTACCGCCGCGGTTCGGCGGGCTCGCGCCTTTCGCCCGACGACGTTCCGGCGGGATGGATCGAAGACGCCGACCTGTTGCACGTCACGGGCATCACGCCCCTGCTGTCCGACACCGCTCGCGCCGCCGTGCTCTCGGCCGTCGAGCGCGCCCGCGCGGCCGGCGTCGCGGTCAGCTTCGACGTGAACTACCGCTCCGCCCTGGCGTCCCCCGAGGTCGCGGGCCCGATCCTCCGCGAGATCGCGGCGCTGTCGACCCTCGTGTTCGGCGGGGTCGAGGAGTTCACCCTGATGAGCGCGGATGCCGCGGAGTCGCTCCTCGATTCCGGCGTGCAGCACGTCGTGGTCAAGCGCGGCCCGGGCGGGGCCGCCGCCTTCACGGCGACCGGCGCCACCGAGGCTCCGGGCTTCGTCATCGACCCGCTCGACACGGTCGGCGCGGGCGACGCGTTCGTCGCGGGCTACCTCAGCGCTTACCTCGAGCGCCTCGACGTGGCCGACACCCTCGTGCGGGCCAACGCCTGCGGCGCCATTGCCTGTCTCGTGCCCGGCGACTGGGAAGCCGCGCCCACGCGCCGCGACCTCGAGCGCTTCCTCGCCGGCGGCGGCGACCCGGTCCGGCGCTGACGCGGTCGCCCCGGCGCTGCCCCGACCACCGCTCGAGATCACGCGATCCTGCCCAGCTCGTCGGGGGGATCTCGAGCGGGTCGTGCACCCAGCGGAGAGCCGCGGATGCCGCGACCCGGGCTACGGCCGCAGCGGCAGCAGCGCGCTGATGTCGGCGCGCACGCCCGAGGCGACGATGCGGCCGGCGGTCACGGCATCCGCCCAATGCTCTTGGCCCGTCGCTACGGCGATCCACGTCGCGGCGTCGGTCTCGACCACGTTGGGCGGAGTGCCGCGCGTGTGCCGGGGGCCTTCGATCACCTGCACCGCGCCGAAGGGCGGCACGCGCATCTCGACCGAGTTGCCCGGGGCCTTCTCGACGAGCAGCTGCAGCAGGTAGCGCACGGCCGTGGCGGTCGCGGGGCGCGGGGCGTCTCCGGCGGCGACCGCGGCGAGCGCTGCGCGACCGTCTCCGGTCTCGATGCGGCGGGGAGGCATGGCATCCACGGTACCCGCGGAGCAGGAAGGGGTCTGCGTCTCGCGGCCCGCGCGAACCTCGGCGATTCGCACAACCTCCGTGGCATCCCACCGCCGCGGGCTGAGGTTGCGCAGATGACTGAGGGTGTGACGCCTCCCCCACGCCGACACCCGCGCACGAGCTCAGCGATTCGCACAACCTCCGTGGCATCCCACCGCCGCGGGCTGAGGTTACGCAGATCGCTGAGCGTGCGCGCCTTCCGCATCGCGGCGCGAAGGCACGGACCCGCGCTCGATAGGCTGACCGCGTGAGAATCCTGGTCCTCGGTTCGGGCGCGCGCGAGCACGCCATCATCCTCGCCCTGCGTTCGGAGGAGGCCTCGCACGCTATCTTCGCCGCCCCCGGCAACGCCGGGATCGCCCGCGAGGCTCACCTGGTCGACCTCGACCCGATGAACCCGACGGCCGTGCTCGAGTTCGCCAAGAGTGAAGCGATCGACCTCGTCGTCGTCGGCCCCGAGGCGCCCCTCGTCGCCGGCGTCGCCGACCCGCTGCGCGCGCACGGCATCCCCGTGTTCGGCCCGGGTAAGGCCGCCGCCCAGCTCGAGGGGTCGAAGACCTACGCGAAGCGCATCATGGATGCCGCGGGCGTGCCCAGCGGAGGAGCCGTGCGCGCGCACGACAGCGCCACCGTCGAAGCCGCCCTCGACCGGTTCGGCGCCCCCTACGTCGTCAAGGCCGACGGGCTGGCCGCGGGCAAGGGCGTCATCGTGACCTCCGACCGTGCCGCCGCCCTCGCCCACGCCGAGAGCTACCTGCCCAGCGGCGCCGTGCTGATCGAGGAGTTCCTCTCGGGCCCCGAGGTCTCGCTCTTCTTCCTCAGCGACGGCGACCACGTCGCCCCCCTCAGCCCCGCGCAGGACTTCAAGCGCCTCCGCGACGGCGACGAGGGGCCCAACACCGGCGGCATGGGCGCGTACTCTCCGCTGCCGTGGCTCGACGAGCGCTTCGGTGGCGAAGACGAGTTCGTCGCCCTCGTGACGCGCGAGATCGCCGAGCCCGTGATCCGGCAGATGGATGCCGAGGGCACCCCCTTCATCGGACTCCTCTACGCCGGGCTCATCCTGACCGAGCAGGGCGTGAAGGTCATCGAGTTCAACGCCCGTTTCGGCGACCCCGAGACGCAGGTCGTGCTGCCGCGTCTGATCGACCCCCTGTCCCGCCTTCTGCTGGCGGCGGCCTCGGGCACGCTCGAGGATCAGCCGCGTCCCGCTTTCGCCGAGGCGACCGCCGTGACGGTCGTGCTGGCGAGCGAGGGGTACCCCGAGGCGCCCCTCACCGGTCGCGTGCTGACCGGGATCGACGCGGCCGAAGAGGTCGACGGAGTGCACGTCGCTCACGCGGCCACGGCTCAACGTGACGGCGAGCTCGTCGCCACCGGCGGGCGAGTGCTGAGCGTGGTCGCGACCGGCACGACCTTCGCCGAGGCGCGCGAGGCGGCCTACGCGGGGCTCGAGCGCATCGGCCTCGAGGGCGGGCAGTTCCGCACCGACATCGCCGCGCGGGTCGCCCAAAGCTGAGCGCCCCCGCGGGGGACTCGCATCGCGGCCTTCGAGGGCGCGACCGACCCCGACGAGCGGTCGATCGCCGGCACGACGAAGACCCCCGACCGCAGGGGCCGGGGGTCTCGGTTCAGATGCTCAGGAGCGACGCGCTCGGCGACGGACGATGAACACGGTGGTCAGGCCGGCCACGAGAAGACCGACAGCGAGGGCCAGCGCGACGGTGGCGTCGGTACCGGTCACGGCGAGTCCACTCGGGCTGCTCGGGTTGTTCGGCTGCGACCAGGTGGGAGGCACCGACGGCGATGCCGAGGGGCTCACGCCGGGCTGAGACGGCGACGGCGAGGGGCTCGCACCCGGGCTAGACGGTGACGGGCTCGCACCCGGCGCAGACGGTGACGGGCTCGCACCCGGGTTGGACGGGGACGGGGACGGACCAGCACCAGGGTTAGACGGCGACGGGCTCGCACCCGGGTTGGACGGGGACGGCGACGGACCAGCACCCGGGCTCGACGGCGACGGCGAAGGGCTCGCACCCGGGTTGGACGGCGACGGCGAAGGGCTCGCACCCGGGCTGGACGGCGACGGCGAAGGGCTCGCACCCGGGCTGGACGGCGAAGGCGACGGACCAGCACCCGGGTTAGACGGGGACGGAGACGGGCTCGCGCCCGGGTTGGACGGCGACGGCGACGGACCAGCACCCGGGCTCGAGGGCGACGGCGAAGGGCTTGCACCCGGGCTCGAGGGCGACGGCGACGGGCTCGCACCCGGCTCAGACGGCGACGGCGAGGGGCTCGCACCCGGCTCAGACGGCGACGGGCTCGGCCCGGACGGCGTTCCGGGCGGAGGGCAGTCTTCGGCTGCGGAGATCGTGTTGGTGTCGAGCGTCACAGCCCCGTTCAGCGCGATGACTCGCCCCTCGACCTCAGCCGCGGTGGTCACGGTGACCGACTGGTCGGCGACAACGGTGCCCTGGAAGTCGGCCGCGGTTCCGAGGGTGGCCGAGCTGCCCACCTGCCAGAACACGTTGCACGCCGTCGCTCCGCCGGTGATGGCGATGCGGCTCGACGATCCGATGATCAGAGTGGATTCGGCTTGGAAGACCCAGACCGAGTCCTCGCCACCCGTGAGTGTCAGGGTGCCGGTGTCGGCCAGCGAGAGCGCCCCGCCCGAGTAGACGCCCGGTGAGAGCGACAGGGTGTTGAGCTCGGCGAGCCCGGTGCGGGTCGGTGTGAGCGAAGCCGCGGTGCCGTATGCCGTCAGCGCGTCGCGCTGCGCCTGCACGGCGACGGCGTCGGTCTGGTGCACCGTTCCGTTGACGACGCCGTTGGGCAGACCACCGAAGCCGGTGATCGATGTGCCGGGAGCGATGCCGAGGTCGCCGTTGACGACCGTGGGACCGGTGTTGGTGACGGCGCTGGCGCCCAACACGCCGTAGTCGATTGCCGTGCCGAGGTCGATGGGCCCGTCGGCGACGGTGGCGGCGGAAGCCTGGGAGATCAACCCGGCCCCCAGAAGTGCAGCGAGGCCGACGCCGGTGACGGCCAGAGTGAGAGGGCGGATGTTGCGGGACGTGGCCATGGAGGCCCCTGTCTGATGACGAAGAGGCATAAGCGAACGTCGACGACGCATGATCTCCGGTTCTCGAAGTATGTGGCACTCAGCTGGTCCATAGGATTATTCGGAGCTATTGGCGACCAACTGCCAGGTTCACCGATTCTGCGTGCGTCGTCGGCGCGTGCGCCGCTAACGTGTGGGCCATGGTCGACAGGGACGCCATGGAACGCGGTCGAGCGATCTTCGACCCGATCGCCGAGCGCGAATGCGCGTTGCCCGGCGTCGACATCGGGCGGATGTTCGGCACCGAAGGACTCCGCATCCGCGCCAAGGTCTACGCCTTCGTCGTCCACAACGGCTCGTTGGTGGTGAAGCTGCCCGAGAAGCGGGTCGGCGACCTCGCCGCCGCGGGCGACGCCGAGCCGATGGTCATGCGGGGGCGACCGATGCGCGAGTGGGCCGAGGTGACGATCACGGCTGGACCCGACCGATGGGCCGCCCTGATCGCCGAGGCCCGCGGCTTCGTCGACGAGATCACGCCATAGCCTCGACCGATGAGTTCGACCGCGTACGACGCCCGGGCCGACGAGTACATCGCCGCCCTCGGGTCGATGGATGCCGTGCACCCCGTCGACCGCCGCATCGTCGACATGTGGGCCCGGGCGGTGGAGGGACCGGTCCTCGACGCCGGCTGCGGCCCGGGGCACTGGACCGCGCACCTCGGCGGACTCGGCCTCGACGTGCGGGGCGTCGACCTCGCGCCGCGGTTCGTGGCGCACGCGCGGGCGGCGCATCCCCGCATCCGGTTCGATCTGGGCAGCATCGACGCCCTCGAGATTCCGGATGCCGCTCTGGCCGGCGTCGTGTCGTGGTTCTCGACCATCCACCATGCGCCGGCCGACATCGGCACCCCGCTGCGCGAGTTCGCGCGGGTCCTGCGGCCGGGCGGCACGCTGTTGCTCGGCTTCTTCGTCGGCGCGACTCTCGAGCCGTTCGCTCACGCCGTCGCTCCCGCGTGGCGCTGGCCGGACGAGGCTCTCGCCGACCGCCTCGATGCGGCCGGGTTCGACGTGACCGAGACGCACACGCGCTCGACCCGCGGCGAGCGCCCCGTCGGCGCGATCGCCTGCGAGCGGCGGACCGCGTGAGCAGTCCCCGCTGACAGCCTGCGCCGGCGGAGGAGTTTCGGGGAGCGGAGGACCGCCGCCGCGGCATCCGTCCTCCCCTCGCCGAATCCCCTCCGCAGCGCCCCGCGCGCTCGACGAACGTGCTCGGCCCGCGCTCACCCGAGCGCCGGGGACGGATTTCGCGATCGGATCACGAAGCCGGCGTGACGAAACTGCCCGTCACCCCGTCTTATTCATGTGCCGCCTTTGCGGACTCCGAGACCGCCCGGCCGACGCGCCCCCAATTTCCGCGTCGGCCGGGTGCCGCGACGCGAATCTCCTCCCCCGCGGCCGCGAGCGCCACGCCCGACGTCCCATACACGCGAAACGCCGCCGCCCCCTGACCAGGGAACGACGGCGTTCGACCGTGCGGGTTACTCCCCCGCGGCCGCCGGGGCGGCCTGGGCCGCCTGCTGCGCGGGTGCCGCATCGCGCGGGGCGCCATGCGGGCGGATCACCGAGGGGCGCTTCATGAACAGCACCGCGACGAGACCGACGGCGATGACGCAGATCGGCAGGATCAGCGACTCGCCCATGGCCGTCGAGAAGCCCGCGACCACCTGCGGCGGCAGCGCACCCGAGCCGAAGCTCGCCGACGCGTCGGCGGCACCGGGCAGGTTCGCTTCGAGGCGCGCCTGCATGAACGCGGCGATGGATGCCGAGCCGATGACCGATCCGACGGTGCGGGTGGTGTTGTAGATGCCGGCACCGGCGCCCGCCTGACGCGGCGGCAGGTTGCGCGTCGCGGTGGTGGCGAGCGGGCCCCACATTCCGGCGTTGCCGACGCCCATGAGGACTGAGGGGATGAGGAACGCCCAGATCGGCGCGTCGTTGAGGATGAGCGCGAGGTAGATGCCGAGCGATCCGCCCACGAGCAGCAAGCCCGGGACGAGCAGGAAGCGCGGGTCGGTGCGGTCGAGGAGCTTGCCCGCGAAGGGTGCCAGCACCCCCGAGATGATCGCGAGCGGGATGAGCAGCAGCGCCGACTCGGTGGGGGTCAGACCCCGCGCGAGCTGCAGGTAGAACATCTGCGGCAGCGCCATGCTCGTCACGGTGAAGCCGACCGTCGCGATCGCGAGGTTGGCGACCGAGAAGTTGCGCTCGCGGAACAGGTCGAGGGGCACGAGAGGCTCGCCCTTGCTGCGCGCCTGCGTCCAGATGAACACGCCCATCACGACGACACCGGCGGCGACCATGACCCAGATCCACGTCGCCCAGGAGTAGTGCTCGCCCTCCTGCAGGCCGAAGACGATGAGGAAGAGGCCCACGGCGCTCAGGATCACCCCGAGGATGTCGAACTTGTGAGCGGTCTTCGGCAGCTGCGGCACGAGGATCACCGCGGCGATGAAGCCGATGATGCCGACGGGGATGTTGATGAAGAAGATCCACTCCCACCCGAGGCCGTCGACGAGCAGGCCGCCGGCCAGGGGGCCGACGAGGGTCGCGACACCGGCGGTGGCACCCCACAGGCCCATGGCCGCACCGCGGTTCTGCGGCGGGAAGGTGCGGGTGATGACGGCCATGGTCTGCGGCGTCATGAGCGCGGCGCCGAGGCCCTGCACGGCGCGGGCGACGATGAGCATCTCGAGCGAGGGGGCGAGTCCGCACGCGAGCGAGGCGATCGTGAAGATCGCGAGACCCGTGAGGTAGACGTTCTTGGGCCCGAAGCGGTCGCCGAGGCGCCCGGTGATCAGCAGGGGGACCGCGTAGGTGAGCAGGTAGGCGCTGGTGACCCACACGACGTTGTCGAGGTTGTTGGTGTTCGGGTCGAGCGCCGCCTTGATGGCGGGGTTCGCCACCGAGACGATCGTGGTGTCGACCAGGATCATGAAGAACCCGATGACCAGGGCCCAGAGGGCCGGCCAGGGGCTGCGTTCGGTGGTCTTGTGCGACCCGGTGCGGGTGGAGGCCGCGGAGGCGGCGCGGGAGTCGGTCATGGGGTGGTCTCCTTTGAGACGCGGTGCTTCTTCTTGATGTGTTCGGGGATTTCGGCGATGCCCCAGGCGAGGGAGCGATCGGCGAGGCGCGCACGCAGAGAGTCCTGCCACGCGAGTTCGGCGTCGAGCAGAGCGGACTGCCGCTGCAGCTCGACGAGAAATTGTTCGGGGGTCTCGCGCTCGGCCGCGTTCGCGAGTCCGGCGCGGTGCTCGTCGAGAGAGTCGAGGAGCAGGGCGCGGCGGGCATCCAGCAGGTCGACCACCTCGGCGCGGTCCAGATTGTGGGCCTCCGACAGGGCGACGCGGAAGTCGCTCGGGCGATCGATCTGGGGCAGCTCGGCGCGCACCCACTCTTCGACGGCCCGATGGCCGGCATCCCGGATCGTGTACGTGGTGCGTTCGGGGCGGTTGCCGTCGCGGTCGACGCCCACCTCGGCCAGCAGACCGTCCCTCTCGAGGCGCGCGACCGTGTGGTAGATCGTGCCCTTCTGCAGGGGCACGAGGCGATCGTCGCGACGCTCCTTGAGCAGCCGGACGAGCTCGTAGGTGTGCATGTCGCCTTCGCGCAGTGTCGCCAGGATCATCACGGCGACCGGGGTGAGACGGCTGGGCTCCGGCATCCGTCCTCCTCATGGTCCGTTTCGACTAGTCCACGTGGACTATACGCCTTCTCGGCGCTCGGGGCGAACTCGCGCGGGTGAACATCGCGTATCGCACCGCCGCCGCCGCGCACAGTCAACGCCCGGGTGGTCGTCGGGACGGAGGGCTTGCGCCCGACGCGGAACACGCCGCGCCCGGTGCGGACGCGGCGTGTTCGGAGAGCGTTCCGGATGCCGGGGCTCAGGCCGACGGCGAGTCGCCCGAGACCGTCTCGGGAGCCTTCTCCGCCTCCGCTCGAGCCTCTTCGCGCGCCTCGGCCTGCGCCGCGACCGCCCGTCGGTGGCGCCAGCGGGTGGGGATGCCGAAGATCCCGCGCTGGTTGGGCTCCTCGACCTCGAGTCCGTAGTGCTCGCCGATCGAATCGCGCAGCTGCGCTCGCTCGGCCTTGTCGTAGGCCTTCATCTCGCGCCGGAACGCCACGACGGTGGCCCAGCAGATCGCGAGCAGCACGACGCTGAACGGCAGGGCGATGCTGATCGCCGCGGTCTGCAGGGCCTGAAGTCCACCCGCCAGCAGCAGGGCGAAAGCGATGAGCGAGGTCGCGAGCGTGAAGAAGACGCGCACCCACCGCTTGGGCTCCTCTTCGCCGCCGGTGGCGATCATGCCCATGACCAGAGCGCCGGAGTCAGCCGAGGTGACGAAGAAGATACCGATGAGGATCAGGAAGCCCACCGAGATCACGACCGACCCGGGCACGCTCTGCAGCATCTGGAACAGCGCCGTCGAGACATTGACCGCCCCGTCGGCGCCGACGAGTTGCACCGTGCCGGTCAGCTCGCCGTAGATGGCCGTGCCTCCCAGCACCGTGAACCACAGGATGCCGACGAGCGTGGGCACGAGGATCACGCCGACGACGAACTCGCGCACGGTGCGACCGCGCGAGATGCGCGCGATGAAGATGCCGACGAAGGGGGCCCACGAGATCCACCAGCCCCAGTAGAACGCGGTCCACGTGCCCTGCCAGGCGACGCCCTCTTCACCGGAGTAGGCGCTGGTCGTGAACGACAGGCTGACGAAGTTCTGGATGTAGTTGCCGATCGACTGCACGACGTCGCGGAGCAGGAACTCGGTGGGGCCGACGAACAGAAGGAACAGCATGAGCAGTCCCGCGAGCACGAGGTTGATGTTCGACAGCCACTTCATGCCCTTGCCCACGCCCGACAGCACCGAGAACAGCACGAAGCCGGTGATGATGCCGACGATGATCGCCTGGCTGATCACCGACGGCGAGACGACGCCCAGGTAGTCGAGGCCCGCGCTGATCTGGATGACACCGAGGCCGAGCGAGGTGGCCACGCCGAAGAGCGTGCCGACGAGCGCCGCGACGTCGATCGCGTTGCCCCAGCCGCCCTGCACGAGGCGCGCGCCCAGGATCGGCTCGAGCGCCCAGCGGATGGTGCGCGGGCGACGACGGCGGTGGAACGCGTAGGCGAGGGCGAGACCGAGCACGACGTAGATCGACCACGCGTGCACGCCCCAGTGCAGGAACGTCTGCGACATCGCCTGCTGAGCGAGCTGGTTGGGAGTGCCCTCCACGCCGGGCCGCGGCTCGATGAAGTGGCTGAGGGGCTCGCTCACGCCGTAGAAGACGAGACCGATGCCCATGCCCGCGGCGAACAGCAGCGAGAACCACGACATCGTCGAGAACTCGGGCTCGTCGTCGTCCTGACCGAGCTTGATGTTGCCGAAGCGGCTGAAGCCCATCGCGAGGGCGAAGACGACGAAGAACGCGGCGATCAGCACGTAGTACCAGTTGAACGCCGAGACGATGAAGGTCTGCACGGCGCCGAAGGTGGCTTCGGCGGCGGTCGGGAAGAGCATCGCGAACGCGATGAAGGCGAGTGCGATGGCGGCGGCGGGCCAGAAGACCCAGCCGCGGATGGTGGAGTGCCTACTCCCCGCGTGGGGGTCGATGGCTACCGAGTTTCGGGGGGCGTCATCGGTCATTCCTCCGAGGGTAGTCAAGGGGTTCGCCGCACTCGGGGGGCAGGCGTCGCCGCACGCGTTGTGACAGAATCAGCCTTCCGCGCCGTCGTGGGCGGCGGGTCGCACCCGCGATAATGAGCGGGTGACCACCGCTCCCCTGCTCGAGATCCCCGGCTGGCGCCACGTCTATTCCGGCAAGGTGCGCGACCTCTACGTCCCCGCCGACACCGCCGCAGACGCCACCCCCGCGCACCTCCTCGTCGTGGCGAGCGACCGCGTGAGCGCGTTCGACCACGTGCTCTCCCCCGGCATCCCGGGCAAGGGCGAACTGCTGACCACGCTGAGCCTGTGGTGGTTCGACCAGCTCGCCGGAGCCGACGGCGGTCGGGCGATCCCGAACCATCTGGCGGCCGATCACGCGCTGCGGGGCGACGACCCGGTGTCGTTGATCCCGGATGCCGTGCGGGGGCGCGCGATGCTCGTCCGCTCGCTCGACATGCAGCCGATCGAGTGCGTCGTGCGCGGCTATCTCACCGGCTCGGGTTGGGCCGAGTATCAGGCGGAGGGCACGGTGTGCGGCATCCGTCTGCCCGAGGGCCTGAATGACGGCGACCGCCTCCCCGAGCCCCTCTACACGCCCGCCTTCAAGGCGCCGATGGGCGAGCACGACGAGAACATCACCTTCGAGCGTTCGGTCGAGCTCGTCGGTGCCGAGACCGCCGCCGCCTTGCGCGACCTCTCGCTCGAGATCTACCGCCGCGCCGCCGCGACCGCCGAAGCGCACGGCCTGATCCTGGCCGACACCAAGTTCGAGTTCGGCTTCGACGCCGAGGGCGTGCTGACCCTCGCCGACGAGGTGCTCACCTCCGACTCCTCGCGCTACTGGGACGCCGAGGCCTGGCGCACCGGATCCACCCCCGCCGAGCGGATGGCGAGCTTCGACAAGCAGATCGTGCGTAACTGGCTGACACAGAACTGGGACAAGCAGGGCGAGCCGCCCCTCCTTCCCGACGAGATCGTCGAGCGCACGCGCGAGCGCTACGCGACGCTGCTCGGCCTGCTCACCGGCGCCTGACCCGCGCCCGCGGAGGCTTCGACAGCCTCACCGCAACCGCAACCGGTCCCTGAGCTTGTCGAAGGGCCCCCTCTCAAGGAGACACATGTTCCGCTGGAAGCTGCACGGCAACGGCCGCACGGTCGAGCCCGGGGCCGTCGTCGCCCCCGGCGAGCGCCTGAACTGGGGCGCGACGATCGCGATCGGCCTCCAGCACGTCATCGCGATGTTCGGCGCGACCTTCCTCGTGCCCGTGCTCACCGGCTTCCCGGTGTCGACGACGCTGCTGTTCTCGGGCGTGGGCACCCTGCTGTTCCTGCTCGTGACGAAGAACCGCCTCCCCAGCTACCTGGGGTCGTCGTTCGCGTTCATCGCGCCGATCACCGCCGCCACGACCATGGCCGGCACGGGCTCGGCGCTCGCGGGCATCGTCGCCGTGGGTGTGCTTCTCGCCGTCATCGGCGTCATCGTGCAGTTCGCCGGCCTCGGCTGGGTCGACAAGGTCATGCCGCCGGTGGTCGCTGGCGCGATCGTCGCCCTGATCGGCTTCAACCTGGCGCCCGTCGCGTGGTCGAACTTCCAGCTCCAGCCCCTGCCGGGCACGATCACCCTGGTCGCGGTGATCCTGTTCAGCGTGCTGTTCCGCGGCTTCCTCGGGCGCATCTCGATCTTCCTCGGCGTGATCGTGGGCTACGTCGCGACCGTGATCATCCAGGCCGTCTCGGGTGAGATGCTCATCGACTTCGACGCCGTCGCCCAGGCGCCCTGGGTGGGCCTGCCGACCTTCCAGTTCGCCGACTTCACGAAGCCCGCCACCTGGTCGGTCATCGCGATGTTCCTCCCCGTCGTGCTGGTGCTCGTGGCCGAGAACGTCGGTCACGTGCGGGGTGTGGCGGCGATGACGGATGCCACGGCCAACCGCTCCACCGGTCGCGCCCTCATCGCCGACGGTGTCGCCACGACGCTCGCGGGAACCTTCGGCGGCTCGGGAACCACCACCTACGGCGAGAACATCGGCGTCATGGCCGCGACCCGCGTGTACTCGACCGCGGTGTACTGGGTCGCCGGTCTCACCGCGATCGTGCTGAGCCTCTCGCCCAAGGTCGGTGCGGTGTTCAACACCATCCCGCCGGGCGTGCTCGGCGGCGTCACGACCGCGCTGTACGGCCTGATCGGCATCATCGGCATCAAGATCTGGGTCGACAACCGCGTCGACTTCTCGCGCCCGGTCAACCAGTACACCGGCGCCGTCGCGCTGGTGCTCGCGATCGCCGGGTTCACGATGAAGTGGGGTGACTTCCAGCTCGGTGCCATCGTGCTCGGCTCGGTCGCGGCGCTGCTGATCTACCACCTCGGCAACGCGATCGCCCGCGCCCGCAAGACCGGCGCCGACGACGGCGGGCCGATCCCCGCGGTCGGCCCTCTGGGCGGCGACCCGAGCTGACGGCTCGGTCGCACACGGGGACATGACATCCGACGACCGGCGCACCCGCGTCTTCACGACATCCGTCGGCGACATCGAAGCCGTCGTCGACGGTGACATCGTGCGCGCCGCCGGCGTGCCCTACGCGCACGCGGACCGGTTCGAGAAGCCGCGCGCGCTCTCGCACCTGGGGAGCGATCCGTTCCCCGCCTTCGAGGCGTCTCCCGCCTGCCCCCAGGTGCCCACCGAGGCGCTCGAGGTCATCGGCGATCAGACCGGCGGACTTCCCCAGAGCGAGCACTGCCAGCGCTTGACCGTCACCCTCCCCGCCGATCACGGTGCCGCCGACGAGCCCCTGCCCGTCATGGTCTGGATCCACGGCGGGTCGTACGTCAGCGGAGCGGGCGATCTGCCCCTGTACGACCCCCGCTCGCTCGTCCTGCAGGAGCGCGTGATCGTCGTCACCGTCACCTACCGGCTCGGCGTCCTCGGCTACGTCGGCGACGGTGTCGAACGACCCGCCAACCTCGGGCTCCTGGACCAGCTCGCGGCCTTCCGGTGGGTGCAGGCCAACATCGCCGCCTTCGGGGGCGACCCGGCACGGGTGACGGCCTTCGGGCAGTCGGCGGGGGCGGATGCCGTGCTGCACCTCATGGCGACCGATGGAGCCGCTTCGCTGTTCTCGCGAGCGATCGTGCAGAGCGCTCCCCTGCGCACCATCCGCGGGCGGGCCGGGATCGGCGCGGCGATGAACGCCGCCCTCGACGAGACCCTCGTTGACGGCGGTGACCTCGACCTCGCCGTGGCACAGGCGGCGGTGGCCCGGGCGGCGCAGAAGAGCCCGGTGGCCTTGATGGCATTCGGGCCGCAGGCGGGTCAGGATCCCCTGCCGAACGAGAACGCGATGCGCGAGCGATGGGCGGATGTCGCACCCGGCATCCCCCTGCTGATCGGAACGACCGCTCACGAGGCGCGCCTGTTCCTGCCCCTCGTCCCCGCTCTGAACAGAGTGTCGAGGGTCCCCCTGCTCGGTCCTCTGGCGGTCGCCCTCGTCGACCGCGCACTCACCACCTGGGTCTACAGCGGTCCGGCGCGCGCCTTCGCGCGCGCGTACGAGCGCGCCGGCGGCGAGGTCGTGCGTTTCACGTTCCGCTGGCGGGCGCCGCGCAATGCGTTCGGCTCCTCGCACGCGATCGAGGTTCCCTTCGTCTTCGGCTCCGAGGACGTGGCATCCGGTCTCGCCCCCTACGCCGGCGCGACCGCCTCCGACCTCGATCGCACCGGCGTGCTGGTGCGCACGGCGTGGGGGCACTTCGCCCACGGCCGCACCGACGCCCTCGGCTCGGCACGCGGTGTGATCGCGTTCCGCCGCACCGCCCGGCCGTGAGCGAGCGGCCCCACCACCCGGCAGCTCGCTTCGCGAGGTCGCGGTAAACTGGGTCTCGGTGCGTCGGGAAGTCTGGTCGACATTTCGTCGATCGACCCCTCAGGAGGCCTCATGAGCCACGACACCACCCGCGCGCCGAGCTGGCCGGGCTACCGCGAAGTCCACCGCGTCACGACGCTGCTCCGCCGCGAATCCGTCGGCGGCATGCTGCTCGTCGTCGCCGCGATCGTCGCGATCATGTGGGCGAACTCCCCCGCGTCCGACGCCTACTTCGCGCTGCGCGACTTCCGCATCGGCTACGAGCCGTGGCACCTCGATCTGAGCCTCGGTACGTGGGCGGCCGACGGTCTGCTCGCGGTGTTCTTCTTCATGGTGGGCCTCGAGCTCAAGCGCGAGATCGTCAGCGGCAGCCTCCGCCGCTTCGGCACCGCGATCGTCCCGGTCACGGCGGCGTTCGCGGGCGTCGCCGTTCCCGCGCTCATCTACGTCGCGGTGGTGCACACGCAGCCGAGCCTGCTGGCCGGATGGGCGATCCCCACCGCGACCGACATCGCGTTCGCCGTCGCCGTGCTCGCGCTCGTCGGCTCGCACCTGCCCGGGCCCCTGCGCATCTTCCTGCTGACCCTCGCGGTGGTCGACGACCTCATCGCCATCGCGATCATCGCGATCTTCTACACCAGCGACATCTCGCTACTGCCCCTGGCCGTGTTCGCGGCGCTCGTCGTGATCTACGGCGTCATCGCCCACCGGGCGCGGGCCTGGTTCTCGCGCCACGCGTGGGGCGCGTGGGTCGTGCTGCTGCCGATCGGCTTCGCCGCGTGGGCGTTCCTGCACGCGTCGGGCGTGCACGCCACGATCGCCGGTGTGGCGCTCGCCTTCACCATCCCCGTCGCCGGCTCGCGGCGTCAGCCCGAGCACCACGGCATGGACCTCGCCGAGCAGTTCGAGCACCGCTTCCGCCCGCTGTCGAGCGGCATCGCGGTGCCGATCTTCGCGTTCTTCGCCGCGGGTGTGGCCGTCGGCGGGGGCGAGGGCATCATGCGGGCGCTCGCCGACCCCGTGACCATCGGCGTCGTCGCCGGTCTCGTTCTCGGAAAGCCGATCGGCATCCTGCTCGGCGTGCGCGTGCTCACCCTCGTGACGAAGGTGCGCCTCGACCCGGCGCTCAAGTGGATCGACCTCGCCGGGGTCGGCCTGCTCGCCGGCATCGGGTTCACCGTGTCCCTGCTGATCGCCGAGCTGAGCTTCCCCGCGGGCTCCCCGCACACCGACGACGCGAAGATCGCGATCATGGCGGCCTCGCTCCTGGCATCCGTCTTCGCTTCCGCCGTGCTCCTCGTACGCAACCGCCGCTACAAGCAGTTGGAGCAGGACGAAGAGGTGGATGCCGACGGCGACGACATCCCCGACGTGTACCAGCGGCCGTTGCCCGACGCCCGCTGAGCAGCTGCCGCGCCGAGCGACGTCACGAGAACAGGCTCCGCGCCCGGAACAGGACGATTGCCGCCGGAGCCGCCTGTCCTCGTGACATCTCCTGTTCTCGTGACGGACGGCTTGACCCTCACGCGACGTGAGGGCGCAGCCTTGTCGGCATGATGAACGACATGACACGAGAGGGGCTGCCGGTCGGCGAGACCGCTGCGCAGCTCGGGCTGACGGTGCGGACCCTGCACCACTGGGATGAGATCGGGTTGGCCCGTCCGGCCGCGCGTTCGGCCGCCGGTTATCGCTTGTACACGGATGCCGACCTCGAACGCCTGCGCCGCATCGTGGTGTACCGCGAACTGGGGCTGGATCTCGAGGCCATCCGCGCAGTGCTCGACGAGCCCGGCGACGACGTCTCGGCGCAGCTGCGGGTGCAGCGGGCGCAGCTCGCGCAGCGGATCGACCAGCTGCGCGAGCTCGACGACGACCTCGGACGCATGATCGGGGCCCAGGAGCGCGGCGTGCTGCTCTCGCCCGACGAGCAGAGGGCGGTCTTCGGCCCCGCCTGGAACACCGACTGGCCGGCCGAGGCGCGCGACGCCCACGGCTCGTCGCCGCAGTGGCAGCAGGCGGCCGAGCGCTCCGCCTCTCGGGGAGCGGCGGACTGGGCCGCGGTCACGTCGACGCTGGCCGCGGTGGAGGCCGAGCTGGGTGCGGCGATGGCCGCCGGCATCCGCCCCGATGACGCCGCCGCGGGGGCCCTCGTCGAGCGTCACCGCGAGGCCCTGTCGGCGTTCTACCCGGTCTCGCGGCAGATGCACGTGCACCTCGGGCGCATGTACGTCGCCGACGACCGGTTCACCGCGCACTACGACCGCGAGCGTCCGGGCCTGGCCGCATGGCTGCGCGACGCGATCGAGGCGAGCGCTCGCACGCACGGCATCGAGCCCGACACCGCCGAGTGGGCGTGATCGTTCACGCCGATGCGCGCTCGATGACCTCTGTGGGGAGGATCGTGGCATGCACGGCGGGACGCCCGGCGAGGATGTCGAGCAGAACGGATGCCATGTGCCGCCCCTGCGTGAGCGAGGGCTGACGGACGGTGGTCAGCGCCGGCGAGACCGCCGTCGACACGGCCGAGTCGTCGAAGCCGATCACGGCGATGTCGCGACCGGGCTCGAGGCCCTTCTCGCGCAGCACCTCGTAGGCGCCGCGCGCCATCAGGTCGCTCGCGACGAAGAGGGCGTCGGGCCTCTCGCCCGCCGCGAGGATGCGGGTCATGGCGCTCGCGCCGCCCGACTCGGTGAAGTCGCCGTTCTCGACGGCGGCGGGGGTCACACCGGCATCGGCCATCGCGGCGCGGAAGCCCTTGAGCCGGTCGATGCCGGCGGGCATGTCGGGCGGTCCCGAGATCGTGGCGATGCGCCGGTGCCCGCGCTCGAGAAGGTAGTCCGTCGCGAGCCGGCCGCCCTCGACGTTGTCGACGTCGACGTAGTAGTCGTCGGCGCGGATGCGCGCGGGGCGTCCGCCGTAGACGACCGGCACGACGTCTGCCACCCGGTCGAGGAAGGTGTCGCTGGTGTGGTGCGAGGCGACGATCGCGCCGTCGACGCTGCCGCTGCGCAGGTAGCCGAGCGCCTTGGCGCTGGCGTCGTCGCTCGCGATCAGCATGTTCATGATGTAGTCGGACTCGCCGATCACCTCGCCGATGCCCGCGACGATCGAGGCGAAGAACGGGTCGCCGAAGAAGCGGTCGGTCTGCTCGGGGATCACCAGCGCGATGGCGCGGGTCTGCCTGCTCGCGAGCGAACGCGCCGCGCGGTTGGGCACGTACTGCAGCTCGTCGATCGCCCGTCGGACGGCGTCGAGGGCCGAGGGCGAGACGGCGGTGGAGCCGTTGACGACGCGCGACACGGTCGAGCGCGACACTCCGGCGCGCGCGGCGACCTCTTCGATCGTGGCGGCGCCCCGCGCGGGTGCGAGATCCAACGCTTCCCTCCTTCGGGGGCCGGTGAGACGGCTTCGGCGCGGGTGCCGGCGGGGACCGGTCGCGCGATAGTGCGAGCGTACTGCGGGCGAGAGCGCTGTGTGCAGCGACACCCGGGGTACGGGAACAGGCCAAACTTACACCGTATGTCTACGACGCTCGACCACGCGCGTGGGTCGGATCGCCTCGGTGGAGCGGCTGCCGCGAACGACGAGGGCCCGGCTCCCTGGGCGGGTGGCCGGGCCCTCGCTCATACGACTCAGCGGACGACGGCCGTCTCCAGCGCGCGCTGCGCGATGACCCGCGCGTAGGCGCGGCCCGAGTCCTTGATCGTGCGCTCCTGCGTGGCGTAGTCGACGTAGACGATGCCGAAGCGCTTGGCGTAGCCCCAGGCCCATTCGAAGTTGTCCATGAGCGACCAGTAGAAGTAGCCGCGCACGTCGACGCCCTTGTCCACGGCATCCAGCACCGCTCCCAGGTGCGCCTCGACGAACTCGACGCGATCGGCGTCGTGCACGCGGGTCTCGCCCGCATCGGTGACCGGCTCGTCGTCGTACGAGGCGCCGTTCTCGGTGACGTACAGCGCCACACCGGCCTCGGCCGCGTACTCGTCGCTCACGCGCTCGAGCAGGCGTGTGAGCCCCTCGGGCTGCACCTCCCAGCCCATGTTCGTGCGCGAGAGGCCGCGGTCGTGCCAGTACAGGTTCTCGCTCGCGGGGAACGGCTTGCCGATCGGGCGCGGGGTGGGAGCATCGCCGGCGGGCGGGTCCACCTCGGGCGGCGTGCCGCCCACGAACTCGCCGTGGTAGTAGTTCACGCCGAGCGAGTCGATGGGCGTCGAGATGACGTCGAGGTCGCCGGGCTGCACTGCCTCCTGCCAGCGCGCGACGGCCTCGGCGTCGGTATCGCGGAAGTCCTTGATGATGTCGGCCGGGTAGGTGCCGCGGAACACCGGGTCGAGGAACCAGCGGTTGAACTGCCCGTCGATGCGCCGCGCGGCGTCGAGGTCGGCGGGGTCGGCCGGGTCGACGGCATCCGCCACCGTGAGATTCAGCGTGATCCCCAGATTGAGCGAGGCGTCGCGCGCGCGCAGCTCCCGCACGGTCTGGCCGTGTCCGAGCAGCAGGTGGTGCGCGGCGAGCATGCCCTCGGCCTGCGAGTAGTGGCCCGGGGCGTGCGCGCCCGCGGTGTAACTGAGGAACGACGAGCACCACGGCTCGTTCAGCGTGGTCCACACGTCGACGCGGTCGCCCAGGGCGTCGTGCATGTCGAGCGCGTACTCGGTGAAGCGCTCGGCCGTCTCGCGCACGGTCCAGCCGCCACGATCCTGCAGCGCCTGCGGCAGATCCCAGTGGTAGAGCGTCAGCCAGGGCAGGATGCCGGCGCCCAGCAGTTCGTCGACGAGTCGCTTGTAGAAGTCGACGCCCTTCGGGTTGAGCGCGCCGCCGTCGGGGCGCACGCGAGACCACGACGTCGAGAAGCGGTAGGTCTGCAGGCCGAGCTGCTTCATCAGCTGCACGTCGCCGGCGTAGCGGTGGTAGTGATCGCACGCGACATCGCCGTTGTCGGCGTTGATCACGGCATCGGGGACACGGCTGAAGGCGTCCCAGATCGACGCGGCGCGACCGTCTTCGAACGCCGCCCCCTCGATCTGGTAGGCCGCCGTGGCAGCACCGAAGAGGAAGCCCTCGGGGAAGGCTCGGGCGTCGGACATGGTTCGGGTTCCTTCCGTGGGCGCAAGAGTCATCCCTTGACCGCCCCTTGCATGATGCCACTGACGAGCTGCTTGCCCGCGAACACGAACAACACCAGTAGCGGAATCGTCGACAGCAGCACGCCCGCGAGCACGATGGAGTAGTCGACGAAGTAGTTGGACTGCAGCAGCGACAACGCCACCGGCAACGTGGGGTTCTGGCGGTCGAGAACGATGAACGGCCAGAAGAAGTTGTTCCACGCGCTGACGAACGTGAACAGTCCGAGCATCGCGGCGGCCGGTCGAGCGGCCGGCACCCCCACCGTCAGGAAGGTGCGGAACGAGCTCGCCCCGTCGACGCGCGCGGCCTCGATCAGCTCGTCGGGCACGGCCTGGCGCAGGTACTGCGTCATCCAGAACACCCCGAAGGCGCTCGTGAGCGCGGGGATGATGATCGCCCCGAGCTGCCCGGTCCACCCGAGCTCGCTGAACAGGATGTACAGCGGCACGACACCGAGCTGCATCGGCACGGCCATGGTGCCGACGACGAACAGCAGCAGCCACGGCCCGCCGCGGAACTTCAGCTTCGCGAACGCCCATCCCGCGAGGGTCGAGAAGAAGACGACGGATGCCGCGATCAGGCCGGAACTGATGATCGAGTTCAGCAGCGCGGGCCAGAAGTTGACGGCCTGGTCGCCGATCACCGCGGCGGCGTTGGTGAAGAAGTTGCCGCCGGGGATCCACGAGCGGTTGGCGTCGCGGATGGTCGAGGCATCGCCCGAACCGATCAGCAGCGACCAGTAGAACGGGAACACGCTGGCCAGCAGCACTGCGCCGAGGGTGGCGTAGACGATCCACCCGGGGCGGGATCCGCGCACCGGGCGCGGCCGACGCCGCCCTCGCTCGGGCAGGTCGCGATCGATCACGGGCACGGGGGCCGGGGTGACGGCGGTCATCGACGCGCCTCCTTCCTGGGGGTGGCGAGGCGCGCGGCATCCGCCTCGAGACGCTCTTTCGCGGCACGGGCTTGAGCGCGCCGTTCGCGCCGGAACCGCGGGTCGCGGGTGCCCTCGTCGCGCACGAGGGTGCGGGTGACGAGCATGTTGATCGCGCCGATCGCGAGGATGATGATGAAGAGGATCCAGGCGAGCGCGGCTGCGCGGCCGAAGTCCCACTCACCCCAGCCGATGTTGTAGAGCCACAGCGTCACCGTGAGCCACTGGTTGTCGGCGCCACCGGTGCCGTTCTGGTCGTACATGCGCGGCTCGTCGAAGATCTGCAGCCCGCCGATGGTGGCGGTGATGATCACGAAGATCAGCGTGGGCTTGAGGCTCGGCAGGGTGATCGAGAAGAACTGACGCACCTTGCCGGCGCCGTCGACGGTCGCGGCCTCGTAGAACTCGCGCGGAATGGCCTGCATCGCGGCGAGGAGGATCAGGGTGTTGTAGCCGGTCCAGCGGAAGTTGACCATGGTGGCGATCGCCACGTGGCTGGCGAGGGCGTCGGAGTGCCACGGGACGGCGGCAAGGCCGAGGTTCTGCAGCGTGGTGTTCACGACGCCGTACTGGTCGCCGAACATGTTGCTGAAGATGAGCGCCACGGCGACGGGGGCCATGACGTACGGAATGAGCACGCTCATGCGCCAGAAGGTCTTGGCGCGGATGTTCTGGTCGAGCATCGCGGCGATGAAGATCGCGACGATCAGCTGCGGGACGCTCGAGAGCAGGAAGATGCTGAAGGTGTTGCGCAGGGCGATCCAGAACTTGGGCTGCGAGAGCACCCAGGCGTACTGGTCGAAGCCGATGAACTCGCCGGAGTTGCGGACCAGGTCCCAGTCCATGAACGAGATCACGGCTGTGTAGGCGATGGGGAAGAGCCCCGTGATCGCGAACAGGATGAAGAACGGCGAGATGTAGAGGTAGGGCGAGAGCTTGAGGTCCCACGCGCTGCGGCGCTGACCGAAGCCCAGCCGCCGGGGCTGGCGCTCGCCCGCGGGTGCCGCCGCCGGGCGGGACGGCCTTTCGAGTGTGCTTGTCACGGTGGTGTCTCCTCCTCGAGACGAGGGGCGGATGCCGGGGGCCGTTGCTGCGCCCCCGGCATCCGCCCGCATCGGTCAGGACAGGGCGTCGACCTCGGTCGCCCACTGCTGCCACGAGTCCGCGGCGCTCTGGGTTCCGTCTTCCACTCGCGTCAGCGCCTTCTGCATGGCGTCGTTGATCTGGAAGTAGAACTTGCCCTTGTACGGCGAGACCTTCACGGCCTGGGCGCGCTCGGAGAGCATCTCGCCCACGGGGGCGTTGTTGAAGTACGCGTTCGTGTTGGTCAGCAGCGCGTCGGCCTTGAGGGCGTCGACCTGGCTGGGGAACGTTCCGGCCTCTTCGAACGCCTTGACCTGGGTCTCGGGGTCGGTCAGCCAGTCGGCGAGCTCCTGCGCGGCTTCGACGTTCTTGCCGTTGGCGGGAACGGTGAGGTACGAACCACCCCAGTTGCCGGCACCGCCGGGGAAGACGTTGGCGATGTCCCAGCCCTTGACCTCGGGGGCGTTGCCCTCGATGACGCCGAGCATCCAGCCGGGGCAGAGCATGGTGGCGAAGGCGCCGTTCGACAGGCCTGCGAACCAGTCGTCGGACCACTGGCCGAGGTGCGCCGACTGCGTGGCGCTGGCGGCGAGCACCTGGTCGTAGATCTTCTTGACGTCGGCGTTCTTCGTCGCGGTGATCTCGCCGTTGTCGGGGTTCTCGTAGGCGGCCTCGACCTGGTTGATGGCGCCCTGGTAGGTGCCGCCGGCGGAGTCGAAGAAGGCCTTGCCCGTGGCGGCGACGTACTTGTCACCCGCGGCGAAGTAGGTCGACCAGTCGCCCTCGAGCATCTTGGCGACCTCGGCGCGGTCGGTGGGGAGCCCTGCGGCCGCGAACAGGTCGGAGCGGTAGCAGACGCCCTCGGGGCCGATGTCGGTGCCGTAGCCGACGAGCTTGCCGTCGGGGCTGGTGGCGGCCTCGACCTTGTAGTCGAGCCAGCGGCTCTTCAGGTCGTCGGGGACGGGCGCGAGCAGGTCGGCGTACTCCATGACCTCGGGCAGCCAGTCGACCTCGATGGCCTCGATGTCGGCGAGGCCGGTCTTGCCGAGCTTCTGGAAGTAGTTCTCGCGGGCTTCGTTGCTGGTCGCGGCCTTGTTGTGCACGATCTTCACGTTCGGGTGCGCGTCCATGTACTCCTGCAGGAGCGCGTCGGTGTAGCCGAAGTCGTTGAAGGTGGCGACGGTGAGGGTCACCTCGCCGTCGGCTCCGGAGCCGCCACCGGCGCCGGAGCAGCCGGCGAGCACGAGGGCGGAGGTGGACGCGACGGCGGCGACGAGCGCGGTCCGGCGCAGGGCACGAGTATTCACAGATCACTCCTTTGTGGTGGGTGCGACCGCGGCGACGAGCTCTCGCCTTCCTGCTGTGGGAGCGCTCTCAACGGTCGGGTCGAGAGTATGGGATCGCTCCCAAATGGTCAAGGAAGCGCTCCCACATTCACCTCGCGCGCTCACCCGCGCTCGCTCTCGACGTCAGCGGCCGGGGCGCACCCTCCCGTAGACTGGGCCTCACAACGCCACCCGACATCTGGAGCTGAAGTGCCCACCATCGTCGTCGACGTCATGCCCAAGGCCGAGCTTCTCGACCCCCAGGGGAAGGCGGTGGCCGGCGCCCTGTCGCGGCTCGGTGAGACCCGCTTCTCCGACGTGCGCATCGGCAAGCGCTTCGAGCTCACCGTCGAGGGCGAGGTCGACGAGGCCACCCTGGCGCGGGCGCGCGAGCTCGCCGACGAGATGCTGTCGAATGCGGTCATCGAAGACGTCGTGAACATCGAGGTCGTGGAGTGACGGCCCGTATCGGGGTCATCACCTTCCCCGGGTCGCTCGACGACCGCGACGCCCAGCGCGCCATCCGTCTCGCCGGCGGCGAGCCCGTCGCGCTCTGGCACGGCGAGCACGATCTCCGGGGCGTCGACGCCCTCGTCCTGCCGGGCGGGTTCAGCTACGGCGACTACCTCCGCGCCGGCGCCATCGCCGCCTTCGCGCCGATCATGGCCGAGGTGAAGGACGCCGCAGCCAAGGGCATGCCCGTGCTCGGTATCTGCAACGGCTTCCAGATGCTCGTCGAGGCGCACCTGCTGCCCGGCGGCCTCATCCGCAACGCCCACCAGCAGTTCATCCGGCGCGACCAGCGTCTGCGCGTCGAGAACGCGTCGACGGCCTGGACCAGCGACTTCACCGAGGGCGACGAGATCGTCATCCCGCTGAAGAACGCCGACGGCGGATACATCGCGGATGCCGAGACCCTGGCCCGCGTCAACGGAGAAGGCCAGGTCGCCTTCCGCTACCTGGGCGTCAACCCCAACGGCTCGCTCGACGACATCGCCGGACTCACCAACGAGCGCGGCAACGTCGTCGGACTCATGCCCCACCCCGAGCACGCGGTCGAGCCGGGCTTCGGCCCCGGTACCTCCGCGGCGATGCGCTCGGGCGTCGACGGACTCGGCTTCTTCACCTCGGCGATCGCGGCCGTGGTGAACGCCTCCGTCTGACCCGTCCACCCCCGCCGAAGACGTAATCTCGAAGGGCTCGGGGGAGAACAAGCGGCCCACACGCGCGACGGGGGCGGGATGAGCGAGAACGACGGCGGCGGTACCGCGGCCGTCCGCGCCGCCGCCGTCCACGTGTCGCCGCGCCTGGCCCCCGGCAACGGCGTCCCCCTGCTGAGGCACCTCGCACTGCTCGCCGAGGTCGACCTCGGCCCCGCTCCTCGGGCGTGGACGGAGCCGCAGGCGCGCCTGCTCTCGGCGGCCCTGGTCGCGCGCGCCCGCACCGACGCCCTCGGCGAGGGGATCGCGCTCATCCAGCGCTACTTCGACGAGGCGCGGCTCACCCGACCCGCAGCACTTCCGGCCTCGGCGCGCGCCGAGCTGCTCACGAGCGCCGCCGAGTACCTGAACGCCATCGGCCGCCCCCAGGTGGCGGTCCGCTACGCCGCCGAGGCGCTGCTGTTCGCCGACTCACCGGGCGACAGGTACCGCGCCCTCGCCGCCCACGCCGAGGCCCTCGCGGTCAACGGCGAGTTCGGAGAGGCGAGAGAGATCGTCGCCGAAGCGCGCGGACTGTTCCACGGCGAGGGGTGGGATGCGAGCGAGATCTCGCATGGACTGCTGTTCGCGGAGTCGCTGATCGCGGTCTCGCAGGCGGACCCCGCTCCCCTCCTCTCCATCGCCGAGGAGCTCGAGCGGGCACGACCCGACGACCCCTACTGGCGATTCTCCGCCGGAGTGATGCGGGTGGTCGGACGATGGCTGCAGGGCGACATCGCGATCGCCCTGGCGAAGGCGCGGCAGTTCTTGCACGGCTCGGGCCGCACCCGCAGCTACCGGCTCATGCGCGAACGTCTCGTGAGCATGACGAGCGGCCTGCTGACCGTGCAGGGAGAGTACGGCGAGGCCCTCGCGATGATCGCGGACCGGGTCAGCCACCCCGGCCACGCCATCTGCTTCGAGTCGCAGCGCGCCACCGTGCTGCTGCAGCTCGGGCGCGACCAGGAGCTCATCGACTCCACTGACGCCTGCGTCGCGATGGACGACCACTGCCTCTCCCCGTTGTCGGCGTTGCTCAGCCGACGCGCGGTCGCCCTGCTGCGCCTGGGCCAGGAGAAGCGGGCCGCCGCGAGCATGGCATCCGCCCTCACCCTCATCGAACGCACCGGCGGCTCGAAGATCTCGTTCCTGCTCATCCTCAGCGGCGAGGCCGAGAGCCTCCTCGACCTCGTCGAAGCGGAACGACCGGCCCTGCGGGTGATGGTCGATTCCGCCCGCGCGGCCCTCCCCCTGCCCACGGCGCCCTCGCAGAAGGAGCGGCGCATCGACCTCACCGCCGCCGAGCGCGAGCTCGCCCGGATGCTGCTCTCCGACCTCTCGCTGACGCAGATCTCTCAGCGACGAGGGGTCTCGGTCAACACGGTGAAGTCGCAGGTGCGGTCGATCTACGGCAAGCTCGGCGTCTCGAGCCGCGCCGACGCCCTGCTCGCCCTGCGGTCGCCGTCGTCGTGACCTCGCCCGCGCGCCGATCGGAGAAGATGGGCGTGTGCGCGCACCCGATCAAGACCCCGTCATCGACCGCATCCTGGCGCTGTGGAACACCGACGAGCACACACTGCCGTCGGAACCGCGCCTGGCGGAGCTGACCGGCGCGAGCCGCGCCTCGGTGCGCGAGGCGCTGATCCGCCTCGAGGAGCGCGGCTACGTCCACCGCACGCAGGGCACCCGCACCACCGCCAACCGGCGCCTGCCCGAGGTGGGGCGCCGCATCGACGAGCAGTTCGACCACTCCCTCTCGATCCGCGCGGCGGGGTACGAGCCGCGGTTACAGGTGGTGTCGGCGGAGCGCCGCGTGCTGGCATCCGCCCCCTCCCGCTTCGACGACCTGCCCGACGGGACCGAGGTGCTCCGCACGGTGAAGATGTGGAGCGTCGACGATCAGCCCTACGCCCTCGCCGAAGACCTCATCCCGGTCACCCGCGAGGCGGACCTCGACCCGCACCTGCCGGTGTTCGACCTGGCCGAGGCCGGCAACAGCGTGCAGGTGGCGTGGGAGACGATGTGGGTGGATGCCGTGGCCCTCGACGCCGAGCGCGCCGGGGCCCTGCAGACTCGGCCAGGCCTGCCGGTCATCGAGATGACGTATTGCGGGTACGGCGCCGACGACCGCGTGGGGTACTGGTCGCGCGAGGTGCAGCTGCCCGCCCCCGCGGGGTTGCGCAATGCTCTGATCCGCCGCGTGCACCGGGGCTGAGCGTTTCGCGGGTGTAACCGCTCGGTGAACTTGTCCGACAAGCTATCCCGTCACTTGTCGGACAAGCGTAACCTCGCAGCATCCACCCGATGCGAAGCGAGGACCCCATGACCGACACCCTCACCACCCACCACCTGTCGGCGGAGCCGCTCACCGCCTCGGCCTTCGAGCCGTTCGGCGTGCTGCTGACCCCCATGGAGGACGGCACCCCGTTCACCTCCGAAGAGGCCGTGCTCGACGTCTCGAACGGGATCCCCCGCTTCTACCTCATGCACCTCGACGACAAGGCCCCCGAGTTCGTGCGCGTGACGCGCCACCTCGACACCACGCAGACGCTCATGGCCGTCGGCGACGTCGAGTGGACCATCGCCGTCGCCTCTCCCGGGATCGAGGAGCCGACGCTCGACGACCTGCGGGCGTTCCGCATTCCGCCGCGCACCGCCATCACGATGCGCAAAGGCACCTGGCACGCGGGTCCCTTCTTCGCCGAGCCGAGCATGGACTTCGTCAACCTCGAGCTCGACGACACCAACGTCAGCGACCACCACAACCACCGCCTCGACGACGCCTACGGTGTGCGCGTCGTGATCGACGGAGAGTGAACGTGCTGAGCCCCCTGCCCGACGCCGCGGCGCGCCTCGCCGCCATCGAACGCGAGGCCGCGCACCAGAGCGCCCTCAGCGCCGGAGACGGTCGTTCGTGGGTCGGCGAGCGCGACGGGGTGCACCCCGTGGTGATCGTGGGCGCGGGCCAGGCGGGTCTCGTGCTCGCGCGCGGCCTGCGCCGCCGCGGGATCGACGACGTCGTGGTGATCGACGCCGCCCCCGCGGAGGCGACCGGCCCCTGGACCACCTATGCCCGCATGCACACCCTGCGGACGCCGAAGGACATCGCGTGGCCCACGTGGGGCACCCCGGCCGTGAGCCCCCGGGCGTGGTTCGAAGCCGTCTACGGCGTCGAGGCGTGGGACGCCCTCGAGTACTTCCCCACCACCGCGTGGCACGGCTTCCTGCAGTGGTACCGCGAGGTGTCGTCGGTTCTGACGGTGGCCTCGACGCGGGTCACCGCGCTGCGCACGGCCGGCGCCGACGACCCGCTACAGCTCGATCTCACCGGGCCCGACGGCGACTGGACCCTTGATGCCCGCCACGTGGTGCTCGCCACCGGCATCGAGGGCGCCGGCGGCCGCCACCTTCCGCCGCTGCTGCGGTCGCTCCCCGCCGACCGCGTGTTCCACACGCACGACGACATCGACTTCGACGCCCTCGCGGGCCTGCGCATCGGCGTCCTGGGCGCGGGGACGGGCGCGTTCGACAACGCCGCGACAGCGCTCGAGCACGGCGCGGCCAGCGTCGAGGTGCACATGCGCCGCCCCGCGATGCCGCAGGTGAGCCCGTACCGGTGGATGGAGTTCGCCGGCCTCATCGAGAACTACGGCTCGTTCACCGACGCGCAGAAGTGGGCGTTCAACGTGCACCTCTCGGCCGTCGACCAGCCCGCGACGCAGAACGCCCTCTGGCGCGCCCACGCGTTCGACTCCTTCCGCTTCGTCACCTCGTCGCCGTGGCAGCACGTCGAGTGGACCGGCAGCGACATCGCGGTGACCACGCCGCACGGCATCCGCACCTACGACGTCGTGTTCGCCGCCACCGGGATCGCCGCCGACCTCGCCCAGCGCCCCGAGCTGGCAGGGGTGGCTCCGGATGCCACGTTGTGGAGCGACCGCCTCACGCCCGAGGCCGCGGCGCAGAACCCCGGTCTGGCGGCGTTCCCCTATCTCGACGACGACTTCGGCCTCGTCAGCCGCACCTCGTCCGAGCGATCGGCGCTGTCGCGGATCCACATGTTCAACCACGGTGCGCGCATCAGCCAGGGGATGCTGAGCCACCAGATCCCGGGGCTCGTGGGCGGGGCGACGAAGCTCGCCGCCGCGCTCTCGCGGCGCCTGTTCGAGCACGACGCCGACGCGCTGCTCGCCGAGTACCTCTCGTACGACGTGCCGGTCGGAGTGCACATCGGCCGCCGGACGCAAGCACCTCAGCCCGCCGCGACACCGGAGGTAGCGTCGCTGTCGTGACCGCCTCGACTCCCCTCCTCGTCTCCGTGCCCACCGACCGCCTCCGCGACGACCTGGGCGAGCTCCCCGACGGGGTCGAGGTCGTCGTGTGGGACATGACCGGGGCCGCCCCGCGCGACCGCTTCGACATCGTGGTGCCGCCCTACATGAGCATGGACGGCGTGATCGAGCGCCTGTCCGAGATCGAGGTCGGCCTCGTGCAGGGCCAGTCGATCGGCTACGACAACGTCGTGGGGCGTCTGCCCGAGGGCATCCGGTTCGCCAACGCCTCGAGCGTGCACGAGACCGCGACCGCCGAGCTCGCCGTCGCTCTGGCGCTGGCCGCGCAGCGGCGGATCCCCGAGTTCGTGCGCGCGCAGGATCGCAACGACTGGCTCGGCGGCGGCGCCACCGGGCTCGCCGACCAGCGCGTGACCCTGCTGGGCTTCGGCGGTGTGGGGCGCGCGATCGCGGCACGACTCACGCCGTTCGAGGTGTCTCTGCGCGCCGTCGCCTCGCACGGCCGCCTGCAGGACGAGGTCGAGGTCTTCCCCCTCGGCAAGCTCTACGAGGTGCTCGCCGACACCGACGTGCTCATCGCCTCGCTCCCCGGCGGAGACGCGACCCGGCACATCATCGACGACGAGGCCCTGTCGGCGCTGCCCGACGGGGCGCTGGTCGTCAACGTCGGCCGCGGTCCGCTCGTCGACACCGATGCCCTGGTCGACCACGTGCGCCGCGGCCGCATCCGCGCGGCGCTCGACGTCACCGACCCCGAGCCGCTGCCCGCCGACCACCCGCTGTGGAGCCTCGACGGCGTGCTCATCGCTCCGCACGTGGGAGGGGCGACGGATGCCATGCACCCCCGCATGGCGCGCTTGGTGCGCCGTCAGATCGAGCACCTGCGGCGCGGCGAGGAGCCCGAGAACGTGGTGCTCGGCGGCTGAGCGCTGCGCGCTCGTCCTGTCGAGTGTCCACGACACTCCGCGTGAGCCCGCCGGTCACGGCGTGTCTGGGACACTCGACAGGCCTGTCACCCCGCTGCACGGGCCGCATACGCGTTCGCGGTGGCGGCGACGGCGTCGACGTAGCTGTCGAGGTGGTTGTACGAGTACACCGCGCGGCGCCAGCCCGCGGCATCCGTCATCTCACCCGACGCGCACAGGTACCGCGCCGCGGCGAGGGCTGCATCGTCAATCTGGTTCGGATCGGCCACGCCGTCGCCGTTCGCGTCGGCGCCCCACCGCTCCCACGTCGCGGGGATGAACTGCAGCGGGCCGACCGCGCGATCCCACCGGGCGTCGCCGTCGAACCGGCCGCCGTCGGTGTCGGCGATCGCGGCGCTCGCAGACCCGTCGAGGGCGATCCCCCGGATCGGCGGGTCGGGGTACCCGTCGGGCCGCAACGCGCCGCCCGAGTGCGTGCCGTGGCCGGACTCCACGGCGCCGAGCCCCGCGAGGGTGTTCCAGCCGAGTCCGCACGCGGGCTGCTCGCGCTGCACCGTGAGCGCGGCCGACGCGTACGCGCGCACGGCTCGCTCGGGAACCCCGGTGCGCCCGGCCGTGGCCGCAGCCCACGCGGGGTCGGCCGCGACGCCCGCGGGGACGACCGCCTCGCCCGCAGCCGCCTCGACGATCACCGGGGCGGGCGCGCTCCCGGCGACGTCGATTCCGGATGCCGCGGCCACCGACACCTCCGCCGTCGCGCTCACGCGGCGCTGGGCCTCTTCCTGGGCCGCGGCGTGCGCCTGCGCCTGCGCGACGAGCACCAGTGTGCCCGCGCCGAGGACGACCAGCGTCGCGAGCCACGGCCAGATCGGCCGGCGGCGGAACTCACCGACGTCCACGCGCACCTCCTGAGCGGCGCACCGACGGCATCCGCCCGCCGAGACGATAGGGGCGCCCGCGGTCGCCCGCGTGAACGGGCGGGATACGAGCGACGCCGGGTCAGCCGCGGAAGCCGGCCGGGTTCGACAGCAGGTCGGCGAAGGCGAGCTCGGCGGGTCCCACCAGCATGAGACGCGAGCGCAGGTGCGCGCGTTCGAGGCGGATCGTGCGGCCCTCGGCACCGAGCGGGTGCACGCGCACCGCGTCGGCCAGGCGCTCGCGGCTCACCGAGAGCAGGGCGCCGAGATAGCCCGAGAGCACGACGGTCTCGGGGGCGAAGGCGTTGACGAAGTTGGTCAGGGCGAGCGAGAGCATCTCGACCTGGCGGGTCACCTCGGTCATCACCCGGGGATTGCGGGCGACGCCGAGCTCGACGTCGAGTTCGTCTTCGTCGAGCTTGCGGCGGCCCAGCAGGGGTTCGAGCAGGTCGAGGCTCACCTCGGCCTCGAGGCACCCCCGACGACCGCACACGCACGCGCGTCCTCGCGGGTCGACGACGGTGTGCCCCAGTTCGCCGGCGTAGCCCGACGTGCCGCGCAGCAGGGTGCCGTCGATGATCAGTCCGCCGCCGATGCTGTGCATCGCGCCGCCGAGGTAGAGCAGGTTGCCGACCCCCACTCCGACGCCGAAGCGCGACTCGGCGAGGGCGCCGATGCTGGCGTCGTTGCCCGCGGTCACCGGCATGCCGAGCTCGTCGCTCAAGCGGGCCGAGACGGGATCCCGCCTCCAGCCGAGGGTCGGCGAGACGAGCACCGAGCCGTTGGCGTTGACGAGACCCGGCACCGCGAGACCCGCGCCGACCACGCGGTAGTGGCGGTCGATGTCGGCGCGCATCGCCTCGACCGACGACGCGACGATCTGCACGAAGCGCCGGGGCGAGGGGGCGCTGGCGGTGTCGTGGCGCAGGCGCGCATGCACGACGCCGCCGAGGCCGACGAGGGCGACGGTCACCGCGTGCGGCTCGGCGCGGACGCTGAGGGCGGCGACGTGGCCTTCGGGTTCGATGTCGAGCGTCGGGCGCCCGACCTTGCCGGTGCGTTCGCCTCCGGGAGCCTCGCGCACGAGGCCCAGCTCGGTCAGCTCCATCACCAGACCGGTGACGGTCGAGCGGTTCAGTCCGGTCGTCGCACCCAGTTGAGCGCGCGAGAGAGCACCCCGGGAGTGGAGGAGCGAGAGGACGGACGCGAGGTTCTGCTGACGGATCAGATCATTCGTCGTACGGCCAGTCGGCGGCGCGAGCGGGGTTGCGGGCTCGAACACGGCGGGGGTCATGAGGGTCGCACCTCCCCCATCATCGCATCATGACGCGACGGGGTCGAAAGGGCCGGAGCGGATGGGGAGCGGGCCCCGGGGCCGCGCTCCCCATCCGATCACGCACCGCCGTTGCGCCGCTTGTTGAAGATGTCGAACGCGACGGCCAGCAGCAGCACGATTCCCTTGATGGCCATCTGCCAGGCGGCGTCGACGCTGAGGATCGACAGACCCATGTTGAGCACGCCCATCACCAGGCCACCGACGACCGCGCCGACCACGGTGCCGATACCGCCCTGCACGGCCGCGCCTCCGATGAACACCGCCGCGATGGCATCCAGCTCGTAGTTCTGACCGGCCGCGGCGACGGCGCTTCCGGCGCGGGCGGTGCTGACCACCGCAGCGAGACCGGCGAGGGCGCCCATGTTCACGAAGATGAAGAAGTTGACCCACTTCGTCTTCACACCGCTCATGACGGCGGCGAATAGGTTGCCGCCCATCGCGTAGATGTGCCGACCGAAGGTCGTGCGGTTGAGCACGAACGTGTACGCCAGCACGAGCACGGCGAGGATGATCAGCACGATCGGGGTGCCGTTGTAGGTCGCGAGCGTGAAGGCTGCGGCCATGATCACGACGACGGCCGCGGCGTTCTTCAGCCAGAACGACCACGCCACCTCACGCGGCAGCTCGAGTCGGCGCAGGGTCGCGCGGGTGCGCAGCTGCTGCACGATGAGCAGCACGCCGGCGAGGGCGCCCAGCAGGAGCGTCAGGGCGTCCCAGTTGCCGAGGTAGCCGAGGAACGGCGGCAGCCACCCGGCGCCGATCGCCGTGAAGCTGTCGGGCAGACCGCTGATCGTGCCGCCGGTGAGCAGCACCAGGGTGAGACCGCGGAACAGCAGCATGCCGGCCAGGGTGACGATGAAGGCGGGTATGCCGACGAACGCGACCCAGAAACCCTGCCACGCGCCGACGATCGCGCCGACGACGAGCGAGAGGACGACCGCGAGGTACCAGGGCAGACCCCATTGGTTCATCGCGATCGCCGCGATCGCGCCGACCATCGCCACGACGGAGCCGACCGAGAGGTCGATGTGCCCGGCGATGATGACCATGACCATGCCGATCGCGAGGATCAGCACGTAGGCGTTCTGCTGGATGAGGTTGTTGACGTTGCCCGGCAGCAGCAGGCGACCGCCGGTGAGCACCTGGAACAGCGCGATGATGATGACGAGTGCGGCGAGGATGCCGAACTGACGGAAATTGATGCGCGACAGGATGCCGCGACGGCGCGGCCCCGGTTGCGTCGGCGCCTCAACCGTCTGGGTGGATGCGGTGGCCATTGCTCTCAGTTCCTTCCGGCGGTCATGTGCCGCATGAGCGTCTCCTGGGTCGCGTCGTCGCGGCTGACCTCGGCCGTGATGCGTCCCTCGGAGATGGTGTAGATACGGTCGGAGAGGCCGATGACCTCGGGCAGCTCCGACGAGATGACGATGACGGCCTTCCCCTGGGCCGCGAGTTCGTTGATGATTCCGTAAATCTCGTACTTCGCACCCACGTCGATGCCGCGGGTCGGCTCGTCGAGGATCAGCACGTCGGGTCCGGTGAACATCCACTTCGACAGCACGACCTTCTGCTGGTTGCCGCCCGAGAGCCGCCCCGTGATCGCCGCGACGCTGGGCGCCTTGATGTTCATCTTGTAGCGGTACGAGTCGGCGACCTTGTACTCGCGGTACCGGTCGACGACGCCGAGGCGCGCGAGACGGGCGAGGGCGGATGCCGAGACGTTGACCTGGATGTCGCCGATCAGGTTCAGACCGTACTTCTTGCGGTCTTCGGTGGCGTAGGCGATGCCGTGCTTGATCGCGGCGTCGACCGTGCGCACGTCGATGGCCTTGCCGTTCTTGTAGACCTCGCCCGAGATCCCGGTGCCGTACATGCGGCCGAAGATGCTCATCGCGAGCTCGGTGCGACCGGCGCCCATGAGACCGGCGAAGCCGACGATTTCTCCCGCGCGCACCATGAACGAGGCGTCGTCGATGACCACGCGCTCGGTGTCGACCGGGTGGTGCACGGTCCAGTTCTCGACCCGGAACAGCTCTTCGCCGATGTCGGGCTCGCGCGGCGGGAAGAGGCTGTTCAGGTCGCGACCGACCATGGCGCGGATGATGCGCCCCTCGTCGGTCTCGGGGTCGTCGCGCATCATCGTCTCGATCGTGCGACCGTCGCGGATGATCGTGATGCGGTCCGAGATGCGCAGCACCTCTTTGAGCTTGTGGCTGATGATGATGCAGGTGATGCCCTGCGCGCGCAGCTGGTCGATGAGATCGAGCAGGTGCGCGGAGTCGTCGTCGTTGAGCGCGGCGGTCGGCTCGTCGAGGATGAGGAGCTTGACCTCTTTGGCCAGCGCCTTGGCGATCTCGACGAGCTGCTGCTTGCCGACGCCGAGCTCGAAGATCTTCGTCGCCGGGTTCTCGCGCAGACCCACGCGCTTGAGCAGCTCGGCGGCGGCGGTGTTGGTGGCGTTCCAGTCGATGACGCCGCGGCGCGATTTCTCGTTGCCGAGGAAGATGTTCTCGGCGATCGAGAGGTACGGGCTCAGCGCCAGCTCCTGGTGGATGATGACGATGCCGGCGGCCTCGCTGTCGTTGATCGAGCGGAAGGCCATCTGCTCGCCTTCGAGGGTGATCGTCCCGTCGAAGCTGCCGGTCGGGTAGACGCCGCTCAGCACCTTCATGAGCGTCGACTTGCCCGCGCCGTTCTCGCCGCAGACGGCGTGCACCTCACCCCGGTACACGTCGATCGACACGTCGGCCAGGGCCGGCACGCCGTTGAACGACTTCGAGATCCCCGACATACGCAGGATCGGTTCGGTCATGGTGTGTCCCTCTCCCGCCCCTCCGGGCGGCTGTTCGGCTCCACCGCCCGCAGGCGGCACGGGGAGCGGCGGGGCGGGCGAACCCGCCCCGCCGCAGAGTGGATCAGAGCCCGACGTCGGAGGCCTTGAGGAAGCCCGAGTCGATGAGCTTGGACTGCACGTCGTCCTTGACGACGACCTCGGGCGTCAGCAGGTACGAGGGCACGACCTTCTTGCCGTTGTCGTAGGTCTTGGTGTCGTTGACCTCGACGGTCTTGCCGTCCTTGATCTCCTGGATCATCGTGAAGACGCGGTCACCCAGCGCGCGGGTGTCCTTCCAGACGGTCATCGACTGCGTGCCGTCGAGGATCGCCTTGACGTTGGCCTTGTCGGCGTCCTGACCCGTGATGATCGGGTAGTCGGCACCGGCGGTGTAGCCGGCCGACTTCAGCGAGGCCTCGATGCCGATGGCCAGGCTGTCGTTGGGCGAGAGCACCACGTTGACCTTCTTGCCGTCGCCGTAGAACGACGACAGGCGGTTGTCCATCTCGGCCTGGGCCTTGTCGGACGCCCAGCCCTGGATGCCGATCGACGCCCACGCGTCGTCGTTCGCGGGCGACTTGCCGCTGGGGACGACCAGCTTGCCGCTGTCGACGTACGGCTTGAGAACGTCCCAGGCGCCGCCGAAGAAGAACTTCGCGTTGTTGTCGTCGGGGCTGCCGGCGAAGGGCTCGAGGTTGAAGGGGCCCTTGCCGTCCTTCAGGCCGAGCTGGTCTTCGATGAACTGGCCCTGCAGGGTGCCGACCTTGTAGTTGTCGAAGGTGGCGTAGTAGTCGACGTTCTCGCTGCCGTTGATGAGACGGTCGTAGGCGATGACGGTGGCGTTCTGCGACTTGGCCTCTTCGAGCACCGGGCCGAGGGTCGAGCCGTCGATCGCGGCGATCACGAGGATCTTCGCGCCGCCCGAGATCTGGTTCTGGATCTGGCTGATCTGCTGGTCGGTCTTGTTGTCGGCGTACTGCAGGTCGACCGTGCAGCCGGCATCCGTCAGCTTCTTCTGCAGCTGCTCGCCGTCGTTGATCCAGCGCTCGAGGCTGCGGGTCGGCATCGCGATGCCGACGTTGCACTCTCCGGTACCGCCGGAGGCAGCGGCGCCGCCGCCGTCGGCCGGACGGGTGGAGCTGCAGGCTCCGAGACCCACCGCGAGAGCGGCGATGGCCGCTCCGGTCAGGATTTTCTTCAGCATGTGATCTGCGTTCCTCTCTGAACTGCAGGGACCCTCATGGTCGTACCCGCGCCCTCCCCGGCGTCGGATCGGGTACGTCGTCGTTCCCGGCTGTGTGACCCGTCGAATTATGACGGCTCCGAAAAAATATCTATCCGGTGGGGTTTTGTCTATAGCCACGTCAAAATTACGCACACCGTGACCTGAGCGTGATTTTCCGCCCCCTGACGCACGAGAACGGGCGGGGCGCCGAAGCACCCCGCCCGTCGTCGACCCGGTCGATCAGACGCCGACGGTCTCCTTCTGGGTCGTCTTCGCCCGTCGCCGCGCCAGCACGCGGTTGCGCCCGGCGGCGACCAGCACCACGAGCAGCACGGCGTAGATGGCGATGACGATCGGCCCCTGGAAGAGCGTCGTCAGGTCGCCGTTCGCGCTCATCGCGGCATCGCGCAGGCTGGTCTCGGCCAGCGGACCCAGCACCATGCCGATGATGAGCGGTGCCAGCGGGTAGTCGTGCGCCCGCATCGCGAAGCCCAGCAGACCGATGGCCAGCAGCAGCAGGAGGTCGAAGGTCGCCCCCGACGTGGCGTAGATGCCGAGCCCGCAGAACACCGCGATCGCGGCGTACAGGTACGGGCGCGGGATCACCAGGAGCTTGGCCCACAGCATCGCGAACGGCAGGTTGAGGATCAGCAGCACGACCATCGCGATGAAGAAGCTCGCGATGAGCGCCCAGACCAGATCGGGCGACCGCTCGAACAGCAGGGGCCCGGGCTGCAGACCGTACTGGCGGAAGGCGGCGAGCATGATGGCCGCCGTCGCCGACACCGGGAGCCCGAGCGCCAGGAGCGAGCCCATCGCCATACCCGTGGTCGAGTTGCCGGCGGCCTCGGGTGCGGCGAGGCCTCGGATGGCGCCCGTGCCGAAGCGGGGCTTCTTGCGCCGACCGTCGAGGCGCTTCTCGATGCCGTAGGCGAGGAAGGTGGGGATCTCGGAGCCACCGGCGGGGATGACGCCGAACGGCAGACCGATCGCCGTGCCGCGCAGCCACGCGGGGGTGGCCTCGGCGAACTCGCGCTTGCTGAGCCACGGGCGACCCGTCGGACGGATCATCTGCTTGTTGCTGATGTGCCGCTCCAGGCACGCGACGTAGATGACCTCGCCGAGGGCCAGGATGCCGACGGTCACGGTGATCAGCGAGATGCCGTCGAACAGGTTGGGCGAGTCCATCGTGAAGCGCGGGGCGCCGGTGACGCCGTCGATGCCGACCACCGCGATGCCGAGCCCCAGCAGCAGGGATGCGAGGCCCTTCGCGGCGTTGTCGGTCACGATCGACGAGGTCGCCGCGAAGGCGAAGATCGCCAGCGCGAAGAATTCCGCCGGTCCGAAGCTGCTCGACAGCCCCGCGAGCACGGGGGCGAAGAACACCAGCAGAGTCGCGGCGATGATGCCGCCGATGAAGGCGCCGATCGCCGCGGTGGCCAGCGCCTGCGCGGCCCGGCCGTTGAGCGCCATCTTGTGGCCCTCGAAGGTCGACGCGATCGCCGAGGCCTGCCCGGGGGTGTTGAGCAGAATGCCGGTGATCGAGTCGCCGAACAGCCCGCCGAAGTACACGCCCGAGAACATGATGAACGCCGCGGTCGGGTCGAGCGAGAACGTCACCGGCAGCAGCAGCGCGACCGCCATCGAGGAGCCCAGGCCGGGCATGACGCCGACCGCGGTTCCGAGCACGCAACCCACCAGCACCCAGATCAGATTCTGCGGGGTCAGGGCGCCGGCGAATCCCTCGCCGAGGAGAACGAGAACGTCCATGTCAGAAGGCCCATCCGAGGAGTCCGGAGGGGAGGGAGAGCCCCAGCCCCATGTCGAAGGCGATGTAGCTGAGCGAGCTGATGGTCAGCCCGACCAGGGCGGCGAAGAGCACCTTGCGCTGCCCGAACCCGCGCGCGATGCCGGTGAACAGCAGGGCAGCGGCGATGATCCAGCCCAGGATGCCGAGCAGGAACGCGAACGCGAGGAACGATCCCGCGACCCAGGCGAAGGAGCGCCAGTCGACGCCGACCGCGCGCTCGCCCGACTCCTCCTCGTCGATCGAGGGGGTGACCAGGGCCGCACGCACGGCCGCGATGCCGAGGATGACAGCGAACGCGTACAGCCCCGCCGCGATGATTCCCGGGAAGAACTGCGGGCCGGGGAAGGCGGCGCTCGGCGGCACCTTCATCACCACGATGCCGTACAGCAGGTAGGTCGCGAAGGCGGCGAGGATCGCGGGCATGAGCAGCGCCTTCGCGATCCCGCGGGGGCCGCTCCCCCGCTGGAACCGCAGGCGGTTGCCGATCGTCGCCGAGACGGACGTCGGGTTGTTGTTCGACGGCATCACAGGCCCATCTCCTCGTACAGACGCTCGATGCGCTCGCGCTCGTCGGCGAGGAACGCGTCGAGCTCGTCACCCGTGATGACGCGCTCCGTCCAGTGGTACCGGGCACGGGCGTCGGCCCACTCGGGCGTCGCGATCGAGTCGAGCACGAGGTCGGTGAGTCCGTCGACCTGCTCGTCGTCGAGACCGCTCGGGGCGGCCAGCATGCGCCAGTTCGTCAAGCCGACCTGGTAGCCCTGGTCGACCGCCGTGGGGATGTCGATCCCCTCGATCGGATCGGCCGCGACGAGGGCGAGTGCGCGCAGCCGGCCCGACTCGATCTGGTCGATGTTGTCGGGGTAGCCGCCCGCGGCCGCCCGGGCGGTGCCGTTGAGCAGGGCCTGGATCGCCTCGCCCCCGCCGTCCGACGAGATGTAGGTCATGTCGGCCGGCGCGATGCCCGCGGCGAGCGCGAGCTCGGCCACGACGAGCTGGTCGAACGAGCCGCCGCCGGTCCACGGCAGGGCGCGCGGGTCCTGCTTCCACGCCTGCACGAGGTCGTCGAGGCTCTCGTAGGGCGAGTCGGCCGGAACCACGATGACGTCGTACTCCTCGACCATGACCGCGAGCGGAGTCACGTCGTCGAGGGTCGCGGTCGAGTCGAACTGCACGGTCGCGGCGAGCAGTCCCGTGCCGCCCACCAGCAGGTTCCCGGCCTGGCCGTTCAGCACCGAGACGTTGCCGAGGGCGATGGTGCCGCCGGCGCCGGGCATGTTGACCACCTGCACGTTGTTGACCAGGCCGTTGGCCTTCTGCGCCTGCTGCAGCTCGCGGGCGACGCCGTCCCAGCCGCCGCCGGCGGCAGCGGGCGCGATGATCGTCATCGACGCGTGGATGTCGTCGCCGGCGGATGCCGAGGTGATCGAGCCGTACGAGGCGACGGCGATCGCGGTCGCGGCGACCACACCCCCCGCGATGCGGCCGATCCAGCGGCGCCGCGGCCGGTCGACCGGTGCACCATCGGCCGGCGGATGGTCAGGGACAGATGAAGGCGTAGGCTCCGTCATCACAGCTCCTCCTCGCGGACGTCGTCGTTCCGCAGAATGTGATGACGCTCCCAGGAGGGGTGGCACGGCGCAGCCCCCGCGCGCTTTGTGCTCATATTGCGTGCGACAGAAAGCCCACCATGCGCGAGTTCTCCATGGCGCTCACCCCGCGAGCGGCGAGACGCGTGCTCGTGGTGCTGCCGAGCGTCATCGTGCTGTTCGCCGTGGGGCTGACCACCGTGATCGCGGCCTCCGTGCAGGAACGCCGCATCCTCGACGACACCGTGGAGCGGGTGTTCGACGTGGCATCCGGGCTCGCCGAACTCGACGACGTGCGCACCGCCGCGGCATCCGTGTCGCGCGCCGGATCGGCGGAAAACCTCGCGGATGCCGAAGACCTCGCGCCCGCGACGACCGTGCTGCAACCGCTGGCCCACCTCGTCGAGCGCACCACCGGGGTGTTCTACGTGGTGATCACCGACGACGAGGGCGTGCGCATCACCCACCCCGAGGCCGCGCAACGCGGCGTGCTCGTCGAGACCGCCAACGCGAGCGTGCTGGCCGGGACGCCGTTCGTCGGCATCGAGACGGGCCCCTCAGGCAGCACGGTGCGCGCGAAGGTGCCGATCAGCTTCGACGGCACGATCGTGGGCATGGTCGCCGTTGGGGTGCTCGAATCGCGCATGCTGTCGGACCGCGACGAGGCGCTGGGTGCCCTGCTGCCCTGGGCGCTCGGGGCGCTCGTGATCGGAACCCTCGCGTCGTCGCTGCTGGCCGCCGCGATCGAACGTCGCTTCCGGCAGGCCGACGCGCTCGCGGCGGAGCAGGAGCAGACAACCCGGACGATGGCGGCCCTGCGTGAGCAGGCGCACGAGTTCGGCACGCGTCTGCACGTGCTGCACGGTCTGGTCTCGCACGGCGACACCCGCGACGCGCTGGCCTACATCGCCGACGCCGCTCCGACGCTCACCGCCCGTCCGGCCTCGGACGCGCGGCTCGGCCCCTCGGTCGTGGGGGCGAGTCTCGAGGCGCTGCGCGCGGAGGTCGGCGCTCTCGGAGCGCACCTCGAGGTGCAGGTCGACCGCGACCTTCCGGTCGACGAGACGGTGCTCGTCGTCCTCGCCAACCTGTGCCGCAACGCCGCCGAAGCCGGCGCGTCGCGCGTACGCTGCACGCTCTCGCAGGTCGGGGAACGGCTGCACGGCGCGGTCGACGACGACGGCCCGGGACTCGACGCGCGCGACGTGGAGCGCGCGTTCTCGGTGGGCCACTCCTCGAAGCCCGACGTCACCGGCACCGGCCGCGGGCTCGGACTCGGTCTCGTCCGGCGCGCCGTCGCCGAGCGCGGGGGCGAGGTCACCGTCAGCCGATCGGCGTGGGGCGGCGCGAGCTTCTCGTTCGAGATGGCGGTGCCGCGATGACCGACGATCCGGTGCGGGTACTCGTCGTCGACGACGATGCCGCGGCGCGCGCGCTGCACGGTCGCTTCGTCGACGAGGCTCCGGGCTTCCGGGTGATCGGCTCGGCGGCGACCGGCACCGCGGCCGTCGAACGCGCGCGACAGGGCGTCGACCTGGTGCTGCTCGACATGCGATTGCCCGACATCAGCGGCGTCGAGGTGCTGCACCGCCTGCGCACGCTGGGGGCGGAAGGCCTCGACGTGCTCGTCATCAGCTCGTCGCAGGATCAGGTGACCGTGCGGCAGGCACTCGCCGCGCACGTCGTGGGCTACCTCGTGAAGCCGTTCACGCAGGAGATGCTGCAGCGACGCCTCGACACGTACCGCCGCGAGCGGCAGGCGCGCGCCGAGGCCGACCGCGATCGCGCGTTGACGCAGGGCGACATCGATCGCCTGCTGGGCACGGGCACGGTGCGCGTGCCCGACCGCTCGTCCCCGGCGCCGTTGCCGAAGGGCCTCGCCGAGGTCACCCTCGAGCGGGTGCGGGCGAGTCTCGATCCGGTCGCCTTCGCCTCGGCATCCGACGTCGCCTCGGCCTGCGGCCTGTCGCGGGCCACCGCCCAGCGCTACCTCGAGCACCTGGTGTCGACAGGGGTGATCGACCTCGCGCACCGCTACGGCGCACGCGGGCGCCCGCGCATCCTCTACCGACTGGCGCCGCGACCGCCCGGATAGAGCGGGCTCGCCTCAGCGCGTGTCGTGGTCGCGCCCCGACCACAGGTCGCCGCACTCCACGAGCTCGGCGTCTTGCGCGATGAGGTACGGACGCGCACCGATGTCGCCGCGCACCGAGGCCGCCACCGGCGCCCAGTGCGCTCGGCCGAGCAGCACCGGATGCCCCGGAGCGCCGTCGTAGGTCGCCTGCGCGAGGGCGTCGGGCGCAGCCCGTCGGGCGAGGCGGGCCACCGCCGCGGGCGACACCTCCGGGGTGTCGACCGGCAGCACCACGACAGCGGACGAGGTTCCGGATGCCAGCGCGCCGAGCCCCGCGCGCAGCGACGCCGCCATGCCCGTGGCCCAGTCGTCGACCCGCACGATCACCACGCCCGGGGGCACGAGAGGGGCCGCCTCGTCGGCCGCCGCCCCGAGCGCGACGACGACCTCCCGGCATCCGCCCTCGACGAGGGCACGCACCGCGAGGGCCAGCCACGGGGCGCCCGCGGAGGTGCGCGCGAGCGCCTTGGGCCCGCCGAAGCGCCGCCCGGCGCCGGCCGCCAGCACGAGCCCCGACGTGGGCACGGGAGGGTCGGTGGCCATGGTCACGACAGCGTAGCGTGCGCGAAACACGCCCCGACTACCGTCGCCGACATGCTCGAACTGGCCGCCGATCTGGTGCCGCTGCTGGCGGCCGAAGTGCCCGTCGCGGCGGTCACCGTGACCGCTGTCGTGCGCAGCGCACCGCGCGGAGTGGGAGCGACCCTCGCCGTCACCCGCGACGCGCGCGTGATCGGATCGATCTCGGGCGGGTGCGTCGAGAACGACGCGGTCATGCTCGGCCTCGACGCCCTGCGCACCGGCTCGGTGCGCCGCGCGCGCTTCGGTTTCACCGACGACGGCTCCGTCACCCCGATCGCGGCCGGGCTCGCGTGCGGCGGGGCCGTCGATGTCGTCGCCTACCCGGTCGAGGCGTCAGCCCTGCCCGCTCTCGAGGCCGCGCGCTCCGGCCGCGAAGCCACCCTGCGCCTCACCCTCGACGGGGACCCCCTCGTGCTGCATCGGCCGGCGCTCCCCCGTCTGCTGGTGCTGGGCGCGGGCGAGCACGCGGCGGCACTGTGCCGTCTGGGCGCGGCCGCGGGCTTCGCCGTGACCGTCTGCGACGACTGGGCGCTGCTGGTGACGAAGGAGCGTTTCCCCGACGCCAGCGAGCTCGTCGTCGCCGCTCCCCACGACTTCCTCGCGAGCCTCGACGACGTCGACGAGCGCACCGCCGTCGGCGTGCTCACCCATGACGAGCGTCTCGACGTCCCCGCCCTCGCCGCGGCCCTGCGCCTGCCCGTGGGCTTCGTCGGGGCGATGGGCGCGCGGGCGACCGTCGCCCGACGAGCGGCACTGCTCCGCGCAGCGGGCGTGACCGATGCCGAGCTCGCCCGCCTCCACTCCCCCCTCGGCCTCGACCTCGGCGGGCGCTCACCCGAAGAGACCGCCCTGTCGGTGGTCGCCGAGATCGTGGCGAGCCGCAACCAGGCGAGCGCCCGCCCGCTCCGCGAAGGACGCGGCCCGCGCCTCCACGCCGTCAGCGACACGGATGCCGAGGCGATCGCCGCGTCGTGCGTTGTGAGGATCGCGTGAGCGTCGTCGTCATCCGAGGCGCGGTCGCCGTGCTCGAAGGACCCGGTCGCGTGCGCACCGGCGACGTCGTCATCGACGACGGGATCGTGGTCGAGTCCGCGGACACCACCGGAGCGCGGATCATCGACGCCGCCGGCGGCGTGGTGACGGCCGGACTCGTCAACGCCCACCACCACCTGCTGCAGACGGCGTTCCGCACGCTGCCGGGAACCCGTGGCATCCCGATGCGCGAGTGGCTGCCCGCGATGGCCGCGGCCTACGGTGCCGCGGGCGTCGACCCCGAACTGACCGGACTCGCGGCGAGCGCGGGCCTCGCCGAGGCCCTGCTGAGCGGAGTGACCACGGTCGCCGACCACCACCTGACGTGGCCGCAGGGCGCCGACGACGTCGGCATGGCCCGCGCCGCGGCCGCCGCCGCGTCCGACCTCGGCGCCCGTCTCGTGTTCGTGCGCGGCGCCGCACGCGACGACCCTCAAGAGGCCGCCGCCTCCGCCCAGGCGATCGTCAAGGCCCTCGTCGCCGATCGGCCGGGCGGCGTGAGCGTCGACGGCATGCTGCAGGTCGCCGTCGGCCCGGCCGGCGTGCACAGCGACCCGCGCGAGACCTTCGACCTCCTCGCAGAGGTCGCGCGCCGCCACGGACTGCGGCGCCGCACCCAGGCCAACGAGGTCGTCGACGTCGAGGTCGCCCTCGAACGCTACGGCCGACGCCCGATCGACCTGCTGCAGGACTGGGGATGGGTGCATGCCGATGTGACGCTCGCCCACCTGTGCGACGTCACCGCCGACGAGATCACGCGCCTTGCGGCCGCCGGAGTCACGGCGACGCACGCGCCCGGCTGCGATGTGCCCATGGGCTGGGGCGTCGCCCCGGTGCGGCGCCTGCTCGACGCCGGCATCCCGGTGGGTCTCGGCACGAGCGGCGGCGGCAGCAACGACGCCGGACACCTGCTGGCCGATGCGCGCCTGGCGATGCAGGTCTCGGCCCTGGTGGGGCCGCAGCTGCCGGCATCCGAGGTTCTGACGATGACGACGGCGGGCTCGGCCGACGGACTCGGTCGCCCCGAGCTGGGCCGGCTCACCCCCGGGTCGGCGGGCGACGTGTGCGTCTGGGACGTGTCGGGAGTCGCCGACGCGGGCGTGGCCGATCCGATCGCCGGGCTGCTGTGGGCCGCGCCCGGGCGCCGACCGCGCACGGTGATCGTGGGCGGTCGGGTCGTCGTCGACGAGGCGCGACTGGTCGACGCCGACGAGGCCGAGATCGTCGCCCGGCTGTTCGAGAGGGTGGGACGATGACGACCATGGCCGCCGCGATTTCCGCCGAGACGACGCCCACGAGCGAAGAGCGCCTCGGCGCCCACCTGCGCGGACTCCGCAAGGCGCGCGGCCTCACCCTCACCCAGCTCGCCGAAGCGGCCACGCTGTCGCACCCCTTCCTGAGTCAGCTCGAGCGCGGCCTCGCCCGGCCCAGCATGGCCAGCCTCGAAAGGCTCGCCCGCGCCCTCGGCACGAGCCGCGTCGAGTTGATCGCCGCGTCGGAGCCCCCGCGCGCCGACCATGACGCGCAGCCCTCGTTCGTTGCCGCGGGCGAAGGCGTCGTCGGCCCCTACGCCGAGGGCACCGCCCGCCTACTGGCCGAGGGACCCCGGCGCTTCGAGCCGCTGGAGTTCACCGGCTCGAACGATCAGCCCGGCGATCACTACATTCACGACGAAGACGAGTTCCTCACCGTACTCGAGGGCTCGGTCGTCATCTCGTTCGGCCCCTTCGGCGAGCGCACGCTGCACGTCGGCGACTCCGTCTACTGCCGGTCGGGCACACCGCACCGCTGGCACTCGCCAGACGGTCGCACCTACCGCCTTCTCATCGTCAAAGAGGTCGTGCACGGCGACGGCGCCGACGACGCGATCGACGTCTAGCGAACAGGAGTTCTCGTGAGTGCAGGGGTGACCTTCGATGCGGTGATCCGCGAGAGGCGCGACGCCGCCGACGGCGTGATCGTGCTCGACCTCGAGCGCGCGACCGGCACCCTGCCGCACTGGTCACCCGGGGCGCACATCGACGTGGTGCTGCCCGGCGGCATCGAGCGCCAGTACTCGCTGTGCGGGTCGCCCACCGCGCGCGGCACCTGGCGCATCGGCGTGCTGCGCGAGCGCGAGGGCTCGGTGTGGCTGCACGAGAACGCGCAGGTCGGAGAGACGCTGCGCGTGCGGGGACCGGCCAATCACTTCCTCTTCGCGCCCACCGCGGGGCGGTCGTACGTCTTCGTCGCCGGGGGCATCGGCATCACCCCGATCCTGCCCATGCTCGAGGCGGCGGAGGCCGCCGGAACGACGTGGACCCTGCTGTACACCGGGCGCTCGCGACGCACGATGGCGTTCGTCGACGAGCTCGAGCAGCGCTACGGCGATCGCGTCGAGGTCTTCGCCGCCGACGAGGGGCGCCGCCTCGACCTCGGTGCGCGGTTCTCCACCCCCGTCGCGCGCGAGGTCGTCTACGCGTGCGGGCCCGCTCGGCTGCTCGAAGGGCTGGATGCCGCCATGGCCGGCTGGCCGCGCGGGAGCCTGCACGTCGAACGTTTCGAGGCCAAGGTGCTCGGCCCGCCGGTGTGGGCGGAGCCGTTCGAGGTCGACCTGATGATGTCGGGCCTCACGGTGACCGTCCCGCCCGAGCGCTCGATCCTCGACGTGGTGGAGGAGCAGGGCATCGTCGTGCCCTCCAGCTGTCGCGTCGGCACGTGCGGAACATGCGAGGTCGCTGTCATCGACGGCGACATCGAGCACCGCGACTCGGTCCTGTCGCCCGAGGAGCAGGACGCCAACCGCACCATGATGCCGTGCGTCTCGCGCGCGGCCTGCCCGCGGATCACGCTCGAACTGTAGGGCCATAGGTCCCTGAGCCCGCACCGAGGTCCCTGAGCCTGTCGAAGGGACCGGCGCCCACAGCCGCGCCCGGGGGCTTCGACAGGCTCAGCCACCTGGGTCGAAGTCCCGGAGCCCGTTCCGAGGTCCCTGAGCCTGTCGAAGGGACCGGTACCCGCAGCTGACCACGGAGGCTTCGACAAGCTCAGCCACCGGGGTCGAGGTCCCGGAGCCCGTTCCGAGGTCCCTGAGCCTGTCGAAGGGACCGGTACCCACAGCTGACCCCGGAGGCTTCGACAAGCTCAGCCACCGGGGTCGAGGTCCCTGAGCCTGTCGAAGGGACCGGCGCCCGCATCCGCGCCCGGAGGCTTCGACAGGCTCAGCCACCTGGGTCGAAGTCCCGGAGCCCGTTCCGAGGTCCCTGAGCCTGTCGAAGGGACCGGCACCCGCAGCTGACCCCGGAGGCTTCGACAAGCTCAGCCACCTGGGTCGAGGTCCCTGAGCCTGTCGAAGGGATCGGTACCCACAGCCGCGCCCCAGAGGCTTCGACAGGCTCAGCCACCTCGACGGGCCCCGCCTGTCCGACAACTTTGTCGAGAGGGTCATGCGGGGGAAATACAGCGGAAACGCATGGTTCCTAGCATCGGATCATCGCCGGATGTTGGTCACACCAACACTGACGCAGCCGCCACAAGCGGCTCAGCCCCGCTGAGGTGGCTCCCGTCTTGCGCTTGTCTTCCCGACTTCTCCGGAGGCCCTCGTGTCTGCCGCTCCACCCGTCTCGATCGCCGCACTGCGCGGCGTGCGCCTGACCTCGGGCGCGCTCGTCGACATCGCGCTCGACGGCGACGAGGTGCTCGCGGTGGTTCCCGCCGGCAGCCCCCTCCCCGGCACCGACGGCGAGGTGCTCGACCTCGACGGCTACCTCGTCACCGCCGCGGGCGCCGAGCCCCACGCCCACCTCGACAAGTCGCAGTCGTGGGACGCCATCCAGCCCGCCTTCGGCGACCTCGAGCGCGCCATCGAGAGCTGGCACGCCTTCGCGGCGACCCTCGATGAGGACGACACGCTGCGGCGCGCACGCTCCACGGCGCTGCGCATGTTGGCATCCGGAATCACCTCCGTCCGCACGCACGTCGATCTGCTGCGCGGCGAGGACGCTCTGGTCGGCGTGCGCGCCCTGGTGCGCCTGCGCGAAGAGCTCGACGGTCTCATGGACATCGAGCTCGTCGCCCTCGGGGGCCCGAACATCCCGGATGCCGTGTTCGAGGCGGCCCTCGACGCGGGAGTCGACCTGGTCGGAGGCGCACCCCACCTGGCAGACGACCCGATCGCCGACCTCGAGCGGCTGATCGCGCTCGCCCGTCGTCGCGACGTGGGTCTCGACCTGCACACCGACGAGAGCCTCGCCGGCGCCGACACCCTCGCCGCGTACGCCCGCCTGGTCGCCGGGTGGAACCGCCCGCGCACCGCCGGTCACTGCGTGCGCCTGAGCATGATGCCCGCCACCGACCTCGCCGCCCTGGCCGACGAGGTGCGCGCGGCCGACATCGGCGTGATCGCGCTGCCCATCACCAACCTGTACCTGCAGGGATGGGAGGCCGACCACGCCGTCCCGCGAGGCATCGCCCCGATCGGCCGCCTCAAGGCCGCGGGCGTGCGCGTCGCCGCCGGAGCCGACAACGTGCGCGACCCCTTCAACCCCGTCGGCCGGTGCGACCACCTCGAGACCGCCTCGTTGCTCGTCGCCGCGGGCCACCTCGCCCCCGCCGACGCCCTCGACGCCGTGACCACCGGCGCTCGAGACGTCATGAACCTCCCCTTCGCGGGACCCGTGGCCGGCGCCCGCGCCGACCTCGTCGCCGTGCGCGCCGCCTCGATGGGCGACGCCGTGGCCTTCGCCGACGCCGACCGCGTCGTGATCCACCGGGGACGACTCGTCAGCCGCACCACGGTGACCACCCTCACCGCCGTCCCCACTCCGACCGCCGCGCCCGCGACGGCCTCCTGACCACCCGAACGGAAAGCGAGCGCCCCCGTGACCTTGGCCTCCCCCGCTCCCGCAGATGTCGCGGCATCCACCGCCCCTCTGTTGGACTTCCGCAACGTCGCCATGACGTTCCCCAACGGCACCACCGCCCTCTCCGGCGTCGACCTCACCGTCGAACGCGGCGAATTCGTCAGCGTCGTCGGCCCCTCGGGCTGCGGCAAGTCGACCCTGCTTCGCATCGCCTCGGGTCTCGAGACCGCGAGCGAAGGAACCGCCTCCGTCGCCACCGACCGCATCGGCTACGTCTTCCAAGACGCCACGCTCCTGCCCTGGCGCGACGTGCAGGCCAACGTCGAACTCCTGGCCGAGCTCAACTGGCAGCCCAAGCGCGTGCGCACCCCCAAGGCGAAGTGGGCGATCGAGCTCGTCGGCCTCAAGGGGTTCGAGAAGCACCTGCCCAAGCAGATGTCGGGCGGCATGAAGATGCGCGCCTCGCTCGCGCGCTCGCTCACCCTCGACCCCGAACTGTTCCTCTTCGACGAGCCCTTCGGCGCCCTCGACGAGATCACCCGCGAGCGCCTGAACGACGAACTGCTCAAGATCTTCGTCGCGCAGAAGTTCGGCGGACTCTTCATCACCCACTCGGTCTCCGAGGCCATCTACCTCTCCACCAAGGTCGTCGTGATGTCGGGTCGCCCCGGCCACCTCGTCGACACCTTCGAAGTCCCCTTCGACATGCCCCGCGACCCCGAGATCCGCTACACCGCGGAATTCGCCAAGCTCGTCGGCGAGGTCTCCCACGCCCTCCGGGAAGGACACTCATGAGCACCACGTCTGCAGAACCCGTCGTCACCGAGACGTCGGAGACCACGGCATCCGTTCCGCCCGTGCAGCCGCCCGCCCCCCGCACCACGGCGACCCGCCGCCGCGGCTTCGGTGCGCGCGTCGCCATGATCCTGCCGCCGTTGGGCGTGCTGGTCGTGCTGCTGGGCGCCTGGTACGGCATCTCGATCGCGCTGGCCGCCTCGGGCAAGGGCTTCCTCATGCCCATGCCGCACGAGATGTTCACCATGGGTTTCTTCGACCCGCAGGTGGGCGCCGACATCTGGGTGGCGCTGTTCCGCACCACCGGAGTCGCCCTCACCGGCCTCGCGATCGCGATGGTCATCGGCATCGGCTGGGCCATCGCCATGTCGCTCGCCCGCTGGGTCGAGCGCTCGACCTACGCCTACGCCGTGATGCTCCAGTGCATCCCGATCCTCGCCCTCGTGCCCCTGGTCGGCTTCTGGTTCGGCTACGAGTTCCTCGCCCGCGTCATCGTCTGCGTGCTCATCGCGCTGTTCCCGATGGTGTCGAACACCCTGTTCGGTCTGCAGTCGGTCGACAAGTCGCAGCGCGAGCTGTTCCGCCTGCAGAAGGCGAACAAGTGGACGGTGCTCACCAAGCTCACCCTCCCCGCGGCGCTGCCCTCGATCTTCGTCGGCATGCGCACCTCGGCCGGCCTGTCGGTGATCGGCGCGATCGTCGGCGACTACTTCTTCCGCCGCGGCGAGCCGGGCATCGGCTCGCTCATCTCCAACTACCAGTCGCGCCTGCAGAGCGCCGAGCTGTTCGCCGCGATCCTCGCGGCCTGCCTCCTCGGCGTCGTCATCTTCGCCCTGTTCGGCTGGCTGTCGAAGGTGGCCGTCGGCCGCTGGTACGACAGCACCCTCTAGGCCTCCAGATCCCGGATGCCACAGCCCCTCCCGCGCGAGAGTGCGGGAGGCGGCATCCGGAGTACCCGAAAACACCCGCACCCGAGAGCTCCACCCGTCACAGAAAGCGAACCAGCATGAAGCGCTCCACCCTCCTTCGCGGCTCCGCCGTCACCGGCGCCATCGCGATCGCCCTCACGTTGACCTCCTGCGCCGGCAGCGCAGCGGAAAGCGCCCCCGCCGCCACCGACATGGCGATCGGCTCGGTCGACCTGTCGGCCGACTGCCCCTCGACCATCGTCGTGCAGACCGACTGGAACCCCGAGGCCGAGCACGGTCACCTCTACGAGATGATCAAGGACAACTACACGATCGACGCCAACACCAAGGCCGTCACCGGCCCGCTCATGGCGGACGGCGGATACACGGGCGTCAACCTCGAGATCCGCGCCGGTGGTCCCGCGATCGGCTTCCAGACCGTGTCGGCCCAGATGTACCAGGACGACAAGATCACCCTCGGCTACGTCAGCACCGACGAGGCGATCCAGCTCTCGGGCACCACGCCCACCAAGGCCGTGTTCGCGCCGCTCGACATCAGCCCGACCATGGTCATGTGGGACCCCGCGACCTACCCGAACGTCAAGACGATCGACGACGTCAAGGGCGCCCTGACGGCGAACGGCGGCGTGTGGCGCTACTTCGACGGCTCGGCCTACATCGAGTACCTCAAGAGCGCGGGCCTGGCCGACTCGGCGATCCTCGACGGCTCGTACGACGGTACCCCGTCGAACTTCGTCGCCGCCGGCGGCAAGGACATGCAGCAGGGCTTCGCCTCGGCCGAGCCGTACGTGTACCAGAACGAGGTGTCGGCGTGGGGCAAGCCCGTCGACTTCGCGCTGATCCACGACGCCGGATGGCAGACGTACCAGTCGTCGATGTCGGTCAAGGCCGACAAGTTCGACGAGCTGTCGCCCTGCCTGAGCAAGCTCGTGCCCGTGCTGCAGAAGGCCGGCGTCGACTACTACAAGGACCCGAAGGCCGCCAACGACCTCATCCTGAAGCTCGTCGACGAGTACGCGACCGGCTGGACCTACACCCAGGGCGTGGCCGACTACTCGGTCAAGACGCAGGTCGACCTCGGCCTCGTCGGTGACGGCCCCGACTCCACCTACGGCAACTTCGACGACGCCCGCTTCGCGGACTTCTTCTCCAAGGCCAGCAAGGTGTACACCGACCTCGGCACCCCGCCGGCGTCGGGCTACACCCCCGCCGACCTGTACACGAACGAGTTCATCGACTCCTCGATCTCGTTCTGACCCGCCCGGCCCGGTCCGCCTCGTGCGGGCCGGGCCGCCGGTCGCCGGTCGCAGTTCCCTGAGCCCCACCCAGGTCCCTGAGCTTGTCGAAGGGACCGCGACCAGCGGGAGACCGGTGGCTTCGACAGGCTCAGCCACCTCCCCACCACAACCCCGCATCACGCCCGGTGGCTTCGACAGGCTCAGCCACCTCCCCGCCGCCCCTCGGCATCCGCCCCACCGTTCCACCCGGAGAACCCCCATGAGCGACACCGCCACCCGCGTCCTCTCCCTCGAGGACGAACTGCTCGACCTGCTCGGCCCTGCGGCCGTGAGCACCGAACCGCGCGTGCGCGAACGCGCCAGCGTCGACGGCTCGCCGATGTCGCCGATCATCGCCGCGATGCTCCCGCTGGGCCTGGCCGACCTCGTCGTCTTCGCCGCGGATGCCGAGCAGATCGCCACCGCCGCCGCCGCCGCCGCGCGACACGGGGTGCCGATCACCGTGCGCGGCAAGGGCACCGGCAACTACGGTCAGGCGATCCCCATGCAGGGCGGCCTCGTGATCGACACCACCCGCGCCAAGGCGATCGTCGAGGTCGGCGACGGCTTCATCACCGCCGAAGCCGGCACCCCGATGGTCATGCTCGAGCAGGCCGCGTGGGCGAGCGGCCAGGCCCTGTGGATGTACCCCTCCACCGCGCAGTCGACGATCGGCGGCTTCCTCTCCGGCGGATCCGGCGGCACCGGGTCGATCGAGCACGGCTCGAACGACCGCGGCTTCGTCGCCGCCCTCGACGTCGTGCACGCCGACGGCAGCGCCGAGATCCTCCACGTCGAGGGCGATGAGGCCCAGAAGTACGTGCACAACTACGGAACCGCGGGCGTGATCGTGCGCGCGACGGTCCGCCTCGAGCCCCTGCGCGAGTGGCGGGGGCTGTGGGCGAGCTTCCCCGACTTCGCCGGCACCCTCTCGGTCGTGCAGACGATCGGCAACCTCACCCCCACCCCGCGCCTGGTCTCGGGCGACGGCGTCGAGATCTCGGCGGCCCTTCCCACCGACGAGGCGATCCCCGAGGGTCGCTCGAGCCTCCGCGCGATCATCGACGCCTCGCTCATCGACGAGGTCACCGCGATCATCGAGGGGGCGGGAGGCCGCGTCGAGGCGGTGCGCGAGGGCCCGCAGGCCAGCATCCGCCTGTCGATGCTCAGCTACAACCACCCCATCGAGTGGTACCAGAAGAGCCAACCGCACGAGGTGTTCCACCTCGAGGTCGCGGGCGCTCCGCTGGCCGACGACATCGAGGCCGTCGAGTCGGTGTTCGCCGGTGGCAAGCTCCACATCGAGTCGACGAAGGCCTTCCCGATCGGCATGCTGGCGGCCCCCTACGTGAGCGAGGAGGATGTGTACCGCGGCATCGCCGAGCTCAACGCGATCGGTGTCGGCGTGCACAACCCGCACCAGTGGAACGTCGACTTCAACGTCGAGCAGACCGCCGAGACCGCCGCCCTCACCGACCCGAACGGTCTGTTGAACCCCGGCAAGCTCAACCCCGACTACACCGGAGCGCGCAAGGGAGCGATCATCTCATGACCCGTCTGCTGGCCGAACTGAGCGGCCCCGCGGCCGCCGAGGCCCTCACCGAGAAATCCATCATCGTGCTGCCCACCGGCGCGATCGAGCACCACGGCCCGCACCTGCCCCTCGCAACCGATGCCATCGTCGCCGAGGCCTCGGCGACCGCTGCCGTCGCCCGCGCCGCCGCGCAGGGCCTCGACGTGTGGCAGCTGCCGACGATGTCGATCACCAAGTCCGACGAGCACTCCTGGGCGCCCGGCACCCTCTGGCTGACCCCCGAGACGATGATGCAGACGATCGTCGACATCGGTCGGTCGCTGCTGACCACCCGCGCCCGCACGCTGGTGTTCCTCAACGGTCACGGCGGCAACGTCGCCCTGCTCAACGTCGCCAACCGCGAGCTGCGCCGCCGCTTCGGCCTGCGCACGTTCTTCATGCCCGCGGCCCGCGTGCCCTCGTTCGACGGCACCGATGGCGGACCCGACGAGCACGGCACCGGCATCCACGCCGGTCACGGCGAGACGAGCATGATCATGCACCTGCGTCCCGAGCTCGTCGACGCCTCGACGTTCGAGGCCACGGTGCCCGCGCACATCGGCGACTTCCGCCACATCGGCTTCAACGGCAAGCCCGTGACCTTCGGATGGCTCTCGAACGACTTCGGCCCCACGGGGGTGCTCGGCGACCCGACCGGCGCGAACGCCGCCCACGGTGCGCAGCTGTTCGAAGACAGCGTGTCGTTCGTCGTTGAGGCGCTCGAAGAGATCAGCCGATTCGACTACACCGCGTGAGTCGCTCAGGGCGAGCACGACTCCTGCACATGCGGCGGTTCCGTGAGGGATACGGCCCGGTCGGTCCGTCCTGCAGGAGTTGTGCAGCGCTCGGGCCGGATCCGATTCCGGATGCCGTGGTCTCGGCGGTGCGCGCGTGAGCGTCGCCGCCGAGACCGGCCAGGGCGTCCGCGCCTACGGCCAGGTGCTGCGCCTGCCCGGGGCCCGCAGCTTCGTGGCCGCCGGCATCCTCGCGCGCTTCCCCCGCGCCACGCTGTCGCTCGGCATCATCCTGCTCGTGTCGGCCACGACGGGCAGCTTCGCCTCGGCCGGGCTCGTCGTCGCACCCCTCGTCGGAGGCATGGCGATCGCGGCACCCCTGTGGTCGTCGCGCATGGACCGCCACGGCCAGGCCCGCGTGATCCTGGTGTCGCTCGGATGCCTCGTGCTCGCGGCATCCGCCCTGCTCGTCCTCGTGCTCACCGATGCGCCGTTCTGGACGTGGCTCGTGGCCGCGTTCGTCACGGGGGCGGCGACCCCCGACCTCACCTCTGCCGTCCGCGCACGGTGGACCGTGCTCGCCCCGCCGGCGCAGCGGACACCCGCGTTGGCCCTCGAGACGATCGCCGACCAGATGGTGTTCATCTCGGGGCCGCCTGCCATCACCGCGGTGGCCGCCGCCCTCGACCCCGCGGTGGCGATCCTCGGCTCGCTCGGACTCGGAGTGGTCGGCGGAGTGTGGCTCGCATCGCAGCGCTCGACGCAGCCCGCACCGACACCGCGCGGGCCGCGCCGAGGCCCGGTCCTGCCGCCCGCCGGGGTGATCCCCATCGCGGTGGCCTGCATCGCCTTCGGCGGAGTCTTCGGCGCGTTCGACGTGAGCCTGGTCGGCTGGGCCGAGCTGAGCGAGCGGCCGTGGCTCGCCGGCCCGGCATTCAGCGCGTTGGCCGTGGCGATCGCGATCGGGTCGGTCATCACCGGAGCACGGACGTGGAAGCTCTCCCCCGCCGCGCGGTACATCCTCTTCGCGGCGCTCGCCTGCGCGATCGCCCTCGCCCTGCCGTTCGCTCAAGGGTCCGCCCCCGTGCTGTTCGCGGTGATCCTGCTGCTCGGGCTCGCGCTATCGCCGGTGATGGTGTCGGGAATCCTCGTGGCATCCGCCCGCGCTCCCGAGGGGCGTGTCACCGAAACCCTCGCCTACCCGACCGCGGCGATGTCGCTCGGCGTGCCGATCGGGGGAGTGATCGCCGGAGCCGCCCTGGATTCGACGGGCCCGGCGGCCGCTCTCGTCACCATCGCGGTGTCGCTGGCGTGCGCAGCGGCGATCGCCGCGGTGGGCGAGGCACTGCTGCGCGTGGTGCGGGGGCGCGAGACGGTGGCGGGCTGACGGACGGCACCCGTATGGGTCGCGCGAGACCGCGGGTGAGGGCGCGAGCGGTGACGGCGACCAGCACCCGTACACTTCGACGCATGGGGGCGAAGCGCGCGGGGACGACGATCGGCATCGGAGTTCTGGCGGTGATCCTGACGGCGTGCACGCCGCCGCCCGCACCGCTCGTGGACGCGGTCCGACCGTCGATGAGCGCCAGCCCGACCATCGAGACGACGCCGTCGACCGCCCCCGTCGTCGACAGGGGGCCGTGCGGCGCCTCAGTGCCCGTACGCGCGGTGTCCGATCCGTCGGATCCGGAGCAACTGGGCGGGAAGACGCTCGAGATCCCGGTCGACCGCGGCCCCCTCGACACCGCTTCCGGCGAAGCCGTGCTGAACGCGGAAGGGACGCCGGTGGCCTATCACGTCGCTCCCGGCGACGTGTTCTCGACCATCGCGGCGCGGTTCTGCGTTGCCGAAGACTGGCTGCTGATCGTGAACCACGCCCGCCGCGACAACAACGGACTGTACGCGGGCGACACCCTGAACCTCGACGCGCACACCATCTTCAGCGTCGGCGACCAGAACGGCGTGGTCTCCGACAACGTCTTCCCCGCGGAGTTCACGCTGCCGCCGCAGCGCTAGCGGGATCGACTGGCCGGTTCGCGACGAAGGGTGGTGCGGGCGCGCACCGCGCCGATACCGTGAAGCGATGGACGCCGAAACCGTCGCGACCCCGCCGGCCGGGCCGCAGGTTTCGCGGGCGCGCGTGAGCCGTGGCCTAGTGTTGATCGTCGGGGTGATCTTCATCCCGATGGCACTCAACCTCATCTTCAACAGCTGGGGTCCGCTCACCCGCGAGACCGCCATGCGCATGGCGTTCGCGACCGTCGCCGGTCAGACGATCGCGATCTTGAGCGTGATCGTCACCCTGGCCATGACCGCCCTGACCCGCTGCTGGCGTCAGCTGCCCACGTTCATCGTGATCGCCCTGCTCGTGTTCGGTGCGGCGTCGGCGACGATGGGCACCGCGGCCGACACGCTCTCGTCACGCCTGACGATCGTCGACCAGGTGAGCCGCCTGAACCCCTGACGCCGCGTTGAGCGTCCGGAACACGCCGCGGCGCGCGCTCACGAGCGGCGTGTCCTGGACTTTCAACGAGCCAACGCGGCAGCGAGGTGGCGCAGCACCGAGACGTGACCGTCGTCGGGGTGCAGGTCGAGCGTCGGGTGCGGGAGGGCGGCCTCGAGCAGCCGGGCGTGAGCGGGAGGGATGACGCGATCGCGATCGCCCTGGACGAGCAGCACGGATGCCGAGACCTCGGCGAGCGCGAAACCCCAGGGGCGGGTGAAGGCGAGGTCGTCGTCGATGAGCCCCTCGGGTCCGTCGGCTCCGGCCGCGCCGGCGTCGGCGCCGAGAGACGCCCACTCGCCCTCGAGGGCCGCGAAGTCGGCATCCACGAATTGCTCGGAATCGAACTCGTCGGTCTCGGCGAAGCGGCGGCGCGACTCCTCGCCCTCGACGGCCGATCGCAGCCCGCCCGGCGCCTGCATTCCGGTGAACCAGGCGTCGTCACCGGTGAACGGTGCGGGGCTCGCGAAGGTCACGACTCCGCGAACGAGCTCCGGGATCGCCGCCGCGCACGCGAGGGCGTGCGGGCCTCCGCCCGACGCGCCGACCGAGACGACGGATGCCACGCCGAGGGCGTCGAGCACCGGAACGAGCCCCGCGGCGACGTCGGCGACGGTGCGGCCCGTCTGACGCGGCGACCCGGCGTAGGCGGGGCGGGCGACCGAGACGACGACGAGACCGTGTGCGTCGGCCGCACTCTGGACCGGAGGAAGGATCGTCCCGGTCTGCGGCGCCCCGTGGTGCCACAACAGCACGTCGCGCCCCGCGACCTCGTCGACGGAGGTGTGGACGTCGAGCCCCGCGATGCGTCTGCGCATGCCCCCACGCTGTCACGGCGCGGCGTCGCGCGCGAGGGCGGGCGCGGGTCGCGCGAGCTCGCAGGCCCCTGAGCGTCCACGAAACCCGGACGACAGCGGCATCCGGTCCGGGTGTTTCGGACACTCAGCGGGGGTGCGGGCAAAGCCGGTTGAGCGTCCAGAACACGCCGCCCCGGTGCGCGGGACGCGGCGTGATTTGGACCCTCGATTCGGCGGGCCAGGGCCTATGCCGGTCCTGCAGAATCGCTCGGTCTCGTCTCGTCGAACGAGACGAGAGCGAACGCGCGTCGCACGACGGCCACCGGGGATTCGTCGCCTCCGTGCAGCGCCCACCAGAAGAGGGCCGCGCTCGAGGCCCCGGCCAGTGCGTGAGCACGAACGGCCGTCTGCAGGGCGTCGCGCGGGGAGGCATCGCGCTCGGAGGCGAAGCGCACTGCAGCGTCGGTCATCGCTCCGATCGTCGACGCGCCGACGACCGCGAGCGCCGGGTTCGCCTGGATGACGTGCAACCGGTGGCGGGTGACCTCGAGCATCTCTGCCGGAAGGTCCACGGCGGCGGCATAGGCGGTGCGGATCACGTCCCACAGATCGTCGTCCGGCGCGCTCCCCGCGAGAGACGCCCGGAATCGATCGGCCGACTCGTCGAGACCGCCCCAGACCAGCGCTGCCTTGCTGGGGAACAGCCGGAACAGTGATCGACGGCTCACCTCGGCCGCCGCCGCCACGTCGTCCATCGACACGTCATCGAATCCGCGTTCGTCGAAGAGCCGCAGGGCGATGAGGGAGACCCGATCGGGATCGATCGTGCGGGGGCGGCCCGTGGGACGTTCGTTCGCGGGGTTCATAGACACCTTTCGGCACTGAGTGCTAAAACTGTACCGACGCGGCGGGCGCCGCGCGCGAGGGAGGAATCATGACCGACACGAGCATCGACCGATTCGCCGGCAAGACCATCATCGTCACGGGTGCAGGATCCGGCATCGGGCGCGCCACGGCCGCGCGGATCGCGCGCGAGGGCGGACGGGTGATCGCCACCGACGTCGCCGCCGAACGCCTCGACGAGGTGCGCGCAGAGCTGGCGGACTTCACGGTCGAGACGGTCGTCGGAGACGTGTCGCAGGCCGAGACGATCGAGCGCATCATGCAGGCCGCCGGGGATCGGATCAACGGGCTCGCCAACGTCGCCGGCATCATGGACGCCTTCCTTCCGCCGAGCGAGGTCGACGACGCCACCTGGGACCGGGTGCTCACCGTCAACCTCACCGCCCCGATGCGCCTGACCCGCGCCGTCCTGCCGGTGATGATCGCCGCGGGTGCGGGATCGATCGTCAACGTCGCCTCCGAGGCCGCACTGCGCGGATCGGCCGCGGGAGCCGCGTACACCTCGTCGAAGCACGGGATCGCCGGATTCACGAAGAGTGTCGCGTTCTTCCACGGACCGCAGGGCATCCGCGCGAACGCCGTCGCCCCGGGCGCCGTGGCCACGAACATCGAGGCCCCGATGCGGAGCGAGTATGCGGCGGGCCGGATCGGACCGATCCTGCAGGTCGTGATCCCTCCCGTGGCCCAGCCCGAGCAGCTCGCCGCGGCCCTCACCTGGCTCCTCAGCGACGACTCCGCCAACGTCAACGGCGCTCTCCTGCCGAGCGACGGCGGGTGGTCGGCGGTCTGACTCCCCGGGCCGATCCGCCGCGGGCGCCGAGCGGCGTACCTGCGGCCGCCCGCGAGCCCCTGAGTGTCCAAGAAACCTGGACGACCGCGGCATCCCGTCCGGGTGTTTTGGACGCTCAACGGGGGTGGGAGCCAGGGCAGGTCGAGTGTCCACGACACGCCGCCCCGGCGCGCGAGACGCGGCGGGTCGTGGACGCTCGACAGGAAGGGCGCGGGGTCAGAGGATGACGCCGAACTCGTCGGCGAGGGCGGGCAGCTCCTCGTGCAGCACGCGCGAGGCCTCGACCGCGAGCGGGTTGGTCGAGACGCCCCGGTCGTTGACGAGCTTTCCGCCGACGTAGACCTGCTGCAGGTTGCGCAGGCCGCAGGCGAGCACGTAGCTGCGCACGGGGTTCCACAGCGGTCCGATGTCGGGCGTGCGCGGGTCGACGACCACGAAGTCGGCGAACTTGCCCACCTCGAGGCTGCCGACGCGATCGTCGACGCCCATGATCTCGGCCCCGCCGAGGGTGTGCAGGCGCAGCACGCGCTCGGGCATCATCGACAGCGGGTCGTGGGTGCGGGCGCGCTGCATGAACATGCCCATGCGCATGTTCTGCCACGGGTCGGCGACGTCGGTGCAGGCCTGGTCGTCGAGGCCCATGCCGACCTTCATGCCCTGCTCGAGCATCTCGGGCACGTGGGCGATGCCCGACGCCAGACGCCCGTTCGACGCGGGCTGCCACGACATTGATGCGCCACCGGCGGCGGCATCCGCGATGATCTCGGGCGTCGTCTGGATGAAGTGGCCGAACATCATGCCCGGCCGGAGGGCTCCGGCGTTCTTGTACAGCCGGAACTTCGTCTGCTGGTGCTCGATCGCCTCGTAGGTCTCGAGGAAGTGCGCCTGGTTGGTCACGCCGAAGCGGTCCATGACGGCGACCTCGATCTCGGCGGCGTCGGGACGCGTCGACCACTGCACCTGGCCCATGATCGAGGCGCCGAGGGCGATGTCGGGATCCATCGCGAGCACGTGATCGAGGGAGGCTTCGAAGCGCGCGAAGATCTCTTCGTCGGTGCCGACGGTGGCATCGAGAGCGATCGAGTCGACGAAGCGGAGCCCCGCGTCGTGGCATCCGTCGGCCTGCCGGGTGTGCCAGGCGTGATCGCGGAGCTGCCCGCCACCGTCGGCGCGCTTGCCCTCGACCATCGGCTCCCAGGGCAGGAGCGGGTCGGTGAAGTTGTACGCCGTGGTCACGCCGTTGGCGAGGAAGTCGAGCGAGCCGTGCAACGTGGCCCAGTAGATCTGGTCGGGCGAGGCGTTGTTGAGCACGCTGAACATCGACGTGCACCAGCCATAGAGCGTCTGGTCGACGCCGAGTCCGCGTGAGCCGCTCGTGAAGAGGTGGCTGTGCGACGAGACGAAGCCCGGGGCGACGAACTTGCCGTCGACGTCGAGGATCTCGTCGGCCGTCGTGCCCGGCGCGGGGTCTCCGGCGCCGATCGCGGTGATGCGTCCGTCCTCGACGAGCATGTAGCCGCGCTCGATGTAGCCGGGGTCGTCGGTGCCTGCGGGGACCGTGATGAGACGTGCGTTGGTGACCAGGAGCGACATGTTGATGACGGTAACAATGGCGTGTTTCCGCGGTGTTCCGGGCGTGGGGCGGGTTGTTTGCGGGGCGCGGTGCGCGTCTTTCGAGTCAGGCGAACGCCTCGCGCACGGCGGGCGCGACCTGCGCGAGCACCTCGTCGCGCGCGGGCGTCGAGGGGAACACCAGGAACAGGTGCGGCACCCCCTCGCGCCGCACGAACTCGACCGGCACACCCGAGGACGCGAGGCGGCCGGCGTACTCCTCCGCCTCGTCCGACAGCGGGTCGACCGCGGCCGCCACGATCACGGCCGGCGCCGAACCGCCGAGCACCGCGGCCCGCAGGGGCGCGGCGTCGACGGGTACCCGGCGCGTGGCATCCGGAACGTACAGCCCCCAGTACCACTGCATTCCGCGGGCGGTGAGGGGCAGATTCTCGGTGTGCGCGCGGTAGCTCGAGCGCTCGGGGTTCGGGGCGTCGAGCACGGGGCACAGCAGCACCTGCACGCGGATGCCGGGAGCCCGGCCATCGCGCGACCGCAGGGCGAGCGCCGCGGCGAGGTTGCCGCCCGCGCTGTGTCCGGCGACGCCGAGTCGGGCGGGGTCGATGAGTCCGTCGGCACCCGTGGCGGCGAAGCGTAGCGCGCGGTCGAGGTCGTCGAGACCGGCCGGGAAGGAATGCTCGGGCGCGAGGCGGTAGTCGACGCTGAGCACCTGGGTTCCGGTCGCGAGAGCGAGAGCCCGGCACAAGGCGTCGTTGTTGTCGAGGTCGCCGGCGACCCATCCGCCGCCGTGGGCGAAGACGAGCGTTCCGCGGTGGCCGGCACGCGGGCTGTAGAGGCGCAGGGCGAGACCGTCGGCGTCGAGATCGATCGACTCGAGCGTCGCGTCGTCAGGTGAACGCACCCACGACGGGTTCGCGCGCAGCTCGGCGATCCGCGTCGCGTCATCGCCGTCGGCATCCGTCGCCCCCGACGGGATCGTTCCCGCCTGAGCCGCCAGGCGTTCGAGGTGGGCGCGCACGGCGATGTCGGTGATGGCGGGGTGGACGCTCACGGGTCTCCTGCGGGTCGGGGCTCACGGGCGCCGCAGGCGGCGCTGCCCCGAGCGTAAGACGCCGGATGCCGCCGGAGCGGCCCTCGCGACGAAGCTTCACCCCGCCGAAACATCGATGTCGCCCCGCGCCTCCAGCATGAGCGCATGACCTCCCCCGAAGAGCGTGCCGCCGCGATCCTGGCCGCGCAGCGGTTCGTCGTGATCGGCACGGCGGATGCCGTCGGGCCCTGGACCGCCGCCGCCCAGTACCGACTGCTGCCGGGCGGACTGTACGTCGAGTCCGACCTCGCGTCGCGGCATGCGCGGGCGATCGCGGCCTCGGGCGCGGCATCCGGGGTCGTGTACGACTCCTCCGCGGGGCTCGCCGACGCCGACGGGGTGCAGCTGTCGTTCCGGGCGAGGCAGGCGGATGCCGACCCGGCGGCCGTGCGCGAGGTGCTGGCAACACGCCTGGCCCGCGACGCCGTGACCGCCGCCGCGCTCGACGACGAGGTCGCGGCGATCGTCGCGATTCCGCGCAAACGCCTGTACGTCTTGGAGGTCGAGCGCGCCTACGTCTTCGACCGCGACGCGTGGCGCACCCGCGGCACCGACGCGCGGCTCGAGGTGGATGCCGCGGCGGTATGGGCTCTCCTCGCTTGAGGCGCGTTACGCCCGCGAAACAGCGCCGTCGCCGCCGCGTTCGCCGCCGGGCGTACGGTGACCGCCAGGGCGACCCGACGCCCACGGGAGGAGCGTCATGTCGCAGCGCGTCATCGTCACGGGAGGCTCCGGAGGCATCGGCGCCGCCATCGTCGCCCGGTTCGCGGCCGATGGAGCCCGGGTCGCGGTGCTCGATCGTCGCGCCCCGGCCGACGGCGCGGCATCCGCCTACTTCTCCGTCGACCTGCGCGACCCCCTCGACACGCGCCGCGCGGTCGGAGAGGCGATCACGACGCTCGGCGGGGTGGACGTGCTCGTGAACTGCGCGGGGGTGTTCCAGCACGTGTCGCTGCTCGACATCACCGTCGACGACTGGGATCTCGTGCTCGACATCAATGCCCGCGCGACCCTCGTGACCATGCAGGCCGTCGCCCCGCTCATGCTCGAGGCGCGCGGTGGCACGATCGTGAACATCGCCAGCATGGCCGCCAAGCAGGGCGGCGGAGGAGAGGGGCACTACGCCGCCTCGAAGGCCGCGGTCGTCGCCCTCACCCGCGCCGGCGCGCAGGAATGGGGATGCCACGGCGTGCGCGTCAACGCCGTCTGCCCCGGCTACGTGCTCACCGAGATGGGCGCCGACACCCGCTCCGACGACGATGTGCGGGCGTGGAGCGCGAAGTCGCCGCTCGGCCGCCTCGGCGTGCCGGAAGACGTCGCGGGGGTCACCCACTTCCTCGCCTCCCCTGCCGGCGGATACCTCACCGGGCAGGCGATCAACGTCACGGGCGGCATGATCATGCACTGAGCGGGGCCCGGGTCTGTGACCCCGCGTGACCGCTCTCCCACTCGCACGCGGTGCGCGTGGTTACGGTAGCGAGCATGTCCGAGTACTTCGACCGCACCGCCGACAAGACGTACACGAAGGTGTACAAGACCGAGACCCCCGACATTCTGGCCGCGTTCGCCGCGTTCGATCAGGCCGTGTTCGCCCCCGAAGGGCGCGCGATCCCGCTGAAGTACCGCGAGCTGATCGCCCTGGCCGTCGGCATCACCACCCAGTGCGTGTACTGCATCGACGGGCACTCGCAGAACGCCGTCAAGGCCGGAGCCACCGAAGCCGAGCTCGCCGAAGCCGCGTGGGTCGCCACCGCCATCCGCGCCGGAGGCGGCTACGCCCACGGTCGCCTCGCCTTCAAGCTCGGCGAGGACGCCCGCCCGCACGAGCACTGACCCATGACAGACGTCTCTCCGTCCGCGCCGGGTCCCCTCGAGATCGAGGCGCTGGAGTTCATCCGTGCGCTGATCCGCATCGACAGCGTCAACACCGGCGATGCCGCCACCATCGGAGACGGAGAGACCCGCGCGGCGCTCTACGTGAAGCAGCGCCTCGACGAGGTCGGGTACGAGACGGTCCTGGTCGAGCCCCGCCCGGGGCGCGCGAGCGTGGTCGCCCGGTTGGCCGGTGCGGATCCGGATGCCGGCGCCCTCGTCGCCCACGCGCACCTCGACGTCGTACCGGTCGACGCCGACGACTGGACGCACCCGCCCTTCGGCGCCGAGATCCACGACGGCCTGCTCTACGGCCGCGGGGCCGTCGACATGAAGGACTTCGCCGGCATGCTGCTGGCCATCGCCAGGGCGTTCCGCCGCGACGGGGTCGTTCCGCGGCGCGACCTGATCTTCGCCTTCTTCGCCGACGAGGAGGCCGGCGGCGTCTGGGGCGCGCGGTGGCTCGTCGAGAACCGCCCCGAGCTGTTCGCCGGGGCGACCGAGGCGATCAGCGAGGTCGGAGGCTTCTCGATCCCCCTGCCCGACGACCGTCGTGCGTACCTCGTCGCGACCGCGGAGAAGGGCGTGACCGTCGCCACGCTCACCGCCCGCGGAGCGGCGGCGCACGGCTCCCGCCCCACCGCCGACAACGCGGTCGTCCGCCTCGCACGGGCCGTGGCCGCGGTCGGCGCACATCGCTTCCCCGTCGTGCGGACCGCGACGCTCGAGCGCTTCCTCGAGGTCTACGGACGCGCCAGCGGCGAGCCCCTGGACGGTGACGATCTGTCTCGCCTGGGGTTCTCGGCATCCGTTATCGATGCGGGAGCCCGCAACACGGTCTCGCCGACCGTGCTCACGGCCGGCGGCAAGATCAACGTCATCCCCGCCTCGGCGAGCGCGACGCTCGACGTGCGCGTGGTGCCCGGGCAGGCGGACGCGCTGCGCGACGAGCTCGCGGCCGTCGTCGGCGACGACATCGAGATCGCGTGGTCGCGGTACATCCCGGCGATCGAGGCGCCGGCCGAGGGGCGGCTGATGGACGTGCTGCAGCACGCCGTGACCGCCGAAGACCCCGACGGCACCGTCGTGCCGTACCTGCTGCCCGCCAGCACCGACAACAAGCACCTCAGTCGTCTCGGCATCCGGGGCTACGGGTTCGTGCCGCTGCGGGTGCCCGCCGACTTCGACGTGTTCGGGCAGTTCCACACGGCCGACGAATGCGTGCCGGTGGAGGCTCTGTTCTTCGGGACGCGGGTGACGGCGCGGATCCTGCGCGACGCCTGAGGGTGGGGAGGTGGCTGAGCCCGTCGAAGCCACCGGTCCACGCGGGTTCCGGTCGGCAGGTGACTGAGCCTGTCGAAGCCGCCGGTCCGCGAGGGTTCCGGTCGGCAGGTGGCTGAGCCTGTCGAAGCCACCGGTCCACGCGGGTCGCGGTCCCTTCGACAGGCTCAGGGACCTGGGTTCGGAGGGAGCTGAGCCTGTCGAAGCCACCACCGGTCCGCGCGGGTTCCGGTCGGCAGGTGGCTGAGCCTGTCGAAGCCACCGGTCCACGCGGGTCGCGGTCCCTTCGACAGGCTCAGGGACCTGGGTTCGGAGGGGGCTGAGCCTGTCGAAGCCACCACCGGTCCGCGCGGGTTCCGGTCCCTTCGACAGGCTCAGGGACCTGGGTTCGGAGGGGGCTGAGCCTGTCGAAGCCACCGGTCTCCCGTCGGTACCGGTCCCTTCGACAGGCTCAGGGACCTCGCGCAGTCACCGGGGTCCCGTACCGCCTCAGCCGCCCGCGCGTCCAGCGCGTTACCCCGCGTGGCGGTGCGTTTCGGCGCGTGGCGGGGCGTTTCGACGTGTGAATCGGCGCCTCGCCGGGCGCTCGACCCCGTCATAGCGTTTCGGTCACCCACCGGCACCCCGTGCCGTTTCGGAAAGCCCGAGGAGCACGTCATGACCACCACCGCGCCGGCCCCCGCCGACCGCTCGACAGCGCCCGCGACGGCGCCCGGGTCGACCACCAAGGTCGATCTCGGCACCATCGCCGTCGTGCCCACCCGTCACTGGTGGCGCTGGATCCTCAGCGCCCTGCTGCTGTTCGTCGTCGCCCAGTTCGCCTGGAGCCTCGTGACGAACGACCGCTACATGTGGGGCACGTTCGCGCAGTACTTCTTCTCGGAGCCGGTGCTGATCGGCATCGGCTACACGCTCTCGCTCACCGCGATCTCGGCCGTCGTCGGCTTCTCGCTCGGCACACTGCTGGCCCTCGGCCGGTTGTCGGCGTCGCCGCTGCTGAGCTCGGTGGCGTGGGGCTACATCTGGTTCTTCCGCTCGGTGCCCCTCGTCGTGCAGATCATCGTCTGGTACAACCTGGGTTACCTCTACCCGACGCTGGGGCTGGGCACCCCCTTCACCACCGATTTCTGGATCGTGGAGTTCCCCACGGTCCAGTTGGTCAGCGCCTTCGCTGCCGCGATCCTCGGACTCGGGCTGCACCAGGCGGCGTACTCGGCCGAGATCATCCGCGGCGGGCTCGTCTCGGTCGACCCCGGTCAGCACGAAGCGGCTGCGGCGCTCGGCATCCCGGCATCCCGTCGCCTGTTCCGCATCATCCTGCCGCAGGCGATGCGCTCGATCGTCCCCAACGCCACCAACGAGGTCATCGGGCTCGTGAAGGGTGCGTCGGTGGTGTTCGTCATCGCGATCCCGGAACTCTTCTACGCCGTGCAGGTCATCTACAACCGCAACAGCCGCGTGATCCCGCTGCTCCTGGTCGCGGTGGTCTGGTACACCCTCATCACGACGATCCTGAGCGTCGCGCAGTACTACATCGAGCGGTACTACGCCCGCGGATCGGCCCGGGCATTGCCTCCGACGCCGGCGCAGCGCGCCCGTTCTTGGGTGAGCACGCAGTGGGCGCGGCTCGGCGACTCCCCGACTCCGCCGGGAGGGACGGATGCCGAGACACCCGCCGCCCCGAAGGGGGCCCGGGCATGAGCGCGGTCACCGCCACCCGCGGACTCGTCGAGGTGCATGACGTGCGCAAGAGCTTCCACGGGGTCGAAGTGCTGAAGGGCATCGACCTCACCGTCGAGCCCGGCGAGGTCGTCGCCCTGCTGGGCCCGAGCGGCTCGGGCAAGTCGACGCTGCTGCGCACCATCAACCACCTCGAGACTGTGGATGCCGGCTCGGTCACCGTCGACGGGGAGTTCATCGGCTACGAGCTGCGCCATGGGAAGCTGCACGAACGACGCGAGCGCGAGATCCTGCGGCGACGGACGCAGGTGGGGATCGTGTTCCAGAACTTCCACCTCTTCCCGCACCTCACCGCCCTCGAGAACATCACCGAGGCGCCGCTCGCGCTCAAGCGTCTGAGCAAGAGCGAAGCGCGCGAGCTCGCCCTCGGTCTGCTCGACCGGGTGGGCCTGGCCGAGAAGGCCGACGCCTACCCCCGGCAGCTGTCGGGCGGCCAGCAGCAGCGCGTCGCGATCGCCCGCGCCCTCGCGCTGCAGCCCAAGGTGCTGCTGTTCGACGAGCCGACGAGCGCCCTCGACCCCGAGCTCGTGGGCGAGGTGCTCGACGTCATCCGCGACCTGGCGAAGCTCGGCACCACGCTCGTGATCGTCACGCACGAGATCGGCTTCGCCCGCGAGGTCGCCGACCGCGTGGTCTTCCTCGACGAGGGACGCATCGTCGAGCAGGGGACGCCCGACGAGGTGCTCACCCGACCGCAGCACGCGCGCACCCGCGAGTTCGTCGCGAGAGTGCTCGGCTGACGCGTCCGCCGCGTCCCGGTGGCTTCGACAGGCTCAGCCACCTCGCCACCCACGTCCCTGAGCCGCCCGCCAGGTCCCTGAGCCCGTCGAAGGGACCGGAACCCATCGCCGTCCCGGTGGCTTCGACGGGCTCAGCCACCTCGCCACCCGAACCCATCGCACACCCGGTGACTTCGACAGGCTCAGCCACCTCGCCCCACCTCACCACCCGACCCCGCCGCGCGACACCGACGCCGCGGCATCCACACCCTCACAAGGAGACACAGCATGGCACTCAGCAAGAAGCAGGGGATCGCCCTCGGCGTGATCGCCGCAGCCCTCGTCGCCGTCGTCGGCGTCGGCGTCACCATCGGCCTCAACCGACCGACCGAGGCGGTCGCGGCGCCCGAGCCCTCGGCATCCGCCACGAATGCCCCCGCGGAATGGGTGCACACCGACGCCGTGCCCGACGCCGTCGCGGCCCTGAAGGCGAGTGGCTTCACCCCCATCGAGCCGGGCAAGCTCACCGTCGCGGTGGGCGCGTTCACCCCTCCCCTGAGCTATGTGCCCGAGGGTGAGACGCTGCCGTCGGGCACCGAACCCAACATCGGTTCGCTCATCGCCGAAGGTCTCGGCCTGGAGTACAACCCGGTCGTGGTGGCGTGGGCGGACTGGCCCCTCGGCATCCAATCGGGGAAGTACGACCTCATCACCGCCAACGTCACGGTGACCGAGGAGCGCAAAGAGCTCTACGACTTCGCGAGCTACCGGCAGGACCTGCTGGGCTTCGCCGTGCGCGCCGACAGCTCGATCGCGAAGATCGAGACCGCCGACGACATCTCGGGGCTGAAGATCGTCGTCGGCTCGGGCACCAACCAAGAGAAGGTGCTGCTCAGCTGGAACCAGGAGCTCTCCGCCGCCGGCAAGGCCCCCGCCGACCTGCAGTACTACGACGACAACGCCGCGGCGACCCTCGCCCTGCTCTCGGGCCGCGTCGACGCCACCTTCGGACCGAACGCGACCGCCGCGTGGGCGGCGCGCGACACCGGTGAGACCAAGGTCGTCGGTGTGGTCCCGGGCGGCTACCCGCTGCAGGCCGACATCGCCGCGGGCACCAAGAAGGGCAACGGCCTCGTCGAGCCGGTGCAGATCGTGCTGAACGACCTCATCGCGAACGGGAAGTACGCCGAGGTGCTGAAGGCCTGGAACCTCGACTCCGAGGGCATCTCGACCTCGCAGATCAACCCGCCGGGACTCCCGAAGTCCTGACTGCCCGCGCACGGCCCGGTCTTCTTCGACCGGGCCGTGCCGTGCGTTCACCGGAGAAGAATGGATGCCATGACCACGACCCTCACCGTCCGCCTCGTCGCCCCGCAGGAATACGCGGAGGCCGGGCGGATCACCGCCGAGGCCTATCGCGCCAGCTACGACGGGCTGTCGGAGGCGTACCTCGCCTCGCTCGCCGACGTCGCCGGCCGCGTGGAGCACGGCGAGGTGTGGGTCGCCCTCGAGGGCGACGAGATCGTCGGCACGGTGTGGACGCCGCGGCCCGGCGAGCGACTCTCGCCCCTGGCCCGCGAGGGCGAGCTCGACTTCCGCCAGCTCGCCGTGGCACCGTCGGCGCGCGGCAGCGGCGTCGGCGAGCTGCTCACGCGACACGTCCTCGGCCTCGCCCGCGAGCGCGGCGCGACCCGCGTGGTGATGAACAGCGGTCCGGAGATGCTCGGCGCGCACGCGCTCTACCTCAAGTTGGGCTTCCGCCGCCTGACAGAGCGGGAGGACCCGATCGAGGTCGAACCCGGTCGCTGGCTCGACCTGCGCGCGTTCGGGTACGACCTCTGACGGGCGGGGTTTTCGACCGGCAACGGAATCGGATGTCAGGCGCCCAAGGATCCACCTCCGATGCGTTCGCCCGACCCCGCTCCGGCGGCAGGTCGGATGTCAGCCCGCGAGGGCGGCGAGCGTGCGGCCGACGACGGGCGTGAACTTGAACCCGTGGCCGGAGAAGCCCGCTCCGACGACGATCGGACCCCTGCGCTCGAGCACGAAGCGGGCGTCGACCGTCGAGGTGTAGGTGCACGTGATCTCGGTGAAGTCCGCGGCATTCACCCCCGGAAGCCACTCCGCGGCGTACCGGGCGAGCGCCGCGGTGAGGTCCCGGTCGGGCACGAAGCTGCGGTTGTCGGGGTCGGTCTCGGGGCCCGCCGCGTGCCACCCGGCCTTCACACCCTGACCGGGCGTGAGCATTCCGTAGACGGGCGCCGCGAACCACGCCGTCGCGGGATCGTCCGCCGACGGGTGGTGGTTGAAGCCCGGCCAGTGCGCCGTCTCATCGAGAGGACGGAAGTGCGCCGGCTGCTCCTGCGTCACGCGCAGGGCGGGGAGCGAGACGCCCGGAACGCCCGCGAGGGTCTTCGCCGTCCACGCGCCGGCGGTGCACACGAGGCGCCGCGCGTGCACGCGCCGAGGGCCCTCGGCATCCGTCACGGTGAAGCGCACGTCGTCGCCGGCGTGCACCTCGATGTCGGTGACGGCGGTGTTCCACTGGGTGCGCGCTCCGGCGCGCGCGGCTCCCGCGAGGAACGCGGCGACCGACTTGTCGGCGTTCAGCCGACCCGCCCCGGGAGTGTGCAGCACAGGTCCGGCGAAACGCAGACCGGGCCACCGACGCGACGCCTCCGACGCGTCGAGCACCTCGGCCGCGAGGCCGCCCGCCGAGATCGCGGCGGCCGTCGCCACGGGGTCGACGCCGGGACCGTGCGTGACGATGCCGGTAGTCGTCAGCAGGGGGCGGCCCGCCTCGGTCTCGAGCTCGCGCCACAGCACCTCGGCGTCGCGGAGCCACGCGAGGTACTCGGGCTCGACGTAGGCGACGTTGAAGTTGCGCGAGGCTCCGTGCGAGGCGCCGCGGACGTGACCGGGTTCGAACTGCTCGAACACGCTGACCTCGCGACCGGCCCGGGCCAGGTGCCACGCCGTGGCCGCGCCCATCGCGCCGGCGCCGACCACGGCGACGTCGATCCGCTCCGCGCTCACAGGCGGAGGTCCTTGGCGAAGCAGCGCGAGCCGGCGAACCGGATGTACGGCTCGAAGACCTCGATGGGCGCGTAGCCGATTCGCTCGTACAGCGCGATGGCCTCGGGTTGGCGGTCGCCCGTCTGCAGGATGAGCCGTGATGCGCCCCGTGCCGCGGCGAGGCGCTCGAGTTCCGCCATGAGCGCTCGGCTCGCCCCGCGCCCCCGCGCGCCAGGGGAGACGTACACGCGCTTGACCTCGAGTTCCGCGCCGAGGGCGCGCAGCGCGGCATGGCCGACCGCCTCGCCGTCGACGTCGCGCACGAGCACGACCTCCACGATCGTGGCGGGGTCGACGGCGAAGTCCCGGGCCAGCCGGTCGGCCGTCGCCTCGTCGAAGGCGGCGAAGATCTCCGCGTATCGGGGTGAGATCTCGGCATCCATCGCCTCACGCAGCGCGACCGCCGAGGCGTCGTTCCAGTCGACGTTCTCGATGGTCCAGGTCGTCTGCGCGGCGGTCATCTCCCCAGTATTTCCGGATGCCGCGCGGCGCAGGGTTGCACCGGAAACGCCCGGTAACACGGGCCGCGGTCGGCCCCGCATTGCGCCCGACGACAGCCGAGTTGCACCCCGGGCGGAGTCGGCGCAGAGTGTCACGGTGACCACGCCCTCGACCCTCGACATCCCCCACGCCGATGCCACCGTGCTCGACAACGCCGCCTGGTACTCGCTCGCAGGACCCCACGCCTCGTTCGCGATCGGCGGCGACCTCGTGCGCCGGTATCCCGAAGACGTCGCGCCGTTCGTCGCCGTGCGTTCGTGGGATGAGCCCGGAGTGTGGGATGCCCTGCGCGAGCTGGTCGGACCCGGCGCCGACGTGGGCCTGTCGGGCTACGAGGGCCCCATCCCCGAGGGCTGGGAGTACCTCGGCGGGGGTGAGGGCGTGCAGCTCGTCGAGACGCCGGCCCTGCAGACCCGCCCCGATGACGAGGCGATCGAGCTCGGTGCCGACGACGCGGCCGAGATGATCGCGATCGTCGAGCGCAATCAGCCCGGCCCATTCCGGCCCCGCACCTACGAGCTGGGGCGGTACATCGGCATCCGTCGGGAAGGACGACTGGTGGCGATGGCCGGTGAGCGCCTGCACCCCACCGGCTGGACCGAGATCAGCGCGGTCGCGGTCGACGCCGATCACCGTCGGCAGGGCCTCGCCTCACGACTCGTGCTCGACGTGGCCTTCCACATCCAGCAGCGCGGCGACCGGGCTCTGCTGCACGCCGCCGCGGCGAACGTCAACGCCATCGCGGCGTACGAGAAGCTGGGCTTCGCGCTGCGGCGTCGCAATCGCTTCGCGGCGATCCGGACGCCCGCGTAACCCTCCGCGCCGAGCGATGCCGACGCTCAGCCGCCGAACCGCTCCGCGAGCGCCGAGCGCCTCACCTTCCCGGCTTCGTTTCGCAGCGGCTGTGTCACGACGTGCAGGGCGACGGGGGCGCGCCCACCGAGGCGCGCGCGAGCGTGCTCCCTCACCGACGCGGATGCCGCGGAATCGGTGAGCCGCACGGCGGCGTGCACCACGTGGCCCAAACCGTCGTCTGCCACACCGAATGCGACGGCCTCCTCGACGGCGGGATGCGCCTCGAGCACCGCCTCGACCGCGGCCGGGGCGATCTTGTCGCCGCCGCGATTGATGAGGTCGTCGGCGCGGTCGTGCAGGAAGAGATAGCCCTCGGCATCCACGTGTCCGACGTCGCCGAGCGTGTCCCACCCCTCGTCGTCGCGGCGCGAAACCGCGCCGACATAGGAGTACGCGGCCGTGTCGCCACGGCGCATCCACACCAGACCGCGCTCGCCCCTCGGCAGGTCGCGCCCTCGGTCGTCGCGGACCCGGATCTCGGTGCCGCCGATCGGCCGCCCGACGCTGCCCGGGCGTTCGAGCCACTCCGTTCCCGTGATGCGGGTCAGGCCGTTCGACTCGCTCCCGGCGTACACCTCGTCGACGCGCTCGGCCCCCAGCCAATCGATGGCAGCTCGTTTCAGGGCGGGAGCGCACGGCGCACCCATGTGCAGCACGCTCTCGACGCTCGCGACGCGCTCAGGACGTCGAAGGTCGGGGGGAAGACGCACCAGGCGTGTCATCATCGCCGGGACGAGCAGCCCCCAGGTCGCGCCGTGCGCCTCGACGGCGTCGACCCACGCCCGCGGCTCGAACCGGTCGAGGATCACGAGCCGGTGGCCGGTGAGGAGCCCCCGGAAGGCGTAGGTGAAGACCGCCGAGTGCCAGAGAGGACCCGCGACGATCTGCGTGGCCACGCGCGGCAAAAACACGGCGACCGGCCGCGTCGGGTCGAGGGTCGCGGCAGCCGCTGCCCGCACGATCTTGGGTCGACCCGTCGACCCCGAGCTCGCCGGAGCCTTCCAGCACGATGCCGCGACGTCGGGCAGCTCCCCGAGTCGAGGCGCGACCCGCACCCCCGGCAGCCACGGGACGTCGCTCGAGGCGGGTCGCGCACCGACCGCGGCCGCGGGTCGCGCGACGGCCTCGAGCTCTCCTCGCTCGGAGAGGGTGAGATCGGTCGACAGCGGCTGCGGAGTCGCACCCGCCCGCCAGATGCCGAAGCAGGCGATCACGGCGTCCCGTCCATTCGGTAGCGACACGGCGACGGTGTCGTCGTGCCTCACGCCACGTGCGACGAGCTCGTGCGCGAACGCCGAAGCAGCGGCATCCAGCTCGGACGCGGTCATGACCCCCGCGGAGTCCGCCACGATAGGCTCGTCGGGGCGGACCCGCGCGCGATCGGCGAGGATCGATGAGAAGGAGCGCTCGATCATCGTGCGATCCGCTGCGGCACGCGCGCGTAGAACATTTCGTGCGCCCGGGCCGCCCGTTCCCAGGTGTGAGCACGGGCGAGAGCGAGTCCCGCGCCGGTATCGATCGCGGCGGTGCCGCGGAGCACAGCGTTCAGCTGGAGGGCGATGTCGGTCGGCGTCTTCGCGTAGAGCACGGTGTCGCCGAACACCTCCCGGATCACCGGCAGGTCGCGCGCGACGACCGGCGTCGAAGCGGCGAGCGCCTCCATGGCGGCGAGACCGAAACCCTCCTTCGTCGAGACGAACGCGAGAGCGCGGGCTCCGGCGACGAGAGCCGGCAGGGTGTCATCGCCGACCGTGCCCAGGATGGTGGGGGCGATCCCGAGTTCCGTGGCACGCTCCTCGAAGCGCTCGCGGTAGTCGCGGTAGTCGAAGAGCGTCTCCCCGCCGCCGAACACGAGACGCAGACGGGGATGCTCGTCGCGGATCCGGGCGAACGCCTCGAGCAGGTCGATCGAGCCCTTGCGCGGCTCGATCCCCCCGAGTGCCAGCACGTACTCGCCGAGAGCGGCCCGCCATTGCGCCCGGGCAGCCTCACCCGTCGCACCCGACGCGGCGGCGAAACGTTCGGCGTCCACCCCGTTCGCGATCACCTCGGGACGCACACCGTATTCGTGCTCGACCTCGCGCGACACCGCGTGCGAGACGCACAGGCGGGCGAACGGCTCGATGACGGCGCGATCATGGCAGGCGACCAGTTGCGGGGTGGTGAAGGCATCGAGATGGTGAATAGTCCTCACCACGGGGATGCCGCGGCGCAGCGCCGCGTTGGCCGTGATGCAGTCCTGCGCGTGCACGATGTCGCTTCGGCCGTCCAGCGCGACAGCCATCAGCTCGATGGAGCGCTCGATGCGCTCACCCACCCCCTCTCCCTCGATCGGAGGGCACGGCACGACCCGCACGCTCACGCGCGGATCGACCGGGCGGAAGAACGCCGTGTCGTCGCCGCGCCCGAGCGTCCACACCTCGACCTCGTGGCCGCGGGCGACGAGCGCCTCGGCGAGCGCGAGAGTGTGCACGACCCCGCCGCGGGGTTTGGTGGAGTACGTCAGCAGTGCGATGCGCATCGTGGTCCTGTCCGCGGGGTCGGGCCTCGGTCTACGCCGGGGCGCTCAGCCGGTAGGCGTGCTCGGCGCGTTGCGCCAGGTGGTTGAGCGAGCGACGGGCTCGCGCGATATCGCCGACGACATCGGCCTTCGCGACCGCGAGGCCGCCCTTGGCCCACGTTTTCGCGACGATCTCGCCCGCCGGGTCGACCACCTTCGCCTGCCCGAGGAAGCGCAGGCCGCCCAGCACCCCGGTCTGATTGGACGACACGAGGTACACCTGGTTCTCGGCGGCGCGGGCGCAGTCGTACAGATCGAACAGGTGGGCCTGGCGGTCGTTGCGGATGCGGTCGGAGCGGTCTGTCACGCTCGCGGGCCACGCGCTCAGACAGGTGATGATGTCGGCGCCGTCGAGCGCGATCGAGCGGGCCGCCTCGGGGAACGTCTTGTCGAAGTCGATGAGCATGCCGATCCGCCCCACCGGGGTGTCGAACGCTCGAAAGCCGGTGCCCGCCGCGTACACGTCCGACTCCCCGAGGGGCAGGTGCACCTTCCGGTGCACACCGAGCACACCCTCGCCGGTCACGCACACCGCCGAGTTGTAGCGGCGCTCCCGTCCGTCCTCCACCGCGCGCTCGGCGATGCCGAAGCACACCGTCATGTCGCCGGCGAGCTCGATGATCGCCGCGACCTCGGGACCGTCGATCTCGACGGAATGCGGGATGCCATCGCCCTCCTCGACCGGGTGGTGCAGGTCGAGCAGGTAGCCGCCGATCGTGGCGTCCGGGAGCACGAGCAGGTCGACCCCGCGCGTGCGGGCGTCGGCCACGATGCCGGGGAGCTTCGCAAGCGTGCGCTCGACGTCGCGACCGAAGTGTGCCGCCACCGCAGCCATCGTCACGGATGCCATTTCTCGAGCGTACGCGCTGGCCGCTCAGCGCACCGCGAGGACGTCGCGCGAGGCCGCCACGATCCCGACGGCGACGTGCTCGGCATCCCGGGCGATCGCGTGGAACCGCCCCGAGCCCCAGGTGTGCAGCCACGGAAGACCAACGAACGAAAAGCCCGGCACCGCCGTCGCGCCCCACTCGTGCACAGGATGCCCGTGGCTATCGAGCACGTCGAGGTCGCCGAGCCACGACCAATCGGCACGGAAGCCGATGGCCCAGACCACCGCGTCGATGTCGTCGAGGTCGAGTCGCGTCGGACCCCCGTCAGGCGTCCAGACCGGCCGATAGCGCTCCTCGACGGGGGCATCGATTCCCTCACGGGCGATGTAGGCGTCGATGTCGTTCTTGATCGACTCGGCGACCGAATCGGCGCGGTCGAGGTTGGCCGTGAGACTGTCGTCGAACTCCAGGGTCGCGTCGGTGATGCCGATCGCGCGCCCGTGCAGCCCCATCCCCTGCGCCGCGAACAGGCGGAGGTCGATGTCCCGCCCCCCGTCGCGCCCGGTGACGTAGTGATTGGTCGCGGCACGCTTGGCGGCCGCCTGCGCCCCGGCGGGCACGTCGTACACGCCCATGTCGGCGAGCCAGGTCATGCAGTCGCGGCCGCGATAGAACCGCGCCACGCGCGGCGCCCGCCCCACGGCGAGATGCACCTGGCGCCCCTCGAGATGAAGGTCCTCGGCGATCTGCGTGCCGGACTGACCCGTGCCCACCACGAGCACCGTTCCCGGCAGCTGCCCGGCGTTGCGGTAGTGGTGGGAGTGCATCTGCACGATGCGCTCCGGCAGATCGGCGGCCCACGACGGGGTGATCGGGCGGTGGTAGCCCCCGGTCGCGGAGGTGACCGTGTCGGCGGTGATCTCCCCGGCGCTGGTCTGCACCACGAAGACCCCGTCGTCGCGGCGATCCACCCGCCGCACGTGCACTCCCTCGGCGACGGGCGCGTCGAAGGAATCGGCGTAGCCGCGCACCCAGGCGTACACCTCGTCACGGGTCATGAACCCGTCGGGGTCGCCGCCGTCGTAGACGTAGCCGGGGAGCCGGCAGTGCCAGTTCGGCGTCACGAGGGTGAAGTTGTCCCACCGGCCGTCGCGCCACTCGTGCGCCGCGGACTCCCGCTCGATGACCACGTGCCGCACCCCGGCCTGGACCAGGTGCCAGCTGACCGAGAGACCAGCCTGTCCCCCACCCACGATCACGGCGGGGTAGTGGTCTCCCGCGCGGAGCTCGACGGGGATCACGACGCCCTCGCGGGCAGGGGCGGCTCCATGCGCAGCACGGTGACTTCTCCCTCGGGATAGGCGGCGGCGGTCCGCACGATCTCGTCGCGGGATGCCATGGCCGAGGTGCATGCGAAACCGTACGCGGCGCGCACGCGTTCGCCCGCGGCATCCAGAGCTTCACTCGATCGGGCGACGAAGTCGACGACACCGTACCGACCGCCGGTGGAGAGGTAGTCGTGCATGACGAGACTCGGCGAGTAGTGCGACGACTCGGCACCGTCGGGCCAGCGGACGGCGAAGTGCATCTCAGGCACGGGCCACCTCTTTCCATCCCTCGACGTGCGCGCCGGTCGTCTCGGCGACGGGCCCGTAGACGTCGGGGCGACGGTCGCGCAGGTGGAACATGCCCCCGCGCATCGCCCGGAAGGTTTCGTCGACGTCGATCTCGGCGATCGCGAGCCCGGTGCCGAGCAGGGTCGTGGCGAGGATGTTGCCGCCCGGGTCGACGACCTTCGCGTTGCCGACGTAACGGAGCGACCCGAAGGTGCCCGACTGATTAGAGGCCATCCAGAACACCTGATTGTCGAGGGCGCGGGCGATGTCGAACTGGTTGAACCGGTAGGTCCACCGATCGTCCTGCAGGTTCTCGGCGGTCGCGGTGCGGGCCGCCGGCCAGGCCGACATGCTCACCACGATCTCGGCGCCGTCGAGGGCGAGCATGCGCGCCGCCTCGGGGAACGCCTTGTCGTAGCAGATCTGCATCCCGACACGCCCGACGGGGGTGTCGAACGCCTCGTAGGTGTCCCCCGCCGAGTACGACATGTTCTCGCCCAGCGGCTGGTGCACCTTGCGATACGAGCCGTAGATGTTCTCACCGTCCAGGCACACCGCGGCGTTGTAGCGCGTCTCGCCGTCGTCGGCCAGCTCGCAGAACCCGATCGTCACGATCATGTCGCCCACGAGCTGCTGCACCCGGGCGATCTCGGGCCCGTCGAGCCGGATGGCCGGCGGCATCGACTTCTTCGTGGTCTTGATCGTGTCGCCGTGGTTGCCGAGCGACGAGAGGTATCCGCCGATCGCGGCCTCGGGGAAGGCCAGGAACGACACTCCCGCGGCCCGCGCCTCGGCCACCAGCTCGGAGATGAGCGCGTAGTTCTGCTCCAGGTCTCGGGTGAAGTTGGCCGAGACGGAGGCGACGGTGATCGACATGGTGAGCCTCAGAGGTTGTAGACCGAGTTGATGATCGCGCCCTTGCGCGCGTAGTAGATGACCGCGTCCTGCACGTCGAGCGGGTGCGCGGGGATCACGCCCTCGATGATGTCTTCTTCGCGGATGCCGTGCAGCGCCAGGCCGAAGCGGCAGCAGTAGACCGTGCCGCCCTCCTTGATGAACGTCTCGAGCGAGTTGTTCATGTTCAGCTCGCCGGGGAAGCCCGCGTCGCCCGTGGTGGGGAAGCCGCGGTTCGCCGCGGCCGCGAGGGTGCCCGGCCCGTACAGGTAGATGGCCGACTCGAAGCCCTTCCGGAGCGCTCGGGTCGCCTGGAGGATCGCGACGAAGCTCACCGACGACTCGTGGGGGATGCCGTGGATGAGCGTGAAGTACGACTCGCCGTTCTCGGCCTGGAAGTCGGGGAACAGCTTCGTGGAGCCGTAGATGTTGCTGCCCTTGGGGAGCGAGGGGTGCGGGACCTCGCCGAGGGACTTGGCGATGTTCTCTGCGATCTGGGCGTCGAGTTCGGTGGTCATTGTCGTGTCCTTCGCGTCGGGTGGAGCCGGGATGGAGCGCGTGTCTGATGTCCAGGCTCGCGGGTGGGTGTTTCGAAATGGTTTCGCTCGGAAAGAGGTTGCGTTACGCCTGACCGAGGCCGGTGGCGTCGGCGTCGAGCGCGCGCGTCTCAACGCCGTCGGGCCAGCGCAAGACGACGCCGAGCTCCGTGCTGAGCTCGCCGATCGTCGCCGACGTCGCCAAGGGCGAGGACATCTGCGGAGCGTCGGCGGTGAGCATGGCGAAGCCCGGGAAGCAGGTGAGCCAGTCTCCGAACGCCACGTCGGACGGCGCCGGGACGCTGGCGACGTCGATGAGGGCGCCGGTTCCGGATGCCTCGGCGAGCATCGCCGCCGTGCCGACGAGACCGGCCATGCTGACGTCTTTCGCGGCGGCAGGCTGCTGCGCGGCGACGAGACCCGCCAGGTGACGCAGCTCCTCCCCCGAGCGGGTCGAGGTCGAATCCCACTGGCGTCCCTCGAAGCCGCGACGCCACCGCCCGTGCAGGTCGACGGTGAGACCGAGTCGGTGACCGACGCGTCCCCCACCGCCGGGTACGGGGGCGGTCGTCCGCCCCAGCGCCGTCACCGCGAGCGACGACGCTCCGCGCAGCTGCGTGTGACCGCCGAGGACGGGGACATCCCATGCGACCGCGGCGCTGCGCAATCCCGAGACGATGCGGCGCACCGCCGACGCGGTGGGTGCCGATACGGCATCCATCAGTCCGACGGCTCGCGCGCCCATCGCCGAGAGGTCGTTGACGTTCACGAGCACCCCGCACCACCCGGCCCACTCGGGGTCGCGATCGATGAGGGCGGGCAGAATCGCGTCGGTGGCGACGACGATATCGGTGCCCGCGACCAGCGCGCCGTCGTCGCCCACCCAGCCATCACCGCCGAGCGCCTCGGGATGATCGTCACGGATGCCGGAGAGCACGTCGCCCAGCGGGAGCTTCATCGCTGCGACGAGGTCGGCGACGCGCTCGATGGGCCACCGCATCCGCACGTGCGGGGCTCCGCCGATGACCGTCCGCCCCCAGCGCACCCACCCGAGGTGGCGGAACAGGGGCTCGTTGCGCTCCTGCACCGTGGCGTCGAAGCGCAACACGCCCCGGCTCGCCGCTTCCGTGCACGCGGCCCGGACGAGGGCTGAGCCGATACCGCCTGCCTGGCGAGCGCCGCGACGCACGACCAGTCGGCCGCCCGTCCACCAGCCGATGTCACGGACCGTGGCGGGGGCGAGGCGCACGCCGCCGAGGACGTCGCCCATGGACGTGGCCGCGACCAGCACGACGGTGCGGGGGTCGTCGTCGATGTCGTCCTGGTCCGTGCCGGCGAACAGGCCCTGCTCGCCGACGAACACCTCATGCCGGATCGAGCGGTACGCGGCGAGGTCCGCGGCATCCGCCACCCGGATCGTCCACGCGGGCGCCTCCTGCCTCCGAGGAGACCCGGTCAGCACCGGTACGTCGAACATCAGGCGCCTGCTGTCTTGAGGATGCTGCACGCGCCGCAGGCCGCGCAGCCTGCGCGCTGATCCTCGCCGCGCATCCCCGCCGCGTGCATCAGCGCGGCGACCCGCGAGGTGATGTCGTCGACGACGGCGCGATGGGGAGCGGAGATCTTGTCGACGTCGGTCGCGAGCGTGCCCTTCAGCGGGCGGAAGGGAACGACGAAAGGATAAACGCCCATTTCGATGAGCTCGCGTGCTCCCTCCACCGCCTCGTCGGGGTCTTCCCCCATCCCCACGATGAGGTAGGTCGACACCTGGTTCCAGCCGAAGACCCGGACCGCCTCACGCCACGCGGCGCGGTACTCGTCCATGCTCACGCGCGATTTGCCCGGCATCCATCGCCGACGCACCTCGTCATCCATCGACTCGACGTGGATACCGATCGAGCGGGCCCCCGCCTCGTAGAGATCGGTGATGGCTTGCAGGTCGGCCGGAGGTTCGCACTGCACCTGGATCTCCAGCCCCGGAACCGCCGCCTTCACCGCGCGAACGCAGCGGGCGAGGTGTTTCGCGCCGCGATCCCACCCGTTGGAGGTCCCCGTCGTCATCACCATGTGGGTCACGCCGTCGAGGCGGACGGCCGCCTCAGCGACCTCGGCGAGCATCGCGGGCGTCTTCACCGCAATCGTCGTGCCCGCGTCGAGGGACGCCTCGATCGCGCAGAAGCGGCATCGCTCGCTCTCGTCGTAGCGAACGCAGGTCTGCACGACCGTGGTCGCGAGCACGTTCTTGCCGTGCAGCTTCGCGATCTTGTCGTAGGTCACCCCCTCGGCCGTTTCGAGGTCGTAGAACCGGGGGCGCACGACCGGCGCCACGTCGAAACCGAGATCGGCACCGTCACGGGTCAGCCGCCCCGACGCGGTGATGACATAGGGGCTGTTCGGGTTGAGGGGGATGGCCGCCCCCTCGCCCTCGATGACGAAGTGGCCGTCGTCGCTGGGGCCGGCCCCGCCCGTGCGGCGCACGGGGGCGTCGCTGCGAACGCCGAGCAGGGCTAGGCTGACTCGGGTCGAGACCCGGTCACGGTCCACCGGTGCGAGCGCTGAAGCGTTATCCATGCACTCCAGTAGAACCACGGAGTGTTTCGATACGACGTCCGGCGGATAGCGGTCTGGTTTCCGGCCCCGGGTTTCTCCTCTCCCTCTCCCCTGGCAGCGACGGCCATGACGGACCGTGACACGGCCGGCCCTCCCGGCGCCGGACGCGGTTTAGCGTGGCAAGGTGACCCGCCCGCTGCGCTCCCTCGGCTTCCTCACCATCGGCCTCTTCGACCGAGATGATCCGCGCGCCGGACACGAGACGACGCTGTCGATCATCGAACGCGGCGAGAGCCTCGGCTTCGACAGCGCCTGGCTGCGCGACCGGCATCTGCAGTACGGCATCTCGTCTCCCGTCGCGGTGCTCGCGGCCGCCACACAGCGCACGAGTCGCATCCGCCTGGGCACGGCGGTGATCCCGCTCGGGTGGGAGAATCCGCTGCGCCTGGCCGAAGACCTCGCGACCGTCGACGTGCTGTCGGGCGGGCGTCTCGAGCCCGGGTTCTCGGTCGGGCCGCCGCGGCGCCTCGACGAGGTCGCGCCGGCGCTGTACCCCGACACCGCCGACCGCGAGGACTTCGGCTACGAGCGTCTGGTGCGGCTGCGCCGCTTCCTCGCCGGCGAGCAGGCCAGTCCGTTCGCGGGGACCGAGGGGATCGAGGAGTACTCCGAGCGGGTCGAGCCGCACGCCGCGGGCTTGGCCGATCGGCTCTGGTACGGCGCGGGCAGTCCCGGCTCGACGACGTGGGCGGCCGAGAACGGCTTCCACCTGCTCACCAGCAGCGTGATCCAGGCGGTCGAGTCGACCGACTTCGACGCCGAGCAGTACGCGCAGATCCGCCGCTACCGCGACGCGCATCGCGACGGCGAAGCCGCCCGCGTCTCGCAGGGGCTCGTCGTGGTGCCCACCGACTCGGCCACGCCCGAGCAGCGTCGCCGCTACGAGGCGTATGCCGACTCGCGGCGTGGGCGCGTCGGAGTCCCCCAGGGCCCGCGCGGCATGCTGTTCGCCGAAGACCTCGTCGGCACCTCGGAGCAGATCGCCGAGCGACTGCTGTCGTCGCGCGCGTTCCCCGAGGTCGACGAGGTGGCCTTCGCCCTGCCGTTCGCCCTCGCGCCCGACGACTACGTGCAGATCCTCGAAGACATCGCCGGGCGACTCGGGCCGCTGCTGGGGTGGGCACCGACCGCACCCTGAGGGACCACCGCCGGGTGGACGGATGCCGCGCGGGCGGGCCCGCGGGGAGGGGGTGCCCGCCTGGTGCGGACGGCGCGGGGTCCCGTTGAGCGCACTCGCGCTGCGCGACGGCCGCGCGGCACAGCTTCCGCGATTCGCACAACCTCGGCCGGGGTCGGGCCGCGTGCGCTGAGCCTGCGCGAATCGCTGAGCCTGCGCGAACTGTCGCGCGCGCTCAGCGCTGCCGCGCCGCCGCCCGCGTAAGCCGCGCCGCCGCTTCGCGCAGCAGCTCCTCCGACGTGTCGCCGTAGGCGAGACGCAGGTGGCGGTCGGCATCGGTGCCCGGGCCCGAGGCGAAGAACGACCCGCGCTGGTACTCCACGCCCTCGGCGCTCGCGTCGGCGGCGAGCCGGTCGGCGTCGATGCGGTCGTCGGTCAGGCGCGGCCACAGGAACAGCCCACCGTCCGGCACGGCGACGTCGAAGAGGCCGGATGCCGAGAGCTCGGCGGCCAGAGCGTGCGCGCGCAGGCGGTACAGGTCGCGGGCCCGGCCGAGCACGCGGTCGAACAGCGACTCGTCGGTGGTCAGCAACTCGGCGACCACGCCCTGCACGAACGTCGACGAGTGCGAATCCTGGCGGCTGCGGAGGGCGACGGCATCCGGGATCAATCGCTCCGGCAGCACGACCCACCCGAGCCGCAGGCCCGGCCCGAGGGTCTTGGTGAAGGTGTTCACGTGGATGACGTGGTCGGAGTCGTGGAACGGCGCGACCGACTCCGCCTCGCCGTGGAACCGCAACTCGCGGTAAGGGTCGTCGGCGAACACCGTGAAGCCGTAGCGCTCGGCGAGCGCGACGAGCTCGCGACGCTTGGCCGTGGGCAGCGACGACTGCGAGGGGTTGTGGAACTCGGGCACGGTGTACACCGCGGCGGGTCGGGCTCCGTCGCGCAGTCGCTGCTCGAGCTCGTCGATGTCGAGCCCCGCCGAGCCGACGCGGATGGGGAGCACCCGCGCGTCGGCCAGCTCGAGCCCGCGCAGGAACAGCGGGAACACGGGGTTGTCGACCGCGACGAGATCGCCGCGCTCGAGCACCGTCTGCACGGCGAGCGCCAAGCCGTGGAAGCCGCCGTTGGTGATGAGCACGCGGTCCACCGCGACGCCCTCGCGCGCCGCGATCCATTCGCGCAGCGCCGGGATCCCCTCGGTGCGGGAGTACTGCAGCGACGCGGCACCGGGGCGCGAGAGCACGCGGGCCGTCGCATCGGCGAGCTCCGCGGTGGGCAGCACCGTGGCATCCGGGATGCCGCCGAGAAGCTCGATCGCATCGGGGCGACGATCGCGCAGCGTCTGGTCGCCGAAGCCCTTCGGCGCGGTGAAGGCCTGCACGAGGGTGGGACGGGACGACGGGGAGAGAAGGGTCATCGGGAACTCCGGGGGTCGCGGAACGGGATGGCGTCGATGAGGGCGCGGGTATACGCCTCGCGCGGGTGCGAGAGCACGTCGGCCACGCGGCCGGCCTCGACGACCCGGCCGTCCTTCAGCACCGAGACGGTGTCGGCGATCTGGCGGATGAGGGCGAGGTCGTGCGAGACGAACAGGTAAGTGAGCCCCCGCTCGCGCTGCAGGAGGCGCAACACGTCGAACACCCCGGCCTGCACCGTCACGTCGAGGGCACTGGTCGGCTCGTCGAGCACGATGACGTCGGGCTCGAGCACGAGGGCCCGGGCGATCGCGACGCGCTGGCGCTGACCGCCCGACAGGGCATCGGGGCGACGCCGGGCGAGATGGGTCGACAGGCCCACGGCATCCAGTGCCTCGGCGACCGCGGTCACCCGCTCGGCACGCGTGCCGACCCGATAGCGGTCGAGCGGCTCGCGCACGATGCGCCCGACGCTCCACGTGGGATCGAGCGAGGTGAAGGGGTTCTGGTACACGAGCTGCAGGTGGCGACGGATGCCGCGCAGCTGGGCCGGCGTGCGTCCGATGACCGGCTCGCCGTCGACGCGGATCTCGCCGGCATCGGGGGTGTCGAGCCCGAGCAGCAACCGCACGGTGGTCGTCTTGCCCGAGCCGGATTCTCCGACGAGCGCGTGCGTGGTTCCGGGCGGCACCCGGAACGACACCCCCGACACCGCCGGCCGCGCGGCACCGTCGACGACGAAGCTCTTCGACACCTCGCGCACCTCGATGCGGGTCGAGCCGGTGTCGGTCGTCCACGCGTCGACCCCGCGGTCGTCGAGGTCGCGCCGGTACCGGTCGGGGTTGAGCGCGGGGGCATCGGCCTGCAGCTGCCTCGTGTACGCGGATGCCGGGGCGGCGAACACCGCGCGCGTGGCACCGGCCTCTTGGATGCGGCCGTCTTTGAGCACGACGATCTCGTCGGTGCGTTCGGCGGCGATCGCCAAGTCGTGCGTGATGAGGAGGAGTCCGATGCCGAGGTCGTCGCGCAGCTCGCCGAGCAGGTCGAGGATGCGCTTCTGGATCGTCACGTCGAGCGCGCTGGTGGGCTCGTCGGCCACGAGCAGCTGCGGCCCGGGCAGCACCGCGAGCGCGATGAGCACGCGTTGCAGCATGCCGCCCGACAGCTGGTGCGGGTACGAGTCGTAGACCCGGCGGGGGTCGGGCAGGCCGACGCGGTCGAACGCCTCGAGAATCGCCGCGCGCTCGTCGGCGACTCCGGCGAGGGCGGCCGCCTCGTGCGCCTGCGACCCGATCGTGCGCACGGGGTTGAGGGCGTGCGCCGGATCCTGCGGCACGAAACCGATTCGTCGTCCGCGCAGGGGGCGGAAGGCGCGCTCCGAGAGCCCCAGCACGTCGGTGCCGTCGAGCTCGACGCGCCCGTGCGCGCGGCCCGTGGCCCGCGGCAGCAGGCGCAGCACCGAGCGGGCGATCGTCGACTTGCCCGAACCCGATTCGCCGATCAGGGCGAGGCTGCCGCCGCGCGGGATCGAGAACGATACGTCGTGCACCACGGGGGTGCGCCCGTAGGCGACCGAGAGATCCTCGACGCGCAGGAGCGCGGTCCGCGTGACCAGGTCGGGACGGACGGGAAGCGAGAGGGTCATGACGTCCTCCGGAGGAAGCGGCTGATGCGGTTGATCGAGAGCACCGTCGCCACCGTGACCACCGCCGGCCAGACGACGAGCCACGGCGCACGCGGGTAGTCCTTGCCCGCCGAGATCAGCAGTCCCCAGTCGGATGCCGGGGGCGGATCGCCGTAGCCGAGGAAGGCGAGTCCCGCGATCACGAGGATCGACAGTCCGAACTGCAGTACCGCGAGCGGCACGAGCGAACGCGACGCGTTGGGCAGCACGTGGCGGAACAGCACGTGCAGGCTCGACCCGCCCTGCAGCCGCGCGGCCTCGACGAACACCGACGAGCGCACCCGGAGCACCTCGGCGCGCATGACGCGGGCGAAGACCGCCACCGCCGAGACGCCGGTGGCGATCGCGGCGTTGATGGTCTGGAAACCGAGCGAGCTGACGATGACCACCGCGAGCAGGAATGCGGGGATCGCCAGGAGCACGTCGACGAAACGCGCGAGCACGACGTCGGTCCACGAGCCGAGGAAGCCGGCGAGAAGCCCGATCAGCCCGCCCACGACTACCCCGATCGTGACCGCGACGAGCGCGCTGGTCACCGAGGGCTGTGCGCCGAAGACGATCCGCGCGAACAGGTCGCGGCCGAGGTGGTCGGTGCCGAGCAGGTGCGCGGCGCTCGGCGCCTGGAGCTTGTCGGCGGGCACGCCCTGCGCGGGGTTCTGGCTCGTGAAGAGCGTCGGCGCGAGCGACCACGCGAGCACCACCGCGACGACGACGAACGAGGCGATCACGTCGAGGGGCAGGGCGAACCGGATGCCGCGCGCCCGGGCGATCGACGGGCTCGGGACGAGGGCGGGGGCGGCGCTCATACGACGCTCACCTCCTCGCGCAGCGAGGACGCCGCGTCCGAGGGGGTGGGAGTAATCCGCGCGCGGCCACGGGAGGCGATCGAGACCCGCGGGTCGAGCAGCGGATACGCGAGGTCAGCGACCAGGTTGACGACCACGAAGACCACTGCGGCCAAGGACACGACCGCCTGCAGCACCGGCAGGTCTTGACCGGCCACGGCCGACTGCACGAGCGTGCCGACGCCGACGCGTCCGAAGATCGCCTCGGTGATGAGCGCGCCGCCGAGCAACTCGCCCACGATGAGGGCGAGCACCGTGACACTCGGCAGCGCCGAGGGCTTGGCGAGGTGGCGCAGGAACAGCGCACCCGAGCGCAGACCGCGCGAGCGGGCGACGGCGACGTACTCCTGCCGCGACTCGTGATCGAGCGACGAGATGAGCACCTCGGCCAGCTGTGCCGACACCGGGATGCCGAGGGCCACCGCCGCGAAGAAGGTGCCCCACGGCGTCTCGGTGTCGATCATGCTGAACAGCCCGAGCCCGAACGCGAAGACGTGGATGAGCAGCAGACCGATGACGAAGTTCGGCACCGAGAGGAACAGCGACGGCAGCGAACGCAGCACGCCCTGTCCGAAGCGCGCGGGGACGAACTGCGTGCCGTACGCGATCGCCACGGCCAGCACCACGGCCACGGCGAGGGCCGCCGCGGCGAGCGCGAGGGTCGACCCGAGCGCATCGAGCACGAGTGTGGCGACGGGCAGGTTCGAGCGCAGCGAGACGCCGAGGTCGCCGACCACGAAGCGCCCGAGCGACGAGCCGAGCTGCACCCACCACGGCTGATCGAGGCCGTAGAAGGCGACGATGCGGGCGATGTCGTCTTCGGTGAAGCCGTTGTCGGGGTTGCGCAGCGTCGTGGTGATCGGGTCGCCCGGCAGCACGCTGATCACCGCGAACGTGAACAGGTAGGCCAGGAGCACGACGATGATCGCCTGCCCGGTGCGCCGCAGGGCGAAACGGCCGTAGGTGCGCAGCATGCGCTCCTCCTCTCGGGGTGGAATCGCGGTCAGTCGTTCAGCGAGGCGTCGAGGTAGTACGCGTAGGCGAGGCCGTTGTAGGTGACGCCGGTCAGCTCCGGCGACTGCACGTACACGCGCTGCACGATCTGGGTCAGGGGAACGAAGTAGCCCTGATCGAGCACGTAGCCCTGCAGCTCGTCGGCGACCTTCGCGCGCGCGTCGCGGTCGGTGGCGGTCGCGAGAGCATTCGCGAGGTCGTTCAACGTGGCATCCGAGGTTCCGACCTTGAACCAGTCCTCGTCGCCCTTCTTCTGCGCGGTCAGCACACCCGCGACGGTTCCGACGTCGACGAAGCTGCGCGTGATCTCGGTGGCGGGCACGGCCGCGTTGCCGATGACCTTCTGCCCGTAGGTGGGCACGTCGTAGCGCTCGAGGTTCACCTCGAAGCCGAGGCTCGTGAGCTGCTGGTCGACGAGCTCGTCGACCGACTGCGAGGCCTGCAGGTAGGGGTTGGGGTAGAGCGTGAACGATAGCTTCTGGCCGTTCTTCTCGCGCACCCCGTCGGCCCCCTTCGTCCAGCCCGCCTCGTCGAGCAGTCGGGCGGCCTCGTCGGGGTCGTACGCGAACGCGTCGCCGTGGTCGGTCGCCTCGGGCACCGTGCTCTGGAAGAACGACTCGGCCGCGTGCCAGTCGGGCGTGTACACGGTCGAGAGGATCTGGTCGCGATCGATGCCGTGCTGCACCGCCTGACGCACATTGACGTCGTCGAAAGGCGCGACCGAGGTGTTCAGCGCGTAGCCGTTGACGAACCCGAGGTAGCGGGGCGTTTCGACGGTGAGCCCCTCTCCCTTGAGCGCCTCAAGGTCCTGAGGGCTGGCGTTATAGGCGACCTGGGCCTGACCCGACTCGACCGAGGCGGTGCGCAGCGTCGGTTCGGCGACCTGCTTGTAGGTGATGGTGTCGAGGTACGCGGCGCCCTCGTGGCCGACCGCTTCGGGGCCCCAGTCGTAGTCGTCGCGCTTCTTCAGCACGACGCTGTCGCCCTCGGCGACCTTCTCGACGACGAAGGGACCGCTGCCGATGTCCTTCGTGAGGTCGGCCTGCTGGTCGGCGGGCAGGGCAAGGCTCGCCGGCGACAGCAGGATCGAGCCGTGGTACGCCAGCGTGGGGATGAAGCTCAGCGTCGGTGCCGAGAACGACACCGTCACCGTCGTGGCATCTACCGCCTCGGCACCCACGTAGTTCGCCGAGGGGAAGAGGCCGATGCGGTTGATGCCCTCGTCGGGACGCCCCTTCGCCCACAGGTCGATGTTGGCCACGACCGCGGCGGCGTCGAGCGGAGTGCCGTCCGAGAACGTGACCCCCTCTTTCAGGTGCAGCGTGAACTGCGTCTTGTCGGCGTTCTCGTCCCAGCTCTGCGCGATCCACGGGCTGAGGGTGCCCTCGGCGTCGACGTAGACGAGCTTGTCGGTGAGGTTGCCCCAGATCTGTCCCTGATAGCTCGAGATGGAGCTGTTGTTGGGGATCCAGGTGGCACCGAGCGAGTCGATGAGGAACACCAGATCGCCGCCGGAGCGCGGGGCGGAGCCCTCGGCGGGGGCGGCGGTCGAGCCCGCGCCGCACCCGCTGAGCAGGACGGCGCCGACGGTGAGGGCGGAGGCGACGCCGAGGAGGCGCCGGAACGGGCGGGGCTGCGTGGTCATGGGGTGTCCTCGTGTGTGCGGTGGAGATTCGGGTTACAGGGCTTTGCCGGGGTTGAACAGGCCGGCGGGATCGAGAGCGTTCTTGAGGGCGAGCTGCGCCTCGCGCACGCGGACGTCGAGCTCCACGGCGGCGAGATCGCGCTTGACCGTGCCGATGCCGTGCTCGCCGCTGACGGTTCCGCCGACGGCGAGGGCTGCGCGCACCACGTCGTCAGCGGCGTCGTGCACGGCGGAGGGCGGCAGCGCGGGGTCGGCTCCCGGCGGGATGCGCAGGCTGATGACCGGGTGGAGGTTTCCGTCACCGGCGTGGGCGACTGCACTGACGGAGACGCCGTGGCGGTCGGCGATCGCCGGGAAGCCGGCGAAGATCTCCGCGATGCGCGACTTCGGCACCGCGACGTCTCCCCCGGCGAACCACTGGTCGTCGTCGAAGCGCCGACCCGAACGCCGCAATTCCCAGAGGGCCTCGGCATCCGCGTCGCTCTCCACCCGCACGTGCGCACCCGCCGCGGTGAGCGCCGCCGACAGCTCGGCGGTCTGCTCGTCGATGCCGAAGCCGTCGAGCTCGATGAGCAGCAGGGCCGCGCCACGATCGCGCAGACCCGAGCCCTGCGCGGCGTCGATGCCCTCGAGCGTCGGCTGGTCGAGGAACTCGATGACGCTCGGGCGCACCCGTGACGCGGTGATCGCACCGATGGCGTCGGCTCCGGCGGCGGTCGTGGCGAAGAAGGCGGAGAGGGTGCGCCGGGCCACGGGCAGCGGACGGATGCGCACGGTGGCCCCCACGACGATGCCGAGCACGCCCTCCGAACCGACGAACAGCGAGACGAGGTCGAGCCCGGTGACGCCCTTGATCGAGCGGTGGCCGACCGAGACGAGGCTGCCGTCGGCCAGCACGACGTCGAGGGCGAGCACCGATTCGCGCGTCACGCCGTACTTGGCGCAGCGCAGACCGCCGGCGTTCGTGGCGATGTTTCCGCCGATGGTCGAGATGCGCCAGCTCGCGGGGTCGGGGGCGTAGAACAGGCCCAGGGGCGCCAGCCGCTCGTTGAGCGCGGCGTTGAGCACGCCCGGTTCGACCACGGCGACCTCGTCGGCGGGCGACACCTCGACGATGCGATCGAGGCGGGCGGTCGAGACGACGAGTTGATCGGCGGATGCCGTGGCCCCACCCGACAGACCGGTTCCGGCTCCGCGGGGCACGATGCTCACCCTGTGGCGCGCGGACAGCCGCACGAGCTGCTGCACTTCGGCGGGGGTCGCCGGGAACGCCACGGCCGGCCCATCGCCGTCGGAGACCCGGCGCGGAGCGGTGCCCGCGTCGAACGCGAACGCGGCGGTCTCGGCCGAGGGGCGGAGCACCTCGATGTGCGGCGCCTCGGCTCGAACGTCGTCGAGCAGGGCGTCGAGGCCCGTGGTCGGGGCGATGACGGGGGCGGCACTCATGAGCGGACCTCCTCGGGTCGGGATGCGGCGGCATCCGGGAAGACGGGGACGACGCCGAAGGTAGGACGACGGGCCGCCGAGCTGGTCCCGGAGGACACGCGCCGTAGTGGCCCGTCATCACCGGTCACGGTGCGTCGCACGGCGTCACGAAGACCGCGCAGAGGTGCGGGCGGCGAGCCGTCGCGCTACGGTGCGCCTCTGATCGAGTGCCCTCGACGCTTGAAGGCGCTGCGTTACGACCGGCCTTGAGCCCCGCCGCGCCGCCGGGCGACAGTGGGGACCTCGACGACCGCCTCTCCAACCCAAGGAGCCCCGATGCCGCACCGCATCCCCCTCGCCGTCGCGCTGGACGGCGCCGGCTGGCATCCGGCCGCGTGGCGCGAGCCCACGGCCCGACCCACCGAGCTCACCTCCGCCGCGTATTGGCGTGACCTCGCGCGCACCGCCGACGACGCCGGCATCGTGTTCGCGACGATCGAAGACGCGCTGAGCCTGGGCGGACGATCGAGCGAAGCGGATGCCGAGACCCGCCGCGACCGCGTCCGTGGGCGCCTCGACGCGGTGCTGCTGGCGTCGTTCCTGGCCCCGCGCACGCGTCGTCTCGGTCTCGTGCCGACGGTCACGACGACCCACCCCGAGCCGTTCCACCTGGCCACGGGCCTGCAGACCCTCGACCACGTCAGCCGAGGACGCGGGGGCGTGCGCATCGTCGCCGGCTCCACCGCGCAGGAGCGCGCGAACTTCGGGCGCCGCGCCGACGGACCCACCGGGCTCCCGGCATCCGGTCGCGTCGAAGACGACCCCGCGCTGCTCGCCGCCTTCCGCGAGGCGGGAGAGGTGACCGAGGCGATTCGTCGGCTCGCCGACTCGTGGGAAGACGACGCGATCGTGCGCGACCTCGAGTCGGGCAGGTTCCTCGACCGCGAGCGCGTGCACAACGTCGAGATCGCGGGCGAGTTCTTCTCCATCACGGGTGCCTCGATCGTGCCGCGGTCGCCGCAGGGGCAGCCCCTCATCACCGCGCTGGCGCACCAGAGGGTTCCCTACCGTTTCGCCGCGGAGCACGCCGACCTCGTCTTCATCACGCCGGCGGATGCCACGGCGGTGGCCGGCATCCTCGACGAGCTCGCCGCCCCCGAGCGCGGGGAGCCCCTGCGCGTCTTCGCCGACCTCCTCGTGCTCGTCGAAGAGACGCGCGCCGAGGCCGAGGCGGTGTGGAACCGCCTGCAGGAGCGCGCCCCGCTGACGACCGACGCGCGCGTCGTGGTCGGCACCGAAGACGACGTCGTCGAGGAGATCCGCGCCCTCGTCGAGGCGGGAGTCGACGGCGTGCGCCTGCGCCCCGCGCGCCTGCCCGCCGACCTCGACCGGATCGCGCGCCTCGTCGTGCCGCGGGGGGCGGATGCCGGCATCCTGGCCCCCGATGCCGGCGAGCCCACGCTGCGCGAGCGGCTCGGACTCCCCCGCCCCGCCAGCCGTTACGCCCGTCAGGAGGTCGGCGCATGAGCCGTCGCCAGATCCACCTCGCCGCGCACTTCCCGGGCGTGAACAACACCACCGTGTGGACGGATCCCGCGGCGGGCAGCCAGATCGACTTCTCGTCGTTCGAGCACTTCGCCCGCACCGCAGAGCGCGGCGTGTTCGACTACCTCTTCCTCGCCGAGGGGCTGCGCCTGCGCGAGCACCGCGGACAGCTGCACGACCTCGACGTCGCCGGACGCCCGAACACCCTCGCGATCCTCACGGCGCTGGCCGCGGTCACCGAACACATCGGTCTCGTCGGCACGCTCAACACCACCTTCAACGAGCCGTACGAGCTCGCACGTCAGCTCGGCACCCTCGATCTGCTGTCGAACGGGCGCGCGGGGTGGAACGCCGTGACGAGTTCCGACGCGTTCCACGGCGCGAACTTCCGTCGCGGCGGCTATCTCGACCACGCCGACCGGTACGTGCGGGCCGAGGAGTTCGCGGCCCTGTCGAAGGCCCTCTGGTCGTCGTGGCGCGGCGACGCCATCGTGGCGGATGCCGAGACGGGCGCGTTCCTGCGCGACGACGCCATCGCGCGGGTGCGCCACGAATCCCGCCTGTTCGACGTCGATGCGGTGTTCGACGTGCCGCGGTCGCCGCAGGGCCGACCGGTCATCGTGCAGGCGGGAGACTCCCCCGACGGCCGCGACTTCGCCACGCAACACGCCGACGTGATCTTCTCGCTGCACACCGAGTTCGCCGACGCCCAGCAGTTCTACCGCGACGTCAAGGGCCGCCTGGCCGCGCACGGCCGCGACGAGGACTCGCTGAAGATCTTGCCCGCCGCGACCTTCGTGCTCGGGGACACCGCGGCCGAGGCCCGCGAGCGCTCGCGCGAGATCGCCCTCGCCCAGGTGCGGCCGCAGACGGCGATCACCTACCTCGAGCAGATCTGGAACCGCGACTTCAGCGGCTACGACGCCGACGGGCCTCTCCCCGACGTCGAGCCCGACACCGGAACCGAGACCGCGCACGGCTTCGCGGGACGCCACGCCGCGATCCGCGCCCGCATCGACCAGCTGCGCGCATTGGCCGCCGAAGAGAAGCTGTCGATCCGCGAGCTCGTCATCCGCCTGACCGCGAAGCACACCTTCGTCGGGACGCCCGAGCACGTGGCATCCGAAATCGACCGCTACGTGCAGGAACGCGCCACCGACGGGTTCACCGTGGTCGGACATGTGACCCCGCACGGCCTTGACGAGTTCGCCGCCAAGGTCGTGCCGCTGCTGCAGGAGCGCGGCTCGTACCGGCGCTCGTACGACGAGGGCGCGACGCTGCACGACCTGCTGGGCCTGCCTCCGGTCGCGCGGGAGGCGGCCGCACGATGACCGACGCCGTGATCGTGGGGGCGGGACCGCGGGCGGTGATGCTCGTCGAGCGCCTGCTCGCGCGACGCACCCGCGACGCGCGCCCGCCGCTGCGCATCACGTTGATCGACCCGTTTCCCCCGGGTGGCGGGCGCATCTGGCGTCGCGAGCAGTCGTCGTTGCTCAAGCTCAACTCGATGGCGCGCGACGTGACGGTGTTCACCGACGACAGCTGCGTGATCGCGGGCCCCGTGCGATCGGGGCCCTCGCTCATCGAGTGGGCCGAACGCGTGCGCGACGGGCGACTGCCCGACGTCTCGATCGACGACCCCGCCCTGGCCGACGAGGTGCGCGAGCTGCGCGGTGACAGTTTTCCCACGCGGCGCCTGCAGAGCGCCTACCTCGACTGGTTCTGGCGGCGCACGGTCGCGATCGCGCCGCCCGGCGTCGAGGTGCAGTGGCACCAGGGCAGCGCCGAGTGGGTCGACGACACCGCCGAGGGGTGGGAGGTCGCCCTGTCCGACGGCACGCGGCTGCCCGCCGACCTCGTCGTCTACGCGCTCGGTCACACCGGCCGAGCGCCCGAGAACACCACCCTCGACGTGATCGCGACGGCCGCGGCGGCGGGCTTCACCTACCTCGAGCCCTCCTTCACCGCTGACGCCGACCTCTCGCGTCTCGTACCGGGCGCCGACGTGATCGTGCGCGGCATGGGATTGGCGGCGGTGGATGCCGTGGTGCTCCTGACCCAGGGGCGCGGCGGTCGCTTCTCCCGCACGGCGGCCGGGCGGCTGGTCTACACCCCCTCGGGTGCGGAGCCGCGGCTGCACCTGGGCTCGCGGCGCGGGGTGCCGTACCGCTCGAAGGTCGCCTCGCAGGTGCAGGGCGACGCTCCCGCGCGCGAGGTACTCACCCCTGCGGCGGTCGCCGCCCTGCTCGACCGCCCCGGCACGGTCGACTTCGCCGACGACGTGTGGCCGCTCATCGCTCGCGAGCTCGTGTGGGGGCACTACCGCGAACTGTTCACCGGCCACCCCGAGCGGGTCACCACGACGTGGGAGACCTTCCGCGCGACCTTGCGCGACGTCGACGGCGACACCGACGCCCTCCGCCGAGCCGTGCACGACGCGGTGCCCGACCCCCTCGACCGCTTCGACGTGCCCCGCCTCGACCGGCCGCTCGGCGACGAGACCTTCGTCGATGCCGACGCCGTGCACGACCGCGTGCGCCGGCACGTGGCCGACGACCTGCGCCTGCGCACCTCGCAGGATCACAGTGCGAGCCAGGCGCTGTTCCTGACGATCCTCGGGTCGTTCTTGGCCCTGGCCGACATCCCGCCCGAGCGGTGGAGCGCACGCTCGCGCGCCGTCGACCTGCCGATCACGTGGCACGCCTTCTTCAGCTACGTCGCCTCCGGGCCGCCCGCCCACCGGCTCGAAGAGCTGCTCGCCCTGGCCGATGCCGGGGTGGTGCGCTTCCTCGGGCCCGACCTGTCGGTGCGCCTCGACGAGCAGCGCGGCTTTGTCGCCACGACCTCGCGCGCGCCCGGTGAGGTGGTCGCCGATGCGCTGGTGGACGCCTGGCTGCCCGCGGCCGGCGCAGCCGCCAGCGACAACCCCGTGCTGCGGGAGCTCGCGACGCGGCACGGGCGCGAAGTGCACGTGGCGGACAAGGCCTACACCGGCTCGCTCGGCCGCATCGAGGTCGACCCCGACGGACGCGTGATCGACCGTGACGGGCTGGTCCACGCGACGATGTTCGCCCTCGGGCCCTTCACCGCGGGACCGGAGGCGGGTGCCTTCACCCGGCCGCAGTCCAACGCCCTCTCTCTGCGCCACACCGACCGGGTGGCAGAGGCCGTGACGGCGGCGGCGAGCGCGGTCGCCTCGACCCGGTCGGCAGCGCGGGTGCGCGTGGCGTCGCGCTGACCCCGCGCTCGCGCTGTGCTGCGGCGCCTCCGCCCCGCGCCCATCCTGTTGAGTGTCCAAGAAACGCCGTGCCTCCACGGCGGTCGCGGCGTGTTTCGGACACTCAACGGGGTGAGACGGCCGCACCGCCTCAGCGCAGGCGTCGCGCGATCTCGGCCAACGCTTCGGCGAACGAATCCTCGGCGCCCTCGCGCCCGCCCGACAGGTTCACTCCGACGACGCCGGGCAGGGCGAGCATCTCCTCGGCGAGCGCGACGGCCAGGGCGATCCCCTCGGCGCGCGGGTCGCGGGCCGATCGCACGCGCGAGAGGAAGCCGTCGGGCAGCACGAGCGTCGTGAACGACTCGAGCAGGTCGGCCGACGCGGCATCGACGACCACCGGCACGCACGGGATGTAGCGGATGCCGTCGCCCGCCGCCTCGATGAAGCGGCGCACCGGCGCGGCTCCGCCGGCATGGTTGACGAAGCACACGTCGGCCCCCGCGCGCTGCTTCTCGCGCAGCCGTGCCGCACGCCGGTCGATCGGGGGTGCGGCCGGAGACGCCGCCACCGACACGACGTGCCCCGCGGCGCGGGCGAGCGCTGCGGCCTCGGTGGAGTCCAGGTCGAACACCGGCGCGGCATCCGGTCGATCTCCGGTGCGGGTGTGATCGCCGGTCACGCAGTGCACTCCCGCGACCCCCTCCACGGCGAGGGCGGCGAGCTCGCCCTCGATCGCGACGCGGTTGCGGTCGCGCATGTTGAGCCCGGTCCACACGCGCAGACCCCGCGACTGCAGAAGGTGTGCGCGGTAGGCGGGTGGGAACTGCACGCGCGCGCTTCCCGCGTCGCCGGCGAGCACGGCATCCATTTCTCCGGCGAGGATCGCGGCGCACGAGTCGATGGATTCCACACTCAGCGCCCGCGCGGGCAGATCGGCGACCACCCAGGGGCGCGTCCCGAGCGCCGCCAGGGTCTCGGCCGCCGCCGCCGTGCGCGACCCGGGCACCACGGCGACCGTGCGATCGACCCCCGTCCACGGCACGGTCGGCCGGTGCAGGAACGCGCAGCGATGCGCGGCGTCGATCTCGCACGAGCCGTCGAATCCGACTCCCCCGCAGGGGCCGTACTCCATGCGCTTCGGGCAGGTGTCGATCAGCGGCAGCGAGGTCATGGCGGGAGTGTAGGGACCGCGTGTTTCCGCGAATGTTCGTGACGGCAACATTGCCGAAATGCGCGGTGCCTACGCTCGGCGATACCCGCTGCCCCATCCCCCGGAGGTCGCCATGATCACGGCCGGCACCACGTTCGGTTCCGACGTCGACGACGTCGACGCGCTCACCGACGACCCGCTCGCCCTGCTCGTGCGGTGGCTGCCCCCGCACGACAACGAGCTGCGACCGCTCGCCGCCCTGGCCACCGTCGGCCTCGACGGGCTCCCCTCGCTGCGCCACGTGCTGGCGAGCGAGTGCGACGCCGAGGGTCTCACCTTCCACACCGACGCTCAGAGCGCCAAGGCCGCCGAGCTCGCCCAGAACCCGGTCGCGGCGATGTCGATCGCCTGGCCCGAGATCGGTCGGCAGCTCGTGGTGCGCGGCACCGTCGAGCAGGTCTCGGCCGCGGATGCCGCGAAGGTGTACTCCGAGCGGTCGCGGTACCTGCAGCTGTTGGCCTGGACGAACACCCGCGAGAACGCGCACCTGCCCGTCGACGAACGTCATCGCCTGTGGGCGGAGTTCGACGACGCGCACCCGCAGCTCGACCCGCCCGCACGGTGGGTCGGCTTCCGCCTGCGCCCGCGAACGCTCACCTTCTGGCGCGGCGATCCCGCCGGTCAGAGCACACGCCAGCACTACACGCTCGTCGACGGCCGCTGGTCGGGCGAGATCCTGGCGGGCTGACGTGGACATCACCACCGTCACCTCGTTCCGCGCCGCGCGCTCGCGCGCCGACCTCGCGCTGCGTCCCGGCGAGGTCGTCATGGCCGGGGGCACCTGGCTGATGAGCGAGCCGCAGCCCGACACCACCGGCTTCGTCGACCTCACCACTCTCGGCTGGACCGACCTCGAGGTCACCGACGACGGCCTGCGCATCGGGGCGACCTGCACGATCGCACGTCTGCTCGCGTGGGCCGAACGGGAGGCGCCCGCGGCCTGGACCTCGCTCGAGCTCGCCCGCCCCGCCGCCGATGCGCTGCTCGCGTCGTTCAAGATCTGGAACACCGCCACCGTCGGCGGCAACGTCTGCCAGGCCTTCGCCGCCGGCGCCATGATCGCCTTCCTCACGACGCTGGATGCCACGGCACTCATCTGGACGCCCGACGGCGGCGAGCGCCGCGCGGCCGTGGCCGATCTGGTGGTCGACAACGCCGCGAACGCGCTCGCGCCGGGCGAGGTCGTGCGCGCCCTCGACGTCCCCGCGCGGGCGCTGTCGTCGCGGGTGGGCCTGCAGAAGATCGCGCTGGCCGAGCTCGGTCGCTCCGGCGCCGTCGTCACCGCCCGCGTCGACCCCGACGGCTCCGCGGTGTTCGTGGTGACCGCCGCGGTGCGCCGCCCCCGCGTGCTGCGCTTCTCGCGCGTGCCCGGAGCGGGCGCACTGCGGGATGCCGTGGCATCCGCCCCCGATTTCTACACCGACCCGCTCGGCAGCGCCGATTGGCGTCGGGGAGTGAGCGTCGTGCTCGCCGAACGACTGCGCGCGCGCTTCGCGCGTGAGCTGCAGGAAGGTGCCGCGTGAGGTTCGAGGTCAACGGCTCCCCCGTCGAGGTCGACCCCCGCCCCGGTCAGAGTGCCCGCACGCTGCTGCGCGAGGGCGGACACGTCGAGGTGAAGAAGGGGTGCGATGCGGGCGACTGCGGCGCGTGCTCGGTGCTGCTCGACGGCACGCCGACGCACTCGTGCATCATCCCCGCGATGCGACTCGAGGGGCGTGCGATCACGACCGCGGCCGGCCTCGCCCCCGGCGACGAGCTCCACCCCGTGCAGGAGGCCCTGGCGACCGGCTTCGGCTTCCAATGCGGCTTCTGCACGCCCGGCATGAGCGTGACGGCGTCGACCCTGACCCCCGACGACCTCGGCGACCTCGACCGGCGCATGAAGGGCAACCTCTGCCGGTGCACCGGGTACCGCCCGATCCGCGAGGCGATCCGCTCGTCGGTGCTGGGGCCCGTGCGCGAGACCGGGAAGAGCTGCGGGGCGGATGCCGAGGCCGCGGCGCCCGGCGGCTGCGGTGGCACGTGCGAGGGGCACGACACGACTCCTGCAGATCCGCCCCTCACGACTCCCTCGACGCCTGCAGCTGCCGATCTGCAGGAGTCGTGCACGCCGACCTCCCCCACCGGACGCGTCGGCACCTCTGCGATCCCCGAGGCGGCGCGCCGCATCGTCCAGGGTCGCGAACCCTTCACCTTCGACGAGCCCGTGCCCGGCGGTCCGCCGCTCGTGCTGCGCGTCGTGACCTCGCCGCACGCCCACGCCCGGGTCGTCTCGATCGACACCGCGGCCGCGCGGGCGATCCCGGGCGTCGTCGCCGTGTTCACCCACGACGATGTGCCGGCCGTGCGCTACTCGACCGGCCGCCACGAGCACCGCACCGACGACCCCGACGACACGCGCATGCTCGACGACGTGGTGCGTCACGTCGGCCAGCGGATCGTCGCGGTCGTCGCCGAGACGGCTGAAGCAGCCGATGCCGGCTGCCGTGCCGTCGAGGTCGAGTACGAGGTGCTGCCCGCGGTGTTCGACCCCGAAGAGGCGCGCCGGCCCGGAGCCCCGCTGCTGCACCCCGAGCGCACGCCCGACGAGCGCGTGATGGATGCTGGCCGCAACGTCGTGGCGGGCTTCCACACCGGCCACGGCGGCGACATCGACGCCGCCCTCGCCGCGAGCCACACCACCGTGACGGGCGAATGGCGATCGTCGCGCGTGACCCACGCGGCGCTCGAGACGCACGGCGCCGTCGGCTGGATCAATGACGACGGTCGCCTCGTGATCCGCTCGTCGACGCAGGTGCCCTTCCTCGTGCGCAACGAGCTCGCGCACGTGTTCGACCTCGAGCGCGATCGCGTGCGCGTCTACGCGACCCGCGTGGGCGGCGGCTTCGGCGGCAAGCAGGAGCTCTTCACCGAAGACCTCACCGCGCTCGCGGTGCTGCGCCTCGGACGCCCGGTCGCGTACGAGTACTCGCGCACCGATCAGTTCGTGCGGGCCTCGCTGCGGCATCCGATGCGCGTGCGCACGACCCTGGGGGCGGATGCCGACGGCACCCTCACCGCGATGAAGCTCGACGTGCTGAGCGACACCGGGGCCTACGGCAACCACGCGATCGGCGTGCTGTTCCACTCGTGCGCCGAGTCGACGACGCTGTACCGCGTGCCGACGAAGTGGATCGACGCCGAGGCGGTCTACACGAACAACCCGCCCTCGGGCGCGTTCCGCGGATACGGGCTCGGACAGGTGGTGTTCGCCGTCGAATCGGCCATGGACGCCCTCGCGCAGGAGCTCGACATCGACCCCTTCGACCTGCGCCGCATCAACGCCGTGCGCGAGGGCGACTCGCTGCACCCCGACGCCGACGAGAAGTACGAAGAAGACCTGATCTGGGGCAGCTACGGCCTCGACCAGTGCCTCGACCTCGCGCAAGACGCGCTGCGACGCGGCAACGGCGTCGACGCCCCCGACGGCTGGCTCGTGGGCGAAGGGATGTCGGCCGCGATGATCGCCACGATGGCGCCGCGCGGGCACATCGCCCACACCACCGCGACGCTGCGTGCCGACGGCACCTACGTGCTGCGGGTCGGCACGGCCGAGTTCGGCAACGGCACCTCGACCGTGCACCGCCAGATCGCGGCCACCGTGCTCGAGGTGCCGCTTGAACGCCTGCACCTGTGGGCCGCCGACACCGACGCGGTGCGCCACGACACCGGCGCGTTCGCCTCCGCGGGAACCGTCGTCGCCGGCAAGGCGCTGTACGGCGCCTGCCTGTCGCTGAAGCGCCGGATGATCGCCATCGCCGCCGAGCTGTCGGGGGCGGATGCCGCGGGCGCCGAGGTCACGGCATCCGGAATCTCGTTCGCGGGCGAGACCGTGACCTGGGCGCGGATCGTCGCCGCGGGGGGCGGGGACGACCTCACCGCCGACGGGGCCGAATTCGGCGACTTCCGCTCGCTCGCCTTCAACGTGCACGCCGTGCGTGTGGCCGTCGACCCCGAGACGGGGACGGTGAAGGTGCTGCAGTCGATCCAGTCGGCCGACGCCGGCGTCGTGATCAACCCGGCGCAGTGCCGCGGCCAGATCGAGGGCGGCGCCGCGCAGGCCCTCGGCGGTGCGCTGTACGAGGAGGTGCTGCTCGAAGACGGCGTCGTGCAGAACCCCGTGTTCCGCACGTACCGCGTGCCGCAGTTCGCCGACGTGCCCGACACCGAGGTGTACTTCGCCGAGACCGACGACACCCTCGGCCCGTTCGGCGCCAAGTCGATGAGCGAGTCGCCGTACAACCCCGTCGGGGCCGCGATCGGCAACGCCGTCTCGCGCGCGCTCGGCCGCCGCGGATACGAACTGCCGTTCTCGCGCGACCGCGTGTGGAGGCTCGCGGGAGGGGAGTGAGCGGGGCCCGCGGCCGGGGGCCCGCCAGCGGGGGTTTGGGGCCTTGCTCCGGCTCCGGTGTCGGCGGGGCCCGCCAGCGGGGGTTTGGGGCGCGTTTCGTCGTTCGGGGCGGACAATTCCCGCCCCAAATTCACAAACCTGCCCCAAACCGGTGACGCTCGGGGCGGCGCGTGGGCCACGGGCTGAGGACGTCACTGGCTCCGGCCCTGGCGCGTCTTCACGGTTCAGGGCGCGTGTCGTCGTTCGGGGCGGACGATATACGCCCGAACGCAAAAATCCGCCCCGAACCGGGAGCTCAGAGGGGCGTCGCGGTTCCCCGGACGAGAATGCCCCCGGATGCCGGGACCTCGACCTCGAGCACGCTCGGCCGCCCGATGTGCCGGCCCTGGAGCACGGTGAACGCGAACGGGGCGGCGAGGCCGACCTGCTCGCGCAGGTACGCGCCGAGCGAGGCGGCGGCGGAACCCGTCGCGGGGTCTTCGGTGATGTCTCCGACGGGGAAGAGGTTGCGCGCCTCGGCGACGAGGCCGTCGACGACGTCGCCGTCGATGTGGACCGTGATGACGGTGCCTTTCCATCCCCGCTCGTCCATCAGCGTCCGCAGCTCCGCGGGGTCGAACGTGAAGGAATCGAACGTCTCGCGGGAGGCGATCGCGACCACCGGATGCAGGTTGCCGGCGAAAGCCTGGGCGAGCGGCATCCGCTCATCGAGGTCGTCGGAGCGCAGCCCCAGGATGCCGAGCAGGCGAGCGGCGACCTCGGGCTCGAGGGCGTCGAGACGCGGCTCGACGCTGGTGAACCCGGCGGTGACGCGGCCCTCGGCGTCGCGGTCGGTCGACACCTCGACGGTGCCGGCCGCGGTGTCGAACGTAAACGGGCCGACGCCTTCGGCCTCGGCGAGCGCGACGGCGGTCGCGATCGTGGCGTGTCCGCAGAAGGGCACCTCGGCTCCAGGCGAGAAGTAGCGCACGGCGACCCGCCGACCGTCGCGCTCACCGACAAAGGCGGTCTCGGGGTGGCCGAGGTCGGTCGCGATGCGCTGCATCTGCGCGGCGTCGAGGTCCACGGCATCCAGGACGACGCCCGCCGGATTGCCTCCGCCCGGCTCGGCGGCGAAGGCGAGCAGCTGCAGGATGCCGGTGGTCGAGGTCATGCGATCCATTCTCGCGGCATCCGCCGGCCGGGCAGTGTGCGCGGGGATCGTCTTCGCACCCGCAAAGATGGGCTCATGCGGATCGCGGGGGGAATCGTGCTGGTCATGGTGGCGACGGTCATCGGGCTGTTCGGGGCGCTGATGCTGGGGGCATCCGGGGTCAGCTGGGTGAGCGGAGGCGTGAACCAGTACTCCGACTCCGACGATTCCGAGCGCGCGATCGGCATCGCGATGGGCGTTGCCGCCCTGATCGTCTGGGCGCTGCTCGCCTGGGCGGCGTTCGCCGCGGCGCGCGGCCACCGGCGCGGGCGACAGCGCGCCTCGACGGTCGCGGGAGCCGTGCTCGTGGCGGTGAGCATCGTCGTCGTCGGCGGCGCCACCGTGTGGGCGACGTCCGCGCCCGCAACGGTCGTCGAGAATCCCCCGGCCTGGAATCGCGCGTGAGCTGAGGGCTCGTCGGGGTGCGTGGCCACAGCACCGTCGATACCGGGCGACTCCTACTTCTCGAGGCGCTCGCCCCGCAGCCCCGCGACCACGCCCCAGACGACGAGCACCGGCCCGAGCACGAGGAACAGAAACTCCCACCGCTCCGTCTGATATCCCGTGTCGATCGGAAGCAGCACGAGACCGACGACCAGCATGAGCACACCGACCGGCACGAGCCACCACGCCGAGGGCGCGGGACGGTCGCGCTTGATGAAGACCATGAGCCGACCGTAGCGATGTCGACGCACCGTGGGGGCGGCGTTGACCAGACCCCCGTCCGCAGGTGGCCCCGGGGCCACGGCGGTCGCCCCGGGGCCACTTCCGCCGCCCCGCTATCGACCCGCCCGCACGCTCCGCGCCCCGGGGCCACGCCTGCCGCCCCACTATCGACCGCGCCCGCACGCTCCGCGCCCCGGGGCCACGCCTGCCGCCCCACTATCGACCGCCCCCGCACGCCCAGCGCCCCGGGGCCACGACCGACGCCCCGAATCGGGCGCAACCGCAAGCGCCTCAGCGCACCTCCGCCCCGAGGTGCAGCACCGCCTCGGCGAGGGCGCGCAGGCCCGCCGCCACGTCGGCGCCCGCGACGTCCTCGGCGGGGTGGTGGCTGATGCCGTCGGGGTTGCGCAGGAAGAGCATGCCGACGTCGGTGATGGCACCGATCGCCATGGCGTCGTGACCGGCGCGACTGAAGAGCGTGGGGGCGTCGCCGCCGATGCCCGCACGAACGACGTCCTGCAGCAGCGGGGCGCAGAACACCGCCGGCGCACTGTGCACCTCGCGGGCGTGCCACCTCAGGCTCCGGCGTCCCATGATCGCGTCGAGCTCGCGTGAGATCTCGTCCCACACGTGGTCGCGCGTGGCGTCGAACTCTCCGCGCAGGTCGAGCGAGAGGTGCGCCTCGCCGGGCACGACGTTGACCGCGCCGGGAAACGCCTCGAGCTGACCCACCGTGCCCACGATGTGGTGCTCGCCGCGGCAGATCCGCTCGACCGCCAGCGCGGCCTCGCTCGCACCGAGCAGGGCGTCGCGTCGCATGTCGTAGGGCGTGCCGCCCGCGTGCCGCGCCTCACCCTCGACGACGAGCTGGAACCGCCGGGCCGACGCGATCGACGACACCGCCGCCAGGGCCTGCCCGCTGCGGTGCAGCTCGGGCGCCTGTTCGATGTGCGCCTCGAGGTACGCCACGAGCTGGTCGGGCCGGCGCGCGGCCTCGCCCACGCGGCCCGGGTCGAGCCCGAAGTCGCGGAACGCCTCGCGCAGGGTGAGTCCGTCGGCATCCGCCAACTCCCACCACGCGGGGTCCCACTGACCGGCCACGGCCGACGAGCCCAGCAGGGCCTTGCCGAACCGCGTTCCCTCCTCATCGCTGAAGGCGATGACCTCGAGGGCGAAAGGGAAAGGGCTGGATGCCGTGCCCTCGTCGTCGACGCGGCGCAGCAGCCGCACGACCTCGAGCGCCATCAGCACCCCGACGATGCCGTCGTAGCGCCCCGCGTCGGGCACGGTGTCGAGGTGCGACCCGAGCAGCAGGGCGGGAGCGTCCGGCACCCCGGCAGGGGCGAGACGGCCGACCTGGTTGCCCGCCGCGTCTTGCCGGGTGGTCATGCCGAGCTCGCGCATCCACTCGGCGGCGAGGCGGTTGACGCGTGCGTGCTCGGGCGAGAGGTAGACGCGGGTGATCGAGCCGGGCGTCGAGGTGACGCGGGCGAGCTCTTCGCAGCGCCCCATCACGCGGCGCGCGGCCGAGGCGATGCGCTCCTCTGAGACCTGGAGGCGAGTGGATGCCGTCATGCCCGGGCCTCGCGCGGACCACGGCTGCGGGCCGTCGCCGTCCCGCGCCTCGCGAGGGCCACGGAGGGCACCGTCACGCCCCCGCGCCCGCGTACACGCCCTGCGCGGCCTCGACTCCGCCGCCAGCCGGGACCGCGGCACCGTGCCGGCGCAGCACCGCCTCGAGGGCGGCGAGGGTAGTGAGCACCGCGTCCGTGCGCGCGTTGTAGCCCATCGTGCCGATGCGCCAGACGCGGCCGTGCAGCGGCCCGAAGGACGTGCCGATCTCGATGCCGAAGTCGCTCAACAGCTCGCTGCGCACGGCGTCGCCCACGACGGCATCCGGGATCTCGACCGCGACCACGTTGGTCATCTTGTGCGCGACATCGCCGAACACGGTCAGCCCGAGGCCCTCGACCCCCGCCAGCATCGCGTCGCCGTGCAGGTGGTGACGCGCGATGACCTCCTCGCGCCCCTCGAGCAGCAGCACACGCGCGCACTCGCGGGCGCCGTAGAGCATGGTCGTCGCCTCGGTGTGGTGGTTGAGGCGGCGCGGACCCCAGTAGTCGAGGATCATCGCGAGGTCGAAGTAGTTCGAGCGGATGAAGTCGGATGCCGAAGCGTCACCCTCCTCGCGGATGCCGGCCTCGACGCGGGCGCGCGAACGCACGACCTCGACGGCGCGGTCCGACAGGCTCAGCGGCGCCGATCCCGAGGGGCCGCCGAGGCATTTCTGCAGGCCGGCGGTGGCGGCATCCAGGCCCCAGGCATCCATCTCGAAGGGGTTGCCGCCGAGAGAGGCAGTGGCATCGGTGTAGAACAGGGCGCCGTGTGCGCGGCAGATCTCGCCGATCTCCTCCAACGGTTGGAGCATCGTCGTGGAGGTGTCGCCCTGGACGCACGCGACGAGGTGCGGCTTCACCCGCTCGATCGCCTCGCGGATCGTCGACACCGGGAACACCTGCCCCCACGGCACCTCGATCGTGTGCACCTCGGCGAGGGCGCGCTCGGCGATCTCGGCCAACAAGTGACCGAAGCGGCCGAACACCGGCACGAGCACGCGATCGCCCGGGCGGATCAGCGACACCATCGCCGCCTCGATGCCCGCGCGCGAGGTGCCGTCGATCAGCAGGGTCGCATCGTTCGCGGTGCCCCAGACCTGGCGGTACAGCTCCTGCGTCTCGGTCATGGTCGCCGTCATGAACGGGTCGTACTGGCCGACCAGCGGCGCCCCCATCGCGCGCAGCACGCTGGGGTAGGCCGAGATGGGGCCGGGGCCCATCAGCAGGCGTGCGGGCGGGTCGATCGGGCCGGGGAGGTGGGACATCAGGACTCCGTGGTGCGGGGACGGGCGGGGGAAAGGATCGAGAGGGCGTGCGCAACTCCGGAGATTCTCGTCCGGGAGGGGGCGGATGCGGTGCAAGAGCCGCTGAGGCCCCGGATTCTCCGGAGTTCGGCCCGCCCGGCGCGCGAGACGGTCACCCCGACGCGCGACGGGCCGGTCACCGGACGCCCCCGGCGAGCGCGGCGAAACGACGCGCCAAGCGGACGAGCGCGATGTCGGTGCCGGCACGCGAGACGAGGCAGACGCCGACCGGAGCGCCGCCGACGCGCAGCAGCGGGATCGACACGGCGGGGAGGCCTGCGGCCGCGGCGGGCGCGGTCATGCGCAGGGTCGCGGCGCGCACGGCGTCGACGTCGGCGGTGCGCAGCGGCGCGGGACCGGGCACGGTCGGGAACACCATCACGGCCCCGTCGACGACCTCGGCCAGGAGGGCGGCGATCGGTTCGAGCTCGGCGCGCGCGGCGGCCTCGTCGTCCGCGGTGATCTGCGACGCGACGCGGAAGCGCTCGGCCACGGCCGGCCCCACGGCTCCGGGGTGCGCGCGCAGCCAGTCGCCGTCGTTGCGCCACGCCTCGGCGCCCTGCACGGTGCGGAACGCCGAGAAGGTGGCATCCAGATCGCCCGTGTGCACCGCGCGGAACGAGGGAGGGTCGTCGGATGCCGCGAGCGCGGCGAGCAGCCGGCTGAACGCCTCACGGGTCGCCGGCTCGACGCAGTCGAGCACCTCTTCGGGCACGACGAACCGCCACGGCAGGTCGTCGCCCGAGGCTCCGTAGACGTTCTCGGTCGAGCTCGAACCGTCGTAACTGAGGCACCAGTCGGCCACGCGCTGCAGGGTCTCGCCATCGCGCGTGAGCCAGCCGATCGTGTCGAACGACTGCGCGAGCGGAAGCATGCCCTGCCGCGGCACGAGGTCATGGGTCGTGCGCAGGCCCCAGAGCCCCTGGTACGACGCGGGCACGCGGATCGACCCCGCGGTGTCGGTGGCGAGGCCGATGTCGGCGTGGCCGAGGGCGACGGCGGAGGCGGGGCCGCTCGACGATCCGCCGGGCAGTGCCCCGACCACCGCACCGTTGGGCGGGGTGCCGTAGTGCACGTTGTCGCCGGCGATCGAGTAGGCGAACTCGTCGGTCCGCGCGATGCCGCGCAGTGACGCCCCCGCGCGCAGCAGATCGGCGACGGCCGGGGCCGTCGCCTTCTCGGGCCGCGCCTCTTCGAGGTAGGTCGGGTTGCCCGCGCCGATGCGGAAGCCGGCGACGGCGAACAGGTCCTTCACCGCGACGGTCAGGCCGGCCAGTGGCCCCTCCCACGCTCCCTGCAGGAACGGGTCGCCCACGCTCCGCCAGATCGTGCGATCGAGTGCCGGCGTGCGGGGCGTGACGTGCGCGGCCGTGATGAGCCACCGGCCGTCGATGCGCTGCCACACCTGGGTCTGCAGGCCGCGGCCTCCGCCGACGAACTGCGACACCGACATGAGCAGGGCGCTGTCGGGGCCGAGCGGGCGGTAGTGGATCTCGGCGATCTCGCGCGGCGGCACTCCCCCGCGCAGGGCCCGGAACCTGCTGATCGCGTCGTGTCCGACGAGCAGGCCCGCGGTGTCGCCGCGCAGCGTCTCGGGCCCGGGGGCGAAGAAGTCGTCGAGCGCGTCGAGGTCGTTCGCCACGATCGCCCGCTCGTACGCGTCGAACGCGGCACGCAGGTCGGCAGGGATCGCCGGGGGTTCGGCGGGCGCCGCGGGCGCGGGCATGGCGGGCTCGGGCGCGGCATCCGTCATGAGCGGCGCCCCTCTCCGCGCGGCGTTGAGTGTCCAAAACACCCGGACCAACCGAAAAATCGTCCGGGTGTTTTGGACACTCGACGGGGAGGGGCAGCGTCGGGAGCGCCCGGCGCGAACGGCCGGGCAACGACGTCGGCATCGAAGACCGACGCGAAGTCGACATCGAAGTCGGCGTCGAACGGCAGGGCGTCGGCGGCCTCGGCACGGGCCAGGGCGGCGGCGAGAACGGGGCTCATGCGACGTCTCCTTCTTCTTCGTGCGGCGCCGAACCGTCGACGGGCTCGGGTTCCGCGGCAGCGTCGGGGGCGGATGCCAGCGGCACGGGCTCCACGGCTGCGACCTCTGCGAAGTCGGCCTCACGGATGCGGGCGTGCACCCCCGAGACGATGTCGACCACCTGCGAGATGTCGAAGTCGGTCGCCGCGCTCAGGTAGGCGTAGGCGAGGTGCTCGTCCATGCCCCAGCGCCCGCCGAGCAGGGCGAGCGAGGAGCGCACGCACGCGCGCATCGCGGCGTCGAGGTCGGGGTCCATGCCGGTCGGGACGAGGTAGTCGGGCGTCCGCACGAGCGGACCGCTCACCTCGCCGAACGCCGCGCGGGCGGCATCCGCGGGGATCACCTCGAAGCGCAGGGTGGCGCGCAGCGAGGCCTCGAGAGCGGTGAGCGCCACCTCTCCGTCGCCCTGCGCGAAGTGCGGGTCGCCGACGTAGGCCAGCGCCCCCTCGACCTGCACGGGGAGGAAGAGTGTGGTCCCCTCGACGAGCAGGTTGATGTCGATGTTGCCGCCGTGGGTTCCGGGCGGAACCGAGTGCGGACGCTCCTCCCCCGCAACGGCGACACCCATCGTGCCGAGGAACGGCGCGAGCGGATACGACACGATCGGCTCGGCGCCCTCGACCACGGGGAGGGTGCCGTAGCGGATGCCGTCCCGCTCGACGACGGCCGAGAACACGCTGACGTTGTGCTCGCCGCGGGGCAGCTCGCCGACCAGGGCGCCCTTGCCGTGGCGGTTCGAGATCACGCCGTACGGCACGCGCGGCACGAGGGTCTCGACGGTGATCTTCAGCAGGTCGCCCGGGTGCGCTCCGCGCACGTGCACGGGTCCGACGACCACGTGGGGGCCGTCGGCGGAGGGGTCTCGGGGGGCGGATGCCGCGATCTCGACCGCATCGTCGAGCACCTGATCCGCGGGCACGCCGTGGCCTGCGAAGAACGCGCGCGGGTCTTTGCCCTGGTCGTCGAGAATGCCCTCGTGGCTCACGGTGTCGAAGGTGACGCTCTCGCCCGAGGCGACCTCGAGCACGGCGGCGTCGGTCGCGCACGGGAGGCGCCCCCACAGCACGGTGTCGAGGGTCGCGGCGACGTAGTGATCGCCGGGGATCGGCCCGGTGTGGGGCTGCAGGATCGGGAAGGCGCGGGTGCCGGCGCCGTGGCTGAGCCTGACGAAGCCGCCCTCGACCACGCTCACGCCTCCACCACCGCTGCCGCGCGCAGCAGCTCGCGGCCCTCGCGCTCGGTGACCTCGGCGCCGCGCCGGTAGACCGATGCCCCCCGCAACCAGGTCTCGCGCACCACGCCGGTGAGCGTCTGCCCGTGCCACGGCGACACGGGGTTGCGGTACTCCAGCGCCGCGGCATCCACCGTGAACTGCTCGTCGGGGGCGAAGGCCACGAGGTGCGCGGGAGCCCCGACCTCGATCACGCCGAGCCCCTCGAGCCCGGCGATGCGCGCGGGGCCGGTGGTCATCAGCGGCAGCAGCGTCTCGAAGGCGAGTCCTCGCGCCCGGGCGGTGGAGTGCACCGCCGACAGCCCGGTCTGCAGTCCCGCGATACCGCCCCACGCCAGCCCGAAGTCGGGGTTGTCCTTGAGGGCGACGGTGGCCGGGGAGTGATCGCTGACGATCGCGTCGATCGTTCCGTCGACCACGCCCGCCCACAGCAGGTCGGGGTTGTCGCCGCCGCGGATCGGGGGGCAGCACTTGAACGCCCCGGCGCCGTCGGGCACGGCCGCGGCGTCGAGGGTGAGGTAGTGGGGGCACGTCTCGATCGTCAGGCGCACGCCCTCGGCCTTGGCGGCGCGCACCGCGTCGAGCGACCCGCCGTCGGAGACGTGCACGATGTGGGCACGCGCTCCGGTGCTCCGCGCGGCGTCGATCACGCGCTGGATCGCGGCGCGCTCGCTCAGCGGGGGCCGGCTCGCCTCGAAGTCGGCGTAGTGCGGGCCCAGTGCCCCGTCGGCGTGGAGGTGCGCCGGGTCTTCCGCGTGCACGATGAGCAGGCCGTCGAACTCCGCGAGCTCGGCGAGGCACCGCTTGAGCTGCTCGGGGTCGAGGTGACCGAACTCGTCGATGCCGCTCGGCGACAGGAAGCACTTGAAGCCCACGACCCCGGCATCCGCCATCGCACGCAGCGAACCGAGGTTCTCGGGCACGGCGCCGCCCCAGTACGCGACGTCGACGGCGAGCTTGCCGCGGGCGGCGGCGCGTTTCGCCTGCAGCGCCTCGATCGTGGTGGTCACCGGCGAGCTGTTGAGCGGCATGTCGACGACCGTGGTCACGCCTCCGGCCGCGGCCGCCGCGGTTCCGGTCGCGAAGCCCTCCCACTCGGTACGGCCTGGTTCGTCGAGGTGCACGTGCGAGTCGACGAGGCCCGGCAGCAGCACGGCGTCGGCGGGCAGGACCGTGTCGGCGGAGACGTCGAACGACTCGATGCTCGCGATGAGTCCGTCGTCGATCACGACGGTGGCGGGGGTGAACGCACCGTCGAGATAGACCCGGCGGGCAGCGATCCGTGTGCTCATGCCGCTCACGCTAAGGGCCTCGCGTTTCGCGAATGTAACCGTCATCAACATTCATGCGAACACCTCGGCGCCGCGGGTCACGTCGTCGCGGTTCGGGGCGGATCCCGGCGTTTGGGGCGCAGATTTTCCGCCCCGCACGACGGAATCCGCCCCGAACCCGTGATGACCGGCCCCGGCCGCGCCCGCGAACTCGCGCGGCGGCCGCGCGTACTCGTCGCGCTTGCTCGTGCCCAGGCCCATGCGCACCATCCCGGATGCCATGCCCACCGCGGCCGCGACCCCGTCGACGACCGGCACCCCCACGCGTGCCGTCAGCTCGGCGCAGAGGTCGGCCATGCCGGCGCAGCCGAGCACGATGACGTCGGCGCCGGAGGCCGCGGCATCCGCGCTCAGCTCGGCGATGGTGGAAACGGCGGCGGATGCCGTGTCCTCGAGGTCCAGGACCGGAATGCCGGTCGCCGCCAGCGAGACGCACGCCCGCTCCATGCCGTACCGGGAGACGAGGTCGTGCGCGCGCCCGAGCGTGCGGCTGAGCGTCGTGACCACCCCGAAGTGCCGCCCCGACGCTGCGGCCAGGTGCATCGCCGCTTCGGCGATGCCCACCACGGGTGCCTCGACCAGCTCGCGCGCCGCGTCGAGTCCCGGGTCGCCGAAGCACGCGATCACGTACGCGTCCGCCGGGTCGGGGCCGTCGCGGTCGGCCGCGATCAGTTCGACCACGGCGGCGGCCGCGGCGATCTCGTCGACGTGACTCTCGATGGCGGCCGCCCCGACCTGCGGGCACACGGCGTCGATGTCGACGTCGGGTCCCGCCACCCCCCGGGCGGCGTCCGCGATCTTCGCGGTCATCGCCCGGGAGGTGTTGGGGTTGACGAGCAGGATCCTCACGCGAGCGCCTCGCGCGGGCCCGCGGCATCCGGAGCCGTGTTCGCGAGCACCGGCACGGGCTCTGCGGCCGCCGCCTCGGCCGCCTGGTCGACCGTGCCGTCGGAGATGCCGTCGGTCTCGCCAGCGAAGGTCGGAACCCGAGGGTCGAGGTGCTCGAAGAGCAGGAAGAGCACGAAGCCGAGACCGCAGCCGATGAACCAGCTGTAGTCGCTCACCCACGACACGTTGAACAGCCCCAGGTCGGCGAAGAGCTTCGGGAAGATCGCGATGGCCACCGTGGGCACGCCCGCGGCGATGACGGCCTTGACCGCGTTGGGGTTGAAGCCGTTGCGGTACCAGTAGGGCCCGGCGGTGTCCATCGTGAACATCGCGTCGACCTTCACCCGCTGGCGCGCGGCGAAGTAGTACCCGGCGATCAGGATGCCGAACAGGGGCCCGATCAGCGCACCCAGCACGCCCAGCGAGTAGTGGATGGCGTCGCTGTTGGAGTACCAGTTCCAGGGCATGAGGAAGGTCGAGCCGACGGCGGCGATCATGCCGCCCGCGCGCCACGAGATCTTCTTCGGGGCGACGTTGGAGAAGTCGAACGCGGGCGAGATGAAGTTGGCGACGATGTTGATGCCGACCGTGGCGGTGACGAAAGTCAGCCCGCCCAGCAGGATCGCGAACGGGGTGTCGATGCGCTCGACGGTCGCGATCGGGTCGGTGATGAGGTCGCCGAACACGGGCACCGTGGCCGAGGCGGTGATGACGGTGAGCAGCGAGAAGAAGACGAAGTTGATCGGCAGGCCCCAGAAGTTGCCCTTCTTCACCGCGGCGAAGCTCTTTCCGTAACGGGCGAAGTCGCCGAAGTTCAGCATCGGACCCGAGAAGTACGACACGACGAGCGCGATCGCGGCGAACATGACGGGGATCGAGGCCCAGAAGTCGAGCTGGGTGGTCGACAGGGTGAACGAGATGTTCTCGATGCCGGCCTGCGACACGAGGTACACCGCCAGCACGATCATCACGAGGTAGACCGCGGGGCCTGCCCAGTCGATGAAGCGGCGGATGACCTCCATGCCGTTCCAGAAGAGGAGGAACTGCGCGGTCCACAGGATCGCGTAAGAGATCCAGCCCAACGCCGACAGCCCGGCGAACGACACGTCGAGGAGAGCTGCGGAGCCGGGGATGAACTTGAGGAACACGATGTTCAGCGATTCGGCCGCGAGGAAGGTCTGCACCCCGTACCAGGCGATCGCGATGAGCCCGCGGATGATCGCGGGGATGTTCGCACCCCGGATGCCGAAGACCACGCGGTTGATGACCGGGAAGGGCACACCCGTCTTCTGGCTGGGCTTGGCGACCATGTTGGCGAACACCTGCACGATGACGATGCCGGCGATCAGCGCCACGAGCACCTGCCACGACTGCAGGCCGAGGGCGAAGAGCGAGCCGGCCGTGACGTAGCCGCCGACGGAGTGCACGTCGCTCATCCAGAACGCGAAGATGTTGTAGCTCGACCACTTCTGCGTGCGCAGGGGAGCCAGGTCTTCGTTGGCGAGACGGTCGTCGTAGTGCGGCTTCATGTTGCCGCCCCCGTGGGGGTGGCCGGCGGCCTCCACGAGATCGTGGGGACCGGTGAGCGGGGTGGAAGTCATGTCATTCCTCTCAGGACGATGGATGCCACGACGTGGAGTCCGCGGCCGGAGTGGAGCTCTGATGTGAAGTTATGGGTTCACACAACCCCGCTGGTTTCGCTCGTGTAACGAGCATGTGAAGTCGCTCCTTCACGCTTTTCGCCTCCCTAGACTCGGGACATGTCGCAGCCGCCCGTCGCCGAAGCCACCGCCGTCGAGCCCGGTTCGGCGGGCGTCGGGGCGCGGATCCGCGACCTGCGGCAGGCGCGCGGCATCTCGGCGCGGGCGCTCGCGAAGTCGCTCGGCATCTCCCCCAGCGCCGTGTCGCAGATCGAACGCGGAGTGATGCAGCCGAGCGTCTCGCGCCTGATCGCCATCACCGACGCGCTGGGCGTTCCGCTCGTGGCGGCCTTCGACCCGGCATCCGATCGTCCCGTCGAACCCGTCGGCCCCTCGGGCTTCACGCTGCAGCGCGCCGGGCAGTCGCCCGACATCGTGCTCGACAGCGGGGTGTCGTTCCGCCGACTCACCCCCGGCACCTCGCCCGGTGTCGACTACTTCGAATCGATCTACCCACCCGGAGCCTCGGCCCACGGAGCCGACGGTCTGTTCCACCACGAGGGCTACGAGGTCGGCACCGTCGTCGCGGGCGAGCTCACCATCGACTTCGAGGCCGAGCGCGTGATCCTGCGCGCGGGCGACGCCATCAGCTACCCCTGCTCGGTGCCCCACCGCCTGCACAACACGGGCGAGGCCGACGCCGTGGCGCACTGGTTGATCGTGCACGCCTGACACCGCGGCCCGGGTTGGGGCGGATTCCGCCGTTCGGGGCGCGAATCGCACGCCCCACAGGACGGATCTCGCCCCAAACCTGTGGACGGCGGCCGAAATGTTCCCCACAGCAACATTGCCGACACATCCCGCCACAGCGCCGTAACGCGGTCGGCCTAGCGTGACCTGCATGCACCTGCACCACTTCCATGCCCTCGACGAGGCGGATGCCGCGGCGGTGGTCCGCGTGTGGGCCGACGTCCCCGGCTGGGTCGACGCCGTCGTGGCCGGTCGCCCCTACGCCGACGTCGACGCCCTCGCCGCCTACGCCGGTGACCTCGCTTCGGCCTGGTCTCCGCGAGACCTCGAGGCAGCCCTCCACGCACACCCGCGCATCGGCGCGAAGGTCGCGGGCGACGGCGCCGAGGCGACAGCGTCTCGGCGCGAGCAGGGGTCGATGGCCTCCGCCGCCGACGACGACGTGGCGGCGATCGCGGCCGGTAACGCGGCCTACGAGGAGCGCTTCGGCCGCGTCTTCCTCATCCGCGCGGCGGGGCGGACGCCGGGCGAGATGCGCGCCGAGCTCGAACGACGCCTGTCGAACGACCCCGACACCGAGACGATCGAGGCGACCCGTCAGCTCGCCGAGATCGCGCTGCTGCGTCTGCGCACCACCTTCGCCGACGACGCCCCCGCCGAACCGGAGGCCGCCGAATGACGCACCTGACGAGTCACGTGCTCGACGCCACCGCGGGGATCCCCGCCGCCGGCGTCACCCTCACGCTCGCCCACCGCGGCGGCGCGACCGTCGACACCGCCACCACCGACGCCGACGGGCGGGCGAGCCTCGGCCCCGACCTCCTGGCCGACGGCGACTACACCCTCACCTTCGCCACCGGCGCGTACTTCCGCGCCCGCGGCCTTCCCTCGTTCCACCCGGAGGTCGTCGTGACCTTCACCGTCGGCGGCGAGGCGCACCTGCACGTGCCCCTGCTGCTGAGTCCGTTCGCCTATTCGACCTACCGCGGCAGCTGAGGAGCGACATGAAGGTCATCGTCATCGGCGCCGGCGTCGGCGGCACCTCCGCCGCCCTGGCCCTGCAGAAGCTCGGACACGAGGTCGTCGTGTACGACCGCATGCGCGAGAACCGCCCTGTCGGTGCGGCGCTGTCGCTGTGGTCCAACGGCGTGAAGGTGCTCAACTGGCTCGGCCTGGGCGCCCAAGTGGCAGCCCTCGGTGGCCGCATGGACGACATGGCCTACTACGACGGCCACACCGGCGACGAGATGTGCCGATTCAGCCTCGCCCCCGTGACCGCGCAGACCGGGCAGCGCCCCTACCCCGTGGCGCGGGCGGATCTGCAGCAGCTCATGATGGATGCCGTCGGCGCCGAGAACATCCGGCTCGGCCGCCAGCTGACCGGGGTCTCCGAGGCAGACGGAGTCGTCACCGCGACCTTCGCCGACGGCTCCGTCGACACCGCCGACCTTCTCATCGGCGCCGACGGTGCCCGCTCGATCGTGCGCGATTATGTGACCGAGCCCGCCGGCATCCGTCCCGAGCGCCGCTACTCCGGATACGTCAACTACAACGGCCTCGTCGCGGCCGACCCGCGCATCGGCCCGCTGGAGCAGTGGACCACGTACGTCGGCGACGGAAAACGTTGCGCGGTCATGCCCGTCGCCGGCGACCGCTTCTACTTCTTCGTCGACGTGCCCGGCCCCTCGGGTGTCACCGAAGACCGCATGGCCGCCCTCGAGCACGCGTTCGGCTCGTGGGGAGCCCCCGGCGTGCGGGCTCTGCTCGACGGCATCGACCCCGACGAGTCGCTCAACCGCGTCGAGATCTGGGACATCGACCCGTTCGACACCTGGGTGCGCGGGCGCGTGGCGATCCTCGGCGACGCCGCGCACAACACCGCCCCCGACATCGGCCAGGGCGCCTGCTCGGCACTCGAAGACAGCTTCGCCCTCGGCATCGTGTTCGCGACCTCCACGCTCGGCGTCGAGGACTCGCTGAAGCGCTACGAGCGCATCCGCACCGAGCGCGCGGGCGATCTCGTGATGCGCGCCCGCAAGCGCGCGCACGAGACGCACGCGTTCGACGTGGACGCGACCCAGGCCTGGTACGACGGCCTGCGCCGCGAAGACGGCACAGGCGTCATCCGCGGCATCGTCGGCAACATCGAGGGCAGCCCGGTCGAGCTCGGCGCGAGCGTTCTGGGCTGAGCGCGGGGCACGGGCTCAGTCCCCGCGCGGCGACTCCCGCAGGCGCGCGTTCGCGGCGGCCGCCGCCGCGGTCATGCGGGCCAGGAACGCGTGGACGACCCGCAGTTCGTCGGCGGGCGTCTCGCGAACGGCACCGGCGACCTCGGCTCCAGCGAAGCCGAGGAAGCGCTCGGTCTCATCCAACGCCGCCGATGTCGGGCGCACGGTCACGCGACGCCGATCCGCGTCTTCACGGTGCCGAGTCACATACCCGGCTCGTTCCAGCCGATCGATGAGCACCGAGACGGCCCCCGAGGTCATTCCGATCTGCCGGGCCAACTCGACCGGTGACAGCGGCGCTTCGGCCTGAGCGGCCCAGACGATCTGACCCAGGGCCTCGGCATCCGACGAGGGCAGTCGCATCCAGACCGACAGATGGCGATTCAGTTCGTCGGATGCCAGCGCCCAGTCGCGAAGCCCGTGCATGACCCCGTACTCGAGGTCGGACCACGAGGTGGAGAGGGAGTTCGCGTTCGTCACCGCAATGACTTTACAGTCAAGTGACTTTGCCGTAAAGGTTGTCGTGACCGACGAGGAGACCTCATGAACGCACCGCACGCCCTCATCTCCGGCGCCAGCATCGCCGGGCTGTCCACCGCCTGGTGGCTGAAACGCATCGGCTGGGAGGTCACCGTCATCGAGCGGGCCCACGCCTTCCGCGCGGGCGGTCAGAACGTCGACGTCCGCGGCGTCGCACGCGAGGTCCTCGACCGCATGGGTCTGACCGAGGCCGTACGGGCGAAGAACACGACCGAGACGGGCACGGTCATCGTCGATGAGCGCGGCGACGTCATCGCCGAGCTGCCCTCCGACGGACCCGATGGCGCGACCGCCGAGCTCGAGGTGCTGCGAGGAGACTTCGCCCGGGCGATCCTCGATGCCCTCCCCGACGACGTCGAATTCGTCTACGGCGACGCCGTTCTCGAGGTCGACGAGTCGGTCCCGAGCCACGTCGTCGTCTCGACCGAACGGGGGCGCCGCTTCGACGTCGACCTGCTGATTGTGGCCGAGGGAGTGCGCTCCCGGACGCGCGACCTGTTGTTCGCCGCATCGGAGGTGGACGCCGTGCCGTTGGGGATCACGATGGCGTTCGGCACGATCCCCCGCACCGGCGACGACGACGACCGCTGGCGCTGGTACAACGCCGTGGAGGGGCGGCAGGTGCACCTGCGCCCCGATCCCTACGGCACGACGCGCGCGATCCTCTCGTACGCCGGGACCGACGACCTGCCCGACCGCGACAGGGACGACGCGGTGAGCGTCCTCCGCGACCGCTACGCCGATGCGGGGTGGCAGTCGCAGAGGGTCCTCGACGGCTTCGCGACCTCCGACGACGTGTACATCGACGAGCTGACGCAGATCCGGATGCCGGGATGGCACCGCGGGCGCGTGTGCGTCATCGGCGACGCGGCGTGGTGCGTCACCCCGCTCGGAGGCGGAGGGGCCTCGCTCGCCCTGGCCGGCGGGTACGTGCTCGCCGCGCAGCTGTCGCAGATCGACGGTCGACCCGGGATCGACGACCTCGACCGAGCCCTGTCGGCGATGGGCGAATGGATGCGGCCGCTGGTGGATCAGGTGCAGGGGATGCCGCGGGGGATGCTGCGGTTGGCCTATCCCCGCACCTCGCTCGGCCTGACGGCCCGCAACGTCGTGACGAAGATCATCACCTCGCCGCCGCTCTCGCACGTCGTGGGCAGGTTCACCGCGATCGCGGGCACCGACCGCGAGCTGCCGCCGTTGCGGGAGGCACCCGACCGGACCCGGTGACCGAACGAGAGGGAGGCGTCGGGTCAGACGTGGAAGACCGAGTGCAGGTCGCCACCGAGGGCCTCGCGACCGCCGAGGCCGTCGATCTCGAGAAGGGTCGCGATGCCGACGACCTCGCTGCCGACCGCCTGCAGCAGGTCGCGGCCGGCGCGGAGCGTGCCGCCCGTGGCGAGCACGTCGTCGAGCAGCAGAACGCGCGCGCCCGCGGCATTGTCGTCGTGCATCTCGATCTGCGCCGAGCCGTACTCGAGGTCGTACGACATCGAGGCCGCGGGCCGGGGCAGCTTGCCCGCCTTGCGGATCGGCATGAGGCCCACGTTCGCGGCGATCGCCGCCGCGCCCGCGAGCAGGAATCCGCGGGCCTCGACGCCTGCGACCGCGTCGAAGCGACCCGCGAAGGGCTCGATCAGCGCGTCGACGACGGTCCGCAGCGCGGCGGCGTCGGTGAGCAGCGGAGTGATGTCGCGGAAGACGATCCCGGGCTTGGGGTAGTCGGGGATGCTCGTGATGAGCGATTCAGCGCGGGCGAGGGCAGTGGCGTCGGGCACCCGCCCAGCCTACGCGCGCCGTCGATCCTGTCCGTGGCGAGGGCCCGTACGGGGACGGCTCAGAACTCGACGCGGCGCCCGAGCCGGCCGGCGATCGCATCGTCGACGGCGGTGCGGATGACGCGCGCCTTGTCTGCCCGCCGCGTCACGGCCATGCACACGAGGCACAGCGCGGCGAATAGGGCCCCGTTGAGCACGCGGTCGCGCGACCACCGCTTTCCGATCCGCAGCTCGCGGTGCACCCGGTTGCGCAGCGAGTAATAGAGCAGCGCGTCGTTGGTCGAGCGGAACATCGCCAGCACCTCGAAGCCGGGCGGCATCCACCGCTCGCCGCGCGGATCGACGACCACCGCACGCGGGGTCAGCACGATGCGCCCGCCCGCCGCCACGATGCGCGAGGTGTACTCCAGATCGTCGCCGTAGAGCACCAGGTCGGCATCGGGATCACCGATGGCCCGCGTCGCCGCCGTGCGCATCAGCAGCCCGCCGTAGGGCGCGTAGGGCAGATCGCCACTCGTCCGCGGCACCGTGCGGCGCAGGCCGAGTCGCTCGAGGGCACGCCGGGCGAACAGGCCCACCTCGACCCCCGCGAACGATCGGTTCGCCTCGGGCTGTTCGCGCGAGAGCTCCGACGCGATCGTCTCGGCCACCTCGTCGGGCTCGGCCGAGGGAGCGCGCACGGGCGCCACGGCGCACGGCACCGTGCCCGCGTCCCACAACCGGCGCTCCTCGGCGATGAGGCTGTCGAGCGCGCCCGGTTCGGGGAGGTTGTCGTCGTCGAGGAGCCACACGTACTCGGCCCCCGAGTCTCGGGCGAGGGCGATCGCGAGGCCGAACGCCGGGGCCGAGCCTTCGTTGCGGTCGAGACGGTGGCAGAGAACACGGGACTCGTACTCGGCGACGAGTTCGCGCAGCTCTCGCTGGGCGTCTGGGGTGGACCCGTTGTCGACGATGATCACGCTCTCGACCCCCTGCGCGAGCAGGGCTTCGACCGTGGCGCGGCACGAGCGCGCTCGCGAGGCGTAGGTGACGGTGGCGCCGACCACCGACGGACGGACGGTGGTGGCTGTCTCGGCAGTCGGGTGCGACGTCACGAGCCGTAGACCTCCGCGAGCGAACGTTCGAACTGGGCCGCGGAGAACTCCGCGCGCGCCGCCGCGCGCACGCCGCGGGCGTCGGCGCGGGCGGCCGCAGGGTCGTCGAGCACGGCGATCACCCCGCGGGCGAGGGCGTCGGCCTCATCCGCGACGGCGAAGACGTGGAGGCGGTCGTCGACGATCCCCTCGACCCCGACGGTCGTCGACACGACGGGGATGCCGCGCACCATGGCCTCGACGGTCTTGAACTTGACCCCCGCGCCCGAACGCAGCGGAACGAGCACCGCGGCGGCATCCGCGTAGTACGGATCGAGGGTCTCGACCCGACCGGTCACCTCGACAGCGTCGAGGTCTGCGGCCAGCTCGTGCATGCGCGGGGTGGGATTGGCGCCGGCGAAGACGAACCGCACCCGAGGGTGACGGGCCCGGACGATCGGGAGGATCTCGGTGGCCGCCCACTCCGCCGCATCGGCGTTGACCGAGCGATCGAACGCGCCGACGAACAGCACGACGGGCGCCGTCGTGGTGCCGGGGTCTGCGTGCTCCGCCGACTCGACACCGGCGAGGGGCGGTCGCACGACGCGCGCCGGGGCCGCAGCGCCCGCGCAGCGATGGATGACGTCGACGTCCTTCGCGCTGAAGGTGACGGCGACATCGGCCTTCGAGTACACGCGGCGTTCGTCGCGGGCCACGATGAATCGCCGCCACCGCGCGAGAAGGCGCTGCGGCAGCGGGGCTGCGGCGCTCGCCTCGAGGAAGCGCTCGTAGCTTTGCGACAGCACGTCGTGCACGACGACGACGTGGCGAGCGGACGGAGCCGGCAGGTGCGCGGCGAGCCATGCGGTCTCGGTCCACTGATACTCGACGACGTCGGCCGTCTCGACGAGGCGCCGCGCGACCGTCGATCCTGAGAACGCCCGGCGGATCCGCGCGACAGGACGGACGGGGAACAGGCGCGCCTGCTGCTTGTCGGAGAAGTCCGCGAGGCGCCGTCCGAGCGGAGTCGACACGGCGAGCAGCTCGACGCGGAACTCGTTGCGCAGGGCCAGTCGTCCGACGCGGTTGTCGGGGCTGTCCGGCGCGAGGATCGTGATGCGGTGCCCGAGCGCAGCGAGGGCGCGCAGGTGCCGGAGGTAGTACTGGCCCCCCGCGTGCGGCACGCCGTCGAAGGGGACCATCGGGGTCACGCTGACGATGCGCGCAGACACCGTCTCTTGCTCGACTTTCGGCTGGGCGTACACGGGACCCACTGTGGTGACCCGCGCGGGCCACCCGCACTCGAGCCGCTCCCCGCGGTGGCTCGTTAAGGACGACCCCCGAACGGGTGAGGTTCCGGTCGAACCTCGCGCCGCCCGCGTCCTCGTCGGCATCGCCGGTGATCGCCCCCGCGTAACGTCCGTCGCGTTCGGATGCGACCGGAGGGGATGTCCGCGTGAAGATCACCCACGTGCAGAGCACCTTCGTCGCCCCGCTCGGAGGCGCCGAGTCGTACGTGCTCGCCCTGGCCGCAGCGCAGGCACGACGCGGCAACTGCGTCGAGATCGTCACCGCCTGGACCGACCCCGAGACGGTCGCGCGGGCCCGCCGCTCCGGCGTCGTCGTGCGGCAGCTGCCGGTGCGTCGCCCGTACCGCCCCGACGAGCACGGCTCGACGGTGACGGCGCGGGTGGCCTTCCACGCGCTCGACCTGTGGGGGGCTTTCGTGGTGCCCCGCGCACTGCGGCGCGTGCAGAAACCCGACCGGGTGGTGCACGTGCACCGCTTCCAGGGCATCGGGTCGGCGATCCTGCGCGCGCAGGCGGCTCCGGTCGTGCACACCGCCCACGATTACTGCCTCGTCGACACGACCTCGACCAGCGTCCGCCACGGGATCGAGCGGTCGCGGTTGGGCCTCGTCCAGCGCCTCCGCGCGCGAGTGCTGTGGCGCTCGGCCCGTCGTGCCGATGTCGTCGTCTTCCCCAGCGTGCGCACGCGCCGGCGCCACGCCGCCCTGGGCCTGCCCCTCGACGAAATCGACGCCCGCGTCGTGCCGCACGGCTGGATCGCCGCGGCGCACCCGGAGGACCGGCAGCCCTCGGCGCGCCCGCGTTTCGTGTTCCTCGGCAAGCTGCAGAAGGAGAAGGGCATCGAGACCCTGCTGCGGGCGTGGGAGCAGGCCGGCATCGACGGCGAGTTGGTCATCGCCGGCGACGGTCCGCTGCGCGCGGTCGTCGAGAAGGCCGTCGGGGAGACGGTGACCTACGTCGGCTGGGCGGACGACGCCCGCAAGGCGGCGCTCCTGTCCACGGCCACCGCCCTGGTGTTCCCCTCGCAGTGGCCCGAGACCTTCGGCCTCGTCATCGCGGAGAGCCTGCTCGCGGGGTGTCCGGTAATCGCGACGCCCGACGCGGCCGGCTCTCTCGTGGTCGACGGGGTCAACGGCGTCGTGAGCGCGTCGTCGAGCGCGGAGGCCCTCGCCGCGGCGCTCGAGCGCGTCGCCCTCGACGCGCGCCTGCGCGCCGCGCTCACCGACGGAGCACGGGCGAGCGCCGCCGACCTCGACTTCGACACCCATCTGGCCCGGATCACCCGCGTCTATACCGACGCGATCACGCACTTCGACCGGTCGCGCCGCGGACTCTGACCTCGGCACAGTACGTCGCCTCATCCTCCGTTTCACCCGCGCTCGACGGATCCTCACCCCACCGCCCCGTGGCCGACGTTCGAGCGGGAGCCCGTTGACGCGACTGCAAGCGCTTGCACTAACGTGGTCGTCATGACTTTCACGCAGGAAGACGCGCGCGCCGAGCTCGTCGCCGCTCCCGGCTCCGAGTGGTGGCGCACCGCCGTCATCTACCAGATCTACCCCCGCTCGTTCGCGGACGCCTCGGGCGACGGTCTCGGCGACCTGCCCGGCGTCACCGCGCACCTCGACGACCTGCAAGACCTGGGGGTCGACGCCATCTGGCTGAGCCCCTTCCAGCGTTCGCCGCAGAAGGACGCGGGCTACGACGTCGCCGACTACCGCGACGTCGACCCGATCTTCGGCACCCTCGCCGACTTCGACGCGATGCTCGCGGGTGCGCACGAGCGCGGCATCCGGGTCATCGTCGACCTCGTGCCCAACCACTCGAGCGATCAGCACGTGTGGTTCCAGGAAGCGCTGAAGGCCGCCCCGGGCAGCCCCGAGCGGGCGCGCTACATCTTCCGCGACGGCAAGGGCGAGAACGGCGAGCTGCCCCCGAACAACTGGGAGAGCGTCTTCGGCGGCGGCATGTGGAAGCGCGTGACCGAGGCCGACGGCACCCCCGGGCAGTGGTACCTGCACATCTTCGACGAGAGCCAGCCCGACTTCGACTGGACCAACGACGAGGTGCGCGCGGAGTTCCGCGACATCCTGCGCTTCTGGCTCGACCGCGGGGTCGACGGCTTCCGCGTCGACGTGGCGCACGGTCTCATCAAGGCCGAGGGGCTGCCCGACTACACGCCCGATCCCGACGCGGGGTCGATGGGCGGCGACGCCGACGCCGTCCCCTACTGGGGTCAGCCGGGCGTGCACGAGGTGTGGCGCGAGTGGCACGAGGTGCTCGCCGCGTACGACGGTGACCGCGCCCTCTGCGCCGAGGCGTGGCTGCCCACCGTCGCCGAGACGGCGCTGTGGGTGCGGCCCGACGAGATGCACCAGGCCTTCAACTTCCACTACCTCGAGACCGCCTGGGACGCACCGGCCCTGCGCGCGGTCATCACCGACTCGCTCGACGAGTACGGCGCCGTCGGTGCCCCCAGCACCTGGGTGCTGTCGAACCACGACGTCGTGCGCCACGCCTCGCGCCTCGCGCTGACGGCCGAGAACCCGCAGGGTGCGGGCATCGGCCCGAAGTCGCCCGGCAAGCCCGACCCCGTGAAGGGTCTGCACCGCGCCCGCGCCGCGACCACGCTCATGCTGGCGCTCCCGGGCTCGTCGTACCTGTACCAGGGCGAGGAGCTGGGTCTGCCCGAGGTCATCGACCTGCCCGACGACGCACGTCAGGACCCGACCTGGTTCCGCACCAACGGCGAGCGCTACGGGCGCGACGGATGCCGCGTGCCGATCCCGTGGACCGCCGACGCCCCCGCCTACGGCTTCAACACCACGGGCGCGTCGTGGCTGCCGCAGCCGACGGAGTGGGCCGACCTCGCGCGCGACGTGCAGGTCGACGACCCCTCGTCGACGCTGACGCTGTACCGGTCGCTGCTGGCCGAGCGCCGCGCGCGCAACCTGGGCGCGGGCGAGCTCGAGTGGCTCGAGGGCTTCGTCGACGACGTGGTGGCGTTCCGCAACGGCTCGCTCCTGGTGGTGGCGAACCTCGGCGATGCCGCGGTGGAGCTGCCCGCCGGCGAGGTGCTCATCGCGAGCGGGCCCCTCGACGGCGACACCCTGCCCACCGACACGACCGTCTGGATCGCGGCGGCCTGAGCCGCGGCATCCGCCGGCATTTCGACGAGAGCACACGAGACCGTGGTCGGCATCGACGACGTCGCCCGCGCGGCGGGGGTGTCGACGGCCACGGTCTCGCGTGCGTTGAGCGGGCGGGGGCCGGTGTCGGCGGCGACCCGCGAGCGCGTGATGGTCGCCGCGGAGAGTCTGGGGTACGTCGTGTCGGCGGCCGCCTCGAGCCTGGCGTCGGGACGCGCGCGAGCCGTCGGTGTGGTCGTGCCGTTCCTCGACCGCTGGTTCTTCAGCACCGTGCTCGCGGGCATCTCCGACGGGCTCGTCCGCCACGGCTACGACATCACCCTCTACAGCGTCGGCGTCGACCGCGACGAGCGTCGACGCGTCTTCGACGACCACGTGCGACGGCGCCGGATCGATGCCCTCATCACGATCGCGCTCGAGTCGGACGCCGATGAATCGGCGTCGCTGCGCCGGCTGGGCGTGCCGATCGTCGCTATCGCCGGGCCCAACCCCCTGCTGACGACACTGACCGTCGACGATCTCGCGGTCGGCCGACTCGCCACTGCGCACCTGCTCGCGCTCGGGCATCGCCGGGTGGCGCACATTGGGGCGGATGCCGCGACGGCGGCCGGATCGACGGTGCCGGCACTGCGACGACGGGGGTTCGAAGAGGCGCTGGCCGAAGAGGGCGTCGCGGACGCACCGGTCTACCCGGCCGACTTCACGATCGAGGGCGGCTCGGCCGCCGCCGCGCGCGCCCTCGACGCGGAAGAGCGCCCCACGGCGTTGTTCGCCGCCTCGGATGAGATGGCCATCGGCGCGATCCTCGCCGCACGCGAGAAGGGCCTGCGGGTGCCCGACGACGTCTCGATCATCGGTGTCGACGGTCACGAGCTCGGCCGGTGGTTCGGCCTGACCACCGTCGACCAGTTCGCCCGCGGCCAGGGCGAGAGGGCTGCCGCCGCCGTGCTCGCGGAACTCGACGGCGCCGAGCCCGCGCGCGGACTCGGCACCCTGCCGTTCGAACTCGTCGAGCGTGGATCGACGGCCCCGCCGGTCGCCTGAGAGTCCGGTTTCGGGCCTCGGTGCCGGGCAGCCGTCAGCGCTGCGACTCGCGCAGGGATCCCGTAACGGACGCGTCCGGATCGGCCAGCAGGCACGAGACGACCCGGTCCCCGCGTCCCCACTCCTTGACCGTCGGACTGAGATACACGAGCTCGAGACGCGATTCGTCGTAGTCCGTGCCGACGAAGTCGGCGAACCGGTCGCGGCATCCGCCCACGGAGTCACGGGCGACGAGGTCGTCTCCCGGATACTCGTCGCCGCTCAGCGAGAACTGCTCGTAGAGCTCATAGGCGTGCGGAACGCCGCAGTCCACCAGATTCGCCTCGCCGATCTCTCCCGCGCCCCGTTTGACGAAACACTGTCCCACCTCGGGCGCGAAGCTCGACGACGCGCCCTCCTCGACCGTCGCGGTCGGGCTGGCAGAAGCCGCGGCTGCGCGCTCGCCGGCGGCGTTCGGCGTTCCGGCTCCTGAAGGGACGAGCAGCAGTCCGACCGCAGCCACGATCGACACGCTCAACACCGTGGTCAGGACCGACCCCAGCACGACACCGCCGAGCGCCAGGCCCCTGCCCCGCTCGCCGGTCCGGCGGATGTGGCCCAGCGCGATGGCCCCGGTGACGATTCCGCCGACGGGCGCGAGGGCGCCGAGAACGAGGGAGACCACGGCGAGAGCGTTCAGCGGGGGCGTGGCTGCACGGACAGCGGGCGCGTCAACGGGCGACGTGAGCTGGTCGAATGGCCAGAAGTCGGCGGTCTCGTCGCCGTCCGCGCGCCGTCGGACCTCATCATCGGCGGCATCCGCGTCGATCCCGTCGCGCTCGACGGCGGGAGCCTCCGCGCCGGGTTCCGCGCTGAGCAGACCCTTCTTCACAAGACGCTCGCGCATCATCGCCACGGTCGTGCGGACGGCCGGCGCACCGGTGATCGGCTCGACGTCGACGATCGCGCCGTCCGGCGCCGACGAGAAGCGGACGCGGAACCGTGTCGCGGGCCTCTTCGTCGCCTTGGCCCGGGGAGCCGGCGTGCGATCCGCTTCGAGGCCGTCACTGCGCTCTCGGATGTCGAAGCCCTGATCGAGGAGGAGCGCCGTCACGGCTGCCTTCGCCTCGCCGACCGTCGCAGACATCGACAGGCGCAGGCTCTTGTCCATCGGTCCCCCCGCAGGTGCGTCGCATGCGCGGGCCCGCGCACAGCACCGCTCAACCTAGGGGCGGCGACCCCGACGATCACCCCGACCGCGCACCCCTCGCGGGTGTTTTCACGACCGAACTCACCCGCACCCGGCGGCGAGACGGCGAGCAATTGTGATCCCTCGAGAAATCGCTCCGCCCCGCCGCCGCGGGCGAAAGGGTAGGTTCAGCGCGCCGAGCCCTCGAGGGTTCCCGAGACCTCGCCGGCGGGGTCGTAGAGCAGGCACGAGATGCTGCGGTCGCCGTCCGACCAGGTCTGCTCGGTCGGAGCGACGAACTCCCAGTCGAGGGTCGAGTCTCCGTACGGGATGCCGACGAAGCCCTCGAACGCCGCGTCGCAGCCGGTGAAAGCCGCCTGCGACAGCGCGTCGTCGCCGGGGAAGGCGCCGTCGGCCGCAGCGAACGTCGAGAACACCTCGTAGGTGTGCGGTGCGGCGCAGTCGACGAAGTTCTCGTCGCCGACGAAGCCGCTGCTCAAGTCGTCGAGGCACTCGCCGACGAGCAGGGCATAGGGGTCGCCGGGAGCGGGGTCGTCGGGAGCGATCGAGACGCCGCCGCTCTCCGACGGCACCGGCGGGGCGAACGGGTCGGTCGACGAACCGGACTCGCCGGATGCCGCCGTCGCTCCGACGAACACCGAGAAGATGAAGAGCCCGATCGCCGCGAGGATGTACAGCACCGTCAGCACGGAGCCGGCGATGATGCCGCCGATCGCGAGCCCGCGCCCCTTCTCGCCCGTGCGCTTGACCTGGGCGAGGGCCACCGCGCCCGCCACGATGCCGCCGATCGGGAAGAGGAAGCCGAGGATGATCGCCACGATCGCGACGACGTTCGTGCGGTCCGACGCCGGCGGGGCCGGGTAGGGCGCGAGGGAGGTGCCGTCGGCGGCCGTCGCCTGCGCGGCACCCGGGTAGCCCTGCGCTGCGCCGGGGTAGCCCTGCGCGCCCGGGGCGTACGGCGGCGGCACGGGCGGCGTCGCGGCATCCGCCCCCGATGCCGCGGGAGGAGCGACGGGCGGGACGCCCACCAGCTGACCCCGCTCGGCGAGCCGGACGCCCGCGGAGTGCGCGGCCTCGCGAACCACATCACCTGCCTTGACGGCGCCGATCGCCCCGCCCTTGAAGAATCCGCCTGCCGCGGAGTGCTCGAAGCTCGCGAGCGAACCCTCGGGCACCCCCGAGAAGTGCACGTCGAATCGCACGTGCATGTCCTGGCCCGCGAAGGCACCGGCGACGAGCGTCGTGCCGAGGCTCCCGCGCGAGACGTCGAGGGATCCGGATGCCGTGGGGGTCACCGTGAAACCGAGGTCGGTCAACGCGGTGGACAGCGCGTCGCGCGCCTGGTCCACGGACAGGGGAAGACGCAGTTCAGCGGTCGCCATGGGGTGCTCCTGGATGCAGTGCACGCTGGGCGAACACCCAGCGTGCGTCCAGGTTAGACCCGGCCGGACGGCGCGCACATCGGGCCGCGTGGTGGCCGTGCGGCCAAAGGTCGGGCGCGCACGCGCGGCTCGGCCGCCCGGACCGGCCGCGAGACGCGAGACCGGTCCGGGCCGACGGTCTCAGCGGATGCGGCCCACGAGGTCGTCGCGCGTGAGGGTCTCGGCCTCGGCCAGCACCGCGCGCGCCGCATCGCGGGCGTCTTCGACGTTCCACAGCAGCACGCCCACGACGCGGTCGTCGTCGAGGTAGTAGACGACGCCGTGATCGGCATCCGTCCAGTCCTCGACCGTGTCGAGAGAGGAGTCGAGCGTGCCGACGGCTTCGTAGCGGACGCCGAAGACGGCGGAGTAGTAGTACGGCGTGTGCGTGTAGGCCTCGGCGGCGCCCGCGAGGTTGCGGCCCGCGGCCTTGCCCTGCTCGTTGGCGTTGTCGACGTGCTCGACGCGACGTCGGCCGAGGATCCGGTCGGGGTAGCTCGCCACGTCGCCCGCGGCGAAGACGTCGTCGGCCGAGGCACGCAGCTGCGCGTCGACCACGATGCCGTCATCGACGGTCAGACCCGCCTGCTCGGCCAGGTCGGTGGCCACCTCGATGCCGAGCCCGCTGACCACGGCATCCGCCCGCACCTCGTCGCCGTTCTCGAGCTGAAGGCGCACGCCGTCGGCATCCGCCTGTCCGCCCTCGACCTTGGACCCTGCGACGATCTCGACGCCCGCGTCGCGGAAGAGCTTCTCGAAACGATCGGCGAGCGCCGGCGGGAACATCGAATCGCCCAGCACGGCGCCGGTGTGCACGAGCACCGTGTCGACGTCGTTCTGCACGAGAGCGGCCGCGAGCTCGGAGCCGATGTAGCCCCCGCCGACCACCACGATGCGGTCGAGGTCCTTCGCGAGCGAGCGCAGGCGCCGGTAGTCCTCGGCCGTGCGGAACGACAGGACCCGCTCGCCGTCCGTGCGGTCGTCGACCGGCAGCGGAACGGGCTTGCCGCCGGTGGCGACGAGAAGCGTGCCGTAGGAGAAGGTCTCGCCGTCGGCGTCGACCTCGTGCGCGTCGGGACGGATCGCCGTCGCGCGCGTCTGCAGACGGATGTCGGCGCCGGTGTCGTCGGCGGTGCCGAGCGGCACCTTCTCCCACGTGAACTCGTCGTCGGTCCACAGCTTCTTGCTCAGCGCGGGGCGCGTGTAGGGCTCGTCGACGTCGTCGCTGAGGATGCCCATGGAGCCGTCGGCGTCGATCTCGCGGATGCCGCGGGAGGCGGTGTCGGCGACCATTCCGCCGCCGACGATGAGGTAGTCGAAGTGTGTGGTGGTCATGCCGAAAGCGTGGTCGCCCGAGCTGACCGGAGCGGACGGGTTGCGAGGGTCCGCGGCATCCGGTACTGACCGGACCGCGGGACGGAACGGCTGAGTAGGCTCGGGGGCATGAGCGTCGACCTCGAAAGCCTCTACACCGACCTGCACGCCCACCCGGAGCTGTCGTTCCAGGAGACGCGGACGGCGGGCGTCATCGCCCGCCACCTCGCCGACCTGGGCCTCGAGGTCGAAGAAGAAGTGGGCCGCACCGGTGTGGTCACGAAGATCGACAACGGTGACGGACCCGTCGTGTGGCTGCGTGCCGACATGGACGGCCTCCCCGTCGAGGAGCAGACCGGCCTCGCCTACGCCAGCACGGCGCGCGGCACCGATCCGGCCGGCAACGCCGTTCCCGTGATGCACGCGTGCGGCCACGACATGCACGTCACCGCCCTGATCGGTGCGCTCGAGCGACTCGTCGCGACCACCGATGAGTGGTCGGGAACCGTAGTGGCGGTGTTCCAGCCCGCCGAGGAGTACGGCGCGGGCTCGAAGGCGATGATCGCCGACGGCGTGCTCGAGCGGTACCCGAAGCCCGACATCGTGCTCGGCCAGCACGTCACGCCCCTGCCCGCCGGCGTCATCGGCGTGCGCCCGGGAACGCAGATGGCGGCCTCCGACGGCCTCACCGTGATGCTCTACGGCCGCGGCGGTCACGGTTCGCGCCCGCACTCCACGATCGACCCCATCGTCATGGCGGCCGCGACCGTGATGCGCCTCCAGACCGTCGTCTCGCGCGAGGTCGACCCGCGCGACGTCGCCGTCGTGACCGTCGGCTCGATCCACGCCGGGCTGAAGAACAACATCATCCCCGCCGAGGCGAAGCTCGAGCTGAGCCTGCGCTACCCCGACGACGCGGCGCGCGAGCGCGTGATGACGAAGGTCGAGCGCATCATCCGGGCCGAGGCCGCGGCATCCGGAGCCGAACAGGAACCCGTGATCACGACCGACCACACCCTGCCGCCCACGATCAACGACGTGGATGCCACGACCCGCCTCACCGAGGCGTTCCGGCGTTCGTTCGGCGAGGGCTCCGTGGTCGACCCCGGCATGTTCACCGGCAGCGAGGACGTGTCGTGGTTCGCGCGCGAGTCGGGTGCACCGTTGGTGTTCTGGTTCTGGGGAGGCGTCGACCCGCAGACCTTCGCCGACGCCCTCGCCGGCGGCACGATCGAGCGCGACATCCCGACCAACCACTCCCCCTTCTTCGCTCCGGTGATGCAGCCGACGATCGACCGCGGCGTGGAGAACCTCGTCGTGGCGGCGCGGGAGTTCCTGGACTGAGGACGAGACGCCCGCGGAAGCCCGCGCCGGCCCCGGTCCCTTCGACAAGCTCAGGGACCTCTCTACCGAGGTGGCTGAGCCTGCCGAAGCCGCCGGACCACGCGCTGGGCACCGGTCCCTTCGACAAGCTCAGGGACCTGCGTACCGAGGTGGCCGAGCCTGCCGAAGCCACCGGACCACGCGCTGGGCACCGGTCCCTTCGACAAGCTCAGGGACCTGCGTACCGAGGTGGCTGAGCCTGTCGAAGCCACCGGACCACGCGCTGGGCCCCGGTCCCTTCGACAAGCTCAGGGACCTGCGTACCGAGGTGGCTGAGCCTGTCGAAGCCACGGGACCACGCGCTGGGCCCCGGTCCCTTCGACAGGCTCAGGGACCTCGGAATCGAGGCACCCCGCCCGGTCACTTGATGCCGCTGCGCGCGAAGCCCGCCACGAAGTATCGCTGGAACACCAGGAACACGATCGCGATCGGCACCACGTTCAGGAGCGCGTAGGCCATCGTCGCGCCGTAGTCGCTGCCGAACTGGCCCTGCAGGTAGAGCAGGCCGATCGGCAGGGTGAACAGGCGGTTCTCGCGCAGGGCGATCAGGGGCCAGGCGAAGTCGTTCCACGACGACAGCAGGCTCATGAATACCAGCACCGCGATGAGCGGCTTCGACAGCGGCAGCACGACCCGCAGGAACGTCTGCACGTGCCCGGCCCCGTCGAGGCGCGCGGCCTCGATCAGTTCGCGCGGGATGCCGAGCATGAACTGGCGCGCGAGGAAGAGCCCGAACGCCGAGGCCGATACGGGCAGGATCACCGCCCAATAGGTGCCGTACAGCCCGGCCGCCGTGACGATGCGGAACAGCGACACCATGATCACCTGCACCGGCAGCACGAGGGTCGCCAGCGCGAGGAAGAACAGCGCGGTCGAACCGCGGAAGCGCAGCTGCGCGAAGGCGTAGCCGGCGAGCAGGCTCGTGCTGACCGAGATGAGGGTCACCACGACCGCGATCGCGACGGAATTTCCGAACCAGGTCGCCACCGGGAACGAGGCGAACACGCGCTCGAAGTTCTCGAAGGTCACGTCGCGCGGCCAGAGGCGCAGCTCCCGCCCCCCGAGCAGCTCGGCGCGCGACGAGAAGGCGACGGCGAGCATCCAGTACAGCGGCGACACGGAGGCAAGACCCACCACCGCGACGATGATCGTGCGCACGATCGCACTCCCCCGCCGCGAGCGGTCGCGGGCGCGCCGACCCGGGGTCACCGCGGGTGGGGCGAGGGGGGACGCGGATGCCGAGGCATCCAGGCGCTCATCGAGGCTCACTCGACCACATCCTTGGTGCGGGACGCGCGGTACTGCGCCGCGGCGAACACGAGGGCGAACAGGAACAGCACCATGCCGATCGCGGCGGCGTAGCCCTGGTCGCGCGTGACGAAGCCGGTCTCGTAGGCGTAGGTGACGAGCACGCTCGTCGCGCCTCCCGGGCCTCCGCCGGTGAGCACGAACACGATGTCGAAGACCTGGAACGAGAAGATCACGTTCAGCACCACGAGGAAGAACGACGTGGGTCCGAGCAGCGGGATCGTGACGTTGCGGAAGCGCTGCCACCGGTTCGCACCGTCGAGGGTCGCCGCCTCGTACAGGTCGGGTCCGATGCCCTGGAGCCCGGCGAGGTAGATGAGCATGTTGAAGCCCGTGCGCCACCACACCGTCGCCAGCACGATGGTCGCGAACGCGGGCACCGGGTCGGACTGCCACGTGACGGGTGAGAGGCCGACGGCGGTGAGGATGCGGTTCAGGATGCCGGAGTTCTGGTCGAACACGAGCACGCCGATCAGCGCGGTGGCCACGCCCGACACGGCCATCGGCAGGATCAGCAGCGAGCGCCACAGCGGTCGGGCGGGCAGGGCGGTGTTGAGCAGGGTCGCGGCGACCAGGCCCAGCAGCATCGACAGCGGCGTCACGAGCACCGTGAACAGCACGGTGTTGCCGAGCGCCCGCCAGAACAGCGGGTCGCCGACGAGCCGTGCGTAGTTGTCGAGGCCCGCGAAGGTGCCGTCGCCGAACCCGTCGGTGCGCTGCAGGCTGACGAAGAACGCCCCCACCAGCGGCACGAGCACGAACACCAGCAGCAGCAGGTAGTTCGGCGCGAGGAACCCGTACGCCGCGAGGGCCTCGCGACGGGCGCCGGGGCGGCGGGTGCGCAGGCGCTCCCCCCGCTCCGGTCGGCCCTGCCGCGAAAGACGCGGTCGGGCGACCGCGGTGTCAGCCACCGGTGGCCGCTCCAATGCCCGACTGCAGGTTCGTCACCGTGGTCGCGGCATCTTGGGCGCCGGTGAAGGCGAGGTCGAGCTGCTCCTTGAGCACCGGGATGATCGCCGACATCGACGGGCTCGCGACCTGCGCGACGTCCTGCGGCTGCACGAGCGAGGCCTGACCGGCGAAGACCGGGGCGAGCTCGGGCCGCACCGCGAACTCGAGCTGGTCGTTGAGCAGGTCGCCACGGGTGGGCAGAAGGGATGCCGCGCGGCAGAAGTCGCGCATGGGAGCGGCATCCGTCACGAACTCCAGGAACGCCGCGGCCAGCTCGGGCTGCTGCGTGTTCGCGGTCGCCACGAGCGCGTTGCCGCCGAAGTCGCTGCCCGCGCGGGCGTTGCGGGGCGCGTAGGTCGCCGTCCATTCGAAGTCGGCCGTGGTGTCGGCATCCGGGATCTGGAAAGCCCCCGACCACACGATCGCCACCGACTGAGAGAACCACGACTCGGCCGCGTAGCTCGAGGAGGCGATCGTGTTGTTCGCGGGCACGTAGTTCTTGGTGAAGAACGAGCTCGAGAACTCCACGGCCTGACGTGCCGCGTCGGAGTCGATCGCCGGGGTCTTCTGGTCGGACTCGAGGAACGCGCCGTCGGACTGGAAGAGCAGGCTCAGCCAGCGGGTGACGCCGTTGCCCTGCCAGTTGTACGCCCACGGCCAGCGGTCGGCCGGGAGCCCGGCGCGCAGTCGCTCGCCCAGGGCGTCGAGCTGGTCCCAGGTCCACGCGTTCTCGGGCGAGGTCGGGATCTCGGACGCGTCGATCCCGGCCTGACGGAACAGGTCGAGGTTGACGAAGAGCGCCGAGGTGTCGGTGTGATGCGGCAGGCCGAAGGTGCCGTCGCCGTTCTGCACCGCCGCCCACGCCTGCGGGGTGAACTGCCCCTGGCGATCGGCCGACAGCAGGGGCTTCAGGTCGAGCAGCTGACCGCGACCGGCGTACGCGCCGAACGTGTAATAGGGCACGCGGAAGATGTCGGGCGGGTTGCCCGCCTGCAACTGCGCGTCGATGTTGGTGAACATCTGCTCGTAGGGAACGGCGTTGAGCTCGACGGTCGAGCCCTCGTTGGCCGCTTCGAACGCGGCGATGGCGGCGCGGAAGCCCGCGAGCTCGGCATCCGTCCCCCACGTGGTGAAGGTGAGGGTGCCTTGACGTTTCTCGGCGGGGGCGGTCTGCACGAACCCGCAGCTGGCGAGGAGGAACGGCAGCGCGAGCGCTCCCGATCCGGCGAGGAAGGTACGACGTGTCAGGGGCATGGCGTTCTCCGATGTCTTCGCGAGGAGCGGACGCCGGGGCCGCGCTGCTCCTCGGGGCCGACGGTACGCGCGCGGATCCGTCGCACCGGGGGGTTGCGGAAACCGCCCCGCATCTGCGCGCCCAGCGATTTCACGCCGCGTCCAGCCCCTGTTCTCGGGCCGCCCCGCGGGTAGCGTCACGCCCGTGACCTTCAACGACAACGCCCGCGTCGGCAACAACACCGCCAAGCGACGCGGCGGCACCGTGGCCGCGGTCGGCGGTGGAGCCGTCGGCGTCGGCGGCATCGTGGTGCTGCTGATCTCGCTGTTCACCGGCACCGACCTCACCGGTCTGCTTGGTGGAGGCGGAGCCCCGGCAGCCCCGCAGAGCGGTGGTGAGCGCGTCGCCAGCTGCGAGACGGGCGCGGACGCCAACAGCAACGACGACTGCCGACTCGCGGCCGCATCTCTCAACCTCGACCAGTTCTGGGGGAACACCCTCGAGGGGTATCGGGCTCCGCAGCTGATCATCGTCGACGGCTCGACCTCGACCACGTGCGGCACGGCCTCGAACGCGACCGGGCCGTTCTACTGCCCGCCCGACGAGACGGTGTACGTCGACCCCACCTTCTTCGCGATCCTGCGCGAGCAGTACGACACCACCGCGGGTCCCCTCGCCCAGCTGTACGTGCTCGCCCACGAATACGGCCACCATGTGCAGAACCTCATCGGCGTGATGGACCAGCACCCGAATAACGGCACGGGCCCCGACAGCAACGGCGTGCGCACCGAGCTGCAGGCCGACTGCTTCGCCGGGGCGTGGGTGGCGAACGCGGGCGAACAGGTCGACGAGACCGGCACGCCCTACCTCGAGCCCCCGACCGACCAGCAGATCACCGACGCCCTCGCGGCGGCCGCGGCCGTCGGCGACGACCACATCCAGGCCGAGTCGGGCGGGGCGATCAACTCCGAGAGCTGGACCCACGGTTCGAGCGAGCAGCGCCAGCGGTGGTTCGACACCGGCCGGCAGGGCGGCGTGAACGCCTGCGACACGTTCTCGGTGTCGGGCTCGAGCCTGTAGGTCTGCGGGCCGGCGCGGCGGGCCGAGGTCGTGCCGTCGTGCGGACCGGGGGGTCGACACGCCGATCCCGGATGCCGAGACCCCGGCGTGCCGCACGCCCCATCCGCAGGACGGCCGAGGTCGACGAACGGCCGGGCCGATCGGCATCCGGTGTCTCATTCGACGCACCGGGGGCCGAGGTCGCGCCGTCACGCGGACCCGGGGGGCGACACGCCAGTCCCGGATGCCGTGAACCCGGCGTGCCGCACGCCCGATCCGCAGGACGGCGGAGGTCGACGAACGGCCGGGCCGATCGGCATCCGGTGTCTCGGCCGACACACCGGGGGCCGAGGTCGTGCCGTCGTGCGGACCCGGAGGGCGACACGCCGATCCCGGATGCCGTGACCCCGGCGCGCCGCACGCCCGATCCGCAGGACGGCGGAGGTCGACGAACGGCCGGGCCGATCGGCATCCGGTGTCTCATTCGACACCCCGCGGGCCGGGGTCGCGCCGTCGTGCGGACCCGGAGGGCGACACGCCAGTCCCGGATGCCGTGAACCCGGCGTGCCGCACGCCCGATCCGCAGGACGGCGGACCTCGGCGGCCCGCGGGTCAGTCCTCGCGCGGGCGCGTGCGCACGATGATGACGATCAGCACGACCACCAGCACGAGCACCCCGCCACCGGCGAGCAGGCCGATGACCAGGCCCGATGGGGCACCGCCGTCGGAGGCCGGAGCGGATTCGACCGGGGCCGCGGTCTCGCCGGCGGCGCTCGCGCACACCGACGTGTCGGATCCGGCCGAGGTGCTGACGCCGGTGTAGGTGAAGGGGATGACGCCCGAGACGGGATGACCGTCGGACGACACGGCACGCCACTCGATCGAGTAGTCGCCGGGGTCGCCGAGGGCCACCGCGGTGGTGAGGTTCGGGCCCGCGAGAGCGGCGCACTCGCTCTCGTAGTGCCGGCCGTCGGGGCCGAGCACGATGACGATGTTGCCGCCGTCATAGCCGAGCAGGTTGGCGCTGAAGTCGAGCGAGACCTCCGACAGCGACGAGACGCTCTCGCCCTCGGCCGGCGATGACGACACGAGACTGTCGTGCGCCGAGGCCGCGGTGGCCCCGCCGAGGGCGGCGGTCATCGCGGCTGCGACGACCACCGCCCCGGCCAGAACCCGACGCAGCGTGTTCCGGGAGCCCATGATCAGGCGCGCTTCGACCGACGCGCGAAGGCGAGGGCGCCGAAGACGGCGCCGACGGCCGCGACCACGAGGGCCGCGATGCTGAGGCCGAGGGCCACGCCCGACGAGTCGTCGCTCGAGGAGGCGGCCGCGGTCATGTCATCGGCGGTGTGGTCGGCCGCGGTCGTGCCGTGGCTGTGCTCGCCGGTGGGCGGGGTGTCGGTGATGTAGAGCACGGGCGCCGGCTCGAGCGAGTCGTCGGCCGCGACCTGGTCGGGCGTCGCCGCCCAGTCGACGACCTCTCCGTCGGAGTAGGTCTGCTCGGCGGGGAGCAGGATGCGCCCGGTGTCGGGCACGGGTCCGAGCACGGCCGAGAACATCTGGAACTGGTCCTGTCCGATCCCCACCCCGGGGTCGGCCTGCCAGACGATCTTCAGCGGCGCATCGGTGATGGTGTTGCCGTCGACCTCGACGGGGGCGGGGAGCGACCCCTTCTCGACGGTCGCGGTCCAGCCCGGAACGGGCTCGACGAGCACCGCGCTGAGCGGGGTATCGGTGGGCAGGGTGACCTCGACCTTGACGGTGGACGCCGTCTCAGACTCGGTGGGGACGCGGAAGTTGACGGTGGCGTAGCTGCCGGGAGTGGCGGTGTTCGGGTTGACGGTGACGTGCGCCGAGGCCGCCAGCGGCACGGCGACGGCGAGAGCGGCACCCGCGGTCAGGCCCAGGAGGGTACGGCGAAGGGTGGTCTTGCGAGACATGGTTGCTGCTTTCTGAAAGTGCGCACGCCGAAGGGGCGTTTCACGCGCGAGATGAGGGGTCGAGGTCAGGCCGCGAGCGGCGGACCCCGGTGCCTCATCGGCGACAGCACCGTCATGGCCCGCGGCAGCAGCAGCGGCTCGGGCGCGGTGCGCACGGCATCCGTGAGAGCGGCGATACCGCGGAACGGACGCAGGACCAGGAGAGCGGCGATGAAGAAGCGGGCGATCGCCTGCACAGAGCGCTCGCCCCGGCCGAGCGCCAGGATCGTCACGACGGCGGCGAAGGCGTGCGCGGCCCACATCCACGGCGAGTGCATGGAGTGGGCTGCCATGGCGTCGGTGGATGCCGCGGCGTCGATCACGACCGCGGCCGTGCCGTGGTGGCCAGCGCTCACGGCAGCGCCGTCACCGCGCAGATCGAGGATCAGGATGCCGTGGAACAACGCCTGGCTGAGCGCGATCGCCGCCGACAGACGCCACCACGACATCGCCCGTCCGGCCAGCAGCACGCACACCGGGGTGGCGAGGCAGAGGGCGACGGCGATGTTCATCGCGGACGGCAGAGCGGAGTCGACCGCGCCGTGCGAGACGGTGGCGAGGAAGGTCGCCACAGCGGCCGCGGCGACACCGCGACCCGCGCGCTGAGCGCGCCCTGCTCTCGACGACATGGGACTCCTTCTCGTCCAGCCTATTCGGCGCGCGGCGCCGGTTCGGCGGCGGTGCTCCGTCGTCGAGACAGGTCGATGCGGGTCGGGGCGTGCCCGGGCACGACGGCGGGAAGTTCTGGCGGCACGCCGGGTCACGGCATCCGGAAACGGCGCGTCGGTCGCGACCCCCGCGGTTGTGCACGCGAGCCGCACCCGCAGATCAGGCCGAGCCTGCTCGCAGCGCCTCCCACGCGTCGTGCGCGGCATCGGCCAGCAGTTCGACGTCGGGCACGGCGAGCGGATCGACGCAGAAGCCGACGCCGAGCCATTGGTCGTTCGAGATCGCCGCGACGCGCAGCGCGTGACGGGGGCCGGGTTCCGACGACGTGTAGACGTGCGCCACCCGTCGCCCGGCGACGGCGACCGCGACGCGGGGTCCGGGCACGTTCGAGATCGCGAGGGCGAACTCCCGCGGGTCGTCGGCGAGCCCGCGCGCGAAGACCCCCACCGGACCGGCCGCGGCGAGCGCGTGGAAGAGCTCGTCGAGAGAACGGGCATCGTGCCCGCGCTTGCGCTCGCGGGTCTGCGCGCTGAGCAGGTCGAGGCGCCGCAGGTCGTCGGGCTCGTGCAGGTGCAGGTCGAGGTCGATGAACGAGTCGCGGTTTCCGGATGCCGCGGCATCTTCCCCCCGCTCGTGCAGGCTCACCGGCACCTGGGCGTTGAGCCGCGGGGTGTGCCCGTGATGCAGGAGCCGTCGGCGCAACGCGCCCCCGATGACGGCGAGGAGCACGTCGTTGACGGTGGCGTGATCTGCGCGCGAGGCCCCGACGGCTCGCGCCTCGGCGAGCGGCACATCGACGAAGGCGAGCGCGCGGCGCGCGGTGATCGGCCGATCGAACGGCGACCGGGAACCGGGGTGACCGAGCTCGCGGGCGAGGGTCTGCGGCATCCGCTCCCATTCGCTCCAGCGGGTCGGCCGCGCCTCGGGGTCTCGCACGCCGACGTCGTGGGCGGGCGCATCGTGCGGCTCGAAGACGATGCTCTCGAGGAAGCGCACGGCCGTCAGCCCGTCGGCGACCGCGTGGTGCAGGCGCACGGCGAGGGCTTCGCGGCCGTCGGCGAGCGGGCCGATGAGGTCGATGCTCCACAGGGGGCGCGAGCGGTCGAGCGGCTCCGACATCAGGCGTCCGACGACCTCGCGCAGCTCGATCGGATCCGCCGCCGCGCGCTGCCGCACGTGGTGCGCGAGGTCGAGGTCGTCGGCATCCGCCCACGACGGAACGCCGCGGTCATCGACGACCACTTGACGCCCGCGGGGGAAGGCGGGGAGCCGTTCGGCGACGCTCGCGCGCAGGGCGTCGAGGTCGAGGGCGTCGCCCGGGTCGAGCACGAGGAGCTTGAGCGCGTGTCCGCGCACGACGTCGGACTCCAGCGCCAAGATGCGGGCGTCTGCGGCCGACAGCGGCTCGTTCATGCCGCAACGGTAGCGGCTCGGTCGCGCCGGGCGCAGCTTCTGTCAGGCCGAAACGGGGTCGTCCTGCGGCACGGGTTACCTGACGGCGCGGGAGCGGAGACGCTCGAAGAAGGCGGCATCCATGTCCCCGCTTTCGCCGGAGCGCATGCCTTCGAGGGCGGCCTTGCGCAGATGCACGCGAACCCGATCCCTTCGGATCAAGTCGCACACATATTCACTGCTCGACGAGTACCGCTCCGACGACACCCGCTCGTCCACGAAGGCTCTCAACTCATCGGGGAGGGAGATGCTCACCGTCACCATGTGCGCGAGAGTACTCCTCGCCCCGGTCCACCGACGGGCTCACCACACCCGCGCGGTCGTCGACCAGGCGGCGCCGCCCGATCCAGCCCGTGAGGCCGCGGCCGTCGCGCCAGACGAACACCAGAGCGACGGTGACCAGGGCGAGGACGATGGCCGTGTACGACCACGGCACGGGGAGTGCCGCGAGCAGCGTGTACGCCCCCGCACCGGTGGCGAAGCGCAGCAGCCTCGCGGCCCACGTCGGCAGCACCCCGTCGGTGAAACGCACCCGCGTGGCGATGTCGCCGATCGAACGTCCGGTGCCCAGCACCACGATCAGCCAGACGACGGCCGCCGCGAGCGTCCCGCCGATCGAGGCGAGGCCGTACGCCGACTCCGAGACCGCGTCGCCGCCCAGCAGCACGAGCGCCGCCTGCAGGACCGTCGCGACGGCGAAGCCGACGAGCCAGGTGCCCACGACGTCGCAGACGATGCCGAGCAGTCGCCGCCGGCGGGTCACGGGGCGGGGCTCCTCGGCATCCGGAGCCTTCTCGACCCCCCGGTGCTGCGCCGGCACCGCGAAGGCGAGGAGCGAGCCGAGCAGGGCTCCACTGGTGTTGGCGATCAGGTCGTCGACGTCGAAGACCCGGTAGGCGCAGGGGAAGATCCCCCACACGCCGGTGATCTGCGTCGTCTCGATGAGTCCCGACGCGAGCAGTCCCGCGAGACCCGCGACGACGATGCCGCGGCCGCCGAGCACCCGCAGGAAGAAGCCGAGGGGGGCGAACAGCATCACGTTCAGGGCCACCTGCAGCACGACCGGATCGGTGAGGTAGCGGCCCGACACGGCGACGGCGGCACGGATGTCGTCCACGAACGCGAAGGGCTGCAGGTTGACGCCCGCGCAGGTGTAGACCTGCGAGCTGGGCAGCGGGATCAGCGTGTAGGTCCAGATCGCCCAGAAGTACACCGCCGCGCCCGCCCACAGGAGCGTGCGCCAGATCGTGAGTCCGCCGCGACGGCGGTAGCTGATTGCGACGAAGGGCACGAAGGCCAGCAGCGCCACCAAGGCTCCCGCGAACACGGCGAGCACTCCCGAGACGGCGAAGTTGGTCATTTCGCGAGCCTATGCGCGATCGATGCGCGCTCTAGCCTAGTTGCATGACCCGTGCCGACGCCCTCCGTGACGAGATCACGGCCCGGATCGACGAGACCGGCTTCGGCGCCCACGGCCTGCACGTGCGCGCCGGCGACGACGAGGCCACGCATCGCTGGACGCCCGACGTGCGCGAAGAGATCCACTCCGTCGCCAAGGCCGTCGCGGTGCTGGCCGTGGGCCTCGCCGCCGACGAAGGACTCGTGGATCTCGACGAGCCCGTCGCCCGCCTCGTTCCGGCGGTCTCGGACGTGACGCTGAGGCAGCTGCTCACGATGTCGAGCGGCGTCGACTTCGCGTACTCCGAGACGATGATGACCGACTGGCCCGACCTCGCCGCCGAATTCCTGTCGCGCCCGTCGCGCGGCCGGGTGTTCCAGTACTCCAATGCGAGCACCTACACCGCGATGCACGTGCTCTCACAGCGCACCGGCGACGTCGAGGAGTTCCTCCGTCCGCGCCTGTTCGTCCCCCTCGGGCTCGACGACCTCTCTTGGCGCCGCTGCCCGAACGGGCGGGTGCTCGGCGGCGAGGGGCTCGCGCTGCGGACGGAGGAGATGGCGCGTCTTGGTCTGCTCATCCGTGATCGAGGCGTCTGGAACGGTCGCCCCCTCGTCTCTCCCGAGACGGTGGATGCCATGCACTCGGGCTGGATCGAGACCGGCAGCACCGGCGACGGGTATCGCCGCTACGCCCTGGGCGGGTGGGACGGGCCGGGCGACGCGTGGCGCCTGCACGGGGCCTACGGCCAGCTCATCGTCTTCACCGGCGATGCCGTCGTCACGATCTCCGCCGACGATCACGGGGGCGCCGACGCCGTGGCCGCATTCAGCGCGCGGATCACCGTCGGATGAAGACATTTCCGGATGCCGGGAATACGGCATCCGGTGCATTCGTTGATCACGTTCCAGCGACCAGAGGCTGAACGACCTGCGCGTCAGATTGCGCAACGCCCTCAGTGCGCGTAGTGTCGCGCGCCGTGACTGACGAAAGTCTCGTTGACGGCGAAGAGACGCCGATCGCGAAACGCATCCTGATCGGCGAGCCCCTCACCTCCGAGAAACTCGACGAGCAGCTCCTCCCGAAGAAGATGGCATTGCCCATCTTCGCCTCCGACGCGCTGTCCTCCGTGGCCTACGCCCCGCAGGAACTTCTGATGATCCTGCTCATCGGTGGAACGGCCCTCCTGACCCTCAGCCCCTGGGTCGCGGTGGCGGTCGTGACGCTGCTGGTCGTGGTGGTGCTCAGCTACCGGCAGCTGATCAAGGCCTACCCCTCGGGTGGTGGCGACTACGAGGTCGCCAGCAAGAACCTCGGCGAGGTGCCGGGTGTCGTGGTGGCCGCGGCCCTGTTGGTCGACTACGTGCTCACGGTCGCCGTGTCGGTGGCATCCGGAGTCGACAACATCATTTCGGCATTGCCCGAATTGAATCCCTTCCGCGTCGAGATCGCCGTCGGGTTCGTCATTCTCATCGTCGTCGTGAACCTCCGCGGAGTGCGCGAGGCCTCGGGCGTCTTCGCGATCCCGACCTACCTCTTCATCGGCTCGGTCGGCGTCATGATCGTCGTCGGGCTCGGGCGCACGCTCCTGGGCAACGCCCCCGTGGCCGAGAGCGCCCAGTATGCCGTGCAGGCCGAATCGCTCACGCAAGCCGCGCTGATCCTGCTCGTGCTGCGCGCGTTCTCGAGCGGATGCTCCGCCCTGACCGGTGTCGAAGCCGTGTCGAACGGCGTGCCCGCCTTCCGCATGCCGAAGATCCGCAACGCCCAGACCACGCTGACGATGATGGGCGGCATCGCCATCATCCTGTTCGCCGGCCTCACGGCGCTCGCGCTCATCTCCGGCGTTCACTACGCCGAGAACCCCTGCAACCTGATCGGATTCGACTGCGCGAACAACCCGCAGCCGAGCCTCATGGCCCAGGTCGCCGCGGCGACCTTCGGCACGGGCAGCATCCCGTTCTTCATCATCCAGGCCGCCACCGCGTGCGTGCTGCTGCTCGCGGCCAACACCGCGTTCAACGGCTTCCCGCTGCTGGGCGCCGTGCTCGCCCGCGACGGCTACGCGCCCAAGGCGCTGAACACCCGCGGCGACCGCCTCGTGTACTCGAACGGCATGATCATCCTCGGCATCGTCGCCATCGGCGTGCTGATCGTCTACCAAGCCAACCTCACGACGCTGATCCAGCTGTACATCATCGGTGTGTTCGTGTCGTTCTCGCTGGGTCAGATCGGCATGGTCCGGCACTGGCGCCGCGCGCTGCGGGGGCTGAACGACCTGCCGCCCGAAGCCGCGAAGCAGCAGTCCGCCGCGATCGAACGCCGCTCGGCCATCTCGGGCCTGTGGATCAACTCCGTGGGTGCGGCGATGACGGTGCTCGTGCTCGTCATCGTGACCATCACCAAGTTCACCCACGGCGCGTGGCTGGTGTTCATCGCGATCCCGATCCTCGCCGTGCTCATGATCGGCGTGAACCGCTACTACCGCGACGTCGAACACGAGATCCGCATGGACGAGACCGTGCACTTCGGCTCGTCGGGTGATGTCGCCATCGTGCTGGTGAACCGTCTGCAGAAGCCGGTCATGAAGGCGATCGACTACGCCCTGGCCGCGAACCACCAGAAGACCCTCGCGGTGCACGTCGCCATCACCGAGGAGGACTCGGCACGGCTGCAGAAGGAATGGGCCGAGCACGACATCCCGATCCCGCTCGTCATCATCGACTCGCCGTACCGCACCTACACCTCACCGGTGTCGGCCTTCATCAAGAAGTACCGCGCGAACAACGGCTCGGCCGTCGTGACCGTCTACCTGCCGCAGTTCATCGTGGGCCACTGGTGGGAGTCGATCCTGCACAACCGCCGCTCGCGCCGCCTCGCGCACCAGCTCATGCTCGTGCACGGCGTCTCGATCACCCTCGTGCCGTGGCTGCTCGACTCGTCCGAGGTCATCTACGGCCGCCGCTCCCGGCCCCTGCCGGGCCAGCAGCGCGGCGGGCAGCCCGTCGCCGAGGTGCCGGTCCACAAGTCGAAGAAGGCGCCGCAGCCGCCGGCATCCTGAGCCCGTTCCGAACGCGCTCGCCTCTGCGGCGGGGGCGTTCGGCGTTTCGCGGCGCCGGCTCCGCGGCATCCGGGGTCCGACGACGCCGCGACGGCGCTCAGCTCGCTCGACTGTCCAGAACACCCGGACGATCTCGAGGAACGTCCGGGTGTTCTGGACACTCAACGGCCGGCGGTGGGGGGCTTCGGCAGAACGGGCCGCGCGCCCCGGCGCCGACCCGCGTCAGCGGACCGACCGGCGGAACAGCGTCACCGCGATCGTCGCGGCCACGACGAGGATCGCGAGGCACCACGCCAACGCGATCCAGATCTGCCCGCCGACGGGCTGCTGTTCGAGCAGGGCGCGGATCGTATCGACGATCGAGGTGACCGGCTGGTTCTCGGCGAACCAGCGCACGGGTCCGGGCATGGTGGCGGTCGGCACGAACGCGGAGCTCACGAACGGCAGGAAGATCAGCGGGTAGCTGAAGGCACTCGCGCCGTCGATCGTCTTCGCCGCGAGCCCCGCGATGACCGCGATCCAGGTGAGGGCGAGCGTGAAGAGCATCAGGATGCCGGCGACCCCGAGCCACGCCACGACCGAGGCACCCGAGCGGAACCCGAGCAGCAGCGCGACCCCGACGACGAGGGCGAGCGAGACCGCGTTGGCGACGAGAGAGGTGAGCACGTGGCCCCACAGCACACTCGTGGCGGCGATCGGCATCGAACGGAACCGGTCGACGATGCCGCCCTTCATGTCGAGGAACAGCCGGTACGCCGTGTAGGCGATTCCGGATGCCACGGTGACCAGCAGAATGCCGGGCAGCAGGTAGTCGACGTACGCCGTGCCGCCGGTGTCGATCGCGCCGCCGAACACGAAGACGAACAGCAGCATCATCGCGATCGGCATGATCGCCGTGGTCACGATGGTGTCGGGGCTGCGCAGGATATGCCGCAGCGACCGCCCGGTGAGCACGGCGGTGTCGGTGAGGGCGTGCGTGGTCATGATGCCTCCGCTTCGGTGGCGCCGGTCGCCCCGACGATGGCGAGGAAGATCTGCTCGAGGCTCGGCTGCTTCTCCACGTACTCGCGGGTCGCCGGGGGGAACAGCGCGCGCAGCTCGGCGAGGGTGCCCTCGGCGATGATGCGGCCCTCGTGCAGGATCGCGATGCGCTCGGCGAGGTGCTCGGCCTCTTCGAGGTATTGCGTGGTCAGCAGCACGGTCGTTCCCGCCGCGGCGAGCCCGCGCACGGCGTCCCACACCTCGAGGCGCGCCTGCGGGTCGAGGCCGGTGGTCGGTTCGTCGAGGAAGACGACCGAGGGGTCGCCGACGAGACTCATCGCGATGTCGAGGCGGCGCCGCATGCCGCCCGAGTACGTGGATGCCGCGCGGCCCGCGGCATCCGTCAGCGACAACCGCGCGAGCAGGTCGTCGGCCACGCGGTGCGGGTCGGCGACGTGACGCAGGCGGGCGATGAGCACGAGGTTCTCGCGCCCGGTGAGCACCTCGTCGACGGCCGCGAACTGCCCCGTCAGGCTGATGGCGGCGCGCACCCGCGCCCCCTCGGTCGCGACGTCGAGGCCGTCGACCTGGGCCGTGCCGCCGTCGGCGGTGAGGAGGGTCGAGAGGATGCGGACGGCGGTGGTCTTGCCGGCGCCGTTGGAGCCGAGCAGGGCGACGATCGAGCCGCGGGCGACGTCGAGATCGACGCCGGTCAGCACGTGCACGTCGCCGTAGGACTTCACGAGGCCCCGCACGCGGATGGCGGGGGCCGTGTCGATGACAGGCATGGGTGTTCCTTCCGTTTCGTCCGGTCGGAGGGCGCACGAGGCCATCGCCTCCGGCCGACCGGGTGCCGGAGGACGTGCGGACGGAGCGGCTCAGCCCTGCTGGCGGGCCGCCTCGTCGATGGCGCGCGCGAGGCGCGTGCGTTCGCGGCCGATCCAGCTGCCGTCGCCGTAGTTCGCCATGAACTCCTCGGCGAAGACGACGGGGTCAGCGCCCACGAGATCGCGCACGGGCGTCTGGGCAGCGGCTGCCTGCTCGAGCAGGTCGGCGAGGTCGCTCACCATGCGGATGAGGCCGTCGGTGTTCTCGGTGGGGCCGAGGTTGAGCAGGTACCGCTCGAGGGCCGCGGCCGTCTGCCGATACGGCTCGGGCAGGGCGTGCACGCGCTGGCGGTATTCGCGCCACTGCTTCTTGGCGCTCAGGTCGCCGATGATCTTCTCGTACCAGGCCATGTCACTTCCCCTTCTCGCGGAGCGCTTCGAGCCGGTCGGCGAGCGTGCTCCAGGTCGTCCAGAATTCGGCGAGCTGCGCCCGCCCGTCGTCGTTGAGCGTGAAGACCTTGCGCGGCGGCCCCTTCTCGGATGCAACCTTCTCGACGTCGACCAGACCGCGCTGCTCGATGCGCACGAGGATCGCGTAGATCGTGCCCTCGGCGAGGTCGGCGAACCCGCGTTCGCGCAGGTCGGCCGTGATCTCGTACCCGTAGGCGGGTCGCCCCGCCAGCACGGCGAGCACCACGCCCTCGAGCACGCCCTTGAGCATCTCGCTGTCTTGCTTGGCCACTCGCTACTCCTTCTCGCTGACTACCGGTAAAAAGTATCACTGAGTACCGGTACTCCACAAGACCGAGTACTGCCCGGCCACGTCGAACCCGCTGAGTGTCCACGACACCCGGACGAATGCCGCATGGCGTCCGGGTGTCGTGGACACTCGACGGGGAAGACAGGCCCCACGACTCAGTCGGTCGGACGCTGGCGCATCTTCTTCACGTCGGTGCGGCGCTGCTTGGCCTGCAGCCGGCGTTCCTTCGACCCGCGCGTCGGCTTCGTCGCGCGGCGCGGAGGGGCGGGCGGGCGCACGGCCTCGCCGACGAGGGCCGCGAGCCGGGCCCGCGCGGCGTCGCGATTAAGCAACTGCGCGCGGTGCTCCGAGGCCGCGATCGTCAGCACCCCATCGATGAGTCGATCACTGAGCCGCTCGAGCACGCGCTCGCGCTGCGCGCGGGACAGAACGGCGGATGCCGCGGCATCCCACATCAACTCCACCCGGGAGTCGGCCGTGTTCACGCCCTGACCGCCCGGGCCCGACGAGCGCGAGAACCGCCACGACAGCTCCGCCGCCGGGATCACGAGCGCCGCGCTCACGCGCACGTCGGATCCGTCTGAGGAGAGCATGCCTCCATCATGCGCGGTCGGCGCCTCTGGCGGCCCCGCGCGGTGTCGAGACTGCATCCGGCTGACAAACCGGCGTCAGCCTGCAACGGAGATGTCAGCGAGATGCAGTTTCGCGAACGCAGAACCCGCGCGCCGCAACAGGTCCCGGCACGGCGGGCTCTCAGCCTTCCCGTAAGCACCCCGTATGTGTCCGTCAGCGACCCGTAGGGAAAGCGTTAGGAGCCCCGGATGCCGGCTCCCGGCGGAGTTGTATCGACAGACGTGCCGCCCCGCGGTGCCCGCGGCTCGCCCGCGGTACAGACCCGAATCTGGAGTCGTCGTGCTCGATGTCGTCTTCCTCGCCGTGACCGTCGCGCTTTTCGCGCTGGTCGCGCTCGTCGCCAAGGGGGTCGAGAAGCTGGGCCCCGAGGCCCGCCCCTCGTCCGCCCGCACCTCTGGTCGAGGCGGTGACCGCTCGTGATCTTCTTCTCGATCCTGGCCGCCGTGCTCGCTGTCGCCGCCGTCGTGTACCTCGTGGTCGCGCTCGTCCGACCGGAGAAGTTCTGACGATGGACGCTTCTCCCGACACCGCAGGGATGATCTGGTCGATCGTCCTGACCAGCCTCACCCTCATCGTCGCCCTCGGCCTGGCGTACCGCCCCGTCGGCGACTACATCGCCCGCATCTACACCGGCGAGCGCGATCTCGCCGTCGAGCGCGGCACCTATCGTCTGATCGGCGTCGACCCCCGCAGCGCTCAGACCTGGCAGGCGTACCTGCGCTCGGTGCTGCTGTTCTCGTTCGTCAGCGTCGTGTTCGTCTACGCGATCATGCGCCTGCAGGCGGTGCTCCCGCTCTCGCTCGGGTTCGACGCCCCCGGCGAGGCGCTGTCGTTCAACACGGCAGTGTCGTTCGTGACGAACACCAACTGGCAGTCGTACTCGGGTGAGGCCACGCTCGGCTACACCGTGCAGTTCGCCGCCCTCACGGTGCAGAACTTCGTGTCGGCCGCCGTCGGCATCGCCGTCGCCGTCGCCCTCGTGCGCGGTTTCGCGTACCGCCGCAGCGGCGTGATCGGCAACTTCTGGGTCGACCTCGTGCGCGGCACCTACCGTCTGCTGCTGCCCTTCGCGATCATCGCAGCGATCGTGCTGCTCGCCGGTGGCGTCATCCAGAACCTCTCGGGATTCACGGATGCCACCACGGTGGCGGGCGCCGCCCAGTCGATCCCCGGCGGACCGGTCGCCTCGCAGGAGGCCATCAAGCTGCTCGGCACCAACGGTGGCGGCATCTTCAACACGAACTCCGCCCACCCGTTCGAGAACCCCACGCCGTGGACGAACCTCTTCCAGATCTTCCTCATGCTGGTGATCCCGTTCTCGCTCCCCCGCGCCTTCGGCCGGATCGTGAACGACGACCGTCAGGGCTACACGATCCTCGGCGTGATGGGTGCGATCTTCGTGGCATCCGCCGCCCTTCTCACCTGGGCCGAGATGGCCGGCAACGGCACAGCCCCGATGCTCGCGGGCGGTGCGATGGAGGGCAAAGAGGTGCGCTTCGGCATCTTCGGCTCGACGCTCTTCGGCACCACCAGCACGCTGACCTCGACCGGTGCCGTCAACTCGATGCACGACAGCTACACGGCCCTCGGCGGCATGATGCCGATGATCAACATGATGCTCGGCGAGATCGCCCCCGGCGGTGTCGGATCGGGCCTCTACGGCATGCTGATCCTCGCCGTGATCGCGGTGTTCGTCGGCGGCCTGCTGATCGGTCGCACCCCCGAGTACCTGGGCAAGAAGATCGGCCCCAAGGAGATCAAGCTCGCGAGCCTGTACATCCTCGTCACCCCGACCCTCGTGCTCGCCGGGACGGCGTTGAGCTTCGGCATTCCCGCGATCCGCTCCGACGTCGAGACCACCTCGATTTGGAACCCGGGCATCCACGGACTGAGCGAGGTGCTCTACGCCTTCACCTCGGCCGCCAACAACAACGGGTCGGCCTTCGCGGGCCTCACCGCCAACACCCCGTGGTTCAACACCGCGCTCGGTGTGGCGATGCTGCTCGGCCGGTTCCTGCCGATCGTGTTCGTGCTGGCCCTCGCCGGTTCGCTCGCGGCTCAGGATGCCGTGCCCTCGACCGCCGGCACCCTGCCGACGCACCGCCCGCAGTTCGCCGGCCTTCTGGGCGGCGTGGCCGTGATCGTGACGGCTCTCACCTATTTCCCGGTCCTCACCCTCGGACCCCTCGCTGAAGGACTTACCCGCTGATGTCCGTTTCCACTCACATGGCCCCTGAGCCTGTCGAAGGGTCCCCGGCCCCTGAAGCCGAACAGGCGTCGACCGCCCCGCGCCGCGCGTTCAGCGCCGCGCAGGTCGTGGCCGCCCTCCCGGGCGCGGCCAAGAAGCTCAACCCCGCCTCGCAGTGGCGCAACCCCGTGATGTTCCTCGTCTGGGTGGGCGCTGCCCTGACGACGCTCATCGCGATCGCCGAGCCGTTCGTCGGCGGGAGCGACGACAGCCTCCCCTTCGGCTTCACCTGGGGCATCGCCGTCTGGCTGTGGCTCACGGTGTTCTTCGCGAACATCGCCGAGTCGGTCGCCGAGGGCCGCGGTAAGGCGCAGGCGGCGACCCTGCGCAAGACGCGCACGACGACCTCGGCCCGCCGGGTTGTCTCGTACGACGCGAAGGCCGACCCCTCGGCATCCGGTGCCGCCACCGAAGACGTCCCCTCGGGCGACCTCGGGCTCGGCGACATCGTGCTGGTCGAGACCGGAGAGCTCATCCCCGGTGACGGCGACATCGTGTCGGGCATCGCGACGGTCGACGAGTCGGCCATCACGGGCGAGTCCGCCCCGGTCGTGCGCGAATCGGGTGGAGACCGCAGCGCCGTCACCGGCGGCACGCGCGTGCTCAGCGACCGCATCGTGGTGAAGATCACCTCGAAGCCGGGCGAGACCTTCGTCGATCGCATGATCGCCCTGGTCGAGGGTGCGTCGCGTCAGCGCACGCCCAACGAGATCGCGCTGAACATCCTGCTCGCGAGCCTGTCGATCGTCTTCGTCGTCGTGGTGCTCGTGCTCAACCCGATCGCCTCGTACGCGGCGTCCCCCGTCTCGATCCCCGTGCTCGTGGCGCTGCTCGTGTGCCTCATCCCCACGACCATCGGGGCGCTGCTCAGCGCGATCGGCATCGCCGGCATGGACCGCCTTGTGCAGCGCAACGTGCTCGCCATGTCGGGCCGTGCGGTCGAGGCCGCGGGCGACGTCACCACCCTGCTGCTCGACAAGACCGGCACCATCACCTACGGCAACCGTCGCGCGTCGGCCTTCGTGCCGATGAAGGGCATCGGCAGCCCCGAGCTCGCCGAGTACGCCTCGCTGTCGTCGCAGGCCGACCCCACGCCCGAGGGCGTCTCGGTGGTCGAGCTGGCCGCGGCCCAGGGCATCGTCGCCGACATGCCCCGCGGTGCGGAACCCGTTCCTTTCACCGCCCAGACCCGCATGAGCGGCCTCGACCTCGTCGACGGCACGCAGGTGCGCAAGGGGGCGAGCTCGGCCGTGCTCGCGTGGCTCGAGGCCTCGGGCAGCCCGGTCGCCCCGGCGCTGCGCGCGCAGCTGATGAGCGAGACGGATGCCATCGCCCAGTCCGGCGGCACGCCCCTGGTGGTCGCGACCCTGTCGAAGGGTGCGGGCCAGGTGCTCGGCGTCATCCACCTCAAGGACGTCGTCAAGGACGGCCTGCGCGAACGCTTCGGCGAGCTGCGCGCGATGGGGATCCGCACCGTGATGATCACGGGAGACAACCCCCTCACCGCCAAGGCGATCGCCGCAGAGGCGGGCGTCGACGACTTCCTCGCCGAGGCCACGCCCGAAGACAAGCTCGCCCTCATCCAGCGCGAGCAGGAGGGCGGCAACCTCGTCGCGATGACCGGTGACGGCACGAACGACGCCCCCGCCCTGGCGCAGGCCGACGTGGGTGTCGCGATGAACACGGGCACCTCGGCCGCGAAGGAGGCCGGCAACATGGTCGACCTCGATTCCGACCCGACCAAGCTCATCGACATCGTGCGCATCGGAAAGCAGCTGCTCATCACGCGCGGCGCGCTGACCACGTTCTCGCTCGCCAACGACATCGCGAAGTACTTCGCGATCATCCCGGCGATGTTCATGGGCGTGTTCCCGGGCCTCGCGGCGCTGAACATCATGGGCCTGCACTCGCCGGCATCCGCCGTCACGAGCGCGATCATCTTCAACGCGATCGTGATCATCGTGCTCATCCCCCTCGCCCTGCGCGGTGTGAAGTACCGCGCCGCGAGCGCGTCGAGCATCCTCAGCCGCAACCTGCTCGTCTACGGGCTCGGCGGCGTCATCGTCCCCTTCATCGGCATCAAGCTCATCGACCTCGTCGTGAGCCTGCTCCCCGGCTTCTGAAAGGCCCCGTCATGCGCACCACCCTGCGTACCACCGGCGTCGCCGTCCGCGCGATGGCCGTCTTCACCCTGCTCCTCGGCGTGGCCTACATGCTGCTGATCACCGCCGTCGGCCAGGTCGCCCTGCCCTTCCAGGCGAACGGTTCGCTCATCACGGCCGCCGACGGACAGGTCTCGGGCTCGCAGCTGATCGGGCAGTCCTTCACGGATGCCGACGGCAACGCCCTCCCGCAGTACTTCCAGTCCCGTCCCTCGGCCGCGGGCGACGGCTACGACTCGACGGTCTCGAGCGGATCGAACTGGGGGCCCGAGAACGAGGACCTCATCGCCGCGATCGAGGAGCGCAAGGCCGCCTCGGTCGAGCTCGACGGGTCGGGTCAGATCCCCGCCGACGCCCTCACCGCCTCGGCATCCGGACTCGACCCCGACATCTCGGTGGCCAACGCCGAGCGCCAGGTCGCGCGCGTCGCGGAGGCCCGCGGCGTCTCGGCATCCGAGGTCGAATCCCTCGTCAGCGAGCACACGATCTCGCGCGACCTGGGCTACCTCGGCGACCCACGCGTGAACGTGGTCGAACTCAATCGCGCGCTCGACGCCCTCTGAGAGACGAGAATCAGGGACATGCATCTGTCACCCGCCGCCGTCGCGCTCCCTGCGCGGCGGCGGCGCTGTGCGTCCGAGCGGCGAGCGGTCGCTGAGCGGCGAGCGGTCGCTGGGACGCGAGCGGTCGCTGGGACGCGAGCGGTCGCTGAGCCTGTCGAAGCGTCCGCGGGGGTCGCGGACCGGCGAGCGGTCGCTGAGCCTGTCGAAGCGTCCGCGGGGGTCGCGGTCCCTTCGACAAGCTCAGGGACCTGGGGCAGCTCAGGGACCTGGGGCAGCTCAGGGACCTGGGGCAGCTCAGGGACCTGGGTCAGCTCAAGGACCTCGGCGAGCGCAGGGATCTGGGTCCCGAGGAGCGCCTCGTGAAGCGCGGACGCCTGCGCGTACTGCTGGGCATGGCGCCCGGCGTCGGCAAGACGTACGAGATGCTCGAAGAGGGCCGGCGTTTGCGCGACGAGGGCCACGACGTCGTCATCGCGATCGTCGAGACCCATGGTCGCGTCGCCACCGCAGCGCAGGCCGAGGGCCTCGAGGTCATCCCCCGCCGGGCCGTCGCCCACCGCGGGGTCGCGCTCGACGAGATGGATCTGGATGCCGTCCTGGAGCGGCATCCGCGGATCGCCCTCGTCGACGAACTCGCTCACACCAACGTCCCCGGCTCGCGCAACGACAAGCGCTGGATCGACGTCGAAGAGCTCCTCGACGCCGGCATCGACGTCATCACGACGGTCAACGTGCAGCACATCGAATCCCTCAACGACGTGGTCGAGAAGATCACGGGGGTCGTGCAGCGGGAGACGGTTCCGGATGCCGTGGTCCGCTCCGCCGATCAGATCGAGGTCGTCGACCTGGCGCCGCAGTCTCTCCGCGATCGCCTCGCCGCGGGCTCGGTGTATCCCGCCGAGCGCATCGACGCCGCCCTGTCGAACTACTTCCGCCTCGGCAACCTCACGGCGCTGCGCGAGCTCGCCCTGCTGTGGCTCGCCGACGAGGTCGACTCGGCTCTGCAGCGCTATCGCACCGAGCACGGCATCGAGGGCTCGTGGCAGGCGCGGGAGCGCGTGGTCGTGGCGCTCACCGGCGGCCCCGAGGGCGAGACGCTCATCCGCCGCGGAGCCCGGATCGCGGCCCGCTCGGCCGGCGGCGAGCTGCTCGCCGTGCACGTGTCGAGTCAGGACGGACTGCGCACCAGCGCTCCGGCCACGCTCGCCGAGCAGCGCGCCCTCGTCGAATCGCTCGGCGGCTCGTACCACCAGGTGGTCGGCGATGACCCGGCGACCGCTCTCGTCGACTTCGCCCGCTCGGTCAACGCCTCGCAGCTCGTCATCGGCGTGAGCCGCCGCGGCCGACTCGCCGCCGCCCTCACCGGTCCCGGCATCGGTGCCACCGTCATCCGCCTCTCGGGCGACATCGACGTGCACATCGTCAGCCACGCGCGCGCGGGCGGCCGGTTCGCCCTCCCCCGCCTCGCCGGGCCGGCGCTGAGCGTCAAACGTCGCATCCTCGGCTTCGTCGCGGCCCTCGTGGGCGGACCCGTGGTCTCGCTCCTGCTGCTGTCCACCGGCTCGGACGACTCCATCACCACCGACGTGCTGGCCTACCAGTTGCTCGTCGTGATCGTCGCCCTCATCGGCGGCATCTGGCCCGCGGTGTTCGCCGCCGTGCTGTCGGGGGTGACGCTCGACTTCCTCTTCATCCAACCGCTTTACACGGTCACGATCAGCAACCCCGTCCACGCGATCGCGCTCGTGCTCTACGTCGTCATCGCGATGCTCGTCAGCATCGTCGTCGACCAGGCGGCCCGCCGCGACCGCACCGCACGCCGCGCGGGCGCCGAGGCCGAGATGATCGCCACGGTGGCCGGCAGCGTGCTGCGCGGCGAGAGCGCCGTGCCCGCCTTGGTGAGCCGTGCCCGCGAGGCGTTCGGCCTGGCCGGGGTGCGGCTGATCGCGGCCGACGGATCGGTGCTCGCCACCGACGGCGAGCCCGTGCGCGACGATCGCCGCGTCTCCCTCCCCGTCGGCGACGGTCGCGCGACGCTCGAGCTGCACGGCGGCGACCTCGACGCCTCGGAGCGCCGCCTGCTCGACGTCGTCGTCGCGCAGCTCGCGGCCGCACTCGAGCGCACCGACCTGGCCGAGACCGCGGCCGAAGTCGGTGCCCTCGCCGAGACCGATCAGGTGCGCAGCGCTCTGCTGTCGGCTGTCAGCCACGACCTGCGCCGTCCCCTCGCCGCGGCCGTCGCCTCGCTCGGCGGCCTGCGCGCCGCCGGCGATCACCTCTCCGAGGACGACCGCCGCGAACTGCTCGAGACCGCCGACGAGAGTCTCGCGACTCTCTCGGTGCTCGTGACCGACCTGCTCGACGTGAGCCGGGTGCAGGCGGGGGTGCTCGCGGTCTCGCTCACGCAAACGGATGCCGCGGGCGTCGTGCTCATGGCCCTCGACGAACTCGACCTGGGCCCCGACGACGTCGAGCTCGCCCTCGACCCCGACCTGCCCTCGCTCAGCGCCGACCCGGTGCTGCTGCAGCGGGTCCTCGTGAACGTCCTGACCAACGCCCAGCGCTACACGCCCGAGGGCGAGCGCGTGCGCATCGCCACGAGCCGGCTCGGTGGCACGGCCGAGATCCGCGTGATCGACCACGGGCCGGGCATCGCCGCCGAGCGCCGCGAAGACATGTTCTCGCCGTTCCAGCGCCTCGGCGACACCGACAACACCGCCGGCCTCGGCCTCGGCCTCGCGCTCTCGCGCGGCTTCGCCGAGGGCATGGGCGGCACTCTCACCCCCGAAGACACCCCCGGCGGCGGGCTCACCATGGTCGTGGCGCTCCCCGTCGCGGGCGCGGAGGCCCTGGCATCCGGAACCTCCAGGAGGACGCCGTGAAGGTACTCATCGCCGACGACGACCCGCAGCTCGTCCGCGCTCTGCGCATCACGCTCGCCGCGCACGGCTACGACGTGGTGGCCGCGGCCGACGGAGCCGCAGCCATCACCCTCGCCGCTCAAGCGCATCCCGACATCGTGCTGCTCGATCTCGGCATGCCGCACCTCGACGGCGTGCAGGTGATCGAGGCCCTGCGCGGGTGGACGACCGCGCCGATCATCGTCGTCTCGGGCCGCACGGGCTCGGCCGACAAGGTCGAGGCGCTCGATGCCGGTGCCGACGACTTCGTGACGAAGCCGTTCCAGATCGACGAGCTGCTCGCGCGCCTGCGCGTGCACGCGCGGCGGTCGGTGCCCTCGGCCGGAGACGCCGTCGTGCGCTTCGGCGACGTCGAGGTCGACCTGGCCGCCAAGGCCGTGCTGCGCGCGGGCACGCGCGTGCACCTCACTCCCACGGAGTGGCGGATGCTGGAGTTCCTCGCCCGCAACCCCGGCTCGCTCGTCACGCGCCAGACGCTGCTGAAGGAGATCTGGGCCAGCGAGCAGGTCGCCGACTCCGGCTACCTGCGGCTGTACATGTCGCAGCTGCGCAAGAAGCTCGAGGCCGACCCCTCGAACCCCGTACACCTGCTCACCGAGCAGGGGATGGGCTACCGGCTGGTCGTGTGACCGGCGCTCAATCCGGCTTGCGACGGGTGCGGGCGATCCAGATCGCCTGCCCGATCGCCATCGTCGTTCCGGTGACCATCAAGACGACACCTGTCGTCGCATGCCCGGCACCGACCGCCATGCCCACGCCGATCATGACGAAGAACACTCCCAGCGCGAGTCCGCCCCACTGCTTCGCTGTGCGGTCCGCGTCGGTCATGATCCCATCATGTCGGCCCGCGATCCTCTGGGGCATGAGTTGACCTGAACGGCTCCGGCGTCAGAGCTCCAGAGCCGTTCCGAGCGTCGATAGTCCCTCGCCGATCACCTCGCCCAGCAGCCGCGCGCAAGAGCCGTCGGGGTCGAGATCCGGGTCGAACACGGTCACCGACGCGCCCGCGGCGAACGGCGCGAGGGTGGCCAGCAGTTGCGTGAGCTGAGTGGCGTCGATCCCACCCGGGTCGGGGCTGTCGACGGCGGGCATGACGGCGGGGTCGAGCACGTCGACGTCGACCTGCAGCCAGTACCCCGTCCCGACCGTGCGGCGGATCTCGGCCGCGACGCTCTCGACCCCGCGAGAGAGCAGGTCGGCGGCCGACAGCACGCAGCCCAAGACGCCGCGGACCTCGTCGGCGTGCTCGTCGTCTGCGCGATGCCCGAGGTGGGCGACGGCGGATGCCGCGAAGTACGGCGACAGCCCGTCGACGTCGGCGATCGCCGGCCCGTGCAGACCGACCGCGGCGGCGAGGTCCTCGCCCGCGACACTGGCGCAGTCGTCGCTGTTGCCGGGATGCCGGAAGTCGGCGTGACCGTCGATGTGGACGAGGCCGCTGCGCCCCCGTCGAGCGCTCGCGATGCCGGCGCCGACCAGGATGCTGCAGTCTCCCCCGATCACCAGGGGCGCGCGACCCGATCGCCAGACGCGCTCGATGCGGTCCGCCAGTCGCCTCGCGTGGTCGACGAGCTGCGCTTCGTTGCGGACGTGCCCTCGGGCGCGCGTGCTGTCGTCGTCGACGTATCGGCCCGGCACGACGACGCCGCCGTCGCGCGCTCCCGCAGCGGTCAGACGGTCGAACAACCCGGCCTCGCGGAGCGCTTCGGGAGCCTTGGACGTTCCCGGCACGCTCCCCCGCTCGGGCGGGCGGAGTCCGAGGTTGGTCGGGGCGGAGACGACGGTGATCACCCTTCGATCCTCGTCGGTCTTGCGGGCGTGAATGCAAGCCCTCTCCCACAGTTTGCCGACGAGGGACCTGGGCTGCGAGGGTGCACCCATGCCCCAAGGCCGAACTCCGTTGCGCGACCAACGCTTTCGATTGATCTCTCTGGCTGCCGGCCCGATCGTCGGGCTCATCATCGTCACGGTGATGTTCGCCTCCGGGGTGTTCCCTCCGATCCCGGTGGGGTGGTTCGTGGCGATCATCGCGGTCGTGCTGCTGCTCGCCATCGGGGGAATCAGCGCGGGGCTGCTGCTGGGCAAGAAACTCGTCGGCGACCGCATCGAACTGGCCTACCGAGCTCCCGGCGAGAAATGGCGCCACGGACGTGCCGACCTGTCACCCGGGGTGATGAGACTGCAGAAGTACTGGTGGCAGCTCCGTATCCCGACGGGAGACCCGCTGACGCTCGAGGTCGAGAGCGTCGCACGGGAAGAGCGCAAGCCGAGCCCCCGGCAGTGGTGGACGATGAACCCGCAACTGCGCATCACCGATATGCACACCGACCGAGGCACCTACGAGATCGGCGCGCTTCCCAGCCACCTCGCCGAGGTGCGCGACCGACTCACGAGATCGTCAGCGTCGCCGTCGCGGTGAGGTTCTGATCGCTGTCGCGATACGCCGCTGTGATGGTCGATGATCCGGATGCCGCGGGCGCGGTGATCTGCGTCGTCCACACGCCGTAGTAGCTCGTGGTTCCCGAGCTCGCCGCCAACGTCGCCCCGCCCGACGCCGAGGCCGAGACCGACTGGCCCGCCCAGTTCTTCCCGGCGTTGTCGGTGACCTTGACCGTCACCGTGGCCTTGCCGCCCGGGGCGACGCTGGTCGGCGAGACCGACACCGACAGCACCCGGCGGGCGAAGGTCACCGTCTGCGACGCCGAGGCCGTTCCGCCGCTTCCCGTCGCCGTCGCGGTCGCCGTGGCCGTGGCGTCGGCGCGACCGGTCGCGATGGCCTGCGTGCGGAACGTGCCGGTCGCATCGGTCGTGCCGCTGCGAGCAGCGAACTGCCATGCCCCGCTCGTGCCGCTCAGCGTCACCGATTGACCCGCCAGCGGCTGACCGGACGCGTCCTTGCGCACGATGGTGACGTTCACCGCTTCGCCGGAGCGCACGAGGGTCGAGCTGAACGTCAGCGTGACCGACCCCGGGTCCGACCCCGCGTGCGCGGGTGAGGTCACGGCCAGGACCACCGCGGGAACGGTGAGGGCGGCTGCGCCGACGACTGCGCGGCGCGAGGGGATGCGGTGCTCGGGGGTGGGATTCTCGGACATATCGGCGCAGCCTTTCGCTCGGTGAGCGGCGATGTGGAGCGCCGCACGCTCGGCACGGTCCCCGCCATCGTCACCCCTGCCACGCGTGGCGATCCGACGGACCTCGTCCGATTAGGCCGACGACGACGAGTTCTTCACCCTCAGCGCCTGTCGACGAACGCGTCGTCACCCGTCTCGTCGTCGACCTCCGTCGCCAGGAACTCCGCCTGCACCCGGGCGCAGCGCGACGCGAACACGATCGAGTGCAGCAGCATCAGCGCAGTTCTCCGACCGTGTGGCATCCGGGACACGGGAAGGCGATGCGGTCGCCCACGCGCACGTCGCCGGGCAGGACGACGGTTCCGCACGACTCCTCCCCGTGGGCGTCGACGACGGCGAAGGGTTCGTCGTAGGCGTGCGAGACGCGTCCGATGAGCCGCGCCTCGCGCCAGACGGCCTCGAGTCCCGCGACGCAGGCGTCGAGGCGCAGGCTGTCGGGCGTGGCATCCGTCACCGTCGCCACCACGACGGTCGTCGACAGGACCACGGATACCACCCCGCCCGAGGCCGGGATCACCGCGGGCCCCGTGCAGACGCAGGGCGTGCCGCAGATGTCGGCGTACCGACCGACCGACATCGCGCGCACCGTGACGTCGTCGAGGGTGGGCGCGGAGCCGGCGGGCCACGCCGCCGCGTCGAAGGGCGCCGGGATGCTGGCGCGAAGGGTGGGGAGCAGGGCCGTGAGGGTCATGGCATCCGGTCTACGCCGCGTCGGGCGGCGGATCCGCGGCCCTCACGATTCGCGAACGGCCGCGGACGCTTTCCTCACTCTTCGCTCGCGGGGAGGATGCGCCGGGGGTGGCCGCACGCCGGGCCCGGCGCCGCGCTCACGACGCGTCGCCCGCGATCTCGCGCAAGGTCGCGAGGTGGCTCCGCCAGGCGGCGCGACCCTGGCTGGTGAGGGTGAGCGAGGTGCGCGGCATCTTGCCCGCGAACGACTTGCCGACCGACAGGTATCCGGCCGCCTCGAGGCTCGACACCTGCTTGCTGAGGGCGGAGTCGGTCACCTCGATCGCGTCGCGCACCTCTTTGAAGCTCAGCGTGCCCGCGCGGTCGAGGGCCGCGACGATCGAGAAGCGCACGGGGTTCTGCAGCAGCTCGTCGAGACGGTGCCGCGGGTGCGAGGCGGCCATGGTCACGACCGGGCCTCGCGGGCCGCGCACACGAACGACACGACGAGCACGAGGCCCGACGCCAGGCTCGCGAGCAGCACGTTGCCGTGGGCCCAGATCACGACCGAGAGCGCGATCGCGTACGAGACGAACCAGCTGGCGATGTAGGTGGTCCAGCGGCGACCGCGGGCGAAGGCGGAACGCCCCTGGATGCTGATGACGAAGAAGATGATGAGCGCGAACATCACCACGAGCAGGCTGACGTAGGCGAGACCGAAGGCGTCGCCGGTGGTGAGGGCCATGGCGAAGGTGCCCATCGAGGTCGCCACGCCCAACGCGACGATGAAGGTGATGTACGGCCACCGCGTGGCGTTGTGCGCCGAGTGGCTCAGGCGGTCGGCGTGGTCGAGCAGTGCTCGCGCCTCGGTCGGAGTGACGGTGGGCGTGTGGTCCATGGCGGATCCTTTCGACCCTTCCACCATGACATGTACTTTCCGTATTGGCAAGTACTTCCCCCGCGCCGGATTCCTATCGCAGGACCGCGGGCACCTCGGCCCACACCGCCCGATCTGCGACCGACGGCGCCACCGGAATCCGGCCTTCGCCGTCGGGCTCGGGGATCGCGGCGAGAAGAGCTCGGGTGTACGGATGCCGCGGAGCCGCCCATACCTCCGCGGTCGGCCCCGACTCCAGCACTCGGCCGCCGAACATCACGTGGGTCCGGTCGGCGATGCGCCGCACCACGGCGAGGTCGTGCGAGATGAACAGCATGCCCGCCCCGGCCTCGGCGACCAGATCGCGCATGAGCGCGGCCACGCTCGTCTGCGTCGAGGCGTCGAGGGCCGAGATCGGCTCATCGGCGACGAGCAGCGAGGGACGCGCGGCGAGTGCGCGCGCGATCGCGAGGCGCTGCTTCTGCCCGCCCGAGAACTGGTGCGGAAACCGCGTGGCGACGGCGGGCGGCAGGCCCACTCGTTCGAGCCACTCGCCCACCGTCGACCCGGCGGCCCCGCGGGCGCGGGCCGTCGCGATGCCGTCGGCGATCTGGTCGCCCACGCGCCGGCGCGGGTTGAGCGAGGTCGAGGGGTCCTGGAAGACCATCTGAATGCTCGTCAGCGCCTTCGAGCGCCGACGCAGACCCAGCGGTGCCACCGGCGAGCCTTGGAAGAGAACGGTTCCGCCGGCGGTCTTCTCGATCCCCACGACAGCGCGGGCGAAGCTTGACTTGCCGCTGCCCGACTCCCCCACCAGCGCGACGGTCTCGCCGGGCGCGACGCGCAACGACACCTCGTCGACGGCGACCACCGGCGGCGTGCCGGGGTAGCGCACGGTGACTCCCTGCGCGTCGAGGACGGCGGCCTCACTCATCGATCTCGCCCTTCGTCACGGCATCCGCCCACTCGGCGTCGGGAGCCTCGATCTTCGACCCCGGCAGAGCTGCCAGCAGAGCACGCGTGTACTCGTGCTGCGGGTCGCGGAAGAGGGTCTCGCGATCGGCGCGCTCGACGATCAGACCGTCCTTCATCACGGCCACCTCGTCGGCGATCGCACTCATCACACCCAGGTCGTGGGTCACCAGCAGCACCGCGAGGCGTCGCTCGGTCGCGAGGTCGCGCAGCAGCTGCAGGATGCCGGCCTGCACCGTCACGTCGAGGGCGGTGGTCGGCTCATCGGCCAGCAGCACCTCGGGGTCGCAGGCGAGGGCGCAGGCGATGGCGATGCGCTGACGCTGGCCGCCCGAGAACTGGTGGGGGTAGCGGCTCAGCGCCTCGGCCGCACGGGGCACCTGCACGATCTCGAGCAGTTCCTGGGCCCGCGCGCGCGCAGCTCTGCCCTTCAGGCCCAGGTGCACCCGCAGGTGGTCGGTGAGCTGACGGCCCACCGGCAGCTGCGGATGCAGCGACGCCGAGGGGTCTTGGAAGATCATCGCGATGCGCTTGCCCCGGATGCGGTTGAGCGCGCGACGACCGAGCCCGAAGATCTCCTCGCCGGCGAGCAGGATCGAACCGCCCGTCCGCGCCTGGCGGGGAAGAAGTCCCAGCACGGCGAGCGAGGTCAGGGTCTTGCCCGAACCCGACTCTCCGGCGAGGCCGTGGATGCGGCCCGGCTCGAGTTCGAGAGAGACGCCGCGAACGAGCGGGCGACCGATGTCGATCGTCAGATCGCGGATCGAGAGGGAGCTCATGCGGGCACCCCCGCCGAGGCCTGGTGATCGGCCTGCCGCTCATGCGTGATCTCGGCCGTGGGGTCGAGCACGTCGCGCATCGCATCGCCGAGGAAGTTGAACGCGAGCACCACCGTGAGGATCGCCAGCCCGGGGAACACCCCGAGCCACCATGCGTCGAAGTTCTGCATCGCACCCGAGATCATCGAGCCCCACTCCGCGGTCGGCGGCTGTGCACCCAGGCCCAGGAACGACAGGCCCGAGAGCAGCAGGATCGCCGCGCCGATGTCGAGGGTCGCGAGCACGAGCACGGGGCCGGCGATGTTGGGGAGGATGTCGACGGCCAGCGCGCGCAGCGGCGAGTGCCCGAGCAGTCGACCGGCGATGACGTAGTTCTGTCCGCGCAGACCCAGCACGATGCTGCGGGTGACGCGGGAGTACTGCGGCCACGACACCACGATCGCGGCGATCACGGCGTTGAACAGCGACGGTCCGAGCGAGGCGGCGACCACCATCGCCAGGATCACGGTCGGGAAGGCCATGAACAGATCGGTGATGCGCATGAGCGTCTCATCGATCCACCCGCCGAAGTATCCGGCGACGGCGCCGATCACGGTTCCGATGATCAGGGCGGCGAGCACCAGCATGAGCGCGAGCGGGAGGCTGACGGTGGCGCCCGTCATCAGGCGCGAGAAGATGTCGCGCCCGTTGCCGTCGGTGCCGAGCAGCGTGTCGACGCCCGGCTCCTGCAGGCGCGGGAGCACCTGGTCGTTGGGGCCGAAGGGCACCCACCATTGCGCGGTGAAGGCGACGATCACCCAGGCGCCGGCGATGACGGTGCCGATGATGCCGAGGGGCGTGCGCCAGGCGCGGGGCCAGCGGAAGCGGAAGCGCCCGCGCTTCGACGCGGCGGCGAGGTGGCTCATGCGATCCTCACTCGGGGGTCGAGCACGCCGTACAGCAGGTCGACGATGAAGTTGATGAGCAGGTAGATGACTCCGACGACGAGACCCACGCCCATGATTCCGGGCAGGTCGAGGTTCGCGGCCGAGTTGTAGGCGTAGGTGCCGAGCCCCGGCCACGCGAACACCGACTCGACGAGCACGGTCCCCGACAGCAGCGCCCCGAACGCGACACCCACGACGGTGAGGATGGGAAGCGACGCACCGCGGAGCACGTAGTCGACGATGATGCGCATCGCCGGCAGACCCTTGGCGCGGGCGGCGCGGACGTAGTCGCTCCCGAGCACCTCGAGCACCGAGGTGCGGATGAAGCGGGTGAGCAGCCCGATCGTGACCAGCGAGAGCACCATCACCGGCAAGGCGAGGTGAGCGAGGGCATCGATGAACCCCACACCATCGCCGTTGAGCAGGTAGTCGACCGTGTAGAGGCCGGTCACCCGCGGAGGCGGAGTGATGGCGGGCGAGATGCGGCCCGACCCCGGCGCGATGCGCAGCTCGAGGAAGAAGACGTAGAAGCTCACCAGAGCCAGCCAGAACGTCGGCACGCTCAGCCCGACCAGGGTGACCACGCGGATCACCTGGTCGGAGACGAGCCCGCGGCGGTAGGCGGCGAGGGTTCCCAGCACGATGCTCACCACCATGCTGAGGATGATCGCCCCGATAGCGATCTCGATCGTCGCCGGGACCGCCGTGGCGAGGTCGCTGGTGACCGGGCGACCGGTCACCAGCGAGGTGCCGAGGTCTCCGCGCAGGAGATTGCCCATGTAGATGAAGTACTGGACGAACAGCGGCTGGTCGAGTCCCTGGGCCTTGATGAACGCCTCGCGGGTCGCGGGGTTCTGCGAGGCTCCCTCACCCAGCGCCGCCGACACGGGATCGCCCGGCACCAGGTTGGTGAGCGCGAACGTGACGACGGTCACGCCCACCAACAGGAGGAGGGAGGTTCCCGCGCGACGCAGGAGGTAGCCGACCAGGGGCGATCGGCGTCTCCGCGTCCCGCTGCGCACGGGCACTGTCGTCATGAGGGGACCGCTCAGCCGGCCGGCGCGATCTCGGCGATGTCCATCTCCCAGACCGAGTTGTACACGGCACCCGTGACGGCGTTCGCCGAGGCGATGTTGCGGCCTGGGATGATCAGCGGCACGAACGGCCCCTCGGTCTGCATGGCTTCGGCGAAGTCGCTGAAGGCGGCCGTGCGAGCGGTCGGGTCGGTGGCCGATGCGGCATCCGCGGCGATCTTCGCGATCGTCGGGTTGGCCTCGGCGGTCCAGCCGGAGCGCAGGCCCACCTTCAGGCCGGGGCCGAAGGGAAGGAAGTTGGCGGAGTCGGCGTAGTCGGGACCCCAGAACCACAGGCCGAAGCCCTCGGTGCCGCCCACGTAGGCGTCGAGTTCGGTGGCGAAGGGCGCGGGCGCGAGCTCGACCGTGATGCCGGCGTCCTTGAGCTGCGACTGCACGCGCTCGGCGAGAGGGGTGAACTCCACGCCGCCGACGGGGTAGTCGTTCGGGAACTGCAGACGCAGGGTCTGGCCGGTGTAGCCGGCCTCGGCGAGCGCCGCCTTGCTCTTGGCGAGGTCCTGGCTGACGCCCGACTCGAGCGCTCCCTCGAATCCGAGCGGGATGACGCCCGTGGCCTGCTTGGCGCCGGCACCGGCGAGCTCGAGCAGCTTGTCGTAGTCGAGGGCGTAGCGGATCGCCTCGGCGAGCTTGACGTTCGCCAGGTCGCCGGCCACGGCGGGCGACTGGTTGAGCAGCAGGAAGATCGTCTGGCCCGAGGGGACCGAGTCGACCGTCAGACCGTCGCCGAGGCCCGAGACCTGGTCGCCGTTGAGGTCCATCGCGACCATCGAGTCGCCGCCCTTGAGGTTGGCCAGCTGCGTGGCGCTCTCGGTGACGTTGCGCACCACGACCCGCGAGAAGTCCGACTTCTCGTCGCCGTTGTAGGCGTCGTTGCGGGTGAGCACGACCTGCGACGACAGGTCGAGGGTGTCGAGCACGAACGGGCCGGAGCCGGCGGACGCGCCGTCGAGGTACTTCTGCGCCGAGTCGGAGCCGTCGGTGTTGCCGCCGTTCTCCTTCACCACGTCGGAGTTGACGATGCCGAGCGCCGGGTTCGCGAGGATCGCGGGCAGCTGCAGCAGCGGGGTCGCGGACGTGAACGAGATCGTCTTGTCGTCGACCTCGGCGATGGTGATGCCACCGAGCAGGAAGTTCGGCTTCGCCTCGGCCATGCCCTGGATGCGCTGGAGGCTGAACACGACGTCCTTCGCCTCGATGGGCGAGCCGTCGGAGAAGACGCGGTCGCCCTCGAGCGTGAAGGTGAACTCCGTCGCCGCGTCGTTCTGCGTCCAGGACGCGAGGCCGGGCTGGGGGGTCGACACATCGGAGCCGTCGAAATCGACGAGGGTCTCGTACATCGCCTTGGCGATCATGTTGCCGGTGGGGTCGTAGGTGTGGCCCGGGTCGGTCGTCTCGATGGAGAAAGCGGTGTCGATGACGAGCGACTGAGCGCTGTCTGACGAGTTGCCGTTGTTCGCCGAGTTGCCTCCGGTGCAGCCGGCGAGCGCGAGGAGCGCCACCGCTCCGATCGCGAGAACCGACGTGGTGCGACGTGACGACATAGAGGCCTCCGGAGCCGAGGAGTACATTCGGGAACGGCCGCCACCTCAGTGGACGGCCGGGTTTAGATTCGCACCTTATGCGACGATGTGTCCAGCGATGTTACCTGGCAGCGTCGGTCCGTCCAGCCAATGAACCACTGGGAGCAGAATGTCCAGCAACGTCGCGGAACCTACGAAGGATTCTGGACGAAGTGTCACGCCATTGGACGATACGGCGTACAAAATCCTCGCGGTCCTGCGAGATAACGGTCGCATCTCGATAGCCGCGCTCGCGGAGAAGGTCGGGATCTCACGCGCCAACGCCTACACGCGGGTCGAGGCCCTCGTGCAGGAGGGGGTCATCACGGGCTTCAGCGCGCAGGTCGACCATGCCCGCGCAGGGCTGTCGATCGGCGCGCTGGTCTTCGTGACGGTCATGCCGCAGGCCTGGGCCTCGTTCCGCGACCGGGTCGTCGAGATGCCCGACGTGGAGTGGTGCGCGATCACCACGGGCGAGCACGACGCGATGCTGCTGATCCGCGCCGTCGACGTCAGCGGCGTGCACGAGTTCTCGACGGGCGTCATCGCGCAGCTGCCCGAGGTGCGGACGGTGGTCAGCGTGGTCGTGCTCGACGAGGTCATCCGCCGCCCCTACCTGCTGCCCGCCGATCTGCCCGACCGGACGGCCACGAACACCTTGCTGGGCATGACGAGGTGGACGCCCGCGACCCCTGGCCGCGACACCCTGCCGCCCCGCTGAGTCAGGCGGAGATCTCCTCGCACACGCTCAGCTGCGGCGCACCGTGCATCTCGTAGTGCTCGACGAGGCGGATGCCGCCGGCCTCGGTCAGCTCGAGGTCGCTCTCGCCGTCTCCCGCGACCACGGTGCCGTCGGCGACCAGCACGTGCACGAACGACACCCAGATCTTGTCGGCGGTGCGCGTGCCCACGAACTTGCCGAAGGTCACGGTGTCTCCCTCGTACCCTCCCCAGATCGCCCCGTCGCGCTCGAAGTACTCGAAGATGCTGGGGGCCTCGGGATCGACGGCGGAGGTGGTCGACGAGACCATGCGGAATCTGCGGCCGTCGAGGGAGGGGAGCGTGGCGGTCATCTGTCGATTATGGGGGTCGCCTCGATCGACCCGACCCGCTCGCCCCTGAGACCGCACGGCACCCACCCACTCGGCGCGACGTAGCCTGGAGGGGTGAGCCTCCCCTTCGACGTCGCCGCCGTGCGCGCCGACTTCCCGATCCTCGAGACCGAGATCGACGGTCGGCCCCTCGTTTACCTCGACTCGGGCGCCACCAGCCAGAAGCCGCGCGTGGTGCTCGAGGCCGAACGCGAGTTCCTCGAGCAGGCGAACTCCGCCGTGCACCGCGGCGCCCACACCCTCGCGGCCGAGGCCACCGAACTCTTCGAAGACGCACGCGTCACCGTCGCCGAGTTCGTCGGCGCCGAGGCCGAGCAGCTCGTGTGGACGAGCGGCGCGACGGCCGGGCTCAACCTCGTCGCCGGGTCTCTCGGCTACCGCGGCGACCTGCAGATCCGCGAGGGCGACGAGATCGTCGTGACCGAGGCCGAGCACCACGCCAACCTCATCCCCTGGCAGGAGCTCGCCGCCCGCACCGGTGCGCGCCTGCGCCATATCCCCGTGCGCGAAGACGGCATGCTCGACCTGCACGCTGCGGCCGAGCTCATCGGCGAGCGCACCAAGGTCGTCGCCTTCCCGCACGTGTCGAACGTGCTCGGCATCGTGAACCCCGTCGCGAAGCTCGTCACCCTCGCTCGCGGCGTCGGCGCGCTGACCGTGCTCGACGCGTGCCAGTCGGCACCTCATCTGCGCCTCGACCTGCCGGCATCCGGAGTCGACCTCGCCGTCTTCTCGGGCCACAAGGTCTACGGGCCCTACGGCATCGGGGCGCTCTGGGGCCGCGACGAGGTGCTCGAGGCACTGCCGCCGTTCACCACCGGCGGGTCGATGATCACCACCGTCACCCTCGACCGGGCCGAGTACCTGCCCCCGCCGCAGCGCTTCGAACCCGGCACGCAGCCAGTGTCGCAGGCCGTCGGCCTCGCCGCCGCCGTGCGCTGGCTCGGCGAGCACGACCTCGACGCCGCGCACGCGCACGAGGCCGCGCTCGAGAAGCGCCTGCGCGAGGGGCTCCGCTCGATCGACGGCATCCGCCTTCTCGGAGACACGGATGCCGCCGAGCGCGTCGCCCTGCAGGCCTTCGAGGTGCAGGGCGTGCACGCGCACGATGTGGGTCAGTTCCTCGACGCGCGCGGCGTGGCCGTGCGCGTCGGCCACCATTGCGCGCAGCCGCTGCACCGCCGATTCGGCATGACGGCGTCGGTGCGCGCGAGCGCCGCGATCCACACCACGGAGGACGAGATCGACACCTTGCTCGATGCCGTCTCGGGCGTGCGCGGCTTCTTCGGCGTGGGGGCCGCGGCATGAGCGGGCTCGAGTCGCTCTATCAGGAGCTCATCCTCGACCACGCGAAGAACCGTCGGGGTTTCGGCCTGGCCGAACCCGGGGCGCACAGCGCGACCGTGCACCAGCGCAACCCGATCTGCGGCGACGAGATCACCCTGCGCGTCGACGTCGAGGGCGACCGCGTGGCATCCGTCACCTGGGAAGGCGCGGGCTGCTCGATCTCGCAGTCGTCCGCGTCGATGCTGGTCGCCCTGCTGCAGGAAGACGGCGGCGACGAGGGCATGACGAAGACCGACGTCGAGGCGCTGATCGCGCAGTTCCGCGAAGCGCTGCGCTCGCGCGGCAAGATCCCCCTCGACGAGGAGACCTTCGCCGACGCCGCCGCCCTGTCGGGGGTGTCGAAGTACACGGCCCGCGTGAAGTGCGCGATGCTCGCGTGGGTCGCGCTCGAAGAGGGACTGCGGCAGGCCTGAGGTCGCCGGTGCCCGCGGCACAACCTCAGCGACACGCACAAGCGCCGTCGGCATCCGCCGATCCGGGCTGAGAATGCGCGGATCGCGGAGGATACGCGCGGCCCGAGGCGCGCTAGCCTTCCGTCAGAGCACGAGAGGGCGGATGCGATGGCCACCGGTGGAGCAGGATTCAGCGACGAAGAACGCGCGGCGATGAAGCAGCGCGCCGAAGAGCTCACGGCCACGAAGGGCCTGAAGGGCGCGGCGAAGCTCGAAAAGGAGAACGAAGCCTGCCTCGAGGCGATCGACAAGCTCGAGGGCGTGGACCGCGCGATGGCCGAACGCCTGCACGTGATCGTGCTCGAAGAGGCCGCGCACCTCACGCCCAAGACGTACTACGGCTTCCCCGCCTACGCGAAAGACGGCAAGGTCGTCGTGTTCTACCAGCCGGCGTCGAAGTTCAAGACGCGGTACGGCACCGTCAGCTTCGACGACACCGCGCAGCTCGACGACGGACCGATGTGGCCGGTGTCGTTCGCGATCGCCGAGGTGACGGCCGAGGTCGAGAAGCGCATCCGCGAAGCCGTGCGCCGCGCGGCTCCCGCGGCCTGAGCCCGGCTGCGCCGGACGCCTCAGTCACCCCGAGCGGATGCCGCGACCCCGGGCCACGGCATCCGTCGCGCTTCACGCCAAGACGACGCGCTCCATCCGCTCGAAGCTCTGCTCCATGCCGTCGACCATGCCGGTGGCGAGCACGGTGTCGCGGGTGGCGGCGTCGGGATACTCGATCAGCAGGGTGACGAGCGTGGCGCCGTCCTCTTCGTAGAACGACAGGTCGTTCGTGGTCGAGGGGAAGTCGGTGCCGGTCATGTGCTCGGTCTGCACGATGCGCCGGGGCTCGTCGATCAGCAGTGTCGTGCCGTCGAAGCCGAAGCCCTCTCCCTCGGTGCCCGGTTCGGGCTCCCACGCGATGCGGTAGTCGCCGCCGACCGACACGTCGACTTCGGCGACGCTCATGCGCCAGCCGTCGGGGCCGAGCATCCACTGCCGCATGAGGTCGGGGTCGACGTGCGCGCGCCAGACGAGCTCGCGCGGACCCTCGATGAGCCGCGTGATGCGCACGTGCTGGTCATCGAGGATCTCGAGCTGCGTCCCCGTGCCCTGCGCGAACTCCCGGAGCCCTTGCAGCACGGCATCGAGCTGGTTGATGGCGAGGGTGGATCCTTCGACCGCGCCCATGGCGAGCACCTGCTCGAGGCCCTCGAGCGAGTCGAAGTACGTCACGTTCGTCAGGCGCGAGCCGGCATCGGTCTGATCGAAGGCGAAGGTCATGCGCATGGCCGGCATGCCGGGGATCGCGTCGCCGTTCTCGTCGACGAACGAATCGACCACCTCGAAGCCGCGGGGCTCGTCGATGTCGATGAACTCCCAGCTGCCCCGCGCGATCTCTCCGGTCGGGCTAGCCATCGCGTACCGCGCCCGGCCTCCACGCTCGAAGTCGAAGGTGGAGAAGGTGGCCGGCCAGCCGGGAGGACCCCAGAAGCGCTCGAGCTGACGTGGGTCGGTGAACACCTGCCAGAGGCGCTCGGGACCGGCCGCGAAGTCGGCGACCAGGGTCATGGTCAGCGCTTCGGCGTCGCTGTCGACGGATGTGACGGGCATGGCGGACTCCTTCGTCTAACTCTCGTTCGGGGTGAGTTCGGGTTCGCTCAGCAGGGCGTCGAGCCGATCGATGCGACCGCGCCACAGGTCTTCGTACGAGCGCAGCAGTTCTTGCGCCCGGGCAAGGGCGGCGGGATCGGCACGCACGAGTCGCACCCTCCCCTCCGCACGTTTGGTGATCAGCCGCGCCTCGGCGAGCACGGCGATGTGCTTCGACACCGCGGCGAACGACATCGCGTAGGCCGCCGCGAGCTGCGTCACCGATTGCTCGGAGACGAGCGTGCGCCGCACGATGTCGCGCCGCGTGGCATCGGCGAGGGCGTGGAACACCCGGTCGATGTCGGCGTCGCTCTGTTGTTCAACCATTTGGTTGCACGTTAGCGCGGCGTGGCGGGGCGCGCAAGAGGTGCCCGTCACAGGTGCCGCAGATTGCCCTCGTCGTCTTCGGTCACCAGCACCATGAAGTCGACGACGAGCTGCGCGACAGCGCCCGTCTCATCGAGCCCCCAGTACACCGGGTAGCTGCCGTCGCCGTAGCCCGACTCCGCGACGATCCCCTCGTCGGACCCTCCGAGCGCTACCTGCTGCACGCTCGGCGAGGGGGCGTACATGAAGGCGCTGAACGCCTCGGCCTTCGCCCGCCGGGTCATCTGCGCGTACGCGACGTAGTCGACGATGCACGCCGAGCCCGCGTCGACGCCGATGACGTGTCCCGGGCCGGAGACGAGGGCCGCCGGATGCCAGGTCGTCGGCATCCGCTCGCTGAAGAGCACGCGCAGGGCGGCGTTGCGACCGAAGCCCGTCACCCTCTCGACGGGATAGGTGCCCGGCGGCACGCTGCGCGCGAGCGGACGCGCGTCGTCGTTGTCGTAGCCGAGGTCGCACACGGCGAGGACGCCGGAGGTGGTGACGAGGATTCCCGCGGGTGAGACGCGCACCTCGGAGCTCTCGCCGGATCGCTTGTGCACGACCGTCCGCTCGGTGAAGTTGCGCACCTCGTCGAGGGTCCGCTGTTCGTCGGGTGCCACGCCCAGGGGCGCATCGGGCGACGCCTGGGCCGCGATCGAGAGCACCTGCTCGGCGTCGACGAACGGCAGACGCGGGTCGTCGAAGTGCTGCTCGATCGCGCTGATCCGCCACTCCCGCCCGACGCGTTCGAGCACGTACTCGTGCTTCTCGCGGGTCTGCGACTCGATCATCTCGGTCAGCACGTACGCGCGCTCCCCCTCGACCTCGGAGCGCACGATCTTCTCGACGGCCACGCCGTATCCGGGCGGTGTCCCGAACGACGAGTCGAGCGCGACGCGTTCGCCCGTGAGGTGATCGCGCTGCAGCGGAGCCACCAGCTCGCGCCACACGCCGAACGCGTCACGGCGCGTCGCCCGATCGTCGAACGCCGGCGCCGCCGCGCGCCACTGCGTGTCGTAATCAGTGAGAAAGCGCTGCACGCGCTTCTCGGCTCCCTTGGCCCCGCGGTCCCCGAACACCTGGTCAGCCTACGACTCGGGCAGCGCCTCGAGAGGCCCGTCCGGCAGTACGACCCAGCCCTCGCGGCGCGCGACGGAAAGCATGTCGGATGCCGGCTTCTCGAACGACCCGAGCGCTCCCGCGCGGGTGGCGAGAGCGGCGATGAGCGCGTCGAAAGCATCGGCTTTCGCGATCGCGAGCGGGGCGAACCCACGGATGTCGAGCCAGGGCGCGCGTTCGCGCAGCGTGTCGAGGAGGATCGCGCGCCGCGCGGCATCCACCCGGTAACCGGAGGTGTCGAAGCCCCACCGGCGCAGCGATCCGCCGGGGTACACCTCGAACAGGCGCCCCTCCCCCGCCCGGTCGACCGGGAAGCCGACCGCCGCGAGGCGCCGCAGCAGCCCCGCGCCGCGCAGCGCCGTCACGCCCAGCCGGTCGGTCGAGACGCTCAGCGGCCAGCGGCCGATGCGCTCGCGCACGACGTGGTCCGTGTGGCGGTAGACGAGCTTCCGGCGCCAGTCCGCGCCGCCCTCGACGGGGCCGAGCTCCGGCTCCGCGTCGGCGTGGTGGGCCCCGACGAAGTCGACGAAGGCGTCGGGCCAGCCCAGCGGGCAGTCGACCCCGAGCCACACCTCGCCCGAGGCGACGGATGCCACGATGTCGGCATCCGTCATGCCGATCTCGAGGCGCTCGAGCCGGGCCGCGCCGCCCGTCCAGGCGATCTCGGCGAGCGCGGTTCCGGGCGCGGCCGCGGCGAGGTCCACTCCGACGGTTCTCATCGCATCGAGCCTAGGCCGGGCCCGACGGGGGCGGCCCGTCAAGACGACGCTGAATCGGCCCGCGACCTGGGAGGATCAGCACATGGCAGACGAGGACCTCCCCGATTCGCTCGAACCGGCGATCCACGTTCCGCCGCGCGACGAGCCCCCCGCTCCGCCGACGCCCAAGGGCGACCTGCGGGTGGTGTCGATCATCGCCCTCGTCACCGGCGTGATCGTGATCGCCTGGTACCTGTTCCTCGTGACGGCGAGCGCGATCGCCCACCTCGAGAACCTGGCGTGGATCCAGATCGGCATGTGGGTGCTCGCGCTGGTGTCGTTCGTCTGCGGCATCCTGAGCCTGAATGCCCGCATGGCCCGTGAACTCGCCGCGGCGGGCTTCATCGCGGGGGTCGCCGCGGGGCTGCTGTCGATCTCGATCGGGTTCTTCAGCGGACTCGAACTGCTGAGCTGAGCGGAATACCGCCTGCCGCGCAGCGGTTCTCGCTCTCATGACGCCGGATGCCGCTCTGGAACGCGCCCTGTCGAGCATCGACGTGCGGCCGGGTCACGCGTGGCGGCAGACGCTCGCCGCGGGCGGCACCCTGTCGCTGAAACGCGGCGAGGCGGCGATCGTCTACCTGCGCGAAGGCGAGATCACCGGACGCACCGGCGCGCGTGCGGCCTGCACGGTCGATGCCGCCTCCGGCGAGGCGGCCACTCTCGACGGGGGCCGCACCCTTCTCGCCGGTGACGCGCTGATCTCGCTCGGCTGCCACGCCGTCGCCGTGTCGTCGCAGTCGGGCGCCGAGGTGACGGTGGTGCCGCTCGAGGTCGTCCCCACCTTCGACACGCGCGCTCTTCCGCCCCTGATCTTCGTCAGCGGTTTCGCCGGCGCCGAGCCGGCCGCCGCCGGACTCGCCGCTCATCTGGGTCTGCCGAAGCCGGGCACCGGTCGCCAGGGCGATGAGACGATCTGCCGACTCATGGTCACGACGGTGCTGCTGTCTGCTCTGCGCACGTGGGCCTCGACCCAGCGCGAGGCGTCGTGGCCGCCGCTCACCGACGACCCCTTCCTCACCCGTGTGGTCGCGGCCGTCGCCGACGATCCCGGGCACGAGTGGACCCTCGACCAGCTCGCAGCGCTCGGTGCGATGTCGCGGTCGGTGTTCGCCGCGCGCTTCCGCGAGGTGTTCGGCACCTCGCCCGCCTCGTACGTGACCGAGGTGCGCATGCGCCGGGCGAAGGAGCTCCTCGACGCCGGCACCTCGGTGTCGGAGACGTCGCGATCGCTCGGCTACGGCTCGGATGAAGGCTTCCGGCGCGCGTTCCGCCGCCACACCGGTGTCGCCCCCTCGGCCTGGCGCACCGCCCGGCGACCGCTGACCGTCTGACCCCGGACCATCGGTCGCAGCCGACGACCCCCTCGTCGAACGGGCGAGCGGCCCATCGATGACCTCCGCGGGGAGGTGCGCTGAGCCGCTCGCCTCTGTTCAGACGCGGGCGGGTCGGCGTGAGCGCAGGGAGAGCCCGAACAGCACGGCCCCGATGATCAGGAGCGCGATGCCGATGGCATCCGCCGCGAACACCCCTGCGGCATCGACGAGGATGCCGCCGGCGCCCGCCGCGATGGTGATCGCCAGCTGAAAACCGGTGACGACGAGGCTACCGCCCGCCTCGAGACGGTCGGGCATGAAGTGCCCCACCCAGGTGTTCACGATGATCAGCCACGACGAGAAGAAGAAGCCCCACACCAGCACCGCCGCGGCCACCGCGGCGAAGGCTCCGGGCAGAAGGGCGACCGCCGCGATCGCCAGCGCGATGGCGAGAGGCCCGATGACCGCGAGGCGGGCGAACGCCCGGTCGACGATCATGCCCACGGCGATGTTGCCGACGAACCCGCCGACGCCGAAGAGGGCGAGCAGCAGCACGATCGTGCCGGCGGTGACGTCGGGGATGCGCTCGAGCGAGAGCCGCACGTACGTGTAGGCGAGGAAGTGGCCGAGCACGACGAGCACGTGACCCGCCATGCCGCCCAAGACGCCGGACCGGCGCAGGGTGTCGCCCAGGATGCGCAGGCTCGACGCCGCCGCCGGCGGCACGGGCGGCAGCACGACCCGCACGGCCATGCCGACGAGGGCCGTGGCGACGGCGATCAGCAGGAAGGCCAGTCTCCAGTCGAGGGCCTCGCTGAGGGCGACTCCGATCGGCACGCCCGCCACCGTGGCCAGCGACAGGCCCGCCGAGCCGAACATCATCGCCCGTCCGATGCGGTCGGGGCTCGACAGGCGCGCGGCCACGGTGATCGACATGGACCAGAACGCGCTGATGGCGGCGCCCAGCAAGAAGCGCGCGATCAGGATCGCGGGAAGACTCGGGGCGATCGCGACCACGAGGCTCGAGATCGCGGCCGACGCCGCCGCGGCGACCAGGAGCGAGCGGCGATCGAGCCGCGGCAGCAACAGCCCCACGGTCGGGGCGAACAGGAGGCCGGCGAGAGCGGTGACGGTGACGGTCTGGCCCGCCTGCCCGGGCGTCACGCCGAGGGCGGCGGCCATCTCGGTGAGCACGCCGTTGGGGAGGAACTCGGCCGTGACGAGCAGGAAGCTCAGCAGCATCACGACGACGAGTCCGCCGTAACGCATCACGGGGACCCCCGCGACGGGGGTGGGAACGGGAGCGGTGGTGGTCATGCTCCGATGCTCGTCCGGCGCGGGAGGGGGCGCCCGACCGTTCGTCCGCGGCATCCGACCGATCGTCCGGGCCGGCGGTCCGCCGCCGTCCTGCGGACCCCGACCTCGACACGCCGCCCCGCCCGCCCGTTCTCGCGGCGCGTCGCCCGCGGCATCCGCACGACGGCACCCGGCCCGGGCCGACGACCCCGGATCACCCCGCGAACGGCCGCCCCACGTACCGCGCGGCGGGGCGGATGATCTTCGGGTCGGCCGCCTGCTCGAGCACGTGCGCGCTCCAGCCGATCGTGCGGGCCAGGGCGAAGGTCGGCGTGAACATCTCGCGCGGAATGCCGCAGTCCTCCATGACCACCGCCGCATAGAACTCGACGTTGGCGTGCAGAGGGCGTTCCGGATGCCGCGCCGCGAGCTGCCGCTCGGCCTCGACCTGGAACGCGAGAGCCTGGGCCACGCGCGGGCCGCCGAACTGCTCGGCGACACCGCGCAGCAGCTCGGACCGCGGGTCGCTCGTGCGGTACACCGCGTGACCGAAGCCCATGAGGCGCCGCCCTGCCTGCAGCTCCCCCGCGATCCATGCCGCCGGGTCATCGCCGGCACGGTCGAGGCCGTCGAGCGCGCGGGCCGGGGCTCCCCCGTGCAGCGGTCCCGACAGGGCGCCGAGGGCGCCGGTGAGGCACGACGCCATGTCGGCCCCGGTCGACGCGATGACCCGGGCCGTGAAGGTCGAGGCGTTGAAGCCGTGGTCCATCGCCGCGATCAGGTAGGCCGACAGGGCGCGCACGTGCCGCTCGTCGGGGTCGTGCCCGGTGACCCGCGCGAGGTAGTCCGCCACGATCCCCCGCCCGGTCGATGCGTCGCCCGGGGCGAGGGCGAGCGACGCCATGGCCGCGAACGCGATCGCCTCGTCGAGCCGGTCGGCGGGGTCGAGGTCGTACAGCGGTTTCGACGAGCGGGCGGATGCCGCGAGCGTCCACACCGCGCGCAGCGCCGCGAGCGGCTGGTCGGTGCGCGCAGCGACGGCGGAGATCAGCTCGGGGAGTCGGGGATGGCCCTGCGCCGCGGTCACGCGAGCGGCGAAGGAGGCTCGGGCCGTGGCATCCGGAAGCTCTCCGACCACCAGCAGATGCCAGACGTCTTCGAACGAGTGCGACCGAGCGAGGTCGACGGCCGCGTGACCGCGGTAGTGGTACCAGCCCTCCTCGCCGTTGACGTCGCTGATGGTCGTTTCGGCCGCGACGACGCCGTTGAGGCCGCGGGGCACATCGATCAGGTCGCTCATGGGCTCAGTGTGCGAACCTGACGGTCACAGCGTCAACGTTGATCGGATCAATATGACCCTCCCCCGCCTGACCGCCGCGCAGGTCGCCGCCCGCCTCGGCGTGAAAGCCGAGACCGTCTACGCCTACGTCTCGCGCGGACTGCTGACCCGCGAGCGCGACGCGCACGGCTCGAGCTTCGACGCGCTCGAGGTCGAGGCCTTCGCCGCGGCGCGTCTGCGCACGCCCGCTCGGACGCCGACGCACCCGACGACCGGCATGCCGCTGGGGGTGGTGCAGACGCAGATCGCCGACATCGAAGACGGCGAGCTGCTGTACCGCGGTCGCCGTGCCCGCGACCTGATCGGCACCCCGTTCGCCGAGGCCGTCGCATGGTTGTGGGGCGTGGAGCGGGTCGATGCCCCCGACCCGGCGATCGGCAGCGCCCGCGCCATGGTCGAGGCTCTCCCCCTGCATGCCGGAGCGATGGACCGCCTCCGCGCGGCGGTGACGGGCTTCGCGGCCGACGACCCGCTGCGCTACGACGCGTCGGCCGCGACCGCCCACCGCATCGGCTGGACGCTGATCACCGGTCTCCCGGTCGCCCTGGGAGGGACCCCCGACGTCGACCTCGCGCGCTCGCTCGTGAGCGGCTGGAGGGGATCGGCGGATGCCGCGACCCTGAGCGCTGTCGACGCCGCGCTCGTGCTGCTCATGGACCACGACCTGGCCGTGTCGACGTTCGCCGCGCGAGTCGCGGCCTCGGCGCGCGCGGACGGGTACGCCGCGATCAGCGCGGCCCTCGGCGCGGCCGACTCTCCGCTGCACATCTCGGCGGCGACGCGCACCGCGCGCCTGCTCACCCGCGTGCGGCGCGGACAGGAACCCGAGCGCGCCCTCGCGGAGACGCTGCGCGAGGGCAGCGGCATCCCGGGCTTCGGTCATCCCCTCTACCGCGAGGGCGACGATCGCGCCGACGCGCTGTTCCCGCTGATCGCCGCGCTTCCCGACGGGGCCTCGGCGATGGATGCCGTGGAGCGCCTCTCGGCCGTCGTCATCGACCGCACGGGGCTCCGGCCCAACGTCGACCTCGCTCTGGCGGCCCTGGTGTCGGCCGCGCGCCTGCCCGACGACGCCGCCAGCACGATCTTCGTGCTCGGTCGCATCGCGGGGTGGACCGCGCACATCACCGCCGAGTACGCCGAGCCGGCGATGCGACTGCGCCCCCACGGGCAGTACGTGGGGCCGTGAGGCGCGGCTTCGACACGTTCAGCCACCCCGATGGGAGGTCCCTGAGCCTGTCGAAGGGCCCGGGCGACGACATGACGGGACGACCACGGGTGAATTTTCTCCGTCCTAGCCAGGAACCTGGCTAGCCTGGCGCCATGATGTACAACGTGCTCGAGGCGCGCAACAACCTCTCGAAGCTGATCGCCGAGGCCGAGTCCGGCGTCGAGGTCACGATCGCGCGGCGCGGGGTTCCGGTCGCGCGGATCGTTCCGATCGACGCTCAGCCTCCGCGGCCGCGCAACGCCTTCGCGAAGTGGTTGGAGGAGAACCCCCTGACGCCCGAGCTCGCGCGACCGGTCGAAGAGATCGAGGCGATCATTGCTGAGAATCGCGCGGCAGGGGCGTGATTTACGTCGACAGCTGCCTGGTCATCTATGCGGCCGAGCGCGACGACAGTGTCGGCGACCGCGCGCGCAAGGCTCTCGCTGCAGCTCACGCCCCGTTGGCGGCGAGCCCGCTCGTGATGCTCGAAGCGATGGTCGGACCCATGCGCGAGCGAGGCGCCGAGTCGCAGCTTCACATGTGGAGCGTCTTCGATCGTTTCGAGATGTTGCCGATCGAGCCCGACGCCTATGTCCGCGCTGCACGTCTGAGAGCTCGCAATCCCGGCCTGCAAACGGCAGATGCGCTGCACCTCGCCGTCGCGCAAGAGGAGGGGTGCTCGCTGCTGTGGACGAACGACTCGCGTCTGGCCGCGATCGCGCCGGGGTTCGCGGTCGACGTGCTGAGGGCCGCCTGACCCTCGTCGAGAGGCGCCGACCAGCGCCAACAGACTCTCCGCAGCCCCGGCGAGCCAGGGCCTCTCGGCCCGCGACCACGCGACGACCAGCCCCTCAGGCCGCGCGGCTCAGCGGTTCTCCCACCCGCGGGCCATCTCCACCACCGCGGCGACCGCGGCGTCGGTGTCGGCGGGTGAGCCGCCGGCTCGACCGGCGACCAGACCCGCGACGAACGCGCTGAGCGGTGCCGCCGGGCGGGCCACCCCGTTCGCGACGTCGCGCGCGAGATCGAGGATCAACGAGATCGGGATGTCACCCTCGGCCAGATCGAAACGCTCCGCCAGGGCGGCGCTCCAGTCGTTCAGCGCCTCGGGCGGCAGCGTGCGAGATTCGGTCATGACTCCTCCTCGGGCCGTCGGGCGGGTCGACGACCGCGCCTGCGTCAGATCGTCCCACGTGTCGACGTCGCGCGTCAGGGACTCGTCCGCGGTGATCGCGGTGACGAGCAGCCCGCCCAGCAGCGCGCGCATCGAGGCGTCGCGCCCGTCATCGGGCAGGGCGAATGCCGCCTCTCGCAGCGCCCCGGTGCGGTATCGACCGATCAGCCACTGCCGACGCCCGTCGTCGAGGCAGGCGCCGTCGGCATCCGGAGTCACCTCGTCGGGCAGCAGATCGACGGCGGCGCGAGCGGTCGGCAGATCGCACGCGAGCACGTAGACCTCGTCGGCGCGCACGCGGGCGAGGGCGGCGACGATGCCCGCGACCGGTCCGCCGAAGGGAGGGTCTTCGCGCACCCACTCGACGTCGAGGTCGTCAGCGAGCACCGGTGCTGCCACGACGATCCGCTGTGCACCGTGGGACCGCACGGCCGCGATCGCCGCGTGCAGCAGGGTCGTGCCGTTCACCTCGAACAGCGGCTTCGTCGCCCCGTCGACCCGTGAGGCGCGTCCGCCGGCGAGCAGGATCGCATCGACACTCACCACAGCAGCACCTCGACCGGATCGGCCGCGGCGATCCCCCGCGTGCTCGGGGGGATCACGGCGAGGCCGTTCGCGTCACCGAAGCCGCGCGTGCCGCGCTCGACGGGCTCTGCCACCGGATGCGCGGGGTCTGACCGGTCGATCCGCACGGGAACGTACTGCGCCCGCTCAGGCCGTGCGCGCCAGTCGACGGCGAACGGCACCACGGCACGGGAACGGCCGAGCTCACTGTCGCCCTCGAGCGCCCGAAGGGCGGGACGCACGAAGAGCTCGAACGACACCGCCGCGCTGACCGGGTTGCCCGGCAGGCCGAACAGCAGCGTCCCCGCCGCCGAGCGACCGAAGCCCTGCGGCTTTCCGGGCTGCATGCGCACGGGCTCGAATCGCATGAGATCGCCGAGGGTGTTCTTCACGACCTCGTAGGCCCCCGCGCTCACCCCGCCCGAGAACACGACGACATCGGCCCCCGCGGCCTCGGCGGCGGCGATCGCGCGGCGTGGCCCGTCGCCGCTGTCGTCGACGCTCGTGCGCAGCACCACCTCGGCCCCCGCCTCTTCGGCGAGGCCCGCGAGGAGCACGCTGTTCGACTCGGGGATCTGCCCGCGCCGCAGCGGTGTCCCCGCCGGTCGCAGCTCGGATCCCGTCGAAACGATCGCCACCCGCGCGGCGCGCGCGACCGAGACGGTCCCGACTCCGGATGCCGCGATCGCACCGACCCGTCCCGCGGTCAGTCGCACCCCGGCGGCGGCGACGAGTGATCCGGCCCGCACGTCGGAGCCGCGTCGACGGATGTGCGCGCCGGGCCCGCGGGGGGCCGTGAGCACCGTCACCGGGCCGAGCCCGCCCTCGAGCCCCTCGGCGGTCTCTTCGAACGGCACCACGGCGGTCGCGTCGGTGGGCACGGGGGCTCCGGTCATGATGCGCACCGCGTCCCCAGGCCCGATCGGCGGGTCGAGGTCGACGCCGGCCGGCAGGTCGGCGACCACCCGCAGAGTCGTCGGCACCCGGGTGATGTCGTCGGCCCGCACGGCGAAGCCGTCCATCGCGGAGCAGTCGAACCCCGGCACATCGACCGCGGCGTGCACCCCGGCCCGCAGCACGCGGCCTCGTGCGGCCGCGACGTCACGCGGCTCGGATTCCAGCGGCACGACCGCCTCGAGGATCGCGGCGAGGTGCTCGGCGACGTCGATCACGCGAACGGAGCGGGGACTGTCGAGACCATGCCTTCAGCGTAGGCGCGGCCGCCGACACCGCCCACGCGTCAGAGGTCGAACCGGTGCGGAATGCCGCTGTCGCCGTCGCCCTCGCGATACGGCACGAAGCCCATCGCGACGTAATAGGCGAGACCGGGGGCATTGTCGGCGCCGATCGTGGCGTCGATGTGACGGAGTCCGGCGTCCTGCGCCGCGGCGACCGACCGCGCGAACAGACTCCGGCCGATGCCGCTGCGCCCCATGTCGGGGTGGATGTGGGTGCCGATGATGCCCCAGCCCTCCTCCACGCCGTACGGGTTTCCCGCCCACGCGCGCTTGAGCGACTGGAAGCCGATCACCACCCCGTCGCGCACCGCCACCGTGAGGACGATCGTGTGCTCGGCGTCGTCGAGATAGCGCTCGCGCACGAAGTCGGCGTCGACCGCCCACGCACGCAGCCCCGCCCGGTGGATGGCGTTCTGCACCTCGACCATGTCGTCGAGATCTTCGGGGCGCGCGTCGCGGAACTCGATCATGCGGTCATCCTTGCACTGCTTCTGATGCGCATGTCGGCGTGCCATGCGCCCCTCACCCGACCGCGACGGCGCTCCGACCGACGCGCAAGCCCGACGGCATCCGGATGCCGCTGCCCTACCGTGATCGCATGGACGGCCTGACGTACGCCGAGGTCGGCGCGACGGGCGGCACGATGCCCGCGGGCTACCACCACGTGCGCGCGCGGCGCGTGATCGGCCGCGGTCGCGCGGACTTCGAGCGCGCGGCCGACCTGCTGTTGGCGGGTGAGGCGCAGCGACGCGCGGGGGCGCGGGTGGCGCTGTCGGAGACGCCGATGCGCGTGGGCACACGCGTCACGATGCGCCTGGGTCTCGGCATCCTGAGCTTCCGGATCCCCTGCCTGGTCGTGTGGGCCGAGCGCTCGGCCACGGTCGCGGGTTTCGCCTATGGAACGCTGCCGGGTCACCCGGAGCGCGGGGAGGAACGCTTCACGCTGACGCTTCGGCCGGACGACGAGGTGGTGTTCGAGATCGCCGCCTTCTCGGCGCCCGGCCGCTGGTTCACCCGCATCGGTGCTCCCCTCGGTCGTCGCGTGCAGGCGTGGATGACCGAGCGCTACCTGCGCGCACTCGACGCGCGCTGAACCGGCCTTTATCCCACGTTCGGCCGCCCTTGGCAACGCCCTGGACCTCTTCTCGCGGCTTCTCGACCCTGGCGAAGCGCTTCTCGACGACGAGGGCGCGCGCGAGAGGAGACCCCATGAGCATCGAGATCACCGCCGCCGACCGGTCCTTCCGGTGACGGTCTCCCCCGCCCGGCCTCGCACTCCCCTCACGAAACGCCGCCCTCCGCGGCAGAAGGTGAAGTACAACCGCCGCGAGGCGATCGCCGGCTACCTGTTCATCTCGCCCTGGATCATCGGGTTCCTCGTCTTCACGGCGGGGGCGATGATCTACAGCCTCGTCATCTCGTTCTCGAGCTACAACCTCGCGACGGGGGCCGCCCGACCGGTCGGCGTCACGAACTACTCTCAACTGTTCGAAGATCCGCGGGTCGCCGTCTCGCTCGGCAACACGCTGTTCTACGCCGTCATGGCGGTGCCGCTCGAGATCGCCTTCGCCCTGGTCCTCGCGTTGCTGCTGAGCCGGGTCGGCCGCGGGGCCGGCATCTTCCGCACGCTCTACTACCTGCCGAAGATGACGCCGGCGGTCGCCACCGCCGCGGTGTTCTTCCTGCTGCTGAACGGCAATTCCGGCGCGATCAATCAGGCGCTCCGAGCCGTCGGCATCCCCGGTCCGCAGTGGCTCGTCGACCCGGCGTGGGTGAAGCCGAGCATCGTCCTGATGGCACTGTGGACCGTCAGCGGCACCATGGTCATCTTCCTCGCGGCCATCAAGAACGTGCCCGTCGACCTCTACGAGGTCGCGCAGATCGACGGCGCAGGTCCCGTCCGCCGCTTCTTCTCCATCACTCTGCCGATGATTTCGGGCGCGATGTTCTTCAACGTCATCGTGCTGACGATCGCGGCCTTCCAGGTGTTCGACCAGGCCTACCTGCTGTTCTGGCGCGACCAGAGCAACGCCTCGCCCGAAGCATCGCTCTTCTACGCGATCTACCTCTTCCAGCAGGCGTTCCGGCAGTTCAACTTCGGCTTCGCTGCGGCGATGGCGTGGCTGCTGTTCGTGATCATCCTGCTCATCACGATCGTGCAGGTGCGCCTCGGCAACCGCTTCGTCTACTACGAGGGGGACCGCTGATGGCCGACACCCTGCAGACCCCGGGCGTCGCTCAGGCCCGGCCCGAGCTGGCGGCATCCGTCACGAGGACGCCGCGATGGCGCCGTGCGCTGAAGCAGCCCAAGACCCTGGCGGGCCGCGTGGTCCTCGCGGCGGTGCTGGTCGTCTTCGCGCTGCTGTTCCTCTACCCCTTCGCGTGGCTGCTCGCGGCGAGCCTCAAGCCGCGCGGCGAGGTGTTCGACAACGCCCTGATCCCGAAGACCTTCACCCCGGGCAACTACGCCGAGGTGTGGACCCAGCTCCCGCTGCTCAGCTGGATGTTCAACAGCGTCGCGATCGCCCTGCTGGCGGCGACGACCGTCGCGGTGATGAGCTCGATCGTCGCTTTCGGCTTCGCGTACTTCCGCTTTCCCGGCCGCGGGCTGCTGTTCGGGCTCGTGCTCGCGACGATGATGCTGCCCGGTGCGGTCACGATGATCCCGATCTACCTGATCTGGAAGGAGACCGGGCTGCTCGGCACCTGGGTGCCGCTGTGGGGCATGAATCTCTTTGGCTCGGCCTTCTACATCTTCCTGCAGAGGCAGTTCTTCCTCGGTGTCCCCCGGGAGTTGTTCGAGGCGGCGCGGCTCGACGGTGCCAGCGCCTGGGGCCTGTTCTGGCGCATCGCGATGCCGCTGTCGATCCCGTCGTTCATCATCGTGTTCCTGTTCGAGTTCCAGGCGAGCTGGAACAACCTCCAGGCCGCGCTCATCTACCTCAACGCCGGCAGCGTCGAGGAGTTCACCGCGCCGCTGGGCATCGCCTACGCCATGACGAAATACAGCCCCAGCGCGGGCGGCCAGGGCGACTACCAGTACGTGATGGTCGCTTCGCTGCTGGTGACCCTCCCAATGCTGATCATCTTCGCCTTCGGTCAGCGCTACTTCATCGAGGGCGTCGCGACCCAGGGCCGCAAAGGCTGACACTCCCCCCTCTCGAAAGGACACATCATGCGAAAGCGCTCCCTCGCCGGCGCCGCGGTCGTCGCGGCATCCGCCATCGCCCTCACCTCGTGCAGCGCGGGCTCCGACGACCCCGCCGCCGACGTCGACTTCTCCGCCGCACCGACGGGCGCTCTCGCCGCGTGGGGCTTCGAGAACGCGGATGACGTGGGGCAATCGCGCCTCGACTACGCCGCCGACCAACTCCCCGACGTCGAGGTGACCCTGGATGCCACGGCCTTCGACGCCCAGAAGTTCACGACCCGCATCGCGAGCGGCGACGTCCCCGACGTGGTGCAGATGGACCGCCGCTACGTCACCACCTACGCCGCGCAGGGTTTGCTGATCCCCCTCGACGCGTGCTTCGAGGCCGAAGGCGTCACCCCGAACGAGCGCTGGTACCAGAACGTCGTCGACGACGTGACCTACGACGGCGGCGTCTACGCGGTGTCGCAGTTCTACCAGCCGCCCGCGATCCTGCTGAACATGAACGTGCTGAACGAGGCCGGGGTCACCCCCGCTGAGTTCGACACCTCGAAGATGGACGGACTGCTCGCCGCTGTCCGCAAGATCTACCAAGCCTCCGGCGGCACCCCGTCGCGTCTCGGCTTCGATCCCGTCGCGACGGGACAGGGCGGACTCTGGGTTCTCGGCATGGGCGGACAGCTGACGGATGCCGAGGGCAAGCCGACCCTCGACGATCCCGCCAACGCGGCGGGTATCGACGCGCTGAAGCAGATCACCGACGCCCAGGGCGGCTATGCGGCGGTGAAGAGCTTCACCGACTCCTTCGACACGTTCGGCGACGCCAACCAGTTCGTGAAGAACCAGGTCGGCGCGCAGGTGGCCAACCAGTGGTACCCGAACGTGCTCGGCGCCTACCGCGACCAGGTCTCGCTGCAGGCGGTCCCGTTCCGCGATGCAGAAGGGCAGCCGTTCTCGCTCGCATCGGGCACCGCGTTCGCGATCCCCGTGGGGGCGAAGAACCCCGCGGCGGCCTGCGCCTGGATGACCGACCTCACCTCGACCGACGCCTGGATGGCGGCCGGCGCCGCGCGCGCCGCGACGATCGAGAGCAAGGGCGGGCTCAACACCGGCCTGTTCACCGGTTCGCCCGAGGCCGACGCGAAGATCCGCGATCAGTTCGTGGTGCCGACCGGCGACAGCGGCTTCGATCAGGTGATCTCGACGTACTACGACGTGGTCGAGAGCGGGAAGTCCTTCGGTTCGTCGCCCGCCGGGCAGGACATCCAGAACGAGCTCAACAACGCGATCACCGCGGTCCTCCTCGGCGACAAGACGACCGAGCAGGCCCTGGCCGACGCGCAACAGGCCGCGCAGCGGGCGTACGACAACGCGACGGCGAAGTAGCGCGACGCGCACGGGGCGGGCGAAGCCCCGCGCCCGCCCCGTCGCGTGCACAACTCCGGAAGAACGGCCGCCCCGCGCGCACACTCCCGCCGAATTCCGGCGTCCCGCACCCCTGGTCCCCGCAGAATTCAGGAGTTGTGCACGCGGTGCGGTCAGCGGACAGACCGAAGGCCCCGCCGAAGCGGGGCCTTGGGGTCCAGCGGATGCGGCTCAGGGGCGCGGACGCTCGTCCTCGACCACTGACTGCACGCTGTCGGTCGCGGGGGTCTTGTCGTCGGCGCGCACCTCGTCGGCGGCGATCGCGATGTCGATCGCGGCGTCCTCGAGGGCTTCCGCGACGACGTCGCTCACGTCTCCGCGGTCGTCGGCCGCCGGCGTGGTGCGCTCGGGCTCGAGACCCTCCGTCACGCGGTCCGCGGCCGCGATGTCCGACTCCGCGTCAGCCGCAGCCACGCGCTCGCGCGCTTGGCGGACCGTCTCGTTCACGGCGGCGGCGGCTCCGGCCGCGACGTCCTTCGTCTTCGACACGGCGGTGTCGATGGTCTCCGACGCGCTGGCCGCGAGGTCCTTCGACCGTGCACGCACGTCATCGGCCGCTTCCGACGCCCTGGCCTTCGCGTCATCGGCCACGGCCGACGCGCGATCCGCGACGTCCCTCGCCTTGGCCTTCGCGTCATCGGCCACTTCCGAGGCGCGGGCGGCGACGGCATCCGCCCGTTCTTCGGCCTCGGCCACGACATCGCGGTCGAACGGTCCGAAGACGCCCGTCACCACGACGTCGACGTCGACCCGACCGCGGCCCAGCGGCTCGAGCGCGGTGCGAACGGCCCGGCGGACCTCGTCCGACACCTCGCGCAGCTTGTGCGGGTAGTCGACGACCAGCGAGATGGTCGCGGTGACGCCGTCAGCGCGGTCGGTGTCGATCTTCACGCCCGGGGCGGTGCGGGCGAGGCCGACGCGCTCGCGGACGGCGTCGGACGCGCGTCCGAGCAGGCTGCCCAGCGCGTGCACGCCCGGAACGGAACCGGCGGCGGTCGCCGCGAGCGTTGCCGCCGCCTCGAGATCGGGCGGGTCGATGGTCGCATCGATAGTGGTCATGACGTCTCCTCGTGGGGTGTCAGTGCACGCGGGTGTTGTCGCGCGCGAGCTTGGCGCGCAGGCCCGAGTGGATCGAGATGTAGGCGCGCAGGTTCTGTCCGGTGAGGGCGGCGAGGTTCGTCACGAGCGTGTCGACGTGCTCGGCCACCTGACGCGGCGAGGTGTTCTGTCGCGGGGTGACCGCGACGTGCAGCACGGACTCGTGCTGGATCTCTCCGGCGCTGACACGCGACGACAGGATCTCGTCGCGCTCGGCGAGCGCGTTCTTCAGCGCCTCCGACGCGAACCCGTCGGTGACGGTGATGCGACCCTCGGCGCCGGCGCTGCCGGTGGACTGCAGGGGCGCCTGGCGGCGTCCGCGGACGGCGGACGAGGCGATGAGCACGATCGCGATCACCACGAAGGCGGCGACGGCGCCCCAGCCGGCAGACTCGCGTCCGAGCGACTCGAGCCAACCCTGGAACCCGCCCATGACGGTGGTCCAGGTGTCGGCGCCGCCGGGCGCGAGGCCGACGAGCAGCGCCAGGGCCGCGAGTGCCAGCAGCACGAGGGCGACCACGAAGAGGACGAAGCGGTTCAGACCGCGACGCGTGGCATTCATCGGGACTCCTTGGTGTCGGGGCGCTCGACGCGCAGATGCGTGCGCACGGCGGGGGTGAGCTTGTAGGCGGCGACCTCCTCGTCGACGATGCGGCGCAGCTGCGCCTCATCGACCGGGATGCCGACCGGGGGACGAACCGTCACGTCGACCGAGCGGTGGGCGACGCCCACGACGATGTCGTCACGGGCGATGCCCGACTCGTTGCTGAGGTGCTGGGCGACGGCGGATGCTACAACGCCGTTGTCGACGACGACGGCACGGTCGCCCCACTCCATCTCGTGGCGCGAGAGGCGCCCGGGCTTCAGAGCGAGGATCAGCACGATCAGACCGAGGATGGCCAGCACGACGCCGGCGACGATGAAGGCGACCGGCATGAGCGCGGTCGGGGCCGCCACGAGGGCGTTCAGGGCCTCGCCGGGACCGACCAGCAGCGGCTGGGCTCCCACGAGGTGGAGGATGATCTCGACCGCGGCGTAGGCCAACGCGAGCAGCAGCAGCACGACCACGATGAGCATGGCCGCGGTGCGCGGGGAGTGGGTCTCGCGGCGCACGACGGTGCGGAGCACGCTATCGCTCATCACAGCACTCGCTTTCGCTGGGGGGCGCTGGCGCCCGTGATCGTCATGTCGACGCGCGAGACCTCACGGCCGAACAGCCGGGTCAGACGCGTTCGCAGTTCGCCCTGAGCCGCGCGTGCTGCGTCGAGCACGGGGGTCGCGGCGCGGACGGCCTCGGTGTCGTCGAGGCGTGGGACGGGGAAGGCCGTCGACACGCGCACCACGGCGGAGTCGCGGGACGAGACGATCTCGACGTGGACGTTCTTGGCATCCACACCGACGATGTCGGCGGCGGCCCGCTCGGCCGTCTTCTGCAGCACGCGGTCGGCGATGTTCACCCGACCGGCGGGGAGGCCGGGGCCGGCAACCGTGGTGCGGTTGCCGACCCCGGGGGAAGCGGTGACGGTGGTCACGATGTGCTCCGACCCTTGAAAGCGTTGACGACGTTGCGGACGTCGATCTCACCCGCGGTCATGCGGGCGACGACCACACCGATCGCCATGAACAGGGCGACGAGGATGAATCCCCAGAAGCCGAAGATCAGGGCGCTGAGGGCCAGCACCAGGCCGGCGAGGGCGCCCTTCGTGCTGACGCTCACTGGACGCGCTTCTCGGACTCGGCGTCGTTGTTCTCGTCGCCCGGGATGTGGACGTCGTTCACGTCGACGTTGACCTCGACGACCTCGAGGCCGACGAGACGGTTGATCGCTCCGGCGACGCGGGCGCGCACCTGGTCGGCGACCTCCTGGATGGGGGCGCCGTACTCGACGACGATGGTGACGTCGGCGGCGGCCTGGGTCTCGCCCACCTCGACCTTGACGCCCTGCGTCAGGTCGGTGGCGTTCATGGCGTCGCGGATGGCGCCGAGGGCGCGGGCTCCGCCGCCACCGAGGGCGTACACGCCGGTGACCTCGCGGGCCGCGATGCCGGCGACCTTGGCGACGACGCCTTCGGCGATCGTGGTCTTGCCTTCGGTGTGGGCCTCCGGGCCGCGTCCGCCGAGGGGGCGGTTCACGCGCGACGCCGCCTGGGGGACGTTCTGCGCAGCGGGGGTGGTGGTGGTGTCGGTAGCCATGTCCGTGCCTTTCGATGTCTTGACCCGGGTGCTCCGGGGTGGCGCTTCGGCCTACATGACTAAGACGTAGTAGGTGGGGGAATCGTCACGCCGCTCTTGAAATATCTCGAAGAATCTGTATTCGGCAGAATGGGAAAGGCCGAATCCCGCAGGATTCCGAGGATGAGCGCGGTCCCACCGCCTGCTGCTCCGCGCCGCGGAATTGCGCGGAATCGACGGCCTTTCCGCCGACCGTGGGGCCCGAACGCGGGCGTACGCTCGACCCATGCCCCCCATCTCGCTCGCGGTCCGGTCCTGACATGGGCCGTCTCACCGCCTCCCGTCGCGTCACGCGTCTCACCCTCGACGGCGTGAACAGGCAGAGACCGGATGCCGTGGCGGTGGAGGAACCGCTCGAGATCCGCGTCGCCGGCACCCCCCTGTCGGTGACCATGCGCACGCCCGGTCACGACGTCGAACTCGCCGCCGGGTTCCTCGTCTCGGAGGGCGTCATCAGCCGTGGCGACCAGTTCGCGCGCGCGATCCACTGCGGGGGGCCCGGAACCGGCGGCGCCGACGGCAACACCTACAACGTGCTCGACCTGACCCTCGCAGCGGGAGTGGAGCTGCCCTCCCCCGACATCGCGCGCTCCTTCTACACGACGAGCTCGTGCGGGGTGTGCGGCACGGCGTCGATCGAGGCCGTCGAGAAGGTGTCGAGCTACGACGTCGCCTCCGACGGCACCCGGGTCTCGGCCCACGACGTCGCCGCCTTCCCCGATCGCCTGCGCGAGCAGCAGAAGACCTTCGACAAGACCGGTGGACTCCACGGCGCGGCGCTCTTCGACGTCACCACCGGCGAGCTGCTCGTCGCCCGCGAAGACGTGGGACGCCACAACGCGGTCGACAAGGTGGTCGGCTGGGCGCTGTTGAACGATCGTCTGCCGCTGCGCGGCACCGTGCTGCAGGTGTCGGGCCGCGTGAGCTTCGAGCTCGTGCAGAAGGCCGTGATGGCCGGCATCCCGATGCTCTCCGCCGTCTCGGCGCCGTCGTCGCTCGCGATCGAGCTCGCCGAGCGCGCGGGTCTCACCCTCGCCGCTTTCGTGCGGGGCAACAGCATGAATCTGTACACGCGGACGGATCGCATCATCGCGCCGTCCACAACCCCCGCGACGACCGACCTCGCGAGCGTACGCTGACGACGACCGGATGCCATGGGCCCGGCGCCACGACCATCGGAGGGACTGAAATGGGTGAGTCGTTCGGACTGATGACCGAAGAGCCGCGCCAGGGGGGCCTCGGCCCGCAGGTCGATGGCGACTGGTCGAGCACCGGTCCCTACGAGCACCCGGCCGCAGGCTGGGGCGCCGCCCTCACCGTCGGTAAGGTGCTCTACGAACAGCGCCAGCCGATCGCGGGCACCAAGGCGATGTTCACGATGAACCACCCGAAGAGCGGTTTCGACTGCCCCGGGTGCGCCTGGCCCGACGACAAGGGCGTGACCCTCGACATCTGCGAGAACGGCATCAAGCACGTCACGTGGGAGATGACGCACAAGCGGGTCGGCAAAGAGTTCTTCGCCGAGCACTCCGTGAGCGAGCTGTCGCAGTGGAGCGACTTCGAGCTCGAAGACGCCGGTCGCCTCGTCGGTCCGATGGTCTACGACGCCGACACCGACCACTACGTGCCGATCTCGTGGAACGACGCGTTCCGCATGATCGCGCAGCACCTCACCGCGCTGGAATCCCCCGATCAGGCCGCCTTCTACACGTCGGGGCGCCTCAGCAACGAGGCCTCCTTCCTCTACCAGCTGTTCGCGCGCGAGCTCGGGACGAACAACCTCCCCGACTGCTCGAACATGTGCCACGAGGGCTCGGGCCGCGGGCTCACGGCATCCCTCGCCACGGGCAAGGGCACCGCAGACCTCGAGGACTGGGAGAACGCCGACGCGCTGTTCATCCTCGGCGTCAACGCGGCCTCGAACGCCCCGCGCATGCTCACCAGCCTCGCCGAGGCGATCGACCGCGGCGCTCAGGTCGTGCACGTGAACCCGCTGCGCGAGGTCGCCGGCACCCGCACGATCGTGCCGCACGAGATCGTCGACATGGCGACCTTCCACTCCACCCCGACCAGCACGATGAACCTGCAAGTGCGCCCCGGCGGCGACCTCGCGCTCATCCGCGGCATGGCCAAGGTGGTCTTCGAGGCCTCGGCGACCGACCCCACCGCGATCGATCAGGCGTTCCTCGACCAGTACACGAGCGGGCTCGACGAGTACCGCGCGATGGTCGAGGCGACGACGTGGACCGAACTCGTCGAGCAGGCGGGCCTGACCGAGGCCGAGATCCGCGGGGCGGCGTCGGTGTACCTCGCCTCCGAGCGCTGCGTCATCAGCTGGTGCCTCGGCGTCAGCCAGCACCAGCACGGCGTCGACACCGTGCGCGAGATCGTCAATCTGCTGCTGCTGCGCGGAAACGTGGGGCGCAAGGGCACCGGCCCCTCGCCCGTGCGCGGCCACAGCAACGTGCAGGGCAACCGCACGTGCGGCATCAACCACAAGCCCACCGAGGACTGGCTCGCCAAGCTCGACGAGGTCTGCGGCATCACCTCGCCCCGCGAGCCCGGCCTCGACACCGTGCACACGGTCGCGGCGTTGCACCGCGGCGACCTCAAGGTCTTCCTCGGCATGGGCGGCAACTTCGTGCGGGCCGCTCCCGACACCAAGCTCACCGCCGAGGGCATGGGACGCTGCGAGCTGACCGCGCACGTGAGCACGAAGCTCAACCGCAGCCACCTCACCCACGGCAAGGCGGCGCTGATCCTCCCGTGCCTCGGCCGCACCGAGCGCGATGAGCAGGAGTCCGGGCCACAGTCGATCTCGACCGAGGATGCCATGAGCTCCGTCATGCTCTCGCTCGGCTCTCGCAAGCCCGCCTCCCCGCACCTGCTGAGCGAGCCCGAGATCATCGCGCGCATCGCCCGCGCGAGCATGCCCGAGTCGGCGACGCCGTGGGAGTGGTACGTCGGCGACTACGACCGCATCCGCGACACGATGGCCAAGGCGCTGCCCGGCTTCGAGGGCTTCAACCAGATGGTGCGCCAGCCCTACGGCTTCCGCATCCCGCAGCCGGCACGCGAGCGCGACTTCCAGACGCCGTCGGGCAAGGCCGAGTTCTCGCACGCCGAGCTGCCGAACGTCATCCCCGAAGAGGCCGACGTGCTGGTGCTGCAGACCATGCGCTCGCACGATCAGTGGAACACCACCATCTACTCGGCCGACGACCGCTACCGCGGCGTGCGCAACATCCGCGAGCTCGTCTTCATGAACCGGCGCGACATGAAGGAGCGCGGCATCGCCGAGGGCGACCTCGTCGACATCGTGGCCACCTCGCGCGACGGCTCGGTGCGCAGCGTCACGGCGTTCCGTGCGCTGGAGTACGACACCCCGCGCGGCAGCGCCGCCGGGTACTTCCCCGAGATGAACGTGCTGCTCGGCCCCGACGACTACAGCCGCCAGAGCGACCAGCCGCTGATGAAGGACATCCGGGTGCGCATCGCGAAGACGGCCTGACGCCGCGCAGACGCAACGGGATCGGAGAGTCGCGCCGGAATCGGATGGTTTCGGCTGCGGCATCCGATTCTGTGATGCGTCTCCGATTCCGGTGAGGGTCGAGGCGCACCGATTCATGCCCGGATTCCGTCAGCCAGGTCCGGGCCGGGCCGATCAGGCTCAGCCTCAGAGGTCGAGCTGCCAGAGGGCCTGCGTCGTCGTGACGCGCAGCGCGTCGGCGGCGTCGGCGAGCGACCGTTCGACGCCCACGACCTCGCTCATCGAGAAGACGCGCGAGCCGACGGCGTCCGGGGCGACGACACCCGCGATGACGACCGCGGGCACCCGGTGGCGCGCGGCGACCGAGAGCACGTGCCCCGGCCCCTTGCCCGCGATGCTCGTGGCATCGAAGGCCCCCTCCCCGGTGAGGGCGAGGTCCGACTCGGCGAGCGCTTCGCTCAGTTCGAGGGCATCCGCGACGAAGGCCGCACCGTCGACGACCTCGGCGCCGGCCGCGAGAAGGGCGCCCGAGAGGCCACCGGCGGCCCCCGACCTCGGCACGACCGAGACGTCGAGCCCGAAGCGCTCGGCCCAGTCCGCGGCATCCGCCCGCAATCTCTCCGTCAAGCGCTCGACGAGTTCGGCGTCCGCGCCCTTCTGCGGACCGAACACCTCGGCCGCGTGCACGAACGTGGTGGTCGTGTCGGTGAGCACCGTCACCTGACCGGGAGCGAACGGCACGTGGTCGCCGAGCGCCTCGATCGCCCCGCGTCCGCCGTCGGTCGCGGCCACGCCGCCCGTGCCCACCACGATGCGGATCGACCCCGAGTCGAGCGCGAGCCCGATGAGCTCGCCGACGCCCCGTGTCGTCGCACCCCAGGGGTCGTTGGCCTCCGCTCCGCCAGCGAGGACGAGTCCGGATGCCGCTGCCGACTCGATCACGGCGGCTCGACCGTCGAGGCGCCAGGCCGCGTGCACGGGTTCACCGAGCGGTCCGGTCACCTCGTCGTGCACGTTGGCCCCGCCGAGCGCGTCGAGTGTTCCGTCTCCGCCGTCGGCCATCGGCACGATCGCGATCTCGGCGCCGGGCCATCGGTCGCGCACGGCCAGGGCCATGGCATCCGCCGCCTCTCGCGCGGTCAGCGTGCCCTTGAACTTGTCGGGGGCGATGACGATGCGCATGGGCGTCCTCTCAGCGGACTGCTGACGGCGCAGCCCCGTCCATCTTGCCCGAGCCGCCGCAACACCTCGGCGATCCGCACATCCTCAGCCCGATTGCGGGGAACCCGGCTGACTTTCCGCGGATCGCTGAGGGTATGCCCACAGGCGGCCGGCGGCCCCGGGCATGTCGGCGCTCCCAACTAGACTGACTGGCGTCCGGCCCCTGCGATCTTGGAGCTCAGCCGCGTGACCACCCCGAACCCCGCCGCCCGTACCGCTCTTGCGGACACCGTCGACAACGCGATCTCCACGCCCGAGAAAGAGCAGCCCTACGGCGCCCTCGGTCTCAAGAGCGACGAGTACGCGAAGATCCGCGAGATCCTGGGCCGCCGCCCCACCAGCGGCGAGCTCGCGATGTACTCGGTCATGTGGAGCGAGCACTGCTCCTACAAGTCGAGCAAGATCTACCTCCGTCAGTTCGGCCAGAAGGTCAGCGACGAGATGAAGACCCGCCTCATGGTGGGCATGGGTCAGAACGCCGGCGTCGTCGACGTGGGCGACGGCTGGGCGGTCACCTTCAAGGTCGAGTCGCACAACCACCCCAGCTACATCGAGCCCTTCCAGGGTGCGGCCACCGGTGTCGGCGGCATCGTGCGCGACATCATCTCGATGGGCGCGCGTCCGGTCGCGGTCATGGACCAGCTGCGCTTCGGAGCGATCGACCACCCCGACACCCCGCGCGTCGTGCACGGCGTGACCAGCGGCATCTCGTTCTACGGCAACTGCCTGGGCCTGCCGAACATCGGCGGCGAGACCGTGTTCGACGCGGTCTACCAGGGCAACCCGCTCGTGAACGCCCTCGCGGTGGGCGTCATGCGCCACGAAGACATCAAGCTCGCCAACGCCACCGGCGTGGGCAACAAGGTCGTGCTGTTCGGCGCCCGCACGGGTGGCGACGGCATCGGCGGCGCGAGCATCCTGGCATCCGACACCTTCGCCGACGGCGGACCCACCAAGCGCCCCGCGGTGCAGGTGGGCGACCCGTTCGCCGAGAAGGTGCTCATCGAGTGCTGCCTCGAGCTGTACCGCGACGACCTGGTCGAGGCGATCCAAGACCTCGGCGCCGCGGGCATCTCGTGCGCCACGAGCGAGCTCGCCGCCAACGGCGACAGCGGCATGAAGGTCGAGCTGTCGAAGGTGCTGCTGCGCGACCCCTCGCTGACGCCCGAAGAGATCCTCATGTCGGAGTCGCAGGAGCGCATGATGGCGATCGTCGCGCCCGAGAAGCTCGACGCGTTCCTCGCCGTCGTCGGCAAGTGGGACGTCGAGACCAGCGTGCTCGGCGAGGTGACCGGAGACGGCCGCCTCGTCATCGACTGGTACGGCGAGCGCATCGTCGACGTCGACCCCTCGACCGTCGCGGTCGACGGTCCCGTCTACGAGCGCCCGGTCGCGTACCCCACGTGGATCGACGCGCTCAACGACGACAGCGCCGCGAAGCTGGAACGAGCGACGGATGCCGACACCCTCCGCGACCAGTTCACGACCCTCGTCGCGAGCCCCAACCTCGCCGACACCTCGTGGATCACGAACCAGTACGACTACTACGTGCTCGGCAACACGGCGCTGAGCTTCCCCGACGACGCCGGCATGATCCGCGTCGACGAGGAGACCGGTCTCGGCTTCGCGATCGCGACCGACTGCAACGGGCGCTACAACCAGCTCGACCCCTACAACGGCGCGAAGCTCGCCCTCGCCGAGGCGTACCGCAACGTCGCCGTCACGGGTGCCGTGCCCACCGCCGTCACCGACTGCCTCAACTTCGGTAGCCCCGAGAACCCCGAGGTCATGTGGCAGTTCAGCCAGGCCGTCGAGGGCCTGAGCGACGGCTGCCTCGAACTCGGCATCCCGGTCACGGGCGGCAACGTCTCGTTCTACAACCAGACCGGTGACCAGCCGATCCACCCGACTCCCGTCGTGGGCGTCCTGGGCATCATCGACGACGTCGCCGCCCGCGTCCCCAGCGGATGGCAGGACGCCGGCGAGAACCTCTACCTGCTCGGCGTCACCGCCGACGAGCTCGACGGCTCGCAGTGGGCCGGCACGATCCACGACCACCTCGGCGGACGTCCGCCGAAGGTCGACCTCGCCATGGAGCGCAAGCTCGCCGAGCTGCTGCAGGCCGCAGGATCCCAGTCGCTGGTCTCGAGCGCGCACGATCTGTCGTCGGGCGGTCTCGCGCAGACCCTCGCCGAGGGCGTCATGCGCTTCGGCGTCGGCGCGCGCGTCTGGATCACCGAGCTCATGGAGCGCGACGGCGTGGATGCCACGGCCGCCCTGTTCAGCGAGTCGACCGGCCGCGTGCTGGTCAGCGTGCCCCGCGAAGAAGACGTGAAGTTCCGCGGACTCTGCGACGGCCGCGGTTACCCGGTGCTGCGCATCGGCGTGACCGACGTCGAGCCCGGCACCGAGGCCACCCTCGAGATCCAGGACGTCTTCACCGTCCCCGTCTCGGAGCTGCGCCGCCTCTCGAACGAGACGCTGCCCGCGGTCTTCGGGCCCACCGTGTCGGAGCCGGTGGCCTGACCCCGGGCCCCGGCCCTGCCCCGCACCCCCGCAACGACGAGAGGAGACGCGCGATGACCGATGAAGACGACGACATGACCGTGTTCAGCGACAAGCGTCAGAAGCGCGTCAAGATCACCGCGTGGGTCGTGATCGGCGCGCTCGTGCTCACCGGCGGCGGTGCCACGGTCATCTCACTGATCCTGGGCTGACCCCCGCGATCCCCGCGTGAGGGGTCATCTTCCGTCGCCTGGCGAGCGCCTCGGCGACAGAAGATGACCCCTCACGCGTTCTCGAGCAGGGCGCGGAGGTCGGCGGCGAGCATCGCCGGGTGCTCCATCGCGCCGAAGTGTCCACCCGAGGGGAAACACGTGAACCGCACGGTCGGGTACCAGCGCCGGGCGAACGACTCGACCCCGTGATCGATGTCGTGCGGGAAGAGACCGAACGCCGTGGGCACGCTCACCCGGCCCGTCGGCGGGAAGCGCCGCCGGTCGAAGTACACCCGGGCCGCGCTGCCGGCCGTGCGGGTGAACCAGTGCAGCGACAGGTTCTCGAGGATCAGCTCGAGGGGGATGCGCTCGAACACGTCGCCGTCGCCCCAGGCCTGGAACTTCTCGAGGTACCAGCTCGCGAGTCCCGCCGGGGAGTCGGTGAGCGCGGCGGCGAGGGTCTGCGGTTTCGTGCGCTGCTCGGCGGCGTAGGCTCCCTCCGCGCTCTCCCAGGCGGCAGCGGCATCCGCCCACTCCTTCTCTTCGGCCGACAGATCGTCGTCGTCGATCGTGTGCCAGAGCGGCACGTCGGAGAGGTGCAGACCCGTCACGCGGTCGGGGGCGAGCGAGGCGATCTGGTCGGCGATGGCGGTGCCGAGGTCGCCGCCGTGCACCGCGAACGACTGCACGCCGATCTCGTCGAGCGCAGCGAGGAGGCGCTCGGCGTTCCAGCGCGGGCCGCCCTCGTCGCGACCCGCCGGGTCGCTGAACCCGAAGCCGGGGATGCTGGGCACGATCACGTCGAGGTCGGCGAGGTGCTCGGCCACCCCACGGAAGCGCACGAAGCTGTCGGGCCAGCCGTGGATGAGCACGATCGCCGGCGCACCGGGCGTGCCGGAGCGCCACAGGTGCACACGCCGGCCCGCGTCGCCGACGAGCAGGTGCTGCTCGACGCGCAGCCGCTGCTCGACGCGGCCCCAGTCGAACTCGGCCCAGGCATCGAGCACGCGGCGCAGGGCCGAGGGGCGCGTGCCGCGCGACCAGTCGTCGCCCACGTCGTCGGGCCACCGCGTCGCGGCGATGCGCCGTCGCAGATCGTCGATCTCGTCAGCGGAGGTGCGCGGGTCGAGGCGGGTGATCATGCGGTCCACCCTGACACGGCCGCGCGCGTGAGGTCAGTACTCGACGAGCGGGCGCACTTCGACCGTGCCGTAGAGAGGCGCCTGACGCGCGTACTCCGTCGCCGCGTCGAGGTCGCCGACCTCGAGCAGGTAGTACCCCGACAGCGCGCGCGAGGGCTGGGGCTCGGCATCCGGATGCCGTGAGATCGAGGTCACCACGACGCGGGCGTCTTCGACCTCGGCGAACTGACCCGACTGGAGCATCACCCCGTCGGCGCGCAGAGACTCCTCGTATCGCATCCACGCGGCGTAGTCCTCGTCGGCGTCGCCGCCCTCGTACGTTCCATCGGACCACATCACGAGCATGACCTTCAAAACGACCTCCCGGTTCGCGTCGCGCCCAGCCTCGCATCCGGCCGCCGACTGGGGAACCCCGCCCCCGACCGCCGCGAACGGGTCGGCGCGCCCCGGCGTGCGCCTGCGGATTCCGGCCTGACGCCCAGCGTGGTATCGGAGGCCCGACGTAACATGGGCACGTGGAACCGCTCGTGGCCCTGTTCGCCGAGTGGTGGTGGATCGGCCCCGCTGCGGCCGGTGCGGGCACCGTCGGCTGGATCGGCGTGCGCCGCTCACGCCAGCGCGCGCTTCCCGCCGGCACCACGACCACCACGGATCGCGCCGCCCGCGCCTGGGCCTCGCGCCCGCTGGGCAAGTCGGCCGCCCGCCGGCTCGAGCTCGACGCGGCGATGCTCGACCTGCAGACCGCCCGCACGGCGGTCATGCGCGGCCGCGCCGAGATCAAGGTCGCCGACGCCGAGGTGGTGCGGGCCCAGGCCGAGCGCGCGGCATCGCGCGTCTCGAACGACCAGGTGGCGGCCGCCCGGGCACGACTCGCCGACGCGCAGCGCGACCTGCGCGCGGCGATGGCCGAGGTGCGCGCCCGCCGCGCGGGTGTGAAGGCGGCGAAGGCGATGCTCCCCGCGATCCGCTCGGGCAGCGCGCCCCTGCCTGTCGCACGTTTGCTCGCCGAGCATGACGCGATCCTGATGCGCTGGATGACCTACGAGACCGACCCGGCGCTCGCGATCGACTACCCCCAGATGAGCGACTCCCGCTCTCCCCTGCTCGCGGAGTTCCTCCGTGCGCACGAGCGGGCGCAATGGCTCCGGCCGGCCTCGGTGCAGACGCGCCTCGCTCCCGCCGACTTCCTCGCCTACCGCGATGCCGTGCGCCGCACTGCCCACGCCTTCGATCGCGCCGAGCGGGCCGCGCGTCGAGGCGGAGAGCAGCCGCGACTCGAGGCCGACGACGCGTGGGGCCGCATGGCATCCGACCTCGCTGAGACGGCGCAGCGCGCCCTCGCACGGTCGATGGAGTCGGTCGGTCGGGCAGCCGCCCGCAGCTGGAGCGAGCGCGGCGCCAAGCGCGCGCAGAAGAAGACTCCGGATGCCGCGGGCCCCCGGCCGCAAGACGGCTCGGTCTGGCCGCCTCCCGCACGAGACCGGCCGCGTCCGCCCGCTTCCTGAGAGGGGCCGAGAACAGCGGCGTAGCATGGCGCCGTGAATGAGTTCTGGACCTTCGCCGGGCACTACTGGTGGCTCGTGTTCCCCGTCTTCGGGATGACGATGGGCGCCATCAACGCGCGCGTCAAGCACCGGGAGGTCACGGCTCGACGCCGCCACCGCGAGCAGCTCGAACTGCTGAAGGCCCAGGGCGGGACGATGGCCGTCTCGGCTCCCGGCGGAGCCGGCGCGGCCGCATCGATCGCCGCGGCATCCGTCGCCCCCAGCGAGAGCACCCAGAAGCGCGTCGTCGCCGCGCAAGACAAGGTGACCCACCGGTGGTTGGAGTACGAACTCGACGCCGCCAAGCTCATCAGCTACCCCGCGATGAGCGACGGGCGCCAGCCGCTCACGGCCGCCTTCCTGCGCGCGAAAAAGGTCGCCGACAACCTGTGTCCCGCCGACGGCGAGATCCTCTCGCCCGAGCAGCTCAAGGAGTACCGCGACGCCGTCACCGACTACGAGGTGGCCTTCGACGTGGCCGAGCGCGACGCCCGCCGCGTGAAAGACGCCGCCTTCACCGCCGACGAGCGCAAACGCCTCGACACCGCGAAGAAGCTGCTCACGGTCGCCACCGACCAAGCCGCGACCCGCAACGAGCGACAGCTCGCCTATCGCCGCGTGCGCGAAGAGCTCGACGGCCTCATCCTGCTGTCCGACGACGCCGTCGACGTTCTCGAGAAGAAGGTCGCGCTCGAGCTCCCCCGCGAGCGCTCGACGCCCCCGGCATCCGGACCCCCGGCGGAGGCCGCGCCCGGCTCCGTCGCCTGAGCGACCGCCGCACGGGGCTCATCGGGACCGGAGAACCGCCACAGAATCGGACCGTCGGTTCCCCGGCACCCCATGGGCGCACACGCGGGCATGCGGGCCCTGATTTACCAGGTGAATCGGCGCGGAGACAGTCCCTGTCAGCGAGCCCGACGGATACGCACCGGGCCGCGCGCCGTGGTCACGTCGACCACCTCGCCCTTCTGCGTGACCTCGACCTCGCCGAGCTCGACCAACGATCGCGCGGCGTCGCGTGCGGGCTGCATGAGGTAGCGCCAGTCGTCGCCGCCGACCGCTCGCGCGGCCTCGGAGGGGCAGATGGTCTTGTCGGCGTCGCGCGCGGCGAGCAGTTCGCGGATGGATGCCACGAGGCGGGGATCCGCAGCAGATGACGAGGCCATGTGTCCAGTGTCCCCCCGCGAAAAGGGGCCGGGGCCAGACTGTCCCGGTGATCACCGAGCGCCACGCCCCCGACCTGCCCGGACGCGCCGTCATCGCGCAGCGCTGGAACCGCGCGATCTTCGTGCACTGGCGCATCGATCCGGCGGAGGTCGCCCCCCTGCTGCCCCCGGGGACGCGTCCCGATGTGCACGACGGTTCCGCCTGGGTCGGGCTCGTCCCCTTCGTGCTGAGCGAGTTCCGGTTCCTCCCGCTGCCCCCGGTGCCGTTCGTGGGCTCGTTCACCGAGATCAACGTGCGCACCTACGCCGTCGACGACGAGGGCCGTCGCGGGGTCGTGTTCCGCACGCTCGAGGCCGAGCACCTCGCCCCGGTGCTCGCGGCGCAGGCATTGTTCGGCCTGCCCTACCGCTGGGCGCGCGCGGGGGTGCGCACCGACGGCGCGCGGATCGAGTACCGCTCGCGGCGCCACGGGGGTCGCCACCCGTCGACCCGGGTGCGGGCGACTCTCGGCACCGAGACGGTCGACACCCCGCTGTCGCGCTTCCTCACCGCGCGGTGGGGGTTCCACGAGCGACACCTCGGCCGCACGATCTGGGCGGCCAACGCGCACGAGCCCTGGCCGCTGGTGACCGCCGAGCTCGAGGCGCTCGACGACGACCTCGTCGCCGACTCCGGCTTCCCCCAGCTGGCGGGACGCACGCCCGACTCGGTGCTGGCCATGCCCGCCGGCCACCCCGGTTTCATCACGCGTTTCACGGGGGCGCACGCGATCGCCTGACACGACGAAGCCCCCTCCGCACGACGACGGAGAGGGCTTCGGTCGGAACGCGTCAGTCGCGCTGCGTCGAGAACGCTTCGGGGTACTTCTCGAGCCACGCGTCGACGGCCTCGGCCTCACGGCCCTCGCCGTACTCGTTCACGACGAGGTCTTCGAGTGCGCCGTACTGCTCGTCGTCGAGCGTGATGCCCTCGATGAGCTCAGCGGCATCCGGGTACTTCTCGGCGAAGCCAGCCGTTCCGAGGAAGTGCAGCGCCTCGGGGTCGCCCATCAGACCCTGGGGGTCTTCGAGGTCTTTCACGTCGTAGGCGTCGTTGGCCCAGAACGGACGCCACAGCGTGACGGCGATGTCCTTCTGCGCCGAGATGGCGTTGTCGAGTTCGGTGAGCATCGCCGCGGTCGATGAAGTGACGAGCTCGAAGTCGCCGTCGAGGCCGTAGCCGGGCAGCATCGTCTCCTGCGTCTGCTTCGTCAGGCCCGCACCCGGCTCGATGCCGTAGATGCGGCCGTCGAAGCGGGCCGCATTGGCCTTGAGCTCTTCGATCGAGTCGATGTCGACGTAGCTGGGCACCGCGATCGTGAGCTTGGCGTTGTCGTAGTAGGCGCCGAGGTCTTCGATCTTGTCGCCGTAGCGGTCCATGTACGACTTGTGCGTGAGCTCGGGCCAGGCCGAGGGGTAGATGTCGACATCGCCCTGGGCGAGGCCGGTGTACAGGGGTCCGGCCTCGGTGAGCGTCTGCATCTCGACGTCGTAGCCGAGCTTGCCGAGCTGGTCCTCGAGCAGGTACGCCGTGCTCAGGCCGTCGGTCCACGAGGGGAGGAAGCCGAGCGTGATCGTGCCCTTCTCGCCGCCGCCGCCGGTGCCGCCTTCGGCCTGGTTTCCGCTGGCGCAGCCCGCGAGGGCGAGGGCGCCCACGGCGCCGAGGGCGAGGGCTGAGGTGAGGTGTCGCGTGTTCATTGCTGTGTTCTCTTCCGTTTCGTATGTGATTCCGTGGGTGCCTTCCCGCGTGAGGGGTCGATTCGTGTCGCCTGGCGCGGGCCGAAGCGACAGAAGATGACCCCTCACGCGGAGAAGAAGGGGGCGGATGCCGGAGCTCAGCGCCCGGCCGACACCGGGGTGCGGCGGGTCGGCGTCTGATCGCGCTCGATGGGCTCCGCGGCATCCGGAGTCTGCAACGTCGACGCCGACGTCGCGGCAGCCGCACGCGCAGCGCGGCGACGGCCCAGCACGCCGAGCAGCGATCCGGTGTTGTCGGCGCGGTTGCCGAGCGCCGCGGTGAGGCGGTCGAGGTACACCGCGAGCACGACGACGCTCAGGCCGGCTTCGACGCCCTTGGGCAGGTTGACGGTCGAGATCGACTCGACGACCTCCTTGCCGAGGCCGTCGGCTCCGACGATGCCGGCGACGACCGCCATCGACAGCGCGAGCATGATGACCTGGTTGATGCCGGCCATGATCGTGGGCATCGCGAGCGGCAGCTGGATGCCGCGCAGGATCTGGCCCGGGGTCGCCCCGAACGCGTGACCGGCCTCGACGGTCTCGGAGTCGACGCCCCGGATGCCGAGCTCGGTCAGACGCACGCCCGGGGGCAGCGCGAAGATCACGGTCGACACGACGCCGGGCACCACGCCGATGCTGAAGAACGTGATGGCGGGGATGAGGTAGACGAAGGCGGGCATCGTCTGCATGAAGTCGAGGATCGGCTTCAACACGGCCCGCACCGTGGAGTTGCGCGCCGACCAGATGCCGAGCGGCACCGAGATCGCCACGGCGACGACCGTTGCGACGAGCACGAGGGCGAGGGTCTGCATCGCGGTGACCCACTGGCCCATCGCGAGGATCAGCGCGAAGCCGATCACGGTCCCGAGCGCGAGCTTCCACGAACGCAGGAGCCAGGCGAGCAGAGCAGCCACGACGATCACGACGACGATGGGAGCGGCGAGCAGCACGTCGCTGAGGCCGCCGACGAGGAAGCGCACCACGAGGGCGATCACGTCGAACAGGCCGGAGAGGTTGTCGCGAAGCCAGTCGACTCCGGAGTCGACCCATACGCCGACGGGAATGCGAAAGCCGTTCATCGGGCGACCTCCTGGTTCTCGAGCGACGTGGCATCCGGCGCATCGAGCACCGCGTCGATCTCGGCGGAGGGCAGGGGCTGGGGCAGCACGGTGACCTCCTCGGTCGAGGTGGGTCCGGGGCCGAGCGCGGCGAGCAGCGTCACGCGCGGGATGACGCCGCTCAGACGGCCCTCGGTGTCGAGCACCGCCAGCGGGAGCGGCGACTCGACCGAGGGGACGAACAGGTTCATCAGCACCTCGTCTTCGTGCACGCTCTGCGGCAGCGGCTTGAGCTTCGACAGCAGCGAGCTCTCGCCGGCGCGCACGAGTGTGATGGCGTCGCGGTCGGTGATGATGCCGAGCGGCTTGCGGTCGCGGTCGGTGACGTAGACGGCCGACATGTAGGCGTCGCGCATCTGGCGCAGGGCCGTGCGCGGACCGGCCGAGGCCTCGACGCGCGGACGCGGACGCTCCATGACGTTGCCCGCGGTGAGCACGCGGGCACGGTCGACGTCCTGCACGAACTGCTCGACGTAGTCGTTGGCCGGGTCGGTGAGGATGTCTTCGGGCGTGCCGATCTGCACGATGCGCCCGTCGCGCATGACCGCGATGCGGTCGCCGAGGAACATGGCCTCGTTGAGGTCGTGGGTGATGAAGACGATGGTCTTCTTCAGCGTGCGCTGCAGCTCGAGCAGCTGCTCCTGCATCTCGCGACGGATCAGGGGGTCGAGCGCGCTGAACGCCTCGTCCATCAGGAGCACGTCGGTGTCGGCGGCGAGGGCGCGGGCGATGCCGACGCGCTGCTGCATTCCGCCCGACAGGGCCGAGGGGAGCTTGTCGCCCCAGCCCTCGAGGCCCACGAGGGCGAGGATCTCGTTCGCCTTCGCGAGACGCTCGGCCTTGCCGACGCCGCGCAGTTCGAGCGGGTAGGCGACGTTGGCCGCGACAGTCCGGTGCGGGAGGAGCGCGAAGTGCTGGAAGACCATCGCGAGACGATCGCGGCGCAGCGAGCGCAGACGCGACGAGCTCACGCCGGTGAGGGCGTCGCCCTGCACCTCGACGGTTCCCGCGGTGGCCTCGTGCAGGCCGTTCAGCATGCGGATGATCGTGGACTTGCCGGAGCCGGACAGGCCCATGATGACGAAGATCTCGCCGGGGTGGACCTCGAAGCTGGCGTCGATCACGGCGGCGGTCCCCTGCTCGGAGACCTCGCTGCGCGAGGAACCGGCGCGGAGTTTCTCGACGGCGGCCTGGGGAGCGCGGCCGAAGACCTTGAACAGGTTCTTCGCCGCGAGGGCGGGTGTCGATAGGGCAGGCGGGTGGGTCACTGTGTGCACCTCAGCGGCCTTCGGGTGGCCGCAGCGGTCACGCCCGGGTGGCAGCCGTCTGCGCTCTCCGGGGGGAGGAGCGCGTCAGCGCCGGACATCGGATCCGGCGCCCAGGCCGCCGACCGTACGCTCACCGGTTCGACTCCCCCGAGTCGTCACCGGCGACCGCGGACTGGTCGGGTGGGCGGCCCCGTCAAGGGCCTCCACCAACGTTTCACGCCCATGGATCGCCTGGCAAATCGCCGGTCGGCTTGAGATCCCGGATGCCGTGTGGCACGCGCGCACGTGTGAATCGGTGCGCTCCGTCATCGGGGGTCGACCGTCGCGGCACGAGGCCCGGGCGTGTCGCGACGCCCCTTGCGCGAAGGCCCGGGGATGTGGCATCCGGAACCCTCCGCGCCCGGCGGCAGGGCCAAACCGGGCGGGGCGTCAGTCGGCGGCGGGCTGCTCTGCTGCCGAGCGGTGGTGGCGGATGACCTCGGCGACGACGAAGTTGAACCACTTCTCGGCGAAGACCGGATCGAGGTCGGCGTCTTCGGCCAGACGCATCAGACGAGCGATCTGCTGCTCTTCACGGGCGGGGTCGGATGCCGGCATGCCGTGCTTCGCCTTGAGCACCCCGACCTGCTTGGTGCAGCGGAAGCGCTCGGCCAGCAAGAAGATCAACGCGGCGTCGATGTTGTCGATGCTGCCCCGCAGCCCCTGCAGGATGGTCGAAGCGTCGGCGTCGGTCATGTGGCCTCCCAGATCGCTCCGACCCTACCGCGCCGTGCGCGCCCCCGAGCACGGCTCCCAGGGAGTCCTACAGTGGCACCATGAGCCGATCGACGCGCCCCGACCCCACCGCCGAAGGCGCGGACGCCGGGGCGTCCACCTCTCGCGACCGACCGATGTGGTCGGCGCTGTCTCGGCCGTATGCGGCGGGGTTCTTCCTCACGCTCGGCGGTCTGACCGCGTTCCTTCTCGCCCTGGCTCTCGGCAAGCTCTCGACGGTGCTCATCTACATCGCGATCGCGCTGTTCGTAGCCCTCGCGCTGGACCCACTCGTGCGCCTCCTCGTGCGCCGCGGGCTCTCGCGCGCGTGGTCGATCGTCATCGTGTTCGGCGGTCTGGCCGTCATCCTCGCGGGGGCGCTCTGGCTGCTCATCCCGCCAGTCGTGCGACAGGTCGAGCAGTTCGTGGGCGACATCCCCTCGTTCGTGAACGACCTGATCGACAGCGAGGCGGTGCGCTGGGTCGAGACCAATTTCGGCGACAGCCTGGGCGACATCCTCAAGGAGATTCAGAACTTCGCCACGAACCCGTCGAACATCGCCGCGATCGGCGGCGGCCTGCTGCAGGTCGGCATCGGGATCGGCGAGTTCATCTCGGGCGCGATCATCGTGCTCGTGCTGAGCCTGTACTTCCTGGCCTCGCTGCCGAAGATGAAGAACAGCCTCGTGCGCCTCAGCCCCGCTCGAAGCCGCGAGACCGTCGCCGACATGACGGGGCAGATCACCGACTCGGTTGGTGGCTACCTCGCCGGCATGGTCGTGCTGGCCCTGTGCAACGCGGTGTTCGCGTTCATCGTGTTGACGATCCTGCAGCAGCCGTTCGCCGCCCTGCTCGCAGCACTCGCCCTCGGCATCACGCTGATCCCCCTCGTCGGATCCGTGCTCTTCTGGGCGACGGCGACGCTGTTCACTCTGCTAGTGAGCCCGACGGCCGGTCTGTGGTTCGCGGTGATCTATCTCGCGTACATGCAGGTCGAGGCATACGTCCTGACGCCCCGCGTGATGAACCGCACGATCTCGATCCCCGGCGTGCTCGTCGTCATCGGCGCACTCGTCGGCGGCACGCTGCTCGGCCTGCTCGGTGCGCTGGTTGCGATCCCGGTGACGGCCTCAGTTCTGCTGATCATCAAGCAGATCGTGATTCCGCGCCAGGACGCGAAGAAGTAGCCCGCGCGCGACCAGAGCGCGCGCAGGCTCAGCGCCGGGGCAGCAACCGCGTCGGCGACGGCGACGGCGTGCGGTGTCGCACGCGACCGGGCACCCCGGTGCGGGCGTCGAGCGGGAGCGACACGATCTCGTCGGCGAGCTGACCCGCGACGAGCAGCATGTCGTCGACCACCACGTGGTGTCGGGGCCAGTGCGTGCCGGTCTCGGCGAGCGCGAGCAGCTGCAGGGCTTCACCGCCGCCGCGCACCGACAGTACGCCGACGGTGTCGCTGCCGCGCACGCCGGCGTAGAGCGTGGTTCCGTCGCGGCCCATGCTGAGCTCTGCGGCGGTGTCGGTCTCGAGCGAACCGAGCAGCGGCTCCCCCGACACGACACTCCAGCGTCCCTCGCGGTCGGCGCCCAGCACGAAGACCTCGCGACTGAGCTCGGTCACGACGTAGAAGAAGCCCGACGGATGCCACAGACCGTGCCGCGGTCCGCTGCCTTTCGGCAGCACGACCTCTTGCACGAGACGCAGGCCCTGAGCGCCGGAGCGCCAGAACCGCACGAGGTCGAGCCCCATGTCGGTGGTGGCGATGAGGCCGCCCGGCAGGAAGGTGGCCTGGTGGGCCCGCGAGACGCGATCACCCGCGAGAGCCTCTTCCGACTCGGCATCCGTCTCGGGCACGTCGTCGTAGCCGGGCACGAGGTGCGAGAACTCCTCGCCGACCGCTTCGCGCACCGCGCGCGCGGCCGCGGCCAGATCGGGCACGACCGCGCCCGAGACGCGTGCGCCCGTCGACTGGGTCGGCCCCTCGGTCGACGAGCCGTACGGGTCGACAGCCTCCGCGGCGATCTGCGGGCGGGAGGGTCGCCCGGCGGCGTCGAGGTCGATGCGCACGATGCGACCGTCGCCCCAGCAGCTCGCGATGAGGAACGACGCGTCGGGAGAGACGGCCACGTGGCACACCGCGGCACCCGCGTCGACGGGCGCGCTGACCGCCGCGAGCCGCGTCTCGGACGTCCGCCGATAGGCCTGCACCGTGCCGTCGGACTCGAGGGCCGCGTAGAGCAGGTCGTGCGTCGGGTGCGCCGCGATCCACGACGGCGAGCCGGGCGCGGCCACGGCCGTGCCGACCATGCCCAGCGGACCACCGGCGCTCTGCGCGTCGGCCTCGCCCGCCTGCAGGATGCCGATGCCCTCGGCCGAGCCCGCGTCGGAGGCGTACGCGCCGACCCAGAAGCGCATCAGTCGATGAGGTCGTGGCGCACGATCACCTGATCGCGGGCCGGGCCCACGCCGATGACCGAGATGCGGGTTCCGCTCATCTTCTCGAGCGCTAGCACGTAGTTCTGCGCGGTCTGCGGCAGGTCTTCGAACGTGCGCGCCGACGAGATGTCTTCGCTCCAACCGGGGAAGTTCTCGAGGATTGGCTTCGCGTGGTGGAAGTCGGTCTGGTTGACCGGGAGGTCGTCGTATCGAACGCCGTCGACGTCGTAGGCGACGCACACGGGGATCTGCTCGAGACCGCCGAGGATGTCGAGCTTGGTCAGCACGAGGTCGGTGATGCCGTTGATGCGCGTCGCGTAGCGCGTGATGGGCGCGTCGTACCAGCCGACGCGGCGCGGGCGACCGGTGGTCGTGCCGAACTCGAACCCGCGCGAGCGCAGCCAGTCGCCGCTCTCGTCGAACAGCTCGGTCGGGAAGGGGCCGGAGCCGACACGCGTCGTGTAGGCCTTGACGATGCCCACGATGCGGTCGAGGCGGTTGGGGCCGACGCCCGAGCCGGTCGAGGCGCCGCCGGCGGTCGCCGACGACGAGGTCACGAACGGGTAGGTGCCGTGGTCGATGTCGAGCATGGTGGCCTGGCCGCCCTCGAACACCACGACGTCGCCGGCCTCGAGAGCGTCGTTGAGCAGCAGCGAGGTGTCGGCGACCATGGGGCGCACGCGCTCGGCGTACGACAGCAGGTCGTCGACGACCTCGTCGGCCGTGATCGACCGGCGGTTGAAGATCTTCACCAACAGGTGGTTCTTGTGGTCGAGGGCGCCCTCGACCTTCTGGCGCAGGATGTTCTCGTCGAAGAGGTCTTGCACGCGGATGCCGACGCGGTTGATCTTGTCGGCGTAGGCCGGGCCGATGCCGCGACCGGTGGTGCCGATCATGCGCTTGCCGAGGAAGCGCTCGGTGACCTTGTCGAGCGTGCGGTGGTACTGCGTGATGATGTGCGCGTTGGCGCTGATCTTCAGGCGGCTCGTGTCGAGGCCGCGCGCGTTGAGCGCCTCGAGCTCGTTGAAGAGCACCTCGAGGTCGACGACGACGCCGTTACCGATCACGGGGTTGACGCCCGGAGACAGGATGCCGCTGGGGAGCAGGTGCAGCGCGTACTTCTCGTCGCCGATGACGACGGTGTGGCCGGCGTTGTTGCCGCCGTTGAACTTCACCACCCAGTCGGTGCGCTCACCGAGCAGGTCGGTGGCCTTGCCCTTGCCTTCGTCGCCCCACTGGACGCCGACGATCACGATTCCGGGCATGAGTGCTCCTCGCATGTTGTCCGGCGGTACACCCCATCCTATCGAGCGGGTCCGACACGGCCCCGCGCAACCCCGGCCCGCCGGGCGTGCACCTCGCTAGCCTGGGCGCATGATCCGCTCTCGGGGATGGGCCACCGGCTGGAACGCGGCGCGCGTGGCGATCGCCGCGCTCATCGTCGTCGCGGTCGTGGCGCAATTCGTCTCGACGTTCAACGAGGCCGTCGCCCGAGGTCGCGACACCACGACGGTGGTCGCCAACTTCTTCAGCTTCTTCACGATCCTCTCGAACGTGTCGGCGGCGATCGTGCTGGTGCTGCTGGGCGTGCGGTTCTTCGCCCGACGACGCCGCGTCGAGGTCGATCCCGCGGGGCTCGCGACCGCCCTCGCCTTCGTGTCGACGTACATGATCGTCACCGGCATCGTCTACAACCTGCTGCTGCGCGGGCTCCCCCTGCAGCCCGACACCGTCGGCTGGTCGAACGAGATCCTGCACGTGTGGGGGCCGCTGTTCCTTCTGCTCGACGTGCTCCTCGGGCCCGGCCGACGCCGCCTGGCCCGGGCGGCGGCCTTCGGCGCGGCGATCTTCCCGATCGTGTGGATCATCTACACGCTGCTGCGCGCACCGATGATCACCAACCCCACGACAGGTGCGCCGTACTGGTACCCCTACCCCTTCCTCGACCCCAATTCCGGCGGGTGGGGCAGCGTGGTGGTCTACATCATCGTGATCGCGCTCGCCATCATCGCGTTGGCCTTCGGGGTGGTCGCGATCGGGCGGGCACGCGGCATCCGGATGCCGCGCACGCACGCGAGCTGACGGCTGCGACGCCTACCCTGGGACGCGTGCGTACCCGACTGATGTCCGCGGCCCTGGCCGCCTCCGCCCTGCTCCTGCTCGCCGGCTGCGCGTCGGGCACCTCCGGCGATGCGGCTCCCGCACCCGCCTCGAGCGCTGCATCGGGCGACTGCTCGTACGCGGCGTCGGGTCAGGCCGCGGCCGACGCGACCCCGCCCGCCGACGGCGCCGACCGCCCCACCGGCGACATCGCCGCCGCGCTGCAGACCTCCGCGGGCGACATCCCGATCACTCTCACGGGCGAGCGCACCCCGTGCACCGTCGAGAGCTTCGTCTCGCTCGCGCAGCAGCAGTACTTCTCGAACACCGAGTGCCACCGCCTCACCACCGAGGGCATCTTCGTGCTGCAGTGCGGCGACCCCACGGGCACCGGACGCGGCGGTCCCGGCTACCGCTTCGCCGACGAGCTCGACGGCGGCGAGACCTACCCCGCCGGCACGGTCGCGATGGCCAATGCCGGCCCCGACACCAACGGGTCGCAGTTCTTCCTCGTGTACGAGGACACCCCGCTGCCGGCGAAGTACACGGTGTTCGGCACGATGTCGCCCGAGGGCCTCGCCGTCGTGCAGAAGATCGCACAGGCCGGAACGGCGGGCGGCGCCTCCGACGGCGCTCCGGCGAACCCGGTCACGATCACCGGCGTGACGATCGGCTGACCCCTTCTCCCCCGCCCCCGCGGGGGCGCGAGTTCTCCACCGAATCGGGTCTCGGCATCCGCCCGCTCTAGACTTGACGGCATGTCCAAGGTCCTTCAGTCCCTTCCCGTCGGCGAGCGCGTCGGCATCGCGTTCTCGGGTGGTCTCGACACCTCGGTGGCCGTCGCGTGGATGCGCGACAAGGGCGCCGTGCCCTGCACCTACACGGGCGACCTCGGGCAGTACGACGAAGACGACATCGCCTCGATCCCGGGCCGCGCCACGCAGTACGGCGCCGAGGTCTCGCGCCTGGTCGACTGCAAGACCGCGCTCGTCGAAGAGGGCTTCGTCGCCCTCGCGTGCGGCGCCTTCCACATCCGCTCGGGCGGACGCACCTACTTCAACACCACCCCGCTGGGCCGTGCCGTCACCGGCACCCTGCTCGTGCGCGCGATGAAAGAAGACGGCGTCGACATCTGGGGCGACGGCTCCACCTACAAGGGCAACGACATCGAGCGGTTCTACCGCTACGGCCTGCTCGCCAACCCCGCGCTGCGCATCTACAAGCCCTGGCTCGACGCCGACTTCGTCACCGAGCTGGGTGGTCGCAAAGAGATGAGCGAGTGGCTCGTTGCGCACGACTTCCCGTACCGCGACAGCGTCGAGAAGGCGTATTCGACGGATGCCAACATCTGGGGCGCCACGCATGAGGCGAAGACCCTCGAGCACCTCGACGTCTCGCTCGAGATCGTCGAGCCCATCATGGGCGTGCGCTTCTGGGACCCCGAGGTCGAGATCGAGACCGAAGACGTCACCGTCGAGTTCGAGGCCGGTCGCCCCGTCGCGATCAACGGCACGCGCTTCGCCGACCCGGTCGAGCTCGTGCGCGAGGCCAACACCATCGGCGGCCGCCACGGCCTGGGCATGAGCGACCAGATCGAGAACCGCATCATCGAGGCCAAGTCGCGCGGCGTCTACGAGGCCCCGGGCATGGCGCTGCTGTTCCTCACCTACGAGCGCCTGGTCAACAGCATCCTGAACGAAGACACGCTCGCGACGTACCACGAGCAGGGTCGTCGCCTCGGTCGCCTCATGTACGAGGGCCGCTGGCTCGAGCCGCAGTCGCTCATGCTGCGCGAGTCGATCCAGAAGTGGGTCGGGTCGACCATCACCGGTTCGGTCACCGTGCGCCTGCGCCGCGGCGAGGACTACACGATCCTCAACACCGTGGCATCCGGAATGTCGTACTCGCCCGAGAAGCTCTCGATGGAGCGCGTGGGCGACGCGGCGTTCGGCCCCGTCGACCGCATCGGTCAGCTCACCATGCGCAACCTCGACATCGCCGACTCGCGCGCGCGTCTCGAGCAGTACGCCGCGATGGGCCTGCTCGGCGGACCCACCGGCGAGCTGGTCGGCGACGTGACCGCGGGTGGCGCGCAGGAGATCACCGAGTCGGCCTCGCCGCTCGACGCGGCCGGCGAGCGCCTCGCCGACGCGACGGATGCCGCGGGCGAAGGCGCCGCGTTCGACGCCGGCACCGACTGACGACCCCCTTCGACGAGAGCCCGCGGCGCCCCTCCGGCCCCGCGGGCTCTCGCGTTCGCGCACCCGAGGTCCCTGAGCCGCGCACCCAGGTCCCTGAGCCTGTCGAAGGGACCGGAACCCGCATCCGCCCGCCGCACCCAGGTCCCTGAGCCTGTCGAAGGGACCGGAACCCGCAGCCGCCCGGTGACTTCGACAAGCTCAGCCACCCCTATCCCGGTGCTCACCGAGGTCCCTGAGCCTGTCGAAGGGACCGGACCCCCGCTTGCCTCCGGGGGCTTCGACAAGCTCAGCCACCTCCGCCCGATCCCCCGCACCCGCCCGGTGACTTCGACAAGCTCAGCCACCTCCTCAAATAACTTGCACACCAGCGTGCACTTTCGGCGTACACTGATCATCCGTGAGCACCCCCACCCGCCGTGACGCCGTCGAGAACCGCGCCGGCATCCTCAGCGCCGCCACCGCGGCCATCGGCCACGACCCGCGCGCCTCGATCGACACGATCGCCCGCCGCGCCGGCCTCTCGCGCCGCGCCCTCTACGGCCACTTCGACGACCGCAACGCGATCGTGCGCGAGGTCATCGCCGCGGGAGCCGCCCGCTTCAACGCCATCGCCGACGAGATCGACGACGCCGACTCCCGCGTCGCGCTCGCCCGCCTGGCATCCGAGCTCTGGCGCGAAGCCGCCCACGTGCAGGCCGCCGCCGCCCTCGCGCTCGACGACGCGCACCTCGCCGAGACCTCCGCCGCACTCGCCCCGCTCCGCCGTCGCATCGTCGCGATCGTGCGCCGCGGACAGGACGCCGGCGAACTGCGCACGGATCTTCCCGCGCCCACCCTCGCCCGCCTGCTCGAAGAGACCGGCCGCATGGTCGTCGCCCGGGTGGACGCCGGCTCCTCGACGGCCCGCTCGATCGCGGTGTGCGCCGTACTCGGCATCGCCGGGCTCTCGTGGACCGAAGCGCGCGCCCTGCTGAAGCAGCACCCCGACCTGGAGGCGCAATGAGAATCGTCCTGACCGCCGTGGCGAAGGGTCGCGCGCAGAGCGTGCTGCCCGAGACCACCACCGCCTTCGAGACCGGCTCGGCCACGCTCGTCGTCGCCGAGACCGAGCAGCGCCCCACGGTGCTGGGCCTCGTGGCATCCGGCCGCATGAAGATCGACAGCGGCTCCGTCACGATCGACGGACGAGCGGATGCCGGCGCCCTCCGCCGCCGCGTCGCCCTGGTCGACGCCCCCATCGTGTCGGAGCCCGAGGCGAACGTCACCGTCACCGGCGTCGTCGCCGAGGAGCTGATGTTCGCGGGGCACGCCCCCACACCCTTCGCGGCGGCGCGGTGGCTCGAGGGCATCGGTCTCGACGCGATCGCGGGTCTTCCGATCGGCAACGTCGAGCCCGCCGCCCGCGTGCGCCTGCTGCTCGAGCTCGCCGCCCTCCGCACCGACGTCGAAGGATTCGTGCTGGTCGCCCCCGACCGCCACGGCGGCGAGCCGCTGGACTGGTGGCGCATCGCACAGGAGTTCGCCGAGCGCGGGTACGCCGTGCTCGTGGTGGCCGGGCACGCCTCTCGCACAGCGATCGACGCCCTCGACGAGACCGCGGAGGCCGCGCGATGAAGATCCCCCAGATGATCACGGCCGAACTGCGCCGTCTCACCTCCACCCGTATGTCGGTCATCGCGCTCATCGCGCTGCTGGCCGTGCCCATCCTGTACGGCGGGCTCTACCTGTGGGCCAACCAGGACCCGTACGGCAACCTCTCCAGCGTGCCCGTCGCCCTCGTGGTGAACGACCAGGGCGCCGAGGTCAACGGAGCCGAGCGCAACCTCGGCGACGAAGCGGCCGACCAGCTGCTCGACAGCGACACGTTCGAATGGCATCGCGTCTCGACCGAGCAGGCCGACCAGGGCCTGCAGCGCGGCGACTTCGACTTCGTGGTGACGCTCCCCTCCGACTTCACCGATGCCGTCGCCTCGCTCTCGAGCGACAGCCCGCGCCAGGCCGACATCGAGCTGCGCACCAACGACGCCAACAACTACCTCGCGTCGACGATCGGTACGCAGGCCGTGGCGCGCATCCAGGCCTCCGTCGCGCAGAAGGTCGTCGACGAGGCGGGGCTCACCCTGCTCGACGCCCTGCACACCATCCGCGTGCAGCTCGTCGACGCCACGACCGGCGCGACGCAGCTGGTCGATGGTCTCGGCACCGCGAAGAACGGATCCTCGCAGCTCGTGAGCGGCTCGACGCAGCTCGCCGACGGATCCGCCCAGCTCGCCGACGGAACGGCGCAGTTGTCGGCCGGCGCGGCGCAGCTGAAGGACGGGACCGCGCAGCTGCGCGACGGATCCGCTCGCGTCGCCGACGGCGCCCAGCAGGTCGCCGGCGGTGTGGACCGCATCGATGCCGCCGCCCGCCAGGTGGGCTCGATCGCGGGCGACGCCGCGGCCCAGCTTCCGCAGGCGCGCTCCGACATCGCGAAGGCCCTGACCGACGCCGGGCTCGACAAGGCCCGCGTCAATGAGATCCTCTCGCGCCTCGACCCGGTCGGTGATCGCCTGCAGAGCGCCAACACCCGCGTGCAGGACACCGTCGCGCAGATCAACCAGCTCGACGACGGCGCGCGCCAGGTGGCATCCGGAAGCGCCACCGTGGCCGCCGGAGCCGCCACCGCCGCCGACGGGGCCTCCGCCCTCGCCGGTGGCGCGGCGTCCGCGGCATCCGGAGCCTCTCAGCTGCGCGACGGATCCGCCCAGCTGCGCGACGGCGCGACCCAGCTCGATGACGGCATCGGCCAGCTCTCCACCGGCGCCACCCAGTTGCGCGACGGGCTGGCCTCCGGCGTCGAGCAGATCCCCGACTCCGACGACGCGACCCGCCAAGCGCAGGCCGCGGCGATCTCCGACCCGGTCGCGGTCGGCACGAGCTCGGTCACCAAGGCGCAGAACTACGGCGCGGGACTCGCCCCGTTCTTCGCGGCGCTGGCCGGCTGGATCGGCATCTACGCGCTGTTCCTCATCGTCAAGCCGGTGTCGAAGCGCGCGATCACGGCGCTGCGCTCCCCCATCCGCGTGACGCTCGCGGGCTGGCTCACCCCCGCGGGCCTCGGGGCCTTGCAGATGGTCGGCCTGTTCACCGTGCTCGCGATCACGCTGCAGTTCTCGTTCGCGAATCCGTGGGCGGCCCTCGGCATCCTGCTGTTCGCCTCGGCGACGTACGCGGCGATCGTGCTCGCGCTGAACGTGTGGCTCGGCTCGGTCGGGCAGTTCCTCGGACTCGTGCTCATGGTGCTGCAGCTCGTCACGGCCGGCGGCACGTTCCCCTGGCAGACGCTGCCCGCGCCCCTCGCGGCGCTGCACCATGTGCTGCCGATGGGATACGTGGTGGATGCCATGCGGCAGGTCATGTACGGCGGAGACCTCACGCGGGTCGGGCCCGACCTGCTGGTGCTGGGCGCGTGGATGGCCGGCGGCGTGCTGCTCGCGGCGATCGGCGTGACGCGCATGACGCATCACCGCACGCTGCGCGACCTGCAGCCGAGCCTGATCGGCTGAGGCGCGGGGACAAGCCCAGGTCCCTGAGCTTGTCGAAGGGACCGGTCCCCCGCGTGGTCCCGGTGGCTTCGACAAGCTCAGCCACCTCGCTTCCGCCCACCCAGGTCCCTGAGCCTGTCGAAGGGACCGGCCCCCACGCGGTTCCCAGTGACTTCGACACGCTCAGCCACCTCGCCCTCGCCCACGCCCATCACGAGGGCTGCGCCCGCCCAGGTCCCTGAGCCTGTCGAAGGGACCGGTCCCCCGCGTGGTCCCGGTGGCTTCGACAAGCTCAGCCACCTCGCCCCCGCCCACCCAGGTCCCTGAGCCTGTCGAAGGGACCGGCCCCCACGCGGTTTCCAGTGACTTCGACACGCTCAGCCACCTCGCTTCCGCCCACCGAGGTCCCTGAGCCTGTCGAAGGGACCGGCCCCCACGCGGTCCCCAGTGACTTCGACAAGCTCAGCCACCTCGCGTCCGCCCACCCAGGTCCCTGAGCCTGTCGAAGGGACCGGCCCCCACGCGGTCCCCGGTGACTTCGACACGCTCAGCCACCTCGCCCCCGCCCCGATCCCTCCCCGCCTCACGCGGGCAGACGCACTTCGAACACCGTCCGACCGGGCACGCTGTCGACCGTGATCGACCCGCCGTGGGCGGTCACGATCGCCTGCGCGATCGAGAGGCCGAGGCCCGTACTGCCCTCGTCGCGGTTGCGCGCGTCGTCGGCACGGGCGAAGCGGTCGAACAGGCGCTCCGCGACTGCGGGGTCGATCCCGGGTCCGGTGTCGGTCACGCTCAGCACCGCGTCGGCGCCGTCGCGGGCGAGTGACAGGGTCACCCTCGTGCCGGCCGGGGTATGCGTCTGGGCGTTGCGCAGCAGGTTCGCCACCACCTGGCGCAGACGGTTCTCGTCACCGGTCACCTCGATGAGGTCCTCGCTCACGTCGAGCCGCCACTCGTGCGTGGTCGCGGACGCTTGCGCGTCGCTCACGGCGTCGACGGCGAGCAGTGTCAGCTCGACCTCGTCGCGGCGCAGGGGCTGTCCGGCATCCAATCGCGCCAACAGCAGCAGATCGTCGACGAGCGAGGCCATGCGCTGCGCCTCCGACTCGATCCGGTCGAACGACCGCGCCTGGGTCGGCGTCATCGGCGCGTCCTCGCCAAGGGAGAGCTGGGCGTACCCGCGGATGCTGGCCAGGGGCGTGCGCAGTTCGTGACTGGCATCCGCGATGAACCGGCGCAACTGCTCCTCGCTGTACTGGCGCGCGTCGAGCGAGCGCTGCACGTGCGCGAGCAGGTCGTTCAGCGACGCCCCCACCCGGCCCACCTCGGTGGCGGGGTCGGTGTCGGGCGGTGCGACGCGGTCGGCGATGTCGACGTTTCCCGCGTCGAGCGAGAGCGTCGAGACCCGCTGGGCGACATCGGCCACCCGCTCGAGGGGCCGCAGGCTGCGACGCACGAAGAGCGATAGGCCCAGGATCGCGGCGACGAGCACGACGGCGCCGACCGCCGCGAGGATCATCGTCAGCGCCGAGGTCGTCGCGCTCACGTCGGCCTCGGACTCGCCGGCGAACACCGTCGTGCCATCGCGTTGCGCCCCCGCGACGCGGAAGGTGCCGAGGTCGCCGCCGAGGTCGACGCTCGAGGGCTGCCGGTCGGTCGAGACCGCCGCGGTCAGGCGGGCGGCCTGATCGTCGGTGAGGGCGACGTCGGTGCCGTCCGATCGCGTGTAGCCCGACCGCTCGACGGTGCCGTCAGCGGCGACGACGGCCTGCAGTGACCCGATGCGCGGCGCGGGGCCGCCCGACCCGCTCCCGGGGGGACGCGATCCGCCGTCGAACCGCGACGAACCCGCCACGAACGACAGGCTCTCGCGCACCTGCTGGTCGAGACGATCGAAGGCGAACGAGCGCAGTGCCACGATCGTGGCGACGCTCATGATCACGAAGGCGAGCGCGACGAGCGCGCTCATGCCGACGACCAGCGTGCGCCGCAGCGTCCACCGGCGCGAGAGCGCGGTGCGGGACGCGACGGTCATGAGGCTTTGATCGTGTAGCCGACGCCGCGGACCGTATGGATCAGCGGGTCGCCGAGGGTGTCGATCTTCTTGCGCAGGTACGAGATGTAGATCTCGACGACGCTGCCGTCGCCGCCGAAGTCGTAGCTCCACACCTCGTCGAGGATCTGCGCCTTACTCAGCACGCGGCGCGGGTTCTGCATCAGGTAGCGCAGCAGCTCGAACTCCCGCGCGGTGAGTTTGATCGGGATGCCGCCGCGCTCCACCTCGTACGCATCTTCGTCGAGGCTCAGATCGCCCACACGCAGCCGCGGGTCGGCGTCGGCGACGGCGGCCACGTGTCGGCGGGCCATGCCGCGCAGACGCACAACGACCTCCTCGAGGTTGAACGGCTTCGTGACGTAGTCGTCGGCACCGGCCGAGATGCCGGCGATCCGATCTTCGACCGCGTCCTTGGCCGTGAGGAACAGCACCGGAGCGTCGTTGCCGACGGCACGCACGCGCGCGAGCAGCCCCATGCCGTCGAGCCCCGGCATCATGACGTCGAGCACCATCAAATCGGGCTCGAAGTCGCGGATGACGTTCAACGCCTCCTGACCGCTCGCTGCCGTGCGGGTGTCCCAGCCCTCGTTCTGCAGCGCCATGCGCAGCAGCTCGCTGAGGTTCGCCTCGTCGTCGACGACGAGAGCGCGGATCGGCGAGCCGTCGGGGCGGGCGAGGGGGGCAGGGCGGGAGGTCACGGATGCCAGCATGCACGCTCCCGCGACGCGGTGCCACCGCGTCATACGTCCTTCATAGAAACCGTGAGGGGGCGGTGAGGGTCGCGTTCCTACTTTCGCTCCGACGGCCGCATCCCGCGTCCGGAAGGAGACCCATGTACGGCACGTACCTCCGGCGCGAACTCGCCGGCCGCACCAAGCAGACCGTGATCGTCGCGGTCGGACTCGCGATCGCCATCGCGCTCGTCATCGTCGTGAACGCCCTCTCGGCGGGAGTGCGCGACGCGCAGACGCAGGCCCTGTCGTCGGTCTATGGCGTGGGCACCGATCTCACCGTCACCGGTGCGCAGACCCAACCGGGCGAAGGAGGCGGAGCCCGCTTCGACTTCGACGCCCAAGACGGCACCACCACCGACGGCACGACGACCCTCGACCAGTCGCGTCTCGTCGCCGAGCGTCAGCGCACGACCCTCGACGCCTCGACCGTGACCTCCGTCGCCGACATCGATGGCGTCTCTGCGGCGACCGGTGCCCTGTCGCTGACGAACATGACCTTCTCGGGCGAGATCCCGCAGCGCGGCACGGGGACGGGAACGACAGGATCCGCCCCGACCGACGGCGACGGGCAACCGCCGGCAGACGGGCAGGGCGGCGGCAGCTTCGGCGTCGACTCGCTCAGCGTGCTCGGCGTCGACCCCGCGGCATCCGTCGGCCCCCTGTCGGCGGTCACCGTGAGCGAGGGCCGCGCCCTGACCGGCGCCGACGTGGGCAGCGACGTCGCCGTCGTCGATGCGACCTACGCGGCGAGCGCGGGCCTCGCGGTCGGTGACACCATCGAGGTCGCCGGCACCGCCGTGCAGATCGTGGGCATCGTCGCCTCGGCCTCGGCCGACGCCGACACGGCCGCGAACGTGTACCTCCCCCTCGACGTCGCCCAGTCGCTCGCGGGCGTCGGCGACGTGGTGTCGACCGTGTACGTGCAGGCGGAGTCGTCGGATGCCATCGACGCGGTGCAGAGCCGGATCGCAGCCGCACTCCCCGATGCCACCGTCAGCTCGGAGTCTCAGCTCGCCTCCACTGTCTCGGGCTCGCTCTCGAGCGCATCGTCGATGATTTCGAACCTGGGTACCTGGCTCTCCCTGGTCGTGCTGCTGGTCGCGCTGGCGCTGGCCGTGCTCTTCACCATCTCGGGCGTCGCGCGTCGCACCCGCGAGTTCGGCACTCTGAAGGCCATCGGGTGGTCGAACGCACGGATCGTGCGCCAGGTCGCGGGCGAGTCGCTCGCGCAGGGGCTGCTCGGCGGGGTCGCGGGTCTGATCCTCGGCCTCGGCGGCATCCTGCTCGTCAACGTCATCTCGCCGACCCTCTCGGTCGCCGCGAGCACGGCGAGCGGGCCGGGCCGCGGTGCCGGAGGCCCCGGCGGCGGGGCCGGCGGTGGGTTCGGACAGGCGGCGGCGCAGGCCACCGATGTCGTGCTGAACGCTCCGGTCACCCCCGTGGTCGTGCTCGCCGCGGTCGGCATCGCGGTGCTCGGCGGCGTCCTCGCGGGAGCTTTCGGCGGGTGGCGAGCCGCTCGCCTCAGCCCTGCCGCAGCCCTGCGTTCGGTCGCGTGAGCGGCATCCACCCCCTTCGAAGGAGACAGACCATGAGCCTCACCGTTCCCACCCGCACCGCCACCGCCTACCGCCTGGAAGACGTCACCCGCACCTACCGTCAGCGCGAGCACACCGTTCGGGCCCTCGCGGGGGTCGACCTCGAGATCGACGCCGGAGACTTCGTCACGATCCAGGGGCCGACCGGCGGCGGCAAGTCGACCCTGCTGCAGATGCTCGGCGCGCTCGACCGCCCCTCGAGCGGCGCCGTCGTGCTCGGCGAGATCGACATCGCCCGTGCCTCGAACACGCAGCTCTCCCGTCTGCGTGCCGAGGAGATCGGCTTCGTGTTCCAGGGGTTCAACCTCATCCCCACCCTCACCGCGGCCGAGAACGTCGACATGGGCCTCGAACCGCTCGGACTCGACCGCATCGAGCGCCGACGCCGGGTGACCGAGGCCCTGACGCGGGTGGGTCTCGCCGATCGGGCCGACCACCGCCCCGGCGAACTCTCGGGCGGGCAGCAGCAGCGCGTCGCGATCGCCCGCGCCACCGCCAAGCAGCCCCGGGTACTCCTCGCCGACGAACCGACCGGCAACCTCGACGAGGCGATGCGCGACGAGATCCTCGACGTGCTCGAGGCGCTGAACGCGGAGGGGCTGACCCTGATCGTGGTCACCCACGACTCGGCCGTGGCCCGCCGCGCCCGCCGGCGCCTGCGCCTCGACAAGGGTGTCGTGACCGACATCACGCGCGCCTGATCAGACCGGCCCGGGGCTCCGCCTCCCCCTGCGCGGGACCCCGGGTCTCCCTCCTCCTAACCCCGGCCCGGCCGCTTCGACAGGCTCAGCGACCTCCCCCCGGGTCCCTGAGCCTGTCGAAGGGCCCTGAGCCTCAACCGAGGTCCCTGAGCCTGTCGAAGGGACCGGACCCCCACCCCCCTCGGTCAAGGGGTTCGCCGCCTTCGACGGCCGCCCTCTACAGTCGGAGCACGCCGACCGGAGGGATGCCATGGCCGCCCGCAACACCCGCCTCATGCGTTGCACGCCCGACGACCTGTTCGCCGTGCTCTCCGACGGCTGGCTCTATCCCGTCTGGGTGGTGGGGGCGGCGCGCATGCGCGACGTCGACGAGGAGTGGCCCCAGGAGGGGTCGCAGATCCATCACTCCCTGGGGATCTGGCCCGTCATGATCCACGACGAGACCGAGATCGTCGAGTGGGATCCGCCCCGCCGAATACGCCTGCGGCCCGAGGCCGGCATCCTGGGGCGCGGCGTGATCCGCATCGACGCCCGCCCGCACGAGTTCGGCACCGCCGTCACGATCGTCGAGGAGCCCGTGTCGGGAGCGGCCGCGATCCTCCCCTCGCTGCTGTGGAAGCCGTTGCTCGTCGCCCGCAACCACGAATGCCTGAACCGCTTGGCCTTCCTCGCCGAGGGGCGGCGCGAAGAGCGTGAGGCGCGCGAGCTCGACCACCGCACCGAGACGCCCGACCCGGCGCAGGGCACCCCGTCTGCACAGGCTCAGGCCGACGTGCGCGAGGCCGGGGTCTGACCCGGTTTCAGCTCTCCGGGCGGGACTGCGCGCCGGTCGATCCTGGCTGCTCCGTGCTGTGCCGCAGCTCGTCGACGTAGAGGTTGGCCTCGTCGGTGGTGCGGTTGCGGTAGGCCGCGCGGCCGACCATGTGCGCGCTCAGGGGGGCCGTCGCGAACTGGATGAGCACGATCGGGATGCCGAAGGCCAGCACCTCCCACGTGCGCGAGCCGAGCGCGACGGCGATCACGATGAGCAGCACTCCGAGCACCTGCGGCTTGGTGGCCGCGTGCAGACGCGTCGGCACATCGCGCCAGCGCAGCAGGCCGATCGTCGCGGTCAGGCACAGCACTGCACCGAGGAGCACCAGGATCAGCGCGATCGTGTCCAGGACGGCATCCGCACTCATCTCGGATTCTCCTTCCGCGCCACGAACCGCGCCACGGCGATCGAGCCGAAGACACCGACCGCGGCGATGATGAGCATCGCCGGGAGCGAGCGGGTGTGGTGGTTGATGACCATGTCGGCGCCCAGGATGCAGAGCACCTCGGTCAGCAGCACATCGGCCGCGACGGCGCGGTCGAGGATCGAAGGCCCGATCACGAGACGGATGAGGGCGAGCACCGCAGCGGCGGCGAAGACGACGAGGATGACGACGACGAGGGCGGTGTTCACAGCAGGGTCCTCCCGTCGCGCGGCGTCTCGGCACCGTGGTGCGCGGCGGCGCCGGACTCGGCGATCTTGGCGCGCAGCTCCTGCAGTTCTTCCTTTGAGCCGACCGCCCGTGTGATCCGCGCCTCCCACCCGAGCACGATGCGACGCTGGTGCTCGGCATCGCGGTCGTTCCGCACCCCGATGGTGTGCAGGAACAGCGTGCGGTTCTCGCGGTCGACGTCGACGATGAGCGAACCCGGGATGAGCGACGCCGTGATGGCGGTGTGCGCCATGATCACGTCGTCGTCGACACGCAGCGGCACGGCGATGATCGCGGCACCGGGCTGACGGCGGAAGTCGAGCACCTGCCACGCCACGATGAGCGAACCCTTGACCACCGCGCCGAGGAAGGTGACGACGAAGATCAGGCCGTACCAGAGGTTGATGCGGCCCGAGAGTTCGACGGGCGGCAGCCGGAAGACGCGTGTCACGAACACGGCCATGACGAGTCCGGTGAGGAAGGCGAGCCACGTGAACTGGCCCCACAGGAGCATCCACAGGGCCACCAGCCACACGAGGAACGGCAGCTGGTGCAGGAACAACGACACCTGGGAGCTCCGCGACGGGCTCATCGCTGACCCCCCTGTTCTTGCAGCTGTACGAGGGTGACGCCCTCGGTGATGCGCTCACCGGCGCGCAGACACGCGTCGAGCAGGGGGCCGGCGAAGACCGTCAGCGCGATCGTGACCACGACCATGCCGGCGGTCGCCACCGTCATGATCTTCGGCGTCGTGCGCCGCTCGGTCGAGATCGTGGCGGCCGGGGCGTTGCCGAGGTAGGCGATGCGCTCGCTCGTCTCGGCGGAGTCGTCGTCTTCGCGCCAGAACGAGAGGTTCCACGCACGCATCAGGGCGTACAGCGTGAGGATCGAGGTGACGATGCCGCCGACGATGAGCACCATCATCACGGGCGTTCCCACCTGAGCTGCGGCGTCGAAGAGCGCGAACTTGCCGATGAAGCCCGAGAACGGCGGCAGGCCGCCCAGGTTGATCGCCGGGATGAAGTAGAGGACGGCGAGCAGAGGGGCTGCGCGCATCAATCCCTTCACCTTGAGGATCGACGTGCTGCCCGCGCGACGCTCGATGAGGCCGACCGCGAGGAAGAGGGTCGTCTGCACGATGATGTGGTGGACGATGTAGTAGATCGTCGCGCCCACGGCGAGAGGCGTGTTGATCGCCAGCCCGAAGATCATGTAGCCGATGTGGCTCACGAGGGTGAACGACAGGATGCGCTTGAGCTCCGCCTGCGCGACCGCGCCCAGGATGCCGACGATCATCGTCGCGAGCGCGACCATCATGAGCAGGAAGTTCAGGTCGTTCGCGACGAAGAGCTGCGTCTCCGTGCGGATGATCGCGTAGACGCCGACCTTGGTGAGCAGGCCCGCGAACACCGCCGTGACCGGGGCGGGCGCGGTGGGGTAGGAGTCGGGCAGCCAGAACGACAGCGGGAACACCGCCGCCTTGATGGCGAAGGCGAGCAGCAGCATGAGGTGCAGGATCGTCTGGGTGTCTTGCGGCAGCAGCGCCATGCGCTCGCTGATCTGCACCATGTTCACCGTGCCGAGGGCGCCGTAGACCATGGCGATCGCGGCGAGGAACAGGATCGACGACACCAGCGACACGACGATGTAGACCACGCCGGTGCGGATGCGCGACTCGGTGCCGCCCAGCGTGATGAGCACGTACGAGGCGACGAGCAGGATCTCGAAGCCCACGTAGAGGTTGAACAGGTCGCCGGCGATGAAGGCGTTGAAGATGCCCGCGCCCAGGATCAGGTACGCCGGGTAGAAGATCGAGACCGGGGTGTCTTCGTCGTTGTCGGCCGCGCCTTGACCGATTGAGAACAGCAGCACCGCGAGCAGCACGATGCTCGTGACCACCACCAGCAGCGCGGCCAGCACATCGACGTAGAGCACGATGCCGAAGGGGATGTCCCACGCGGCGATCGCCACGGCGATCGGGCCACTCGTGTCGACGGCGACGAGCAGCACCGCACCCAGCACGAGGACCGCGGTCAGCGAGGCGACCGACACGAAGATCTGCGTCTTCTTGCGGCGGCCGAAGATGAGGTTGATCGCGGCGCCGATGAGCGGGATGCCGACGAGCAGGGGCACGAGGGCGCTCACGAGCGATCACCGTCCTGGGGGTCGCGGGGGGCGTCGTCGGTGGGCTCGTCGCGGGTGACGGCCACGCGGTCGACGGGAGCGTCGTCGATCAGACCCGACAGATCGCCGTGGTGCAGGATGCGGATCGGCGAGGCGACACTGCCGACGAAGTCCGTTGTGACGTCTTCGTCGTCGGAGCGCGACTCCTCGTCCATCGCGTCTTCGGGCTCGTTCGCCGTGCGCGCGCGCAGGGCCACGTCGTCGGCGTCGTCGATGACCGTGTCGGCCTGACCCAGCTGCCACGAGCGGTAGATGAGGGCGAGCAGGAAGGCCGAGATGCCGAAGGTGATGACGATCGCCGTCAGCGTCAACGCCTGCGGGAGCGCGTCGGACATGTCCGCGGCATCCGTCTCTCCCCCGTCGTAGAACGGAGCACGCCCGGGCGCGCCCATGACGATGAGCAGCAGGAGGTTCGCGGCGTTGCCCAGCAGCAGGAATCCGATGAGAACGCGCGTGAGGCTGCGCTCGAGCATCGCGTAGACACCGCAGGCGAAGAGGATCGCCATGACGATCACGAGGACGAGGGAGATGGTCATGAGGCCGACATCTCCGCATCTTCCGGATGCTGCGACTGGCGGTCGACCTCGGCGCCGAGGCTGCGCAGTACGTCGAGGACGAGGCCGATCACGACGAGGTAGACGCCGACGTCGAAGATCGTGCTGGTGACGAACTCCCAGTGTCCGATGATCGGCAGTTCGCCCTCGAAGGTGAAGCTCTGCAGGGGGGCGAAGCCGAAGGCCATCGGCACCAGGGCGCACAGCACCGCGATGGCCATGCCCGCGCCGAGCAGGCGACCGGCGTCGGTGGGGGCGGCGGCGCCCAGCTCCCATCGCCCACCGGCGATGTAGCGCATGACCAGGCCCATGCCCGCGACGAGACCACCCGCGAAGCCGCCGCCGGGGAGGTTGTGCCCCGCGAACAGCAGATAGAGCGAGACGATCATGATCGAGTGGAACAGCACCCTGATGATGATCTCGAGCAGGATCGAGCGGTTCTCGGGCTGCACCTTCGAGCCCGAGATCAGCCAGGCGCGCGGAGCGCCACTCTCGCCGACCCGCTGGGCGCGCACGCCGCTGTCGGTCTCGATGAGGGGGCGTCGTCGCCCGAGACCCACGCGGCTGCGAGCGGTGCCCGAGCGGCGCGCGAGGTTGTCGCTGCGGTCGGTGATGAACACGAGGGATGCCACGCCGGTGGCCGCGAGCACGAGCACCGACAGCTCGCCCATGGTGTCCCACCCGCGCAGGTCGACGAGGGCGACGTTGACGACGTTGCGTCCGTGGCCGATCTCGTACGCGAGCGGGGGCCAGGCCAGCGAGACCGGCAGATCCTGCCGCGCGCCCGTCGCCACGATCGCGACGAGGGCCATCGTGAGACCGACTCCGGCTCCGAGGATGGCGCGGGCGATGGGGGCGACCGACTCGTTCTGCTCGCCCATACGGGCGGGGAGGCGTCGCAGCACGAGCGCGAACACCACGAGGGTGACCGTCTCGATCAGCACCTGGGTGAGCGCGAGGTCGGGTGCGCCGCTGGTCGCGAAGAGCACGACCATGCCGAGCCCCGTCACCGAGACGAGGGCGACGCCGGTGTAGCGCTTGCGGGCGCGCACGGCGAGGATGCCGGCCGCGATCATGATGGGCGCCGAGATGAGCTGGGCGGGTGACTGCCACGCGGCCAGTTGCGCGCGCCACTCGCTCGAGGCGATCAGCGCCGTGCCCTCGGCGACGACGAGCACGACGAAGATGGTGCCGACGTAGAAGGGCAGCGAGCCGCGCTGGAAGCGGGCGGTCACCCACTCCGACGTGTGGTCGATGGCGCGGAGCGAGCCGTTGTACGCGTCGTTGGCGGTGAAGGGCAGCACACGCGGGCGCTTGTGCAGCTGGGTCTTGCGCACGACCCAGAAGATTCCGGCGCCGAGGGCGAGCGTGCCGAGCGAGATGAACAGCGCCGGCTCGAGACCGTGCCAGAGCGCGAGGTGGTACGGGTACTCGGGAGCTTCGACCCCCGCGGTCGCCTCGGGCAGACCGTCGGCGTAGGGCGCGAGCCAGTGGTCGACGATCGGCGCGAGGAAGCCCAGCGTCAGGGTCGTCGCGGCCAGCAGGACGGGGGCGGACAGGAACCCGATGGGCGGGTCGGGCCACTCGGTGGTCTCGACATCGCGCTTGGTCCAATAGGCACCCCACAGGAACCGGATGCCGTAGGCCGCCGTCAGCGCGGAGCCCAGCACCACGCCGAAGAGGGCGACGAGACCCCACGGAGCACCGGCCTCGGCCTCGTGCAGGAGGGCGGTCAGCGCGGTCTCTTTCGCGACGAACCCGAGGGTGGGGATCACGCCCGCCATCGAGAAGATCGCGATGAACGATGCCGTCGCCATGACCGGTGCTTGTCGACCGAGACCGGAGAGCTGGCCGATGTCACGGGTGTTGAGCTGACGGTCGATCACGCCGACGACGAGGAAGAGGCAGGACTTGAAGAGGGCGTGGCTGAGCAGCAGGGCGACCCCGGCGAGGGCGGCGTCGCGGGTGCCGTAGCCGAGCATCACGGTGAGGAAGCCGAGCTGGCTCACCGTGCCGAAGGCCAGGATGCGTTTGAGGTCGCGCTCGCGCAGAGCCTGGAAGCCGCCCAGCAGCATCGTGAAGACGCCGAGGGCGATGAGCGTGGGGCGCCAGAAGGGCGTCTCGGCGAACCCCGGGGCGAGGCGCGCGATGAGGTAGATGCCCGCCTTCACCATCGCGGCCGCATGCAGGTAGGCGCTGACCGGGGTCGGGGCCGCCATGGCGCCGGGGAGCCAGAAGTGGAAGGGGAAGATCGCCGACTTGCTGAGCGCGCCGACCAGCAGCAGCAGCACCGCGATGTCGACGACGGTGCCCACCGGCGGGTCGGCCAGGATCGCCGACAGGCTCGACGTGCCCGCCTGCACCACCATGAGCACGACACCGATCAGCATGACCAGCCCGCCCAGGGTGGTCACCAGCAGGGCTTGCAGGGCGGCTCGCCGGCTCGAGGCGCGACCGTGGTAGTACCCGATGAGCAGGTACGACAGCACGCTCGTGGCTTCCCAGAGCATGATCAGCACGACGATGTCGTCGGTCAGGACGAGGCCGTACATCGCGCCCGCGAAGCCGAGCAGCACGGCGGAGAACTGCCCGACGCCGTGGGTCTTGCCGCGGAAGTACCAGCGGCAGTAAAGCATGACGAGCGCTCCGACACCTGTCACGACGAGGGTGAGCAACCACCCGAGCACGTCCATGCGCATCGACAGCGACACGTCGAGCGCCGGGATCCACCGGTATTCCTCGAAAGGAATATCGCCCGCGAAGACGGCGGGGGCCATCACGATCGCGTGGGCGAACGCGAGGGCGGGAAGCACGGCCGCGACGTAGAAGGCGCGAGCACCGATGCGCGAGACGAGCCACGGCAAGAGCAGGGGGACGGCCGCGAAGGCGCCGAGGAAGATCAGCACGGTCAGGCCTCCTCGGGGTCGACGGGCGGGTGCCCGGGCTCTCGGGGTGTCGAATCTATTCTATGCGGCGTATGAGACTTCCCGCGCCGCCGGCGATCATCTGGTAGACGGCGGGGCGGTCGTCGTGCCCTCGCGGAACGTGCACGACAGGGCGAGTCCCGAGGGCTCGGCGTCTTCGAGCATCGCTGCGACCGCTTCTCCGGCGGCCCGACCCTTCGCGGTCGCGGGCTGCACGAGGGTCGTGAGCACGTGGGGCGCGAGGCCGTCCACCACGACGCCGTCGAAGCCGGTGACGCTGACGTCGTGCGGCACCCGCAGCCCGGCCTCCTCGGCCGCCCGGATGACGCCGGCGGCAAGCAGGTCACTCTGCGCAATGACGGCGGTTGGTCGGCGGTCGGGGTCGGCGAAGATCGTGCGCCCCGCGATCGCGCCCTCGTCGATCGAGCTGGTCGCCGCGGCGAGAGCCGGGGCGTCGGGGAAGACCGCCCGCGCTCCCGCCAGACGGTCGGCGGTGACGTCGACGCGCACCTCGGCGTCGTCGGCGATCCACCCTCGTCGGCGGGCGGTGTCGGTGGGGAGGGTGACGATCACGACGTCGCGGTGGCCGAGCGCGGCGACGTGCAGCGCCGCTTCGCGCTGGGCCTCGGCGTTGTCGAGCAGAACCTGGGGGATCCCCTCGCCCGCGTCTCCCTCGACGACCACGACCGGGATGCCGCGGCCTCGGACGATCTCGAGCGAGTCGCGCATCCGCGGGCTGCAGCCGATGAGCACGGCGGCGTCGATGGGAGCAGTGTGCAGCGACGGCTCGCTCACCGTGACCCCATCGTCGCGCAGCAGCAGGAGGGCCGCTCCGAGGCGCGAGACCCCGTCGGCGAGCCCGTCCATCATGTGCGTGGTGACCGGGTCGAGGAACGCGGTGCCGAGGTGTTGATCGAAGACGACGCCGACGATCCCGGAGCGCCCGCGGCGCAGCGAGGCCGCTCGCGGGTCGGGGCCGGTGTATCCGAGCGACGCGGCGGCGGCGATCACGCGGGCCCTGGTCGCCTCCGAGGTCGGGGTCTTCCCGCTGAACACGACGGATGCCGTCGAGGCGGAGACTCCCGCCTCGCGGGCGACATCGCTGATCGTCGCGCGTCTGGTGCTCACGGCCCGATCGTAACGTGCCCGATCCCGCGGCGCCGAATCGATTCGATAGGGTTCTCCCATGCACTCGACGCTCACCCGGTCCCAGCTCGTCCGCTGGCACATCGCGATCTGCGCCATCTTCCTCGCGAGCGGGTTGAGCATCTCGACCTGGGCCTCGCGGGTGCCGGCCATCCGAGAATCCCTCGGCATCGAGAACTCCGGCGTCGGGCTGCTGCTGCTGGGGATGGGAGTGGCATCCATCATCGGCCTGTCGATCGCCCCGGCCGTCATGGCCCGCATCGGCGCCCGCAGCGGCATGCTCGTGGCCCTGCTCCTCGTCGGCGTCGGCCTGATGATCATCGGCTTCGGCGCCGACTCCCTCCAGCTCTTCGGCGTCGCCCTGGTGGGCCTGGCGTTGTTCGGCTTCGGCAACGGCGCCGTCGACGTGATGATGAACGTCGAGGGCGCAGCTCTCGAGAAGGCCACCGGCCGCACGATCATGCCGCTGCTGCACGCCTTCTTCAGCTTCGGCACCGTCATCGGCGCCGGTCTCGGCTTCGTCGCGGTGAGCCTCGGCATCCCCGTCATCGCGCACAGCGTGGCGATGGGCGTGGTGATCATCGTCGTCGCGTTCGTCGCGGTGGCCAATGTTCCGCGCGCCGAGGTCGCGATGGACGCCCCGGCCGACGAGGAGCGGGCGCACTGGCGCGAGCGCCTCGCGGTGGCTCTGCAGGCCTGGCGCGAGCCGCGTACCTACACGCTCGGCGTGATCATGCTCGGCATGGCCTTCGCCGAAGGCAGCGCGAACGATTGGCTGCCGTCCGCGGTGGTCTACGGCCACGGTGCTCCCGAAGAGGCCGGCCCGGCGGTCTTGGCGGTGTTCTCCGTGGCGATGACGGTCGGCCGCATCGCGGGCGGTCCCGTCGTCGACCGCCTCGGTCGCGTGCTCGTGCTGCGGGTCCTTGCCGGCACCGCCGCCGCGGGACTGCTGCTGTTCATCCTGGCGCCGTACGGACCCCTCGTCTTCGTCGGCGCCGCGCTGTGGGGCCTCGGCGCCTCGCTCGGCTTCCCGATCGGCATGTCGGCGGCCGCCGACGACCCCGCCAAGGCCGCATCGCGCGTGGCCGCGGCCGCCACGATCGGCTACGTCGCGTTCCTGTGCGGCCCCCCGATCCTCGGCTGGATCGGCGATCACATCGGCCTGCTCAACACGCTGCTGATCGTCGTCGGCCTGATCGTGGCATCCGGTCTCTTCTCCGGCGCCGCCAAGCCGCTCGTCGTCGCCGATAAGGCGGAGGCCGAGCCCGCGCGACGCGATTAGGCTCGTCGAGTGCGTCTCGTCATCGCCCGTTGCTCCGTCGACTACACCGGCCGCCTCAACGCGCATCTCCCCCTCGCCACCCGCCTGCTCGTCCACAAGAACGACGGCAGCCTGCTGGTGCACTCCGACGGCGGCTCGTACAAGCCGCTGAACTGGATGAGCCCGCCGTGCAGCCTCACCCTCGAGCAGCCCGACGAGGTCGACGTCGAAGACGGGGTGATCGAGCGCTGGCGCGTCCTGCACGCCAAGACCGGTGACGCCCTGCTGGTGCGCATCCACGAGATCATCCACGACACCGCCCACGAGCTGGGTGTCGATCCCGGGCTCATCAAAGACGGTGTCGAGGCCGACCTGCAGCGGCTCCTGGCCGAGCAGGTGTCGGTCGTGGGCGAGAACCTCACGCTCGTGCGTCGCGAGTATCCCACCGCTATCGGCCCCGTCGACCTGCTGCTGCGCAACGACGACGGCACGGGCACCGTCGCGATCGAGGTCAAGCGCCGCGGCGACATCGACGGCGTCGAGCAGCTCACCCGCTACCTCGAGCTGCTCAACCGCGACCCGCTCCTGGCTCCGGTGACCGGCGTGTTCGCGGCTCAGGAGATCAAGCCCCAAGCGCGCGTGCTCGCCACCGACCGCGGCATCCGGTGTCTCACCCTCGACTACGACGAGATGAAGGGCGTGCAGTCGGGCGCCCCGCGTCTGTTCTGACCGCGCCGCGTCGAGCCGGGCGGATGCCGCGCCGGTAGCGTGGACGCATGTCTGCACGCTCTCCCTTCTCCTGCGTCCTGTGGGACGTCGACGGCACGCTCGTCGACGCATCGGAGGGCATCCTCCGCCGATTGACCACCACGCTCGATCACTTCGGTCGCACGCCGCCGACGCGCGGCGAGCTGTCGAAGTGGATCGGTCCGCCCATGCGGGAGTCGTTCCAGGTCAACACCGGCATGACCCTCGCGCAGGCGGATGAGGCCGTGGTGTTCTACCGCGCGCTCAACAAGAGCGAGGGCTACACGGGCAGCGCCCAGCTGTATCCCGGCGTCGCCGAGCTCGTGCACGACGTGCATGCGGCGGGGGTTCCGCAGTCGACGGCGAGCTCGAAGCCCGAGGTGCAGGTGGTCGCCCTGATGGACCACTTCGGCCTCGCCCCCGACCTCGAGGCCATGGTGGGTGCGAGTCTCGACGAGCGCGCGTTGAGCGCCAAGTCCGACATCGTGCGCGAGGCGTTGCGCCGCCTCGAGGCCGCCGGAGCCGACATCTCGCGTCCCGTGCTCATCGGCGATCGGCATCACGACGTCGAGGGCGGGGCGGATGCCGGGGTGCCGGTCATCTTCGTGCGGTGGGGCTTCAGCTGGCCCCACGAGGCCGACGGTGCCCAGGCGGCCGTCGACGACGTCGACCAGCTGCGCGCCCTGCTCCTCATCGACGACGCCGGTGTCTGACATCGACGGGGCGGTGCCCGCGCTCGTCGCGCTGATCCTCGCGGCCGTGGCCGTGGCGATCGTCGTCTTCGTCGTGCGGACGATCCGTCGGTCGGCGAAGACCCGCGCGGCAGCCGATGCGGCGGTCGCCGAAGCCGCCGACGCCCTGCTGCGTCTCGACGACGCCGTCGTCGAACTCGACGTGGCCTTCGAGGCGGCGGATGCCGATGACGCCGGCGATGCGCCCACCAAACTGCGCCGCGCGCGTACGTCGGCGCACCGCGCCCGCGACCGCGGTTTCGTCGAGGTCTCCGATCTCGACGACGCGTCCCTGATCCCCGCGACGCGGCGCGATCTCGCCCGCCGTACCCGGGCCGGTCTCGAGGGACAGCTCGCCCGCACGTCCGACACGCGCGCGCGGCTCGCGGAGTGGGTCCGCGCACACCGTTCGACCGATCGGTTGGCTGCTGCGGTGCGCGAGCGTCGCCAGGCGGTCGTGGCGGCGGCCGGCGACCCCGAGCCGCTGCTGGATGCGCTGCGGCACCGCTTCGATCACTCCGACTGGGCCGAGGCCGAGGCGTCGGCCGCGGCGGCGTCGGCCGCGCTCTCCGAGGCGGACGACGCCCTCTCCGCAGCCGCGGATGACGAGGCGCTGCTGCGCGCGACACGGGAAATCCGCCGGGCGGCGCGCCACCTGCGGGCGGTCGAAGACGCCCATCGCATCGCCTTCCAGGCTGCCGAGAACGCCGAAGCCGAGCTGGCTGCGGCGCGCGCGGAACTCGACGACGCCGTGCAGATCGCCACGACCCGCGGCGGGCAGTGCGCGCCCGATGCCCTCGACCGCCTCCGTGCGGCGCGGGAAGACCTCGAGCGCGCGGCCGTCGAGGCGGGTGGCCGGCCGCGCGAGGCGATCGTCGCCGTCGCTCGCGCGCGCGAACTGCGCGACGAGATGATCGGCGACGCGGTCAGCCCGCGTCTGCGGATCGAGGCGGCGCGTGCTGCGCTGCCGGGCACCCTCGCGTGCGCGCGAGCCGCCCTGGCTCAGGCCGACACCCGCGACGAGGTGCGTCCGATCGCCGATCGCCTGCGGCTCGAACGTGCGCGCCGCGAGCTCGCCGCCTCGCGCGCGGCCACCGATGCGGGTCGGGCTCTGGCCGACGCTCGAGCCGCCTGGCACGCGGTTCCGCCCCCGCAGAACTGATCCCCGACCGCCGCGCACGAGTGCCCTATCGTGAGCGGCATGGGGAAGAACACGACGACGAGCCGTGCTCTGAGAGCAGCGAAGCGCATCCCGGTGACCCTGGGGTTCGCCACCGCTCTGCTGGTCATCGGCCTTCTCACCGGGAGCCTCTGGCAACCGTTCACGGCATCCGACCTCTTCCCCTCCGTCGCCTACGGACTGCCGGCGCTCGAGGCCGGGCGCTGGTGGACACCCGTCACGGGCACGTTCTTCGTCGGCTCGCCCTGGCTGTTCCTCGCCGGCTTCCCCGCCCTCGCCGGCATCGGCTCCCTCGAGTACCGCCGCGGCAGCCGCGTCGCCGCCGCGACCTTCGCCGTGGGGCAGCTCTTCGCCGTGCTCGCGGCGTCGCTGCTGCTGTGGGGCGCCTCTCTGCTGCCGTGGACGTGGGCGCAGCAGCAGGCGGAGGTGCTCTCCGTCGGCCCGTCGGCCGGACTCTTCGCGTGCATCGCCGCCGCCGTCGCCCTGCTGCCCTCGCCCTGGCGCCTGCGCGCGTGGACGGTGCTGCTCGCCTGCCTCGCGGTCGCTCTCTTCTACTACGGCTCGCTCCCCGACCTCGAGCGACTGCTCGCGGTGGGGCTCGTGCTCGCGGTGACGAGGTCGCTGCGCCCGCAGCGGGTGAACGTGCGCGAGCAGCGGCTTCTCGCCTTCGTCGTGCTGTGCGCGCTCGGCGCGATCGAGATCCTCGGCTACCTCGCCCCGATGACCGGCCCGTTCGGCTTCTCGGCCGCGACGTCGGGGTCGTGGATCGACGTGGCCGTCAATACCGTGATCGTGCTCGTCGTGGCCACCGCGCTGCGGCGCGGTCGTCGGTGGGCGTGGATCATCGTGATCGTCTACGTGGCGCTGAACGCCGTGCTGGTGCTGCTGCTGATCATGGTGCTGCTGCTGGCGGGGCTCCCGGGCGTCGAGGCCGACCTCGGCGCCGACGTCACGAGCGTGCTGGCCTCGTCGGCGCTGTGGATCGTGGCGGGGGCGTACTTCGTGCTCGTGCGGGGCGCGTTCCGCGCCCGGCCGCGGGCCCAGCTCGGCGCCTCTCCCGCGCCCACGGCGCAAGAGGTGAAGACGGCGCTGCACGCCGACGGGGGCGGCACCCTGTCGTGGATGACGACGTGGGAGGGCATGTCGTACGCCCGGTTCGGCAGCGGGATCGTCGCCTACCAACGCCGCTCCGGCGTCGCCCTGGCCCTGGCCGACCCGATCGGCCCCGAAGCGGAGCGCGCGCAGACCGTGCGGGCGTTCATCGAGGCCGCCGAGGCCGCGGGACTCGCCCCCTGCTTCTTCAGCGCCGGTGAGGCCACGCGCAGCGCCGTCCCCGACGGGTGGCGCAGCATCGTGGTCGCCGACGACACCGTGGTCGATCTCCCCGGCCTGCAGTTCACCGGCAAGGCGTGGTCGGCGGTGCGCACCTCGCTCAACCGTGCGCAGCGCGAGGGCATGACGTTCCGCTTGTCGCGCCTGTCCGACGAGAGCTGGGGCGTCCGGCAGCAGCTGAGCGCGATCTCCGACAGCTGGGTCGGCGAGAAGGGCCTGCCCGAGATGGGCTTCACGCTCGGAACCCTGCACGAGGCCGCCGATCCCGAGGTGCGCCTCGCCCTCGCGGTCTCACCGGCGGGCGACGTCGACGGGTTCCTCTCGTGGCTGCCGATCTACGGCGAGGGCGCGATCAGGGGCTGGACGCTCGATCTCATGCGTCGCCGCGAGGGCGGCTTCGGCCCCGTCATGGAGTACCTGATCGGCGCGTCGGCTCAGCAGTTCTCGAAAGAGGGCGCGGCCGTCATGTCGCTGTCCGGGGCCCCGCTCGCGCACGAGTACCCCGCGGATGCCGGCGTCATCGCCGACCTGCAGGAGCGCATGGCCGCGATGCTCGAGCCCGTCTACGGCTTCGCGTCACTGCACCGCTTCAAGCAGAAGTTCCACCCGCGCTACGAGACGATGTATCTGCTCTACCGCGACGAGGCCGATCTCACGCGCATCGGCGCCGCCCTCACGCGCGCGTTCCTGCCGCACGCGACGCTGCGACAGTTCGCGGCCGCCGGCGTCGACCTCGTGCGCCAGGAGCACTGACGAATCCCGGATGCCCTGGCATCCGGAACCGTGAGATGCCCCGACCGGCGCGAGGCGCACGGTCGGGGCGGATCCGGCCGAGGGCCGGACACGGATCAGAGGGGGCGGATGTTCTCCGCCTGCAGACCCTTGGGGCCCTGCGCGACCTCGAACTCGACGCGCTGGTTCTCTTCGAGCGAGCGGTAACCGCCCGACTGGATCGCGCTGTAGTGCGCGAAGACGTCCTGACCCCCGTCATCGGGAGCGATGAAGCCGAAGCCCTTCTCCGAGTTGAACCACTTGACCGTGCCCTGCGTGCTCATCGTGTTGCCGTTTTCCGCTTCAGCCGGCGCCGAGCGCGCCGGTCAGTGAGCCCAAAGTAACGGCCGGGCCGCATCGGCTCAAAGGTCCGTGACATAAACGTTGCGGGACGTCGTTCGGAGACCCTCGGCGAGGCCGAAACGGCCCTCAGCCCATACGACGCCCGGGCTGAGCAAAGCTCGAAGCCCGGGCGTCGACGGATCCCCCCGGATATGTCACGCGAGGCGTGACGGTGATGACAATACCGGCGCCGGAGCCCGTTCGCGACACGAAAACGAAGAATCAGCGAGTTATTGCTGTGTTCTGTGATAACCGAGGGTCGTAAAATTCGCCTGATGGACGATCGTCGGCGTGCTTCCGCCCTCGTCGACGAGGCCTACCGCGCCCTCGGCGAGGCGATCGTCGACGGTCGCCTTCAGCCGGGAGACCGTCTGCGCGACGTCGAACTGGCTGCATTGATGGGTATTTCCCGCACCCCCGTGCGCGAGGCCCTGCAGAAACTCGAGCGCATCGGCATGGTCGAGGTCGCCGCCAACCGCTACACCCGGGTGTCGGAGGTGAGCGACCGCGCGCGTGGAGATATGCGCGAGTACGCCGCGCACACGATCGCGGCCGTCATGCACATCGCCCTTCCCCGCTGCAGCGACGGGGAGGTGCAGAGCATCGTCTCGCACGTCGACGGGCTGCGCGACGCGGAGGACTCCCCCTCGTACGTCCTGGCCGCGCTCGCCCTGCACACCCACCTCGTAGCCGTTTCGCGCAACGTCGTCTTCCGCAAGCAGCTCGAGCAGACCGATCTGGTGCTCCGCCGCAATCTCGAGGGCTGGTACACCTCGTCCGAGACGCGGGCGGTGCTGTTCGAACACCTGCGCGATCAGATCGCACGCCGCGACACCAACGGTGCGGCGTGGACCTTCCTGTCTCTGCACGGATTCGCCTGAGCACGCAAGACGCCTCGAGCCCGCCGGAGCCTCGCGATAGCGTGACGCGCATGCCCCACATCGAGTTGCGCGACCTCGCCCCCGACACCACCGACGCGGCTTTCGAGGCCGTCCGCTCGAGCTCGTCGGCGTGGTCCCGCGCGCGATTCGACGACCGCGCGGCGTTCGACGCCTGGCTGGCCGACGACGCCGTCTCCGCACACGCCATCGTGCAGGACGACGGCGTGGTGGGCGTGGCCGCCGCCATGGACGTCGACGGCGACCGCGAGGTCCTGCTCGCCGTCAGCCCGGACGCCGACCCCGAGGCGCCGACCGAAGCGCTGCGCATGATCACGGTGCACGAGGCCGAGCGACCGCTCTACGCGTGCGTCGCGTCCGACGACGAACCGAGCCACGACGTGCTTGCACGGCTCGGTTTCGTCGAGCACGGGCGCGACGGGGCCGACGTGGTGTACGTCCTTCCGCCGACGTTAGAGTGACGCGGTGGGGACGACAGACGACCATCACGACCGGGGGGCGGTCGAGACCGCGGCCGACACCGCGGGGTTCACCAGCATCCTGAGTCGCCCTCGGGCAATGGTCGTCTTCGCCTTCATCGTCTTCGTCGTCACCACGCTGCAGTCGATCTCCGATCCGCTCGCGGGGGCGATGCAGGGTGACGTCGTGTGGGATTACCCGATCCCCCTCGGCGTCGTGACGGCTCTCGTCGTGCTCGGCTGCGCCGTGCAGAGCGGCTTCCTGCTCCTCGCGACCCGCCTCCCCCTGGTCGCGGTCGTCGGCACCACGGCCTGCTACCTCGCGCTCGTCGTCGGGCTCGAGGTTCCGCGCTGGCTCGGCGGGCTTCCCCCCGTCGTCGCTGTGGCGGTGTCCTTCCTCGCCGCGAGCCGGCGTCCGGCGGTCGCCACGGCCTGGAGCGCGGTCACGATCGGCGCGACGGTCGGCGTCCTCTCGCTGTGGTCGCTGTCGACGGGTGCTCCCCTCGGGGTGACCGGCAGCTTCGTACTCAGCACCGGACTCGCCTTCGCCGCCCCCGTGGTCGGCGCCGCCGCGCTCGGCGTCTGGTGGGCTCGTCGCATGCGCGGTCTGCATCGCGCCCGCGCCGCGGTCGCCGCCGCCGCGGCCCGCCACGAGACCGAGCTCGAGCACGCGAAGACCCTCGAGCGCGCGCGCATCGCGCAAGAACTGCACGACGTCGCCGGCCAGCACCTCGCGGGGCTGCTGTCGCTGGCCGATGCCGCCGTCGACATCGAGGCCCTCGACGCCGAGCAGGCGTCGGCCCTCATCGCCGAGATGCGCGCCGAGGGGCGCTTCGCCTCGGCCAGCCTGTACGCCGCCCTGCGCGACCTGCGCGCCGAGAACGACGCCCGCGCCGAGCCGACCCTCGACCTGCGCTCGCTCGACGAACTCGTGCAGTACTGGGCGTCGCGCGGCATGGATGTCACGCGCGAGGTCGACGGAGCGGTCGACGACCTGCCCGCGATGGTGTCGACGACCGCGTACCGAGTGGTGCAGGAGGCCCTCACGAACGCCTGCAAGCACGCGGCCGGCGCCGCCGTCACCGTCGAGGTCCGCGTCACCGACTCGTCGATCCGAGTGGTGGTGGCCAACGCCGAGGCCCCGGCTTCCGAGGCGGACGCGACGCCCGACGGGCTCGGATGGGGTGTCGCGGGAATGGCCGAGCGCGTCGACCTACTGCACGGCACCTTCGCCGCAGGCCCCGTCGCCTCCGGCGGCTGGGCGGTCGTCATGGAGGCCCCGCTGAGCGTGCACGCCACCCAGACCCCGGTGCCGACGCCGTGAGCGACACCGACATCCGCGTCCTGATCGTCGACGACAACCGCACCGTGCGCCGCGGCATCCGTCTGCGGCTCGAGAACGCCTCCGGCATCCGCGTGGCGGGAGAGGCCTCGAACGGTCGCGACGCCGCCGTCCTCGCGCGGGCGGAGCGGGCCGACGTCGTGCTCATGGATCTGCACATGCCGGGGATGAGCGGCATCGAAGCGACGCGCCTCATCACGAGCGAGGCGAACGAGACCTGCCGCGTGGTGCTCCTGACGAGCGAGGTGTCCGACGCGTTCGTCGTCGAGGCGCTGGAGGCGGGCGCGAGCGGCTATCTGCTCAAGGGGCACGACAGCGACCAGCTGCTGCCCGTCATCCGTGGCGCGGCCGCGGGGACCGCGACCATCTCACCCCGGGTGGCGCCTCGCCTCATCCGCGAACTGCGGGAGGGCAAGCCGCAACCGGCCGAGCCCGAGCAGGTGGCTCTGTTGACGGCCGCCGAACTGCGGGTCGTGTCGCTGCTGAGCAGCGGGCTCACCTCGAACGACGAGATCGCCCGGCATCTCACCGTGTCGGTGAACACGGTTCGCAGTCAGACGGCATCCGCGCTGCGAAAGCTCGATCTCGACGACCGCACGCAGTTGGCGCTCTGGGGGGCACGAAACGGCCTGATCCGGCGCGAGAAGTAGTCCGATCGGACGAAAACGCCCGCCTCGAGGCGGCGCGTCGGCCGTGATCCCGCGCACTCCCCCGACGCCCCGGGTCGCGACGCGTACGAGACTGCTCCCACGGCGGCCGGCTTGTTTCGCCGTCTCGTCCGTGCGGGGCTGGGATCGGGGGCGGCCCCGCACGGCCACCGCTTCGCGCAGGCGTCTCCGCCTGCACGCGAAAAGGCCCGGGGCACGGTCCACCGCCCCGGGCCTTTCGCGTGTCGGTCAGCGCGCGGTGCGGCGTCCCACGATGAGGCCGTAGATGAGCAGGACGATGATCGACCCACCGATCGCGAGGAGCCACGTCTGGATCGAGAAGAAGTCCTGCAGCGGGGCGTTGAAGAGCAGGCCACCCAGGAACCCGCCGAGCAGAGCGCCTACGACGCCGAGCAGAAGCGTGATGAGCCAGCCGCCGCCCTGCTTACCGGGGAGGATGAGCTTGGCGATTGCGCCGGCGATGAGGCCGAGGAGAAGAAATCCGAAGAATCCCATGATGTGTTCCTTTCGCGAGTGTGAACCGATGCCCGCTCAAGGCGAAGCTCTCGTAGTACTCAGCTTCCTCCCAGATACACCGTAAGCAGGGTGGGTTGCCTCTCGCCGGAATCCGTGATTCGTGCTCCACGCGTGCACGGCGCGGCCCGCGACGGGCATCTTCGTCGGGACGCGGGACCGGATGCCGACTCCCCCACCCCGCGCCCACGATCCTCCCCACTGCGGCTGCGGAATCCTGCCGGATACGATGCCCGTCCACGCTCCTCGCCACCGCAGAGAAGGGACCGACCCCATGACCCGTGCTGACCTGGTGCAGGACGACGGCCGCGTCGACAGACTGTGGACCGGCGCGACCTGGAGCGAGGGACCGCTGTGGATCCCGACCACCCGACGCCTGCGGTGGAGCGACATCCCGGGCGACCGCATCCTCGAGTGGGACTCCGCGAGCGAGACCACGATCGTCCACCGCGAGGGCGTCGAGTTCACCAACGGCCGCGTGCTCGACGCCGACGGCACGGTCGTGCAGTGCTCGCACGGCCGCCGCCGCCTCGAGCGCGAGAACCCCGACGGCTCCCTCGAAGAGATCGTCGCGCAGTGGGAGGGCAAGAGGCTCAACTCCCCCAACGACGTCGCGATCGCCCCCGACGGCTCGTACTGGTTCAGCGACCCCGACTACGGCATCCGTCAGGCGGACGAGGGCCACCTCGGCGAGCGCGAGTACGTCGGTCGCTACGTCTTCCGGTGGTCTGCGGCCGACGGCATCCGCCCCGTCATCACCGACATCGTGCAGCCGAATGGCCTGGCGTTCTCACCCGACGGATCGACCGTGTACGTCACCGACACCGCCATCGGCCTCGACGACGGGCCGGGGCACTGGATCCGCGCCTACGAGGTGGTCGACGCGGGAGCGGGGGCCGAGAACGGACGGCACTTCGCCACCATCGATGACGGCATGCCCGACGGCATCGCGGTCGACGAACGGGGCCGGGTCTGGTCGTCTGCGGGCGACGGAGTGCACGTCTTCGATCCGGATGCCGCGGAGCTGCTGTTCCTGCCTGTCCCCGAACCCGTCGCCAACCTCTGCTTCGGGGGCGACGACGGCACCGACCTCTTCATCACGGCGACGACGAGCCTGTATCGCGTGCGCACGACGACCCGAGCGGCCTTCTGAGGACAGGACATCCCGCCCGACGATCAGCTCGTCACAGGTGCTGACGCACCAGGGCACGGCGCAACCCGTCGGCGCGCACGTCGTCCCACAGGGCCGCCCCCGCTCCATCCGGAATGCCCGCCGCGGCGTCGCACAGGTGGGATCGGACGGTCGCGGCGTCGAGAGAAGTGGGGCACACGACCACGGCGAGCGCGATCAAGTGCCCTCGCCGGCGCTCCGCACTCTGCAACACCGCCTCGGCAGCCGCTTCGAGTCGGGGCCGTGCGTACTCCGCGTCGCGGGCGCACGCCACCGACACCGCGACCAGCACCCGGCGGTAGTCGGGACCCGAACCGAGCCGCTCGTCGAGAAGAGCGAGCCGCTCGTGCGCCGCGCGGCGCAGATGGCGCCCGCGATGAGTGGAACGCAGATCGATCCCGTACAGCAGGGTCGACGGCGCTGTCCCGATGCCCGCGTCGATCCCGTCCCACGCGAGACCGCCGCGGTCGCCTTCGACGCGCACCCCGGAGGTGAAACGGGCGATGAGGGTCAGTGCACTCATCCTCCTGTCCTACGCGAGCGCGGAGCGGAACGCTCGCGTCCTCACGGAATCCCTACGGTCGACCCCGGTTCACTGACGGTCTGCTGACGGCGAGACCCTGTGATCGACCGGGTCGGGCAGCCGCGCGTATGGCTCTCGCGAGGATGGACGCGCGCGAGATCCCGGCGGCAGACGATGGGCGCATGCGTTTCAACGATCGGGATTTCCCCCTGCGCGTGGGGGGACCGTGGGGCTCCTACGAGCGGCGGTTCAGCGGCCACGGGCTGGTCGCCGAGCACCTCCGCATCCTTCCTCCGGACGGCGATGATCGCTCGCGCCTCGCGTGGCACCTGTCGGGCATGTGGCCGTACGTCGGCTTCTTCCTCGGCATCGCCGCCGCCGTCGCCGCCCATCACGCCACATCCGTCGAGGCGAGCACGGCCATCGGCGCGATCGTGTGGCTCGCGCCCTGGGCGTGGACGACCTGGCGCGCCCGCCCCTACGCCCGCCGCGTGCGCGACCAGTGGCGCCTGCACGACGCCTCGACCTGGCTCATCGAGCCGTCGGCTCTGCGTGATTCCGCGCGCAGATTGGATGCCGCCAGCGCGGCCTCTTCTGCCACGCTGAAGCTCGTATGGTGCGAGGAATACGACGCGTCATTTGATGCGAGCGCGCGCGACACGAAAACATTACATGTTAACTATTTTCGGTAGGTCGCCCCCACCGATCGAACCGCGACGTCGAAGGAGACCGTCATCAGCGCCACGCCCATCCTCCCCGGCTTCCATCCCGACCCCTCGATCTGCCGCGTCGGCGACGACTTCTACCTCATCACCTCGACCTTTGAGTATCTCCCGGGCGTTCCGGTCCACCACAGCCGTGACCTGACGTCGTGGAGCGTGATCGGGCACGTCTTCGCCGACCGCGACCACCTCTCCTTCCCCTCGTCAGCGGGAAGCGCCGGCATCTTCGCCCCGACGATCCGCCACCACGACGGCCGATTCTGGGTCATCACGACCGACATCAACACCGTCGGCGACGGGCAGCTGCTGACCTCCGCCGCCACCCCCGAGGGGCCCTGGAGTCCGCCCCTTCGCGTGCCCGGTGCCATCGGCATCGACCCCGACCTCTTCTGGGATGCCGACGGCACCTGCTACCTGACCTGGGCCACGGGCCGCGCCGACGCTCCGATCATGCAGGCGTCCGTCGACCTCGAGACCGGCGATCTGCTCTCCGAGCCCGCTCTCCTCTCCACCGGGAGCGGCCTCGCGCACCCCGAGGGACCGCATATCCTGCGGCGTGACGACTGGTACTACCTACTCCTCGCCGAGGGGGGAACGGAGCGAGGGCACACGGTCACCATCGCCCGGTCCCGCACCGCGACCGGACCATTCGTGTTCCACCCCGGCGGTCCGATCCTCAGCCACCGCAGCTCGACCGATCCCGTGCAGAACACCGGCCACGCCGACCTCGTCGAGACGGCGGATGGATGGAACATCGTCTACCTCGGAGTGCGACCCGTCGGACCCGGCCCGGGCTTCCACCTCAACGGCCGCGAGACCTTCCTCGCGAAGGTGTCGTGGGTGGACGACTGGCCCGTCGTCGATGAGAACCTCGACATCGCCCCGGTGTCGACATCGTTCACCGACGACTTCTCCGCCGATCGTCTGGACCTGCGCTGGATCGCCCCCGGACGCCACCCCGGCGACTTCACGAGCGCGTCACCGCGCGGAGTCGTCATCGAACAGCCGTCGGACGAGCGGTATCGCTCGCTGCTGGCGACGAGAGTGCGCGATCAGCAGTGGGAAGCACGGGCAGACGTCGAACCCGGTGACGCACGCCTCGTCCTGCGCATGGACGAGGACCACTGGGTCGCCGTCGAGTGTCGGGACGGCCGGGCGGTCGCTCGCGCCACGGTCGGACCCTTCACGCAGGACCTCGGCGCGATCCCGCTCCCGGCGACGACGCCCGTGACGCTCGCGCTGCGCTCCACCCTGCCCACCCCCGGACCGCACGGCGGTATGCCCGTCGCCGACGACCTGCAGTTCGGCATCGCCACCGACGACGGGTTCGTCGAGATCGCCCGCATGGACGGTCGATACGTGTCGACGGAGGTCGCCGGCGGCTTCACGGGCCGCGTCGTCGGCGTCGAGCCCACGCCCGGCACCGGTCGCCCGGCGGTGCTGCGGTCGTTCTCGTACGCGGGCATCGCGGGCTGAGCGGCGAACCCTCACCGTTCTGTGCGCGAGGGGGGACTTTCCCTGGTGCCCCTCCACCCGCCGCTTCGCCGCGCGCGGAGCCTCTCGGGCGCCACGGGCCCAACCCCGCACGGTTCCAAGCCTTCCCGCTCCCGCACGAAACGACGAAGGCCCCGGGATGAACCCGGGGCCTTCGTCGTTCTGTGCGCGAGGGGGGACTTGAACCCCCACGCCCTTGCGGGCACTGGCACCTGAAGCCAGCGCGTCTACCTATTCCGCCACTCGCGCGAGATGCGGCACGGATGCCGCGAACTCAACTTCCCGAGAATATCACGGCCCCGACTGGGTCACGAATCGCGGGCCCCGATGACCGCTTCCATGACCTGTCCAGCCGTGCTGACTACGATGTGCCTACTGGTCTGCCTGCCTGAAGGAGTCTCGTGGGGCTACTCGACAGTTTCGAGAAGGGTCTCGAACGCGCCGTCAACGGTGCGTTCGCGAAGACCTTCCGCAGCGGCATCCAGCCGGTGGAGATCGCATCCGCTCTGCGCAGCGAGCTCGACAAGAAGGCTGTGGTCGTCACGCGCGATCGCATCCTCGCGCCCAACACGTTCTCGGTGCGCCTGTCGCCCGCCGATGACGAGAAGATGAGCGCCCTCGGTTCCACCCTCGTGCACGAGCTCGACACCCTGGTGAAGAAGCACGCGCGCACCCAGGGGTATTCGTTCGCCGGCCCGGTCGCCATCACGATCGAGCGCGACTCCAGCCTGTCCACCGGAACGCTGCGGGTCGACTCGCAGACCACCGAGGGTCAGGTCGCGTGGCGCGGCGTCGTCGACATCGACGGCAAGCGGCATCCGCTCACCGGAGCCCGCACCGTGATCGGCCGCGGAAGCGACGCCGACATCACGATCCCCGACGCCGGCACCAGCCGCAAGCACGTCGAGATCCTCTGGGACGGCGAGCGCGCGATGGTCCGCGACCTCGGCTCCACCAACGGCACCACTCTCAACGGCCGCAAGGTGTCGGAGGCGGCCATGCCCCCCGATTCCACGATCTCGATCGGCCGTACCAATATCGTGTTCCGTGTGGTCGCTCAGGCGCAGCCGCCGCGACGCGCGTCGGCCTCCGACGCCACGCGCATCTTCGACGTCCGGGAACGAGGACCCCTGTCATGAGTCCGTTGACTCTTCTTCTTCTGCAGGGCGGCTTCCTCGTTCTGCTGTGGTTCTTCGTGTTCGGCGTGGTCTATTCGCTGCGTGCCGACCTGTTCGGGGTCAAGGTCCGCAAGCTCCCCGAGCCCGTGGCATCCGCCCCCGCAGCCCCCGCTCCCACGGCGGCGCCCGACGCGGTCACGACGCAGGTCAAGCGCCCGGCGGCTCCCGCCCCGGCTCCCGCCGGCGGTCTGGCCACCACCTCGGCGGTGTCGCGCATCGTCATCACGAGCGGCCCCAAGGCCGGCCTCGAGCTGCCGCTCGGCTCCGAGCCGCTCACGATCGGTCGCTCGAGCGAGTCGGGCCTGGTCATCCGCGACGACTACACCTCCAGCCACCACGCTCGTCTCGTGCTGTGGGGAGACCAGTGGATGCTGCAAGACCTCGACTCCACGAACGGCACGTCCCACGACGGCGTGCGCGTCGCCTCGCCCGTGCAGGTGAAGGTGGGCGCGCCCATCAAGGTCGGCGCGACGACGTTCGAGTTGAGGAAGTAACCCTCCCCCATGGTCTTCCAGGGCTCGAGCGCCGCCATCTCCCATACGGGAAAGGTGCGCTCCAACAATCAGGATTCCGGTTACGCCGGGTCCAATCTCTTCGTGGTCGCCGACGGCATGGGCGGCCACGCGGGCGGTGACGTCGCGTCGAGCATCGCCATCGGTCGTCTCACCGAGCTCGACCAGCCGTTCCGCACGCCATCCGAAGCCGAGCACGCCATCCGCGACGCCCTCGCCGACACCGCGGCGGAGCTGATCGACACCGTCGCCCGCCGTCCCGAGCTCGCGGGCATGGGAACCACGGTCAGCGCTCTCGTCATGGTCGACGACTACGCGGTGATCGGGCACATCGGCGACTCGCGCATCTACCTCTACCGCGACGACACCCTCACTCAGATCACGGCCGACCACACCTTCGTGCAGCGCCTGGTCGACTCAGGTCGCATCACCCCCGAAGAGGCGCGGTACCACCCGCGGCGCTCGGTGCTCATGCGCGTGCTCGGCGACATGGATCCCGACCCCGAGGTCGACAGCTTCATCATGCCGACGCAGGACGGCGACCGCTGGCTGCTGTGCTCCGACGGCCTCTCAGGCGTCGTCGACGACACGCACACGGCCAAGGCGCTCGCGCTCGGCATGCCGCCAGCGCGCACCGCCGACGCCCTGCTCAAGCAGGCGCTCGACGGCGGCGCCCCCGACAACGTCACGGTCGTGCTGGTCGACGTGGGCGGACAGCACCCCGTGTTCATCGGCACGCCGACCATCGTCGGCTCGGCCTCGAACCCCAACGGTGTGGTCGTGCCCGCCGCGCGTCCGGGCCGCTCGAACTGGCTGCACCATGCGCGCCAGGTCGCCAACGAGCCCACGCACTTCGAGCCCGCCGCCGAGTTCCTCGAGGAGCTCATCGAAGAAGACCGCCGTCGCGCGCGGCGTCGTCGCTTCGGCTGGCTCGCCGCGCTGCTCGTGGTGCTCGCCGCCATCGGCCTGGGCCTGTGGGCGGGATACAACTGGACGCAGACGCGGTACTACGTCGGAGCCGACGACAACTCTGTCGTGATCTACCGTGGCATCCCGCAGTCCATCGGACCCATCCCGCTGTCGTCGGTCTACGAGGACACGAACATCGTGCTCGCCGACCTGACCGATAGCTTCCGTGAAAGTGTCGAGGCCACGATCCCCGCCCGATCGCTCTCCGACGCCGAGCTCATCGTCGATCGTCTGCGCCCCGCAGAGGAGGGAAGCGGATGACCGACCAGAAGCTGACCCGCACCCCGGATGCCGTGTCCACCGACACCGCCGTGATGCGGGCCCTGAAGAAGATCCGCACCCCCGCCAAGCAGCGCAACCGCGAGCTCGGCCTGCTGCTGTTCGCCATCGCCGTGTACGGCGGAGCCGTCACCCTCGTGCAACTCGGCGTGAACGGCACCGTCGAGCCCGGCTTCCTGACTCTCGCAGCCATTCCCGCAGTGCTCGCCCTGATCACGCACGTGGCGCTGCGCCTGCGCGCCCGTGACGCCGACCCCTTCGTGCTGCCCATCGCGACCGTGCTCACGGGCCTCGGCATCGCAATGATCTACCGGATCGACCTCGCCGACGGCGCGTCGGGCTGGGATGCCACCGGCCACCGCCAGATCGCGTGGGCCGCGATCGCGATGGTGCTGGCGCTGGTGGTGCTCATCTTCGTGAGCAACTACCGCGTGCTGTTCCGCTACACGTATCTGTTCGGCCTCGCCGGCATCCTGCTGCTGCTCCTGCCCTTCGTCCCGGGTCTGGGCACCGAGCAGAACGCCGACGTGTGGGTCTCGCTCGGCTTCGTGTCGTTCCAGCCGGGTGAGCTCGCCAAGATCTGCCTCGCGATCTTCTTCGCCGGCTACCTCGTGCGCACGCGCGAGAGCCTCACCTCCACGGGTACGCGCTTCCTGTTCATGACGTGGCCGCGTGCCCGCGAACTCGGTCCGGTGCTCGTCATCTGGCTCGTCTCGCTCGGCATCATCGTGCTGCAGCGCGACCTCGGCACCGGCCTGCTGATCTTCGGCATGTTCGTCGCGATGCTCTACGTCGCCACCGGCAAGACCAGCTGGGTGCTCATCGGTCTGGTGCTCGTGGCGAGCGGCGCGTTCCTCGCCTCCCAGGTGCTGCCCTACGTCAACGGTCGCTTCGCCAACTGGCTCAACGCCTTCGACCCCGACGTCGTCAATCGCGAGGGCGGCAGCTACCAGCTCGTGCAGGGCATCTTCGGCCTCGCGCACGGCGGTCTCTTCGGCACCGGTCTCGGCCAGGGGCGTCCGTCGATCACCCCGCTCGCGCAGAGCGACTACATCATCCCCAGCCTCGGCGAAGAGCTGGGTCTGGTGGGCCTGTTCGCGATCCTCGCGCTCTACATGGTGTTCGCCAGCCGCGGCATCCGGATCGGCCTCGCCGGTCAGGACGACTTCGGCAAGCTCCTCGCGACCGGCTTCTCGTTCACGATCGCGCTGCAGGTGTTCATCATGGTCGGCGGTGTCACGCGGGTCATCCCGCTCACCGGTCTGACCACGCCCTTCCTGGCGGCCGGTGGCTCGTCGCTCATCGCGAACTGGATCATCGTCGCGTTCCTGCTGCGCATCTCCGACGCGGTGCGCTCCCGCCCCCGGGTGGTGATCGGCTGATGACCCGTCCGTCCATCCCCGCCCACGCCCCGATCCCGGAGGAGGCACCGTGACCAAAGAACTCCGACGCCTCAGCATCGTCATGCTGGCGATGTTCCTCGCGCTGTTCGCCTCGACGAGCATCATCCAGGTGGTGCAGGCCAACGCCCTCACCAACACCTCGGGCAACACCCGTGCGCTGTACGACTCCTACGAGGTGCAGCGCGGGTCGATCGTCGCCAGCGGCGCCGCCATCGCCTCCTCCGTTCCGTCGGACGACGTGTACAGCTGGCAGCGCGAGTATCCGGATGCTGCGATGTGGGCCCCTGTGACCGGGTACGTGAACCCGGTGCTCGATGCGCGCACAGGTCTCGAACAGGCCGAGAACAGCGTGCTGAGCGGCCAGGACTCGAACCAGTTCTTCTCGCGCATCGACCGCGCCATCACCGGCAAGGCGCCCCGCGGCTCCAACGTCGAGGTCTCGGTCGACGCCACCGTGCAGAAGGCCGCGTGGGACGCCATGGGCGATCTGCAGGGAGCCGTCGTCGCGATCGAGCCGTCGACCGGGCGCATCCTCGCGATGGTCTCCAAGCCCAGCTTCGACACGAACACCCTGGCGTCGCACGATACGGATGCCGTGAACGCGGCCTACGACCAGCTCGTGGCCGACCCGTCGAAGCCGCTCGACAACCGCGCGATCGCGGGCGACCTCAACCCTCCGGGATCGACCTTCAAGCTCGTCGTGGCGTCGGCCGCCTTGGCATCCGGAAAGTACACGCCCGACTCGGCGTTCCCCAATGTGGCCGCGTACACGCTCCCTGACTCCACGAACGTGGTCAGCAACGCCGGGGGCGGCGCGTGCGGCGAGGGCGACACGGTCACCATCGCCACGGCCCTGCGGCTGAGCTGCAACATTCCGATGGCCGAACTCGCCGTGGAGCTCGGTGCCGACGCGATCCGCGCCGAGGCCGAGAAGTACGGCTTCAACTCGACCTTCTCGATGCCGCTGGAGTCCACGGCCTCGACGTACCCCTCGAACCCCAACGCCCCGCAGACCGCCCTGAGCGGCTTCGGACAGGGCGACGTGCGCGCCACGCCCCTGCAGATGGCGATGGTGTCGGCGGGCATCGCGAACGACGGCGTGGTGATGAACCCGCGCATGATCGATCGGGTGATCAACACCGACCTGTCGGTGAGCGACCAGGGCTCCGACAGCGAGTTCGGTCGGGCCCTCGAGCCCGACATCAACGCGCAGATGGTTTCGATGATGACGGCGAACGTCCAGGACGGCGCGGCATCGAATGCAAGAATAGACGGGGTTCAGGTGGCGGGTAAGACCGGCACTGCGGAGAACGACTCCCGTCCCTACACGCTCTGGTTCACCGGTTTCGCACCGGCGGACGACCCTCAGGTCGCCGTCGCCGTGGTGGTCGAAAACGGTGGTGGCCGGGGGCAGAGCGGGAGCGGCAACGAGATCGCCGCCCCGATAGCGAAGAAGGTCATGGAGGCGGTGCTGGGTAAATGAGACCGACGCAGGGTGTGACCTTCGGAGGACGCTACGAGCTCGAATCGCGCATAGCGATCGGCGGCATGGGCGAGGTCTGGGAGGCGACGGATCACGTCATCGGACGAACCGTCGCCATCAAGATCCTCAAAGACGAGTACATGGGCGACCCGGGCTTCCTCGAGCGCTTCCGAGCCGAGGCCCGCCACGCCGCGCTCGTGAATCACGAGGGCATCGCCAGCGTGTTCGACTACGGCGAAGAAGACGGCAGCGCCTTCCTCGTCATGGAGCTGGTGCCCGGTGAGGCACTGTCGACGATCCTCGAGCGCGAAGGCTCGCTGTCGACCGACAAGACCCTCGACATCGTCGCGCAGACCGCGGCGGCACTGCAGGCCGCGCACGCCGCAGGTCTCGTGCACCGCGACATCAAGCCCGGCAACCTGCTGATCACGCCCGACGGGCGCGTGAAGATCACCGACTTCGGTATCGCCCGCATCGCCGACCAGGTTCCGCTGACCGCGACCGGTCAGGTCATGGGAACGGTGCAGTACCTCTCGCCCGAGCAGGCGTCGGGTCACCCGGCGTCGCCCGCGACCGACACCTACTCGCTGGGCATCGTCGCGTACGAGTCCCTGGCGGGCAAGCGCCCCTTCACGGGCGAGTCGCAGGTGGCGATCGCCATGGCGCAGATCAACGAGCAGCCCGCCCCCCTGCCGCCCACCGTGGCGCAGCCGGTGCAGAACCTCGTCATGGCGATGATCGCCAAGAAGCCCGAAGAGCGTCCCGCCTCGTCGGCTGCGGTCTCGCGTGCGGCCACCGCCCTGCGCCGCGGCGACCTCACGGCAGCTGCGGCCGCCGTGCCCGCCGTCGCCGCCGGTGCGGCCATCGCCGACGAGATGACGCAGCTGCTGACGCCCGGCGGACAGACCTCCGCCACCACGCGGCTCATGCCCGCCGCGGGTGCCGCGACGTCGCTTCTGACCGAGGAGCACGTCGAAGAGACGCCGGTTCCCGAGAAGAAGAAGCGCAGTCGCTGGACGTGGCCTCTGGTCGCCCTCATCGCACTGCTGGCCCTGATCCTCGGAGTGACGCTGTTCGGCCTGCTGTCGAACCAGGACGAGCCGGATGCCGCGCCCACCGAGTCCGCGCCCACGCAGTCCGCGCCGACTCCGAGCGCGCCGACCCCGTCGTCCACGCCGACCGCGACCTCGTCGCTCATCAACGTGAACGCTCTCGACCTGCCGGGAAAGACCTGCGACGAGGCGAGCCAGATCCTCAGCGACAACAAGCTGGGCGCGCAGTGCGAGACGGGAAACCCCGCCTCCACTCCCGATCAGGTGGGCATCGTCGACTCGGTGAACCCGACCGGCAGCGTGCCCGAGGGCACGATCATCGTGCTCCGCGTGTTCGGCGAAGAGACGCCCCTCACCGAGCCTGCCGCTCCGACGCTCCCCGGCACCTCCGTGCCCGCGGGCAGCGACGTGCGCGTGTCGTGGGGTCAGTACACCTGCCCCTCCGGAACCGGCAACGTGGTGTCGTACAACCTGACCGCCACCAACGGCACGTTCGACAACAACGGGCAGTCGTCGTCGTCGTTCCCGCCCGATTCGCGCAACGCGCAGCTCAAGGTGAGCAACGCCGTGGGTGACTCGCTCCGCATCTCGTACACGGTCAGCTGCTCGGGCACCGACCGCACGGCCGGCCCCTCGGGCGAGGCGTCCGCCACCATCACCGGTGGCAACACGCCCAGCCCGAGCACGACCGGCAACGGCGCGGGAGCGAGCGCCACCCCCGGCAAGAAGAACTGACTCACCCTCGATCCCCCCACGCCAGGAGTTCCTTCGTGACCACTGAGACGCGCGTCCTGTCCGGGCGCTATCGCGTCGACGACCTCATCGGTCGCGGCGGGATGGCGAGCGTGTACCGCGGGTACGACCAGACTCTCGGGCGCACGGTGGCGATCAAGATCCTGCGCTCCGACCTCGCCGGAGACGCGGCGTTCCGCACGCGGTTCCGACTCGAGGCGCAGGCGGCGTCGCGCATGGCGCACGCCACCATCGTGCGCGTGTTCGACGCGGGCGAAGACGCCGAGACCGGCGTCGACGGGGTCGAGCGTCCCGTGCCCTACATCGTCATGGAGCTCGTGCACGGTCGCCTGCTGAAGGAGATCATCGCCGAGGGCAAGGTGCCCACTGACGAGGCGCTGCGCTACGTCGACGGCATCCTGGAAGCCCTCGAGTACTCGCACCGCGCCGGCGTCGTCCACCGCGACATCAAGCCGGGCAACGTCATGATCACCGACTCCGGTCGCGTGAAGGTCATGGACTTCGGCATCGCCCGCGCCGTATCGGACTCCTCCTCCACCGTCGCCGAGACGACGGCCATCGTGGGAACCGCCGCCTACTTCTCCCCCGAGCAGGCCAAGGGCGAGTCCGTCGACGCGCGCGCCGACCTGTACTCCACGGGCGTCGTGCTCTACGAGCTGCTCACCGGACGCCCTCCGTTCCGCGGCGAGACCCCCGTGGCCGTCGCCTACCAGCACGTCAGTGAGGCGCCGGTCCCGCCGAGCGAGATCGACGAGTCGATCCCGCGGGCACTCGATGCGATCGTTCTGCGCGCGCTGGCGAAGGATCCCTTCCAGCGCCCGCAGGACGCCGCGAGCTTCCGCGAAGCGCTCGACGAGACTGCCGACGGCAAAGCTCCGAGCAAGCGGCAGATGTCCGCCCTGTCAAACGAGCTGTACGGGCCGAACCCGCGTCAGGCCGCCGAGACCGCGCGCTCGCTCCGCCAGCTCAGCACCGACACGACGATGCGCCGCACGCAGCCCGGACCCCCGGTCGCCTGGATCTGGGCCGGCGTGACGGTGCTCGCCGTTCTGCTCGTCGCGGTGCTGGTGTGGGTAATGCAGATCCAGCCCGCCTCGAACGTGCCCACCAACGCCCTGACCGTTCCCAACGTGGTCGACATGTCGTACGACCGCGCCGTCGAGGCGCTTCAGGGCGAGCAGCTCACCGCCAGCCGCGTGAACCAGCCCGACGAGAAGATCGCCGCGGGCAACGTCATCAGCTCCACCCCCGCGGCCGGCACCAACGTCACGGCCGGCCAGCAGGTGACCCTCTACGTCTCGACGGGCCCCGACACCGCGACGGTGCCGACCCTCGACGGCATCAACGAGACCGAAGCGCGCACGGCGCTCACCAACGCCGGCCTGACCGTCGGATCCATCCGACGGCAGAACGACGCCGCCCTCGCCGCCGGTACCGTCATCTCCGCGACGGCCGAGGCGGGCACGGAGGTCGCGAAGGGAACGACGGTCAACCTCGTGGTCGCCAGCGGCAAGGTCGTCATCAACGACTACGCCGGGTACACCCTCGACGGCGCGAAGCGCGAGCTCGAGTCCGACGACAAGCAGCTCACCGTTCTGACCAACGACGACCCCGGCTGCAAGGCCACCACTCCTGCGACGGTGACGACGCAGTCGCTGGCCCCGGGTGAAGTGCCGGTGCACAGCGAGATCACGCTGACGGTGTGCTCGGGGTCCTGACCCGACGGGGACGAAGCGCGCTCGCGCGCTCCACGGCACCGGTCAGACCGGCGTTCTCGAGCCACCGGCCGAGCAGCCGATGGCCGCCCTCGGTCAGCACGCTCTCGGGGTGGAACTGCACGCCCTCCAGCGGCGCGGAACGGTGACGGAGCCCCATGACGACGCCCCCCTCCGTGCGCGCCGTGACCTCCAACTCCGGGGGGATGCTCGATTCGTCGACGGCGAGGGAGTGATAGCGGGTGGCGACGAACCCGTCGTCGAGACCCGCGAACACGCCGACGCCGCGATGGCGGATGACGCTCGTGATGCCGTGCAGCAGTTCGGGAGCCTGCGCCACCCGTGCACCGAAGGCTGTCGCCAGGGCCTGGTGTCCGAGACAGACCCCGAGCAACGGGATGCCGGCGTCCGAGGCCGCGCGCACCACCTCGACCGACCGTCCCGCGTCGACGGGATGACCGGGCCCGGGAGACACAAGCACGGCGTCGTGACGACGCACGGTGTCGACGACCGCGGGATCATGGGCGTCGACCATCGACGTCTCCGCTCCGATGTCGCGGAGATAGCCGGCGAGGGTGTGGACGAAGCTGTCGCGGTTGTCGACGACGACGACCCGCAGACCGGTCACTCGACCGTGACCTCCGAGGGGTACACCAGGTCGCTCACCCAGGGGAAGACGTAGAAGAACAGGCCGTAGAGCACGGCCGCCAGAAGCACCACGAGGATGAGCACGCGGACCCACCAGGGGCCGGGCAGAACGCGCCAGAGAGCTCCGTACATCACGCGGCTCCAGAGGTCAGGGACGTGGGAGGGCCCGCTTCGGTGCGCGGGGTGTACGACTCGAAGACGCCGTACGCGATGGCGCGCTCGGAGAACCCGTACCGCGGGCTGCAGGTCGTCATCGTGATGATCCGGTCGGTGGCCTCCACCTGCGGCTGCTGCGGCAGCGGGAGCAGCACGTCGACGCCGTTCGGGCGCACGTACTCGATGTTGCGGAAGCGGTAGGTGTACCAGCCCTGTTCCGTCTCGACGACGACCGCGTCGCCGATGTGCAGCGAAGGGAGGTCGGCGAACGGGGCTCCGTGGCTGCCGCGGTGGCCGGCAATGGCGAAGTTGCCGACCTGCCCCGGCATGGCCGTATCGGGATAGTGACCGAGCCCGATCGGGTCGAGGGTGCGCGACGAGCTGACCCCGCCGGCGAGCGGGAACGAGTAGTCGGGCCCGAGCCGCGGGATGCGGACGACGGCGAAGCGCTCGGCATCGCCCGGCTGCGGGAGGGCAGGAGGATCAGCCGTCGGCGGACCGGTGGGTGCCGTGGTTCCCGGCGAGGATGCGGCGGGCGCGGGGGCCGAGGGCTCGAGCGCCCACGACTCGCTGAGCTCCTTGCCCTGGTCTTTGAACTGCGCCCCGATGATCGCGTCGCCGATCCACAACTGCCAGACCACGAACAGCAGGACGACGACACCTGCCGTCACGAGCAGGTCGCCGATCACTCCGACGACCGAGACGCGGCGCCGAGGAGCGCGGCCGCGACGTCGCGTACGACGGGTCTGCGGCTCCTGCACGGTCTGCACGAGGCGAGTCTAGTTCCATGAATTCGCGCGTCCCTGACCGTTAGACTGTCCGGCATGGCTCGAACTGGCAAAGGCGAAGACCCGATCGCTGAGCGCAACGACGGTGGATCGGCACCGAATCCCGTGTGGTTCCTGCCCATCATGATCGGCCTCATGCTCATCGGCCTCGTGTGGGTGCTGGTGTTCTACCTCAGCAACTCGCAGTTCCCCATCCCGGGCATCGGCCCGTGGAACCTGGTCATCGGTTTCGGTATCGCCTTCGTCGGCTTCCTCATGACCACGAAGTGGCGCTGACTTACACCCGTGTAATTCATCCCCACCTGTGGATGGGGCTGTGGATAACTCTCAGACGTACGCCAGGGCCGGAATCACCAGCAGGGCGAGAAGAACGACGCCGAGCGTCACCAGCAGACCGACCTGCACCCCGCGCTGACGCGGTGCGCGCGTGCGCGAGTAGATGAGGCCGACCAGGGCTCCGGCGATGAGGCCACCCAGGTGCGCCTGCCACGAGATGCCCACGGCGGCCAGCGACGCCGCGAAGCTGCCCGAGCCGATCGCGTCGATCCCCGCCACCACGAACGGCCAGGCGAAGTTGATCGCGATGAGGATCGCGATGACGCGGATGTCGGCGCCGATGTGGCGGCCGATCACCAGCAGCGCCCCGAACAGGGCGAAGATCGCACCCGATGCACCGACCGTCCACACGCCGGGCGCGAGCAGCGCCACGGCGACGGATCCGCCGATCGTGCCGATCAGGTAGAGGGCCAGGAACCGGGCGCGTCCGAGCATCGGCTCGAGGCTGCGGCCGATGAACCACAGCGCGAGCATGTTGAGGGCGATGTGGAAGAAGCCGCTGTGCACGAGAGAGACCGTGAGCAGCCGCCACGGCTGGATGACGCCCAGCTCGGGAATGAGGAAGACGCTGTTGAACGCGAGGAACTGCGTGAGGATCGAACCCACCCCGGGGATCAACCCGATGATGTAGGTCAATCCCGTGATCGCGATGATTCCGAGCGTCATGCGGGGGCGATCGGTCGAGAGCGCCATCGCGGGGCGAGACGCCCATCGACGCTGCGCTTTCTTCTGCGCGGGAGTCTGCTGAGCTCGCTGCTGGGCCATGCACTCCGGGCAGATGACGCCGACGGCGGCGGGTGTCCGACATTCCGGGCACACGGTGCGCATGCACCGCTGGCACAGCACGAAGCTCTGCCGGTCAGGATGCCGGTAACAGAAGTTGTCGCTGTTGCGACGGAACTCGTCGGTCGTGGACACCCGCCGTCGTCCGAGCGTCAGACGGCGACGACGTCGACCGAGTGCAGCACGACGTCTGCCTTCGGCCGGTCCTGCGCGCCGGTGGGCACCGCGGCGATCTCGTCGACGACGGCCTTGGAAGCCTCGTCGGCGACTTCGCCGAAGATGGTGTGCTTGCCCTGCAGCCACGGAGTGGGGTCGGTCGTGATGAAGAACTGCGAGCCGTTAGTGCCCTCGGCCTGACCCGTGATGGCGTTGCGACGCAGACCGGCGTTGGCCATGGCCAGCTTGTAGGGCTGCGTGAAGTCGAGCTCGGGGTGGATCTCGTCGTTGAAGTTGTATCCCGGGCCGCCGATGCCCTGACCGAGCGGGTCGCCGCCCTGGATCATGAAGTTGGGGATGATGCGGTGGAAGACGACGTCCTTGTAGAGGGGACTTTCGCCTTTCGCCCCGGTAGCCGGGTTCGTCCACTCCTGCGAACCATCGGAAAGCCCGATGAAGTTGCGGACGGTGCGCGGCGCGTGGTCGCCGAACAGGTTGACGACGATGTCGCCATGGTTGGTGTGCAGGGTCGCTACGGCGGTGTGGTTGGCCATGGGTACATTCTCTCAGAGTTATCTGCAAGGGTCGGCGGTGCCGGCGACCCGTTCTGGCAAGATGAACGAACGTACATCCCATCGACAGGGAGGATGAGCCGTGGGCCTCAGCCGCAAGAGCAAGAAGGAACTGCGCAAGCTCCAGAAGCACGCCGCCAAGGTGTGGGAGTCGCAGCAGGTGCTGCTGGGCGAGAGTGGGAAGGTCGCTCGCGAAGCCGGCCACCAGCTCGGTCGCTTCAGCCGTGAAGACCTCGTCCCCGCCGTGCAGGACGGCTACGGCAAGTACGCCGCTCCGTACGTGGACAAGACCGTCAAGGGCACGAACCGCTTCCTCAGCCACAAGGTCGTTCCCGCGGCCGGTGCTGTGGTCGGCGGAGCGATGTCGGTGTGGGACGCCGCGGGCGACACCCGTGACCGCATCGCCAAGGGCAAGGGCTTCGAGCTCGACACCCACAAGTACGCCAAGCGTGCCGAGAAGTACGGCAAGCAGGCGTCCAAGCGCCTCTCGAAGAAGCTTCCCTCGCAGCACGACGGCATCGGTGCCGGTGGCGTGATCGCCATCATCCTCGGTCTCGTCGCCGCCGCGGGCGTCGCGTACGCCGCGTGGCAGACGCTGCGCGCCGACGACGAGCTGTGGGTTGCCGACGACCCGCTGCGTGCGCCGGACGCGTGAGCGACCCCACCATCAGAGTCAGAGAGGCCGCGCGTGAGCGCGGCCTCTCTGTCGATGTGCGCGAGCGTCCCGCCGCCTCGAGCCTCGACGAGGCCGCCGAACTCCTCGGCATCCCCGCGGCGTCCATCGTCAAGACGCTCGTGGTGAAGCGCTCCGACGACACGTACCTCTTCGCCCTGGTGCCGGGTGATCGGGCCATCTCGTGGCCGAAGCTCCGCGCCGCGGTGGGGGTCAACAAACTCCGCCTCCCCGAACCCGAGCTCGCCCTGGCGGCGACCGGCTACGAGCGCGGCACGATCGTGCCCATCGGCAGCACCACGGCATGGCCCGTGTACGCCGACGAGCGCATCGTCGGCACGCGCATCGCCATGGGTGCCGGCGCACACGGCTACAGCCTGTTCGTCGACGCCGACGACCTGATCTCCGCGTACGGCGCGACCGTCGCCGACATCACGGTCGACCGCGCCTGACGATCAGGTGGGCAGCAGGCCCGCCATGCGCAGGGCCACGTCGACCAGCTGAACGCGACGGAGCTTGCGGGCCTCCGCGAGGGTGAACCACTCCGCGCGATCGGTCGAACCGTCGGTCTCGAACCTCAGGCGACCACCGACGACGTGGGTTCGATAGACGATCCGCAGGGCGTGGAGCGGCCCGTCGGAATCGTGGGCCAACCGTGCCTCGGCCGGGATGACGCGGGAATGGATGCCGAGCAGCTCGTCGATCGCGACGCGGAAACCCGTCTCTTCGCGGACCTCCCGGCGCACGGCGTGAGCGGGATCCTCGCCGGGCTCGAGACCGCCTCCGGGAAGCGTCCATGCGGGCCGTCGGCCGTCGATCCAGTGCGCGAGCAGCACACGGCCGTCGGCGTCGGTCACGACGGCGTACGCGGCGACCCGCATGTCCATGACGTGACTCTAGCGAGCGCCGGGGCACGTGTGTCGCGGTGCAAAGACGAAAGCCGGCCCGAAGGCCGGCTTTCGTTTCGCAGTTGTGGAGCCTAGGAGATTCGAACTCCTGACATCCTGCTTGCAAAGCAGGCGCTCTACCAGCTGAGCTAAGGCCCCGCGAGGGAAGGGGTGGGGCTACCAGGACTTGAACCTGGGACCTCTTCATTATCAGTGAAGCGCTCTAACCGCCTGAGCTATAGCCCCGTCTCGCTGACGTGATGTCAACCTCGAAGACTTTACCGGACTCGCGAGGTTTTGACGAATCGGCGTCAGTTCGAGGTGAAGCCGACGAGCAGGCCGCCGGTCACCTTCACCGCGAGGTTGTAGATGCCCGCCATAACAGCGCCGAGCACCGTCACCACGACCAGGTTGAGGATCGCCACGATCGCGGCGAATGCCATGACCTGGGGCAGACCGATGTACTGCGAGAGCGTCGCCCCGCCGTCGGTGAAGCTGGTGAAGAACTCATCGAGCTTCGACAGCAGCGTCGCCGAGACGACCAGGTAGATGAGGAAGTACGAGACCACCGTGACGATGGCCAGGGCGACCGCCACCAGGAACGACAGCTTCACCGCCGACCAGAAGTCGATGTAGACCAGGCGCAGACGCACCTGCTTCGCAGGGGTCTTGTGAGTCGACTTCTTGGCGAGCTTGTCGGCTACCGTGCTCATGCGTCAGTACTTTCCTCGGGGGTGTCGGAAGGGGAGGCGCTGGCCTCGTCCGCGGGTGAAGCGGCGGGCTCAGTGGTCGTCTCCGTCGTCTCGGCGAGGTTCCGCTCGGCGTTGCGCGCGATCGCGATGATCTTGTCATCGCCCCCGGCGCGAGCGAAGACGACACCCATGGTGTCGCGTCCCTTGGCGGGCACCTCGGCCACGCTGGAGCGTACCACCTTGCCGCTGGCAAGAACCACAAGGACCTCGTCGCCCTCGGACACCATCATTCCGCCCGCGAGGACCCCGCGATCGTCGGTCAGACGGGCCACCTTGATGCCCAGACCACCGCGGTTCTGCATGCGGTATTCGGTGACCGCGGTGCGCTTGGCGTAGCCGCCTTCGGTCACCACGAAGACGAATTCGTCGTCCTTGGCGACGGAGGCCGAGAGCAGGCTGTCGCCCTCGCGGAAGTCCATCCCCTTCACGCCCGAGGTCGACCGACCCATGGGGCGCAGCGCGTTGTCGGTGGCGGAGAACCGCAGCGACATGCCGAGGCGGCTGATGAGGAGGATGTCGTCGCCCTCGTCGACGAGCATCGCGCTGACGAGCTCGTCGGCGCCGCCCTGCTCGACGTCGTCGCCCTCGTCGGAGGTCTGACCGCGCAGCTTGATGGCGATGACACCGCCCTGACGGTTGGTGTCGTACTCCTCGAGGCGGGTCTTCTTGACCAGACCGCCCCGCGTCGCGAGCACGAGGTAGGTCGCGACCTGGTAGTCGCGGATGTCGAGGATCTGCGCGATCTCCTCGTCGGGCTGGAGCGCCAGCAGGTTGGCGACGTGCTGACCCTTGGCGTCGCGCCCGGCCTCGGGCACCTCGTACGCCTTGGAGCGGTACACGCGCCCCTTGTTCGTGAAGAACAGCAGCCAGTGGTGCGTCGTGGTGACGAAGAAGTGCTCGACCACGTCGTCGGCGCGCAGCTGCGCACCCTTCACGCCCTTGCCGCCGCGGTGCTGCGAGCGGTAGTTGTCGCTGCGCGTGCGCTTGATGTAGCCGTCGCGGGTGACGGTGACGACCATCTCCTCTTCGGCGATGAGGTCTTCGATCGAGACGTCGCCGTCGAACCCGTGCAGGATCTCGGTGCGACGGTCGTCGCCGAAGCGGTCGACGATCGCCGTGAGCTCGTCGCGGATGATGGTGCGCTGGCGGGCGGGCGTGGCGAGGATGTCGTTGTAGTCCGCGATGCGGGCCTCGAGCTCGGTCGCCTCGTCGACGATCTTCTGGCGCTCGAGGGCAGCGAGACGACGCAGCTGCATGTCGAGGATCGCCTGGGCCTGGATGTCGTCGATGTCGAGGAGCTTCTGCAGACCCTCGTTGGCATCCTGAGCCGTCGGCGAGCGACGGATGAGCGCGATGACCTCGTCGAGGGCGTCGAGCGCCTTCAGGTAGCCGCGCAGGATGTGCATGCGCTCTTCGGCCTTGCGCAGGCGGTAGCGCGTGCGCCGGACGATGACCTCGACCTGGTGGTCGATCCACAGGCTGATGAAGCCGTCGAGTGAGAGCGTGCGCGGCACGCCGTCGACGATCGCCAGCATGTTGGCGCCGAAGTTCTCCTGCAGCTGCGTGTGCTTGTAGAGGTTGTTCAGCACGACCTTGGCGACCGCATCGCGCTTGAGCACGACGACCAGGCGCTGGCCGGTACGGCCCGAGCTCTCGTCGCGGATGTCGGCGACACCGGTGATCTTCCCCTCGCGGGCGAGGTCGCCGATCTTGACCGCGACGTTGTCGGGGTTGACCTGGTACGGCAGTTCGGTGATCACGAGGCACGTGCGGCCCTGGATCTCCTCGATGTTGACCACCGCGCGCATCGTGATCGAGCCGCGACCGGTGCGGTAGGCGTCCTTGATGCCGCGCGTGCCCAGGATCTGGGCGCGCGTGGGGAAGTCGGGGCCGGGGATGCGCTCCATGAGCGCCTCGAGCAGCTCTTCTCGCGTGGCATCCGGGTTCTCGAGAGCCCACAGGGCACCGCTCGAGACCTCGCGCAGGTTGTGCGGCGGGATGTTCGTCGCCATACCGACGGCGATGCCGACCGAACCATTGACCAGCAGGTTCGGGAAGCGCGCCGGCAGAACCGTGGGCTCCTGCGTCTGGCCGTCGTAGTTGTCCTCGAAGTTGACGGTCTCTTCTTCGATGTCGCGCACCATCTCGAGCGCGAGGGGGGCCATCTTGGTCTCGGTGTATCGCGGGGCGGCGGCGCCCTGGTTTCCGGGAGAGCCGAAGTTGCCCTGGCCGAGCGCCAGGGGGTAGCGCAGCGACCACGGCTGCACCAGACGCACGAGGGCGTCGTAGATCGGGGCGTCACCGTGCGGGTGGTAGTGCCCCATGACCTCGCCCACCACACGGGCGCACTTCGAGAACGACTTGTCGGGGCGGAAGCCGCCGTCGTACATGCCGTAGATCACACGGCGGTGCACGGGCTTGAGACCGTCGCGCACGTCGGGCAGGGCGCGCCCGACGATGACGCTCATCGCGTAGTCGAGGTAGCTCCGCTGCATCTCGAGCTGCAGGTCGACCTGGTCGATCTTGCCGTGGTTGTGAGCGCCTTCTTCGCGCGCTTCGGCGGGCTCGGGAGTGGTGTCGTCAGCCATGTCTTCTCAGTTTCGTGAATACGTCGGAGCGAGATCTGTCGTGCGGATCAGATGTCGAGGAAGCGGACGTCTTTGGCGTTGCGCTGGATGAAGCTGCGTCGCGACTCGACGTCTTCTCCCATGAGCACCGAGAAGATCTCGTCTGCCGAGGCGGCGTCGTCGATGGTCACCTGCTTCAGCGTGCGGGTCTCGGGGTCCATCGTGGTCTCCCACAGCTCGTGGTCGTTCATCTCGCCGAGACCCTTGTAGCGCTGGATGCCGTTGTCTTTGGGGATGCGGCGTCCGGAGGCCTGACCGTCGACGAGCATCGCGTCGCGCTCGCGGTCGCTGTAGGCGTACTCGTGCGGGTGGTTCGACCACTTCAGGCGGTACAGGGGGGGCTGCGCGAGATACACGAAGCCCGCCTCGATGAGGCCGCGCATGTAGCGGAAGAGCAGGGTCAGCAGGAGGGTCGTGATGTGCTGGCCGTCGACGTCGGCATCGGCCATGAGCACGATCTTGTGGTACCGCGCCTTGGCCATGTCGAAGTCTTCGCCGATGCCCGTGCCGAAGGCCTGGATCATCGCCTGGACCTCTTTGTTGCCCAGGGCGCGGTCGAGGCGCGCGCGCTCGACGTTGAGGATCTTGCCGCGCAGCGCCAGGATCGCCTGCGTGTGCGGGTCGCGGCCCTGCACGGCCGAGCCGCCGGCCGAGTCACCCTCGACGAGGAAGATCTCGCTGATCGAGGGGTCTTTCGAGGTGCAGTCCTTGAGCTTGTCGGGCATCGCGGCCGACTCGAAGACGCTCTTGCGACGCGCGGTCTCGCGCGCCTTACGGGCGGCCAGACGAGCGGTCGCGGCGTCGATCGCCTTGCGGATGATGTTCTTCGCCTGCGCGGGGTTGCGGTCGAACCAGTCGCCGAGCTTGTCGCCGACGACCTTCTGCACGTAGGCGCGGGCCTCGGTGTTGCCGAGCTTGGTCTTGGTCTGACCCTCGAACTGCGGCTCCGACAGCTTGACCGAGATGACCGCGGTGAGACCCTCGCGGATGTCGTCGCCGGTGAGGTTGTCGTCCTTCTCCTTGAGCAGGTTGTTCGCGCGCGCGTAGCGGTTGACGAGCGTCGTCAGCGCCGCGCGGAAGCCCTCTTCGTGCGTGCCACCCTCGTGCGTGTTGATGGTGTTCGCGTAGGTGAAGACGTTCTCGGTGTACGCCGTCGTCCACTGCATCGCCAGCTCGAGGGCGATCTTGCGCTCGGTGTCCTCGGACTCGACCTCGATGATCTCGTCGTTGACCACGTCGGCCTTGCGCACGCGGTTGAGGTGCTCGACGTAGTCGACGAGACCGCGCTCGTAGAGGAATGTGTCGTGGCGCGCGCCGGTGACCTCTTCGCCGGGCTCGCCCTCGGTGATGACCGACTGCGGACGCTCGTCGCGCAGGCTGATGCGCAGCCCCTTGTTGAGGAACGCCATCTGCTGGAAGCGCGTCCGCAGCGTGTCGTAGTCGAAGTCGACGGTGTCGAAGATCGTGGCATCCGGCCAGAACGTGATCGTCGTGCCGGTCGCGTCGCTCTCTTCTCCCTGCGCGAGGGGGGCGAGGGGCACACCGCCGTCGCGGAACGACTGACGCCAGACGTGACCCTGACGTTTGACCTCGACCTCGAGGCGCGTCGAGAGCGCGTTGACGACCGACGAGCCGACGCCGTGCAGACCGCCCGAGACCGCGTAGCCGCCGCCGCCGAACTTGCCGCCGGCGTGGAGGACGGTGAGCACGACCTCGACGGTCGACTTGCCCTCGGTGCGGTGCATGTCGACCGGGATGCCGCGGCCGTTGTCGACCACGCGGACGGCGCCGTCGGTGAGGATCGTCACATCGATCGTGTCGCAGTACCCGGCGAGGGCCTCGTCGACCGAGTTGTCGACGATCTCCTGCACGAGATGGTGCAGGCCGCGCTCACCGGTGGAACCGATGTACATGCCGGGACGCTTGCGGACCGCCTCGAGACCTTCGAGCACCTGGATGGCGTCTGCCCCGTACTCGTTGGGAACCTTCTTGCTGATCGCTTCGGGTTCCTCGGAAACGCTGTCGGGGTTTTCGGACGTCATGGGTACGCGCGCTCCAGATCGATTCGTCGGAACCTCCATCCTATCGCGGAAGGGCCCTCGAAATGGCTTGTACGCCCCTACGCGGCGATAAATCGCGTCGAGCCGGGATCGACCATGGCTTACCCGTAGGTATCGCGCGGACCGCGGCCTGGAACGGCTCTGGGCCCCCATTTCCACGAGGGGACGTCGGGCCCTACGAAGCGGATCGCCTCGACACCCGCCTCGGGGTAGCGCCGAATGATCTCCGACAGGATGTGCGCGCGCATGAGCTGGAGCTGCTTCGCCCATGCGGTGGAGTCAGCCTGGACCGTGAGGGTGCCGTTGTCGAGCGCGACCGGCCGGGTGTGCGCGGCGGTGTCGGCACCGGCGACCTCGTCCCAGGTGCGCACGAGGTCTTCCCGCGAGAGCTGGGGCTCCCAGCCGGCGGACTGCGTCAGCGCCGAGAGCACATCCCCGAGTCCGCGGGGGTCGCGCCCAGGGGTGAAAGGAGCGTTCTCTCCGTCGTCGGCACGACGGCGCTTCTTCTTCTTGCGATACGGAGACGGCTCGAGACCACGCAAGCGAAGATAGGTCGCCATCGTCTCGGGGAGCTCCGCCTCGTCAGACATGATCCTGCTCCTGGATCTCGCCGGCCTCGACGCGCACGACGTGCGCACGCAGCGCATCGGGCACGTCTTCTTCGACCGCGGAGGTGACGATGACCTGCTCGTAACCCCCGGCCAGCTCGGCGAGGCGCGTGCGACGCCCCGCGTCGAGCTCGGCGAAGACGTCGTCGAGGATCAGCACGGGGTCGCCCAGGCGCGACTCGGCGCGCAGGAGTTCGGCGGATGCCAGTCGCAGCGACAGCGCGACCGACCACGACTCGCCGTGCGAGGCGTATCCCTTCACCGGCAGACCCCGCACCTGCAGCACGAGGTCGTCGCGGTGGGGACCGACGAGCGTGAGACCGCGCTCGAGCTCGGCGGAGCGACGGGCGGCGAGGGCGGCGCGGAACTGGTCGGCGAGAGGAGCCGACGATCCGCCCGCGTCGACGGCGTCGCCTTCTTCGGGGTCGCCGCCGCCCACCGACAGCGCCCACGACAGACGGGGGTCGTGATCGGCGCCGGCGATCGCCGCGTAGGCGCGCGCCAGAGGGGCGGAGAGATCGGATGCCAGCGCCAGCCGCGCCTCGATCACCTCGGTGCCGAGCGAGACGAGCTTGTCGTCCCACACGTCGAGGGTGCTGAGGGCGTCGCCGCGGATGCCACGGGCCCTGGCCGACTTCAACAGAGCGCTGCGCTGGCGGAGCACACGGTCGTAGTCGGCGAGCACGGCAGACATGCGAGGAGACCGCTGCACGATCAGCTGATCGGCGAAACGACGTCGTGCAGACGGGTCGCCACGCACGATCTGCAGGTCTTCGGGGGCGAAGAGCACGACCTGGGCGTAGCGCGGCAGTTCGGTGGTGCGCACGTTGACCCCGTTGACGCGGGCCTTGTTCGCCCCGTGGCGGTTGAGCTGGAGCTCGAGCAGCACGCTGCGCTCACCGTGGGCGAGTCGGGCGCGCACGATCGCGGCATCCGCCCCGTCACGCACCATCGGGGCGTCGTTCGACACGCGGTGCGAGCCCAGCGTGGCGAGGTAGGCCATGGCCTCGACGAGGTTCGTCTTGCCTTGGCCGTTGCGCCCGATGAAGACGTTCGCGCCGGGCGAGAGCGAGACATCGGCTTCCGCGTAATTGCGGAAGTCCTTCAGTCCGAGCTGCTCCACGATCACCGAGTCAGACTACCCGTCACCTCCGACACCGCCGGGGTCGTGGCGTTCGCGGCTCAGCGCAGCAGCAGGTTCGGCTGCAGCAGGTACTTGAACGAGCCCTCGCCGGCCTTGTCGACCGAGGTCTGCGGGGTGACCAGCACGGGGCTGAGCTTGTTCGCGTTGTCGCTCGAGGTGAACGTGATGCGCGTGAACTCGCTGCGCACCGCGCCGAGCGACTCGAGCAGGTACTGCGGGTTGAGTCCGAGGGTCACCTCGTCGCCGACGAGCGTGGCGTCGACCGACTCGGTCGCACGCGCCTGCTCGGTGCCCGAGGCGTCCATCGACACGCCGTCGGGTCCGAAGGTGAAGCGCAGCGGCGCCGATCGGTCGAGCACGAGGGCGACGCGACGCACGGCCTCCTGGAGCTCGGCGGTGTTGACGACGCTGTGGTGTTCGGTCTGCGCGGGGAACAGGCGGCGCACGGGCGGGAAGTTGCCCTTGATCAGCAGCGAGGTCACCGTCTTGTTGCCCGACGAGAACGCGATGATCTCGCGGTCGCCCGAGCCCGAGAACGCGATCGAGATGTCGCCGCCGTGCGCGAAGGTCTTGCCGACCTCCTGCAGGGTGCGGGCCGGCACGAGGGCGGAGGTGGGCTCGTCGGATGCCGTGGCGCCGCCGTCCCAGGGGATCTCGCGCAGCGCGACGCGGTAGCGGTCGGTGGCGACCAGGCTCAGACGCGTGCCGGTGACCTCGAGCTGCACGCCGGTGAGGACCGGGGTGACGTCGTCGCGCGACGCCGCGAACGCGACCTGCGCGATGGCCGTGGCGAACTCGTCGGCCGGCACGAGACCGGACTCGCCGGAGACCTCGGGGATGGCCGGGTATTCCTGCACGGGCATCGACGCCAGCGTGAACCGCGCGGAACCGCACGTCAGCAGGATGCCGCCGTCGTCGTCGACCGCGATCTGGATCGGGGCGTTCGGCAGACGGCTGGCGATGTCGCTCAGGAGGCGGCCGTGGACGAGGATCGTGCCGGGCTCGTCGACCGTGGCCTCGATCGTCGTGCGTGCGGATGCCTCGTAGTCGAAGGCCGCAAGGGTGAGCCCCTGCTCGCCGGCCTCGATGAGCACACCGGCCAGGATCGGCTGCGGATTGCGCTGAGGCAGGAGCTTGACCACGAACGAGACGGCTTCGCTGAACACATCGCGATTGACGTGGAACTTCACGGACGCTCCCTTGACGGCGGGTATGGCTTACCCATGCTAGTGCCCCACTCGCATCGACCCTTCGAGGCCCGACCGCACCACGAGGTCATCGAATGACCCTTAACGAAGAGATGGAGTCTTCATCTTGTTAACAGCTGTGGAGAGTGTGGATAACTTCCGACACGCTTGTTAACAGCAGGGATCGCGGCGGTTGTTAACTGTGGACTCGTTGCGGATCGCCTGTGTTGTTAACACGATCCCGGATGCCGAGTCCTGACGCTCGTCCACAGCCTCTCGGCGCGTCCTACACATCTCATCCGCAGCAATCGGGAGTTATCCACAGGTTTTCCACACTGTGTAGAACCGTGTCGAAAAGTGCTTCCGAGTGGCGCTCAGCCCCGGAATCACGCGGGAAAACGCGAAAAGGGTCCGCCGCGGATGCGGACGGACCCTTCACGGGAGAGAAGCGCTCAGCGCATACGGCCGAGCTGGCTGGTGATCTCCGAGACCTGGTTGAAGATCGATCGACGCTCCTTCATGAGGTCGCTGATCTTCTTGTAGGCGTACATCACGGTGGTGTGATCGCGGTTGCCGAACAGCTGGCCGATCTTGGGCAACGACAGGCTGGTGCGTTCGCGGCAGAGGTACATGGCGATCTGTCGAGCCGTCGCCACGGCCTGCGAACGGCTCGAGCCGTACAGGTCGTCGACCGACAGTTTGAAGTACTGCGCCGTGGCCGTGATGATGTCGGTCGGCGAGATGACGTTGGCGTCGTCCTGGTCGATGATGTCGCGCAGCACGGTCTGGGCGAGCGACATGTCGAGCGTCGAGCGGTTCAGGCTCGCGAACGCCGAGACGCGGATGAGCGCACCCTCGAGCTCGCGGATGTTCGACGACACCACGGTGGCGATGTACTCGAGGACGTCATCGGGGATGAGCAGCCGTTCGCTCTGCGCCTTCTTGCGGAGGATCGCGATGCGCGTCTCGAGGTCGGGCGCCTGCACGTCGGTGATCAGGCCCCACTCGAAGCGGCTGCGCATGCGGTCTTCGAAGCCCGTCAGCTGCTTCGGCGGCAGGTCGCTCGTGATGACGACCTGCTTGTCGTGATCGTGCAGCGTGTTGAACGTGTGGAAGAAGGCTTCCTGCGTCTCGGCACGGCCCTGCAGGAACTGGATGTCGTCGATCAGCAGGATGTCGACGTCTCGGTATCGCGCCTGGAACGCAGAGCCGCGGTTGTTCGCGATCGAGTTGATGAAGTCGTTCGTGAACTCTTCGCTCGAGACGTATCGGACCCGGATGCCGGCGTACATGCTCGCGGCGTAGTCGCCGATCGCGTGGAGCAGGTGGGTCTTGCCCAGCCCCGAGTCGCCGTAGATGAAGAGGGGGTTGTACGCCTTCGCCGGCGCCTCGGCCACGGCGACGGCGGCCGCATGCGCGAATCGGTTGGACTGGCCGATCACGAAGTTGTCGAAGGTGTACTTCGGGTTGAGCCGGGTGTCGTTGCGCGAGGCCGGGACGATCGGCTCGGGAGCCTGATCGATCACGGGGGAATGCCCGGCGGCGGGGGCCGGCGTGGACGCCCGTGTCTCGGCCGGCGCGGGTGACGAGGGGGAACTGTGGTGCGAGTCCCCGAGGTCGGGGTTCACCACGACGCGGAAGGTGCTGACCTCGGGATCGGTCCCCTGCACCTGCGCGAGGGCTTCGAGGATGGGCGCCCGCATGCGCTTGTTGAACTGCGCGGCCGTGAGGTCGTTCGGGACGTCGAGGTACAGGGTTCCGCCCATCACTCCCTGCGGCACGGCGAGATTGAGGAAGCCGTGGAGCTGCGGGGTGACGCGGTCGTCGGTGAGAAGATGGTCCAGCACGGTCGACCAGACGGGTACATCCGGGAGTTCGTGCAGAGACATGTCCCCTCCGGGATCTTGACGCGACGGGTGATCGACGTGTCGCGCCGAACCTGTGGATAACTTCCGGGGCCACGCTAGTTCGCGGCTCTCGCGGAGCAAAATCCACTGTAGATGCCGGTCGCGTGTCTTTGCCACGGTTGTGGACAACGCTTGGGGATAATGAGCGGTCGGCTTCCCGGTTTGAGTTAACGCCGCGCGCGACGTAGCCTTAGTCGGTTGACTTATGCCTATACGGCAGTCCCGACCCCGTCCCCGGCAGAAGAGCATCGGGCGACACCACCTCCGGAGTGACCCATGAGCAAGCGCACCTTCCAGCCCAACAACCGCCGCCGCGCCAAGAAGCACGGCTTCCGTGCCCGCATGCGTACGCGTGCCGGCCGCGGCATCCTCGCGGCCCGCCGCGCCAAGGGCCGTACCGAGCTCTCGGCCTGATAGACCCGGTGCTCGCGAAGCCGAACCGACTCACCCGCGGATCGGACTACAAAGCCACAGTCCGACGGGGCTCTCGGTGTGCCGGAGCGCACACCGTGACCTACGTCGGAACGTCGGCTGAGACCGATTCGCCCCGCTTCGGCTTCATCGTGAGCCGACAGGTCGGCTCCGCAGTCACCCGCAACACCATTCGCCGCCGCCTCAAAGCGGTGTGCGCCGAGGCGCTCCCGTCCATCCGCGGGGGCGCCTCGATCGTCATCCGAGCACTTCCGTCGGCCGCGACCGCTGATTACGCGACGCTCCGAGCCGACGTGGTGCGGTGTCTCGAACGAAAAGCATCGGCATGAGCGCTTCGACACTGCCGACCTCGGCGACCGGGGCGGCCCACCTGACCGCTGACGGGGTCGTGGCATCCATCCCCCTCCTCCCCCGTAATGCAGGGCTCGCCCTGCTCCATGCATATCGAGCGACGATCTCGCACGTCTACGGCGATGTGTGCAAGTACTACCCGTCCTGCTCCGCCTATTCGGTGGGCGCCGTGCAGCAGCACGGACTCGTGAAGGGCATCGCGTTCACCGCGGCCCGTCTCGCACGCTGTCATCCCTGGGCTCAGGGTGGCATCGACGACGTCCGTCCTCATCGGGCCTTCCGCCACGAACTCACTCGGCACGGTTTCGTCGTGCCCGCCCGAAAGGACTGATCGTGCAATTCGATCTCATTGGGACCATCCTCTGGCCACTGAAATGGATGGTCGAGCTCGTGCTGGTGGGCTGGCACGCGCTCTTCACCGCGGTCGGGCTCGCTCCTGCCGCCGGCCTCACGTGGGTTCTGTCCATCGTCGGACTCGTGCTCATCGTGCGTGCTGCCCTCATCCCGCTCTTCGTCAAGCAGATCAAGAGCCAGCGCAAGATGATGGAGATCGCTCCTGAGCTGCGCAAGGTGCAGGAGAAGTACAAGGGCAAGCGCGACCAGCTCTCTCGCGAGGCGATGAGCCGCGAGACGATGGCCCTGTACAAGAAGCACGGCACGACGCCCGTCTCGAGCTGCCTTCCGCTGCTGGTGCAGATGCCCATCTTCTTCGCGCTGTTCAGCGTGCTGAACGACGTCTCCAAGCACGCCGCCGTCGGTCAGGGTGGTGTGGGTCTGCTCACGCCCGAGCTGACGACGGAGTTCTACGACGCGCGCCTGTTCGACGTGGCATCCATGCACGTCAACCTCGTCACCGCGTGGGGCCAGTCCGACGGACAGGTCACCGTCGCGATCCTGCTGACGCTCGTCGTGCTCATGATCGCGTCGCAGTTCTTCACGCAGCTGCAGATCATCTCGAAGAACCTGTCGCCCGAGGCCAAGACCGGTCAGGCGTACCAGATGCAGAAGATCATGCTCTACATCCTGCCGCTGGCCTTCATCTTCTCGGGTGTCTTCTTCCCGCTCGGCGTCGTCATCTACTGGTTCGTCAGCAACCTGTGGACGATGGTGCAGCAGTTCGTCGTCATCCGCGAAATGCCCACTCCCGGCTCCGACGCCGCCAAGGCCCGCGAAGAGCGGCTGGCACGCAAGGGAAAGGCGATCGACTCGTCGGGCAAGGTCGTGCCGATCGAGAAGTACGAGGCCGAGCAGCAGCGTCTGTTCGAAGAGGCCGAGAAGGCCCGTGCCACGCAGCCGAAGCGGCAGCAGCCGGTGGGCAAGCAGCGCGCCAAGAAGCAGCAGTCCGCCAAGAATCCCGGCACCGGTGGTGCGTCGGGCTCCTCCTCCCCCGCCTGACCCACGGAGATCACGATGACGACGTCCGATCAGATCGCCCCCGACCAGACCGCCGCCACCGAGGAGCAGCTCGAGCAAGAAGGCGACATCGCCGCCGACTACCTCGAGGGCCTGCTCGACATCGCCGACATCGACGGTGACCTGGCGCTTGACGTGCGCGCCGGCCGTGCCTACGTGTCGGTCGAAGCCGAAGACGTGTCGGCGCTGTCGACGCTTTCGCACCCCGACACCGTGCAGGCGTTGCAGGAACTGACGCGCCTCGCGGTGCAGAGCTCGACGGGACGCTTCTCGCGCCTGATCCTCGACATCGGCGGATCCCGCGACGCGCGCCAGCGTCAGCTCGAGACACTCGTCGATCGGGCGATCACGCGCCTCGAAGAGGGTGCCTCCCAGGCATCGCTGCCGGCGATGTCGAGCTACGAGCGCAAGCTGGTGCACGACATCGCGGCCGACCGGGGGTACTCCTCCGAGTCGTTCGGCGAGGGTGCCGACCGGCACACCGTGCTGCGACGCGGCTGAGCGGGTATGGCGGAGCAACTCGAGACGGAGCCGGATGCCGCGGCGACGCTCTTCGGCGACCGGATCGACCTCGCGCGGCGGTTCGCCGAGAACCTCGCCGTTCATGGTGAGGAGCGTGGCCTCATCGGTCCGCTCGAGGTGCCCAGGCTGTGGACGCGCCACATCCTGAACAGCGCGATCGCCGCTCCGTTCTTCTCGGGCCGCGCGGTCGACGTGGGTTCGGGTGCCGGCCTGCCCGGCCTCGTCCTGGCCATCGCACGACCCGACGTCGAGTGGACGCTCATCGAGCCCATGGAGCGTCGCACGGCGTGGCTGACGGAGCAGGTGGCGGAGCTGGGGCTGTCGAACGTCACTGTCGCCCGTATGCGGGGCGAGGAGTGGGCTGAGGGCCGGGTCTTCGACGTGGCGACGGCGCGCGCCGTGAGCGCTCTGCGGACGCTCCTGCCGTTCACCGCTCCCCTCGTGCGCCCGGGCGGTCGGCTCGTCTTCCTGAAGGGCGCCAACGTCGGGGCCGAGGTCGAGGCTGCGGCCAAGCAGGTGCGCAAATTCGGCCTGCAGGACGTGAGGGTCGAGATCGTCGGCGAGGGTCAGCTCGACGAACCGACGCGAGTGTTCCTGGCCACGGTCTCACGCTGACGTCGGACTTTTCACTGTCCCCTCGTCGCGTGAGATCCGCGGAGCTTCCGGATCGAGGGTCCTGAGGAGCAGGCCGAACGCGTCGTCGGCGCGGTCGACATCTGCGGTGGCGTCGATGTCGAGGATCAAACCCCGAAAGACAGCGAGCACGAGAGTCGCCGATTCCGCTCTGTCGATCGTCGCGAGGCCTGCTTGAAGCGGCGTCAGCCAGTCGGTCGTGGCGCGGGCGCGAAGGCCCGGCCACAGCGCGGAGTCGTGCTGCTCGGTCAGCTGGTCGAACATGCGCACGAACGGCCGCGCCTGGGGGCCGGTCATGGCGACCCACGCGCGAGCGAGCGTGGAGGTGTAACGCTCCCCCGGTACGACGCTGAACATCGCTCCGAGGTACTCGAGGTGGCGTTGCCGTGCCCGGCGAAGGACGGCACGCAGAAGATCGTCTCGGGTGCCGAAGTGATACAGCAACATCCGCGCCGACGTTCCCGCCGCGTCGACGAACGGCTGCAGGCGGTCCGGTAGACCGTGCTCCAGAGCGTGGTCGGTGCACTGGTCGAGAAGGTCTTCCGAGATGTCTGGTTGCTTCGGTCGTCCCACGTGTCGATCTTTTCACGTAACAGTTAGTACGTCTATGCGATCAGCAGGTGGCACGCACTCTTGATGGCATCATGTTCAGCACGGAGCGCGGGGGCGCGGTGACGATGTGACCGACCACCGCTCTCCCGCAGGACGGCGCGGGTGCAGAAGGTACACGGCCTGTTCGCGTCGAAGGGCGAACCATCGCGGACTGATTGGTGGTCTGACGGCGAACGGCAACCCTCTTCGGGCGCCGCCTCACCGGCTCGACAACGTTCTGGTAGGCGGACACTGATATGGCGGAACCGTCACGAGCGGAGGCCGTACGTCACCTTACGAGGCACGTCTTTACAAAGGTGGCCCCTGGCCTCCGCGCGAACCGTGTGTCGTGGAGCGACGTGTCGTGGAGCTCTGCCAAGGTCGGCCGGGCACGTGACGCGATCGCGCTCGGGACGGGACGACGAGGGCTCTTGATGGAGCGCACCGCGCACGACGTGACACTCGCGGTATCTGCCGGGGCAACGGATCGACCGTCATCGCAGCGCTCTGCTCTCTGACAACAGAGGTGACGCGGGCGGGACGGTGCGGTGTGGGCTCCCCCGCATTTGTCCGTGGCGAGGAACGGAACGCATCTCCGCGTCTGCAGTGAGGTCGTTCGGAGAGGTCAAGCCGATCCGTCGACCCGGCGACGGGGTACGGACCAGGATGTTCGCGTCCGGACGCGACAATCGCTCGGGTGGGAGCCCTTTGCGACAGAGGTTGCGGAGAGCTACCGAGCGAGGGCGTGGCGCATGTGACGCGCCTCCCAGGACTGCCGTGTCAGGGCGTACACCGGTGCAGGTCCGTTCCACGTGAAACGTCGCGGCCTGTGTAGCGCGCAGGCGACTTGTCCCCCCAGAGAGCCGACCACACATCTCCCTGGCCGCCTTGACTATTCTTCGGTCAGGTCGAGCTTTGAGCTCAGCGTGCCGACGTGGTGCTGCTGGCCTCAGGCCGGGATTCTCAAGTCATTCCGGGATGCGCGCGTCGCATCTGTGATCACCTAACGTCGGTGCCGGCAGTCCTCCAATCTGGGCGGTCTGCGCCGACCTTCCGGCGAGCCACCGAGTGCCGCCCCTGTTGCTGGTCACAGCGATGGATGCGGCCCTCGATGCTTCGCTTCCGCGGGCTATCGAGCGACGCAGCGACTTCGTCGAGACCACGTTTACACAGCCTCCTCACTCGAGGCCGCCACACCAGCGACCGTGGTGAGGGGGACTGCAAGGTTCTCCCCCGCTCTGCTCTGCAGCGCATCGACCTGACCTGGGCTGAGCAGCCCGTCGTAGTTCGGACCATTTTGCAGATGTGGCGGGATCGTCGGAGGTCGACGCACTGTTGAGAGTGCGGCCCGATACGTCGGCCATGCTCCTGCGGTCGTTTCACGTGAAACATTCCTATCCGTCTGATGAGCGGTCCGGAGCCGCGGGTGCGGGGCGCGAACACGGCGACGGCGAATGGTCGAACGTCACTGTGGGTGCGCCACGGGTACCCGGGTTCGGGAGGCCGTTGAGACGCGCCGGAGGTGTTTGCCAGACGTCGGGTTGTCCGTCTCAGTAAAGATCATGACTCAGCAGGGCTGCGCGACGCCACGTGGCGGGCCGCGCCCCGGGAAGTTGGGGCTCCCGGAGTGGGCTGACAGACGCTCAGATCGCGTCGAATCGCGGGTGGGGATTCCGGTGCGGGCTCGAGATGGGGCACACCAGCCCGGGATCGCGGAATCCTCGCATCGGACAGGAGACTGGGTGTTTCGATTCCGATGGCCGAGGCGATGTGGGTCTGAAAGGCGTTCGCCGTGTGGATTGCATCGGATGACCCGTCTCGACCGCAGCAAGGCGACGGCTCGCGCGGTGTTCTACCGATGCGATTCGCGGCCTTCCGTGGAGTGGGCTCCTCGCTCGGGAGCTTGTGCAGCCGCCAGCAGCCACTTGGCGTCGGAGGTCGGTCCCCCGCCGCGTTCAGGAATGGCGGAGTCGCGTTGCGGGCATCGGAAGCCACCCCCGCGCCGTTGTTTCACGTGAAACACTCGCCCACTGCAGCGCCCAGCCGATGCGGCGTCGGGGTCAACGCGTGAACCGGTGCAGGGCACATCGCTGAGCGGCGGGGTTCGGCGGGCGTCGCGAAATCTCGGACCCGTTGTCGTGGGTAGCTCGCAGACAGGGGGCGGCTCGTGACCATCGACCCCGTGTTCGCGTGCCGAGCAAGGGGGTGTGAGCGACAATTGTTTCACGTGAAACATGAGGGCGAGAGCTCGTGCGGGCGGGAGTGACGGAGCGGCGTGATGCTCGTAGTCGGAGTCCCTCCCTGGTCTGCACTTCCTTGCGACGGGCTTCGTGCAGGAGGGGAGCCGCGGCGGCGCTTGTCGCTCTGGGCTCGACAACACGAGCGTCCGGAGATCGCCTGTCTTCGACTGACCTGGAGACTCCCACCGGCTGTTTCACGTGAAACATCTCGGGGACTGGATCGCATCGAGCCGGCATAGGGCAACCTCTACCGCGGCCCGCCCTGTCAAAGCTCGGACGTTCCGTGCTGAACTTCGCCGGAGTGCCCCGCGCGTCTGAGATACCTTCTCGCCACGGGACCCACTCAAGCTGGCTGTGGTGCAGCCGGGCAAGTTCGTGGTGATCCGATCGCACAACACATTCTGATCGGGAAAGCCAGGTGCATGAGGCCGTCCGGATGCGGGAGAGGCGAACCGTCGGCGCTGAGCAATCCGCAGACATGTCAGGTGAGGGGATGGATCGCCAAGGACTGAGTGATCCCGAGAGAAGAGACCGAACACACCCACCGGCGTGTAGGAGCACCGCAGCGCGACGACACTGCCCGCCGTCGGAGTGCCGCAAGGTCGACTGCTCCCCCACAGCCGATGATGCGAAGGGGCATCGAGCGTAAGCGAGCAGGAGCAACCCCGCATTCGGTGCATCGCGACGCGAGTTCGCTCGCGCCACTGTCGACACGAAGCACTCGGTGTCGCGGATCAACAACAGCGCGTGCGGTCGTGGCCTCCCGAGCGGTGGGCGAACACACAGCGGACGCTGTATGGACCGCGTTGCAGCGAGAGCCAAACGGGTGGATGTTTCACGTGAAACACGAGCAGTACGTCAGTGCTGAATGATCTCATCTGGACTCTACCCGTCTGCTGGTCCCGCTCCGCTGGTCCGGTCGTCATGGGGGGCGGGCTCATCTGAGGCATCCATAGGACTCGCACGGCCGAACCGGGATGAGTCACCCCCCCCACCGCGGCCAGCAAACGGTGTGGGCGGCGGATCGGCAAGTACGCATGCGCCCCGCAGTGTGAAGGTTTCACCACCGTGGCGCCGCCAGTGGGAATCGAGAAGTGCCCGGACCACGAGGATGCGACGCATGGAGGCCGGGTGCTCGAGTACGGTGGCTTGGATCAGATCGGGTAGCCGCCAGATCCCCTCTCGTCTGTCATCCGTCGTCCACGACTGACCACGCGCCGGCCGGATGAGCGGTGAACGAGCGTTCTCGAACCGCGCCGTCGGTTCGATGGGTGACGTTCTGGGGTAACGACGCACCGACAGACTTCCGATAGAGGACGTCTCTCGCACGCTCGCACTCGGCCCATTGGTTGAAGACTGTGGCAGCCATGCGGGCAGATCGAAGCGGCTCCTCCCCTGACGACCACGCGATCCACGCCCACGTTTCACGTGAAACATCGACCGCGATCACCAACAGACCCCTCTCGTCGACAGGACACCGCGCCAGCGGCCCTGAGACGTGCGGATCCCGGCGTTTCGGCTCTCAATGCCACCACCACCGCGGCAATGTCGGCGCCCGCGGGTAGACTGACCAAGTTGGCGATGGGAAGGTGTGTTTCACGTGAAACAGTCCGATGAGGCAGCCACGCCGTCATCTTTCGAGGACTCCCCTATCGCCCGCGAGATTGCGAATCTCTCAGCGCGGCGTCGAGCACTCGAAGAGGCAACGTCCAAGGTCGAGCTGTCGGGCCGAACCCGCGTGTTCACGGTGTCGAACCAGAAGGGTGGCGTCGGTAAGACGACCACCGCTGTTAACATCGCGGCGGCTCTCGTCTCGGTCGGCGCCCGCGTTCTCGTGATCGACCTCGACCCGCAGGGAAACGCTTCCACTGCCCTCGGGGTCGCCCACAACGCCGAGACGCCCAGCGTCTACGACGTGCTGATCGACGAGTTCCCTCTCGCTGACATCGTGCAGGTGAGCCCCGAGTCGCCGAATCTGCTGTGCGCTCCCAGCACCATCCACCTCGCTGGCGCTGAGATCGAACTGGTGTCGCAGGTCGCGCGTGAGCACCGTCTGCGCGGCGCGCTCCGCGACTACCTGGCGATGGAAGGCAACCACCTCGATTTCGTCATCATCGACTGCCCGCCGTCGCTGGGTCTTCTGACGATCAACGCCTTCACCGCTGCCGATGAAGTCATGATCCCGATCCAGTGCGAGTACTACGCGCTCGAGGGCTTGAGTCAGCTGCTCGGTAGTGTCCAGATGATCCAGAAGCACCTGAACCCGGGTCTGCACGTGTCGACGATCCTGCTCACGATGTACGACGGACGCACCCGACTCGCGCAGCAGGTGGCGGAAGAGGTGCGATCGCACTTCAGCCACGAGGTTCTCGACACTGTCATCCCCCGTTCTGTTCGCGTCTCTGAGGCGCCGAGCTTCGGCCAGACGGTCATCGCGTACGATGGCCAGTCAGCGGGCGCCATTGCCTACCGCGAAGCGGCGGTCGAGATCGTCGCCCGCGACACTGAAAAGAAGGATTCCTGATGGCGAAGAGGACCGGACTGGGCCGCGGTATCGGCGCTCTCATCCCCACGACAGAACCCTCGGAGTCCCGACCCGTCGACGTGTTCTTCCCCGGAGCGAGCACGACGACGAAGGATTCGTCAGACTCCTCCCCCGCAGGTGACCCCGCGGCCGACGATCTCGTCACGGTTCCTGGTGCGCGTCTCGTGCACATCGATCCGAAGACGATCGTCCCCAACCCGCGACAGCCGCGCACCCACTTCGATGCCGACGATCTCGCGGAGTTGGTGCATTCCGTTCGCGAGTTCGGTGTTCTCCAGCCCGTCGTCGTGCGCGATAAGAAAGACGGAACCTATGAGCTGATCATGGGTGAGCGTCGTACGCGAGCGTCGCGGGAGGCGGGCCTCGAGACGATCCCCGCCGTCGTCCGTGACACCGACGACGAGTACCTCCTCCGTGACGCGCTGCTCGAAAACCTCCACCGGTCGCAACTGAACCCGCTCGAAGAAGCGTCGGCCTATCAGCAGCTGCTCGAAGACTTCGGAATCACGCAGGAGGAGCTCGCGACGCGCATCGGCCGATCGCGCCCTCAGATCAGCAACACGATCCGCCTGCTGAAGCTGCCCGTCCCCGTGCAGCAGCGTGTGGCCGCCGGCGTGCTGAGCGCCGGGCACGCGCGTGCCATCCTCTCGCTCGACGACGCCAAAGAGATGCAGAAACTCGCCGACAAGATCGTCAACGAAGATCTTTCGGTGCGGGCCGCGGAGGCGGCGGCCAAGATGCCGGGTGTCGCCCCCGTTCGTCAGAAGCCGCAGGCGGGAACGCGTCGCGCCGGCCTCGACCAGGTCGCCGAGCGACTCGGCGACCGCTTCGACACCAAGGTCCGAGTGTCGCTAAACGCAAAAAAAGGCCAGATCAGCATTGATTTCGCGAGCATCCAGGATCTGAACCGCATCCTCGGCGTGCTCGGCGAAGAGGGATACACGGGCTGACTGACCCCTCGCCACCCGGCGTCACGCGGCGGGCGAACGCACCCCGGCCCGCGATGTCGGTGGGTCGACGTACGCTGGATGAGTGACAGCGAACGATGACAACCTGCGCCGTCGCGCCAGCCTCGAACTTCTGCGCGCGGAAGCGTCGGACGAACTGGCCGTGCTGATCCACGAGCGCCTTCGCGGTGGCGAAGATCCGTGGGATTTCATGGAAGACCTGCCGAGCGTCGACGAACTCGTCGTCTTGACCCTCCGCGCCGAGAACATCGCCGAGAACGGCGGGGTCCGCCCGAATCGCTCCCGCAACTATCGTGTGCTCCGGCAAATCTCCCTCGACTATCCGCCCCTCACACGCGCTGTGTGGCGCATTCTGGGCGACGAAGAGCCGCACCGGCGTTGGGACGCCAGCGTGCGCCTCGACGCGTCGTAGAGGCCCCCAGCGCCGCGGCGAGCGATGCGCCGGGTTCCCGGCATCCGGAACCTCGCCCGCAGGCGGCTGAAACGACGAATCCCCCGGCACCGAAAGGCACCGGGGGATTCGAGGAGAGCAGGTCAGCCGAGGAAGGCTGCGAGGTCCTGCTCGAGGGCGTACTTCGGCTTGGCGCCGATGATGGTCGTCTTGACCTCACCACCCTGGAAGACCTTCATCGCGGGGATGGAGGTGATCTGGTACTTCATGGCGAGATCGGGGTTCTCGTCGACGTTGAGCTTGAGGACGGTGATCTTTCCCGAGTTCTCGCTCTGGATCTCGTCGAGCACGGGTGCGACCATGCGACACGGTCCGCACCACTCAGCCCAGAAGTCCACGAGAACGGGTCCGTCGGCCTGCAGGACGTCCTGCTCGAAGGTCGCGGAGGTCGTCGCCTTGGCGGTCATGTGATTTCTCCTTAGATGAGATGTCAGTGCGTGAAAACGCAGGTGAACGCGTTTTTGTTCCTCAGACCACGGCGGCGTCGGGGAGGCCCTCGATCGGGCTCTCGGCGACGGCGGGCTCGCCGGCCTCACCGCGGGCGGCGAGGAAGTGCTCAACATCGAGAGCCGCGACCGTGCCGCTGCCGGCGGCCGTGATGGCCTGCCGGTAGGTGGGGTCGATCACGTCACCGGCGGCGAAGACACCCTCGACCGACGTGCGCGACGAACGGCCGTCGACCCAGATCGTGCCCTGGTCGGTGAGCTGCAGCTTGTCGTGCACGAGGTGCGTGCGGGGGTCGTTGCCGATCGCGACGAACAGCCCGTCGAGGGGCAGCTCGCGCGTGGTGTCGTCGACGGTCGAACGCAGGCGCACGCCGTTGACGGCCTCTTCGCCCAGGATCTCGTCGACGGCGCTGTTCCAAATGAACTCGATCTTGGGGTTCGCGAAGGCGCGCTCCTGCATGATCTTCGAGGCGCGCAGCGAGTCCTTGCGGTGGATGATGTAGACCTTCGACGCGAACTTCGTGAGGAAGTTGGCCTCTTCCATCGCGGAGTCGCCGCCGCCGACCACGGCGATCGTGCGGTCGCGGAAGAAGAATCCGTCGCAGGTGGCGCACCACGACACACCGCGGCCCGAGAGGCGCTCTTCACCCTCGAGACCGAGCTTGCGGTAGGCGGAGCCGGTCGCGTAGATGACCGAGATGGCCTCTTCGACCTTTCCGCTGCCGAGGGTGATCTTCTTGACGGGGCCGTCGAGCTCGAGCGAGACGACGTCGTCGTAGAGCACCTGGGCGCCGAAGCGCTCGGCCTGGGCCTGCATCTTGGCCATGAGGTCGGGGCCCTGGATACCGTCGGGGAAGCCGGGGAAGTTCTCGACCTCGGTGGTGTTCATGAGGTCGCCGCCGGCCTCGACGGAGCTCGCGACCACGAGGGGCTCGAGGTTGGCTCGGGCCGCGTAGATGGCGGCCGTGTAGCCGGCGGGGCCGGATCCGATGATGATGACGTGACGCACGGTAGCGCGTTCCCTTCGTTGATTCCGCCCGATGAAACCCATGCTAGCCCCGTGGTATTCCGCGTCCTCGGGGGGTGGCGCGGAAGGCTCAGCGCTTGGGCAGGAAGCGCCGACCGAGAGCGAGCGCCGGTGCGAGTTCGGGGGTGCGGAAGATCGCCAGGATGCCGATGTACACGGCCAGCACGACCGAGCCCACGAGCGCCGCTCCCAGCGCGCCCGTGTAGATCGAGTCCGACACCCAGCCGGTGGGACCGCCGCACAGCAGCAGCACTCCCCAGCCGGCGCCCGCGGCGGGGATCGCCGCACCGATGAAGCGCACGAGGGGCGGCATCCATTCGCCGATCCTGATCCCCCCGAGACGACGGTGCAGGATGATCGTCGCGATGATCACCTGGACGAGGCTCGACAGCGCCTGACCGAGCGCGACGGCGGCCGCGAGCTGCGACAGGGGCACGAGGCCGGCCGACACGGCCCACCCCGCGGCGAGGGCGCTGAGGGCGACCAGGCACCCCTGCACGAGGGTGAAGAAGAACGGCGTGCGCGTGTCGTTGTAGGCGTAGAACGTGCGCTGGACCACGAACAGCACCGCCAGCGGCAGCAGACAGACCAAGAAGCACAGCAGCACGGGAGCGGCGGCGAGGGCTTCGGCCGAACTGTTGGTGAAGATCCGCGTGGCAGGGACGGACGCGACCGCGAGGGCGGCGGTCGCGACGACGATGAAGAGACCCAGTACCCGGATGCTGCGGACGATGTCGGTCTTGACGTCGCCGTCGCGTCCGGCCGCGGCGTGCTCGCTCAGCTGCGTGAAGTACGGCGTCCCGATCGAGAGCACGATGATCGAGTACGGGAGCATGAAGACCAGCCACGCGTTCTGCGACGCGAGGATGGCCGGCCCCGTCCCCGAGGCGCCCGAGAGCACTCGTGTCTGCACGATGCCCGCGAGCTGGCCGACGATGACCATCAGGAAGGTCCAGCCGGCGAGACGGCCGATGTGGCGTAGGCCGACGCCGCGCCAGTGGAAGTCGGGCCGCAGCTGCAGTCCGGCGCGACGCCAGAACACCAGCAGCACGACGGTCTGCAGCACGATGCCGCCGGTGGCGACCCCGCCGAGTAGGCCGATCATCGTGGGGGTCCACTGGACCACGTCGGGGCTCGGCCCGCCGAAGAGCAGCAGGAACAGGCCGAAACCGGCGATCGAGACGAGGTTGTTGACGATCGGCGCCCACGTGTACGGGCCGAAGACCTTCCGCGCGTTCAGGATCTCGCCGAGCAGGGCGTACAGGCCGTAGAAGAAGATCTGCGGGAGGCACCAGTACGCGAACGCCGTGGCGAGGGCGATCTGGTCGGGCTCGACCTTCGACGGGTCGATGTAGACCGTGACGATGAAGGGCGCGGCGACCATCGCGATCGCGGTCGCCGCGAGCAGGATCACCGTTCCGAGGGTGAAGAGCTTCGACACGAAGGCGCGACCGCCGTCGGCGTGGGCTGCGGCCTTGACGATCTGTGGCACGATGACGGCCGTCAGCACGCCCGTCGAGATGACCGTGTAGATGTTGTTCGGCAGCTGGTTGGCGAGTCCGAACGCGTCGCCCGCGGCGCTGCCGACCGAGCCGACGATCGCGACGAGCACGACGATGCGCAGCAGGCCGCTGACGCGGGACACGATCGTTCCCGCTCCGATCAGAACGCTCGCCCGTCCGATACTGCTCACGGGTGGGTCTCCTGCTCGGTGGGGTTCTGCGCGGGGGTGGGTGGGTCGAGGACGTGGTCGGCGTCTTCGGCGGGACTGCGGCCGTCGGCATCCGGGTCCTTCGCCCCGATTCCATCGACCGGAGCGTCGTCATCCGGGTCGCCCGCACCGGACTGCTCGTCGGCACGGGCTCGCCGGCGTCGCGCGACCGTGCGCACGACTCCGAGGGTCAAGAAGCCGACGATGAGCAGGATGATGACGATCAGCCCGATGCTCTCCCACTCGGCGCGCACCTCGACGTCGACCGCCTGGGGGGCGCCCACGGGTTCTCCGCTGGGGCTGTAGAGCTGGAAGTCGACGCTGACCTCGCCGTTGGCGATGCGGGCCTCGACGGGCACCTCGACGCGCGTGTTGGCCGATGCCTGCGCGTCGACAGTGGTGCGGTCCTGCACGCGCAGACGCGCGTCGTTGGTGCGGACGGCCAGCACGACGGTCACCGGCCACGGCAGGTCGTTGCGCACCCACGGCCGGAGCGGGGCGCTGGAGGAGACCAGACGGAAGTCCGACGACAGGATGCCAACCGAGTCGAGCGTCGTGTTGGTCGCAGCGCGGTGGTCGGCCACGGCCTGACGAGCGGCATCGCCCGTCCACGAGGAGCTCGTGACCTGCAGCACCTCGGCGCGCTCGCGTCCGGTGAGCAGTTCGGGCTGCTCGAGGATCGTCGCGAATCGGTCGATCGTCTGCTCATCACCGACCAGATCGGCGACGTCGGTGACCCGTGCGGCGTCGACGGTGGGGGCGCCGAGTGAGATCTCGGATGCCGGGAGCGACGACACCTCGCGGAGGGTCGAGGCCGCGAACCCCGGGGCGGAAGTCGCGAGACCCAGGGTGGCGCGCAGGCTCACGCGCGAGCGGTCGGTGCCGCGGTCCAGCACGGCGAGGACGGGTTGACCGCCCGTGGTCGCCCGCGCGACGAAGAGGTAGCCCTGGGCGGCGGCGAGGGAGGCGCTGCGGCTCGTGGTGTCGTTCTGCCCGGCGGCGGCGGCGAGGGCCCGCGACACCTCGGCGTCGTAGACGGGCGTCGACACGCCACCGATGCTCGCGGCCGCCTGGCGGGCGCCGCCGGTCACGCTCGACGAGGGCACGAGCACGTGCGCGGGTTGCTCCGCTGTGCCGAGAGCACCGAGCGCGGCGACGGTGTCCGCTCCTGCGGAGCCCGTCACCGGCCAGTACACGCCCGACGTCGCGGTGCCGATGTCGAGGAGCGTCGACAGCGAGGGGTACGAGGGCTGGCCCGGGGTCGAGCTGGGCGAGGGATCGGGCGTCGAGACGGCCGAGACGGCGGGAGCGGGCTGGGTGAAATCGGCGGCCGCCATGTATCCCAGCAGCGACGTCGGCTCGAGAGGAGCCGAGAGGCCGGCCCGCAGCTGCGCCGCCACGTCGGAATCGCCGAACTGCAGGGCGAAGCGGTCGTTCGGCAGCTGCAGCAGGCGCTGCAGCCACGACACGGCGGTGGGCGGAGCCGCCGAACCGAGCACGCGGATGGCGGCAGGGATCGCGGGATCGATCGCGAGGGTGGCCGTGGTGCCGTCTACCGCGTCGAGCTGGGCCGAGAGGGCTCCGTCGACGGCGGTCAGCTCGGCGAGCTCGTTGGCGGTGAGCAGGCCGCGCGTCATCGGAGCCGCCGTGATCGGCACGACGAGGGCGATGGGGGTCGCGGGGGCACTGTCGGCGGGGATCACCACGACGCTCGTCGCCGTGAGCGAGCCCGTGGTGACGAGCAGGGGGTACACGCCCGCGGCGAGACCGGCCAGGGCGGGGTCGGTCGCAGCGACCGACAGGGTGGTCGTGGCCTGCGAGCCGGAGGACGCGGCATCCATCGATCCGATCGCGACCTGCTGCACGCCGGCGCCGGAGGTGTCGCCGCCGAGCCAGCGGTCGAGGGAGGCGTCGTCACCGAGGGCCGTGCGACCGAGCGACAGCACGAGCGGGGCGACGGAGGTGTCGGATGAGCCGGCCGTGACGGTGACCACGACCGAGAGAGCTTCACCCGCCCGAAGCACGCCGTTGCCCGCCGGAGCCGCGGCGATGGTCGCCGGGCTGGCGGACGCCGAGGGAGACGGTGTCGGCGTCGCGGCCGCGGCCGCAGAAGCCGGAACGGCCATTCCGACCGCGAGAGCGCCTGCCGCGAGGGTCGCCAGCAGCCGGCGCGTGAGGGAGCGCCGCGGCACGGGTGAGCCCGAGGGCTGTGAGGTCACGGTCATACGATCGTCGGTGGAACGAGGGGGCCTCGTACCGCCTGCGAGTCTAGGCCCGCCTCCCTTCGAGCCCCCCGATAGCCTCGCGCAGACGGTTGAATGGACCGGTGCTCCCCGAACCCGATCCCCAGCTGTGCCAGGCCCTCGCCGACGACCTCCGCGGGGCGGGCTACGCCAGCGCCGCCCTGCGCGATGCGTGGGGTGCTCAAGCCGACGACGCCGTCGCACGGGGCCTGCGGCGCCCGGCCCAGCGCGCGCTCGGTGAGCGCACCGACGCCCTGGCCGTGCTCGGGCGCCTGTGGGGACTCGGTTTCGCCGTCGACAGAGCGGATGCCGAGACGGCGCTCCCCTCGCTCGGGGTCGACGGAGCCGTGGCTCTGGGTCTCGTCCGCGCCGAGGGCGACGAGGTCACTCCCGCCGTGCTGGTGCGGCCGCAGGCCTTCGCCGACGACGAGGGAGAGGTCGAGTGGTGGATCGCCAGCGACCTGGATGAGGCCGCGCTCGAGGGTCCCCTGCCCGAAGACCACGTGCTCGGCGTCGGCGGAGCCTCTCAGACCCTTGCCCGCCTGCAGCTGACCCGACGCGGGGGCACCGCTCTCGATCTGGGCACGGGCTGCGGCATCCAAGCCCTCCGCCTCCGACGGCTCGTCGACCACGTCGTGGCCACTGACATCTCCGAGCGCGCCCTCCGCTTCACCCGCGTGAACGCGCTTCTGAACGGTGTCGACGGCATCGAGACGCGGCTGGGGTCGCTGTTCGAGCCGGTGGCGGGCGAGACGTTCGACCGCGTGGCATCCAATCCCCCGTTCGTCATCACGCCACGGGTCGAGGGCGTTCCGTCGTACGAGTACCGCGACGGCGGCCTGGAGGGCGATGCCCTGGTGGCCGCGGTCATCACGGGGGTCGGCGAGAACCTCGCTCCCGGTGGGGTCGCGCAGTCGCTCGGCAACTGGGAGTACCGCTGGGGCCAGACGGGCCTCGACCGCGTGCGCGGGTGGGTCGGCTCGGAGATGGACGCGTGGGTGATCGAGCGCGAGATGCTCGACCCGCTGGCCTACGCCGAGCTATGGGTGCGCGACGGCGGCACGGTTCCCGGAACCCCGGCCTACGCCGCCCTCATCGACGCGTGGCTCGACGACTTCGCGCGTCGGGGCGTCACCGGCGTCGGGTTCGGCTACGTGCTGCTGCGCCGGCCGCTCGCGGGCGCCCCGACCCTCGCGCGCTACGAGCGCGTCGCCGGCGGGGGCGAGGCGGCCTTCGGTCCGCACCTGGCCGCCTGCCTCGCCGCGCACGACCGCGCAGCTCTCATGGACGACGACGACCTCGCCTCAGCCGTTCTGAAGGTGGCGCCCGACGTCACCGAGGCGCGCCATCACCGTCCGGGCGAGGAGGATCCCTCGGTCATCGAACTGCGCCAGGGTGGCGGGTTCGCGCGGACGATCGAGGTCGACCCTGCTCTCGCGGCCCTCGTCGGCGCGTGCGACGGAGACCTCGCCGTGGGAGTGCTGGTCGACGCCATCGCGCAGTTGCTCGAGGTGGACGCCGTCGAGCTGCGCGCCGACGTGCTGCCGCGCGTGCGCGAGTTGCTCGTGACCGGGTTCGTGTCGTTCGCCGACGCGTGAGCAGCAGCCCGTGGCCGTGAGGCGCCCCGGTTAGGCTCGAAGGCATGCTGAACATGGTCGAGGGTCTCGCGCGCCTCGAGGAGCTCGCCGCCCATCCCGTGGTCGCGACGCTCGCTCGCGTGTTCGCCGACGCCGGGCGCGATCTGGCGATCGTGGGCGGTCCGGTGCGCGACGCCCTGCTGGGTCGCACGACGCACGATTTCGACTTCACCACCGACGCGCGTCCCGACGAGATCCTCGCCCTGGTCAAACCCGTGTCGAGCGTGCAGTGGGACGTCGGCCGCGCGTTCGGCACCATCGGCGCGAAGGTGAAGGGCGAGCAGGTCGAGATCACGACCTACCGCGCCGACAGCTACGACGGCGTCACCCGCAAGCCCACCGTGGAGTTCGGCGACACGCTCGAGGCCGACCTCAGCCGGCGCGACTTCACCGTCAACGCGATGGCGCTGCGCGTTCCCGCGCGGGCGCTGGTCGATCCCACCGGAGGCGTCGAAGATCTGCTGGCCGGTCGCCTGCGCACCCCGATCGACCCCGCCGTGAGCTTCGGCGACGACCCTCTCCGTATGCTCCGCGCGGCACGCTTCGCCTCGCAGCTCGAGTTCGCGGTCGATCCGGACACCCTCGACGCCATCACCGAGCTGCGCGGCTCGCTCGAGATCGTGAGCCCCGAACGCATCCAGGCCGAGCTCGTGCGGCTGCTGCAGACGGATGACCCCGTCCGCGGCATCCGGGTTCTCGTCGAGACCGGCCTGATCGAGGAGTTCCTGCCCGAGGTGCCCGCTCTGCGTCTCGAGGTCGACGAGCACCACCACCACAAGGACGTCTACGAGCACTCGCTCACCGTGCTGCGCCAGGCGATCGCTCTGGAGAAGAAACGGCATCCGGATGCCGCTCCCGACGTTCCCCTGCGCCTGGCCGCCCTGCTGCACGACATCGGCAAGCCCGCGACCCGGCGTCTCGAGGCGGGTGGAGGGGTGACCTTCCACCACCACGACATCAAGGGTGCGCGTCTCGCACGCAAGCGCCTGCAGGCCCTGCGGTTCGATGCGGCCACGACCACCGTCGTCACGCGACTGGTCGAGCTGCACCTGCGTTTCTTCGGCTACGCCGAGGGGGCATGGACGGATGCCGCGGTGAGGCGATACGTGCGCGACGCCGGCGACGAGCTCGAGCGCCTGCACATCCTGACCCGGGCCGACGTGACCACGCGCAACAAGCGCAAGGCCCAGCGCCTGGCATCCGCCTACGACGACATCGAGAACCGTATCGCCGCACTGCGCGAGCAGGAGGAGATCGACTCGATCCGCCCCGAGCTCGACGGAAACCGCATCCAGGAGGTCCTCGGTCTCACGCCCGGTCGCGAGGTCGGCGAGGCCTACCGCTTCTTGCTCGAGCTGCGGCTCGACGAGGGTGTGCTGGGTGAGGACGAAGCCGAGAAGCGCCTGCGCGAGTGGTGGGCGGCGCGGGGCTGAAACTGCCCTGTCACCGCTCCTGGGTGGTCGGCGCGACCGTCATGCGGATCTCGTGGGTGACACGCCGGCGGTGGACGACGGCCGACGGCGCGTCGCCGGTCTGATCCGCACGACGGTACATGCCCGATCCGGAATGAAGCGTCCCCGCGGCGCCCGGGACGGCATTCGGGAGCCCCCACTCCCCCGAAGATCCGTCCCGGACGCCCGTCTCAGTGAGGTCGATCGCCATCGTCGTCGGCCTGGCCGAGTGCCTCGAGGACGAGGTGCGTCAGGTCGATGCTGATGATGCGCGGCGGATCGGTCACGGGGTCACCGCCTGCGTGGGCTGCGTCGCGGGGGTCGCTTCTGTACTGGGCGTCGGCCCGGGGGTCGGGGCCGAGAATGCGGAGCGGTCGCCCTGCGGCAGAGGCTGCACGCGGTCGAACGGGAACGCGGGAAGCGTCGCGGTCGCCAGGTCGGTCATGGTGTCCCAGGCCCAGTCGTCGGCCGGGATCTCGCGCAGCGGGTAGACGTTCCACAGCGGCGCGGCGCCCGGGTACGAGTCGGCGACGGGAACGGGGCCGCCGCCCCCGGCGAAGTAGGCGTCGTAGGGCTCGGACGATCCCACGCCGCCGATCGTGCGCAGCGGGTTGCCGTCCTGGTCGAACAGCTGCACTCCCGTGATCGGGTTGCCGGCGGCGTCGTACGCGTAGATGTTGCGGATCCGCTGTCCGTCGACGGCCAGTCCGGGCGTCGCGTCCGCCGCCTGCGGAGCGTCCACCCAGCCGACGAAGAGTTGCGTGAGAGCCGTCGAGAACGAGCCCGCGAACATCGGCACCGCGATCACGGCGAAGACGGTCAGCGTCGTGCGCACCACGCGCAGCCAGGCGAACGGCGCCCAGCGACCCCTGCCCCACTGCACGCTGACGAGCAGGCAGGCCAGCAGGATCGCACACGAGACGGGGTTGTAGCTCAGCGTGAGGATCGCGTCCAGGATGCCGCCCGTGCTGGGCCGCGGCATGAAGGCGAGGAAGAACCAGAGGTAGAACACGACGCCGCGCAGCACCCACCACGCAGGCCGGAGCGAAACGAGCAGGTCGAGCAGCCAGGCGCCGACCGCGGTGGCGCGGACCCGGTCGCGCAACTCCGCCCAGCCGCGGCGCACGTCGTCGACGAGGGCGAAACGCTTCTTCGGGGTGGCCGCGGATCCGCGTTCCGGAAGCCCCGCGGCCGCGCGCAGTTCGGCGGCGTAGGTCGCGGCATCCGGGAGCGTGAACTCCTCGCCGGCCTCACTCGCCTGGTCGGCGAGGTCGGCTTCGAGACCGTCGAGCAGGTCGTCGACCTCGTCGAGAGGGAGGTCGTCGAGATGCGAGCGGACGGCGGCGGCGAAGGCGCGGATGTCGTCGTGGACGGTCGTGGTGATCATCGTGCGTCTCCGATCGTGCGCAGCTTCGGGGCGGGAGTGGTGTCGTCGAGCAGGCTCGTCATGGCCGATGCGAAGTGCGTCCAGCTGGTGCGCTGCGCATCGAGCAGCTCACGGCCCTGCGGGTTGATCGCGTAGTACTTGCGGTGCGGTCCGCCCTCCGACGGCACGACGTAGCTCGACAGTGCGCCCGCGGAGTACAGGCGGCGGAGCGTGCCGTACACCGACGCGTCGCCGACCTCGCCGAGCCCAGCCTCGCGCAGGCGCCGCACGATGTCGTACCCGTACCCGTCGTCGTGCTGCACGACGGCCAGTACCGCGGCGTCCAGCACCCCCTTCAACAGCTGCGTCGTATCCACGCGGCCCCCTTCGCTTGTCTGCCACGGACAGTACCACGCAGTGCGCAGTAGTGCGTAGTGCGAAACCGCTTCTTCTCGACGCGCTCACCCGGCGGACACACCGAGGGGGTGGCATCCATGATCCGGATGCCACCCCCTCGTGGTTCGCGTCAGGGCACGACGACGGCGCGGCCGCGCACCTGCCCCTCGTGCAGCTTCGCGTACGCCTCGACGGCACCGTCGAAGCCGTAGCGCTCGACGTGGACGCCGACGGCGCCGCTGCGGGCGAGATCGAGCACCTCGATGAGCTCGCTGCGCGTGCCCCAATACGGAGCACGGACCGCGGCACCCATCGGCGTGGAGAAGAAGCCGGCCGGCATGATGCCGCCACCGATGCCGACGATGTGGATGAAGCTGTCGATCCCCGCGACCGCGCGCGCGAGGTCGATCGTGGGCTGCACGCCGACGAAGTCGAAGACCGCCGTGGCGCCGAGTCCGTTCGTGAGCTCGCGGATGCGCTCCGCCGCATGCTCGTCGGAGTTCACCGTGTGGTGCGCGCCGACTTCGCGGGCGAGGGCCAGCTTGTCCTCGCCGAGGTCGACGGCGATGACGGTGGCCTGGGTGATCGCGCGGAGGATCTGCACGCCGACGTGCCCGAGCCCGCCGACGCCGATGACCACGGCCGTCGCACCGGGGTACAGCTTCTGTTTCGCGGAGACGATCGCGTGGTACGGGGTGAGTCCGGCATCGGTCAGCGACACCGTCTCGACCGGATCGAGGTCGCCCAGGGGAGCGAGGTGCCGCGGGTCGTCGACGATGACGTACTCGGCCATGGCGCCCGGGCTGCCCAGGCCCGGAGGGGTGATGCCCATCTCGGCCGCGTAGGGGCAGTAGTTCTCGGCGCCCTGCGCGCACGCGTGGCAGCGCCCGCAGCCCCACGGGCCGTAGATCGCGTAGGCCGCGCCGATCTTCACGCCCTCGACGCCCTCGCCGAGTTCGTCGACGATGCCCGCGCCTTCGTGGCCGAGCGTGAGTGGCAGGCCGTAGGTGTACTGGTCTTCGGGGAGGTCCATCACGAACCAGTCGGAGTGACAGAGGCCGGCCGCGGTCACCTTCAGACGCACCTGGCCCGGGCCCGCGTGGGGCTCCTCGATCTCGACGACCTCGGGTCCCTTGCCGATCTCGCGGTACTGCACAGCCTTCATGGCGTTCCTTTCTGTCGGTCCTTCCACCGTGCTCTTCTCATCCACGAAGGGCAACCGGGCTCGACGGCGAATCCCTGGACCGCACCGGCTGAGGCCGACCCTCCCGCCCACGTGCCACCCGACCTACACTGGACCCACCTCCGTCACCGCCGATGGGAGTCGTGTGTCCTCTCCATGGTCGCGACCGGCCGTTTCTCCCGAGACCTCGGGACTGCTCATCGCGCGCGCTCACGAAGAACTCATCGCCGGAAACGAGGACCGCCGGCTGAACGACGTCCGCCCCCTCGTGCAGGAGTCGTGGCGGCGCTCACTCGCCTCGCTCGTCGGACCCGAGGGACTGCCCCCGCTCGATCTGACGACCGACGAGCTCGAGGCGTACCGGCAGGGCCATCCGCTGGCCGGGGTGATGGACATGATCCGTTCGCTGCTGCTGCCCGGCACGGCGGAGGAATCCGGCGTGGTCGTCGCGGTCGGAGACGCCGCCGGACGCCTGCTGTGGGTCGAGGGCGACCGGCACATCCGCGCGTTGACGGGTGACATGGGCTTCGTCGCCGGTGCCAACTGGTCGGAGGACGCCGTCGGCACCTCGGCCCCCGGAACAGCCCTGACCCTCGACCGCTCGGTGCAGATCCGCGGCGCGGAGCACTTCAACCGCCTCGTGCAGCCGTGGTCGTGTACCGCCGCGCCCGTGCACGATCCCGAGACCCGGCGACTGCTCGGCGTGATCGACGTCACGGGCGGAGTCGAGGCCGTGACCCCTCAAGCGCAATTGCTGGTGGATGCCACGGCCCGGGCGATCGAGAGCGAGATCCTCGTCGCACGACTGCGTGCGCAGCAGGCTCCTCCCCCGCGGCGGTCGACGCCGCCGCGGGCTCTCCTGCGCATCCTCGGGCGGGATCGCGCGCTGCTGGAGGCCGGAGGGTCGAGCCTCGAACTGAGTGCGCGGCACGCCGAGATCCTGCTGCTGCTGGCGATGCACCGCGAGGGATTGTCGGCCGAGGCGCTCAGCGAAGCCGTGTACGGGCATTCGGCCGTCGAAACGCTGCGGCCCGAGATGGTGCGCCTGCGCCGCGTGCTGGTGCCGGCCGCCCCGCAGCTGGTGCCGCAGTCCCGGCCGTACCGCTTGGCCGATGGCCTCGAGACCGACGCGCAGCACGTGCTGTCACTGTTGGATCGCGGGGCGCACCGGGTCGCGCTCGCGGCCTATGCGGGTGCGGTGCTGCCCGAGTCCGACGCGCCCGGGGTGGTCGAGGTGCGCGAATCGGTGCGATCGGCGCTGCGCGAGGCCCTCATCGCCGAGGCGGGGGTCGATGTGCTGCTGGCCTACGCCGACACCCTCGACGGGCGGGACGACGGCGAGGTGCTGCGGCTGTGCCTGTCGATGCTCCCGGCCCGATCACCCAAGCGCGCGGGACTCGTCGCCCGCATCGAGAGGCTCGATCGCGACTGAGGCCCGCACCCACCCCGCGGGTTCGGAGCCCGATGTCGGAGGCCCTCGTTACTCTGAACATATGGACGAAAAAGCGCTCGACATCTTCTCGGCAGCCCGGGCCCGTCGCGACGTGGGGCGCATCCGCGAGGCGCTGGCCGAGGTCAAGGCGGGCGATGTCGCCCGCGTCATCGTCCGTTCACCGCGCTATGGCCTCTATGCGCTCGAGGGCACGGTGCGCATCGGCGTGGGCGGGCAGCCGCTCGTCGGCGACGTCATCCTCGCGACGAGCTCCGAGATCCAGCGCATCGACCTGGGTATCGAGGCGCCCCAGCCCGCGCTCGAGGCCGACGTCCTCGATCCTTCGACCCTCCCCCACGGCACCCCCGTGCGCGTGACCTTCCTCACGCCCACGCACCAGACGTTCGCCCTCACAGGGCCGATCACCGCGGGCAACGACCGCTTCCTGCTCGTCGGCAGCTGGATCGTCGCCGACGACCGTGCGATCGCGCCGCGCGTACAGAGCATCGAGCGCCTCGACGACGTCGACCTGCACGAGGTCAACGTGCCCCCGCTGCGCTCGGTGCTCGCCGACGCCGACGCCTAGACCGCGTTCACTCGAACGGATGCCGTGGCCCGAGGGTCGCGGCATCCGTCGTTCTGTCCGGCCGTCCCGCCCGCGCGTGCGTCGAAGCCGCATTCGTTCGTCGACGACGCACCCGTTTCGCGTCGATCTCGTGCGGTCTCGTCGATCGAATGCGTCCTGAGCGCACGCCCGCTCGCCCGCGCAACTCGATGCAACCTCCCGCGGCGTACCGTCGGCGCATCGCCGCCCGAAGTCGACGCGGCGACTCATGACCGTCGAAGGAGACACGCATGACCATCGTCGAAGAAGGCGTCTCGAGCGTCTACGCCGCTCCCGGAACCCGCGGAGCCGTCGCCGAGTACCGCGCGCGGTACGGGCACTACATCGGCGGCGAATGGGTCGAGCCGCACAGCGGGGAGTACTTCGAGAACATCACCCCCGTCACCGGCAAGCCGTTCTGCGAGGTCGGCCGCGGCGATGCGCACGACATCGACCGCGCGGTCGAGGCCGGGTGGAAGGCGTTCGCGTTGTGGAAGAAGACCACCCCCGCCGAGCGCAGCGTCATCCTGAACAAGATCGCCGACCGCATCGAGGAGAACCTCGAGAAGATCGCCGTCGCCGAGACGTGGGAGAACGGCAAGCCGGTGCGCGAGACGCTCGCCGCCGACATTCCGCTCACGGTCGACCACTTCCGTTACTTCGCGGGCGTGCTGCGGGCGCAGGAGGGCTCGCTCAGCCAGCTCGACGAGAACACGGTGGCGTACCACTTCAACGAGCCGCTCGGTGTGGTGGGTCAGATCATCCCGTGGAACTTCCCGATCCTCATGGCCGCGTGGAAGCTGGCCCCGGCTCTCGCCGCGGGCAACTGCGTCGTGATCAAGCCGGCCGAGCAGACGCCGGCATCGCTGCTGTTCCTGTTCGACATCATCGGCGACCTGCTCCCCGCGGGCGTGGTGAACATCGTCAACGGGTTCGGCATCGAGGCGGGTGCGCCGCTCGCGCAGCACAAGCGGATCCGCAAGATCGCCTTCACGGGTGAGACCACGACCGGCCGCCTGATCATGCAGTACGCCTCGCAGAACCTCATCCCCGTGACGCTCGAACTCGGTGGCAAGAGCCCCAACGTCTTCTTCGAAGACGTCGCTTTGCACACCGACGACGCGTACTACGACAAGGCGCTCGAGGGCTTCACGATGTTCGCGCTGAACCAGGGCGAGGTCTGCACGTGCCCCTCGCGCTCGCTGATCCAGCGGTCGATCTACGACCAGTTCCTCGGCGACGGCCTCGAGCGCGTGAAGAAGGTGCGCCAGGGCAACCCGCTCGACCCCGAGACGATGATCGGCGCGCAGGCCTCGAACGACCAGCTCGAGAAGATCCTGTCGTACATCGACATCGGCAAGCAGGGTGGGGCGAGGCTGCTCACGGGCGGTGAGCGCGTCGACCTCGGCGGCGACCTCTCGGGCGGCTACTACGTCGCTCCGACGGTGTTCGAGGGCACGAACGACATGCGCATCTTCCAGGAGGAGATCTTCGGCCCCGTGCTGTCGGTCACAACGTTCGACGACTTCGACGACGCCATCTCGATCGCCAACGACACGCTCTACGGCCTGGGCGCGGGCGTCTGGGCACGCAGCGGCGACACCGCCTACCGCGCCGGACGCGCGATCGAGGCGGGCCGCGTCTGGACGAACACGTACCACCAGTACCCCGCGCACGCGGCGTTCGGCGGATACAAGCAGTCGGGCATCGGTCGCGAGAACCACCTCAAGATGCTCGACCACTACCAGCAGACGAAGAACCTGCTCGTGTCGTACGCCGACGGGGCGATGGGCTTCTTCTGAGTCGCAGCGGCGCCGGGGCTTTCCCGGCGCCGCGTCGCCATGTACCACAATCGGTCGCCTGAGGACCCTTCAGGCGACCGAAAGTGGGACATCGTTCGAAAGGAACGGGACATGGCCGAGCTTTCTCGCGTCGATGTGACGGATGCCGCGGCCGCGCTGCTGCGCGAGCTCACCGTCAAGCACGGGCCGCTGATGTTCCACCAGTCCGGCGGCTGCTGCGATGGCAGCTCCCCCATGTGTTACCCCGTGGGCATGTTCATCACCGGCCCCAGCGACGTGCACCTCGGCGACATCGACGCGGGTCTGGACGACCCCATTCAGGTCTACATGTCGGAGTCGCAGTTCGAGTACTGGAAGTTCACGCACCTGACGATCGACGTCGTCCCGGGCCGCGGCGCCGGCTTCTCGGTCGAGGGGCCGACGGGCATGCGCTTCCTCATCCGCTCCCGGATGCTGACCGAGGAAGAGGCGGAGGCGTTCGGGGTGGGCGCCGACCGCTAGAGCCACCCGCGCTCGACGGCGACCCGCACGGCATCCGCCCTGTTGCGTGCGCCGGTCTTGCCGATCGCGCTCGAGAGGTGGTTCTTCACCGTGCCCTCCGAGAGGTGGACGGTCCGTGCGATGTCGGCGATCGTGCCTCCGTCGCGCGCCGCGGCGAGCACGTCGGTCTCACGCTCCGTCAGGGGCGAGTCCCCCTGCGCGAGCGACTCGGCGGCCAGTTGCGGGTCGACCACGCGGAGCCCCTGCGACACCCGCCGCACGGCATCCGCGAGCTCGGTGGCGGGGGTGTCCTTCACCACGAAGCCCGACGCGCCGGCCTGCATCGCCCGCGCCAGGTAGCCGGGGCGTCCGAAGGTCGTGACGATGAGGGCGCGGCATCCGGGAACCTCCGCGCGCAACTGCGCGGCGGCGGCGATCCCGTCGATGCCCGGCATCTCGATGTCGAGCAGCGCGACGGTTGCCTCCGACGTGCGCGCCGCCTCGACCACCTCGTCTCCGCGTCCGACCTGGGCGACGACCTCGATGTCGGCCTCGAGCCCGAGCAGGGCGGCGAGGGCGCCGCGCACGAGGGCCTGATCGTCGGCGATGAGCAGTCGGATCACCACGCCACCTTCACTTTGAAGCCGCCCAGGTCGCTGCGGCCGATGGTCAACCGCGCTCCCGAGGTCTCGACGCGTTCGCGGAGTCCCGTGAGTCCTGAGCCGGTGGATGCCGTGGACGCCGGGCCGCATCCGTCGTCGGCGACCTCGATCGAGCGGTTGTCGAGTCGCACGCGGCAGGCACTCGCGCCGGAGTGGCGCACCACGTTGGTGACGGCCTCGCGCACGACCCACCCGGCGAGCTCGCGGCGATCGGCGGGCACCTGGTCGGTGGAGCCGGGCAGGTCTGCAGAGACGCCGGCGCTCTCGAGCGCGGCGCGGGCGGCGGCCAGCTCGCCGCTGATGCTCACGCCGCGATACCCGTGCACGGTCGCGCGCACGTCGGCCAGGGCTCCGCGGGAGAGGCCTTCGATCTGGGCGATCTCGTCGCGGGCGGCCGGGGAGCCGGCATCCATCAGTCGTCCTGCCAGTTCGGCCTTGACGGTGATCACCGTGAGCGAGTGTCCGAGGATGTCGTGCACGTCGCGGGCGACGCGGCCGCGCTCGCGTTCGGCGGCGAGTTCGGCGATCTGCTCTTGAGCCGCACGCAGCCGCTCGAGGGTCGAGATGTTCTCGACGAAGCTGAACATCATGATCGAGATCGAGAGGATGATCGCCGAGTTCACGACGTTCGAAAACGCATCCGCCCCCATCGCGTCGCCGACGATGAACGACACGGCGCTGAGGGCCGGGACGAAGAGCCAGGTGGTCCTCCGGCCCATCGCCGAGACGGCGAACGCGACGCCGACGAAGGTCCACATCCAGCGGATGTCGGTGCCCAGCCAGGGCAGCAGCGTGAGGCTCAGCGCGAAGAGCACCACCGTCGGCAGCAGCCTGCGGATGCGCGACGGGGTGACGCGGGCGTAGGGAACGGTCGCCATGAACACGGCGGCGAACACGATGATGATCGCGGTGCCGACGAGGTGACCCGTCACGCTCGGGCTCTGCCACAGCTCGACCAGCACCGGATAAGTCCAGATCAGCGAGATCGACGCGCCGATGAACCAGCCGCGTCGGAACGGACGGCGGCCCGGAACGCGGGTGCGCTCCGGGCCGGTCGTCGTGCTCACGTCGTTCACCCTAGGCGTGTCAGCCGCGACGCGTGTCGCGACGGAAGAAGGACACGGTGCCGGCGATGAACACCGCGAGCCAGACCACCGCGTTGACGAGGGCGCCGAGGTCGAAACCGTCGCCGGTGAGGGGCGAGCGGGCGAGCTCGCCGATGCCATAGACCGGCGTCAGCTTGCCGATCACTTGGAGGAAGTCGGGCATCGACGACAGGGGGAAGAACAGGCCGCCCAGGAACGACAGCAGCACCACCGCGAGGCTCGTGATCTGCGCCGCGTTCTCGCCCGGCACCATGTAGCCGACCATCAGGCCGAGGGTGGTGAAGACGGCTCCGGCGAGCACCCAGGCCGCGAGTCCCGTGACAATCCACTGCACCGGCGCGAGCTGCACGCCGGCTCCGGCGGCGACCGCGTAGGTCGCGATGACCGCGACCAGGCCGAACATCATGCCCGCGAGCATCTTGACCACGACGTTCGAGATCGGGTTGAGGGGGGTGAGCCGCAGCTGCCGCGACCAGCCCTGCGCGCGCTCGACCGCGACCGACGCCCCCGTCTGGGTCGCCGACATCATGGTTCCGTACATCGCCATCGAGACCATGATGTACGCGGCCACCGACACTCCCCCGGACGCCAGCGGTGTATCCGTCAGCGGCACATCGAGCGTCTGGAACCCGACGATGAAGAACATCAGCACGGGGAACGCGACGGTGAAGAGAATGCTGCGCGGATTGCGCAGCTTGCGCACCAGTTCGATGCGCAGATAGGTCAGCGTGAACCCACCCATGGCGGGCAGCGGGCGGTCGAGGGCGATGGCGGTCATCGGCGTGCTCCCGTCGGGACGAGGTCGGATGCCGAGGGCTCGGCGGTGAGCGTCAGGAACACGCTCTCGAGGTTCTGGGCGGTGATCTCGAGATCCCGCGCCGGGGTGGAGGTGAGCAGGTGGCGCGCGAGGGCGTCGGAATCCCGCGTGTGCACGGTGACGCGCTCGCCGGCGGCCTCGACCGAGTCGACGCCTGGAACAGACGCGAGGGCCGTGAGGTCGGCATCCGGAAGCGTCACCTGAACGACCCGCCCCGAGACGAGGTTCTTGATCTCGGTGGTGCTGCCGTCGGCCACGATCTGCCCGCCGCGCATCAGCACGATCCGGTCGGCGTACTCGTCGGCCTCGTCGAGATAGTGGGTGGCGAACATCACGGTGCGTCCGCGCGCGGCATCCGCTCGAATGGCGCTCCAGAACGAGCGGCGCGCCTCGACGTCCATGCCGGTGGTCGGCTCGTCGAGGATGAGCAGCGCGGGGTCGCTCACGAGCGCCATCGCGAAGCGCAGTCGCTGCTGCTCGCCGCCCGAGCACAGACCCACCTTGCGGCGGGCGAGGTTCAGGATGCCGGCACGCTCGAGGGCCTCGTCAACGGGACGTTTCTCGGTGAACAGGCTCGCCGTCAGCTCGACCGTCTCGCGCACGGTCAGGTCTTTCAGCAGCCCGCCCGACTGGAGCACGGCCGAGACGAGGCCGCGGGCGACGGCTCCGCGAGCGCTGTGGCCGAACACCTCGATGCTGCCGGCGTCGGGGTTGGTCAGGCCCAGGATCATGTCGATCGTGGTGGTCTTGCCCGCGCCGTTCGGGCCGAGGAAGGCCACGATCTCGCCCGGTCGGACGGTGAGGTCGACGCCGCGGACGGCGTGGACGGAGCCGAAGCTCTTGACGACGCCCCGCGCGTCGATCGCGGCGGGGGTGGGGGTGGAGGAGGTCATGTGTTCATGCTGGCCGCGGGGCTGGCAGGGCACATCAGCCGGCCGTCACCATTCAGGGGTGACGTTCGTCATGGGTGTCTCGGGTGAACTTGGACAATCGACGGGTGAATATGGTCTGGACCGGGCTTTTCCCTGTGGATAACTCGCTCGGGGTCGCCGTGATCCTCAGTACCTTTCCCGCATGCGTGCATTCACCGTGATCCCCGACGAGCTCCGCCGCACCGCCCTGATCTTCGACAACGTCATCCGACCCGCCGAAGGTCAGTTCCGGATGCCGTGGACCCGCGCCCTCGGTCACGAGGCGCTCTGCGCGGCCGTCGACGACTTCGCGGGGGCCCTGGCCGGCGGATGGACCGAGGCGGTCGCGAGCGTCGACGACGTGGCATCCGGCCTGCGAGAAGTCGCGGCGATGTACGAACGCGTGGACGACGATGCCGACGTCACCCTCAAGGCGCTGCAGGCGCTGCTGTGACCGCTCTGGGGCACTCGTCGCACGCCACCGGGCTCGTTCCGGGGTCGGTGGAGGCCGCGTACGAGGTCGCGCATCTCGCCGCCGAGCGAGAACGCGTCGCGTCCGATCTGGTCGACCGACTGCTGCACATGCGCGAGATCGACGGATGGACCGGGCAGGCGGCCGAGGCGTATGCGAATCGCGTGGCCGGGGTGGCTCGACGGTGGACCGAGATCGGCGACGGGCTCTCCGCGGTCATCGATCCCCTGCAGACGTATGCCAGGGCGTTGAGTTCGGCCCAGGGGCTCGCCGCGCAGGCGATCGAGGCGTGGGCGTTCGCGTCGACGCTGCCCGAGACGCCGGGGACGCCCGCCGGCTTCTCGTCGTTCTCGCGGGGGTGGCCGGTGCTCGTGTCGGATCCCCGCCACCGCGGGCCGGCTCCGACGACCGCCGGCGAGGCGCGAGCGCGGGCCGAGGCGATGGTGGCTGACGCGTGCGCCGACGTGAAAGCGGCGGGCGATGCTGCCACAGTCGCCGTGCGGCGTGCGATCGAGGCCGTCCGTGCGCGCGGGGAGGCATGGGCCGAGATCGGCGAGAGCCTGGGGGTCGCGGCGCTCCCGCCCGGACGAGTGCTCGCGATGACCCGCACCCTCGACCCGGAGACCCTCGCGGCGCTGCTCGGCGCGCGACCCGACCTGTTGAAACGCCTGGCGCAGACGAATCCGGCCGACGTCGCGCCGTGGTGGCGCGGCCTGAACCCGGCGCAGCAGGACGCACTGATCGCCTGTGCCCCCGGGATCATCGGCAACCTCGGCGGTGTCGCCTACGCCGCGCGCGACCGCGCGAACCGCATCGTGCTCGCCCAGGCGCTCGAGGAGGCACGGAACAGCCCGTGGGACCAGTCGGAGCAAGTGGCCGCGTTGGAGGCGGTGGATCGCGCCGCGACCGGGAACACGCTCGCCTCGCTGGTGTTGGACCGGCCGCCGTTGGCTCAGGTGGCGGTGGGTGATCTGGATCGGGCGAGTCACGTGAGTGTGATCGTGCCGGGGATGGGGACGACGGTTGGGAATGACATCGAAAGCTATGTGAGGTTGGCAACTCACCTCAGAAACGAAGAAGACCGCGCGTCTGAGCTCGTTGCAGGAGACTTTTCTGTTGTTGCGTGGGTCGGATATCACCCCCCAATGCCAGATACTCACGCAACGGAGGTGTTTGCCGATGCGAGGGCCGAGGTGGGCGCGCGTGCACTTGCGCGGGATCTCGACGCTTTGCGCGAAAATAGTCGAGAGTGCACGGGGTTCGAGCTCTCAGTTATCGCTCATTCTTACGGAACAGATGTGGCCACATTGGCATTGGAAGGATCGGATGCTGATCGGCTCGTGCTTCTCGGTTCCGCAGGCATCGCGGACCAGGTGCAAAGTGTTGCCGAGTTGAGAGTCCCCGGAGATCAGGTTTTCGCTTCGCAGGCTCGCGCAGACGGCTGGGCTCCTATCGGGCAGCTATTTTCCACTCGCACAGATCCGACCGTATCCGAGTTCGGTGCTCAGGTGTTCTCGTCAGAATCCGCGGTTGTTGACGGCGAGAAGCTACTTGGGGTCAATCGGCACGGTCCGTTCGGCGCTGAAACCGCCGGAGAAGCGAGTTATTTCACGCCAAACACAACCTCGATGCGAAACATCGTGCTCGCACTTGTTGGGGCGGACGATCAGATGATCATGGGCGGGAATGTCGAGGATCGCGAAATAACAAATGGATCGAGATGGGAGGGGTGAGCCAGTGAAGAAATGGGTGACGACGATGTTGGCGTTTGGCGGGGTGTTAGCCCTGACGGCTTGCTCGAGTGCGGCGGACAACGAGGGGACTGGCATGACGCCCGCAGAGATTCTGACGAGAGCCAAAGAAGTATTCGCGGACGCCAGGGTAGGAGTCGGGGAAGACGGATGGACTGAAGACCAGAAGTGGCTTTCCTGTGGGCTCATCAATGAAATCCCACACGTGCAACTCACATTTACAAGCGAACGGAGGATTCCACTGTCGCTCGAGCCGGCCGAAGTTGCCTCGCGCGTCAGCGATCGCTGGGCGCAGATAGGGGTCGACGCGCAGTTGTCTATCGACGAGCAGCTAAACCCCGTTCGATATATCCTTTCGGATCCGCCATATTTAAGCGGTGTCAACCCGGACGGCTCACTAACCCAACTCTGGCTCGGTGCTGATTTCGCAAATTTCAGCTACACGAGTCCATGTGTTGTTGGCGACATTTTCGAATTGCAGCCGCGTGGCGGTTCGTCGAGCACTCCGACCGTCACGCCACCTTCGTCGCCCTGATCGTGTAGCTCAGCGGCATCACCGACGGCTGCGCGGTCAGCGCGAACTCGCCGTTCGGGCGCTCCGTCATGCGGCCGGGCAGGGCCTCCCACGGAACGCTGTCGTGCTCGACGAGAGTGTCGAGACGCAGGCCGCGCTCCAGCAAAGCCGTGACGATCTCGCCGAGGCCGTGGTTCCACTCGTACGTCTTCGTCGACGTCAGCGGAGCCGACACCTCGACGTAGGTGCTGTCGTCGTCCCACTCCAGGGGTGCCGTCTGCTCGAAGTAAGGGAACGCGAGCGTCAGCCCGGGCAGCTCCTCGTTCATCGCCCACAGCACGGGATGCCCCTCGCGGATGTGAAGCGTCCCGCCGGGCGCGAGCAGCTCGGCGACGACCTCCGCCCATTCCGTGATCGACGGGAGCCAGCACAGCGCCCCGATCCCCGTGTAGACGAGGTCGAACTCGCCGCGCGGGAGCACCTCCGCCGCGCGCCGAACATCCGATCGGACGAAATCGACCTGCACGCCGGCTTCGTCGGCGAGGCGTCGCGCCTCCGCGACGGCGTTCTCCGAGAAGTCGAGTCCCGTCACCCGCGCGCCCAGCCGGGCGAGTGAAAGAGTGTCGGTGCCGATGTGGCACTGCAGGTGCACCGCCCGCTTGCCCGCGATGTCGCCCAGTAGGGGCAGGTCGAACCGCACGACGTCCGACAGTGCCGCGGAATCCTCCACGTAGCGCTGGACGCCGTACCCCGAACTGTCTCGCGCGGCGTGCAGAGTCGCGCGCTCATCCCAGTTGGCGCGGTTGGCATCGATGTAGTCCGAGGTCATGGCATCCCTTTCCGGCATCCGAGCCTAGGGGGCGGATGCCGGCGGCCCCGGTGTCGTCAGGTGACGCACGGTTGACCCGTTGTCGGAGGTCCGGGTTAGCCTGGCGGCATGTCGGGCAAGGTCTATGTCATCCACGAGAACCCCCAATGGATCCCGCCGTTCGCGGCGGCGTTCGAAGCCGAGGGTGTGCCGTTCGAAGAGTGGATGCTGACCGACGGCTCGATCGACCTGGCCGTCGAGCCGCCCGAGGGCATCTTCTGGTCGCGGCTGAGCGCCTCGGCCCACACCCGCGACCACGCCTACAGCAAAGAGTTCGGCCGCGCTGTGCTGCGCTGGCTCGTGTCGTGGGGTCGCACGGTGATCAACGGGGCCGACGTGCTCGAACTCGAGGTCAGCAAGGTCGCGCAGCACGCGGCTCTGCGACACGCGGGCATCGAGGTGCCGCGCACGGTCGCCGTGTTCGGCGTCGACGACCTCGCGGCCAAGGCCGAGGAGTTCGGCGCCCCCTTCATCAGCAAGCACAACCAGGGCGGCAAGGGCCTCGGAGTGCGGCGCTGGGACACCGTCGGCGAGTTCGCCGCGTGGGTGAAGAGCCCCGACTTCGAGCCCTCCCCCGACGGCATCACCCTGTTGCAGGAGTTGCTCGTCGCCAAGACGCCCTTCATCACGCGGGCCGAGTTCGTCGCCGGCGATTTCGTGTACGCCGTGCGGGTCGACACCAGTGCGGGCAGCTTCGAGCTCTGCCCCGCCGAGGCCTGCGCCGTTCCGGGGGCAGACGGGGTCGAGCCCGAACCCCTGTTCCGTCTGCGTGAAGACGTCGACCAGGCGCTCATCGACCGCTACCTCGCGTTCCTCGCGGCCGAGGGTGTTGGCATCGCGGGCATCGAGTTCATCGAGACGCGCGACGGGCGCACCGTCACGTACGACGTCAATACGAACACCAACTACAACCCCGACGTCGAGGCCACCGCACCGCGCTCCGGACCCCGCGAGATCGCCCGCTGGCTCGGCACGCTGCTCCCGCAAGAAGCGGTGGGTCTGCGTGGCTGAGCCCGCTCCCCCGCACTCCGACTGGCAGGGCTTCGGCTTCGCCACGCGCCAGGTGCACGCGGGCGAGATCGAAGACCTCACTCACGGCTCGCGCATCACCCCGGTGCATCTCTCTGCCGCGTACCGATTCGATTCGTTCCAAGAGGCGACCGATCGGTTCGCCGGCGCAGATCTGGGTCACCTGTACTCCCGCAACGCGAACCCCACCAACCAGGTCGCCGAGGCCCGGTTGGCCTCCCTCGAGGGTGGATCGGGAGCGATCGTCGTCGGCTCAGGTCAGGCGGCGATCACGATCGCCCTGCTCGGGCTCGCCGCCAGTGGTGAGCACATCGTCTCGACCGCCAGCATCTACAGCGGCACGCGGGTGCTGTTCGACCGCACCTTCGCCCGCATGGGCGTCACCGTCGAGTACGTGTGGGATCCCGCGGACGAGTCGGAGTGGGATGCGCTCATCCGCCCCGAGACGAAGGCGATCTTCACCGAGACGCTCCCGAACCCCAAGAACGACGTCGTCGACATCGACGCCGTCGCACGCGTGGCACGACGGCACGGCATCCCCCTCGTCGTCGACAACACCATCGCGACGCCGTTCCTGGTCCGCCCGATCGAGCATGGAGCCGACATCGTCGTGCACTCGGCGACGAAGTTCCTCTCGGGGCACGGTGCGAACCTCGCGGGTGCGGTGGTCGACGGCGGGACGTTCGACTGGATGGCATCCGATCGCTCCTATCCCGCGATCACCGACACCGCGATCGCGGGGCACTCCTCGTTCGTCGAGGCGTTCGGCCCGCGCGCGTTCGAGCTGTCGCTGCGGTTCGGCATCGCGAACGACACCGGCCCCGCCCTGTCGCCGCTGAACGGATTCCTGCTGCTGCAGGGCATGGAGACGCTGTCGGTGCGCATGCGCCAGCACCTGGCCACGGCGCGCACGATCGCCGAGTGGCTCGAGCAGCACGCCGCGGTCGAGAGCGTCGACTACGCGGGCCTGCCCTCGCACCCGCAGCATGCGCTCGCCGTCCGCGACTACGACGGGCTGTCGGGCTCCGTCTTCTCGTTCACCGTGCGCGGAGGTCGCCCCGCCGCGGAGCGCTTCTTCGACGCTCTGCGTCTGTTCAGCCGCATGACCAACATCGGCGACACGCGGTCGATGGTCCTGCACCCCGCGACGACGACTCACCTCGGCTTCACGCAAGACACACGCGATCGCCTCGGCATCGGCGACGGCCTCATCCGGCTGTCGATCGGCCTCGAAGACGCCGAAGACCTCATCGCCGACCTCGATCAGGCGCTCCGCGCCGCGTCGTAGCGCTCCCGCGCCAGCGTCCCGGTGCCCAGGTCCCACCCTCCGGCCGCCACGCGACCCGATGTTCGTACATGCCCGGGTTCCTGGCATCCGGGGCCCCTTCGACGGCCCTTGAGTGTCCAAAACACCCGGACGGTTTTCGTTTTCGTCCGGGTGTTTTGGACACTCAGCGGAGGAGAGCGGCGCCCCGAGCCCCGGCGCCGAGCCCCAGCCCGGACGCGCGTCCGCGCCCTCACGCGTTCCCCCCGTTGAGTGTCCAAGACACGCCGCGCTACGCGAGGACGACCGGCGTGTTCTGGACATGCAACGGGTGTGCGCCCCGCGGCACGGAGCGCGGTCAGGCGTCGCGCTGGGCCTCGAGGCGGCGCACGCGCGGGATCACTTCGGCGGCGAAGCGCTGCAGTTCGGGCAGGTGCGGCGAGAACTGCAGCAGCAGGGTCGAGACGCCGACGTTCGCGAAGGCGACGATGCGTTCTGCCACCTGATCGGGGGTTCCAACGAGGTTGGGGCGAAGGCCGCGGTTCGACACCGAGTACTCCTTGAGGTCGACCTGGGTGTCGAGCTTCGACTTGCTCACGAAGTCCTGGTACGAACCGTAGGCCGCTCCCCCGCGTACGTCGGTGATGCGGTCGATCTCGGCCTGAGCCTCTTCTTCGGTGTCGCGGACGACGGCGTAGGCGGCCATGCCGAACGCCTCGAACGGCGTCGCCCCGGCTTCGGCGCGGCGCCGGCGCATGTCGGCGATCTTCGTCTCGAGCTCCTCGAGCGTGCCGCCGTGCGTCAGGTACGCGTCGGCGAAGCGCGTGATCGCATCGCGCCCCGCCTCGCTCTCGCCGCCGGCGTACAAGCGCGGCAGCACCTGAGGCTTGGGCTCCAGGTAGGTGCCCTCGGTGCGGTAGTACTCCCCCTCGTACGCGAACGGCGTCTCAGACCACAGGCCGCGCAGCACCTCGACCCACTCGATCGTGCGCGCATAGCGGTCGTCGTGAGCGCTGAACAGGCCGTCGTACTGCTTGGCCTCTTCGGCCCACCACGCCGAGACGACGTTGAGGGTGAAGCGCCCTCCGCTGATCTCGTCGATCGTCGCGGCCTGCTTGGCGGTGTGGAACGGGTTGTGGAAGCCCGGGCGCACGGCCGCGAGCAGCTCGAGCTTCGAGGTCACAGCGGCGAGTCCCGCCGTCACCGCCCACGCGTCGAGCGACGGCGCCTCGACGCCCTTGATGTCGTTCAAGTTCAGCTCGGGGATGAGCGTGAGGTCGAAGCCGCCTTCTTCGGCAGCGCGGGCGATCTCGGCGATATGGGCGAACGACACGGGCGTCTGCTCGTCGTCGACGTTGCGCAACCATCCGCCGAAGATGGGGGTCCAGTAGCCGAAACGCACGCGCTGGGGGGAGGTCATGGCTCCATCCTCACCCGCCGCATGTCGCCCGGCGTCACGCGACGAAACGGTCCGTCACATGTCGTTGACCGATGCTCGACGCGATGGGAGGTTGGCCGGGTTCCGATCCGCGAGGAGGATCCCATGACCGATTCCACCCCCACCCACGAGCCGCTGAAGTTCGCCTACTGGGTGCCGAACGTCAGCGGTGGGCTCGTGATCAGTTCGATCGAGCAGCGCACCGACTGGGACTACGACTACAACGTGAAGCTCGCCCGCACGGCCGAGCGCGTCGGGTTCGAATACGCCCTGAGCCAGGTGCGGTACGCCTCCAGCTACGGCGCCGCGCAGCAGCACGAGTCCACCTCGATCAGCCTGGCGCTGCTGCTGGCCACCGAGAAGCTGAAGGTCATCGCCGCCATCCACCCCGGCATCTGGCATCCGGCCGTCTTGGCGAAGTTCATCAACACGGCCGATCAGTTCTCGCACGGGCGCGCGGCGGTCAACGTCGTCAGCGGCTGGTTCAAAGACGAGTACACCGACCTGGGTCTCGAGTGGCTCGAACACGACGAGCGCTACGAGCGTGCGGCCGAGTTCATCCAGGTGTTGCGCGGCCTGTGGACGCAGGAGAAGTTCTCGTTCCACGGGAAGTACTACGACATCACCGACTTCACGCTGCGGCCCTTCCCGTACGAGGTGCCGGGGCGGGCCCACCCCGACATCTTCCAGGGCGGCAACTCCACGGCCGCGCGCTTCAACGGCGGAGCGTTCTCGGACTGGTACTTCTCGAACGGCAAAGACTTCGACGGCTTCACCGAGCAGTACGACGACGTGACCCGGATCGCCGCCGAGCACGGTCGACGCACCCGCTTCGGCCTGAACGGGTTCGTCATCCAGCGCGACAGCCGCGCCGAGGCGGAGGCCCAATTGCGCGAGATCATCGCCCACGCCGACTCGGGCGCCGTCGAGGGGTTCCGCAAGAGCGTGCAGGAGGCGGGCAACGCCACGGCCGACAAGAAGGGGATGTGGGCCGACTCCTCGCTGGAGGATCTCGTGCAGTACAACGACGAGTTCCGCACGCAGCTCTTCGGCGACGCCCAGCAGATCGCCGAGCGCATCGTCGAGTACAAGAGGCGCGGCGTCGATCTGTTCCTGCTCGGCTTCCTGCACTTCCAAGAGGAGCTGGAGCACTTCGGTGAGACGGTGATCCCGATCGTGCGCGAGCTCGAGGCGGATCTCGCGCGGACGGGCGACCCGATCGGGGTGGCTGCCGGCTGAACATCCCGTCACAGCTGCCCGAGAGAGGCCCTTACGGGCCCGACGCGGTCCTACCCTGGAGAACGCGGGCGTATTCCACTCCGCGCATACAGCGAAAACGGGCCGCGCGGCCTCGGAGGGACTCGGTTCGATGAGCGGCGCACGCCTCGGATTCTTCACACGGGTGCTGGATGCCGGCACCGACGGCGACCGTTATCGCAAGGCGCTCGCGCAGGTCCGCGCCGCCGACGAGCATGGTTTCGCATCCCTCTGGGTCGCTCAGCATCACTTCGACCGTGACGAGGGAGGCCTGCCGTCGCCGTTCCCGTTCCTGGCCGCGGCGGCCGTGCAGACCGAACGGATCGCGCTGGGAACGGGGATCGTGACCCTTCCCATCGACGACCCGGTGCGCGTGGCGGAGGACGCCGCCTTCGTCGACTCCCTGAGCGGCGGCCGCGTGCAGCTCGGCATCGGCACGGGCGGCACGCCCTCGTCGTTCGCGGCTTTCGAGCGGTCCTCCGACGATCGCCGGGCGATCCACGCCGCGCACGTCGACGTCCTGCGTGACGCCTTCGCAGGGCGCGGCATCCGGAACACCGATCTGCGCCTCAATCCTGCGGCGCCACACCTCGGCGGTCGGGTGTGGCAGGCGACGTTCTCGGTCGACGGCGGTCGTCGAGCCGGATCCGCCGGTGACGGACTGCTGCTCTCGCGCACGCAGCCTCGCGACGACGGCCAAGACCTGCACGAGGTGCAGGTGCCGATCGTCGAGGCGTACCTCGCCGCACTCCCTCGCGGTGTCGCTCCGCGCATCCTCGCGTCGCGCACCGCGGTGGTCGTCGACGCCGACCGTCTCGATGAGGTGTGGGCGGGGGCGGATGCCGGAATCCGGCGTCTCGCACGTACATTCCTTCAGCGGAATGCCGGCGACCTACGGGAACTAGCGACTCTCACCAACACCCACCTGGGGACGGTCGATGAGGTGGTCAGATCGCTCCGAGCGGATCACACCCCTGAGCTCGCGACCGACGTCGCCTTCCAGGTGCACTCGCTCGACCCGGCCCACGAGGTGACCCTCCGGTCGATCGACCTGTTGGCGACCGAAGTCGCCCCTCAGCTCGGCCTGCGCACGGGCACTGAGGCTGCAGAGGAACTCCGCGCGCTCAACGCCATGGCCTGACGCTGGGTCACCCCTCCCCGTCGAGCATCGCCTTCGATCGCCGGGTCTGCTCGCGCAGCGCATCGGCGAGGGCGGCGACGGCGGGGATGCGCATCGAATCGGCGCGCACGATCATCCAGTACGGCAACCGCTCGGTCATCGTCTCGGGCAGCAGCCGCTCGAGATCGTCGTGACGGTCGGCGACGAAGCACGGGAGCATGCCGATACCGGCCCCGGCGCGCGTCGCCTCGACCTGCACGAGGACGTTCGTCGAGGTGACGCCGTCGCGCATGCGCGGCACGACGCGTCGGGGGAGGTCGAGGGCTTCGACCTGCAGCATCGCGTCGACGAAGTAGACGAGCCCATGCGTCTGCAGCTCGTCGAGGTCGCGCGGGCGGCCGTGCCGGTCGAGGTACGAGCGCGAGGCGTACATGCCGAGGGCGTACGACCCGAGCTCGACGGTCGTGCCGCGCGAGGTCTGCGGCTGGCCGACGACCACTTCGAGATCGAGGCCGGGGCGGTGCAGGGCTGCGCGTCGCTGGGCGGCGACGACCTCGACGACGAGATCCGGATGCCGCTCCCGCAGGCCCGCGATGGCGGGGGCGGCGATGTAGGCGCTGAACCCGTCGGTGGCCGACATGCGCACGACGCCCGACACGGGATCGGGCTCCGCTCCCCCGGCGGCGAGCTGCGACATGGCCGCCTCGATGCGCCCGGCGGTCTCGGCGGCGTGTGATCCGAGAGTCGTGAGCTCCCACCCGCGGCCCGACTGGGCCACGAGCCTGCCGCCCAGGGCCTCTTCGAGGGCGGCGATGCGCCGCGCGACGGTGGTGTGGTCGACGCCGCGCAGCTGGGCGGCGGCGGTGTACCGGCCCGTGCGGGCCACGGCCAGCAGCGTCAGCAAGTCGTCGGCGCGTACGTTCCCGGCATCCATGTGTGCAATTCTGCACAGCGGGGGAGCGGGACTGGGCATTGTCGCGCGCCGCAGACCACCTCAGACTGAGGCGCGGTCGTCACCGTCGACACCGAAGGAGCAGCATGGAACCCCCCACCACCGCGCCGCGCAGCAGCGACGCCCCCACTTCGAACCGCATCCGCCGTGTCGTCGCCGCCTCCATGGCCGGCACCGTCGTCGAGTGGTACGAGTTCTTCCTCTACGCCACCGCCGCGAGCCTCGTCTTCGGCACGTTCTTCTTCCCGTCGTCGGGCTCACCGCTCGACGGCATCATCGCCGCCTTCGTCACCTACGCGGTCGGGTTCATCGCGCGCCCGCTCGGCGGCATCGTGTTCGGTCAGATCGGCGACCGCTTCGGTCGCAAGCCCACGCTGCAGGCGACCATCATCATCGTCGGTGTCGCGACCTTCCTCATGGGCTGCCTGCCCGGCTTCGCGAGCGTCGGCTACTGGGCTCCCGCGATGCTCGTCGCCCTGCGCTTCATCCAGGGCTTCGCGGTCGGCGGGGAGTGGGGCGGCGCCGTGCTGCTCGTGGCCGAGCAGAGCCCCGACCGCCGACGCGCCTTCTGGTCGAGCTGGCCTCAGGCCGCCGTTCCGGTGGGCAACCTGCTGGCGACGCTCGTGCTGCTGATCACCTCGTTCGTACTGAGCCCCGCCGCGTTCCTCGACTGGGGCTGGCGCATCGCCTTCTGGCTGTCGGCCGTGATCGTGCTGGTCGGCTTCTGGATCCGCCGTCACGTCGAAGAGGCCCCGATCTTCCTCGAGGCCAAGGCGCAGGTCGAGAAGGAGAAGGCGACCTCGTTCGGCGTCGTCGAGGTGCTGCGTCGCTACCCGAAGGGCGTCGTGCAGGCGATGGGCGTGCGCTTCGCCGAGAACATCGTCTACTACATCGTCGTCAGCTTCTCGATCGTGTACCTGAAGATCGTGCACTCGTACGACACCAGTCAGCTGCTGCTCGCTCTGCTGATCGCCCACATCGTGCACTTCGCCGTGATTCCGCCGCTCGGACGCCTGTCCGACCGCATCGGACGCCGCCCGGTGTACCTCGCGGGCGCCATCCTCAGCGCGACCTGGGCGTTCTTCGCCTTCCCGATGTTCGACACTCTCAACCCCGTGATGATCGTGCTCGCGGTGACGATCGGCCTGGTCTTCCACGCCGGCATGTACGCCCCGCAGCCCGCCGTCATGGCCGAGCTGTTCCCGACGCGCATGCGCTACTCGGGCGTCTCGCTCGGCGCGCAGGTCACGGCGATCCTGGCGGGCTCGCTCGCCCCGATCCTGGCCACCCAGTGGCTGCGCGACTTCGGCTCGTGGCTGCCGATCGCGCTCTACATCGTCGTGGCGTGCATCGTCACCTCGATCGCTGTGCTGTCGTTGAAGGAGACGCGCGGCATCTCGCTGCGCGACATCGACGCCGCCGACGCCGCGCGCACGGCGGCAGGCCCCGCGACGACGGGGGCGAAGGGAGTCCGATGAGCACGGATCTGACCGGCCACCGCGCCCTCGTCACCGGGGGAGCGAGCGGGATCGGCGAAGCCATCGTCCGCGCCTTCGCCGGCGCCGGGGCCCACGTCACCGTCGCCGACGTGAACGGCGAGCAGGCGGCGCGCGTGGCGGCCGAGGTCGGGGGAGAGGCCTGGGCCGTCGACCTCTCCGACACGGCGGCGCTGCGCGAGCTGCACCTCGACGTCGACATCCTCGTCAACAACGCCGGCATCCAGCACGTCAGCCCCATCGAGGAGTTCGACCCCGAGCGCTTCTCGTTCATGCTGCGGCTCATGCTCGAGGCGCCGTTCCTGCTGATCCGCGCGGCCCTGCCGGGGATGTACGAGCGCGGGTTCGGGCGGGTGCTGAACATGTCGAGCGTGCACGGCATCCGCGCCTCGGAGTACAAGTCGGCATACGTCACCGCCAAGCACGGCCTCGAGGGGCTGTCGAAGACCACGGCCCTCGAGGGCGGCCCGCGCGGAGTGACGAGCGTGTGCATCGATCCCGGCTACGTGCGCTCGCCGCTGGTCGAGAAGCAGATCGCCGACCAGGCCCGCACCCACGGCATCGCCGAGGAGCAGGTGCTCGAGACGGTGCTGTTGAAGGATGCCGCGATCAAACGGCTCGTGGAGCCCGCGGAGGTCGCCTCGCTGGCGCTCTGGCTCGCCGGTCCCGATGCCGCGATGGTCACCGGTTCGAGCTACCTCATGGACGGCGGCTGGTCGGCGCACTGACGGGGGCGGGCCCGCGGGGGCCGCTCTCGTCGTCTTCTCCCTTGGCAGGACGATTTACGACACACAGCGGGTGCAGGCCGGAAGGGATCCGGTGAGATGAGGGTCCCAGCGGGGTCTCCGGCGGGTTTCGGTCTCGTAAATATGCGCGGGAGTGCTTTACGGTGGACACCTCCCCGGTCAAGGATGTCCGAGGGACTACGGCGCTTGTCGCAGTCGACTCTTCACAGCAGAGGTAATTCATGACACTGCACACCAGTGGGCGCGGCCGTTTCGGCCTCGTCATCGGCGCCGCCCTCGGCGCCTCGGCCCTTCTTCTCGCGGGTTGCTCCGGCGGCGGCGACAACGCCTCGTCGGGTGACGGTGGCGGATCGACCGACCCCCTGATCGTCGGCACGACCGACAAGATCACCTCGATCGACCCCGCGGGTTCGTACGACAACGGCTCGTTCGCCGTCATGACGCAGGTCTACCCCTTCCTCATGAGCAGCCAGTACGGCACGTCGGAGGTCACCCCCGACATCGCCGAGTCGGCCGAGTTCACCTCGCCGACCGAGTACACGGTCAAGCTCAAGTCGGGCCTGAAGTTCGCGAACGGCCACGACCTCACGTCGTCCGACGTGAAGTTCTCGTTCGACCGCCAGGTCGCGATCAACGACCCGAACGGCCCCGCGTCGCTGCTGGGCAACCTCGACAGCGTCGCCGCTCCCGACGACACCACCGTCGTCTTCACGCTCAAGAACGGCAACGACCAGGTCTGGCCCCAGATCCTGTCGAGCCCGGCCGCTCCGATCGTCGACGAAGAGGTCTTCTCGGCGGATGCCGTGACCCCCGACGACACGATCGTCGACGGCAAGGCGTTCGCCGGCCAGTACATGATCGATTCGTACAAGGTCAACGAGCTCATCTCGTACAAGGTCAACGACACCTACCAGGGCTCGCTGCCCAAGGCCGCCAACGGCGGGATCTCGGCGAAGTACTACGCCGACTCCTCGAACCTCAAGCTCGACGTGCAGTCGGGTGCGATCGACGTGGCCTACCGCAGCCTGAGCGCGACCGACGTCGCCGACCTGCAGAAGGACGACGCCGTCAAGGTCATCGACGGCCCCGGCGGCGAGATCCGCTACATCGTCTTCAACTTCGACACCATGCCGTACGGCGCGAAGACCCCCGACGCCGACCCGGCCAAGTCGCTCGCGATCCGTCAGGCAGCGGCCGACCTCGTCGACCGTCAGGCCATCGCCACCGACGTGTACAAGGACACCTACTCGCCCCTGTATTCGTACGTCCCGCAGGGTCTCGCGGGCGCCAACGAGGCGCTCAAGGACATGTACGGCGACGGCAGCGGCATGCCCGACGCGGCCAAGGCCAAGGCGACCCTCGAGGCCGCCGGTCTCTCGACGCCCGTCACGCTGAACCTGCAGTACAACGGTGACCACTACGGCCCCTCGTCGGGTGACGAGTACGCCGCGGTCAAGGCGCAGCTCGAGAAGGACGGCCTGTTCACGGTCAACCTCGCTCAGACCGAGTGGGTGCAGTACACAAAGGACCGCAAGGCCGACGCGTACCCCGCCTACCAGCTCGGCTGGTTCCCCGACTACTCGGATGCCGACAACTACCTCACCCCGTTCTTCTCGAAGGACAACTTCCTGCTGAACCACTACGACAACGCCGACGTGCAGAAGCTGCTCGTCGACCAGGCGACGCAGACCGACAAGACCACGCGCGAGCAGGAGATCGGCGAGATCCAGGACAAGGTGGCCGCCGACCTGTCGACCCTGCCGCTGCTCCAGGGCAAGCAGGTGGCGATCGTGGGCTCGAGCGTGGACGGTGCCGTTCTCGACGGCTCGTTCAAGTTCCGCTACGCGCCGCTGCACAAGTAAGACCGACACGGCGTCTCGTCGCGTTCCGTTCGTCCGACGACCGGGGGTCACGTACCCTCGGTCGTCGGGCGAGAGCGGAGCGACGAGGCGCCGTTTCCCCATCGAGTGAGGTCTCTTTCCGTATGGTCACCGCCGTCGACGCCGCCGACATCGCCAAACCCGTCGCCCCCAAGGGGGGAGGACTCTGGCGCTACATCCTTGTCCGCCTCCTGCTGATCATCCCGACGGTCTTCATCCTCGTCACCGTGGTGTTCGTGCTCATGCGCATCACCGGTGACCCCATCACCGCCGCCCTGGGCGGCCGCCTCCCACCCGATCAGCTCGAGGCGCGCATCGCCGCCGCCGGCTACGACCGCCCGCTGATCGTGCAGTACTTCGAGTACATCGGGGGCATCCTCCGCGGCGACTTCGGCACCACGCTCACCGACAACCGTCCAGTGATCGAGATCCTGCTGCAGTACGGCTCCGCCACCCTCGAGCTCGCGATCTACGCGCTCATCGTGGCGCTGCTCATCGGCATCCCGTTCGGTCTGATCGCCGCCTACAAGCGTGACCGCTGGCAGGACGCCGTGCTGCGTATCGGCGCGATCCTCGGCTACGCGACCCCGATCTTCTTCGTCGGCCTGCTGCTGAAGCTCGTGTTCTCGGTGTGGCTGGGCGTGCTGCCGGTCGCGGGTCGGGCGGGCACGCGCACCGAGCTGAAGCTGCAGACGCTCGACAACCCCAGCGGCATCTACCTGATCGACGCCATCCGCCTCGGCGACGGCAACGCGATCAGCGACGTGCTCATCCACGCGATCCTGCCCGGGGTAGCCCTCGGCATTCTGACCGCGGGCATCTTCCTGCGCCTCGTGCGCACCAACGTCATCGGAACGCTCGGCGCGCAGTACGTCACCTCGGCGCGCTCGCGCGGAGTGGGGGAGTACCGCCTCGTCACCAAGCACGCGTACCGCCCCGCGCTCATCCCGATCATCACGGTCATCGGTCTGCAGATCGCCCTGCTGCTGTCGGGTGCGGTGCTGACCGAGACCACCTTCGAGTGGAAGGGCCTCGGCTTCATGCTCAGCGAGTACCTCAAGGCCCGCGACTTCGTGGCCGTGCAGGGCATCGTCGTGATCATCGCCGTGCTGGTGGCCTTCACCAACTTCCTCGTCGACGTCATCGCGGCGATCATCGACCCGCGAGTGAGGTACTGACATGTCGGATGCCACGACCCCCACGACCCCCGATGCCGTGACGGTGCGCAAGGTCCCCCTGCGCGACCGCCTCCCGGTCATCTCGCACCTGCGCCGCAGCGTCGGTCTGCAGCGCACCATGCTGGTGCTCGGTCTCGTGATCACCTCGGTGTTCCTGCTGACGGCGGTGTTCGCTCCGTTGCTCGCCCCCTACGGCTTCGCGCAGCAGGAGGCCGACGGCGTCAAGTTCGGCACGCAGCAGGCGCCGAGCGCGATGAACCTGCTCGGCACGACCGTCGGCGGCTACGACGTGCTCTCGCGCGTGATCTGGGGCGGCCAGACGGCGCTGCTGGTGATCCTGTGCGCGATCGCCTTCTCGATCTTCCTCGGCATCTTCCTCGGCCTGGTCGGCGGCTACTTCGGCGGCTGGCTCGACCGCCTGCTCGTGGTGCTGTGCGACGCGATCTACGCCTTCCCGTCGCTGCTGCTCGCCATCGTGATGTCGATCGCGATCACCCGCGGCCAGTCGACGCTGTGGGGCGGAATCCTCGCCACCGCGATCTCGATCACCGTGGTGTTCGTGCCGCAGTACTTCCGCGTGATCCGCGCCGAGGTGGTGCGGGTCAAGGCCGAGCCCTTCGTGGAGTCGGCTCGCGTGATCGGGGTGCCCACCGCGCGCATCCTGCTGCGTCACGTGCTGCGCAACTCGACGCGCTCGCTGCCGGTCGTCGTCACCCTCAACGCCTCCGAGGCGCTGCTGACCCTGGCCGGCCTCGGCTTCCTCGGCTTCGGCATCGAGGCCACCGCCGCCGCCGAGTGGGGCTACGACCTCAACCGCTCGGTGAGCGATGTCACCAGTGGCATCTGGTGGACGGCGATCCCGCCGGGCGTCGCGATCGTGCTGGCCGTGCTCGGCATCACCCTCGTGGGCGAGAGCCTCAACGACCTGAGCGACCCGCGTCTGCGTACGCGCCGCCGCGCGGGCCGGGCACCCGCGCCCGTCACGGCGATCGATCCGTCGACGGCTCCCGCCGAGGCCTCGGCCACCGCGTCCCCCGCCGGGCCCCCGGCATCCGCCCCCTCCGACGGGAGCCCCTCATGACCGGCACCACCGAATCCGTCGCCCGCATCGACGACCTGCGCGTCGCGTTCGCCACCGACGGCGAGCCGGTCGCCGCGATCAACGGGATCTCGCTCGAGGCGCACGCCGGCGAGGTGCTCGCGATCGTCGGCGAGTCGGGCTCGGGCAAGACCGTGACCGCCAACACCCTGCTGGGCCTGCTGCCCGAGACCGCCACGCTCTCGGGTGCGGTCATCGTGCGCGGGCGCGACGGCGAGCAGACCGACATCGTGCACGCGACCTCGGCGCAGCTGCGCGCGATGCGCGGGCGCGACGCGGCGATGGTGTTCCAGGAGCCCTCGACCGCCCTCAACCCCGTGTACACCGTGGGGTGGCAGATCGCGGAGGGTCTGCGCGCGCACGAGAAGTTGTCGAACGCGGATGCCAAGTCCAAGGCGATCGACATCCTCCGGCGCGTCGGCATCCCCGACCCCGAGAAGCGCGTCGACGACTACCCGCACCAGTTCTCGGGCGGTCAGAAGCAGCGCGTCGTCATCGCGATGGCGCTCGTGCTGAACGCCGGGCTGATCATCGCCGACGAGCCGACCACGGCGCTCGATGTCACGGTGCAGGCCGAGATCCTCGACCTGCTGCGCACGTGCCGCGACGAGTTCGGCGCCACGATCGTGCTCATCACGCACAACATGGGCGTCGTCGCCGACCTCGCCGATCGCGTGATCGTGATGTACCGCGGCGACATCGTCGAGCAGGCGCCCGTGCGCGAGCTGTTCGCCGCCCCCCGCGAGGAGTACACGCGCGAACTGCTCGCCGCGGTGCCGCACGTGGGTCGCGGCAAGAGCTCGCAGCAGTCGCTGGCGGATGCCGCGCCCACTTCGCCACCCGCGGGGAGCCTCGTCGTCGCCGAGAAGGTCGAGATCGGGTACCCCGGACGCTTCGGCTCGCCGGGCGTCGTCGCCGTGAAGGGCGTGGACTTCTGGATCGGACCCGGCGAAGTGCTCGGCCTGGTGGGGGAGTCGGGCTCGGGCAAGACCACGATCGGTCGCGCGATGGTCGGACTCACCTCGGTCGTCGGCGGATCGCTCAAGGTGCTCGGCACCGAGATGAACGGCGCCAAGCCGCGGCAGCTGGCCAAGACGCGGCCCGACATCGGGTTCGTCTTCCAAGACCCGGCGACGAGCTTCAACCCGCTGCTCACGATCGCCGAGTGCATCGCCGAGCCGCTGATCGTGCACAAGCGCGCCTCGGGCGCCCGGGCCGCGCGCCAGCGTGTGAACGAGCTGCTCGATGCGGTGCAGCTGCCGACCGCGTTCGGCGACCGGTACCCGCACGAGTTGTCGGGCGGTCAGCGTCAGCGCGCGTCGCTCGCGCGCGCCCTCGCGCTCGACCCGAAGCTGCTCATCGCCGACGAGCCGACCTCGGCGCTCGACGTGTCGGTGCAGGCGCGCGTGCTGCAGCTGTTCGCGCAGCTGCAGGCGGAGTTCGGCTTCGCGTGCCTGTTCATCAGCCACGACCTCGCCGTCGTCGACGAGGTGGCCGACCGCGTCGTCGTGCTGCAGCAGGGCGTGATCCGCGAGCAGGGCACGACCGTGCAGGTGCTCACCGAGCCGCGCGACGACTACACCAAGCGCCTGCTGGTGTCGCTGCCCGTGCCCGACCCCGTGGAGCAGGAGGCGCGCCGCGAGCTGTGGCGCACCACGCGCGGAGCCTGACGGGCGACGAAAGCGGGGCCCTCACGCACGCAGCGTGGGGGCCTCGCTTCGTGTGGGCGCGCGTTGCGCAGGGTCGTGATCCGCGCATCTTCAGCGCGATGCGGCGAATCGTGGCTGAGGTTGTGCGGATCGCGAAGTGTGCGCGGAGCGGCGATCGCGCGGCGCGTTGCGCAGGGTCAGTGATTCGCGCATTCTCAGCGCGTTGCGGCGGATCCTGGCTGAGGTTGTGCGGATCGCGGAGTGTGCGCGGCGCGGCGAGCGCGAGCGCGCGTTGCGCGGGGTCAGTGATCCGCGCATCCTCAGCGCGATGCGGCGAATCGTGGCTGAGGTTGTGCGGATCGCGGAGTTTGCACGCCGCCCGCCGACAGGGTCCCCCGCGTCAGCGCCCGAACACCGTCGTGAGGATCCACCATCCGACGACGGCCACGCCCACCACGACCGTCCACACCGGGAACCCGCGCTTGAGTCGCCGACCCTGCGCGGCCACGCCCGCCGGGGGAGGGGTGAGCAACGGCACGCTCGGGGCGGGGGCTCCGGATGCCGCGGTGCCGGCGTTCCTGCTCGCGGCGACCTCTGCGGCGAGACGGTCGTCGCGCCACCGCGCCCACTGCGCGAACTTCTCGTCGATCGCGTCGATCGTCGTGAACAGCCACTGCCAGGTGGCCGGATCGAGCGTCGACAGGTCGCGCTTGGCGTAAAGGAAGAGCCAGTCGTCGATGATCTCGACGTCGAGGGCGGCGGCGTTGTCGACGAAGCGCGCCATCACGTCGGGCGTGAAAAGGTACAGCGCGTCGCGCTCGTAACCCTCGGGGCAGTACAGCGCGAAGTGCTGGTCGAAGTCGCCCTCGAGGCTGAGCCGCTGGTCGCGCCCGAAGGTGACCGGCAGGTTCGAGCCGAACAGGCCGTTGTTGCCCACGGCATCCAGAACGATGTGGGGGAGCGGGGTCTCGAGCTTGAGCGCCACGTAGCCCCAATGATGGGTCTGCCTGCTCTTACCCGATCCCGTCTCGTACGTATAGTTCGCGACCTCGATGAAGCGCGGAGACGTGCTCCGCAGCAGGTCGGAGTTCTTGCGGTCGCCGCCGAGGCTGAAGATCATGCCCGGCAGCTGCGGCTTCGCGAACCCCGGCTCCCACGTCATGCCGTTGGCCCGCGCGAAGCGGTCGAGACGGAAGCGCCGCACACCCGCGCCGCCCACGCCGCGGATCAGTCCCACGACGATCACCACGATGACCGCGGCGAACACGAGCAGGGGAGCGGCGGCCACCAGGCTCAGCGAGCTCCTGCCGACGACGGAGGAGATGACGCCCAGGAACACCGGGCCGATGATGAAGAAGAAGACCACACCGACCACCGCGAACACGATGATGCCGGCCACGTTGCTGCTGAGCTTGCCCTGCTGCCGCAGCTCTCTCGTGAACGCGCGCACCTGGGCGCGGTCGACGGGCTCGGTCAGCGGCGCGGTGTCGAGCCGGGTCTGTGCGTTCATGTCGTGCCCCCTCGTTCGACCGTAGCGGTGGTGTCCGACATCGTCGGGGCGACGCCCGGGGTCATCGCGCGACCATCAGCAGCAGCAGCGGAGCCACGGCGAGCACCAGTCCGCCGAGCCCGAACACCCCCAGCACGATCGCCACGACGATCCACGGGTTCGCGCGCCGTAGCCGTCGACCCGGAACGGCGACCCCCGCGGGCGGGCGGGCGAGCAGAGCGGCCTGGGCGGCCGCGACCGTCGGCGCACCTGCGGCTGGCAGGGCTCCGCCGGGGCCGGCGGCGGCCGGAATCGACGCGGGGGGCAGGGCCACCGGCATCCGGTCGTCTCTCCATCGACCCCACTGGTCGAGCTTGTCGAGCAGCACCGAGATCACCGAGAACACCCATGCCCAGCGCGCCGGGTCGATCGTCGACAGCTCGTCACGGGAGTAGAGGAACAGCCAGTCGTCGACGATCTCGGCGTCGAGCACCGATGCGCTGTCGATGAAGCGCGCCATGACGTCGGGGGTGAAGAGGTAGAGGGCGTCGCGTTCGTAGCCGCGCGGGCAGTACAGCGTGAAGTGCGTGTCGAAGTCGCCCTCGAGGCTCAGGCGCTGGCCACGCCCCCATGAGGCGGGCAGGTTCGAGCCGAACATGCCGTTGTTCGCAGTGGCATCGAGCACGATGTGGGGGAGCGGCACGTCGAGCTTGATCGCGATGTAGCTCCAGCGCACGGTCGTCGTGTTCTTGCCGTCGCTCACGGTGTACGCGTGGTTTCCGACCTCGACGAAGCGCGGGCGGCGCCCGCGGACGATGTCGGATGCCGTGCGGGAGCTGCCGATGCCGAAGATCACGCCCGGCAGCGGGGGGTTCTGCACGGCCGGCACGTACTCCATGTCCACGTCGCGCGCGAAGCCCGCGAGGCGCCACCGGCGGTCCTCGACGATGCGCTGCCCGCGCAGGCCCACCAGGAGGGCGGCGATCAGGCCGCCGATGCCGATCAGCAGCGGGAGGGCGAAGAGCAGGCCCACCACGAGGGTCCCCTCGCGCAGCCACGTCGACAGCACGATGAGCAGCACCACCAGCGTGATGCCGATCCCGCCGAGGAAGACGAACGCGAACACCCAGCCGACGATCGTCGCGGTGGTGTTGCCGGGCAGACGGCCCTCGTCGCGCAGCCGTTTCGTGAACGCTTTCGCCGCCGCGCGGTCGGGCGCGACCTGCAGTGCTCGCGCGTCGAACGGTCGGATCCCTGCCATGCGGCCCCCCTCGCCGTCGGTGGAACATCAACGCTACCGATGACCGATTCCCCGCTGCCAGCGGCATCCGTTAGACTACGAAGGTTGTCCGGCGACGCCCATGCGCGTGTGAGCCCGTGATGACGTGCTACACACCCTCCTGCTGCCGGGAAATGCCCGTCAGCCGTTCTAGTCCGAAGGAGGTGGGTTAGTGACGCACCAGTACGAACTCATGGTCATCTTCGATCCCGAGGTCGACGAGCGCCAGGTCGCTCCGAAGCTCGACGGATTCCTCAAGGTCATCACGGCCGATGGAGGAACCATCGACAAGATCGACATCTGGGGCCGCCGTCGTCTCGCCTACGAGATCCGCAAGAAGAACGAGGGCATCTACGCCGTCGTCAACTTCGTCGCGACCAGCGAGGCCACGAACGAGCTCGACCGTCAGCTGAAGCTGAACGAGCAGATCATGCGCACCAAGGTCCTGCGCGCCGAAGAAGCGATCGCCCAGGTCGCCGCCGAGGCCAAGCGCTCCGAGGAGAAGGCCGCCCGCAAGGCCGCCGCTCCCCGCAAGGTCGAGTCCGCCGAGAAGGCTGCGAAGTAACGACGATGGCCGGCGAAACCGTCATCACCGTCGTGGGTAACCTCACGGCCGACCCCGAGCTGCGGTACACGCAGAACGGACTCCCGGTCGCGAACTTCACCATCGCGTCGACCCCCCGCACGTTCGACCGTCAGGCGAACGAGTGGAAGGACGGCGAGGCGCTCTTCCTGCGTGCCTCGGTGTGGCGCGAATTCGCCGAGCACGTCGCCGGTTCGCTGACGAAGGGCAGCCGTGTCATCGCGACCGGTCGCCTCAAGCAGCGTTCGTACCAGGACCGCGAGGGAAACAACCGCACCTCCATCGAACTCGAAGTCGATGAGATCGGTCCCTCGCTCCGCTACGCGACCGCCCAGGTCACCCGTGCCGCCGGTGGCGGCAACGGTGGCGGCGGCGGTGGCGGTCAGCGCCCGCAGGTGCAGCAGTCGAACGACGAGCCGTGGTCGACGCCCGGTTCGAACAACGGCGGCGGCAACAACAGCGGCGCAGACGCGTGGAGCACTCCTGGTTCCTACGGAGACGACACCCCGTTCTGAACTTCGCCCCGCTCTCGAGCGAGACGACCCCTGAAATTCCGGATGCCATGTCCCGGTCCGCGTGACCGACTCGGCATCCGAACCACACGAAAGAAGGAAGCATGGCTGGAAAGGCCACTGGCGACCGCCGCAAGCCGCGGAAGGGCGCCAAGAACGCAGCCCCCGCGAAGGCGATCCGCGTCGGCGTCATCGACTACAAGGACGTCCCCACCCTCCGCAAGTTCATCTCGGAGCGCGGCAAGATCCGCGCCCGTCGTATCACCGGTGTCTCCGTGCAGGAGCAGCGTCTGATCGCCCGCGCCATCAAGAACGCGCGCGAGATGGCTCTTCTGCCCTACGCCGGCGCCGGCCGCTAAGGAGCACCCGATGGCAAAGCTGATTCTCACGAATGAGGTCACCGGGCTCGGTAGCGCCGGTGATGTTGTCGAGGTCAAGAACGGGTACGCCCGTAACTACCTCATCCCGCAGGGCTTCGCCGTGTCGTGGAGCCGTGGTGGCGAGAAGCAGGTCGCGTCGATCCGCGCCGCTCGCGAGACCCGTGCGATCCACGACCACGAAGAGGCCGTGTCGCTGAAGAACACGCTCGAGTCGAACACCGTCAAGCTGGCCGTCAAGGCCGGCAACGAGGGTCGCCTCTTCGGTTCGGTCAAGCCCGCCGATGTCGCCGACGCCGTCAAGGCCGCCGGTCTGGGCGAGCTCGACAAGCGCAAGATCCAGATCACCTCTTCGATCAAGTCGGTCGGCGAGCACGAGGCGACCGTTCGCCTGCGTGACGACGTCACCGCCGTGATCACCCTCCAGGTGGTCGCCGCGAAGTAATTCGCTGCACTCTCGAGAACGGCCCCGTTCCTGCTCCGGCAGGGCGGGGCCGTTCCGCGTTCGCGGGGCGGGGCGCTGAGCCACCGCGAGGCGCGAGGTCCCTGAGCTTGTCGAAGGGAGGTCCCTGAGCTTGTCGAAGGGTCCGGGGGTGGCTTCGACAGGCTCAGCCACCGTGCGTGGGCCCAACCGTCGCGAGGTGCGAGGTCCCTGAGCCTGTCGAAGGGTCCGGGGGTGGCTTCGACAGGCTCAGCCACCGTGCGTGGGCCCAACCGTCGCGAGGCGCGAGGTCCCTGAGCTTGTCGAAGGGGCCGGGGGTGGCATCGACAGGCCCAGCCACCGTGCGCAGGCTCAGCCACCGGGCGCAGGCTCAGCCACCGTGCCCGCGGCGCACGACACATGACCGACACACCGCCTGCCTAGGCTGACGCCGTGCAAGAGCGATCCGGGCGTGTGGTGGTGTTCTCGGCATCCGTGGTGCTGCCCATCACCGCCCCGCCGATCCGCGACGGCGCGATCGCGGTGGCAGCGGGGCGCATCCGCCACGTGGGCGACCGCGCCTGGGTGCTGCACGAGCTGCACACCCGCGGGCTCGCCTTCGACGAGGTGCACTGGCCGGGCGTGCTCACCCCCGGTCTCGTCAACGCCCACTCGCACCTGCAGTACACCGGCATGGCCGAGGTGGGGCAGGGGCGCTACGCGGGCTTCGAGGAGTGGGCGCACGCGTTCCAGCCGGTGTACGAGCGGGGTCTGGACTGGGGGGCGGATGCCGCGGCGGGAGCCCGCGCCATGATCGCCGCCGGAACGACCGCCGTCGCCGACATCGTCACCGACGTCGAGGCCGCTTCGGCGCTGCACGACGCGAGGCTGCACGGCATCACCTACTGGGAGGTGATGAGCTGGACGAACGAGGCGTGGGCCGAGCGCGGACGCGCGGAGGTCGAGGCGCGTCTCGATGCGCTGCCGGCACCTCCGGGAACCGGCCTGTCGCCGCACGCGCCGTACTCGCTCGACGTGGAGCCGCTGCTCGAGATCCCCGACATCGTGCGCGAGCGGGGGAGTCGCCTGCACCTGCACCTGGGCGAGGCGGCCTTCGAACGCGAGCACGGCGAGGCGGTGTCGTGGCAGGAGAAGCGTCCGGCGAGCTTCATGGCCCTGCGCGATGAGGGCATCGGCACGGGCGCGACGGAGTTCGTCGACGAGCTCGGCGTGCTGGGGCCTGACTGCCACATCGCCCACGGCGTCTATATGACCGCGCGTGATCGGGCGACGCTGCGCTCCCGCGGCACGACGGTGGCGCTCTGCCCGCGGTCGAACGCCGTGATCGGGTTGGACGAACCGCCGATCGCCGCGTACCTCGTCGAGGGCAATGCGATCGCGGTAGGGACCGACTCCTTGGCATCCAGCCCCTCTCTCGACCTTCTCGCCGACGTCGCCGAGCTGCACCGCCTCGCGCGGGCGCAGGGGTACGCCAACCGCGACCTGTCGGCGCTGCTGCTGCGGGCGGCGACCCTCGGGGGAGCGCACGCGATGGGCCTCGACACCGGCCCCGCTCGCACCGGATATCTCGCCGTGGGCGCCGTGGCCGACCTCGCCTTCTTCGACATCCCAGGGCCTGCGGCCTCTCCGGCCGCGATGTCGGAGGTGGATGACACCATCGAGCACCTGGTCGTCGGCGGAGCCGGACGCGCCGCGGCGACCTTCATCGACGGCGAGGTGCGTTGGGCATCCGCCGCTTTCGCCGAACAGACCGGAGTGCGCGCATGACCGACGACCGCCCCGCCACCGCTCGCCTGCTCGATCTCGAGGCGCATCCCGAGGGAGGGTGGTTCCGCCGCATGTGGACGGGCGGCTACGCCGTCGACACCCCCGCGGGGGCGCGGCCGGCCGCGACATGCATCCACTACCTGCTGACGCCCGACGAGCGCAGCGCGTGGCACGTCGTCACGAGTGATGAGGTGTGGCTGTGGCATGGTCCGGGCTCCCTCGAGCTGTCGCTGGGCGGAGACGGCGAGACGCCAGGTGAGGCACAGACCGTGACCCTGGGGCCCGATCTCGCCGCCGGCAACGTGCTGCAGCATACGGTTCCCGCGGGTGTCTGGCAGGCCGCACGGCCGGCCGGTGACGCCGAGGTCGTGGTCAGCTGTCTGGTGTCGCCGGGCTTCAGCTTCGACGACTGGCGTCTCGCCGAGTAGACCGGCCCGGGCACGCCGCGACACCGGATGCCACCCCCAATAGTTGGCATCCGGTGCCCGTCGAACGTGACTCAGACGGTTGCGCGGCGACGACGCAGCACGAGCAGCGCGCCTCCGAACATCAGAGCCAGCAGACCCGCGACGCCGAGGCCGGCGGCCGACGAGCCGTCGGATCCGGTCATGGCGAGCGACGAACCGGCCTTCGCGGTGCCCGTGGCGGCGAGGGGAGCCGACGCCGAGGAGGCGACGGAGCCGATCACCGTGGGAGTGCCGGAGGTGCCGGGGGTTTCGGAGGTTCCGGGGGTGCCGGGGGTGCCGGGCGTTCCGGGGGTGCCGGGCTGGCCGGGGGTTCCGGGCTCGCCGGGCGTTCCGGGCTGACCGGGCAGGCCGGGCAGACCGGGCAGACCGGGCAGGCCGGGGGTTCCGGGCAGGCCGGGGGTTCCGGGCGTTCCGGGCTCACCGGGGGTGCCGGGTTCACCAGGGGTTCCGGGCTGACCGGGGGTGCCGGGCTCACCGGGTGTTCCCGGGGTGCCAGGGGTTCCGGGCTCACCGGGCTCACCGGGCGTTCCCGGGGTGCCGGGCGTTCCGGGCTGACCAGGCGTTCCGGGCTCACCCGGGGTGCCGGTGTTCGAGCCGTCCGTGTCGCTGTCACCGATCACCGAGACCGCGTTTCCGCCGATGGTGACGGGCAGGTTGATCGGGATGAGCACCTGGTTGCCGCCGCCGATGCTTCCGGAACCGTCGGTGATCACGTCACCGATGCCGCCGGTGGAGCCGCCGGTGGTGGTGGCGTCTTCGGAGTGGCTGTCGCCGATGCCCGAGACGGCGTTTCCGCCGACGGTGATGGGCAGGCCGATCGGGGCGAGAACCTGGTTGCCCCCGCCGATCGAGTCGGTGCCGTCGGTGACGATGTCGCCCGCGCCGATGCCGGTGGTCGATCCGCCGGTGGTGTCGGCGTCATCCGTGGTGCTGTCGCCCACACCCGAGACGGCATTGCCGCCGACCGTGATCGGCAGGCCGATGGGAGCGAGCACCTGGTTGCCGCCGGCGGCGCTGTCGGTGCCGTCGGTGACGACGTCACCCGCGCCGGAGCCCGATTCGGTCGATCCGCCGGTCACACCGGCATCCGAGGTGGTGCTGTCTCCGACGCCCGAGACGGCGTTTCCGCCGATCGTGACGGGCAGCTCGATCGGAACGAGGACCTGGTTGCCGCCGCCGATCGAGTCGGTGCCGTCGGTGACGACGTCACCCGAGCCGGAGCCCAAGCCGGTCGATCCGCCGGTCACACCGGCATCCGAGGTGGTGCTGTCTCCGACGCCCGAGACGGCGTTTCCGCCGATCGTGATGGGCAGCTCGATCGGAACGAGGACCTGGTCGCCTCCGCCGATCGAGTCGGTGCCGTCGGTCGTCGTGTCACCGGTGCTCGAGCCGTCCGTCGTGCCGCCGCCGGTGGTGGTGGCGTCTTCGGAGTGGCTGTCGCCGACCACCGATACGGCGTTGCCGCCGACGGTGACCGGTGCCTCGACGGGCAGGCCGACCTGGTTTCCGCCCAGCAGGCTGTCGCTGCCGTGGGTGGTCGCCTCGCCGGCGCCCGAGCCTGCGCTCGAGTCCGCGGAGTCGCCGGTGGTGGCGTCGTCGCTGTGGCTGTCGCCCACGACCGAGACGGCGTTTCCGCCGACCGTCACGGGCACCTCGACCGGCACGATGGCCTGGTTGCCGCCGCCGACGCTGTCACTGCCGTCGGTGGTGGTGTCGGCCACGGGAGCCGGGGCAGGCGCCGCCGGGGCCGGAGCCGGGGCGGCCGGAGCCGGCGCGGGGGCCGGTTCTGCGGGGGCCGAGGTATCGGCATCCGAGGTGTCGCTGTCTCCCACGACCGACACGGCGTTGCCACCGACCGTCACGGGGACGTTCACCGACACCAGGCCCTGGTCGCCGCCGAGCAGGCTGTCGCCACCGTCGGTGGTCGCCTCGGGGGCGGGGGCTGATTTCGGTGCCGAGGTGTCGGCGTTCTTGCTGTGGCTGTCGCCGATCACCGAGACGGCGTTGCCGCCGACCGTGACCGGTGCGTCCACCGAGATCGCCGCCTGGTCGCCCGAGAGCAGTCCGTCTGCTCCCGAAGTGTCCGCGGCATTGGCGATGCCGCAGCCGGCGACGGCCAAGCCGCCTCCGACGAGCGCGCCCATGAGGACGCGCGAGTAGATCTTGCGCATGAGAGTTTCTCCTGTAGATGAGTGAGGGTGCGCGTGTGCGCGGGGTCGTCAGCCGTGTCGAACACGGCGAGACCGGCCTCAGTCAGGAGAGACGTCGGTGTCGTAGACGGGGACGGAAGGCAGATCGTCGTCGACGTCGCCTCCGCGTGCGAGAAGAACGATCGCGGGCTGGTTCGCGGCGTCGCCGGCGGTCGCGGGGGTGGTTCCACCCGCTCCGGAGCCGGGGGAGGCCGTCGACGCCGAACCGGCGCTGGCGCCCGGCAGCATCAGCGAGTGGGGCTGTGCCGCGGCGCCGTCGTCGGACGAGGGAAGGGCGACGGATGCCGTGGCCTCAGGGGCCGCGACCTCGTCGAACGCGACGGCGAGGTCGGCCGTCTGGGCCTCGAGCGACCGGATGCCGGAGGTCGGGGCGGCCGATACTGGCTGGGCGACCGCAGGCAGGGTCGTCGGGGCCTCGGGCAGGGGCGTGGGAGCCTCGGGCAGGGCCACAGGGGCCTCAGCGGGCTCGGGAGCTGTGGCGGTGGGCTCGACGGCGGGAAGCGATGGCAGCGAACCCACGGGGCTCGGCACGACGACTTCTCCACCGGGCTCGACGCCGACCACGGGAGTCGAGGGGAGTGCGGGAACGGTCGGGATCACCGGGTCGATCGTGGGCAGCTCGCCGACGACCTCGGGCACGGTCTCATCGACCGCGTCGCCCACGGTGTCGACGACCTCGTCGACCACGGGTGCGACGACTCCGCCGACGACGGGCAGCGGCTCGACGACCTCGACGATCGGGTCGACCACGGGCTCGACGACCGTTCCGACGACGTCCGCGTCGGCGACGGTGTCGACGACCTCGTTCAGGGTGGAGCCGGCGTCGTTGACGGTGTCGGTGACGGCGTCGTTCACGTCTGCCACGGCATCCGGAACCGCCGACACCACCTGCTGCACGGGCTCGGCGACGGGGGCGGGGACGACGTCGATGACGGCGGCGGGAGCCTTTTCGACCACCTCGACGACCGGGGCGGGAGCGGCCTTCTCGACCTTCTCGGTGACCTTCTCGGTGGTGTCGGCGGCCTTCTTCGCGGTGTCGTCGACGACTTTTCCGGCGGTGTCGGTGACGTCGTCGACGGTCGATCCGATGGATCCGAGCAGGCCCGAGCCGTCGTCGGCCGAGGCGGACGAGGCCGAGATGAAGAGCGAGACGAGCGCGAGCGCGAGGGCCGCGAGCACGCCGAAGAGGGCGATGCGCAGTGTGCGCGGTACCCCACTCTTCAACGTGTCATCCACGATTCGCCCCCCATAGGTGAATCCAAGGTGATTCCTGGGCGGCGACGATACGCCCGGTTTCACCCCAGCAAAAGGGGTCTGGTGGATTTCCGGTAGTCGAACGGGAATCAGCGGGTGACCAGCGACACGCCGGACGGGAAAAAAGATTTGACAGCGAGGCCTCGGGATGGATAGGCGTCCGGCGAGTTATCCCCCGGGTTGTGCACATGTGGAGGCCCTAGCAGACAACCTTCAACTGCCACTTCACACGGGTTTTGCCCAGCAAACCTGTGGACAGATAAAACCCAGTTCAGGGTAGGTATCGGATGTCGAATCTACATCCATCCACCGAGTTCTCCACAGCACTTGTGCACAGACATGGCGGCGTTTCCCGCAAACTGTCCACAGAGTTATCCACAGGCCTGTTTGCGTGTTGAGAGTCGCGTATCTACCGTGGGTGCAGCCCCCTCGGACAGCGCCTCACCACCCGTGCACGCGTCGATGTCGGACGTTCGTGTTTACGTGCTGCCGAGGCCGTTCCACCTCTCTCCGCCGAAGCCGTTCGCGCGCGCGAGGAGTGCGACGGGCGGCCCGAGAGCAGAAGGAGAGTCCGTGTCGATCGCCGACATCGCCGAAGAACGTCTCGGTAAAGCACCTCGTCCCGAGCGCACCCCGCCGCACGACATCCTCGCCGAGCAGAGCGCGCTGGGCGGCATGCTGCTGTCGAAGGACGCGGTCGCCGATGTCATCGAGACGCTCCGCGGTGGCGACTTCTACGTGCCGAAGCACGAGCTGATCTTCGAGGCGATCCTCACGCTCTACTCGCACGGTGAGCCGACCGACGTCGTCGCCGTGACCGACGAGCTCATCAAGACCGGCGAGCTGCAGCGCGCCGGGGGAGCGGACTACCTCCACACGCTCACCTCGATCGTGCCGACCGCCGCCAACGCCGGCTACTACGCCTCGATCGTCGCCGAGCGCGCGCTGCTGCGCCGCCTGGTCGAAGCCGGCACGCGCATCGTGCAGATGGGCTACGCCGGCGAGGGCGACCCGACCGAGCTCGTCAACAGCGCTCAGGCCGAGATCTACAACGTGTCGGGCGACGACAGCGCCGAGGACTACATCCCGCTCACGACGGCGGTGGATGCCGCTGTCGAAGAGATCGAGGCCGCTCGCGGTCGCGACGGGTCGATGACGGGCATTCCCACCGGCTTCGCCGGGCTCGACCAGCTGACCAACGGTCTGCACCCGGGCCAGATGATCGTGCTCGCCGCCCGCCCCGCCATGGGTAAGTCGACGCTCGCGCTCGACTTCGCCCGCGCGGCCGCGATCCGCGCGAACGCGCCCTGCATCTTCTTCTCGCTCGAGATGGGTCGCAGCGAGATCGCCATGCGTCTGCTGAGCGCCGAGGGAGCCATCCCGCTGCAGAGCATGCGTAAGGGAACCCTCGACTCGCGCGACTGGACCACCGTCGCCGCGACCCGTGGTCGCATCAACGACGCGCCCCTCTACATCGACGACAGCCCCAACATGACGCTGGTCGAGATCCGCGCGAAGTGCCGTCGCCTGAAGCAGCGCGAGGGTCTGAAGATGGTCGTCATCGACTACCTGCAGCTGCTCACCAGCGGTAAGCGCGTCGAGTCGCGTCAGCAGGAGGTCAGTGAGTTCTCGCGTGCGCTGAAGCTGATGGCGAAGGAGTTGCAGGTTCCGGTCATCGCGCTGTCGCAGCTGAACCGTGGTGCCGAGCAGCGTGCCGACAAGAAGCCTGCGCTGAGCGACCTGCGTGAGTCGGGCTCGATCGAGCAGGATGCCGACATGGTGGTGCTGCTGCACCGCGAGGCGGCGTACGAAAAGGACTCCCCGCGTGCGGGCGAGGCCGACCTGATCGTCGCGAAGCACCGTAACGGTCCGACTGACACGATCACCGTGGCGTTCCAGGGCCACTACTCGCGCTTCGCCGACATGGCGCCGGGGATGTAACGAGGGCGTTCGCGATGGCGGACAAAGTCGACTTCAAGAAGAGCCTCGACAGCTACCAGGCTCCGCGCGGCGCATTCCGCATCGTCGACGTCCCCGACATGCGGTACCTCATGATCGACGGCCACGGGGATCCCAACGATTCACCGGCCTATGGAGAAGCCCTCTCGGCGCTGTACCCGATCGCCTACACGCTCAAGTTTCTGAGCAAGCAGGAGTACGGACGCGACTACGTCGTGCCGCCGCTCGAAGGTCTGTGGTGGGCGCACGACATGGATGCGTTCACGGTCGCACGCGACAAGTCCCAGTGGCACTGGACGATGATGCTGATGGTGCCCGACTGGCTCGACTCCGACGCCGTCGGTGCAGCTGTGCTTCGAGCGGGCGCAAAGGGCAAGGCGGCACGCCTCGACGACGTGCGGCTTGAGACGCTCTCGGAAGGACTGTGCGTGCAGACCCTCCACGTCGGCTCATTCGATGACGAAGGTGCAACTCTCGAATCCCTGCATCACGACTTCGTCCCGGCGAACGGACTCCGGGTTGTCGGCAAACACCATGAGATCTACTCCAGCGACTTCCGGCGAGTGAGTCCCGCGAAGCTGCGCACGGTGCTGCGCCAACCTGTGGGGGCCTGATTCGCGCCAAAGCGAGTCCGTGCCTCAGTTCAGTCAGGCGTTAGGGGCAACCCGCGCCGAGGCGGCGGGGCTAACCACCGTCGAGCAGCCCCTGCAGGCGAAGGGGGCGGTGGCAGGGCGGCTTCTCATCCGCCGGATCGACGAGGGGCCGAGCGGCGCGGGGGCCGCGGGTGGCGAAGCTGCTGCCCTCGACCCTGCACGTGCGCACGTCGACGGCGCCCGTGTGAGGTCGATCGGCGGGGGTTACGGCTTCCAGAACCCGAGTGTGCAGAGCAGTCGGGTCTCGTCGTCGGCATCGGCCGGCGGCTCGATGGCCGGCGGGAACACGCCCCACTGACGCCACTCGTCGGCGTGCGGGGTGACGTGCTCGTTCATCCCCTCGATGAGCTCGTGGGAGAGATGGAACGGGATGCCGAACTCTTTCGCGATCGACCACGCTTGGAATGCGCGGTACGTCGCGAGGTGCGCGAAGCCCTCGTCGGCGGGGTAGTCGCCGTAGGTGAAGCGGAAGGTGTCGGCGAAGTCTCCGGCCCGCACCGCAGCGGTGGCACTGTCGTTGAGGGCGTCGTACGAGGCGATCGGATCGTCGCCCAACAGATCGACATCGGCGAGCGGGTCACCGTCGGCGGCTGCGCGCCCGGCGATCACGTCGGGCACCCACGCTTCGTCGTAGGCATGGCGACCCAGGATGCCGAGCAGCGTGGGCGACTCGAGCTGGCTCCACTCCTTCGGCACGGATGCCGAGAAGTCGGCCGGATCGAGCTGAGCGACGACCTCGCGGAGCGCGGCGTCGGCGTGGAGGAAGAGAGTGGCGGGGCTCATGGTGGGGAGGGTACTCCGGGGTGAGGGTGGGGGCCAGGGCCCCTGCGCCGACGACGACTCGTCGGGATCCGTGCGAAGTGCGGTCGCCTGACGCAGCGCGAGGGTCTACCTGCAGCTGCTCCCGAGCGGTAAGCGCGTGGAGTCGGTCAGTGAGTTCTCGCGTGCGCTGAAGCTGATGGCGAAGGAGCTGCAGATTCCGGTCATCGCGCTGTCGCAGCTGAACCGTGGTGCCGAGCAGCGTGCCGACATGGTGGTGCTGCTTCACCGCGAGGCGGCGTACGAGAAGGATTCGCCTCGTGCCGGTGAGGCCGACCTGATCGCTGCGAAGCAACGTAACGGTCCGACCGACACGATCATTGGCGTTCGAGGGCCACTATCAGCGGTTCGCGGACATGGCACCGGGATGAGAGTCGCCAATCCGTCGATTACGCGGCTAGTTCCAGGCTTGCAGCGCATCCGTTACCGTCGGAGCACCACGGACGAGCGACGTACGCCAGTTGAGCACACCCTCGTGTTGCAGGTGGCCGATGACCATCAACGGATGGATGCCCACGCTGTCCGCGACAGCCTCAACCCAGGCTTCACCAATCCGCGCCGGCGAGGCGGGAAGACCATCTCCGAACGACCAGCGGGCAGCAAGCGAGTTGGCTGCGTCCTCGACGTTGGTCTCGGGCCCGCTGTCGGCGTCCGTCTCATCAATAATGGGCGTCGATCCCACGTGCCCGAGTAGGACGTGCGCAGCCTCGTGCAGAAGCGTGAAGAAGACCTTATCGAGCCGTTTGCCGCGCCCGGTGAGTCCGATGACGGGGGTTTCGTCAACCACAAAGGCACATCCGTCCAACTTGCTCGTCGGGAAGGTGTCGATATGAATCAGCTTGACTCCTACGTCGGCAAACTGGGCGGGCAGACTCTCGAAGTCCCGCGGGGACTTGATTCGCTGCGGCAGGGTGGTTGCTAATTCGCGAAAGGAGCTCTCGTCGTAGACTGCAGCGGATTGCCTCTCTGCTTTATCGCGAACACTGACAAACCAGGCCTCCTGCAGCTGAGTCATGGGCTCAGTCGCGTTTGACCTTCGGGCGGCAAGTGCGAGCTCCGGGCGCTCATCGAGGGATGAGATCTTATACAACCGAAGGATGTCTTGTTCCTGGCGCTGAGGATCTGTCGGGTGCACCAGCCCGCGCTGCGCGAGCAGCGAGATCGGGAAGTTTGCTCGAAGGCTGGCCCTCCGGCGCACGGACTCTAGACGCGCAGCCGACTCAGAGTCCGAGCGTTGCTGTGCAAGGTAGTAGCCGTCCTGCAACTGCAGCCAGTATTCGGGCGACGTTCCAAATGCAGCACCGATCTGTGCTGCTGATTCCCTCGTGATTTCCTTCTTGCCGTTGATGATCTCGGATACGAACTGTACGGGGCGCCCCAGTATGCTTGCGAACTCCGCCTGGCTCCAACCGCGACTATTCAGCTCATCGAGAAGGTGCTCGCCAGCGTGAGCAATGTCCTCAACGCGAAACTCATGCATTCCGATCTCCTGTCGGCGTCGCGGGTGCTAACCCTTGGATAAATACGGTCGGCGGGGCATCATGCGAGAACTCGATTTCAAGCAGGTATCCGCCGGTCACCCGCACTGTGCCTCCGCGCTCAGTGATCGGCACGAAGCCCATCGACGCTAGAGCCAAGACGTCATCAGGCGTCACTGCGGCTGCTAGGCCCTGAAGGCGCATCATCAGTGCCCGGCGCAAGTCACCGTCCCCCGGGTACGCATGATCTGTGCGCCGCTCGCAGAACGCGCGCACCAGATCGTCAGTGAACTCGATGCGCATGTCGTTCCCGGTCTGTTGTGTTTCTTCATCGTAGGCATGCCCGAAGTCGTGATCACGCATTCACCCCTAGGGTGAAGTATGGGTGTATAGTAGTGAGACCAGCGTGAGCGACACGCGGGCGAGAGCACTGAGGTCCACATGCAGTACACGGCACGGTCCTTCGGAGACACAGTCCTGGAGCGCTTCACGGAACGGCGGCGCCTCTCGAAGGGGCAGGTCTTCGCCCACGAAGCGATGGAGACGCGAAGTGGCACCGCACTGGGGCACCCCGACTTCGAAGACCTGGCGATTGGCCAGAAGCGTACGACCTCCATGACTGCGATGTTCATCGACCTACGCGACTTCACTGGACGCACCTTCTGGGACCCGCAGGACGAGGTGGCCGATCTTGCAGACGCAGTGCTTGCCGGCTTCGTCGAGACCGTCCTTCGTCACGGGGGTTACCCCCTCGGTCTGCGAGGAGACGGCCTTTTCGCAGGCTTTGGGCCCGGTGATCCGCAGGTTGGCGCATCATGCGCGCTGGCGGCCAGCGCCTTTGCGCTCAACGCGGTGAAGGAGAACGTGAACCCCCGCCTCGAGCAGATGGGTGTGGCGCGCGTTCAGGCTCGCGCTGGCCTGGACTTCGGGCAGATCACATTCGTGCGCACGGGGTCAGTCGGGCACAGCGAGATCAACCCGGTGGGGTTCGCGGCGAACTTCGCTTCAAAGTGCGAGAAGAAGGCACTGTCGTGGGAAATCGTAACCGGGGAAAATTTGGCCGGTCTGTTTCCCGACGCGACGCAGTTCACGAAGCTCCACCCGCCAAAGACCTACACACGAGACCACGTCACGAAGAGTTACCACTTCTACGACTACCGGTGGACGGGAACTTTGGCGCACTCGGAATCGCTAATCCACGAGCTCGCCGGCAGCTCCGTGTCGTCCGTGACCGTCGGCTAAGGAGGCCAACATGTCGATTGCATCCCTTCTCAGCCACCACGGAATTCATACTCCGCGGTACGTCACCGTCGACGGGCGAATCGTCTTTGACGGCGTTCACATATCCGATGCTGGCATCGCCGTGCATGACCGACTCGGCCCCGTCACCTCGGTGCAGACGCACACTTTCCACGGTGGTGTGGACGCTGGCCAGATCGACACGCCGAACCCCTGGTGGGAAGACAGCGAACAGGTCATGCGACATCGCGACTCCATTCATCGCTCGTTTCCCGGGTTCGGGTACAGTGCGGGCAATGCGACCCACGGGCCCCGCTGGACCGGCCAGATCGACACCGGCCGCGGACGATTCACGCTCCAGGTAGAACTCCGTGCGGACCAGCGGCTCCCAGCGCTTCGGGTGATCGGGCCTAAGCTCGGCGCGTTCTCGTCGGGACGATGGGTGCCATCCCCGCACCTGTACCTAAGCGGCAACCTGTGCGTGGCCGACCGCAGCGAGTGGAACCCGGTCGTGCACGACGCCGCGACTGCCGTCGCATGGGGCGCCCACTGGTTGGCCGCATACACCGAGTGGCGTATGAGCCGCCGCTGGCCGATAGATGGAGTTCAGGTAGATGGGGCGTAAGGGCGTTTCAGCAGGTGCATCGCCGGCTGACTGGGAGCAGAGCAAACTTGCGATCCAGGAGACGGGGGGTTGGATCAAGAACGCGGACGCGAAAGCGACGATCCTCGCAGGATCATTCGGCCTCAGCCTGACCTTCTCAGTACCTCGTCTGCTGGAGTCGCTACCGGATGTGATGACCGTTCCCTTCGCGTTCGGGGTCTGGGCGGTGTTCACCGTCGTCTTTCTGCTCACGGCGTCAATCACGGGGTTCAACATCGTCCGAGCGCTCATTCCACGGATGTCATCGGATCCGACCTCGCTCAACAGGTTCGCCTGGCCGAGCCTGGCGCAGGTATCAGCCGGCGATTCTCCGCCGGCTATATCGACAGACGACCAAGTCCGGCGTGAAGCCTGGGAGCAGGCGGCATCGCTCGCGCGAGTCGCGACGACGAAATTCCGCTACTTCAAGATCGCGCTTATCAGCTTCTGTATCTGCCTCGGATCTCTGGTCGCGCTTCTCGTGACGCAGACAGTTGCCACGGGTCTCGGCTAAACCGGGGTCAGTCGCCGGCCTAGGATCGTGCCATCGGGGAGGCAATCCATGGTGAACAAAAAGGTACCCAAAGTTCGGCAGTTCATTGTGGACGCCGACATGACAGATGGAGACGGCGAGGATATCGCTGACGATCAGTTTGGATCTGGAGGGGCCCGTCGCGCAGACGGCACGCTCATCAATCAGTACAAGAACCCGCGTCCGTACGAGACGGACAGCGCAGATGACGGCCGCGAGTTCGATGCTTGGCTCAGTCGCGAGAGCGAGGCTCGGACTCAGCGCGAGGAAGCGGAGGATCAGGCGGCATACGATCGGCGCGTACAGCAAACCGCGGATGGCATCCTGTGGGTCCTGCGCGAAGTAGTCGTGCCCATCGCTCAGGCGTACTGGGATGCGCGTGGCAAGGAGGACGTGCAGCGCTTCGGTCGATGGGTGGCCAGCCGGGTTGGGCGAGGTTCGCGCAAGACGGCCGCCGAACCGACCACGACCGGAGAAGTCGCTTTCCCGGTTGGCGCTGCCGCTGTATCTGCGACCACCATTGACACGCCTGTCGGTGTCATCAATCTTGACGATTACCGTGCCCGCCGCTCGGCGCCGAGCGACAGCACGACGGGTGACGAGGACGCGACGACTGCTTAGCCCATGTAATGCGGGCATTACTTCGCCCGCTCGAGGCTCCATCGGACAACTCCGCCAGTACGGTCTGCTCACATTGACGGTGTCGCGAACTAAGAGGTTTCTAAGCATGAACCGTGTCTGAGGCGTTGTACCCCACATACAGGAGCAACGTCAGGAGCCGCGTCGAAGTCAACGACGCCATGACGGCTCTCTTGGTGAGAGCGCGCTTTGACACGGGGAGCAACGTCCTCCGCGCGACAGCGGAGGAGGCGCGGAAGATTGGCATTCCGATCCACGTCCTTCTGCAGTGGGACGACGAGGGCAACGACCGTCAGGCAGCCCTCGACCTGTTCGACGCGTTCGCCTCGCCCGAGAGGACGCTCGTCGCTAATGTGGGCGCGCACACGGGCGAGCCGGCGTTCGCAGGGGAGGGTGCCGGGAGGTTCTTAGTCCGGCATCGTCAGCGCATCCGCTCGGTCGAAGCGCCACGGCGAGCGACCTGCGCCCACGGAGCATGTCGTCGTGTGGCAGGTGGTATGCGACCATCGATGGGCCCGCGCCCACACCGTCCACGAGAGTGGAGGGGCTGTACTCGGAGCCGGTGGCGCGAACTTACGTCTAGGGCTGTGTATCGGGAATCGATGTGGTGATAGCCATGAACGAAGCGTTCGACTAGTACGAGCCAGTGAGGCGCAAATGCATGGTCGACTCTTCGCTTGTGGCGGTGGGGAACATCGAGCCGGAGCAAGCGTCCGTGGCCTACAGCATCTCGGGCTCAACTTGGTTTGACTGCGCTTGGCAGGTGAACGGACATGCCTCGCGCGCAGATAGCGTGCCGTGTTGCTTGCGGGTCTTTGCGCGGTCGGAGCGCGCGACTACGACGCGGGCAAACTACCGGGACCACGTGTCCTCCAGCTTCGACGCCTTTAGCAACGGGAACCGGCGGGCGGAGCTCGCGGGGTCATTCCGGTCGGGCTGCGAGCTGTGGATCTGTTGCGATTCACGTTGCCCATGCGGGTACACGTCGAAGATTTTCTCATCCACGGCGGGATTTCGATTAGGGGTTTGCGATCGCGGGGCGACCAGGTCGGCAACATTCTCGTTGACGGCCGAGATGGCTTTGTCGCTTGGTCGCGCTGCGGTTCGATTACCGGCCGAGGGGCGGGGGTGACCCCCAGCCGCGACGCGTCGAGCCGCACCACCTCGTCACCTCGCATGGCCGGTGGTACCTGCTCGGGCGGGATCTCGACCGCGACGACTGGCGACTTTTCGCCGCCGAGCGGGTCCGCCCGCACGTGCCGCACGGCGCCCCCTTCGTGCCGCGGGTCGCGCCCGATGGTGACGTCGACGCCTTCGTCTGGGGGCGTTTCAAGGGATCGAATGCCAACGAGTGGCCGTGCCGTGAAACCGTCGTTTTGTACGCGCCCGCGCATGGCGTCCGGCCCTTCGCGGGTGACGGAACCGTGACGGGGGTCGACGAGGGTCGCTGCACCCTCGAAGCTGGATCGTGGTCGTGGGGTGCGTTGGCGGCATCCTTCGGTCGGTTCGAGGTGGCGATGGATGTCGTCGGGCCGCCCGAGCTGGCGAAGGCGTTCACGGTGCAGGCGGAGCGATTCGCGGCAGCAGGCTCTTCCACGGAGGTGTCCCGGCGAGGAAGCTAGCGGCATGACCCAGCCCCTCCGCTACGCGATCAACACCACGCTTGACGGCTGCTGTCACCACGAGGCCGGCCTGCCGCCGGACGCGGAGTCCATGGCGTTCTGGACGGACGAGCTCCGCCGGTCCGACACCCTGCTCTACGGACGCATCACCTACGAGCTGATGGCGGGCGCGTGGCGCCGACCGGAGTCGGGGGAGTGGCCCGACTGGATGGACGACAGTGAGGTCGCGTTCTCGGAGGTGATGGATCCGATGCGGAAAATCGTGGCATCCGGAACCCTCGACGCCGTCGACTGGAACGCCGAACTCATCCGGGGCGACGTCGTCGACGCCGTCCGACGGCTGAAAGAGCAGTCAGGAAGTGGCATCGCGCTCGGTGGCGTGAAGCTACCCGCGACGCTCGCGGCGCAGGGGCTCATCGACGAGTTCACCTTCGTCGTGCATCCGGTGATCACGGGGCGCGGACCGCGGCTGCTCGATGGCATCCGGGATCAGATCCACCTCGCGCTCGTCGAGCAGCGTGCATTCGCCTCGGGCGCGATCATGCAGCGCTACCGGCCTGTTGCATAGGAAGGGCCCCGCGCGAACTGGTCGCGCGAGGCCCTGGCATTCGGAGATCAGTCGTGGCGGAACGAGTGGTCGGTGTATCCGTTCTCTCCGCCGCCGTAGACGGAGGCGTGGTCGACCTCGTTCTCGTCGGCGCCCTTCTGCCAGCGGGTGACGAGGTCGGGGTTCGCGATCGTGGGGCGACCGCGGTGACGACCCAGCTGCGAGGCCATGTCAGTGACGACCGCCCGAGCCGCGTCGACTCCTACCGATAGCGTGTTCATAGAATCCGTCAACTCGGAGCCCGGGGGGCCTGTCGTGAATAGTGACCTGTTTTGGATCATCGGTGTAGCGCTGGCTGTGGGGGCGGTGTTGCTGATCCTGCTGATCGGGTTCTTCATTTTCCGCGCCTGGTATCAGGTGCCGCAGGCGGACGAAGCGATCGTCATTGTCGGTAAGAAGCAACGCGGCGAAGACGGATTGACGTCGAACATGACGGTCATCACCGGTGGCGGCGCCTTCGTGAACAAGCTGACTCAGCGCTCGGATCGCATCTCGCTGCGTTCGCGGCAGATCAAGATGGAGCCCGTCGCGCAGACGAAGAACGGCGTCACCATTCACCTGGCCGGCGTTGCGCTCGTGAAGATCGGATCGCTGCCCGACCAGGTCCGCGCGGCTGCGGAGCGCTTCGCCTCGCAGGACCAGGCGATCGACGTCTTTACCACCGAGCAGCTCGAAGGCGCCCTGCGCGGTGTTGTCGCGAAGCTGAACGTGGAAGAGGTCATGCAGGACCGACAGAAGCTCGGTGACGAGATCGCGGAGGGCATCAAGGGCGACCTGCTCGCCCAGGGCCTTGTTCTCGACTCCTTCGCCATTCAGGGCGTCACCGACCGCAATGGCTACATCGAGGCTCTCGGTGCGCAGGAGGTCGAGCGCGTCAAGCGCGAGGCGGAGGTCGCTCGCATCGAAGCGGCGCGCGAGGTCAAGGCGCGTCAGCTGTCGACGGAGGAAGCGAACCTCATCGAGCAGACCGCGTTCGATAAGAACACGGCGGCATCGAAGTCTGAGGTCGGCCGCGCCAACGCCGAGGCGGAGCAGGCCGAGAACCTCGCTCGCGCGGAGCGTGAACAGGCTGTGCTCGTGCAGCGTGCCGAAAACCGTCAGGCGGAGCTCGACGCCGACGTCAAGCGTGTCGCCGACGCGGAGAAGTACCGCAAGCAGACGGAAGCGGACGCCGAGGCGTACGGACGCCAGAAGAAGGCCGAGACCGACCGCCAGGTGGCGCAGCAGGAATCGGATGCCGAGGCTTACGCGGTGCAGCGACAGGCAGAGGCCCGTCAGGCGTCGGCCGCTGCTGAAGCGGCCGCCGTGCGCGCGCGTGCTGAGGCGGAAGCCGAGGCGCTCCGCGCGAAGTCGAGCGCCGAAGCCGAGGCTCTCCGCGCTCAGGCGAACGCCGAGGCAGAGGCGATCCGAGCGAAGGGTGAGGCGAGTGCCGCGGCCATCCAGGCCGAGGCGGAAGCGCTGCGGGAGAACCAGGAGGCGATCCTGGGTCGCGAGCTCATTGGGCAGCTTCCGGCACTGATGGCGGAGTTTGCGAAGGGGTATCAGAACGTCGGCAACGTCACCCTTGTCGGCGGTGACACCGCGGGCACGCACATCGCTCGTGAGCAGGCAGCGAGTCTGGCCGCGACGTTCGACAGCGTGAAGTCGGCGACGGGTGTCGACTTGGGTGCGATTCTGCAGGGGCAGGCGTTCGGGCGAGGTGTGGCGTCGTCGCGTTCACTCAAGCAGGCTGAGTCTGCGGCGGTCGCGGGCGACTGACAAACCAAAGCCGCGCGGACGCACGGACTAAATGACACAGGCCCCACGCTCGATCGCGTGGGGCCTGTGTCGTCGCCAATCCAGTGTCAGCTCCAGTCAACGGACGGTGCGACCGGCACCGAGATTCCCTCCCGGTCCCACGCCCGACGGGCTCCTCGTTTCAGGCGCTCGTTGCAGTGAACACCGCACACGTGCCGTTCGCGGTGAATCCAGTGTGCCTTTGCGGGTACCAATGCGCCGCACCACACGCACGGCTCGTTGCCCTTGGCTGGGCCGATCGGATGAGCGAGCGCTGCGCGGTACCAAGCCCAGAAATCATCGCCACTTTCGCCCGTCAGAGCCTGCGTGATTACCCACTCGGGGACTTTCGTCCGAGCTCCGCCGGCTGAGATCTTCGCGCGGAGCTCCTCCTCACCGATTGACATCCGAGTGACGAAGGCGTCCTCAGTGATGATTTCGAGTGCCTGACCCTTCTCCACCTGCAGAAACGCTTTCGCAAGTTTCGAGGTGAATGCGGCGCCCGGGCGGAACGTTCGATCATCGAAGTCTCCCGTGACGAGGATGGTCGTCGCGCGGGTAACGCCGTCTTGCCATGACCCACCCTGCTCGACGACGAGTTCGCGAGCTCGATTGCGCACCATGTGCTTCAACGCTCCGGTGAAACACACGATCTCACCAGCAAATCCCGTGCCGACGATGGCGTCGGCCTCCGCCGTCAGGCTCGCGAAGAGAGCGTCATCACGCTCGGTCCACGTACTGGCGGATGGAACAGCGAGAGCGCCCGTCAACTCCTCGACTGAGAATGCGGAGGCCTGCGTAGCGAGAGCGAGCAGCACGAGGGCGGACGTGCGGGCGTCGGCGAGCGGATCATGATGGTCGAAAAGGGGAAGCTCGAGATGCTCGGCGACCCATGGCAGTGAATACGAGGGCAGATGAAGTGCGGCTCGAGACAGCTGAAGAGTGCATACAACCGTGAGAGACGGCAGATCGATGTCGTACGCGCCGCAGCTGTTCAGCAGCACCGAGGTATCGAAGGCCGCGTTGTGCCCGACCACGGGGTCGTCTCCGATGAAGGCTCTCAGCTCCGGATAGACGTGGGACCACGGAGACGCATCCGCGACGTCGCGTGCCTGGATACCGTGGACGCGCACATTCGCCGGCTCGAAATCTGCGTGTTCCTCAGGCGGTTTGATCAGCGCGTGAAACTCATCAACGATGACTCCGTCTCGCACGCGTACCGCGCCGACGGCACATGCTGACGAGGGCGATCGATTTGCCGTTTCAAAATCGAACGCAACAAAGTCAAGTGACATGAACGCTCCCAGATCGCAACGAGTTCTCGCCAACATACGCGGTCAGCCGAACTCGGGCGATCTCGCGCTAAGGGATGAATTGCGTTCGTCGGCCATCACCCGCAGGCGACACTCGGGAAAAAGCACAGTGGCCAGGGCCGGGGGCCCTTTGCTCGGACGGGTCACACTCCGTGCAACGCTACCGGCCCGTCGCATAGGAAAGGGCCCCGCGCGAACTGGTCGCGCGAGGCCCTGGCATCCGGAGATCAGTCCTGGAGGAACGGGTAGTCGGTGTATCCGTTCTCGCCGCCGCCGTAGACGGATGCCTGGTCGACCTCGTTCTCGTCGGCGCCCTTCTGCCAGCGGGTGACGAGGTCGGGGTTGGCGATCGCGGGGCGACCAACGGCGACCAGGTCGGCGATGTTCTCGTCGACGGCGGTGACGGCCTCGTCGCGCGTGGTCATGCGCGAGAAGCCGGAGTTGACGATGAAGGTGCCGCCGAAGGTGCGGCGGAGGTCTTGGATCAGGTCGCTCGCGGGGTCGGCGTGCAGCACGCTCAGGTATGCAAGACCCAGGGGAGCGAGGCCCGACACGAGCGCCTCGTAGGTGGCGCGGGTCTCGGCCTCGTCTTTCTCCCACACGTCCTGGATGTTGTGGGCGGGCGAGATGCGGATGCCGACGCGATCGGCCCCCACCTCGGCGACGACGGCGCGGGCGACCTCGATGACGAAGCGGGCGCGGGCCTCGGGGGATCCGCCGTATCCGTCGGTGCGCTGGTTGGAGGCGGGGGAGAGGAACTCGTGGAGGAGGTATCCGTTGGCGGAGTGCAGCTCGACGCCGTCGAGGCCGGCATCCACCGCGCGACGTGCAGCGGCGACGAACTCGTCGCGGACGGTGGCGAGCTCCTCGGTCTCGAGCGCGTGGGGCACGGGATAGGCGACCTTCGTGCCGTCGGCCAGGCGCGTGTCGCCCTCGATCGCGATCGCGGAGGGAGCGACGGTGCGGTCGGTTCCGGTGATGTCGGTGTGGGTGACGCGCCCACCGTTCATCAGCTGCATGAAGACGACGCCGCCCTCGGCGTGAACGGCGTCGGCCACCTTCGCCCAGCCCGCAGCCTGCTCCTCGGTCACGATGCCCGGCTGACCCGGGTACGCCCGCGACTCAGCGCTGGGGAACACGCCCTCGGTCACGAGCAGACCGATGCCGGCGCGCTGCGCGTAGTACTTCGCGACGATGGGTCCGGGAACGCCATCGGCGCCGGAGCGCAGGCGGGTCATCGGGGCGAGCGACACACGGTTGCGGACGCCGACACTGCCGACGGTGGTGGGGCTGAAAAGGCTCACGAAGGGGGTCCTCTCGTTCGTTTATAGGCCGAGAGTTCGCAACGGTCGTGGCTGCGGGTCTATTCCGGGATGCGCGGGTTCACGGGAAGACCAGAAGATCGCCCGGGTCGATGCGCGTCTCGCCGGGGATGACCGGCTCACCGTTCTTCGTCAGCTGGGCGGGATCGACCGTGAAGCGCTCGCCGATGGCGCCGAGCGAGTCGCCGGACCACACCATGTACGCCGACACGCGGCTGGTGTCGGCACCGGAGACGATCGGGTTTCCCTCCGCGCCGGTTCGACGGCCGAGGTCTACGCCGTCCGCGGGGGCCGGCATCACGATGAACCTGTTCGTCCGGTCAGTGGGGTCATAGTCGTGCTTCGCGGGGTCGTAGTACTCCACGCCGTCCGGCAGCACGTCGCCCGGTTCGCCGAAGGCCGAGCGGAAGCTGTTCGGACACCCCTCGGTGCCCTGGCAGCGGAAGCCCTCGGGGTAGATGATCCACGGGCGGGACTCCTGCGCCCAGGCGGGCAGCTCGGTGATCGGCGGAGTCGCGGTGGGGGTCGGCGCTGCGGAGGTCGGGGCTGCCACCTGATCGATGAGGGGAGGCGCATCGGATCGGGGGAAGCCCCAGATCGCGAGCACACAGACGCCCGCAACAGCGACCGCCGAGACGGCGAGGGTGATCTTCGCGGCGCGCTTCATGCGATCAGGCTCGCACAGCGGCATCCGGGATCAGAAACAGCGCGGGCAGGACGGCGCGAGCGGTCGTGGGGTGTGCGCGAACGGTCCGGATGCCAGCCCCGCCCCTCCGGCTCGCGCACCGCCATACGCTGGTGGCCCAGCCATCCACCGGAGGACCGCGATGACCGAGAACCCGCTCGCCCACCGCCTCGACTACACGCTCGCCGAGCTCGACGACGATGCCCTCTCGGCGTCGCCCCTCGCGCTGCTGCAGCAGTGGTTGACGGATGCTGCGGACCTGCCGGAACCGAACGCGATGGTCGTGTCGACGGTCGACGGCGAAGGGCGGCCCACCTCGCGCACCGTGCTGCTGCGCGGGGTCGACGACGACGGCGCGCTGTGGTTCTTCACCAACCGGGACTCGCGGAAGGGGCAGGCGCTGGCGGGGAATCCGGCGGTGTCGATCCTGTTCCCCTGGTACGCGCTGCAGCGTCAGGTGATCGTGCTCGGCACGGCGATGCCGCTGCCGCCCGAGCGCGACGACGCGTACTTCGCCTCGAGGCCGCGCGGATCTCAGCTGTCGGCCTGGGCGAGCCGCCAGTCGCAGCCGGTGGCATCCCGTGCCGAGCTCGAGGAGCAGATGGCGGAGGTGTCGGCGCGCTTCGCCGACGACGCGGTCGTGCCCAGGCCGCCGCACTGGGGCGGGTATCGGGTCGAGCCGCGCGAGATCGAGTTCTGGCAGGGGCGCCCGTCGCGGCTGCACGACCGGATCGTGTTCACGCGGGATGGGGACGGTTGGGCGGGGATGCGGCGGCAGCCGTGACCCACGCGTCATAAGAAGATGGACGCACGAGCCCGCGCACTGGAAGGCAGAAGCCGATGACCGAGACGAACCTCGCACCGCACCGCATCGACGCGCAGACCACGGTCTGCATCTCCGTGTCGGCACGCCCGACGAGCATCGGCACGCGCTTCCACAACTACCTCTACGCCGAGCTGGGGCTGAACTTCGTCTACAAGGCGTTCCGCACGACCGACATCGTCGGCTCCATCGCGGGGGTGCGGGCACTCGGCATCCGGGGATGCTCCGTCTCGATGCCCCACAAAGAGACCGTCGTTCCGCTCGTCGACACCCTCGAGCCGTCGGCCGCGGCGATCGGCAGCGTCAACACCATCGTGAACGACGACGGCGTGCTCACCGCGTCGAACACCGACTACCTCGCGATCGACGAGCTCATCGCCGACCACAACGTCGACCTCACCCGTCCCGTGATCCTGCACGGCTCGGGAGGCATGGCGAAGGCCATCGCCGCGGTGCTGCACGCTCGCGGTGCCGACCAGGTCACTGTTCTCTCGCGCAACGTCGACACCGGGGCCGCCCTCGCCCGTCAGTACGGGTTCGCCGCGGCATCCGAGCTGCCGACTGCCGCGGAGGCGACGCTCATCAACGCGACGCCGATCGGTATGAACGGGCCGCACGCCGACGCCCTCGCCTTTCCGCTCGAGCACATCCGGGCAGCTCCCGTGGTGATGGATGTCGTCGCCTTCCCGGCCGAGACCCCGCTGCTGGCGGCGGCTCGCGCCGCCGGAGCCGAGGTGATCGGCGGAGATGCGGTCATCGCGCTGCAGGCTGCGCGGCAGTTCGTCGCGTACACGGGCGTCGTGCCGACGGCCGATCAGGTCGCACGGGCGGCGAAGTATTCGCGGGAGACCGTGGCGGCGGGGTGAGGCGGGGGCCGCATCAGCCGCGGAGCTTCACGGGGGCTGGGCGGCGACCTCCCCAAACCTCCTCCCATGGCATCCGCCCCCGCACAAGGGGCAGCCCCCGAAAGCCTTCCGCGGAGCCCCGGCACGTAGATTCGATGCATCCGCATCCGCGGGTCTCGAGCTGAGTCATCTGCGGGGGACGGCGACACCATGGCGAAGAAGAAGGCCGACACACCCGACCTCGACGACAAGGCGTTCATCGAGGCGAGCTCCGCGGCCAAGTCGCGGTACGGCCGGTTCAACCTCGCGATCGTCGGCGCCTCGGGCGTGGGCAAGTCGTCGCTGGTCAACGCCGTGTTCGGCCGCGACTGGGCGAAGGTCGGGCGCGGCCTGCCGGTCACCCGCGGCGTGCACTTCTACAGCGATGACTCGCTCGGGATCTGGGACGTCGAAGGGTTCGAGATCGGGTCACCGGTCCCGCCCGACCAGCAGCTGCGCACTCACCTCGACGCCATCGCCGCTCACCCCGGCGATCACCAGATCTCGGTCGTCTGGTACTGCGTGCGGGCCGCCGACGACAGGCTGACTCCGGCCGACATCGCGATGATCCGCGAGCTCGACGCGCGGGGGCTGCCGGTGATCCTCGTGCTGACCAAGGTCGACTGGATCAAGAACCCGATCACGGGGCACCAGGGCGTCGCGAAGGACCTGGAGGCGTTCGTCGACTGGCTGAACGACCCGGTGGATCCGAACACCGGCGAGCGGCTGCGCATCCCGTACCGGCAGGTCATCCTCACCTCCACCCGCGACAAGAACGGGAAGGGGAAGGGGCACGGCCTCGGTGACCTTGTCACGGAGACCCTCGAACTCGCGCCCGAACGTGACAAGGACGCCTTTCGCATCGCACAGCGCCTCAACCTCCCGTGGAAGAGGGAGATGGCGCGGCCGATCATCGCCGCGGCGGCCGCAACGGCCGCGGGAGCGGCGACGGTTCCGCTTCCCGTCTCTGATGCGCTCACTCTGGCGCCGATTCAGCTCACGATGATGGGCCGCATCGCCGCGATCTACGACCTCGAGGTCAAGACGATGCTGTCGGCCGGAGCGCTCGCGCAGTTCGGCGTGCAGGTGGCGGGCCGTGCGCTCGCGACGAGCTTCCTCAAGCTCATCCCCGGCGCGGGAATCGTCGTGAACGCCGCGGTCGCCGGTGCCCTGACGGCGGCGACGGGCGAGAGCTGGCTCAAGATCTGCGAACTGCTGCACACCGGCAAGATCGACGTGCGCAAGCTCGACCAGGAGTGGGCCAAGTACGCCCCCAACTTCATGGACGTCGCGAAGAAGCTGCTCGAGCGGCGCGTCACGAAGCGCTGAGCCACACCCGCTGCGGCTGCCAGTCGGCGTTCCACGCGACGAGGTCGGCGCGCATGCCGGGCTCGAGGAGCCCGCGCGTCGCCGCGCCCAGCGCCACGGCGGGAACGGCCGTCGCCGCGCCCACGGCATCCGAAGCACTCAGGCCCAGGTCGACGATGGCCGTGCGGACCGCGCGATCGAGCGTGAGGGTGGAACCGGCAATCGTGACGCCGTCGTCGAGCAGCGCGCGGCCCTCGACCACCCGCACGTCGAGGTCGCCCAAGCGGTAGTCGCCATCGGCGTGGGCGGCGGCGGCCATGGCATCCGTGATCAATGCCACCCGCTGCGGCGCCGCGGTCAGCAGCATGCGGGCGACCGCGGGATGCACGTGCACCCCGTCGAGGATCAGCTCGAGCGTCACGCGCTCGTCGTCGAGGGCGGCGGGCACGGGCCCGGGCAGGCGGTGGCCGATCGCGGGCATCGCGTTGAGCGCGTGCGTGAGCAGGGTCGCCCCGCGGGCGATCGCCTCGCGCGTGAGGGCGTAGTCGGCCTCGGTGTGCCCGAGGGCGATGCGGATGCCGCGCTCCGCGAAGAGCGGGATCGCGTCGAGCGCCCCGGGCAGTTCGGGTGCGAGCGTGACCTGGCGGATCAGGCCGGGTTCGGCGGACAGCACGAGGTCGACAAAGCGCTCGTCGGGCAGCGCGAGGGCTGTGGGATCGTGCGCTCCGCGCCGCGCGGGCGAGAGGCAGGGACCCTCGAGGTGGGCGCCGAGGATGCCGGGATCGGACCGGCGCGCGACCTCGACCCCGTCGAGCTGACGGCGCAGGACGTCGAGGGGGGAGGACACGAGGCTCACGAGCGTGGCCGTGGTGCCGTGGCGACGGTGCGCGGCGACGCCGGCCGCGATGGCATCCGCCCCGTCGTCGAAGGCATGCCCGCCGCCGCCGTGCACGTGCAGGTCGATCAGACCGGGGGTGAGTGTCGCCCCGTCGAGGTCGATGTGCTCGTCGGCCTGCGGGGCCGGTCCGGAGCCCACCGCGGCGATCAGCCCGTCGCGCACCTGCACCCACGCCCCGCGCAGGTCGCGCCGGGCGTCGACCACCCGGGCGCCGGTGAGCAGCAGGTCGGCGCTCATGCCGTCGCGATCTCGCGGTGATCCCAGGCGAAGCGGTAGTAGTCGCGGTGCTCGAGCCGGGCGGCTGCGGCCTCGTCGACGATGACCACGGCCCGGCGGTGCAGCTGGATGGCGGATGCCGGGCACGACGAGGTCAGCGGACCCTCGACCGCCGCCGCGACGGCGGGGGCCTTCGTCTCGCCGAACGCGAGCAGCACGAGCACCCGCGCGTCGAGGATCGTGCCGATGCCCTGCGTGAGGCAGTGCGTGGGGACGTCGTCGATGCTCGGGAAGAACCGCGCGTTGTCGGCCCGGGTCGCGGGCGTGAGCGCCTTGAGACGCGTGCGCGAGGCGAGCGAGGAGCCCGGCTCGTTGAAGCCGATGTGCCCGGTGCGGCCGATGCCGAGGATCTGCAGGTCGATCCCGCCGGCGTCGGCGATCGCGGCCTCGTAGCGCTCGCCGGCCTCGGCCAGCGGGCCCTCGTCGTCGCCCGGCACCCGCACGCGGGACGGGTCGAGACCGAGGGGCGCGACGATGTCGCGATCGACAACGGCGCGATAGCTCTCGGGGTGTCCGGCGGGGAGCCCGACGTACTCGTCGAGGGCGAAGCCGCGCACGGCCGACAGGTCGAGCGAGCGCTCGGCCAGCGCCGACCACACCGGCAGGGGAGTGGAGCCGGTCGCCAGGCCCAGCGTCGGCTCGTCGCGCGTCGCCAGTGCGGCGACGATGAGGTCGGCGGCGATACGGCCGGCCTCGGCGTGCGTCTTCACGATCGCGATCTCGGTCATGCGCGGGCCTCCTCTGCGGTCGGGGCGGTTGCGGATGCCGCGGGCTCAGCCAGGATGACAGGCGCGACCCACGAACGGGTGACCTCGGCGCGCTGTGCGGCATCGAACGCGAGCATGGCGGCCCCGATGCGGCCGGCGTGGGTGCCGAGGGCCGCGGTCTCGAGACGCGGGACCGGACGCCACACGAGGGCGGCCGCGAGGCGCTCGCGCAGGGGCTCGACGAACGAGGGCCCGGCCTGCGCGACGCCCCCGCCGAGCACGATCACCTCGGGATCGACGAGCAGCGTGAGGGTCGCCAAGCCCGTCGCGAGGGCGTCCAGGCCCTCGACCCAGACGCGCGCGGCGATCGGGTCGGTGTCGATGCGGGCGATGATGGCCGCGGCATCCGGAGTCTCGACGAGCATCTCGTCGCCCACCTCGGCGCTCGCCGCGGCGTAGCGACGGGCGAGGCCGGCTCCCGAGAAGTAGACCTCGAGGCATCCGCGCTGGCCGCACGTGCAGAGTTCGCCGCCCGGGACGACCGGGATGTGGCCCAGTTCGCCCGCTCCGGCAATGGCTCCCTCGAGCGCGCGCCCGTCGGAGGTGATCGCGGCAGCGACTCCCGTGCCGATCGCCGCGAACACGACGTCGCGCGAGCCGGCGGCGGCGCCGAACGCCGACTCGGCCGCTCCCGCCGCGCGCACGTCGTGGTCGACGGCGACGGGGATGCCCACGGCGTCGGACAGGATCTGCGCCAGGGGAACGTCTCTCCAGCCGAGGCTCGAGGCGTAGTGCACGGTGCCGGTGGCGGTGTCGATGAGGCCGGGGCTCACGACGCCCGCCCCCACGACAGCGCGGCCCTCGGCCGAACCCGCGGCGACGAGCTCGCGCAGCAGGTCGGCGATGCGCGAGACGGTCTCGGCGCCCGAGCCGGTCGCGACGGACGAGCTGTGCAGCACCCGCCCGTCGGCGTCGACCAGCGCACCCTTGGCCGAGGTGCCGCCGATGTCGACGGCGATCGCGGCGGGGAGCGTCGCGCGCGAGCGCTCGGCGACGGCACGGACGGTGTCGCGGATCAGCGACTCGTCGGTCTCGAGGAATCCGCGGTCGGTCGCGACCTGCGCGCGCACGTGCACCTCGCGGGCGCCCGTGCTCTCGAGCAACGCCGCGACGTTGTGGGCTCGGACCGAGCCGCCGGCGAGCACCGTCGGCATCCGCGAGCCCTCCGACCGGGCGCGCAGGGCCGTGAGCACGTCGGCGCCTTCAGTTGCGGTCGCCGCCCCACCCGAGGTCAGCACGCGCACGACACCGTGGTGGGCGAGCGTCTCGTACGCCTCGAACAGGTCGGCGGTGTCGTCGAAGGCCTTGTGGAAGGTGATCGGCACGTCGCCGGCGGCCGCGCGGATCGCGTCGAGGGCCTGCTCGTCGATGCGCCCGTCGGCGGTGAGGGCGCCGAACACGATGCCCACTGCCACGCTGCTCTCACGGGCGAGGGCCGCGATGGCGGCAGCATCGGCGGCCATCACGCGCAGCTCGTCGGCCGAGTAGACGAAGTCGCCGCCGCGCGAGCGCACCATGATCTGCACACCCACGCGCTCCACCGAGGCGAGCACCGCCCGGATCATGCCCAGACTGGGCGTCGTTCCGCCCTCGAGCAGATCGGCGCAGAGCTCGACGCGATCGGCCCCCGCCCGCTCGGCGGCCAGGACTCCGGTGAGGTCGTCGACGCAGATCTCGACGAGGGCGCGGGCCCCGGCCGGGGTGTTCTCGATGACGGATGCCGACTCGGCGGCCATGCTCACGGTGCGGCGCTCGCGGCGGGGGCGTCGAGCCACGCGCGCACGTCGCCGCCCACCTGGATCGAGCCGACCGGAACGCCGCCGCCGAGGATCGGCAGGTCGACCAGGTCGCCCGCGCTCGAGATGTCGGCGCCGAGCGCCTCGAGCACCGTGAGGGCGACGAGGGTGGTGGCACGCGGGTTGCCGTCGAGGATCTTCATCGACACGGCCGCACCGTCGGCGGTCGCCATGCCGATGACGCCCTCGGCGCCGCCCTTCGACAGCAGACCCGGAACCCGCAGCATCGCGTCGGTGTTGGCGTGATGATCGCCACCGACGAAACGGGGGTGGGTGCGCATGGCATCCGCCACTCTGCGCTCCGGCGTGCCGGGCTCGGCCGTGACGAGGGCGCGGAAGAGGCGGGCGATCCCGAGGGGAGAGACGCTGAACAGCGGAGCGCCGCAGCCGTCGACCGCGTCGTGCGCGACCGTCTCGCCCGACAGGCGCTCGAGCGTCGCACGCACGAGCTGCTGCAGGGGGTGGGCGGGGTCGAGGTAGGTCGCGGTGTCCCACTCGTTGACCGCGCAGGCCAGCAGCATCGCGGCGTGCTTGCCCGAGCAGTTCATGCGCACGCGGGACCGCTGCTCGCCGTCGCGGATCAGTCGCTCGCGCGTCGGCTCGTCTTCGGGCCAGTCGACGGGGCAGCCGAGGGCCGCGTCGTCGAGGCCCGCGCGCGTGAGCATCTCGCGCACCACCTCGACGTGCACGTCTTCGCCGGTGTGGCTGCCCGCGGCGATCGCGAGCTCGGCGCCGTCGATGTCGGCCCCGGCGATCAGGCACGCGAGGGCCTGCACGGGCTTGACGGTGGAGCGGGGCAGGATCTGCTCGCCACTGCCGGTCTGCCACGCGACGGAGCCGTCGGCGGCCAGGGCCGCGATCGAGCCGAGGTGACGGCTCTCGACGACACCCGAGCGGATGACGACGGCCAGATCGGCTAGCGGAGCGGGAACGGGGGGAAGAGAAGTCACGGGGAGTTCTTTCGGTGCCGGGGTGGAAACGGGCGGATCAGCGGTCGACGGGAGCGTTCGGCGTGGTGAGCCCCGCGGGGGCGACCTTGGCGGGAGCCGCGAGACTGCGGCGACCGGGGCGCTTCTGCAGGCGGGCCGCGAGACCCGAGAGGCTGCCGTTGAGGGCGAGGAAGATCGCGGTGACGACCACGAACGTCTGGATGAGCAGGCCGTTGAAGGTCGACAGCACCTGACCGCGGTAGAGCAGCTCGGTGAAGGCGACGATGTAGCCGAGCGAGGTGTCCTTCAACAGGCTCACCAGCTGCACGACCAGCGAGGGGGCGACGAAGCGCAGCGCCTGCGGCAGCACGACCTTGCGGTCGACCTGCCAGCGGGTCATGCCGAGGCTGAGACCGGCCTCGGCCTGGCCGCGGGGGAGGGCGAGCACGCCGGCGCGGATGATCTCGGCGAACGCGGCCGAGTTGGCCAGGGTCAGCGGGATGACGAGCTTCCACAGCACCGGGAAGTTGAGCCCGAGCTGGGGCAGGCCGAAGAGCATGAGGTAGATCAGCAGCAGCACGGGGACCGTGCGGGCGATCTCGATGTAGGCGGTGCAGAACCAGCTGACCCAGCCGACGCGGCTGAGGCGGCCGAGCGCGAGCAGCAGGCCCAGCACGAAGCCGAGCACCGCCGTGAGGGCCCCGGCCTGCAGCGTGCCGAGCAGGCCGACGCCGAGGTACTCCCAGATCGCGATGTCGAGGAAGGGTGCCCAGCGGTCGGCGTCGAGCTGGCCCTTCGACGCGAACTGCATCAGCGCGAGCACGATCAGGCCCACGATGACGACGGCGCTGAGGATCGACCAGAGCAGGATGCGGCGCCGGGCGCGGGGCCCGGGCTCGTCGTAGAGCGAGAGGGTGGCGGTCATCGGCGGATCCTCAACTTCTTCTCGAGACGGCCGGCGGAGAGCCCGATCGCGAGGGCGAGCACCATGTAGATCAGACCCGCCGCGGTGAAGATCAGGATGGGCTGGGCCTGCACCAGGTTGAGCTTGTTCGCGGCGCTCGTCAGCTCGACCACGCCCACGGCCGCGGCGAGGGCGGTGTTCATGGTGAGGGCGATCATGACGTTGCCGATCGGCTGGATCGCCGCCCGGAGCGACTGGGGGATCACGAGCACCCGCAGGGTCTGGCCCAGCGAGAAGCCCAGCGCGCGGCTGGCCTCGATCTCGCCGCGGCTCACGGTGTTCACCCCGCTGCGCACGGCCTCGGCGACGTACGCCGCTTCGTACAGCGTGAGCACGATGATCGCCGTCGGCGTCAGGGGCAGCAAGAACCCGGCATCCGGCAACGCGAACACGGCGAGCACGAGCAGCACCAGCAGCGGGACGTTGACGAAGAACTGCACGTAGGCGAACGCCGCCCAGCGCAGCACCGGCACGGGGCTGATGCGCGCCGCGGTGACGAGCGTGCCGAGCACGATCGACCCGACACCCGCCGACACGGCGAGCAGGATCGTCGTTCCGAGCGCTTGCGCGATCGGCCCGGCGCTGGAGGCGAAGAAGTCCATGGGGTCCTCGGGTCAGCGGATGAACGAGAAGGAGACCGGCGCCCGCCATGTGCGGGACGGGCGCCGGTCGGTCAGCGGCTCAGGAGCCGGGGACACTGCCGATCGCGGGGGGAGTCGGAGCGTTCGACTCGACGGCCTCGCCGAGCGTGGCCTCCCAGATCTTGGCCCACGAGCCGTCGTCCTGGATCTTGGTCAGCCAGTCGTTGATGAACGACTTGAACTGCGCGTCATCCTTCTTCAGGCCGATGCCGTAGGCCTCGGTGGTGAAGGGCTGGCCGACGACCTTGATGCTCTTGTCGTCGATCGCGTGGCTGGCCAGCAGCGTGAAGTCCTGCACGTACGCGTCGCCGCGGCCCTGGGTGAGGGCCTGCAGGGCCTGCGGGTCGGTGGCGAAGCTCACGATGTTCGCGGTCGGCTGCTTCTCGGGCACGGCCGTGACGGCGGGGGTGTTCGCGCCGACGATGACGGTCTTGCCGCCGAGGTCGTCGATGCCGTTGATGTCGGTGTTGTCGCTGCGCACGGCGACGGCCAGACCCGACTCGAGGTAGGGACCGGCGAAGTCGACCTGCTCGGCACGCTGCTCGGTGATCGTGTAGGTGTTGAACACCACGTCGACGGTGCCGTTGGCGAGCAGGGCCTCGCGGGTCTCGGAGGCCGGCGGCACGATCTCGACGCTGGGCTTTCCGAGGATGTAGATCGCGAGCATCTTGGCCAGGTCGGCGTCGAAGCCCTCGACGTCGTCGGGGTTGGTCGGGTCCTGCTGCGAGAGCAGCGGAGCGTCGAGCGCCTCGGCGACGATGAGCTTTCCGCGCTCCTTGATCTTCGCCATGGTCGAGTCGGGGATGAGGGCCGCGGCGTCGGCGACGGGCGCGTTGGAGTAGACCTCGTCGAGGCTGCTGGCGTTGGCCGAGGCGCTCGGGTCGGAACCGGGGACGGCCGCGGTGCCGGACGAGCACGCGGCAAGGGATGCGACCGTGGCCGCGGACGCCAAGAGGACGAGGCCTCGGCGAAGGATCGAGCGAGAGGAGATCACGGGTACTGCCTTTCGTTTGCTGGTGCGTGCGGAACGAGCCGCGTCGGGGGTGGGGAGGATGTCAGTGGGCGAGGATCTTCGACAGGAACGCCCGAGCGCGATCGCTCTCGGCGTGGGTGAAGAAGCGCTCGGGGGTGGTGTCTTCGACGATGCGGCCGTCGTCCATGAAGATGACGCGGTCGGCGGCGCGGCGGGCGAAGCCCATCTCGTGCGTGACGACGACCATCGTCATGCCCTCTTCGGCGAGCGAGGTGATCACGTCGAGCACCTCGCTGACCATCTCGGGGTCGAGGGCCGAGGTCGGCTCGTCGAAGAGCATGAGCTTCGGCTTCATCGCCAGCGCACGGGCGATGGCGGCGCGCTGCTGCTGACCGCCGCTGAGCTCGCCGGGGAAGCGGTCGGCCTTGTCGGCGATGCCGACGCGCTCGAGCAGGGCGAGACCCTCGTCGCGGGCCTTCTTCTGCGACACCTTCGACACGATGCGCGGGGCCAGGGCGACGTTGTCGAGCACGGTGCGGTGCGCGAAGAGGTTGAACGACTGGAACACCATTCCCACCTCGGCGCGGAGGTTCGCGAGGGCCCGACCCTCGCTCGGCAGCGGGACGCCGTCGATGGTGATGGTGCCCGAGGTGATGGTCTCGAGGCGGTTGAGGCAGCGGCACAGCGTGGACTTGCCCGAGCCCGAGGGGCCGACGATGACGACGACCTCGCCGCGGGCGATGTCGAGGTCGATGTCTTTGAGCACGTGGTGGTCGCCGAAGTGCTTCTGCACCTCGCGGACCGCGACGAGGGGCGCGGAGACGGGGGCTGCGGGGGACGCGGGCGTCGACACGGGCGTGGATCCTTCCCGCGGACTCGCCGCGATGTCGGTACAGCCGACGCGGGGAGGTGATTTCCGCGTCGTTGGTGAAATCAAACTAACGAGGCCATGTTACAGAGATAATTCGACACAGATACTCCAACTTTGGACTATGGTGGGGGTGTGCAGCCTCATCCCGTCGCCCTGCCGTCGTTCAGCCCGCAGACTCTCGTGGTGCTGACCCCCCTGCGCACGGGAGCGGCCCGCTCGCGCGCCGAGCTCGCCGCGCACACCGGCCTCTCACCCTCGACCGTGACCGCGCGCATCGATCCGCTGATCGCCGCGGGCGTCGTCGTCGAAGACGGCTCCGACGACTCGAGAGGCGGTCGCCGCCCCCGCCGCCTGGCCGTTCGCGGCGGCCTCGGCACAGTCGGCAGCATCGACCTCGGCGTCGAGCGCAGCACGATCGGCCTCGTCGACTACGCCGGCACCGCCCTCGCGCACCACCACCTCGTGCTGGATCTGGCGGAGGGTCCGGATGCCGTGCTCCGCCGCGTCGCCGACGAACTCGCCGCGCTGGTGCAGGCGAAGGGCACGCCCCCGCTGACGGGCGCCGCAATCGCCCTGCCCGGCCCGGTGTCGGCCGAGACCGGCCGACTCGTCGCCCCCTCGCGCATGCCCGGGTGGCACGACGTCGACGTCGCGGCGCTTCTCGCCGCCACCCTCGGTGTTCCCGCGATCGCCGGCAACGACGCCAACTGCATGGCCGTCGGCGAGCTCGTCGGGGGAGACCCCGACGCCCGCAACCAGGTCTTCATCAAGGCGGGCACGGGCATCGGTTCGGGCGTGATCGCCGACGGGCAGCTCTACACCGGCCGCAGCGGCGCCGCCGGCGACATCAGCCACGTCACCGTGCCGGGGGCCGCCCCCGTGCCGTGCTCGTGCGGACGCGTCGGCTGCCTCGACGCCGTCGCGAGCGGCTCGGCCCTCACCCGCGCCGCGCAAGACGCGGGGCGCGACGTGTCGGACGTCGAGACCGTGATCGACCTCGCCCGCACCGGCGACGCGCTCGCCACGGGCCTGCTGCGCGAGGCCGGCAGCATGACCGGCGGCGTGCTCGCCACGATTGTCAACTTCTTCACCCCCGACCGGCTCGTGGTCGGCGGCTCGCTCAGTGCGTCCGACGTGTTCATCGCCGCGATCAAGTCGAAGCTCTGGGCCGACTGCCTGCCGATGGCCACCGAGAACCTCGAGGTCGCCGTTCCGCGCCACCCGCGCGTCGGCGGCATCCTCGGTGCCTCGCGCCTGTTCCTCGACGCCGCGTTCGGCGCGGAGTCGGCGCGCGCGGCGCTCCGGCTCGCGACGCACTGAGCCGCGGTCGGCGCGAGCCCGCGGACGACACGGTCGAGCCGCTCCCGCACGCGCGCGATCGCCGCGCCGGCGGCATCCGCCCCCTCAGCCCCGACGGGTCGCCGCGGCCTGACCGATCAAGAACACCGCGAGGGCGGCAGCGGCGATCGAGAACGCGAGAGCCGCCGCGCTCATCAGCTCGGTGTCACCGGTCGCCGACGTGGTCGACGCCCCCACGATCAGCGTGACCACGATTCCGACGGCCGCGACGACGAGGGCCGCGAGACGCCCCGCTCGCGCGCCCCGGGCCGCGATGAGCCCCAGGATCGCGAGGACCACGAGCGTCGCGCCCGCGACGAGGAACACCGCCGTCGAGGCTCCGAGTACCAAAAAACCGATACCCAGGAGCGCCACGATCGGCATGACGATGTACGCGAACACGCGCGCCCGACCGGAGCGGTCGACGGGCGCGGCCCCGGATGCCGACACGCTCAGCCCGTGACGATCTCGGGCCACGTCTGCACACCCGAGAACGACTTCTGCATGGTGTCGCGCGCGCTCGCCGTCTGGGCGTACAGGTTCACGGTGGCCGCCCCGATGGCGACGAGTCCCGTCACGATCGCACCGATCGCGGTGGGGGGAACGGCCGGGAGACCCAGGATCGAGATGGCCTCGCCGGTGGCGAGAGCGACACCGGCGATGGCGGCGATGATCGCGAAGCCCACGGCTCCCCAGAAGATCGCGATGGCGTTGCGCATCGTCACCAACGCCGCGGCGATGTTGCTCGCGTAGTCGGTGTCGATCGACTTCATGGCGTCGCGCTGCGACGGCATCGACTGTCGGTACTGGTCGGCGCCCGAGCCCGCCCAGGTGTCGTCGACCCGCAGGTCGCTGTCGTCGATCTCGCGCGTCTGGTTCATCATCACGCCGCCCGCTTCGCGCCAGCCACCCGCGGCCCCGTCGAGCATGAACGGGTTGCCGACGTACGAGAGCTTGTCGGTGAACCAGTTCCAGAACTCCTGCATCTTCTCCAGGAACTGGTTCCAGAGCGTCTGCACGCGGTCCACCACCCACGAGAACACCTCGGGTACGTGCGAGAGCACGCGGTTCACCGCGTCGGTGAGGCGCTGCACTCCGTCTTCCATGCGACGGAGCAGGTCGTTGATCTGCTGGCTGATGTCGGCAGCGGCATCCATCGTTCTCCCCTTACTTCTCTTCCCAGATGCCCGCGAGATCGCTCTGGGTCTGGGTCTCGTTCGTCTCGAAGTCGTTCTTGATGGCGCGCAGCGCGTTCGCCGTACCGGTGGCCTGCGTCTCGGCGTCCGCCAGCAGCGTCAGCACCTTCGCGTGCGCCTCGAGGTACACGTCACCCGCGTCGAGGCCCGCGAACGAGAACGCGCCGCGGTAGATGTCGATGCCGGCCACCTTGGAGTGGGCGCCGTTGATGCTCGTGGCGATGGAGTCCCACCGGGTCGCATCCGACCCGAGCGCCTCGTAGGCGACGTTGATCTGGTCATTCATGGCGGTCACGCTCCTCGCGGATCGGTGATGAAGGGGTCGTCGTGGCCCGCCAGGTAGCGGCCGAACGCCGACGGGTCGTCGAGCATGCGTCCGATGCCCGCCAGCGGCGTGCCCTGGAAGGGGTTGGTGGGCAGCAGTGAGGTGGCCTGCGCGGAGGCGGCGGAGATGGCCTCGTTCACCTCGCGCGAGATCTCGTTCGGGCCGGCGTACTCGAGCCACCGCTCGTCGAGCGTGAGCTCCACCAGCGTGCGCCCGCGCATGGTCGCGCGCACGTGCTCAGGGACGCTGGTGCCGGAGTGCGGGGCCGAGCTGCGCGCGGCGATGGTCTGCACGGTCTCGTCGATTCCGCCGACCATCGTGTCGAGCATCGCCGTCAAGCGGTTGAGCATCGCCGTGCCGTCGAGGTCGTCGCCCGCGCGCTCGAGCTCGATCTGCGCCTGGCCGACCGGGGTGTCCCCCAGCGGTGGTGTCGGGCGGTTGCGCGGAGTGGCCTGCTCCGCGGCGTCGGCGAACTGCTCGAGCCGGCGGGTCGCGAGAGTGGTCAGTACCTGCATGATCGCGGGGCCGAGCGCGTTCGGCTCGTAGGAGCGTCGCCAGCCGTCGTTCACGGTGATCGTGGGCGTGTCGGCGACGACCTCGACCTCGATGCTCCCCGAATCATCGCCGGCCGACTGCGCGGTCGCCGCGGCGGCTCCTGCTTCGAAGCGTTGGGCGTCGGCGTCGATGCCGTCGCGGAGTTCGTACAGGCGTTCCGTGTCGTCCGTCATTGCGCTTCTTCCGGGGGAAAAGAGTGGGGCGAGTACCGCGACCCCGACCTTAAAGGCCCGACCGGAGGCGGATCAACCCCTGGCAGGCGGCCCCGATCGTCCCCCTCTCATGAAACGCTGGATGCGAAGGGGGCCACAATGACCGACTCGACGCCCGCCGACCGGCTGCGCGCCGCCCTCGCGCTGCCCGACTCGTCGGCCCGTCTGCAGACCGCGCTCGCCGCCGGCACCCGGCCCGATGACAGCTACATCGTCGAGCTCGTCGCCCGGTGCGCCGTGGAGTCCGATTTCTTCGTGCGCGACATGCTCACGTGGGCGCTCACCCGCCATGACCCTGCGCGGGTCGTGCAGGCTCTGCTGCCCGAGGTGACCTCCGAGATCCCGCAGGCGCGGAGTCAGTCGCTGCACACCCTGTCGAAGATCGGCCACCCCGCGGCGTACGCGGCGATCACCCCGGCCGTGCTGCGCGATCGGCACCCCGAGGTGGCGCGGGCGGCCTGGCGCACGGCATCCGGACTCGTTCCCGACGACGCACACGAGGCCCTCGCCGACGAGCTCTCGACCCAGTTCGGCCGCGGCGACCACGACACCCAGCGCAGCCTCAGCCGCGCGTTCGCGGCGATCGGTTTCCGCGCCGAGCCGGCCGTCGAGCGCGCCGCGGCCTCTCCGTACGACGTGGTCAGCGCGCACGCCCGAGCGACCGCGATCGTGATGGATGATCCGGATGCCGACTTCGCCGAGGCTGCCGTCGAGGCGCGGCGCCTCGTCGCGCAGCGCGCGCTGCCCGTCGCGGAGTAGACGCCCCGCGGACTCACGTCGCGCGATGCGCGGCGCGCGCAACGGCGGTCACGACGAACAGCGCGAGCGCGAGGAGCGGCAGGATCCCGAACAGCATGGTGACCGCGCCTCCGCCGTCGCTCGGCAGCTGCGTGAACGCCGACACCGCGCACGCCGCGGCACCGACCAGCGTGACGGCGAAGGCGATCCAGCGGATGGCCAGCGAATCGACGAAGGCCGCGACGACTAGCAGCACGGTCAGGAGCGCGAGGGTCAGTCCGCCGTAGAGGAGCGCCGCGAAACCGAGCCCCAGCACGATGTAGCCGACGCTGAGGGCCGCGAACACCACCGCGGTCGCGATCGAGAAGACGCGCGCGCGCCGTGCGGGACGGACCGGTTCCACCATGACGATTCCCCTCAGCCGTCATCGGATCAGCCAGGATATCCGGTGACTCCGCCGTGATCACCCCGGGTCGATCGGTTCCCGTCAAGCCCCTGCCCTCCCAGGCTCTTCATCGGGCGAACGGAGTACGGTCTCCACCGGTCTGCGCGACCCGGTGCGCTCAGGTCGGCTCCACAGGTGTCGTCGACGAGCGGATCATCGCGCGTGTTTCGACGACGGAGGAGGCGGTCACCATCACCACCATGACGGCTCCCGTGGCGACCGCTCGGGTCGCGGCATCCGCCCCCTTCGCCCAGGTGCGGAATCTCCCCTCGCTGACGGGGCTGCGCTGGGCGACGGCGATGCTGATCTTCGGGCACCACCTCATGGCTGTCGAATACTTCGGCGGCCCCGCGGGAACGGTGTGGGCCTTCGTCTTCGAGGCCGGCAAGACCGGGGTGACGCTCTTCTTCATCCTCTCGGGCTTCGTGCTGGCGTGGGGATTCAAGCCGCAGCAGAGCGCCGGATCGTTCTGGTGGCACCGCTTCGCCCGCATCTACCCCCTGCACGTCGTCGGCGTCGGGCTCGCCCTGATCGCCGCAGCCACCCTCGTGCCCGAGATCCGCACCGACGGCGCCGCCCCGCTCGCGGCCAATCTGCTGCTGGTCAACGGCTGGGTGCCCGACTGGTGGCAGGCCGGCAACCCCGCGAGCTGGTCGCTGGTGTGCGAGGCGTTCTTCTACCTCAGCTTCCCGTTCCTCATCCGCCCCCTCGTGCGCATGTCGAACTGTGCCAAGGTCATCACGGTCGGCGTGGCCCTCGCGCTCGTCGCCCTGGCCCCGCAGATCGCCGCGCTGTCGCCGGTGCCGATGTCGTCGGCATCCACCCCTCTGCTCCGCCTGCCCGAGTTCGTACTCGGCGTCACCCTCGCGCTGCTCGTGAAGAGCGGGGCATGGATGCCGCTGCGGCTGCGCTACACCGTGCCGCTGGCCGTCGTCGGGTACGCGCTGTCGGAGGCCCCCGCCGTGCCCGGCACCGACGTGCACCCGGGGCTCGCCGCGACCGTCGGCTTCTTCGCCCTGCTGGTCGCTTCGCTCGCCGTCGCGGACGCCCGGGGACGATCGACCTTCCTCGCCCGCCCGCTGTGGCAGGAGCTCGGCCGCGTGTCGTTCGCCTTCTACCTCGTGCACCTGCTGGTGATCGCGTCGGTGTCGTCGGCGTGGCCCGAAGGGCATCCCGAACTGCCGTGGCGCCAGGCCGTACCGCTCGCGCTCGCCGCGTTCGGTATCGCGCTGGGACTCGCGTTCGCGATGCACCGGTGGGTCGAGATCCCCGCGCAGCGCTGGCTGCTGCGGTACGACCCGTCGCGGCGGGCGACGGCCCCCTCGGTCGGCGCGGCGGAGGCCGTTCGCTAGGCTCGCGCCATGATGCTCGGCGGCGCACACGCGCTCATCCTCCTGCTCGTCTGGATCATCGGCATCGCCGTGATCGGCGCTGCTCTGTACTTCGTGGTGCGCCTCGCGGTGCTGCACGCGCTGAAGGCGCACACGCGCTGGGTCGAGGGCGGGCAGCGCTGACGCCACGGCGGCGTGTGTCACGAGAACAGGAAGCGCGACGAGAACAGGCCGATCCGCAACGGATCGCCCTGTTCTCGTGACATTTCCTGTTCTGGTGCCAGGCGCGGGCGGCGGAGTGATGAGTCGCTCCCAGGTCCATGGCCCGTTCAGCAAGGCCTCGGTACACTTCCCTGTGCCCGAAACACCGCTGAACCCCGACCGCGACACGTCGCCCGCGGCGTCGCGGTCGAACGCGATCGACCCCGACGAGCTCGAGATCGCGCTGCGCGTCATCGACGCCGCCTCCTCGCTCGAACCCGAAGACCCCGCCTACATCGCGCTGCGCCGCCAGACCGGCAAGCTCTACAAAGACGTCAAGCGCCAGTCGCGCAAAGAGAAACGCCAGCGCATCGCGGATGCCGACCGCGCCGTCGTCGCCGCCACCGCGACCGGCGCCGCCGACCGCATCGACGACGAGACCCGCGGCATCCCGCTGCAGGCCCGCACGGAGATGCCGTTCGCCGGAGAGCTCATCAAGGCCCGCGCCTGCTACATCTGCAAGCAGGACTACACGCTCGTCGACGCGTTCTACCACCAGCTCTGCCCCGACTGCGCGGCGATGAGCCACGAGAAGCGCGACGCACGCACCGACCTCACCGGCAAGCGCGCCCTGCTCACCGGCGGCCGCGCCAAGATCGGCATGTACATCGCCCTGCGCCTGCTGCGCGACGGCGCTCACACCACCATCACCACGCGCTTCCCGCGCGACGCGGTGCGTCGCTTCTCGTCGCTGCCCGACAGCGCCGACTGGCTGCACCGCCTCAAGGTGGTCGGCATCGACCTGCGCGACCCCGCCCAGGTGATCGGGCTCGCCGAGTCGGTGGAGGCCGACGGCCCCCTCGACATCCTCATCAACAACGCAGCGCAAACCGTGCGCCGCTCGCCCGGCGCCTACAAGCCGCTCGTCGACGCCGAGCTCGCGCCGCTCCCCGACGGCCCCCTGCCCGAGCTGCTCACCTTCGGCCACACCAACGATGCGCACCCGTTGGCGCTGGCACAGTCGGTGTCGGCGCACCCGATCCTCGCTTCGGCCGCCCGCACCGCCGACGAACTGACCGCCGAGGCCATGGCCGCGGGATCCTCCTCGCTCGAGCGCCTGCTCACCGGAACCGCGATCGACGCGGGCGGGCTCATCCCCGACGAAGACCGCATCAACAGCTGGACGCAGCACGTCGACCAGGTCGAGCCCCTCGAGATGCTCGAGGTGCAGTTGGCCAACATGACCGCGCCGTTCCTGCTCGTCAGCCGCCTGCGGCCGGCGATGGCGGCATCCACCGCGAAGCGCAAGTACATCGTCAACGTCTCGGCGATGGAGGGCGTGTTCGGCCGCGGATACAAGGGCCCCGGCCACCCCCACACCAACATGGCCAAGGCCGCGCTGAACATGCTGACGCGCACGAGCGCGCGCGAGATGTTCGAGACCGACGGCATCCTGATGACCGCCGTCGACACCGGCTGGATCACCGACGAGCGCCCGCACTTCACCAAGGTGCGCCTAGCCGAGGAGGGCTTCCACGCCCCGCTCGACCTCGTCGACGGCGCGGCCCGCGTGTACGACCCGATCGTGCGCGGCGAGGCCGGCGAAGACCTGTTCGGCATCTTCTTGAAGGACTACCGCAAGAGCTCCTGGTGAGCTGACGCGCGGGGTCGCTCGCGCCTGCTCGCGCGGGGCACCGCCCGCTCGCGCTCGGCGCGCGCGAACGGCGTGTCCTGGACACTCGAGGGGGTGTCGGGCGCGGGGCATGTTGAGCGTCCAAGACACGCCGCATCCGGCGCGCACGAACGGCGTGTTCTGGACACTCAACAGGAGGGGGCGACCCCGGCGTGAGGGGGCCGGGCGGCGGCGGGCGACGCGCGGGCCCGTCGGCGGGGCGGCGCGGCCCCCGGCGCGCAGCGGGTCAGCCCGCGGGCAGGAAGAACTCGCGGGCGAGCGGGGCGATCTCGATCCCGGATGCCGTCGCGGCGGTGACCCAGCGGAGCTCGGCGATCTCGGCATCCGGAACCGGCTCCTGATCGCCGATGTTCACCCGGAACACGTCGGCGACCACCTCGAAGCCCGGCTCGTTCGCGGCGCTGGCGGAGAACTCGCCCAGCGACTCGAGGGCGTCGGGGCTCACCCGCAGTCCCACCTCCTCAGCGAGTTCACGCGCGAGGGTTTCGGCCGGCGTTTCACCCTCTTCGGGTTTGCCTCCGGGCTGCATGAACGCCGTCGTCCCGGCCTTCCGTACGACCAGAAGGCGGCCGTCGCCGTCGGTGATCACCGCGGCCGAGACTCTGATGCGGCGAGGGGCGGTGGCATCCGGATTCACCCCCGCACGCTAGCACCCGAGGTCACGACGCACCTGCCGCGGCGGGGCGTCAGGCGTTCGTTCACCGCTCACCGTCCGGTCGCCGCCCGATCACCTCGCTGCGTCAGGCTCTCGTGCGGAAGGGGGGTTCGATGAACCTCGCACGAACGACGGCGGTGGTGCTCGCGGCATCCGCCCTGTGGATACCCGTGGGCGCGCTCACCGTGCCGGCCGACGATCCCGGCGGCGACTCGATGATCATCCAGGTGCAGGTGCCGCAGCGCTCCGACGTTCCCGCCTCTCCGGCCCCGACGGAGCCCACGCGCACGCCGCCCGCGACGACGATCCCGGATGCCGCGCACCCCCGCCCCGAGACCCTTCCGGCCACGGGAGCAGAGGTCGCCGTGCTGGGTGCCGCCCTCGCCCTGGCCGCGGTCGTGACCGGGGCGGTCGTCCGCGCGCGTCGACGCTCGCGCGCCTGAGTCACGAGCCCCGCGTCGCGCGCCTGAGCCGCGGGCTTCGGAGACGCGAGCCCCCGCCGCGCGAGCCCGGGGCTCTTCAGCCGATCCAGAGCACGATGCCGCGTAGGCCCGTGAGCACCGCGGCGACCCCCGCGCGCACCGCGGCCGCGGATCGCTCCGCCGTGAACGAGGCCGGGTCGTAGGCGGAGGCCGTGCCGAGGCCCTCGCCGCGGTAGGCGGCGCCGGTCCAGTCGACGGCGGTGACGTTCTCGGTCGGCTCGGCGAGCTCGGCGCCGACGACGAGGAACTGCCGGTCGAGGTGGTTCGCGGTCACCGTCGCGAGGGGATCGACCAGCGCGTCGCCCGCGCTGATGATGAGGTCGGGGTTGAGGTCCATCGCCCGCACGATCCCGTCGATCATGTCGTCGTCGGCGTGCACGACACGCAGGTCGGCCCTCGTCTCGCTCGCCCAGTCCTCGATCGCGGTGACGAGGGTCGCGGTGAGGGCGTCGTCTCCGACGGTCAGCAGCACCACGCGGTACCCGGCGGGGGCGGTCACGCCGCTCCACGATCCCGGGGTCGGCGAGATCGTCGACTCGGGTGCCGGGGTCGTGGCGGGGACGAACCCCGGAGCGGGTGCGCCGATCGCCGCCGGAGCGGGGCGGGTCTCGGGCCACCCGGCATCCGTCGAGCACCCCGCCAGCGCGAGCACCGCCGCCGCCGTGATCGTGAGGACGGCCGCGGTCGGGACTCTGAGATGCACCCGCTCACCCTGGACCAGCCGGGTGGCGCGCAGGAGAACGACGGTCGCACGTTCCGTTTCCGTTCGCCCCACCGCGGGCAACCGTTCATGACGGGCGCGCACCATCGCCGCGGAAAGGTGTTCATGTCGCTTCTCGTCCGACGCGTGCTCACGCGTCTGCTGTTCCTCGCCGCCCTCGTCTCGGCACTGTTGTATCTCGCCGGTCCCGTGTGGGCCCACGGCTTCCAGTCGGTGGTCTACGCCGATCTCTCGGGCGACGGCCCGGGGGTGGTGCGCACGCAGCTGCAGCTCGAGTACGACCTCCTCGTGGTCTCGGCCGCCGACGCCGAGCGCGACGACCCGCTCTTCCAGGAGGGCACGGCGGCGTTCGAGTCGGGAGACGCCGACCAGCAGGCGGCTGCTCTGGTCGCCCACCACGACACGGTCGCCGCCTACGTCACGAAGCGGTTCGAGATCACCGCCGCCGGAAAGGCGTGCACCGCGCGGATGACCGATGACATCTCGATGACCCGGCAGGACGGGGTCCCGTACGCCGTCCTCACCCTCGAAGACACCTGCCCGCCGTCGGAGAACGGCCACGACATCGCTTCGGGCCTGTTCCCGGATGCCGAGGGCTTCGTGTCCGACACGAAGACGATCCTCACCTTCTCGCTCGACCTGCACGAGGGCAGCACGGTGCTCGACGCGGAGCACCCGTCGTTCTCCACCGCGCAGACGACGCTCGAGCGGTTCTGGGAGTTCTTCCGCCTCGGGGCGGAGCACCTGCTGACCGGGATCGACCACATCCTGTTCCTGCTCGCGCTCATCGTCGGCTCGCGGCGCCTGCGCGAGATCGTGATCGCGGCGACGACCTTCACGATCGCGCACTCGGTGACCTTCATCCTGGCCGCGACCGGGGTGATCGCCGCGCCCCCCGAGGTCGTCGAGCCCACCATCGCCCTGTCGATCGCGGTGGTCGGCGCCTGGTACCTCTGGCGGCTGTGGCGCCGCGGCGAGGTCGATCAAGACCTCTTGAAGGCGCACGGCTTCCTCCGCCTCGACCGTGCGGGGTGGCTGCGGGTGGGCGTCGTGTTCGTGTTCGGGCTGGTGCACGGACTCGGCTTCGCCTCAGCCCTCGGCATCGACGAGCCCTGGTCGTGGACGCTGCTGTGGTCGCTGCTGGTGTTCAACGTCGGCATCGAGGCCGTGCAGATCGGCATCATCGTGGTCGTCTTCCCGCTGCTGGTGCTGCTGCGCCGCCGCGCTCCGCGCATCGGCATGTGGGCGAGCGCCCTCCTGGCGATCGCCGTCACCCTCGCGGGGCTCGTCTGGTTCGTGCAGCGCGTGCTCGGCATCGAGTGACGGTGTTGTCGCTTCGGATACGTGTGCTGGGTCACGCATTCACGTGCGCGTCACCCAGCGGGCGGAGCGTGGGGTGCGCTCCCGACCGGTGAGCGCACCAGAGCCCCCCTCGAAAGAAACGGACACCCATGTTCCTCACCGCATCGACGTCGCACGGGACGCACACGCGTCGCCGTGTCTCGTGGATCGCAGCCGCCGCCGTCGGCGCTTCGCTCGTCCTCGCGGGCACAGCGACCGTCCCGGCGGCGATGGCCGACACCACGGCCACCCTCTCCGGCGTCATCCTCGGTGTCGGAGCCGACGAGTCGCAGCGCATCGTCACGTGGTACTCCTCCGCCGACACGGCGCAGACGGTGCAGATCGCGCCGACCTCGGCCGTGGCGAACGGCCAGTTCCCCGCATCGGCGACGACCTTCTCGGCATCCGGAACCGCCAACATCGCCTCCAGCGGCGGCTTCAACCGTCACGCCACGATCACGGGCCTCGCCGAGAACACGGCCTACTCGTACCGCGTCGGCTCCGACGGCAACTGGTCGAGCACGTACACCTTCACGACGCAGTCGTTCGAGGGCGACTACGACTTCCTGTTCTTCGGCGACCCGCAGATCGGTTCGTCGGGCGACATCGCGAAAGACCAGGCCGGCTGGCAGGACACGATGAACGTCGCGGTCTCGGCCAACCCGAACGCCGAGATGCTCGTCTCGGGTGGCGACCAGGTCGACTCCGCCAACCGCGAAGACCAGTGGAACGCCTTCCTCGCCCCCGACGCGCTGCGCCAGATCCCGTGGGCGGCCACGATCGGAAACCACGACGTGGGCGGCAAGGCCTACGAGCAGCACCTGTACACCCCCAACACCGATCGCTCCGGCGCCTACTACCGCAAGGGCTCGGGCAGCATCGGCACCGAGTCGGGCGGTGACTACTGGTTCATCTACAAGGACGTCCTGTACATCGACCTGAACAGCAACAGCTACGCCACCTCGCAGGGCGGCGGCGGCGACGACGCGCACATCTCGTACGTCACCGACGTCGTGAACACGCACGGGGCGGATGCCAAGTACACGGTGCTCGTGTACCACCACGCGATCTACTCGCCGGCGGATCACGCGAAAGACTCCGACAACAAGGTCCGTCGCACCGACTTCCCGACCGCGTTCTCGAAGCTCGGCGTCGACCTCGTGCTCCAGGGTCACGACCACAGCTACTCGCGCTCGTACGAGATCAAGAACGGCGCCAAGGCGAACGCCGACGAGAAGCCCGGCCAGGACGAGGTCTTCGAGGGCCCCGGCGGCGTCGTGTACGTCACTGCCAACACGGCATCCGGATCGAAGTACTACGACATCACCTCGCCCGACAACAGCGGCACCAGCGGAGCAGGGAACGGCGCCGACCCGCTCAACCCGGCCAACTACTGGTACAACTCCGTGCAGAACCAGGAGCACGTGCGCACGTACGTCAAGGTCCAGGTCAAGAAGGACCAGCTCGTCGTGCAGAACATCCGCTCCGGAACCTGCGCCGCACCCAACGCGGCCGTCGAGCTGAACAAGGTGCTGTGGTGCGGCCCCGAGAACGGCACGAAGCCCGCCGAGGCCGTGGGCTCGATCCAGGACGAGGTCACCATCCACCCCAACCACGGCGACGGTCAGGACATCCAGGTCGACGTCCCCACGGGCGCTCCCGGTGAGTTCGGATGGACCATCAACGGTCACAACGGCCTGGTCGACATGGGCACGGCCGAAGAGAAGAACCTGCAGTACTTCGAGGCGACCGGACAGATCAACCCCATCACGGTGACCGACACCCGCGCGAGCAAGTCGCCGTGGTCGGTCTCGGCCTCGGTGGGCGACTTCGTCGACAACGGCAAGACGTTCACGGGCTCGTACCTCGGCTGGGCGCCGAAGGTCGTCACCCCGGGTGCCGGTGCCACCGCCGGTGACGCGATCGGCTCGGGCTACGACGGCGGTGACGGTCTGGCCGTCTCGCGCGTGCTCGGCTCGGCCGCCGCGGGTCACGACCGCAGCGCCGGTGTCGTCGGCGCCGACCTCGACCTGAAGATCCCCAACACCATCGACAAGGGAAGCTACCGCGCGACCCTGACCCTCACCGCGCTGGCCGGCTGACCAGCGAACAGCGCCGGCGGGGAGTTCCGCTCCCCGCCGGCGTCCCACCCGAAGGACCTGCCATGACCCGTCTCCCCCTTCTCGCGCAGTCGTTGCGCCGCACCGCCGCCACCGCGCTCGCCGCCGCGCTGATCGGCGGCGCCGCGCTCAGCGCCTCGCCCGCCCTGGCCGCCACCGACGACGTGACCTGGACCGTGCGCACCTCGTCGAACGCGCTGGGCGCCGACCGCACGAACTACAGCTACACGCTCAACCCCGGTGGCCACCTCGACGACGGCATCGTCGTCGCCAACCGCGGCACCGAGACCGTCGAGCTCGACGTGTACGCGGCCGACGGGTACACGACCACGACGGGTGCCCTCGATTTGCGCATCGCGGGCGAGCAGTCGGTCGGCGTCGGCGCGTGGATCACCGTGCCGCAGCGCCACGTGTCGGTCCCGGCCGGTCAGAGCGTCGACGTGCCCTTCTCGGTCGACGTGCCCGCGAACGCGACCCCCGGCGACTACGCCGGCGGGGTCGTCACCTCGCTCACGGTCGCCGACGCCTCGACAGGCGTCAACGTCGATCGTCGCCTCGGCATCCGCACCGGCATCCGCGTCGGGGGAGACCTCGCCCCCGCGCTCGCCGTCGACGACCTCCGCGTCGACTGGGACGGCGGCGTCATCCCCTTCCTGACCGGCGATGCGACGGTGCACTACCGCCTGCACAACACCGGCAACGTCTCGCTCGGTGCTGACGAGACCGACGCCGTCACCGGCCCCTTCGGCATCGCCCGCACCGAGGCTGTCCCCGAGTCGGCGGCGCCCGTGCTGCTGCCCGGCGAGTCGTGGGAGCGCGACGTGCGCGTTCCGGCGGTCGCCGCCATGGGCATGCTGATCGCCTCGACCACGGCGACGCCGATCGTCACGGATGCCGCCGGCTCCATCTCGACGCTCGATCCGATCACCGTCTCCACCACCGGGTGGGCGGTGCCCTGGCCCCTGCTGCTCGTGCTCGCCCTGATCATCGCCGCCGCGGTCTTCGGCCCGCGCCTGCTGCGCGAGCGTCGCCGTCGCCGTCAGCAGGCCGAGGACGAGCGCGTCGCCGCGGCGGTCGAACGCACCCTGGCCGAGCAGCGGGAGCGCGAACTCGTCGACTGATTCGACGTCGAGCGTCCACATATTCGCCACAGGTGCCGAGGAATAGACTGGATCGCATCGACACCGTCTCTTCGGGGCCCTCCGTGACCACTCCTTCTTCCGCTCGCGCCTTCGACGCGCGACACGTTCAGTTGGCGCGCGCCCTTTTCGCGGCGCTCGCGGCGACGATGATCACGTTCTCGGGAGACCACTCGGCGGCGCTCGGCCTGAGCGTCTTCTCGGGCTTCGCCCTCGCGACCGGCCTCGTCTTCGGGCTCTCCGCCTGGCTCGTCTCCCCGGCAGGGCAACGCGTGACGCCCGTCCTTCTCGCGGTCGTGTCGGTGCTCGCGGGCCTGGTGGCCAGCGTCACCACCTGGCGCACGACGGGCCTCTTCTTCGGTGTCGTCGTCGCCTGGGCGCTGCTGTCCGGACTCGTCGAACTCATCGGCGCGGTCCGCGACCGCAAGGCGGGCCGCACGGCGGGCGTGCGCGACGGCGTGCTCATCGGCATCGTGACCCTCGTCCTGGGGGCGGCGCTTCTGCTGCCGTTCCAGCAGTACGCACTCGACTACAGCATCGCCGGCGCGGGGTCGTTCACCCTCACCGGCATCACCATCGCCGTAGGACTCTTCGGCGGGTACGCGGCGGTCGTCGCCGTGTTCCTCGCGATCGCCGGCTTCTCGCCTCGTCGCCCCGAACCCGTTCCGGCCGCATCCCCCGAGGAGGCCGCGTCGTGACCGACAAGCCCGCCGACAAGCCCACCACCCGTCGCGACCTGATGAAGCCCGTTCAGCTTCTCGGCCTCGCCTTCATCGCGGCGCTGTTCGCGGGTTTCGTCACGCTGATGTCGATGGGCTTCTTCCAGACGCGTCCCGCCGACGAGATCCAGCGCGCCCTCGTCGTCGGCCTCGTCGCCGCCGGCGCGACGTTCATCATCACGCTCGTCTCGCTCGCGCTGCTGCTGCTCGCCGTCGACCCCTCGAAGGTGACCGCGACGGTCGATCGTCCGCTGCTGCTTCCGAAGGACGCTCCGGATGCCGCGGCACCCGGCGCCTCCGCGACGACCGAGGCCCCGGCGAAGCCCGCCGCCTCGACCGACAGCACCCCCGAGGCGCCGAAGGCCTGACCCCGACCGCCGCTACGCGCGGCGCGGGTCGATCATCGTCATGCCCGCGGGCGACGCCGAGTCCATCGTGGGCAGCAGGTCGGCCGCTTCGCCGAGTCCGACGACGCGCTCGATGAGCTCCTGCGGGCGCAGGGCGCCGCTCTCGATGAGCGACAACATCTCGGGGTAGTCCGCGGCGGCCATGCCGTGGCTGCCGAGCAGGTCGAGCTCCCACGCGATGACGCGGGCCATCGGCATCCGGGTCATTCCGTCGTCGGTGGGCAGGAGGCCGATCTGCACGTGACGGCCGCGGCGGCGCAGGCTCAGCACGGCGTCGCGCGCGGTCTGGGCGCTGCCGACCGCGTCGACCGAGACGTGGCTTCCGCCGCCGGTGATCTCGTGCACGGCGGCGGGGATGTCGGCGCCATCGGCCACCACCACGTGCTCGGCGCCGAGTCGTTTCGCTGCCTCGAGGGCGGCGGCCGTGCGGTCGACGGCGATGACGCGTGCGCCGAGCGCCACGCCGATCATCACAGCGCTGAGGCCCACCCCGCCCGCGCCGACCACGGTGATCCACTCGCCGGCCTGCACGCGCGCGCGTCCGGTCAGCGCGCGGTACGCCGTGGCGAAGCGGCAGCCGAGGGCCGCGGCGGCCTCGAACGACACGTCATCCGGAATCCGCACGACGTTCGTGTCGGCCGCGCGCAGCACCACGCGCTCGGCGAAGCTGCCCCACTGCGTGAAGCCGGGTTGCTGCTGGTCGGGGCACACCTGCGCGTTGCCGCTCAGGCACCACTCGCACGCCCCGCACCCCATGACGAACGGCACCGTCACACGGTCGCCGACGCTCCAGCGCTGAACGCCCGCGCCGACCTCGACGATCAGTCCGGCCAGTTCGTGCCCCGGAACGTGGGGCAGGGCGACGTCGTCGTGCCCGACCCAGGCGTGCCAGTCGCTCTTGCACAGGCCCGTCGCGTGCACCTCGACGACCACGCCGCCGTCGGGCGCCGTGGGGGACTCGACCTCCCGCACCTCGAGCGGTTCGGCCAGGGCGTCCATGATCATCGCGCGCACGGCATCTATTCTGCCGCGTCGGCTCCCGCGGCATCCGCGTGCCCGGGGTGTGCGTTCGACAGGTTGTCGCGCCCACACTCAACGCGAAGGCGAGCGCCGGGTCGCCGTTACCCGTTGAGTGTCCAGGACACGCCGCACCGGGCGCGAGCGTGCGGCGTGTGGTGGACACTCAACCGGGCATGGCGCCCGGCACGCACGGGGCGGGTTACAGCGCGTCGACCACCTGCGACGCCAGGCCCGCGTAGGCGGCGGGAGTCAGCGCGAGCAGGCGCTGCTTCGCGGCGTCGCCGATGTCGAGGCCGCGCACGAACTCCGCGAGCTCGGGCCCGCCGACGCGGCGTCCGCGCGTGAGGTCTTTCAGCAGGGCGTACGGGTCGGTGATCTGCGAGCGACCCGCGGCGATCTCGGCGCGCACGACGGTCTGGATCGCCTCGGCGAGCACTTCCCAGTTCACGTCGAGGTCGGCCAGCAGCACGTCTTCGGCGAGCGAGATCTCGGTCAGACCCCGCTGCAGGTTGTCGAGCGCGAGCAGCGAGTGGCCGAAGGCGACGCCGATGTTGCGCTGGGTCGTGGAGTCGGTGAGGTCGCGCTGCATGCGGCTGGTGACGAGGGTGGATGCCAGGGTGCCGAACAATCCGCCGGCGATCTCGAGGTTCGCCTCGGCGTTCTCGAAGCGGATCGGGTTGATCTTGTGCGGCATCGTCGACGAACCGGTGGCTCCCGCGACGGGGATCTGGGTGAAGTACCCGAGCGAGATGTAGGTCCAGATGTCGGTGGCGAGGTTGTGCAGGATGCCGCCAGCGTGACGCGCGCGGTCGTACAGCTCGACCTGCCAGTCGTGCGATTCGATCTGCGTGGTGACCGGGTTGAAGCCCAGGCCGAGCGACTCGATGAACTCCCGCGTCAGCTCGGGCCAGTCGACGTCGGGCTCGGCGGCGACGTGCGCCGACCAGGTGCCGGTGGCACCCGAGAACTTCGCGAGGTACTCCCCGGCGTCGAGCTGACGGATGACGCGCTCGAGGCGCCACGCGAACACGCCGATCTCTTTGCCCATCGTGGTGGGCGTGGCGGGCTGGCCGTGCGTGCGTGAGAGCATCGCGGCGTCGCGGTGCTGCTGCGCGAGCTCGGTGAGGGCGGCGGTGACCGAGCGGAGCTTCGGCAGCCACACGCGCTCGACCGCGCGCTGCACGGTGAGGGCGTAGGCGGTGGAGTTGATGTCTTCGCTCGTGCACGCGAAGTGGGTCAGCTCGGCGAGGGCGGTGAGGCCCAGGGTGTCGAGGCGGTCGCGCACGAGGTACTCGACGGCCTTGACGTCGTGGCGGGTGACCGCCTCTTTCTCTTTCAGCCACGCGATCTCGTCGGCGCCGAACTCCTCGTAGAGGGCGCGCAGGCGCGCACGGTCGGCGTCGGAGACGGGGGAGGTGCCGAAGAGCGACCGGTCGGTGAGGGCGAGCAGCCACTCGACCTCGACCTCGACGCGGGCGCGGTTGAGTCCGGCCTCCGACAGGTAGTCGCCGAGTTCTGCGACGGTGGCGAAATAGCGGCCGTCGAGCGGGCTGAGGGGCTGCGGGGGCAGAGAGGACACGGGTCTCCCGGTGGTCGCGCGAGCGGTCAGCTCGCGGAACGGATGGCGGGCTCGAGCTGCCGGAACAGGGCCCTGCTGGCGCGTTCGATCATACCGAGCACCTCGTCGAACATCGGCGGCCCGGCGTAGTAGGGGTCGGGCACGTCGAGGGTCTCGGCGTCGGGGAGGAACGACTGCAGCAGAGCGATCTTGTCGGCGTCGTCGTCGTCGCGGGCCCAGCCGCGCAGGACGCGCTCGTGGCTGCGGTCGAGGGCGACGACGAGGTCGTTGCGCTCGAAGTCGGAGTACTGGAACTGCCGCGCGCGATGCGCGGATCCGTCGTATCCGAGGCGGTCGAGGGCGGCGAGCGTGCGATGGTCGGCGCGCTCGCCCACGTGCCAGTCGCCGGTGCCCGCGGAGCTCGAGACCACGTGGGAGCCGAGGCCCGTGGCATCCGCGATCCGACGGAAGACGACTTCGGCCATGGGGGAGCGACAGATGTTGCCGCTGCAGACGAACACGACGCGGAAGGGCGCGTCGGGATTCGCAGTCATCCCTCCATCATGGCGGGGATGCGCCCCCAGCGCATCAGCGGCGATCGCGCTCTTCGCGCCGTGGCCGGAACAGGCCGCCCAGCAGCGCGTTGATGATGCCGATCAGAAGAGCGGCGACGACCGTGAGCCAGAACTCCCCGGTGCGCAGGCCCCAGTCCCAGTTCTCGGTGATGATCGCCGTCAGCCACAGCAGGAAGCCGTTGATGACGAGCGAGATGAGCCCGAGCGTGAGGATGTAGAGCGGGAACGCGACGATCTTCACCACCGTGCCGACGATGGTGTTGACCAGCGCGAAGATGAGCCCGACCAGCAGCACGGTGAGCAGCACCTGCAGCCACTCGCCCGGGGCGAACGGGATGAGCCGCACCTGCAGAGCGGGCAGCAGCGTGACGATCCAGATGGCGAAGGCGTTGACGGCGACGCGGACGACGAAGCGCATGGCCCCATCGTGGCACGCACCCCTGACATCGGCAGCCCCCGCCCGGTTAGGCTCGCGGATGTGAGTGAAGAGTCGGTTCTGCCCCGCATCCGCCCCGAGATCGCCGCGCTGCCCGCGTACCGGCAGGGCCGCCAGGCGAGCCCCGACGCGTTCAAGCTCTCGAGCAACGAGAACCCCTTCGAACCGCTCCCCGGCGTTCTCGACGCGGTGCGGGCCACGGGGGCCTTCAACCGGTATCCGGATGCCACGGCCTCGCGCCTGCGCGAGCGTCTCGCCGCACGGTACGGCGTCTCGCCCGACGAGGTGCACGTCGCCGCCGGCAGCGTGTCGATCCTCGCCCAGCTGCTGCTGGCCACCTCGGGCCCCGGCGACGAGGTCGTCTACGCCTGGCGCTCGTTCGAGGCCTACCCCTCGCTCGTCGCGGTGTCGGGGGCGACGAGCGTGCAGGTGCCGCTGACCGCCGACGCGCGTCACGACCTGCCCGCGATGGCCGCCGCGATCACCGACCGCACGCGTCTGGTGATCGTCTGCAGCCCCAACAACCCCACCGGCCCCACCGTCGGCTACGACGAGTTCGCCGCGTTCGTCGACGAGGTGCCGCGCGACGTGCTGATCGTGCTCGACGAGGCGTACGCCGAGTTCGTCACCGACGCGACCTCGGTCGAGGGCGGCCGCGTGCGCGCGGTGCTCGCCCGGCCCAACATCGTGATGCTCCGCACCTTCTCGAAGGCCTACGGGCTGGCGGGCCTGCGCGTCGGCTACGCGATCGGTCACACGCGCGTGCTCGACGCCGCGCGCAGCACCGCCATTCCGCTGTCGGTCACCGCGGCCGGTGAGGCGGCGGCGCTGGCCAGCCTCGACGCCGAGAGCGAGCTTCTGCACCGCGTCTCGGTCATCGCCGAGCGCCGCGACCGACTGGTCGACCGCCTGCGCGAGAGCGGCTGGGACGTCCCCGACGCGCAGGGCAACTTCGTCTGGCTCGCGGCGGGCGAGCGCACGCTCGAGGTCGCCGCGGCGTTCGAGGAGGCGGGCCTGATCGTGCGTCCGTTCGCGGGAGACGGCATCCGCATCTCGATCGGCGAAGAAGAGTCGCTCGACCGCGTGGTCGAGGTCGCCGCCGCGACGGCCCCGCGCCGCACAGGTCCCTGAGCTTGTCGAAGGGCCCGAGACCCGCGGAGGCCGCGGTGGCTTCGATAGGCTCAGCCACCTCGCCGTCCGAGGTCCCTGAGCTTGTCGAAGGGTCCGGGACCCGCGGTGCCCCGGTGGCTTCGACAGGCTCAGCCACCTCGCCGTCCGAGGTCCCTGAGCTTGTCGAAGGGCCCGAGACCCGCGGTGCCCCGGTGGCTTCGACAGGCTCAGCCACCTCGCGCTCAAAGGTCCCTGAGCTTGTCGAAGGGCCCGGGACCCGCGGAGGCCGCGGTGGCTTCGACAGGCTCAGCCACCTCGCCGTCCGAGGTCCCTGAGCTTGTCGAAGGGCCCGACACCCGCTGTGCCCCGGTGGCTTCGACATGCTCAGCCACCTCGCGCTCAAAGGTCCCTGAGCTTGTCGAAGGGCCCGGGACCCGCAGAGGCCCCGGCGGCGCAGCACGGCCTCTCTTTGTCCGACCTCCACGCCGAATCGCGGCATCCGTTGTGCACCTCATGCGGTCTCGCGCATAGGTCGCGCGTTAGCGTGGGTTCATGACCCCGCTCGACGACCCCGCTCTCGTGCGCGTTCTGGCAGCCGACGGCACGCTGGCGCCCACGCCCGCCGCCGAGCGCTACCTGCCGCTCATCGACGCCCTGACCGACGCCGAACTCGAGACCTTCTACCGCGACATGGTCTCGATCCGCGCGTTCGACGTGCAGGCCACCAACCTGCAGCGCCAGGGGCAGCTCGCCCTGTGGCCGCCGTCCTTCGGGCAAGAGGCCGCGCAGGTCGGCTCCGCTCGTGCGGCCCGCGCGCAGGATCACGTCTTCCCCTCGTACCGCGAGCACGTGGTCACCCGCATCCGCGGCGTCGACCCGCTCGACATCATCCGCCTCATGCGCGGACTCACCCACGGCGGGTGGGACCCGACAGACCCCAAGAACGGCAACACGCACATCTACACGCTCGTGCTCGGTGCGCAGACGCTGCACGCCACGGGCCTGGCGATGGGCCTGGTGTTCGACGGCAAGAGCGGCACCGGAGACCCCGAGCGCGACGAGGCCGTGATCGTCTACTACGGCGACGGCGCCTCGAGCCAGGGCGACGTGCACGAGGCCATGGTCTTCGCCGCGAGCTTCCAGACCCCCGAGGTGTTCTTCCTGCAGAACAACCAGTGGGCCATCTCGGTGCCGGTCGCGACGCAGTCGCGCTCGCCGCTGTACAAGCGCGGTGAGGGCTACGGCATCCCGAGCCTGCAGGTCGACGGCAACGACGTGCTCGCGAGCTACGCCGTGTCGAAGCTCGCCCTCGACGAGGCGCGCGCCGGCGGCGGTCCCCGCGCGATCGAGGCGATGACCTACCGCATGGGCGCGCACACCACGAGCGACGACCCCACCAAGTACCGCACCTCCGACGAAGAGAAGGCGTGGGCGCAGCGCGACCCGATCGCCCGCATGCGCGCCTACCTCGAAGGCCGCGGCGCCCCGCAGCAGTTCTTCGACGACGCGGATGCCGAGGGCGCGGCCCTCGCCGACGACGTGCGCGTGCGCACGAACGAGCTCGGCGGCATCCCGCGCGTGCACATGTTCGAGAGCGTGTACTCCGAAGCCCACGCGCTGATCGCCGAGGAGCAGCGCTGGCTCGACGACTACGAGGCCTCGATGGAAGGGGGCGCGCAGTGACCGACAACATGCCGATCAGCCGCGCGTTGAACGCCGGACTCCGTCGTGCGCTCGAGACCGACGACCGCGTGCTGCTCATGGGTGAGGACATCGGTCCGCTCGGCGGCGTCTTCCGCGTGACCGAGGGCCTGCAGAAGGACTTCGGTCCGCGCCGGGTCATCGACTCGCCGCTCGCGGAGTCGGGAATCGTCGGCACGGCGATCGGTCTCGCGATGGGCGGCTTCAAGCCGGTGCTCGAGATCCAGTTCGACGGCTTCGTCTTCCCCGCCTTCGACCAGATCACCTCGCAGCTGGCGAAGATCACGAACCGCCACGAGGGTGGGGTGCGCATGCCCGTCGTCATCCGCATCCCCTACGGCGGACACATCGGCGCGGTCGAGCACCACCAAGAGAGCCCCGAGGCGTACTTCACGCACACCCCGGGTCTGCGCGTGGTGAGCCCCTCGAACGCGAACGACGCCTACTGGATGATGCAGCAGGCGATCGCCTCGCCCGACCCCATCGTCTTCCTCGAGCCCAAGGCCAAGTACTGGCAGAAGGGCGAGGTCGACCTCGAGGCCCCCGCGCTGCCGCTGCACGCGAGCCGCGTCGTGCGCCGCGGCACCGACGTCACGCTCGTCGGTCACGGCGCGATGGTCACGACCCTGCTGCAGGCCGCAGCGCTCGCCGAGAGCGAGGGGACGAGCTGCGAGGTTATCGACCTGCGATCGCTCTCGCCCGTCGACTACGGCCCCCTGCTCGACTCGGTGCGCCGCACCGGCCGCATGGTCTACGCGCAGGAGGCGCCGGGCTTCACCTCGCTCGGCTCCGAGATCGCCGCGACCGTCATGGAGAAGGCCTTCTTCGCGCTCGAGGCGCCCGTGCTGCGGGTCTCGGGCTTCGACGTGCCCTTCCCGCCCGCGAAGCTCGAGGGCACCTATCTGCCCGACGCCGACCGCATCCTCGAGGCCGTCGACCGGTCTCTGGCGTACTGACCCGCTCTTCCTCTCCCCGCCATGAACCGCGAGACTGCAACTCGCTGACGAATCCGCGACAGCCTGTCACCGTTTCGTCAGCGAGATGAAGTCTCGCGAGCAAAGGACACCACCGTGACCGAGCAGACCTTCGTTCTCCCCGACGTCGGAGAAGGCCTCACCGAGGCCGAGATCGTGCAGTGGCGCGTGGCGCCCGGTGACTCCGTCGCCGTCAACGACGTGATCGTCGAGATCGAGACGGCCAAGTCGCTCGTCGAGCTGCCGTCGCCCTACTCGGGCACGGTCGGCGAGCTCCTGGCATCCGAGGGCGCCACCGTCGAGGTCGGCGCCCCGATCATCACGATCGGATCGGCGGATGCCGGCACCCCGGCCCCCGCAGAACCGGTGAGCGTTCCCGAGCCCAGCGACCCCGGCGGGGCCGTGCTCGTCGGGTACGGCACAGGCGGAGCGGTGTCGTCGCGGCGCCGCACCCTTCGACAGGCTCAGGGACCGTCCGCCGAGCGCCCCGTGAAGGCGTCCGTCGGTGTCGTCGCCAAACCCCCGATCCGCAAGCTCGCCCGCGACCTCGGCGTCGACCTGTCGGCCGTCACGCCCAGCGGACCCGCCGGTGAGGTGACCCGCGACGACGTCGTGAAGCACGCCGAGCAGGCCAGCGTCTTCCGCAACATCGAGACGCCCGAGTGGGGCGCCGTGCGCGAGGAGACGATCGCGGTGGCCGCTCCCGCAGCGCCCGCCCCCGCGGCATCCGCCCCCGCCCCGGCCGCCGACGCCCGCGAGGAGTCGATCCCCGTCCGCGGCGTGCGCAAGGCGACCGCCAACGCGATGACCTCGAGCGCGTACTCGGCGCCGCACGTGTCGGTGTGGGTCGACGTCGACGCCTCGCGCACGATGGAGCTCGTCAAGCGCCTCAAGGCCTCGCCCGACTTCGCCGACGTGAAGATCTCGCCGCTGCTGATCATGGCGCGCGCCGTGATCTGGGCCCTGCGGCGCACGCCGATGATCAACGCCGCGTGGGTCGACACCGAAGACGGCGCGCAGATCTCGGTGCGCCACTACGTCAACCTCGGTATCGCCGCAGCGACCCCCCGCGGCCTGCTCGTGCCGAACATCAAGGACGCGCAGTCGATGAACACACGCGAACTCGCCAAGGCGCTCGAGAACCTCACGCTCACCGCGCGCGAGGGCAAGACCAGCCCCGCCGACCAGACCGGCGGCACCTTCACGATCACCAACATCGGTGTGTTCGGAGTGGATGCCGGCACCCCGATCATCAACCCCGGTGAGGCCGGCATCATCGCGCTCGGCGCGATCCGCCAGAAGCCGTGGGTCGTCGACGGCGAGGTGCGCCCCCGCTGGGTGACCACGGTGTCGGGCTCGTTCGATCACCGCGTGGTCGACGGCGACGGGATCTCGCGGTTCATCGCGGATGTGGCATCCGTGCTCGAGGAGCCGGCGCTGCTGCTCGACTGAGACCGGCGGTCACTCGCCGGCGCACGGATTTTCCGTCGTGCGGAAGCGCCGTCCCATCGCTTCGGCCAGACGAGGTGGAGCGTGCCGAGGCAGAAGACCGCCCAGCCGACCAGGAGAACGAGCCACGCGCTCTGCTCCGATGCGCCTGCATCAGCGGTCGTACGCACGAGGATCGTTCCGAGAACGACGACCGCCAGGCCCGAGCACGCAACACCGAGCGTCGCTCCGCCATGCGACAGCCACCATCGCCGGACCGGAGGAATGAGGCGGATCGGGAGGCCGACGATCAGACCCGCTGCCACCGAGGCCATCGACACGACGACCGGCAAGACGACCATCCCGATGATCGTGAGCAAGCCGTCGTACTCCGTCCACATCGACCAAAGCGAAGCCGCTGCGACGAACGGGATCAGGATGCCCGCGGCCGCAAGCTGAGCCACGGCGAGAGTCCACCCGTTCCCACCCCACGGCGGCGGCGCCCACCGGCGGACAGCCGGCGCTGCCTGTGGTGTTCCCATGGCCTGATCATGGCACCGTCGACGAACTCGGGGGAGCTCGATGTCTCGACGCTGACGCACCATGTGTCCTGCTGCGAAGCCGGCTACGTCGAAGCCGCATCGGCGTCCGCCACCGACTCAACACTCGGACCAGGCTCCGATCCGCTCACAAACGGGCACTGTCCGGTCGCTGACCATGGCGCCCGCGTGCGCGGTGGTCGCGACCGCCCCCGACGATCCGGGGCGTCCGGCACCCTGGCGCGGTTGCTCGCCTGAGGCGTGGGCCTCAGGTCAGATCGACGATCGCCGAATCCGCATTCTTCTTCACCGACTCAATGCCGTTCGCCGCGGCCGCTTTGGTCGTATAGGCCTCGGAACTCGCGATGATCTCACCGTTCGCTGCTTTCAGGCGAAAGCGGAATTGGCCGTTGGGGGATTTGTAGAGCTCGAATTTGCCCGCCACGTCAGCTCCTTTGCTCGACGGGATCATCATCGTCCCGCCGGCATTCCTCGGCAAGAGGGGGCGTGACTCAGGGCAGCGACGGGTGCTTTTCGACCGGCGTCGACCGCGTGGGGATCAGCAGGGCCAGCACCAGCGCGATGGCCGCAGCCCCGATACCCATGAGGAACGACACCTGGAACGCCTGCGAGGTCGGCACGCGCGTCTCACCCGAACCGGTCGATAGCGTCGCGAGCACGACGCCGACGATCGCGGCGGCGGTGCTCGTGCCCAGCGAACGGGCGAGGGCGTTGAGGCCGTTCGAGGCGCCCGTCTCGCTCGGCGGAACGGCGCGCATGATGAGCATGGGCATGGCGGCGTACCCGAACCCGATGCCGAAGCCGATGAGGATGTTCGCGACGACGAAGTGCCAGACCTCGGTCGAGAAGACCAGGCTGAAGCCGTAGGCGAGGATCAGCGAGATCGAGCCGGCGATCAGCAGCACGCGCGGCCCGATCGTGCGGGCGAGGGTGCCCGAGATGGGCGAGAGCACCATCATCACCAGGCCCGAGGGCATGACCACGAGGCTCGCGGCCAGCAGCGACAGGCCGAGGCCGACGCCGGTGGCGACCGGCAGCTCGAGCATCTGCGGATACGCGACGTTCGAGGTGAAGAGGGCGAAGCCCATGGCGACGGATGCCAGGTTGGTGAGCAGCACCGGGCGGCGCGCGGCGACGCGGAGGTCGAGCAGCGGATTGTCGACGCGCAGCTCGTACCAGCCCCACACGAGCAGGACGAGGATGCCGCCGATGGCGAGGCCGAGCGTCAGCGGCGACGTCCAGCCCCACGAGTTGCCGCGCGAGACGGCCAGGAGCACGCCGATCAGACCGATCGCGAGGCCGAAGGCACCGAGGTAGTCGAAGCGTCCGGCGGTGCGCAGCACGCTGACGGGGACGATCCAGAGGATCAGCACGAAGACGATCGCGCCGAGGGCGCCGGCGATCCAGAACAGCCAGTGCCAGTCGGTGTTCTCGGCCACGAGCGCGCTGATCGGCAGCCCCAGGGCGCCGCCGACACCGAGCGTCGCGCTCATGAGGGCGATCGCGCTGTCGACGCGGTTCTCGTGCAGCACGTCGCGCATGATCGAGATGCCCAGCGGCACCACGCCGACCACGGCGCCCTGCAGCGCACGCCCGATGATCATGCCGATGATCCCGGTCGAGAGCGCGGCGACCACCGAGCCGAGCATCATCACGACCAGCAGCACCAGCACGATGCGGCGCTTGCCGTACATGTCGCCGAGGCGGCCCGCGATGGGGGTGATGACGGCCGCTGCCAGCAGCGTCGAGGTCACGACCCAGGCGGTGTCGTCGCGCGAGGCGTTCAAGAGCTGCGGCAGCTGCGATTGAATCGGCACCACGAGGGTGAACATGAACGACGAACACAGGCCGGCGAGGGCCAGGATCGCGACGACCAGACCCTGGGGGCTGTTCCGGGACAATCTCTTACGCGCGTTTTCATCCCGTGACATCGCTGTCCAGGCTACGCCTTCGCTGTGAGCCCGCGGGTCGGTGAAGCCGGCGATCATCGCCCACTCGGCGGCATCCGCCCAATCGATTACCCCGCGTGACAGCCCGTTACCGGCCGTAACGCGTCGAATTCCGATCCCGGATGCCGCGTGCTGACGTGGTCTCATGACTTCACGCCGCACCGCACGCCTGGCCACGATCCTCAGTGCTTCCGCCGCCGCCCTCATGCTGACCCTGACCGGTTGCGCCGGGGGAGCGGCATCCGGGGACGACTCCTCCCGCATCGTGCTCGGAGCCGATGACGGTACTGAGGCGCACTGGACCGTGCTGAAGCAGAAGCTCGCCGACGAGGGCATCGACCTCGAGGTGCGCACCATCAACGACGGCGTGCAGCTCAACCAGGGCGTGCAAGACGGCGAGCTCGACGTGAACCTCTTCCAGCACCTCATCTACCTGTCGCAGTTCAACGTCGAGAACAACGGCTCGCTCGTGCCGGTCGGGGCGACCGCGGTGTACCCGCTGGCGCTGTACTCGGAGCAGTACCGCGACGTGAAAGACCTGCCCGAGGGTGCGACCGTGGCGATCCCCAACAACGCCACCAACCTCGCGCGCGGCCTGCTCAACCTGCAGACCGCGGGGCTGCTCACCCTCAAGGACGGCGGCAACGCCCTCTCGACGCCGGCCGACATCGAGTCGACCAAGGTGAAGCTGCTGCCCGTCGACACGAACCAGACGGTGACCGCGCTCAAGGACGGCAGCGCCCAGGCCGCGATCGTCAACAACACGCAGGCGCAGAAGGGCGGGCTCGGCGACGAGCTCATCATCTTCAAGGAAGACCTCGACAACCCGCAGCTCGCCCCGTACATCAACGCCTTCGTCACGCGCGACGACAAGAAGGACGACCCTCGCTGGGCGAAGCTCGTCGAGGCGTACCACTCGCCCGAGGTCGAGGCGGCGGTGACCGAGCTCAACCAGGGCAACCTGCAGTTCAAGACCGAGTGGACCGGCGCGCAGCTGACCGAGGAGCTCACGAGCCTCGAGGATGCCGTCAAGGCGCAGAACGGATGACCGCGGTCATCGAGCTGCGGGGGGTCACCAAGAGCTTCCGCACCGATCGCCGCACCTCCACCACCGCCGTCGACGACGTGTCGCTGACGGTGGAGGAGGGGTCGATCGTCGGGATCATCGGGTACTCCGGGGCGGGCAAATCGACGCTCGTGCGGCTCCTCAACGGGCTCGAGCAGCCGACGTCGGGCACCGTCGAGGTGCTGGGCGTGGATGTGGGGGATGCCAGCGAGTCGACGCTGCGCGACCTGCGGCGCCGCGTGGGCATGATCTTCCAGCAGTTCAACCTCTTCACCTCGCGCACGGTCGCGGCCAACGTCGCGTACCCGCTGAAGGTGGCGGGGTGGAAGAAGGCCGACCGCGACAAGCGCGTGGCCGAGCTGCTCGACTTCGTGGGGATCGGCGACAAGGCGAAGCAGTACCCGCGGCGCCTGTCGGGCGGGCAGAAGCAGCGCGTGGGCATCGCGCGGGCGATCGCGACCGACCCGCGCATCCTGCTCGCCGACGAGGCGACCAGTGCCCTCGACCCGCAGACCACGGCCGAGGTGCTCGACCTGCTGCGCGAGATTAACCGGCGCCTGGGCATCACGATCGTCGTCATCACGCACCAGATCTCGATCGTGCACGAGCTGTGCGACCAGGTCGTCGTGATGGACGGCGGCCGCGTCGTCGACAGCGGCGACACCTACCGCGTGTTCGCACACCCGCGCGCCGAGCTCACGAAGCGTTTCGTGGCGGCCGTCACCCAGGGCGTCCCCTCGGGCGAGGCGCTGACCGCGCTCGCCGCGGGCGGCGGCGACCTGGTGAGCGTCGAGATCAACGAGTTCTCCAGCGAAGACGTCTCGGCCGTGTTCCACCGCCACGGCGTGCGCCATTCCGTCGTCTACGGCGGGGTGACCGACGTGCTGGGCCGGCAGCTCGGCACCCTCACCTACCGCGTGCACATCGACGACCTCCCGGCCGTCGTGGCGGAGCTGCGCGCGCACACCGACGTCACCGTGCCCGTTCGGGAGGTGACCGCGTGAACAAGTGGGACACCCTCACCCCGGTGCTGCTGCAGTCGATCGGCGAGACCGTCTACATGGTCGCCGTCTCGCTGGCCATCTCCGGCGTCGCGGGCCTCGCGATCGGGGCGCTGCTGTACGCCACGCGGCCGGGCAACCTCTTCGCCAACCGCGTCGTGTTCTTCGTCGCGAACCTGGTGATCAACCTCATCCGGCCGATCCCGTTCATCATCTTCCTCACCGCGGTCGCCCCGGTCACCCGTGCCGTGACGGGATCGACCCTGGGGACGGATGCCGCGATCGTGCCCATCACGATCATGGCCACGGTCGTGATCGCCCGCGTCGTCGAACAGAACCTCGTGGCCGTCGACCCCGGAACCGTCGAAGCGGCTCGGGCCGTGGGCGCGCGCCGCATCGGCGTGCTGTTCGGCGTCGTCATCCCCGAAGCGCTCGCCCCGCTGATCCTCGGCTATACGTTCATGTTCATCGCGGTCGTCGACATGTCGGCGATGGCCGGATACATCGGCGGCGGCGGGCTCGGCAACTTCGCGATCATCTACGGCTACCAGCAGTTCAACCAGCAGGCGACGTGGGTGACGGTCGCGATCATCGTCGTCATCGTGCAGGTCGGCCAACTGATCGGAAACGCGCTGGCGCACCGCATCCTGCGGCGCTGACGGCCGCGCGAGCGGGGGTGGCGCCGGCGGCCGCGCGCCCCCGCGCTCCGCGGTCCCGCACAGCCCGCCTACCCTCGGAGGATGAGCTTCCCCCGCACCTTCGCCCGCTGGCTGCTCGGTGCCGCACTCGTCTTCACCGGCACCGCGCACTTGACGTTCGCCCGTGACGACTTCGTCGCTCAGGTGCCGTCATGGCTTCCGCTTCCGGTGGATGTCACGGTCGTGGCATCCGGCGTCGTCGAGATCGCGCTGGGACTCGCCCTCCTCTTCCTCGGCCGCTGGCGCGTCGCCGTCGGCTGGATCGTCGCGGCCTTCTTCGTCGCGATCTTCCCCGGCAACATCGAGCAGTTCGTCCGGGGCACCGACGCCTTCGGCCTCGACACCGACCTCGCCCGAGGCATCCGCCTGCTCTTTCAGCCCCTGCTGGTCGTCTGGGCGCTCTGGTCGACCGGAGCGTGGAAGGCCTGGCGCACGCGTCGCCGAGCCCGCTGAGTCGCATCCCGCATCCCGCGCGCGCCCGGTATCGATTTCGTCTCGACATTTCCCGCCCACGCATGCTGCATTCGTAATCCGTCCAGGCGCATTCGGCGCGGTCGGTCGACCTGCATTCCCCTGAATAGACTCGCGAGGTTGTCTTAACGGGGGGAAGGGGAATCCGTGCGATTCCGAAACGCAATGATCCACGCGAACGCGGCGGTGGCCGCATGACCGACGCGACCCCGGGCTGGTACCCCGACACCGAGACCCCCGGTCGCCTGCGCTGGTGGGACGGCCGCCAGTGGACGAACGACTTCACGCCGCTGCCGCCGGCTCCCACCGTGACCACGACGCCCCCGCCGGCGACCCGACGCGAAGCGCGCGGCTGGATCTCGCGCGTCCCCACGTGGGGCTGGATCGTCGCCGGCCTCGTGCTGCTCGTCGCCCTCTGGCTGCTCGCCCCCTTCGTCGGGCTGGTCGCCCTCGTGGTGCTCATCACCGGCATCGTCGCGCTCGCGCGCAACACCCCGACCTGGCTGCGCTTCCGTTCGCGCTCGAGCGCCGCGATCTGGACCGTCGCCGCCGTCGTCGCGTTCGCCGTCGCGGGCGGCATCACCACGGCCACCTCGCCGAAGGTCGCGACCCCGGTCGCCCAGGCGGAGCCCGTCGCCACGGCGTCGCAGGAGCCGTCGCCGTCGGCCACGCCCACGGCATCCGCCACCCCCTTCGCCGACGACCAGGCCGCGCTCGCCGCGTTCGCGGGGCAGGCGGGAACCGTCGCCGACGCCTCGGCCACCACCGACAAGGCCGCGCTCGCGGTGCTCGACACGCTCGCCGTGAAGGGCCGCGCGCCCAAGACCGGCTACGACCGCGACCAGTTCGGCCAGCGGTGGCTCGACGTCGACCGCAACGGATGCGACACCCGCAACGACATCCTGGGCCGCGACCTCACCGACGCCGTGCGCTCGGGCGCCTGCCGCGTGACCGGCGGCACCCTCGCCGACCCCTATACGGGCACGAGCATCGCGTTCGTGCGGGGTCAGGGAACCTCCGAGCTCGTGCAGATCGACCACGTCGTGGCGCTGTCGGACGCCTGGCAGAAGGGGGCGCAGCAGCTCACCGCCGACCAGCGCGCGAGCTTCGCGAACGACCCGCTCAACCTGCTCGCGGTCGACGGATCCGCCAACGCGCAGAAGGGCGACGGCGATGCCGCGACCTGGCTCCCGGCGCAGAAGTCGTACCGCTGCACGTACATCGCGGCGCAGATCGCGGTGAAGGCGACCTACGGCCTGTGGGTGACCGAGGCCGAGCGCGACGCCATGAAGCGCGTGCTCGAGGGCTGCCCCGACCAGGTCGTGCCCACCTCGGCCTTCGCGGCTCCCGCACCGGTCGCGGCACCCGAGCCCGCCCCGGTCGTCGAGCCGGTCGCCGTGGAGCCCGCACCGGCTCCCGCTCCCGCGCAGCCCGCTCCCGCCGAGCCCGCACCCGCTCCGGCGCCGGTCGAGCAGGCGCCGGCGCCGGCTCCGGTCGAGAACGTGTACTACGAGAACTGCACGGCCGTACGCGCGGCCGGCGCCGACCCGATCTACGCGGGGCAGCCCGGCTACAGCCGCAAGCTCGACCGCGACGGAGACGGAGTCGCCTGCGAGTGACGCACCCGCCGCTCACCCGTTGAGCGTCCAGGACACGCCGCTCCCTCCGCGGGGACGCGGCGTGTTCTGGACACTCGACAAGAAGGGGGCGGATGCCGGGACCTCGGCCCCGCGCGCAGAGACGGGCCGCGAGGGCCCGGCCCTCAGCCCGCGCGCGTCAGCCCGAGGATGCAGCCCTCGACCGCGGCGACGCGCACCCGCTGGGTGTCGGCGTGCAGCACGCTCTGGCTCACCGCCCCGACGTGGGCCGCGACGACCGCGCGCGTGAAGAGCGCGGGGTCGATCACGGGGTGCAGGCCGATGCGTGCGAGGCACTCGACCAGCAGCGGCTGCAGCGTGTCGTGGAAGTGGTCGGTGTGCGCGGTGAGCAGCATCCGGACCTCCTCGTCGTGACGAGCCCGCGTGATGAGCACCGAGCGGATCGCGTACCACTTCTCCTCGGGCGGGAGCCCCTCGACGACGCCGCGCACGATGTCGTCGAGGGTCGGCTCGTCGCTGCTGCGGGCGTCGCCGAGCATGTCGCTGAGCAACTCGAAGACCAGCTCGGCCTGCTGCTCGTAGACCGCGAAGAACACCTCATCGACCGAGCGGAAGTTCGAGTAGAACGCCCCGCGCGTGTATCCCGCGCGCCGCGTGATGGCCTCGACGCTCACCGACGTGCTGCCGGTCTCGTCGAAGATCGCCTCGGCGGCCGCGATCAGCGCCGTGCGCGTACTGCTGCGGCGTCGCACGGGCTTGGGCGCCTCAGCGGGGGTGGTCGTCACGGGCTCCACGTTACGCAGCGGCGGCGCGGTTCACCTCGTCGAGGTAGTCGAACACCGGGCGGACGGGGGCGAGCGTCAGGTCGGTGACGATGTGCGAGGCGCTGACGATCTCGCGCACGGGGAGGTCGGCCATCGGCGCGAGCGCGTGCTCGAACAGCTGCAGGCGGGCGGGCCCGGTCCACGCCTCCTTCACGACGATGTCGGTGATCTCGGTGCGTACGAGGTGGGCCGCGCGCATGCCCTGCGTGAACACGTCGGGCACGAGCTTGACCATGAAGGTCGGCACGGTGATCTGCGCCTTCGCCTCGTCGAGGTCGAGCGGCTCCCACTTGTAGCCCATGGTGGCCGTGGCCACGCGCTCGCTGCCGCGGGCGAGGGTGCCGACCAGGGCGCCCTGGTCGACGCGCAGGTCGGGGGTGCCGGTCACCTTCGGGTAGGCGCTGAGCTCGCGCCCCGACACGGTGGCGGCGAAGTTGTCGAGGTACATCGCGTGCAGGTATTCGCCGCGCTCTCCGTCGAAGGTGACGGGGATCGCCTGACCCGACTCGACGTAGGGGCCGTAGCCGTCGACCTCGCCCATCTTCATGACCTCGAAGCGCACGAGCGGCTCGCCGATCTCGAGGGGCTCGGGAACCACGGCGCGCAACGCGTCGGCATCCGTTCGATAGACGACGTTGAAGTACTCGCGGTCGACGAAGCGCGTGACCCGCAGGGGGTAGACGGGGGCGGTCAGCGGCGTGGTGCCGCGGCGGAGGATCTCGAGGGGGTTCATCGGTCATCACCTGTTCAGTACGAAGTGTATTGAGTACAGTGTGTATCGAGAGGTTCGCATCCGCAAGGCGACCCTCTGCTCCACGAGAGGAAACGACATGAGCGTCCAGCTGCCCCAGAACATCGACACCCGACCCGTCACCGTGATCGGGGGTGGCACGCTCGGTCGACGCATCGCGCTGATGTTCGCCAGCGGAGGGGCCGACGTGCGCATCTTCGATCTCGCGGATGCCGTGCGCTCCGCCGCCGTCGCCTACGTCGAAGAGACGCTGCCCTCGGTGGTGGCCGCCCGCGAGGGTGCCGTCGCCGGCACCGTGCAGGGCGCCGATGAGTTGGCATCCGCCGTCTCCGACGCCTGGCTCGTCGTCGAGGCCGTGCCCGAGCGCATCGAGCTGAAGACCTCGGTGTTCGGCGACCTCGACCGCCTCGCGCCAGCGGACGCCATCCTCGCCAGCAACTCGTCGTCGTTCGCGTCACGTCTGATGATCGACCGGGTCTCGGCACCCGAGCGCGTGCTCAACATGCACTTCTACATGCCGCCGCAGCAGAACGCGGTCGACCTCATGAGCGACGGCCGGACCGACCCGCAGGTCATCGCCTTCCTGCAGGAGCAGCTGCCGCACTTCGGGGTCTTCCCGTTCGTTGCCCGCCAGGAGTCGACCGGCTTCATCTTCAACCGCATCTGGGCGGCCATCAAGCGCGAGGCCCTCGCGGTCGTCGCCGACGGCGTCTCGACCCCCGAAGACGTCGACGCCATGTGGCGGGTCAACTCCGGCGCCCCGGCGGGCCCGTTCCAGATGATGGATCAGGTCGGCCTCGACGTCGTGCTCGACATCGAGCAGCACTACGCCGACGAGAACCCGCACCTGCCCGAGGGTCCGCGCGAGCTGCTGAAGAGCTACGTGGATGCCGGGAACCTGGGCGTGAAGTCGGGTCGCGGCTTCTACGACTACAGCGAGGAGCGGTCGGGGGCTGCCGCCTGACCCGTGGCGCTGAGCGCCCCTTCGTGGACGCTCGACCTGCGACGGGGCGGTGTCTGAGTCGGCGCGGCGCCCCCGTTTCCCCTTGAGTGTCCAAAACACCCGGGACGATTTTCGAATCCGTCCGGGTGTTTTGGACACTCAGCGTGGGTGCGCGGGGTGCGCGGGCCCGGCGCGGAATGCGCGGCCTGCGCGGCCTGCGCGGCCTGCGCGGGGCGCACGGCCTGCGCGGCCCACGCGGGCCAATCGTGATCGGCGCGACCTGCGCGGCGAGGGGGTCTCAGGCGCGCGCGGCCTCGGCCTGCAGCACCTCGACCAGCACGTCGAGGCCGTGGTGGGCGTCGGCGTCGCCGATCACGGCGGGCGGCACGACGTGCACGCGGTTGTCGGCGGTGAAGCCGAGCACGCCCTTCTCGAGCATCGCGGCCTTGATCGCCCCGATGCGCGCGGCGGGCAGCGGCTCGCGCGTGGCCTGGTCGGCGACGAGCTCGACGGCCCAGAACACGCCGCGGCCGCGCACCTCGCCCACCAGCGGTGAGTCCTCGGCGAGCTGGTGCAGGCGCGGGCCGATGACCTCCTCGCCGATGCGGCGGGCGTTCTCGATCACGCCCTCGTCGGCCATCGCCTGCTGGGCGGCGACGATGGATGCCGCAGCGAGCGGGTGACCCGAGTACGTCAGGCCACCGGGGAACACGCGGTCGTCGAACGTCGAGGCCACGGCATCCGAGATTGCCACTCCCCCCACGGGGACGTACCCGGAGTTCACGCCCTTGGCGAAGGTGATGAGGTCGGGCCGCACGTCGAACGCGTCGAACGCGAACCACTCACCCGTGCGGGCGAAGCCGGCCATGACCTCGTCGAGGATGAGCAGGATGCCGTAGCGGTCGGCGATCGCGCGGACGCCCTCGAGGAATCCGGGCGGCGGCACGAGCACACCGGCGGTGCCGGGGATCGTCTCGAACAGGAACGCCGCGATCGTGTCGGGGCCCTCGGACTGCACGGTGCGCTCGAGGTGGCGCAGAGCGCGCTCGCACTCCTGCTCGGGGGTCTCGGCCCAGAACTCCGACCGGTAGAGGTAGGGGCCGAACACGTGCACGTGGCCGCGCGAGTACTCGTTCGGCATGCGGCGCCAGTCGCCGGTCGCCACGATCGCCGACCCGGTGTTGCCGTGGTACGAGCGGTAGTGCGACACGATCTTGTCGCGGCCCGTGGTCAGACGGGCCATGCGGATGGCGTTCTCGTTGGCATCCGCACCGCCATTGGTGAAGAAGACCTTGGAGAACCCCTCGGGGGCCCGCTCGAGGATCAGTTCGGCCGCGTGCGCGCGCGTCTCGTTGGCGTGCGCGGGGGCGACGGTGGTCAGCTGCGCCGCCTGCTCCTGGATCGCGGCGACGACCCGCGGATGCTGGTGGCCGATGTTGACGTTGACGAGCTGGCTCGAGAAGTCGAGGTACCGGCGGCCGTCGGCGTCCCACACCTCGACGCCCGAGCCGCCCGCGAGGGGGAGCGGGGCGAGGGTGCGCTGGGCCGACCACGAGTGGAAGACGCTCGTGCGGTCGCGCTCGCTGATCTCGGCGTTGCGGGTCGTGGTGAGAGGAGTCGACATGCCACCAGTGTGGGCGCGCCGCGCCGCGCCGGGGAGCGCCGATCTGTCGGTAATCTCGACGGACGATCGACAGTTTGGCCCGCCATGCCCGCGACCCTCCGCACCCTCCTCGACGACCAGTCGTTCCCTCTGCGCGTGCTGACGCGGCCCGACGACGAGGCGCTCGACCGCCCGCTGTCGTGGGTGCACAGCTCCGACCTGCTCGACCCCACGCCGTACCTCGAGGCGGGCAACCTGCTGTTGACCAACGGTGCGCAGTTCTCCTCCGATCCGGATGCCGATGAGGCACTGGCCTACTGCCGCCGCTTGCGCGCGCTCGGGGTCGCGGGCCTGGGTTTCGCGACCGACATCATCCACGACCGCGTGCCCGCGGCCGTGGTGCGCGCGGGGCTGGCCGCCGACCTGCCGATCGTCGAGATCGCGGATCGCGCGCCGTTCATCCGGATCATCCGCTTCGTCGCCGACATCATCGCCGCCGAGGGTGCCGCGCGCCTGTCGTGGCTGCTCGACGCCCAGCGCGCGGTGGCCCGTGCCGCGGTGCGTGACGACGGGCTGCGCGAGATCCTCGCCACCCTCTCGCGCCTGCTCGACGCGTGGGTCGAGCTGTACGACGCGGTCGGTGGGCGCCTGTCGTCGCCGGGTCTGCGGGCCGCGCCGGCCGAGGTCGAGGCGGAGGTCGGCCGCGACGTGCGGCGCCTGCTCGAGCGACGCACCGCGGCGAGCCTCGTCGTTCCGTCGGCCGGACACGCGCTGGTGCAGACGATCGGGCAGAGCGGGCGGCTGCGCGGCGTGCTCGCGGTGGGCGGGCCCGAGCCTCTCGACCCCGCGGGCCGGGATCTCGTGGCCTCCGTCGTGGCGCTCGCCAGCATCGCGCTGGAGCAGCAGCGCGGACTGCAGTCGGCCCTGCGCGGCGTTCGCGCGGGCGTCATCGACTTGCTGGTCGACGGACACGGCGACACGGCGCGGCGGGTGGCCGAGTCGGCGTTCGGGGGGCTGCCCGCGGAGCCGTACCTCGTCGGGGTCGTGCGCGGGGCCGGGGCGCTGCCGGGACTGCTCGACGAGCTCGACCTCGTCTCGAGCGACCCGACCCGCATGTTCTCGGCCGAGCGCGGCGGCGACGTCATCGTGCTCGCGGCCGACGGGGCGGCATCCGCCCTCGCAGCCCTCGCCGAGCGGCGGGGCCTGAGCGTCGGCATCGCCCGTCACGAGGCGGGCGACGACCTCGCCGAGGATCTGCGGCGGGCGGCGCACGCTGCGCGCGATGCCGACACCGGCACCCTCCGCGCCTACGACGAGCTCGCGGGGCGCGGTCTGGTGGGGGCGCTGCGCGAGCGCGGCGGCGAGGTGCTCGCGCGCTCGCTGCTCCGCCCGCTCGAGGCCCTCCCGGCGATCGAGCAGGAGCGGCTGCTCGCCTCGGCGCGGGTCTGGCTCGACGCGAACGGCGCCTGGGATCCCGCGGCGCGGAGTCTCGGCATCCATCGCCACACCCTGAGGGCGCGCATGGCGCAGCTCGAGCAGGTGCTCGAGATCAACCTGTCGAGCTTCGCCGCGCGGGCCGAGCTGTGGGCAGCGCTGGAGCTCGGGGGCTGACGAGTCCGCCGCGCCATCCGCTCGCCGCGACGCCGTCCTGCGGATGGTGGGCCTGACGCGCCGGTGCCGGGTGGTCGTGGGGCGGTGTGTCGGGGTTCGGGTCCGCACGACGGCGGGAGTGGCGCCGGGTCGCCGTCCTGCGGATAGTGGGCTCGACGCGCCGGTGCCGGGTGGTCGTGGGGCGGTGTGTCGGGGTTCGGGTCCGCACGACGGCGGGAGTGGCGCCGGGTCGCCGTCCTGCGGATAGTGGGCTCGACGCGCCGGTGCCGGGTCGTCGCGGGGCGGTGTGTCGGGGTTCGGGTCCGCGCGACGGCGGGCGACGACACGGGCAACCGGGGCGAGCGCGGCGAGACGACGGATGCCGCGGCCCCGAGGCTGCAGAGAGCCCGGGGGCGCGGCATCCGGTGCCGACGACTCAGCTGTTCTGGGGGAAGCCGAGGTTGATGCCGCCGTGGGTGGCGGGGTCGAGCCAGCGGCTCGTGACGGCCTTCTCGCGGGTGAAGAAGTCGAAGCCGTGCACGCCGTAGGCCTTCGCATCGCCGAACAGGCTCTTCTTCCACCCGCCGAACGAGTGGTACGCCACGGGCACGGGGATGGGCACGTTGATGCCGATCATGCCGACCTGCACCTCGTGCTGGAAGCGGCGTGCGGCTCCGCCGTCGTTTGTGAAGATCGCCGTGCCGTTGCCGAACTCGCCGCTGTTGATGAGGGCGAGGCCCTCTTCGTACGTCTTCACGCGCACGACCGAGAGCACCGGGCCGAAGATCTCCTCGGTGTAGGCGCGCGAGCCGGTCGGCACCTCGTCGAGCAGGGTGGGTCCGAAGAAGAAGCCCTCCTCGTGTCCGTCGACCGAGAAGCCGCGGCCGTCGACGACGATCGTCGCGCCGTCGGCCTCGGCGATGTCGACGTACGACGACACCTTGTCGCGGTGCGCGCCCGAGATGAGCGGACCCATGTCGGGCTCGTCGGCATCCGCGCCGTTTCCGATGCGCAGCTTGGCGATGCGCTCGGTGACCTTGGCGATGAGCTCGTCGGCGACGGGGTCGACGGCCAACACGACCGACACGGCCATGCAGCGCTCGCCCGCGGCGCCGAAGCCGGCGTTGACGGCGGAGTCGGCCACGAGGTCGAGGTCGGCGTCGGGGAGCACCAGCATGTGGTTCTTCGCGCCGCCCAGGGCCTGCACGCGCTTGCCGTTCTTCGACGCGTTCTCGTAGATGTACTGCGCGATGGGGGTGGAGCCGACGAACGAGATCGACTGCACCTCGGGTGCCTCGAGCAGTCCGTCGACGGCGACCTTGTCGCCCTGCAGCACCGTGAAGGCGCCGGCGGGAAGACCGGCCTCCTTCCACAGGCGCGCGAGCCAGAGCGAGGCGGAGGGGTCCTTCTCGCTCGGCTTGAGCACGACGGCGTTGCCGGCCGCCAGGGCGATGGGGAAGAACCACATCGGCACCATGGCGGGGAAGTTGAAGGGACTGATGATGCCGACGACGCCGAGCGGCTGCTTGAGCGAGTACACGTCGACGCCGCTGGAGGCGTTCTCGCTGTAGGCGCCCTTGATGAGGTGCGGGAAGCCGGTCGCGAGCTCGACGACCTCCTGCCCGCGGGCGATCTCGCCCATCGCGTCGGAGAGCACCTTGCCGTGCTCGGCGGTGAGGATCGCGGCCAGCTCGCCCTTGCGCGCGTTGAGCAGCTCGCGGAACGCGAACAGCACGCTCTGGCGCTTGGCGATGGAGTAGCCGCTCCACTCGGCGAAGCCGCGGGTGGCCGAGGCGATCGCGGCCTGGATGTCGGCCTCGTCGGCCAGGGCGACGTGCGCCTGCACCGCGCCGGTGGCGGGGTTGTACACGGGGGCGGTGCGTCCGCCCGTCGGGGCGCTCTCGGCGCCGTCGATCCAGTGCGCGATGACGGGGAGGTCGTGGTCGGTCATGCCCCCAGTAAAGGGCCGTCGCTCTCGCCGCGCCGCTGCCAATCCGGCGAGCGGCCCTCAGCGCGAGGGACAGAACGGCAGCGACGAGCCTGGGAGCAGCCGATGAACGCCCTCCTGAGTTTGAGAACGATTATCAGCAGCGTTAGTCTGATCGCATGACCCGTCGCATCCTCGCCCCCGTCGTCCTCGGTGCCGTCTCCGTCCTCGCGCTCGCCGGATGCGCGGGCACGTCGACCTCGACAGGCGCGACCGGGAACGTCGACGGCAAGGTGACGGTCGTGGCATCCACCGACGTCTACGGCTCGATCGCCGAGGCCGTCGGCGGCGACTTCGTCGACGTGCAGTCGATCATCACCTCGCCCTCGCAGGACCCGCACGAGTACGAGGCGAGCGCGCAGGACCAGCTCACCCTCAAGAACGCCGGTCTCGTGATCGAGAACGGCGCCGGCTACGACGCCTTCATGGAGTCGCTCATCGAGGCCAGCGGCACCACCGCCCCGGTGATCACCGCCGTGGAGTTCACCCACGACTACCCGGGTTCGGAGTCGCACGACGATGCGGCCACGCCGGCGGCCAGCGAGGGCGCCGACGACCACGACCACGCCGAGGGCGACGGACACGACCACATCGAGGGCTTCAACGAGCACGTCTGGTACGACCCGCACACCGTCGAAGACCTCGCCGCCGAGATCGCCGAGCACCTGGGCGAACTGGCCCCCGACCACGTCGCCGACTTCAACGCCAACGCCGCCGCGTTCACGCAGCAGGTCGCGGGACTCGAGGACTCGCTCGCGAACATCGAGGCGACGGATGCCGGTGCGAAGGTGTTCGTGACCGAGCCGGTGCCCGTGTACCTGACCACCGCCGCGGGTCTCGACAACGCGACCCCGAACGAGTTCAGCGAGGCCGTCGAAGAGGGCCAGGACGTGCCGCCCGCAACGCTTCTGGAGTCGCTGCAGCTGATCGACTCGGGCGACATCAAGGTCATGATCGTCAACCCGCAGACCGGCGGCGCCGAGGTGACGCAGGTCGAAGACGAGGCCAAGGCGAAGAACATCCCGGTGATCGAATTCACCGAAACGCTCCCCGAGGGACAGACTTACATCTCGTGGATGCAGAGCAACATCACGGCGCTGACCGACGCGCTGGCGGCGTGAGCGCGGCGGTACCGCTGCGCATCCGCGGCGCCGCGCTCGAACGCGGCGGTCGCGAACTGTGGTCGGGGCTGGATCTCGAGGTGCAGCCCGGCGAGCTGGTCGCCGTGCTCGGGCCGAGCGGCTCGGGCAAGACGACGCTGCTGCGCGCGATCCTCGGACTCGAACGGGTCAGCGCCGGCTCCGTCGAGGCCCTCGGCGCCCCGGTGCGCCGGGCAGGCAACCGCCGCATCGGCTACATCCCCCAGCAGCGTCCGCTTCCGCGCGAGACCCCGCTGCGGGGGCGCGACATCATCGGCCTCGGCGTCGACGGGCACCGACTCGGTCTGCCGCTGTCGCGCAAGAAGGATCGCGCCCGCATCGACGAGCTGCTCGAGGCGGTCGGGGCGACGGCGTTCGGCGACCGACCGGTGGGGCTGCTCTCGGGCGGCGAGCAGCAGCGCCTGCGCGTGGGCCAGGCCCTCGCCGACGACCCCGCTCTGCTGCTGTGCGACGAGCCGCTGACCAGCCTCGACCTCGCCAACCAGCAGGCCGTCGTGCGCCTGATCGACCGCCATCGCCGCGAACGCAACGCCGCCGTGCTGCTGGTCACCCACGACATCAACCCCGTGCTGTCGCGCGTCGACCGCATCCTCTACATCGCGAACGGCCGCTTCACCCTCGGCACCCCCGACGAGGTGCTCACGACCGAGACGCTCTCGGCCCTGTACGGCGCCCCCGTCTTCGTCGTGCGCGCGGGCGACCAGCTGATCGTCGTCGGTGCTCCGGATGCCGAGGACCACCACCACCATCACCACGGCGAGGACGACGAATGAACTGGTCCGACGTCGGCGACGCGCTGTTCGGCGGGGTGAGCCAGTACGGCGCGATCCTCGACCTGGTGCAGAACTCCGTGTACGCCGGAGCGGTGCTCGGGCTCGTCGGCGGCCTGATCGGCGTCTTCGTGATGCAGCGCGACATGGCCTTCGCGGTCCACGGCATCAGCGAGTTGTCGTTCGCGGGTGCCGCGGTGGCCCTTCTCATCGGCGCCGACGTCGTCTCGGGCTCGATCGTGGGCTCGCTCATCGCCGCCGCCCTCATCGGGGTGCTCGGCGCCCGTGCCCGCGACCGCAACTCGATCATCGGCGTGCTCATGCCGTTCGGCCTGGGCGTCGGCATCCTGTGCCTGTCGCTCTACAACGGGCGCAGCGCGACGCGTTTCAGCCTGCTGACCGGGCAGATCGTGTCGGTGCAGAGCGGGCAGCTGGGCTGGCTCGTGGTGATCGGCGTCGTGGTGCTCGTGGCCCTGCTGCTCATCTGGCGTCCGCTGCGCTTCGACTCCCTCGACCCGCAGTCGGCGGCCGCGCGCGGAGTGCCCACCACCGCGGTCTCGTTGGCGTTCATGCTGCTGCTCGGCCTGATCGTCGCCGTGGCCGTGCACATCATCGGCGCGCTGCTGGTCATGGCGCTGCTGGTCACCCCGGCCGCGGCCGCGATGCGCGTGGCATCCGGGCCCCTCTCGGTCCCCGTGCTGGCCGCGCTCTTCGGCTTCGTCTCGGCGGTGGGCGGTGTGTTGCTCGCGGTAGCCGGAACGCTCCCCGTGAGCCCCTACATCACGACCATCTCGTTCGCGATCTACCTGGTGTGCCGTCTCATCGGCGCCCGACGCGATCGCACCACGCGGGCTCTGTGAATCGTGCAGGCGCGGGGCGGGCACGGCGCCGTAACCCCCAGCGCATTCACCGAACCCGTCGATAGACTCCCGGCCATGGTCCAGCGCAACACGTGGCAGCGCGAGCGCGTGCGCGAAGCCCTCTCCGGAGCGGGTGGCTTCGTCAGCGCGCAGTCGCTGCACGCCACCCTGCGCGACGAGAACACCGGCATCGGCCTCGCGACCGTGTATCGCACGCTCGCCGGTCTCGCCGCGCGCGGCGACGCCGACTCGCTGCAGAGCCCCGAGGGTGAGAACCTCTTCCGCGCGTGCGAGAGCCGCGGGCACCACCACCACCTCATCTGCCGCTCGTGCGGCAAGGCCGTCGAGATCGCCGCGACCGACGTCGAGGAGTGGGCCCAGCGCACCGCCGCCCAGAACGGGTTCATCGAAGCCGAGCACGTGGTCGACATTTTCGGCCTGTGCACCGACTGTGCCCTCGCACGGGCTCGCGAGCGTGGCGACGAGTAGTCGCACCACGGCCCCCGCGCCGCAGCGGTCGGGGCCCTCCCGCACCCTCGTCGCGCTCGGCCTGGGTGTGCTCGTGGTGACCGCGCTGTTCCTCGTCGACGCGTTCGCGCCGACCTTCTTCGCCCAGCCGCTGCCCACCCGCGCGCAGGACGGACTCACGCTCGCCCTGAGCGTGCTGATCGAGTCGCTGCCGTTCGTGGTGCTCGGCGTCGTGCTGTCGATCCTCGTGCAGGTGTGGGTGCCGCCGGGGGCGATCGAGCGATGGATGCCGCGCGCGCCGTGGGCGCGCCGGGCCGTGCTGTCGCTGCTGGGCATGTTCATCCCGGTCTGCGAGTGCGGCAACGTCCCCTTCGCGCGCGGGCTCATGATGCGCGGGTTCGGGGTGAGCGACACCCTGACGTTCCTCGTGGCTGCCCCCATCGTGAACCCGATCGTCATCATCTCCACGCACGCGGCGTTCGGCTTCAGCGACGGCATCCTGGTGGCGCGCCTGATCGGCGGCTTCCTGGTCGCGAACCTTCTCGGGTGGCTGTACAGCCGGCATCCGGATCCCGACAAGCTGCTCACCGAGCGCTTCCTCGAGACGTGCGAGATCGTCGTGCAGGAGCGCGGCGACCGCGGCCGGCGCACCCTCGCCCAGCTGGTGGTCGAGCTGCGCTCGGTCATGCCGGCCCTGATCATCGGATCGCTCCTGGCCGGCGCGGTGCAGGTGCTCGTGCCGCGCAGCGCCCTGCTGGCGATCGGCTCCGACCCGGCCCTGTCGATCGCGGCGATGATGGTGCTCGCCATCGTGGTGTCGCTGTGCTCCAACGTCGATGCGTTCTTCGCCCTGTCGTTCGCGTCGACCTTTACGCCCGGCTCGATCGTCGCCTTCCTCGTGGTCGGCCCGATCATCGACCTCAAGATGATGGCGCTGCTGCGCACGACCTTCACCACCCGCGTGCTCGCGGGCATGACGGTCGTCGTGGTGCTGTTCGCCTTCGCGCTCGGAACGGTGGTGAACCTGATTGTCTAAGGCATCCGCACTCGCCACGCGCTGGCTCGGGGTGGGGCTCACCGCGTGCTTGTCGATCACGACGATCACGCTGTGGCTCACCGGCCGCATGTCGCTGTACATCAACCCCGACTCCGCCTGGTTCGCGGTCGGCATGTCGGTGGTGGCGCTGATCGGCGCGATCGCGTCGTTCGCCCTGCCGCTCGGGGCCGAAGCCGATCACGGCCACGACCACGAGCACGGCCATGCGCCGGCCTCGGCGTCGGCCCGGCGCGAGGCGTTCGCGCACGCCGATCACGAGCACGCGGATGCCATGGACGACCACGACCGCGTGGCGCACGATCATCTGGCCGCGAGGCCGCGACTGACCCCCGGCGGCATCGCCGCGTTCACCGGGGGAGTGCTGGCCTCGGGCGCCGTGATCGCGGTGCTGCTGACGCCGGCAGCCTCGCTGTCGACCGAGCTCGCCGTCTCGCGCGACGTGGGGGCCCCGCCGCTGTTCGCCGGGTCCGACGTCATCACGCTCGCCGCCTCGGGCGACACCTCGACCTTCGGCATCGGCGACTGGTCGGCGGTGTTCGCGCACGCCACCAACCCCGAGACCTTCGACGGCAAGCCCGTCACCCTCACCGGCTTCATCACTCCGGCCGCCGACGGCTCGACGTTCGACCTGACCCGCCTCGTGATCACGCACTGCGTGATCGATGCGCAGACCGCCCGCCTGCCCATCGCCGCCACCGTCGACGCCCCCTCGACGGGGCAGTGGGTGACGGTCACGGGCACGGTGCGCTCCAGCGGCGACGGCAAGCTCGAGGTGCACGCAGATCAGGTGGCCTCGATCGACGAGCCGGCGGATCCGTATGAGTACTGACAGCCGACGCGCCGCGGGCGCCGGTTCGTCGCGTCGCGCCCGTTCGCGCAAGCGCCGCGGCCGCGGCTTCGCGATGGCCTTCGCCATCGTGCTCGTCGGCCTCGTCGTGGTCGGCGGTCTCGGCGGTGTCGTCGCGGTCGCACAGGGCCCGCGCGTGACAGATGTGCAGGTCGACCCCGCGGCCGCGGTCGCGGCATCGGGGTCGCGCGTGATCCTCACCACGACGCAGTCGCTCGAGACGGTCGACCCCTCGCAGGTCGTGGTCGAGCCAGCTGCCCCCTTCACTGTCGACACGGCCGGCCGCAGCGTCGGCGTGCGCTTCACCCTGCCGCTGCGCGACGACACCGACTACCGCATCACCGTCAACGGCGTGAACGGCCTCGGCGCGGGACCCTCGTCGACCCTCACCGAGAGCTTCCATACCCCGCCGCTGCAGGCCTTCCTCATGCAGCGGGGCACGCCCGAGGGCGACACGATCTTCCGCACCGACCTGAAGGGCGAGGCGGGGCTCCCCGTCTTCGTGCACCCGCACATCGAGGATTTCCGCGCGACCGCCAATCACCTGGTCATCTCGGTGCGCGACGGCGAGACGGCCCGGGTCATCGTGACCGACCTCGACGGCAAGAACCAGCGCGACATCACCTTGCCGGGCCCGGGGTTCGTCTCGAACCTGCAGTCGGCCGACCGCGGAGAGCGGATCGGATTCACGTTCTCGGATGCCGACCTGAGTGCCGCCGGGGGACGCGAGAGCCGTCTGTTCACGGCGTCGGCGGCCGACGACGCCCCTCCCACCGAGGTGGGTCTGAACGGCGGCGACGTGCGCATCGCCGACTACCGCTTCGTGCCCGACACCGACAGCATGCTCGTGCTCACCTTCGACTCGCGTCTGCTGCTCACCGACGCCCAGGGCGGCAATGCGGCGCCGCTCGGCAGCGCCGTGTCGATCGACGGCATCGCCCGCGGGTCGTCGGTGGCGGTGGTGGAACGTCTCGAGGGCATCCGCGAGATCAACCTCACCGACGGGTCCGAGCAGGGGCTCGTCGAGCCCGTCGATCCGCCGGGGCTCGCGGGTCGCGCGACGCCGGTGCCGGGGACCGACGCGGGCACCATCCGCTCGTTCGCCGACATCAGCTCCGACGGGGTCTCGCGCTCGACGATCGTGGCCCACGTGGCCACCGACGGCACCGTCGACCCGCTGGTCGAGGTGCCCGGCGCCGACACCGTGCTGCAGACGTGCGTCTCGCCCAGCGGCCGGTACGCCGCCGTGCTGGTGGCACCGCGCGCGGTCGACAACCCCTACGACCGGTATCAGCTGCCGCTCCCCGAGCGCCTGCTCACGCACCTCGTCGAGATCGACACGGGGCAGGAGGTCGTCGCCCTGCAGGGCTTCGACCTGTCGTGGTGCCAGGTGCCGCCGCAGTGACCCCGGTCGCGAGCCGACCCGCGTCGCGCGACGAGCTGTCGGCCCTGCCCGTCGAGGTCGCCCCGCTGCTGCTCGGCGCGCTGCTCGAGACGGTGGTCGCGGGCGAGCGCGTGGTGATGCGTCTGACCGAGGTCGAGGCCTACCACGGGCTCGGCACCGGCGACCGGCCCGACCCGGGCTCGCACGCCCGCATGGGCCCGACGGCGCGCAACGCCACGATGTGGGGCGAGCCCGGCCACCTCTACGTATACCTGAGCCACGGCATCCACTCGTGCGTCAACGTGGTGTGCGGACCCGAGGGGGTCGCCGGCGGTGTGCTCCTGCGCGGTGCCGAGGTCATCGAGGGCGAGGCGGTGGCCGAGCGTCGACGACTCGAGCGCCGCGGTGCCGTGCGCAGCGCGCGCGACCTCGCCCGCGGACCCGGCCGACTCGGCGACGCCGTGGGCCTGCGGCATCCGGTGCACGACGGGATCGACGCGGTGACCGGTGCGGAGCACGCGGGAGCGCGAGCGCGCCTGCTGCTGCCGGCCGAGCCGGTCGCCCGCGTGGCGACGGGCCCGCGGGTCGGTGTGGCGGGCATCGCGGGGACGGCGGCGTTCCCGTGGCGGTTCTGGATCGAGGGGGATGCCACGGTCTCGACGTTCCGCTGGGGCCGGGGCGCCGCGGAGGCGGGCGGGGCGTGAGGGGGCTGAGCGCGTCGAAGCCCCGGTCCCTTCGACAGGCGCAGGGACCTCGCGTTCGCTCAGAGACCTCGCGTTCGCTCAGGGACCTCGGCGGGTGGGGGTGGGGGTGGGGTGGCTGAGCTTGTCGAAGCCCCCGGTCCCTTCGACAGGCTCAGGGACCTCGCGTTCGCTCAGGGGCCTCGCGTTCGCTCAGGGACCTCGCGTTCGCTCAGGGGCCTCGCGTTCGCTCAGGGGCCTCGCGTTCGCTCAGGGACCTCGCGTTCGATGACCTGATCGGGTCAAGCCGACCCTTCGACAGGCTCAGGGTGGGCACGCTGTCCGTGCTAGACTGACCCCTTGTCTGCGCGCACTCCAGCACGCAGTTCGCATCCCTCTTCCCGATCCCGGCCTTCCGCCGTGCTCGGACGGGGTGCAGACAAGGGATCTTGGGTGGCACCGTCCGGTGTCACGGTACAGAAGGAGACATCACCATGGCAGCAGTGTGCCAGGTGACTGGAGCGGTTCCCGGCTTCGGTCACAACATCTCGCACTCGCACCGCCGGACGAAGCGCCGCTTCGACCCGAACGTGCAGAAGAAGACCTACTTCGTTCCGTCGCTGGGTCGCAACATCAAGCTCAACGTTTCGGCGAAGGGCATCAAGGTCATCGACGCTCGCGGCATCGAGTCCGTCGTCCGTGACCTGCAGGCGAAGGGCGTGAAGCTGTAATGGCGAAGAAGGCTCAGGACGTTCGTCCGATCATCAAGCTGCGTTCGACCGCCGGCACGGGGTACACCTACGTGACGCGCAAGAACCGCCGCAACAACCCCGACCGCATCGTGCTCAAGAAGTACGACCCCGTGGTCCGCAAGCACGTCGACTTCCGAGAGGAGCGCTAAGCACATGGCTAAGAAGAGCAAGATCGCGCGCAACGAGCAGCGCAAGGTCGTCGTCGAGCGCTACGCCGCGAAGCGCGCCGAGCTGAAGAAGACCCTGGTCGACCCCAACGCGACCGACGAGGCCCGCGAGGCCGCCCGCGTGGGTCTGCAGAAGCTCCCCCGCAACGCGTCGCCCGCGCGCGTGCGCAGCCGCGACGTCATCGACGGCCGCCCCCGTGGTGTCCTCACGAAGTTCGGCGTCTCGCGCGTCCGCTTCCGTGACATGGCCCACCGTGGCGAGCTGCCCGGTGTGACCAAGTCGTCCTGGTAAGCACCAGACACCTGTCCGAAGGGCGGGGGTTCCCGAAAGGGACCCCCGCCCTTCGGCGTTCTCAGGCGCGGACGCCCGAGAGATGCTCGACCGCCTCGGTGCGTCCGCTCACGCCGAGCTTGAGGTAGATCGAGCGCACCTGGCTCTTCACGGTGTTCACCGACACGCCTCTCGCGTGCGCGATCTCGGCGAGGCTCAGCGAGGAGTGCAGCTGCGAGACCAGGTCGCGCTCGGTGGGCGTCAGGCGCAGCGGGGGACCGGCCGGGCGGTCGGCGCCGTCGTCTCCGGGCGCCGCCACGAGCGCGATGGTACGGGTGAGCTCCGGCAGCATCGCGGCGAGGTCGGGTCGCGCCCCCGCCACGGCCTCGACCAGCTCCATCGTCTCGTCGCGCGGGAGCATCGAGAACGTCGTCGCCCAGGTTCCGGTCTGCGCCATGATCAGCAGCGCCGCCTCGACGCTCTGGCGCGCGCGACGGTCGTCGCCGAGACGGTTCCACGCGAGGGCCCGGCCGAGCAGTACGGGCATGAGGGTGCGCAGGCAGTGATCGGTCTCGGATGCCACGCAGGCGTCGGTCTCGCGCAGCAGATCGCGCTCGCGACCCAGTTGCAGCAGGGCCGCCGAGCGCTGCATCGAGAAGCAGACGCCGTGGCCCTGGGGGTTGCGGTACGGCTCGAGGACGGCGAGGGCCTGCAGGGGGTCGCCCTGCGCGACGTAAATGTCCGACAGGATGCTCACGACGAACGAGCGGACCATGCGATGGCTCTCGTGGCTGCCGCTCGAGTGCAGCAGCTGCCGGGCTCCGGCGCGCGCGCCGCCGAAGTCGCGTCGCAGCAGCTGCACCATGACCTCGGCCGCCCGCGCGGTGTAGACCGCGTACGGGTTGTCGGCGAAGGCCTCGTCGAGCACCCGCGAGATGCGCGCGAGCCGCTCGATGTCGAGGCTCGCCGCCGAGGTGAGGATCTCGGCCAGCAGCAGGATGTACGCCTGCTCCTGCCGCGGCCAGCCGTGCTCGGCGAAGAGACGATCGGCGGCCTCCCGAGACGACTCCGCCGCCTCGAACTCGCCGTTGATGGCGTGCCCGAGCGACATCACCGTCAGTGCCCGGTAGCGCAGCGCCGGAGCCTCGGCGAACAGCAGCGCCTCGGCGCCGAAGCGCGTCGCGACCTGGGGCCAGCCGAGGGCCGCGCAGTATTCGCCGACGCTGGTGTACAGCAGGGCGCGGGCCCCCGATGACAGGGCGGCGGGTCGCAGCAGGCGCACGTCGTCGAAGTACCGGCGCACCACCGTGGTCCCCTCGGCGAGAGCGTCGCGGCGTGCGCGGGCCGACAGGAGGGCGGCGACGGTCAGGGCGCGCTCGTCGGTCCAGACCGGCGGGGGCTCGGGGAAGTCCGCCTCGGCGAGAAGGGCGAGGTGCCGCGACAGGGGGACGCCGTGGCCCGGCGCGAGGCGCTGGGCGGTCGACAGCGCCGCGGCGCGGAAGGCCGCGCGCGCGTCGACGGAAGACGAGGTTCCGGGCATGACGACTCCAAAGGATCAGCGCCCGCGGGGTCGGGTCGCTACGCGGTCGTGTCCTCGCGGATGAGATGCGCGAAATCATATGTCGCACGCTCTCGGCCGACTTCGGCCCCACCCCCCGCGGGCGGCTCCGCCCTCGGTAGGACACCCGTCGGATCGCCCGCGGGAGCCTAGGCCTTCACCCCCGGGGCGTGGCGGAGGAGGGAGAGGCCGTCGCGCACGGGCCTCACGCGCCCCGTCTGCCCCTCCCGCACCGCGACACGCCGTCGAGAAAGGCGCGAAATCCGTCAAGATCCGCGTAATTCCGCGGTTCGGTTGATACTGTCGAGGCGGTCTCCCGACCAACGGGGAGGATTTCCTCTCCGTCCGCGTAACGAGAGGCGACCCGCGTGGTCGTCTGGAGGACAAACCACATGGCCGACAAGTCCATCACCAAGACCGAGCTCGTCGCGAGCATCGCCAGCGCGACCGGGCAGAGCCAGTCCGCCGTGTCGGGCGTGCTCGACTCCCTCTTCTCCACCGTCTCCGAGGCGGTCGCCAAGGGCAGCAAGGTCTCGATCCCCGGTTGGATCGCCTTCGAGCAGGTCGCGACCTCGGCGCGCACCGGCCGCAACCCGCAGACGGGTGAGGAGATCTCCATCCCCGCCGGCAAGCGCGTCAAGGTGACCGCTGGCTCCAAGCTCAAGGCCGCCGTCAAGTAATTCGACCGCGAGTCGTCGAGGGGGGATGCCACACGGCATCCCCCCTCGTCGTCCCCGGGCGACGTAGGCTGGGCAGGTGAACCCCCGGCTTCTCCGTGTCGCGGGACCCGTCATCCTGATCGCGGTCTCGCTCATCGCCGTCGTCGCGGGGCTCGCCTACGGCGGCGGAGCCGCCGCGCCCCAGCTGGCCGACCCGGGTCCGGTGGTGCGGTGGGGGCTCCCCATCGCCACGGTCGTGGTCAACCTGTCGGCTGCGACCCTCGTCGGCTCGCTCGTGCTGGCGCTCTTCGCTCTCCCGGCGGGGGAGCGGCCGTTCGAGATCGCCCTCGACACGGCATCCATCGGCGCCGCCGTCTTCACCGTCGCCTCGGCCGCCACGGGCTACATGACGTTCCTCAACGTCCTCAACGCCAAGCCCACCCTCGACGCCGTCTTCGGGCAGCAGCTCGGCCGCTTCCTGGTCGAGAGTCCGCTCGGGCAGGCGTGGCTGCTGACCACGATCGCCGGCGCGGTGCTGACCGTGCTGACCTTCGCCGTGCGGTCGTGGATTCCGACCCTGCTGGTCGCGATCCTGTCGCTCGCCGCGCTGGTGCCGATGGGCACGCAGGGCCACGCGGGCGACGAGGCCAGCCACGACGCCGCCGTCATCGCGCTCGTGCTGCACCTGATGGCGGCGGCCGTCTGGCTCGGCGGCCTGGTGCTGCTCGTGGTCATCCGTCCCGCGATGTCGCGCACCCAGCTGCAGGCGACGATGATGCGCTACTCCTCGCTCGCGCTGGTCGCCTTCGTCGTGGTCGCCGTGTCGGGTACCGTGCGCGCCTCGATCGGGCTGCTGGGGCTGCAGAACCTCTGGTCGGCGTACGGCGTGCTGGTGCTGGTGAAGGTCTTCGCCCTCGTCGCGATGGGCGTGCTGGGCGCCTGGTACCGGCGCCGCCTGATCTCGCGCATGGCCGATGAGAACGGCTCGCGCCGCTTCTGGGGCGTCGTCTCGCTCGAGCTGGTGTTCATGGGCATCGCCAGCGGCGTCGCCGCCGCACTCGCACGCACGCCCCCGCCGGTCGAGGCGCCGCTGGTCGGGCAGACGCCCGCCGAGGTGCTCACCGGCGCCCCGCTGCCGCCCGAGCTGACCCTCGAGCGTTGGTTCACGGCGTGGAACGTCGATCTGCTCTGGACCTTCGTCGTCGCGTTCGCGCTGTTCTTCTACCTCGCCGGAGTCTGGCGCCTGCTGCGCCGCGGCGACCGCTGGCCCATCCACCGCACGGTGCTGTGGTGCCTCGGCATGTTCGGGGTCTTCTGGGTGACCTCGGGTCCGATCAACGTGTACCAGGACTACCTGTTCAGCATGCACATGATCGGGCACATGCTGCTGTCGATGGCGATCCCGCTCATGCTCGTGGCGGGTGCGCCGGTCTCACTCGCGGCGCGGGCGATCCGCAAGCGCGACGACGGCTCCCGCGGCGGTCGCGAGTGGATCCTCTGGGCGGTGCACAACCCGGTCGCCAAGGTGCTGACCAACCCCTACGTCGCCGCCGGGCTGTTCATCGGCTCGCTGTGGGGCTTCTACTACACCGACCTCTTCCGCTGGTCGCTGTACGGCCACGTCGGCCACATCTGGATGGTCGCGCACTTCCTCATCACGGGATACCTGTTCGTGCTGAGCCTGATCGGCATCGACCCGGTGCCCTACCGCCTGCCCTACCCGATGCGTCTGCTCGTGCTCATCGCGATCATGGCGATGCACGCGTTCTTCGGCATCGCGATCATGATGAACTCCGGCCTGATGGTGGCGGAGTGGTTCGGGGCGATGGGCCGCACGTGGGGCGCCACACCGCTGGAGGATCAATACGTCGGCGGTGGAGTCGCGTGGTCGGTCGGCGAGATCCCGACGCTCATCCTCGCGATCACCGTCGCGATCCAGTGGAGCCGCAGCGACGAGCGCCACCAGAAGCGGCGCGACCGCCACGTCGACCGCGTGGGCGACGTCGAGCTCGACCAGTACAACGAAGAGCTTGCCCGGCTGGCCGCCCGCGACGCCCGCGTCGCCGCCCGCGGCGGCAGCTGAGCGGGGTCAGTCCGACCCGGTTCCGCCTCCGACGAGGATCGACGCCGACCCGTCGGGCAGCACGCTGATCTGCCCGTCGACGCGGAAGGCGATGTCTTCGCTGACCGTGCGCACCGAGCCGTCGAAGATCGAGCGCACGTCGACGTCGATGTGGGCCACGGCCTTGGCCGAGGGGATGCGCCAGCCCGCGCCGTCGGGCACGACGGTCACGACGGGCTGCTGGACGATGGACCAGGTGGGCGCGTCGTCGATGCGGTTGCGCACCGTGTAGCCGAACGGGCAGCCGGTGGGCTGCAGCACCTGCTGCTGCGTGCAGGCCGAGAGGAAGTCCTCGACACGCTGCTGCACCACCTCGATGAACTGCTCGGTGGGCTGTGCCTGCACCGACACGGGGATGCCCGCCAGCGGGGCGTCGGCGAGCACGGCGACACCCGGGGTCGACGAGATCGCCGTGTCGACGGCGACCGAGTACAGCCCCGGCGAGAAGACGAGCAGGGGGAGGGATGCCGAGGGGTCGGCGTCGGCGCCGTCGACGGACACCTGTCGCTTGTCGACCTCGAAGCCGTTCACCGAGAAGCGCATCGACCCCTGAACGGACAGGTTCATGACCGACAGGGGGCTGCGGGCGAAGCGCCACCGCGGCAGCAGGCTCGATCCGGTGTCGTGGGCGACGGCGAACGTCGTCGTGCCGGTGTAGCCGCCGGCGGAGTAGGACACCGTCACGAGCGTGTCGTCTCCGTCGACTTCTTCGCCGGTGATCTCGGCATCCGTCAACGTCGTCAGCACGTCGGGGCGCAGCAGCGCCTCGGACGACGTGGCCGGAAGCCCCGCCGCCTCGAGCTCGGCGGAATCGACCACGACGCCGGGCACGGCCAGCGCCTCGGGGGTGCGGTGATCCTGCAGCAGTTCGAGGTAGTGCAGCACGAACGCCCGGGGGCTGTAGAAGTCGCGGTACAGGGACGCGGCTCCGGCCCCGAGCGCGGCGACCAGCAGCACGCCGATCAGGACCATCGCGGGGATCTCGAGCGGATGGCGCACGCGCGCACCCCGAACGCCCTCGGGCGTCGCGGGGCCCCCGCCTGCGTTGTCCACGCCTCCAGTGTAGAAAGCCCTCCTGCGAAGGTGCCCCGCGCGTCAGTCCATGACGAGCGACTGCACCACGGCGACCGCCGCGAGCTGCCCGCCCGCGATGGCCGCGGCGAGCGAGAACAGGGGACCGGGCAGGTGATCGGGGTGCGCGATGTCGCCCACGGCGTACACGCCCTCGACGCTGGTGCGCCCGAACGGGTCGGTGCGAGCGGCTCCCGACTCCTGCCGTTCGACGCCCAGGGCATCGAGCAGGTCGCTGCGCGAGCGCCACACGGGGGCGACGAAGGCGCCGGCGACCTCGAGGGCGCGGTCGGTCAGGTGCAGCACGAGACCGCCGTCGGAGCCCTCGACCTCGCGCACCTCGGCGGGGTCGATGACGTGCACCGCGGATGCCACGGGCTCGAGCATGCGCGCCAGCATTCCCGCGTGGGCCGTCGCGTTGATCACCGCGACCGGGCGCCCGGCGAACTCGTGGCCGTGGCAGAACGGGCAGTTGGCGACGGTGTCTCCCCAGTGCTCCGCGAGACCGGGGATCGGCGGGAGCTCGTCGGTCACCCCCGTGGCGAGGATCACCGCGTGCACGCGGAGGCGCTCGTCGCCGACGGCGACCGTGAGGGAGCCCTCGTCGCGCGTGACGGCCGCGGCCGCGGCATCCCGGATCTCGACCGTGTCGTACGCGGCGATCTCGGCGCGGGCGATGCGCCGCAGCTCGGCGGGGTCGCGTCCGTCGTTGGTGAGGAGGTTGTGCGCGTGACGCACGGTGGAGTTGCGGTACGTGCCCGCGTCGAGCAGCAGGGTGCGCCGGTGCATGCGGCCGAGGGTGAGGGCCGCCTGCAGCCCCGCGGGGCCGCCGCCGATGATGATCGCGTCGTACATGAGGAGTCCTTCCGCTTGCGTTCGCCTCCATCGTGTGACTTCATGTCGACATGAAGTCAAGCGCGTCGGTCGAGTCCATCGGAGAGACGGCGGCGAGGTTCGGCCTCGAGACCCACGTGCTGCGGCACTGGGAGGACGAGGGGCTGCTCCGCCCCGTCCGCGACGCGGCCGGCCGGCGGCGCTACGGCGACGACGACAGCGTGCGCGTCGCGGTGATCCTGCGCAACAAGGCGGCGGGCATGTCGCTCGAGCAGATCCGCGTGCTGCTCGACGAGGGGGCGCACGACCGGCACCGCGTGCTCGAGGAGCACGTGGCCGAGCTCGATCGCCGCGCCGCCGACATCGCGCAGGCCCGCGCCATGACCGAACACGCGCTGCGCTGCCGCGCGCACGACATCACCGCGTGCCCGCGCTTCCGCAGCCACGTCGCCGACGTGCTGTCGGGCGAGGCCCGGTGGCTGTTGGCCACGACCGAGCCGATGGGCGGCCCCGTCCCCCGCCCGCCGACCGAGGCGACGTGCGCGAACTAGCATGAACCGGTGACCACGCCGCCCCTCTCCGCCGAGCAGCAGGCGCTGTTCCGCCTGATCGAGGACACGCGCGAGCACGTCTTCGTCACGGGCCGCGCGGGCACGGGCAAGTCGACGCTGCTGCAGCACCTGGCGTGGAACACCAAGAAGCAGATCGCCGTGTGCGCGCCCACCGGCGTCGCCGCCCTCAACGTCGAGGGCCAGACGATCCATTCGCTGTTCCGCCTGCCGATCGGGCTCATCGCCAACGGCGACATCGACCAGAACGACGCGACCCGCAAGCTGCTCAACGCCATCGACACGCTCGTGATCGACGAGGTCTCGATGGTCAACGCCGACCTCATGGACGCCATCGACCGCTCGCTCCGGCAAGCGCGAGGGCGCCGTGCCGAGCCGTTCGGCGGCACGCAGATCGTCATGTTCGGCGACCCCTACCAACTCGCTCCCGTGCCGCCGCGGGGCGACGAGATGCGCTACATCCAGGACCACTACCGCTCGTTCTGGTTCTTCGACGCCAAGGTCTGGTCGGGGGAGTCGGCCAGCGACGGCCTCATCGACATCGGCCGCCACGGCGCCGACCTGCACGTCAACGAGCTCGTCGAGATCCACCGGCAGTCCGACCCGGGGTTCAAACAGCTGCTCAACGCCGTGCGGTACGGGCGGGTGACGGCCGAGATGGCCGGCATCCTGAACACCGCCGGAGCCCGCACGCCCCCGCATCCGGCCGACGGCGAGCACCCGATCATCACGCTCGCGACCCGCAACGACCGGGTCAACACCATCAACCGCAAGCACCTCGACGAGCTCATCGGCCGCACGCAGACCGCCAACGCCGAGATCTCGGGCGACTTCGGTCGGGGCGAGGCCAACTATCCGGCCGAGATGGAGCTGACGCTCAAGGTCGGCGCGCAGGTGATGTTCCTGCGCAACGACGCGGCGCAGTTCGGCGAGGCGCCGCGCTGGGTGAACGGCACGATCGGCACGGTCACCCGCATCGCGGGCGACAGCGTGCGGGTCGAGGTCGACGGCATCGAGCACGACGTCGAGCCGGCGGTGTGGGAGAGGTACCGGTACGCCTACGACCCCGGGACGAAGAACCTCTCGCGCGAGATCGTCGCCGAGTTCACCCAGTTCCCGCTGCGCCTGGCCTGGGCCGTGACCATCCACAAGTCGCAGGGCAAGACCTACGACCGCGCCGTCGTCGACCTCGGGGCGGGGGCCTTCGCCCCGGGGCAGACCTACGTCGCGCTCAGCCGGCTGACCTCGCTCGAGGGGCTCTACCTCACGCGCCCGCTGCGCCCGAGCGACATCCGGGTCGACGAAGACGTGCGCCGCTTCATGAAGCAGGCGTGGCTGTCGCGGCAGGACGCCGCGAAGGCGTGAGCCTCAGGCGACGCGCGAGCGCTTGGCGCGCGTGAGGTCGGCGAACAGCTCGGTCGTGAAGCGATACGCGACAAGCACCTCGGCGATCACGCGCTCCTTCTCGTCGTCGTCCCAGGGAGCCGCGTCGAGCTGCTCGCGGTAGACGCTCTTGAAGGCCTTCGGGTCGGCGATGTCGCCGAAGAGCAGGAAGCCGATGCCGTTGGTCTCGAACCCGAACCGGCGCTGCATGAGACGCCCGATCGACGGTCCGCCCGACAGGTCGCCGACGAAACGCGTGTAGTGGTGCGCCACGAAGCCGCCCGGCCAGGTCGCCGCGACGCGACGGATGCGCGAGACGTAGGCCTGCGTGGTCGGCAGCGGGGCGATGCGGTCGCGCCAGTCGGGACCGAGGAGGAAGGACAGGTCGGCCTCGAGCGCGGGCAGTCGCGAGTGGGTGCCGGTGAGGAACACGGATGCCACGGGGTCGGTCCGCAGGTGAATCGCGGCCTCTTCGAGCGCGGCGTAGATGAACCAGTGCTGGGCGATCAGCGCGATGTAATCGTCGCGCGTCCCCGACCCGGTGAGCAGCTCAGTCATGAAGCCGTCGCACTCGCGGGTCGAGTGCGCGCCGCTGGAGCGCTCGCGCAGGGCGGCGGAGAACGGGGCGACGGCGTTCATGCGGCCATCATACGCACAGGGTTAGGTTCGCCTAACCCTGATTTCACCGGGAGTCGGCGCTGTCGCGGCCCGTTCGTGATGCAGACGTGACGGCCCACGAGCGCAAGGGCCCGATTCGCCCAGGTGCCGTGTGTTTGAATCGAGAGAGTACGCGCTTCGTCGTGCGCGGAAGTCCTGGGGGTACACATGCGGGGATGGCGTCGTCCTGCGGCCATCGCGATCGTGGGCGCGAGTGCGCTCGCCGCGCTCCTCAGCGGCTGCACCGCGCAGGGATCCGTGTCGATCGACGTTCCCGCCCAGGTCGAGGCCGCGCTGCCCGACGCGACGGTCTCCGAACTGCAGGACGCGGTGAACGCCGCGATGACCGCGACCGGCTCCACCGGCGCGATCGTCGGTGTCTGGGCACCGTGGAGCGGCACCTGGGTGGCCGGTCTCGGCACGCAGGGGCCGGGCGGTGCCGCGGTGACCTCCGACATGGAGTTCCGCGCCACCGACGTCACGCGCGCGATGACCTGCGACGTGCTCTACAGCCTCGCCGCCGACGGCACGCTGAACATGAGCGACCCGGTCACCACGTGGGTGAGCGGCGTCCCCGGTTACGAAGACATCACCCTGCGTCAGCTGTGCGACAGCACGTCGGGGCTGAACGCCTACACGCCGGTGCTGCAGGGCCTGCTCGCGAACAACCCCGACCGCGTGTGGAACCCCCGCGAGCTGATGGCCTACGGCATCGCCGGCCCGCGCCTGAACGAGCCCGGCGCCACGTTCGCCGACGTCGACACCAACTACGTCCTCGCCGGCCTCGCCGTCGAGCGCGCGACGGGCCAGTCGCTGACGCAGGCCATCGCCGAGCGCGTCACCGGACCGCTGGGGCTGAGCGCGACCGGTCTGCCGGCGCCCGCTCCCGCCGCAGCGGGGACGAACGCGCTCGAGGGCTACTGGTCGCAGCGCAACGCCGAGGGCGCATTCACCTGCACCGACCCGGCCGATTACACGGTGCTGTCGTCGAGCTTCGGCGGAGCCAACTCGGGCGCGGTGACCGACATCACCGATCTCGGGCGCTACGCCCAGGCGCTCGCTGCAGGATCGCTGCTGCCGGCCGGTGACGACCGCTTCGCCACTCCCTACGCCGTCACCCCCGACAGCCCCACCTGGTTCACCGCCGCCGGCGGCGCCTACCAGGCCGGCTCGCTGATCGGACAGTACGGCGCGACCCCGGGCTACATCGTCGGAGCCTTCGCCGACCCGAAGACCGGAATGTCGGTCGCGGTCGTGCTGAACAACTCGGGCGGCGGCAAGAACTTCGGCGCCTGGCTCGCGTGGGAGCTCGCGGCGATCGCCTCGAAGGCCCCGGCTGCCCAGGGGCAGACCGCGCCCGAGGCGGGCCTGCCGTGGACTGCGCAGCAGATGCGCGACAACATCGCCGGCAACGCCATCTGCGCCCCTCCCGCCGGATGACCTCGACATGACCGCACGCGGCGGCCAGGGGTCGGCCGCGGCGCTGGTGTTCGCGGGCCTCGTCTGCCAAGAGGTCGGCGCCTCCTTCGCCGTCATGCTGTTCCCCGACACGGGGCCGCTCGGCATCGTCATGCTGCGCCTGGTGTTCTCGGCGCTCCTGCTGCTGCTCATCGCCCGGCCGCGGTGGCGCGGGCACACGGGGTCGGCCTGGCGCTCCGTCGTCGGCTTCGGCGTCGTGCTCGCCGCGATGAACGGACTCTTCTACCTCGCGCTCGAACGCCTGCCGCTCGGAGTCACCGTCACGATCGAGGTGCTCGGTCCGCTGACCCTGTCGATCCTCACGGCCACCGGTGCCGCGCGCTGGCTGTGGGCGGGGCTTGCGCTGGCGGGCGTGGTCGCCCTCGGCGCCGGCGGGTGGGACCGCCTCGACGCGCTCGGAGTGGTGTTCGCCCTCGGGGCCGCCGTCAGCTGGGCGCTGTACATCCTCGCGTCGGCCCGCGTGGGGCGGCAGTTCCCTCGGCTCGACGGCCTGGCCATCGCGATGACGGTCGGTGCGCTGATCGCCCTCCCGTTCGGCATCGTCCAGGCCGGCGCATCCCTGCTGCGCGTCGACATCCTCGCCCTCGGCGCGGCCGTCGCTCTGCTGTCGTCGACCATCCCCTACGCCCTCGAGCTCATCGCGCTGCGCCGGCTCGCGGCATCCGCCTTCGCGATCCTCATGAGTCTCGGCCCGGCCACGGCCTCGGTCGCCGGCTTCCTGCTGCTCGGCCAGCACCTATCGTGGCTCGAGATCGTCGGGATCGCCCTCGTCATCGTCGCCAGCATCGGCGCAGTGCTCGCCGCTGCGCGCCGCAGCGCCGGGGCACGGCATCCGGGACCCGACGCCGATGAGCCGCTGAGCGAGCCCGTCGGCTGAGCGGAGCGCTCTCGGCGTAAGGGATCCGTGAGGACCGGCGCCACGGGGGCCGTGCGCATAGGCATCCGGGGTACAACGGACTCATGCCCATCATCGACAGCGCCGTCTACGTCGACGGTCACCGCATCGAGAACCCGGCGAGCCTCGACCAGACCTTCGAATACATGGAGGCGCACGGGGGCATGGCCTGGATCGGGCTGCTGCGTCCCTCGCCCGAAGAGCTCGAGCGCGTCGCCGCCGAGTTCTCGCTGCACCCGCTCGCCGTCGAGGACGCGCTCGCCGGTCACCAGCGCGCCAAGCTCGAGCGCTACGGCGGCAACCTCTTCGCGGTGCTGCGGCCCGCGCGCTACCTCGACGAGACCGAGACGATCGACTTCGGCGAACTGCACGTGTTCATTGGCTCCGACTACGTCGTGACGGTGCGTCACGCCGAGGTCCCCGACCTCTCGCAGGTGCGCAAGCGCCTCGAGCACAACCCCGACCTGCTCAAGCGCGGGCCCGAAGCGGTGCTCTACGCGATCCTCGACGAGGTCGTCGACCAGTACGACCCCGTGGCGCGTGGGCTGCAGAACGACGTCGACGAGATCGAAGACGGCCTGTTCAGCTCGGGCGGCGCCGACCTCACGCAGCGCATCTACCAGCTCGCTCGCGAGGTCATCCACTTCCAGCGGGCCACCGAGCCGCTGCGCGACATGCTCGAGGCACTGCTGCGCGGCTCCGACAAGTACGGCGTCGACATCGAGCTGCAGCGCTCGCTGCGCGACGTGCTCGACCACGTGCTGCGTCAGTGCGAGAAGCTCACCGCGCTGCGGGCGATCCTCGACAACGCGCTCACCGTGAACGCCACGCTCGTCACCCAGCGCCAGACCGACACCGCCCTCGAGCAGAACGAACAGGTCAAGAAGATCTCGGGGTGGGCGGCGATCCTGTTCGGTCCGTCGCTGGTGGGCGGGATCTACGGCATGAACTTCAAGAACATGCCCGAGCTCGACTGGACTTTCGGCTACCCGATGGCGCTCGCCTTGATGGCGGCGACCTCGTTCGGGCTCTGGCTCACGTTCAAGCGCAAGCACTGGCTCTGATCGCCCGACCCGCGCTTGTCGGATAGCCCGTTGCGCGAATCGAGTGGTTCGATGGGTGGCATGAACGACACCCCTTCGCGCCCGGGCGACGCCGCCGAGCCGACGACCACCTCGACCGTGCAGCTCGAGGACAGCGGCTACCACAAGCGCCTGACGTCGCGACAGGTGCAGATGATCGCCATCGGCGGTGCCATCGGAACGGGCCTGTTCCTCGGCGCCGGTGGCCGCCTCGCGCAGGCCGGCCCCGCGATCGTCATCTCGTACGCGGTCTGCGGACTGTTCGCGTTCTTCATCCTCCGCGCGCTCGGCGAGCTGGTGCTGCACCGCCCGACGTCGGGCTCGTTCGTCTCGTACGCGCGCGAGTTCTTCGGCGAGAAGGCCGCGTTCGTCTCCGGCTGGTTCTACTGGATCAACTGGGCGACCACGACGATGGTCGACATCACCGCCGCGGCGCTCTACATGAACTTCTTCGGCAAGTACGTGCCCTGGATCGGAGCCGTTCCGCAGTGGGTGTGGGCCCTCGCCGCCCTCGTGACGGTCCTCGCCGTCAACCTCGTCTCGGTCAAGGTGTTCGGTGAGCTGGAGTTCTGGTTCGCGCTCATCAAGGTCGCCGCCCTCGTGGCGTTCCTGCTCGTGGGCATCTACTTCGTCGTGTTCGGTACCCCCACGGGCGCCCCCACCGGGTTCTCGTTGATCGCCGACAACGGCGGGTTCTTCCCCAACGGCATCCTGCCCGCGATCATCCTCATGCAGGGCGTGGTGTTCGCGTACGCCTCGATCGAGCTGGTCGGCACCGCCGCCGGCGAGACCAAGAACCCCGAGAAGGTCATGCCCCGCGCGATCAACTCGGTGATCTTCCGCGTCGCGATCTTCTACGTCGGCTCGGTGCTGCTGCTGGCCCTGCTGCTGCCGTACACCGCGTACACGAAGGACGAGAGCCCGTTCGTGACGTTCTTCGGCTCGATCGGTGTGCCGGGCGTCGACGTGATCATGAACCTCGTCGTGCTGACGGCCGCGCTGTCGTCGCTGAACGCGGGGCTGTACTCCACCGGCCGCATCCTGCGCTCGATGGCGGTGGCGGGCTCCGCCCCCAAGTTCGCCGCGCGCATGAACAAGGCGGGTGTGCCCTACGGCGGCATCGCGATCACGGCGTTCGTGGCCCTGTTCGGCGTGGTGATCAACTTCGTGGCACCGAGCGACGCGTTCGAGACGGTGCTGAACGTCGCCGCCGTCGGCATCCTGGTCACCTGGGCGACCATCATGCTCTGCCAGATGAAGTTCAAGCGCCTCACCGACCGCGGCGAGCTGGTGCGGCCGGCCTTCCGGCTGTTCTGGGCGCCGTACACGGGATACGCGACCCTGCTATTCCTCGCGGTCGTGCTCGTGCTGGTGTTCGTCGACTCCCCGCCGACCCTGCTGGTCGCGGTGCTCGCGAGCATCGCCATCACGATCGGCTGGTTCGCCTGCCGCAAGCGCATCGCGGCGCTCGCCGCCGAGCGCGAGGGCTTCACGGGCACGGTGCCGGTGGTGCCGAGCCCCTTCCCGAAGGCGCGCGACACGAAGGACTGAGCCCGCGGGCTCCGCGCGGCGCTCGGGCTTCGGCTCGGGCGCCGCGCTCGCGTGGGCGGGGCGTGCGTTGAGTGTCCAAAACGCGCCGCTGGAGCTCGAGCTCTGCGGCGTTTCTTGGACACTCAACAGGGGATGAGCCGGGCCTGCGGCGCGCGCGGGTCAGTCGATGAACGGCCAGCCGCAGTACGCCTCGGCGAGGGAGGCGCGGCCGTGCTCCGACTCCACGACGGTGCGCAGCTCGCCGACCTGGCGTCGGCGGTCGAAGTCGGTGGCATCCGGAGCCACGTGCAGCAGGCTCGTCATCCACCACGAGAAGTGCTGGGCCTTCCAGATGCGCCGCAGGGCCTTCTCGGGGTAGGCGTCGAGGCCCCGCTCGTCGCCTTCGAGCAGCAGGCGCCGCAGGGCGTCGGCGAGCAGGCGCACGTCGGCGATCGCGAGGTTCATGCCCTTCGCGCCGGTGGGAGGAACGGTGTGCGCGGCGTCTCCGACGAGGGCTACGCGACCGCGGCGCAGCTCGTGCGCGACGAAGCTGCGGAAGCGCAGCACGTCGCGCTGGAAGATCGGCCCCTGCTTCAGCGTCGTTCCGGGCACGCGCTTCTGCAGTTCCTCCCACAGCTGTTCCTCGCTGAAGGCCGCCGTGTCGGTGTCGGGGTCGCACTGGAAGTACATGCGCTGCACGGTGTCGGAGCGCTGGCTGACCAGCGCGAAGCCGTCGGGGGAGTTGCTGTAGATGAGCTCGTCGGCGCTCGGCGGCGCCTCGCACAGGATGCCGAACCACGCGAACGGGTACTCGCGGAAGAACCCGCCCTGGCTCGATCCCGACACGGTGGCCCGGGCGATGCTGCGCGACCCGTCGGAGCCCACGACGAACTCCGCCTCGATCTCGAAGGGCTGCCCGTCGGCGTCGCGCGCGATCACGCGGGGGCTCGAGGTCTCGGCATCCGCGATGCCCTCGGCGGTGACGCCGAAACGCAGGTCTTGACCGGCCGCGAGGCGCGCGGCGACCAGGTCTTTCAGCACCTCGTGCTGCGGGTACAGCCACACGGCACGGCCGACGGATGCCGCGAAGTCGATGCGGTGGCCCTCTCCCTCGAAGCGCAGCTCGATGCCGTCGTGACGGTGTCCCACGGTGCGGGCGCGCGAGTGCGCACCGAGGGTGTCGAGCAGCTCGACGGTGCCCTGCTCGAGGATGCCGGCGCGGATCGTGCTCTCGATCTCGTCACGCGAGCGCTGGTCGATCACGACCGAGGCGATGCCGGCCTCGTCGAGCAGGTGCGAGAGCAGGAGCCCCGCGGGGCCGGCGCCGATGATGGCGACCCGGGTGCGGACGGTGGTGGTCATGGCGTCTCCTTCGACGGTGGCTGTGTCCGATCGTGCGCGCCGCGCCCCCTCCGCACGGCACTATTCCCGTTCATCAGGAACCCGCGCGCTGCGCGTGAGGGGTCAGAATCTGTCGCCTGGACGGCCCGTAGGCGACAGGTTTTGACACCTCAGGCGAGGAAGACGCGAGGATCGGCCGGGGTGCAGGCAAACGGAGGCGGCAGGTCAGCGGCGGTAGCCCAGAGCGCGCTCGGTGTCGCGTGCGGCGCGGTGCAGCTCGACGAGGGCGAACTGGGTTTCGGCGTCGCGCGGGAGAACGGCTGAGAGGGCGGCGATGACCGCGCCGGTTTCATCCCGCACCGGCACGGCGACACCCGTCGAGACCTCGTCGACGTAGCCGGGGGCGACGACGCGTCCGAGGGTGCGGATCTCGGCGAGGGTGCGGCGGAGCGCCGCGGGGTCGACGATCGTGTCGGCCGTGACCCGCGCGAGAGGGCCCGCGAGCACGCGCTCCTGCAGGTCGTGCGGGGCGAAGGCGAGCAGAACGAGTCCCGACGACGACGCGTGCAGGGGAAGACGCCCGGCGACGCGGGTGATGTTCGCGCCGGAGTCGGGAGCGCTCAGCCGCTCGAGGAACAGCGCCTCGTCCTGCTCGAGGATCGCGAGCTGCGTGTGCTCACGCACGCGCTGCTGCACGCGTTCCATGTAGGGCAGGGCCGCCTGGCGCAGGCGCAGCGCGTGCGAGGAGCGGGTCGCCAGCTCCCACAGCCGCATGCCCACGCGCACGCGGCGTTCGTCGTCGCGCTCGAGGAGCCCGGCATCCACCAGTTCGTTCACGATCCGGTGCGCCGACGAGCTCGGCAGGCCCGCCCGACGACCGATATCGGCCGTGGTCTGCGCGGTGCGCGTGGGGGTGAAGGTCTCGAGGATGCGCACGAGTCGATCGGTCACCGAATCGCCGGAGGGGGAGTTCGCCACGACTCCACCCTGGCACGACTCCCATTCAGCGGGAACGCCTGGCCACGATGCGGGGCGGTGGCGGAGCATGGAGGGGTCGAAGGAGACCCCATGACGAACGCCCCCGCCGCGGCCCCCGAATCGCTGCTGGCCGCTCCCGACCAGGCGACGCAAGACGAAATCGTCCGCGAGATCAACACCCGCCACGCGCAGCTCGACGCCCTCGACGCCGCGGGCGAGCGCGTCGCCGCGACCGCGCACGACTTTCCGGCCTATCGGTCGAGCGTGCTGCGGCATCCGACGAAGAATCCGAAGCTCGTCGACCCCGAGACCATCGAGCTGTTCTCGCCCGCGTTCGGGCAGCGCGACGTCGCGGCCATCGAGTCGGACCTCACCCTGCAGCACGCGGGGGAGCCGCTGGGTGAGCGTATGACGGTGCAGGGCCGGCTGCTCGACTCGTGGGGGCGCCCGGTGGCGAACCAGCTCATCGAGATCTGGCAGGCGAACTCGGCCGGCCGCTACATCCACCAGCGCGACCAGCACCCCGCGCCCCTCGACCCGAACTTCACGGGGGCCGGCCGCGCGGTCACGAACGACGACGGCGAGTACCGCTTCACGACCATCAAGCCCGGCCCCTACCCGTGGAAGAACCACCGCAACGCGTGGCGCCCGGCGCACATCCACTTCTCGGTGTTCGGGTCGTCGTTCACGCAGCGGCTGGTGACGCAGATGTACTTCCCGGGCGACCCGCTGTTCGCGCTCGACCCGATCTACAACTCCATCCACCGGCAGAAGGACCGCGACGCCCTCGTCGGCGTCTACGACCACGACCTCACCTCGCCCGAGTGGGCGACGGGGTACCGCTTCGACATCGTGGTCGACGGGCCGGACGCGACCTACTTCGAGTCGGCGGGCGACGAATGATCCCCGCCAAGACGCACCGCGCCACCCCCGGCCAGACGGTCGGGCCGTTCTTCGCCTACGGCCTGGAGTTCCCGAAGCAGCACGAGGTCGTCTTCCCGCACTCGCCCGGCGCCATCGTGCTCTCGGGCACGGTGTACGACGGGGCGGGAGCGCCGATCCCCGACGCCCTCGTGGAGATCTTCGGGGCGGATGCCGACGGCTCGGTGCCCCGCGCCCGCGGCGCGTTCCGCCGTGACGACCACACCTTCACCGGGTTCGGACGCGCCTTCACCGACGACGAGGGGCGCTACTCGTTCTGGACGCGCGAGCCGGGCGGCATCCGGGGTCGTGCGGGGTTCTTCGCGGCGATGGTGTTCGCGCGGGGATTGCCCGACAAGCTGCACACGCGCATCTATTCGCCCGCGGACGACGACGCTCTCGCCGCCGACCCGCTGCTGTCCGCTCTGACGTCGCAGGAGCGCGCTAGCCTCGTCGCGACCCGGACGCCCGACGGGTACCTGTCGCACGACATCCGGTTGCAGGGCGAGAACGAGACGGTGTTCCTTGCCTTCTGAACCTCTCCCGCGCATCGATCTCGGGCTGCTCTCGCCCGTGAGCGTCGGTCACGACGCCCTGCTGTCCGACGAGTTCGTGCTGACCACGATGATCCGCGTCGAGTGCGCCCTGGTCGCGGCCTACGTCGCGGTAGGGGCCGCCCCGCGTGAGGCGCGCGCGGAGGTCGATCACGTCTTCGGGATCGACGAGAAGGGCGGCGCGTCCGCGCGCGTGCTCGACGTCGACGCCCTCGTGCGCGACGCGGTCGCCGGGGGAAACCCCGTGATCCCCCTCGTCGGTGCGCTGAAAGCCCACGTGCCGGCGGAGCACCGCGGGTGGATCCACCGCGGGGCGACGAGCCAAGACGTGCTCGACACCGCGCTCATGGTGGTCGCCCGCCGCGCGGTCGAGCAGACGAGCCGCTCGGTCGCGAACGCCGCCGTCTGGGCCCGACAGCTCGCCACCGCGCACGCCGACGAGGTCGCCGCAGCGCGCACCCTCACGCAGCACGCGGTGCCCACCACGGTCGGTGCGCGCGCCGCGACCTGGGCGCGCGGACTCGAGCGGGCCGCCGTGCGGCTCGATGCCCTCGTCTTCCCCGCTCAGCTCGCGGGGGCGGGCGGGACGCTCGCGTCGTTCGTCGAGATCACCGGATCGACGGATGCCGCCGACGCCCTGCCCGCGGCCTTCGCCCGGGTGCTCAAGCTCGATGCCCCCGACGCTCCCTGGCACGTGACCCGCTGGCCCGTGACCGAGATCGGCGACGCGCTCGTGCAGGCGATCGACGCGCTCGGCAAGATGGCCGCCGACGTCGCGACCCTCAGCCGCACCGAGATCGGCGAGGTGTCGGAGGGCGTGGGCGGCGGATCGTCGGCCATGCCGCAGAAGCAGAACCCCGCCGAGGCGGTGCTCATCCGCTCGGCCGCCCTGCGAGCACCGCAGCTGGGCGCGACCCTGCACCTCGCCTCGGCCCTCGCGGTCGACGAGCGCCCCGACGGCGCCTGGCACGCCGAATGGCCGACGCTGCGCGAGCTCCTGCGCCTGGCGGTGGGCGCCGCGGCGCACGGGTCGTCGTTGCTCGCGCGCCTGCGGGTCGACACGGCCGCCGCCGCCGCCGCCGCCGGTCTGACCGGCGGGCGCATCGTCAGCGAGCGCCTGCGCGGCGTGCTGGTGCCGCTCATCGGCGCCGAGCGCTTCGCGGCCCTGCTCGACGGCGACGACGACCTCGCCCCGCGCCTGCGGGCGCTGCCGGAGGCGGCCGGTCTCGACGTCGACACGCTGCTCGACCCGGCCGCCTATGTCGGCCTCGCCCCCCGCCTCGCCCGTGGCACCCGCCATGCCGGCGGAGGCACCGCGCACGACGAAGGAGCCGACGCATGAGCCTCGTCGCCCTGACCGAGCCGGTCGGACCGGCCGACGCGCCCCTCGTCGTGCTCGGGCCCTCGCTCGGCACCTCGACCATTCTGTGGGACGACGTCGTGCCCCTGCTCGCCGACGACCACCGCGTCGCCGCGTGGGACCTCCCCGGGCACGGGGCCGGGCCGATCGCGAGCGAGGCGTTCACCGTCGCGGATCTCGCGGATGCCGTGGCCGCCGCCGTCCCCGATGACACGTTCCTCTACGCCGGAGTCTCCCTCGGCGGGGCGACCGGCCTCGAGCTCGCGCGGCGTCACGGCACCCGGCTGCGGGGCGCCGCCATCGTGGCATCCGGAGCCGTGCTCGGAGACCCCGCGTCGTGGACCGAGCGGGCCGCCCAGGCGCGGTCGCAGAGCACCTCGAGCCTTATCGTCGGCTCGGCCCAGCGCTGGTTCGCGCCCGAGTCGATGGCGCGGCGCCCCGAGCTGAGCGGCCGCCTGCTGCACGCGCTGCAGGACGCCGACGACGACAGCTACGCCCGCTGCTGCGAGGCGCTCGCCGCGTACGACGTTCGCGCGACCCTGGGCGAGATCGCGGTTCCGGTGCTCGCCGCGTGGGGAGCGTTCGACCAGGTCGCCCCCGAAGCCAAGGCCGTCGAGATCGCCGAGGGCGTGCAGCGCGGGAGTATCGCCCGCATCGACGACGCCGGCCACCTTCCCCCGGCCGAACAGCCCGAGGCCGTGGCGGCTCTGCTGCGGTCGTTCTTCGCCTCCGCCTCGACGACCTCGTCTTTCCGAAAGGACGCCTGATGCCCACCGATCAGGAACGCCACGACCAGGGCATGACCGTGCGCCGCGCCGTGCTGAGCGACGCGCACGTCGACAGCTCGATCGCCGCGACCACCGACCTCACCGCCGACTGGCAGGACTTCATCACGCGCGTCGCGTGGGGAGACGTGTGGTCACGGCCCGGCCTCGACCGCCGCTCGCGCTCGATCGCGGTGCTGAGCTCGCTCATCGCGCACGGCCACCACGAGGAGCTCGCGATGCACCTGCGCGCGGCGCTGCGCAACGGCCTGAGCGTCGAGGAGATCCGCGAGGTCATCCTGCAGTCGGCGATCTACTCCGGCGTGCCGGCGGCCAACTCGGCCTTCCGCATCGCGTCGGAGGTCTTCGCGACGCCCGAACCGGCCTCGTCGGAGACGAACGAGGGGGCCGCGCCGTGATCGACAAGACCGTTCCCGACGTCGCGGCCGCCGTCGCCGGCATCAGTGACGGGGCCACCGTGATGATCGGCGGCTTCGGCCGCGCCGGGCAGCCCGTCGAGCTGATCGACGCGCTGATCGCGCACGGGGCCGGCGACCTCACCGTCGTCAACAACAACGCCGGCAACGGCGACACCGGTCTTGCGGCCCTGCTCGCCGCGGGCCAGGTGCGCAAGATGATCTGCTCGTTCCCGCGCCAGAGCGACTCGTGGGTGTTCGACGGGCTGTACCGCGACGGCAGGATCGAGCTCGAGCTGGTGCCGCAGGGCAACCTCGCCGAGCGCATCCGCGCCGCGGGCGCCGGTATCGGCGGGTTCTTCACCCCGACCGGCTTCGGCACCCAGCTCGCCGAGGGTAAGGAGACGCGGCGCATCGACGGCCGCGACTACGTGCTCGAATACCCCATCCACGCCGACGTCGCGCTCGTGAGCGCCCGCGCCGCCGACCGCTGGGGCAACCTCGTGTACCGCGAGACCGCCCGCAACTTCGGGCCCATCATGGCCGCCGCCGCCACGACCACCATCGTGCAGGTCGATGGGATCGTGCCGTTGGGCTCCCTCGACCCCGAGGCTGTCGTCACGCCCGGCCTGTACGTCGATCGCGTCGTCGCGGTCGGCGAGCGGGCGTGGCTGCGCGACGGTGCCTTCGTCGGCGGCGTCGACATCGAGGGCCGCGCGCTGGCCCCTGAGGAGGAAGCATGACCACCCGCATCTCGCGGCGCGATCTCGCCGCCCGCGTGGCATCCGACATCCCCGAGGGCGCCGTCGTCAACCTCGGCATCGGGGCGCCGACCCTCGTCGCCGACTACCTGCCCGCGGGGCTCGAGATCGTGCTGCACACCGAGAACGGCATGCTCGGCATGGGCCCCGCTCCCGAGCGCGGCCAGGTCGACCCCGACCTCATCAACGCGGGCAAGCAGCCCGTCACAGCCCTCGCCGGAGCGGCGTACTTCCACCACGCCGATTCGTTCGCGATGATGCGCGGCGGGCACCTCGACGTGTGCGTGCTGGGCGCGTTCCAGGTGTCGGCCGGTGGCGACCTCGCCAACTGGTCGACCGGCGAGCCCGGCGCGATCCCGGCCGTCGGCGGGGCGATGGACCTCGCGATCGGCGCGAAAGACGTCTACGTCATGACCGACCTGCTCACCAAGGGCGGCGAACCCAAGCTCGTCGCCGCCTGCAGCTACCCCCTCACCGGGGTCGGCTGCGTCTCACGGGTCTACACCGATCACGGCGTCTTCGACGTCACGCCCGACGGCTTCCGCGTGCGCGAGCTGTTCGGCGACAACACCCACGCCGAGATCGAGCAGCTCCTCGGTCTGACCCTTCTCGACCAGGAGAGCTGACCATGCCCGCTTCGTTCGTGTACGACGCCGTCCGCACCCCCTTCGCCCGGCACGCCAAGGCCTTCGCCGATGTGCGCCCCGATGATCTGGCCGCCACCGTCATGGCATCCGTCGTCGAACGCACCGGCCTCGACCCCGCGCGCATCGAAGACGTCATCTTCGGCGACGCGAACCAGGCCGGCGAAGACAACCGCAACGTCGCGCGCTTCGGCGCGCTGCTCGCGGGCTTCCCCTCGTCGGTGCCCGGCACGACCATCAACCGCCTGTGCGGATCGTCGCTGGATGCCGTGATCCAGGGGTCGCGCGCGATCGAGGCGGGCGATGCCGAGGTGATCCTCGCGGGCGGCGTCGAGTCGATGACGCGGGCCCCGTTCGTGGTCGAGAAGAGCCCGCGGCCCTTCCCCGCCGCCAACCAGACGATGTGGAACACCTCGATCGGCTGGCGCATGACCAACCCGCGCCTGCGCACGGACTGGACGATCTCCAACGGCGAGAGCGCCGAGAAGCTCGCCGAGATCTACGGCATCTCCCGCGAGGAGCAGGACGAGTTCGCCGCCCGCAGCCACCGCCTCGCCGCGGCCGCGTGGGCCGCGGGGCGCTTCGACGACGAGATCGTGCAGGTCGAGGGCCACGCGCTCGCGCGCGACGAAGGCATCCGCGACGACTCCACCGCCGAGGTGCTGGCGGGCCTGCGCCCGGCCTTCCGGCAGGGCGGGTCGGTCACCGCGGGCAACTCCTCGCCCATCAACGACGGCGCCTCGGCGGTGCTGCTGGGGGCGGAAGGGGCGATGGATGCCGAGCCCCTGGCCCGCATCGCCGGTCGGGCCGCGTTCGGGAACGACCCCGACGTGTTCGGTGTGGCCCCCGTCGAGGCGGCCAACCGCGCCCTCGCGCGCGCCGGGAAGACGTGGGCCGATGTGACCTTCGTGGAGCTCAACGAGGCGTTCGCGTCGCAGACGCTCGCGTGCGCGAAGCTGTGGACCGAGCTCAATCCCGCCCGCCTCAACGAGAACGGCGGGGCGATCGCGATCGGCCACCCCCTCGGCGCGTCGGGCGGCCGCATCATCGCGCGCGCGGCCCACGAGCTCAAGCGCCGCGGCGGGGGCGTCGCGGTCGCGGCGATCTGCATCGGTGTGGGGCAGGGGCTCGCGGTGGTGCTCGAGCGCTGACGGCGGGTGCCGGGCGGCTCAGGCGGGGTGGGGCGGGGCGGGAGGCGCCACGATGAGCCACACCGTTCGCGAGAGGCGGTCGAGCAGTTCCTGCCAGTCGTAGGCGCTCTGCGGGATCGCGGTCGCGGTGACGCCGAGGCCGAGGTAGCGCACGCTGAGGCTGTAGAACACCTCGAAGGCCCAGTGCGCGCTCTGGCCCGACAGCTCGACGCCGTGCTCGGCGGCGGCGGTGAGCACGGCGCGGATGAACACGTCCTGTCCCCCGTTTCCGGAGCGCCGCCCGCGCTCGAGGATGACCTCGTCGTCGACGCCGAGCAGGAAGAACGGCGACAACAGCTCACGGTGGCTCCGCAGAAGCTCGGCGTAGGCGGTGACGATCTGCGCGGTGGCGCGGGCGAAGCTCGACGCACCGACCCCCGCGGCACCGACCCGTCGGGCGGTCTCGACGTCGAGGTGATCGAACTCCTGGCTCTGCACGAGACGGAGCAGCTCGGCCTTGCCCGCGACACGGCCGTAGATCGACCCGATCGAGACTTCGGCGCGCGCGCTCACCTCCGCGAGCGAGAACTGTCCCGTCCCGCGTTCCTGCAGCAGCTCGAGTGCTGCGGCGCGCACCTTCGCGAAGGAATCGCGGCTGCGTTGCTGTTTGGGCTCCGACAGGCTGCTTCGGCCCGGTCGCGTCGTCACGGCACTTCCTCGTCTCCGTCGCCCGACGTCAGGCCGTCACCTCGATGAGCAGAGCCGATTGTGGCGGGAGGGCGAACTCCAGCTGAAGGGCACCCGCGGCCGACACGGCGACCTCGGTCGGCCCGTCGATGGAGCCTGTCAGCGAGGTCGTCGTGACGCTCGCCGTACGCCCGGTCCACGGGAGGCGGGTGAGCTCGAGGCGGACCGCGTCCACCCCCGACGAGGCCAGCTCCGCGCGCTGCGGAGGCAGCGTGAGGCCGAGCTCGATCCGCTGTTCGCCGATGGGGATGCGGAAGGTGAAACGGTCGTCCTCGCGGGGCGCGAGGGCGCTGTCGGGCGCGACGTAGTTCGTCACGAGCACGCGCACGTGCTCACCCTCTCGGCCGGCGATACCCACGAAGCCCGATTCGTCCGCGCCCTCGATGCCGAGGCGGCGACCCCGCATCGCACGCCCGGCCAGCGCGAGAGCACGGGAGCGCTCGTCGGGGCGCCCGTCGACGTCTCCGACGCCGCCCGGGTCGACGAAGCCGTAATGCGGGTCGCGGCCGCTGTCGGCGCGGAAGAAGAACGCGTGGTCGATCACCGTGTCCTGCAGGTAGATCGCGGTCGCGGCCTGGAACGCGCCCTTCTCCGCCGCGGGTGCGGAGCTGCTGGGCACGGCGAGGTAGTTCCAGTAGCAGAGCGTCAGCTCGGTCTCGGCGAAGCCGTGATCGTCGAGGAGGGCGCGCAGCTCTCGCGACACGTGGCGGTAGTCGAGCGGATCGCGGCTGCCGTCGGTGAACCAGAGGAATGAGAAGAAGTCGAGGGGGAGTCCGTTCTCGCGCACGTAGGCGAGGAACCCCTCCCGGTAGGGCGCGTCGTCTTCGAGGGGGAAGGCGACGGCGGGCCCTCCGACCGTCAGCGTCGGGTCCACGCGCTGCACGGCCTCGCAGAACGCGCGGTACATGGCGTAGAACTCCTCGGGGCGGCCGGCGAAGTGCAGCGGTCCGAAGTCGGGCTGATCTCCGAACTCGTAGATGCGGACGGGCGTGGCGGGGCCGTCCGCCCACCCCTGGGAGTAGTGCCGCACGATGTGCTCGACGACGCGGCCGTAGACCTCGACGTCTTCCGCCGGAAGCTTGTTGCGCGGGATCGAGCTGGCCACGGTGAACATCACCTCGGCACCGATCGCGTGCACGGACTCGACCCATCGGTCGGTTGCGGCGAAGTTGTAGCTCGCGGGATCGTCGACGTCGGCGCTCCAGTCGGGGAAGAGGCTCGTGGGGTCGTTCCGGGTGTCGAGGCGCGAGACCCAGTCGAACGAGCGCACCACGGTCACCCCCGCCTCACGCCACAGCGGCGTCATGTCGGGGAAGTCGGGGTGGCCGACGGCGGGGCCGGGCACGCCGCCGACTCCGTTCAGCGATCGGAAGCTGCTCTCGTCGGCGGCATCCACCACCAGGGTCCGCGTGCGGGATGCCGGGGTCGCGGCGGGGGCGTCGGGGTGCGACATGTCGACTCCTCAGAGGTCAGTAGGGCATCCGCAGAAGGCGGTTCGCGTATTCGTTGGCGATCGGCTCGTCGTGTCGCAGGTGGTCGATGCGCGCGCGGTAGGTCTCGTCGGTGACGGAATCGAACTCCTCGAGCATCGACTCGATCGAGCGGTCGTGCACCGCGCGCACGCGCGGCAGGCGCCGCTTCATGAAGTCGAACTGGGCGTCGAGCACCGCGTCGTTCCGAGCGAGTTCCTGCGCGAGGACGACTCCGTCCTCGATGCTCATCGCGGCCCCCGACCCGAGGTACGGGGTCATGGTGTGCGCAGCGTCGCCCATGATCATCACGCGGCCGCGGAACCAGGGATACGGCACCCAGACCGTCGAATAAGGCGTGTACGCGACGTTCTCGGCGTGGCGGACGTCGTCGAGCGCGTCGGCCAGGAACTCCGAGCCGCGGGTCAGGGTTGCGGCGCGATCGTGCATGATCTCGGCCATCCTGCTCGCGTCGTAGCGGGGGCGCCCCTCTTCGGCGACGGTGAGCACCATGTACATCGTGTCTTCCGACAGCGGGGTGAGCATGATCTTTCCGCCGTACCCCTGGCAGATGATCGGCTGCATGATCCGGCGTCGGTTGGGCAGCCCCACGCGCCATGCGACACCTCCGACGGGGCGCGGCGCGTGCTTCTCGCCGAAGTAGTCGCGGCGGATCTGCGAGTGGAGCCCGTCGAAGCCGAGCACGAGGTCGTAATCGGCGCTGTCGCCCCCGCTGAAGGTGACCGTCGCCGTGTCGTCGTGCTGCTGTATGTCCGCGACGGTCGTGCTCATGCGGAAGGTGCAGCCGTTGTCGAGGGCGTGGCGCGCGGCGAGTTCGAGGAAGGCGATCCGCGACATCGTCACGCACCCCGGAAGCCCTTCGTCCTGCGTGCCGTAGCTCATCGTGCTGAGCAGGTTGCCCTCGGCGTCGTAGTTGTCGATCCCCGGCGCGGTGTGCCCGATCTGCAGCACCTTCTCGAGCAGACCGATCTCGCGCACGGCGCGCAGGCCGTTGATGCGGAGTCCGAACCCGACGCCGGCGACGCTGATCTCCGGCTTGTCGTCGATCACGTCGACACGGGCGCCGATCCGGGCGAGAGCAGACGCGGCGCTCAAGCCGCCGATTCCGGCGCCGACGACGAGGATCCTCAGCGGGCGTGTCATGGGTGCTCCTCTTCGAGCGGTCGGGAATTAGAACGGTGATTCGGATTGCGACGCTAAACGCCCCGCCGGACACGCGACAAGCGATCGGGTCTGCGCCTCGCTAATGCGCGGCATCAGAACCCCTTATGTCTAATACCTGCAAAAGACGGATACCGTCGTACCGACCCCAGAGAGAAGGAGCGACGATGCTTCTCGAAAGAGACCTCATCCAGTCCGTCGGATTCCGCAACATCCGCGAGGGCGGCGAGATCACCGGATTCCAGTTCCGGGTGCGGATGCCGTCGTATCGCGGAATGTCCGCCTCGCTCATCGACGGCATCGGGGTGCGCATCCCGGGCCTCGTCGACGTCGCGCCCGACGTTGCGCTGTGGACCCTGCAGGGTCGGCAGTACTCCCTCGCCGAGCTCTGGGACGGCGACGGCGTGCGGTGGCCTCTCGAAGACGCCGCGCTCATCACGGTTCCCTTGGCCGGCGGTCTGCCCGACGGCGTGCACGAGCTCTCGATCGAGCTGCGCCTGCGCATGTCGTACATCCCGCAGGAGCACCAACCGAGCACCTACCGCGTCACCAAGAGCGTGACGCTCGCCCCCGAGGCATCCGGAGCCCCCTTCCGCTACGGCGTCTCGCTGTACAGCTACATGACCGACTTCGGCACCGTCATGGACCTCGAGACCGCCATGGCCTCGATCGCCGACCTCGGCGCCACCGGACTCGAGATCCTCGGCGAGGCCCACGTGCCGAACTACCCGAACCCGTCGCAGGAGTGGGTCGACGCCTGGTTCGCGCTGCTCGCGCAGTACGGCCTCGAGCCCACCAACTACGGCTCGTGGATCGACACGCGTCTGCACTCGAGCGGCCCGAACGGTCGCGACATGACGGTCGACGAGGGTGTCGCCGCCCTGCAGCGCGACCTGCGCCTCGCCAAGCGTCTCGGCTTCCGGTTCGTCCGGCCCAAGATCGGCGTCGTCTCGAGCGACCTGATCCCGCATCCGATCTGGACCGAGGTCGTCGAGGCATCGCTGCCGCTCGCCGAGGAGCTCGACGTCGTCATCTGCCCCGAGATCCACTCGCCGACCCCCATCAAGCACGAAGTCGTCGACGACTACATCGCCCTCATCCGCCGCACCGGCACGAAGCACTTCGGCCTGCTGCTCGACACCGGCATCTTCCAGGACCGCCCGATCCCGCTGAAGCCCGGCGAGCTGCCCGGACAGCGCCCGGCCTTCCTCGACGGCATCCACGTCGACCCCGCCGACGTGTTCGACGTGATCGAGAACGTCGTGTTCATCCAGGCGAAGTTCCACGACATCGACGAGAACCTGGACGACCAGCAGATCCCCTGGGAGCCGGTGCTGAAGGCCCTGAAGGACGCGGGCTACACCGGCTACCTCTCCAGCGAGTACGAGGGCGAGCGCGAACCCTGGCGCTCCATCGAACAGGTCAGGCGTCAGCACTCGCTGATGCGCCAGATCGCCGACCGCATCTGAAGGAACACGACATGCCCAATGGACTCATCCACGACGACAGCCTGCGCGCGCACCCCGACGGGCTCGCGTTGCGCCTGACCATCCCCTGGTACCGCAGCCTCTGGCTCTCGTCGGTGACGACGCTCGCCCTCACCGTCGACGGAGAAGAGGTGGATGCCGCCGACCTCCGCGTCGAGTTCGGCGACACCTCGTACGGCCTCGACGAGCTACCGGAGCAGAGCGAACGGCTGTGGTTCCTGCAGGAGCACCCGCTGCTCGTGGCCCGCCGCGCCCAGCCCGTCGCGCTCGGCGAGTCGCACGACGTCGTGCTGCACGGCGAGCTGCGCCTGCCGTACATGCAGATCGCGCCCGGTCGGGACGGCGGCCCCGGCCTGTACGTGCCCAACGTGGTGCACGACGTGAAGACCCTCACCGTCGTCGACGCGGATGCCGCGATCCCGGCGCTCGTGTCGGACGTCACGGCCCCGCCCCCGGCGGCCGAGGCCGACCCGTTCCAGCTGGGCCTGACGCTGTACTCGGCCAGCGCCGAGTTCCGCGCCGGGTACTTCGACTTCGATGGTCTGCTCGACCGGGTGGCCGAGCTCGGCATCGGACCGGGGATCGAGATCGTCGCCTCGCAGATGGTGCCGACCTACCCGGTCGTCGGCGACGACTTCGTGCGCACGTGGCGTGCGGCGTTCGACCGGCACGGGTTCGTCGAGAGCTCGTTCGGCGCCAACCTCGACATGGGCCGGCGCCGCGACCGCGACATGACGCCCGATGAGGAGTTCGCCTTCTCGAAGCTGATGTTCGAGGGGGCGAAGAAGCTGGGCTTCCCGCTCGTGCGCATCCAGAGCGCCAAGCCCGATCTGCTGCGTCGGCTGCTGCCGATCGCCGAGCAGCTCGAGTTGAAGCTCGCGTACGAGATCCATGCGCCGATGGGACCGAACTCCGACGCGATCCTGCGCGTGCGCGAGACCTACGCCGAGCTCGACTCGCCGCTGCTGGGCTTCGTGGCCGACTTCTCGTCGACCATGCACGCGATGTCGCCGACCCTGTTGCGCGCCGTCCGCCGTGCCGGCCTCGACGACGACGCGGTCGAGACCCTGCAGCGGATCTGGGCGACGGATGCCACGATGCAGGAGCGTCAGCAGGAGTTCCTCGGCTACCTGCGCGGTCGCGATTTCGACCCGGGTCGTCTGGGTTCGTTCGCGCACCTGGCCTTCAACATGCACGGGCACGTCGACCCGCGCGAGTGGGCCGACATCATGCCGCAGATTCTGCACGTGCACGCGAAGTTCTACGACATCGACGAGTCGGGTCGGGAACCCGCGATCAACTACCCCGAACTCGTGCGGGTGTTCGTCGAGGGCGGGTACCGGGGCTTCTGGTCGAGCGAGTGGGAGGGCCACGCCTTCGCCGAGCTCGGCGAGGTCGACCCGCTGCTGCTCGTGCGTCGCCAGCACGATCTGATCCGGTCGGCGATGCGGGCGGTTCCCGCGCGAGCGTGAGGTGCCGCGTGGCCCGACCCGGCGATGACGGCGCCGTGTCGGACCACGCGTGCTCGTCAGGCGGGAGACGTCCGTACGAGGATGCGTGCACCAACCTGTGGATAACTCTGGGGAGAACTGTGGGGAACTCCCCGTTTCCTGTGCAGGCGACCTGGGGATAACCCTGTGAGCGAGAGGATCTTCGAAACTACATCGGTGTTATTCGAAGGGGTGCGGGAGGCGTCCGAGCGGTGAGGGAGCGGCTCGGGCATCTTCGGCGTCAATGCGCCGGATCATCGATGTCTGCTTCCCGGCGCCCACCGCCGGGAGTCCAATGGAGTCGTCCTCGCGCCGTTGCGAGAGAGCCCAGAGGAAGGCACGACGATGACGTCTGCATCGACCACCACCCACCGAACTCACCGCGCGGGAACCCTGCAGGGCATCCTGCTTCTCGCGGGCAGCTGCATGCCGGTCCTGGGCTCCGTGCTCATCACCCCGGTTCTGCCGCAGCTGTCGCAGCACTTCGCCTCGACGCCGGGGTCCGAGGTGCTGGTGCCCATGATCGTGGCGCTGCCCGCGCTGTTCATCGCCCTCATGGCGCCCTTCGCGGGCCAGATCGTCGATCGGGTCGGACGCAAGGCGCTGCTGATCGTCGCCATGGTCGCGTACGCCCTGGTCGGCACCGCGCCGGCCTGGATGGACGGGCTGGCCGAGATCCTCGCCAGTCGTGTGCTCGTCGGCATCTGCGAGGCGGCCATCATGACCGTCTGCACGGCGCTCATCGTGGACTACTTCCACGACCAGCGACGCAACCGCTACCTGGCGGCGCAGACCGTCGCCACCACGCTCGCCGCGACCGTCTTCATCGCCGTCGGCGGTGCGCTGGGCGGAGGCGGATGGCACACGCCGTTCTGGGTCTACACGATCAGTCTGGTCATCGCGGTGCCGATGATCTTCGTGCTGTGGGAGCCGCGGTCGTCGGCCGGAGCGCGCGCGATGGAGTCGTCCGTGCGCGTACCGATCCCCTGGCGGCGCATCGGAGGGCGACTGCTGGTCAGCGTGTTCGCCGGGTTCACCTTCTACGTCATCGTGATCGAGGTCAGCTACCTGGTGGTCGGGTCGGGTGTCGCCCCGACCGACACCGGGGTGATCGGCGCGGTCGCTGCCGGAGCCTCGCTGGCCACCGCCGTCGGCGGCATCCTGTTCGCGCGTCTCGCCCGCCGCTTCGATCTGCGACTGATCCCCGTCGCCTTCGCGCTGCAGGCGCTCGGCATGATCGTCATCTGGGTCGCACCGGCGCTCCCGGGGCTCGGCGTGGGCGCCGTCGTGGCCTCGTTCGGCTCGGGCCTGCTGCTGCCGTCGATGCTGCGATGGGTGGTCGCGACGACCGGCTTCGCCGAGCGAGGTCGCGTCACGGGGCTGTGGACCGCCGCGTTCTTCTTCGGGCAGTTCCTCACTCCGGTGCTCGTCGGCGCACTGGCGGCGGCCGCGGGTGCGCTTCCGACGGCGGTCGGCCTCGTGGGCGTGGCGGCAGCCGCCGTCGCGCTCGTCACGGGGCTCGTCCTGCGCGGAGCGCGCAACGACGAGGTCGACGAGACGCGCGCGCCGCAGGGCGCCGCGCGAGAAACCGCCCGCTGACCCGCGAGCGCTCAGGCCGGGGCGTGGCCGGCGGCGATCCGTCGGCCGGCCTCGGCGAACAGCCCGCGCATCCACTCGTGCTCGGGGTCGCGGGTGTGGGAGGGATGCCACCACAGCGCGCTCACCAGCGGCGTCGCCGCGAAGGGCAGGGGCACGACTCGGATGCCGCCGATGCGGAGCAGGTGCGGAGCCAGGGCCGACTGCACGAGCCCGACCCGCCGGGTGCCGCTGACGAAGTGGCCCACCGACAGGAAGCTCTCGAGCACCACCTCGATGTGCGGCTCCACGCCGAGCTGCTGGATCTGACGCGCGGCGGAGGTGAAGGCCGAGCGCGATTGGAACGTGAGCACCCACGGCAGGTCGGCGAGGTTCTGCATCGTCAGCTCGTCGCCGACCTCGTCGTTGTCGTCCGACACGACGGCGAGCCAGTCGTCCTGCCACAGGTCGAGGTAGGGCATGTCGGAGACGGGACCGTGCGGGATGACCATCCCGTCGGCCGAGCGCAGGCGGGTCGCGGCGTCTTCGACGATGCCGGGGTTGTGCAGCATGTAGCGGAAGCGCACGCCCGGGGCCCGCTCTGCGGCGAGTTGGGAGACGAGCGTGCCGATGGTCACGAAGCCGTAGTCGGAGCCGTAGATCGAGAATTCACGCGTCGATTCCGCGGGTGACCACGAGGCCTGGCTCTCGAAGACCCGGCGGGCCGCCTCGAGGGCGGTCGTGGTGTGTTCGGTGAGGCGCACCGCGAAGGGCGTGAGCTCGTACGTGTTGCCCCGGCGCGCGAGGATCTGGTCGTCGAAGTGGGTGCGCAAGCGCGACAGCGATGCGCTGAGGGCGGGCTGGCTGAGGTGCAGGCGCTCCGCGGCGCGCGTCACGCTGCGCTCGGTCAGCAGCGCGTCGAGCGCCACCAGCAGGTTGAGGTCGAGGCGCGAGAGAGTCGCATGATCGGTCACCACGTCGTGATCCTTCGCTCGGGAAAGCTGTCCCGCGATCGTATCAACGGCGTCTATGCAGGGGCTAGGGCTCATATCCGCGGGCGATGGACGACCGTCGGTCACGCCTTATGCGCCGCATCGCGAAGACTTATGTGCGTTTTCGGCGCAACGCGCCGATACTGAGTCACACAGCACAGGCGCTCCCACCGAAGGGCTCGCCGACAACGTCGTCAGAAAGGCTGGCCATGACTCAGCATCGCCGCGTCACGCGGATCGCAGGTCTTCTCGCTCTTCCCGTCACCGCCGCTCTCGTCCTCGCCGGCTGCTCCGGCTCGGGCTCGGGAGACGCCGGTGGCGATTCGAACTCGTTCACGTTCACCTTCGCCACCTCCAACAACCTGGAGAGCCCGTACGAGACGCTCGCCAAGGAGTACATGGAGCAGCACTCGGGCGTGACCATCACCACCAATCCGACGCCCAACGACAAGTACGGCGAGACGATCCGCACGCAGCTGCAGGCGGGCAACGCCTCGGACGTCATCCAGACAACGCCCGGCTCGGGCGATGCGCGCGGCATCATCCCGCTCGCTCAGGCCGGCTTCCTCGAGCCCCTCGGTGACACGGCGACGAAGCTGATCATCCCGGGCAGCGAGACGGTGTACACGGTGGACGACAAGGTCTACGGCCAGCCCCTCGACTTCACGATCGGTGCGATCGTCGCGAGTCTCGGCACCGCCAAGATGAAGGGCCTGTCAGACTTCCCGACCACGATGGACGAGTTCACCTCGGCGTGTTCGACTCTGCAGGGCCAGGGAGGCTCGCTCCTCGCACTGGCCGGAGCCGCCGGCCCCAACGTCGGCCTCACCATCCAGGGCATCTCCGCCACGCGGGTCTACGCCGACACTCCCGACTGGAACGAGCAACGCGCCGAGAAGAAGGTGACCTTCGCCGACAGCCAGGGCTGGAAGGACACCCTCCAGGCCTTCGTCGACCTCAAGAACGACGGGTGCTTCCAGCCCGGTGCCGAGGGTGGCGGCTTCGACGCCATCACCAACGGCCTCGCGCAGGGCACGTCGGTGGGCAGCTTCATCCCCTCCGGCTCCGCGGTCGAGATCGCCAAGGCCGCACCGGCCGAGGCCGAGTTCGCGGTCGAGCCCTTCCCGGCCGCCGACAGCGGCAAGGAGATGATCCTGGGCAGCTCGAACTACACGCTCTCGATCAACGCCAAGGCGAAGAACAAGCAGGGCGCCGAGGACTTCCTCTCCTGGATGGCCGAGCCCGCCCAGCAGCAGCGCTACTACGAACTGTCCGGCGAGCTGCCGGTGTCGGCCTTCGACACCCTCGACCTCACGGGCACCATCTACGCGCCGGTCGCCGACCTGCTCAAGGAGAAGAAGTACACCCCGCTGCCGAACAACATCTGGCCCAACCCCTCGGTGTACGAGGCGCTGCAGACCGGCGGTCAGGGACTGCTGACCGGCCAGACCAGCATCGACCAGGTGCTGCAGAGCATGGATGCGGCCTGGGGCAACTGAGTGATTCCGCCGCCCGGGCCCCTGGACCCGGGCGGCGGAGCCGCACCCCTTCGAGGATGACGAGGACGCCATGAGCACCACTTTCCGAGCCGGCGAGGTCGCCGCAACCGAGACCGAACGTGTGGTCCTGCCGCGCCGCGGCGGACGTCGCCGCTCCGCTCCCACGCCGCGCCGCAGAGGCCTGCTGCAGTTCGGATACTGGTGGTGGGCTCTGCCCGGCATCCTCTTCGTCATCGGCATCCACTACGTCGCCACCAGCGTCGGCGGCTTCTTCGCCTTCACCAACTGGACCGGCATCGGCGCCTTCGAGCTCATCGGGCTCGACAACTTCGTGCGGATCTTCCAGGATCCGACCAAGCTCGGGGCCCTGTGGAACACGCTGTTCCTCGCCTTCGGCTCCGTCGTCCTCAGCAACATCCTGGGCCTCGGCGTCGCGCTCGGGCTGAACCGGGGACTGAAGACCCGATACGTCCTGCGCACCCTGTTCTTCATGCCCGTGGTGCTCAGCCCACTCGCCACCTCGTACATCTGGAAGTTCATCTTCGACTACAACGGTCCGCTCAACCTCGTGCTGCGGGGGGTGGGCCTCGACTCGGTGGCTCGGGCGTGGATCGCCGATCCCACCTGGGCGATCTGGACCATCCTCGTGGTGCTGGTGTGGCAGAACATCGGCTTCGCGATGGTCATCTACATGGCCGGTCTCGCGGCCGTCCCGATCGAGATCGAGGAGGCCGCCGCGATCGACGGGGCGAACCTCTGGCAGCGCTTCTGGCACGTGACCCTCCCGTCCATCCGTCCCGCTGTCGCGATCGCGACCACCCTGGGTCTCGTGAACGGCCTGCGCGTGTTCGACCAGATCATGGCGCTCACCGGCGGTGGGCCCGCAGCGGCCACCGAGACCCTGGCGACGCAGGTCTACAAGCAGTCGTTCGCCCTCGGCAACTTCGGCTACGGCGCGGCCCTCGCGCTGCTGCTGACCCTCATCATCCTGGTCTTCGCCGTCGTGCAGCAGCGTCTGACCAACGGTCGCTCGGAGGAGAACTGACATGTTCCGCTACACCAAGCTCACCGGCCTCAGGGAGTTCCTCTTCTGGGTCGCTGCCCTCGCGTTCCTGCTGCCGTTCTACTTCCTCATTACGACCTCTCTGAAGTCCGACCGCGAGGTGATCACGTCGTCGACGCTCGCGCCCCCGGTCGCGCCCGACTTCGGCAACTTCGTCAAGGTGCTCACCGCGACCGGCAACTCGAACGTCGTGATGGGCCTGGTCAACAGCATCATCATCACGGCGGGCAGCATCGTGCTGATGGTGCTGCTCGGCTCGCTCACCGGCTACGTCATCGCCCGCAGCACCCGGCGGTGGAGTCGCGTGGTGTACTACCTGTTCCTCGTCGCGATCGTGCTGCCGACGCAGCTGGGCACCGTGCCCCTGTACATCGGGGCCCGCTCGCTGGGGCTCACCGGATCGGCGTGGGGCATGATCATCCTCTACACGGGCATGCTCCTCCCGCTGGCGATCTTCCTCTACGCAGGCTTCTTCCGCGGGCTCGGCACCGAGTACGAAGAGGCCGCGACGATCGACGGCGCGAGCAGGACGCAGATCTTCTTCCGCATCGTCCTGCCGCTGATGTCGCCCGCGACGGGAACCGTCGCGATCCTCGCCGGCCTCATCGTCTGGAACGACTTCTTCACCTCGCTGATCTTCCTCGGCGGATCGGCGAACCAGACCCTCCCGGTGGCCATGTACTACTACATCGGTTCGCTCGTGTCGGCCTGGAACCAGATCTTCGCGATCGTGATCGTCTCGATGATCCCGATCCTCGCCTTCTACCTCTTCGCCCAGAAGCGCTTCATCCAGGGCTTCGCGGGCGGCCTGAAGGGCTGACGCCTTCTCATCATCGAGGCCGGACCACCGGCCTCACAGGCAGAGCCTGCCCAGATGGATGCCGCCTCGCACGGCATCCGTCGATCGTCGCGCCCGCGCTTGTCGAAAGGACACCCCATGTACCAACTCGCCCCCAACATCGAACTGCTCTTCACCGAGGCCGGCGACTACCACGACCGCGTGCGCGCGGCGGCGGCGGCGGGCTTCGACGCCGTCGAGATGTGGGGTCCGACCGGCGTGGACGCCCCCGCGACCCCGAAGGACCTGCCCGCGCTGAAGGCGGCGCTGCAGGAGACGGGCGTGCAGCTCACGGCGCAGCTGGCCGAGCCGCGCACGCAGTTCATGATCCCGCCGTGGGACCACTCGGAGTTCTTCCGCAAGCTCGACGAGGGCGTCGGGATCGCCCGCGACCTGGGCTGCCCGCGCCTCGTCGTCGGCAGCGGCACGGGCTTCGGCGGGTGGAAGCGCCAGGTGCAGCTCGACAAGCTCGTCGAGATCTACCAGAAGGCCATCGCGCAGATCGACGGTTCGGGGATCGGCCTCGTGCTCGAGCCCGTGAACGTGCGCGTCGACCACCCCGGGTCGCTGCTCGACCGCACGGCCGAGGCCGTGTACGTCGCCCGCGGCGTCGCCTCGCCGCAGTTCGGCGTGCTCTACGACATCTACCACTCGGCCGTGGAGGGCGAGGACATGGAGGCCGAGCTCGCGAACGCCGGCGACCTCATCCACTACGTGCAGCTCGCCGACGCCCCCGGTCGCGGGGAGCCTGGCGCGGGCGCGCTGGATTGGACCGAGCGCTTCCGCCTGCTGCGCGACAGCGGCTACACCGGTCCCGTCGGCCTCGAGTACTACCCGACCACGGCGTCGGAGCAGTCGGTCGCCCACGTCGTCGAGATCGCGCGCGCAGCATGAGCGCCCGGCAGTACCCCGCATCGGTCGACGTCGTGATCGTCGGCAGCGGGCCCACCGGTGCGGCGTACGCCCGCATCCTGTCGGAGCGGGCCCCCGGCACGACCATCGCCATGTTCGAGGTGGGTCCGACCGTGTCGGACCCGCCCGGCGCCCACGTGAAGAACATCGCCGACCCGGCCGAGCGCGCTCGCGCGCAGGCGGCGTCGGAGGGGCCGGGTGAGCGCGGCGAGAAGGTCGCCAATCCCGGGGCGGCCAAGGCGGGCGTGCGCGGAGCCCGCCCCGGCACCTTCCTGCTCGACGACGGCTACGCGTTCGAGGGGGAAGACGGCATGCCCGTCGCCGCGATGTCGAGCAACGTCGGCGGCATGTCGGCGCACTGGACCGGCGCCTGCCCGCGCCCGAACGACAGCGAGCGCATCCCGTTCCTCCCCGACCTCGACGAGCTCCTCGATGAGGGGGAACGCCTCCTCGGCGTGCGCACCGACGCATTCGACGCCGCTCCCTTCGGCGCGATCGTGCGTGAGCGCCTGTCGGCGGCGGTCGACGCAGGTCGTGTGGATCGCACGAAGGTGCAACGGATGCCGCTGGCGGCGCACCGTCGCGACGACGGACGCCTCGTGTGGTCGGGGTCGGATGTGGTGCTGGGCGACGTCACGCGCGCGAACCCGGGTTTCACGCTGATCGACGAATCCCTCGTGACGCGGGTCGTCGTCGAGGGTGGCCGCGCGTCGGGCGTCGTCGTGCGCGACCTGCGCTCGGGCGAGCAGCACGAGGTCGCCGCGCGCGTCGTCGTCGTCGCGGCGGATGCGCTGCGCACGCCCCAACTGCTGTGGGCATCGGGGGTGCGACCCGAGGCGCTCGGTCGCTACCTGAACGACCAGGCGCAGATCGTCTTCGCCTCCCGCCTGCGCGACGTCGCGCCCCTCGGCGCCGATGCGCCGGCGACGGGTCTCGCGGAGTACAGCGGCGTGAGCTGGGTGCCGTTCACCGACGACGTGCCCTTCCACGGTCAGGTCATGCAACTCGATGCCTCGCCGATCCCCCTGGCCGAGGACGACCCCGTCGTGCCCGGATCGATCGTCGGGCTGGGTCTGTTCTGCGCGAAAGACCTGCAGGCCGACGACCGCGTGGCCTTCGACGACGAACACCTCGACGGGTACGGGATGCCGGCTCCGCGCATCCACTACACCCTCACCGCTCGCGACCACGGGGTCATCGACCGGGCGCGCGCGGAGATCGTGCGCCTGGGCGAAGCGGTGGGCGACCCGCTCGACAGTCGCCCGTTCACGCTGCCGCTCGGCTCGTCGCTGCACTATCAGGGCTCGACGCGCATGGGTCTCGCCGATGACGGCACGAGCGTGTGCGACCTCGACAGCGAGGTGTGGGGCGTCCCCGATCTGTTCGTCGCGGGCAACGGCGTCATCCCCACCTCGACGGCCTGCAACCCGACGCTGACCTCGGTCGCCCTCGCCGTGCGCGGGGCCCGCAAGATCGCGTCGGTGCTCTCCCGTGAGCAGGTCGCGAGGGGCGCGGCATCCGTCTGATTCTCTTGCTTATGCAGGAATTAGACATTAGACTGTAGAAATCAAGACAAAGAGGTCTGCGACCGCGGTCGCACCGACGAGGAGGTCATCGTGATCCCGGATCGCATCATCGAGCAGGGCACGCTCAGCGCCCACGACGGGCGGGTCTCGGTGGAGGTGCGACTGCCCTGGTACCGCGCCCTGCCGGCGTCCTGCATCTCGGGCGCGAAGCTCGCCATCGACGGCGTCGAGGCGCCGGCCGACTCGTTGCGCTGGCAGATGAACGGCGAAGAGTTCACCTTCGCCGATATGAAGACGAACACCGACCAGTGGTGGTTCCCCACCGACTCGGCCGTGCTCTCGGGAGACATCGGGGCGGATGCCGGGGAGCACGAGGTGCGCGTCGACCTCGAGCTCTACATCCCGTACATCATCATCGACGACGACCAGGTGCTGCACATCGAGGAGCACGACACGAAGACCATGACCGTCCGCCAGGTCGAGGAGGCCCGCGCATGACCCTTCAGGCTCAGGGACCGGACAAGGGCACGCCCATCCAGGGCGTCACCCTTTACAGCTTCACCCGCGCCTTCCACGGGCGCGAGTACGACCTCGACCAGCTCATCCGCAAGACCGCGGCCGAGGGCTTCGGGCCGGGCCTCGAGATCATCGGGTTCTCGAGCTTCCGCGGATTTCCCGAGATCGACGATCACTTCGCCGGACGCTTCTCCGACCTCGTCGACGAGGTCGGGCTCGTGCGCACCTCGCTCGCGGTCAACGCCGACATCGGCCTGCGCCCCGACAAGCTCATGAACCAGGACGAGCTCCTCGCCTACATGCGCAAGCAGATCGCCGCGGCGGCGAAGCTCGGCTTCCCCATCGCGCGCGTGCAGATCTCGATCACCCCCGACTCGATGGAGGCGCTCGCCCCCATCGCCGAGGAGTACGGCGTGACGCTCGCCCTCGAGGTGCACGCCGACCAGTACGCCTCGCACCCGCGCATCCTGGCCCTCCGCGACCGCTACGAGAAGGTCGGTTCGCCCTTCCTCGGCTTCACGATGGACTGGGGCGCCACGGTCTCGGGCTTCGCTCCCTCGCTCATCGAGGCCTACCGCCGGCGCGGCGCGTCGGAGGAGCTGCTGACGGCGGTCGTGCAGCTCTGGGACGAGTTCTACCAGCAGGGTCCTCCCGCCGACCAGGCCGACCACGGCCAGCGCTTCGGCCGCTTCATCGGTCTCGCGCACCAGCACGGTCGCCCCGATCTCGGCATCGACTTCGGCATCAACGGCACGGGGCTGTTCGGCCCGGCGCGCGTGGACGACTGGCTCGAGATCATGCCGTGGGTCAAGCACGTGCACGGCAAGTTCTTCGGCATCGACGAGAACGGGAACGAGCCCTCGGTGCCCGTCGGCGACCTCATCACCCTGCTCGTCGACAACGGCTACAGCGGAGCCGTCTCGAGCGAGTACGAGGGCTGGCACTGGAACCACTGGCAGAGCCCGTTCGAGATCATCCGCGGCGAGCAGGCCCTCCAGCGCACCGCGGCCGAGAAGGCCGGCTCCCGCATGATCACCGATGCCGCCGAGGCGCGCCGCGCCCTGAACGCCCACCTCGCGCACGCCGTGCGTGCGTGACCCTTCGACAAGCTCAGGGACCGCCCTTCGACAAGCTCAGGGACCGCCCTTCGACAGGCTCAGGGACCGCCCTTCGACAGGCTCAGGGACCGCCCTTCGACAGGCTCAGGGACCCCGGACGAGGTGGCTGAGCCTGTCGAAGCCACCGGCACCACCCTCCGACTCATGACCCAAGGACCGAAATGACGCACGACACGAACGGCATCGCCGGAACCGGCATCAAGCTCGGCACCACGCTCTACTCGATGACGAGCGAGTTCGCCGCGGGGCAGTACACCCCCGAGACCCTCATCAAAGAGGTGCACGACCAGGGCATCGGCCCGGGCGTCGAGTTCAACTTCGCGCAGCTGCTGCGCTCGTACCCCGACGTCGACGCGGAGTTCGTGAAGCTCTGGTTCGACTCGCTCGAGAAGTACGGCCTCGAGGCGAGCGCCGTCGGCACCAACCTCGACATGGGGCGCCGCAAAGACCGCGACATGACCCCCGACGAGGAGCACGAGTTCCTCGCGCGGCAACTGAAGTCGGCGCACACGCTCGGCTTCAAGAAGATCGTGATCCGCTCGCACGGCAAGGAGCTGCTGCGCAGCCTCCTCCCCCTCGCCGAGAAGTACGACCAGAAGCTCGGCTACGAGATCCACGCCCCCTCGGGGCCGAACGATCCTAAGGTGCTCGAGATGCGCGAGATGTACGACGAGCTCGGCAGCGACCGGCTCGGGTTCACCGCGGACTTCTCCTCGACCATGCACTCCCTGTCGCCGACGCTGCTGCGCACGCTCGGGCAGATGGGCATGGACGAGAAGCACTTCCCCGTCATGGAGGAGATCTGGCACGAGCCGACGCCGATGCACGTGCGCAACCAGAGGTTCGAGGACTACCTCTCGGGCGAGGGCGTCGACTTCCTGCGCTTCGGGCCGTTCACCCGCCTCGCCTTCAACATGCACGGTCTCGTCGCCCCCGAGGAGTGGCTCGACATCATGCCGCAGATCTTCCACGTGCACGCGAAGTTCTACGACATCGGCGCCGACGGCGAAGAGCCGGCCATGGACATCCCGCGCATCGTGAAGCAGTTCGTGGTCGGCGGGTACGAGGGCTACCTCTCGAGCGAGTGGGAAGGCCACGCCTTCAGCGACCTCGGCGAGAGCGACCCCATCGACCTGGTCAAGAAGCAGCACACGCTCATGCGCCAGGCCATCGAAGACACCGTCGCCGCCCGCGACTCCGCCGCACAGCCGGTCTGATCCACGCACATCACGAAGGAGTGAGCATGTCCAACACCACCGCGACGGCATCCGTCGAAGATCTCATCGCCGAGGTCGCCCGCCTGCGCGAGCAGGTCGAGGCCGCCCACCGCCTCGCTCAGCGGGCCGAGGACCGGGGGCAGGTCGAGAACCTGTTCAACCGCTACATGTACCTGCACAACGCCTTCGAGGACGAGCAGATCATCCCGCTGTGGGTGAAGGAGGGGACCGAGGGCATCCGCGCCCGGTACACCAACGCCGGTCAGTACACGACGTGGAAGAGCGTCACGGACTACCACCGCGGACGCCCCCACCCCGAGGGCAAGCTCATCCTGCACGCCACGAACACCCCGGTGATCGAGGTCGCCGCCGACGGCGAGACCGCGAAGGGCGTCTGGATGATGGCGGGCACCGAGTCGGGTCTGACCGATCCGACGGTGGCCGAGGCGTTCCCCGACATGTACTCGCCCGACGAGGTGCTCGGCAAGAAGGTGTGGGCGCACTGGGTCTGGTGCAAGTACGCGATCGACTTCCGCAAGCAGGACGGCGAGTGGAAGTTCTGGAAGTTCCGCTGCTACGAGCTGGCGCGCGCCCCGTTCGAAGAGAACTGGGTGAGCTTCGGCCTGAAGAACCAGGGCGCTTTCGACCTCGACCTCATGTACTTCGGCGACGACGGCAAGCCCGTCTTCATGCCTCCGGCCGACGAGGCGGTGCCCTCGACCAACCACCCGTACAGCCCCGAGACCACGCAGAAGCTCGAGCCCGTGCCGCCGGTGGCGCACGACCGCTTCACCGACACCTTCGCCTAGGAGCCACCATGGCCACTCACAACTCCCTCTTCGCCGAGAAGGACGTGCGTCGGACCGACGACGGTCTCGCGGTGTCGCTGCAGCTCCCCTGGTACCGCAGCCTGTGGCTGTCGGCCGTCGACGACGTCGCCGCCACCATCAACGGCGTGGCCGTCGACAAGGGCGACCTGCGCTTCTCGCTCGAGGGGCGCGAGTACCGCATCGAGGAGCTGCCCGAGCAGTCCGACACCCTGTGGTTCGTCGCCGACCGACCCGACGTGCTGATCCACCTCGACACCCCGCCGGCGGCGGGCGAGAAGATCACCGTCGAGGTCGTGCTGACGATGCGTCTGCTCTACATGCAGATCATGCCGGGCGCCGACGGGGGCCCCGGGCGCTACGTCACGAACCGGGTTCCGGTCGAGCGCGAACTGGTGCTCGCATGACCCTTCGACAGGCTCAGGGACCCCATCGACAGGCTCAAGGACCCGAAGCGCCGCTCCGTGTCGCCATGATCGGCTACGGCTTCATGGGGGCAGCCCACTCCGTGGGCTGGCGCCAGGCGCCGCGCATGTTCGACCTGCCCCGCGCGGTCGAGATGACGGTGGTGGTGGGTCGGAACGCGGATGCCGTGGCCTCCGCGGCCGCGAAGTGGGGCTGGGCGGAGTCGGCCACCGACTGGCGCGAGATCATCGCGCGTGACGACATCGACATCGTCGACATCGTGACCCCGGGCGACTCGCACGCCGAGATCGCGATCGCCGCCCTCGAAGCGGGCAAGCACGTGCTGTGCGAGAAGCCGTTGGCCAACACCGTGGCCGAGGCCGAAGCGATGGCCGAGGCGGCCGAACGGGCGCGGGCCCGCGGCATCCGCTCGATGGTGGGGTTCACCTACCGTCGCGTTCCGGCGGTCACTCTGCTGCGCGACATGATCGCCGAGGGTGCCGTCGGCACGGTGCAGCAGGTGCGCGCGGCTTACCGGCAGGACTGGCTCGTCGATCCCGAGATGCCGCTGGCATGGCGTCTGCAGAAGGAGCACGCCGGATCCGGCGCCCTCGGCGACATCGGTGCGCACATCATCGACATGACCCAGTTCGTGACCGGCCAGGGCGTCGAGAAGGTCTCGGGCACGATCGACACGATCGTGACGGAGCGCCCGCTGCCGAGCGACGGATCGATGGGGCTCGCCAAGGGCGCCGGCGCCGCGGAGACGGGAGCGGTCACGGTCGACGACGTTGCGATCTTCACCGGTCGCCTCGCGAACGGCGCGTTGGTGTCGTTCGAGGCCACGCGCTTCGCCACCGGTCGCAAGAACGCGCTGTCCATCGAGGTCTCGGGTGACCGCGGCGCTCTCGCCTTCGACCTCGAAGACCTCAACAGCCTGCGCTTCTACGACCGCACGGCCCCCGACGGCCGGCAGGGGTTCACGCAGATCCTGGTGACCGAGCCCCAGCATCCGTACATCTCGGCCTGGTGGCCCGCGGGGCACATGCTCGGCTACGAGCACGGCTTCACCCACCAGGCGGTCGACCTCGTCACCGCGATCGCCGACGGCACCGACCCGCACCCCTCGTTCGCCGAGGGGCTGGCCGTGCAGCGCGTGCTCGACGCCGTCGAGCGCAGCAGCACCGCCGACTCCGCGTGGACGCGCGTCGGCGCACCCGTCCCCGCTCTCTGACAGATCCGCCCCCGCTTCCCGAAGGACTTCCATGGCTCGCCCGATCACCCTGTTCACCGGCCAGTGGGCCGATCTGCCGTTCGAAGAGGTCGCCCGTCTCGCGGGGGAGTGGGGCTACGACGGCCTCGAGATCGCCTGCTGGGGCGACCACATCGACGTCTCGCGCTGGGACGACGAGGCCTACGTGCGGTCGCGCCTCGACATCCTCGAGCGCAACGGTCTGAAGGTGTGGACGATCGCGAACCACCTGGTCGGCCAGGCCGTCTGCGACGACCCGATCGACGAGCGTCACCACGACATCGTCCCTCCGCGCGTCTGGGGTGACGGCGATGCCGAGGGCGTACGACAGCGCGCAGCCGAAGACCTCAAGAACACGGCGCGCTTCGCCGCCAGACTCGGCGTGAAGACGGTGACGGGGTTCACCGGGTCGAGCATCTGGAAGTACGTCGCGATGTTCCCGCCGGCATCCGAGGCCATGATCGAGCGCGGCTACCGCGACTTCGCCGATCGCTGGAACCCGATCCTCGACGTCTTCGACGAGGTCGGCGTGCGCTTCGCTCTCGAGGTGCACCCCTCCGAGATCGCGTACGACTACTGGACCGCGAAGAAGACGCTCGAGGCGATCGGCCATCGCCCGAGCTTCGGCTTCAACTTCGACCCGTCCCACTTCGTGTGGCAGCAGCTCGACTCGGTCGCGTTCGTGCTCGACTTCGCCGACCACATCTTCCACGTGCACTGCAAGGAGTCGACGACGAACCTCGACGGTCGCAACGGCGTGCTCGGCTCGCACCTGTCGTGGGACAACCCGCGGCGCGGGTGGACGTTCGTCTCGACCGGTCACGGCGACGTGCCGTGGGAGCCGCTCTTCCGTGCGCTCAACGCGATCGGCTACGACGGGCCCACGAGCGTCGAGTGGGAGGACGCCGGCATGGACCGCCTCGTGGGCGGGCCCGAGGCGCTCGCCTTCGTGCGAAAACTCGGCGGGATCACACCGCCCCACCAGCTGTTCGACGCCGCGTTCTCGCAGAAGGGCTGACGCATGACCGACGTGCTGAACGTTCTCATCCTCTCGGGTCACATGACCATCGAGCACGACAACGCCCACCGCAGCTTCCGCCTGCACAACCAGTGGATCACCACGCTGCTCGAGGACACCGGCCGGTTCACGGTCCGTGTCGTCGAAGACCCCCGGGGCCTGCCCGCGAGCGTCATCGACAAGTACGACGTGCTCATCGTCATCTTCGAGGGCCGCGACGGCTACCACGACATGGCCACCGGGTTCGGGGCCGAGACCGACGCCGCGATCCTGCGCTTCGTGCACGATGAGGGCAAGGGCATCGTCTGGTTCCACGGTTCCGCCGCACAGGAGGACCGCTGGGGCTACCCCGAGGAGTACAACGTCATGCGCGGCGCCAAGCTCAGCGCGTGGGAGACGGGCCTGCGCCCCCGGCCGTGGGGCGAGGCGCAGCTGCACACGACCGAGCCGCGGCATCCGATCACCGAGGGCATCAACGCGACCTGGACCGTCACGGGAGACGACATCCTCGTCGGCGTGCAGATGTACGACGGGGCCCAGGTGCTGCTGACCACCTTCGACGACCTCGAGGCGTACGAGAAGGCGCCCGTGTGGCCGATGTCGCACTACCCGGTCGACATCCCCGAGGGCGGCATCGCCGACCTGCCCGGGATCAACACCGAGCAGCCCCTCGCGTGGATCAACGAGTACGGCGCGGGTCGGTCGTTCACCATCACGATCGGCCACGACATCGACACGTTCCGCCGCATCGAGTTCATCCGCATGTTCCCGCGGGGTGTGGAGTGGGCCGCCACCGGCGAGGTCGCGCTCACGGGACCCGATCGCCGCGGCGACCGCCGCATCAACCCCTGGCCGTACTACAACGGCGAGGGATGACGCGGGCCGAGGTCGCGCGGGGCGATACGGGCGCCTGGCAGCCGCGCTGACGGCGCTCGTGTGTCCGACGTCCACCCGATGGGGAGAGTGGACCTGCCAGTGGCGATTGTGTACACAATCACGTTAGTTGCTACACTTGCGACATGGATACCGTCACGACGGAACTCTCCACCCGGGAGCTCCGCAGTCAGCTGTCCGACGTGCTCGGTCGGGCGATGTACGCGGGCGAGCGTATCGGGGTGACCCGCAACGGCAAGCTGGCCGCGGTGGTCGTGAGCGTCGCCGACGTCGAAGCCCTCGAGGAGTTCGAGATGGCGCAGGACGTCGCCGCTTACCGCCAGGCGAAGAGCGACGATGACGGCGCCCGGGTGACGCTCGATGAGCTGCGGGCCGACCTCACGTCGTGAGCTACCGGGTCAAGTTCACCACCGCGGCGGCTCGTCAGGTGCGGAAGCTGCCCCGTCCCGCACGTGATCGAGTCCTCGAGGCAATCAGCGGCTTGCGCGAGAATCCTCGTCCACCCGCGGCGAAGAAGCTGGTCGGTGAGCAGACCGCCTGGCGCATCCGTATCGGCGATTACCGGGTGATTTACGACGTGTTCGACGGCGAGCTCGTCGTGACGGTCGTTCGGGCCGGTCATCGTCGCGACGTGTACGACCGATAGGGCGCGTCGCCGATGCGGCGGGCCTCACGCCCCGCCCAGAGCCTCCCGCGCGAGTGCGAAGTGGGTGCGCGTGACGTCCCACGGATCGTCGTCGAGTCACTCCTGGCCGCCCCACTCGCTGCACGACGTGCCGCGGAAGCCGCTGCGGCGAAGCTCGGCGCCGGTGTCATGGAGATGATGCGGACCGAGGTCCCGCGCGCGCGATGCGGGCGCTCTGCAGCCGTGCTGACGGCGGGCACCCGCGTCACCAGAACAGGGGATGCGACGAGAACAGGCCGCTTCCGCGCAGATCGACCTGTTCTCGTCGCGCGGCCTGTTCTCGTGACGTCGCGAGCCGCGCGGCGGCCTCAGCTCGTGCGACCGAAGTGGAACGGGCACGACGACGGCGCGTCCGCGCGGCGCACACGTCCTCCGGATCGCGGCTTGGTCGGCATCCGTCGTCTGTTCACGTCGAGTCCGCGGCCGCTGATGCGGATGCGCGGGTCGCTGAGGACGGCGATGGATGCCGCGAGCCCGGCGATCGCGAGCTTCTCTCCGGGGCAACGGTGGCCGGTGCGTACGTCGGCGCCGCCGTGGGGGACGAACGCGCGAAGCGCCTCGTAGTCGTCGACGCCGACGAAGCGCTCGGGAGCGAAATCGGAGGGGCGCTCCCACTCGCGGGTGTCGGTATCGGTGCCGAGGATGTCGAGCACGACCCGACCGCCGGCGGAGACGCGGTGGCCATCGAGCTCGATGTCGGTCTCGGCCCACGCCGGCAGCATCGGCACGAAGGGCGCGGTGCGGCGGATCTCCTGCGCGAACGCCGTCGCGAGCTCTCCGCCCACGAGGGTCTCGCGCTCTGCGGTCTCGGCGGCGATACGCTGACGCCATTCGGGGCGGTCGTGCAGTTCTTTCGCGGCGAACGCCACGAAGCGCGAGACGGCGATCATCGGCCGGAAGCTGTTCTGCAGCTCGACACCCGCGGTCTTCGCGGACAGAAGCTCGCCGCCCTCGTCGCGGTGGTGCGCCCACGCCCACAGGGCCGTGTTCTCGGCGGGGCGAAGGGTGTCGGCGCGGACCGCATCGATCAGCTCGGCGGCGTGACGGTCGGACCAGCGGCGGTTCAGCAGCGCGAGCGCGAACTCGGGGGAGTACGGAACGCCGAACCCGTCGACGATTTGCGCCTGGCGCTTCGCCCAGCGGGTCTGTGCGGCCGCGGTGCCGGGGATTCCCGCCCAGCGCATGATCGCGCGACCGAGCGCTCCCACGGCGGCGTCGTACGCCGATCGCTCGCCCCCGTCGATCCAGGCGTCGAGCTCGCCCCGCCACTGCCGGTCGAGCTCGGGGAGCAGCCGCTCCACCTCGGCGTCGTCGTACAGCACGTCGACGAAGGTCGCCTTGCGGTGACGGTGCTCGGCGCCGTCGAGGCTGTGCACCGAACCGTGGCCGAAAAGAGATTCCTGGATGAAGGCGGGCATGGCACCGTGCCGACGGATGCGCGATTCGTCGTAGAAGAGGGCCACGCCCTCCTCGCCGCGCACGAACAGCGCTTGGCGCCCGAGCAGGCGGAACGGGACGGCGCGCGCACCGCGGTCGGAGCGACGCCACAGGTGCGAACCGAAGCCGTAGCCGCGCGTGAGAAGCGAGAGCGAGTCGTCACGGAGGAGGGCGAGGGGGGATGCCATGCCCCCACGGTTCCACGCGGAATTCCGACGACCGAGGGGGCGGCGCGTCTTCGGCGCGTGTGGTACCGCGTGAGGGGGCGGTCGGTCGTCAGTGCGCGCCCGCATCCCGCACGGGTGCGGCACGATCGGAGAGCAGAGCACCGGCCACGGCGAGGTGACGCGAGGTCATCTCCCACGGATCGTCGTCGAGCCACTCCTGACCGCCCCACTCGCTGCACAACGTGCCGCGAAAGCCGCTGCGGCGCAGAGCTGCGCCGATGTCGTGGATCGGCTGCGAGACGCGGGCGTCGGCGTCGTCGAGATCCCAGAACTTCAGGTGGATGCCGCCTACCAGCGGCAGCACCGGGGCGAGCTCGTCGACGGAGGAACGCCCGAAGCGCACCAGCAGGTTCATGAACAGCGTGTGCACGGGACCGGGAACCCGACCGCCGCGCAACGCCTCGAGCGCCGCGTCGTTCGTGGCCGGGTCGCGCCAGCCGTCGCGCAGGCGCGCGATCAGCGCGGGCTCGACGCCGCCGCCCTCGAGGCGTTCGAGGTACGTCACCGGCAGCGCCGGCATGAGCATGCTGATGTCGATCAGCAGCCGCACGCGCGGGGAGCCCAGCTGGGCGAGGCGGTCGTAGGCCTCGGGGCGAGCGGCGGGTGTCTCGTGGCCTTGCGCCTCTTCGAACAGCACGAGATCGAGGTCGTCGAGCAGCGGCACGAGCCTCTCGAGCAGTGTCCCCGCCTGACCGATAGGCAGACGCACGCCCGTCGCCCCCGCGGCGGCGGCCGCGCGCAGTTGCGGCTGGAGGAACGCGAAACGTTCGTCGTCGGTGCGTCGGCGGCCGCGGATCCAGTCGTCGATGCTCGCGCCGACGATGCTCACTCGACCCCCGGCCGCGCTCAGTCGGTCGCGGAACGCGCGGGCGTCGTCGGCGGGGGGATCCGGGAAGCCGCGCCACATCTGACCGAGCTCGATCTCGATGGCCGAGGCGATGCCCTGCTCGACCAGGGTCGCCGCCAGGTCGGGTGCGGGGCGCTCGGCGCGGATCACCTCGGGGGTGAGGTTGAAGGCGCTGGCCGAGAGGGTCCAGGCGTCGGGGAGGTTCATGCGGTCACCCCCACATCGCGGGCTTCGCGCTGTTGCGGCATCTGATTGCTCAGCTCCCGCGCAAACCTGAACGGCAGCCGCAGCGGCGAGTCGGGCCCGCCCGGCAGGTACGGGATCTCGAGCCCGAACGACACCGCGATCTCGTGCGTGCCCGGGGCCACGGCATCCGGAACGTGCAGCACCACCCGGTCCTGCACGAACCACCACGCGTCTTCGGCGATGAGGTCGGCGGGGGCGACCCGGCGATCACCGAGAGCGATCTCGGCGGGGTGCTCGAGGCCGTCGATCGTCACCGTCGGGTCGATCAGGCTCGACAGCGGCAGCGAGCGGATCCAGGGGAGCGAGAGGCGCAGTTCGGTGTGGTCGGGGGCGCAGAGCAGCGCGTCGTCGCGCAGCGCGGTCAGGGTCATGGGCACGTCCTCGTGTCGGTGCGCCCACGGTAACCGACTTATGTCGGAAAAAGGAAGAAGCGGGACGAATTCAGACCGCGGCGGCGGCGCCGTGCACGGCGGTCAGTGTCGGCCGCCCCTCGCCGAACCACCGCGGCAGCGACACCTCGAACAGCTGCTCTCGCGCGAGGTCGACCCCGCCGCGCACCGGCTCGCTCACGTCGTTCTCGCTCGTCTTGATCACCAGGTCGCGCGTGGCCAGCGGCAGCGACAGCTCGTACACGCGGTGGCGCACCTCGGCGAGGAACAGCTCGCCGGCCGAGGCGATCGCCCCGCCGATGACGATCACGCTCGGATTGAACATGTTGACCAACGCGGCCAGCGCTTCGCCGACGTGTCGCGCGCTGGCCTGGATGAGCGAGATCGACAGCGGGTCGCCGCGTTCGGCCGAGCGGGCGATGTCTTCGGGGGTGAGTTCGGCACCGGATGCCGAGATCTCGCCGAGCATCCCCGTCGCTCCCTCCGACAGGGCGGCCTCGGCGTCGCGCACGAGGGCCCATCCGCCGGCGACGGCCTCGAGGCAGCCGGTCTTGCCGCAGCGGCACACGTGCTCGCTGCCCGGCACGCGCACGTGCCCCACGTCGCCGGCGGCGCCGTTCGCCCCGCGGTGCAGGCGGCCGCGCGACACGAGCCCGGCGCCGATACCGGTGCCGACCTTGCAGTAGATGAGGTCGACGGCCTCGTCGCGGCGGCGCGCCCGCTCGCCCGCGGCGAGGAGGTTCACGTCGTTGTCGACCCAGACCGGGGCGTCGTAGCGGTCTTCGAACACGCGGCGCACGTCGGCGCCGTTCCAGCCGGGCATGATGGGCGGGGCCACGGGGCGGCCCGTCTCGAAGTCGACCGGGCCGGGGAGGCCGACGACGACCGCCCACACGGCCGTGCCGTCATCGGCCTGCAGAAGGCCGTCGATCAGCGCCGTGGCGGCGGCGAGGGTCTCGTCGGGGCCGGTCGCGATGTCCCAGGCGCGGTGCGTCTCGGCGAGGATGTCGCCGGCGAGGTCGGTGACGCCGACGTGGATGTGCAGGCCGCCGAGGGCGCACACGACGAGGCGTCCGCGCTCGGCGCGGAAGCGCAGGGTGCGGGGCGCGCGGCCGCCCGACGAGGGCGCGTACTCGGCGTCTTCGAGGAAGCCCATCTCGACGGCGCGATCGATGCGCTGCGCGACGACGCCGCGGCCGAGTCCCGTCACGCGGCCGATCTCGGGGCGGGTGACCGCCTCGCCCGTGCGCACCATGTTGACGATGCGCAACAGGCTCGTGACTTCGTCGGTCTGCGCGCCGAATCGGAGGGTGGACTCGTTGGCCATGCTCGATCTTCACACAGCGCGGATGCCGGACTGCCGGTTTCGTCACATCTATGGTTCATTAGTCTCTGACTTCTGCGCGTTTGGTGCTGAAGTAGCGCGAAGGGGCGAGCATGGCGTGGGGCGTCGGCATCATCGGGGCGGGACCGGGGGTCGCCGCGCTGCACGCCCCGACCCTCGCGCGGACCGACGGCGACTTCCGCCTCGTGCACGTGTGCGACGCGGGCAGCGGTCGCGCGGCCGAGATCGCAGAGCGGTTCGGCGCGCGGCATTCGTCGGGAATCGACGAGCTGCTGCAGGACCCCGACGTCGACGTCGTCGCCGTCTGCAGCCCGCCCGCCCACCACGCCGATCACGTGCGCGCGGCGCTCGCCGCGGGGCGCCGGGCGATCTTCTGCGAGAAGCCCCTGGCCACCAGCGCCGAAGAGGCCGAGCGGATCGTCGCGGAGTGCGCGGCGGCGGGTGCGCTGCTGGTCGTCGGCACGAATCACCTGTTCGACCCCGCGTGGGCCCGCGCGACCCACCACCTCGCCGCTGCGGGCGGGCGGATCGCCGCGGTCACCGTAACGCTGAGCCTGTCGCCGAACGACCGGTATCACGCGCTCGTCATGGGGGAGCCGCTGACTCCCAGGCCGGGGCCGGCCCGACCGCCCATCGATCTCGACGACCCCGACCAGGCGGCGGACGTCGTGCGCCAGCTCGTCGCCGGACTCGGTGTGCACGATCTGCCTCTCGTGCGCGATCTCGTTCCGGATGCCATGCGGGTGGTGTGGGCGCGAGCGATCGCCCCTCTCGGCTTCGACCTGGCGATGCGCGCGGCCGAGGCCCTCGTGCGCTTCACGGTCGTAATGGCTCCGGGCGGCGCGGATTCGCTGTGGCGGGTCGAGGTGGCGACCGCCAGTGCGCGGGTCGAGGTGGAGTTCCCCCCGCCGTTCGTGCACGTGGGCGGCGCGCGCACCACCGTGCGCGATGCCCAGGGGGTGCGCACGGTCTTCCCGATCGATCGCCGCGACGGCTACGAGGCCGAGTGGCGCGCTCTCGCGTCGCTCTTGCGGGGCGAGACGGCCATGGAGTACGACGAGCTGCGCGCCGACGCGGCCTTCGTGATCGCGGTGGCGGATGCCGCTGCGGTCGCTGTGCGCGAAGGAGGACGACGATGATCCGGCTCGTCACCACCGAGGTCCCGGCGTTCCGTGCCGCGATCGCCGAGCTCGCCCCGCGGGTGCGTTCATCGGTGGACGCTGCGGGGAGCGGCATCCGGATCCTTCCGGGCACCGGGGCGTGGTGGGAGCGGCTCGGCGACCCGGCGGAGGGGTATCTCGTCGACGAGCCGAGCCCCGCTCCCGCCGACGTGCATGCGCGCCTGGCCGACCTGACGGTTCCGGTGGTCGTGTCGCGTCGCCGCGTGCGCCCCGACGTCGCTGCCGACGCCGCCCCGCTCGAGACGCCACGACACGTCGTCGTCGACGCGTGGGGTGGGCGTGCCGAGGCGGCGACGCTGCTGCGCGACGCGGTGGGATGGGCGCGCGTGCTCGCGGGAGGACCCCTCGCCGTCGTCGCGCGTGACGCCGGCTCCGTCGCGGAGGTGCTCGCGCTCGCGGGGGCGGGCGGAGTGGGCGTGAGCGTGACCCGCGCGGTCGGAGGAGGGGTGGGGGCGACCCTCACGGCGGTCGCCCTCGGCGCGCGGCGGGTCGAGGTGCGCGTCGACTCGGCCACGCCTGTGGTCGAGGTCGTGCACGAGGACGACACCGGCCGCTCGGTGCGCCCGGCACGGCGCGAGTCGGCCGAGCGCCTCGCTCTGCGGCGACTCGTCGACGCTCTCGATTTAGAGGAGGGCGTGCGGGATCTCGCCGATCTCGCCGCCGACGACCTCCTCGTCTCGAACGGATAAGTCAGGCCGATAGTCGGCATCGACGGGATCGGCTTCCCTGATATCCACTTCGGTCGGATAGTGGAAGAAGAGTCGGAACGACCCGATTCACCCGAAAGGATCGAAGATGATCAAGCTTCTCTCTCATCTGTCGTTCGTCGCGATCACGACTCCCGATGTCGAGGCGTCGGTGGACTTCTACGTCAACCAGGTGGGTCTGACCGAGGTCGCGCGCGAAGGCGGCCGTGTCTACCTGCGGTGCTGGGGCGACTACTACGCCTACTCCGTCGTGGTCGCGAAGGGCGACGAGCCCTCGCTCGAGACCATGGCCTGGCGCACCTCGTCGGCCGAAGCGCTCGAAGAGGCTGCGAAGCGCGTGCAGGCCGCCGGCATCGAGGGCGAGTGGTTCGAGGGTCGCGGCATCGGCCGCGCCTTCCGCTTCACCGGACCCCAGGGCCACAACATGACGCTGCACTGGGACGTCGAGCGTCACCGCGCCGAGCCCCACACCGCGTCGATCTACCCCGACCGTCCCGAGAAGCGCAGTCCCGTCGCCGGCGCCCCGCGTCAGCTCGACCACGTCACGGTCGCCGCGAAAGACGTCGACGCGTTCGTGCAGTGGTACGTCGACACGCTCGGCTTCCGCTTCATGGCCCGCACCGTGCTCGACGAGGCGCCCATCTCGGTGTTCTCGGTGCTCACCACCAACGAGAAGTCGCACGACCTCGGCGTCGTGCTCGACGGCTCGAGCCGCGCCGGACGCATCAACCACTACGCGTTCTGGGTCGACACCCGCGAAGAGCTGCTCATCGCCGCCGACACCCTCATGGAGAACGGCGTGCCGATCGAGTACGGCCCCAACATCCACGGCATCGGCGAGCAGACGTTCCTCTACTACCGCGAGCCCTCGAGCCTGCGCATCGAGCTGAACACCGGCGGGTACCGCAACTACGTGCCCGACTGGGAGGCCAACACCTGGAAGCCCTCGCTCGGCTCGAACAACATGTACCGCAACGGCGCCATGCCGATGTCGATGACCGAGTCGTTCCCGCCCGCCGACGGCCCCAGCGCCACCGAAGAGGGCGTGCCCGACGAGATCAAGGACGCCCTTCTCAACCCCTACGCCGTCCAGGGCCGGGGCTGAGTGTCGATCCCGGTCGGGGAGAGTGAGCACCACATGACGACCGCACCCTTCGCGCTCGCGCGCTTCCGAGACGCGGATGCCGTCCGCGTCGGCCTCGTCGCCGGCGACCGCATCCGCGCGCTCACCGACGACGATCTGGGTGGGGGTCTGAACGCGTTCCTCGCCGACCCCGACTGGGATCGCCTCGAAGCCCTGGCCTCGGCACAGGATGAGGCGCCGGGGGAGTGGCATCCGATCTCGGAGGTCACCCTCACGGCGCCCGTCGAGCCGCGGCAGGTGCTGCAGACCGGCGCGAACTACCGCGAGCACGTCATCCAGCTCGTCGCGGCGGGCCTGACGCAGAACACCGACCGCACGCCCGAAGAAGCCCACGCCTTCGCCGCCGAGATGATGGACGAGCGCGCCCGCAGCGGCGAGCCGTACTTCTTCATCGGCCTCACCGCGTGCGTGGTCGGCGACGACGTGCCGCTCGTGCTGCCCGGCTACAGCGAGGTGCACGACTGGGAGCTCGAGCTCGCGGTCGTGATCGGCCGCGAGGCGTTCCGCGTCTCGCGCGACGACGCGCTCGACCACGTCGCCGGCTACACGATGGTCAACGACATCACCACGCGCGACCTCGTGTTCCGCAAGGACATGAAGGAGATCGGCACCGACTGGTACCGGGCCAAGAACGCCCCCGGATTCCTGCCGACCGGTCCACTGCTCGTGCCCGCGCGCTTCGTCGACCCCGCCGACACCCCCGTGCGCCTCGAGCTGAACGGGCAGGTGATGCAGGATGCCAACACCTCCGACCTGCTGTTCGACGTCGCGGCCCTCGTCTCGGCGGCGTCGCAGACCCATCCGCTGCTGCCCGGCGACCTGCTGCTGACCGGCAGCCCCGCCGGCAACGGGCAGCACTGGAAGAGGTTCCTGCGCGACGGCGACGTCATGACCGGCACCATCGGCGCGCTCGGCACGCAGGTCGTGCGCTGCGTGGGGGAGCGGTCGTGACCCTTCGACAGGCTCAGGGACCCCATCCGTCGGAGGACCCGGCCGACCTCGACCGGCAGAACCCCGAGGCCGAGATCGCGCTGCGCGCCGAGGCGTTCCGCAATTGGGGGCGCTGGGGTGAAGACGACGTGCTCGGCACGCTCAACTTCATCGACGACGGCATCCGCCGCGCCGCCGCCGCCCTCGTCCGCGAGGGGCGGCCGATCTCGCTGTCGCAGCCCTTCGACACCGACGGCCCGCAGAAGGGCTGGCGCCGCCGCACCAACCCCGTGCACACGATGACCGACACCGGAACCGACGCCGAGCGCGGCAACCAGGGCTTCCCGCACGGCATCGGCGGCGCCGACGACGTGATCGCGATGCCGCTGCAGTGCTCGACGCAGTGGGACGGGCTCGGCCACATCTTCGACCACGGCTACGCGTGGAACGGCCGGCGAGCGGGCGACGTCGTCACCAGTGACGGCGACCTCGTCACCGGCATCGAGCACGCGGCATCCGTCATCGTCTCGCGCGGCGTGCTGCTCGACGTCGGCCGCCACCTCTCGCCCGAGACCGGCGAGCTGGCCGACGGCCACGCCGTCACCGTCGCCGACCTCGAGGCCTGCGCCGCCGCGCAGGGCGTCGAGGTGCGCCGCGGCGACATCGTGCTCGTGCGCACCGGCGCCTACACGCGCGCTCATCGCGACGGCTGGGGCGATTACGCCGGGGGCCCCGCGCCCGGGCTCTCGCTCACCACCGCGGGGTGGTTGCACCGCACCGAGATCGCCGCGATCGCGACCGACACCTGGGGGTTCGAGGTGCGCCCGAACGAGTTCGACGTGCCCGCCTTCCAGCCGCTTCACCAGGTCGTCATCCCGAACATGGGCCTGACGATCGGCGAGATGTGGGACCTCGACGAGCTGGCCGAGGCGTGCGCCGCGGCCGGTCGCTGGGAGTTCCTGCTCTCGGCCCCGCCGCTGCCGATCACCGGAGCGGTCGGTTCGCCGGTGAACCCCGTCGCTCTGCTGTAATTCCTTCACCGTTCACAGAACAGAGAGGTTCTGACATGACCGCCGTTCAGAAAGTCGCGATCGCCGGAGCCGGCGTCGCGGGCCTGGCCACCGCCATCTTCCTCGCGAAGGAGGGCGTCGAGGTCGACCTCTACGACGCCCAGCCCGCGCTCTCGACGCGCGGCTCGGGCATCACCCTGCAGGGCAACGCCCTGCGTGTCTTCGACGAGCTCGGCGTGTGGGACGAGGTGGCCGCCGCCGGCAAGGCGTTCGAGGGGCTCAACCTTCGCGCCCCCGGCCCGGGCGCTCCGGTCGTCGCGGCCCTGCCCGACCTGAAGACCGGCGGTCCCGACTACCCCTCGACGATGGGCATGTCGCGCCCCGACCTCGCCCGCATCCTGCTCGCGGCGGCCGAGGGTCACGGTGCCCGCGTGCACTTCGGCACGCGCGTGACCGGCGTCTCCGAGACCGCGGACGGCGTCGCGGTCGAGGTCGACGGGCAGCCCGCCGGCACCTTCGACCTGCTCGTCGGCGCCGACGGCCTGCACTCGGCGGTGCGCGAGATGATCGGCATCCACGTCGACCCCGAGCAGACCGGCATGGGCATCTGGCGCACCTTCGTGTCGCTGCCGCCCGACGTCGACCGCAGCGAGCTGTACTACGGCGGGCCGATGTACATCGCCGGCTACACGCCCACCGGCGACGACACGATGTACGCCTTCCTCGTCGAGAAGGCCCAGGACCGCTCGCAGGTGGCGCCCGACGAAGCCCGACGCATCATGGTCGAGCAGTCGCGCGCCTACGACGGCCCGTGGAACCACATCCGCGCCGACATCGAGGCCGGCGCCGACGCGAACTACACGTGGTTCACCCGCCACCTCGTCGACGCCCCGTGGAACCGCGGTCGCGCCGTGGTCATCGGCGATGCCGCGCACAGCTGCCCCCCGACGATCGCTCAGGGTGCGGCCCAGGGTCTCGAGGACGCCGCGGTGCTGAGCGAACTGCTCGTGCAGCGCGACGCTGTCGACCAGGACCTGTGGGACGCCTTCCACGAGCGCCGCGTGGCGCGGGCGAAGGCCATCGTCGACGCCTCGGTGCAGCTCGGGCAGTGGCAGCTCGACGGCGTCCGCGACGCCGACATGGGCGGCCTCATGTTCGGCGTCGCGCAGCTCACGGCGGCCCGCGCATGAGCGCGACCGAGGGCCACGAGGTCACCGACGTCCACGCCCACCTGCTCATGCCGGGGCTCCACGCCGAGGTCGAGCGTCGCGTGCCCGACGAGGTGCAGGCCGCGGCCGACCTCGAGCTGCGTCGTAACGGACTCGCCAGCCTGCAGGCCTCGGGCCGCATGATCGGCGAGCGCTTCCCGCGGCTGACGTCGGTCGAGGCGCGCCTGGCCGCGATGGACGAACAGGGCGTCGACCGGCAGTGGGTGAGCCCCTCGCCGAACCACTTCTACCCGTGGGCGAATGAGGGACTGGCCACGTGGGCCACGGGTGAGGCCAACCGCCTCGTCGCCGAGCACGTCGCCCTCGCCCCCGACCGTCTGGTCGGCCTCGGCACCGTGCCGCTGCAGCACCCGCACCTCGTGGTCGACGCGCTCGACGACGCGGTGCTCGGGCGCGGGCTCGCCGGGGTCGAGATCTCGTCGTTCGCGGGTGACGTCGAGCTCAGCGACGAGCGCCTCGAGCCCTTCTGGGCGCGGGCGGCGGAGTTGCGCGCAGTGGTGTTCCTGCACCCCTTCGGCTGCTCGCTCGACGAGCGCCTCGACCGGTTCTACCTCTCCAACGCGGTCGGCCAGCCCACCGAGAACGCCGTCGCGCTGTCGCACCTCATCTTCGCCGGCGTGCTCGATCGGCATCCGGGACTCCGCCTGATCGCGGCGCACGGCGGCGGATACCTCCCCACCGCGATCGGTCGATCCGACCGGGCGTGGGCGGTGCGCCCTGAGGCGCGCGGGTGCGCGCACAAGCCGTCGAGCTACCTGTCGAAGCTGTGGTTCGACACCGTCGTGCACGACGAGCGGGCGCTGCGCTGGCTCGTCGAGGCGGCGGGCGCCGACCGGGTGCTGCTCGGCAGCGACTTCCCGTTCGACATGGGCCTCGACGACCCCGTGGCCTTCGTGCGCGGTGCGGGACTGGCCGACGCCGAGGTGACCGGCATCCTGGGCGCGAACGCCGCGGAGCTGCTGCGCACCCGGGTGCACGCGTGAGGATCGCGCGCTGGGCCGACGGCGCCGACGTGGGCGAGGGGTTCGTCGAGGCGGATGCCGTGGTGCCCTTCCCCGACGGGCTGCGGGTGGCCGAGGTGCTGGCGCAGGGCTTGTCGGCGCTGCCGGAGCTGTTCGCCCGCCGCGACCGATCGCGCGCGCGGCCGCTCGCCGAGGTGCAGCTGCTCGCGCCTCTCGTGCCCGTCTCGATCCGCGACTTCGTGGCCTTCGAAGAGCACGTCGAGGGCGTCAGCGCCTCGGTCGACGGCAAGAGCGAGGTCGTGCCCGAGTGGTACGAGGCGCCGACCTTCTACTTCACCAATCCGCACACCGTGCGGGCGACGGGCGAGGTCGTGGCGATCCCCGAGACCCAGCGCCTCGACGTCGAGCTCGAGCTCGCCGCCGTCATCGGCGGGGTGGCGGGTTCGGACGGCGAGAACCTGGATGCCGCGACCGCGGCGACCCACATCTTCGGCTACACCGTGATGAACGACTGGTCCGCTCGCGACCTGCAGTCGCGCGAGATGAAGGTGCGACTGGGGCCCGCCAAGGGCAAGGACTTCGCCATGACGCTCGGCCCGTGGATCGTCACGGCCGACGAGCTCGAGCACTTCCTCGACGACGACGGCTTCCTCGCGGTGCGGGCCGAGCTGTTCGTCAACGGCGAGCTGATCGGCCACGACCTCGTGTCGAACATGGGGTGGCCGTTCCCCGAGCTCGTCGCCTACGCGGCGCGCAACTCGGTCGTCGTGCCCGGCGACGTGCTCGGCTCGGGCACGGTCGGAGGCGGCGGGTGCCTCGGGGAGCTGTGGGGCCGGCGCGGCGGGCTCGACCCGCGGCCGCTCGAGCCCGGTGACGAGGTGCGCCTGGTCATTGAGGGCGTCGGCGAGATCGTCAACGTCGTGGGTGAGCGCGTGCCCGCGCCGCCGATTCCGCGCGCGCGGCAGCGGTCGAGGGCGCGCTCGCGATGAGCACGCCCGGGATCACCGGGAACCTCTTCGTCGTGACCGGCGCCGCCGGCGGCCAAGGGGCTGCCGAGGCGCTGGCGATCGCGCGGCAGGGCGGTCGGGTGATCGCGGTCGACCTCGCCGACGACGCCCCCGAGCTCGGCGCCGAGGACGCCGTGACCTATCGCCGACTCGACGTGTCGTCGGAGGCCGACTGGGCCGCGCTCGCCGCCGACCTCGCGGGCGAGCGCGTGCGCGGGCTCGTCAACAACGCCGGCATCACGCACCGCGCCCGCATCGGTGCGATCGAGCGCTCCGACTGGGACCGCGTCTTCGCGGTCAACGTTACGGGTGCGATGCTCGGCATCCAGGCTCTTCTGCCCCTGATGGACTCCGGCTCCTCGATCGTCAACATCGGCTCGGTGGCGGGCCTCACGGGGCACTACACGGCGGCGTACACGGCGAGCAAGTGGGCGCTGCGGGGACTCACTCACGCGAGCGTCACGGAGCTCGGGCCGCGCGGCATCCGGGTCAATCTCGTGCACCCCGGCTTCATCGACACGGCGATGACCGCGAGTGCTCCGCCGGCGTTCCGGGCGGCGAACGAGGGGATCATCCCCCTGGGCCGCGCCGGCGAGGTCGGCGAGGTGGCGGGCATCGTCGCCTTCTTGCTGTCGGATGCCGCGGCCTTCCTCACCGGCGCCGAGATCGGCGTCGACGGGGGACAGGCGTTGTCGGGGGCGGCGACCGTCCTCTCTCGCGCCGTCCTCTAATGTTGAATTTCGACATAAGTCGGCTATGATGAAGGCGACGTCGGGGCCCATCGGGTCCGTTCGCCCGGTGAGGGAGCCGGAGCGGCACACCCTGTCGCGTCGATCGCTCGGTCGTACGAGCGCCCCACGCATGACTCTCTCTCCCGCGCGGCTGCGGATCCTCGTCGCCGCCCTCCTCTCCGTCTCGTTCCTCGGCGCGCTCGACCACACCGTGGTCTCGACCTCGCTCGCCACGATCGCCGGCGACCTCGGTGCGCTCGAGCACATGAGCTGGATCATGGTCGGCTACACGCTCGCCGCGACCGCCATGCTGCCCGTACTGGGCAAGCTCGGCGACGTCGTCGGACCCCGGCGCGTGTTCCTGGTGTCGCTCGTGACCTTCCTCGCGGCCTCGCTGGTGTGCGGATTCGCCCCCGATCTCGGTTGGCTCATCGCGGCACGCGTGCTGCAGGGGCTCGGCTCGGCGGGCCTGCAGCTGATGTCGCAGACGATCATCGCGCGCGTCACCAGCCCGCGCCAGCGTCCGCGCTACATGGCGATCATCGGGGCGGCGTTCCCGGTCGCCATCGTCGTGGGACCCGTCGTCGGCGGACTCATCACCGACTTCTGGGGCTGGTCGTGGGTGTTCTGGATCAACCTCCCGGTCGGAGTCGTGGCGCTCGCCCTCGCGATGGTCGCCGTGCCGCGCCTGCCCGGCGGAGCCCATCCGCGCTTCGACGTGCCCGGGGCGATCGTCTTCACGGCCACGTTGCTCGCCCTCGTGCTCGCGGTGACCTGGGCGGGCGATGACGCGCTGCGTCCCGCGGCGATCGTCTGCGCGGTCGCGGTGGTCGTCGGCATCCCCGTCCTCGTCGTGATCGAGAGGCGAGCGGCCGAGCCGATCCTTCCGCCGCGCATCCTGCGCCACCGCACGATCCTCGTGTGCCTGGGGCTCTCGCTCGTCGTCGGCGCGGGGCTCTTCGCGATCGTGGCGTACGTCCCCACCTACATCCAGATGGCGTACCGCGCCACGGCCACGGTGTCGGGGCTCGTCCCCATCGCGACCGTGCTCGGCATGCTCGTCAGCAGCCTGCTCACCGGGTGGCTCGTGAGCCGCTCGGGTCGCTACCGCGCCTACCCCGTGATCGGAACGGCGCTCGGCGCTGCGGGGCTCGCCGCGATGGCCGTGCTGCCGGTCGGGGCGCCGCTGTGGGTGCCGATGATCGTCATGGCGCTCGTCGGCATCGGCACGGGGTCGTTCACCAACCTCATCTTCGCGGTCGTGCAGAGCGCGGCCGCGCGGTCCGACCTCGGGGCCGTCACCGCCACCACCAACCTCGTGCGTCAGGTCGGGTCGACCGTGGGCACCGCCGTCGTCGGCGGGATCGTCGGATTCGGCGTCGCCGCCGCGCTCCCCGTGGGTCTCGACGCGGCGACCCTCACCCCGGCCCTCGTGCGTGCCGCCGACCCCGCCGTGCAAGACGAGATCGCCGTGGTCTACCACGACGTCTTCGCGCCCGTCTTCCTCGGCCTCGCCGCGGTCTACGCGTGCGGCGTCGTCATCGCCCTGCTGCTGCCCCCGGGGCGTCTGTCGGATGACACGCCCCAGCCCGCGGCATCCGCCCCCGCCCGTCAACCCGCCTGAGCGGCCTTCGAAGGAGAGACCATGACCGCCACCCCCACCATTGCCGTCGTCGGCAGCGGGCCCATCGGTTCGACCTATGCCCGGCTCCTGCTCGAGGCGCTGCCGGACGCCCGCGTGATCATGTTCGAGGCGGGACCGCAGGTGACCGAGCGCCCCGGCGAGAGCGTGCGCAACATCACCGACCCCGACGAGAAGGCGCGCGCCCGCGAGAAGTCGCAGGGCCCGCAGGCCGGTTCCTTCCGGGAGTCGCTCGGTATCCCCGCAGGGGCGATCGTCGAGGGGATGTTCACCGCCCGGCAGGGCACGCACCTGCTCGACTTCGGCGGGCCGGGGTCGGCGCACGCGCAGGCGTTCCCCGCCGCGGCCGCCGCGACCAACGTCGGCGGGCAGGGCGCGCACTGGACCTGCGCGATCCCGCGCCCGGCCTTCAGCGAGAAGCTGCCCTTCATCGCCGACGACGAGTGGGAAGACCTCGTCTCCACCGCCGAAGACCTGCTGCACAAGCAGAGCGCCGCGTTCTCGGACTCCCCGGTCGGAGCGGCCATCCGCACTCTTCTCGATCGCGAGTTCGGCGCCGAACTGCCCGAGGGCTACGGCGTGAGCACCCTGCCGGTCGCCGGCGACCCGCAGCCCGACGGCACCATGCGCTGGGCCGGAGCCGACACCGTGCTCGGACCCCTCATCGAGCCCGGCAGCGACACCGCGGCCCGCTTCGAGCTGCGCGACCTCACGCTCGTGCGCCGCGTCGAGCACGACGGCACGACCGTCCGCGGGCTCGTCGTCGAAGACCTCCGCACCCGCGAGCAGTCGTTCGTCGAGGCGGATGCCGTGGTGGTGGCCGCCGACGCGTTCCGCTCCCCGCAGTTGCTGTGGGCGTCCGGCATCCGTCCCGCGCCCCTCGGGCGCTACCTGACCGAGCACCACGTGGTCATCAGCACGGTGGCCCTCGACGCCGAGCGCATGAGTGCGCTGGTCTCCGACGAGGAACTCGAGGCGGAGCTCGCGCGGCGGGCCACCAATCCCGCCGACCCGGTGGCCGCGGTCAACCGCATTCCGTTCTCGGAGCCCGACCACCCGTACTCGGCGCAGATCATGTACGCCGAGACCCCGCCGTTCCCCCTCCCCGCCGACCACCCCGCGGCCGCCAACCGCTGGGGGTACGTCAACATGGGCTTCGGCACGCGCAAGTTCCCTCGCGTCGAAGACGGTGCCACGTTCAGCGACGATGAGCTCGACTACCGCGGCATGCCGAACTTCACGATCGACTACGCCCTCACCGAGCGCGAGAACGCCGAGATCGCCGAGGCGACCGAACGTCTGCGCCGCGCCGGGCAGGCGCTGGGCACGTTCATCGCCGAGCCGCGTCTGCTGCCGAACGGCTCGAGCCTGCACTTCATGGGCACGATGCGCGCAGGCACCGATCCCGCAACGTCCGTCGCCGACCCGTACTCGCGCGTCTGGGGCTTCGAGAACCTCGTCGTGGGCGGCAACGGGCTCATCCCGACGGCGAACACGATGAACCCCACGCTCACGAGCATCGCGATCGCGGTGCGCGGCGCACGGCACCTGGCCGACCAGCTGCGCGCCGCGCAGCGAGAGGACGCGCAGGTGGTCTGACCGCGTCTCGAGCGTCCACGACACGCCGCACGGCTCGGGTGGGCGCGGCGTGTTCTGGACACTCGGCTCGCTGCTGCACGGGTAGTCGGGGCGAAGGCGAGCGGATGCCGTGGACCCGGCGAGCAGACCGGACTCGGCCCCGGCGTGCGACGGCTCGGGCGAGGCGCACGCGCCGACGCCGCGGCATCCGCCTCGATAATGGAGGGGTGGAGCCCTGGGAGATGCGCGAGTGGTTCGCCGACTTCCTCGACGCCTACAACCGTCACGACATCGAGGCCGTGCGCGGCTTCGTCCACCCGTCGGTTCGCCGCGCGCACCTGCCGGCCGGGGCCGAGGCCTGGATCGCCGACTACGCCGAGCTGCTGCACGCCTTTCCCGACTGGCAGGCCAAGCGCATCCAGCTGCTCGTCGAAGACGACCGGTTGGCCGTGCACCTGCGCGCCGGGGGCACGCACACGGGGACGTTCGCGCATCTGCCGGCCACGCGTCGGCGGGTGAACATCGCCTCGTTCGCGATGTACCGCGTCGAGCGGGGTCTGATCGCCGAAGCGACCGGCACCGACGACGCCGCCCAGGTGCGGGCCGCGATCTCCTGAGCGATCCGCACATCTCGGCTGGGGTCGGGTGAGCGATCTGTCAAGGGCCGCTCGGTGTCGGTGGCTCCGGGTACGGTCACTCGTGCCCGGTCTCCTCGCGCGGGCGAAAGGAGAGGTGAGCATGGTGTCTCCCGATCGCCCCGGCGCCGGCGTCGTCTGGGCCCGCGTCGAAGAGGGGTTCCACGTGGGCAGCCGCAAGGGAGTCTTCCTCGGCTACATCGACCGGCAACCCGGCGGCTCCTTCCACGCCTTCGACGGCCGCTCGCGCCTCGTGGGCCGCTTCGAAGCGCTCACGGCGGCCATGGCCGCCGTCACCAACGGCCAGCCCCCGCAAGACGCCGAGATCACCCTCGAGCAGGTGCGCGTGCCCGCTCCCCGACGCGTCGAGGACGGTAACCGATCGTGAGCACCCCTCTCGTCTCGATCTCGTACGTCAGCGCGGCGGCCGAGTCCTTCGACGACGCCCGCCTGGCCGAGCTCCTCGATCAGAGCCGACGTTCGAACCACGAGCATGACCTGACCGGCATGCTGCTCTACCGGCGCGGGCGGTTCTTCCAGGTGCTCGAGGGCCCGCAAGACGCCGTCGACGAGCTCATGACGAAGATCCGCCGCGACCCGCGCCACACCGACGTCCGCATGCTGCTCTCGGAAGAGATCGACGAGCGCCGGTTCTCGGAGTGGACGATGGGGTACGAGCCGATCGGCGTCCCTTCGACTCTGGCGCCCGAGGGCTTCCGCGACACGTTCGACGACCTCGAGTCCGACGACGACGACGACGCGATCCGTGCGGTGCGCGAGCTGACCGTGTGGTTCCGCGCGCGGACCGCCGCCGAGGTCTGAGCTCCCCTCCCGCGCGTTATCGTCGCGGGATGAGCCTCGACAGCATCTGCAGCGGAGGGCAGCCGCGCGCCGTGGCCCGGATCGTGGTCGGCGTGCTCGTTGTCGCCGTGGTGGCCTACTCGTACGCGCTGCGCATCGCCGCCGACGACGGCAACCCCTTCGACTTCTTCGGCTACTTCACCAATCAGACGAGCACGCTGACGGCTCTCGTGCTGATCGTCGTGGGCGGTCTCGGGCTCGCTCGCCGCTCGGTTCCGCGGGTCGTGACGCTGGCGTGGGCGATCGGCGCGGCGTGCCTCGTGGTCGTTGCGGTCGTCTACAACGGGCTCGTGCCGGGCACGGGCTCGGCGCCCCCGTGGGTGAGCGTGACGCTGCACGTCGTGTTCCCCGCGCTCGTCGTGGTCGACGTCGCGACGGCTCCCGATCGGCCCCGGCTCGCGTGGCGTCAGCTGTGGTGGGTTCTGCCCTACCCGCTCGTGTGGATCACCGTCGTCCTCGTGCGAGGGGCCACCGACGGGTGGGTTCCCTACGGCTTCCTCCTGCCCGAGCGCGGCCTCGCGTCGCTCGCCCTGCACGTGGTCGGCATCCTGACGCTCCTGCTCCTCGTCGCGGCGGGCGTCTGGGCGCTCGGCCGACGCGGATCGTCGCGACCGCTGTCGTCATAGCGGCGGGTCGAGGGCGCGAAGCGCGGCATCCATCTGTTCCGCCATGTGGGCGTAGCCGGTGTCGTTCGGGTGCAGACCGTCGCCGGCCATCCAACTGTCGGCATCGTCGGCGTAGTGGCCGTCGAGCCACCGGCTGGCTCCGTCGATGTGATCGGCCCCGATGCGCGCGGCGGCGTTTTCGATCCACCCCGAGATGACGTCGAGCGAGGCCGGCCGGTCGGCGGTGTACCAGAACGGCTCGACGACGACGATGCGTGCCGCGGGCAGACCGTTGCGCAGCCGTTGCAGGTCGCTGTCGATGGTGGCGTGGATCTCGTCGGCGCGCTCGTCGTAGCTGAAGTTGTCGTTCAGGCCCATCGTGACGAAGACGATGTCGGGGTGATCGGCGATCACGAGCGCGGGGACGTCGTCGAGACCGTTGCGCAGGCGCGCGCGGAGGTTGACGAAGCCGAGGCCGTTCTCGCTGTGGTTGATCTCCTGCCAGCCCCGGTCGACCGAGATGATCGTCGACCACCGTTCGTTCGACGAACTGGCGCCGGTGCCACGGGTGTACGAGTCGCCGTAGAACGACACGACCGGTGCGTCGGTGGGCGTCGTGCTCGCCGGCACCTCGGCGGGGGGTGAGGCGGGGGCGCACGCGACCAGACCGAGCATGACGGATGCCGTCAGGGCGGCGATCCGCAGGAGTCTGGTGCGCATGTGCCCATTCTCGTCGGCGCCGACGGCCGCGGGGCCTTCTCAGCTCGGCTGCGGACCGCCCCCGCCCTCGAGCGCGGCCACGTGCTTCGCGATGCGCGCGGCCCGCGTCTTCTCGGTCGCGGCGGTGACGACCGGGTGCAGCACCGAGTAGCGCTCGGCCTTCGTGAGCGCGGCGAACGCGCGGGCCGCTGCGGGGGAGGCGTCGAGGGCCTCTTGCAGTTCGCGTGGCACCTCGATGTCGGCCGAGCCGGCGTACGCGCGTTCCCATCGCCCGTCGGCCTGCGCGCGGGCGATCTCGTCGGCGCCGCGGGGCCGCATGCGTCCTTCATCGGCCAGGCGGGCGACGATGTCGACGTTGCGCTTCGACCACATCGACCGCGCGCGGCGGGGAGTGAAGTGCTGGCGGAAGGTCGCGGCATCCCGAGACTGCTTGCGTCCGTCGATCCAGCCGCTGCACAGGGCTTCGTCGAGCGCCTGCGCGTAGGTCAGGGTGGTGGGCTCGACGGTGCCTTTCTTGGCGAGCACGAGCCACACGCCGTCGCTCGTGGCCTCGTGCGCATCGAGCCACGCGCGCCACGCGGCGGCGTCGTCGACGGTGAGCTCGGGTGCCTCGGCCATGATCGCTCCTTCGTGCGCCTCTTCGTCGGACACTAGCGGTCGCCCCCGACATCGCCGTATCGGAGTGCGGTCGCGGGAGCAACCGGCCCCCCGGCTGCGCCCCGAGCGGCGAGCATGTGGGGATGCGATGTGTGACCTATGCCGGCGAGACCGTGACCACGACCGACGACGTGGCGGAGGCGCTCGTGCAGCTGACCGCATCGATCGCCGCCGAGGGGCAGGCCGAGGCCGTGAGCATCCCGATCGTCACCGCGCGCGGACGTCACGAAGAAGCCGAGCTCGTGATCGGCGTCGGCAACGACGTGCTCAGCGCTCCGGCCTCCTGGGAGGGCGAAGAGCCCGACTTCTCCTGGGCCGCGCACGAGCTGCGCCAGCACAAGCGTTTCCCCCAGGCGCCCGCGATCGCCGTCGAGCCGCTGGATGAGACCACCAACCCCGACGCCTTCTGGGACCCCGACCTCGAAGGTTTCACCCGCGCCTGACCACGCACTCGTCGAGGAGCTCGTCAAGCCCACCTCGGGCGCCGGGCATCGACGTAGCGTGAGCCACCCACGTCGGACGCGACCGGTTCATCGCCCCGACGTGTGAGCCCCGGACAGTCCGGGTGGCATCGCCGTTTCGCGGTGTCACCTGGACGCTCGGCATCCGGCACGATGGAGCCATGCAGCACTCCCTCGTGACCGGCGCCTCGCGCGGAATCGGTCGGGCCATCGCCGTCGCCCTCAGCCGGCGCGGTGACCGCGTCGCCGTCCACTACGGAAGCGACCGCGACGCGGCCGCAGAGACCCTGTCGCAGCTCCACGGCGAGGGGCACCTCCTGGTGGAGGGCGATCTGTCCGACCCTGCCGTGGCCACGCGGGTCGTCGAGGAGGCGGTGTCCGGGCTCGGACGCATCGACGTGCTCGTCAACAACGCCGCGATCGCGCCGAACGCCGAGACGTCGCATCCGATCGCCACGACCGACTTCGACGCGTGGCACCGCGTGTGGGAGCGCATGGTGGCCGTCGACCTGCTGGCCCCGGCGAACGTCTCCTTCCTCGTCGCTCGTTCGATGATCGACCGCGGCATCGAGGGCGCGATCGTCAACGTCGGCTCGCGCGGAGCGTTCCGCGGAGAGCCCGAGTTCCCCGCCTACGGAGCCGCCAAGGCGGGACTCCACGCGATGGGGCAATCGCTCGCGGTCGCGCTCGCTCCCCACGGCATCTCGGTCACCTCGGTCGCGCCGGGTTTCGTCGGCACCGACCGGCAGCAGACGAAGCTCTCGGGCGAGGGCGGCGACGGCATCCGTTCGCAGAGCCCTTTCGGCCGCGTCGCGGAGCCGGAAGAGGTGGCGGATGCCGTGGTCTACCTCAGTTCGCCGCACTCGCAGTGGGCGTCGGGGGCGATCCTCGACCTGAACGGGGCGTCGCACCTGCGCACGTGGGGGCTACTGCGACATCTCCCGGTCGAGGCGATCCAGGAGCGACTCCAGGGCGACCTCGAACTCCTCGTCGGCGCGATCCTCGCTGAGCAGCGGGCGCAGGCGCATCACCTGCGGCAGGTGTTCGACCTCGCGCTCGCCGTCGCCCTGCGGGAGGTCGGCATCGCCCTCGTCGAGGACCTCTTCGACCGGCCCCGTCTCGGCACCGCGCACGGCGGCCTCGAGCAGCAACTGCCCCAGCAGGAAGCTGCTGAACGCGCGGTAGGCGTCGACGGCCTGCTGGTCGCTGAAGCCGAAGTCGATCAGCGAGGCGAGGAAGATCTCGACCACCTCGACGCTGCGCAGCGGCGGCCGCAGCCAGGGTGCGGCGGGGTGGCGCGTCGCGACCAGCGGGAATGCCCGCGGGTGCTCCACGGCGACGTTGCGCACCTCGTGCGCGGTCACCTGCAGGAACCGCTGCCAGCTGTCGCCGCGCGCATCGCGCAGGGCCGCCGTGAGACCGGTCATGAGCACGTCGACGACGCCTTCGAGCAGGTCTTCGCGACCGTTCACGTAGCGATACAGCGACATGGCCTCAACGTCCAAGGCTTTGGCGAGGTTGCGCATCGACAGCCCGCCCAGGCCGTCGTCGTCGATTCGCTCGAGGGCGCACGCGATGATGGCCTCGCGGCTCAGCCGAGGCGCGGCTGAGTCGGTGACATCTCGTGTGTGGCGGATCATGTGGCTCTCCGATGGTGTGGGTAACCATGGTGACGCGGTGATGAGGCAGGCTCGGGCCTGCTTGCGCGAAGCCCCGCCCGTCGGCTAGACCCGAGCCTACCTCCGTGAAGCGGGTGATCATCCGGCTCACGCGGCCTGGACGACCCGTCGACCGAGCGCGCGGACGATCAGGCCCGCGACGGCGGCACCGGCCAGGGGCGCGACGATGAAGACCCACAGTTGCGACACCGGCAGGGCGCCGCCGTAGACCGCGGCGGCGATCGAGCGCGCCGGGTTCACCGAGGTGTTCGAGATCGGGATGCTGATGAGGTGGATCAGCGTGAGGGTGAGGCCGATGCCGATGGGGGCCAGGGTCACGTACTCCTTCTTCGCGGTGATCGAGAGGATCACGGCGACGAACACGCCTGTCAGCACCGCCTCGACGAGGAAGACGGACACCAGGCCGTAGCCTCCCGGGCTGCCGTCGCCGAAGCCGTTCGAGGCGAAGCCGGTCGACTGGGCCGCGGCGAAGGCCCCGTCTTTGCCCGAGAGCACGAGCGCGAGCACGCTCGTGGCCACGATGCCGCCGAGCACCTGCGAGAGCAGGTAGCCGGGCACGTGGCGGGCGTCGGTGCGGCCGGCGATGAGGAGGCCGAGCGTCACGGCCGGGTTGAAGTGACCGCCGGAGATGTGGCCGACGGCGGCGATGCCGGCGACGAGCGTCAAGCCGAACGCCAGTGCGACGCCGAGGAACCCGACGCCCGCCTGGTTGTCGTCGGCGCTGGGGAAGTTGGCGGCGAACAACGCCGTGCCGACTCCGCCCAGCACCAGCAGGAAGGTTCCGAAGAACTCGGCCGCGTAGCGCGCCGACGACGACCACTGCGGGGCGTGCTGGGCGCGCTGCTCGACCGTCGAATCCTCGACGGCGACCGGCTCGTTTCGTTTTTCGTTCTTCTTCTTTCCCATGACGGGGTGCTCCTTCCGTGGCCGGCGGTGCACCGGCATCGCGTTGTGGACGTGGCCAGCCAGGAATTCGTCACGCGCGGATTTCCTCTCCGCGCGCCACCGCCACACGACCACGATGACCGCCGACGGGGGGATGGTCGTGGTCTTGACCGTCGCGCCGGCACTGGGATATACGCCGTAAGCCTATTCATTTCGATGCACACCTGACGACGAGGTGCAACCCCCGCGTGACGTATCCGGCGCCCGGTACGTCTGTTCTGTGTAAGCGAATTCAGCGCCTCGGATCCCCCGGGTCGTCATGCTCAAAAGGAACCGTCATGGCTGAGAACACCCCCGCCCCCACCGACACCCCCGCTGCGCGCAACGTCCCCCGCGCCGCCTCGCGCGTCAACCGTCCGCTCGGCGGCCGTGGTCCCGAAGCGCGTACCGAGGGCACCACCTCGATCGCCGACGGCGTGGTCGCCAAGGTCGCCGGCATCGCCGCTCGCGAGGTCGCCGGCGTCTACGCCCTCGGCGGCGGCGGAGCCCGCGCGTTCGGCGCGATCCGCGACGCCGTCAACGCCACCGACCTGACGCAGGGCGTCAAGGTCGAGGTCGGCGAGACGCAGGCGGCCGTCGACGTCACCATCGTCGTCGAGTACGGCGCACAGATCCAGGAGGTCGCCGACCAGGTGCGCGCCCGCATCGCCGGATCGATCGAGCACATCGTCGGACTCGACGTGGTCGAGGTCGATGTCGCGGTCGACGACGTGCACGTGCCCGGTGACGATGACCACGACGACGACGACGAGTCGCGCGTCCACTGACCCGTCGGGAGCGGAGCGCCGCGTGGCCGCGAGGTCGCGGCATCCGCCCCCCCCCTCCCTTCCCTTTTCTCGGGTTCGCTCAGCGCACCCTCCACCGACCTCGCCGATCAAAAGGACTCGACATGATCGACCTGTCTTTCCCGTCGCTTCTGATCCCGGATGCCGCGCCCGCACGCCCCGCGCGTTCGCCGCGCAGCGAGGGAGGCCTGTCGTGAAGACGTCGAGCCGGGTGTTCGTCCGTCGCCCGCGCGGCGTCTACATCGCCACGGGCGTCGGCGCGGTCGTCGTCGTGCTGATCGCGGTCGGGCTGTTCCTGCCGCTCACGGGGTTCCTCGCCGCGACCACCGCCAGCACGGCGGGGCTCGTGCCCTTCCCCGTGCTGAGCGTCACGGGTGTGACGCTCCTCGGGATCGTGCTCGCCGCGGGCGCGCTGCTGCTCGCCCTCACCCGCCGTCGGCCCGCCGCCGCCGGGGTGTGGAGCGTGCTGGCGGTGCTCATCGCCCTCGCGGTAACGGTGTTCCCCCTCGTCGCCGTGGCCGTCGGCTCGGCCGATCGCGCCGCCGACATCGGTCCGATCATCGGCGACCTGTGGGGCCGGTTGTCGGGGCTGCTGCCCTCGTAAGCGGGACAGGTCTGCGCGAATCGGGCGGAGACGGTTGCGGTTCGGCGCGGGGGCGGGTTGCCTGGAGCGATGACCGAAGCCCTTCCGATCACGCTCATGCTCGTGGGAGCCACCCTGTGGCTCGCATCCGTGCTCGTCGTGATCCTGGCGGCTCCGGATGAGAAGGTCCCCTGGAACCGCAACCCCCGTCATGGGCGTGGGATGAGTTTTCTCCTGCGATTCCTGGGGCTCGGCACGATCATCTTCACGGTGACGGCGTTCCTCCGGCCGGTCATGGGTTACTGGTCGGCGATCCCCATGGTGGTGGCCTTCGCGCCCGCCTTCCTCGCCATCGCCATGCACAATGCGACTGTCACCCGCCGCGCGTCGCTGGCGCAGAGGCCCGGGTCACATGACGACGGATTGACGCTCCCAGGCGCGGGTGGTCGACTGGACGACGCGCCGCGTCGGCGCGGAGAGGCGTGACCCATGAACCCCGTGCTCGTCATCATCGACATCCAGCGCGACTACTTCCCCGGTGGTCGGCACCCTCTCGTCGGTCCGGATGCCGCGGCGGACGCGGCCTCTGCGGTGCTCGCGCACCAGCGCGATCAGGGCGAATCCGTCATCCACGTTCGCCACGAGAGCCCCGCGGGCGGCGGCTTCCTCGAGGTCGGCACGCCCGGCGCCGAGATCGACGACCGCGTCGCCCCCACCGGCGACGAGGTCGTGATCGTCAAGCACGCCCCGAACTCCTTCGTCGGCACCGACCTGCACGACCAGCTGCGGGCGCTGGGCGAGCGCCCCCTGCTCGTGGTCGGCATGATGACGAGCATGTGCGTGGATGCCACCGTCCGCGCCGCCATCGACCTCGGGTACGAGGTGTCGGTCGTGGCTGACGCGTGCGCCGCGCCCGACCTGTCGTATGGCGGAACCGACGTCGACGGCGCGATCGTGCACGCGGCGTTCCTCGCCGCGCTGTCCGGCGCCGGGGCGACACTCGTGACGAGCGCGGAGGTCGTCGGCGCGGCGTGAGCGGCGGGTAGCGTGAACGAGGTGAGCTCGCGAACCAATGCCGGACGGGATCTTCGTCGCGTGACGCTCATCCTGTTGGCGGTGGCCGCCGTCATATATGGCCTCTACGTGGGCTATCTGTTCATGATGGCCGACGAGGGCGACCGGCCTCCCGCGTCCATCGTTCAGCTTCCGGCAGGAGCGCGCATCCTCTCGGAGGACGTGTCGTGCGGGAGTGGTGGGTGCGCGACGCAGCTCGTCGTCCAACCACCCGACGGCGTCACCCCGGAACAGCTCGCGAACAGAATGGGCGCGAAACCGCAGCTGCGCATCTCCGGCAACTTCATCGACCCTCGCACGGTCAGCGTGATGGCGTGGCCGAAGGAAACGACGTTGGCCCTCTCGCTCGACTATTCCTCTCAGGAGTACGTGCCCTGACGCGGCGTGGGCCCACCCGCTGCGGGTTCGGGTTCCTACGGCACCCACGCAAAAGGTCCGTTCCATCGCCGAGGCGATGAGCCGGACCTTTGAGGGGCTGACGGGAATCGTCCCCACCGCCCCTCCACGCGCCGCTGCGCAGCGCGCGGAGCCTCGGGCGGCGTGGGCCCCCCCGCTGCGGGTTCGGGTTCCTACGGCACCCACGCAAAAGGTCCGTTCCATCGCCGAGGCGATGAGCCGGACCTTTGAGGGGCTGACGGGAATCGAACCCGCGCTATCTGCTTGGGAAGCAGAAGTTCTGCCATTGAACTACAGCCCCGTGCGCCTTGCGGCAGCCCGGCCAGCATAACAGCGTCGTCGCCGCATCCCTCGGCATCCGCCCCCGAAGCCGCCTCCGCCGGCGAAACCGCATTCGTTCGTCGAGCGCGCATTCCCTTGCGTGCAACGGCGCGCGTTCTCGGCGAACGGATACGTCCTCGCGCGCCACACGCGAGATCAACGCCGGTCATGTCGACGCGGCGCAAGCAGGGTGAAACCCGACAGCGCGAGCGCGGGCCCCGCCCGTAGGCTGTGGGCGTGCTGCTCTCCGATCGCGACATCCGGACCGAACTCGACGCGAAGCGCCTCGGTCTCGAGCCCTTCGACCCGGCCATGGTCCAGCCCTCGAGCGTCGACGTGCGGCTCGACCGCTACTTCCGGTTGTTCGACAACCACAAGTACCCCTTCATCGACCCGGCCGAGGATCAGCCCGAGCTCACCCGTCTGATCGAGGTCGACCCGAACGAGCCGTTCATCCTTCACCCGGGGGAGTTCGCTCTCGGTTCGACGTTCGAGCGCGTGACGCTGCCCGACGACATCGCCGCACGCCTCGAGGGCAAGTCGTCGCTCGGGCGGCTGGGCCTTCTGACCCACTCGACCGCGGGCTTCATCGACCCCGGCTTCTCGGGGCACGTCACGCTCGAGCTGTCGAACGTCGCGACCCTGCCGATCAAGCTGTGGCCCGGAATGAAGATCGGCCAGGTCTGCTACTTCCGCCTCACCTCGCCGGCCGAGAATCCCTACGGCTCGGGTCCTTACGGCAACCGCTACCAGGGGCAGCGCGGTCCGACCGCGTCGCGCTCAGCGCTGAACTTCCACCGCACCGACGTCGGCTCGACCGACGCTGGATCCGCGGGACGCTGAGCGCCGGCATCCGTCTCCAGACGCACAGAGGCGGGTGAGACCCGGCCTCTCACGCCGTGTCTCACCCGCCTGAGCGGTTTCTCGCGGATCACTCCGCGACCGGGCCGCGCTCCATGTCGGAGGGGGTACCGGATGCCGTGGACTCGCGCCCGCGGCTGAACCCGGCGTCGAAGCCGCGCTCGTAGGCGCGCTGAGCCGCCCGGTGTCCGCGGTCGTGACCGCGCTCGCCGTCGCCGTGTCCGCGACCGTGGCCGAAGCCCGGTCCGAACCCGTGACCGCGCTCGCCGTGTCCGCGTCCGCGGCCGTGACCGAAGTCGGGGCCGAAGCCGTGGCCGTGGCGGGCGCCGCGCTCGCCGCGGGCGTGGTCGGTGTCGCCGTCGTTCGCTCGGGGTCCGCCGTGTCCGCGACGGCCCTCGCCGTCAGCGTCGCGGTCGAAACCGCGCGCTTCGGGGTCGAACCCGTAGCGCTCGCCCGGGCCGAAGGGTCCGAAGCCGCCGCGCGGACCGAAACCGGGGCCGAAGCCACCGCGCGGACCGAACCCGGGGCCGAAGCCACGGCGACCGCGGTCGTCGCCCGATTCCGCGTCGAGGCCCAGTGCGCTCTCGAGGGTGCCGAGGGCTGCGACGAGACGCTCGAGCTCGTCGGCGGGGACGTCGGCGAGCAATGCCGAACGGTCGGCGTCGAGGCGGTCGAGGACCGCGCGGCCCTCGTCGGTGAGCGCCCAGCCGTCGTCGGTGGAGGTGATCCATCCGCGGTCGGCGAGGGCGGAGACGCGCTTGCCTCCGCGGGCGAGGCGCTCGGCGACCCAGGGGGCGTCGATGCGGCCGTCGATGGCCCGCAGGAGGAAGACGGTCTTGGGGTGCAGGTCGCTGTCGCGCAGCTGCGCGAACAAGCGGTGATGCAGCGCGTGGCCGACCGTCGTGAGGCGATGGGCGAGGCTGCGGGGATCCAGAGGTGTGGAGGTGTTCATCAGGGTGTCCTTTCGCGGGCGGGAGTTCCGCCGATGTATGTCATGTGACAACGGATGTACTGTGACATGTATTCCCGATGCTTGTCAAGCGACATGTAAAATCGCTGCATGGCATCCGACCCCGCCGATGAGATCGCGGCCGCCCTCTCCCGACTGCGCGGCCGCCGACCACGTCCGCCGTTCCCGTCCGAGGCGCCGCACCACCACGGAGCGGGCCACGGCGCAGGGCATGGAGGACGCGGCGGCCCCTGGGGTCACGGCGGTCCGCCGTGGGCCGACGCCGCCGCGGGCCGGTTCGCCGGCCCCGCGCGCCTCCGCATGCTCGACGCCCTCATCGCGGCATCCGGATCGCTCTCGGTCAGCGAGATCGCCGAGGCGGTCGGCGTCGATCAGCCGCGCGCGTCACGCCTCGTGCAGCAGGCGGTGCAGATGGGCCTCGTCGAACGCGAGCCCGACCCCGAAGACGCCCGCCGCACCCGCGTGCGTCTCACCGCGCAGGGCGAGGGACTCGTCTCCGGATTCCGCGGGCGACGCCGCGACGCGGTGCGGTCCGCCCTGGAGTCGTTCACCGACGCCGAGCGCACCGAATTCGCCCGCCTGCTGGCGAAGTTCGCCGACGCCTGGCCGCGCGACTGACCGCGGGAGCTCCGGCCGCGTTCCCGGCATCCGGATGCCGCGGGCTCAGACGATGACGGCGGGCTTCGCCTTCACCGGGAGAAGCAGCAGCAATCCCGCACCCAGGATCAGCACGATGCCCAGGATGCCGAGGCGCGTGTCGCCCGTGATGCCGACGAAAAGGGCGAACAGGCCGGGGGCGAGGAACGACACGGCTCGACCGGTCGTGGCGTAGAGGCCGAAGATCTCGCCCTCCCGCCCCTCGGGGGCGACGCGGGCCAGGAAGGACCGGCTCGCCGACTGCACGGGGCCGACGAAGGCGCACAGGCCGAGGCCGGTGATCCAGAACGCGGTCTGCGACGTTCCGATGAACAGCACGGCTCCGCCGAGCACGATGAGTCCGATCAGCGAGATGACAATGACCCGCTTCGGGCCGAACCTGTCGTCGAAACGACCGGCGATGAAGGTGCTCACTCCGGCGACCACGTTCGCGGCCACCGCGAAGTACAGCACCAGGGTCGAGCTGAAACCGAACACCTGCGCGGCGATGATCGCGCCGAAGGTGAAGACGCCGGCGAGGCCGTCGCGGAAGACCGCGCTGGCCACGAGGAAGAGCAGAACCTGACGGCTGTCGCGCCAGAGCGCACGCAGTGTTCCCCACAGCACCACGTAGGAGCGGAAGAAGCCGACGCGTACCTGGCGACGGCGGGCGGCGATCTCCGGAACGCGCAGCAGCACGGGGATCGCGAACGCGCCGAACCAGAGGGCGGATGCCAAGACGGCGAGGCGGATGTTCCACCCGCCCTCCTTGGTCACGGCCAGGAGCCCGCCGGCATCCGGATCTCCGAAGCTCTGGATGAACAGCACGAGCAACAGCAGCAACAGCACGATGCCGCCGACGTAACCCATGCCCCAGCCGAAGCCCGAGACCCGGCCGATGTTCTCGCGAGTGGAGACCTGCGTGAGCATCGCGTAGTAGTTGACGCTCGCGAACTCGAAGAAGACGTTGCCGACCGCGATGAGCGCAGCGCCCAGCACGAGGAACGATGGCGTCCCCTCGACGAACACCATCGCCGCCATCGCCAGCACGACCAGGCCGGTGTTGATGCCGAGCCAGAGCTTGCGGCGTCCGGTGCCGTCGGATCGCTGTCCGAGCACCGGGGCCACGAGGGCCACCACGATTCCGGCGATCATCAGCGCCACGCCCACGAGGGTCGCGTTGTCGGCGAGAGCGCGCACGAGCGCCGGGTTCTTGTCGTCGCCGTTCGCCGCCGCCACGATCGCCGGGTCGACGAACAGCTGACTGGCCAGATACGTGCTGAAGACGAACGTCGTGACCACGGCGTTGAAAGCCGCCGAACCCCAGTCCCAGAGCGCCCAGGCGATCACCGGTCGCCGAGGGGTGGTGGGGGCTTCGGTGGTGCCGGAGGAGGACATGTCGGTCACGCTAGGGTCCTTCGGTGAACGCCCGGTTCGGCGGGCGAGGCAGCCGCGCCATCGTCGGCGCACGCCCTCAGGCTAGACCTCGGCCCGCGCGCGAGCGCGGAGGAGACTACCGTGGAGTCATGGCATCCGAAACCCCCGTCGACTCCACTGAAGCCGAGACCACCCCCGAATCGCTCACCTTCGCCGATCTGGGACTGGATGCCGCTGTGCTGAAGGCCCTCAAGGACGTGGGCTACGAGACCCCGTCCGCGATCCAGGCCGCCACGATCCCCGTGCTGCTGCAGGGCCGCGACGTCGTCGGCCTCGCCCAGACCGGTACCGGCAAGACCGCCGCGTTCGCGCTGCCCGTGCTGTCGCAGATGGAGACCGGCCACAAGAACCCGCAGGCCCTCGTGCTCGCGCCGACCCGCGAGCTCGCGCTGCAGGTGTGCGAGGCGTTCGAGAAGTACGCCGCGCACATCAAGGGCGTCTCGGTGCTGCCGGTCTACGGCGGCCAGGGCTACGGCCAGCAGCTGTCGGCCCTGCGCCGCGGCGTCGACATCGTCGTCGGTACCCCCGGTCGCATCATGGACCACCTCGACAAGGGCACCCTCGACCTGAGCGAGCTGAAGTACCTCGTGCTCGACGAGGCCGACGAGATGCTCAAGATGGGCTTCGCCGAAGACGTCGAGACGATCCTCGCCGACACCCCCGCCACGAAGCAGGTCGCACTGTTCTCGGCCACGATGCCGGCGCAGATCCGCCGCATCTCGGCGCAGTACCTGAACAACCCCGAAGAGATCACGGTCAAGACCAAGACCGCGACCTCGACGAACATCACCCAGCGCTACCTGATTGTGTCGTACCAGCAGAAGATCGACGCCCTCACGCGCATCCTCGAGGTCGAGAACTTCGAGGGCATGATCGTCTTCACCCGCACCAAGAACGAGACCGAGACGGTCGCCGAGAAGCTGCGCGCCCGCGGTTACACCGCCGCAGCGATCAACGGCGACGTCGCCCAGGTGCAGCGCGAGCGCACGGTCAACCAGCTCAAGAGCGGCAAGCTCGACATCCTCGTCGCCACCGACGTGGCCGCGCGAGGTCTCGACGTCGACCGCATCAGCCACGTCGTCAACTACGACCTGCCCATCGACACCGAGTCGTACGTGCACCGCATCGGCCGCACGGGCCGCGCCGGCCGCACCGGTGACGCGATCAGCTTCGTCACCCCGCGCGAGCGCCGCATGCTCACCGCGATCGAGAAGGCGACGCGCCAGCCGCTGACCGAGATGTCGCTGCCGAGCGTCGACGACGTCAACGCCACGCGCCTGACGCGCTTCGACGACGCCATCACCACGGCCCTCGAAGACACCGCCGCGATCGCGACGTTCCGCGACGTGGTCGCCCACTACGTGGCGCACCACGACGTGCCCGAGGCCGACGTGGCCGCAGCTCTCGCCGTGGTCGCCCAGGGCGACACCCCGCTGCTGCTCGAGGCCGAGGCCTTCCGCCAGCAGCGCTTCGACAGCGAGCGTCCCGCCCGCGACGGCGGTTCGCGCGACGGTGGCTCGCGCGACGGTGGCTCGCGCGACGGTGGCTCGCGCGACGGCGGATCCCGCGACGCCGGCCCGCGCCGCGACACCTCCGGCCGCTTCGCGACGTACCGCATCGCGGTGGGTCGTCGTCAGCGCGTCGAGCCCCGTCAGATCGTCGGCGCCCTCGCCAACGAGGGTGGCCTGCGCCGCAACGACTTCGGTGCGATCCAGATCCGTCAGGACTTCTCGCTCGTCGAGCTGCCCGTCGACCTCTCGAGCGACACGATCGACCGCCTCGCCGACACGCGGATCTCGGGCCAGCTGATCGACCTGCGCCTCGACGCCGGCGGCCGCTCCGCCAAGCGCAGCGACCGGCCGCAGCGCCGCGATCGCGATCGCGACTGAGTCACGGCATCCGTTCGACGCCCCTGTACCTCGTTGCGGGTGCGGGGGCGTCGTGCGTGGTGGGGGCGCGGCTCGCTGAGCGTGTGGCGGTCCGCGGCGCCCTGGCTGGGGCGTTGAAAGTGGCCCCGGGGCGGGGACCGTGGCCCCGGGGCCGTGGGGGTCGCCCCGGAGTGCTCGAGCCGGTCGTCGGCTTTCTGGGGCGTGGTTCGTGGCCCCGGGGTGCTCGAGCCGGCCGTCGGGGTTTCTGGGGCGTGGTTTGTGGCCCCGGGGCGGGGACCGTGGCCCCGGGGCCACGGAGGGCGCCGCGTCCCTCGTTTCGGGGCGGATCCTGTCGTTCGGGGCGTGAAAATGCCGCCCCGAACGGCGGAATCCGCCCCAAAGCGAGGTACCGGGACACGGCGCAACCGCGGCACCTCGCGCGAGCGCGACACATGGCATCCGGATGCCGAGACGACGTCGATCCGCCCTGTGGTGCGCAACTCTTGCACGCGGCATCCGGAAGTTGAGCCAATTCATATCAAGTCACCTTGACCTCGCGAAGGGGGTCGGATAACCTTGAGTCATCGCGGCTCAACCCGCGCAGAGACTTTCACCAGAACCCCGAGTGCGGCAACGGCCGTGCTCACAAGCAAGGAGACACATATGCCCCGTGCAGTGGGAATCGACCTCGGTACGACCAACTCCGTCGTGAGCGTGCTCGAGGGTGGCGAGCCCAAGGTCATCGCCAACGCCGAGGGTTTCCGGACGACCCCCTCGGTCGTCGCGTACACGAAGGACGGCGAGGTGCTCGTCGGAGAGACCGCCAAGCGTCAGGCCGTGACCAACGTCGACCGCACCATCTCGAGCGTCAAGCGTCACATGGGCACGAACTGGACCTTCGACGTCGACGGCAAGAAGTGGACGCCGCAGGAGATCTCGGCCCGCATCCTGCAGAAGCTCAAGCGCGACGCCGAGGAGTACCTCGGTGACAGCGTGACGGATGCCGTCATCACCGTCCCCGCGTACTTCAACGACGCCGAGCGTCAGGCCACCAAGGAGGCCGGCGAGATCGCGGGCCTCAACGTGCTGCGCATCATCAACGAGCCCACCGCCGCGGCCCTCGCCTACGGCCTCGACAAGGGCAAGGAAGACGAGCTCATTCTCGTCTTCGACCTCGGTGGCGGAACGTTCGACGTCTCGCTGCTCGAGGTGGGCAAGGACGACGACTTCTCCACCATTCAGGTGCGCGCCACCTCGGGTGACAACCGCCTCGGTGGAGACGACTGGGACCAGCGCGTCGTCGACTACCTCATCAAGCAGTTCAAGGACACGACCGGTGTCGACGTCTCGGGCGACAAGATCGCCCTGCAGCGTCTGAAGGAAGCGGCCGAGCAGGCCAAGAAGGAGCTGTCGAGCTCGACCTCGACCAGCATCAACCTGCCGTACCTGTCGCTCACCGACACGGGCCCCGTCTCGCTCAGCGAGACCCTCACGCGCGCCAAGTTCGAGGACCTCACCAAGGACCTCCTCGACCGCACCCGCAAGCCCTTCTCTGACGTCATCCGCGAGGCCGGCGTGAAGGTCGACGACATCGCCCACGTGGTGCTCGTCGGCGGCTCGACCCGCATGCCCGCGGTCGCCGAGCTGGTCAAGAAGGAGACCGGTAAGGACGCCAACAAGGGCGTGAACCCCGACGAGGTCGTGGCCGTGGGCGCAGCCCTGCAGGCCGGTGTCCTCAAGGGCGAGCGCAAGGACGTCCTGCTCATCGACGTCACCCCCCTGAGCCTCGGCATCGAGACCAAGGGCGGCATCATGACCAAGCTCATCGAGCGCAACACGGCCATCCCGACCAAGCGCAGCGAGACCTTCACCACCGCCGACGACAACCAGCCGTCGGTCGCGATCCAGGTCTTCCAGGGCGAGCGCGAGTTCACCCGCGACAACAAGCCGCTCGGCACCTTCGAGCTCACCGGCATCGCGCCGGCTCCCCGCGGAATCCCGCAGGTGGAGGTCACCTTCGACATCGACGCGAACGGTATCGTCCACGTCTCGGCGAAGGACAAGGGCACCGGCAAGGAGCAGTCGATGACCATCACGGGCGGCTCGTCGCTGCCCAAGGAGGACATCGAGCGCATGGTGCGCGAGGCCGAGGAGAACGCGGCCGACGACAAGAAGCGTCGCGAGTCCGCCGAGACCCGCAACCAGGCCGAGACCCTGTCGTACTCGATCGAGAAGCTGATCAAGGAGAACGACGACAAGCTCCCCGCCGAGGTCAAGACCGAGGTGCAGGGCGACGTCGACGCGCTCAAGACGGCTCTCGCCGGTGACGACGACGACGCGGTCAAGGCCGCGTTCGACAAGCTGAACGCCAGCCAGGGCAAGCTCGGCGAGGCCATCTACGCCTCTTCGCAGGCCGCGGGTGACGCTTCGACAGGCTCAGCGGGCGACCCGAATGTGGGCCAGCCCGGCAACGGCGAGACGCCGAACCCCGAGGAAGACGTCATCGACGCCGAGGTCGTCGACGACGAGAACCCCGACGAGAAGAAGTAAGCAGAGACCATGGCACACAAGGACGACGAACAGCCCACGGGCTCGGGCGCCGGTCCTGACGAGACGGGGCCGGAGGAGAACACCTCCGGCCCCGCGCCGTCGGGCGACCAGCCTGAGTCTTCAGAATCGGATGCCGATGGCCTGACCATCGACGACATCCTCGGCGCCGAGCAGGCGCCCGAGGCGGCCGCAGAAGGAGCCTCCTCCGACAAGGAGGCCTCGCTGCTGATCGATCTCAAGCGCCTGCAGGCCGAGTACGCCAACTACCGTCGGCGCACCGAGGAGCAGCGCGAGCGCGAGATCGAGCGCGCCAAGGGCGAGGCCGTGAAGGGCCTGCTGCCCGTCATGGACGACCTCGACCGCGCCGCCAAGCACGGCGACCTCGTCGAGGGCAGCCCCCTCTCCGCGATCGGCGACAAGGTGCGCGCCGTGGCCGAGCGCCTCGGTGTGGTGTCGTACGGCGCCGTGGGCGACGTGTTCGACCCGCAGCAGCACGAGGCGATCTTCCAGGCCCCCACTCCCGGCGTGACCGAGACCACGATCCTCGAGGTCGTCGAGGTCGGCTACCGCCTCGGTTCGGTCGAACTGCGACCGGCCAAGGTCGTCGTCGCCGTGCCGGCCGACCCTTCGACAGGCTCAGGGACCTAAGGGGAGCTATGGCGAGTCAGGACTGGTTCGACAAGGACTTCTACAAAGTCCTCGGTGTCGACAAGAGCGTCAGCGCTGCCGATCTGAAGAAGACGTATCGCAAGCTCGCGCGCCAGTACCACCCCGACTCGAACCCGGGAGACGCGAAGGCCGAAGCGAAGTTCAAGGAGATCAGCGAGGCCTACTCAGTGCTCAACGACCCCGAACAGCGCGAGGAGTACGACCAGATCCGGGCCATGGGCTCGGGGGCGCGCTTCTCGGCTCCCGGGGCCGGGGCGGGTGGCGGTTTCGACGACGTCTTCAGTCGATTCGGTCAGGGTCGGGGGCAGCCGCAGGGCGGCTTCGACGACTTCTTCACGATGTTCGACCAGCAGGGCGGGGGCTTCGGTTCCGGCCGGTTCGGGCAGACGACGGGCGGATTCCGTGGATTCGGCGGCCCGCAGAAGGGCGCCGACGTCTCCGCGCGGACGACGATCGACTTCGTCACGGCGGCCAAGGGAGAGACGATCACCCTCGCGGGTGAAGACAACGTGCCCTTCAAGGTGAAGATCCCCGCCGGCGTGTCCGACGGGCAGAAGATCCGGCTAAGGGGCCGTGGGCGCAAATCTCCCGACGGCGGCGAGAGCGGCGACATCGTCGTGACCGTGGCCGTGCGTCCCCACCCGGTCTTCACACGCGACGGACTCAACCTGCGCATCACCGTGCCCGTCACCTTCACCGAGGCGGCACTGGGCGCGACGATCGAAGTGCCGACGCTCGGGGGAGACCCCGTGCGCCTGCGCGTGGCCCCCGGCACCCCGTCGGGGCGCGTGCTCCGCGTCAAAGGTCGCGGGATCTCCACCACGAAGGGCACCGGCGACCTGCTCGCCGAGGTCCAGGTCGCGGTGCCCGCCCACCTCGACGACGCGGCGCGCGAAGCCCTCGAGCGTTTCCATGAGCTCGAGCCGAAAGAGAACCCCCGCGCCGACCTGATGTCCAAGGCGCGATAAACACACGCGAGTCGCCGAAGTTCTCGGTATCCGATACGACAGGATGCCGAGAACCCGGCACCGCACCCGGCACGACGGAAGAGGTGAAGACGTGTCCGAAAGAGAGATCGACGAAGACGCCCCGATCTTCGCCATCGCCGCAGCCGCCGAGCTGTCGAACATGCACCCGCAGACGCTGCGGCAGTACGACAGGCTCGGCCTCGTCGTGCCCGCGCGCACGCAGGGCGGTTCGCGGCGTTACTCGAGCCGACACGTGCAGCAGCTGCGCGAGGTCGCGCGTCTGTCGGGCGAGGGCATGAGCCTCCCCGCCATCGCACGTCTGCTCGCGCTTGAGGAGCAGGTGCACGATCTGGCGCGTCGCGTGAGCGATCTCGAACGCCAGCTGACGATCGAGCGTCAGTCGCGCCCCGGTGCCCGCGTGTTCGCGGCCGGGGCGACGGGCTCGGTCATCACGCTCCGCCACGGTGCCCGCGTGCGCCGTGCCACCGACATCGTGCTGTGGCGTCCGCGCGACATGCACGACGACTGACCCGACTCGGCGGAGGCCCCTGAACGGGTCGAGGTCTCTGAGCTCGTCGAAGGGACCCGGATGCCGCGGGCGCGCGGCGCTCCGACGGGCTCGTCCACGTCTCTCGCGTCAGGCCGGATCGATCCGCAGCACGGTCGGCGCCTCGCCCAGCTGAAGGTCGTCGACCACACGGATCGTGCGTGCCACGGCATCCACCGCGTCGATGACCGTGCCGAAGCGCTGGCGGTCCGAGCACACGGCGGTGACGGTCACGAAATGCGAGCCGGTGTCCCACGTGTACGTGGCGAACGGCGGCGTCTTCGGGTCGCTCGGCAGGGGCATCGCGAGCTTCTCGCCGACGCCGAGGTGCGGATTGCGGAACGACTCGGTGTCGTCGTACTCCATCGGCATCATCGCCCGCGCCGTGCGCAACTGGGGCGTGGCCTCCTGCAGCTGCGCCATGACGACGAGCAGTTCGGGGTCGCTCTTCCACACCCACACGAGCACGCGTCCGCCCGCGCGGCGCATGAGCAGCGGCGCCGCCTGGCTCAGGATCCACGCGAAGGCGCCGCCGCCGGGGCGGGGCGCGGCGCCGGCGGCCTGATTGGCCTGGCTGAGCAGCATTCCGATCGCCGCCTTCCGGTGGCGGCGTCCGCGGAATCCGAGGGAACCGGTCACGGGCACCCAGAGGTCGGCGGGAGCGTCGGCCTGCAGTCGAGACATGCGCTCAGCCTACGATCCGGGGCCTGTGAGACGGATGCCGATCGGCCGCGTTCGCGACGAGAGAACGCTCCCACAGCCGGAGGGGTCGCCGATGTCGGAGGTCGGTGCCAGGCTGTAGTTCGCGGTCATCGCGACCGCGTCGATCTCTCGGAGGGCCTCGTGCTCGGCAAACTCCTCATCCGCTATCTCGCGCGCTATCGCTGGCTGCTGGTCGCCATCCTCGTCTTCCAGGCCGCGTCCGCGGTCGCGACGCTGTACCTGCCGCGTCTGAACGCCGACATCATCAACCTCGGCGTCGCCCAGGGCGACACCGGCTTCATCTGGTCGCGCGGCGGGCTCATGCTCGTCATCTCGCTCGGGCAGATCGTGGCATCCGTGATCGCCACGTACTTCGCCGCGCGGGCGGCGATGGCCGCCGGCCGCGACATCCGCCTCGACGTCTTCGAGCGCGTCAGCGGCTTCTCCGAGCGCGAGTTGTCGCAGTTCGGCGCGGGGTCGCTGATCACCCGCAACACCAACGACGTGCAGCAGGTGCAGATGCTCGCGATGATGGGCGCCACCATGCTCGTCAGCGCCCCGTTGCTGGCCATCGGCGGCATCATCATGGCGCTGCAGCAAGACGTCGGGCTCAGCTGGCTCATCGCGGTGGCCGTGCCCGTGCTGGTCATCGCCGCCGGCCTCATCATCGCGCGCATGGTCCCGTTGTTCCGCAGCTACCAGACCAAGCTCGACGGCGTGAACCGCGTCATGCGCGAGCAGCTCACCGGCGTGCGCGTCGTGCGCGCCTTCGTGCGCGAGCGCATCGAAGAAGAGCGCTTCCGCGAGGCCAACACCGACATCCTCGTCGTCGGCCGCAAGGTCGGCTCGCTGTTCGTGCTGCTGTTCCCCCTCGCGATGCTCGTGCTCAACGTCACCGTGGTGGGCGTCATCTGGTTCGGCGGCATCCAGGTCGACGCCGGCGGGGTCGAGATCGGCACCCTGTTCGCCTTCATCCAGTACGTGGCGCAGATCCTCGGCGGCGTGCTCATGGCCAGCTTCATGACGGTGATGATCCCTCGCGCCGCCGTGTCGGCCGAGCGCATCGGCGAGGTGCTCGACAGCCGCTCGACCCTCGAGCGTCCGGCGAACCCCGTCGAGCGTCTGCCCGAACCGGGTGCGGTCGAGTTCGACGACGTCGCCTTCGCTTACCCGGGCGCCGAGTCGCCGGTCGTCTCGGGCATCAGCTTCACCGCGCGCCCCGGCGAGACGGTCGCAATCGTGGGCTCGACCGGCGCCGGCAAGACGACCCTCGTCTCGCTCATCCCGCGACTGTTCGACGTGACCTCGGGCGCCGTGCGCGTCGGCGGCGTCGACGTGCGCGAGGCCGACCTCGACGTGCTGTGGAAGAGCATCGGGCTCGTTCCGCAGCGTCCGTTCCTGTTCAGTGGCACCGTCGCCTCGAACCTCCGGTTCGGACGCGAAGATGCCACCGACGACGAGCTCTGGCACGCTCTCGAGATCGCACAGGGTCGCGACTTCGTCGAGGCGATGGAGGGTCGGCTCGAGGGGCGCATCGCCCAGGGCGGCACCAACGTCTCGGGCGGTCAGCGGCAGCGCCTCGCGATCGCGCGGGCCATCGTGCACCGTCCGGCGGTACTGGTCTTCGACGACTCGTTCTCGGCGCTCGACCTCAGTACCGACGCCCGATTGCGACAAGCCCTCTGGCGCGAACTCCCCGAGGTGACGAAGATCGTCGTCGCGCAGCGCGTGTCGACCATCACGGGTGCCGACCGCATCATGGTGCTCGAAGACGGCCGCATGGCCGGCCTCGGCACGCACGACGAGCTGCTGGCCACCAGCGCCACCTACCGCGAGATCGTCGAGTCGCAGCTGGGGGTCGAGGCATGAGCACCGCAGACGCCCTCAGCGAAGAAGAACGCGCAGAACTCGAGCTCGCCGAGCAGGCGCGCCTGAACTCCGGCAGCTGGGACAGCGTCGCGCCCGGCAAGGCCTCGAACTTCGGGCCGAGCTTCCGGCGCCTCATCGGCCTCCTTCGGCCGTACGCCGCCGCTTTCGTGTTCGTGTCGATCCTCGGCGCGATCGGCGTCGTGCTCGCCGTGCTCGCGCCGCGCGTGCTCGGAGACGCGACCAACATCATCTTCGAAGGCGTGGTCTCGAAGGGACTCGCGCAACAGTTCCCCGCCGGCACCTCGCAGGCCGAGGTCGTCGACGCTCTGCGCGCTGCGGGGCAGAACGACATCGCCAACATCGTCGGGGCGATGGGCAACTTCTCCGTCGGTGCCGGCGTCGACTTCGACGCCCTGCGCGTCGTGATCGTGACGGTGCTCGCGATCTACGTCGGCTCGTCGCTGCTGTCGTGGATCCAGGGCTACGTCATCAACGTCATCATGGTGCGCACCATGTGGCGCCTGCGCGAAGACGTCGAGGCGAAGATCAACCGCCTGCCGCTGTCGTACTTCGACAAGGTGCAGCGCGGCGAGCTGATCTCCCGGGTCACCAACGACATCGACAACATCACGCAGACAATGCAGCAGTCGCTCTCCAGCGCGCTCACGTCGGTGCTCACCGTCGTCGGTGTGCTCATCATGATGTTCACGATCTCGTGGCAGCTCGCTCTCGTCGCCCTCGTCTCGCTGCCGCTCATGGCGGTGATCTTCGGCGTCATCGGCCCGAAGTCGCAGAAGGCCTTCGGCGAGCAGTGGAAGAAGGTCGGCCGCCTCAACGCCCGCGTCGAGGAGTCGTTCTCGGGCCACGCGCTGGTCAAGGTGTACGGCCGCGAGAAGGACGCCCGCGAGAAGTTCGAGGCCGAGAACGAGGAGCTTTACCAGGCCAGCTTCAAGGCGCAGTTCCTCTCCGGCATGATCATGCCCGGCATGATGTTCGTCGGAAACCTCACGTACGTCGGCATCGCCGTGCTCGGTGGTCTCATGGTGGCCGGTGGCCAGATCCGCCTCGGCGACGTGCAGGCCTTCATCCAGTACTCGCAGCAGTTCACGCAGCCGTTGTCGCAGCTGGGTGGCATGGCCGCGGTGGTCCAATCGGGCACCGCCTCCGCCGAGCGGGTCTTCGCGCTCCTCGACGCCGAAGAGCAGGAGCCGGATGCCGATGACGCCCCGACCCACGCCGAGGGTCGCGGGGTCATCGAGTTCCAGAACGTGCGGTTCTCGTACTCGCCCGACCGCCCGCTCATCACCGACCTGTCGTTCCGCGTCGAGCCCGGCCAGACGGTCGCGATCGTGGGACCCACCGGTGCCGGCAAGACGACGCTGGTGAACCTGATCATGCGGTTCTACGAGCTCGACGGCGGGCGCATCCTGCTCGACGGGCAGGACATCGCCGAACTGCGCCGCGACGACGTGCGCTCGCGCACCGGCATGGTGCTGCAAGACCCGTGGCTGTTCGCGGGGTCCATCCGCGACAACATTCGCTACGGGCGCGAAAGCGCGACCGACGACGAGATCGTCGAGGCCGCGGTGGCCACGCGCGTCGACCAGTTCGTGCACTCGCTGCCCGAGGGCTACGACACCGTGCTCGACGAAGACGCCGCCAACGTCTCGGCGGGCGAGAAGCAGTTGATCACCATCGCGCGGGCATTCGTCGCCCGGCCCTCGGTGCTGATCCTCGACGAGGCGACCTCGTCGGTCGACACCCGCACCGAGCTGCTGCTGCAGCAGGCGATGGCGGCGCTGCGCGAGGGACGCACCTCGTTCGTGATCGCGCACCGCCTGTCGACGATCCGCGACGCCGACCTCATCCTCGTGATGGAGCACGGCGACATCGTCGAGAAGGGCACGCATGACGAACTCATCGCGGTCGAGGGCGCGTACTACCGCCTCTACCGCTCGCAGTTCGAGCAGGCGGCATCCGACCTCGACGCGGTCGAGGCCGACGCGCAGCGCGCCGCCGACCCGCAGCACGCCCCGGCGAACGACGATGCCGTGGTGGTGTCGGCGATGGCGGTCGCGGCGGCCGAGGTTCCGGCGGCCGCGGGCGTCGACGGCCCGCCGCGCCCGGCGCAGGGCTCACCCGTGCCCGACCGGCGCCTCGACGGCGAGGGCTGATCGCCCCGCTGCACGGCAGGACCACGCCCGCTCGGCCCCGCGCCGGGCGGGCGTCGTCATGCTCCGGCGCGCGGTGCCGCAGGCGCCGCGCTGTTGCGTGCCGCCCCAAACCGTGGCTGGGGCCCGACTCCGGCCGCGCCCGCGGGCCCGCACCGCCCCTTCACCGACGCGTGGGGTTCGCCGCGCCCGGCGCCGGCCGACCCTGTGGACGGTCCCCGGGAGTGCGAAAGCCGCTCCGGTAGGGTGGACCGCGCAACACCCGTACCGTGCGACCCGTCCGCCGCATAGATAGGCCTCACCCCTCGTGACCACTCCTGCGACGCCCGCCGACACCCCCGCGCCCGCCGCCGATCGTCCTTTGCGCATCCTCATCGGTGCCGACACCTTCTCGCCGCACGTCAACGGCGCCGCTCGTTTCGCCGAGCGCCTCGCCGCTGGCCTCGTCGCGCGCGGTCACGACGTGCACGTCTCCGCGCCGAGCGTCGGGCACGGCAACGCCGGCACCGCGACCGAGGTGATCGAGGGCGAGAAGATGGTGATGCACCGTCTCCCGGCCTATCGCTTCCTTCCGCACGACTGGCTGACGTTCGTGCTGCCGTGGCGCGGCAAGCATTACGCCCGCGTCGTGCTCGACGAGGTCAAGCCCGACGTCGTGCACATCCAGTCGCACATCATCATCGGTCGTGGTCTCGCCCGCGAGGCGCGCAAGCGCGGCATCCCCGTCGTCGCGACGAACCACGTGATGGCCGAGAACATCCTCGACTTCACCACTCTCCCCGACTTCCTCGACCGCATCTTCGTGAAGCTCGCGTGGGCCGACGCCGAGCGCACCTTCAAGATGACGCGCGCCGTGACGACCCCGACGCGCAAGGCCGCCGATTTCCTCGAGTCGACGATCGACATCTCGGGTGTCATCCCCATCTCGTGCGGCATCGATCGCTCGAACTATTCGCCCGACCTGACGCCGCGCGATGCGAACCGCATCCTCTTCGTCGGCCGCTTGACGACCGAGAAGCACATCGACGTCGTGCTGAAGGCCCTCTCGCAGCTCGACCCCGCCCTCGACGCGAGCTTCGACATCGTCGGCGGCGGCGACCAGCGCGCCAAGCTCGAGGCGCTCGCCCAGCAGCTCGGCGTGGCATCGCGGGTCACGTTCCACGGCCACGCGTCCGAAGAAGACCTTCGCGCGCTGTACTCGCGTGCCAGCGTGTTCGCCATCGCCTCGATCGCGGAGCTGCAGTCGATCGCGACCATGGAGGCCATGGCATCCGGTCTGCCGATCGTCGCGGCCAATGCCGTGGCGCTCCCGCACCTCGTGCACGACGGGGAGAACGGCTACCTCTTCGAGCCGGGCGACGCCGACGAGCTCGCCGCGCGTCTGACCGATGTGCTCACGGCCGCACCGGATGAGCGCACGCGCATGCAGCGGGCGTCGCTCGCTGCGGTCGCCGTGCACGACATCACCCGCACGCTCGACACCTTCGAGGCGCTGTACCGCGGTCGACCCCTGCCGGAGTAAGCCCGTGCACGTCGTCATGTTCGCCGACCAGCACCTGGAGTCGCTCGGCGGCGCGCAGGTCTCGATGCGCCTGCAGAAGCGTTTCCTGGAGCGCGCCGGGCACGTCGTCACCGTCGTCGCCCCGCGTCTTCCGCGCCCGGGTGCGCACGATCCCGCGTACCTCGACCTCCCCTCGATCGCGATCACTCCCGATCGCGAGTACGCGCTCACCTGGCCGGGTGTCCGCACCGATCGGTTCCTGGATGCCGAGATGGGCGCGCGCCTGCCGGTCGACGTCGTCCACGTGCAGGCCGACTTCTGGGGGGCCTTCATCGGGCACCGGTACGCCGCGCGGCACGGGCTGCCCGTCGTGCACACGATGCACAACCGCGTCGACGTGGGGATCGAGGCGACGGCTCCGTTCCCCGGCCTCGTGCTGCGCGCGCTGAACGCCTGGGCGCGCCGGGCCCTGCCGCGGGCGGCGTCGGGGCATACCGCGCAGAATCCGACCTCTTCGGCCCGCTCACGGACGGACGGGTGGGCGTTCCTCCACCAGCTCGCGCGCCTGTCGCGAGCGGTGACGGCTCCCTCCGGCCACTTCGCGCGCCGTCTCGAGCGCCATGGTGTCGCCCCGCGCGTCGACGTGATCTGGAACGGCATCGACGACGACGTGCTCGACGCTGCCCTCGCCGCCGGGCCTGCCGTGCGCGCGGAGGGTCGTCCGCGCTTCATCTGGCTCGGGCGCATGAGCCCCGAGAAGCGACTGCTTCCCTTCCTCGAGGCGGTCGTGACGTCGGGCATCGACGCCGAGGTCGAGGTCGTCGGCGGGGGTGCCGAGCTCGCGAAGGCGAAGCGTCTCATCGAGCGCGCCGCGCCGCGGGCGACCGTGACCTTCGCCGGGCGCCTGTCGTACCCCGAGACCCTCGCCCGCCTCGCCGCTGCCGATGCGGTGGTGCAGACCTCGATCGGCTTCGAGACGCAGGGGATGACCATCTTCGAGGCGGCCTCGCTCGGAACCCCCGCCGTGGTGAGCGATCCCGACATCGCGGCCGAGCTGGGGTCGGGGACGTGGACGGTGGCGGATGCCACGACCGCGGCCCTCGCCGAGGCGCTGGCCCGCGCGGCATCCGACATCACCGCCGGCACCCCCGTCGTACCGGACCCGTCGATCGCTGAGCGCTTCCGTCAGTCGTCGCGCACGGGTGCGATGGTCGAGGTGTACGAGCGGGCGGTCGCGGCCGGCCGCTGACCCGCGCCGACGCACGCGGCGCCCGCACCTCGGACGGATGGCGGATGCCGTCGGGGCTCAGTCGGCGCGGACGACGCGCAGCGGGGCCGTGGTCGGCGATGCCACGACGCGCGTCACCGCGGGCTCCGAGGTGACCGGAGCTGCGGCGCGGGCGGGGCGTTCCGCCGGGGAGACGCGTGAGGGATCGGTGGGGATGCGGCCGTAGCCGTCGGTTCGCACGACCCACGCGGTCGCGACGATGCCGATGAGGGACAGGATGCCGAGTGCGATCAGATATGCCATGGCAGAAAAGCTACGTCTAGAGGAATTGCGCCCGCGAGTGGCATGATGGACGCAGTTCGTAAGATTCCTGCCACACCGGAGGTGCGCATGCGCTCGGTCGCCGTCGTCGTCCAGCCGGGGTTCGCCCCGTTCGAATTCGGTCTCGCCTGCGAGGCGTTCGGCCTCGACCGCAGCGACGACGGCATCCCGAACTTCGACTTCCGCATCGTCGCACCCGACCCCGGCGTCGTGTCGTCGAACATCGGCTTCTCGATCAACGTCGAGCACGGTCTCGAGGCGGCGGCGGGCGTCGACATCCTCGTCCTGGCCCCGATCCCGCGGTCGCAGTGGGAGGCCGTCGACGAGCGGGTGATCGAGGTGGTGCGCGCCGCGCACGCCCGCGGCTCGTGGCTGTTGAGCGTGTGCAGCGGATCGTTCGTGATCGCGGCATCCGGAGTTCTCGACGGCAAACGGGCCACCACGCACTGGCGCTACGCCGACACGATGGCGCGCATGTATCCCGAGATCGAGGTCGATCCCGACGTGCTCTACGTGCAGTCCGGCAACATCATCACGAGCGCCGGCACCGCCGCGGGCCTCGACGCGTGCCTGCACCTGCTGCGGCAGGAGCTCGGTTCCGAGCTCGCCAACCGCATCGCCCGTCGCATGGTCGTCGCCCCCCAGCGCGACGGGGGCCAGGCGCAATTCATCGCGTCGCCCATCCCGATCGACACGTCTCTCTCGCTCGCGCCGGTGACCGAGTGGATGCTGCAGAACCTCGATGCCGAGCTCTCGGTCGACCGGCTCGCCGCTCGCGCCCACATGTCACCGCGGACCTTCGCGCGCCGGTTCAAGGCCGACCTCGGTGCGACCCCGGCGGCCTGGCTCGCTCGTCAGCGCTTGCTGCACGCGCAGCGTCTGCTCGAAGAGACCGACCTCGGTCTCGATCGCATCGCGGCGGAGTGCGGCTTCGGCTCGGCGGCGGTGCTGCGGCAGAACTTCGCCCGAACGATGGGACTGACCCCGACGGCCTACCGAGCGCGCTTCTCGTGCAGCGAAGAACGCGCGGTGTCGCCCGAAGCCGTCCCTGCCTGAGCCGCGCCGCGCGCGCAGCAGGGCGGTGGATGTCGCGGGTGACCGGCGGGCCGCCGCCCTTCTGCATGGGGTGGAAGGGCGGTGGCCCGCCGGCGTCAGTTGTATCCGAGGATCACGCTCGACTCGCTCTCCCCCTCGAAGGAGGTGGCGGCGGCGATGGTGCGACTGTCGGATTCATCCACCCCTCAAGCGTGCACCGCGAGCGGAGCGCGTTCAGCGATCCTGACGAAACGCACACAGCCGCAACGTCGCGCGCGACGGCCGTCCGGACGGATCCGGCGGCATCTCGGCATCCGTTGCCCTCCGCCCGTCGCGCTGCTAAAATTGAGTCCACGCAACTCAAGTTTGCGAACAGACTTTCAGGAGACCACATGAACGCCACGCAACAGCCGGGGCAGGAGGACGCGCGCAGCGCCCTCGAGCAATTCGGCATCAACCTCACCGATCGGGCCCGCCAGGGCAAGCTCGACCCCGTGATCGGGCGCGACGGCGAGATCCGCCGCGTCAGCCAGGTGCTCACCCGGCGCACGAAGAACAACCCGGTGCTCATCGGCGAACCCGGCGTCGGCAAGACCGCCGTCGTCGAAGGTCTCGCCCAGCGCATCGTCGCGGGCGACGTCGCCGAGAGCCTCAAGAACAAAGAACTCGTCTCGCTCGACATCTCGGCGCTCGTCGCCGGCGCGATGTACCGCGGCCAGTTCGAGGAGCGCCTGAAGAGCGTCCTCAAAGAGATCACCGAGTCCGACGGACGCATCATCACGTTCATCGACGAGCTGCACGTGCTCATGGGCGCGGGCGGCGGCGAGGGCTCGGTCGCGGCCTCGAACATGCTCAAGCCCATGCTCGCCCGAGGCGAGCTGCGGCTCATCGGTGCCACGACGCTGGACGAGTACCGCGAGTTCATCGAGAAGGACGCGGCGCTCGAACGGCGCTTCCAGCAGGTGTACGTCGGCGAGCCCACGGTCGAAGACACGGTGGCGATCCTGCGCGGGCTCAAGGAGCGCTACGAGGCGCACCACAAAGTCGCGATCGCGGATGCCGCGCTGGTCGCCGCCGCATCCCTCTCCAACCGGTACATCCCCTCGCGTCAGCTGCCCGACAAGGCGATCGACCTGATCGATGAAGCGGCCTCGCGCCTGCGCATGGAGATCGACTCGGCGCCCCTCGAGATCGACGAACTGCGTCGCCACGTCGACCGCCTCAAGCTCGAAGAGCTCGCGCTGAAGAAGGAGAAGGACGCCGCCTCGAAGGAGCGCCTCGCCACCCTGCGCGAGACCCTCGGCGCCGAACAGGCCAAGCTCGACGAGCTGCAGGCCCGGTGGGAGCGCGAGCGCGCCTCGCTCAACCGCGTGGGCGACCTGAAGACCCGCCTCGACGCCGCGCGCGTCGACGCCGAGCGCGCGCAGCGCGAGGGCAACCTCGAGCGCGCTTCGCGACTCCTCTACGCCGAGATCCCCGCTCTCGAGCGCGAGCTGATGACCGCCGAGCGCGAAGATCCGGCCGGCGACCGAATGGTCAATGAACAGGTGACCGACGAAGACATCGCAGCCGTCATCGCGGCGTGGACGGGCATTCCGGTCGGACGCCTGCTGCAGGGCGAGACCGAGAAGCTCCTCAACCTCGAGCGCGAGCTCGGCAAGCGCCTGATCGGCCAGCGCGATGCGGTGAAGGCGGTGTCGGATGCCGTGCGCCGCTCCCGTGCGGGCATCAGCGACCCGCACCGGCCGGTCGGTTCGTTCCTGTTCCTCGGCCCGACCGGTGTCGGCAAGACCGAGCTGGCGAAGTCGCTCGCCGACTTCCTCTTCGACGACGAGCACGCCATGGTGCGCATCGACATGTCGGAGTACGGCGAGAAGCACTCCGTCTCGCGCCTGGTCGGTGCCCCTCCGGGCTATATCGGCTACGAGCAGGGCGGTCAGTTGACCGAGGCCGTGCGGCGTCGGCCGTACTCGGTCGTGCTGCTCGATGAGGTCGAGAAGGCGCACCCCGAGGTGTTCGACGTGCTGTTGCAGGTCATGGACGACGGTCGCCTGACCGATGGGCAGGGCCGCACGGTCGATTTCACCAACGTCATCCTGATCCTCACCTCGAACCTCGGCTCGCCGATCCTCATCGACCCCACGCTGTCGATGGACACCAAGCGCGAGCAGGTGCAGGCGCTGGTGCGACAGGCGTTCAAGCCCGAGTTCGTGAACCGTCTCGACGACATCGTGATCTTCCAGGCCCTGAGCCAGGACGACCTCGCGCAGATCGTCGAGCTCGCCGTCGACGCGCTGCACAAGCGGCTGCGCGAGCGTCGGCTGAGCCTCGCGGTCACCCCCGACGCCCGGTCGTGGCTGGCCGAACGTGGCTACGACCCGGTGTACGGCGCCCGTCCGCTGCGGCGTCTGATCCAGACCGAGATCCAGAACCGCCTCGCGATGGCGATCCTCGCCGGAACCGTGCGCGATGGAGATGTCGTGCGGGTCGACGTGGCCAGCGACGGCGATTCGCTCATGCTCGTGAGCACCGGTCCCGCTTCGGAAGGACCCGGGGACGACGACGTGATCGAGGCCGAGATCGTCGAGTAACACGGAAGAAGGGGGGGGATGCCGCGGCATCCCCCCCTCTTCTTTCTCACCGACTCACCCGAGCGAGGCGGCCGGCTCTGCCCGTCCGGCGCAGGCGGATCGCCGGCGGGCGTCTCCTATCTCGGTGTGACGGAGATCGAGTCGATCTCCGCGAACCCGGTTCCCCCGGCGAAGCCCGGCGACCCCTTGGCGAGTCGGATGACGTTGTATCCGGCCTTCAAGGTCACAGACGTCGTCACCGACCTGTCGAAGGTGCCCCACGACCCGGTGGCGGGGTAGGAGATGGTCGACCAGGCTCCGCCGTTGTAGGCCAGACCCTGAGTGGCGGTGCTGCCGGTCCCGTTCGCGTAGCGGATGCCGAGGTTGTAAGAACCCGCCGCCGGGACGTTCACGGTGAAGTCGACGAAGCTCTGCGAGCGCATGTCGGCGGTACCGTCGATGCCTCCGACGTACGAGCCGTTGGACGCCGAGCTCGAGGTGCGGATGTCGGCGTTCACGACGGTCGCGTTCTCGGCCTCGTACACCTGCTGGGTCGCGGTGGTCGGGCCGTTCACAGGAGTGATGAGGGCCTGGTAGCTCTGACGCGCGTCCATCCCGTTGACGGGGATCGACACGGAACCGTTCACCACCGGGAGCGACTGCGTCGAGATGGTGGTCGGCGCCGCGACGTTCACGGCTCGTCCGGTTGCCGGCGTCGACGACAGGACGACCTTCACCGTGCTCCCGAAGCCCGTGAGGTTGTTCACGCGGACCGTGTTGTCGCCGTAGTCGCCGCCGAACACGACGTTGGTGATCTTCCGGGTGCTGTCGAGTGAGGCGATGCCGTCGAGATCGGCATCCGCCGTCACGGGCAGCATGTTGCCGGCCATCTCCCCGTACCACTTGTACATCCAGTACGAGGCGGTGGGCTGGCCGTTGTAGAGCAGGCCGTTCATGGTGCCGGCTTCGAACCAGTAGGCCCGCTCTGCATCATGCACGCCCGTGCGTTCGAACTGCGAGATGTAGTGCAGCGCGGCGCTGGGCACATCCACTTGGTCGGGCCACGCGTACTCGTTGATCGAGATCGGGCGCGGTGAGATGCCGAGGCTGCGTTCGAGAGCCCGGTAGTCCGCGACGTGCTCGTCGATGTCTCGCCATCCCTGCGAGAGCTCGTGCCACACGATGACGTCGGGGAGGGTGTTGGTGGCCTTCGCGTTCTCGAGGAACGACCGCATGAAGCTCGGGTTGTAGATGGTCGTTCCGGGGCCGATGATCGGCGTGACGGTGTCCTTGGCGCGGATGGCGCGATAGGTGCGGGTCCATCCGTCGTTGTACGGTCCCGCCTTCTGGGTGTCCCAGGTGCCGTCGGGTTCGTTCCAGATCTCCCAACCGTTGATGTTCGTGGTCGAGCCGGCGGCGAGACGGTCGTCGACCATCTTGTTGACCTTCTGGAGCCAGTCGTCCCAGCTGACCCACTTGTACGGGAAGTCCGGGTAGATGTCGGGCATGCGGATGTACTGCTGTCCACCCGTGGCGATCACGGTCGAGGCCACCTTGAGCGCATCGCCCGCAGGAGTCGTCGCGCCGTTTCCGAGCTGCTGCACACCCGGGGGCGGCTGGGTGTGCTGGCGCAGGCTCAGCGGTTGGAGGATCGACGCCGACGGTGTCGAGGCATCGGAGATGCCGTAAAGACCTCCCGCGGCGACGTGGGTGACCGGGCGCAGAACGGCACCGGCATCGATGGTGAGGGTGTGGCCGACCGCGTTCGCGGCTTGGACGGGCACGAGCAGCGCCGCGGCCAGTACGCCGACCGCGGCGGCGGTGGGTACCGAGAATCTGTATTTCACAACTGCTCCTTCGCAGGTGACGACCCCGTTCGGGGTCGCGAGGGGGGTCCGCTGCGGGTTGGGGGTCCGCATCGCTCCGGATCATCGAACCGGTTCGACGATGAGCCGGTACGTTCAAGGTAGGCAGAGCAGTCCGCGCTCGTCAAGGAAAAGATCGAAGCGCGTCGATTCGCCCCTGGCATCGTCGGCGGGCCGGTCGATCCCCGCGGGCGCGCCTCTCCCGCATCCCCCGACTGCCCCCGGGCGGCCGGCGTCGGCCCGAAAACAGATTCTGGAAATGTCGGTCTTGCCTTCGCAAGATTCGTCATTTATGGTCGAACCGGTTCGAAGTAGAACCGGTTCGACAGCGATGGAGCAGACAGTGGTAACGATTGGTGATGTGGCGAAGGCTGCGGGCGTTTCCCGCAGCACGGTCTCGTACGCCCTCTCCGGCAAGCGGCCGATCTCACCCGAGGTCCGCGACAAGATCGACTCGGTCATCCGGTCGTTGAACTTCACCCCGAACGCGGGAGCGCGAGCACTCGCCACGTCGCAGACTCACGTGATCGCACTCCTCGCGCAGTTCTACGCTGACGAATTCGCTCCGGCGATGATGCAGTACATCCTCGGCGTCACCGACCGGGCGCGCGACCTCGGATACGACACGCTGCTGGTGACGGAACCCGACGGGGTCGCCGCTCTGCGGCGCATCTCCAACTCCCGCATGGTGGACGGGTTCGTGCTGCTGAACGTGGCCGAGCACGACAGCCGCCTCGAGGTGCTGCGAAAGGCAGGCCAGCCCGGCGCTCTCGTCGGTCTCCCCGGAGACCCCCGGGGACTCGACGTCTTCGACCTCGACTTCGAAGCGACCGGCGCGCTGATGGTCGACCACCTTCACTCCCTGGGCCACCGGGAGATCATCCTCGTGTCGCAGCCCCAGCACGTCGTGGAGCGCGGCGGCGCCTACGTCTGGCGCCTCGCCGACGCCGCGCGTGCCCGCGCCGAAGAGCTCGGCATCCGACTTCACGCCCACCACAGCGCGTCGAGCCAGCCCGAGGTCGGCACCGACCTGGCTCGCCTGCTCGAGACGCACCCCGACGCCACGGGTCTGCTCCTGAACAACGAAGCCGCCGCGGCCGCACTCCCCAGCGTGCTGTCCGCGCGGAGCCTGCGCGTCCCCGAAGACCTGTCGGTGATCGGTCGCTACTCGGACGACTTCGCACGCACCTTCTCGCTGCCCTACTCCTCCGTCGACAGCGCGGCGGCCGAACTCGGGCGCCGCGCCGTCGAGCAGCTGGTCGCCCACATCCAGGGCGAGGCCGACGCACGCGTCGTCGAGCTCACGCCCCCGAAGATCTTGGACCGCGGTTCCACCGCTGCTCCCCCCGCGTGACGGCTTCGCCGTCGCCCCTTACCCCACCACACACCGCACAACTGCACCGCGGCCTTCACCCGTCTGGCCGCACGTTCAAGGAGGAACTGATGATCAACCGACACCTGCGACGCCTCGTCGCATTGACGACCGCGGCGATCGCCGTCGGTGCACTCGCCGGCTGCGCCGGTACGGGCGGCGGCGACGCCGACTCGACCGACGCCGGTGGCACCTACACCTGGTGGGATCCGTACCCGCAGCACGAGGAGGGCTCCGACTGGGCCAACCGCGTTCAGGCGTGCGGAACCGAGGCGGGAGTCACCATCCAGCGCACCGCGTACGACACCACCGCGCTCACCAACCAGGCACTGCTCGCCGCGCAGGAGAACAACTCGCCCGACATCATCCTGCTCGACAACCCCGCGGTGTCGACCCTCGCCGACACCGGCATGGTCTCGACCACCGACGAGCTGGGCCTGGACACGTCGAAGATCGACGCCAACCTGCTCGCCGCCGGTCAGCTCGACGGCAAGACCTACGGCATCCCGATCGGCGCGAACACCCTCGCTCTGTACTACAACGCCGACATCCTCTCCGCAGCCGGCGTCGACCCGCAATCGATCAAGAACTGGGACGACCTCACCGCCGCGCTGGCCGCCGTCTCGGCCACCGGCAACAAGGGGATCACGTTCTCGGCGCTGAACACCGAAGAGGGCTCGTTCCAGTTCCTGCCCTGGTTCTGGGGCGCCGGCGCCAATCTCGACGAGCTCGACTCGAGCGCTGCCGTCGACGCGCTCAACCTCTGGAAGGGATGGCTCGACAAGGGGTACGCCCCCAACTCGGTCATCACAAACTCGCAGAACACCGTTTGGGAGGAGTTCCTGACCGGTGGATTCGCGTTCGCCGAGAACGGCACCTGGCAGGTCAACAGCGCGGCCAAGGCGCCGTTCAAGACCGGCATCATCACCCTGCCGGCGAAGGACGGCGGAGCCGCCCCCGCGCCGACCGGTGGTGAATTCATCATCGCGCCCGTCCAGCAGGACACCGCGCGCTACGACACCACCCGCAAGATCATCGAGTGCATGACGACCTCCGACGGCTTCGTCGAGACCGCCAACACCTTCGCGTACTACATCCCGCCGACCGAGGACGGCCAGAAGGCCCTGCTCGCCGAGCACCCCGAGCTCGACACCTGGGTCTCGGCCGTGCAGGCGGCCAAGGGGCGCACGAGCGACAACCTCGGCACCAAGTACCCGGTGATCTCCGAGCAGCTGTGGACCGCGGTCCAGAGCGCTCTCTCGGGCGCGACCACCCCGCAGGCGGCACTCGACACCGCCCAGCAGGAGGCCGCGGCCAAGACCGGCGAGTAAGCCGGCTCCCCCCGCTCGGGGCGGGCCCGCGTATCTCGCCCGCCCCGAGCACCCCGGTCGTCTCGAAGACAAGCGAAAAGACCCATGACCGCAACATCATTCACACACCCGCAGCGGACCACGTCCGACACCGTTTCGGTCGTCGTACCGGACGACCGCAAGCGCCGGCCGGCCCGACTGCTCGGCTCGCGATGGACCGCGTTCGCGTTCGCCGCCCCCCTCGTGGCCTACCTGCTCGTCTTCTACGCCTTCCCGCTGATACGCAGCATCGACCTGAGCGTCCACGACTACACGGTCCGCGCGTTCGTGCAGGGCAATGCCGAGTTCGTCGGACTCAAGAACTACATCGACGTGATCTCCTCGCCGCTCTTCGGAACGGCTCTGGCGAACACCGCCGTCTTCGTCCTGATCTCCCTCGTCTTCCAGTACGTGCTCGGTCTCGCACTGGCCGTGTTCTTCCGCAGCAACTTCCCCCTGGCGGGCGTCCTTCGCGGACTGTTCCTCGTGCCGTGGCTGCTGCCGCTCATCGTCTCCGCCTCCACCTGGTCGTGGATGATGAACAGCGACTCGGGCATCATCAACTCGGTGCTGACCGCATTCGGCGGACCGCAGATCAACTGGCTGACCTCGCCCGACTTCTCCCTGATGTCGGTCATCATCGCCAACATCTGGCTCGGCATCCCGTTCAACCTCGTGATCCTCTACGCGGGGCTGCAGAACATCCCGATCGACCTCTACGAGGCGGCCTCACTCGACGGCGCCGGAGCGTGGCGGAAGTTCTGGAGCATCACGTTCCCGCTTCTGCGCCCGGTGTCCGCGATCACCCTGCTCCTCGGCCTCGTCTACACCCTGAAGGTCGTCGACATCATCTGGATCATGACCACGGGCGGCCCCGCCAACTCGTCGACCACTCTGGCCATCTGGTCCTACCGCGAGGCGTTCGGCACGGGTCAGCCCGACCTGTCGCCCGCGTCGGCCGTGGGAAACCTCCTCATCGTCATCGCCCTGATCTTCGGCTTCCTTTACCTGCGCATCCAGCGCCGCGAGGTGAACTCATGACTCTCCAACGCTCCTGGTGGAAGGTGATCGTCGGCGTCGTTCTGACGGCGCTCATGCTCTTCCCCGTGTACTGGATGGTGAACGTCTCGCTCACCAAGACGCAGGACCTGCGCGCGAACCCGCCGCACATCTTCCCCCTCGACCCGACCTTCGAAGGCTTCGAGGCGGTCTTCCGCCAGCAGCTCCCGAACCTCGGGACGAGCCTGCTGATCGGGCTGGGATGCGTCATCCTGACCGTCGTCATCTCCGCGCCGGCCGCGTACGCCATCGCTCTGCTCAACCTGCGGGGAGGACGGTCGCTGAACTTCATCCTCCTCGTCGCCCAGATGATCCCCGCAGTGGTCATGGCGATGGGCTTCTACGCGATCTACGTGCGGCTCGGGCTCCTCAACAGCCTGGGCGGCCTCATCCTGGCCGACTCGACCATCGCGGTGCCGTTCGGAGTGCTGCTGTTCACGGCCTTCATGTCGGGCCTCCCGCGTGAACTCCTGCAGGCAGCGCGTGTCGACGGCGCCGGCGCCTGGCGCACCTTCGTCTCGATCGTGCTCCCCATGAGCCGCAACTCGGTGATCACCGTCAGCCTCTTCGCGTTCCTCTGGGCATGGTCGGACTTCATCTTCGCCTCGACCCTCGCCCGCAACAGTCCGTTCAAGCCGGTGACGCTCGGTATCTACGCGTACATCGGCAACAACACCACCCAGTGGAACGCGATCATGGCGACCGCAGTCGTCGCCTCCATCCCCGCCGCGATCCTGCTGGTGATGGCGCAGCGCTATGTGGCCGCCGGTGTGACCGCCGGTGCCGTGAAGGACTGACCCATGACTCTCTCCCTCTCCGAATCGACGTTCACCACCGGAGGATCCCGTTCCTCCGGGCGACCGGTATCGCCCTCGCGCTCGGACCGCGACGGGGTCTCCCTCTCGCAGGTGGTGCTGGATCCCGGCGGATTCTGGGGCTCCCGCCAGCTCGTCAACGCCGAGGCGACCCTCTCGCATTGCCTGCAGTGGATGGAGGAGCTCGGGTGGATCGAGAACTTCGACCGGATCGCCCGAGGCGCACGCACCGACGAGCGCGCCGGGTGGATGTTCTCCGATTCGGAGATCTACAAACTCCTCGAGGCGATGGCCTGGGAGCTGGCGGTGCGCCCGACCGAGGCCTTGAGCGCCGAGTACCGCTCGCTCGTCAGCCGCGTCGCCGCAGCGCAGGACCCGGACGGATACGTCGGCACCGCCTTCGGGCACCCCGGTCTCCCGCCGCGCTACAGCGACCTGGCGATGGGGCACGAGCTCTACAACATCGGACACCTCCTCCAAGCCGCCGTCGCTCGCCTGCGCACCGAGGGCGAAGACCTCCTGGTGGATGTCGCGCGGCGCGCGGCCGACCACGTCTGCCGGGAGTTCGCAGAGGGCCGACGAGAGGGGATCTGCGGGCACCCCGAGATCGAGGTGGGGCTGGCGGAGTTCGCTCGCGCGACAGGGGAGCGCCGCTATCTCGATCAGGCCCGCCTGTTCGTGGGTCGGCGTGGTCGCGGGAGCCTGCCGGTGCGTCCGCTTCTGTCGGCGGAGTATTTCCAAGACGACGTCCCCGTGCGCGAGGCCGCCGTTCTGCGCGGTCATGCGGTGCGGGCGCTCTACCTGTCGGCGGGCGCGACCGATGTCGCCGTCGAGGACCGGGACGAATCGCTCCTCGCCGCGTTGGCGGTGCAGTGGCGTCGCACCGTCGAGAGGCGCACGTACATCACCGGGGGGATGGGGTCGCGGCACCAGGACGAAGGTTTCGGCGAAGACTTCGAGCTGCCCAGCGACCGGGCGTACTGCGAGACGTGCGCGGGGGTGGCGTCGATCATGTTCTCGTGGCGTCTCTACCTGTCCACGGGCGATGTGCACTACGCCGATCTCATCGAACGCACGCTGTTCAACGTCATCGCCGTCTCGCCGAGCCTCGACGGGCGGGCCTTCTTCTACGCCAACACCCTCCATCAGCGGGAGGCGGGAAGCGAGGCCGTCGCCGGCGTCAACACGAGAGCCGAGGGGAGCACCCGTGCGCCGTGGTTCGACGTGTCGTGCTGCCCGACGAACGTCGCCCGCACCCTCGCCTCGCTGCCGGCTTACTTCGCTTCGGAGGATCAGGACGGCGTCTCACTCCTCCAGTACGCAGCGGGGGAGATCGACGCGGGCGGCTTCCGGCTGCGAGTCGAGACGGACTATCCCCGGAGCGGGTCCATCCGGATCACGGTCGTGACGGCTCCCGCTGAGGAGCGCCGCGTGCGACTCCGGGTACCGGAGTGGGCGGACGGCGCCGTCTTGCGCGGGCCCGATGGTGCCGAGCGCCTGCTCCCGCGGGGATGGGCGGACGTCCGCCGCAGCTTCGCCGCCGGCGACGTCATCGACCTGGACCTCCCGATGGCCCCGCGGATGTCCTTCCCCGACGCGCGCGTCGACGCCGTTCGGGGGGCCGTGGCGATCGAACGGGGTCCCGTGGTCTTGTGTGCAGAATCCGTCGACCTCCCCGAGGGGGTCGGGATCGACGAGATCTCCGTGGAGGCCGGGGGGCCCGTCGAGACCACTCTCGACGGTGCGCGCATCCGCGCCCGGGTCAGACGGGTGGCATCCCCCGGGGACTTCCGCCCGGCGTTCGGCGGCGACACCCGAACGGAGAGCGACGGCACCGTCGAGGTCGGTCTCATCCCGTACCACCGATGGGCGGGCCGAGGTCCCTCGACGATGCGCGTCTTCCTGCCCCTGAGCGACGCTCGGACCCCCCGGGTCGGCTGACGCGCCGGCATCCCACCCCTCGTCATGGAAGCAGACATGTCCCACGCGGTCCCCACCTTCGACCTGCGCAGCGTTCCGTTCAGCCGTCGCGGGTCGTGGCTCGACCTCTCTCCCGTCATCGCCGCGCACCGTACGGTCGACGACGTGCACGTCGTCTCGCACAGAACGGGCATGCACGCCGTGCTGGCGCTCACCCCCTCACGAACGGCGGCGAGCGGTCGGATCAGCAGTGAGTGGACCACGGATGCCGATGCCGCACGCCTTCGTTGGTCCGACGGCCACGCTGGCGTCGACGCGGTGTTCGCCGAGGTCGACGTCGTCCGCATTCGGGGCTCCGCGGGCACGCGACTCGAGATCGCCGAGGTCGCGGAGGAGCTCACCCCATTCACCGGCATGTACCTCTTCCGGGATCCCCGCGACGGCAGCGCGGTCTTCACCGCCTACGAGACGGGAGCTCGCTACCGGGTCACGGCCTTGGCGGGCGCGCTGCGCCTCGAGGGCGCCGAGGCGCTCGGTGCGGCGCGCCGTTCGGTGATCGTCGAAGCGTCGGAAGGCCTGGGGGAGTGGGAGATCGCGCTCGAGGAGTTCGCGGCGTCTCGCTCGCCGTATCGCCGTACGGAGACCTTCGACGAGGCCGTCGCGAAGGTGCGGACCGAGTTCGTGGACTTCGCCTCGGGGGTCGCTCCCTGGACGGAGGATGACGAGCTCTCGCCAGAGGATCGCGACACGGCGATGCTGGCCGCCTACGTCATCTGGTCGGCCACCGTGGCGCCCGCCGGATTTCTCGAGCGCGAGTCGGTCCTCATGTCGAAGCACTGGATGGACAAGGTCTGGAGCTGGGACCACTGCTTCAACGCCATCGCACTCGTCCGGGGCGATCCGCGTCTCGCGCTGGATCAGTTCCTCGCGCCGTTCGACCATCAGGATGCTGCCGGCGCGCTCCCCGATTCCATCGCGCATTCCGAGCGGCTCTACAACTTCGTCAAGCCGCCCATCCACGGGTGGGCCTTGGATCGACTTCGCCGCGAAGGTCTCGAATTGAGGCGCGATGAGCGGGAGGTCGTCTACGACAAGCTCAGCAGGTGGACGCGCTTCTGGCTGGACGAGCGACGCGTGCCCGGCCGCGCGCTGCCGTATTACCAGCACGGCAACGACAGCGGATGGGACAACTCCACCGCCTTCGACCGGGCGCGTCTGATCGAGTCCCCCGACCTGGCGGCATTCCTTCTCCTGCAGCTCGACACTCTCTCCCGCCTCGCAGACGAGCTCGGACTCGACGGGTCGGGCTGGCGCACGGAGGGAGAACGCATCGCCGCCGCCCTCGACACCGAGTTGTGGCGGGGCGACGGCTATTCCGCCCGCGGAGTCGCCGACGGCGCGGACGCCAGCCGGTCCACGCTGCTCAACTCCCTCGCGATCGCGGCGGGCCCGCTTCTCCCCGAGGAGGCGCGCGACGCCCTGGCCGAGGGTCTTACGCCGTTCCTCACGCCCTGGGGACTGGCCACCGAGAGGCCCGACAGCGGGCACTACGAATCCGACGGCTACTGGCGTGGCCCGATCTGGGCGCCCTCGACCATGCTCATCGAGGACGGGCTGCGGCGCTCGGGTCACGTCGGCATGGCCGACGACATCAGCGAGCGCTTCCGGGGGCTGTGTCGACAGCACGGCTTCGCCGAGAACTTCGACGCGCTCACCGGCGACGGCCTCCGCGACCGCGCGTACACCTGGACCGCCGCCGTCTACCTGACCCTTGCGGGCGACGCGGCCCGGCGCGCACGAGAACCGACGTAGAACCCGTGCCCGCGGGGTGCGGGGTGGTACCAGCACAGGAGCCGGTGGGGTGTCTGACGTCTGGTGCCACCCCGGGGCCCGCGGGCCTGCCGGCTCAGCGGCCGCCGGTGCTCGCGGCGGATCCGGCCGCAACGGGCTGCACCGTTGACACCCGGCGCTCGAGCAGAGGAACGTCGCGGCCGGGGACCTGGCCGAGATGGCGGGGCGACTCCGCACGGGTCCGCCCCGTTAGCCTGGCGCCATGACGATCGCGACGGCTGACCTGTACGACGACCGCGGCGACGAGCTCGACTCGCTCTCGCTCCCGATGATCGACCTGGGCGGGCACGTCGCCTTCGACGGTGCGGTGCGCACCGTCCGCTGTCACCGTGACAACGCGTTGGTCAAGCAGGTGCTCGCGACCCCTGGCGCGGGCGCGGTGCTGGTGATCGACGGCGGAGGGTCGCTCGAGTCCGCCCTCGTGGGCGATCTGATCGCCGCGTCGGCGGTCGAGAACGGGTGGGCGGGCGTGATCGTCAACGGTGCGATCCGCGATCGCGTGGCGATGGCCGCCCTGCCGCTCGGGGTGAAGGCGCTCGGCTCGAACCCGCGCAAGAGTGCGAAAGACGGGGTCGGCGAGGTCGATGTGCCGGTGACGATCGCGGGTGTCGTGTTCACACCGGGTCGTCACGTGTGGGCGGATGCCGACGGGGTACTCGTCGAGCGCTGAACGCCGCGGCATCCGGTCGAGGTGTTCCGCTCTTGACGGGGCACTTCACTTTTGGAAGTATCGCGCCATGAGCCTCTTCCTCACCTGCCCGGTCGACTCGGTCGACCGCGCCGCCGCCTTCTACACGGCGCTCGGATGGACCCTCAACGCCGAGATGTCCGATCACAACGTGTCGTGCTTCGCCATCGCGGCCGACCAGTACGTCATGCTCGGCAGTCGCGAGATGTACGCCGCGGTCGGTGGCACCGAAGACCTGATCGGCGGGCCGGACACGCCCTCGAAGATCACGGTCTCGTTCGACCTCGGCAGCCGTGAGGCCGTCGATGAGCTCGTCGAGCGCGCCGGCGCCGCCGGAGGACGCATCGGTGACACCGACGACTACCCGTTCATGTACCAACGGCAGTTCGACGACCCCGACGGCTACCACTACTCGCCGTTCTGGATGAAGCCGGCCGCCGATCCCGCCGAGTGAGCGGCCTCGGCGACGCGCTCGAAGTCGTCGGACCCCGGTGGGCGCTGCTCCTCGTCGAGCAGCTGCTCGACGGGCCGCAGCGCTACGGCGATCTGCAGAGGGAGCTCGGGCTGGGCACGAACATGCTCGCCGTGCGGCTACGCGAGCTCGAAGAGGCGGGCGTCCTGCGACGCCTCCCCCTGAAGCACAACACCCGCGCGTACGCGCTGACCGAGCGGGGCGAGGCCCTTCGCCCGGCGATCGAAGCGCTCGGACGATGGGGAGACGGCGTCTCCGGCGCCGCGTGACAGCACGGGTCGCCGACACGACCCCCGCCGAGCGCACCGCGGCCTTTCGACGGCGAAACGCCCGCCGCACGGTACCGCTCTCGGTGAGCGTTGCCGGATGCGACGGGCGTTCGTCGAAAGACGAGAAGACTCAGGCGTCGACGAGCAGCGACTCCGCGACGGTGCGGCGCTCGCGGGGAGCGAGCTCGCGCTGACGCAGACCCTCTTCGGCGGCGTCGATGTCGCCCAGCGCGCCGACCGCGATCACGGTCACGGGGGTGAAGCGGGGGTCGATGTCGAAGGCCGCGCGCAGGTCGTCGGCGACGAATCCGCCCATCTGGTGAGTGGCGAGACCCTCGGCGTGCGCCTGCACGGTGAAGTGCGCGGCGGCCTGGCCGGCGTCGTAGAGGGCCCAGGGACGAGCGTCGCCCTCAGCGGTCTCGTTCTCGGCGAGCACGACCAGCAGCGCACCGGCGGCGGGCGCCCACGCCTGGTTGAAGCCCATCAGGGCCGAGACGACCTTGGCGTGCGCCTCGCCACCGCGGCGGGCGAGGATCATGCGCCAGGGCTGGTGGTTCATGCCCGTGGGGGTCCAGCGCGCCGCCTCGAGGGCGGAACGCAGCGCCTCTTCGTCGATCGGGGTCTCGGCGTCGAAGACGCGAGTGCTCCAGCGCTCGGCGAGCACGTCGAGGATCGGGGCGTCGGTGGGGGCGGTGCGGTCGAGAACGAGTGACATGGGTACTCCTGAGGAACGGGGACGATACCGGGACTCCATTGACCCGCACCAGTGAACGCCCACGGGCCGCCGAGTGTTCCCGTGTGAAGTTATGCGTCGTCGATGAGTCGCTGGTGCACGGTGCAGGGCGCCGGGGTGGGGCTCACGGCATCCGCGTCACTCGCTCCACGACGCGGGACCTGCGGTGCCCGCGGGGTACTCGTCGAGCGGCACCTCGTTCGCACGCCAGGCGTCGATGACCGGCTGCACGATCCGCCAGCACTGCTCGGCCGCGTCGCCGCGGACCGCGAGCATCGCATCGCCGTCGAGGATGCCGGAGAGCACCTCGCCGTAGGCCTTGAGCGCGCCCTCGCCGAGGTCGGCCGCCAGGGTCACGCGCTCCAGCTCGAGCGGATCGTCGGCACCGTTGACGTTGAGGCCGAGGCTCATCGTGTCGGGCCCGAGAGAGAAGACCAGCTCCGACGGCTCGCTCTCGCCGACGAAGCCTCCGGGCAGGTGCCGCACCGGCTTGAACGTCACGGTGATGGCGCGGTGGCCCGAGCTGAGCGCCTTGCCCGAGCGCAGCGTGATCGGAACGCCCTGCCACCGGGCGTTGCGCACCTCGACCGTCATCTCGGCGAGCGTCTCGGTGCCGCGCGCCGCGTCGACCCCCGGTTCGTCGACGTAGGAGGGGAAGTGGCGATCACCGACGTCGCCCGCGGTGTACCGCGCACGACGGGAATTGTGCACGGGGTCGTCGTCGCGCACGTGGGTGGCCCGCAGCACCGCCGAGGTGGCGTCGCGCAGATCGAGTTGATTGAGGGATGCCGGGGGCTCCATCGTCACGAAGGCCATGACCTGCAGTAGGTGGCTCTGGATCATGTCGACGAGGGCGCCCGCGCCGTCGTAGTAGCCCGCGCGACCCTCGAGACCGAGGGGTTCGGGATAGTCGATCTCGACGGAGCCGATGTCGTCGGCCGACCACACGCTCTCGAGGAGGCGGTTCGCGAAGCGGGCTCCGAGGAGATTGAGCACGGTCGAGCGGCCGAGGAAGTGGTCGATGCGGAAGACCTGGTCTTCGGGGACGAGTTTCGCGAGCTGCTGGTTGAGTCGGTGCGCGCTCGCCTCGTCGGTGCCGAAGGGCTTCTCGAGTGCGAGGACCGTGCCCTCGGGGATCTTCACGTCGCTGAGCGCCAGGCAGGCCTTCTCGGCGATCGCCGGGGGAACGGCGAAGTAGAGGGCGGGGCGGCCCTCGGCGTCGTCGAGGAGCTTCTGCAGGTCGGCGGCCTTGGTGATGTCGGCCTGCGAATAGGTGGTCTGCGAGACCTGGTCGAAGGCCGCCGCGGCATCCGTCGTCTGGAACGACTTTTTCACCGCCTCGCGCCAGTGTTCGTCGGTCCAGTCGTCCATGCCGGCGCCGTGCAGACGCACCGAGCGGCCGGGTTCGCGCGTGAGCAGCTGGCCCAGGGCCGGCAGCAGCAGGCGAGAAGTGAGGTCGCCCGAGGCGCCCAGGATGATCAGGGTGGTGTCCGCGGCCATGCGGCCACCGTAGCGCTGTCGTCCGACACCGCCCGGGTGCTTGCAGCAGGTGCATGGATGCCACTAGCGCGACGCTCGGCCACGGTGTCGGTCGTTGCTGTCACAATCCGAGGGTGACGACTCCGATCGAGGATTACGCACTCCTCAGCAACTGCCGATCCGCCGCCCTCGTCTCGTCGCAGGGCAGCATCGACTGGTTGTGCCTGCCGCGGTACGACAGCGGGTCGATGTTCGGCGCCCTGCTCGGCGACGAGTCGCACGGCGCCTGGTCGCTGCGGCCGGCCGACCCCGACGCCCGGTCGACGCGCCGCTACGACGGAGACACGTTCGTGCTCGTCACGCGGTGGGAGACCTCGACGGGCATCGCCGACGTCTACGACGCCATGCCCGTCGACGAGGGCATCGAGGCCGTCGTGCGCCGGGTCGTGGGGGTGGCCGGCGCGGTCGACTTCGTCAGCGAGGTGCGCCTGCGCTTCGACTACGCCCGCGCGATTCCGTGGGTGCAGCAGGTCGGCCAGGGCGGGGAGCACGCGATCCTCGCGGTCGCCGGTCCCGACGCCGTGACGATCCGCGGCCCGCGCCTCATCGCGACCGACACCGCGCACCGCGGCCGCTGGACGACGGCGGCGGGCGAGAGCGTCGACTCGGTGCTGATGTGGGGGCCGTCGTGGCAGAAGGCCCCGGCGCCCTTCAACGTCGAGGCCGCCCTCGAGCGCACTCGCGAGTGGTGGGCGGCGTGGGCCGATCGCGTGCAGGCGGCCGGCACCCATCCCGCGCTCGTCACGCGTTCGCTCATGGTGCTGCGCGCTCTCACGCACTCCGAGACGGGCGGCATCGTGGCGGCGGCGACCACCTCGCTGCCCGAGGCCTTCGGCGGCTCCCGCAACTGGGACTACCGCTACGTGTGGCTGCGCGACGCCGCCCTCACCCTCAGCGCCTACATCGAGCACGGCTACCTCGACGCCGCGCACCGCTGGCGCGACTGGCTGTTGCGGGCGATCGCCGGCGACCCGGCCGACGTGCAGATCATGTACGGCATCGCCGGAGAACGCGACCTGCCCGAGCGCGAGATCTCGAGCCTGCCCGGGTACGACGGGGCCGCCCCGGTGCGCATCGGCAACGGCGCGGTCGACCAGTACCAGGCCGACGTCATCGGCGAGGTAATGGTCGCCCTCGATGCCGCGCGCACCGCGGGGGTCGCCGAGACGACCTTCTCGTGGGCGCTGCAGCGCGCTCTCCTGGCGCAGCTGGTGAAGTGGGTCGATCGACCCGACCTCGGCATCTGGGAGATGCGGGGCGATCCGCACTTCTTCACGCACTCGCGCGCCATGATCTGGGCGGCCTTCGACCGCGGCATCCGGGCCGTCGAAGAGGGGGGCCGCGACGGTGAACTCGACACGTGGCGGCAGATGCGCGACCGCGTGCGGGCCGAGATCGACGCGCGGGGCGTGCACCAGGGCGGCTGGTTCACGCAGCACTTCGACACCGACGAGGTCGACGCTTCGCTGCTCGTGCTGCCGCAGGTGGGCTTCTGCGCCTACGACGACCCGCGCATGCTCGCCACGGTGGCCCGCATGGAGGAGACGCTCATGCCCCACGGCTGGCTGCTGCGGTACCGCACCACCGGTGTCGACGGCCTGGCCGGTGACGAGCATCCGTTCCTCGCCTGCTCGTTCTGGCTGGTGGGTCAGTACGCGCACAGCGGCCGCCGCGACGACGCCGAAGCCCTCATGCACTGTCTGACCTCGGTGGCCAACGACCTGGGCCTGCTGTCCGAGGAGTACGACCCCGTGACCGGTCGACAGGCGGGCAACACCCCGCAGGCCCTGTCGCACCTCGCCCTCGTGGGCGCCGCCGATGCGCTCGACAAGACCGCCCCGGACAGGGCGTCCGGGTCGTAGAGTCGCGGCATGGACGACGACGGCGAGCTCGGAAGACTCCGGGAGCGCGTCTACGGCGCAGACGGGGGCAGCGCGACCCCCGAGATGATCGCGCGTCTCGTCGAACTCGAAGACGACGCGCGCCGGACGCCGTCGGGGGTCCCCGCCGCTGCCGTCGCCGTTCCGCCGCACCCGGCCACGCCGGTCACGACGACGGATGCCGCGGGTGCCGCCGCACCGGACGACCGGCCGAGCCCGCCCCGCGACGAGCCGGGTGACCCCTCCGCCGACACCGAGGGTGCCCCGCTCGCCGGCCCCGCAGACCGCCCGCCCCGCCGCATCCTGCGCTGGACGCTGACCGCGGTCGGCGCAGCCGCTCTCGTCGGCGTCGGCATCGCGATCGGATCGAGCATGGCCATGCCCGCGGCGACCGCCGATCCGGCCGTCTCCGACCTGCCCGAGATGGCGTTCCCGCAGACGACGGAAGACGTCATATCGGCCGACATCATGCGCGACAGCGGCATCGACGCCGCGAGCACGCGCTACATCGCGACGATCGACGACTTCCGCATCTATCTCGCCCGGCCCGATGACGGCGACGGACGCTGCATCGTCGCCTTCACCTCGAGCGACAACCGGCCCTGGTCGGCGGGGTGCGCCAGCGGAGCGCAGACCGGCGCCGCGGTCTTCGGCATCGATCAGAGCCTCACGGTCGCGATCGGTCAGCCCAGCGGCGACCAGGTGGCGGGCGAGCCCCTCCGCCTGTCCGACAGCGTCACGGCCTACGTGGCGCCGTAGCCCCGCGTCGCGACACCCGTGACGCGCTGAACGAAGGAGAACGACGATGTTCCACCCCGATGGTGCGTACTCGGGTCTCGCGGTCGACGACCTCGAGGCCGCACACCGCTTCTACGCCGACACGCTCGGCATCCGCGTCGAGGTGCTCGAGGGCTCGGGCTTCCTGACGCTGCACCTCGCCTCCGGCGGGCGCGTGCTCGTCTACGGCAAGCCCCACCACGAGCCGGCGTCGTTCACGGTGCTCAACTTCCCTGTCGCCGACGTCGAGGCGGCCGTCGACGATCTGCGCTCACGCGGCGTCGACACGAAGATCTACGACGACGAGAACTTCCCGACCGACTCCCGCGGCATCATGCGCGAGGGCGGTCCGCTCATCGCCTGGTTCCGCGACCCCGCGGGCAACGTGCTGGCGGTGCTCGAGGAGTGAGCGCGACCCGCGCGCAGAGGAAGCGGGCGGATGCCGAAGACTCCGGCATCCGCCCGCTCTGAAGACCGCGGCGGGGCGGTCAGCCCTTCAGCGCCTCGACCAGCTTCACGCGGGCACCCATGCGCAGCAGCGAGTTGCGGTAGATGCGCGAGGCGACGCCGATGGCGAGCACGCACGACACGAGCAGCACGATCAGCGACACCACCGGCTCCCACCACTGCGCGTCGCCGAGGTACATGCGAAGGGGCATGCCCACGGGGGCCGAGAACGGCACGTACGACATGATCGTCAGCACGACGGGGTTGTCGTTGAAGAAGATCACGAGGAAGTACGGCGCCATGATCAGCATCGTGATCGGGGTCGTCGTCGCACCGATGTCTTCCTGCCGCGAGACCATCGCGGCCGCGGCGGCGAACAGCGACGCCAGCAGCACGAAGCCGAACAGGAAGAAGATCGCGAACCAGGCGATCGGCGCACCGAGGGTGTCGAGCACGCCCGCCTGACCGGTCACGGCGAGACCCACCACGGCGACCGCCGCCAGCAGCACGATCTGCGCCATCGCGAGGATCGTGTTGCCGAGCACCTTTCCGGCCAGCAGCACCCGCACGGGGATCGCCGAGATGAGGATCTCGACCACGCGCGTCTGCTTCTCTTCGACTACGCTCTGCGCGATCGTGCCGCCGAAGGTCGACGCCGCGATGAGGAAGACGAGTCCGAAGCCGAGCGCGATCAGGTAGCGCAGCGCATCGGCCGCCCCCGCCCCGGGGTCGATCATGTCGACGGGCGGGGTGTCGCTCAGCATCTGCAGCAACGTCGAAGGCACGCCGTCTTTCACCACGACGGTGTAGTCGAACGACGCGTCCGACGATCCCGAGACCAGGGCGGCATCCACCGTGCCGTCTTCGACGAGGGCGCGGGCGGCGTCATCGCTGGCGGCGACGGTGACGTCGAGACCCTCGAGTCCCGACACGGCGCTCTCGGTCTGCGAGGTCACGGCGACGGGGGTACCGCTGCCCGAGGCGTTGTTGGCGGCGAAACCGCCCCACACCACCGAGGCGAGGGCCGCGAGCACGAGGATGGCGGTCGAGATGACGAAGGCCTTGCTCCGCAGCTTCGAGCCGATCTCGCGTTCGGCGACGAGCCAGATGCTCTGCAGCTCGCTGGGGGCGGGGCGCGCAGCGGCCGGCGCGGGCGACGACCTGCGGGTGGGAGTCGAGGTGCTCACTGGATGACCTCCTTGAAGATCTCGGCCAGGGTCGGCCGCTGGGGGGAGAAGCTGGCGACGTCGCCGCGTTCCACGGCGCCGCGGAGCACCCGCTGCGCGACCGTGTCGTCGGCGGCGTCGAAGAGGGCGTATCCGCCGTCGAAGTCGAGCACCGTCACACCGGGTTCTTCGCGCAGCCACCCGGCATCCGCGCGCGAGACGAGCTCGTAGCGGTGGGTCGCATGCTGCGCGCGGAGGTCGTCGCGCGTGCCTGCGGCGCGGATCGTGCCCCCGGCGATGATCACGAGGTCGTCGCACAACCGCTCGACGACGTCGAGCTGGTGCGACGAGAACAGCACGGCCGCTCCCGCTGCCGCCTTCTCCTGCAGCACTCCCGCGACGACGTCGACGGCAAGGGGGTCGAGGCCCGAGAACGGCTCGTCGAGGATCAGCACGTCGGGCTCGTGCACGAGAGAGGCCGCGATCTGGGCGCGCTGCTGGTTGCCGAGCGAGAGCGTCTCGACCAGGTCGCCGAGGCGCTCGCCGAGTCCGAGCCGCTCGAGCAGGGCGGTGGCCTTCTGGTTCGCCTCCGCCTTGCCGAAGCCGTGCAGCCGCGCGAGGTAGGCGATGTGCTCGGCGACCTTCATCTTCGGATACAGCCCGCGCTCTTCGGGCATGTAGCCGAAACGCCGCCGATCCGCCGTGGTCACAGGGGAGCCGTTCAGCTCGACGCTGCCCGCGTCTTTTCCGAGCACGCCGAGGGCGATGCGCATGGTCGTGGTCTTGCCGGCGCCGTTGCCGCCGACGAAGCCGGTCAGTCGCCCGGGGGCGACGGTGAAACCCACCTCGTCGAGCACGCGGCGTCCGCCGTAGCTCTTGGTGATGCCGTCCAACTGGAGCACGGTGCATCCCTTCTCTCGATGCCTCCACGCTAGAGACGCGGATGCCGCGGCACCTCCGCCCCGCGAGGGGTTCGTGCGCTCCACCGTGAGGGGGAGGGGGCTCGGCCGAGGGCTCCTGGGCCTGTCGAAGGTCCGTGAGCGCGCAACCGAGGTCCCCGAGCCTGTCGAAGGGCCCGAACCCCGAGGCCCCTGAGCCTGTCGAAGGTCCGTGAGCGCGCAACCGAGGCCCCTGAGCCTGTCGAAGGGCCCGAACCCCGAGGTCCCTGAGCATGTCGAAGGTCCGTGAGCGCGCAACCGAGGTCCCTGAGCCTGTCGAAGGGACCGGGCCCCACGCACGAGACGCGCGCCCGCCCCCCGCGTGCGCGGGACTCCGCCTGTCAGGCCAGCCCGTGCCGGTGCGCGAGCACCACGGCCTGCACGCGGTCGCGCGCACCGAGCTTCTGCAGCACGTTCGACACGTGCGTCTTGACGGTCGCCTCGCCGATGAACAGGCGCGCGGCGATCTCGGCGTTGCTGAGGGCCTCGGCGACGAGGGAGAGCACCTCGCTCTCGCGCTCGGTCAGCGGCTCGCTGAGGTGCAGGGTGTCGGCCCGGCGTGCGGCGGGCTCGGCGCCTTCCGAGGCCGGCGCGGGGCTCGCGGCGGAGCTCCCGGATGCCACGTCGCCGGCGCCCTGCGCGGCGAAGCGTTCGATGACCCGGCGGGTGACCTCGGGGGCGAGCAGCGCGTCGCCCGCGCCCACGATCCGCACCGCCGAAACGAGCTCTTCGGGGCCGGCGTTCTTCAGCAGGAATCCGCTGGCTCCCGCCGCGAGCGCGGCGAACAGGTAGTCGTCGCGATCGAAGGTGGTCACGATGAGGATCGCGGCGTCGGAGGCGGGATCGGCCGTCAGCAGGCGCGTCGCCTCGAGGCCGTCCATGTCGGGCATCTGCACGTCCATGCAGATCACGTCGGGGCGCAGCTCCCGCGCCGCGTCGATCGCCGCGCGACCCGAGGCCGCCTCGCCGACGACCGTGATGTCGTCTTCGAGCGACAGGATCGTGCGGAACCCCGCGCGCATCATGGCGTGGTCGTCGACCAGCAGCACCCGCAGCTCAGACATGCGACACCTCCGGGGTCAGCAGCGGCACCCGCACGCGCACCAACCAGCCGCCGCGCGCGCGGGGACCGATCTCGATCGTCCCGCCCGATGCCGCGGCGCGCTCGCGCATGCCGAGCTGGCCGAGGCCCGGCGTCGACGAACCGCGGCGTCCGGTGTTCGTGACCTCGAGTTCCACGGCATCCGGATCGAACCGCAGGCGCACGTCGGCCGTCGCTTCGGGGCCGGCGTGACGCCGGGCGTTCGTGAGCGCTTCTTGCGCGATGCGGTACAGGTTGACCTGCACGAGCGGCGGGGGATCGGTCGCTGCTTCGCCGATGACCGTGAGGGTCGTGGGAAGACCCGCCGCGGTCGCCTCGTCCACCAGTCCCGCGACCGAGGTGAGCCCGTGCGTGGTCGGGGCCGTGTCGGGCGCCGCGTCGCCGTCGGGCGTGCGCAGGGTCTCGAGCAGCTGGCGCAGTTCGTGCAGAGACGACCGGGCGGATCCCTCGATGCCCGCGAGGTTCTGCCGCGCGGCATCCGGATCACGATCCAGCAGCGACCGCGCCACCCCCGCCTGCACGCCCATCAGCGATACGTGGTGGGCGACCACGTCGTGCAGCTCGCGCGCGATGCGCACGCGGTCGAGCGCCACGGCCTGGGCGGCGGTGACCTCGCGCTCCGTCTCGAGTTCTGCCGTGCGCTCCTCGAGGGAGGCGCGCTCGCGCATCTGCTGGTACGAGCGGTTGCCGAAGTAGTACGCGCCGCCGAAGTACAGCGCGTTGAGGAGGATGTTGAGCAGTTGATAGGCGACGAACGGCGAGAACGCCCCGGCGCGCGAGAAGGGTCCTTCCACGCTCGGGTCGACCGGCTGCGTGGCCTCTTGGAACATCACGATGAACAGCCACGCGAACATGCCCACGATGAGGCCGACGCGCACGATCGTCGCCCGACGCCGGTCGGTCTCCCACGCGCCCACCGTGTACAGGGCGATGAACATCGCGATGTTGCCCGCGTACAGCTCGGGGATGCGGAAGGTCACTGCGAGGAAGTACGCGACCGTGACGATGACCGCGGCGACCGAGGGCCACCGCCGGCGGAAGGCGATCGGGATCGCGAGCACCGCGACGTAGCCCAGTGCGACCGCGAGGGAGCCCTGCTGATCGCCGTAGATGCCCGAGACCGACGAGAGGACGGCGCTGGTCAGTCCGCCCAGGAACAGCGCGGCGGCGAGCACGAGGTCGTTGCGTTGCTGCGTGCGGGTGAGCCGGGCCATCCCTCCACGGTAGGGGGGAGCTCCGACACCTGCATCCCCCGTGGGGTGGAGTCAAGAGGGGCGGGAATACAGGATGCGCGGTGATGCTTGCACGTGAATGAATCCGGGCGCCCGGCGCCCCCGTCTTCTCTGAAAGGATCACCGTGACCGAGATCGGCTACATCGTCGGCAGCATCTCCAGCACCTCCATCAACCGGCGCCTGGCGAAGGCGCTCGAGAAGGTCGCTCCCGAGGGCGTGACGCTCAAGGAGATCCCCATCAAAGACCTCCCCTTCTACTCGCCCGACTACGACGGCGACTTCCCCCAGGTCGCGCGCGACTTCAAGCAGGCGATCGAAGACACCGACGCCATGTTCATCGTGACCCCCGAGTACAGCCGCTCCATCCCCGGCGTGCTCAAGAACGCCCTCGACTGGTCGGCCCGCCCGTACGGCGAGGCGTCGTTCAACGACAAGCCCACCGCGGTCATCGGCACCTCGCAGGGCGGCATCGCCACCGCGGCCGGCCAGCAGCACCTGCGCTCCGTGCTCCTGCACTACAACGCCCTGGTGCTCGGTCAGCCCGAGGGCTACATCCAGTCGACCCCCGGCCTGTTCGAAGAGGACGGCACCGTCACCGACGAGGGCACGGCCGCGTTCCTGCGCTCGATCATCGAGGCGCTCGTGACCCTCGCGAAGCGCACTGCTCCCGCCGAGGTCCCCGCGGCCTGAGACGCGCTTTCACGACGGGGTCGGGGGTTCGCCTCCGGCCCCGTCTCATCCCAGGTCCCTGAGCCTGTCGAAGGGACCGGACGCCGTGTTCCCGGTGGCTCAGCCCACGGTCTCTCCCTCGGGACGGCTCCGCAGCGCCTCGGCCTTCCGCCTCAGGAGCGCCGCCTCGCGCTCGTTGCGCGTGAGCCCGGCGGCGGCGAGCAGCTCCGCGCGCGCCTCGGCCGATCGCCCCAGGCGTGACAGCAGCTCACCGCGCACCGACGGGATGAGGTGCGAGCCCCTCAGCTGCCCGGTCGCGGAGAGGGCGTCGATGGCCGCGAGGCCCTCGAGGGCACCGGATGCCATGGCCACCGCGACCGCGCGATTGAGCGCCACGACCGGATTGGCCCCGAGTCGACCCAGCGCGTCGTAGAGCTGCACGATGCGCGGCCAGTCGGTCGCGTCGACGCTCGTCGCCTCGGCGTGACAGAGCGCGATCGCCGCCTGCAGCTGGTACGGCCCGCGGCCTCGGCCCAGGGCCTCGGCGCGCTCGAGCAGGGCCCGGCCGCGCGCGATCGCCGACCGGTCCCAGCGCCGCCGGTCTTGATCGGCCAGCAGCACGGCATCGCCGTTCGCATCCACGCGCGCCGCGAACCGCGACGCCTGCAGCTCCATGAGCGCCGACAGAGCGAGCACCTCCGGCTCGCGCGGCAGCAGGCGCCCGAGCACGCGACCCAGTCGTACGGCCTCGTGTGCGAGCTCGGTGCGCAGCACCGCATCGCCGGCGCTCGCGGCGTAGCCCTCGGTGAAGATGAGGTAGATCACCGTCAGCACCGCGCCGCGTCGGGCGGGCCATTCCGCCGGCTCGGGCACCTCGAACGGCACCCCGGCCGCGCTCAGCGCCTTCTTGGCCCGCACGATCCGCTGCTGCATCGTGGGCACGGGAACGAGGAAGAGGCGCGCGATCGCCTCCGTGTCGAGCCCGCCGACGACCTTGAGGGTCAGCGCGACCTGCGCGTCGCGGGCGAGCACCGGGTGGCACGCCGTGAACGCCAGGCGCAGCACGTCGTCGTCGATGGGCTGCCACGCGGCATCCGTCACCTCGTCGAGGTCGGCGCCGATCAGGCGGTACTTCTCGCCTCGCGCCCGCTCCCGACGCCAGCCGTCGATTGCGCGCCGCTTCGCGACGGCGGTGAGCCACGCTCCGGGATTGTGCGGCACTCCCTCGCGCGGCCACTGCGCCAGCGCCTCGAGCAGCGCGTCGTGCGCGAGGTCTTCGGCGGTGGGAAGATCGCCGACCACGCGCGCGAGCGTCGCGACGATGCGGGCGCCTTCGATGCGCCAGATCGCCGCGACGCGTCGCGAGAGCTCGGTGTCGTTCTCCACACGTGGGGTCAGCGCGAGGCCTGCTCCTCGCGCCAGCCCTCTTCCTTCTGGATGTACTCGTTGTCGGCGAAGGCGGCGAAGTCGGTCTCGTCGGTGACCCGGCGCACCTCGAGCTTGTTGCCCGCGATCAGCGGAGCGCGGCGGGCCCACTCCACGGCCTCGTCCTTGCGCGACACCTCGATGATCCAGAAGCCGTTGAACAGCTCGTGCGTCTCGCCGTAGGGGCCGTCGGTGACGACGGGCTCCTCACCGCCGAACTCGACCACGAAGTTCTTGCTCGTGTCTTCGGCGAGACCGTCGCCGGCGACGAGCACCCCCGCGTCGATCATCGACTCGTTGTAGGCGCCCATCTGGTTGATGACCTGCTCGAACGGGATCTTCTTGTACTCCGCGTACGCCTCGTCGGTGCCGCGCATGATCAGCATGTACTTCATCGTCGTCTTCTCTCGTCGGTGCTCCGGGGAACCGTTCCCCTACTATCGCGTCGAACGACGCCGAGCGGAATCGACAGGGTGCGGGAGAAATGATTCCGGATGCCGTGGGCTCGGGCTTTTCAGGGGTGCGACGCGCTGGGCGGGCTCGATTGCGCGAGGGCTCGGGCGATGCCGCTGCGTCGGCGGTCAGCCGAAGATCATCGGCAGGTCGTCATCGTCGTCGGCGCCCGAGAGGTCGAGGTCGGCGACGACGGGCACGTGGTCGCTGGGGACCTCGCCCTTGCGCTCGTTGCGGTGGATCTCGGCGCCGTGCACCGCGTCGGCGAAGGCCTGCGAGCCGAGGATGAAGTCGATACGTAGACCCTCATTGCGGGGGAAGCGCAACTGCTTGTAGTCCCAGTAGGTGTAGCCGGTGGGGATCAGCGGGCGCACGACGTCGGTGAGACCCGCGGCCTCGAAGGCGCGGAAGGCTTCACGCTCGGGAGGGGAGACGTGGGTGGTCGCCCCCTCGACGACCGTGGGGTCGCCGTTGTCGGCGTCGGTCGGAGCGATGTTGAAGTCGCCGGTGAGGGCGAGCGGCAGATCGGGGCGGGCCGAGAGGGTGTCGGCCGTGTACTGGCGCAGCTTGTCGAGCCAGTCGAGCTTGTAGACGTAGTGCGGGTCGTCGAGTCCACGACCGTTGGGCACGTACAGGCTCCACACGCGCACGCCGTTCACCGTCGCCCCGATCGCGCGGGCCTCCTGCGGCAGGTCCGGACCCTCCTTGCCCTTCTCGAACCCGGGCATGCCGGGGAAGCCGATCTCGACGTCTTCGAGGGGCTCACGGCTCGCGATGGCGACGCCGTTCCACTGATTCAGGCCGTGCGCGGCGACGTGGTACCCGGCTTCTTCGAACGCCGCGTACGGGAACTGCTCCGTCTTGCACTTGATCTCCTGCATCGCCAACACGTCGATGTGCTCGCGCACGCAGAACTCGACGGTGCGGGTGACGCGGGCGCGGATGGAGTTGACGTTCCAGGTGGCCAGGCGCATGGCATCCAGCCTACTTTCGGCCGCCGACATCGGAGGCCAGAGCGACTCCGGCGTTATCTGTATGGAGCACTAAACTCGACGCCGTGACCACCGCCTCCACTCCCGAGCTCGAAGCCGACCGTCAGGCCCTCATCGGCCTCATCAAGGACGAGGCGGTGTTCCACGGCGACTTCACCCTCTCGAGCGGCAAGAAGGCGACGTACTACGTCGACATGCGCAAGCTCACTCTCGACCACCGTGCCGCTCCCGCGATCGGTCGTCTGGTGCTCGACCTGGTGAAAGACCTCGACGGCATCGTCGCCGTCGGCGGACTCACGCTCGGCGCCGACCCCATCGCCAACGCCGTCATGCACGAGTCGGTGCACGCCGGTCGACCGCTCGATGCGTTCGTCGTGCGCAAGGAGCCGAAGGACCACGGCCGCGGCCGCCAGATCGAGGGCGCCGATGTGAAGGGCAAGCGCGTCGTCGTCGTCGAAGACACTTCGACCACGGGCCAGTCGGCGCTCAAGGCCGTCGAGGCCCTGCGCCGCGAGGGCGCGGAGGTCGTCGCCGTCGCCGTCATCGTCGACCGCAAGACCGGCGCTCAGGCCGCGATCGAGGCCGAGGGTCTGCAGTGGCTGGGCTCGATCGACCTCGACGACCTGGGCCTTGCCCCGCAGTAGGACCGCCGCGTCACCAGAACAGGCTGGTGCGACGAGAACAGGCTGATCTCGCCCGAATCGCCCTGTTACCGTGACATGCCCTGTTCTCGTGACGGGCAAAGGGGCCGGATGCCGAGCCCTCGCCGCCCCGAACGGTGCGACCCGCCGTGGTCAGGGCGCGTCGTCGCCGGGCCCGGGGCCGTCGAAGGGGTCGCGCCGCCCGCCGCCGCGGCGGGACCGCCGCCACTGCACGATGAACGCCACGAGCGTGCCGGCGGTGATGAAGAAAGCGACGATCAGCCAGAGCGTGCGGTCATCCACGGTGTGTCTCCCTGAGGTTCACAAGCCTTCGCTGAGCCCGTCTTCGCCGTCGGCCAGGTCGCTCTCGATCGGTTCGTCGCGCACCAGCTCGGCGACCGACCCGAGGATCTCGTCGGGACGGAACGGATAGCGCTCGATCTCGCGCTGGTCGCTGATGCCGGTCATCACGAGCACGGTGTGCAGGCCCGCCTCGATGCCGGCGACGATGTCGGTGTCCATGCGGTCGCCGATCATGCCGGTGTTCTCGCTGTGGGCGCCGATGCGGTTCAGGGCCGAGCGGAACATCATCGGGTTGGGTTTGCCGACGATGTAGGGCTCTTTGCCCGTGGCCTTGGTGATGAGCGCGGCGATCGCCCCGGTCGCGGGCAGCACGCCCTCGGTCGAAGGCCCCGTGGCATCCGGATTCGTCGCGATGAAGCGGGCGCCGCCGCTGATGAAGCGGATGGCCTTGGTGATGGCCTCGAACGAGTAGTTGCGCGTCTCGCCCACGACGACGTAGTCGGGAGCGGTCTCGGTCAGGATGAAGCCCGCCTCGTGCAGGGCGGTGGTGAGTCCTGCCTCGCCGATGACGAAGGCGGAGCCGCCGGGCATCTGCGACTGGAGGAAGTCGGCGGTGGCGAGAGCCGAGGTCCAGATCGACGACTCGGGCACCACGAGCCCCGAGGCTCGCAGTCGGGCGCTCAGATCGCGCGGCGTGTAGATCGAGTTGTTCGTCAGCACGAGGAACGGCGTGCCCTCGGCCCGCCATTGCGCGAGCAGCTCGGATGCTCCGGCGATGGGGGTGTTCTCGTGGACGAGAACGCCGTCCATGTCGGTCAGCCAGCACTCGATGTCGCCACGCGTCCGCATGCGGCCCAGCCTAGACCCGGGTTCCGACACCGCTGGAAAAGAGCGCGGGCGGGCCCGACCCGGAGGTCGTGGGCCCGCCCGTCCGCGGAACGCCGACTTACTTGAACGTGTCCTTGACGTTCTCGCCGGCCTTCTTCGCGTCGGCCTTGACCTGGTCGGCCTTGCCTTCGGCGGCCAGCCGGTCGTTGTCGGTGGCGTTGCCGACCGCTTCCTTCGCCTTGCCCACGATGTCCTGAGCGGCGTTCTTGATCTTGTCGTCGAGACCCATGATCGGACTCCTTCTCGTTATGTCGGCGTCAGCGACGGTGTCTGTCGTCGCGACGGAGCGGGATGCTCACAGGGGAGACGTGTCGGGGAGGGGATTCGTCACGCCGGACGTGAAAAAACTTTCACGAACTCGATATGCCGGAATCGGAATGCACCCGTGACGTGCGGGCTCGATCTCGTTAGGGTCGAAGGGTGGCGCGCGCAGACTGGGATCCCGAGAACCTCCCCGACCTCTCCGGGAAGACCTATTTGGTGACCGGCGCGACCCGCGGTCTCGGCTTCTTCGCGTGCGAGCAGCTCGCCGTCGCGGGCGCCCACGTGCTGCTGACCGGCCGCAGCCCGCACAAGCTGTCGACGGCCAAGGCCGCGATCCTGCGGTCGCATCCGGATGCCGCTGTCGAGACGCTCCTGCTCGACACCAGCAACATGGGCTCGGTGCGCGCCGCCGCCGCGACCGCGCGCGCCCGTGGCCGCCTCGACGGTCTGCTGCTGAACGCGGGGATCGTGCACCCGCCGAAACAGCGCGAGACGGCCGGAGGCCACGAGCTCGTCTTCGCCACGAACGTGCTGGGCCACTTCGCGCTGGCCGGCGAACTGCTCAAGCCCCTGTCGACGGGCCGCGGCCGCATGGTGTGGGTGGGCAGCATGTCGACCTCGCTGTGGCGGCACGTTCCCACCGACCCCGAACTGCGCGAGGGATACACCCCGTGGCGCGCGTACGTGCAGTCGAAGGCGGCGACCACGGCCCTCGCGCTCGAGGCCGACAAGCTGCTTCGCGCGCACGGCGTGCCGGTGCAGAGCCTGGTCGCGCATCCCGGCTACTCGACGAGCGGACGCACGCGCGGCGTCCGCGGGGTCAACGAGCCCACGCGCCTCTCGCGCTTCGTCGACAACCTGCAGGCGCCGATCACGCAGTCCAAGGAGCAGGGGGCGTGGGCGCTGGTCCGAGCGCTGGTCGATCCCCTCGCCGAGGGCGGCTCGATGTACGGCCCCGCCATGGTCGCGCGCGGTCTTCCGCGCAAGGCGACGCCCGCCCGACGCACGCGCGCGAGCGACCTCGGCGCCGACCTGTGGCGCGCGTGCGAGACCGCGACGCACGTGCGCTGGCCCTTCGATCGGGCTCGGCGCGCGGCATCCTGACCGCCGGACGGCACGTCAGCGCGTCAGCCAGACCGACGTGCCGGCATCGGTCGGCAGCGAGACCTCGACGCCGTCGGCACGCACCACGGTGTCGGAGACGACCTCGAGCTCGTGACCCACGTCGATCCCCCTCTCGACCAGGGCCCGCAGCAGTTCGGGGTCGCGGTCGCTGACGCGCAGCACGCGTCCGGCGTGCCCGGCGGGCGCCTCGGCCAGCAGCACGAAGGGCTCGCGGTGCACGGAGCCATCGGCATCCGGGATCGCGTCTCCGTGCGGGTCGAAGCGCGGACGCCCCAGCCGCTCGTCGATGCCCTCGAGCAGTCGGTCGCTCAGCGCGTGCTCGAGCACCTCGGCCTCGTCGTGCACTTCGTCCCACGCGTAGGCGAACTCGCGGACCAGCCACGTCTCGATCAGGCGGTGGCGGCGGATCACGGCGGCCGCGCGACGCTGGCCCGCGGCGGTGAGCGACACGGGCCCGTACGGGCGGTGGGTCACGAGGCCCTGAGCGGCGAGCTTCTTCACCATCTCGGTCACGCTCGAGGGGGCGAGGCCGAGCACTCCGGCGAGCTGCGACGGCGTGATCGCCGAATCCTGCCACTCGGTGTGGTGGTAGATCGCTTTGAGGTAGTCGTCTGACACGGGCGATTCCACGCCTTCAGCCTATCCGCCGGTGAACACCAGCCACAGGAGCACGGCGTTGAGCCCGATGAGGAAGACGGATGCCGCGACCCCGGCGGCCGTGGTCAGGGCGCGGTTGCGGTAGGCGCCCAGCACGTCGGCGCGCCGGGTGAGGGCGACCAGGGGCACGAGCGCGAACGGGATGCCGAACGACAGCACCACCTGGCTCAGCACGAGCGCGAGCGTGGGGTCGACGCCGAGCGCGAGGATCACCAGCGCCGGCACGAGCGTGACGAGACGCCTCGCGACGAGGGGCACGCGCGCGTGGAGCAGGCCGTGCATGATCTCGGCTCCGGCGTACGCCCCGACCGAGGTGGAGGCGAGGCCGCTCGCGAGAAGGCCCACCGCGAACAGGGTCGCCACGAGCGGCCCGAGTCCGTCGCGCAGGGCGGTGTAGGCGCCCTCGAGGCTGTCGGTGCCGGCGACGCCCGCGAGGTTGGCGGCCGCGAGCAGCAGGATCGCGAGGTTGACGGTGCCGGCCACGGCCAGGGCGATCGTCACGTCCCACCGCGTGGCGCGCAGCAGGCGCGGTGTCGAGATGCCGCGGGCCCTCTCGAGGTCGGCGGGGGCGAGGGGCGAGGAGAGGCGGGCGGATGCCGTGACCCCAGCCGTCGCGCGCGGAGCGTCGGCGGCGGGCGGGGCGAAGCGATCGCGGGCGAGGGCGGAGTGGGCGTAGATCGCGTGCGGCATGATCGTGGCGCCGAGGATCGAGGCGGCCAGCAGCACCGAGGTCGAGTCCTCGAAGCGCGGCACGAGCCCGCCGACGACCCCGGCGACGTCGGGCGGGGCGAAGAACAGCCCGGCCGAGAAGCCGATCGCGATGATGACGAGCAGCCCGATCAGCACGGTCTCGAACGCGCGGGCGCCCCGCCGGGTCTGCACGAGCAGCAGCGCGAGCGAGACGACACCGGTGATGGCTCCTCCCCAGACGAGCGGGATGCCGAACAGCAGGTGCAGGGCGACGGCGCCGCCGATGACCTCCGCCACGTCGGTGGCCATCGCCACGAGCTCGGCCTGCAGCCAGTACGCGCGACGCGCCCACGGGCGCTGCATCCGACGGCCGAGCACCTGCGGCAGGCTCTCGCCCGTGACGATGCCGAGCTTCGCGGACAGGTACTGGATGAGCCACGCCATCACGTTGCCGAGCACCACGACCCACACCAGCAGGTAGCCGAAGGCGGCGCCGGCGGTCATGTTGCTGGCGACGTTGCCGGGGTCGAGGTACGCCACACCGGCCACCATCGCGGGGCCGAGCAACCACAGCGCGCGTTCGGGTGCGCGTCGCTCGGTCACCGAGTCGGTATTTTTCGGCATCCCGAAAAGTTAGCAAGATTTCGGGTGACCGAAAAGTGGGTCGATGACCCGCGAGCGCGCCGCACCCGCCCGGGTAGCCTGGAGGAGTGACGGATGCCGACGAGCCCACGCCGGCGCCCGATGACGGCACCACCGATACGGCGCGTGCAGACGCACCTCCCGCGCACGGGGTCGGCCCGTGGCCCGGCGGACCCGATCAGTGGCCCGACGACCCCCGCTACGACCCCGAACTGCTCGCGGGCGGCGACACCCGCAACGTGGTCGACGAGTACCGCTACTGGAGCATGGACGCGATCGTGGCGGACCTGGATGCCAAACGGCATCCGTTCCACGTCGCGATCGAGAACTGGCAGCACGACCTCAACATCGGGTCGATCGTGCGCAGCGCCAATGCCTTCCTCGCCGCCGAGGTGCACATCGTGGGCAAACGCCGGTGGAACCGCCGCGGCGCCATGGTGACCGACCGCTACCAGCACGTGCGCCACCACGAAGACGTCGCCGCCTTCGCCGCGTGGGCGCGCGAAGCGGGGCTGCCGGTGATCGCCGTCGACAACGTCGAGGGGTCGGTGCCGGTCGATCGCGCCGAGCTGCCCGAGCGGTGCGTGCTGCTGTTCGGTCAGGAGGGTCCGGGGCTGTCGGCCGAGGCGATCGCGGCCGCCACCGGTGTCGTCGAGATCACGCAGTACGGCTCGACGCGCTCGATCAACGCCGCCTCCGCCGCCGCGGTCATCATGTACGAGTGGTGTCGCCGCTGGGCGTGAGCACTGCTCGCTCGGGCGCGGTCAGTCGCCCGCGGTCATCCACGCCCGCCCGCGCACGCGCAGGCCGAGCGTGAGGGCCCGCGCGAGAAGGTAGACGCCGAAGAACGCAGCCGCGAGCCACGCCAGGCCCGACGCCCCGCCACCCGCGAGCGCGGCGACCAGCAGCAGGGCGGGGATGTAGGGCACGAGGTTCAGCACTCCCGCGATCGCGAGGTAGCGGGCATCGCCGGCGCCGATGAGCACGCCGTCGAGCACGAAGACGAACCCCGCGAGCGGTTGCGCGACGGCGAGCACCAGCAGCGCCGGGCGGATGAGCGCGGCGATCTCGGGGTCGCCCGTGAAGAGCAGACCGATGACTCCCGACGAGGCCGCCACGACGGCGCCGACGATGACCCCGAACCAGATGCCCCAGGCGCTCGTTCGCCGCAGCACGCGGCCCACGGTCTCGGTGTCGCGGGCGCCGAGCGAGCGACCGATGAGCGCCTGCGCCGCGATCGCCAGGGCGTCGAGGGCGAAGGCCGCCGTCGAGAAGATCGTGAAGGCGATCTGCCAACCGGCGAGCTCGGCCGAGCCCAGACCCGTCGCGACGGCGACGGTCGCGAGGAACGCGATGCGCAGGCTCACCGTGCGCAGGAACAACCACCCGCCCGAACGCACGGTGCCGCCCAGGCCGTCGCGCTGGGGGCGCAGGGTCGCGGAATGGCGTCGGGCGAGGCGGCGCACGACCACGACGTAGGCGCCGACCATGCCCCACTGCGCCATCACCGTGCCGAAGGCCGACCCGCCGATGCCCCAGCCGAAGCCGTAGATGAACAGGGCGTTGAGCAGGGCGTTCGCGCCGAAGCCGAGCCCGGCGATCCACAGCGGCGTCACCGTGTCTTGCATGCCGCGCAACAGGCCCGTCGCGGCGAACACGACGAGCATGGCCGGCAGACCCCACATCGAGATCGACAGGTAGATCCGGGCGTTGTCGGCGACGTCGGGCGCCGCCCCGAACAGGTCGACGACGGCGGGGGTCGTCAGCGACCCGGCGATCGCCAGCACCGCGCCGAGGGCCAGCGCGAGCCACATGCCGTCGATACCCGCCGACACCGCCCGCCCCGGTTCGCCCGCGCCGAGGCGTCGAGCGACGGCGGGGGTGGTCGAGTACGCGAGGAAGACCATCAGGCCGACGATCGTCTGCAGCACCGCGCTCGCGATGCCGAGACCCGCGAGCGGTGCGACCCCGAGGTGGCCCACCATCGCCGCGTCGACGATGAGGAAGAGCGGCTCGGCCACGAGCGCGCCCAGCGCGGGCAGGGCGAGGCGCACGATGCTGCGGTTGAGCGTCTCGGGCGCGGGGGCGGTCACACATCGAGCCTAGGGTGGGCCTCCGACACCGCCGGCTCCGCCTCACCCGTCGCGCACCGCGCGCGTTCCGAGCCGCCATGGATGCGGGGCACTTATCCTGTGTGCATGACCGACACCCCCCGTTCCGGTCTCGCGCTCGACGAGCTCAGCGACGAGATCCGCCCGCAGGACGACCTGTTCCGCCACGTGAACGGCCGCTGGCTGGAGCGAACCGAGATCCCCGACGACAAGGCCCGCTGGGGCTCGTTCCACCTCATCGCCGAGCAGGCCGAGGCCGACGTGCGCACCATCGTCGAGGAGTCGCAGGATGCCGAGGCGGGCAGCGAAGCCCGCAAGATCGGCGACCTGTTCGCGAGCTTCATGGACACCGAGCGCATCGAGGCCGACGGCGCAGCGCCCCTGCAGCCGCAGCTCGACCGCGTCGACGGCGTGACCGACATCCCCTCGCTCCTCCGGCTCATCGGCGAGCTCGAGCGCGACGGCATCAGCGGCCTGGTGACGCTGTTCGTTGAGCCCGATCCGGGTGACCCGACGCGTTACGTGCCCGTCGTCTACCAGGGCGGCATCTCGCTGCCCGACGAGAGCTACTACCGCCTCGACAACTTCGCCGACACCCGCACCGCGTACCGCGGGCACATCGAGCGCATCCTCGAGCTCGCCGGTGTCGCCGAGGCCGCGGCATCCGCCGATCTCGTCTTCGCCCTCGAGACCGACCTCGCGGCGCACCACTGGTCGCGCGAAGACAGCCGCGACTCGATCAAGACGTACAACCTGAAGTCGTGGGACGACACGGTCGCGCTCGCGGGCGTCGACCTCGAGCCGTGGCGCACGGGGGTCGCGCCCGGGCACGAGGACGCGCTCGCCGAGGTCGTCGTCTACCAGCCGAGCTTCATCGAGTCGCTCGGCGGCCTTCTCGTCGAGGAGCGTCTCGACGCCTGGAAGGCGTGGCTGCGCTTCAAAATCGTGCACGCGGGAGCGGCGTTCCTCTCCGAGGCGTTCGTCGCCGAGAACTTCGCCTTCTACGGCACGCAGCTCACCGGCGTGCCGGTCAACCGCGAGCGCTGGAAGCGCGGCGTGAGCCTCGCCGAGGCGGCGCTGGGCGAGGCGATCGGCAAGGTCTACGTCGAGCGCCACTTCCGTCCCGACGCGAAGGACGCCATGGATCTCCTGGTGGCGAACCTGATCGAGGCGTACCGCCGTTCGATCGGCGAGCTGACCTGGATGACCGATGAGACGCGTCAGCGCGCCCTCGCCAAGCTCGACACCTTCGTGCCGAAGATCGGCTACCCCGTTCGCTGGAAGGACTACTCCGACCTCGAGATCACCTCCGACGACCTCGTCGGCAACGTGCGCCGCGCGCACGTGTGGGAGCACGACCGCCAGCTCGCCAAGGTCGGCCAGCCGATCGACCGCGACGAGTGGTACATGACCCCGCAGACGGTCAACGCGTACTACAACCCGCTCATGAACGAGATCGTGTTCCCTGCGGCGATCCTGCAGTACCCATTCTTCGACGCCGACCGCGACGCCGCCGCCAACTTCGGGGGCATCGGCGCGGTCATCGGGCACGAGATCGGTCACGGGTTCGACGACCAGGGCAGTCGCTTCGACGCCGACGGGTCGCTGCGCGACTGGTGGACGGATGCCGACCGCTCGGCGTTCGAGGAGCGCACCAAGGCGCTGATCGCCCAGTACGAGGCGCTCGTTCCCCAGGGTCTCTCGGAAGAGCACCACGTCAACGGCGCCCTGACCATCGGCGAGAACATCGGCGACCTGGGCGGGCTGGGTATCGCGATCGCGGCGTACCGACTCTTCCTGCAGGAGTCGGGCGAGACCGAGCCCGACGGTCCGGTCGTCGACGGCTACACCGGCATCCAGCGACTGCTGCTGAGCTGGGCGCAGATCTGGCAGCAGAAGGGCCGCGACGCCGAGACGATCCGTCTGCTGACGATCGACCCGCACTCGCCGAACGAGTTCCGCTGCAACCAGATCGTGCGTAACATCGACGCGTTCTACGAGGCGTTCGACGTCACCGAGGGCGATGCCCTGTGGCTCGACGCCGACCAGCGCGTCACCATCTGGTGAGGTCGCGTTTGTTGCTCTCCTGACGCGGAAGGAGCCACCCTCGTGGGCATGCCCCCGGTTCCCGAGCCCGCCCTGCCCGATCCCGTCGGGGGGCCGGTGGAGTCGTCGCGACGCGACGCCCCGGCCCTCCGCGGGGCCGGGCGCAAGGGTCCGAAGCGTCTGCCGCGGCGCGCGGCCGCGGGGCGCCGGTCGTTCACGGCGACCCTGCGCTCGCTCGACGAGCTGGCCTCCTCGGGAGCCCGGGTGTCGGTGCGCATCGACGACCTCGACGGCGGAGCGCAGGTGCTCGCGGGCGACGACTTCCTCACCCTCCCCGTCGGGGGCCTCGGGGTCGTTCCGCTGCTCATCGAGACGGCGGCGGCCTTCGAGTCGGGGCGCCTCGACGCCCTCGAGATCATCGACCGCGCCGCGGTGCAGCCGGCCGCGCACGGCGGCCTGTGGCAGCACCTCAAGGCGCCCGCCCTGCCGCTGACCGACGTGGCGATGCTCGCCGCCTCGTCGGGCGATGCCCTCGCCGTCAACGCGCTGCTGCACCGCGTCGGCCTGCAGTCGGTGCGGGCCCGTGTCGAGCAGCTGGGGCTGCGCCGCACGGCCCTGCTCGACCGTTTCCGCGACGACCGCGGACCCGACGACGCCCCGCACCTCGCGCTGTCGACGGCGCGCGAGATGGCCCAGGTCTTCGCGGGGCTCGTGAACTCGACGATCGTCTCGCCGGGGGTGAGCGCCCAGGTCGCCGAGTGGCTGAGCCTGAACCACGACCTCTCGCTCGTGGCATCCGCCACCGGGCTCGATCCGTTCGCGCACGAGAACGACCGGCACGGGCTGCTGTTCGTCAACAAGACCGGCCGAGCGCCCGGCGTGCGCGCCGAGGCGGGGGTGCTCGGCGGGCCGCGAGCCGGGGTGGCCTACGCCCTGATCGTCAACTTCGACGACCTCTCGATCGCGCATCGCCTGCGCGCGCACGACGCCTTCCGCGTGCTGGGCGTCGAGCTCATGGAGTACGTGTACTGACGCTCACGTGGTGCGCACGCGCCACACGCTGCGCGAGCACGACGCGGCGATCGAGGCCAGCACGATGACCGCCGCGCATCCGAGCAGCACGGGAGGTGTTCCGACGGCGTGCGCGAGCGGCCCCACGAGCACCTCGCCGAGCGGCACCGCGACGAACGAGCCGACCATGTCGTACGAGTACACCCGCGACAACGTCTCGCGGGGAACGTGCGTCTGCAGCGACTGATCCCACGCGATCGCGAACAGCTCGATCGCGAGCCCGCCCACCGCGAACGCCACGACGAGCACCGCGAGCGTCGGCTGCAGCGCCAGCATGGTCACCGGAAGACCGACGGATGCCATGCCGGCGACGCCGATGCCGAGGGCACGCCGCGGCCGCCACCGCAGGGCGACCAGCGCGCCGAGCGCGAGGCCAGCGGTCTGCGCCGCGATGACGAGACCCCACCCGGCCCGACCGAAGGTCTCGTCGGCGACGAGGGGACCGAGCACGGTCGTCGCACCGACGAAGGCGGCGTTCAGCACGGCGAACTGCAGCACGACGATCCAGATCCAACGGCGGCTCGCGAACTCCCGCCACCCGACGCGCAGATCGCTCCACACCGAGGCGGTCTCGCCGGAGGAAGCGGCATCCGCCCGCTCCGGAAGACGAAGGCGCGCGAACAGGAGCGCCGCGACCGCGAAGGCGGCGGCATCGATCGCGAGGCCCCACCCGGGCCCGACCGCAGCGACGACGACGGCGCCGACCGAGGCACCCACGATGCTGCCGCCGTTCAGCCCCAGGCGCAGCAGCGCGTTGGCGGGGCGCAGCGCGGTCGCGGGCACGGTGTCGGGCACGAGCGCCGCCGCTGCGGGCAGGCTCACGGCCGAGACGGCGCCGTTCACGACCCCGAGCAGCACGAGGATCGGGATGCCGGCGGTGCCGGTGAGCACGAGGGCGGCGATCGTCCCCTGGGTCGCCGCGGCCGCCAGCGACGAGCCGACGAGCACGGCGCCGCGCGGCAGTCGGTCGGCGATCACCCCGCCGAACAGGAGCATCGCGACGTTCGCGACCGAGCGGGCGGCCACCACGAGTCCGAGGTCGGCGGCCGAGCCGGTGAGATCGAGCACCGCGAACGCCAGGGCGATGGGGGCGACCGCATTGCCGACGATGGCGGTCGTGCGGGCGGCCAGCAACCAGCGGAACGGAGCGAACGACAGCGGACCCCTCATCGCGCCCGCTTCACGGGGAAGAGGGCGGCCGTCATCGAGACGGGCTGCGTGCCCGGCGTGCGCGGTGGGCGCGCCGCGGCGTGCAACAGCGCGGACGCCTCGCCGACGTGCTGCACGATGCGACGCCACACCGCGGGGTCGACCCACAGCTCGGCGTCGGTCGAGATCGCCGGGCCGTCGATGCGCGCGCGTGCGCGCCGACGGAGTTCGTCGATCAGAGCCTCGACGTACTCCTCCTCGCTCGTGGGCACGCGTTCGCCGAGGGCGGCGTCGGGGTCGTACCGCCGCGACGACGATTCGTGACGGTAGCGCTTCGCCTCCCCGCCCCGCAGTCGCACGACCTCGACGACGCGGACCAGTCCCGCCCGCTCGAGCACGCGCAGGTGGTAGCTCGCGGACGCCTGCGAGACGCCGAGTTCGCGTCCCGCCTCGGCGGCGCTGAGGGCGGCACCCGTGAGCAGGGAGAGCAGGCGGAGCCGCAGGGGGTGCGCCGTGGCGCGCAGCTCGTCGATTCGCGACATCCGGTCATCGTGGCCCGAACCGGCGGCGACCGTCAAACGAGTCTTTGGGGGTCGGCGAAATGTTCCCCCTTCTGGCCCGGGAACGCAATGCCTCCTTTCCGGCCCCCTGCCGCTGGGACCCTGGTGGTCCTCTGACCGAGAAAGGGACCGAAGCCATGTCCGATACCACTCCCACCAGCGACCCGTTCGCCGACAACAGCGGCCCTCAGGGCCACTCGATCACCGACTGGACCGACCTCGGTCGCGAGATGTGGTCGTACCTCACCGGCCGCGGCGCCGCGGTCAACTACTCGTTCGTCGACATGACCGTCGAGGTGCCGCGCGACATCGGTCCCGACGCCCCCCGCGCCACGTGGAAGCTCAACGGCACGCTGCGCGTCACCACGAGCGACGACACCGCGGCCGGGTCCGACCCGTACCGCGGCAACTGAGAGGCGGCGCCGTCATGGTGCGCCTCGACATCGACCTCGCCTTCTCCGAGTCCGAGCAGCGGGCGGATGCCGACATCCCGCCGTTCGAGGGGACGATCACGGCCGCGGGGAGCGAAATCCGCATCGTCGTGAGCGATCCCTCGCGCCTGCCCGGCAACGGCCGACGTACGCTCACCGAGCTGTCGACGGTGGCCGACGCGCTGGCATCCCGCGGCATCTCCGTGCAGCTGGAGGGGCCCGACGGCCCGATCCTGCAGCTCGGCGAGGTCAAGAGCAATCCGTTGCAGCGGGCCATCACGGGGTCGAAGCACATCCGACTCGGGTCGGTCTCGGCAGTGGCGCCGCTGATGACCCGGCGCAACAAGGGCCAGGCGCTGACCTTCCCGATCCCGCCCGAGACCCCGCTGCCGCTCGTGCCCACGATCAACCGCACGGTGCGCCGACGCATCACCACGACGCATTACACGCCCGGCTCGGGTCGACCGCGCCTCATCTTCGCGGTGGGCGATTCGACCTGGGACGGCTCGCGTCCGCGCGAGTTCGACCTGTTGCCGACGAAGACGACCATCGGTTCAGGCAGTGACGTCGATCTGCAGCTGCCGGGGCTCGCGCCCCTGCACGCCGAGATCCGGCACGAGGGCGACGACGAGTACGTCCTGTACGGCTTCGACGAGGTCGGCGGCGGGGGAGCGCGCGAGCAGGGCCCCGGCCGCGACCGCGGAGGTCGCATCCTGCGCACCGGCGCGCGCATCGAGCTGGGCGACTGGCGCCTGGCGTACTTCCGCGCGGAGTTCGCCGACCACGGACGCCCCTACGGCGGCCGCCAGGGCGGCGAGCTGTCGGATCAGCGCAAGCAGCCGCCGCGCGGCGGCACGGGTCCGCTCAGTCGCGCGAGCGATCCGGAGTGATCACGCGCGCGTGAGGGGTCGCCCTGCGGCCCGCTCCGGCGCCGAGACGGCATCTCGCTGACGAAACCGTTGCAGCCTGCAACGCAGATGTCAGCGAGATGCAGTCTCGCGGTGATCCGGTGCTGCCGGGGTCGTTTCCGCGGGCGTCGAGCCGGGCGGATCGGCCGGGGTCCCGGCATCCGGGATCTAGAAGACGATCGTGTGGTTGCCGTGGCGGATCACGCGATCCTCGGCGTGCCAGAGCACGGCGCGCGAGAGCACCTGGCGCTCGACGTCGGCACCGCGGCGGGCGAGTTCGGCCGAGGAGTCGGCGTGGGTCACGCGCACGGTGTCCTGCTCGATGATCGGACCCTCGTCGAGGTCGCTCGTGACGTAGTGCGAGGTCGCCCCGATGAGCTTCACGCCGCGCTGCTTCGCCTTCTTGTAGGGCTCGGCACCGATGAAGGCCGGCAGGAACGAGTGGTGGATGTTGATCACCGGCACCCCGATCTTTTCGAGGAAGTCGGAGGAGAGGATCTGCATGTAGCGCGCCAGCACGATGAAGTCGACGTTGCCGACCAGCAGCTCGAGGATGCGGGCCTCGGATGCCGACTTGTCGGGCCCCGGCGTCGACGGCACGTGGAAGAAGGGCACGCCGAACGAGCGCACGTCTTCAGCCGCCGTGGTGTGGTTCGACACGACCATCGGGATGCTGACGGGAAGGTCGCCGCGACGGTGGCGCCACAGCAGGTCGAGCAGGCAGTGGTCCTGCTTCGAGGCCAGGATCGCCATGCGCTTGGGCGTCGAGAGGTCGGTGAGGGTCCACTCGAGCTCGAACCCGTCGCCGAGGGTGGTCGCCAGGTCGGCTTCGATCTCGGGAAACGCGGCCGAGAGGTCGGGGCGGTGGAACACCACGCGCTGGAAGTACGCGCCACCCCGGGGGTCGTCGGAGTACTGGTCGAAGGCGACGATGTTGCCGCCCTGGCGCGCGATCAGCGCCGAGACCGCGGCGATGATGCCGGGGGTGTCACTGCCGTGCACGATGAGACAGGCGTGATCGGGCTGCAGGTGGGGGCTCGCGGAGACCATCGGACCATTATTCCGTGCGCGGGTGGCGTCGCCGACCACGCGTTGCGCCGTTTCGGGGCGTCGTTCGTGGCCCCGGGGCCACGTCTGTCGCCCCGGGGCCACTTCTGCCGCCCCGCCAACGCCCGACCCCGGCCGGAATCAGAGGCGCACGACGATCTTCTGCGCCGAGACGCCCGCGCGCTGGCGGTCGAGAGCGCCCTGCACGGCGTCGAGGCCGTCGCCGACGACGAGCGGGGCGGGCGCGGGGCGCAGAGAGCCCTCGGCGAGCAGGCGCGGGACGACCTCGCCCCACAGGCGGGGTCCCATCTCGTCGTCGCGCAGGCTGCTGCCCCAGACGAAGTTCGCGCGGATGCCGCGACGGCGGGCGCGCAGCGTCGAGCGCAGCGTGCCGAGCCCGATGCGCGTGAAGACCGGCAGCATCGCGGGGAACAGGCGGCGGCGGCCGACCAGCGAGTCGAGCGCGATCGGCGTGCTGGCCATGGCCAGCCGATCCCCGCCGGTGCGGGCGAGGACGTCGATGCACGCGTCGGTCGAACCGGCCCCGAGGGCCACCGCGCCGACCACGGGGCGTCCACCGACAGCCGCGACGAGTTCCGCCACGGCGGAGGGCGAGCGGTGGTCGACGACGGCGTCGGCCCCGAGGTCGCGCACGGTGGCCGCATTGCGGGCGGATGCCGTGGTCACGACGTCGTAGCCGGAGGCGCGGGCCAGTTGGATGGCGTTCATGCCCACGCTCGTGGATCCACCCCAGATCACGACGACGCCTCGAGCGGTGCTGGGCGCCGGGTCACCCGGCATCCGGAGTCCGAGGTGCGGGGTTTGGAATAGCGCGCACGCCGCCGTGGACAGGCCCAGCGGGAAGACGGCGGCTTCCTCGTCGGAGAGGCTGTCGGGTATGGGAGCGGTGAGGCGCTCGAGCAGGGTCGTGTACTCCTGGAACGCTCCCTCGCGGAGGGGGTCGCGGCCGCGGTCGGTACCGGTGGCGAGCCCGAAGACGCGCTGACCCACACGGAAGCGGGTGACGGCGGCGCCGACCGCCACCACCTCGCCCGCGACGTCGGAGCCGAGCACGGCGGGGGTGGGCAGCCATCGGTAGGTGATGCGGCTGGTGCCCTGGACGACCCAGTCGACGGGATTGACCGCCACTGCGCGCACGCGCACGAGCACTTCGTCAGCGGCGGGCGCGGGGGTGTCGAGCGTGCCGAGGGTCAGCGCGGCACGGGGTGCGGCGAGCAGGGCGGCGGCGTGCGATGTCATGGGGGGCCTTTCCACGTGATGACACGGAGTGTCTTCACTCTAGACCTGATGACACTCGGTGTCGTCACATAGGATCTCGGCATGGCCAGATGGGCACCCGACACGCGAGAGCGCCTGCGCACGGCGGCGATTGAACTTTTCGCCGAGCGCGGCTTCGACGCGACGACCGTGCCCGACATCGTCGAACGCGCCGGGGTCACGCGCAGGACGTTCTTCCGCCACTTCGGCGACAAGCGCGAGGTGTTCTTCGGCGACGACGAGATCCCCCGGCTCGCCGCCGAGATACTCGCCTCCGCGCCCGCCGACATGCCGCCGTTCGCGATCGCCTGGGCGGGGTTCCTCTCCCTCGCCGCCGATCGCTTCGAACCGCGTCGGCACGAGATCGTGGCCGCGCGCGAGCTCATCGAGTCGGAGCCCGCTCTGCGCGAACGCGATCTGCAGAAGCAGGCCGACCTGCGGGCGGCCCTGGTCGAGGGCTATCGCGCCCGCGGTGTCGAGCCCCTGCAGGCCCGAGTGCTCGCGGGGGTCGCGGTCGAACTGCTGCAGACGGCCCTCGATCAGTGGGCGGCCGACGACACGGGCGCGCCCCTGAGGGATCATCTCGAAAGGGTCCGCCGCGAGATGTCGGCCGTCCTGTCCTGACGCGGCACCGCCACCCCCCCCCGCCGGGGTCCGCGAGCGGGGATAGCCTGGAAGACGTGACAAGCGCCCTCCACCTCGACCGGCCGGGGTGGCGCACCTGGACGCTGTGGGGCGTCGGCGTGCTCGCCTACGTCGTGTCGATCATCAACCGCACCTCGCTGTCGGCGGTGGGAGTGGATGCCGCCGTGCGCTTCGGCGCGGATGCCTCGGCGCTGTCGATGTTTGCCGTCATCCAGCTCTTCGTCTACGGTGCGATGCAGATCCCCGTGGGCCTCCTGCTCGACCGGTTCGGCGCGCGCCCCATGATCGCGATCGGCATGGTGCTGATGGCGCTCGGCCAGCTCGTCATGGCGTTCGCGGATGCCGTGGGCATCGGCATCCTGGCCCGTGTGCTGATCGGCGCCGGCGATGCCGCGATCTTCCCGAGCGTGCTGCGCGTGATCGCCACGTGGTTCCCGGCCCAGCGCGCGCCGGTGCTCGTGCAGTTGACAGGCATCATCGGCCAGCTCGGCCAGATCGTCGCGGTCGTCCCGCTCGCGGCCCTGCTGCACGCCACGAGCTGGAGCGTCACCTTCGGCAGCGTCGCGGGGCTCGGCGTGCTGTTCGCGATCCTGACCTTCCTCGTGATCCGCAACCGTCCGCCCGAGCGTCGATCCGATCCGGTCGACACCTCCGTCGACACGCAGACCGGCGCCGTGCGCGTGGTGCGGTCGGCGCCCGACCTGCGACGCGGCTTCCGCGAGTCGTGGGCGCACCCCGGCACGCGCCTCGGCTTCTGGTCGCACTTCGCCACGCCCTTCGCGGGCACCGCGTTCATGCTGCTGTGGGGCTTCCCCTTCCTCACCGCCGGCGAGGGTCTGTCCCCGGGCACCGCCTCGCTCGTGATGACCTCGCTCGTGCTCTTCAGCATCCTGAGCGGCCCCGTGATCGGGGCGTTGTCGAGTCGGCATCCGACCCGCCGTTCGCGCTGGCTCGTGCTGCCGACCGTGGTGTTTCAAGCGGTCGTGTGGATCGTCGTGATCGTGTGGCCGGGCCCCGCGCCGGTGTGGCTGCTGGTCGTGCTGATGTTCGCGCTATCGACCGGGGGACCGGCGTCGATGATCGCGTTCGACCACGCGCGCACGTTCACCCCGAGCCACCGCCTGAGCACCGCGACGGGCATCGTCAACGGCGGCGGATTCCTCGCCGCGCTCCTGGCGATCCTGTTCATCGGCATCGCGATGGACGTGCAGGGTGCGGGCAGCCCCGACACCTATTCGCTCGACGCCTTCCGCATCGCGTTCCTCACACAGGTGCCGCTGTGGCTCATCGGCGGGATCGCGATCGTCATCGAGCGCGGGCGCACCATCCGCCACGTCGCGGGCACGCTGCCGCGCTGACGCCGCCGCGCTGACGCCACGCCGACGGCGCGGTGCGACGTCGCGGTGCGAGACTCGAGAGCATGAGCGAGATCGACATCCGCACCCTCGACACCGTCGACGCGATCCACGAGGCCGCCGGGGTTCTCGACCAGGTCTGGGGCGAGAAGGGCACGATGCCGGCGAACATCCTGCGCGCCCTCGAGCACGCGGGAAACTACGTCGTCGGTCTGTACGACGGCGAGCGCCTGATCGGCGCCTCGGCGGCGTTCTTCGGCCCGCCCTCCGCGCGATCGATGCACTCGCACATCACCGGCGTGCTGCCGGAGTATCAGGGTCGCGGTCTCGGACGTCAGCTCAAGATCCACCAGCGCGACTGGGCGCTCAAGCGCGGGGTGGGCCACGTCACGTGGACCTTCGACCCCCTGGTCGGCCGCAACGCCCACTTCAACCTCGCCGTGCTCGGCGCGCGCGTCACCGACTACCTCGTCAACCAGTACGGCGAGATGGACGACGCGGTCAACCGCGGCGACGAGTCCGACCGGCTCATGGTGTCGTGGGCGCTGGCCGAGCCGCCCGTGCCGACGCCGGCCGGTGCCGCGGTCGTCGCGGTCGTCGCCGTGCCCGACGACATCGAGGCCCTGCGTGCGAGCGACCCCGCGGCCGGGGCCGAGTGGCGCGTGCGCGTGCGCGACGAGATGCGCGCGCACCTGGCATCCGGACTCCGGATCGGCGGCTTCGACCGACGCGGCTACCTCTTCACCCGCTGAGACTCAGAGCGCGGCGGCCAGCGCCCGTCCGACGGTGCGGCCGGTGAAGATGCACTGCCCGAGGAAGGTTCCCTCGAGCGCGTTGTAGCCGTGCGCGCCGCCGCCGCCGAAGCCCGCCGCCTCGCCCGCGGCGTAGAGCCCCTCGATCGGTCGGCCCTCGGCATCCAGCGCCCTGCCCTGCAAGTCTGTCTGGATGCCGCCGAGCGTCTTGCGCGTCACGATCCACAGGCGCACCGCGATGAGCGGTCCGTGCTTCGGATCGAGCAGTGCGTGCGGGGTGGCCGTGCGGAAGAGGCGGTCGCCGAGGAAGCGACGGCTGTTGCGGATGCCGATGGTCTGGGCGTCCTTCGAGTACGGGTTCACGAGCTCGTTGTCGCGCGCGACGATCTGGGCCCGGATGCCGTCTTCGTCGAGCAGGTCGTCTCCGCTCAGCGCGTTCATTCCGCGCACGAGTTCGACGAGGTCGTCGGCGACCACGAAGTCGGCGCCGTGCTCCTTGAAAGCCTCCACGGGCCCGGGGGCGGAGCGGCCGAGGCGCGTGCGCAGCAGCAGGCCGAGGTCGCTACCCGTGATGTCGGGGTTCTGCTCGGAGCCCGACAGGGCGAACTCCTTCTTCACGATCGTCTGGTCAAGCACGAACCACGAGTAGTCGTAGTCGGCGATGTCGGGGGTCGTGCGCAGGATCTTCAGCGTGCCGAGGGTGTCGTAACCCGGCAGCCCCGGCGCGGGCAGGCGTCGTCCGCGCGCGTCGAGCCACATCGACGACGGACCGGGGAGGATCCGGATGCCGTGCCCCGGCCACACGGGATCCCAGTTCTGCAGCCCCTCCGTGTAGTGCCACATGCGGTCGCGGTTCACCAGGCGCACGCCCTGCTCGGCGGCGATGTCGAGCATGCGCCCGTCGACGTGCGCGGGGACGCCGGTGACCATCTTCTTCGGCGGGATCCCCAGGCGCTCGGGCCACCAGCGGCGCACCCGGTCGTGGTCGCCGCCGATCCCACCCGTGGCGATCACCACGGCCTGGGCCTCGAGCGAGAAGGAGCCGACCTCTTCCCGTGACGACGACACGCCCCGCGGGGCCTCGTCGGGGGCGAGCACGGCTCCCGAGACGCCGGTGACGCGACCGTCGGTGAACTCCAGCCGGTCGACGCGGTGCCGGAAGCGCAGCGTCAGGCCGCGGACGTCCGCCGCCTCGCGCGCCCGGTCGGCGAACGGTTCGGAGATGCCCGTGCCCGTGCCCCAGGGCACGTGGAAGCGGGGGACCGAGTTGCCGTGTCCGGCGGCGGATCCGGCGCCGCGCTCGGCCCACCCCACAACGGGGGTGAACCTCACACCCTGCTCCTGCAGCCACGGGCGGGCCTCGGCGGCGGCGAACTCGACGAAGGCGCGGCCCCACTTCTCGGCCCACTCGTCTTCGGGATGATCGCCGTCGAGGCGGTCCCACGCGGCCGAGCCCCGCCAGTCCTGCCACGCGAGGTCGAAGGAATCGTTGACGCCGAGCCGACGCTGCATGGGGGTGTCGACGAGGAAGATTCCGCCGAACGACCAGAACGCCTGCCCGCCGAGGTTGGCGGCGTTCTCCTGATCGAGGAGCACGACCTTCTTGCCGGCCCGCACCAGTTCGGCGCACGCGACGAGACCCGCGAGTCCTGCCCCGACGACGATGACGTCTGCGTCCACGACTCCTCCTCGACTCGCGCGACCTTCGCGAGAAGGCTATCGAGCCGAGGGGGTCACTGCTCCGCGATCGGGGTGTCCTTCTCGGCCGCGGGGTCGCCCTGGCCCGGCCCCGGGCGCACCGCGGCGTCGTCGCGCACGTCGATGCGGGTGACGCCGTCGTGCTCGCTCACGTCGAACCGGGGAGCGGCGTCCGCCTCCGTGGCCTTGGGGGCACTCGTCAGCTGGTCGTGACGGTTCTCTTCGAAGCTCTTCTCATCGCTCACGGTGGTCACTCCTTCTCGCCGGCCGAACGCCAGGCGTCCGACTCCATGTGCGAGCCCGCCTGCGGGCCCATGTGCAGCATTCCGCCGTCGACGACCCAGCTGGCCCCCGTGACGTAGGCGCTCTCGCGCGATGCGAGGAAGCGGATCACGTCGGCGACCTCCTCGGGCTTTCCGGGGCGACCCAGCGGGATGCCGGGGCGGTGGATGCGCTCGGCGTCTTCGGCCGACATGTCGTTGATGGGGGTGGCGATCTCGCCGGGTGCGACCGCGTTCGCGGTGATGCCGTACTGGCCGAGCTCGAGGGCCATCGTCTTGATGAGGCCGCCGACGCCGTGCTTGGCAGCGACGTAGGGGGCCGATCCGACGCGCGGCTGGTGCTCGTGCACGCTCGAGACGACGATGAGGCGTCCGCCGGTGCCCGCGGTCACCATGCGGCGGGCCGCGGTGTGCAGGGCAAGGAACGCGCCGTCGAGGTTCAGCGAGATGTCGGTACGCCAGGTGTCGAAGTCGAGGTCGAGGAAGGTTCCGCCGATGCCGCCTCCGGCGTTGTTGACGAACACGTCGAGGCCGCCGAGCTCGTCGGCCATGGCGTTCACGGCATCCGGGACCGCGTCGAAGTCGGTCGCGTCGAACTGCGCGACGATCGCCTTCGCGCCGCGCTCGCGCACGGCGGCGGCGGTCTCTTCGGCGCCGTCCTTGTCGGAGTGGTAGGTGACGGCGACGTCGATGCCGGCGGAGGCGAGGGCGAGGGCGGTGGCCGCGCCGATGCCGGAGTCGGAGCCGGTGACGATCGCGTGGCGGGGGGTGAAGTCGGCGCTCATGAGGGCGACGCTACGCGCGCTGCGTCGACGGTCGCGGTCCCTTGCCAGGCCTGCGCGCGGGCGTTACGGTCGCGGATCCCGCCCGCTAGCCTGCCGTCATGCCGCTGATCCGCCCCGCCGCGCCCGTGACCCTCGATGCCGTCGAACTGCGCGTGCTGCACATGCCCCTGGTGTCGCCCTTCACCACCTCGTTCGGCACCGAGACGGTGCGCGAGGTGATCATCGTGACCGCAGAGACGCCCGACGGCCGCGGCTGGGGAGAAGTGGTGACGCAGTCCGAACCGTCGTACTCCAGCGAGTACACGCAGGGCGCGTGGGACGTGCTGACCCGCTTCCTCGCTCCGGCGCTGCTCGCGCGTCGGACCGTCGCGCCCGAGGAGGTCGCCGGAGCGCTGCACCACGTCGTCGGTCACCGCATGGCCAAGGCCGGTCTCGAGCTCGCGGTGATCGACGCGGCCCTGCGCGCCGAGGGGCGGAGCTTCGCCGCGTACCTCGGCGCCGAGAAGGACAGGGTGCCCTCGGGCGTCTCGGTCGGTATCCAGAGCGACCCCCAGGCGCTCGTCACCGCCGTCGGCGGCTACCTCGACGAGGGCTACGTGCGCATCAAGATCAAGATCAAGCCCGGTCGCGACATCGACGACACGGCCGCCGTGCGCGCGGCCTTCGGCGGCATCCCGCTGCAGGTCGACGCCAACTCCGCCTACACGCTGGCGGATGCCGACACCCTCGCCGAACTGGACCGCTTCGACCTGCTGCTCATCGAGCAACCCCTGCAGGAAGACGACCTGGTCGATCACGCGACCCTCGCGAAGCGCCTGTCGACGCCCGTCTGCCTCGACGAGTCGATCGTGAGCGACAAGGCCGCCGCCGATGCCCTGGCCCTCGGCTCCGCCGCGATCATCAACATCAAGGCGGGTCGCGTCGGCGGGTACCTCGAGGCCGTCGCGATCCACGACCGCGCGCTCGCCGCGGGCGTCCCCGTGTGGTGCGGCGGCATGCTCGAGACCGGCATCGGCCGCGCGGCCAACGCCGCCCTCGCGGCCCTGCCCGGATTCACGCTGCCGGGCGACATCTCGGCATCCGCCCGCTTCTACACCCGCGACATCGTGACCGAGCCCGCGGTGATCGACGACGGACACGTGCGCGTGCCGACCGGTGCGGGGCTCGGTGTCGAGATCGACGAGGCCGCGCTGGAGGCGTTCACCGTGCGCCGCGAGCGGATCACGCGGTGACGCCCGGCGGGCGACCAGGCGGGGACGGGCCGCTTCGATAAACTGGTGTCTGCGCTCTCGCGCTCGATCCCCACACCTTTTCCGACCATTGGAGCCACCGTGGCCGAACAGTCCCGCCTCGATAAGGTCATCGCCCTCGCCCGCCATCGCGGATTCGTCTTCCAGGCCGGTGAGATCTACGGCGGTTCGCGCTCCGCATGGGACTACGGCCCCCTCGGCACCGAGCTCAAAGAGAACATCCGCCGGCAGTGGTGGCAGACCTTCGTGCGCGGCCGTGGCGACATGGTCGGCCTCGACTCGAGCATCATCCTCCCCAAGCGGGTGTGGGAGGCCTCGGGTCACGTCGCGACCTTCACCGACCCGCTCGTGGAGTGCCTGCACTGCCACAAGCGCTTCCGCGCCGACACCCTCATCGAGGACTTCGAGGCCCGCAAGGGACGCAAGGCCGAGAACGGCCTCGCCGACGTGCCTTGCCCCAACTGCGGCACCAAGGGCCAGTACACCGAGCCCAAGTCGTTCTCGGGCCTGGTGAAGACCTACCTCGGCGTCGTCGACGACGAATCGGGCCTGTACTTCCTGCGCCCCGAGACCGCGCAGGGCATCTTCGTGAACTTCTCGAACGTGCTCACGGCGTCGCGTCGCAAGCCCCCGTTCGGCGTCGGCCAGGTCGGAAAGGCCTTCCGCAACGAGATCACCCCCGGAAACTTCATCTTCCGTACGCGCGAGTTCGAGCAGATGGAGATCGAGTACTTCACCCCGCCGGCCGAGGCGAACGAGTGGTTCGAGCACTGGGTCGAGGCGTGCTGGAACTGGTTCATCGAGCTCGGCATCGACCCCGAGAACATGAAGCGTTTCGACGTGCCCGAAGACGACCGCGCGCACTACTCCGCCGGCACGATCGACGTCGAGTACCGCTTCGGCTTCCCGGGCAAGGAGTGGGGCGAGCTCATGGGTGTCGCCAACCGCACCGACTACGACCTGAAGAGCCACTCCGAGGCGTCGGGCCAGTCGCTCACCTTCTTCGACCAGGCCTCGGGCGAGAAGTACACGCCCTACGTCATCGAGCCCTCGTTCGGTCTGACGCGCGCGATGATGGCCTTCCTCGTCGACGCGTACCGCGAAGAAGAGGTGCCCAACGCCAAGGGCGGCACCGACACCCGCACGGTGCTCAAGCTCGACCCGCGCCTCGCGCCCGTCAAGGTCGCCGTGCTGCCGCTCTCGCGCAACGAGCGCCTGTCGCCGCTGGCCCGCGAGGTCGCCGACACGCTGCGCGCGGCCGGCTGGAACATCGACTTCGACGACGCCGGCGCGATCGGCCGCCGCTACCGTCGCCAGGACGAGATCGGCACGCCCTACTGCGTCACCGTCGACTTCGACTCGCTCGACGACAACGCCGTGACGGTGCGCGACCGCGACACCATGGGTCAGGAGCGCATCGGCCTCGACGCCCTGCACGGCTACCTCTCGGAGCGCCTGCGCGGAGCCTGATCGCCCGTTTCCCGCCGCTTTCGCGGCGAAATACGTACCGGATGCCGTGACCTCGAGGTCGCGGCATCCGGTTTCTCTTTGCGTGGGTGCGGATGGCGGTCTGCGGACAACCCCCGGGCAGGTCGTCGGTCTTCGCTAGCCTGGGGCGACGACCGACGCCGAGGGGGCACGATGACGGAAGTCGATCACGGGGGAGCACTGCCGGGCATCGCCTGGCCCACGCAGCCGGGGGCGCTCGTCGACACCTCGCGCTGCCCGTCGTGCTTCGCACCCATCACGACCTCGCCCTGCCCGCGCTGCGAGCTCGACCTGACCGATGCGCGCACCGCGCGCGTGCTCGACCTGTCGCGCCGCATCGTCGAGCTGGTCGACGAGCGGGCCGACGCCCTGTTGCGGATCCACCGAGACGCTGTCGCGAAGGCTCCCGCAGATGTCGGGGCCGAAGAAACGCAGATTCCCTCGATTCCGCTCGCGCCGGCAGCCGTGCGGGTGCCAGGGGCCGGGCCTGCGCCCGGGGCGGGGCCTTCGTCCGAGGCCGCGCCCGAGCCCGCGCCGCCGGGGGAGCTGCACCCTGTGCTCCCCGCCGCGGCAGCCACCGCGGTGTGGGAGCCGCCGACCGTCGTCACGGCCGCCGCGCCGGCTGTCGAGGCCGCGCCCGGCTCCGCGCCGGCTGTCGAGGCCGCACCCGATGCCGCGTCACCCGTCGTCGCCGCGCCCGCCGCCGCGGCATCCGGGTCCGTGCCGCCGTCCGCCGCCGTACCGCCCGTCGCGCCGCCGCCCGGCGTCGCCCCGCCCGCAGCCGACCCCGCCCGGCCCCGCCGCTCGGGCGTGCAGGTGCTCCTGCTCTCGGTCGGCGTCGTCCTGCTCGCGGTGGCCGCGGCGTTCTTCCTGACCGTTGCGTGGATCAACGGCGGGCTCGTGCTGCGCTCGATCGTCATCGCGCTCGTCACGGCCGGCGTGATCGCCACGGCATCGATCCTGCGGCGGCGCGGACTCGGCGCGACCGCCGAGGGCATCGCGCTGCTCGGCATCGCCTTCGTCGGCCTCGACGTGTGGGCCGTGCGCGCGAACGACCTGGGGGCGACGGCCGACGTCGACGCCGCCGTCTACTGGGGTGCGACCACGACGGTCGCGGGTCTCGCGTTCGTGGGGTGGGCGCGTCTGTCGCGCCTGCGCGCCCCGCTGTCGGCCGCGGTCTTCGCGCTCGCCGTCGGTCCTGCGATGCTGGCCGCGGGCCTGCTCACCCGTGACGCAGCGTTCGGTTGGTGGGCCTGGGGACTGGTGCTGGTGGTCGTGGCTCTCGCGGCCCCCTTCGCCCCTCGGCTCGCCCGCCCTCGCATCGCGCTGACGGTCGAGACGGCGATCGTGCGCGGTATCGCTGCCCTCGGCGCGATCGTCGCCCTCGCGATGTCGCTGCTCGTCGACCCCGCGAACACCGCGACCCCCGTGATCCTCGCGGGTGCCCTGGCCCTCGCCCTCGCCGTGCACGCGTGGTCGTTCGCGCGGCAGGGGGCCGCGCGGCTCGCGCCGGTGGCCGCGGTCGCGGCCGTGCTCGCCCTCGGCGTGGGAATCGCCGGCACCGTCGCCCGCGCCGCCGATGCGACGCTGGCGGCCACCATGCCCGTGCTCGTCGCGGGCGCCGTGGCGCTCGTGCTCGACGTCGCTGCGCGGCGCAGCTCGGTCGGTGTGGGTCGCACGACCCTGCACTCGGCCGCTCTGTCGGCCGCCGTCGCCGCGGGCCTGGCCGCTCTCGTGCCCCTCGGCTGGGCGCTGCTGTCGTTCGGTGCTCCGCTGCGGTGGGTCATCGCGATCTTCGGGCGATCCGCCCTCGAGGCCGATGCTCCGGATGCCACGTCCACCGCCGCCGTCATCGCCCTCGTGGCGCTGGTCGCCCTCACGATCCTCGTCTGGCGGATCTTCGGGGGCTGGGTCGAACGTCGCGGCCTCGCGCTCGGCATGGCTGCGACCGTCGCCCTGCTCGCGGGACCGCAGCTGCGCGTGCTGCTCCTCGTCGTGCTCTGGTACCTCGCGATCGCGGTCACGGCCGTCGTCGTGCTGCGCCGTCGCCGCGGTGACATCGGCCTCGCGGCGGTGGTCGGCACCCTGGCACTCGGCACGGGGTGGCTGCTGTCGTTCTCGTCGCCTCTCGCCTGGGCCCTCGCAACGGTCGTCGCCCTGGGGGCGCTCGCCGCCGTCGCGGGGGCGCACCCGACGCTGCGCGTGCCCTCGACCGTCGCCGTGGTGCTGTTCGCCGCGGTCAGCGCGCTGTTCGCACCGACGGCGCTGCGCTCCGGAACCGGGGTGGTCATCGACGGCGCCTCTCCCTTCACGCTCGCCCTCGCCGTGGCCACCCTTGCTCTGCTCATCGTGGTGGTCCCGCTCGCGCGCCGCCTCGGTCTCGACTCCGCCCAGCGCGAGGCGGGGGCGCTCACGGCCCTCGTGGTCGTCGTCGTGGCGGGTGCCCTCGCCCTGGTGTCGCGATTCGTGGCGGCGGCGGACGACTGGCGACTCGATCTCGCCGGCATCGTCCCCGCCGCCCGCGCGATCGACGTGTGGCTGCTCGCCTCCGCCGCCGTCGCGGCCGCGGCGTGCGCGGTGGTGGTCTCGCCGCCGTATCGGTCGTGGCGCGTTGCCCGCCCCGCTTCCGCCGTGCTGGTGCCGCTGCTCGTCACGACGGCCGCCGGAGCCGTGCTCCGACTCGTCGACGCGGATCCCCTCGCGCGGGCGGTCGTTCTGGGGGCGATCGCCGTGATCGCGGCGGCGGTGGCCCTGCGGGCCCTCCGCGACGATCGGCCGGTGCGCGTCTTCCTCGACGCGGGCACGGCGATCGTGGTGCTCCTCTCGATCGTCGGCGTCCCCTCCGACGGCGTCCGCTGGATCCCGCTGCTGCTGGCCGCCGTGACCGCCGTGCTGTGGGCGACGGATGCCGACGGCCTCTTCACCTCGCGCGGAGCGCGTCGGCACCTCGTCTGGCTCGCGCTCGTCTTCGGTGCCGTCGCCCTGTGGACGCGCCTGTTCTGGGCCGACGCCGAACCCGTCGAGCTCTACACGCTCCCCGTCGGCCTCGCACTGCTCGCCCTCGCGGCGGGGCACGAACGCGCGCGGCGCCTCGTCGAGGGGCGCTCGGCCGCCGTCCCCGCGGTCATCGCCGCGTCGGGCGCCACGCTGGCCCTCGTGCCCACGGCTCTCGCCGACCCGGCCGACCTGACGCGCGCGGTCGTCATCGCCCTGGTCTCGGTCGCCGTCCTGGTGCTCGGAGCCTGGCTGCGGCTGCCGCGCACTCCCGACGAGCTCCCCGTGGCGGTCGGCGCCGCCGGGGCGCTCGCCCTCGTGCTGCTCACGGTCTCGCAGATCGGGCACGCCGTGATTCGACCGGACCTCGGCCTCGTCGACCTCATCATGCTCGTCACGGCCGCGGCGATCCTGGCCGCCGCTGCGGGGCTCGCCCGCCGCGCGTCGGCGTGGGCGCCGAGGCTCGCGCGAGCCGTAGCGGTGACGGCGGTGATCGTCTTCGCGCTCGGTGAGACCGTGCTGGTCGCGGCCGGTGAGGGGGCGATCGTCCGCGCCGTCGGTGCCGTCGCGCTGCTGGGTGCGCTCGGCGTCGTCTGCCTTCGTCTCGCTCGCCCCGTGCTGGGGGCTCCGCTCGCCGGTGCGGCTCTGGGGGGAGCGGCCCTCGTCGCCCTGGTCGGCGTCGCTGCCGACGTCCGGCCGATCGAGTGGATGACGGTGCCCCTCGCCCTGGCGTGGGTCGCCGGCGCGCTGCTGTCGCGCTCCCGCCCGCTCCCGCCCGTGCTCGTCGGGCTGGCAGCGGCGGGCCTCGCCGTCGGGCTCCTACCCTCGGCCGCGCTGGCGGACTCGTCGCTGGTGCGCACCCTCATCGTGGTCGTCGCGGCGGTCGCGGTTCTCGGCGCGGCGCTGCGGCTGCGCGGCGCTCTCGCGCCGCTCGTCGTGCCCGTCGCCGCGGTCGGTTCACTCGCCCTCGCCCTCGCCGCCTCCCTGCGCTCCGTGCGAGAGCTCACGACCCCTCTGTTCGACGTCTGGATGCTCGTCGCCACCGTGCCCCTGTTGGGCGTGGCGGTGCTGGTCGTGCTGCGTCGCCTCGATGTCACGCGCACGGTGCCGACCGCCCTGATCATCGCGGCTCCGGCGGTCGCGGTCGTGCTCTGCGTCCTCCGGCTCTCGGCGACCGGAGAGGGTTCGCTGCGGCTGGTCGTCACCCTCGCCGCCGTGCTCGCCGTCGGGCTGTGCTGGCGCGCTTCCTCGGCGACGCTCGTCTTCTGGGCGACCTTCGGCGTGGCCGCGGTCCTCGCCGTCGCGGCGTTCGCGATCGGTGCCGCCGACCCCGTCGAAACGGCCACCGCTCCGCTCGCGATCGCCCTGGTCGTCCACGGCATCCGTTCGCTTCGAAGCCGTCCGGCCCTGCGCACCTGGCCGGCCCTCGGCCCCGGGCTCGTTCTGCTTCTGGTGCCCTCGTTGCTGTTCGACTTCACGGCCGACAACGCGCTGTGGCGCGCAATCGCCCTCGGCGTCGTGGCCCTCGTGGTGCTGTTGGCGGGGGCGCGTCTTCGGTGGCAAGCGCCGGTGCTGCTCGCCGGCATCGTGCTCATCGTGCATGCCGTCGCGCAGCTGTGGCCGTGGATCTCGGCTCTCTACGTGAGCGCGTCCGGCCTGCTGTGGGTCTGGATCGGCATCGCCGGAGCCGTGCTCATCTTCGTGGCGGCCACCTACGAACGGCGCATCCGCGAACTCAAGGCGGTGGCTCTGGCGATCCGGTCGCTGCGGTGAGTGGGCGGGCCGCCGAGGAACGAGCCGAATCGGTCGACTGAAGCTTCATCGCCCGCGCTGACTGAGTCAGCCCTTCTCTTGCTTCGCCGCGGCCTTCGCGGCGCGCTTGTGCTCGCGCACCTTCGTCAGTGACTCCGGGCTCACGATGTCGGCCACCGAGCGGAACGAGCCGTCCTCGCCGTAGGGTGCGGAGGCCTCGCGCCACCCGGCGCCGTCGAAGCCGCGCTGCTTGCCGAGCAGGGCGAGGAAGATCTTCGCCTTCTGCTCGCCGAAGCCCGGCAGGGCCTTCAGGCGCTTCAGCACGGTCTTGCCGTCGGGGTCGTCGCGCGTCCAGAGGTTCTCGGCGTCGCCGCCCCAGTCCTGCTCGATCGCCGCGCACAGCGCCTGCACCCGTCCCGCCATCGACCCGGGATAGCGGTGCACGGCGGGCGACTGCGAGAACGCAGCGGCGAACTCGTCGGGATCCTGATGAGCGATCGCACCTGCGTCGACCGACCCCGTGCGCTCCTGGATCTTCAGCGGGCCCGCGAACGCCGTCTCCATCGCGACCTGCTGGTCGAGCAGCATGCCGATCACCAGCGCGAGCGGATTGGTCGACAGTAGCTCGTCGGCGGCCGGGTCGTCGGTGATGCGCAGGCTCATGCGTTCATTCTCCCGCGCACCCGAGCGCGCGGGGCGCTCGCGCGCTCTACGGCGCGCTCGGCGGGAGTCGACTGTGCCCGAAATCGCCGAGACTGCAACTCGCTGACGAAGGGGGCGTCATCCTGCGCCGGAGATGTCAGCGAGATGCAGTCTCGCGGTCTCCGCGACCTCGCGCTCCGTGACCCGGCACCCGCGCCCCCGGTTGTGCGCTCAGGCGGGTTCCGCGATCCACTTGCGGGCGAAGGGCACGGCATCCATCTCGAGCAGATCCTCGGTCGCCTCGCTGATCTGCACCTCGAAGTGCGCGACGCTCCCCGGCTTCAGCCGCTTCACGAGCGAGCCGTCGACGCGGCGGATGACCGTCTCGGTCACCGAGGGCGCGTCGTCGTCGATGTGCAGAAGGCCGAGGGCGAGGGTGGCGATCCAGCGCAGCGCGTTGCCCCGGCGGGGTTCGCCCGCGACGACGTAGACCTCGGATGCCGGAGTGCTCACGGCATCCATCCTGCCCGAGGGGGAGTCAGCCCGCGTCGGCGATCTCCCCGCGCGCGGGAGCGGCGGGCTCGGCCACCTCGATGCCGAACAGGGCCGACAGTGCGTCGATGTACTCGTCGGCGCGGCCGGTCTCGGCGAGCTGGTGCGCCCGTGTGGTCGGGGTGTGCAGCAGCACGCCGACGAGGTGGCGCAGGGCCTGCTCGGTCTGGCCGTTCTCGTCGCCGCGGGCGCGCACGCGGGCGACCTCGGTGTCGAGCACCCCGAACACGTGGGCGCGCAGGGCGACGACGGCGGGGGTGATGTTCTTGCGCTCGCCGACCGAGGTGAAGCGACGGGCGGCGTCGCGCACGAGGTCGCGCGCGGCATCCGTGGCCTGGAGCTCTTCGAGCGGGGCGTGCAGGCGGATGGTCTCGAGGTCGAGCAGGTCGACACCGGGCACCGTGGCCACGTCGGGGTCGACGTTGCGGGGCAGGCCCAGGTCGATCACGAGGCGACGCGCGGTGTGGTCGACGGGGCATACGCCGGTGCTGTCGTCGACGGCGGTCTCGTAGGCCCCGCGTCCGGCGGCGAAGGTCGCGGCGCTGACGACGTGGTGCTCGCTCGTGGTGCAGGTGATGACCAGGTCGGCGTGCGCGACGGCCGAGGGGAAGGTCTCGGCCGAGATCGCGCGCAGCCCGTGCTTGGCGGCGAACTTCGCGGCGCGACCCGAGGGGGAGTGCACCGAGATGTCTTCGGCTCCCTGGTCGCGCAGGGCGGCGACGGTGGCGGCGGCGTAGGCACCGGTGCCCACGAGCAGCACGCGCAGGGTCGACCAGTCGGCGATGCGGCTGTCGGCGAGCTCGAGGCCCAGGCGCACGAGCGAGCGACCGGCGCGACCGATCGCGGTGTGGTTCTTCACGCCGCGCTGCGCCTCGGAGGCGCGCTGGAACAGGCGCTCGAGTTCGGCGGAGGTGGTGCCGAGCTGACGCGACTCGGTGAGTGCGCGGCGCACCTGACCGGCGATCTCGCCCTCGCCGACGACGACGGATTCGAGACCGGATGCCACCGAGAACAGGTGCTCGGCCACGTCGTCGCCGCCGAGCACGGTGTACGACCCCTCGAGCTCGCTCGCGGGCACGCCGGTGGCGGCTTCGATCGCGCTCAGGGTGGCGTCGATGCCGAGGGCGACGGCCGCGGTGACGGGCTCGTCCATGTCGACGTAGGCCTCGAAACGGTTGCAGGTCGCGACGACGACGGCACCCTGCACGAGGTCGTCGTGCGCGGCGATCAAGGGGGCGACGGGGGTGCTGGGTACGCTGAGCCGCTCGAGGAGCTCGAAGGGCGCGGTCTTGTGACTCGCGCTGACGCACAACAACACGTGGATATTCTACGCCCGGCCTCCTCGGGGTATTCCGGGTGGCCTCTCGACGTCAAGGCATCCCCCTCGCGCTCAGGGGTCGGATGGGAGGATGGATGCCATGGCCACACCCGACGCGCCCCTTCTCCGTGCCCTCCGCGGCGACCGTCCCGAGCGCCAGCCCGTGTGGTTCATGCGCCAGGCGGGTCGCTCCCTTCCCGAGTACCGCGAGCTGCGGGTGGGCACGCGCATGCTCGACGCGTGCCTGACGCCCGACCTCGCCGCCGAGATCACGCTGCAGCCCATCCGTCGACATGACGTGGATGCCGCGATCTTCTTCAGCGACATCGTGGTGCCGTTGCGACTGGCCGGGGTCGACGTGGTCATCGAGCCGGGGCGCGGTCCGGTGTTCGCCGATCCCGTGCGCACCGCCGCCGACGTCGAGCGCGTCACCTCGATCGATCCGGCCGAGGTCGCCGCCGCGGCCGACCCGATCCGCGAGGCCGCCCGCCGGGTGACGGCCGAGCTGAGCGACCAGGTGCCGCTCATCGGCTTCGCCGGCGCTCCGTTCACGTTGGCCGCGTACCTCGTCGAGGGCGGTCCCTCGAAGGAGCACCTGCGCGCCCGCGGCATGATGCACGCCGATCCGCAATCGTGGCACCGTCTCGCGGGGTGGCTCGCGAAGGCGTCGCGGGCGTTCCTCGACGCGCAGATCGAGGGCGGCGCTCAGGCCGTGCAGCTGTTCGACTCGTGGGCGGGATCCCTCTCGACCGCGACCTTCCGCGAGTTCATCGCGCCGCACTCCACCGAAGCGCTCGAGGGCATCGAGGTGCCGCGCATCCACTTCGGCGTCGGCACGGGCGCGTTCCTCGACGACATGCGCCTGGGCGGCCTGGCCGACGCCGTCGGCGTGGACTGGCGGATGCCGCTCGACGAGGCGGCCGCGATCGTCGGCCCCGACGTGACGCTGCAGGGCAACATCGACCCCGCGCTCCTGGGGGCGCCGTGGCCCGTGCTGGCCGCCCACGTCGACGACGTGCTCGCGCGCGGACGCGCGGCCCGTGCCCACGTGCTCAACCTCGGTCACGGCGTCCCGCCCGACACCGACCCCACGGTGCTGACGCGCATCGTCGCCCGGGCCCACGGAGAAGACGCGTGAGCGAGTCCCTCGACCGGCTCGTGCGCCAGGCCCACGACACGCACGTCGTCGTGATCGGCGGGGGCGTCTCGGGCCTCGTCGCCGCGCGGGAGTGCGCGAAGGTCGGGCTGCGCGTGACGGTGCTCGAGGCGACCGACGTGCTCGGCGGCGTCGTCCGCTCGGCCGAGGTCGGCGGAATGACGCTCGACGTCGGTGCCGAGAGCTTTGCGACGCGCGGCGGAATCGTGCGCGAGCTCCTCGACGAGCTCGGTCTCGCGGGCGAGGTCGTCTCGCCGAATCCGGCCGGTGCGTGGGTCGCGGGCGTGCCCGGGGTCGGGGCGGCGCCCCTCCCGAAGGGCGGGGTTCTCGGCATCCCGGACAATCCCTTCGCCCCCGACGTGCGACGCGTGATCGGCTGGCCGGGGGCGTGGCGCGCCTATCTCGATCGCCTGCGTCCGCCGCTCACGATCGGCCACACGCACAGCCTCGGCAAGCTCGTGGGCTCGCGCCTGGGCTCGCGAGTGCTCGACCGTCTCGTCGCGCCGGTCACCAGCGGGGTCTACTCCGCGCGGCCCGACGATATCGACGTCGATCTCGCCGCTCCCGGCCTCAACGCCGCGCTCACGCGCGTCGGGTCGCTCACCGGTGCGGTGGCCGAGCTCCGCGCGAGCCGCCCCGCCACGCGCCCGGCCGACGCTCCGGCATCCGACGTGCCCGTCGCGACGGGTGCGGGCAAGGCCCCCGCGCCGGGCGGCGCCGTGCAGGGGATCGTCGGGGGCATGTCGCGCCTGGTCGACCGGCTCGTCGAGGTGCTCGATGAGGCCGGGGTCGAGCTGCGCCGCGGTGTGGCCGCCGAGAAGCTCGAGCGCACGAGCGACGGCTGGGCGGTCGTCACCTCGGTCGACGAGAAGCCGCTCGCCGCACGCGCGGTGCTCGTCGCCCTCCCCGAGGGGCCGGCCCGCGAACTGCTCGCCCCCGTCGTGAAGGGCCTCGAGCTCGGCGACCCGATCGCTCCCGTCGTCGAGGTGGTGACTCTGGTGGTGAACGCTCCGGTGCTCGACGCCGCTCCGCGCGGAACCGGAGTGCTCACGGTGCCGGGCAGTCACGTCGCGAAGGCGATGACGCACTCCAGCGCCAAGTGGGACTGGGTGCGCGACGCGGCCGAGCCCGGCGTGCACGTCGTGCGCGTCTCGTTCGGCGCGCAGGGCGAGGAGCCCGCCACGGCCGCGCTCGACGACGACGCCGCCGCCGACCTGGCGCGCACCGAGGCCGCAGCCATGCTGGGGGTGGAGCTGCCGGCATCCGCCCTGATCGACTCCCACCGGGTGCGGTACGTGCAGTCGCAACCCGCGGCCACGATCGGGCGCGCCGCCGCGACGTCGGCCGCGCGCGCCGCGGTCCGCGCCGTGGACGGCCTCGGGGTCACGGGTGCGTGGGTGTCGGGCACGGGGCTGGCGCAGGTCATCCCCGACGCGCGCGACGAGGCCGACCGCGTGCGCAGCGCCGCTCTCTGGCGCAGCTGAGCGCCCTCGCCCTCGTGCATGGGCGTCGTGCTGTCAAGGGCGGATGCCGGATGCGGCATACGTGACTACTGTGAGAGTCGACCAGCACTCGATCGAGCGTGAGGAGACCCCATGAGGGGCAAAGCAGCACTCGTCGTCGGACTCGTGGCGGGCTACGTGCTCGGAGCACGCGCCGGCCGCCAGCGGTATGAGCAGATCAAGACGCAGGCCGGCAAGGTCTGGGACCAGCCCGTCGTGCAGGGACAGGTGGAGAAGGTCAAGGCGTTCGGCGTCTCGGCCCTGAAGTCCGTCCCCGGCGTGGTGTGGAAGGGCGCGAAGTCGGTCACCGGTGCCGCCAGCGGCTCGGGCACCGTGCAGGAGCGCGCCGAGCGCGCCGGTCGCGCCGCGAAGCAGTCGGCCCACGAGGTCGCCGACGTGGTCGAAGACTCCGTCGACGACGCCAAGCGCGCCGAGAAGTCCGCCACCACGCGCGCCAAGGCCGCTCAGGGTGGTTCCGGCGCATCCGGGAGCTGACCGCATGACCACTCCCCGCGGATTCCGCGATCGTTCCGACGACAGCCTGTTCACGCTGATCGGGGACATCCCCGAGCTCGTGCGCAACCTCGTCGTCGCCGAGATCAACGGTGCCAAGGCCTGGGCGCAGCGCACGGCGAAAGATGCCGGGATCGGCGCCGGCTGGTTCGTGGGCGCCCTCATCGTGGTCTTCTGGGCCATCCCGGTGTTCTTCGCCTTCGTCATCGCCGGGCTCTCCTCGTGGTGGCCGGTGTGGTTGTCGGCGCTCGTCGTGTTCGCGGTGATGATCGTGATCACGGCGATCCTCGCTCTGCTCGGGTACCTGCGGTTCAAGAAGCTCGCGAATCGCGAGAACCCCGGCACGGCCATCTCCGAAGACGTCCGCATCGTGAAGGAGGCCCGCGATGAGTATTGATCGCCCCGTCCCCGTTCCCCGCACCGCGGTCCCGCTGGGCATCACCGACCCCGTGAAGTCGGCCCGCGCCGAACTCCGCGCGGCCTTGGCAGCGATCGAAGTGAAGGCCAACGCCCCGCGTCGCGCGAGCGAAGCCGTCGAACGCAAGGTGCAGGAGATCCGCACCAAGGCGCAGCAGAACCCCGAGGTGGCCATCGCGGCCGTCGCCGGCGCAGCGGCCCTCGTGGGCCTCGCCGTCTGGGGCCTCGTGCGCGCCTACACGCGCTGATCCGTCTCGAAGCGGCCCGTGTCCTCTCGGACCGGGCCGCTTCGGCGTTCGCGCGGGGAGTCCTGCGGTGCTTCACCGCCGAGTCAACGGGTTTGGACCCCCGCCCCGACGAGACGAGACTAGGAGCATGTCCGATGACAGCTCCTCTTCCGTCTACACGCTCTGGGCCGTGTTCCGCCGCGACCCCGAGAACCCCGTCGTCGCCTCCGAGGCGACCGAGCTGGCCGACCTGGTCTCGCTCATCGAGGCCGACGGCGTCACCGTCCGCGGCTTCTACGACGTCAGCGGCCTGCGCGCCGACGCCGACCTCATGGTCTGGCTGCACGGCGAAGACCCCCAGGCGCTGCAGCGCGATCTGCGCCGCCTGCGCCGCACCGAGCTGCTGAAGAACCTCCTGCCCACGTGGAATGCGATGGGCGTGCACCGCGACGCCGAGTTCAACCGCTCGCACGTGCCCGGCTTCCTCCGCGGCATCGAGGCGCAGCAGTGGCTGTGCCTCTATCCCTTCGTGCGCAGCTACGAGTGGTACCTGCTGCCCGAGGCGGAGCGCCGCGAGATGCTCATCGAGCACGGCAAGAAGGGCTCCGCCTACAAGGGCGTCATCGCCAACACGGTGGCCTCGTTCGCCCTCGGCGACTACGAGTGGCTCCTGCCGATGGAGGCCGACGTGCTCACCGACCTCGTCGACATGATGCGCGACCTCCGCTACACCGAGGCCCGACGTCACGTGCGCGAGGAGGTGCCGTTCTACACGGGCCGTCTGGTCTCCCTCGACGAGATCCCCGAGATCCTCCAGTGAGCGCACCTCTGCGCCTCGGCACCCGCCGCAGCACCCTGGCGATGGCGCAGTCGCAGATGGTCGCCGACGCCGTGGCCGCGGCATCCGGTCGCCCCGTCGAACTGGTCCCGATCGTGTCGGAGGGCGACGTCAACCGCGCGTCGCTCTCGCAGCTGGGCGGACGCGGCGTCTTCGCCAACGGTCTGCGCGAGGCGCTCGCCGCCGATCGATGCGATTTCCTCGTGCACTCGCTGAAAGACCTGCCGACGCAGCAGCCCGACGGCCTGGTGATCGCCGCGACCCCGGTGCGTGAAGACGCTCGCGACGTCGTCGTGACGCGCGACGGTGTTCCCCTGGGCTCTCTCGCCCCGGGCGCGCGGGTGGGCACGGGTTCGCCCCGCCGCATCGCGCAGGCCCTGCGGCACAACCCGCGCCTCGACATCCGCGACATCCGCGGCAACGTCGACTCGCGCCTCGCGCGCGTGCGAGACGGCGAACTGGATGCCGTGATCCTCGCCGCCGCCGGCTTGTCGCGGCTCGGGGGAGACCTCGGCGGTCTCGAGGCCGAGGCTCTGGGCCTGTCGGAGTGGCCGACGGCTCCCGGGCAGGGATCGCTGGCCGTCGAGACGCGCGCCGACGTCGACCCCGAGATCCTCGCGGCCCTCGCGCAGCTCGACGACGAGGACACCCGGGTCGCGATCACCGCGGAACGCACGGTGCTCTCGGCCCTCGACGCCGGGTGCAGCGCCCCCGTCGGCACGCACGCCTCGCTCACCGAGGGTGATCTGCGTCTGCGGGCCGTGGTCTACGCGCTCGATGGAACGCAACGGATCGGCATCGACCGAACCGTGCGTCTCTCGCCGGGGTATGGTGGGGAAACGGGCAGTGGCAATGGAGCGGATGCTGCCGACGACGGGGGAACGATCGCGCGAGCGGCGCGAGCGGGCCGAGAAGCCGCGCGTCGGTTGCTCGAACGTGGGGCGGCCGACCTGGTACCACGAGAGTCGACCACATGAATGAAGGCCACTGGAACACGCCGAACCCCTCGACGGGCGGCGTGCCCAAACCTCTGTCCGGTCGACGCGTGCTCGTGCCGCGCGGAGGCCCCTGGGGCGACGGTGTCGCCGCCAGCCTGCGCCAGCTCGGAGCCGTTCCGGTCATCGCTCCGCTGATCAACTTCGCGCCGACGAACGACCAGGCCACCCTCGACCAGGCGCTCGCCGACCTCGCCGACGGCGCGTTCGACTGGCTGACGCTCACCAGTGCCACCACCGTCGACGTGCTCTACGCCTACAAGGCCGTGATCCCCGCGCAGACCAAGGTCGCCGTCGTGGGCGAGACCACGGCCGCGGCGATGCAGGCCGTCGGCTACCACGTCGACCTCGTGCCCGAGCGTGACAACTCCGCTCAGGGCATGGCCGAGCAGATGATCGCGATCGAGACCGAGCCGCGCAACGTGCTGACCCTCCGCAGCGAGATCGCCAAGCCCGTGCTCACGCGCCTGCTCATCGAGGCCGGTCACAACGTGCGCAGCGTCGTGGCCTACCGCACGGTGGGCGTGCCCGTGACCGAGAAGATCGCGGCCGACGTCACCTCGGGTCGCATCAACGCCATCCTCGTCACCAGTGGCTCGGTCGCGGAGCAGGTCGTCGACCAGTTCCCCGAGATCCCGGCATCCACCGTCATCGCCGCCATCGGCCCTCGCACCGCCAAAGACGCCAAGCGCGCCGGTCTGAGCGTCGACGTGGTGGCCGAGACCCAGACCGTCGACTCCCTCATCGAAGCCGTCGCCCGCTTCCCCCTGCACTCCGACGAATCGACCTCATGAGCTTCCCCGAGCACCGCCCGCGGCGCCTGCGCCGCACCCCCGCCGTCCGTCGTCTCGCGCGCGAGACCCACCTCGTGCCCTCGCAGCTCGTGCTGCCGATGTTCGTGCGCGAGGGCATCACCGAGCCGAGCCCGATCGGTTCGATGCCCGGCATCGTGCAGCACTCGATGGACTCCCTCCGCCGCGCCGTCGCCGAGGCCGCCGAGCAGCGCATCGGCGGGGTGATGCTCTTCGGTGTGCCCGAGGTGCGCGACGCGGTGGGTTCCGGCGCCGACGACCCGAACGGCATCCTGAACCGCGCCACCCAGGCCGTGGTGGCGGAGGTCGGCGATGCGGTGGTCGTGCAGACCGACCTGTGTCTCGACGAGTTCACCGATCACGGGCACTGCGGCGTCCTCCGTGACGACGGGGCCGTCGACAACGACGCGACCCTCGAGCGCTACACCGCCATGGGTCTCGCGCAGGCGCGTGCGGGCTCGGCGATGCTGGGGCTGTCGGGGATGATGGACGGCCAGGTCGGCGCGGTGCGCGAGGCGCTCGACGCCGAGGGCTTCACCGACACGTTGATCCTCGCCTACTCGGCGAAGTACGCGGGGGCGTTCTACGGCCCGTTCCGCGAGGCCGTCGACTCGCAGCTGAAGGGCGATCGCCGCTCGTACCAGCTCGACCCCGGCAACGGTCGCGAGGGCGTGCACGAAGCGCTGCTCGACGTCGAAGAAGGCGCCGACGTCGTCATGGTCAAGCCGGCGCTGCCGTACCTCGACGTACTCGCCGATGTGAAGGCCTCGGTCGACGTGCCCGTGTGGGCGTACCAGGTGTCGGGCGAGTACGCGATGGTCGAGGCCGCGGCGGCCCACGGCTGGATCGACCGCCAGGGCGCGATCATGGAGAGCCTGCTCGGCATCCGTCGCGCCGGTGCCGACGCGATCCTGACGTACTGGGCCGTCGAGGCCGCCCGCTGGCTCCGCGCCGAGCTCTGAGCTGTCTCCTCTCACGCGTGAGGGGTCCCTTCTCGTCGCCTGGCCGGCGTCGAAGCGACACTTTTCGACCCCTCACGCAGGGGCGCCCGGAAGAATGGATGCCATGACCGATCTCAACGACCAGTGGTTCGCTCGCGCCAAGGACGTCATCCCGGGCGGCGTGAACTCGCCCGTGCGCGCGTACGGCTCCGTGGGCGGCACGCCGCGGTTCGTGCAGTCGGCGTCCGGCCCTCGGATCACGGATGCCGCGGGTCGCGAGTACGTCGACCTCGTCGCCTCGTGGGGTCCGGCCCTGCTCGGCCACGCGCACCCCGAGGTGGTCGGGGCGGTGCAGTCCGCGGCATCCCGAGGTCTGTCCTTCGGTGCTCCGACAGGGGCCGAGGTCGAGCTGGCCGACCTCGTCGCGCAGCGCGTGCAGGTCGGAGACCTGAAGCCGATCGAGAAGGTGCGACTGGTGTCCACGGGCACCGAGGCGACGATGACGGCGATCCGTCTGGCGCGCGGTGTGACCGGTCGCGACCTGCTGATCAAGTTCGCCGGGCACTACCACGGCCACTCCGACGGCCTGCTGGCCGCCGCCGGATCGGGGGTCGCGACCCTCGCGCTGCCCGGGTCGGCGGGCGTTCCCGCGCCGATCGCCGCGCAGACGCTCGTGCTGCCGTACAACGACCTCGACGCGGTGCGGGAGGTGTTCGAGGTGCACGGCGAGAACATCGCCGCGATCATCGTCGAGGCCGCCTCGGCCAACATGGGTGTCGTCCCGCCGCTCCCCGGCTTCAACGCCGCCCTCGCCGACATCGCGCACAGCCACGGATCCCTGTTGATCATGGACGAGGTGCTCACCGGATTCCGCGTGCACCCCGCCGGTTTCTGGGGTCTGCAGGCGTCGCAGGGTGAGCGCTACCTGCCCGACATCCTCACGTACGGCAAGGTCATCGGCGGCGGCATGCCGCTGGCGGCGCTCGCCGGTCGCGCCGAGATCATGGACCACCTCGCGCCCCTCGGCCCCGTGTACCAGGCGGGCACGCTGTCAGGGAACCCGCTGTCGGTGGCCGCGGGCCTCGCGACCCTGCGCCTCGCCACTCCCGAGGTCTACGCCGCGGTCGACGCCGCGGCCACGCAGGTCGCCGATGCGCTGGACGCTGCGCTGACGGCCGAGGGCGTGGTCCACGCCGTCCCGCGCGCGGGCTCGCTGTTCGGCGTGGCGTTCCTGCCCGAGGTGCCCCTCGACTACGCCACGGCCCTCACGCAGCAGTCGTACCGGTACGCCCCGTTCTTCCACGCGATGCTGAATGCCGGGGTCTCGCTGCCCCCGAGCGTGTTCGAGGCCTGGTTCCTCACCGCCGCCCACGACGAGGTCGCTCTCGACCGCGTGCTCGAGGCGCTGCCGGTCGCGGCGAAGGCGGCCGCGGAGGCGCTGGACCCGACGCTGCTCGCGCAGTAGCCGGGATCATCCTCGAGGAGGAAACGTTTCGTCCGTTGCGATGATGTGCGACGGATGCCGTGCGGCGAGGCTGGAACCATGCTTCCCGCACCTCCCGCACCGTCCGCCCTCTCGTCGCTGTTGTCGCGACTCGCGGCGTGGTGGCCGACGTCGATGGCCCCGCGTCGGCGTCGCGCGACGTGGCGGCCGCTGCGTGGCCGCGCCTGAGTCAGCGCCACGTCCAGTCGCGAAGCGCGCTTCTCCTCAGCCTTCGTCGAGGAAAAAGAAGGGCTCGACGAATTTCCCGCGCGTGGTGATCGGCGAATCCGGGGACTCCAGCGCACTCTGAAGCGTCAGTTGCACCTGCTCGACAAGCGCATTCAGCGTCGGGGGCAGCGACGCGGACGGATCCTGCTCGGCGAGTTGCTCGATGATCACCACGGGACGACCGTCAGGGAGTGAAGCTCGGGCCACCTCGAGGAGGACGACCTCAGGCGGGAGGACGATCTCCTGTTCGGAGGGGTGGGTCGAAAACGGTTCGATGTCGCGTCCGGTGCGGGTGACGATGGCAGCGATAGCCGGTGTCGAGAAATTCTCCGTTGCGATCCGCGGATCTCTCCTTGTCGCGGTGACACCCCGAGTCCAGCGCGCCGGTGCGAGTCTCGGAATCGACGGGAGTCCGTGAAAAACGATCCCCGTGTACTTCGGGAGACGCTCGAGCGCCTGCAAAAACCGGAGCGCCGCTTGTGCCGTGTCACTCATGCGCGATCACCAGGGCTTGGAGGCTCGACGTCGTCGAGGAAGTCATCCGGAAACTGTTCGGGATCCCCGTCCGCGCTCTCGACCCGGGAGAGCGGCGCGGCACAGTCCGGAGAAGCCCAGCTCCCTCATTCATCAGAGCCCGCAACTCACTCAGGAGGTCCCCGAGTTTGCCGCACGAGCGCAGCATGCTCCGTTCTCGACTGCTGTCAGACACGGCGGACCCGCTAATCGGCGAGCGATGGCCCGTTCCGGCAGCGTGTCAGTCCGCTGCGGGTTCCCCTGCTCTAGCGCCACGTCCAACTGAGGAGGTCCCGCAGCGCGCGGGTGCCGGAGTCACCGATATCCGGATGAGCGGCTGCAATCTCGCGGGCCTTCCTGTCTGCCCACGGCATGAGATCCGCTGCATCGGCGTCAGGACGGATAGCGTCCAACTCGGCAATGACTGCTTCCACTTCGACTCTCGCCGCCGAGTCGGCAATGGCCCCAGGATGCTTGCCCGGGATCGAGGATCCGGGCTTCCAGATGTACGCAACCAGCGCGTCGTCCAGGGTCGTCATGATTACCTCTCGAAGATCGTGCGCGTTGCGCCGGTACTGGGATCGATGGCTACGATCCGGGTCACGTCGGGATTGGACTGAAGCGCGCCGAGTTCACGAGTTTCCCAGATGTTGCCTGGGCGCATACTCGAGCCTAGGACGACGTGCACCTCGCCGCTTGCTGCATCTGCGTACCTGCGAGAGATCTCGCCCCAAGCCTCCTCCGCGCCCGGCTCGCCCCACTTCGGCATGGCGATGCCATTGTCAGCAAGGTACATCTCGAGTGTCGTTGCCTCGTGTTGTCGAGCAAGGCCCGCAGCAATTCCAGATGTGAGAACTCTCATGTTCGCGCCGTTCGTGCTGGGGACGCCGGGGTGACGTGTCTCGCCGACGGCGCGCACTCCACATTGGGTGGAAGACTGAACCAATGCTTCTCTCGCAGCCTCGTGTCGTCGTCCTCGCCGGTGGAGTCGGGGGGTCGAAGTTCACCCTCGGCGTCCGCGCCGCCCTCCGCCGGCTGAACGCCCCCGAGGCCACCGTCGTCGTCAACACGGGCGACGACCTCTGGCTCTCCGGCGTGCGGCTCCAGCCCGACGTCGACTCGATCACCTACGCCCTCGCCGGAGTCAACGACACCGAGCGCGGCTGGGGCCGAGAGGGCGACACGGAGCGCGTCAACGAAGAACTGCAGGCGTGGGGCGCGGGCTGGCCGTGGTTCACGCTCGGCGACCTCGACCTCGGAACGCACCTCGCGCGCACGGGCTGGCTGCGCGACGGACTCACCCCGACCGAGGTGCTCGCGCGCATGGCGCAGCGGTGGCCGCTCGGCATCCGGATGCTCCCCATGACCGACAGCGAGGTCGACACCCACGTGCTGCTCGACGACGGCGGGCGCCTGCACTTCCAGGAGTGGTGGACGCGCCACCGCGCGAAGCTTACGCCCCGCGCCTTCGAGAACCCCGGTATCGCGGATGCCGTGCCCGCCCCTGGCGTCGCCGAGGCCATCGCGGCGGCCGACGTCGTCCTGATCGCACCGTCGAACCCCGTCGTGTCGATCGGTCCGATCCTGGCGGTTCCCGGGATCCGGGATGCCGTGCGGCAGACGTCGGCGAAAGTGGTCGGCGTCTCGCCGATCATCGGCGGGCGGGTCGTGCGCGGCATGGCCGACGTGTGCCTGACCGCGATCGGGGTCGAGACCTCCGCCGCGGCCGTCGCCCGGCACTACGGCGCGCGGTCGGCGGACGGCGTGCTCGATGCGTGGTTGCTCGCCGAGGAGGACGCGTCAGCGGCACCCGAGGTGGAGGCCGCGGGGATCCGCGCCCTCGTCGCCCCGCTGTGGATGCGCGACGAGGCGACCTCGGCCGCGATCGCAGAGGCGGCGCTGGGGGCCTGAGGCTCCGGCCGGCTCAGGCCGCAGCAGCCGCCAGCACCGCCGACGTCCGCGGACCCACGCCCAGCGCCACGGCCTCGGACAGTTGGGCCGCCGTGTCGACGTCGCGGTGCAGTGTCGAGTCGCGCTCCACGGCGAGGTCGGTGCAGCCGAGCAGGCGGTGGCGCGCGGCGGAATCGGGCCCGAAGGCCGAGACCCACACCGCCCCGGCGCGAGCGGTGACGAGCGTGGAGCCCGTGCCCTCGGCATCCGGGACCAGACCCCGTTCGACGGATGCCGCGAGCTCGAGCGCGGCGTCGAGATCGGCGGGGCGCAGGGCGGGGACGTCGCCGAGCAGGGCCGCGCGCGGGACGCCGACTCCTGCCGCCTCGGCGCCGAGGGCGATGGCGGCGTCGAGGCCACGGGTGTCGCCCTCGGGCACGACCTCGATGGTGCGCGAGCGACGGAACTCGGAGCGGACGCCCTCGTCGTCGGTCACGACGATGACGCGCGACACCAGATCGGCGGCGGACGCGGCGGCGATGGTGTCGAGCGCGATGGCGCGCGCGAGGGCCTCGCGGTCGGTGCCGACGTCGGTGAGTCGGGTCTTGCCGACCGCGGCGGGCTTGACCGGCACGACGATCGTCCAGCCGGAGGTGTCAGGAATGCTCATCGCCTCCATTGTGTGCCGGGCATGCGACATTCCCGTGCGGGGGTGGCGGGGTGCCGCGAAACGTGCAGCCCCCTCGCCACCCCGGCGCCTCAGGCGAACCGCTTGCGCAGGCGGGGCAGGATCTCCTCGCCGTACATGTGCAGGAACTCCTTCTGGTCGTGCCCGGGGTCGTGGAACACGAGGTGGCGGAAGCCGAGGTCGACGTACTGCGCGATGCGCTCGACGTGCTCGTCGGGGTCGGTCGAGACGATGAAGCGCGACGCCGCGCGCTCGATCGGCAGCTCGTTCGCGAGGCGCTGCATCTCGATCGGGTCGTGCACGCTCATCTTCTCTTCGGCGGTGAGCGCCAGGGGGGCCCAGAAGCGGGTCTTCTCCATCGCGGTGTCGTGGTCGGGGTGGTACGACACCTTCACCTCCATGAGGGTGTCGACGTCGTCGCGCGACCGGCCGGCCTTCGACAGGCCGTCGTCGAGGGCGGGCAGCAGCTTCTCGGTGTAGAGCTCGGGGTCTTTGCCGCTCGTGGTGATGTAGCCCTCGGCGATGCGGCCGGCCAGACGCGTGGCCGCCGGGCCCGAGGCGCCGATGTAGATCGGCACCTTCTGCTCGGGGCGGTCGTAGATCGTGGCGTCCTTGACCGAGTAGTACGTGCCCTCGTAGGTGACGCGCTCGCCGGCCCACAGCTCGTTGATGATCGTGATGGCCTCTTTGAGGCGCTGGAAGCGCTCGGGCGGCTCGGGCCACTCGAGACCCAGGGTCACCTCGTTGAGCGCCTCGCCGGTGCCGACGCCCAGCACGACGCGGCCGGGGTACATCACGCCGAGGGTCGCGAACACCTGCGCGATGACGCCGGGGTGGTAGCGGAAGGTCGGGGTGAGCACGCTCGTGCCGATGATGACGCGCTCGGTGCGCGCACCCAGGGCGCCGAGCCAGGGGAGGGCGTTGGGGGCGTGACCGCCGTCGTGCATCCACGGCTGCAGGTGGTCGGAGAGGAAGACCGAGTCGAAGCCGACCTCCTCGGCCAGCACGCCGAACTCGAGCAGTTCGTTGGGCCCGAACTGTTCGCTCGAGGCCTTGTAGCCGAATCTCAGGGGAACGCTCATGAGTCTCCTTCTGCGTGACGCGCGCACGGGCGTGCGCGAGGTGGTCAGCCGCGCACGGGGGTGTGCGCGGGTTCGAACTCCGACCCGTCGGCGCCGGTGAGGCGCTCGCGGAACGACTGGACGGTGCCCGGCCACAGCAGCGTGAGCCGGCCCGAGCGGGCATCGACGTACCAGTTGCGGCATCCGCCGGTCATCCAGGGGGTGGATGCCGCGGCGGCATCGATCTCCGCGGTGTAGGCCGCTTCAGCCTCGGGCCGCACGCGCAGCACCCGCTCGGGGCGGCGGTCGCGTTCGGCGAGGGCGCGCACCACGTAGGCGGCCTGCTCTTCGGCCATGAGCACGGCGGAGTTGTGGCCGAGGCTGGCATTGGGGCCGTTGAGCACGAAGAGGTTGGGGAAGCCGGAGACGACGGTGGAGCCGAACGAGGTCATACCCGCCGACCAGTGTTCGGCGAGGGTCTCGTCGTCGCCGCGCACGAGGTCGGCGTACGGCTGCTCGGCCGAGGCGAATCCCGTCGCGAGCACGAGCACGTCGGCCTCGTACCGTTCGCCGCTCGCGGCGGTCAGCGTCGAGCCGTCGACGGAGGCGAGCGCGGTGGGTTCGAGGGCCACGGCCTCCGACGCTACCGCCGGGTAGAACGCGTCGGAGAGCAGCACGCGCTTGCAGCCGAAGGCGTAGTCGGGGGTGAGCGCGGCGCGCAGCGCGGGGTCGGCGACCTGCGCGTGCAGGTGTGCGAGGGCGGCGTCGCGAGCGGCGGCGGATGCCACGGGGTCACCCGACCGCGAGGCGAAACGCTGCTCGCCCTCGGCGTAGAGCTCAGCCCGCAGGCGTGCCAGGGCGCCCGGGTTGTCGGCGAGGCGTTCGCGCTCGGCGAGGGGGATGTCGCCGCCGCCGCGGGGGACGATCCACGCGGGGGTGCGCTGGAAGAGCGTGACGTGCGCGGCGCGGCGTGCGAGTTCGGGCACGAGCTGCACGGCGCTCGCCCCGGTGCCGACGACCGCGACCCTCTTGCCGGTGAGGTCGACGTCGTGGTCGTACCGCGCGGAGTGGAACAGCGGCCCCGCGAACGACTCGAGACCGGGGATCGTGGGGACGAACGGCTCGGTGAGGCGCCCGCACGCGAGCACGAGCGAGCGGGCGAGAAGCTCCTCGCTGCCGGTGTCGATGCGCCAGACCGACGTCTCGGCGTCCCACGCGGCGCCGAGCATCGGTGTGCGCAGTCGCAGCTTGGCGCCCAGCCCTTCGCGGGCGGCGACGTCGCGCAGGTAGGCCTGGATCTCGCCGCCGGGAGCGAAGGTGCGCGACCAGCCCGCGTTCGGATGCGCGGCGAGGCTGTACAGGTGCGCGGGGACGTCGCACGCTACGCCGGGGTAGGTGTTGTCGCGCCAGGTGCCGCCGACGTCGGTCGCACGCTCGAGCACGATCACGTCGTCGCGGCCCGCTCGTCGCAGGGCGCCGGCCATCGCGAGGCCCGCGAACCCGGCCCCGACCACGACCGTGTCGATGGTCCTCATGCGGGATGCCCGTCACCTGGTCGGGGGGCGACCTGGTAGTCGGTGGTCCGCAGGCGGAAGGGACGCATGAGGCTCCGCGCGATGCGCTCGGCTGCCGTGACCGGCAGCTCGAGGCCCTGCTCGATGCCGGTGTCGGGCAGCACCCGACCGTCGGACAGGCTGCCGCCGAGGTCGTCGCCGCCGGAGCGCAGCAGCACGGCCGCGGCCTCGCGGCCGACGCGGGTCCACGGGATCTGCACGTGGGAGATGCTCCCCGACAGCGCGAGGCGCGACACGGCGACCATCGCGCGATGCTCGTCGATCGGACTGCGGCCCTCGACGAGCGCGACGTCTCCGCCGGGCAGGGGGATCGGCACGAACTCCGCGAAGCCGTGGGTCTCGGCCTGGATCTCGCGCAGGCGTCGCAGGTGCGCGATGCGCTCCTCGGCGGTCTCGACGTGCCCGTAGAACAGCACCGAGGTCGAGCGGAAACCGGCGCGGTGCGCGGCGGTGATGCCCTCGACCCAGCGCTCGATCTCGAGGTCGCCCGGGGCGACGAGGGCGCGTACGCGCTCGCTGAGGATCTTCACGCCCGTGCCGGGGACGGTGTCGACGCCGGCCTCGCGCATCGCCGCGAGCGTGCCGTCGAGCCCGAGCCCGCCGCGATCGGCGAGGTCGCGCACGTCGAGCGGTCGGTACGCGTGCACGTGGATGCCGGGAGCCCCGCGCTTCACCGCCCGCACGAGGTCGAGGTAGCCCGAGGGGTCTTCGTCGGGTCGGAGCGCACCCTGGATGCAGATCTCGGTCGCACCCAGGGCGGCGGCGTCCCGTGCGATCTCGGCGGCGTCATCGAGGTCGAACTCTCCCGTGCCGGTGCGGCCCGCGCGACGGAACCCGGTCGAGGTGAGGTTGCGGTTCTGCACGAGGGTGATGGGCTCACCGACGGTGTACCGGCGCGCGTCGTCCGCGGCAGCGGTGAGCTCGTCGAGCTCGGCGCCGGTGGCGCGAAGCAGTCGGGCCCAGTCGTCGTCGCCGAGGTCGAGAGGGGCGGATGCCGCCCGCTCGGCCAGGCGCTTCACGCCGGGGTCGACGACGCTCGCGCCCGGCGCCCCCGCTGCAGCCGGCGCGGCCGCGGGCTTCACATCGGCCGCGAGTCCCGTGGCATCCGCCAGGGCGCGGAGCGGAACGTGCAGGGCCGGGTCGATCCAGTTCTCGGCGTCGCCCACGTACTCGGGGTGCGCGGTCAGGCGCTCGTGGAGGACGTATCCGCGCGCTGCGGTCTGGGCGGCGAGGTCGTCGATCTGCGGCCACGGGCGCTCGGGGTTGACGTGGTCGGCGGTCAGGGGTGAGACGCCGCCCCAGTCGTCGATCCCCGCTTCGATCAGCAGCCCGAGCTCGCGCGGGTCGGAGAGGTTCGGCGGCACCTGGATGCGCATGTGGGCGCCGAACACGAGTCGCGCGACGGCGACGGCCGCCAGGTAGTCGTGCATGTCGGCATCCGGAGCCCCCTGCATGGCGGTGCGGGGCTTCGCGCGGAAGTTCTGCACGATGACCTCTTGCACATGCCCGTGCCGGTCGTCGCTCTCGCGCAGGGCGACCAGCGACTCGGCACGGTCGCGCACCGTCTCGCCGATGCCCACGAGGATGCCCGTGGTGAACGGGATGCCGGCGGCCCCGGCGTCGTCGATGACCTTCAGTCGCAGTGCGGGGTCTTTGTCGGGCGAGCCGAAGTGCACCTGGCCGGGCTCTTCGTACAGGCGGCGCGAGGTGGTCTCGAGCATCATGCCCATCGACGGGGAGACGGGCCGCAGGGCGGCGAGCTCGTCGGGGTGCATCACGCCGGGGTTGGCGTGCACGAGCATGCCGGTCTCGGCGGTGATGAGTCGGGCGATGTGCGCGACGTAGTCGATGGTCGAAGCGAAACCGTGCTCGTCGAGCCACGCGCGGGCCTCGGGCCAGCGTTCTTCGGGACGGTCGCCGAGGGTCAGCAGCGCCTCTTTGCAGCCCATCGCCTGGCCCTGGCGCACGACGGTGAGCACCTGCTCGGGGCTCATGTAGGCGGGCTTGCGCAGCAGGTTGAGCTGGCCGGGGGTGTCGACGAAGACGCAGTAGTGGCAGCGGTCGCGGCAGAGGGTCGTGAGCGGCACGAACACCTTGCGCGAGTAGGTGATGACGCGGGGACGACCGGCGTTCTCGAGCCCCTCGTCTCGCAGTGCCGAGGCCACGCGGAAGAGCGCGGGGAGCGGGGCGTGAAGGAGCGCCTCGGTCTCGTCGACATCGGGGCGATACCCCGTGGAGATCGCCGCCAGAAGATCGTCGATCGACGCGCCTCGGGCCGGTGCGACTCGCGGCGCAACGCTGCCCGTGCTCATTGGTCAAGGCTATCCCGCACCTCCGACATCGGGGTCGCGGGGTGCGGGCGGGTGATCGTTGTGCTCCTGTGAGGTGCCACGCCGATAGGGCGCGCTCACCGCTGGCAGGATGGATGCATGGTGACCCTGCTGCTCGATTCGACGCAGCTCGAGGTCGTGCTGTCGGCGACCGAGCGAGCGCTCTCCTTCCGCAAGAGCAACATCGTCGTGCCCCGCGAGAGCATCGACCGCGTGCAGTTGACCGACGACGCGTGGACGTGGATCCGCGGCGTGCCGAACCCCGGGATCAACCTGCCGGTCGCCGTGGGGGCGGGCACGTGGAAGTCGGCCGGGGGCAATGACTTCGTCATCATCCGCGGGCGCAAGCCCAGCGTCGTCGTCGACCTCGTCGGTCACGACGAGTTCGAGCGCCTGGTGCTCACCACCAAGCACGGCGTGGCGCTGCTGAAGGCGCTGCGTCTCGACGTGGCATCCGAGCCCGAAGACGTCGCCGACATCGTCGCCTGATCCCGCGCCGGAGTTCGCCCCGCGGGGACTCGGTGATTGCGCGGTCTCGGCGCGCTACGACGTGAACTGCGCGATCGTGTCCCACGCGAGCTTGACGATGAGCAGCGACAGCGTCACCAGGAACACGATGCGCACGAAGCCGCTGCCGCGACGCGTGGCCATGTGGGCGCCGATGAAGCCACCGGTGACGTTGAGCACGGCCATCGCGAGGCCCAGCACGAGGATGACCTCGCCGTGCACCCCGTACACCGCCAGGGCGGCGAGGTTCGTGGTGAGGTTGGCGATCTTGGCGTTGACGCTCGCCTGCAGGAAGCCGTAGCCGAGCACGCCGACGATGAGGATGACGAAGAACGACCCGGTGCCGGGGCCCAGGATGCCGTCGTAGAACCCGACCGCGAGTCCGATCGCCGCGGCGCGCCAGGCGATGGCGCGCGCCGCCGTGTGGCGCGGTTCGTGGTGCAGGCCCATCTTCGGCTTGAACAGCGTGTAGAGGCCCACGGCGACGACGGCGACGAGCACGATCGGTGTCAGCACCTCGCGCGGGACGTAGCGCGAGAGGGCCGCGCCCACCGTCGATCCGGCGAAGGCGCCGATCACGAGGGGCGCGAGCAGCACCAGCTGCACCTTGATCTTGCGCAGGTACACCCAGCTCGCCGAGAGCGTGCCGAAGAACGACGACAGCTTGTTCGTGCCGAGGATGAAGGGTGTCGCAACGTCTTTGGGCACCGCGATCACCAGTGCGGGGAGCTGGATCAGCCCGCCCCCGCCGACGACCGCGTCGACCCAGCCGGCGACGCCGGCGGCGACCAGCAGCAGCACGAGGGCTCCGACCGAAACGGGGAGCCACTCGGCGATCACCGGTCCATCGAGCACGATCGATTGTCGCCGACCCCGGCGGGCCTGCCAAATGCGGGTGCGCGGCGCGGCCGGGCGTTCGACCGGCGCGAGCCTGCGCGGCTCAGTCGATGTCGCGGCGCCAGGTGGTGAAGAGCCCGATCACGAGGAACAGCACGGCGTAGCCGAGCAGGGCGAGCCCGCCGACCCACCACTCGAGCGTCGCGGTTCCGGCGGCCGACACCGTGGCGAAGATCGTCTCGCCGACCAGGGCGTCGCTCGCCGCGCTCGGGAACCACTTGACCACGTCGCCGAATCCTTCGACGACACCGCCGACGGTGCGGACGATCGGCTCGATGAACAGCGTCACGGCCAGCACGATCACGATGGCGGCGACCTGGTTGCGTACGACCGTGCCCACTCCGATGCCCACGAGGGCCCAGAGTATGAACGCCAGGATCATGCGGCCCACGAGCACCCAGGTGTCGGACGAGCCGAGCTGCGTGTCGATGCCGAAGATCCCCAGCACGACGGCGCCGGCGCCGACCGAGGCGATGACGCCCAGGATGCCGTAGAGCAGGCCCACGACGATGCCCACGGCGAACTTGCCCCCGAGCACGACGCCGCGCCTCGGGGTGGCCAGGAACGTGGGGGTGAGCGTCTTGTGACGGAACTCGGTGGTCACCATGAGCGTGCCGACGAGGAGGGGGAAGACGTAGCCCACGGCGGTCGCCGAGCTGTAGACGAGGCGCGGGACGGCCGCCGCGGCGAGGGCCGGACCGGTCGCGCCACCGAGCTGTCCCGACGCGACGCCGCCGAAGACGAAGGCGAGCACGCCCGCCGTGAAGGCCACGTACGCGACGAGCACGATCGCGAGCACCCACCATCCGGCGGTGGAGAACTGCTTCGTGTACTCGGAGCGGGTGGATGCCAGGAGCGTCATCGCTGCCTCTCCTCGTTCTCGTGCGTCGGAGCGTCGGGTCGCGGGACGATGTCGATCACGCCGGTCGAGGCGACCGCGTACGAGCGGCGGGGGCTCTCGGCGGCGGGTGCGGATGCCACGCGGGTTGCCGCGCGGGTCGCCGCGCGCGGCGGGGCCATCACGGCGACCAGGGCGGTGGAGGGGCGGGGGTCGTCGGCGTCGTCGCTTCCGTCCGAGGGGGCGGATGCCGCGGACTCGGCGACCACGGGCTGTGCGGCGGGCGGCTCCGTGACGGCCGACGGGTCGTTCGGGGTCTCGGCATCCGGAACCTCGTCCGCCGAGGGCGGTGCGCCTGCGCTCGCGTGCACGCGCACCCCGCTGACCAGCTCGAGGAAGATGTCTTCGAGGCTCGCCCCCTTGCTCTGCAGGTTCGACAGGGCGACGCCGTTCGCCGCCGCCAACGCGCCGATCCCGATGGGGTCGTGGTGGCGGATGGTGAAGCCGTTGCGCAGCAGCTGGTACTCGATGCCCTGCTCGTCGAGCACGCGCGAGAGGGCGGGCCGGTCGGTCGAGTCGACGACGGTCGAGAACTCGTCGGGGTCGGCGAGGTCTTCGATGCCGCCCTGGAAGACCAGGCGGCCGCGCGAGATGATCAGCAGCGCGTCGACGGTCTGCTGCACCTCGGCGAGCAGGTGCGACGAGATCAGCACCGTGCGCCCCTCTTCGGCGAGGTGGCGCAGCAGCGAGCGCATCCACCGGATGCCCTCGGGGTCGAGTCCGTTCGAGGGTTCGTCGAGCACGAGCACGCCCGGGTCGCCCAGGAGGGCGGTCGCCAGCCCGAGGCGCTGGCGCATGCCGAGCGAGAAACCGCCGACGCGGCGCCCGGCGACGTCGGCGAGTCCGACCAGGCCCAGCACCTCGTCGACGCGGGCGCGGGGGAGCCTGGCGGCCTGCGCGTAGGCGGTGAGGTGCTTGGCGGCGGAACGGCCGGGGTGGAAGCTCGAGGCCTCGAGGGCCGCGCCCACGCTCTGCAAGGGGTTCTCGAGGTCGACGTAGCGCTTGCCGCCGATGGTCGCGGTGCCCGAGGTCGGGCGCACGAGACCGAGCAGCATGCGCAGCGAGGTGGTCTTGCCCGCGCCGTTGGGGCCGAGGAATCCCGTGACCTGGCCGGGCTCGATGCGCGCGGTGAGGTCGTCGACCGCCGAGACCGCGCCGAACCGTTTGGTGAGCCCGGCGAGCTCCAGGACCTGTCCGTCGGGCATACGGCACCTTTCATTCCGCGGGTGTTCAGACCATCTTCCCCGATCGGAGGCGGAAAAACCGTCATCGCGGGCCCGGACCCCCGAGATCGGTCTGTGTAACGTGGCATCGTGCACGCACAGCGAACCGACGACGACAGCGTCCTCGTGGGGGGTCGTGGCGGCCTCGGTCACCTCACGCTCAACCGGCCGCGCGCGATCAATGCCCTCGATCTCGACATGATCCGCGCGCTGAACGTGACGCTGGACCGCTGGGAGCGCGACACCGACGTCGACGTGATCCTGCTCGATGGGGCCGGTGACCGGGGCTTCTGCGCCGGCGGCGACGTGCGGGCGCTGCACGAGATGGTCGTGGGCGGCCGGGTCGACGAGGTGCACGCGTTCTTCCGCGAGGAGTACGCGCTCGACCACCGCATCGCCACCTCTGCCAAGCCCGTGGTCGCCATCGCCGACGGCGTCTGCATGGGCGGGGGCATCGGTCTCGCCGGTCACGCGGCGATCCGCATCGTGACCGAGCGTTCACGACTGGCCATGCCCGAGACGCGCATCGGGTTCACCCCCGACGTGGGCGGATCGTGGTTGCTGGCCCGGGCTCCCGGCCGACTCGGCGAGTATCTCGCCCTCACCGGGGGGACGATGGACGCCTCCGACGCCCTCTACGCCGGCTTCGCCGACCACATGGTGCCGACCGCGCACCTCGAGGCGCTCTACGAGGCGCTCGAGAACCGCGCCGACCCCTCGAGCCCCACCGAACTGGTGCTGCTGTTCGACGAGACGCCCGAGCCGTCGCGCTTCGAGACCGCCCGCGAGTGGATCGACGACGCCTTCGCCGCCGACGACGTCGCCGGCATCGTCGAGCGGCTGCGCGCCCGCCCCGAGACCGAGGCGCACGAGACGGCCGACCTGTTGGCGGCCTCGGCTCCCACGGCCCTCGCCGTCACGCTCGAGGCGGTGCGCCGGGCGCGCACCCTGCCGTCGCTGCGCGCGGCGCTCGCGCAGGAGTACGGCCTCGTGCTGTGGTTCGCGTTCACGCAGTCCGATCTCGTCGAGGGCATCCGCGCGCAGGTGGTCGACAAGGACCGCTCGCCGTCGTGGTCGCCTGCGCGGCACGACGACCTTCCGGCCGACCGCGTCGCCGCGGCGTTCGCGTATCAGCCGGAGCCGGAGCTGTGGTGAGGCCGGGGCGGTCATGACCGCGCGGCGACGCTGGTCGTTCGGTCGGGCCCTCGACGGGTTCTTCTTCGTCTTCGCCGGCCTCGCCGCCATCTGGCTCGCCTACCTGAGCTTCACCGCGTCGTTCTCGCTCGGCTGGGCGGGGATCGCGATGGTGGTCGCCTTCTGGGTGCTGCTGGCGTATCTCGTGCTGCCGCGGCTTCACCGCATCCTGACCGCGGTGTACGTGCCCGACTACTTCATGGGGCGCACGCGCACCTCCGACGGGCTGCTCGGTGATCCCGTCAACCTCGCGTTCCAGGGCGAGCGGGAGGCGATCGAGGCGGTGATGGCCGCCGCCGGGTGGATCCCCGCCGACCCCGTCAGCCTGCGCTCGTCGTGGCGCATCATCACGTCGACGCTTCGCCGGCGCAGTTACCCGCGGGCTCCGGTGAGCCCGTTGTTCCTGTTCGGGCGGATGCAGGATCTCGCCTACCAGCAGGAGGTCGCCGGGTCGCCGGCCCAGCGACACCACGTCCGGCTGTGGAAGTGCCCCGACGGGTGGCTGCTGCCGGGCGGGCGCCGGGTCGACTGGCTCGCGGCCGGCACCTTCGACCGTGCGGTCGGTCTGTCGTTGTTCACCCTGCAGGTGACGCACCGCATCGACGCCGACACCGACATCGAGCGCGACCACATCGTCGGCACCGTCCGCGCGGTGCCGGGGGTGGCGGTGGACGTGATCCGCGACTTCTCGACCGGCTATCACTCGCGCAACGGTGGAGGCGACAGCATCACGACCGACGGGGATCTGCCGATCGTCGACGTCTCGGCGGTCGGCGTCGGATCGGCGGAGGCGCGCACGTGAGCGCCCGGCGGGCCCCGCACAAGCGCGCCGCGTTCGAGCCCCTCGCCCCGGCCGTCACGGGCGCTCCCGACATGCACCGGCCCGCGGCCACCGTCGCCGGGGCGGTGCTGGTGTTCCTGCGCGCCGCTGCAGGCATGCTGTGGGCGCTCGGCGTCGCGTTCGAACTGCCGCCGTGGCTGCAGGCGGTGGCCGCGGCATCCGGAGACGCGTCCGACGGCTCGAGCCCCCTCACCCTCGCCGACTTCGATACGACGCCCGCGGTGTTCCTCGGCGTGCTCGGCATCGTCGCGCTGGTGCAGGTGGTCTTCGGGTCGTTCGTGCTCGCCGGGGGCAACGTCGCACGCGTCGTCGTCATGGTCATCTCGACGCTGTCGATCATCGGGTCGTTCATCGGTTGGTGGGAGTTCGGGCAGGACATCACCGTGCGCACGACCCTGCTCACGCTCAGCCTCGACATCCTCGTGCTGCTCGCCCTGTCGAGCCGCGACGCGGCGGCGTACGCGCGACGGCCGCGGAGGCGACGGCGCGCCCGGCGGCGCGATGGGGCGCGCACTCCATCTTCTCGGCGGGCGGTCGGGGCTCCCTCAGACTCGGCGGGATAGCCTGAAGGATGCCGCGCCCGTGCGGCAGGACGGATGACGCCAGTGTTCGACAGCCCCATGTCGCTTTCGGCATACGAGGTGCTCCGCGTGGCCGCCGACGTTGACGACGACGGACTGCGCCGCGCCTACCGGGTGCGTCTGCGCGAGACCCACCCCGACACCGGGGGAGACGCCGCCCTCTTCGTGCAGGTGCAGCGCGCCTGGGAGCTCATCGGAACCCCCGAGGCGCGCGATGCGTACGACCGGGGTCGCGGATCGAGCTCAGGGTCGGGTCCGACCGAATGGGGCGCCGGCTCCTCGGCATCCGCCCCCTCACGCCCCGCCGACACCCGGCCGCGCGCGCGTTCGCACGGTCAGCCCGGTGGCTGGCGACGAGAGCGCTACCTCGACCTGATCCGCGAATGGGTGGGCCGCGGGGTCGACATCGCCGATCCGTACGATCCTGCGCTCGTGCGCTCGGCTCCCCCCGAGATCCGGCACATCCTGGCCGATGCGCTCGCCGAGGAAGAGACCGCGCGCCTCGTCTCGGAGCTCGGCATGGGCTACACCGTCTGGCACGACGTGTTCGCCGATCGTGACGGGCGCGATCCCGAGCAGAAGCTCGACCACCTCGTGCTCGGTCCGAGCGGCCTGTACGCCATGCTCAGCGAGGACTTCGGCGGCCCGGTCGGCGTGCGTCGCGGCGAGATCACCGGTCCGAACGTGTTCGGCTCGCCCGTGACCCAACTCGTCTCTCGCGCACGCGTGATCGCCCGGTCGGCCGGCGTGCGGTTCAGCGGGGCGATGATCGTGCTGCCCGACGACGACGTGCTCGACGCCGTCACCGACCTCGGCAAGGTGCGCGGCACGCCCGTCGCCCTCGTCACCCGCAGCGCCCTGACGACCCTGTTGCGCCGCGGCATCGCCGGAGCGCGCGAGGTCGGCGGCACGGAGCTGTTCGACATCCGCACCCGGCTGCAGCAGCGCGTACGGCACGTCTGAGCGTCGCGACCCGGCCCCCGGCGGTGCGCCGACACCGCGGGCATGCCTAGGGTGGGGTCATGAGTACCGACGAGACCTCGGGTGCCTCGGCATCCGACGAGATGAAGCGAAAGTTCAAAGAGGCGCTCGCGAAGAAGAACGGCGCCCAGCAGTCGGGTCAGGCGCACCTCGACGGCCACTCGGCCGTGCAGGGCACGCACGCAGCCGTCACCAAGCGCGAGTTCCGACGCAAGAGCGGCTGAGTACCGCGCTCGGCGCGGGAGGGGGCGGATGCCGACTCCGTCAGCTCCCGCGCGAGAGCGGGGCCCCGAAGAAGTCCCTTTCGAGCGCCATCGAGCGATCGTAGGCGATGGCCATCGCGGCGCGCTCGGCCGGCGAGGCACGACGCGCTGCGGCATCCACGAGCAGGGACGCCCGCGCCGATGAAGCGGCGAACTCCTCGTCGCCGTAGGCCGTGAGCCAATCGGCGTAGGCGTGACCGTCGTCGAAAGTGCCGCGCCAGCGCGCCCCGATGTCGGTGTACAGCACGAAGCACGGCAGGATCGCGGCGACCAGCACGGCGTAGGAGCCCGTGGTCGAAGCCGTATGCAGGTGATCGGTGTACGCGAGGGTCGACGCCGCGGGCGACAGTCCCCGCGGATCGACGTGCGCCTGATGCAGTGCCGCCTCCTCGTCGAGGCAGGACACCGACGCGGTCGCCCAGAAACGTTGTTCGTCGACGGTGGGAGCGAGGGCCGCCGCCCGGGCCAGCACGCGGGAGTACTCGCGCAGGTACAGCAGGTCCTGACCCAGGTACCAGGCGAAGGCGTCTCGGTCGAGTGATCCGGATGCCAAGCCGCGCACGAATCCGCACGCGTCGACAGCGGTGCGCACATCTGCCGTCGCCCGCCACCGCTCGGCGCTGAACGACACCTCGAGGTCGATGTGCGGACGCAGCTCGTGCAGATGGTCGATGGGGCCGTTGCCGCGTCCGACGTGCAGGTGCTCGGCGTTCTCGAGCGCACCCGTGAGCCAGCGCTTCGCGCGGGTCAACGCGTCGGGCCACGATAGGCCGGACGCGGCGAGAGTGGCCATCGCCGACGACAGTGAGCACCCGGTGCCGTGCGTGTGGCGGGTGGCCACGCGGACCCCTGCGACCTCGTGCACGCCGGTCGCGTCGACGATGGCGTCCGGACTGTCGGCCCCCTCGAGATGGCCTCCCTTCAGCAGGACGCGTGTCTGCGCGCTCGCGGCCAACAATCGGGCCTGAGCGACGGCCGCGTCCCACGTCGTGGCGCGAGGCGCGCGGACGAGTACGGCCAGCTCGGCGAGGTTCGGGGTGACGAGGTCGGCCCGACGGCAGAGCGACCGAACGGCGTCTTCGGCGTCGGTGTCGAGCAGGCGGTCGCCGCTGGTGGCCACCATCACGGGGTCGAGAACGACGAGGGGCGGTCGGACCTGCGCGAGCCAGGCGTCGACGACCGCGACGATCGGAGCCGAGCCGAGCATGCCGATCTTCACGGCGTCGATGTCGACGTCGTCGCTCACCGCTCGCAATTGCGCTTCGAGGAACTCCGTCGGAGGAACGTGCACCGCCCGCACGCCGCAGGTGTTCTGGGCGACCAGAGCGGTGACCACGGCCATGCCGTATCCGCCGAACGCAGCGATCGACTTGAGATCGGCCTGCACGCCGGCGCCGCCGGTCGGGTCTGTGCCGGCGATGCTCAGCACGCGCACGCTCATGCGCCGGCCGTCCATGCGGCGCGCAGGGCGCGGACGACCGATCCCGGGTCGTCTGCCGCGCACACGGCCGATACGACGGCCACACCCGCCGCTCCGGCCCCGCGCAGCGCCGCGACGTCGCCCTCGCCGATGCCGCCGATCGCGACGCAGGGAAGAGGGGTGGATGCCGCGATCTCGGCGAATCCCTCGATGCCGAGCGGAGTCGGATGGTCGGGCTTGGTCTGCGTGGCGCGGATCACGCCGACGCCGAGGTAGTCGACTGTCCGCGCGGGCAGGGCATGTGCCGCCGAGAGGTGAGCGGTGGTGTTGGCGGTCCAGCCGATGAGGGCGTCGGGACCCAGGAGGGTTCGCGCGGCGTCGACGGGCAGGTCGCTTTGGCCGAGGTGGACACCGTCGACTCGCGCACCGCGCGAGCGTGCGGCGAGCACCACATCGAGGCGGTCGTCGACGACGAAGGCGCAGCGTCCGGCGATGACGTCGGCGAGGTCGAGGGTGCGGGCGAAGAGCTCGCCGCCCGGCGCGATCTTGTCGCGCAACTGCACGACCGTCACGCCCGCAGAGACCGCGGCATCGACGATGTCGCGCAGACGGGCGAAAGGCACGCGGTGGTCGGTGACGAGGTGCAGCGACAGGTCGGGCATCATCGATCGCCTCCCGCGCGTGCCTCGAGATCGTCGGGGCGGAGGGCCGCGAGTTCGTCGAGGAATGCCACCGCGAACGAGCCGGGCCCCCGTGACGAGAGGGCCGCGCGCTCCGACGCCGCCGCCCATACGGTGCTCGCAGCGACGGCGGCCTCGAACGGCGCGGTGACGGCGGCGAACGCGGCCATCGCCGCGCCGAGGGCGCATCCCCCTCCCGTGACCTGGGTGAGCAGGGCGCTGCCCCCGACGATCCGCGCCTCGCGATCGGCATCCACGATCAGGTCGATCTCTCCCGACACCGCGACCGTCGCGCCGGTGCGCCCGGCGAGGGCGACGGCCGCGTCACGCGCGTCGTCGGGGGAGTCGGTCGCGTCGACTCCGCGGCCGCCCGCCCCTGTTCCCGCGAGGGCGAGGATCTCGGAGGCGTTGCCGCGGATGACCGCCGGTCGCGACGCGAGCAGCTCGTGCGCCAACGCCGTGCGCACGGGCAGGGCTCCGACGGCGACCGGATCCAGCACCCAGGGAGTGCCGGCGACGACGGCCTCGCGCGCCGCGTCGCGCTGCTCGGCAGTCGGGGTGCCGAGGTTCACCAGCACGCCGCCGGCGATCCCGGCGAACATCCCGGCCTCGCCGGGGATGTCGCACATCGCGGGAGCCGCGCCGAGAGCCAGGAGTGCGTTGGCGGTGAAGTTCGTCACCACCGCATTCGTGATGCACTGCGTGAGCGGCGCGGCTCGGCGCACGGCTTCGAGGGCCTCTGCGGGGGTGGACGGAGACGACGACGTGCGAACGACCATTCGCGACATCCCTTCGCTAGTACGAACTAGATCAGGTTCGACGGGTGTGTTCTCAGCCCTGGCGGGCACCCCGTGTCACTGCGGGCGACGCTAGCACGAAGGCCGCGGCCCCGATCGCGTGCGCCGGAACGTGAGGGATGCCGAAGGGGTCGGACGTGCTGGTGCCGGGGCGGCTGCGCCCCGAAACGGAGCGACGTGGCCACCGCCGCCCGCGCGGGAGCGGGCGCGAGCCTCAGAACCGCGCCGAGAACCCGCCGTCGGTGTGCAGCAGCTGACCGCTGATCCAGCGCCCTTCGGTGGAGAGCAGGAAGGCCGCGATCCCGGCGATGTCGCGCGGGGTTCCCATGCGGCCGAGCGCATGATGGGCCGTCAGGGCGTCGCGGGTCTCGTCGTCCATCCAGCCGGTGTCGATGGGACCGGGGTTGACGACGTTCGCGGAGATGCCGCGAGGCCCGAGCTCTCGAGCCGCTGAGATGACGATGCGATCGAGCGCGCCCTTCGACGCGCCGTACGGCAGGTTGCCGGTGGTGTGGTCGCTGGTGAAGGCGACGATGGCACCGCCCGTCTCATCCGCCTGCCGCGCGAACGCGGCGATGAGCAGCAGCGTCGCCCGGGCGTTCACGGCGACGTGGGTGTCGAAGCTCTCGGCGGTGGTGTCGAGGATGCCGCTCTCGACGTCGTGGGCGTGGCTCAGCACCAGTGCGTGCAGGGTGCCCCGCTCGCGGGCGATGCGCTCGATCAGCTCCGTCGGTGCCGCCGGATCGGCCAGGTCGAGCGGGTAGTCGCCGGAGTCGAGCTCGCTCGTGACGACATCCCACCCCTCGTCACGGAGGCGCGGAACGATCGCGGCCGCGATGCTGTTCGCGCGTGCGGCGCCGGTGACGAGGGCGAGAGGCATGCGTCGAGCGTACGGTGCGCGCGGGTGCGGGTGCGGGTGCGGGTGCGGGTGCGGGTGCGGGTGCGGGTGCGGGGGACGCGGCGGGTGCGGGGGCGCGAGGGCAATGGCGAGGCGAGCGCGAGGGCGCCGCTGACCAGCGCTGCCGCGCCTGCCGGGCACGAATGCGGGCGGGCGTTGGCGTGTGTGATGGCGAGGCGAGTGCGAGGCCGCGGGCGCCGCTGCTCAGCGGAGGCGCGCCTGCCGGGCGCGGGTGCGGGGCGGCACGCGTCAGAAGGTTGGGTGTGGATCGGAGCGGGCGCGGGTGCGCCTGCTCGAGGCGGGGGCGTGTGTTCGATGCGGGCGCGTCTGCGAGGCGCGCGGGGAGGGAGGAGCGCGCGGGTGGCGTGGGTGCAGGGCTGTGCGGGTGTCAGAAGGGTGGGGGTGTGCTGTTGTCGTCGGGGTCGGGTGGGGGTGGGTCGTCGGGGGTGAAGCGGACGGCGGGGGAGTAGGGGAGGGGTTCGTCGGTGTAGGTGCGGCCGGTGGGGGAGGTCCATGTGAGGATGCCGCCGGGGAGTTGGGTGACCTGCCAGCGGGTGAATTGTTTGTGGGTGTGGTGGCGTTGGCAGAGGTGGGCGAGGTTGGTGATGGTGGTGGGGCCGCCTTTGGCGTGGTCGTGGGTGTGGTCGACTTCGCAGCGGATGGCGGGGATGGTGCAGCCGGGCCAGCGGCAGTGGCGGTCGCGGGCGCGGAGGTGGCGGTCGATGGCGGTGGTGCGGTGGTAGGTGTCGGTGTGCAGGACTGCCCCGGTGAGGGGGTGGGTGAGGACGCGGTCCCAGGGGGTGGGGGTGGTTTCGGCGAGGGTGCGGGCGGTGTGGGCGTCGATGGGTCCGTGGCCGATGAGTTCGGCGGGGTCGTGGTTTTCTCGGGTGGGGTCGAGGATGGTGAGGGCGGGCACGACGATCTGGACGCGGGCGCGGATGGTGCCGAGGGTGCCGGGGCCGTCGTCGGTGCGGGTGGGGTCGGCTTCCGGGGCGGCGGCCAGCAGCAGGTCGGCGAAGATGTCGGCGCGCAGCTGCGCGGTGGTGCGCTGGTCGGTGGCGAGCACGGTGGCGGGGGAGAGCGCGGCTTGAGCGGCGGACTGCCCCGAAACGGAGTCGGAAACGGGGGCGGATGCCGCGGCGAAGGCGGAGACGGGTCGGGACTCAGAGTCTGACGGGGAATCGAGGCCGAGATGGAGACCGGGCTGTGCGCCGGATACCGCGGAGCCGGTTGCGCCGGCGCCAGTCGCGTCGACACCAGCGAGGGACCCGTCGCCCCCGTCGAGCCCGAGCCCGAGCCCGCCCCCAGCCCGAATGTCGAGGAGTGCGCGGGCTTGATGCGTGAGGCGGTCGTAGATGCCGACGGCGAGGACCGTGGGCAGGGTCGCGATCAGGTCGGACATGCCGTCGGCTTGGGTGAGGAGACGGACGCAGCGGGTGTCGCGGCCGCGCTGGTGGCGTTCGGTGAGGGTGGTGGGGTGCAGTTTCTCGGCCAGGACCGCCAGACGGGAGCGGAGGCGTGCGGGGCTGCGGCCCTCGGCGGTGGCGACGGCGAGAAGGTCGAACTCCGCCTTCTTCTCCGGCGGGAGGGCTGAGCCGATGTCGGCGATGACGTGGGCGTGGGCGCGGGTGAGAGCCCCCGCCTCCCACGCGGCGAGGGTGGTGGGGTAGTCGTCGACGAGGGTCATCGCCTGACACATCTGCCGCTGCACCGACCGGTCGGAGAGGTTCTCGGCCGCGGCGAGCTCGGATGCCACCTCGCGGAGGGCCAGTTGCGCGGCGCGGGCGGACGCACGCTGGTCGGCGAGGACGTCGAGGGCGAGGTGCCCGGCCTCAGCGAGAGCGCGGGTGCGGGCGACCTCCGCGGCGGCGAGCACAGCGCCGGTGGAGCGGACCTCGGCGAGCACCGCGGACAGGCCACGCGGGCCGTTCTCCGGGGGTGTCGACGAGGTTTCCGATGACATGTGTGCATGCTAGCGACGACCTCCGACATTGAGTCGGGGCATCACGGTGCATCCGGCCCAATTTCGGTGGATCCAGGGGCATTGGGGTCGCAATCCGCCAGCGTGAGCCGGAAAAAGCCGAGGTCAGAGGATCACGAGTGATCTTGCGGGTGAAGTCCGCCACGGCATCCGGATGCGTCCGAAAACCGCCGTGAGCCGCGTCACCGCTCGTCAGTTGTCGCGGAGAGCGGCCCGCACGAGATCGATCGCCTCGGCACTCGACAAGCCGAGGCGTCGCGCCGTTTCGGCGTAGGTCCGCGCGGCGGCGGCCCCTCGGGCGGCGGCGGCATCCGCGCCCTTCACGAACGTTCCCGCGCGGCCCCGGGTCTCGACGTAGCCCGCCTCTTCGAGTTCTTTGTAGGCGCGGGCGACCGTGTTGGCGGCGAGGTCGAGCTCGCCCGCGAGGGTCCGTACCGGAGGCAGACGGGTTCCCGCGACGAGCGTGCCGTCGTCGATCTGCGCGATGATCCGGGCCCGCACCTGTTCGAACGGCGGGACGGACGACGAGGCGTCGAGCGAGAGCTTCATCCGTTCAGTCCGAACAGGTCGAGGGGGTGCGTGAGGCGCCACCACGGGCTCGGCGGTTCGAGCTCGCCGGTGAGTTCGACCTCGACGGTGTCGGCGTCGACGGGCCCGGTGGCCGTGAGCGAACCCACGGTCTCGCCGGGTTCGCGGGCGTCGCCGAGGTCGAACGAGGTCGAGGTCTTGGCCTCGGCGCCGTTCCACAGCACGACGGTCGCGTCGGTGGCGGTGACCACATCGACGTCGGGGGCCCACAGCGACTCGACCTTGCCGACGACCGTGCCGGCCGTGAGCGAGGGGCTCGGCTGCAGCTCCTGCTCGATGCGCGCGAACAGATCGCGGCTGGCCTGGTTGCGGCTGTCGGGGCCTGGCTGGCCGAGCACGGCGGCGTAGGCGCGCACGGTGGTTCCGCCGACGGTGATGTCTTTCGCCGTCAGCAGGTTCCACGCGTCGAGGGTGCCGGTCTTCACGCCGATCACGCCGGGATCCTCGAGCAGGGAGTTGCCGTTGCGGAAGGTGCCCGCCCCCGGCAGCGTCAGCTCGGGCGTGCGCACGATCTCGGCGATGACGGGGTTGGCGAGCGCGCGCTCGGCGAGAGCGATGAGGGCGGCGGGGGTCGCGGTGTTACCCGCCTCGATGCCGGTCGGGTTGACGATCGTGATGCCGTCGATGCCGCGCTGGGCGAGGTACTCTCCCGCGGCGGCGGCGAAGGCGGCATCCGATCCGAAGAGGTCGTTCGACAGGCGCTGCGCGTAGTTGTTCGCGGAGGCGATGAGCATGCCCTGCAGCATCTGCAACTGGGTGAGAGTGCCGTCGACGGGCACGTCGAGCGACGATTCGCCGCGCGCCCGGTACTGCCAGTAGTCGGCGCTGTCGGCCTGCGTGAAGGCGTACGTGCCGCCCTGCTCGCCGGGGGCCAACGGCAGCTTGTCGAGCACGACGAGGGCGGTGACCACCTTGGTGATGCTCGCGATCGACTCGGGCGCGTTCGCGAGCGTCGAGAGGGTTTCGGGCATGCCGTCGAGCGCGATCGCCGCCTCGCCCTGCGCCGGCCACGCGGGGTTCGCCGTCGGCGCGGCGACTGGCTGCGCGGCGACGGTGCGCACGGTCGGAGCGACCGCGGTAAGGGGCCACAGGAGGGTCGCGGCGACGTATGCCGCCACGAGCATAAGCAGGAGGATGGGTGGAACGACGGTGGCCGGATGCAGGCGGCGCCGGCGCCCTCCGGCCAGCAGATCGCCGGCACGAAGGGTGGAGCCCGAGACGACGAAGGTCGGGGCGGGGCGCGGAGCCGCTGCATGGTCGGGGTCGACCCACGCGAGCGCTCCGATGACGGTGGAGGTTCCGGATGCCGTGGCGGCGGTCGACGCGGGCGAGGCGTCGGTCGTCGGCGGCGGGGTCGTCGCCTCCGCCGATGACGGCGGGACCGCTACGGTTCGGGATGCCTCGGCCTCGACGGTGCCTGCAGCCTGCGGGTCGGCCGGGGAAGCGGCATCCGGAGTCTGCTCCGACTCCGCCGGAGGGGCGGGCGGCTCGTCCGGGTTCCGCGGCGCGCGTCGCGACTCCGGGATCTGCTCGCTCACCCGCCCACGCTACCCCGGGCGTGCCCCTATACTCGTCACCACAACCCACGGGAGTCCGGTGAGCCGGGCTGAGAGGAAGCGAATCCACGCTTCGACCGTCGAACCTGATCCGGATCATGCCGGCGCAGGGAGGAGAGAAATGCACACGTCCACGTCTGCCCCCGCGAACCGCTCGACGGTCGTCGCCTCGGACCGCTTCCGTTGGCGCGTCGTCGACATCGTCGTCGCCGCCGTGCTCGGCGTCGCGATCGGCCTGGTGTTCTGGGCCTGGAACACCGTCGGCGGCCTCTGGTTCGTCGCCATGGACGGCGTCACTCCCGGTCTCGGCGGCATCGCGGTGGGTATCTGGCTGATCGGCGGCGTCGTCGGCGGGCTGATCATCCGCAAGCCCGGTGCGGCCCTGTTGGTCGAGCTCGTGGCCGCCGTCGTCTCGGCCCTCATCGGCAACGTGTGGGGTCCGCTCACGATCGTGTCGGGCCTGGCCCAGGGCCTCGGTGCCGAGCTGATCTTCCTCGCCTTCCTCTACCTGCGGTTCACCCTGCCGGTCGCCATGCTCGCCGGAGTCGGCGCGGGCGTCGGCGCGTGGCTGAACGAGCTGTTCGTCGGCTCGTCGCCGAACATCGCCAAGACCGTCGAGTTCAACCTCATCTACCTCGGCACCCTCGTGGTCTCGGGTGCGCTGCTGGCCGGTCTGGTCGGCTGGTTGCTCGTGCGCGCACTGGCGGCCACCGGTGCGCTGAGCCGCTTCGCCGCCGGGCGGGAACGCCGCCGCGACGTCTGATGCCGCAACCCGCGCGCGTCGACGTCGAAGGCTGGGGCTGGCGCTACGCCGGCCGCAAGCTCCCCGCCACGCGCGAGGTCGACCTCGTCATCGAGCCCGGCGAGAGGGTGCTGCTGCTCGGCGCCTCGGGTGCCGGCAAGTCGACCCTTCTCGCCGGTCTCGCGGGGCTGCTCGGCGGCAGCGACGAGGGGGAGCAGGCGGGGCGGATCCTCGTCGACGGCGCCGCGCCCGAGGGACAGCGCGGACGCATCGGCCTCGTGCTGCAGGACCCCGAGGCGGGGATCGTGCTGTCGAAGGTGGGCGACGACGTGGCCTTCGGGTGCGAGAACCTCGGGGTGCCGGCGTCCGACATCCCCCACCGGGTGGCGCACGCTCTGGCCTCGGTCGGCCTGACCGTGCCCCTCGACCGACCGACGAAGGCTCTGTCGGGCGGGCAGAAGCAGCGCCTCGCGCTCGCGGGTGTGCTCGCGATGCACCCGGGACTGCTGCTGCTCGACGAGCCGACCGCCAACCTCGACCCCGACGGCGTCGACGACGTGCGCGCGGCCGTCGAGGGCGTCATCGCGCGCGAGGGCACGACGCTCGTGCTGATCGAGCACCGCACCGCCGTGTGGGCCGACCTCATGACGCGGGTCGTGGTGCTGGCCCCGGGTGGAGGGCTGCTCGCCGACGGCCCGCCCGATCGCGTGTTCGCGAAGCACGGCGACGCGCTCGCCGCCGCCGGCGTGTGGGTGCCGGGTCGCCCGATGGAACTTCCGGTTCCCCCGCCTCTCGAGACCCCGGATGCCGTGCTCACGACCGAGACGCTGACAATCGGTCGCGAGAAGGGCACCGTCGTCGCAACCGATCTCAGTTTGGTCGTGCCCTCCGGTGCGGGGACCGTGGTGACGGGCCCGAACGGAGCGGGCAAGTCCACCCTCGCGCTCACCCTCGCGGGGCTCCTGCCCGAACTCCGTGGCGAGGTGACCGCCGCGGCGGGGCTCGCGGCCCGCGGCATCCGGCGCCCCTCCCGCTGGCGCTCCACCGAACTGCTCACGCGCATCGGCACGGTGTTCCAGGAGCCCGAGCACCAGTTCCTCGCGTCGACGCTGCGCGACGAGCTCGCCGTGGGGCCCAGAGCGCTCCGGATGCCGGCGGCCCAGGTCGAGCAGATCGTCGACGAACTGCTCGAGCGACTCGACCTCGCCCCCCTCGCGCTCGCCAACCCGTTCACGCTCTCGGGCGGCCAGAAGAGGCGTCTGTCGGTGGCCACGGTGCTCGCGGCCTCGCCCGAGGTGATCGTGCTCGACGAGCCGACCTTCGGTCAGGACCGTCGCGGCTGGACCGAGCTCGTCGCCCTGCTGCAGCGCGAGATCGCGCGCGGGCGAGCCGTGATCGCCGTCACGCACGACGCCGACGTGGTGCGCCACCTCGGGCAGCACCGCATCCACCTGGGGGAGGCCGCGTGAGCGTCGTGGTCGAGGCCCCCGCGCGCGCGGCCTGGCTCGACGGCGTGAACCCCGTGACCAAGGTCGCGATCGTGGCGGTGCTCGCCGTACCCCTGCTCGTGTCGATCGACGCGGTGAGCGCCGCGACGGCCCTCGTGCTCGAACTGCTCTGCGTGCCGCTGACGGGACTGTCGTTCGCGACCGTCCTGAAGCGGATGCTGCCCGTGCTGGTCTTCGCCCCCGTCGCGGCGGTGAGCATGCTGCTGTACGCCCGACCCGGCGGCACCGTCTACGGCACGTTCTTGTTCGCCACGATCAGCGACGACTCGATCGTGCTCGCGATCGCCGTGCTGCTGCGCGTGCTCGCGCTCGCGCTGCCCATGATCCTGCTGTTCGCCCGCACCGACCCCACCGCGCTCGCCGACGCCCTCGCGCAAGTGGCGAAGCTGCCGAGCCGCTTCGTGCTCGGCGTGCTCGCCGGGGCGCGCACTGTGGGACTGTTCGTCGACGACTGGCGCACGATGACCCTCGCCCGCCGCGCACGAGGGCTCGGCGACCGCGGGGCGCTGCGGCGGTTCTTCTCGATGGCGTTCGTGCTGCTCGTCTTCGCCGTGCGGCGCGGAACGAAACTCGCCACCGCGATGGAGGCGCGCGGTTTCGGCGCCGACGTCGAGCGCACCTGGGCGCGCCCCTCGACGCTGTCCGCCCGCGACGGTGCTGCCCTCGCGGGAGCGATCGTGCTGGGAGCTCTGGCGCTCACTGCCGCAGTGGCGTCGGGTGCGTTCCTCGTCGTGGGGACGTGAGCGTCGGCGGCGGGGCTACCGACGAGTCAGAACACGTACTCGAAGCACAGCGAGCGCGGCATGGTCTCGATGTAGGGCTCGTAGACCGGGATCGGGGTAAAGCCCGCGGCGGCGTACATGCGCAGCGACTCGGGCTGCATCCGTCCGCTCTGCAGGATGACGCGGCGCGCTCCCGCGCGACGGGCGAGGTCGACCACCGTCTCGGTCAGGGCCGTGCCCACGCCCCGGCGGCGGGCGGAGGCGGCGACGATGAGGCGCTTGAGCTCCCACTCCTCACCGAGGCGGCGCAGAATCACGTGCCCGAGAGGGGTGTCGTCCGCGTCGATCGCGAGCAGCGTCGCCACCACGTCTTCGGCATGCACCGCGAGCGCGGCCTCGCGCTTGGCGGCGACCTCGGGGGTGTCGTCGGCGTCGGCGTCGCGGTACCGCTCGTCGAGATCGGCATCGAGCACGCCACGCAAGGCGACCGCGCGGGGATCATCGACGGCGACCTTCTCGATACGGAACCCGAGCTCGCTCACCCGACGAGCCTAAGACAGGCACGTCGTCGCCGGATCGCTGCGCACGCGCTCGCAGGGCGCACACTCGCCTGCGCGAACCGGCCCCGCGCGACGGGGTTCGCGCGCGACGGGGGCAGAATGATGACGGGGGTGTCATGGGTCTCTCGTTCGCTCTACTCGCGGTGACCGTCGCGGTCGCGACCGCGGTCGGCTTCGTGGCCTTCCCGCGCCTGGGCACGCCGGGTCGGGTGACGCTGTTCCTGCGCTACGCGGCGGTGGCCGGAGTCACCGCCGTCGGCTCGAGCGCGATGTACTTCATCTACGGCGCCGGGGGCGGTCTGCTGACCCTCGTGCTCGGCGACGTGGCCATGGTGCTGGCCCCCGCGCTCATGCTCGTCGCGGTAACCGCGCTCGAGGGGCGCCGGGTGCGCCGGGCGTCGACGTTCGCCCTCGTGCTCGCGCTCATCGTCGCCGTCGTCACCGCCGCCGTTCCGCTGCCCACCTCGCTCGCGGTCAAGGCGATCGCCCTCGCCGCCGCGTGCGCCGCCTGCGCGTGGGTGGCGAGCCACTCGCGCGTCGAGCCCTACGGCCCGCTGCGCATCATCGCCATCGCCAACGCGGTCTACGCGCTCTACTGCCTCGCGCGCGTCGTGGTGGCGCTCGCCGCCGGATGGGAGTCCCCGCTGTACTTCACCGGCTTCTCGTTCGGCCCCGCGACGATCCTGGGGGCCCTCGCCGTGGCGGCGATGGGCGTCGCGGTCGTCCGCCTGTGGGCCGGCCCGCGCGCCGAGGTGCGGCCCGAGGTGTGCCCCGCGGGGGTGGCGGTCGTCGTGGGCGACTGGGACCTGGCATCCGCCGCCTACGGCCCCGACCGCATGCGCGATCTCGTGGTCGACCTGCGCGCGGCGGCCCACGACCTCGACCCGCACGCCGCCGACGTGCCGCGGGGGGCCGAGCTGACCGTCGCCGACCCGGTCGAGGCCCTCGGTGCGCGCCTGCGCGACGCCTACGGCTGGGCACCCGAGCAGACCATCCTCCTCGCCGACGGGGCCGCCACCGCGGCCATCCGCACGCGCCCCGGACGCACGCGGCCGGGGCGATGGGGCCGAGGCGTTTCGCGGTCCTGAGTTCCGGCTAGGGTGGAACTCGGTTTCAGCTTTCGAAGGAGAACGCATGGACATCGAAGGAGCCTCCGCCCTCGTCACCGGCGGCGCCTCGGGCCTGGGCCTGGCCACGGCGCGACGACTGGCCGCCGCAGGAGCCCGCGTCACGATCGTCGACCTGCCCTCGTCGCCGGGGGCGTCGGTCGCCGAGGAACTGGGCGGATCGTTCGCTGCCGCCGACGTGACGGATGCCGAGCAGATCGCCGCAGCCGCCGCCCTCGCCGCCGCCGCCGGACCACTCCGCGTCGTCGTCAACTGCGCGGGGATCGCACCGCCCGCCAAGGTGCTCGACCGCGACGGGAACCCCTCGTCGCTCGCCGACTTCGAACGCGTCGTGCGCGTCAATCTCATCGGCACCTACAACGTCATCGCGCAGACCTCCGCCGTCATGGCGAAGACCGACCCCACCGAGGGCGGTGACCGCGGGGTCATCGTGAACACCGCGAGCGTCGCGGCCTTCGACGGGCAGATCGGTCAGCCCGCGTACTCCGCGAGCAAGGGCGGTGTGCACGCGATGACGCTCCCCGTGGCGCGCGAGCTCGCCCGCCACGGCATCCGCGTCGTCGCCATCGCCCCCGGCATCATGGAGACGCCGATGCTCAAGGGACTCCCGCAGGCGGCGCAGGACTCGCTTGGCCAGCAGGTGCCCTACCCCTCTCGCCTCGGCGCCCCCGACGAATATGCGCGCCTCGTGCTCGCGATCGTCGACAACGGCTACCTCAACGGCGAGACCATCCGCCTCGACGGCGCGATCAGAATGGCACCGAAATGACCGACGGCATTCAGCTGCACATCGAAGACGGACTGGCGCGCGTCACCTTCGACCGGCCCGCCTCTCTCAACGCGATGGACTTCCCCATGGCGCGCCGCTGGCGTGACGTCGCGCACGAGGTCACGACCGATGCGTCGGTGGGAGCGGTGATCCTGGATGCCAACGGGCCGGCGTTCTGCGCGGGTGGCGACGTCGTCGCGATGGCGACCACGGGCGCCTCCGGCTCCGAGGTCACCGAAACCGCGCACGCGATTCACGACGGCATCCGCACCTTCGCCGAAGCGCCCCTGCCGATGGTCGCCGCCGTGCAGGGAGCGGTCGCGGGCGGAGGACTCGGGCTCATGCTCACGGCCGACTACGTCGTCGCGAGCGAGAACGCCCGCTTCGTCAGCAGGTACGCGAACATCGGCCTCACCCCCGATCTGGGCGTCTCGACGCTGCTGCCCGCCGCGATCGGGCAGCGCCGTGCGCTGCAGCTGCTGTTGCAGGATCGGATGCTGTCGGCCGCGGAGGCCCTGGACTGGGGTCTGGTGGCCGAGGTCGTGGCATCCGGAGATCTGGCCTCTCGCGTCGATGAGATCGCCCGGTTCTGGCTCGAAGGCGCGAGCGCCGCGTTCGGGCAGGCGACCCGCCTCGTGCGCGTGGGTGCAGGCCGTACATTCGCCGAGAACCTCGAAGACGAAGCCGCCACCATCGGCGCCGCCTTCGAGACCCCCGAGGCGAAAGCGCGGGTCGCCGCCTTCGCCGCCGCCTCCGCGAAAGGACACCGCTCGTGACGCTTGCGGGAAAGACCATCCTCATGTCGGGCGGAAGCCGCGGCATCGGCCTCGCGATCGCGCTGCGCGCGGCCCGCGACGGCGCGAACATCGCGATGCTGGCCAAGACCGACACCCCGCACCCGAGGCTCCCCGGCACGGTGCACACCGCCGCGGAGGAGATCCGTGCGGCGGGCGGTCGGGCGCTACCGATCGTCGGCGACGTGCGTGACGAGGCATCGATCACCGAAGCGGTGATGCGCACGGTCGGCGAGTTCGGCGGCATCGACATCGTCGTCAACAACGCCAGCGTCATCGACCTCTCGGGCTCGCTCGAGCTCGCGACGAAGAAGTACGACCTCATGCAGGACGTCAACGTGCGCGGCACCTTCCTGCTCTCGCGCGCCGCGGTGCCGCAGCTGAAGGACGCCGAGAACCCGCACATCTTGTCGCTGTCGCCGCCGCTGAACGTCACGCCGAAGTGGCTCGGCGCACACACCGGCTACAGCCTCGCCAAGTTCGGCATGACGATGGCCACGCTCGGGCTCGCGGCCGAGTTCGCCGAGGCCGGCATCGCCGCGAACACCCTCTGGCCGCGCACGACCATCGCGACCGCCGCCGTGCAGAACGTCATCGGCGGCGACCGGCTCATGGCCGTCTCGCGCACGCCGGAGATCTACGCGGATGCCGCATACGAGGTGCTGATCGCGCCCTCGCGCGAGCGCACCGGGCAGACGCTGATCGTCGAAGACGTGCTGCAAGCCGCGGGAGTGACGGACTTCTCGGGGTACGCGGCCGTGCCGGGCACCCACGACGAGGCGATGTACCCCGACATCTTCCTGGACTGACAGCCGGGTTCCGGGCCCTTCGACAGGCTCAGGGACCTGGGTGGGGCAGGTGGCTGAGCTTGTCGAAGCCTCCGGGCGTGACGCGGGTCCCGGGCCCTTCGACAGGCTCAGGGACCTGGGATGCGGGGTCCGGGCCCTTCGACAGGCTCAGGGACCTGGGTGGGGCAGGTGGCTGAGCCTGTCGAAGCCTCCGGGCGTGACGCTGGGTCCCGGGCCCTTCGACAGGCTCAGGGACCTGGGTGGGACAGGTGGCTGAGCTTGTCGAAGCCTCCGGGCGTGACGCGGGGCCCGGTCCCTTCGACAGGCTCAGGGACATTTCGCGGGCAAGGCGTCAGATCAGGCCCAGCTCCGCGAACGCGTTGTGCACGCCGTCGTCGAGCACCGCGGTGGTGACGCGGCCCGCGAGCTGCTGCAGCTGGGGCACGGCGTTGCCCATCGCGACGGGCGTGCCGACGACCTCGAACATCTCCACGTCGTTCCAACTGTCGCCGATGCCGATGGCATCCGCCGCATCGATGTCGAGCAGGGCGAGCACCTCGGTGATCGCGGAGCCCTTGGTGACCCCGGCCTGACCGATCTCGCCGTTCGAGCCGCCCGGGAGGGGGATCGACCCGGGGATGACGTGGAATGCGTCGCCGAGCTCCTCCGCCGCGTGGGTCACGGTGTCGATCGAGGGGCTGACGAACACGGCCTTGGCGACGGCGTCGCGGTCGACCTCCGACACCGGTCGCGGTTCGCGCCAGAGCGGTTCTTCGGCGGGCAGGCCCTGCGCTTCGAGCTCGGCGGCGCGCTGCTCGTGGCGTTCCCGGCGGTAGGCGGACATCACGGCGCCCATGCCGGCGCTCGCGTACACGCCCCCGTGCGTCTGCAGGAAGTAGTGGATGCCGTGGGCCTCGAAGTACCGCTCGACCGCCTCGACGTCGGCTCGGGGCATCGGGTGCTCCACGATGAGCGCGTCGTCGCCGGGCTCCTCGCCGCGCGTCGCATAGGCACCGCCGTTCGTGATCGCGCCGTCGAAGCCGATGGCCAGCACGTCGGGGTGGATGTCGCCGGCGGAGCGGCCCGTGCAGAGCCACACGAGATGCCCGTTCTCGCGCGCCGTGCGCACGGCGGTCACCGTCGAGGGGGCGATGAGCGAGCCGTGCTCGAGGATCGTGCCGTCGACGTCGAGGAAGGCGATGCGGGTCATGTGCACTCCAAGGGGATCGGCCCCGGGCCACGAGGACTCGGGGCCGATCCGGTGAGGGGGGATCAGCGCGTGAGGGACGCGCCGTTGGATCGGATGACGTCGGCGTACCAGCCGAACGACTTCTTCCGGTAGCGATCGAGCGAGCCGGTGCCGTCGTCGTTGCGGTCGACGTAGATGAAACCGTATCGCTTGCTCAACTGGGCGGTGCTGGCGCTGACTATGTCGATGCAGCCCCATGAGGTGTAGCCGAGCACCTCGACGCCGTCTTCGAGGGCCTCGCCGACCTGCACGAGGTGGTCGTTGAGGTAGGCGATGCGGTAGTCGTCGACGACGGTCTTCTCACCGTCGACCTCGACGAGCTGGTCGCGCGCGCCCAGGCCGTTCTCGACGATGAACAGGGGCTTCTGCCAGCGGTCCCAGAACTGGTTCAGCACCAGGCGCAGGCCCACGGGGTCGATCTGCCACCCCCACTCGCTCGCCTCGAGCGTCGGGTTCGAGACGCCGCCCATGATGTTGCCCTCGCCCGCGACCTTCTTGGCGGGGTCGGCGGTCTCGGCGATCGACATGTAATAGCTGAACGAGACGAAGTCGACCGTGTTGGTCAGGTCGTCGCGGTCCTGGTCGGTGATGTCGAGCTCGATGCCCTTCTCGCGGAGCGTCCGCAGGAAGTACCCCGGGTACGCGCCGCGGGTGTGCACGTCGCCGTAGACGAGGTTGCCGTGGTCGGCCTCCATCACCGCGACGGCGTCGTCGGGAGACGGCGTCAGCGGGTAGATCGGCATCGACAGCACCATGCAGCCGACCTTCGCCTCGGGGGCGACCTCGCGGGCGATGCGGGTGGCGCGAGCGGATGCCACGAGTTCGTGGTGCATCGCCTGGTACAGCTGCTGCTCGGGGACGCCGCCCTCGGGGATCGGGATGCCGCCGCTCATGAACGGAGCGTGCAGGAGCGAGTTGATCTCGTTGAAGGTGAGCCAGTACTTCACGCGGCTGCCGAAGCGCTCGAAGAGAGTGCGGGCGTAGCGCTCGTAGAACCCGATGAGCTCGCGGTTCGTCCAGCCGCCGTACTGCTCGGCCAGGTGAAGCGGCGTCTCGTAGTGCGAGATCGTCACGAGCGGCTCGATGCCGTGCTTCTCGAGCTCGTCGAGGATGCGCTCGTAGAACGCCAGGCCGGCCTCGTTGGGCTCGGTCTCATCGCCCTTCGGGAAGATGCGGCTCCACGCGATCGAGAACCGGTAGACACCGAAGCCCATCTCGGCGAACAGCGCGATGTCCTCCGCGTAGCGGTGGTAGTGGTCGATACCGACGAGCTTGAGGTTGTCGGGCGTGGGGGTCTCGGAGCGCGGGCCCGAGATGCCGCGGGGCATCACGTCCTGCACCGACAGACCCTTGCCGTCGGCGTCGTACGCGCCCTCGATCTGGTTGGCGGCGGTGGCGCCGCCCCAGAGGAACCCGTCGGGGAAGGGGGTGTTCGTCATGTTCTGTGCCTCCAGGGGGTCAGCGGGCGGGGGTGAGGGAGTCGACCGACACGGCGCGGAACAGGGTCTCGCCGTGCGAGAGAGGTCCGGATGCCGTGTCGGCGATGTCGGGGTAGAGGTCGCCGTTCGTGACGATGACGGGCGTGATCAGGTCGTAGCCGGCCTTCTCGATCGCGTCGCCGTCGAACTCGACGAGCAGGTCGCCCGCCTTGACCTCGGTGCCCGACTGCACCTTCAGCGTGAAGTGCTCGCCACCGAGCTTGACGGTGTCGAGGCCGACGTGGATGAGCAGCTCCACGCCGTCGACTCCGCGCAAGCCCACCGCGTGACCGGTCGGGAAGGCGGCGACGACGGTGCCGTCGAACGGGGCGTAGACCGCGCCCGAGGTCGGCCGGATCGCGACGCCCTTGCCGAGCGAGCCGTCGGCGAAGGCGGCATCCGGGACCTCGCTGAGCGCGACGACGGTGCCGTCGACGGGGTTTCGCACCACGGTGTCGGTGGCGACGGCGGGCGTCGCGGGAGCGGTGGCGTCGACCGGGTCCTTGAAGCCGAGCAGCACGACCAGCAGGAACGGCACCAGGATCGCGACGCCGAGACCGATCGCCAGCAGGACCATGTTGCCGTTGCCGAGCAGGGCCGGAAGAGCCAAGCCGGAGGGCACCACGAACGCCTTCGAGAAGACCCCGCCCATCGCGATGAGCGCGCCACCGAGGGCGCCGCCGACGATGCCGAAGGCGAAGGGACGCTTGAGGGGGAGGTTGATGCCGTAGATCGCGGGCTCGGTGATACCGGCGAGGAAGCCGGACAGCGTGGCCGGGGCGGCGAGCGAGCGCAGGTTCTTGTTGCGGGTGCGCACGAGCACACCGGCGACGGCGGCCGCCTGGGCCAGAACCGCGGCGAACACCGGGCCGATGAGCAGGATCTGACCGGTGGTCTGGTACTCGAGCTGGAACAGCGGCACGAGGCCCCAGTGCAGCCCGAAGATCACGAAGACCTGCCACAGGCCGCCCATGATCGCGCCGCCCAACCAGGGAAGCGTCTGGAAGACCCAGCCGATGCCGGCCGCGAGGCCGCCGCCGACGAGGCTCGAGAGGGGGCCGATCGCGAGGAAGACCAGTGGCACGGCGACGAGCACGACGATCATCGGGGTCAGGAAGCGGCGCACGGCGCCGGGCAGGACCTTCAGCAGGAAGCGCTCGGCGTAGCTCTGCAGCCACACGATGATGATCACCGGGATGACGCTCGAGACGTAGCTGACCATCGTGACCGGGATGCCGAAGAAGGTGATGTCGGGCTGACCGTTCAGCGCGGTGATGGTCGGGTAGACCAGCGCTCCGGCGATCGCGAAGGAGGTGAACTCCGACGCCTTGAAATAGCGCGCCGCGGTGATCGCCAGCGCCAGCGGCAGGAAGTTGATCAGCGCGTCGGAGAGCGCGTTGAGGATCGTGTAGGTCGTGCTCGTGGCATCCAGCCATCCGAAGGTGACGGCCGCGGCGACGAACGCCTTCAGCAGACCCGTACCGGCGAGGGCCCACAGGATGGGGGTGAAGATCGCCGAGATCATCTTGATGAAGCGGTTGAAGAGATTGCCCTTGGGGCCGGTCTCGCCGCCCTCGGATCCGGCGCCGCCGAGCTTGGTCTGCGACTGGATCGCGGCAAAGACGTCGGGTACGTCGTTGCCGATCACGACCTGGTACTGACCGCCCGCCTGGGCCGTGGTGATGACACCGGGCGTCGCGCGGATCGCCGCGGCGTCCGCCTTGCCCTCGTCCTTCAGTACGAACCGGAGCCTCGTCGCGCAGTGCACGAGGGATTGGACGTTGCTCTCTCCACCGACACCGGCGAGGACCCCCGCCGCCGTCTTCGCGTGATCCGTCATCGGAACCGCCTGCCTTTCGCCGCATCGATGCGGCCTGTTCGAGATGTTCTGTGGCGACGCTGCCGGGTGTTTCGGGCAATAAAAAAGACCCGAATCCGTTCATCGCTCGTCAGCGATGTGGATTCAGGTCTTGCCCGCTCGCGCGGTAACAATCCGGAAATCGTCGGCAGGGTGTGACCCCTGCGTCGGTGACTATAGCACCGGGGCGTCGGGGCCGCCACTGTCGTCGGCGCGGCCCAGGCTCGTCGCCAGACGCTCGACGTGGACCGTGAGGTACAGCACCTCTTCGTCGGTCAGGGTCGATCCGGTGGCCGCGTGGACGTAGCCCTTCACGGCCTCGGCAATACCGAAGGCCCGGGGATAACGGTGCTTGGCGAACTCGAAGAACGACGAGTCGCCGCTCGAGAGCATCGCGCGATTCACGAGCCGCTGCAGCAGGAAGCGCACGTGCAGGATGAACCGCGCGTAATCGGGGCTCTCGGTGTCGAGGGCGACGCCGAGGCCGGTCTCGACGGTGCGCACGACGTGCTGCACGCGGCGGAACAGCAGGGCCGCGGTGCCGTTGGGCTCGTCGCGCGTGGCGTTGAGCAGGTGCATCGTGAGGAACACGCCCTCCTCCGGCGGAAGCTCACGGTCGAGGGATGCCGCAATCGAGGTCGCCATGCGCTCCGCGGCGCGCGACTCGTCGGGGTGCAGGATCCGCAGCTCGGGCATCGAGGTGCCGGGGATGCGGATGCCCTGGTCGAGGCGCTCGATCACGTAGGTGATGTGGTCGATCACGGCGAGCGGGAGGCGTCGGCCGAGATCCCGGCCGAGGTCGCGCTCGGCCTGGTCGACCGCGTGCAGGACCGCCTCGACCAGCGCGTAGGGCGCGTCGGTGAGCAGCTTCTGCGCGTGAGCGGTGTCGCTGCCCTGCTCGAGCACGAAGGTCTTCTCGACCTTGGTCGGATCGACCCGCCCCTCGTGCTTGAGCTGGAACCCGATCCCTCGCCCCATTAGCACGCGCTCGCGGCCGTCGCCGTCGATCGCCACGACGACGTTGTTGTTCAGCAGCTTCTGCACGCCGCCGGGCGGGAGGGAGACGTCACCGGCACCGGGCATGGCATGAATCCTAGAGCGCGACCTCCCGTCGCGCCGGGAGAGCACCCGGGATGCAGGGGCCCATCGCGAGCGTGCAGTCGTGCGATTCGGCATCCGTCAATCGTCGTGTAGAGTCGCCGACGGACATGTGACTGGTCATGCAGGCAGGATCCGAACGCAGTGCGAGAGCACCGCCTTCGGGTCCTTTTTTGTTGCCCGGGCGACTTCGGAGTCGACGTCGCGACGCGTGTCCTTCGATCCAAGGAAGGACTTCGATGACCACTCAGGACAGCGCCCGCGCGATCCTCGAGCACGTCGGCGGAGCGGCCAACGTGGCCTCGCTCCACCACTGCTCGACCCGCCTCCGCTTCACACTCGCCGACGACACGCAGGCCGATGAGGCCGCACTCAAGGCCACGCCCGGCGTCATCGGCGTGGTGCTGGGGACGCAGACCCAGGTGATCGTCGGATCGGGAGTGGCGAACTACTTCCGCGAGATCGAGAAGCTGCGCACCGGTGGCGGCACCCGCGCCGGAGCGCGAGTCGATGCCGCGAAGCCGAAGTTGACACTCAAGCGCGCCGGGTCGGTGTTCATGGACTTCGTCGTCGGCGTCTTCACCCCGATCATCCCCGCCGTCGCCGGTGCGGGAATCTTCAAGTCGTTCCTCATCCTCGCCGTCGCGCTCGGATGGCTGCAGACGACCGATCAGACCTATCAGGTGCTCACCGCGATCCCCGACGCGGTCTTCTTCTTCCTCCCGCTGCTGGTGACCTACACCGCCGCGAAGAAGCTCGACGTGAACATCCCGCTCGCGCTCGGCATCGTCGGCCTGCTGGTGTTCCCGACCTTCGCGGGCCTTCTCACCCAGGAGGGCGGCGTCGCGCTGTTCGGCCTGGCGGTCCCCGCGATCGCGTACAACGCGCAGGTGTTCCCCCCGATCCTCGCCGTGCTGCTGCTCGCCGTCGTCGAGCGCTTCGCCCGCCGCATCAGCCCCAGCGTCATCAGCACCTTCCTCGTGCCGCTGATCTGCTTCGTCGTCGTGGCACCCGCCACGATCTTCCTGCTCGGTCCGCTCGGCTTCTTCCTCGGCACCCTGCTGACCGGGGCGATGCTGTGGCTGTACGGCACCCTCGGATGGATCGCCGTGGCGCTGATGGCCGCCGCCCTTCCGTTCATCGTCTCGGTCGGCATGCACAAGGCGTTCATCCCGCCGACGGTGGCCACCATGGCCTCCGCGGGCAAGGAGAGCTTCTACCTCGTCGCCTCTCTCGCCCACAACCTCGCCGAGGCCGGTTCCAGCCTTGCGATCGCCGTGCGCACGAAGAACAAGACCCTCCGTGGCACCGCGATCTCGTCGGGCATCTCGGCCTTCTTCGGCATCACTGAGCCGGCCCTGTACGGCGTGACGCTGCAGAACCGTCGCGCGGTCATCTCGGTCGTCATCGGCGCGTTCGTGGGTGGTTCGTACCTCGGCATCGCGGCCATCTCGGCCTTCGCGCTGGTCAGCCCGGGTGCGGCCTCCATCTCGATGTTCATCGACATGGCCAACCCCTGGAACCTGCTGCACGCGGTCATCGGCGCGCTCGTCGCCATGGTCACCTCGTTCATCGTGTCGCTGGTCATCTGGAAGGACTCCGACTCGGCCACCGTGCGTCTGCTCGAACAGCAGGCGGGCACGTCGACCCCTGTCGGGGAGCCCGCCGCGGGCGGGATCGTCGCCCCGATGACGGGCGAGGTCATCGCCCTCGCCGAGGTCGACGACCCCGTGTTCTCGGGGGGCATCCTCGGGCCCGGCGTCGCGATCCGCCCCACCGACGGCGAAGTGCGCGCCCCCATCAGCGGCACGGTGTCGAGCCTGCTGCCCTCGCGCCATGCGCTCGGCATTCTGGGTGACGACGGACTCGAAGTGCTCGTGCACGTGGGCCTCGATACCGTCCGCCTCGAGGGTGCGCCCTTCACCGCGCACGTCGCCCAGGGCGACCGCGTCGAAGCCGGACAGCACGTGCTGACCGCCGACCTGGCGGCCATCGAAGCCGCAGGACTCGACATCACGACGCCCGTCGTCGTGCTCAACGGCGACGCGTACGACGTCGCCCCCCTCGTCACCGGACGCGTCGCCGCGGGCGCCGCTCTGCTGTCGACCGACGCGAAGGAGACCGCGAATGGGATTGCCTGACGGATTCCTCTGGGGCGGCGCGCTCGCCGCCAACCAGGCCGAGGGCGCGTGGAACGAAGGGGGCCGCGGTCCCGCGGTCTCGGACGTCGCGAAATACCGCCCGAACGTCGACCCGCGTGAGTACGCGGTGCACCACCAGCACACGCTGGAGAGCATCGCCGCCGCGATGGCCGACGACGACATCGCCTTCTACCCGAAGCGTCGCGGCATCGACTTCTACCACCGCTACCGCGAGGACCTGGCGCTGTTCGCCGAGATGGGCTTCTCAGTGCTGCGGGTGTCGATCGCCTGGTCGCGGCTGTACCCGACCGGCGAGGAGCTCGAGCCGAACGAGGAGGGCATCGCGTTCTACCTCGACCTCTTCACCGAGATGCGCCGTCTCGGCATCCGTCCGCTGGTGACCCTGTCGCACTACGACCCGCCGCTCGCGCTCGCGCTGAAGAACAACGCGTGGGTCGACCGCAGCACGATCGCCCTCTTCGAGCGGTTCTCGCGCACGTGCTTCGAGCGCTTCGGCCACCTCGTCGACCTCTGGCTGTCGTTCAACGAGATCGACGGCATCATCCGCCACCCGTTCACCTCGGGCGGCATCATCGACGAGACCGTCGAGGGATCGCTGGAACAGGCCTGCTACACGGCGCTGCACCACCAGTTCGTGGCATCCGCGTCGGTGACGAAGATGCTGCACGAGATGTGGCCGGAGTCGGAGATGGGGTGCATGCTCACGATGCTCACCACCTACCCGAACACCTGCCACCCCGACGACGTCGCGGCGACCCAGGCCAAGGAACGACTGCTCTACCTGTGCACCGACGTGCAGGCCGGAGGGGCGTACCCGCGGCTGGCGCTGAAGGCGCTCGAGGCAAAGGGCATCACGATCCCCTTCGCCGAGGGCGACGTGGAGCTGCTGCGCGAGCACCCGGTCGACTACATCTCGTTCTCGTACTACATGACCCTCACCGAATCGGTGCGCCCGGATGCCGAGCGGACCCCCGGCAACACGGTGCTCGGCGTGAAGAACCCGTTCCTGCCGTCGAGCGAGTGGGGGTGGCAGATCGACCCCGTGGGCCTGCGCATCTCTCTCATCGACCTCTACGACCGCTACGGCAAGCCGCTGTTCATCGTCGAGAACGGTCTGGGCATGCGCGACGAGCTCACGGACGACGGCCGCATCCACGACCCGTACCGCATCGACTACTTCCGCTCGCACTTCGCGGAGATGATCCGCGCGGTCGACGAGGGCGTGGAGCTGCGCGGCTACACGAGCTGGGCGCCGATCGACATCATCAGCGCCTCGTCGTCGCAGATCTCGAAGAGGTACGGTTTCATCCACGTCGATCAGGACGACCTCGGCAACGGCACCGGCGATCGACGTCGCAAGGACTCGTTCTTCTGGTACCAGAAGGTCATCGCCTCGAACGGGGCCGACCTGGCGTGACGACCGCACTCGCTGCGCGTCCGCCGGGGTCGACGGAGACACCCATGCAGATCATCAAGAAGGTGCTGAACTCCAGCGTCGTGCTCGTCGAAGACGAGCGCGGCGTGGAGCGCGTGCTGCTGGGCAAGGGCATCGGCTTCGCCGCGCGCCCGGGCGACACCGTCGCGCCGGGATCGACGGACCGGGTGTTCGTCGCCCTCGACGACGCCGATCAGCGCAACCTCGTCGAGCTGCTCGCCCAGATCCCCGGAGGCTTCGTCGAGCTCACGAGGGCGATCGTGATGGATGCCGAGCAGGCGGGCATCGAACTCGACGCTCACATCTACCTCACGCTCACCGACCACCTGCATTTCGCGGTGGAGCGCCAGCGGCGGGGCCTGCAGGTCACCAACCGCCTCGCGTGGGAGGTGCGCACGGTCTACCCCCGTGAACACGAGGTGGGCCTGCGCGCGCTCGGGCTGCTCCGCGAGCGCACGGGGGTGTCGCTTCCTGATGAAGAGGCCGCCAACATCGCCTTCCACCTCGTCAACTCGGAGGTGGGACGCCCTGCCGTCGACTCGATGCGGGTGGTCGGGCTCGTGTCCGACATCACCACGATCGTCACGCACGCCGGGGGAGTGACCCTGGATGCCGACGACCTCCACACCCGTCGGTTCCTCACGCACCTGCAGTTCTTCGCGGAGCGGTTGTTCAGCGACCGCCTCGCCGGTCACGACGAAGACCTGCTCTTCGCGACCATGACGGCCAAGCACCCGCGGGCCGTCGCGACGGCCGAACGCATCCGCGCGTTCGTCCTGAAGGAGCACGAGGTGGCCATCTCCGACGAAGAGGTGGGCTACCTCGCCCTGCACATCGCTCGCGCCCAGTCGAGCTGACACCCTGAAAGGTCTCCCATGGCACAGCGCACCGCCGTCTTCGGCTCGTCCTCCGGTCTGCACTCCCGCCCCGCTGCGACCCTCGCCCGCGCGGCCGCGGCGTCGAAGCACACCGTCACCCTCGCCGCCGGCGACGCCTCCGTCGACGCCCGCAGCATCCTCGCGCTGCTGCAGCTCGGTGTGAAGACGGGCGATGAGGTGGCCCTCGAGGTCGAGGGTCCCGAAGCCGACCGGGTCGCCGACGAACTCCAGGCGCTGCTCGAGCAGGACCTCGACGCCGCCTGACCCGATCGCGTGAGGGGCCGGACCGGGTGTACCCCACGCCGCCCGGCATCCCGGCCCCTCACGTGCCCCCCGAGAGCGGAACACGCGCCCAGCCGCGGCGCAGATGCGCCCGGTACCCTGGAAACCATGACCGAACAGCCCCCCGTGCGCACCACGACGCCTCGGCAGGTGCGCCCCGCGGGTGCCCCGGCCGACACCGGCATCCGCCAGGTGCGCCCCAAGACCGAAGGCTGGCAGCAGGCCAAAGACGAGACCGGTCGCCCGCTGCTGCAGTTCGCCAGCCCCAAGCGCGGCAAGCCGCCCGTGCACCTCGCCGACCTCACGCACGATGAGCGCGTCGCCAAGCTGAAGGAGCTCGGCCTCCCGGGCTTCCGCGCGAAGCAGCTCGAGAAGCACTACTTCACGCACTACACGTCGGATGCCGCCGACATGACCGACCTCCCGGCATCCGGTCGCGAAGTACTCGTCGCGGGGATGCTGCCGCCGCTGCTCACCGAGGTGCGACGGCTCGAGACCGATCGCGGCGACACGATCAAGTTCTTGTGGAAGCTGCACGACGGCGCCCTCGTGGAGTCGGTGCTCATGCGCTATCCCGGCCGCATCACGCTGTGCGTGTCGAGCCAGGCCGGCTGCGGCATGAACTGCCCGTTCTGCGCCACCGGCCAGGCGGGGCTGACCCGTAACATGTCGGCGGCCGAGATCATCGAGCAGATCGTGCGCGCCAACGCCCTCATCGCCGCCGGCGGCCTGGGTGGCAAGAAGCGCGACGACCACTCGCTCGACCGGGTCTCGAACATCGTGTTCATGGGCATGGGTGAACCGCTCGCCAACTACGCGCGCGTGATGCAGGCGGTGCGCGTGATGGTCGACAAGGAGCACGGCCTGGGCATGAGCGCCCGCGGCATCACCGTGTCGACCGTCGGCCTCGTCCCCGCGATCAAGAAGCTCGCCGACGAGGACATCCCGGTGACGTTCGCCCTCTCGCTGCACGCCCCCGACGACCACCTGCGCGACGAGCTCATCCCGGTGAACTCCCGCTGGAAGGTCGACGAGGCCCTCGATGCCGCGCGCGCCTACTTCGACAAGACCGGGCGCCGCGTCTCGATCGAATACGCCCTGATCAAGGACATGAACGACCACGCCTGGCGCGCCGACCTGCTGGCCGAGAAGCTGAACGCCCGCGGTCGCGGCTGGGTGCACGTCAACCCGATCCCGCTGAACCCGACGCCCGGCTCGATCTGGACGGCATCCGAGGTGCCCGTGCAGAACGAGTTCGTGCGACGCCTCAACGACGCCGGCATCCCGACGACCCTCCGCGATACCCGCGGCAAAGAGATCGACGGGGCGTGCGGCCAGCTGGTGGCGACCGAAGAAGACGAGGCGGCCGCGGCGGTCACGCCGGTCGGCTGAGGAGTCTCTGCGCGCCCACCGATCGGTGGATGCCGACTCCACCGGCTCGTCGTTCCCGTGGCGGTCCCGCCCCGTCAGACTGAGGGCATGAGCGAGAACGTCGTCGAGGTCGAGAACCTCCGCAAGACCTACAAGGGCGGTCTCGAGGCGCTGCGCGGGGTGTCGTTCGACATCCGCCGGGGCGAGACGTTCGCGCTGCTCGGACCCAACGGTGCGGGCAAGAGCACGGTCATCGAGATCCTCGAGGGCTATCGCGATCGCACGAGCGGAGACGTGCGGGTACTCGGTGTCGACCCGCACCGCGGCGGCCTCGACTGGAAGGCGCGACTCGGCATCGTGCTGCAGAACACCGGCGAAGCGCCGACCGCGAGCGTGCGCGAGCTGCTCGCGCACTTCGCCTCGTTCTACCCGCGGCCGCGCGACGTCGATGAGGTCATCGCGTCGGTCGGACTGACCGAGAAGGCCAAGGTCTCGGTGCGCAAGCTCTCGGGCGGGCAGCGGCGTCGCGTCGACGTCGCCCTCGGCATCGTCGGCCGGCCCGAACTGCTGTTCCTCGACGAGCCCACGACCGGCTTCGACCCCGAGGTCAGGCGCCAGTTCTGGGACCTCATCCGCGACCTGCAGCGCGAGGGCACGACGATCCTGCTGACCACCCACTACCTCGACGAGGCGGCCGAACTCGCGGAACGCGCGGCGATCATCGTGGGCGGGCAGATGGCATCCGTCGGTCGTATCGACGAACTTGGGGGACCCGACGCGCGCGTGCCGCTCGTGCGGTGGCGCGAGGGCGGCGAGACCCGCGAGCAGCGCACGCAGGACCCGGGAGCGGTGGTCGCCCAGCTCTACGCCCGCCTCGGCGAACCCGAGCGGCTCGAGGTCGTGCGCCCGAGCCTCGAAGACGTCTACCTCTCGTTCCTTGGCGACGAAGCGCGCCGCACGACCGCGGCGGGAGGCCTCGCGTGAGCCGCGTGCTGCGGCTGGGCGCCGCGCGCATCGCCTTCGAGGTGCGCTCGTACTTCCGTCAGGGCGACTCGGTGTTCTTCACCTTCCTGTTCCCCGTGATGATCCTGCTGATCTTCGCCGTCGCCTTCGACGCGCAGACGTTCGGTCCGCCCGGAGACGAAGTGGATGCCGCGCAGTTCTACCTCCCCGCGATGCTCGCCGCGGGCGTGCTGCTGTCGGGCCTGCAGAACATGTCGATCGACATCGCGATGGAGCGCAGCGACGGCACCCTCAAGCGCCTCGGCGGAACCCCGCTCAGCCCGGTGTCGTACTTCATCGGCAAGCTCGGGCAGGTGCTGGTGACCGGCTTCCTGCAGTCGGCGCTGCTGATCGTGGTGGCCGCGGTGTTCTTCGGCGTTCCGCTGCCGACCGACCCGGAGCGCTGGCTGACCTTCGCGTGGGTGTTCCTGCTGGGCGTCACCACCTGCGCGATCCTGGGCATCGGCCTCTCGGCGCTGCCCCGCACCGGTCGCAGCGCCACGGGCGTCGTCATTCCGATCGTGCTGCTGCTGCAGTTCATCTCGGGCGTCTACATCAACTTCGCCGCCCTCCCCGAGTGGCTGCAGAACGTCGCGAGCGTCTTCCCGCTGAAGTGGCTCGCGCAGGGCTTCCGCTCGGTGTTCCTGCCCGAGGGCTTCGCGGCGGGCGAGCCGTCGGGCTCGTGGGACCACCCGCTGATCCTGCTGGTGACGGGGCTGTGGCTGGTGCTCGGGCTCGCGGTCGTGCGGCTGACGTTCCGGTGGATTCGGAAGGACGCGTGATGTCGCACACCACCGCCACCCCGGTCGCCGCCTCGGATGGGGCGGATGTCGGACTCCCCACGACGCGGGGGTGGATCGTCGCATTCCTCGCGGCGGGAATCCTGGGTGCGGGCATCGCCGTGGCATCCGCGGTCGTCGCCGGCATCCCGTGGGCCTCGGCCGTCGCGGCGCTGACGCTTCTCGGGGCTTACACCGTGTTCATCCTGCTCGTGCTGCCCCGTCTGCTGCGGCGCGAGGCGGGGACGATGGGTGCGCTCGACGTGGTCACCATGGTGGTCACGGTGGTCGTGGTCGCGTTGCTGACCTTTCTCGTGCCGTGGCTCGCGATGCTGCAGTTCTGGGTCTTCCCGCTGCTGTGGACGCTGGCCGCGTCGACCCGCATCGCGGTGAGCGCATGCTTCGTCTCGGCCGCGTCGATCTTCGCCGCGCTGCTGCCCTGGACCGGTGGCGGATCGTGGGCGGTCATGGCCTTCGTACAGGGCGCGTCGTTCGTCTCCGCCGTCGTGCTGGGGCTCTGGATCAGCGGAATCTCGCGGTACGGCTCCGAACGCGACGTTCTCGTCGCCGAGTTGACGGCAGCGCAGAGCGAACTCGCCTCTCTGCATCACGACGCCGGCGCGGTGGCCGAGCGCGAGCGCCTCACCGCCGAGATGCACGACACGATCGCGCAGAGCCTCGCGGGGACGGTCATGCTCGCACAGCGCGCCCGGCGCGAGCTGGTCGAGGGAGCTCTGTCGCCGTCGACCCTCGAGCTCGTCGAGGAGGCCGCACGGGCAGCGCTCGCCGAGACTCGAGAGCTGGTCGCCGGGGGAGCCCCCGCCTCGGTCGGGGCCGGCGGACTGACCGAAGCATTGCGCACGGTGGTCGCGCGGGCCGTCCGCGAAACGGGTCTCGACGTCGAGCTCGTGACCTCGGCCGTACCGCCGCTCGATCGCGAGGCCGAGGTGGCGCTCCTGCGGTGCGCGCAGGAGGGCCTGTCGAACGCGAGACGGCACTCCGGCGCCCGTCGCGTCGAGGTGGGTCTCGCCGAGCGGCACGGCGTCGTGGAGCTCACCGTGCGCGACGACGGCGTCGGTTTCGACGCCACCGCCAGCGCGCACGGCTACGGCATCGAGGGGCTGCGTGCACGCCTGGGCGCCCTCGGCGGGTCGCTCGAGGTCGACGGCACCCCCGGGGCTGCGACGGTGCGCGCCGGAGTCCCTGTCAGGGCGGGACGCTCGTGATCCGCGTCGTCGTCGCGGACGATCACCCCATCGTGCGCGCGGGGCTCGTCGGCTTGTTGGACGCCGCAGACGGGATCGACGTGGTCGGAGCGGCCTCCGACGGGGTGGAGGTCGTGGACCTCGTCGAGAAGGAACGTCCCGATGTGGTGCTGATGGACATGCGGATGCCGCGCCGCGACGGCGACGAGGCGACTGCGATGCTGCGCGAGAGCGTGCCCGCGACACGTGTCATCGTCTTGACGACCTACGAGAGCGACGACGTCATCATGCGAGCGATCGCCGCGGGGGCGAGCGGGTACCTGTTGAAGGCCGCCCCCGAAGCGGAGCTGATCGCGGGCATCCGCGCGGTCGCAGCCGGCGAGGTGGCTCTCGCGCCGAGCGTCGCCCGGGTGCTGGTGGGGCAGGCGGGGCGGGCGCAAAAGGTGCCGACGCTGACCCCTCGCGAGGTCGAGGTGCTCTCGCACGTCGCGGAGGGGCTGAGCAACCGCGAAATCGGCGTCCGTCTTCACCTCGGAGAGGCGACGGTCAAGACGCATCTGCTCAAGGCCTTCGCGAAACTCGACGTGGCGGATCGCACGCGCGCCGTCACGCGGGCGATGGAGCTCGGCATCCTGCGGTCGCCCTCGTGAGAGGTCGGAATCGGTCGCTTCCGACGCTTCGCGGCGACACCTTCCGACCCCTCACGCCGATATCCGGATGCCGCGGCCCCGGTGTCGGTGGCCGGGTCTAGCGTGGAGGAATGGTCGCTTATCGCTATCTCGGCAACAGTGGATTCAAGATCTCGGAGATCACCCTCGGCAACTGGGTGACGCACGGCTCGCAGGTCGGTGACGACGCGGCGATCGCCACGGTGCACGCCGCGCTCGACGCGGGCATCACGACGTTCGACACCGCCGACACCTACGCCAACACCGCGGCGGAGACCGTGCTCGGCAAGGCCCTCGAGGGGCAGCGCCGCGAGTCGCTCGAGATCTTCACGAAGGTCTACTTCCCCACCGGTCCCAAGGGGCCGAACGACACCGGCCTCAGCCGCAAGCACATCATGGACTCCATCAACGGGTCGCTGAAGCGCCTCGGCACCGACTACGTCGACCTCTACCAGGCGCACCGTTTCGACTACGAGACCCCGCTCGAAGAGACGTTCCAGGCCTTCGCCGACATCGTGCGCCAGGGCAAGGCGCTCTACATCGGCGTCTCGGAGTGGACCGCCGAGCAGCTGCGCGACGGGCACGCGCTCGCGAAGCAGCTCGGCATCCAGCTCATCTCGAACCAGCCGCAGTACTCCATGCTGTGGCGCGTGATCGAGGGCAAGGTCGTGCCCACCAGCGAAGAGCTCGGCATCTCGCAGATCGTCTGGTCGCCGATGGCCCAGGGCGTGCTGAGCGGCAAGTACCTGCCGGGTCAGCCCGTGCCCGAGGGCTCGCGCGCCACCGACGAGAAGAGCGGCGCCACGTTCATCAAGCGCTTCCTCAACGACGACACCCTCGAGGCCGTGCAGCGTCTCAAGCCCATCGCCGACGAGGCCGGGCTCTCGATGCCCCAGCTCGCGATCGCGTGGGTGCTGCAGAACCCCAACATCGCCGCCGCCCTGGTCGGCGCCTCACGTCCGGAGCAGCTCGCCGACACCGTGAAGGCATCGGGAGTCACTCTGGATGCCGACACCCTCGCCGCGATCGACTCGGCCCTCGGCGACGCGGTCTACTCCGACCCCGAGAACACCTACGACGTGTCGCCGAAGCAGCGCGTGGCCTGATGGTCGCGTGACCGGTGGGGCGGGGCTGCGGCCTCGCTCCGCCGGGCTGCGGGGTGCGCTGGGCCGGGCTGCGGGGTGCGCTTCGCCGCGCTGCGGGGTCCGCTCCGCCGGGCTGCGGGGTGCGCTTCGCCGCGTTGCGACGCGAAAACGGGCGCTCGGCTGCGCCTCAGGCCGCGCTCAGGAGAGAGCAGGGTGGGCGTCGTACCCTGTGCGAATGTCCTTTTCCGCTCACCGGCCGGGCCGCTTCGGCTCCGATGGCCGCATCGAGTTCACGACGGACGAGGAACGCGAGCAGTATCTCGACGACATCCTCGCCGCGCAGAACGCGGCCAAGCGCCCCGCCGAGGCTCAGGAGCACACCTCCGAGCCGTGGGGCGCGCCGCCCGCCGACGACGAACCGCTCGACCCGTTCGTCTACGACTCGCGCGACGCCGACCCGCGCGACACCGACTCGACCGACGCCGAGCCCACCGACGACCACGACACGGTCGTGATCGACCGCGCCGAGCGTGCCCGCGCCGACGACGAGACCGCAGTGATCCCCGACGAGGCGCCCGAGCCCGAGCCCGTGGCATCCGCCCCCCTGCCCTCCGAGCCGCGCCAGCCGCGCCTGCGTCGACACGACCCGCGTCGTCCGCGCCTGTCGCTCATCCGCCGCATGGCCGTGCTCGGCGGCGCCGACAACGACGTGCTCGACGAGGTGCCCGAAGAGGTGCCGCGCTTCGTGCAGATGTTCCTCGTGCTCGCCGGAACCGCGCTGGTGTCGGCCCTGTCGATGATGTTCGCGCTGCTGACCGGGGTGCGCGTCAGCATCCTGCTCGCAATCCCCCTCGCCCTCATCTGGGGCCTCATCATCTTCAACCTCGACCGCTTCCTGACCTCGACGATGCGCTCGACCAAGAACGTCTTCCGCCTGCTCGGGCTCGCCATGCCCCGCGTGATCATGGCCGCGCTCATCGGCATCGTCGTGGCCGAGCCTCTCGTGCTGCAGGTGTTCCAGAACGATATCGCGCGCGAGGTCAATGCGACCAACATCACCCAGGCGCTGGGCGACCAGGACGCCGTGACGAACGGCCCCGAGAAGCAGGCGCTCGACGCCGCCAGCGCGCAGGTCTCGGCCCTCGAGAACCAGGCCGCGACCGGCATCGTCACCGGCACCTCGTCGACCTCGGCCGAATCCGCCGCGGCTCAGCAGAGCGTCGATCAGCTCACGCAGCAGCTGGCCGCTCAGCAGACCGTGATCGACCAGGCCCGCGCGGTCTACCAGTGCGAGCTGACCGGCCAGGGTGCCGGCACCGTCCCCGGCTGCACGGGTGTCGCGGGCAATGGCGCGAGTTCCGACGCCGCGCAGGCCCAGCTGCAGCAGGCGCAGTCGGCGTACGACGCGCTGTCGACGCAGCTCTCGCAGGCGCAGGCGACCCTCGCCACGGCGAACTCCGCCGGTGCCGAGGCCGCCGCCTCGTCGGCCGACGCGAACAAGCAGCAGGCCGAAGACCAGCTGCCCGCAGCCCGCGCGCAGTACGAATCCGCGCTCGCCGCGTACAACCAGCGCGCCTCGTCGATCGCCGACGGAAACGCCGGTGCGGTCGGTCTGCTGAGCCAGATCACGGCCCTCGAACGCCTGTCGGACCGCGAGCCGGTGCTGCGCTGGGCGCACTACCTGATCGCCGCGCTGTTCTTCATGATCGAGCTGCTGCCCGTGCTCGTGAAGGTGCTCACCGGATTCGGCGGCCCCTCGCTGTACGAGAAGGCCGAGAAGATGCGCGGCCAGATCGCCCTCGACCGCGTCTCGGCCCGCACGTTCCGCAAGCGCGCCGACATCATCGCCGACGAGGCGAACCGGGTGCCGGCCACCGTCACCTGATGGTCGTCTGGAGTGCGGGACTGCTGCTGTACCGGCTGACGCCGGCGCCGCAGGTGTTCATCGCGCACATGGGCGGGCCGTTCTGGGCCGCGAAGGACGCCGGCGCCTGGTCGATCCCGAAGGGCGAGTTCGATCCCGAGTCCGAAGGGGCGCTGGATGCCGCGCGCCGCGAGTTCCGCGAGGAGCTCGGCGTCGAGCCGCCCGAGGTCGAGTGGGCCGAGCTCGGCACCTTCGCGTACTCGAGCGGCAAGAAGGTGGTCGTCTTCGTGGGCGACGGCGCCGGGTTCACGGCATCCGGAGACGACTTCACCTTCGGCGAGTTCGAGATGGCCTGGCCGCCTCGGTCGGGACGGACGGCGTCGTTCCCCGAGGTCGACCGCGCCGAATGGATGGCTCCGGATGCCGCGCGCGAAGCGCTCGTGAAGGGCCAGCGCCCCGCGATCGACGCGCTCGAAGCAGCGCTGGCGGAGCTGCCCGGGGCGTGATCCGCAGTCGCCCGCGCGACCTGTCGAGCGTCCAGAACACGCCGCACTCGCGCTCACCGAGCGGCGTGTTTCGGACACTGAACGGGGTTTCGCGCCCGCGGGGGACCGCCGCGGTGAGAGCGCCGATGCGCGTTAAGTGTCCAGAACACGCCGCATCCCGTCTCGCGGGGCGGCGTGTCGTGGACACTCAACGGGGTTTCGCGCCCGAACCCGGGGCGCTGCCGTGGCGCGCGCCCGCGCGTGACACCCCCCTCAACGCACGAGTGTCCAGAACACCCGGACGTTCCGAGAAACGGTCCGGGTGTTCTGGACACTCAGGGGTGGGGGCGAAGCCCCCGGCGCCGCGAGGCGCGAGGCGCGCGGCGCGACCAGCCTTACGGGCGCAGCAGCACCTTGCCGACGCGGGGCGAGTCGCTCGCACGGGCGGCCTCGCGGGCGTCCTCGAGGCTGAAGGTCGCGGCGACGGGCAGGGTCAGCGTGCCGTCGGCGAGGTAGCGCGACAGCTCGCCGAACAGGGCGCCGCGGGTCTCGGCATCCATCGTCTTGCTGACGACGCTGCCCCAGAAGCCCTTCACCGTGGCCTGGCGGAAGATGATGTCTCCGGCGCCCAGCTCGAGCTTGCCGGCGCCCATCGACCCGAAGATCACGAGCGTGCCGTTCTCGCTCAGGAGCGACAGCACCTGACCGGCGGCGGGTCCGCCGACCGAGTCGACGCCCGCGACGATGCGCGCACCGTCGGCGAGGGCGAGGGCCTTGTCGCGCCAGTCGTCGGCGTCGGTCGACACGACGTTGTCGATGCCCTGCTCGGCGAGCTCGGCGACCGCGCTTTCGCGGCGCACGAGGCCGATGACGTTGACGCCGCGCGCCTTGGCGATCTGCGCGACCATGCGGCCGACCGCGCCGTTGGCCGTGTTCTGCACGATCCAGTCGCCGGCCTTCAGGTCGAGCGAGTGCAGCAGACTGATGGCGCTGAAGGGCATCGAGACGAGCTGCGAGGCGACCTCGTCGGACAGGCCCTCGGTGACGGGGATGAGGCCCGCGGCCGTGGCGACGACCTGCTCGGCCCAGACGCCGAAGGTGCCGCCGGTGGCGACGCGCTGGCCGACGGTCAGGTTGTCGACGCCTTCGCCGAGCTCTTCGATGACGCCGACGGCTTCGGTGCCGGCGCGGGCGGGCAGCTCGGGCTTGAAGCCGTAGGTGCCGCGGATGGTCCACAGGTCGTGGTTGTGGATGGGCGACAGCAGCACGCGCAGGCGCACCTCGCCGGGGCCGGGGGTCGGGGTCTCGACCTCTTCGACGCCGAGGACGTCGGCGGGTTCGCCGAACTCGTGGTGGATGACTGCGCGCATGGAATGCCTCCTGTGGTTATTTTGTAACGACTGGTCTAATATAGACCCGGAAGAGCGAGAATGGAACCGCGAGGACCCTGAGCCCGTCGAAGGGTCCGGTGGCTTCGACAGGCTCAGCCACCCGTGGGAGGCTCAGCCACCTGGGCGAGGGAGAGAACATGGGCCGGATGCCGAGCTTCGAGCGCTCCGCCGTCGTCGACGCCGCGCGTGACGTGTTCTGGCGCCGCGGCTATGCCGAGACCGGCATCGCGGAGCTCGAGCAGGCGACCGGGCTCACCCGGTCGAGCATCTACAACGCCTTCGGCAGCAAGCGCGGACTCTTCGACGCGGTGCTCGCGGCCTACCTCGACGATGTCGTGCGCACGCGCCTGCGCCCCCTGGGTGGGGGAGACCCCGGCGCACTCGAGGCGTACATCGCCGAGATGCGCGACGGCATCGAGCACGACACCCCCCGCGCCCGTCTCGGCTGCCTGCTGCTGAACGCCGGGTCGTCGTCGCTCGCCACCGACGACGCCGAGGTGCGCACCACGATCTCGTCCTACGCCGCCGAGATGCGCGGAGCCATCCGCGCCGCCGTGGCCGACCGTCGCCCCGATCTGACCCCGGATGCCGTGGACGCCCTGGCCGCGGTCTGCGCCTCTCTCGTCGTCGCGGGCCTCACCCTCGCCCGCGCCGACCGCGACGGAGCCCTGGCAACACTGGCATCCGTCCCCACCACCCTGGAGTCGTGGGGCCGCGTCTGACCGCGGCGGTGCCGCGGGAGGGGCTCAGCCCAGTTTGACCGCGGTCCCGTAGGCGACGACCTCCTGGAAGTTCTGCGCCACCTCGCTCGTGTCGAAGCGCATGGCGATCACCGCGTCGGCGCCGACGGCCTGAGCCGCTTCGACGAGACGCTGCTTGGCCTCGTCGCGGCTCTCCTGCAGCTGCTGGGTCAGCCCCTGCAACTCACCGCCGAAGATCGACTTGAGGCCGGCGCCGAACTGCACCCCGATATTGCGGGCGCGAACGGTGAGGCCGGTGACCTCTCCGTACACTTCGACGATCTGACGGCCGGGGACATCGTTCATTGTCGTGACGAGCATGCGCACAGTGTGGCAGCGCGGGGCTCGCGCGCACCAGGGTCGGGCGCGTCACCGGTCGGCGACGACTTCGCGGCGACGGATGCCGAGCACGGCCGCTCCGCCCGCCACGAGCACGACGATCACCCAGGCCACGGCGCCGCGCGGATCGACCGTGTCGCCGCTGACCACGGGGACGGATGCCAGGGGGGAGGCCCGCACCACGGCATCCGGCAACCCGAGGAGCGGGCCGAAGAGCCCGACGATCGCGGCGACGCCGACGACCGCCCATCCGATGAGCACCGCGAGACGCGGCACGAAGACGAACGCGAGGGCCGCGATCACGGCGATCGCCGCGGCCGCGAGTGCTTGGCCCGCAGCGCTCACGGCGGCGTCGCGCAGCAGCGAGGTGTCGGCACCGTCGGTCGTGGCCAGGCCCACGGCCGCGCCCACGACGGCCGCGCCGAGCACGCCCACGATCGCCGCGGCGCTGAGGACGAGCCCGGCGCCGAGCCAGCGCGCGCGACTCACGGCGGCGGCCAGGAGGGGCTCGGCGAGGCCGGCCGCCTCGTCTTGACGCAGGCGCGCGATCATCTGCACGCCCGCACAGGCGGCGAGGATCCCGGCGAGGGTGAAGAAGACCTCCACCGCGCCCTGGGCGAGCGAGCCCTGCGCGGCGAGGGCCTGCAGCACGGCCTGGACCGAGGGGATCGTGTCGCCGATCTGCGCGATGACCGACGACAGGCGCGTGGCCATCAGCCCGACGATCAGACCGCCCGCAACCCAGCCGACGACGGCGCCGCGACCCTCGCGCCACGCGAGTCCGAGGGGTCCGGAGAGCAGGCGTCCGGCCGACGGCGCACCGCGCGGCGCGGGCAGGAGCGAGGCACCGAGGTCGCGCGAACGGTGCAGCGAGAACGCGACGCCACTGCAGACCACCGCCAGCGCGAGCGACAGCAGCAACGGCCGGGCGTCGTCGGCGTCGAACGCCCGCACGTTCTCGGCCCAGCCGTAGGGCGAGAGCCACGCCAGGGGAGCGCTCCGCATCCGCTGCAGATCGGCGCTCGGGGTGCCGAGGGCGTTGCCGAGACCGCAGACCAGCAGCCCGATCAGCACCGCCCACACCCCGATGGCGTTCGCGGCGCGCGAGGTGTGGACCACCTGCGCCGCGACCAGCGCCACGGCGAAGAAGACGAGTCCGGTCGCCGTGACCGACAGGCCCAGCACGAGGCTGCCGCGCGCGGGGTATCCGAACCCGAGGAAGGCCAGTGCGACGAGCGCCCCGAGAAGGACATCGGCCAGGATGCCGTGCCCCACCGTCGCGATGAAGGCCGCGGGGCGCCCGGCCGGGGTCGCCGCGATCAGCTCGGCTCGGCCCGTCTCCTCGTCGCCGCGGGTGTGCCGGACGGCGAGGAACGTGCTCATCAGCGCGGCCAGCAGCATGAGGAAGGGCGCGATGAGGAACGTCGCGAACGCGGCTTCGTCACTTCCCGAGGGGAGCCCCCGGAAGAGCAGGATGACGGGATTGGCGATCGCGGCGGCGAGCAGGCCCTGGCGGTCCTCGACCGTGGGGAACTGCCCCCGCACCCCCACCACGGCCGCGGCGGCGAGGGCCAGCGTGCCGGCAATCCACAGCGTCAACTGCACGGCGTCGCGGCGCAGACGGGCGCGCAGCAGCGGCCCGATGACGTTCATTCGCCCACGCCTGCGTCGACCCGCTCGCCGTAGCGGCGCAGGAAGAGCTCTTCGAGCGACGGCGGCTCGACCCGCAGGCCCGTGACGCGCGCCGCGCCGAGAGTGGGGAGCACGGATGCCACGTCGTCGCTGTCGACCGTGAAGCGCACGCGTCCGTTCGAGCGCTCGACGTCGTGCGCTCCGGGCAGCGGCGGCAGGGCCGCCCCGGTGTCGGTGAACGACACCTGCGTGCGCGTGAGCTGACGCAGGTCGTCGAGGGTTCCGGTCTCGGCGACGCGTCCCGCCCGCACGAGGCTCACACGATCGCACAGCTGTTCGACCTCGGAGAGGATGTGGCTCGACAGCAGCACGGTGGTGCCATGCTCGTGCACGCGGCGGAGTTCCTGCTGGAAGACGACCTCCATGAGAGGGTCGAGGCCGCTCGTGGGCTCGTCGAGCAGCAGCAGATCGGCCGGGCACGCGAAGGCGGCGACGAGGGCGACCTTCTGGCGGTTGCCCTTCGAGTAGGCGCGGCCCTTCGTGCGGGGATCGAGGGCGAAGGCGTCCAGCAGGCGGTCGCGCTCGCGGCGGTAGGCGGACGACCGGCCGTAGCCGCGCAGCCGTGCGAGCAGGTCGATGGTCTCTCCGCCCGCGAGGTTGGGCCACAGCGTCACGTCGCCGGGCACGTAAGCGAGACGCGCGTGCAGCGACGCGGCGTCGTGCCAGGGGTCGGCCCCGAGCACCTCGGCGGTGCCGTCATCGGCCCGCGCGAGGCCGAGCAGGATGCGGATCGTCGTCGACTTGCCCGCTCCGTTGGGGCCGAGGAAGCCGTGGATCTCGCCGGGGGCGACCTCGAGGTCGAGGTCGTCCAGAGCCACCGTGCGGCCGTAGCGCTTTCGCAGGCCCGCGGTGCGGATCGCGGTACTCATGTCGCGGACGATACGCCGGGTGAAGTCCCCCTTCAAGGGGTGCTTCTGTATACGCTGCCACCCCATCCGCGGGTGGCGGGTCGACGGAACCGCGCGTAATGTATACACGACGGAGGCAATGATGCGAGCAGGCGAGCGCGCGTACGCGACCCTCCTCGACGAGATCCAATCGGGCACCCTCAGCCCCGGAATGGTGCTCGGCGAGGTGGAGCAGGCGACCCGTCTCGGAGTCAGCCGCACGCCGCTGCGCGAGGCCCTACGCCGCCTGGCATCCGACGGTCTCGTCGTGCAGACCTCGCCACGCGTGACGGTGGTCGCCGGCATCGACGTCGACGACATCCGCGCGCTCTTCGAGTTGCGTCGCGCCCTCGAGACCGAGGCGGCCCGCCTGGCCGCGGTGCGCGCCGAACGTCGCATCTTCGCCGCCCTCGCGCGCGAGTTCGCCGACGTCGACACCGTCGACGCCGACTCGTACTACTCGCTCATCGCGCGCTTCGACGCGGCCATCGACAGCGCCGTCGACAACGCCTACCTCTCGGGCGCGCTGCGCAGCGTCCGCACCCACCTCGTGCGCGTGCGCCGCATGGCCCGCGACAACCCCCAACGTCTCACCGCCTCGGCGGGCGAGCATGAACTGATCGCGCGAGCGATCGCCGCCGGCGAGCCCGACCTGGCCGCCCACGCCACGCACGTGCACCTGCACAACGCCGTGTCGACCATCCTCGAAGCCCTCACGGAGGAGCACTCATGACGATCACCCACCACGTGCGCGTGCACCGCAGCGACGAGAACCTCGCCCGCGAGGGTCAGCTCGCCTGGGCCCTGGCCCGCGTCGCCGTCGACCCCGTCGCCGTCGACGACGACGTGACCGAGATGATCGTCAACCGCCTCATCGACAACGCCGCGGTCGCCGCGGCCTCTCTCACGCGTCAGCCCGTGAGTGCCGCGCGCCAGCAGGCGCTCGACCACGCCGTGTCGATCGGCGGAGCGGGCTCGACCGTGTTCGGCTGCGCCCTCGAACGGCACTCGAGCCCCGAGTGGGCGGCCTGGGCCAACGGCGTGGCCGTGCGCGAGCTCGACTACCACGACACCTTCCTCGCCGCGGATTACTCGCACCCCGGTGACAACATCCCGCCCGTGCTGGCCGTCGCCCAGCACACCGGACGCGACGGCGCCGCGCTCGTGCGCGCGCTCGCCACGGCCTACGAGATCCAGATCGACCTCGTGCGCGCGATCTCGCTGCACAAGCACAAGATCGACCACGTCGCCCACCTCGGCCCCGCCGCCGCGGCCGGCATCGGCACCCTGCTCGATCTCGACCAGGAGACGATCTACCAGGCCATCGGCCAGGCCCTCCACGTCACCACCGCCACGCGCCAGTCGCGCAAGGGCGAGATCTCGACGTGGAAGGCGCACGCCCCCGCCTTCGCCGGGAAGATGGCGATCGAGGCCGTCGACCGGGCGATGCGCGGCGAGACGAGCCCCTCGCCGATCTACGAAGGTGAAGACGGTGTGATCGCCTGGATGCTCGACGGCCCCGACGCCTCGTACGACGTGCCCCTGCCCGGCGAAGGCGAGAGCAAGCGCGGCATCCTCGACTCGTACACGAAGGAGCACTCCGCCGAGTATCAGGCGCAGGCCTGGATCGACCTCGCCCGCCGCCTCGGCACCGAGCGCCCGGAGCTGCGCGACCCCGCCAACGTGGCATCCGTCGTGCTGCACACCAGCCACCACACGCACTACGTGATCGGTTCGGGAGCGAACGACCCGCAGAAGTACGACCCGACCGCGTCGCGCGAGACGCTCGACCACTCGATCCCGTACATCTTCGCCGTGGCCCTGCAGGACGGCGCGTGGCACCACCTCGACTCGTACACCCCCGAGCGCGCGGGCCGTGCCGACACCGTCGAGCTGTGGCACAAGGTCACCACGGCCGAAGACGCCGAGTGGACGCGCCGCTACCACTCCGAAGACCCTCAGGAGAAGGCCTTCGGCGGTCGCGTCGTCATCACGCTGACCGACGGGTCGACCGTCGAAGATGAGATCGCCGTTGCCGACGCTCATCCGCTCGGCGCGCGGCCGTTCGCTCGCGAGGACTACGTGCGCAAGTTCCGCCTGCTCGCCGAGCCCGTGCTGCAGCCCAACGAGATCGAGCGCTACCTCGAGCTCGTGCAGCGCCTGCCCGAGCTGACCCCCGCCGAGGTCATGCAGCTCTCGATCGTCGCGAAGCCGGGCGTACTGGCCCTCGCGCCCGCGCCGAAGGGGCTGTTCTGATGCGCGGCGGCGGGTGCGCCCCCGAGAAGCCCGAGCCGCCGGTGCGCGAGATCCACTCGATGAAGCGAGGTCGCTGATGCTCTACGCCCAGACCACCGCGCAGCAGAAGCGTCGCGCGCTGCGCGAGAAGTTGGCATCCGGAGAACTCGTGCGGATGCCGGGAGCCTTCAACCCGCTGTCGGCTCGGCTCATCGAGCGCAAGGGCTTCGAGGGCGTCTACATCTCGGGTGCCGTCATCTCGGCAGACCTGGGCCTGCCCGACATCGGACTCACGACGCTCACCGAGGTCGCCGGGCGCGGACAGCAGATCGCCCGCATGACGGAGCTGCCGGCGATCATCGACGCCGACACCGGGTTCGGCGAGCCGATGAACGTCGCACGCACGATCCAGACGCTCGAAGACGCGGGACTCGCCGGCACCCACATCGAAGACCAGGTCAACCCCAAGCGCTGCGGTCATCTCGACGGCAAGAGCGTGGTGGATGCGGACACGGCGATCAAGCGCATCCGCGCGGCCGTCGACGCTCGGCGCGACCCCGACTTCCTCATCATGGCCCGCACCGACGTGCGCGCCGTCGAGGGGTTGGACGCCGCGATCGACCGCGCGAAGGCCCTGGTCGACGCCGGCGCCGACGCGATCTTCCCCGAGGCGATGCGCGACCTCGGCGAGTTCGAGGCGATGCGCTCGGCGCTTGATGTGCCGATCCTCGCGAACATGACGGAGTTCGGCAAGAGCGAGCTGTTCTCGACGCAGCAGCTGCGCGATGCCGGCGTGAACCTCGTCATCTGGCCCGTCTCGCTGCTGCGCCTCGCGATGGGCGAAGCCGGACGGGGCCTCGACGCCCTGGCCTCCGAGGGACACCTGCGCGACCAGCTCGGACAGATGCAGCACCGCGCCGACCTCTACGACCTCATCGACTACGAGGGCTACACCCGCTTCGACGCCGACGTGTTTGACTTCACCGTCGAGCGCTGAGGCCCTGCGTGGCCAGTGAGGTGGCCATGTCCCGAAATGCGCAAACCATGTCCCGAAAATGGTCGTCTGGACAAGGCTCAGACAGCCGAAATCGGGACATGAGCCCCCGTACGAACACCGCACACGACTCAAGGGAGAGACGATGACCGACATCAAGAAGGGCCTCGCCGGGGTCACGGTCGACGAGACCGCCGTCAGCAAGGTGAACCCCGAGACGAACAGCCTGCTGTACCGGGGCTACCCCGTGCAGGAGCTCGCGGCCACGCAGTCGTTCGAGGCGGTGGCGTATCTGCTGTGGAACGGAGAGCTTCCGGATGCCGCGCAGCTCGCCGACCTGCGCCGCACCGAGCGTGAGCACCGGGCGCTGAGCGACGACGTCCGCGCCGCGATCGACCTGCTGCCGACCAGCGCCCACCCGATGGACGAGGCGCGCACCGCCGTCAGTGTCATCGGCGCGCGCGAGACGGCCGGGATCTCGAACGTGATGGATGCCGTGGGCACCCCCGAAGAGAACCTCGAGCGCAGCATCCGCCTGTGGGCGCAGCTGCCCGCCGTGGTCGCGTACGGTCAGCGCCGCCGCCGAGGCGAGGAGCTCATGGAGCCCCGCGACGACCTGGACTACGCGGCCAACTTCCTGTGGATGACCTTCGGCGAGGAAGCGGACGACGTCGTCGTCGACGCGTTCAACCGCTCGATGATCCTGTACGCCGAGCACTCCTTCAACGCGTCGACCTTCACCGCGCGCGTGATCGCGTCGACCCTCAGCGACCTGTACTCCGCCGTCGTCGGCGCGATCGGCGCCCTCAAGGGCCCGCTGCACGGCGGTGCGAACGAGGCTGTGCTGCACGTGTTCACCGAGATCGGATCGGCCGAGAACGTCGGGCCGTGGCTCGACACCGCTCTCGCCGAGAAGCGAAAGATCATGGGCTTCGGCCACCGCGTGTACAAGCGCGGCGACTCGCGCGTGCCCACGATGAAGGCCGCGCTCGACACCCTGGTCGCGCACTACGACCGCCCCGACGTCGCCGCCCTCTACGACGCGCTCGAGTCGCAGTTCGTCGAGCGCAAGGGCATCTACCCGAACCTCGACTACCCCTCGGGACCCGCGTACGACCTGATGGGCTTCGACACCCTCACCTTCACGCCGCTGTTCGTCGCGGCGCGCGTGACGGGCTGGACCGCGCACATCCGCGAGCAGCAGGCCTCGAACGCGCTGATCCGCCCGCTGTCGGAGTACGTCGGCGCCGACGAGCGGCACATCGAGGGCTACGTTCCGGATGCCGACGACCTCGAGGCCCAGGAACGCCCCGAGGAAGCCGCGGGCTGATGTCGGCGCCGAAGATCGTCCTCGTCTCGGGAGCGCGCACGCCCATCGGGTCGTTCGGCGGCGCCCTGTCGGGGGTCGACGCGTACGAGCTCGGTGCGGTCGCGGTGACCGAGGCGCTCCGCCGCGGAGGCGTGTCGGCCGACGCTGTCGACGAGGTCATCATGGGTTGCATCGCCCAGAACGGCCCCGACGCCTACAACGCGCGTCGCGTCGCGCTCGCCGCGGGACTGCCCACGCGCGTGCCCGCTTTCACGGTGAACCGCCTCTGCGGCTCGGGCCTGCAGGCCATCTGGTCGGCGGCTCAGGAACTGCGTTGGGGCGGCATCGACGTGGCCGTGGCCGGGGGCGACGAGAGCATGTCGCGCACGCCCTTCCTCGAGTACGGCGCGCGCGGCAACTCGCGCCTCGGCGACCGGACCCTGCTCGACGGCACGCTCGCGATCCTCACCGACCCCTTCAGCGGCCGGCACATGGGAACGACGGCCGAGGTCGTGGCATCCCGATACTCCGTCTCGCGCGAGGAGCAGGACGCCTTCGCCGTCGAGAGCCAGCGCCGGGCGGCGACGGATGCCGCGCGCGCGGCCTTCGCGGACGAGATCGTGCCCGTGACCGTCGGTGGCCGGAAGCCCGTCGAGGTCTCGGTCGACGAGCACCCGCGGCCGGGGACGACCATGGAGGCGCTTGCCGGTCTGCGGCCCGCGTTCGAGAAGGACGGGTCGGTCACCGCCGGCAACTCCTCGGGCATCAACGACGGGGCTGCGGCGACCGTGCTGATGCGCGAGGACGACGTGCGCGAGCGTGGGCTGACGGGCCTTGCGACCCTCGAGGCGGTGACCACCGCGGGTGTCGACCCCGAGATCATGGGCTACGCGCCGGTCATCGCCCTGCAGCGACTGTGGGAGCAGACGGGGCTCACCCCCGCCGACGTCGACGTGATCGAGCTCAACGAGGCCTTCGCCGCGCAAGCGGTCGCGGTGATCCGCGACGGCGGTCTCGACTCCGAGAAGGTGAATCCCTACGGCGGCGCGATCGCCCTCGGCCACCCCGTCGGGGCGACGGGCGCGATCCTCACCGTGCGCGCCGCCCTCGACCTGCAGCGCCGCGACCTCGAGTACGCGGTCGTGACGATGTGCATCGGCGGCGGCCAGGCCCTCGCCGCGTTGTTGCGGCGGTACTGACCCGGGTCGCGCCCGACCGGTCGCGGCGCTGCTGGGCTGCCGTCGTGCGGATGCCGACGGTGACACGCCGGTCGGGTTGGGCCGTGGGGCCGCGTGTCGGGCGTGGGGTCCGCGGGACGGTCGGGTCGGGAGTGGATCGGCCCACCTTGCCGGATCGTGCCGTCGTGCGGATGCCGACGGTGACACGCCGGTCCGGAGGGGGCGTGGGGCGGCGTGTCGGGCTCGGGGTCCGCGGGACGGTCGGGCCGTCAGTGGCGCAGGCGGAACTCCACCCCTCGAGTGGAGAACCGCGGTCCGCGCGCCCCGGGATACTGGGCGCATGAGTGTTTTCCTCCTGGGCGGCGGTCGCGACCTCGCGCGCTGCGGCGACCTGCTGCGTCCGTTCGTCGCCGAGGCGCGGCAGCGTGCCGCGGATCGCGCCCCCGTGATCGCCCTGCTGCTCGTTCTCGAAGCCGACGACGATTCGTCGGTCGCGCGCTTCACCGCGATGCTCGAGGCGGCGGGGGCTGCGGCGGGGGAGATCCGCGTGGAGTCGATCGTCGAGGGCGAGGTCTACGCAGCCTCGGCGCTGGACGCCGACGGGCTGTTCGTCGGCGGTGGTCTCACCCCGGCGTACCTGAACGCCTTCGGACGGATCGGGGATGCCGTGATCCACCGGGTCCTGGAGGGGGTCTCCTACGCCGGGTTCTCGGCCGGCGCGGTCATCGCCGCCGCTCCGGCGCTCATCGGCGGATACCGCGTCGGCGGGGTCGAGGTCGTGTCGGAAGACGCGAGCGAAGAGCTCGACGAAGTCGAGGTGCGCCCGGGCCTCGGACTCCTCGACTTCGCCGTCGACGTGCACGCCGCCCAGTGGGGCACCCTCTCGCGTCTGGTCGCCGCGGTCGATGCGGGCCTCGTCACCGACGGCGTGGCGATCGACGAGGACACGGCCCTGGTGGTCTCGGCCCAGGCGGCCCCGACCGTGCGCGGCAGCGGGCAGGTCTGGCGCGTCGAGTCCGCGGCATCCGGGGTGCACGTGCAGGTGCTCCGCGCCTGACACGACGCACGCGTGAGGGGTCGAGAAGTGTCGCCTGGCGCGCTCCCGGGCGACAGTTCCTGACCCCTCACGCGAACGGGAACGGCCCCCACCCGCGAGGGTGAGGGCCGTTCCGCTGTCAGGCGTCAGACGGTGCGACGCTTGCGCAGCGCGAAGGCGAGACCGCCCGCGACCACGAGGAAGCCACCCGCGAGGGCGATGCCCCAGGGGGCCTCGGCGCCGGTGTTGGCGAGTCCGCCGCCGGGGGTGCCCGCCGGCTGGCCGGGCTGGGCACCGGGCTGACCGGGCTGGCCGGGCTGCGTGCCGGGGTCGCCGGGCTGCTCGCCGGGCTGACCCGGCTCGCCGGGCGCGGGCGTCTCGCCCGTCGACAGCATCGCGCGGCCGAGCGGAGCGGGGTCGACCACGGGGGTCGCCTCGAAGTACGCCAGGGTCGCGTCGAGGTCGATCTGACCCGTGTCGGTGCGATCGGTGCCGGCGGCGAAGGTCGGGAAGCCGTCTCCGCCGTTGGCGAGGAACGAGTTCGTCACGACCGTGAACGTGTCGGTGTCGGCGATCGGCTGGCCCTGGTAGGCCATCGAGACGACCGAGCCGACGCGCGGGTTCGCGGCGTCCTGCACGTACTCGTAAGTGAAGCCGTCCGAGACGCCGAGGTGCAGCTTCGGGCGGTCGCCCTCGGCCTTCCACTGCTCGTTCAGGATCTCGCGGATCTGCTCACCCGTGAGGGTCACCGTCACCAGCGTGTTGGCGAAGGGCTGCACGAGAGCGGCCTCCTTGTAGGTCACCACCCCGTCGTCGCCCTTCAGCAGGTCGGCGCGAAGGCCGCCCGGGTTCATCAACGCGATCTGCGCCTTCGTGCCGGCGTAGGCCGGGTTCTGCGAGGTCGCCCACAGGTAGACGTCGGCGACCCAGTTGCCCATCGACGACTCGACGCCGCGGTCGGAACCCGACGGGGTGCCGCCGCGCAGGATGTCGCCGCTGATCTCGCCGACCGGCTTGGCGCCGATCACGTCAGCCTGCGCGACGTACTCGGCGACCTGGGCCTCGATCGCGGCATCCGGAGCGAACGCGCCCGAGAGGGGGAACGTCGTGCCCGAGACGGATGCCAGGGAGTCGGTGCGCGTGTTCCAGCTCAGCGACAGCTGCCCCATGGCCTTGCCGTACTCCGAGGCCTGGATCACCGGGCGGGTGCGGTCGGTGCCGGCGACGGGCACGTCGCAGGCGTAGGTCTGGTGCGTGTGCGCCGAGACGATCGCGTCGATCTCGGGCGAGGCGTTCACGGCCAGCTTGCCGAATCCGGCCTGGTCGGCCTCGAGTGCGGCGCAGTCGTTCGACGAGGCGGCACCCGAGTGGGTGAGCAGCACGATGACGTCGGCGAGGTCGCCCGCCGTGATCTCGTCGGCCACGCGGTTCGCGGCCTCGAGCTGGTCGCCGAACTCGAGGTCGGCGATGCCAGCCGGGTCGACCATGGTCGCGGTGTCGGGGGTCACGGTGCCGATGAAGGCCACGCGCACGCCGTCGACGTCTTTGATCGCGTACTCGTCGAGGACGGGCTCCTTCGTGCCCTTCTTGTAGACGTTGGCGCCGAGGCCGAACTCGCCGCCGCCGTACTCGGGGAGCACGCGGTCGGTCAGGTCGGCGAAGCCGCGGTCGAACTCGTGGTTGCCGACGGCCGAGACGTCGAGGCCCGAGGCCGTCAGCGTGTCGATCGTGGGGGAGTCGTCCTGGATGAGCGAGGTGAACGTCGACGCGCCGATGTTGTCACCGGCCGAGACGAACAGCGTGTTCGGGTTCGCGGCTTCTTTCGCCTTCACGGCGCCGGCGATGACGGCGGCGCCGGCCTCGCCCTGCGATCCCGCCTCGAGGCGGCCGTGGAAGTCGTTGATCGTGAGGATGTCGATGTTCTTCACGTTCGGGTTCTCGACGGAGAAGACCGTCGTGGTGCCCGAGACCTCGTTGCCGACGGCGACGAGCGGGCGACCGGTGGGCGAGTTCTCGGCGGCGATGAACTCGACGCCCTCGGGGCCGAGGTCGCCGGCCTTCGCCAGCAGCTCGCGGTCGGCGGTCTCGTCGCCCGTCAGCTGGTCTTCGACCGAGACGGAGAAGTCGCGGTTGTTGACGTAGCCCGCGTAGGTCGCGTCGGAGGGGTCGGTGATGTCGTAGGTCATCACGCCGCCGACGCGCTCGAGGCCGATGAAGGCGTAGGTGCGTCCGTCGACCTGGCCGATGGCGAGGTTCTCGGGCTCGGGGCCCTTGTCGTCGCTGCGGCCCTCGAGGTTCGAGGCGGAGTGCGTCGAGTTGAAGAAGTCGGGGTTGGCGTCGTGCGTGATCTTCTCGAAGGCGGAGCCGGAGTCGAAGACCTGCTCGCCGTCGGTGGTCCACACCGAGAAGCCGCGGCCGCCGAACGTGTACAGCTCGGAGTAGCAGGTGCCGTCGGCGTTGAGGCCCATGTCAGTGGCGACGTTGAGGCGACCCAGGTCGGCATCGTCGAGCGAACCCGCGAGCGGGCTGTCGGCGCAGACGGGGGCGAGACCGTCGTCGCCGAGGTCCTTCACGCGAGCGGTGTCGTTGTAGTCGCCCCATTCGCGGCCGTCGCCCTCGTTGGCGGTGACGAGGTAGGTCTCGCCGTTCGCCTCGTAGGCCTGGATGCCGTCGGGCATGTACATGCCGAACAGCCCGGGGTAGCTCTTCTCGTTGTAGGTGGGGGCGTCCTCGGGGTCGCGGTCGCTGGCGTCGAGCGTCTGCACGCCGTAGTCCTTGAACCCCAGGGGGCGGATGCCGGTGACCTCGGCCGACGCGAGATCGACGACCGCGATGGCATTGGCCTCCTGCAGGGCGACGTAGGCGGTGGAACCTGCGATCGTCACGAACTCGGGCTCGAGGTTGCGGCTGACGCGGTTCGCGGCGAGCGGGGTGCTGCCCTGGTCCGGGGCGGCGACGTCGGGTCCGAAGACGCGGACGGCCGGGTCGAGGGTCTTCGATCCGCCCTGCTCGAACGCCGAGAACCCGGCGGTGCGCACGGCGTCCTGCGTCGGGGCCGCCTTGGCGGTCGGGAGCGAGACCACGCCGACCGAACCCTCGGGGTCGACCGAGAAGTCGTCGGCGGGCTCCGCCTCGTTGGCGACGACCGCGTAGGTGCCGTCGTCGGAGATCGACACCATGTCGGGCAGAGCGCCCACGGTGACCTCTCCGAGGATCGTCGGCTCCGCGGCATCCGCGTCGAAGAACACCAGGCGACCGGGCGCGGTCTTGTCGGCGTCTTCGAGCGCGATGACGCCGAGGCCGTCGGCACGGACGGCGAGGGAGTTGGCGACGCCGGTGCCGGTGATCGAGTACAGCTTCGTCGGGGCCGCGGGGTTGCTGTTGTCGAGCACGTCGACGGCGCCGGCCTGCGCGTTGACGACGAACAGGCGGTTCTCGTAGGCGTGCACGATCTCGGCGGCCGACTGGTCGAACACGCCGGTCTCGTAGCTGCCGAGCGGGCGCAGGCTCACCGCGCTGTCGGCGGGAGCGTCGCGGACCGGGTCGGGGACGATGGCGGCGGATGCCGCGGTGGCACTCGATAGCGCGAGTGCGCACACGGCCGCCGTGGTCGCGCTGAACGCGACCGCACGGTGGAGGAAGGGCGAAGGCATGCTGTGTCCTCGGGTACGGGGAGAAGGCGATGCGCGGTGTGGCGGGAGCGCACCGATCCGCGGCGGAAGGCGCGGACGGTGCGATCCTCGCGGGGCTCGGTGACTCATCGGTGAACGAGGGACGAACGCCTCCCCGCCGCGTGCGGTGTAACCTCGCCCCGATGTCGGGGGGCGGGTCTACCCTGACCGCATGACGACAGCGAACGGGGCTCACCTCGACGAGCCGCACCGCCAGGGACTCTCCCAACGGCTCAATTGGCTGCGCGCCGGGGTGCTGGGCGCCAACGACGGCATCGTCTCGACGGCTGCGGTCGTGGTCGGTGTCGCGGGGGCCACGAGCGACACCGGTCCCGTGCTCATCGCGGGTCTCGCCGCCCTCGTCGGTGGGGCCATCTCGATGGCGCTCGGCGAGTACGTCTCGGTCTCGAGCCAGCGCGACAGCGAGCACGCCCTCATCCAGAAGGAGAAGCGCGAGCTCGCCGAAGACCCCGAGGCCGAGCTCGCCGAACTCGTGGGCATGTATGAGGTTCAGGGCCTGTCGCGCGACACCGCGACGCGCGTGGCGAACGAGCTCACGGCATCCGACGCCCTCAAGGCCCATCTCTCGGTCGAGCTCAACATCGACGCCGAAGACGTGGTGAGCCCGTGGGCCGCGGCCTTCGCCTCGGCGGTCGCCTTCACGATCGGTGCGCTGCTGCCGCTCGCGACGATCCTGCTCGCGCCGGTCGAGATCCGCGTGCCCCTCACGTTCGTGGCGGTTCTCATCGCGCTCGCGATCACGGGCTACGCCGCCGCCGTCCTCGGTGGGGCGCGGCGCGGACGCGCGGTCCTGCGCACGGTGATCGGCGGGGCGCTCGCGCTCGCCGCGACCTACGCGGTCGGCGCGCTGTTCGGTGTGGGAGTCGCGGGATAATCTACACCCCTACCAATTAGTAGGACGTCCAGGTAATCTGACGGGAGCGACGACGCCGTCGCTTTCCGAAGGAGAGCCGCATGGACACCACCCCTGCTCCCGCGCTCGACGCCCCGTCGACCGGCACCCTGAGTTCCGACGAGCGCGCCGCCATCCTCGACGCCGTGCGCGACTTCGCCGCGACCGAGTTCGCCCCGCACACCCTCGACTGGGATGCCGAGAAGCACTTCCCCCGCGACGTGCTGCGCCGCGCGGGGGAGCTGGGTCTCGGCGGCGTCTACGTCAATGACGACGTGGGCGGCGCCGGGTTGTCGCGCGCCGACGCGGTGGCGATCTTCGAGGAGCTCGCCTACGGCGATCCCACGGTGACGGCGTACATCACGATCCACAACATGGTGGCGTGGATGATCGACACCTACGGAACCGCCGAGCAGCGCGAGCGGTGGCTGCCGTCGCTTGTCGCCATGGAAGACCTCGGCGCCTACTGCCTCACCGAGCCGGGCGCGGGATCCGACGCCGCGGCCATCACCACCTCCGCCATCCGGCACGGCGACACCTACGTGCTGACGGGGGTCAAGCAGTTCATCTCGGGCGCCGGCGAGGCGTCGATCTACGTCGTCATGGCCCGCACGGGCGAGCCGGGAGCGCGCGGCATCAGCGCCTTCATCGTGCCCGCCGACTCCGAGGGGCTGTCATTCGGACCGAACGAGAAGAAGATGGGCTGGAACGCCCAGCCCACCCGCGCCGTGATCCTCGACGAGGTGCGCGTACCCGCCGAGAGCCTGCTCGGCGGCGAGGGTCGCGGCTTCTCGATCGCGATGAACGCCCTTAACGGCGGCCGCCTCAACATTGCCACGTGCTCGATCGGCGGGGCGCGCTGGGCGCTCGACCGTGCGATCTCGTACGTGCACGAACGTTTCACCTTCGGCGAGGCCCTCGCCGAGAAGCAGTCGGTCGTGTTCGCAGTGGCCGACATGGCGACCGAGCTCGAAGCCGCGCGACTGCTCGTGTGCGACGCGGCGACCGCGCTCGATGCGAAGACTCCGGATGCCGCGACCCGGTGCGCCATGGCGAAGCGGTTCGCGACCGACGTGGGCTTCCGCGTCGCCAACGAATCGCTGCAGCTGCACGGCGGCTACGGCTATCTGCAGGACTACGGCATCGAGAAGGTCGTGCGCGATCTGCGCGTGCACCAGATCCTCGAGGGGACGAACGAGATCATGCGCCTCATCGTGGGCCGCAGCGTCCTCGCGGCGTGAGGTGGCCCGTGTTCCGTTTGGGGCGGATTCCGTCGCGTGGGGCGTGAATTCCCCGCCCCGAACGATGGAATCCGCCCCGAACCGGGCCGATGCCGCCGCGAAAAGCGCTGCCGCCCACGCCGTGCGGCAAGACCCTCGATCGATGTCGGTGGGGCGTGCGAGCATTCGAGGGCGGGCGAGACCGCTGCGACCATCACTCGAGACGACGGGAGTCACCATGACCGAACCGGATGCCGGATACGAGACGATCCGCGTCGAGCAGCGGGGCCGCGTGGGGTGGATCTTCCTCGACAGGCCTGAGGCGCTGAACGCGCTGAACACGCAGTCGATGCGCGACGTCGTCGCCGCGGCTGAAGCCTTCGACGTCGACGAGGGTGTCGGCGCGATCGTGGTGACGGGGAGCGAGAAGGCCTTCGCCGCGGGCGCCGACATCAAAGAGATGGAGCAGAAGTCGGGTCTCGACATGATGCTCACCGACCACTTCGGGGCGTGGGCGCGGTTCGCGGCCGTGCGCACCCCCGTGATCGCGGCGGTGTCGGGCTACGCCCTCGGCGGCGGATGCGAGCTCGCCCTCATGTGCGACGTGATCCTGGCCTCGGACCGCGCAAAGTTCGGCCAGCCCGAGGTGCAGCTGGGGGTCATCCCGGGGATGGGCGGCACGCAGCGCCTCGTGCGGGCGCTCGGCTACTACAAGGCGGCCGAGCTCGTGCTGACCGGCCGCATGATCGACGCCTCCGAGGCCGAGCGCGCGGGACTCGTCTCGCGCATCGTGCCAGCGGCCGAGCTGCTCGACGAGGCCGAGAAGGTCGCGCAGACGATCGCCGAGAAGCCGCTGCCCGCGCTGTACGCGGCGAAGGCGGCTCTCGACGTCGCGCTGGAGTCGACCCTCGCCGAGGGCGTGCGATTCGAGCGTCAGGCCTTCGCGGCCCTGTTCGACACGGCCGACCAGAAAGAGGGGATGGCGGCGTTCCGCGAGAAGCGGGCGCCGTCGTTCACGCACCGATGAGCGCTCAGAGCGGGTCGGGCACCGGGGCGGGGTCGGCGAAGTCGCCCGCACCCTTGCGGAAGCGCGCGATGATCCGCACGAGCGCCGTCGCATCGTCGTCGTCGAGGCCGAGGTCGGCGAACACGGCGTTGAGCGCGTCGGTGGCCTCGTCGACTCGGCGTCGGCCGGCATCGGTCAGCGCGAGCAACGCCGCGCGGCCGTCGGTCGGATGCGGCTCGCGCGTCACGTACCCGTCGCGCGCGAGGCGCTCGACCGTATTGGTGACGCTCGTCGGGTGCACCTGCAGGCGCGCGATGGCGCTGGCCATCGGCATCCGCCCCTCGCGCGTGAAGGCGAGCAGTCGCAGCATCTCGAAGCGCGAGAACGACAGGTCGAAGGGCTTGAGCGCGCGGTCGATCGCCGCCATCAGCAGCTGGTGCGCGCGGATCACCGAGGTCACCACGGTCATGCCGTCGGCGGCGTCGTCCCACCCGTGCGCGAGCCACTGGCGCTTCGCCTCGGCGATCGGGTCGACAGGCAGTCGTCGCGTCATCGGTCCTCCTCGCGATTCACGGTACCGCTCGGGCGGGTCCGGTACGCGGCTCCCGGTCCCTTCGACAGGCTCAGGGACCTTGCTTTCGCGGTGGGGCCTGTCCGAACTCTCGCGTCTGGTCCCGGTCCCTTCGACGGGCTCAGGGACCTGGGGTTCGCGCCGCGCACTCACACGCTGCCGCGAGGTCGCGGCATCCGCCCTCTCTCCGAAGGAGCCCCGTCGATGAAGATCGTGGTCCTGATCAAAGAAGTGCCCGACACCTGGGGCGAGCGTCGGCTCGACCTCGAGACCGGGCTCACCGACCGCGCGGGAGCTGCGGCCGTGCTCGACGAGATCGGCGAGCGGGCCGTCGAGGCCGCCCTCGCGTACGCCGACGTGCACACGGGCACAGAGGTCGTCGTCGTGACGATGGCGCCCGCCTCGGCAACGGCGACCGTGCGCAAGGCCCTCGCGATGGGGGCGACCTCGGCCGTGCACGTGGTCGACGACACCCTGCGCGGGGCTGACCTGGTGCTCACCGCCGAGGTGCTGGCCGCGGCGATCCGGCGCACCGGGTTCGACCTGGTCATCGCGGGCAACCTGTCGACCGACGGGGGAGGGGGCGTGCTGCCGGCGATGGTCGCCGAGCTGCTGGCAGTACCGCAGCTCACGGCCCTGTCGAGTCTCGAGGTGTCGGACGACGCCGTCTCCGGCGACCGCATCAGCGACGCGGGAACCATGCGGGTCTCGGCGGCGCTTCCGGCCGTCGTGTCGATCACCGAGGCGATGCCCGAGGGGCGGTTCACGACCTTCAAGGGGATCATGGCGGCCAAGAAGAAGCCGTACGAGACCGTGGATGCCGCCGAACTCGGCGTCGAGGTCGAGGATCCCGCGGTCGCCCGGTACATCATGCTTTCCGTCGCCGAGAGGCCGCCGCGCGCGTCCGGCACGAAGATCGTCGACGAGGGCGATGCGGGCGAGAAGCTCGCGGCCTTCCTCGTGGCCGAGGGGGTGGCGTGATGACCACCTCCCTCGTGCTGTTCGAGGTGCTGCCCGGCGGGGTGCTGGCCGCCTCCGCTCCCGGCCTGCTCGCCGCCGCCGCGACCGTCGGAGACCCCGTCGCCCTGATCGCCTCGACGGCCGACGTCCTCGAGCAGGCGTCGGCCGAGGCGGCGGAGCTCGGCGCCACGCGCGTGCTCACGGCCGTCACCGACGCCGATGCCCTGACCGGTCCGGTCGTCGATGCGCTCGCCGCAGCGGTGGCGAAGGAGAGCCCCGACCTCGTGCTCGCCTCGAACGCCGTCGAGTCGCGCGACGCGCTCGCGCGACTGGCCGCGCGCCTGCGCATGCCCCTCGCGACCGACGTCGTGGGTGTGGGCCGCGACGACCTCGGTGTCGTCGCCCATCACGCGGCCTTCGGCGGAGCCTTCACCGTCGACGGGGCACCCACCTTCGGCCCCCTCGCGGCGACGCTCCGCCCCGGATCCGTCGAAGGGCGTCTCGACGCGCGACCGCTCGTCGTCGAGAGCCTCGAGGTCGCGGCATCCGGAACCCCCCACGCCCGCGTCGAGGGCTTCGCCGAGACGGCTGTCGCCTCGTCACGTCCCGAACTGCGCGGGGCCGCGGTGGTCGTCGCCGGCGGTCGCGGAGTGGGCTCGCGCGAGGACTTCGCCCTGGTGGAGCAGCTCGCCGACGCCCTCGGTGCCGCGGTCGGCGCCTCACGCGCCGCGGTCGACGCGGGGTACGTGCCCGCCGCCGCGCAGGTCGGACAGACCGGCGTCACGGTGTCGCCGCGGCTGTACGTGGCGCTCGGCATCTCGGGGGCCATCCAGCATCGCGCGGGCATGCAGACCGCGCGCACGATCGTCGCCATCGACAAGAACCCGGAAGCCCCCATCTTCGAGATCGCCGACTTCGGTATCGTCGGAGATCTGTTCACCGTCGTCCCGCAGCTCATCAGTGCGCTGAAGGCGCATAAGAAGTCCTCCCGAGAGTAGATGGCGTCCACACCCCGCACCCCGCGACGCGGGCTGCCGCGCACCCCCGGCGGGGAGCCCTGGCCGCCCGCGGCCTCGAGCGCGCCCGGCGCGGGTGACGCCGACGGCGCGGACGCTGCTCTGGCCGCAAGGGATTCGGACCCGCGCGACGGATTCGGGTCCGAGACGCCCGGGGATCCGCATCCGGTGCACGCGTCCGCGCCGACCCCTCCTGCCTCGGCCGAGGCTGAGACGTCGCCGGCTCCCGGCTCGCCCGCGGCCGAGGTGCCTGCCACTCCCGCGCCGGCCGTGGCGGGCAGTGTGCGTCGGGGACTGCCGCGCGAGCCCGGCGGGGAGCCGTGGCCGCCGGCATCCGCCGTTCCGCCCATCGCGGCACGTCCTGGTGCCGACGCAGCACCGGAGGATCGCGCCGGGATCGGATCGACCGAGCCCGCGCGCCCGGTCTCGGCGAGCGGATCCGATTCGGGTGCGGATGCCGGGACCCCGGCGCCCGTGACGGCGAGCGGTTCCGGCGCCGAGGCGCCGACGGTGAGCGCTTCCGGTCCCGGATCGGATGCCGCGACCCCCGCGGGCGAGGAGGCGGCCGGCGTGCGTCGGGGACTCCCCCGCGAGCCCGGCGGGGAGCCCTGGCCGCCGGCATCCGCCGTTCCGCCCTCTGCCCCGCGACCCGGCACCGCCGCAGAAGCGGAGAATCGCGGCGGGATCGGAGAGCTCGAGCCCGCGCGTCCGATCTCAGGGAGCGGATCCGATTCCGGCACGGATGCCGAGACCCCGGCGCCCGCGACGGCGAGCGGAGCCGCTTCGGCCGCGGACGCCGTGCCCGCGGCGAGTTCCGAAGAGATCACTCGCGCGCCGGCGACGTCCGCGACCCCCGCCCCGGCCGCGGACGCCCGATCGGCGACACCATCGCCGCGCCCGCCGCTCACCGTCCCGCGCACGGTCTGGCCGGGAGCCGCGGCCCGGAACCGCGCGACGACGCCGGCCCGCACGCAGAAGCGCCCGCCGACGGCCCCGCCACGTGCGGCAGCAGGCACCCGCCTCGCCGACTTCTCACCCCTGCAGCTGCTCGGCTCGACCGCCGTGCTCGGCGTCTTCGCGCTGGCACTCGTGGGCATCGCCGTGCTCGTCGCGCGCTTCGTGCTCGCGATCGGGCCCGGGCGCGAATTCCTCGCGGCGTTCCCCGGCGAGTACCACCTGCCGGATTCGGCGCCGGTCGGACTCCCGGCCTGGCTGAACTGGTCGCACTTCCTCAACAGCTTCTTCCTGCTGCTGATCATCCGCACCGGCTGGCAGGTGCGGCGCGAGAAGCGCCCGGCCGTGTTCTGGTCGCCGCGCAACAACAAGAAACGGCGCATCAGCCTGGCGCTCTGGTTCCACCAGGCGCTCGACATCCTGTGGATCGCCAACGGCGTGATCTTCGTCGTGCTGCTGTTCGTCACCGGGCAGTGGATGCGGATCGTGCCGACCTCGTGGGAGGTCTTCCCCAACGCGCTGTCGGCCGCCCTGCAGTACGCCTCGCTCGACTGGCCGACCGAGAACGGGTGGGTGAACTACAACAGCCTGCAGCAGCTGTCGTACTTCGCCATCACATTCGTCGCCGCACCCCTCGCGATCATCAGCGGCGTGCGTCTGTCGGGGGTGTGGCCCAAAAACGCCGAGAAGCTCAACAAGCTGTATCCGGTCGAGTGGGCGCGCAAGGTGCACTTCCCGACGATGCTCTTCTTCGTCGCGTTCATCATCGTGCACGTCGCCCTCGTGCTGGCCACCGGGGCGCTGCGCAACCTGAACCACATGTACGCCGCCCGTGGCTCGGAGGACCCCGCCGCGTACACGAGCGACCCGACCGGTCTGCTGATCTTCGCGGCCTCGCTCGTGGTGATGGCCGCGGCGTGGGTGGCGGCGCGGCCGGCGGTGCTGGTGCCGATCGCGCGGCTGTTCGGCGAGGTCAAGCAGCGCTGAGGCCGGCGCGGGTTGAGACCACCCCGCCGACGCAGCGAGGGCGCGTCAGACGCGTCCGCGCGCTCGCAACCCCGCGGCGATGAGCTCGAGCCCCGAGGCGAAGTCGTCGTCGGCGAGCCCGCCCGCGTCACCCTCGCGAGCCCCTGCGCTGTCGTACTGCAGGCGCTGCTGCTCGTGCCACACGAAGCCGAGCACGTAATGCAGCACGGTGGTGGCGACGCGGCGGGCGGTCTCATCGTCGAACCCGTCGGCGACCACGGCCGCCGCGAGTCGATCGTGCGCCAACGTGGAACCGAGACCCATGGCCAGGGTGCTCGAGACCACTTCGGCTCCGTCGCGGTAGGCCAGGAGGGCCTCGCGCAGGGCACGGGCTTCGGCGACGAGGTCGACGGAGGGGCCGGATGCCATGCGCCCGACGATCCGGTCGGAGAGCCCGGCGAGCAGCGTCTGCTTGTTCGGGAAGTGCCAGTACAGCGCGCTCGGCTGCACCTCGAGGGCCGCGGCGAGGCGCCGCATCGTCAGGTCGGGGAGCCCGTGCTCGTCGAGGATCCGCAGTGCGGTGAGGGCGACGTCGTCGGCGGAGTGTCCACGGGGAGCCATGGTGTGAGTATAGTGAACGCCGTTCAGGTGAACACTGTTCAGGAAGGCTCTCATGACCCGCACCCTCGACGCCACCGACCTCGCCCGCGTCGCCGTCTTCGCCGCTCTCATCGCCGTGCTGGGTCTGCCCGGCAGCTTCCCGGTGTTCGGCGGCGTGCCGATCACGGCGCAGACCCTGGGCGTGATGCTCGCCGGGGCCGTGCTCGGGCCGTGGCTCGGCGCGCTCTCGGTGACCGTGCTGCTGGCGCTCGTCGCCGTGGGGCTGCCGCTGCTCGCCGGAGGCCGCGGCGGGTTCGGTGTCTTCGTCGGGCCGACCGCCGGCTACGCGCTGGGGTGGATCCTGGGTGCCGCGGTCATCGGTCTCATCGTGCACGCGGGCGGTCGTCGCCCGGTCGTCTGGCGCACGGCGCTGGCCATGATCGCCGGGGGAGTGTTGGCGATCTACGCGATCGGCATCCCGGTGCAGAGTCTCGTCACGCGCCTGCCGCTCGGTGAGACGGCGCTGTCGAGCCTCGTCTTCGTGCCGGGCGATCTGCTCAAGGCCGCCGTCGCCACCCTCGTCGTGACGACTCTCCTTCGCGCCTACCCGCGCGGATTCCGCCGGACGTGGCGGGTCGCGGCGCCCGATCGGGGTCGGGTCGGCGTCGCGGCGTGAGCACGATCCGCTGCGCGGGGCTGGGCGTCCGCCGCGGCGGGCGCGAGGTGCTGCGCGAGGTGTCGCTCGACCTGCCGGCGCGCACGATCGCTCTGATCGGCGACAACGGCTCGGGCAAGTCGACGCTCGCTCGCGTGCTCGCGGGGCTCGTGCGGCGCACGGGCGGAAACCTGCGCGTGCTCGGGTGCGACCCCGATCACGATCCCGCCGCGCTCCGCGCGACGGTCGCGCTGGTGCTCAGCAACCCCGACGCCCAGATCATGATGCCCACCGTCGCCGAAGACGTCGCGCTGTCCCTGCGAGCGGCACGTGTTCCGCGGGCCGAGCGTGACGCTCGCGTCGAGGCGGCCCTCGCGCGCTTCGGACTCGACGGGCTGGGCGACCGCCCCGCCCACGACCTGTCGGGTGGACAGAAGCAGCTGCTGGCCCTCTGCGGCGCCTTCGTGCGCGAGCCGGCGCTGGTGATCGCCGACGAGCCGACCGCTTTCCTCGACGGGCGCAACGCGCGCCGCGTCGCCGATCACCTGCTCGCCGACACCGGGCACTCGCTCGTGCTCGTCACGCACGACCTCGCTCTGGCGCGACGTTGCGAGAGTGCAGTGCTGATGGCGGACGGTCGGGTCGCGGCATCCGGTGCCTCTCTCGACGTCGTCGACGCCTACGAAGAAGCGCTCGCGTGCTGAGCATGTACGTCCCCGCGACGGGATGGCTGCACCGGATGCCGGCGGGTCCGAAGCTCGCGATGCTCGCGCTGGTCGCCGTGGCGGTCGCGGCGTTGCCGTCGACGTGGGCCACGGCGATGGTGCTGTCGCTGCCGCTCGCCCTGTATGCCGGGAGCGGCATGGGGGTCGGGCGGGGCCTGCGTGTTCTGGCGGAGTCGGTGTGGGGGCTGCGGTGGGTCGTCGTCGTCACCGCCGCCGGTCAGCTGATCTTCCTCGGCTCCGAACCCGCGGTGGCGAACACCGGCCGTGTCGTGGCAGCGCTGCTGATCGCGGGTCTCGTGCCGGTAAGCACGCCGGTCTCGGCGCTGCTCGACGCCCTCGAGCGGGGACTCGCTCCTCTCGCGCGGTTCGGCGTCGACCCGGGCCGCGCCGCGCTGCTGCTGACGCTGACGATCACCACGATTCCCGTGCTCGCGCGGCTCGCGGCCGAGGTGCGCGATGCGCAGCGGGCGCGAGGGCTGCGTCCCTCGCTGCGGCGCGGAGCGCTGCCGCTGCTGGTGTCGGCCCTTCGTCACGCCGATGACCTCGGCGAGGGCCTCGCGGCTCGCGGCATCCGCTGAGCTCCCCGGCCGCCCGACGCGGGGCATGTCCCACTTTCGGCTGCTTCGAAGGGCTCCCACCAGCCAAAACGGGGACATGGTCTGCGCATATCGGGACATGGCCCCGTCCGCCCCGCCCGCAGTGGAGAGGCGCCCCGCATCCCGAGGCGCGACGGCCGCCCGACGCCAGCCCGCCGAGCTCAGCCCGCGGCGTCTCGTCCCGCGGCGAACCCCTCGGCGTACGCCTCGTCGGCGCCCTGCCGGAACATGTCGCGCGCCGGATCCCGCACGATCGAGCGCGCACCGGGCAGGTCGAGGTCGCCCACGAGGTCGGCGCGCCCGCGCACGATCGCGACGGGGCGCCGCGCGGCCTTGCCCTTGACCAGGTCGGTGGCGGCGGCGATCTCGTCGGCCACGCAGGGCAGGGTGACCATGAGGGGGCGGCCCTCGGCATCCGTCGTCCCGCGGAGGTCTTCGAACACGTGGACGCCGCCGGCCCCGATCGCGTGATCGGTCTGGCCCTCGCGCCACGCGCGCCCGAGAGTGTCGGTGACGATCACGCCCACGTGCGCCCCGGTCGCGGCGCGCAGTCCGGTCGCAAGCGCGCGCGCCGAGGCGTCGGGGTCGACCGGCAGCAGCAGCACGGTGCCCTCGGGGGTGTTGCTGGCATCGACGCCGGCCGCGGCCGAGACGATGCCGAGCGGGTTCTCGACGATGCGCGTCACGTGCCCGGTGGGGGAGGTGCGCGATGCCACGAGGCGCACGGTCTCGCGGGTGATGGCGTCTTCGCGGTCGTCGGCGCGGATGATGCGCCCCTCGGCCTTCGACACGACCTTGCTGGTGACCACGACGATGTCGCCGTCGCGCAGGGGGTCGCCCACGGCATCGAGGATCGCCTGGACGAGGTCATCGCCCGGGGTGATCTCGGGGATGCCGTCGAGGGCCCAGATCTGCAGCACGTCAGCGGACGAAGCGCACCTCGGTGAGCTCCTCACCGAGGAACGGCTCGGTGTGCGAGGCGCCGTCGAGCGTGAATCCGTTGCGCTGGTAGAACCGGTGCGCGCGCGGGTTGTCGTCGGCGACCCAGAGGTAGAGGCCTTCGCCCTCTTCGACGGCGGCGTCGAACAGGCGCTGGCCGATCCCGGTGCCGTGGTAGGCGTCGAGCAGGTAGATGAAGTACAGCTCGCGCTCGCGCGGGGCGTCGTCGTCGCGCGCGGGGCCGGAGCCGACGAACCCGACGATCTCGCCGTTCACGAGGGCGGCGTACATGCGGTAGTCCTCGCCCTGAGCGGCCCAGTGGGTCCAGAGCTCGGCCAGGCGACGAGGCGACACGGCCTCGAGGGCGGCGGTGCTGATGAGGTGGTCGTAGGTCTCGTGCCAGCAGGTGGCGTGCACGCGGCCCAGGGCCTCGGCATCCACGTCGCGCACCGGACGGACGACGATGTCGGCTCGGATTTCCGCAGTCATGGCGCGACTCTACGCGCGGCATCCGTCCAGGGTGAAATCGACCGCCGGAGCCCGTCTCGTGCGGTACAAGCGGCACTTTGTCAGACGTGCGTGTCAGCATGATCGCCGTGTCGGAACGCCCCCGGTTGACCTCCGTCGAGGCGCGTCTCGACGCCCTCGCGAACCGTCTGCTCGCCACCGCTCCGGCCTCGGGTGCCCGAGCGCGTCTGGTCGAGTTCGCCGTCTTCGTGCTCAAGCAGGCGTGGGCATGCGTGTTCGGGGCCGCGTTCCTGGCCGTGGTGCTCGCGGCGAAGCTCTGGTACCCGGACGATGCAGCGCTGGCGCGTAACGACGCCCTCACGATCGCGGCCGTCCTGATCCAGGTCGTCATGGTGCTCGGGCGTCTCGAGACCCTGCGCGAGTTGCGCGTGATCGTCACGTTCCACATCGTCGGGACCGTGATGGAGCTCTTCAAGACCGACGTCGGGTCGTGGATGTACGCGGCCGACGGCGTGCTGCGCCTCGGCGGAGTGCCGCTGTACAGCGGGTTCATGTACGCGGCGGTCGGCAGCTACATGGTGCGCGTGTACCGCCTGTTCGACCTCCGCTTCACGCGCTACCCGCGCAGGTGGATCACGGCGGTCGTCGCCGTCGCGATCTACGCCAACTTCTTCACCCACCACTGGATCGTCGATCTGCGCTGGGTGCTGATCATCGCCGTCGTCGTGTTGTGGGGTCGCACGATGATGCATTTCCGCTTTTTCCGCGGGCGGTTCCGGATGCCGATCCTCCTGGCCTTCGCGGGGGTGGCGGTGTTCATCTGGCTGGCCGAGAACATCGCGACCTACGCCGGAGCGTGGCTCTACCCGTCGCAGGTCGGGGAGTGGCATCCGGTCGACGTGTCGAAGCTCTCGTCGTGGTTCCTGCTCATGATCGTGTCGGTCGTGCTCGTGACGTGGGTCTACCCGCCGCGGGAACCGCAGGGATCTGCACGGGGCGTGGACCGGGCACTTGTGGACTGAGCACAAGGCAATCGCCGATCCGTGGTCGGATCGCTACGCTCGCCCCTCGTGAACGTCCTCTGGCGCACCCTGCTGGTGCTCGCTCGTGCTCGCCGTCGCCTCCGTCGCGAAGGCCCCATCGACCCCAGCACGGTGACGCGCATGCGCATCCGCGTGCTGCCCACCGATATCGACCTGCTGCGCCACATGAACAACGGGCGCTACCTGTCGCTGTTCGACCTCGGGCGGTGGGACCTGCTGACGCGGTCGGGACTGGTCGAGGCGATGACGAAGCAGGGCTGGTACGCCGTGGTCGCCGCTGAGACGATCACCTTCCGCCGCTCGCTCGAGCTCGGTCAGCGCTTCGACCTCGAGACGCGCATGATCGGCCACGACGATCGCGCGGTGTACCTCGAGCACCGCGCCCTCGTGCGCGGCGAGATCTACGCCCGCGCGATCATCCGGGCGAGGATCCTCCGCCGAACCGGTGGCACCGTGCCGCACGACGAGCTCTTCGCCGCCGTGGGTCGGCCCGAGGGTCTTCCCGACATCGAGTCGTGGGTGCACGACTGGGCCGCCGGATCCGCCCTGCCCTCCACGAAGCGCCCGGCGCCCAGCGTCTGGGAGTGAGCCCGCGGCTCAGCGCCCGAAGCGGGCGTCGAGCCAGGCCACCTGCTTCATCCAGTGACGGTAACCGCCGCCCTCGTGCCCGTTGTAGGCGTACTCCTCGAGGGCGGCATCGTCGGATGCCAGGGCGTGGAAGGCCGCGAAGACGCCCGACGGCAGCACGATGTCGTCCATGAGGGCGACCGAGAACAGAGCCGGCGCGGTGATGCGCCGGGCGAGGATCGCGCCGTCGACGTACGACAGCGTGCGCAGCACGTCGGCCGCCGCGTCGCGGTGCACGGCCAGGTAGCGCGTGATCTCGGTGAACGGCGCCGACGGTGTGCGCTGGATGGCGCTGGGGAAGTCGGAGAGGAACGGCACGTCGGGCATGACGGCCGCCACCGCGTCGCCGGCCAGTGCTGCGGCGGCGACCGCGAGCCCGCCGCCCTGGCTGCCGCCGGTGACGGCGATGCGCGTGGGATCGACACCGGCGAACGTGCGCACCTCGTCGACCAGCCGCACCGCGTCGGTGTACAGCCGGCGGTAGTAGTAGTCGTGCGGGTCGCGGATGCCGCGGGTCATGACGCCCGGGAAGGCGGCGGCCGATCCGTGCGGGTCGGGGGTCTCGCCCACGCTCCACGTCGAGCCCTGCCCGCGGGTGTCCATGATCACGTGCACGTAGCCGGCGGTGGCCCACGCGGTCTTCTCGCCGGGCAGGCCGCGGCCGCCGCCGTAGCCGATGAACTCCACGACCGCGGGGAGAACCTCGTCGCCGTGCGGGCGGACGACCCAGCCGCGGATCTCGTCGCCGGCGTAGCCCGTGAACGTCAGGTCCTGCACCCGCAGCGCGCGCAGCGGGCCGTCGACGTCGACCAGCGTGCTCGGTCGGGCGGCGGTGCGGGCCTCGGTGAGCGTCTCGTCCCAGAACGCGTCGAGGTCGTCGGGCGCGGTGAGCTCGGGGCGGTAGGCGCGCAGGAGCTCGAGGGGCATGTCGGTGAGGGTGTGAGCCATGGCGGATCCTTCGTCGGTGCGGGGACGGGACGACAGTAGCGAAGCCGTGCCGATCGCGGGCGGCCCGGGGTCGTGGAGCGTCACGCGGATGCCGTCTGCACGGTCGTTCCGCCGCCGCTCGGCGGGCCGCCGGGCCAGCGCGCGCGGCGTGCCTAGGCTGTCGACCATGAGCCCCGTCGACCCGCCCGCCACCGGTCCCGCGCTCTCGTCCGACCTCGCCTCGCGGGCCGCGACACGCGCAGCCGCCCTCGTGCCCCGCGCCGGGGCCACCGACCCCGCGACGGCGCGTTTCGTCGCCGCTGCGGTCGACGGCGTGCTGCGTCCCGAGAGCACGACGGCCGCCGCCTCCGCTCTGCACCGGCTCGCCGCCGATATCCCGGCCGAGCTGCCGTGGTTCGTGCGCGGAGCCCTGCATCTCGGCGGAGCCGTGGCCCCCGTGCTCCCCGCCCCGGCCGTGCCCCTCGCGCGCCGTGCGCTGCGCGACCTGCTCGCCGGCCTCGCCCTCGACGCGCGCCCCGAGCGTCTGGGTGCGGGCCTGGCGGGTCTCGCCGCCGATGGGATCTCGGTCGATGTGCGCCTGGTCGGGCCCGCGGTGCTCGGCGAGCAGTCCGCGCGGCGCCGGCTCGACGGCATCCGCTCGCTCGTCCAGCGCGACGACGTGAACCGGGTGTCGCTGTCGGTCGCCGACGCCGTGGCGACCCCCTCGCCGTGGGCGTTCGACGCCGACGTCGAGCACGCGGCCGAGCGACTGCTGCCCCTGTTCGTCGATGCCGCCGCCGCCGACACGCACGTCACGCTCGTGGTCGAGGGGCGGAGCGATCTCGACCTCGCCGTCGCCGTGCTGACCCGCGTGCTCGAGGAGCCGCGCCTGAGCGGCCTGCGTGCCGGCATCCGCCTGCCGATTGCCGTGCCCGAGAGCGTCGCGGCGGTCGGTGAACTCGCCGCCTGGGCGCGCGTGCGCGTCAGCGCCGGGGGAGCGCCGCTCACCGTGCGGCTGAGCGACGACGTGATCGAGACGGCGGATGCCGTGGACGCCGCCCGCCACGGGTGGCTCGCCCCGGCCGTCACCGCCCGCGACGCCGTCGACGCCCAGCTCGTGCGTGCCCTGCGGGAGGCCCTGACCGACCGAGGCCGCGAGGGGCTCTCTCTCGAGATCGCCACCGTCGACCCCGAGCGCGCCGCGCTGGCGCTCGCCCTCGCCGACGAGGCCGGAGCCGACGCCCTCCCGGTGCTGCCCGCAGCGGCATCGTGGGCTCCCGACGCCCCGCACGTGGTCGCCGTCGCCGCGGCCCACCCCGACGACCTCGACGACGTCGCCGCTCGCCTGGCCCGCGCGCACGTCGAGGCCGTCACCGCCGCGCCCGCCCTTCCGTCGGCGGTGCCCGCGGCCTCCCGCGCCGCGGACGGCGTCGACGAGATCGACCCGCCCGAGACGCGGGGCGTCGCCGCGCGCGCTCGCCGCGCGCTCGCCGCGGCCGCCGATCCGGCCCCGCCCGCCCGAGCGCCGCAGCGCGACCTCGCCGAGGAGCAGGCGATCCTGCGCGAACGCGCGGCCGACGACGCGGAAGAGGCCGGGCTGACGCAGGCGGTGCTCGGCATCGCCCGCGAGGCCGCGGCATCCGGAGACACCTCCGCCCTCGGCCCCGACGTGCAGCAGATGCTCTTCGGCGGGCAGGCCTTCGTCGACACCGCGGTGTTCTCGGCGCGCGAGAGCGCCGAGCTCGCCGGGGGAGTCCCCGGGTTCCGCAACGTCGCCGACACGGATCCGGGCGTCGCCGCCGATCGCGACTGGGCGCTCGCGGTGCTCGATCGCGTCGCCGGCTCCACCGCCGGAGACGCCACCGCCGCCGCCGGCCGCATCGACGACGAAGTCGGACTCGACGCCGTGATCGCCCGGGTCGCCGAGGCCGCCGAGCAGTGGGGCGCGCTCGCCGCCGCGGAGCGCGCCGTCGTCATCGGCGGGGCCGCCCGTACGCTGGCGCAGCGTCGAGCCGAACTCATCGAGGTGCTCGCCGCAGAGAGCGGTGCCCTCGTGGGCGAGGCCGACGCCGAGGTGAGCCAGGCGGTCGATTCCGCCGCCTACGCCGCGGCGACCGCGAAAGAACTCGACCGAGTGCCCGGCGCCGTCTTCGTGCCCGACCGCGTCACCGTCGTGGCTCCGCGCTGGAACTCCTCGGTCGGCCTCTGCGCCGCCGAGACCCTCGCCGCCCTCGTCGCAGGCTCCGGAGTGCTGCTCACGCCGTCGCCCCGCGCCCGCCGCGCCGGAGCGGTCGTGGCCGAAGCCCTGTGGGCCGCCGGGGTTCCCCGCGATCTGCTCGCCTTCGTCGACCTGAACGAAGACGCCTCGGGGCGCGCGCTCGTCGTGCACCCGGGCATCGACCGCGTGCTGCTCGCGGGAGCCCGCACGACCGCCGAGCGCTTCGCGACGTGGCGGCCCGACCTGCCGATGCAGGCGCTGGCCGCCGGCCGTAACGCCACGATCGTCGCACCCTCGGCCGACATCGACCAGGCCGTCGCCGACATCGTCGCGAGTGCCTTCACCCGCGCGGGGCAGGCGGCGACCGCGACCTCGCTGGTGATCCTCGTCGGAGCCGTCGCACGCTCGACGCGCTTCGCCGACCAGCTGCGCGATGCCGTGCTGTCGCTGCGGGTGGGGCCCGCCGACGACCCGTTGTCGGACGTCGGTCCGCTCGTCGAGGAGCCGAGCGGCGAGGTGCGCCGCGCGCTCACGGTGCTCGGCGACGGCGAGCACTGGCTCGTCGAGCCCCGCGAACTCGACCTCGGCCCCGAGACCGCCGGACGCTTCTGGTCGCCCGGCGTGCGCACGGGCGTGACCGCCGGGTCGCACCTCACCCGCGCCGCCGTGGCCGCCCCGGTGCTCGGCGTGCTGCACGCGCCCACCGTCACCCGCGCGATCGAGCTGCAGAACGCGATCGGTTCGGGTTTCGTCGCAGGTTTGCACACCCGCGACACCGCCGACCTCGAACTGTGGCTCGACACCGTCGAGGCGGCCGTGCTGCGCGTGAACCGCCCGTCGACCGGTGCCGTCGTGCAGCGCGAGCCGATCGGCGGCTGGGGGGCGTCGACCGTCGGCGGCGGCGCGATGTCGGGCGGGCCCAACCGGCTCGTGACCCTCGGCTCGTGGCGGCCCTCGTCGGGTGGGGCGGCGTCGTCGACCCTGCACCTGCGTGGGCTCGACAGCCGCATCACGGGCCTGATCGAAGCGGCCCAGCCCTCGCTGTCGTACGAGGCGTTCGACTGGCTGCGCCGCGGAGCGCTGAGCGACGCCGTCGCCTGGGACCGCGAGTACGGACGCGTGCGCGACGTCTCGCGCCTCGGCGTCGAGCGCAACCTGCGCCGCTACCGCCCGACCGACGTCGCGATCCGCGCCACGGCCGACGCCGCATGGCAGGCCGTGCTGCGCGTGCTCGTGGCCGCGGTGCGCTCGGGCTCGACCTACAGCCTGAGCACCCCGGTGGGGCTCCCCGCCGCGGTGCGGCACCTGCTCGGCGACAGCGGCGTGCCCGTGTCGGTCGAGAGCGACGAGGAATGGCTGCAGCGGCTGTCGGGTGTGGTTCCGGATGCCGCGGAGGGCGAGCCCCTCGAGGCGTTCCAGGCCGCGCCGCGTCCGACACGCGTGCGGCTGGTCGGCCCGGCGTCGACGGTGGCGGCCGTGCGCTCCGCCGTCGCCGAGGCGGTGGGTCCCGACGTCTCGCTGATCCTGTACGCCGACGAGGTGACCACGGCGGGCCGCCTGGAGCTGCTGCCGTTCCTGCGCGAGCAGGCGGTGTCGATCGGGGCGTTCCGTTTCGGTCGGCCCGACCCGTGGAGCGCCGAGGTCATCTGAGGCGGCTCCTCGTCCGCCGTGCGCGTGAGGGGTCGATTTCTGTCGCTCAGGGCGGTTCTCGGCGACCCTTTCCGACCCCTCACGCGCGCGGGGATATGCGGGAGCGAGCGCGCGGGGCGGACGCGCTCGCGGGAGGGACGCCAGTTTCGAAAACGTTTAGCGTGAGCGATGCGCGACGGTAGCGTCTGAGACCGAACGCAAGGAGCACCGATGACCGCTGCCCGACTCACCGTCGACCCCCGCTTCCCGATCGGGGCCGTACGCCGCCGTCTGTTCGGCGGGTTCGTCGAGCACCTCGGCCGCCACGTCTACGACGGCATCTACGAACCCGGTCATGCCGAGGCCGACGAGCAGGGCTTCCGCCGCGACGTGCTCGAGCTCGTCCGCGAGCTCGGCGTCTCGATGATCCGCTACCCCGGCGGCAACTTCGTCTCGGGTTTCCGCTGGGAGGACAGCGTCGGTCCGCGCGAGCAGCGCCCCCGCCGTCTCGACCTCGCGTGGCACTCGACGGAGACGAACGAGGTGGGCCTGCACGAGTTCGCCGACTGGCTCGACAAGGCGGGCAGCGAGCTCATGCTGGCCGTCAACCTCGGCACCCGCGGCGTTCTCGAGGCGCTCGACCTGCTCGAGTACAGCAACGTTCCCGGCGGGACCGCGCTGTCGCAGCAGCGCATCGACAACGGCCGCGCCGAGCCGTTCGACGTGCGTGTCTGGTGCCTCGGCAACGAGATGGACGGACCGTGGCAGCTCGGCCACCGCTCCGCCGACGACTACGGCACGCTCGCGGCGCAGACGGCCAAGGGCATGCGCCAGATGGACCCGTCGATCGAGCTCGTCGTCTGCGGGTCGTCGGGGGCTGCGATGCCCACGTTCGGCGAGTGGGAGCGCGAGGTGCTCACCCACACCTACGACGACGTCGACATGATCTCGTGCCACGCGTACTACCAGGAGCACGACGGCGACATCGACTCGTTCCTCGCCTCGGCCGTCGACATGGACCGCTTCATCGAGGCGGTGGTCGCGACGGCCGACCACGTCGGAGCCGTGCGCGGGAGCGACAAGAAGATCGACATCTCGTTCGACGAGTGGAACGTCTGGTACATCGACCGCGTCGACGCCGTGAAGCCCACCGCGATCGACGACTGGCCGGTCGCCCCGCGTTTGCTCGAAGACGTGTACTCGGCGGTGGACGCCGTCGTGTTCGGCAGCCTCTTGATCTCGCTGCTCACGCACGCCGACCGCGTGGCATCCGCCTCTCTCGCCCAACTCGTCAACGTGATCGCGCCGATCATGACCGAACCCGGCGGGCCCGCGTGGCGGCAGACGACGTTCTTCCCCTTCGCGATCACGTCGCGCCTCGCGCAGGGTGACGCGGTTCGTCTGCGGGTCGAAGCGCCCACGATCGACACGGCCAAGCACGGCACGGTGTCGGCGGTGGATGCCGTGGCCACGCATGACGCCGAGACGGGCGCGACCGCGATCTTCCTCGTGCATCGCGGTCGCGGCGACGCGGTCGAGCTCGCGATCGACGTCAGCGGCCTGGGCGAGGTCGAGATCACGGAGGCCCATGTGCTGCACGACGACGACCCCTACGCCCGCAACACGCTCGACGACCCCGAGCGGGTGGGGCCGTCGACGCTCGAGACGCGCCTCGCCGACGGCATCCTGCACGTCACGCTCCCGCCCATCGCGTGGGCGGCACTGGCGCTGCGTCGCGTGGGCTGACGGCGCCGCCGTCAGCGGTTCGGGGCGGATTCTGTCGTTCGGGGCGGAGAATTCACGCCCCGAACGGCGAATCCCGCCCCGAACCGGGGCCGCAGGGCAAGGATGGTCGCGACATCCCGTACGCAGAAACGCCCGCTCCGCGCGGTCCCCGAGGGGAGCTGCGCGGAGCGGGCGTTCGTGCGTGCGTCAGACCAGCTGTGCGCGGCGCGCGGAGAGCTGGTCGAAGCTGGCGAACGACTCCGCGATGGGGCTGCCGGTGAAGTGGCCGACCCATCCGTCGTCGTCGTGGAAGAAGCGCACGCTGACGTAGTGGGGCGAGGTGCCCATGTCGAACCAGTGCGTGGTGTTGGCCGGCACCGAGATGAGGTCGCCCGCCTCGCAGTACACCGCGTGCACCTTCTCGTTCGCGTGCAGGTAGAACACGCCCGCGCCCTTGGCGAAGTAGCGGTCCTCGTCGTCGTCGTGCTTGTGCTCCGACAGGAACTTCTCGCGGAACGGCGTCTTCACCTCGTCGTAGTCCGCCTGCGCGGGGTCGAGGGCGACGACGTCGACGAGGGTGTAGCCCTCGCGCTGCTTCACCTCGTCGATCTCGCCCTGGTACAGCGCGAGCACCTCGTCCTGCGAGGCGCCGGGGGCGACGTCTTTGACCTCCCAGCGCGAGAAGCGCGCACCGAGCTCGGCGAGCGCCTCGCGGATCTCGGTCTCGTCGGTGGTCTCGAGCACGGGCGTGCTCGGGTCGGTCTCTTTCCAGACGGTCAGGAGCGTCACGGCTCCTCCTCTCGACGCGATATGAGCGGAATGACTCGATTGTGTCTCCGATCCGCACCGAATGCCCACTCCCGAGGCGCGATCGACGCCGTCGGTGTAACAAAGTGCAACCTCGACTAACCGGCCGATCGCGCCTGCTGCTTGACTGCTCGACGGCCGCCCGGACCCGCCCGCGACGCGCCCCCAACTCCGCTCCCTCGACGAAGGGGACCCCGTGTCCATTCGATCTCACCGCTGGGCGACGCTCGTCGCGACCGCCGGCATCGCCGCCCTCGCCCTGACCGGCTGCGCGCAGCAGAACACCTCGGCCCCGGCGGCATCCGCTGCCCCCGTGCAGAAGCTCGCCGACCTGCCCGCGCCCTTCGACGGGGCGCCGCTGAAGGTCGCGCTCGTGCAGCAGTCGGGCGCCGGCGACTACTTCACCGCGTGGACGGCCGGCGCCAAGGCGCAGGCGACCGCGACCAACATCGACCTGACCGTCTTCGACGCGCGCAACGACAACGCCAAGCAGGCCTCCGACCTCGAGCAGGCGATCGCCTCGAAGCCCGACGCGATCATCGTCGACCACGGTCAGACCGACACGATCGAGCCGGGAGTGCACGAGGCGGTGGATGCCGGCATCCCGGTCATCATCTACGACCTCGCTCTCAAAGACACCGATGGCGTCATCGTGACCTCGCAGTCCGACGCGTCGATGGCGCAGGGCGTGCTCGACCAGATGATCGCCGACGTGGGCGACGGCGCGAAGGTGGGCCTGGCCAGCACCGACGGCTTCGCCCCGCTGGAGCGCCGCAAGAAGGTGTGGGACGAGGTCGTCTCGGAGCACGGTCTCGACCAGCTCTTCTTCACCGGCAAGGTCACCGAGTCGACCGCGACCGACAACATCCCGCTCATCGACGCGGCGCTGAAGTCGAACCCCGGCGTGCAGGCGATCTTCGCCCCCTACGACGAGATCACCAAGGGCGTCGTGCAGGCCGTGCAGCAGAACAACCTGCAGGACAAGGTCAAGGTCTACGGCATCGACATCTCGAACGCCGACATCGAGGTCATGACCGCCGACGGCAGCCCCTGGGTGGCCACGAGCGCGACCGACCCCTCCGCCGTGGGCGCCGCCGTCGTGCGCGCCCTCGCGCTGAAGCTCGCCGGTCAGCTCGACGAGACGAGCGTGCAGTTCCCCGCCGTCACGATCACCCGCGACTTCCTGCTCGAGAAGGGCATCACCAACGTCGCGCAGCTGCGCGAGGCCGAGCCGTCGCTGCTGCTGGGCGACACCGTGGTGGCCGACTGGCTGCCCGCGGTCTCGGGATGACCGAACCCCTCCACGACGCCGCTCGGACGCACGACACCTCGGTCGTGCGCCTGAGCGGCGTCGGCGTGCGTTTCGGCACCAATCAGGTGCTGCGCGGCGTCTCGCTCGCGCTCGAGCCCGGCAGCATCACCGCGCTGCTCGGCACGAACGGCGCGGGCAAATCCACCCTCATCGGCGCCGTCTCGGGAGCCAATGCGGGATACACCGGCGACATCGCCGTCGGGGGAGAGGTGCTGCGGCTCTCGTCTCCCGCGCGTGCCCGCCGCGCCGGGATCGAGACGGTGCACCAGCGCATCGCCGACGGCATCGTGCCGGGGCTGAGCGTCGCCGACAACCTCGCCCTCACCGACCTCGCCACCGGCGGTCACCGTCTCGTGCGCCGGGCCGAGGCGGAGCGGATCGCGCGGGCCGCCCTCGAACGCCTGGGGCTGTCGTGGTCGGATGAGGTCCTGAGGGCGGATGCCGCGCGCCTGGGCACTTCCGACGCCCAGCTGCTCGTGCTCGCCCGGGCCTTGCGCTCGACTCCTCGACTGCTCATCCTCGACGAGCCCACGTCGGCGCTCACCGCCGCCGAGGCCGACCGCCTGTTCGCGGTGCTGCGGACGCTGCGCGACGAGGGCCTGTCGATCCTGTTCGTCAGTCACCGCTTCGGCGAGATCGAGCGTCTCGCCGACCGCATCGTGGTGCTGCGCGACGGCCGGCTCGAACTCGACGCCGCGCGACCCTTCGACTGGCACGCGGCGCTGGAGGCCATGCTCGGCGTCCCCACCGAACTCCAGCAGCACGTCACCGAGCCGCTCCCCGCGACCGGCGAGGTGCTCGCCGTCGAGGGGGCAGCGCTGCTCCCCGGCAGCGACCCGCTCAGCCTCTCGGTCGCGGGAGGCCAGGTCACCGGCATCCTGGGCCTGCTCGGAGCAGGCAAGACCGAACTCGCCGAGGTCATCGCCGGGGTGCGTCCCGCGAGCGGCGCGCGCCTCGTGCTCGACGGGGAGGCCTACCGGCCGTCCTCGCCCGCCGCGGCGATCGCCGCCGGCGTGGTGCTCGTGCCCGAGGACCGGCAGCGCCAGGGCATCCAGCCCGGCTGGTCGATCGCGCACACGGTGGGCCTGCCCGTGCTGCGCGCCCTGTCGCGCGCGGGCGTCATGGCCACGCGCCGCGAGCACGCCGCCGCCGACGAGGTGATCGACGCCTACGGGGTGGTCGCGCCCTCGGCCGACGCGCGCGTCGACGACCTCTCGGGCGGCAACCAGCAGAAGGTCGTCGTCGGCCGCTGGCTGCGCACCGGTCCGCGGGTCGCCGTGCTCGACGAGCCGTTCCGCGGCGTGGACATCGGCGCGCGCCGCCGGATCGGCGACGCCGCCCGCGCGCGGGCCGCCGAGGGCGCCGCCGTCGTCGTGCTCTCGAGCGACGTCGACGAAGTGCTCGACGTCGCCGACCGCATCGTCGTGCTCGTCTCGGGACGCATCGTGCTCGACACCCCCGCCGGAGCCCTCGACCGCGCGCGCATCGTCGCTGCGCTGCTGGATGACCCCGGCCACCGGAAGGAAATCGCATGACTAGCGTGTCCACCGCCGCGCCCGTGCGCGCGGGCCTCGGCTCCCGCGCGATCGACGCCGTCGCGAAGTGGGGCTTCGTCGCCGTCACGGTGCTTCTCATCGTGTTCTTCGCCCTCACCGAGCCGGCGTTCGCGACCCCCGAGAACGTGTTCGGGATGCTGAAGTACATCGCCCCGATCGGCATCGCCGGTCTGGGGGTGACCCTGGCGATGACCGTGGGCGGCCTCGACCTCTCGGTCGGCGCCAACGCCGGGTTCGCCGTGTCGATCGCCGCGTGGACCCTCGTCATCGCCTGTCAGGTCGGTGGGATCGCCGTGGGCGTCGTGCTCGTCTCGGGAGCGCTCATCGGCGCGGTCAACGCCGCGCTGATCGTGTTCGCACGCATCCCCGACCTGCTCGCGACCCTCGCCACGATGTTCACCGTGGTGGGGCTGAAGCTCATCATCGTCGACGGCAAGTCGATCTCGTCGCAGATGACCCTCGACGACGGCACCACCGCTCCGGGCAAGTTCACGCCCGACTTCCTGTGGTTCGACCGCGGCGCGATCGGCCCGGTCTCGGTGCCCGTCCTGCTCTTCCTCGGCCTCACGATCGTGCTGTGGTTCGTGCTCGACCGCACGCGGTGGGGACGCGCGCTCGCCGCGGTGGGCTCGAACCCCGAGGCCGCCCGGCTCGCCGGCATCCGGGTCCGCGCCTACCGAGCCGCGGCCTACATCGGCTGCGGCATCCTGGCCTCGATCGCCGGTCTCGTGCTGGCGGCCCGCATCGGTCAGGGCGACGTCTCAGCCGGCAACAGCCTGCTGCTCGACGCCGTGGCCGTCTCGCTCGTGGGGGTGTCGGTGCTCGGCATCGGTCGCCCGAACGCGTGGGGCACGGCCCTCGGCGCGGTGCTGATCGCCGTGATGGTCACGGGGTTCTCGATGATGGGGCTGCCGTACTACATCCAAGACTTCGGCAAGGGAGTCGTGCTGCTGGTCGCCCTGCTGTTCAGCTTCACGTTCCGCCGTCGCAAGACCACCATCGTCGCCGGGAGCACCACCGCATCATGACCCTCGTCACCGATCAGCTGACCAGCGGCACCGTCGCCGCCTACCTCGCCGCCCGCCCGCACCTCGCGGGGCCGGTCGATCCGGCATCCATCGTCTCGGTCGACGAGGTCGGCGACGGCAACCTGAACCTCGTCTTCATCGTGAAGGATGCCGCCGGCAACGGCGTGGTCGTCAAGCAGTCGCTGCCCCACGTGCGGGTCGACCCGACCTGGCCGCTCACCCGCGAGCGCGCGGCCCGCGAGGCCGTCGTGCTCGGCGCGCACGAGCGCATCGACCCCGCGCACGTGCCGGGGTTCTACGGCTTCGACGCCGACGCCCTCGCCCTCTCGATCGAAGACCTCAGCGACCACTCCGTGTGGCGCGGAGAGCTCAACGCCGGTCGCCTGCACCCCTACGCCGCGGCGCAGCTCGGCGAGTACGTGGGCGCCGTCGGCTTCGCCACCAGCGTCTTCGGCACGCCGGGACCCGAGCGCCGTCGACGCATCGCCGAGGCGACCAACCCCGAGCTCAGCGAGATCACCGAAGACCTCGTCTTCACCGAGCCCTACGTCGACCACGAGCACAACGGCTGGCTCGACGCGAACGCCGACGACGTGCGCGAGCTGCGCGCCGATCGCGCGTTCGTACGCGAGATGGGCCTGGCCAAGCAGCGTTTCCAGGAGAGCACGCAGAGCCTCATGCACGGCGATCTGCACACCGGGTCGGTGTTCGTGCGGGCCGAGGGCGAGTCAGTGCGCGCGTTCGACTCCGAGTTCGGCACCTACGGCCCGACCGGCTTCGACCTGGGCGCCGTGTGGGCGAATCTCGTGATCGCCGCCGCCCGCGCGCACGTGCTCGGCCGCACCGCCGACGCCGAGACCCTGCTGCGCCTGCCCGTGCAGCTGGTCGACGCGTTCGAGGCGGAGTTCCGCCGACGCTGGCCCGACCGGGTCGACCCGCGCGTGTACGGCGACGAGGTGCTCGAGCACACGCTCGCGCAGGTGCGGTCGGATGCGGCGGTGTACGGCGCTGCGAAGGCCGTGCGCCGCATCGTGGGGTTCTCGAAGGTCGCCGACATCCTCACCCTGCCCGCGCCCAAGCAGGCGGAGGCCGCTCGCCTCGTGCTGCGCGCCGCCCGCCGACTCGGCACGGCGCGGTTGGACGACAGCGATCCGCGCACGCTCACCGCGCTGACGGTCGAGCTGCTGGGCTGAGGCGCGCTCAGCGCGTGGCGACGGCGAAGCGCAGCAGCCACTCCGCGATCTCGAGGTGGCGGCGGGCCGCGGCGACGTCGACGCCCCAGGCGTACATGCCGTGGCTCGCGACGATGAGCGCGGGCACCTCGGGCACCTCGGCCGTCGCGGGCACGTAGACCTCGTCGAAGCGGGCTGCCTCGACGCGCATGTCCTGGTCGTTCGCGATGACCGGAACCGTGACGGTCTCGCCGTGCGCGAGGTGCCCGATGCCCTTGAGCATCTCCATGTCGCGGATCTCGACGCCCTCGGGCCAGCGGTGACCGGCGACCACGGCGTCGAACGCGTGCACGTGGAACACCGCGCCCGCGCCCGTGCGCGCGGCGATGTGGGCGTGCAGGCCCGCTTCGGCCGACGGCGGACGGGTGTCGTGCGGGTCGAGCGCGTCGCCTGCCGCGTCGATGAGCACGACGTCGCGATCGGTGAGCTCCGACTTGTCGAGGCCCGAGGCGGTGACGGCGAGCACGAGCGGGTCGCGCTCGACGACGACCGAGAGGTTGCCCGAGGTGCCGCGCATCCAGCCGTAGCCCGAGAAGCGCGAGGCCTCGGCCGCGAGGGCGGCTCCGGCTGCGCGCACCCGGTCGGGGTGGGGGAGCGTCATCGCGCGACCTCGAGCTCGTCGAACGAGGCGACCGTCTCGGTGCCAAAATCGGATCCGGCCCAGGGTTCGCCGGCGCGGTCGAGGGCGACGACCTGCCATCCGGCGGCGCGCGCGGCGGTGACCTCGTCGGGGTGGTCGGTGAGGAAGAGCGCGCGCTCGGGGGCGACGCCCAGGGCAGCGGAGATGCGCTCGTACGAGGCCGCTTCCTTCTTGGGGCCGGCGCTGACGGTGTCGAAGAAGTCCTCGACCAGCACCGTCAGATCGCCCTGGGGCGCGTGGCGGAACCACGGCACCTGCGAGGCGATCGAGCCCGACGAGTACACGGCCAGGCGCACGCCGTCTTCGTGCCAGGCGCGCAGGCGCGGGGGAACGTCGTCGAAGAACTGCGAGTGGATCTCGCCCGCGGCGAAGCCCTCGGCCCAGATGATGCCCTGCAGCGTCTTGAGCGGGGTGGATTTGACGTCGGATGCCATGAGTCCGCGCAGCGCTTCTGCGATCTCGGCGTCGGTGGCGTCGGCATCCAGTCCCGTCTCGACGATCGCGTCGGCCCGCGCCGCGCGCACGGTGTCGTCGTCGCGGCCCAGCACCTCGTCGAGGCGGGGGCGCGCGTAGTCGTAGAGGTCGCCGAGGATGAAGCCGGCGGCGCTGGTGGTGCCCTCGATGTCGAGCACGACGACGTCGGCGGAGATGCGGGTCATTCGGAGGCCTCTTCGGTGGGGGTGATCGGAACGGGGTGGAAGGCGATCGTGTCGGGCTGCACGGTCGCGGCGACGGGTGCGGGCTCGTCCAGGGCGCGGCGGCGCACGACGGCCGGAGTCGGCGCGGGCGCGTCGGCGTCGACGGTGAAGTGGTCGCCGACGCGAGCCGGTTCGAAGGTGCCGCGGCTGGTGGCGATGCGGGTGACCAGGCGCGGGGGAGTGACGTCGAACGCGGGGTACCAGGCGTCGGTCACGAGGGGGCTCGCCGTGCGCTGACCGAGCACCTCGAGCACCTCGCGCGGGTCGCGGTCTTCGATGACGATGTCGGCGCCGGTCGGAGCACCGGGATCGGGCGCCTCGACCATCGCGAAGTACGGCACGCCGAACGCCGCCGCCGCGGCGGCGTGAGCGAGGGTGCCGACCTTGTTGACCACCGAGCCGTCGAGGGCGACGCGGTCGGCGGCGGTGACGACCGCGTCGATCGGTCCCGTCCCCACCCCCCGCGGCGAGGCGAGGGCGGCGGCGGCCATGCCGTCGGTGATGAGCGTCACCTTCTGGCCCAGCTCGCGCAGCGAGTGCGCCGTCAAACGGGCGCCCTGGAGGTAGGGGCGGGTTTCGGTGGCGATCCACTCGATCTCGCGTCCCGCCTCACGGGCGGCAGCGACGAGTCCGAACAGGTAGGCGTCGGCCCAGCAGTGGGTGAGGATGCGCGGCGACTCCGGCAGCAGCGACAGCGTCGCGCGGCCCAGGCGCAGGCTCGCCTCGCGGTAGTCGCGGTCGACGGCGGCGGCGGTGTCGACGGTGGCCGCGACGAGGGTGGCGGTGTCGTCGGCATCGCGCCCCGCGGCGAGGATGCGGGCCACGGCGTCGCGCGGGTGGGCGTTGGTCGGTCGGGCCGTCGCGAGCGCCCGACCGGCGCGGCCGAGGGCGGCGCGGGCTTCGCCCACCGGCAGTTCGCGCGCCTGCAGGGCGGCCAGGGCCATGCCCGCGGTCGCGGCGTACAGCGGACCCGAGCTCTGGGTCACCATGTCGCGGATCGCCGTGGCGACCTCGTCGGGCGTCGCGGCATCCACCCACTCCACCCGGGAGGGGAAGACGCGCCGATCCAGGATGCGGACGACCCCCGCGGCCTCGTCGAGGACGACGGAATGTTCGAGGGTGGCAGACATCGCCGCCATCCTCCCACGGGGCGGTGCAGTGCATGCCGTGCATGACGCCGTGCGACGGCCGCGGGGCCGAGCCGCCGCGTCGCTCGCGCCCCTCCGCGCGCGCGTGCGAGAATGACACCGGCGTGCTCGGACCGACCTTTCCCCGCACGGCGCCTCATGAACCTGGTGAGCGTCGCACGGGTTCGAAGGGCCACCGAGCCCCAGGACAGCGTCCGCCGCACCTTTCCTCCGAGGAGCAGAGATGTCCGCTACCCCCACCGCCACCACGGCCGACGCGACGGCGACCGAGCGGGTGCAGCAGCACCGCCGGTACCTCATGTGCCGCCCCTCGCACTTCACGGTGAGCTACAGCATCAATCCGTGGATGGAGCCCTCGCGGCCCACCGACACCGACCTCGCGGTGAAGCAGTGGCAGACGCTGTACGACACCTACATCGCGCTCGGCCACGAGATCGAGCTCATCGACCCGCTCGAGGGCCTGCCCGACATGGTCTACACGGCCAACGGCGGCTTCGTGATCGACGGCATCGCGTACGGCCCGAAGTTCCGCTTCCGCGAGCGCGCCGCCGAGGCCCCCGCGTTCATCGACTGGTTCGCGGCGAACGGCTTCGAGGTCGCCGAGCCCGTCGAGGTCAACGAGGGCGAGGGCGACTTCCTGCTCGTGGGCGACACGATCCTCGCCGGCACCGGCTTCCGCTCGACCGGAGACAGCCACCGCGAGGTCGGCGAGGTGTTCTCGCGCGAGGTCGTGTCGCTGACGCTGACCGACCCGCGGTTCTACCACCTCGACACCGCGATCTCGGTGCTCGACCCCGTCGAAGGCCCTTCGACAGGCTCAGGGACCGGTGGGGTGGAGAAGGCCAACATCGCCTACCTCCCCACCGCGTTCGACGAGAAGAGCCAGGCGATCCTGCGCGAGCGCTACCCCGATGCCATCCGGGTGTCGGATGCCGATGGCGCGGTCTTCGGCCTCAACTCGGCCAGCGACGGCAAGAACGTCATCATCTCGCCGCGCGCCGTCGGCTTCGAGGCGCAGCTGCGCGAGCGCGGCTACACCCCCGTCATGGTCGACCTGTCCGAGCTGCTGCTCGGCGGCGGCGGCATCAAGTGCTGCACGCTCGAACTGCGAGGCGGATCGCGATGAGCACCACCGTCGACGACCTCCGCGCACGTCTCATCGCCGAAGAGGGCGCGCACCTCGCCCACAACTACCACCCGCTGCCGGTCGTCGTCTCGCGCGCCGAGGGCGTGTGGGTCACCGACGTCGAGGGCAAGCGGTACCTCGACCTGCTCTCGGCCTATTCCGCGCTGAACTTCGGCCACGGTCACCCCGCGATCCTGGCCGCCGCGCGCGAGCAGCTCGAACGCCTCACCCTCACCAGCCGCGCGTACCACAACGACCGTCTCGGTCCCTTCGCTACGGCGCTCGCGCAGCTCTGCGGCAAAGACACCGTGCTGCCGATGAACACGGGTGCCGAGGCCGTCGAGACCGGCATCAAGGTCGCGCGTGCCTGGGGCTACCGCACCAAGGGCATCGCCGCCGATGCCGCGACCATCATCGTCGCGAACGGCAACTTCCACGGCCGCACCACCACGATCGTCGGCTTCAGCGACGACCCGACCGCGCACGACGACTTCGGTCCCTACGCGTCAGGCTTCGTGCACGTGCCGTACGGCGACGCGGATGCCATCGCCGCCGCGATCGACGAGAACACCGCCGCGGTTCTGATCGAGCCCATCCAGGGCGAGGCGGGCGTCGTGATCCCGCCCGAGGGGTTCCTGCAGCGCGTGCGCGAGATCTGCACCGACAACAACGTGCTGTTCATCGCCGACGAGATCCAGTCGGGTCTCGGGCGCGTGGGCGAGACCTTCGCGTGCGACCGCGAGGGCGTCGTGCCCGACGTGTACCTGCTCGGCAAGGCGCTGGGCGGCGGCATCCTGCCCGTGTCGGCCGTCGTCGCGAACGACGACGTGCTCGGCGTCATCCACGCTGGCGAGCACGGCTCGACCTTCGGCGGAAACCCGCTGGCCGCGGCCGTGGGTCTGCGGGTCGTCGAGATGCTGGCATCCGGGGAGTTCCAGACCCGCGCGAAGGCGCTGGGCGCTCACCTCGAGGCGTCTCTGCAGACGCTCATCGGCCACGGCGTCACGGCTGTGCGCATCGCGGGCCTGTGGGCCGGCGTCGACATCGACCCGTCGTACGGCACCGGGCGCGAGGTCGCCGAGAAGCTGTTGGCCCGCGGCGTGCTCGTGAAGGACACGCACGGTCAGACGATCCGCATCGCCCCGCCGCTGACGATCCGCGCGACCGAGCTCGACTGGGCCGTCGAGCAGATCCGGCACGTGCTCGCGGCCTGAGCCCTCGCCGGCCCCGCTCCCGCACTCGCGTGAGGTGCCGCGATCCGGCACCTGACGCGAGAAGGCTCAGGCCACCGACACCGTGCGCTGATCCCAGCCGGTCGCGCCGTCGGGAGCGGGCGCGGCCGTGTCGGAGGTCTGCGTCTCGCCGGTGGCCGACACCGCGCGGCACCGGATGACGTGCGAGCCGCTCGCGGCGTTCCACGGCAGGCTCCACTGCACCCACGTGTCGGCCGAGATCGCGGTCGCGAGCGTCGCCTTCTGCCAGGGACCGTCGTCGACCTGCACCTCGACACCCGAGACGCCGACGTGGGTCTGCCAGGCGACACCGGCGATGACGGTCTCGCCCGCGCCGACCTGCGCCCCCGAGCGCGGCACGTCGATGCGCGACTGCAGCTTCACGGGTCCGCGCTCCGACCAGCCGCGCGAGGTCCAGTACCCCTCGGCGCGATCGAAGCGGGTGACCTCGAGCTCGCTCACCCATTTCGTCGCCGAGACGTAGCCGTACAGGCCCGGCACCACCAGGCGCACCGGAAAGCCGTGCTCGATCGGCAGCGGCTCGCCGTTCATGCCGATCGCGAGCAGCGCATCGCGGTCATCGGTGAGAGCCTCGAGGGGGCTGGATGCCGTGAACCCGTCGACCGATCGCGACAGCACCATGTCGGCCTCGGCCGTCGGCGCGGCTCGCGCGAGGATGTCGCGGATCGGAACGCCGAGCCAGCGCGCGGTGCCGATGAGCGACCCGCCCACCTCGTTGGAGACGCACACGAGGGTCGCGACGGTCTCCTTCTGCGGGAGGGCGATCAGGTCGTCCCACCGCAGCACGACCTCCTGCTCGACGAGGCCGTGCACGCGCAGAGTCCAGGTGGCGGGGTCGATCTGGGGCACGATCAGCGCGGTGTCGATGCGGTAGAAATCGGCCGACGGCGTGACGACGGGTGAGAGCCCGTCGATTCCGAGGTCGGCCGCGGCGGGGACGGTCGTCGTCGTGGCGGGCGAGGGCAGGCGCAGTGCGGCCCGCACCGCGCTGACGGCCCGGGCGCCCCCGCTCAACGCGAAGGATCCGGCGGTGGCCATCACCCCGGCCAGCACGGCCACGCCCGAGAGGGCGAGAACGCCGCGGCGGGTGACGCCGTCGTCGTCATCGGATGCCGCAGACGCGCGCCCGCGCCGCAATCGGGCGATCAGCACCCCGGCCACCAGAGCGGCGGCTGCCCCCGCGATCAGCGACGGCACGGGGGAGAGGGTGCCGGCATCCGCCCGCGTGAACGACACGATCGCCCCGACGACCCCGACGGCGACGAGCACGACCCGACCCCACGGGGCCTTGCGCCGCTCGAGCACGCCCGCGGCGCCGGCGACGACGAGCAGCAGCACCGCGATGCCCACCAGCAGGGCGGCCTTGTCGCCCGTGCCGAAGAGGTCGATGGCCAGGTCTTTCGCCCACGCGGGGGCGAGGTCGATCATGCCGCCCCCGATGACGGCGAACGGGCTCGCGGTGGGCGCGACGATCGCCGCGGCGAGCTCTCCGAGGCCGGCGCCGAGCACGGTGGCCGCGACAGACGCGACGATCGCCGGCAGGTCGCGGCGGCGGGAAGATGCGGGGGTCACGCACGGAGCCTATGGAGCGCTGGGAGCGACGGCTCCGGGCGCGCGGGATTCACAGCCAACCGGAATCGTCAGCCCCAAGCGTCGGCGACGCCCGCGAGGGGGAGGGAGGCGTCCCAGACGCGATCGGCCTCGGCGAGATCGCGCAGCGGCCGGTACAGGGGGTGGGTCCCAGGCGCGCCGCCCAGGTTGCCGAAGCCGGTCGGGCCGTAGAGCACATCGCTGCGCGGTGCGGCGGTCGTCGCCGCGGCCAGGGCGGGGAGCGCGGCGGACTCGACCGTGCCGAGAAGCAGGCGGCGCGCCGAGAACCAGCGCACCACGCGCACCCCGATGGTGTCTTCGTCGCGTCCGAGCTCGGGGCGGGCGGCGAGCAGGTTGGTCGGGGCGACGCCGGGGTGCGACACCACGCTGCGCACGCCCCAGCCCTCGCGCCTCGACCGCTCGTCGAGGGCACGGGCGAACAATCCGAGCGCGATCTTCGAGCGGCCGTAGGCGCGCGCGCCGTCGTACGAGCGCTCGCTGTCGAGGTCGTCGAGGGCGAGGCGACCCGTGCGCGCCGCGACGCTCACCTGCGACACGACGCGCGCGTTCCCGGCCCTCAGCAGCGGCCAGAGGTGCCCGACGAGAGCGACGTGACCGAGGTGGTTCGTGCCGAACTGCAGCTCGTGCCCGTCGGCCGTGACCTGGCGCGAGGGCGGGGTCATCACCCCGGCGTTGTTGATCAGCAGGTGCACGGGCGCGCCGTCGGCTCGCAGGGCCTCACCGAAGGCGGAGACGGATGCCAGTGACGACAGGTCGAGATCGTGCACCGCGACCCGCGCGGAGGGGGTCTTCTCGCGAAGCCGCGCGGCGACGCGCTCGCCCTTGGCGCGATTGCGCACGGGCAGCACGAGCTCGGCGCCGGCGTCGACGAGGCGCCCCGCCATCACCACGCCCATCCCGTCGCTTCCGCCGGTGAGCACGACGCGACGGCCGGTGAGGTCGGGGAGGGTGATGTCGATGTCGCTGCGGGCCATGTCGGTCTCCTTCGTCGGTATGTCCCCAGCGTCGCGCGATCGACGCCGCCGAGACAGGGCCTGGCGATCCGAGGCTGCCCGAGTCGCGGCATCCGCTCAAAGGGGGATCGGCGCGTCCTGGCACCGCACGGGGGCGGCGGGTAGACAGGAGGCCGAGGGGGACACCGTGATCGATCGAGTCGCACTGGCGCATTTCCTGCGCACCCGCCGCGAGGCGCTGCAGCCCGAAGACGTCGGGCTGCCGCGCGGAGCGCGTCGGCGCACCCGGGGCCTGCGCCGCGAGGAGGCGGCCGCGCTCAGCCACATGTCGGTCGACTACTACGCCCGGCTCGAGCGTGAGCGCGGACCACAGCCGTCGGAGCAGATGCTGGCCTCCATCGCCCAGGGCCTGCACCTCTCGCGCGCCGAACGCGACCACCTGTTCCGCCTCGCGGGGCACGTGCCCGCCGATCGCGGCACCGGGGGCGAGCACATCAGCCCCGGGCTGCTGCGCGTGCTCGACCGGCTCGACGACACCCCGGCCGAGGTCGTGACCGAGCTCGGCGAGACGCTGCGACAGTCGCGCCTGGGCGTGGCGCTGACCGGCGACGCCACGCTGCGCCGCGGTGCGCACCGCAGCCTCGGCTACCGGTGGTTCGCCGACCCGGCGTCGCGTGCCCTGTACGACCCGCGCGATCATGCGTTTCTGAGCCGGCTGTTCGCCGCGGGGCTCCGCGAGCTCGTCGGGCGACGCGGGCCGCAGTCGCACGCGGCCGACCTCGCCGACGACCTGCGCGAGCGCAGTGCCGAGTTCCGCGACCTCTGGGACCGGCACGAGGTGGGCCTGCGCCCCGTCGAGACCAAGCGTTTCGTGCACCCGAGCGTCGGCACGATCGAGGTGCACTGCCAGACCCTCGTCGACCCCGAGACGGCGCATTCGCTTCTCGTCTACACCGCGGCCCCGGGCACCGAGAGCGCCGAGAAACTGCGGCTGCTCGCGGTGCTCGGGCCGTCGGTGCCGGCGTGAGGGGCGGCTCGGGCGCGGTGGGGCGCTGAGACGGCATCCCGCTGACGAGTCGGCTGCCATTAGACACCGTTTCGTCGGCAAGATGCCGTCTCAGCGCCCGCGCCGTCTCACGGCACCGCGGCCGGCGCGCGAACACACCGGACGAACGCGGCACGTGTCAAGCATCTAGGTGCCGGGCCATGGTGCCGCCGATGCTCGTAAGGTGACCGACGGTTCCCCCCTCCCGTTCCCCCTTCTCTTCTCGTCCGACTCTCTCGACGACGCCGCGCTCGACGGCGTCCGAGAGGTGCTGCGCGCGGCGGATGCCACGGACTCCCTCGGTCGCGACATCGCGGCGACCCTCGCCTGGGCGGGCGGAGTCCGCCTGCCGTCGACGCTCGCGGCCCGGTGGGAGCTGCTCGCCTCGGTCGCGGCGCGCGATGTGGCCGCCGCCCGCGTGCTCGAGCCGCACCTCGACGCGCTGTCGATCCTCGACGAAGCGGCATCCGCCGGTCTCGAGATCGCCGTGGACCCGGATGCCACGTGGGGGGTCTTCGCCGCGGAAGGCGCGGGCATGCGCCTCGAGGCCCGGAACAACGGCGGCACCTGGAGGCTGCACGGTACGAAGCCGTGGTGTTCGCTGGCCGCCCACCTCTCGCACGCCCTCGTCACGGCCTGGGTCGACGACGACCGCCGACAGCTCTTCGCCCTCGACCTGCGCGACCCCCGGGTCACCGCGCGGCCCGGGCCCTGGCATGCGCGCGGGCTCGCACAGGTCGTCAGCGCGCCAATCGACGTCGACGGCGCCGTCGCGCTGCCCGTCGGCGACCCCGGGTGGTACCTGCGGCGCCCCGGCTTCGCGCACGGCGGCGTCGGCGTCGCCGCGTGCTGGTGGGGCGGGGCGGTTCCGCTGCGCACGGCGCTGCGCGACGCCGCGCGCTCCCAGAAGGCGGATCAGGTGGCCGCTGTGCACCTCGGTCGCGCCGACGTCGCGCTGTGGGCGGCACGAGCCGCCCTCGTCGAGACGGCAGGCCTCTTCGCTACGGGCGACACGGCGGCGCAGGGACTGCGCGCAGCCCGCGCGCGCACCGTCGTGGCCGACGCGGTCGAGACGGTGATCGCGAGCTCCGCGCACGCCCTGGGGCCGCTGCCGCTCACCGCCGACGAGTCTCACGCCCGGCGCGTGGCCGACCTGCAGGTGTACGTGCGGCAGCATCACGCGGAGCGCGACCTCGCCCGCATCGGCGCCGACGTCGCGGCGGGAGACGGCGCATGGTGAGCTTCGACCACCGCGACCCGGGCACCGATGAGTCGGTCTGGGCGACCGCGCTCGCCGCCCGCGACTTGGCGACGCTCGACCTCGACGTCGACCGGGTGATCGTCGTGGCCGCGCACCCCGACGACGAGAGCCTCGGAGCCGCCGGTCTGCTCGCGAGTGCGACGGCCCGCGGCATCCGCGTCGAGATCGTGATCGTGACCGACGGGGAGGGCTCGCACCCCGACTCGCCGACCCACAGCCCCGCCACCCTCGGCCTCCTGCGCCGACGCGAGGTCGCGGTGGCGGTCAAGGCGGTGGGGGTCGCGGGCGCGCCGCGGTTCCTCGGCCTGCCCGACGGGGGCACCGACGCGCACCGCGACGGCATCGCCACGGCGCTGCACGACGAGCTCGACCGCGCCGGCGACGACCGCGTGCTGGTGCTGTCGCCCTGGCGCGGAGACGGCCACCGCGACCACCGGGTCGTGGGCGAGGTCGTCGAAGAGGTCTCCGCGCAGCGGGGTGTGCGTTCGCGCGCCTTCCCGATCTGGCTGTGGCACTGGGGGAGTCCCGACGACGCGCCCTGGGGCCGCGCGGAGCGGCTCGCCCTCGACGCCGCGGCTCGGGATGCCAAGGCCCGCGCCCTGCGCGCGCACGAGAGCCAGCTGTCGGCGCTGTCGGCCGCTCCCGGCGACGAACCGATGATCCACGCGCGCATGCACGCCCACTTCACCCGCGACGAGGAAGTCTTCTTCGCGCCGGAACCCGCTGCCGCGAGCGTCGGCCCCGAGTACTTCGACGGCATGTACGCCCGCCACGACGACCCCTGGGGCTTCGACTCGCGCTGGTACGAGCAGCGCAAGCGGGCGGTGCTGCTCGCGGCCCTGCCCCGGCGGCGGTACCGCGCGGTGTTCGAGGCGGGGTGCTCGACCGGTGCGCTGACGGGGGAGCTCGCCGACCGCGGTGACCGGGTGCTCGCCGTCGACCTGTCGCCGGCGGCCCTGGAGCGGGCAGCGCGCCGACTCGAGGGGCGGGCGAACGTCGAGCTGCGCGTCGCCTCGCTCCCCGCCGACTGGCCCGACGGGGCGTTCGACCTCGTCGTCCTGTCGGAGGTGGCCTACTACTGGAACGACGCCGACCTCGCGGCCGGGCTCCACGCGGCGGCGGCCGCGCTCACCGCGGACGGGCATCTCGTCGCCTGCCACTGGCGGCATCCGGTCGCCGAGTACCCGCGCTCCGGCGACAGCGTGCACGCCGCGCTCGCCGCGGTGCCGACCCTCGCGCGCCTCGTGCGACACGAGGAAGACGACTTCGTGCTCGAGGTCTACGGCCGCTCCGGGGCCCGGTCGGTGGCCGTCGAGGCGGGACTCGTGCCGTGAGGGCCGTGGTGGTCGCGATCCCCGCGCACGATGAGGAGGCGCTGATCGGGCGGTGCCTCGCGACGGTCACCCGTGCCGTCGCCCATGCCCGTGATCGCGAGCCCGATCTCGACGCGCGGATCGTCGTCGTGCTCGACGCGTGCACCGACACCACCGCGATGCAGGTGCGCCGGTGGCCGGTCGAGGCGGTCGAGATCTCTTCGCAAGTGGTCGGCACCGCTCGCCGCGTCGGGGTGGCCCACGGTCTCGCCGCGCTCGACGCGGATCCCGAACGCACGTGGATCGCGATGACGGATGCCGACTCCACGGTGCCCCGCGAGTGGCTCACCCACCAGCTCGACCTCATGGACGCCGGTATCGACGTCGTGCTGGGCACGGTGCGCCCCGACTTCGCCGACCTCAGCGATCGTCACGCGGCGTACTGGCGTGCCACCCACCCGCGCGGTCGCCCGGCGGGGAACGTCCACGGCGCGAACCTCGGCATCCGGGCCCGCACGTACCTCGAGGTCGGCGGCATCCGCGATCTCGCCCTGCACGAAGACGTCGCCCTCGTCGACGCCGCGCGGGCGATCGGCGCGCGGGTGCGGGCGAGCGACGAGCACGAGGTCGAGACCTCGGGGCGCTTCACCGGACGCACGCCCGCCGGATACGCCGCGTTCCTGCGCCGCGTGCACGCGTGGATCGACGCGCCCCCGCTCGCCGCGGAGGGCGCATAGGGCTGCGCGCCGGGCTCGTCAACCACCTCACGCCCGTCGGCGCTGCACGCGCAGACTGGCTGTCCCCCCGGAACGAAAGGCACGACCATGAAGGCACTGACCTGGCAGGGCAAGCGCAACGTGAGCGTCGAGGAGGTCCCCGACCCGCAGATCCTCGAACCGACCGACGCGATCGTGAAGATCACCTCGACGGCGATCTGCGGCTCCGACCTGCACCTCTACGAACTGTTCGGACCCTTCATCGACAAGGGCGACGTGCTCGGCCACGAGCCGATGGGCGTCGTCGTCGAGATCGGTTCGGCCGTGACGAATCTCGCGGTCGGCGACCGCATCGTCGTCCCCTTCAACATCTCGTGCGGGCACTGCTTGATGTGCCGCCGCGGCCTGCAGTCGCAGTGCGAGACGACGCAGGTGCGCGAGTACGGCAGCGGCGCCGCCCTGTTCGGCTACACCAAGCTCTACGGCCAGGTGCCGGGCGGCCAGGCCGAGTACCTGCGCGTGCCGCTCGCCGACTACAACCACATCCGTGTCGGCGACGACCTGCCCGACGACCGCTACCTCTTCCTGAGCGACATCGTGCCCACCGCCTGGCAGGGCGTGCAGTACGCCAACGTGCCCGAGGGTGGGACGCTCGCGGTCATGGGCCTCGGCCCGGTCGGCCAGTTCGCGGCGCGCATCGGCGTGCACCTCGGCTACCGCGTGCTCGCGATCGAGCCCGAAGCCGAGCGTCGCGCCATGGCCGAGAGACACGGCGTGCTCACGTACGACCTCACCGACACGGTGGTCGACGAGCTCCTCGACCTCACCGAGGGTCGTGGGGCGGATGCCGTGGTCGACGCCGTCGGCATGGAGGCGCACGGAAACGGCGGGATCAAGCTGGCGCAGAGCGCCGTGGGCCTGCTGCCCGACCCGATCGCGCAGAAGCTCATGGACAAGGCCGGACTCGACCGTCTCGCCGCCGTCTACGCCTCGATCGACCTCGTGCGCCGCGGCGGCACCGTCTCGCTGAGCGGCGTCTACGCGGGTGAAGCCGACGTGCTGCCGATGAAGACGATGTTCGACAAGCAGCTGAACCTACGCATGGGCCAGTGCAACGTCAAGCGCTGGATCGACGACCTGCTGCCCCTCGTCGAAGACCCCGCCGATCCGCTCGGAGTCATGGACCTGGTCACGCACCACGCCCCGCTCGAAGACGCGCCCGGCCTGTACGAGACGTTCCAGAAGAAGGAAGACGGCTGCATCAAGGTCGTGCTGCGCCCCGGCACCTGACGGGTGCCGCCCCGGCGGGCGCGCGCCGCCGCCGTGTGGTCGTCCGGCCGCGTGGTGGCGGGCGGCGCCGTCGTGCGGAGTTCAGCGGCGACACGCCGGGGGTCGGGCGGCCGGCCCCGGCGTGTCGGCCGCGGCGTCCGCACGACGGAGCCCGGGGGCGCGAGTTCCCGGCTCCGCTCGCGCGACGGGCGCGCAAGAGCGCGGGTGGGAAACGTGTCCGCAACACGTCGCTGGGTAAGGTCGACGCATGGGTGACCTGTTCGACGGTTACGGCTCCACGCTGGCGCCGCGCAAGACCGCATCCGGCATCCCGGCGTTCGACGAGATGTTCGGCGTTCCGGCGAGTCCCGGAGAAGCCGCCCCCTCGCGCGAGGCATACCGGGAGCTGTACCAAGCGCTCGCACAGATGACGCAGGAAGAACTGCGCGGGCGCACCGAATCGCTCGCGAGCTCGTACCTCGCGCAGGGCGTGACCTTCGACTTCGCGGGCGAGGAGAGACCCTTCCCGCTCGATGCCGTGCCCCGGGTCATCGCGTACGACGAGTGGTCGCGCATCGAGGCCGGCGTCAAGCAGCGCGTGCGCGCGCTCGAGGCCTTCCTCGACGACGCCTACGGCAATCAGCACTGCGTGCGCGACGGCATCCTGCCCGCGGGCCTGATCTCGTCGTCGCAGTACTTCTACCGCCAGGCCGCCGGCATCCGCAGCGCCAACGGCGTGCGCATCCAGGTGTCGGGCATCGACCTCATCCGCGACGAGCACGGCGAGATGCGCGTGCTCGAAGACAACGTGCGCGTGCCCTCGGGCGTCTCGTACGTCATCTCGAACCGCCGCGTCATGGCGCAGACGCTGCCCGAGCTGTTCGTCTCGATGCGCGTGCGCCCCGTCGGCGACTACCCCAACAAGTTGCTCGCCGCCCTGCGCGCCTCGGCCCCGCCCGGGATCGACGACCCGAACATCGTCGTGCTCACGCCGGGTGTGTACAACTCCGCGTACTTCGAGCACACGCTGCTCGCGCGCCTGATGGGAGTCGAGCTCGTCGAGGGGCGCGACCTGCTCAGCGTCGGCGGCAAGGTGTTCATGCGCACCACCCGCGGCCCGCAGCGCGTCGACGTGATCTACCGCCGCGTCGACGACGACTTCCTCGACCCGCTGCAGTTCCGCGCCGACTCGATGCTCGGGGCTCCCGGCCTCATGCTCGCCGCGCGCCTGGGCAACGTCACCATCGCCAACGCGGTGGGCAACGGCGTCGCCGACGACAAGCTGCTGTACACGTACGTGCCCGACCTGATCCGGTACTACCTCGCCGAGGAGCCGATCCTGAAGAACGTCGACACCTGGCGGCTCGAAGATCCGGGCGCCCTCGAAGAGGTGCTCGACCGCCTGCCCGAACTCGTCGTGAAGCCGGTCGACGGCTCGGGCGGCAAGGGGCTCGTCGTGGGTCCCGACGCCTCGCCCGCCGAGCTCGACGCCCTGCGCAAGCGACTGAAGGCCGACCCCCGCGGCTGGATCGCCCAGCCCGTGGTCATGCTCTCGACCATCCCGACGCTCGTCGAAGACGGGATGCGCCCGCGTCACGCCGACCTGCGTCCCTTCGCGGTCAACGACGGCGACGACATCTGGGTGCTGCCGGGCGGTCTGACCCGCGTGGCGCTTCCGGAGGGTCAGCTCGTGGTCAACTCCAGCCAGGGTGGCGGCTCGAAGGACACGTGGATCGTCGGCGGCTCGGCCCCCTCGCACGTCGAGTACGGTCAGGGCAACGGCGTCTCGGGACTCGTCGCCGATCAGGCCGCGGTCACCGAGGCGATCCCGATCATCTACGACGGTCAGCCGGCGCCCGCCACGGCACCGCGCGACCTGCACCCCGACCGCGACCAGCAGGAGCAGCAGCAGCAGGCGGATGCCGGCGTGCAGCACGGTCCGCAGGCCGAGCAGCAGCAGCAGGCGCGCGAGCAGAGCGAGGAGGGGCCGGGATGCTGAGCCGTATCGCCGACCCTTCGACAATCTCAGGGCCCTTCGACAGGCTCAGGGACCGAGAGGGGTGCTCATGCTGAGCCGCATCGCAGAATCGCTGTTCTGGATCGGGCGCTACATCGAGCGCAGCGACGGCACCGCCCGCATTCTCGACGTGCACCTGCAGCTTTTGCTGGAGGACCCGTGGATCGATGAGGACACCGCGTGCCGGTCGCTTCTGAGCGTGATGGGCTCGGCCCTGCCCGAGAACGTCGAGGCCGTGCGCCGCGACGACGTGCTCGCCCGTCTCGCCGTCGACCGCATGAACCCCTCGAGCATCGCGTACTCGCTCACCGCCGCGCGTGAGAACGCCCGCCGCGCGCGCGAGATCGTCTCGACGGAGCTGTGGGAGATCCTCAACACCACGAACGCGCGGATGCCGCGACGCCTGCAGACCGACAAGGTGCACGAGTTCTTCCAGTGGACCCGTGAGCGCGCGGCGCTCGCGATCGGCATCGTCGACTCCTCGACCAACCGCGACGAGGCCTGGCAGTTCTTCACGCTCGGTCGCAGCATCGAGCGCACCGACATGACAGCGCGCCTGCTCGCGACACGCTCGCTGACCGAGGTGTCGGGGCCGTCGTGGACCACGATCCTCCGCTCGTGCGGGGCGTACGAGGCGTACCTCCGCACCTACCGCGGCATGCCGAGCGCTCGTAACGCCGCCGAGTTCCTGCTGCTCGACCGCCTCTTCCCGCGCTCGATCATCTACTCGATCCAGCGGGCCGAAGACTGCATGAGCGCGATCGACCCGCGCGCCGACCGCGTCGGTCACTCCAACACGGTGCTGCGCGCCCTCGGGCAGATCCGCAACGATCTGGAGTACCGCCCGATCAGCGACATCCTCGCCGAGCTCCCCGAGCACATGCAGCGCGTGCAGACGGTCACGCGCGAGGCGTCGGAGGCGATCCGTTCGCGCTTCTTCCCGACGCAGGCTGAACCGTCGTGGATCGGAGAGATCTCGTGAAACGCCTGCGCATCGAGCACCAGACCGGGTTCGTCTATCCCGGCGACGTCGTCGCGTCCTACAACGAGGCGCGCATGCTGCCGCACTCGACCGACAGTCAGTTCGTGCTGAGCTCGTCGCTCGACATCGAGCCCTCGACCTCGGTCAACCAGTACGTCGACTACTTCGGCACGCGCGTCGCGGCGTTCGACGTGCTGTCGCCGCACTCGTCGCTGACGATCACGGCGCGCTCGCTCATCGAGGTGCGCCCGCGACCGATCGAGCACGCCGACATCACCTGGGAACAGCTGGCCGCCGAGGCGGGGCGGTCGATCTCGACCGTCGAGCAGTTGACGCAGACGCGGCGCACGGCGCCCCACCCCGAGGTGGCCGAGCTCGCCCGCTCGATCGCGGCGCAGCACGATCGCCCGGGTCCCGCGGCCCACGCGATCGCCGAGGCGATCGGTGACGCGATCGACTACATGCAGGGCGTCACGGGCGTGACCTCCACGGCCATCGACGCGTGGGAGGCCCGCAAGGGCGTATGCCAGGACATCGCGCACATCGCGATCGGCGCTCTGCGCGAGGTCGGCATCCCGGCGCGCTACGTCTCGGGCTACCTGCACCCGAAGCCCTCCGCCGAGGTGGGCGAAGCCGTCACGGGCGAGTCGCACGCGTGGGTGGAGTGGTTCGCGGGCGACTGGCAGGGCTTCGACCCCACGAACAACATCGAGATCGGCGACCGCCACGTGCTCGTCGGCCGCGGCCGCGATTACAACGACGTGCCGCCGCTGCGCGGCGTGTACGCCGGTCCCGGCAAGAGCAACCTCAAGGTGAAGGTCACGATCACGCGCGAGACCTGAGCTCAGGGCCCCTCAAATATACGTCAGGCGTATAGTTGAGGGTGTTGGGGGTGCTCATGGGCTCAGATGTGGACATCGTCCGGTCCGTCGCCGCCTCCCCGCTGCGAACGGCCCGGTTGAAGGACGTTCCCCCGTTCGTGCAGAACATGTGGCGGGCGGTCGAAAGTCTCACCGATCGTGGCGCATTGCTGCGCCTGGGACACGGCATCTACACGGCGCCGCCCGACGGTGAAGACGGGCGTCTCTGGCGGCCGTCGCTCGAGTCGACCGCGCTCGCCATCGCCACGGCCCGCGCCGGTGAACGATCCGCGGCTCTCATGGGTGTCAGCGCGGCACGCCACTGGGGCGTCCTGCCTCGAGCGATCGGCGTGGCGACGGTCGCCGTGGACCGGGGGAAGCGCGCTGTCGTCGAGCTGGATCAGGGGGGAGCGGTCCAACTCGTTCCGCGTCCTCTCGATCTGCTCGATCTCGTTCTCGAGCGCATGAGCCTGGGGCAAGGGCTGGTGACGACGAAAGCGCAGACCTTGTTCGATCTCGTCTCGCGCAGGCCCGTCGACGGGCTCGCGAAGGAGATCGGTCAGGCATTAGAGAACCTCATGGTCGTGGTGGAAGTCGAGGACTACGCAGACGTGTTGGCGCGTGCTGTGCGGCCGACGACGGCCGCACGTGCCACCCTGGAACGCTTGCGGCACATGCATGGCTGAGAGGCGCTCGGCGCCCGCGGGGATGGAGCCGACCCCGGGCATCCTGGACGAAGCGGAGCGGCTGGCGGTACAAGCGGTCTTCGGTGTCGATGCCGATCAGGTCGCTCGCGACCACGTCATTTCTCACGCGCTCGCTGCCATTGCGGACGTCGGCCTGGAGCACGTGATCTTCTTCGGGGGTACCGCGCTGTCGCGAACGCACCTGCCGGAAACCCGCCTCTCGGAAGACATCGACCTCATCGCGATGGGGGACCGGCGGGAGGTGGCCGCGCGGCTCGAGCGGGCTCTCTCCCGTCGGCTCGGTCGCCTGTTCGGTGCGGTCGCATTCACCCCGGCTCTGCGGGACTCCCGACATCCCCACGCCGCGGTCATGAGCGTAGGAGATGTTCGCGTGCAGGTGCAGTTGCTGTCCGCGATCGGGTATCCGTCGTGGCCGACCGAAGAACGGGCGATTCGACAGCGCTACAGTGATGCGCCGCCCGCTCGTCTGCGCGTTCTGACCGCGCCGTCTTTTGCGGCGGCGAAACTGTCGGCCTGGTGCGATCGCGGCGCCGCACGGGATCTTTACGACCTCTGGGCGCTGGCCGGCGCTTCGAAGATCGACGCGGAGGCGATTGCCCTGTTCCAGCGGTGGGGGCCGGCGAGCAGTGCGTCGAGCGTCAGCTTCGTCGAGCTCCCGACACCCACGGAGTGGGAACGGTCGCTGGGGCATCAGTGCGTCGTCAAGGTCGCCCCGCACGAGGCTGCGGCTGTCGTTGCTGCCGCCGTGGAAGACGCGGCCCGTGCCCTCGAGGCTTGATCCGAGACCTGAGCTCTAGGCCCCGGCGGCGCGGGTGAGCCTGCTCTGCACGTCGCGGTGCAGGTCGACGAGGGTTCGCGTCTGCCCCTGGTCGTGCAGGCGCGCCCACTCGTCGAGGGTGGTGCGCATCTCGAGACCCGCGATGCCCAGCGCCGTGCGCACCTCGAGCTCGACGAGCCCGATCCGCTCGGCGAGCTCGGGAACGAAGCGGTCGGCCGAGGTGACCTCGCGACGCACCGCGGCGCCGAGGAGCGACGGCTCGTGGGCGATGAGTCGGCGGACCCGCAGGTAGCGCTCGCGCGCCTGCGCGTCGGCGTCGAGCAGCTCCAGCTCGCGGGCGAACACCTCGCGGAGCGCCGAGAGGAGCGCGCGGATGTCGTCGCCGACGTCGGCGACTCCCGCCAGGGCGTCGGCGAAGCGCCCGTCGTCGATGAACACCGCGTCTTCCTTCGTGCCCGCGAGGCGGAAGAAGGTGCGCGGCGAGACCCCGGCGCGCGCGGCGATCTCGTCGACCGTGGTGCCGTGCACGCCCTTGGCTTCGAAGAGGTCGAGGGCCGCGGCGCAGATCTCGATCGATGTCTCTCGGCGTCGTCGGTCGCGAAGTGCCTCGACGGGTGCATCCGGGACGGTCATATCGGATACAGTAGTCGTTGTCGTGTTGGCAGTGACTGCCAATATGGCCCCGTCTGCTTAGATTGGTCGCCCATGGTCTCCACCGGAACACTCCCCACCGCCGCCCCGTCGTCGCGCCCCGCGGCGCGCCCCGGGGCGGTCATCGCCCTGCTCGTCGTCGCCGCCTTCGTCGTCATCCTCAACGAGACGATCATGGGCGTCGCCCTGCCCGAGCTCATGCGCGAGCTCGACATCGCCGCCGCCACCGCCCAGTGGCTCACCACCGCGTTCCTGCTGACGATGGCCGTGGTCATCCCCACCACGGGCTTCCTCATCCAGCGCTTCCCCCTGCGCGCACTGTTCTTCGCCGCCATGGGGCTGTTTACTCTCGGCACGCTCATCGCCGCGGTCGCCCCGGGCTTCGGGGTGCTGCTGCTCGGGCGCATCGTGCAGGCCTCGGGCACCGCGATCATGATCCCGCTGCTGTTCACCACCGTGCTCAACGTCGTCCCGGCGAACCGCCGCGGACGCATGATGGGGCTCATCTCGATCGTCATCTCGGTGGCGCCCGCCGTCGGTCCGACCGTGTCGGGCCTGATCCTGTCGGTCTTCCCGTGGCGCGCGATGTTCATCGTGATGATCCCGATCGCCCTGATCGCGATCGCCCTCGGCGCGCGCTGGGTGCAGAACCTCACCGAGACGCGTCGGGTGACCCTCGACGTCGTGTCGGTCGTGCTGTCGGCCCTCGCCTTCGGTGGCCTGATCTTCGGGCTCTCGAGCATCGGCGAGGCCGCCGGCGGCCACGCGCTCGTGCCCGTCTGGATCCCGCTCGTCGTCGGAGCCGTGGCCCTGGCCGCCTTCGTCGTGCGGCAGCTGCGCCTCGGCTCGACCGATCGCGTGCTGCTGAACCTCGGGGTGTTCCGGCACTCGAGCTTCACCATCGCGGTGATCCTCGTGGTCGTGGCGATGACGACGCTCTTCGGCGTGCTCATCCTCCTGCCGCTCTACCTGCAGAACGTGCTCGGTCTCGGCACCCTGCCCACCGGGCTCATGCTGCTGCCGGGTGGGCTGCTGATGGGTCTCATGGCGCCCCTCGTCGGCAACCTCTTCGACCGCTTCGGCGCGCGCCCGCTGGTGCTCCCGGGCGCCGTCGTCGCCAGCGTCGCCCTCTGGGGCTTCGCCACGCTGTCGACGACCACGCCGATCGGGTTCGTCATCGCCGTGCACTGCGTGCTGAGCCTGGGTCTGGCGTTCATGTTCACGCCGCTCATGACCTCCGCCCTCGGCTCGTTGCCGCCGGCGCTGTATCCGCACGGATCCGCCATCGTGTCGACCGTGCAGCAGCTCGCGGGGGCCATCGGCACCGCGGTGTTCGTGACGTTGATGACGGTCGGTGCCGCGGGAGCGGTGGCGAACGAGGGTGCGTCGATGGTGGATGCCACGGCCACTGGCATCCACACAGCCTTCTTCGTCGCGGCCTGCCTGTCACTCGCGGTGATCGTGCTCGCGGCGTTCGTGCGGACTGCGAAGCAGGTCGACGGCGTCGAAGGGATGCCGGCCCACTGACGCCCGCCGGTGGGTGCCGTGATGCGGTGCCCACCGAGAGCTCGTCGGGCGGAGAACGTTTCTGAATCGATTCAGGAAACGAGCCGGATCACAGCGTCTCCACGCTCGTCGACGCCCGCGCGATGAGCTGCGGAGAGAAGACCGTCTGACGCGTCGGGCGGTCGGGGTCGAGGGCCTCGTCGAGCAGGATCCGCATGGCGGTACCGCCGATGAGGGCGCTCGGCTGACGGACGGACGTCAGGGGCACGGCGGCCGCTGCGGCGAACGAGATGTCGTCGAAACCCACGACCGCGATCTCGTGCGGCACGAGCATGCGACCGTCGACGACCAGGCTCTGCAGCAGGCCGAGGGCGAGGAGGTCGTTCGCGGCGAACACCGCGTCGGGACGGTCGCGACGCTCTCGAGCGAGCAGTCGCCGCCCTGCCGACACGCCCTCCTCCACCGTCATCGCGTGGGTGGGGACCACTTCGAGCGTGGCCGCGTGCTCGCTGTTGTCGACGGCGCTGCGCGCACCGGCGAGGCGGTCGGTCACCTGTCGGATGTCGAACCCTCCGCCGACGAAGGCGATGCGCCGGCGCCCGCGCTCGAGCAGGTGCTCGGCGGCGAGACGTCCGCCGGCGACACTGTCGACCGACACCGATGAGACCGACCCGTCGCCCGAGAACCTGTCGATCAGCACCGAGGGGATGCCGCGGGCTCGGAGGCGCCGCAATCTCGCGGTGACGTCGCCGAACGGGGCGATCAGCAGGCCGCGCACCATCTGCTGCTCGAACAGGTCGATGTACAGCGACTCGCGCGCGGCGTCCTCGTCGCTGTTGCCGTGCAGGAGGGCGAGTCCCCGGCTGGTGGCCTCGTTCTCGGCTCCGGCGACGACGTCGGCGAAGAAGGGATTGCGTCCGTCGAGGGCGACGAAGCCGACCGTCGTGCTGATGCCGGCGCGTAACTGTCGGGCGGCGTCGTTGCGCACGTATCCGAGGGTTTCGATCGCGGAGTTCACACGCTCCACGGATGCCGCGGACACGGCATCCGGTCTGTTCAGCACGTTCGACACCGTGCCCACCGAGACTCCGGCGAGGGTCGCGACGTCGCGGATGCTCACCGTCACAGCGGCTCCTCCCGTCACGATCCGGTCTCGACACGATCCTGACTTGACCGCGTCGTCGGGCTCACCCTACAGTGACTGGCATCCGATCTGAAACGATTCAGATTGCGCCGGGCAACCGGCTCCACCCTCAACGAGGAGGCAGCATGGCCGACGCGATGGCCGCGACACCCGCTACGCCCGATCACGCCCTCGAACTCCGGCGCGTGATGAAGTCGTTCGGCCCGGTGGTTGCCCTCCGGTCGGGGAGCCTCGTGCTCGATCGCGGTTCGATCCACGCCCTGATCGGCGAGAACGGCGCGGGCAAGTCCACGCTCGTCAAGATCATCGCGGGCCTGTACCGCCGCGACGACGGCGACTTCCTCCTCGACGGCGAGAGCGTCGACTTCGCCAGCACGGCGCAGTCCAAGGCCGCGGGCATCGCCGTCATCTACCAGGAGCCCACGCTCTTCCCCGACCTGTCGGTGACCGAGAACATCTTCATGGGGCGCCAGCCCACCGGCCGCCTCGGACGCATCGACCGTGCGGCCATGCGCGAGGAGGCGACGCAGATCTTCCAGCGTCTCGGCGTCGCGCTCGACCCCGATCGGGTCACCGAGGGACTGTCGATCGCCGACCAGCAGATCATCGAGATCGCCAAGGCCATCTCGCTCGACGCGCGCGTGCTGATCATGGACGAGCCGACCGCGGCCCTCAGCGGCGTCGAGGTCGAGCGGCTGTTCGCGGTGGCGCGCAGCCTGCGCGACGAAGGCCGCGCGCTGTTGTTCATCTCGCACCGCTTCGACGAGGTCTTCGCCCTGTGCGACACCGTCACCGTCATGCGCGACGGTGCGTACGTCCACACCACGCCGCTGGCGGACACGACCGTCGACGACCTCGTGCGCCAGATGGTCGGCCGCGACGTCACCGAGCTCTTCCCCAAGCTCCCCTCCACTCCCGGAGACGTGGTGCTCGAAGTCGACGGGCTCACGCGCAAGGGCGCGTTCCGCGACGTGTCGTTCTCGCTCCGCGCGGGGGAGATCGTCGGGCTCGCCGGCCTCGTGGGGGCGGGGCGCAGCGAGGTCGCCCGAGCGATCTTCGGCGTCGACTCGTACGAAACGGGTACCGTCCGGCTGAACGGGGCCGTGCTGCCGAAGGGCGACGTGCGTCGCGCCACCGCGCGCGGCCTCGCTCTGGTGCCGGAGGACCGACGCAAGCAGGGACTCGTGCTCGACGAGGGCGTCTCGCGCAACATCACCCTCGCCATCCGGGCCAAGCTGTCGCGCTGGGGCCTGCTGCGCTCGGCCGACGAGAACCGCGCCGCCCGCGAATGGGCGAGTCGCCTCGAGGTCAAGACCGCAGCGCTCGACGCCACGACCGGCACCCTCAGCGGCGGCAATCAGCAGAAGGTCGTCATCGGCAAGTGGCTCGCCACCGAACCCAAGGTGCTGATCGTCGACGAGCCCACCCGCGGGATCGACGTGGGGACCAAGTCCGAGGTGCACCGCCTTCTCTCCGAACTCGCCCAGCAGGGCCTCGCGATCCTCATGATCTCGAGCGAGCTGCCCGAGGTGCTCGGCATGGCCGACCGGGTGCTCGTCATGCGCGAAGGACGCCTCACCGGTGAATTCGCGCGAACGGATGCCACTCCCGAGGCCATCATGTACGCCGCGACCGCCGAAGCGGGAGCCTCCCTGTGATCGCGTCGCGTCAGCTGCCCACCCCGTCCACCCCTGAAGCGGAGGGCCTCCGATGAGCACCGCCACCCCTGTCCGCCCGGGCACCAGCCCCGCCGCGAAGCTCGTCTCGCACGTCGCCACGGCGCGCGAGAGCGGCATCGTGCTCGCTCTGGTGCTGATCATCGTCGTCGCGACGCTCAACAACCCGACGTTCCTGTTCTCGTCCGACGGCTTCCGCGACCTGCTGCTCACCCCGTCGCTGCTGCTGCTGGTCGCCGTCGGCCAGGCGATCGTCATCATCACGCGCAACGTCGACCTCTCGGTCGGTTCGGTTGTCGGGCTGACGGCCTACCTGACCGGCCGGCTGTTCATCGACGTGCCGGGTCTTCCCCTCGTCGTCGTCTTCATCGCCGGCATCGTGGTCGGCGGCATCCTGGGCTTCGTCAACGGTGCCCTCGTCGCCTACGCCAAGGTGCCCGCCCTCGTCATCACGCTGGGCACCATGTACATCTACCGCGGGATCAACGTCGCGTGGGCCGGCAGCAACCGCGTCAACGCCTCCGACCTGCCCGGCAGCTTCCGCGACCTCGGCACGGGCCAGGTGCTCGGCATCCCGCTGCTGACGATCCTCGCCGTCGTGGTGCTCATCGCCGCCGCCTGGTATCTGCGCAACCTCCGCAGCGGACGCGAGCTGTACGCGATCGGGTCCGACCCGGCCGCCGCCCACCTCTACGGCCTCAAGGTCAACCGCCGCATCATCGGAGCCTTCGTCACCAGCGGGGCTCTGGCGGGCCTGGCCGGTGTGCTCTACGCCGCGCGCTATGGCACCGTCGCCTCGAACGCCGGTTTCGGCTGGGAACTGCAGGCGATCGGCGCGGCCGTCATCGGCGGCGTCGCCATCTCGGGCGGCGTGGGCACGGTCTGGGGCGCGGCCATCGGCGCCTACCTGCTGCTGACCATCAACCGCGCCCTGCCGATCCTCGGCATCGACGACTTCTGGCAGCGGGCGGTGGTCGGCGCGCTGATCCTCGGCGCCATCGTGCTCGACCGCGTGCTGGCCGTCCGCCAGTCGCGCAAGCTCACCGCAGAGAGGGAGACGGGTCGATGACCTCCACCACTGTCGACGAACGCGCCCGGACTTACCGCGCGCACGCCCGACCGTTCTGGCGCCGTGCCGTGCTCACGCGCGAGGCCGCCATCATCGGCATCCTGCTGCTCGTGATCGTCGTGTCGCTGGCGACCGTCCGCAACTTCGACAGCCCCCTCACGGTCACCTATCTGCTGCGCGACATCGCACCGATCCTGCTGATCGCGCTGCCGATGACTCTCATCATCATCACCGAGGAGATCGACCTCTCGGTCGCGAGCATCGTCGGCCTGTCGAGCGTCACCGTCGGCGTTCTCACCCAGGCGGGGTGGCTGTTCGAACTCGCGGGCCTCGCGGCGATCGTCGTCGGCGTCGTCGCGGGGGCCGTCAACGGATTCCTCGTCACCGTCGTCGGCCTGCCCTCGCTCGCCGTCACCATCGGCACGCTCGCACTGTTCCGCGGCATCGCGGTGGGGCTGCTCGGCACCGAGGCCGTCACGGAGTTCCCCGAGACGTGGACCGACCTGGCCAAGGCCAACATCCCCGGCACCCCGCTGCCGCTCATCATGATCCCGTTCGCCGTGCTGGCGATCGTCTTCGCGGTGCTGCTGCACCTCACGCCCTTCGGTCGCTCGCTGTACGCGATCGGTCTGAACAAGGAGGCTGCGCAGTTCTCGGGCATCGACGTCGGCCGCACCAAGTTCGTGCTGTTCGTGATGAGCGGAGCGGTGTCGGGCTTCGCCGGCGTCTACTTCACGCTGCTCTACAGCAACGCCCGCGGTGAGAACGCGATGGGCATGGAACTGCAGGTGATCGCCGCCGTGCTGCTGGGCGGGGTGTCGATCTTCGGTGGCCGCGGCGCCCTGCACGGCGTCATCGCCGGAGTCCTGCTCATCGGGACCCTCGGCAGCGCGCTCCGCCTCGCCGGAGTGACGAGCGACATCATCAACGTCATCACCGGACTGCTGCTCGTGCTCTCGGTGGTGTCCGCCAGCCTCCTCGCCGCGCTGCAGGCCCGACGGGCCGCCGCGATCGGCCGCAGGAGGGGCGCGCGCCCCGCCGCGCCGACGTCGACCGACTGACCCGCACCCCACTCGCACCACCATCTGTCCCCTGAAAGGAAACAACGATGTTCGCATTCACACGCAAGACCCGCGTCGGCACCGCAGCCGCCGCCCTGGCCCTGGCGGTCACGCTCGTCGCCACCGGCTGCTCCGGTGGCAGCGCCGGAGGAGACGCCGGCGGTGACGGCGGCGGCGACGGCGGCAACCTCGCCATCACCTTCCTGCCCAAGAACCTGGGCAACCCCTACTTCGAGACCTCGAACAAGGGCGGCGAAGAGGCCATCACCGAGTTCGGCGGCACCTTCGAGCAGGTCGGCCCGAGCGAGGCGACCCCGACGTCGCAGGTGCAGTACATCCAGACCGCGGCCCAGCAGGGCGTGGGCGGCCTGGTGATCTCGGCCAACGACCCGTCGGCCATCTGCGACGCGCTCGACGAGGCGCGCAGCGCCGGCGTCAAGGTCGTCACCTTCGACTCCGACACCGACGCCGAGTGCCGCGACCTCTTCATCAACCAGGCCACCGCCGAGGGCATCGCCAAGGCGCAGGTCGACCTGATCTCGGAGCAGATCGGCGACTCCGGTCAGGTCGCGATCCTCTCCGCCGCGGCCAACGCCACGAACCAGAACGCCTGGATCGAGCTCATGAAGAGCGACCTCGCCGCGAACCACCCGAACATCGAACTCGTCGACGTCGTGTACGGCGATGACGACGACCAGACGTCGTTCGACCGCACCGCGGCGCTGCTGCAGACCTACCCGAACCTCAAGGGCATCGTGTCGCCGACCACCGTCGGCATCGCCGCCGCCGGTCGCTACCTGTCGACCTCGGAGTTCAAGGGCAAGGTCGCCCTCACGGGCCTCGGCACGCCGAACCAGCTGCGCGAGTACGTGCAGGACGGCACGATCACCTCATTCGCGCTGTGGAACCCGGCCGACCTCGGCTACCTGAGCGCCTACGCCACCAAGGCGCTCATCGACGGCACCATCACCGGCAAGGAAGGCGACTCGTTCGAGGCCGGCAAGCTCGGCACCTTCGAGGTCGGGGCGGACGCCACCGTGCTGCTCGGCGACCCGTTCGTCTTCACCAAGGAGAACATCGGCGACTTCGACTTCTGATCGATCGCCGGCAGAGGCCCCGCCCGCCATCGAGACGGTCGGGGCCTCTGCACGTGCTCGTCACCGGTCGACGAAGCCCATGTGCTGCGCGTTGTAACGGTCGCCGTGCACACCGATGCGGCGGGCGAGACCATCGAGGTCGGCCTTCTCATCGGCGGAGAGGGCCACCTCGGTCGACCCCGCGTTCTCGACGATCCGCTCCGTGCGCCGGGTGCCGGGGATGGGGACGATGTGCGGCCCCTGGGCGAGCAGCCACGCGAGTGCGATCTGCCCCGGCGTGCAGTCCTTCCGCCCGGCGAGCTCGCGCACGTGCGCGACGAGCGCCTGGTTCGCGGCGAGGTTGTCGGCCTCGAAGCGGGGGACGCGCGTGCGGATGTCTCCCTCGTCGAAGCTGGTCGAGCTGTCGACGGTACCGGTGAGGAACCCCTTGCCGAGGGGGCTGAAGGGTACGAACCCGATACCGAGCTCCGCGAGGGTGGGCAGGACCTCCGCCTCGGGATCGCGGGTCCACAGCGAGTACTCGCTCTGGAGCGCCGTCACGGGGAAGGTCGCGTGGGCGGCGCGGATGGTGGCCGCCGACGCCTCGGAGAGGCCGAAGTGGCGCACCTTGCCTTCGGCGACGAGCTCGCCCACCGTTCCCGCGACGTCTTCGATCGGCACGTCGGGGTCGACGCGGTGCTGGTAGAAGAGGTCGATCACGTCGGTCCGCAGCCGCTGGAGCGACGCGTCGGCGACGCGACGGATCTGCTCGGGTCGACTGTCGAGTCCGGCCATCGCGCCGTCGCGGATGTCCCACCCGAACTTGGTCGCGATGACGACCTGGTCGCGGAGGGGCTCGAGCGCCTCTCCGACCAGCTCCTCGTTGTCGTACGGGCCGTAGACCTCCGCGCTGTCGAAGAAGGTGACTCCCGCATCGAGGGCCGAGCGCAGCACGGCGATCATGTCTTCGCGGTCGCCCGGGTTCGGGCCGTACGACTGCGACATCCCCATGCAGCCGAGCCCGACCGCCGACACCTCGAGCCCCTGCCCCAACGTCCGTGTGTGCATCGCGTCATTCCTCTCGCGCCGCCGCCGCGGCATCCTGTCGAAACCGGGAACGCATGCGCCCCGGCGGAGTCGTGTCTGGGTCGACGGTACGCTCCGGCCGTGCGCGCAGGGAGGGTCTGTCACGACACCCCTGAGAAAGCCGGGCAGTCGGTGGAGCCCTCCGCAGCGGGCGCGACGCGGGCGGAGGCGATTCGGGCGGCGGAGGATGCGCGGGCCGCGCGGGACCCTCCGCTCCCCCAAAATCCTCCGGCCCGTCGCGGGAGGAGTCGGGCCCGACGGCTCGGACGCGTCAGCCGCTCGAGGCCCGCACCACGAGCTCGGGGCGGAAGCGCACCTGCCGCTCGGCCGGGTCGAGCTCACCGTCGAGCTGGCGCAGCAGCAGGTCGACGGCCGTGGCGCCGAGCTCCTCTGCGGGCTGGCGGATCGAGGTGAGGGGCACGACCGTGGCCGCGGCGAAGTCGATGTCGTCGTAGCCGACGAGTGCGATGTCGTCGGGAACGCGGATGCCGCCGAGCATCGTCAGCGCCTGCAACAGGCCGACGGCGAGCAGGTCGTTGGCGGCGAAGACCGCGTCGGGGCGGTCGTGGCGCTCGCGCAGCGCTTCGCCGGCGGCGCGGCCGGCCAGCACCGTCATGGCATCGGTCGCGATGACCTCGAGGCGGGCCCCGTCGACCTCCGCGACGGCGCGGCGCGCGCCCTCGAGGCGGTCGGCCACCTGACGGGTGGTCAAGGGACCGGCGACCACGGCGATGCGGCGGCGCCCCTGCGCCAGCAGGTGGGCGACGGCCAGGTGGCCGCCCTCGACGTCGTCGACCGAGACCGTGCACGCGGCATCCGACTCGGTCTGCTCGTCCACCAGCACGAGCGGAACGCCCGCGCTCGCGAGGTGCTGCACGACGTCGCCCTCGGGAACGGCCGGGGTGAGCAGGACGCCGGCGACGCGCTGCTCGCGGAACTGGTCGAGATAGAGGCGCTCGTGGTCGGCGTCGCCTCCGCTGGAGCCGAGCAGCACGACGTACCCGTCTTCGGCGGCGCGGGCTTCGGCGCCGCGGGCGACGGCGGCGAAGAACGGGTTGCCGACGTCGAGCACGATGAGGGCGATGCTGCGGCTGCGCCCGGCGCGGAGCTGCCGTGCGGCGTCGTTGCGCACGTAGCCGAGCGCGTCGATCGCCGCGCGCACCCGTTCGGCGGCGGCGGGAGAGACCGTCTCGCGGCCGTTGAGCACGTTCGAGACGGTGCCCACCGAGACGCCGGCGTGGGCTGCGACGTCTTTGATCTTGACCGCCATCGACGACCGTGCCTTTCCCGCGAGTTCTGGTCGACGATATCGCAGGCGCCCGATGGCCCTTCGGGAACGGGGCGCGGCGCGACCCGGTGTTGCGTCGCGAGCGCGGCCGTTCTATGCTGCGATGAAACGATTCATTTCTCGAGGAAGAGAAGCCGCACCCGATGACCGCCCACCCCACCCGCGTCTGCTTCGAACTGCGCGTGCGGCCCGAGCTCGTCGACGACTACGTCGCCCGCCACACCCCGGTGCGCGCTGAGATGCTCGCCGAGATCGCCGCCGCCGGTCGCCGCAACTACTCGCTGTTCCTCGGCGAGGAGGGGCACCTGATCGGCTACTACGAGACCGACGACGACGCCGCCGCCCAGGCCTACCTCGCCGCCTCGCCCATCGCCGCCGCGTGGGAGGCGGAGATGGCCCCCTACTTCGTCGGCCTCGCCGGTCGTCCCGACCAGGCAGCCACACCGCTCACCGAGGTCTTCCACCTCGCCGACCAGCTCGCAGACGCGGGAAGGACCCTGTCATGACCACCCTGAGCCCCCAGATCCTCGACGCCCTCGCGGCGCAGGCCATCGAACTGCCCTCGTGGGCGTTCGGAAACTCCGGCACCCGCTTCCGCGTCTTCCCCACCGCGGGCACCCCGCGCGACCCCTTCGAGAAGATCGCGGATGCCGCGGAGGTCAACCGTCTGACCGCGCTCGCCCCCACCGTCGCCCTGCACATCCCGTGGGACCTCGTCGACGACTACTCGGCACTGCGCCGTCACGCCGAAGACCTGGGCGTGAAGCTGGGCACCGTCAACTCGAACACCTTCCAGGACGAGGACTACAAGTTCGGCGCCCTCACCCACCACGACGAGCGCATCCGGCGCAAGGCCATCGACCACCACCTCGAGTGCATCGACGTGATGGATGCCACGGGCTCGCGCGACCTGAAGATCTGGCTCGCCGAGGGCTCGAACTACCCCGGCCAGAACGACATGCGCGGCCGCCAGGACCGCCTGCAGGACTCGCTGCAGCAGATCTACGCGCGCCTCGGCGACGACCAGCGCCTCGTGCTGGAGTACAAGTTCTTCGAGCCGTCGTTCTACCACACCGATGTTCCCGACTGGGGGACCTCGTACGCGCAGGTGGCCTCGCTGGGAGAGAAGGCGATGGTGTGCCTCGACACCGGCCACCACGCGCCCGGCACCAACATCGAGTTCATCGTCATGCAGCTGCTGCGCCTCGGAAAGCTCGGCTCGTTCGACTTCAACTCGCGCTTCTACGCCGACGACGACCTCATCGTGGGCGCAGCCGACCCGTTCCAGCTGTTCCGCATCCTCGTCGAGGTCGTCCGCGGCGGGGGCCTGAACAACCCCGACGTGGCCTTCATGCTCGACCAGTGCCACAACATCGAGGACAAGATCCCGGGCCAGATCCGCTCGGTGCTGAACGTGCAGGAGATGACCGCGCGCGCCCTGCTGCTCGATCGCGACGCCCTCACCGCGGCGCAGGACGCGAACGACGTGCTCGGTGCGAACGCCGTGATGATGGACGCCTTCTACACCGACGTGCGTCCGGCCCTCGCGGAGTGGCGCGAGTCGCGGGGCCTTCCCGCCGACCCGATGGCCGCGTTCGCGGCATCCGGATACCTGCCCCGCATCGCCGACGAGCGCGTCGGCGGAACGCAAGCCGGCTGGGGCGCCTGAGCTTTCACCCTTTCGTCGCACGGATTCGCGCGACGACCCGATCGCTGGGGCGGCGGACCCTGAATCACCGTCGCCCCGGTTCCCTTTCCCGTCGCTCTCACCCGTGAGGAACGTCATGACCAGCTCCACCGCCGCCGACCTCGTCGCGCGCAGCAACCGCCTCGGTTCCGACCCGAAGGTCACCAACTACGCCGGCGGCAACACCTCCGCCAAGGGCACCGACATCGACCCGGTCACGGGCCAGCCGGTCGAGCTGCTGTGGGTCAAGGGGTCGGGCGGCGACCTGGGCACCCTCACCGAGAAGGGCCTGGCGGTGCTGCGCCTCGACCGCATGCGGGCGCTGGTCGACGTGTACCCCGGCATCGAACGCGAAGACGAGATGGTCGCCGCCTTCGACTACTGCCTGCACGGCAAGGGCGGAGCCGCCCCGTCGATCGACACCGCGATGCACGGTCTCGTCGACGCCGCGCACGTCGACCACCTGCACCCCGACGCCGGCATCGCGATCGCCACCGCCGCCGACGGTGAGAAGCTCACGACCGAGATCTTCGGCGACAAGGTCGTGTGGGTGCCGTGGCGCCGCCCCGGCTTCCAGCTGGGCCTCGACATCGCCGCGATCAAAGAGCAGAACCCGCAGGCGATCGGCACGATCCTCGGCGGTCACGGCATCACCGCCTGGGGCGACACCTCGGAGGAGGCGGAACGCAACAGCCTCTGGATCATCGACACCGCGCAGGCCTACATCGACGCGCGCGGCGCGGCCGAGCCCTTCGGCGGGGTGCGCGCGGGCTTCGCGGCCCTGCCCGAGGCCGAGCGTCACGCGAAGGCGGCGGCGCTGGCCCCCACCATCCGCGGGCTCGCCTCGACCGACAAACCGATGGTGGGCCACTACACCGACTCCGCCGCGGTGCTCGACTTCCTGGCATCCGAGAAGGCCCCCGCCCTCGCCGCCCTCGGCACGAGCTGCCCCGACCACTTCCTGCGCACCAAGGTCAAGCCGCTGATCCTCGACCTGCCCGCCGACGCCTCGATCGACGACGCGATCGCGCGCCTGCAGGAGCTGCACGTCGCCTATCGCGAGGACTACCAGGCGTATTACGACGCGCACGCCGATGCCGCCCTTCGACAGGCTCAGGGACCGGTGCCTGCCATCCGCGGCGCCGACCCGCTCATCGTGCTCGTGCCGGGCGTGGGCATGTTCTCGTACGGCGCCAACAAGCAGACGGCGCGCGTGGCGGGGGAGTTCTACGTCAACGCCATCAACGTCATGCGGGGAGCCGAGGCCCTCTCGACGTATTCTCCGATCTCGGATGCCGAGAAGTTCCGCATCGAGTACTGGGCGCTCGAAGAGGCCAAGCTGCAGCGGATGCCCCAGCCCAAGACGCACCAGGGTCGCATCGCGTTCGTGACGGGCGCGGCATCCGGGATCGGCAAGGCCATCGCGACCCGCCTCGCCGCGGAAGGCGCGTGCGTCGTCGTCGCCGACCTCGACCTCGAGAAGGCGCAGGCCGCCGCGGCCGAACTCGGCGGCACCGACGTCGCGATCGGGGTGGCGGCCAACGTCGCGGATGCCGAGGCCGTGCAGGCCGCGATCGATGCGACCGTCCTGGCGTTCGGCGGCATCGACCTCGTCGTCAACAACGCGGGGCTTTCGCTGTCGAAGCCGCTGCTGGAGACCACCGAGAAGGACTGGGACCTGCAGCACGACGTCATGGCGAAGGGCTCGTTCCTCGTCGCGAAGGCGGCGGCCAGGGCCCTGATCGCGCAAAAGATGGGCGGAGACGTCATCTACATCTCGTCGAAGAACTCGGTGTTCGCCGGCCCCAACAACATCGCCTACTCGGCGACCAAGGCCGACCAGGCCCACCAGGTGCGCCTGCTGGCGGTCGAGCTGGGCGAGCACGGCGTGCGCGTGAACGGCATCAACCCCGACGGCGTCGTGCGCGGCTCGGGCATCTTCGCCGCGGGCTGGGGCGCCAACCGTGCCGCCACCTACGGCGTCGACGAGAAGGACCTCGGCCAGTTCTACGCCAACCGCACGATCCTCAAGCGCGAGGTCGTGCCCGAGAACGTCGCCGACGCGGTGTACGTGCTCACCGGTCCCGAGCTCTCGCGCACGACGGGCCTGCACATCCCGGTCGACTCGGGCGTCGCCGCGGCGTTCCTGCGATGAGCGGCTCCGGGCCGGGTGCCGCACGGGCGCAGCCGTCGCCCGCGGCCGGGGTCGGCGCTGCCGGGCCCGTCCGCGCCGTCGCGGCCGTCGACCTCGGCGCGACCAGCGGTCGCGTGATGATCGGGCGCGTCGGCGAGGGAGTGCTCGAGCTCGAGCAGGTCGCGCGCTTCGCGAACGGACCCGTCGAGCGCGCGGACGGCTGGCACTGGGACGTCGAGGCCCTGTGGACTCACGTGCGCGCGGGCCTCGCCGAGGCGCTGCGCCGCGAACCGACGATCGAGAGCGTCGGCATCGACTCGTGGGCGGTCGACTACGGTCTGCTGCGCGACGGCGAGCTCGTCGCGGAGCCGTTCCACTACCGCGACGAGCGCACCGCGCGCGGGGTGGATGCCGTGCACGCGATCGTTCCGTTCGAGCAGCTCTACCGCCGCAATGGCCTGCAGTTCCTGCCCTTCAACACGGTGTACCAGTACGCGGCCGACGCGCGGCTCGCCGCGGCCGAGGCGAGCCTGCTGATCCCCGACCTTTTCGCCGAGCGCCTGACCGGGCGCCGCGTCGCCGAGCGCACCAACGCCTCGACGACCGGCCTGCTCGACGTGCACACGGGGAAGTGGGACACCGAGCTCGCCGCGATGCTCGGCATCCCGGCATCCGTGCTGCCCCCGCTCGTCGACCCCGGCGAGACCGTGGGTCACGCCACCGACCTCGGCGGGCTGCCGGTCGTCGCCGTCGGCTCGCACGACACCGCCTCGGCCGTGGTCGCGGTGCCGATGTCGTCGCCGAACGCGGCCTACATCTCCTGCGGCACCTGGGGTCTGGTGGGTCTCGAGCTCGAGGCGCCGATCGTGACGGATGCCGCCCGCGCGGCGAACTTCACCAACGAGGGCGGCGTCGACGGGCGCATCCGCTTCCTCCACAACGTCGCCGGTCTGTGGTTGCTGAGCGAGACGGTGCGGGCCTGGTCGGAGGCCGACGGCGCCCCCGTCGACCTCGGTCGGTTGCTGGCGGCGGCGGGCTCGGTCTCGGTGCCGGCGCGGCTGTTCGACGCCGACGACCCCTCGCTCGCGGCTCCCGGCGACATGCCGACGCGCATCGCGGCGCTGCTCGGGCGCGAGGCCCCCGGTCGTTCGGAACGCCCGATGTTCGCGCGCATCATCGTCGAGAGCATCGCGCAGGCGTTCGCCACCACCCTCCGCACGGCGGGGGCCCTCGCGGATCGCGAGATCGACGTCGTGCACCTCGTCGGCGGCGGAGCGCTCAACACCCTGCTGTGCCAGGCGACGGCCGACCGCTCGGGGGTTCCCGTGCTGGCGGGTCCCGTCGAGGCGACGGCGCTGGGCAACGTGCTCGTGCAGGCGCGGGCGCTCGGCGCCTTCGGGGCGGACGCCTCACTGACCGACCTGCGGGCGCGGGTGGCCGCGGCCTTTCCTCCGCGGCGCTACGAACCGCGTTCCTGAAACCCCTTCCCGCCCCGTCGGCGCGGGCGTACGATGTGGTCAGACCACATGAAAGAGAGATCCCCCATGGTTCAGCGTCAGCTGCCGAAGGTCGGCGAGCTCCTCGAGCTCATGCAGTTCAAGAAGCCCGAGCTCGACGCGCGCAAGCGCCGCCTCGACGCCGCGCTCACGATCGCGGACCTCCGCTCGATCGCCAAGCGCCGCACGCCCAAGGCCGCGTTCGACTACACCGACGGCGCCGCCGAGGGCGAGCTGTCGCTCGACCGCGCCCGCCGCGCGTTCGAAGACGTCGAGTTCCACCCCGACATCCTGCGCCCCGCCGCCGACGTCGACACCTCTTGCCAGATCCTCGGCGGTCCCTCCGCCCTGCCCTTCGGTATCGCGCCCACCGGCTTCACGCGTCTCATGCAGACCGAGGGTGAGACGGCCGGAGCGTCCGCGGCCGCAGCCGCCGGCATCCCGTTCACGCTCTCGACCCTCGGCACCACCTCGATCGAGGGGGTGAAGGCCGCGAACCCGGTCGGCCGCAACTGGTTCCAGCTCTATGTGATGAAAGACCGCTCCATCTCGTACGGTCTCGTCGAGCGCGCGGCGAAGGCCGGCTTCGACACCCTGCAGTTCACCGTCGACACCCCCATCGCCGGCGCCCGCTTGCGCGACAAGCGCAACGGCTTCTCGATCCCGCCGCAGCTGACGGTCGGCACGATCGTCAACGCGATCCCGCGCCCCTGGTGGTGGATCGACTTCCTCACCACGCCCAAGCTCGAGTTCGCCTCGCTCAGCACCACCGGCGGCACCGTCGGCGAACTGTTGAACGCCGCGATGGACCCCACGATCAGCTACGACGACCTCGATGTCATCCGCGCCATGTGGCCCGGCAAGATCGTCGTCAAGGGCGTGCAGAACGTGACGGATGCCGCGCGCCTGGTCGACCTCGGCGTCGACGGCATCGTGCTGTCCAACCACGGCGGCCGCCAGCTCGACCGCGCGCCCATCCCCTTCCACCTGCTGCCGAAGGTCGTGCGCGAGGTCGGCAAGGACGCCACAATCATGGTCGACACCGGCATCATGAACGGCGCCGACATCGTGGCATCCATCGCCCTCGGCGCGAAGTTCACCCTGATCGGCCGCGCCTACCTGTACGGCCTCATGGCGGGCGGGCGTCAGGGTGTCGACCGCACGATCGCGATCCTGCGCAGCGAGATCGAGCGCACCATGACCCTGCTGGGCGTCTCGTCGCTCGACGAGCTCGAGCCGCGCCACGTCACGCAGCTGACGCGATTGGTGCCCGTGGCCGACCAGGCGGTCGACGCGCGGGTGTGACGGCGGGCGCAGAACTTCAGCGATCCGCGCATCTTCAGCCCGGTGAGGCTCCGTCCGGCTGAGGTTGCGCGGATCGCGGAGGGTGCGCCGTGCTCGGCCGGGGTTCGGGTTCGCACAACCTCAGTGATTCGTACACCCTCAGCCGGATCTTGACGCGTCCGGCTGAGGTTGCGCGGATCGCGGAGTCTGCGCGAAGCCGGTCAGCCGGCGTCGCCCCGAGCGCGCCGCTGCGCCCACGCCCGTGCAGGCGCAGCAGCTGCGGGACCACGGTGTAGACGGCTAGCGGCACCACGACGAGGGTCAGCACGAAGGTGCGCAGCACCGGATGCCAGCCTCCGGCGAACGGCTCGAGGGCGAGCGACCCGAGGGTCACGAGCGGGAAGATCGCGCACCAGGTCAACATCGCGCGGATGTGGATGCTGGGCGGGGGAGCGCCGGTCATCGTCGCAGGCTACCGAAGACGCGGTGCAGGAACGCGACGGCGGGGTCCATGACGGTCGCGCTGTCGTCGAGCCCCGACCAGATGTGTCCGGCGCCCGGCACGAGCTGGAGCTGCACGTCGACGCCCGTCTCGCGTAGCGCGGCGGCGAAACGCTCGCTGTGCCGGTGCGGAATGGCCTGGTCGTCGAGACCGTGGGCCAGCAGGAACGGCGGCGCCCCCGCGTGCGCGTGATGCAGCGGAGAGGCCGCGCGGGTGGCATCCGGATCATCCGACGGCTCGACCCCGAGCAGGCGCGCCTCTCGACTAGGAGGTCCGACCGGGGTCGGTGCCGCCGGCACGTCGGCGAGGTCGCTCGGTCCGTACCAGTCGACGGCCGCGCGGATCGCGGTGTCGGGGTCGAGGGCGACAAGGGCGGCGAGCTGCCCGCCCGCCGATTCTCCCCAGACGGCGATCGCGTTCGCGTCGAGGTCGTACGCCGTCGCCTCGGCGATCACCCACTGCAGCCCCGCGCGGAGGTCGTCGAGGGGCGCGGGGAACACCGCCTCGCCCGAGAGGCGGTAGTCGACCGAGGCCACGGCCCAGCCCTCGGCAACGAGGCGGCCGAAGGTCTCGGCGGCGGGGAAGAAGCAGAACGTGCGCCGGCTGCCGACCAGCCACCCGCCGCCGTGCACGAACAGCACGACGGGGAACGGGCCGGGGCCCTCGGGGCGGTGCAGGTCGAGCGTCAGCGGGCGGTAGCCCAGGACGGTCGCGAAGACGAGGTCGCGGTCGACGCGCGGGGTTCCGGATGCCACGGGCTCAGTCGAACAGCTCGTACCCGGCGACGAAGTTGACGTCGTGTCGTGCCCCCTCGGCCGCCATGACCGCGAAGTCGGGGATGTGGAAGTCGGCGGGCTCGGGGATGCCCGCGGTGTCGGTCGGGCGTCCGACGGCGCGGAAGAAGTCGCTGAATCCGCCCGAGGTCACCCCGAACACCTTGCCCGTGCGCTCGATGCGGTACGAGTGGATCGTGTTCTTCGGCACGTAGCCGAAGTCGCCGGCCTCGAGGATGCGGGTCTCGCGGTGGCCGTTCTGGTCGTCGACCCACAGGCGGATGGCGCCCTCGAGCACGAAGAAGGTTTCGTGCGTCAGGGCGTGGAAGTGCGCGGGCACGGCCTGGCCGGGGCGCCCCTCGGTGAGGAACGAGTCGAATTCGCGCTCGGTCTGCGCGGCGGTGGCGAGCAGGGTGAACAGATGGTCGAACATGACGAGCTTGTCGCCCTCGGCCGCGCCGAGGAAATACGGGGCGGGCTGGGTGGGAAGGGCGCTGAGCGACATGGGGTACCTCCGGGTACGGCGTTGGACTCCTCCACTCTGCGCGTCGCAAAGCCCGCACTCCAGTACGACCTGGCGAAGGAGCGTGTGGCAACGCCTAACGTCGAAGCCGAGCGAGCCCCGGCCGCAGCGGCGTCGCCGGCCTGCTCGTCAGGCCGGATCGTGCGCGAAGGATGCGGCGGTGGTGGCCGCCTCGGTCGCCGCCCAGCGGCACGCGAACCGGTGCGTGCCGGTGGTCACGTCGAACGGAGCCGACCCGTCGGGGAGCCGGATCTCGGCGGTGCTCGAGGCAGGGACCGTCACCTCGAGGGCGAATGCTCCGTCGTCGAGGGTCCACGACACCGCCGCCCGGCCGTACGGGGTCTCGTGGTGCGCGCGCACCCACGTCAGCTCGGGGGTGGGGCACGGCGCGACCGTCAGCCGCCGATATCCGGGGCTCGCGGGTGCCAGCCCGGCGACGCGGCGATGCAGGAAGTCGGCGACGGCCCCGAAGGCGTAGTGGTTGAACGAGGTCATGTCGCCGGGATTGATCGACCGGTCGGGGAGCATCGAGTTCCAGCGCTCCCAGATCGTCGTGGCCCCCATCGTCACCGCGTACAGCCACGACGGGCATTCCCGCTGCAGCAGCAGCTTCCACGCGGTGGCCTCCTGCGCGGTGTCGACCAGGGCGTCGCACACGAGCGGGGTTCCGAGGAAGCCCGAGCCGATGCGGAACCCGTCGGCGGCCACCTGCGCGGCGAGCAGTTCGCCGGCGTGCACGCGCTGGCCGGGCGAGAGCAGATCGAAGCGGATGCCGAGGGCGTACGCCGTCTGCGAGGGGAAGGCCGCACGGCCCGAGGGCGTGACGTACTCCGTGCGGTACCGCTCGGCGGCACGGTCGGCGAGCGTGCCGTAGCGCAGCTCGGCGTCGGCGTCGCCGCGGAGCCCGGCCGCATCGCGCGCGATCTGGGCAGAGCGCGCGAGGTACGCGGTGGCCACCGCCTGCCACGGCAGTCGCGCCGCCCACGGCGCATCGTCGGGGGCCGCGGCATCCAGCCAGTCTCCGAACGAGAAGCCGCCGCTCGCGAAGTCGAGGTCGGCGCCCGCGCGCCGGGCGAAGGCGTCGACCCACGCGGTCATCGAGGTCCACTGGGCGTCGAGGATCCCCTCGTCGCCGTAACGCTCATGCAGCACCCAGGGCACGACCGTCGCCGCATCTCCCCATCCCGCCTCGGCGCCGAGCGGGGGCAGGTGCGGATCGATGTCGGCCCACGGGATGTAGACGGGCACGTTGCCGTCGGCGTGCTGGTCGGACGCGAGGTCGGCGAGCCACCCGCTGAGCATGCCGGCGGTGTCGTAGAGGAACGAGGCGGCGGGGGCGAAGACCTGCAGGTCGCCCGTCCAGCCCAGGCGCTCGTCGCGCTGCGGGCAGTCGGTGGGCACGTCGACGAAGTTGCCGCGCATGCCCCACACGACGTTCTCGTGCAACCGGTCGAGGAGGGGGTCGGATGCCGCGAACTCTCCGACCCGCCGCAGGTCGGTGTGGATGACGACGGCTTCGAGGTCGTCGGCGGCGAGCTCTCCCGGCCAGCCCGACACCTCGGCGTAGCGGAAGCCGTGGATCGTGAACGCCGGCTCCCACTCGCGGGCCGCGCCCGCGCTGACGAACTCGTCGGTCGCCTTCGCCCGGCGCAGCGGCCGCACCCCGAGCTCGCCGTTCTCGAGCACCTCGGCGTGCCGCAGGCGCACCGTCGTTCCGACGGGAGCCGCGGGCACGCGCACCCGCAGACGCCCGACGAGGTTCTGGCCGAAGTCGACGATCGTCGCACCGCTCGGCGAGGTCGAGATCGTGACCGGCCGGATCACGTCGGTGCGCACCACGGGCGGTCCGGAGGGCGCGACGAGCGTGCGGGTGTCGAGGTCGACGAGCTCGACGGGCCGCCAGTCGTCGGCTCGCACGTCGGTCGTGTCCCACCCGTCGATCTCACGACGGGCGTCGAAGCTCTCGCCCATGTACAGGTCGGCCCGGGTGACCGGCCCGGGGGCCCACCGCCAGGACGCATCCGAGCCGACGACGCGGAACGTCCCGTCGGCGTGCTCGATCTCGAGCTGCACGAGGGCGGCGGTGCGCGAGCCGTAGACGTCGCGCATCCCCGCGAAGCCGAGGAACCCGCGCCACCACCCGTCGGCCAGGTGCACGCCAATCACGTTGTCGCCGGCGGCGAGCAGGTCGGTGACGTCCCAGGTGCGGTAGCGCTGGCGGTGATGGTAGCTCGTCCATCCCGGGTGGAGCACGTCGTCACCCACCGGTCGACCGTTGATGCTCACGGTCATGACGCCGTGGGCCGTGGCCCGCAGCCGTGCCCGCACGACGGGGGAGTCCAGCTGCACCTCGCCCCGCAGCAGGAGAGCGGGTTCGCCGTCGTCGCCGGGCTCGCCGACGATCGGCGCGACCGCGCGGGCGACCCAGAGGTCGGGATCGAGCAGGCCCGTCTCCAGCGCGGTCGGCTCGCTCCAGTCGGAGGGTTCTTCGTCGGCACTCCACACGCGCACGCGCACTCGGGCGCGCGCACGGCTCTCGAGCGGTTCCCACGGCCAGACGACGAGCACCGACTCGATCGACTCGACGCGGCCCGTCGACACGGCATCCGGATCATCGCCCAGAACGAGCTCGAGCTCGTACGCCCGCTGGGTCCAGCCCGCCTCGTCGGTGTCGGTGACCCACGACAGGCGGGGGCGGCTCTCGCCGATTCCGAGGGGCAGGCGGTGGTGCTCGACGGTCACCGGGCGCACGCGAACGCTCATGTCGCTCCTTCGCGAGATGGGGGAGAGGGGGTCAGATCGGGTCGACGAGGAAGCTGTTGATGGTGCGACGGCTCTCTTCGACGAAGTCGACGTCGAGCCCGCTCAGCCACAGCAACTGCGCGCCCTCGACCGAGGCCATGGTCGACAGCGCGGCACGGCGGGGGTCTGTGCCCGGGCGCAGCCCGCCCTCGTCGCCGACCGCGCGGAAAGCGGCCTCGACGGCGGCGGCGATGCGCATGAAGCGCTGCGCGAAGTAGTCGTGGGCGGGGTGCGCGGGATCGATGGCCTCGGCCGCGAGCATCGAGTACAGCTGCACGACGCCGCGCTGTCCGACCTGCTGGCGGGAGATCTCGAGCAGCTGGCTGAGGAACCCCCGGCCGCCGAGTCCCTCGAGCTCGACCTCGGCGCTGCGGTCGCGCTGTTCGAGCACGGCGCGCAGCAGCGCGATCTTGCCCCCCGAGAAGTGGTGGAGGACGGCGGTCTGCGTGACGCCGACGGCGGCGGCGATCTCGTTCACCGAGCTGGCGCTGTACCCGGATCGGGAGAACACCTGGAAAGCGGCGTCGAGGATCTGCGACTGCCGTTCCGCGCTCTTGCGGTAAGGGCCCCGTGGTCCGGACATGACCTCACCGTAACAGTTTTCGTCGAAAACATTGCCCGCTTCATATTTTCGGTGTTACCGTCCTCGCATCCCGACTCACCCGGGTGATCGACGACGACACCGGACCCTCGTCCACGGCAAAGGAGCCACGAAATGACCCTCTCCGCAGAACCGCCCGCCACCTCGACCGGCGCCCCCGAACCCGTCCGTCGTGACGAGCCCACCCCCACCGAGGCCTTCCGCCGCGGGGCGTCACCGCGTCGAGGTTTCGTGTTCTTCCTTGTGCTCGCCGCGGTCGGTGCGGGCGCCGCGCAGATGTCGGCCGCCCTGCTCACGCTGACGCTCAAGGCCACCGCCCTCGACGCGGCCGCGGCGACGACGATCATCTCCGTCTCGAGCGCGATCGCGGGCATCCTGACGCTCGTCGCCCTTCCCGTGCTGGGCGCGCTGAGCGACCGCTCGCGTTCGCGCTGGGGTCGCCGCCGGCCCTTCCTCCTGCTCGCGATGGCGGCCTTCGTCGCCGGTGGCGTGCTGCTGGTCACCGCGCCCAACGTGCCGCTGTTCGTCGTCTCCCACATGCTCATCACCCTCGGCTTCGTCACGACCGGCGTGGTCACTACGGCGCTCATCGCCGACCAGCTTCCGCGGGACCGTCGTGGACCCGCCTCGGCCTTCGTCAGCCTGAGCACCGCGATGGGTGCTCTCGTCGGCATCGGCATCTCGCAGCCCTTCGGCGCCGAGCTCGTCCCCCTCATCGGTCTGCCCACGGTCTTCGCCGTCATCGCGGTCGGCCTGCTGTTCGTGGTGCTGCGCGACCCGCGGGTCGACCAGCCGCGCGAGCGCTTCGACCTCAAGGGGCTCGTCGGCGTCTTCTGGGTGAACCCGGTCCGCCACCCCCGCTTCGCCCTCGTCTTCACCAGCCGCATGCTCGTGTTCTCGGGCGTCGCCGCCCTGAACGGCTACCAGGCGATCTACCTGCTCCAGCGCGTGCAGCTGCAGCCGGCAGACCTCGGCGGCGCGATCCTGCTCACGGTCATCGTCAACGTCGGCATCTCGCTGCTGGTCGCCCCCGCGATCGGCAAGCTCAGCGACCGCCTCGACCGCCGCAAGCCGTTCATCATCGCCGCCGCGATCATCCTCGGTGTCGGCCTCGTCGTGGCCTCCACCGCCACCGACTTCGGCTTCTACCTCGTGGCGTGCGGCATCGTCGCAATCGGCCAGGGTGTCTACTTCGCGGTCGAGCTCGCGCTCGCCACCCGTCTGGTGCCCGACATCGACAACCCGGCCAAGGATCTCGCGATCATCAAGATCGCCGACAACCTCCCCGTCACGATCGTCGCGGCGGTCGCGCCCGTGCTGCTGGCGATCGGTGCGGAGCCCGCAGGTCCGAACTTCGCCGCGCTGTTCATCGCCGGAGCCGTCTCCGCCGTCCTGGGCGGACTGGTCATCCTCTTCATCAAGGGAGCACGCTGATATGACGAACGATTTCCTCTGGGGCGTCGCCATCGCCGGTCACCAGAACGAGGGCGACAACGTCCACAGCGACATCTGGGCGCTCGAGAACACGACCCCGACGATCTTCCGCGAGCGCAGCGGCATCGCCAACGCCCACCTGGCCCGCTGGGAAGACGACCTCGACCTGGTCGCCTCGCTGGGGATGAACGCCTTCCGCTTCTCGGTCGAGTGGGCGCGCATCGAGCCGGCGCGCGGCGAGGTCGTCGCTGGGGCGCTCGACCACTACGAGCGCGTCATCGACGGGGCCCTCGAGCGCGGCCTCGCCCCGGTCGTCACCTTCAACCACTTCGCGGCGCCGAACTGGTTCTCGGCGGCGGGCTCGTGGCTCGGCCCCGATTCCGATCGGCTGTTCGCCGATCAGTGCGCCCGGGTCATGCGGCGATTCGGCGACCGCATCCACACCGCCGTCACGATCAACGAGCCCAACCTGGAGCAGCTCCTGCAGGCGGGTCACAAGCTGCCGCCGCAGGTGGAGGTGCTCAAGCGCGAGATGCTCGCGGCCGCCGCGCGCACCGCCGGTACGGCGGAGTACTTCGCCTCGAACGTGATCCCCGGCGACCGTCAGGACGACTTCGAGGCCGCGCTGACGCGTGCGCACCGCTCCGCCGTCGCGGCCATCAAGGCCGAGCGCGCCGACCTGCCGACCGGCGTGTCGATCGCCATCTGCGACGAGGTCGCCCTCCCCGGCGGCGAGGCGCACCGCGACGCCAAGCGTGCGGCCGTCTACGACCACTGGCTCCGCGTCGCCCGCGACGACGACTTCGTCGGCGTGCAGAACTATGAGCAGATCGTGCACGGTCCCCACGGTGAGGTCGAGATCGACGGTCCTCGCAACGGCATGGGCACGCTCATCGCCCCCGGGTCGCTCGCCGGTGCCGTGCGCTACGCCCACGAGGTATCGGGAGTGCCCGTCATCGTGACCGAGCACGGCATCCAGACCGACGACGACGCGCAGCGCGAAGCGTTCATCCCGGCTGCGCTCGAGGCCCTGGATGCCGAGATCGCCGGCGGCACGCCGGTTCAGGGCTACTGTCACTGGACGCTGATGGACAACTTCGAGTGGATCTTCGGCTACGGCCCGAAGCTCGGCCTGGTCGCGGTCGACCGTCACACCCTCGAGCGCACGAAGAAGCCGAGCGCCGACGTCTACGCGGCCGAGGTCGCGCGACGCGCGGCGGTTCCCGCGCGCTGACGCCGACGGCCCCGAGTGCCCTCTCGTTCGAGGGGCTCGGGGCTTCGTCGCATGTGTGCATTCTCGGAGATTCGCGCATCCTCAGTCGATCGCGGGTGCATGCGGCTGAGGTTGCGCGAATCACCGAGCGTGCGTGCGACCGCGGCTCCCGGGGGCCGACGTGCACCCTCAGAGATCCGCGCATCCTCAGTCGATCGCGGGTGCATGCGGCTGAGGTTGCGCGAATCACGGAGTTCGCGCGGCGCGCAACCTCGAGCCGGGTCAGCGCGGCGGAGCCAGCAGCCCGCCGAGTGCGCCCAGCGATCGGGCGAGCGGAAGCGACGGGTCGAGCAGCCACTGCACCTGCAGTCCGTCGGAGGCGGCGATGAGGAGGGCGGCGACCTGGTCGGGGTCGCAGTCGGCGCGCACCAGGCCGTCGGCCTGCTCCTGGCGCAGTCGCGCGGCGAGGTCTTCGCGCAGACGTGCGAAGCGGGCCGTGAAGTACTCGCGCGCGGTGGCGCTGTCTTCTTTCAACGACGTCGCGACGAGGGTCGTGTAGAGCTCGACCAGCCCCGGCACCGCGGTGTTGTGCTCCGCGGCATCCGTCAACGACGACAGTGCGGTGGCGTCGGGCGCGGGCGGGCGCTGCCGGTTGGCGTGGTCGTACACGGCCACGAGCAACTGCTCGCGCGAGTCGAAGTAGTGCAGGAGCGCCGCGTGCGAGACGCCCAGCGCCCGCGCGATGCTGCGCAGCGATGCGCCGTCGGCGCCGCGCTCGGCGAAGACGTCGATCGCGCGGTTGAGGATCTCCTGCCGGCGCGCGACGCCCTTCGAGTACGCCCCGGAGCGGCCGAGGCGTTCGTCGTCGGCGGAGTCGTCGAGGGCGTCGTCGCCGGGGGAGTCGTCGCCGAGGGTCACCGGGTCAGTCTAAGCACGGGGGAAAAGAGAAAGCATCCACTGGTCGGTTTTCTGGTAGCGTTCCCACCGCGCCGCTCGCGCGGCGATCTCGACGACGAGCAAGGAAGGTCCGATGTCGCTCCCCACCCCCTCCGTTCAGCTGTATACGCTGGCCGATCAGTTCAGTGCCGACCCGCAGGGGTCGCTCGACCGCCTCGCGGCCATCGGCCTGCGCAACGTCGAGGCGTTCGACTTCGTGCGCCGCCCCGCCGAGATCCGCGCCGCGCTCGACGCGAGTGGTCTGGCCTCGCCCACCGGCCACGCCCCCCTGCTGTCCGACGAGCTGTGGACGCCCGACGGGTCGATCCCCACCCCCGCCCCCGAGGCGGTCTTCGAAGCCGCGGCCGAGATCGGAATCACCACCGTGATCGATCCCTTCGTCGCCGCCGACCGGTGGCTGACCGACGACGGCGTGGCCGACATCGCCGAGCGCATGAACGCGGCAGCCGACCTCGCCGCCATCTACGGGCTTCAGGTCGGCTACCACAACCACGCGCAGGAGTTCCTCGCCGACGTCGACGGTCGCAGCGCGTTCGAGCACTTCGTCGCCCTGACCGACGAGCGCGTCGCCATCGAGCTCGACCTGTTCTGGGCGCTCACCGGCGGCCAGGACGTACCCGCTCTCGTGAGCCGCCTGGGCTCGCGCCTGCTCGCCGTGCACGTGAAGGACGGCATCGTCCCGGCCGAGAACCCCTTCGCCCCCGGCGCCGACCTCGGCGTCACCCGCACCCTCGACCAGCGCCACCCCGGCGACGGTCAGGTGCCCCTCGTCGAGGCCATGCGGGCCGCCGAATCGGTGCGCTGGGCCGTCATCGAGTACGACCGCGCCCCCGGCGACGTGTTCGACGACGTCGCCGCCAGCTACGCCTTCCTGCTTGAGAACGGCCTCGCCGCGTGAGCGCCCCCGTCGGCGTCGGCATCATCGGCGCGGGCGTCATCAGCGACACCTACCTCGAGAACCTCACCTCGTTCCCCGACGTCGACGTCCTCATCGTCGGCGACCTGATCGCCGAGCGCGCGCGGGCCCAGGCCGAGCAGCACGGCGTGCCCGCGTGGGGCACGGCTGACGACGTGCTCGCCCACCCCGACGTGCAGGTCGTCGTCAACCTCACGATCCCCGCCGTGCACGTCGAGGTGTCGTCGAAGGCGATCGCCGCCGGCAAGCACGTGTGGACCGAGAAGCCCCTCGGCCTCGATCGCGAGGGCACCGCGGAGCTCCTCCGGCAGGCGGATGCCGCGGGCCTGCGCATCGGCTCGGCGCCCGACACGCTGCTGGGCCCCGGCTTCCAGTCGGCCAAGCGCGCGATCCTCGACGGCGCGATCGGCCGGCCCCTCTTCGCGCAGGCGTCGTTCCAGACGCAGGGGCCCGACCTCTGGCATCCGGGACCGCAGTTCCTCTTCGCTCGGGGCGCCGGTCCGCTGCTGGACATGGGGCCGTACTACGTCTCGGCGCTGGTCAGCCTCTTCGGCCCGGTCGACCGGGTCGCCGCCGTCGGCACGCGGTCGCGCGTGCAGCGGAGCATTCGCACGGGGCCGGCGGCGGGCGAGGTCTTCGACGTCGAGGTGCCCACCACCGTGCAGCTGATCGCCTCGTTCGAGGGGGGAGAGCAGGCGCAGGGCCTGTTCAGCTTCGACTCCGCGCTCGAACGAGCCGGCGTGCTCGAGGTGCACGGAACCGAGGGGTCGATGTTCCTGCCCGATCCGAACCATTTCGTTGGCGAGATCTCGCGCGTGGAGCCCCTCGGCGTGCTCCTCGACGACTTCCGTCCCGAGCAGGAGCGCCTCGAGGTGCCGCTGCAGGGCGCGGAGGTCGGCCGTGGACTGGGGTTGCTCGACATGGTGCGGGCGATCGCCGAGGGGCGTCCGCACGTGGCCTCGGGCGAGCTCGGGCATCACGTGCTCGACGTGCTCCTGTCGGCCGAGGAATCGGCCGCGGGCGCGGGCTTCGTGACGGTCGAGAGCACGCTGGGCGCTCCGGTGCCCGTGCTGCCGGCCGACTTCGACCCGTTCGCGCGCACGCTCTGAGGCGGAGCCCCGGCGCGTCAGCGGCAGAAGGGGCGGCCGAAGCCGAGGAACACCCCGCCGACGGGGACGGATGCCGACGACTCGGCCGACCAGGCGCGCCCGGCGGTCGTGCGCACGGTGACCCGGTCGGTGCGGAACAGCGAGTACGAGCCGTCGTTCGGGACGCGGGCGGCTCGCGCCCACGGCGGGATGCCCGACACGATGACGCGGCCGTTGACCAGCAGGTCGAAGCCGCGCGGCTCCCACCCGTCGTACGCCCAGGTGACGACGGCGCCGCCGTCGTTGACGCACCCCAGTCGCGTGGGCGGCGAGACGGTGGCGGCGACGATGCTCCCGGGCGCTGCGGTGACGTCGGCCAACGCCGCCCACGCGGGCGTCGCCCCCAGAGCTGCGGCCACCAGGACGGACGTGGCGAGACCGAACGCTCGGCCGATCCGCACGCGGGCGGGGGCCCGTCGTCGCTGTGCGCGCAGGCTCCGACGCGTCACCGGAAGGCTGCGGTGCGGCTCGCCGGGGTCGACCGGCGGCCGGGGTTCGTCGTCGTCGCCGCGACGCAGGGCGAGCAGGAGGCACAGGGCGAACCCGACCGTGACGGCGCCGAGCGGCACCACGTCAGCGGTTTTCAGCCACACCACGGGCAGCCCGGCCCACGGCACCCTCAGCACCCCGACGCCGCGGACGGCGTCGGGGTGCAGGGGCGAGGAGTCGGCCGACGGGTTGGCGTCGCCCTTGGTGACCAGCGCCCCGTCGGCACCGATCCCCGCGATGCGGTGCAGACGCAGCCGATCCGACCAGTCGGGGTCGTCGGCCAGCACGACCCGGCCCGGCAGCAGGGCGTCGGGTGGCATCGGTCGCGACACCACCACGTCGCCCACCTCGATCGCCGGCGACATCGACGCCGTCATCACGGTGGTGGGCAGCCACCCGAGCGCGACGGGTGCCGCGGCCCAGAACCCCAGGGCCAGGGCGAGCGTCACCACCGCTCGGGCCGCCGCCACCGCCGCGACGAGCAGCACGCGACTCGCGGGCACCGACTCAGCTGTTCTGGGCTTCCCAGACGAGCGCGGTCGAGGCGGTGCCCCCCTGGACACTGTTCGGTGCGTCGTCGGCGAGCGTCCACGAGATGCGGAAGGTGCGCGATTCCGCCTCCGCTCCCGTCGGGCTCCAGGTCGCGGCCCCGGTGGCGAACGAGGAGTGCGCCCCGGTAAAGTCCGCGAGGCTGCCGTCGAACACCGTGCTCTGCGCGGTGAAGCCCGTGCAGGTGCCGTAGCCGCCGCCGGTGCCCTGCTCGATCGTGAGGGCGAGGTGGTCGGCGAGGCCGGCGGTGCCACTCACCTCGTCGGCGTAGAGGCGCACCTGCGAGGCGAGGGTGCCGGTCAAAGTGACGGCGATGCACGTCGTGCCCCCGTCGCCGGGCTTGGCGTTGGGCGCGGTGAAGAGCGTGCGTCCCGCGGCGTCGTCGGCGAGCTGCACGGTGCCCGCGCGCCAGCTGTTCTGCTCGTTCGAGGTGGTGTCGGAGAACGCGGCGTACGAACTCGTCGACACGAGGACGCCCGCCGCGACCACGGCCGCGGGAAGGGCGATTGCGGTGGCGATGCGAGAGGAACGGCGTGTGAACTTCGGCATGATGGATCTCCCCACGAGATCAAGAGCGGATAGGTCACCTGCACAGTAGGAAAACCCCTCGTCGTGGAGGAGAAGCGGGTGGAGGCTTGACAAGTCCCCACCCGCCGTGGTTTCCATTCGAGCGAATGGACCCCTACGAGACCGGCTCCTTCTCGGGTTCGCGCCGCCGAGCCCCCGCGCCGAGCGTCAGGGTCGAGGCCAGGCCCAGCGTGAGGAACGCCGCCGCGGTGAAGCGCGCGTCGGTCGCGAGGTCCTGCGTCTGCGGCGAGGCCGCGAGGCCGCCGATCCCCGCCCCCGCGCTGTCGACCACCTGCGAGACGACCTGGTCGCTCTGCGCCGTGGGCACGCCGCGGTCGTCGAGGCGCGCGGTCAGCGCCCCCGCGGTGGTCGAGAACAGCACGGTGCCCAGCACCGCCACCCCGAGAGCTGCGCCCAGCTGACGCGAGGTCGACTGGGTGCCGGAAGCCTGTCCGCTCGCGGCCGGGGGCACGTCGGCCAGCACCACGCCGGTCAGCTGCGCCGTGGCGAGGCCGACGCCGACGCCGTAGACGAAGAGGAAGGGGATGAGGGGTCCCCACGTGGCATCCGGAGAGATGGTGAAGGCGACCCCGGCCACGCCGATAATCTCGGCGAGCAGGCCGCCGCGCACGATCCACACGGGGGCGACCTTGCCGCTGAGCGCCCCCGCGATGCCGCTCGTCCAGTCGCCGATCGCGGGCGCGGTGTCGACCGTCCACCACCCGTAGGTGCGGCCCTCGATGAGGCCGAACACGAGCGGGGCCATCGTCAGCACCGACAGCAGGGCGCCGACGCCGTCGATCGCCTCCACCCGGTCGCTGCGCGATTCGGCGACGGTCAGGGCGACGCCGATCACGATGATCACCCCGAGGGGGATGTTGATGCCGAAGGCCCAGCGCCACGAGAACGCCGTGGTCAGCCATCCGCCGAGCAGGGGGCCGACCGCGGCCATGCCGCCGATGGTGGATCCCCAGACGGCGAAGGCGATGCCGCGCTCGCGTCCGCGGAAGGTGGCGTTGATGATCGAGAGGGTCGTCGGCAGGATCATCGCTCCGCCCACTCCCTGCACGAGGCGCGAGGCGATGAGCAGTCCGCCGGTGGGGGCGAGGGCCGCCGCGATCGAGGCGAGGGCGAGGATGCCCACGCCGATCAGCATGAGTCGGCGTCGGCCGAAGCGGTCGGCGAGCGAGCCGAAGACGAGCAGGAACGAGGCGAACACGAGGGTGTAGGCCTCTTGCACGGATGCCGAGGGCGGGCCGCCGGCTCAGGAGCTGTGGCGCGGGCGCGGGCGCGGGGTCGCGCGCGGAGCTCGCTCGCCCGGCGGCAGCGGGATCGGCGTCGTGCCGGCGATCTCGTCGCTGAAGTCCTCGGGTTCGGGCGCGACCGTCTGGATCGGCCGGGTCTCGTCGACCGTGAGCAGGAACCGCTTCGTCTCGTGACGGTGCACGCGTCCCGAAGCCAGCGTCCAACTCGCCCCGATCGCGCAGGCGATCACGGCGACGATCGCGGCGAGACCGATCGCGACGCGGGGCCCGAAGTGCGCTGCCACGGCGCCCACGATCGGGGCGCCCACGGGCGTTCCACCCAACAGGATCGCCATGTACAGCGCGAGCACGCGGCCGCGCAGCACGGGGTCGGTCGTGGTCTGCACGTAGCCGTTCGCGGTGGTCAACGTCGTCACGACGCAGAAGCCGGTGAGCACCAGGGTCGCGGCGTACGCCTCGTAGCTGGGGGCGAAGACCGAGAGGGCGGATGCCACGGCGAAGCCGCCGGCGCCCACGATCACGACGCGCATGCGGGCGCGTTCGCGTCGCGCGGCGAGCAGTGCCCCCGCGAGCGAGCCGATCGCGACGAACGAGCTGAGCAGGCCGAAGCCGTCGGCGCCGCGGCCGAACTCGAGCGCCATCGTCGAGGCGAAGATCGGGAAGTTCATGCCGAACGCGCCGAGGAGGAACACCATCACGAAGATCACGACGAGGTCGGGGCGCCCCGCGACGTAGCGGAAGCCGTCGGCCAGGCGTGCCGGGCCGCCCCGGCGGTGGCGGGCGACGAGCTCGTGCGGACGCATGATCAGCAGCGCGCCGAGCATCGCGAGGAAGGTCACGGCGTTGACGAGGAACACCCATCCGGTGCCGACGAGCACGATCATGACGCCCGCGACGGCCGGGCCGATCAGACGGGCCATGTTGAACGACGCGGCGTTGAGGGCGACGGCGTTCGAGGCGTTCTCCTGCGACACGAGGTCGGACACGAAGGCCTGGCGAGCGGGGTTGTCGAAGGCGGTGACGACGCCGAGGGCGAGGGCGAAGCCGAACATCAGCGGCAGGGTCATCACCCCGGTCAGCAGCAGCACGCCGAGCGTCACCGCGAGCAGCAGCAGCGTGCTCTGGGTGCACATGATGAGCTTGCGCCGGTCGAACCGGTCGGCGACCCACCCGGTCACGCTCACCAGCAACAGGGGAGGGGCGAACTGCAGCGCCATCGTCACGCCCATCGCGGCGGCGTCGTTGTTCGTCAGCTGGGTCAGCACGACCCAGTTCTGGGCCGTGGCCTGCATCCAGGCGCCGACGTTCGAGACGAGGGCTCCGATGAACCAGACGCGGTAGTTGAAGATCGACAGCGACCGGAACATCGACGTGCTCATCTGTCGGCCACCTTCCTCATGATCACCGTGGCGCGGGCCAGCGCGTCGCGTTCTTCCGGGCTGAGCTCGGCGAGGGCCTCTTCGAGGAAGGCGTCGCGCCGGCGGACGGTCTCGTCGACGATGCGACGGCCGAAATCGGTGAGGTCGATCGTCACGCGTCGGCGATCGACCTCGTCGGGGATGCGCGAGATGTAACCCGCCTCCTCGAGGAGCGACACCGTGCGATTCATCGACGGCGCCGTGACGCGTTCACGCTCGGCCAGCTGGCCGAGCGTGTGCGCGCCGTGCACGGTCAGCGCGGCGAGGACGGCGAACTGCCCGTCGCTCATGGAGTCCACCGCTCGCTGCGCCCGAAGGCGTCGAGCGAGGCGGAAGGTCGCCATGCGCAGCTCGGAGGCCGCGGCGCTGAAGTCATGACTCTGGTCGGGAAGGGGGGATTCGTCGACGCGATCATTCATGTTCGTGAGGACCAGGCTAGCTCATTAGCCTTGCTAACGGAATAGAGGACGGTGTTCCGCGACCTCCGTCCGGCGTCTGCGCGCCCCTAGACTCCCCCCATGCCAGAGTTCGACGACGCCTACGGCATCCGCATCGTCTACGACGTGTACGAGGCGGTCGAGCCCCGCGCGGTCGTGCAGCTGCTGCACGGGGTGGGCGAGCACGCCGGCCGCTACACCGCCCTCATCGAGGCCCTCGTCGGCGCGGGCTACACCGTCTACGCCGACGACCACCGCGGTCACGGCCGTACGGGGCTGGGTCAGTGGGGAGGCGACCACGCCAAGCTGGGGCGTCTCGGACCCGGCGGTCTCGGCGCCGCCCGCGACGCGGTGTGGACCCTCTCGCAGCGCATCCGCGAGCAGCACCCCGACCTGCCGCTCGTGCTGCTGGGGCACTCGTGGGGCTCGTTCCTCGCGCAGATGCTGCTGGATCGGCATCCGGATGCCTACGACGCGGTCGTGCTGAGCGGTTCGGCCCTGCGCGTGCCGGGGTCGTTGAACGCGGGCGATCTGAACGCGCCGTGGAAGCACCTCGGGGGCTCCGGGATGCAGTGGCTCTCGAGCGACGAGCAGGTGGGGCGCGACTTCGTCGCCGATCCGCTGACGACGTCGACGCCCTTGGCGCGCCTGTTCGGTCCCCTCGAGACGCTGAAGCTGCTGGGGCGTCCGCGACGCGACCTCGGCCGCGACGTGCCGATGCTGCTGATGGTGGGGCGTGACGACACGGTGGGCGGCCCCCGCAGTGTGCACCGCCTCGCCGACGCGTACCGGCGGCGGTCGGGCCTGACCGACGTGACGACCCTGGTGTACCCGGGTGCGCGGCACGAGATCTTCGCCGAGCGCGAGCAGGCCGCGGTGCGCGCCGACCTGCTGGCGTGGCTCGACGAGCGGATCCCGTCGCGCGTCTGACGTCGCACGGCCGTTCGCCGTTGTCCGCTCTCGTTCGAACACGTGAAGTAACAACAACGCTCATGAGTTCACACGTCGTGATCTAAGCGTTACCGTCGCGAATTGACCTCATCGCGCTGACGCGCGAAGCTGAATGCGCCGAAAGCGGGTCAAACCGCCTCGATCGGGCCAGACGGTCCCTCATTGCCGAGGAAAGCGCACATCGACGTGACGACTCTAGACACACCAAAACTCACACAAACAAACAAAAGCTCACGTCGGACCAGCCGACCCGAGCGGCTCGGCAACGGGATGTTCGCCGTGCTGCTGGTGGTGCCGGGCATGGCGCTCATGGCGGTCGTCGTCGCGTACCCCCTCGTCTCGGCGCTGGTCACCGCGTTCTTCAAGCAGAGCCTGGTGCTGCCCGGGCGCGAGTTCGTCGGCTTCCAGAACATCGCCGACGTGCTGCAGGACGACTTCCTCCGCCTGCTCGGACAGACGCTCGTCTTCACCCTGGGCACGACGATCGCCCCCTTCGTGATCGGCTTCGCCCTCGCGCTCGCCCTGAACACGCAGATCCGCGGATCGAAGGTGTTCCGCGGCCTCATGCTCATCCCCTGGCTCGTGCCCGGCGTCGTGGTGTCGTTCCTGTGGATGTGGATCTTCAACGCCAACTACGGCGTGATGAACGCGATCCTCGAGCCGCTCGGCGTCTCGCCCCAGGCCTGGCTCGCGCAGCCCGGAACCGCGATGTTCGCGGTGATCGTCGCGAAGACCTGGCAGTCCTTCCCCTGGATGATGGTCATGCTCCTCGCTGGTCTGCAGACCGTGCCGCGCGAGCTGCACGAGGCCGCCGAGATGGACGGCGCGGGAACGGTCCGCCGCTTCTTCTCGATCACCGTCCCGCAGATCGGCGGGATCATCGGCCTGGTTCTGCTGCTGGAGTTCATCTGGAACTTCCAGCACTTCGACATCATCTACGTGCTCACCGGCGGCGGCCCCGCCGGTTCCACCGAGACCTTCGCCACCTCGGTGTATGAGACCGCCTTCCACGGCTTCGACCTCGGCCGCGCCGGTGCGCTCGGCCTGCTGTGGCTCGTCCTGCTGATGGCGCTCGTCGTCCTCTACGTCCGATTCTCCGAGAGGAGCGAGAAGCGATGACCAGCACCGCCCTCCCCACCGTCGTCCCCAGCCCCGAAGCCCCGCCGGTCGTCGTCGACGCTCCCGCACGCCGCCGCCGGCGCCCGAGCTCGGGCCTGCGCTCCGACCGCCCCGGCGTCCGCATCGCATCGTGGGCCGCGCTGATCGTGTGCGGCGGGTTCGCCCTGCTGCCGGTCTATTGGCTGCTCGCGACCTCGCTCACGCCTCGCGATCAGGTGTTCTCGTACCCGCCGAAGCTGTTCCCCACCGAGATCACCTTCGACGCCTACATCTCGCTGACGTCCAACCCGCAGCTGTTCACCTACCTGCAGAACAGCGTCATCGTCTCGGTCGTCACGGCCCTGCTCTCGGTGATCGTGTCGGCCTACATGGGCTACTCGTTCTCGAAGTTCCGCTACCGCGGGCGCCGGCAGCTGATGTACTTCGTGCTGGCCTCGCAGATGTTCCCGCAGGCCCTGCTGCTGGTCACCCTGTACAGCGCGTTCAGCGCCTACGGCCTGCTCAACACCTACACCGCGCTCGTGCTGTCGTTCACGACCTTCACGCTGCCGCTGTGCGTATGGATGCTGAAGGGCTTCTTCGACACCATCCCCGACGAGCTCATCGAGGCCGCCCGCGTCGACGGTGCCTCGCGGCTGCGCACCATCCACTCGATCGTGCTGCCGCTGGCCGCCCCCGGGCTCGTCGCGGCCGGACTGTTCGCCTTCGTCCGCGGCTGGAACGACTTCATCTTCGCCTTGACCCTCGCCGGCCCCGACAAGCAGACGCTTCCGCCCGGACTCGTCAACACCTACGTCGGCGAGGCGGCCACCGCCTGGCCCGAACTCATGGCGGCATCCCTCGTGGTGTCGCTCCCGGTGGCCGTCGCGTTCATGCTGCTGCAGCGCTACCTGGTCAGCGGCATGACGGCCGGCGCCGTCAAAGGCTGATCCCCGCTCTTTCCCTCACCGCTCGCCCGTCAAGGAGGACACCCATGTCTGCTTCGTCCCTTCCCAACCCGCTCATCACGCGCCGTCGCGCGTTGCAGTTCCTCGGCATCGGCGCCGCGGCCGCAGCGCTCGCCGGATGCGCCCCCACGGCCACCGGCGGACCCGCCGCGGGGGCCGCCGGTTTGAACGGCGCCGACCCGACCGACTTCTCGTTCGCGTCGTGGTCGCTCACCGAGGAGTCGGCCAAACCCGCGCTCGAGGCCACCCTGGCGTCGTACGAGAAAGCGAAGGGCGTCGCGGTCAAGCGCACCGCGTTCCCCTACAACGAGTACATCAACCAGCTCATGCTCCAGGTGACGGGCGGGCAGTTCACCGGCGCCGCACACGTCGACGTCGCCTGGCTCGGCAGCCTCGCGGCCACCGGCAAACTGCAGGACGTGTCGTCGCTGGCATCCGGTCGGGGATACACCTCGTCGGCCCTCGAGGCCGCGACGTTCAACGGCGTGCAGTACGCCCTGCCGTGGACCATCGGCGCGATCGGCCTCATCGCCAACTCCGAGACCCTCGGCAAGGCGGGCCTGTCGGCCGACGCCTTCCCCACCACGGTCGACGAGTTCGAGAAGGCCCTCGTCTCGCTCAAGGGTCTCGGCGGGGGACTCATCCCCTACGCCGCGTCGACCAAGGCCGCGCAGCTGAAGGACATCCTCATCTGGATGCAGACCTTCGGCAGCCCGCTCGTCGACGGCGACACCATCACGATCGGCGACGACGCCAGCGTCGAGGCCGTCACCTGGTACAAGGGCCTTTACGACCAGGGCCTCATCGCCGCCGACGTCGACCGCTTCGACGCCCGCAGCCTGTTCGCCCAGGGCCGCGCCGCGATGTACGACGACGCCCCGGTCGGCCGCGGAGCGGTGACCAAGGAGTCGCCGGACGCGAACCTCGCCGCCAAGCTCGCCCCGGTGTCGCGTCCCGTACTGAAGAAGGGCGACACTCCGCGCGCCCTCGTCTGGGGCGGCGCGATCGCCGTGGTCAACGGCACCGGCGCCGCGACCGCGGGCGACTTCGCCCAGTACGCCACGAGCGACCTCGACGCGATCCTCGCCGATTACGCGATGCGCGGTCTGCCGCCCGCGACGACCGAGGCGCTGTCGTCGTCGGAGGTCGCCTCCGACACCTTCGGCGCGCAGTTCAGCGAGCGCATCACCGCCACCGCGAGCGCGAACCCCCTGTGGAAGTTCACCGCGTACTCGCAGATCGAGTCGGCCATCGCCGATCGCGTGCAGGCCGTGCTGATCGGCTCGGCCTCACCGAAGGACGCCATGAAGCAGGCCGGCGAGAGCGCTCAGAAGCTGGTCGGCTGACGCGCGGCGGCGCTCCCGCCCGGGGGCGCCGCCTCGCTCGCCCTGCACGCAAGCCGGACGCCCCCGCGTCCACGGAAGGACACACGCAGCATGCGTTCCCATACGGCCGACTACGACCTGGTCGTCGTCGGCGGCGGACTCGCCGGAGTCGCCGCGGCCATCGCCGCGGCCCGTCTCGATCGGCGCGTCGCCCTCATCAACAACCGCCCGGTGCTCGGCGGCAACTCCTCGTCGGAGGTGCGCGTCTGGGTGTGCGGGGCGACAGCCCACGGCAACCAGCGCTGGGCCCGCGAGAACGGCATCATCGGCGAGCTCTACCTCGAGAACCAGTACCGCAATCCCGACGGCAACCCCATCCACTGGGACGACGTCGTGCTGGATGCCGTGCGCGCCGAACCGAACATCTCGCTGTTCCTCAACACCGACGTGCGCGAGGTCGCGGCATCCGGCCCCGAGGGGGAGCGCCGCATCGAGAGCGTGACCGGGTGGACGATGGGCGCCGAGACCGAGACGACCTTCGTCGCGCCGGTCTTCCTCGACGGGACGGGCGACGGACTCGTGGGCCACCTCGCGGGGGCCCGCGCCCGCCTGGGGAAGGAGGCGCGCGAGGAGTTCGACGAGGACTGGGCGCCCGTCGAGGCCGAGCGCACCTTCCTCGGCTCGACGCTGCTGTTCTACACGAAAGACGTCGGGCACCCGGTGCGCTTCGTCGCGCCCGACTCGGCGAGGTCGATCCTCGACACCCCGATCCCGTCGTCGCGCATCATCCGCAGCGGTGACAGCGGCGCCCACTACTGGTGGGTCGAGTGGGGCGGCGAGCTCGACATCGTGCACGACAACGAGCGCATCCGCGACGAACTGCGCTCGGTGATCCTCGGCATCTGGGACCACATCAAGAACTCGGGCGAGTTCGACGCCGACACCCTCGACCTCGAGTGGATCGGCAACGTGCCCGGCAAGCGCGAGTACCGCCGCCTCGTCGGCGACTACACGCTGCACCAGCGCGACGTGCTCGAGCAGACGCGCTTCGACGACGGCGTGGCCTTCGGCGGCTGGTCGATCGACCTGCACCCCAAGGAGGGCATGTACGCGACCGGCGCCGGCGCCGTGCAGCGCTTCTCGAACGGCGTCTTCGAGATCCCGTTCCGCTCGCTGTACTCCGCCGACGTCGAGAACCTGCTGATGGCCGGCCGCGACGTGTCGGCCACCCACATCGCCTTCGGCGCGGCGCGGGTCATGGCCACGTGCGCGGCGATGGGCGAGGCGGCCGGCACCGCGGCGTCCCTCGCCCTCTCGCGCGGGACCACGCCGCGCGGTCTCTACGAGCAGCATCGCGACGAGCTCCGCCAACTGCTGCTGCGGCAGGACGCCCCGCTGATCGGCGTCGCCGATGCCGACCCGTCCGACCTCGCTCTCCGCGCGGCAGTCTCGGCCTCCGGCGTGCGCGCGAACCTCGGGCCGGGCGAGGCGGGTGCGGTCGAGCCCCACCCCCTCGCACACGACGTGGGCATCGTGCTCCCCGTGCACCCGCGTCTCGACGGCATCGAGCTGCGCGTCGCCGCCGAGGCCGACACCGAGCTCGAGGTCGAGGTGTTCTCGACGGGCCTCCCGCAGAACGTCGTGCCCGAGCACCTCGAGCAGCGCGTCACGGTCCCTCTCGCCGCCGGGCCCGCCTCCTGGGTGCACGTCCCGGTGCAGTGGGAGCCCGACGCCCCCGCGAACGCCGTCGTGGTGGTGCGCGGGCGGGAGGGCGTGACGCTGTTCACGACCGACGAGCTGCCTCCCGGCATCCTCACCCTCGTCCACACCTCCGACGCCGACGACCAGAACGTGCAGGTCAGCCTCGACGAACTGCTCGTGCAGTGGCCGACCAAACCGTTGCGCGGCCGGTCGATCGTCTTCCGCGCGGCGAGCCGGTCGCAGGCTCTCGACCCCGAGCGCGCCGTCGGCGGGTACCACCGGCCGTTCGGCGGGCCGAACCTCTGGGCGTCCGAGCCTCTCGCGCAGGGCGAGCCCTGGCTCCGCCTCGACTGGACCGAGGCGGTGACCGCGCGCGAGATCGTGCTGGTCTTCGACGACGACCCCGACGTCGAGCTCAACACGCTGCACCACCATCGCGACCCTCACCTGGTGATGCCCTCGCTGGTGCGGGCGTACCGCGTCGAGGTGAAGACGGCGGATGCCGCGGACTGGCGGGTCATCGCACAGGTGGACGACAACCGTCGTCGTCGGCGCGCGCATCGCGTGCCCGTCGGGCTCGGCGGCATCCGCTCCGCCCGTCTCGTGGTGGAGGCGACCAACGGCGCCGCCGAGGCGCGGGTCGTCGCCTTCCGTGTTCAGGAGTGACATGCCGCGCGATACCGTAGCCCCCAGAACAGAACGCCTCGCGGCGCGCGCCGCCCGGTCCTCGACGAGGAGCACCGCCATGCCCGACACCTCCTCCGTCGCGCGTCGGTCGTCGCCGCTCACGCGGCGCGAGCGCACCGGCATCGTCGCGCTCGCCGTGCCGAACCTCGAGGAGCCCTACTTCGCCGAGCTGACGACCCTGCTGGCGCGGGGGGCCGAGGCGCGGGGGCTGTCGATCCTCATCCAGCAGACCGAGGGCGACCATCAGCGCGAGATCGACGTCGCCAACGGTGTGGGGCTCCCAGCCACCGACGGCCTCATCCACATCCCCCGTTCGCTCACGGTCGGCGACCTCACCCGCCGCACCGCCCCCGGGCCCCTGGTGCTGCTGGGCGAGCACATCGCGGTGAGCCCGTTCACCCATGTGTCGATCGACAACCGCCGCACCGCCGACCTCGCCACCACCCACCTCGCCGAGGCTGGGTGTCGCCGCGTCGCGTTCCTCGGCCCCCGACTCTCGCGACCCTCGGATGCCGCGGACCAGCGTTTCACCGGCTATCGCGACGCCGTCGCGCGGCTCGGTCTGGCCGACGAACCGGGGCTCATCGTCGCGGTCGACGCCTTCACCTCCGAGGAGGGGGCGGCGGCGTTGCGCCGTCTGCACGCGACGGGGACGCGCTTCGACGGCGTGGTCTGCTCGAACGACTCGGTCGCCTTCGGTGTGCTGGCAGCCCTGCACGAGAGCGGCCTCGCCGTTCCCGCCGACGTCGCGGTCATCGGCATCGACAACGTGCACGCGGCGCGGTTCTCGGTGCCCGCGCTGTCGTCGGTCGCCCCCGACGACGAGGGCATCGTCGAGGCGGCCTTCACCGAGCTCGAACGACAGATGTCGGCACGGCCCGGCGCCGACGTGCCGGTGCGACACATCGTCGTCGACGCCGCGGTCGTCGCCCGCGCGAGCACGGCGCGGTGAGCGTCCGTTCCACCGCCCGCAGCCCGCACGGGGGCGGGCGGTGTTCAGTCGTCGTCGCCGGCGGCGATCCAGAGCTCGGCCACGTGCGCGCGCAGGGTCTCTTCGGCGTCGGGGTCGAGGCCCTCGTCCATCACGACGAGGTCGACCTCGTTGAGGTCGACGATCGTGGTGAGCCCGACCGCCCCCCACTTGGTGTGATCGGCGAGCACGACGGCGCGGGCGCCCGCGGCCACGAGGGCGCGATTGGTCTCGGCCTCGAGCAGGTTCGAGGTCGTCAGCCCCGCGGTCAGGTCGATGCCGCGCACGCCGAGGAACACGACGTCGCAGTGCAGGTGCTCGAGCGACGCCACGGCCACCGGGCCTACGAGCGCGTCCGCGGTGGTGCGCACCCCGCCGGTGAGCACCACCGTCTGGGTGTACGGCTCGTCGGCGCGGTCGGGTCGGGCGAAGACGTCGGCGACCGGCAGCGAGTTGGTCACGATCGTCAGGTCGTCGACGCCGCGCAGTTCGCGGGCGAGCGCCCACGTGCTCGACCCTCCGCCGAGGCCGACCGACATGCCCGGCTCGACGAGCGTGGCGGCGCGGCGGGCGATCGCGCGCTTGCCGTCGCCGTTGCGGCGCGATTGCGCGGCGAGGGTGCGGGGCGAGTCGTCGACGCGAGCCACCCGTGCGCCACCGCGCACCTTGTCGACGTGGCCGTCGGAGGCGAGCACGTCGAGGTCGCGGCGGATCGTCATCTCGCTCACGCCCAGGGTCGCGGCCAGATCCGGAACCGCGGCGGCGCCCAGTCGGCGCACCTCGGTCAGCAGGCGGGATCGGCGTTCGGCGGCGAGCACGATCGTTCCTCTCGGTCGGGCCTCCAGTCTTCCACGGCGGGTGCGCGGTGAACGGCGTCATCGCCGACCGCTCGGGCGACGGCGACTACGGCTTCGAGCTCCCGGCCCTGCGCGCGGTGCCGCCGGTGCCGCCGCCGCCCGGCTTCGCCGAGCGGTGGGCCGGGTGGTTCGCCGAGGCGATGACCGTCGATCCCGCGCCCCGGGTGGTCTCGACCGAGCAGCGCGACGATCGCGTGATCGCGCTGGTCGAGCACACGGTGTCGGGCGGTCTGCGGGTGCGCGGCTGGTTCGCCACGGCCGTCGGCGGCATCGTGCCCCGGGTCGGCGTGGTCCACAGTCACGGGTACGGCGGGCGCGAGGGGCCCGACTTCGATCGCGTGCCCGACGACGCCGCGGTGTTCTTCCCCGTGGCGCGGGGCCAGGGCGTGCTCAACGCCGGTCTCGGTGCCCCCACCCCCGCCGACGGGCACGTGCTGCACGGCATCCACTCGATCGAGGACTACGTGCTGGGGCGGTGCGCGGTCGATCTGTGGCACACCGGGTCCGCGCTGCGGGCCTTGGTGGGCGAGGTGCCGCTGTACCTCGTCGGCGAGAGCTTCGGCGGGGGAGTGGGTGCCCTCGCCCTGCCGTGGGACGACCGGATCGTCGGCGCCACGCTCGTCGTGCCGAGCTTCGGGCAGTACGACCTGCGCCTGCGCATGCCGTGCGAGGGCAGCGGCGAGCGCGTCCGCGGCCACGTCGCCCGGCACCCCCGCGCCCGCGAGGTTCTGCGCTTCTTCGACGCCTCGACCGCGGCCACCTTCGCGCGCGTCCCGGTGCGCGTCGAAGCCGCCCTGCGCGACCGGCACGTGCCGCCCGCCGGGCAGTTCGCCGTCGCGAACGCGATCAATCAGGCACCGGATGCCGCGCTCGAGCTCGAGGTGCTCGCCTACGGCCATCGCGAGTACCCCGAACTCCCCCTCGTCCTCAAGCGCACGTTCTCCGCGACGCGCGCCCACATCGCCCGGGTGCTCGCGCACCCCTCGACCGCTCTGGAGACCCCGTGGCCCACTTCGACCTTCCGCTGAGCGCGCTGGAGACCTTCCGCCCCGATCGGGACGAACCCGCCGACTTCGACGCCTTCTGGGCCGACACGCTCGCCGAGGCGCGCGGGCTGGCGTGGGAGCCCCGGTTCACCCCCGTCGACCCGGTCGACAGCGGGGTGACCGGCGTCGACGTCGACGACGTGGAGTTCGCCGGCTTCGGCGGGCATCCGATCCGCGCGTGGCTGGTGCGCCCGCGCGGGGTCGACGGGCCGTTGCCGTGCGTCGTGCAGTACATCGGCTACAACTCCGGGCGCGGCCTGGCGCACCAGCACACCCTGCTGCCGGCGGCGGGCTTCGCCGTGCTCGTCATGGACACCCGCGGGCAGGGCAGCGGCGCGCTGCCCGGGGCCACCCCCGATCCGGTCGGGTCGGCTCCGCACACGGCGGGACGCCTGACCGACGGCATCGACGACCCCGCGCACGCGTACTACCGACGGGTCTTCTGCGACGCGGTGCTCGCGATCGACGCCGCGCGCGCCCACCCGGCGATCGACGGTGCGCGCGTGAGCGTGTGGGGCGGGAGCCAGGGCGGCGGTATCGCGCTCGCCGCGGCGGCGCTGAGCGACGGACTGCGGTTCGCGGCGATCGACTTCCCCTTCCTCAGCGGCATCCGCCGTGCCGTCTCGATCACCGACGCCGCGCCCTACCGCGAGCTCGTCACCTACCTGCAGACCCGGCGCGGCGACGAGGAGCAGGTGTTCCGCACCCTGTCGTACCTCGACGGTGTCAACTTCGCCGCTCGCGCCCGGATCCCGGCGCTGTTCTCGGTGGGGCTGATGGATGCCGTGTGCCCGCCCTCCACGGTGTTCGCGGCCTACAACCACTACGCGGGCGAGAAGGGCATCCGCGTCTACCCGTACAACGGCCACGAGGGCGGCGGTCCCGTGCATCAGCGCGAGGTGCTGCGCGCCCTCGCCGCCCGCGGCTGACTGGGCCCCGCCATGATGCCGAGTCAAACGCAAATACTGCCCTTCTGACCGTCATCTTTTGGTTGCCATACCGCAAAAGCCGCACTACTGTCGGAAAGACCAGGACACCTCGACGACGAGACCCCACCCCCGGGTCGCTCTCCATCCCCCTCGGAGCGCCCCTCTCGAACGGCTCCCGCCCCACGCGGAGTCGCGCCGCCGTGCGTACCCGGTATTCGACGTCCCTCAACGAAGAACGGACCCCCGCGTGAACACTTCGAACACCCGCCGCGCCGCCGACGTCGGCGCCTGGTTCATCGGCGCTCGCGGCTCGCTCGCGACCACCGCCACCCTCGGCATCCACGCCCTCGCCCTGGGCGTGGCGACGCCGGTCGGCCTCACGACCGAGACCGACGCGGTGCGCGTCGACGAGTTCCCCGCCATCGCCGACATCGTCGTCGGCGGGCACGACATCTCGACGACCCCGCTCGAGGAGCGCGCGCGTCAGCTCGCCGCCGGCGGGATGTTCCCCGTGGCCCTGGTCGACGCGGTGGCCGAGCGCCTGCGCGAGACCGAGCAGAACCTCAGCGCCGTCCCCACGATGACGGCGACCCAGCAGGACGAGATCGACCTCCTCGCGGCCGACATCGTCGATTTCCGCGAGCGTCACGACCTCCGCGAGGTCGTCGTCATCGACGTCTCCTCCACCGAGCCCCTTCCGCCGTACCACCCCGGGTTCGAAGACGACGCTCTCCTGCAGACGGCCCTTACGACCCCGGGCGTGCGGGTCCTGCCGCCCAGTTCGCGCGCCGCCCTCGCCGCGATCGCGGCCGGCGCCGCCTATGCCGCCTTCACCCCCTCGGCATCCCTCAACCTCCCCGTCCTGCGCGAGCGAGCCGAACGCGCGGGCATCGCGTACGCGGGTCAGGACGGCAAGACCGGCGAGACGCTGCTACGGACGGTGCTGGCGCCGATGTTCACAGCCCGCGGATTCCGTGTGCAGTCCTGGGCTGGCACCAACCTCCTCGGCGGCGGCGACGGTGCGACCCTGGCCGACCCCGAGGCCGTCCGCTCCAAGCTGGTGTCGAAGAACCGCGGTCTGCACGCTCTCGTCGGCGACGACGTCGTCACCCCGCTGCACATCGACAACGTGCCCGACCTCGGCGACGTCAAGACCGCGTGGGACCACGTCAGCGCGACCGGCTTCCTCGGCAGTCGCGTCACGCTGCAGACCACGTGGAGCGCCTACGACTCCGCCCTCGCTGCCCCCCTGGTGATCGACCTGGTCCGGGCGCTGTCGCTCGCGACCCGTGCGGGCCACGCGGGGGTCGTCACCGCCCTCGGCTGCTTCTTCAAGGACCCGTGGGGAAGCGACGTCCACGGCTTCGGCGAGCAGACCGCCCAGTTCGTCTCGTGGGTGCACGAGACCGCAGCCGCCGTAGCGGCGGCCCGGGTCGCCGCACCGTGACCCGGGTCGCGGACCATCTCGACCTCGTCCGCGCCCCCGCCTCGCTCACCGTCCTCGGCGACGCACTCGTCGGGGCGCTGAGCGCGCGCGGGACGGGCGGCGACGGTCCCCTGCGCGTCGGCGCGCTCGCGGCCGCGTCGGTCTGCCTGTACAGCGCCGGGATGGCGCTGAACGACTGGGCGGATGCCGAGATCGATGCGCTGGAACGCCCGGAGCGTCCCATCCCGTCCGGGCGGATCAGCCGCGACCGCGCGCTCGCGGTGGGCGTGGGTCTCACCGCCCTCGGGGTGGGCGCGGCGTTCGCCGCCGGCCGTCGCTCGGGTCTGGTGTCGCTCGCGCTCGCCGGGGCGCTGTGGGCCTACGACACCGTGTTCAAGCCGACGGTGGCCGGTCCGGTCGTCATGGCCCTCTGCCGCGGGCTCGATGTGATGATGGGCGCTGCCGGCCCGGGCTGGCGCTCGGCCCTCGTCCCCGCAGGCGCGGTCGCCGCCCACACGGTGGCCGTCACCGCGATCTCGAGGGGCGAGGTCGACGGGTCGACGGCGACCACCGGTCGCGTCGTCGTGGCCACGAGCGTCGCCGTGGCGGCATCCGCTCTGCTCGGGCGGTCGAACCGCTCCGCGGTCGTCCTCGGGGGAGCGCGCTACCTCGCGGCGGTGCTCCCCGGCCAGCTGGCGGTCGTCCGTGATCCCGGGGCAGCGCAGGCACGGGACGCCACCCGCGCGGGCATCCGCGCCGTCGTCCCCCTGCAGTCCGCCCTCGCCGCACGGGCGGGTTCACCGGTGGCGACCGCGGCACTGCTGGGCATCGAAACCCTCGGCCGCGTGCTCGGCCGCCGCCGTTCGACGGGAGACATCACATGAGCTGGACCTGGGGATACGGCACGAACGGCTTCACCGACCACCCGCTGCCCTCCGCCCTCGACGTCCTGCAGCATCACGGATACGGCGCCGTCGCCCTCACGCTCGGTCACCCCCACCTCGACCCCTTCGCCTCCGACTGGCGCGAGCAGTGCGAGGCGCTCGCCGCGGACCTCCGCCGCCGAGGCTTGCGCGTGGTCGTCGAGACCGGCGCCCGCTACCTGCTCGACCCCCTGCGCAAGCACCGGCCGACCCTCGTCGACCGCGAAGCCGCGTCGCGCATGGCCTTCCTCCTGCGGGCAATCGAGATCGCCGCGATCCTCAAGGCCGAGTGCGTCTCGCTGTGGAGCGGGGTCGTGCCCGACGACGTCACGACCGATCAGGCGCGTGTCCTGCTCGAGGAACGCCTCGTCGAGCTCACCGCGTTCGCGGCCGACGCGGGCGTCACCCTCGCCCTCGAGCCCGAACCCGGGATGCTGGTCGAGACTGTAGCCGACGCCCTCGCGCTCCGCGCCCGCCTCGGTCACCCCGCGAACCTCGGCCTCACGGTCGACCTCGGTCACTGCGTGGTGGTCGAGCCCGACGGGGTGGTGGGTGCTCTGCGGGCGGCAGGATCCCTGCTACGCAACGTCCAGGCTGACGACATGCTCCCCACCGCGCACGAGCACCTTCCGTTCGGGGAGGGCGAGCTCGACCTGGACGCGGCCCTCTCGACGCTGCGCGAGATCGAGTACCGCGGCGTGGTGGCGGTGGAGTTGCCGCGGCACGCGCACGCGGCTCCCGAGCTCGCCGCGTCGAGCATGACCGCACTCGTCGCGGCGGGGGATCGCTCGGCCACCGCCCCGACGCGAAGCGCAGGCGAACCCCGGTCGTTCTCGGACGCGCAGCCCCTCCATCCCTGGACCGCTCTCGCGGTCGAGCAGGTGCGCACGGATGCCACCCGCACTGCGCGCCTGTTCGCCGCGGCGGGTCGCGAGGTGGGGCGGGACCCCCTCTCCAGCGCACCGTTCGCCCCGACCGCCGACGATGTCGCCCGCGCCGCTCTCATCGCGGCCCTGGCCGACAGCGGGGCCGACCCCGCCGTGGCGATCGCACTGTACCGCCGTGGTGACGGCGCCGAGCGGCGCGGGGTGCTGCGCGGCCTCGACGCGATCCCCGCGCCCACCGCGGCCTGGCGCGAAGCCGGTCGGGAGCTCGTCGCGGACGCCCTCCGCGCCAACGACACGCGACTGGTCGCCGCCGCCCTCGGGCGCTTCGCCGCCGATCACCTCGACGACCACGCGTGGCGCCACGGCGTGCTGAAGTGCGTGTTCCTCGGCATCCCCCTCTCCGTCGTCGTCGCCCTCGACGCCCGCGCCGATGACGAACTCGCCGCGATGGCGGAGCGTTTCGCCGCCGAGCGCCGCGCCGCGGGCCGTCCCGTGCCCGACGACCTCTCCTTCCTCCGTGCTCGCGAAAGGGCCTGACATGCGCATCTTCGACCCCCACATTCATATGTCCGCCCGCACCACCGACGATTACGAGGCCATGTACGACGCGGGCGTGCGCGTCCTGGTGGAGCCGGCGTTCTGGCTCGGCCAGCCGCGCACGAGCGTGGGGTCGTTCCTCGATTACTTCGACGCGCTGATCGGGTGGGAGAGGTTCCGCGCGGCGCAGTTCGGCATCCGGCACCACTGCACGATCGCGCTCAACCCGAAAGAGGCGAACGACGCGCGCTGCCGCGAGGTCATGGCCGAGCTGCCGACGTATCTCGCCAAGGACGGGGTCGTCGCCGTCGGCGAAACCGGCTACGACTCGATGACCCCTGAAGAAGACGAGATCCTGCGCCAACACCTCGCTCTCGGCATCGAGTTCGACCTCCCCGTGCTCGTGCACACCCCGCATCGCGACAAGACCGTCGGCACGCAGCGCACGCTCGACGTGGTCGCCGAGTCCGGCATCCCGATGCAGCGCGTGCTCGTCGACCACCTCAACGAGACCTGCGTCGACGCGGTCGCCGACAGCGGCGCCTGGATGGGCTTCTCGATCTACCCCGACACCAAAATGGACGAGCAGCGCGTCATCGCCATCATGCAGCGCATCGGGCTCGACCGCGTCATCGTGAACTCGGCGGCCGACTGGGGTCGCTCCGATCCGCTCAAGACGGCGAAGACGGGTCTGGCCATGCTCGACGCCGGCTTCACCGAAGACGACGTCGACCGGATCCTCTGGCGCAACCCGCGCGACTTCTACGCGCAGAGCGGCCGCGTGAACACCGACCCGATCGAGGGCTTCGCTCCCGCGAGCCAGGGACCCGAGCTGTTCGCCGGCAACTCCGTGCTGCGCGGCATGGCGTCGCGCCAGGGGGCGTGAAGGTGGAGCTGTCGTACTGCACCAACGTGCACCCCGCCGAAGACCTCCCCGGCATCGTCCGCCAGCTCGACGAGCACGCCGGTCCCGTCCGCCGGGCGGCGGGCCTCGACCGTCTCGGCGTCGGATTGTGGATGCCGGTGGGCGTGGCATCCCTCCTCTCCGACGACCCGCGGGCCCGCGGTGTCCTCGCCGACGCCCTCGACCGCAACGGGCTGGAGCTGCGCACCGTCAACGCCTTCCCGTACCGCGGGTTCCACGACGACGTCGTCAAACTCGCGGTGTACCGCCCCGACTGGACCACGCGCGAGCGCCTGGAGTACACGCTCGACTGCGCGCGCGGCCTCGCGGCGCTTCTCCCCGCTGGAGCCGAGGGCAGCATCTCGACGCTCCCGCTGGGATGGAGGGCGGGGTGGGATGCCGCAGCCGACCGCTCCGCCGACGCGCACCTGACCGAACTCGTCGAGGCCCTCGCCGCGCTGGAGCGCGAGACGGGCCGGACCGTTCGCGTGGCGATCGAACCCGAGCCCGGCTGCATCCTCGACGACGTCGCCGACGTGGTGGCCTGGCTCGGCGCGCGCCCACACCTGACCGCCGACGGCCGCCTCGGGCTATGTCTGGACACCTGCCACCTCGCGGTGTCGTTCGCCGACCCCGCCGGAGCGGTCGCCGCCGCCACCGCCGCGGGCGTCCGCATCGTCAAGGTGCAGGCGTCGGTCGCCCTCGAGGTGCCCGACCCCGCCGACGCCCGCACGGCGGACGCGCTCCGGCCCTTCGCCGAGGAACGCTACGTCCACCAGGTGCGCGAGGCCGGCGGTCGGCGCTCCGCCGACGACCTCCCCGAGGTGCTCGACGCCGCCGCGCCGTGGCCGACGGACCGCGCCTGGCGCGTGCACGTCCACATCCCCCTGCACGCGCGTCCCTCAGCACCCCTCCGCGCCACGACCGAGGTGCTGCTGGCCGCGGTCGACGCGGTCCTCGACGCCCCCGGCGGCGATGACGCCCACCTCGACGTCGAGACCTATACCTGGTCGGTGCTGCCTGAAGATCTGCAGCCCGAATCGCTCGTCAGCGGGATCGCGGCCGAACTGCGCTGGGCGCGCACGCACCTGCCACGCGCCCTGGCCGGGGTCCCGGCATCCGGAATCGACGACAGGAGCCCGGTATGAGCAAGCTGCTGCTGCTGGACATCGTGGGGCTCACCCCTCGCACGCTCGCCGCGATGCCCCGACTCACCGCCCTCGGCCGCTCCGGCGGACTCCTCGGGCTCGACACGATCCTTCCGGCCGTCACGTGCAGCGTGCAGTCGACCATGCTCACCGGCACCATGCCGCGCGAACACGGGATCGTCGGCAACGGCTGGCACTTCCGCGGCCTCGGCGACCCTCTCCTGTGGCGCCAGCACAACAGGCTCGTCGCCGGCGAGAAGGTGTGGGAGACCGCGCGGCGCTCGCGCCCCGAGCTCACCACCGCCAACCTCGGCTGGTGGTTCGCGATGGGGGCGACGACCGACATCACCGTGACCCCGCGCCCGATCTACCACGCCGACGGGCGCAAGAGCCCCGACGCGTACGTCCGGCCGACGGCCCTGCACGACCAGCTGGTCGGGGCGCTGGGCGAGTTCCCGCTGTTCCAGTACTGGGGTCCGACCGCGACCATCCGGAGCAGCACGTGGCTCGCCGAAGCGACCCGCGGCGTCATCACCGAGCGGTGGGGTCCGGCGCCCGACCTGGCGATGGCCTACCTGCCGCACCTCGACTACGACCTGCAGCGGTTCGGCCCGAACGGCCCCGAGGCCGATCGGGCGGCGCGCGAGCTCGACGACGCGATCGCGCCCCTGCTGACCGACGCGCTCGAGCGCGGGTACAGCGTCGTCGCGGTCTCGGAGTATGGCATCGAAGAAGCGTCGCGCCCCGTCGACGTCAACCGCGCCCTGCGGCGCGAAGGACTGCTCGAGGTGTACGTGCAGGACGGTCGGGAACAGCTCGACCCCTGGACCTCGCGGGCGTTCGCCGTCGCCGACCACCAGGTCGCCCACGTCTACGTTCCGGATGCCGCCGACCTCCCCCGCGTGACGGCGCTGCTGCGCGGACTGGCGGGCGTCGACGAGGTGCTCGACCGCGACGCGCAGGCGCGGTACGGCCTCGACCACGAGCGCTCCGGTGAACTGGTGGTGGTGGCCGAGCCGGGTGCATGGTTCACCTACTACTTCTGGCTCGACGACGAGCGTGCCCCGGAATACGCCCGAGGTGTCGACATCCACCGCAAGCCCGGATACGACCCGGCCGAGCTGTTCTTCGACCCCGCCGACCGTCTCGCCAAGGCCAAGGCCGGCGCGAACCTCGTGAAGAAGAAGCTGGGCCTGCGTTACGCGATGAGCACGGTGCCGCTCGACCCCTCGTGCGTCCGCGGGACGCACGGCCGCCTGTCGTCGTCGCGGGCAGACGGGCCCCTCCTCGTCACGAGTGACGCCGACCTGCTGCCCGAGGCCGAGTCGCTGCCCGCCGCGGGCGTCCGGGATCTGGTGCTGCGCGGACTCGGCGTCTGACGCGGCGCACGGCGTCAGACGCGGGGTGCGACGTCGTACGCGGCCGCTGCGCCCGGCGCGGTCGCCTCGGATCGCGCCGGGCGCTGCGCCGAGAACAGGCGACGCCACGAGAACAGGCCGGAACCGCGCGGATCGGCCTGTTCTCGTCACGCCTCCTGTTCTCGTGACGGCGCCGGGCGCACGAGAAGGGCCGGATGCCTCGGCATCCGGCCCTTCCTTCGCTTCCGACCGATCCCCCCGGGTCAGCGCTGGCTGAACGCCGCGTCGAACGCCGCCCCGGAGGGCTCGTACGACGACAGCTTTCGCACGAATCGGAGCGCTTCGGGCGCTCCGACCAGGCGGTCCATGCCCGCGTCCTCCCACTCGACCGACAGCGGCCCGTCGTAGCCGATGGCGTTGAGCATGCGGAAGGCGTCCTCCCACGGCACATCGCCGTGCCCGGTCGAGATGAAGTCCCACCCGCGACGCGGATCGGCCCACGGCAGGTGCGACGACAGGCGCCCATTGCGGCCGTTGCCGAGGCGTTTCTTCGTGTCCTTGCAGTGCACGTGGAAGATCTTGTCCTGGAAGTCCCACAGGAACGCGACCGGATCGATGTCCTGCCACACCATGTGGGAGGGGTCCCAGTTCAACCCGAACGCCTCGCGGTGCCCGATGACCTCGAGAGCCCGCTTGGTGGTCCAGTAGTCGTAGGCGATCTCGGAGGGGTGCACCTCGTGGGCGAAGCGCACGCCGACCTCGTCGAACACGTCGAGGATCGGGTTCCAGCGGTCCGCGAAGTCCTGGTACCCGGCGTCCACCATCTGCTCGGTGGCGGGCGGGAACATCGCGACGTACTTCCAGATGCTCGATCCGGTGAAGCCCGTGACCGTCTTCACGCCCAGCTTCGCGGCGAGGCGCGCGGTGTTCTTCAGCTCTTCCGCGGCGCGCTGGCGCACGCCTTCCGAGTCTCCGTCGCCCCACACCCGGTCCGACACGATGTCGCGGTGACGCTGATCGATGGGGTCGTCGCAGACGACCTGGCCCTTCAGGTGGTTCGAGATGGCCCACACCTTCAGACCGTTGCGCTCGAGCACGTCGAGCTTGCCCTGCACGTAGGCCTCGTCATCCCAGCGCCAAGGGTCGAGGTGGTCCCCCCAGCAGGCGATCTCGAGGCCGTCGTAGCCCCACTCGCCGGCGAGACGGGCCACCTCCTCGAAGGGCAGGTCGGCCCACTGGCCGGTGAAGAGGGTGATCGGTCGCGTCATTGCGGCGTCCTTTCGTCGGTGCGGTTCCGGGATCGGGTTCAGGAAGCCGCGAACGCGCGGCCCCCGAGAGAAGCGGTGGCCGAGTCGGCGTCCACACCGGTCCAGACGCCGTCGGCCTCGGAACTGCGCGAGACGGCGTCGAGCACCTCCTGCACGTGCAGCCCGTCGGTGAACGAGGGGGTCGGGGCGGTCCCCGCGGCGACCGCCTCGACGAAGTCCTTCGCCTGGTGCGAGAAGCCGTGCTCGTAGCCGAGCATGTGGCCGGTGGGCCACCATGCGGCGACGTAGGGGTGCTCGGGCTCGGTGACGAGGATCCGGCGGAAGCCCTGCTCCGCGGCGGGGAGCGTGGCGTCGTAGAACTGCAGTTCGTTCGGGCTCTCGAGATCGAACGACAGCGATCCGAGGGATCCGGCGATCTCGATCCGCAGGGCGTTCTTGCGGCCGAGACGGAAGCGCGAGGCCTCGAACGAGGCGAGGGCGCCGCTCTCGAGGCGACCGGTGAAGAGCGCGAGGTCGTCGACGGTGACGGCCCCGCGCCCGGCGCCCGCAGTACCGGAGAGCCCGGAGGAGGAGGCGAGGACGGGACGCTCGTCGACGATCGTCTCGAGAATCCCGGCGACGCGGCTCACGTGCTGCCCGGTGATGAACTCGGTGAGGTCGACGGCGTGGGCGCCGATGTCGCCGAGGGCGCCGGAGCCGGCGCGGTCCTTCTGCAGTCGCCACGTGAGCGGGGCCTCGGCGTCGCTCAGCCAATCCTGGAGATATTCGGCGCGCACCTGGCGGATGTCGCCGAGGCGGCCCGCGGCGACGAGGTCGCGGGCGAAGGTCGTGGCAGGCAGACGCCGGTACGTGAAGCCGACCATCGAGCGGATGCCGCTGTCGGCGGCGGACGCGGCGGCCTCGGCCATGCGGCGGGCCTCGGCGACGGTGTTGGCGAGGGGCTTCTCGCAGAGGACGTGCTTTCCGGCGGCGAGGGCGGCGATCGCGATCTCGGCGTGCGAGTCGCCGGGGGTCACGATGTCGACGACGTCGATGTCGGGGCGGTGGATGACCTCGTGCCAGTCCGTCGCGCTCTCCTGCCAGCCCCAGGTGTCGGCGGCGGCCTGCGTGCGGGCCGGGTCGCGCCCGACGAGCACGCTCATCACGGGGGCGAGGGGGAGATCGAAGAAACGAGGGGCGACGCGCCATCCCTGGGAATGCGCGGCGCCCATGAATCCCGCACCGACCATGGCGATGCGAAGGGGCTGAGTCACGATGACGTCTTTCTGTGGGGGACGGGGGACGGGGCGCCCGCGACGAACGCGGACGCCCCGGACCGGGTCAGGACTGGAACGAGAGGTCGATGAAGGACGCGACGTTGTCCTTGGTCACCACGGGGGCGTCCAACACGATGCGGTTGGGGACGCTGGGTGTGATGAGGTCGCCGGCGGTCTTGCCCTGCGCGATCAGGCGCGCCAAGGCGATGCCGTCGGCGGCCTGCGTCGACGGGTAGATGACCGTGGCCTTCAGGACGCTGTCGTCGGCCTGGATGGACTCCATCGCGTTCCGGCTGCCCGCGCCGCCAACCATGATGAACTCGTCACGACCGGCGGCCGTGACGGCGGCGAGCACGCCGATGCCCTGGTCGTCGTCGTGGTTCCAGATGGCGTCGATCTTCGGGTTCGCCGAAAGCAGCTGCGAGGTCGAGGCCTCACCGCCCTGGACGGTGAAGTCCGCGGCGACGCGGGGTCCGACCTTCAGGCCGCAGTCCGACAGGGCGTCGGCGAAGCCGGCCGAGCGGTCCTGCGTGAGCGGCAGGGAGTCGATGCCCGCGATCTCGCCGACGACGGCGCTGCTGTTGCCCTCGAGCTGCTCGCAGATGTAGGTGCCGGCGCTGACGCCCATGCCGTAGTTGTCGCCCAGGACGGTCGAGCGGGCGGCGAAGGGGCTCGAGAACTCGCGGTCGACGTTGATCACGGGGATGCCCGCGTCCATCGCCTTGATCGCGACCTCGGTGAGGGCGGCGCCGTCGCTCGGCAGGAGCACGATGGCGTCCACGCCGTCGTTGATGAAGGTCTCGACGGCGGCGATCTGCGCGTTGACGTCGTTCGTGCCCTCGGCGACCTTGAGGTCGACGTCGGGGAAGCTCTCGGCGGCGGCGAGCGCGCCCGAGTTGATGGCACCGAGCCACCCGTGGTCGGCGGCGGGGCCGGAGAACCCGATGGTGACGGTGTCACCGGCGGCGGCGTTCTCTTCGGTCGTGGTGCCCTGATCGACGACGTTCTGGCTGTCGCCCCCCGAACCGGTGCAGCCGGCGAGAAGTCCGACCGAGGCGATGACGGCGATACCGGTCAGGACGAGTCGCGAACGCGACTTCCACTGTGAGCGCATGTTTCCTCCTTGAAATGTGATGCAGCTGGGGTCATAGCGGCCCCGGGTCATTCCGGTAGGAAGGGTCCACTCTGACGTCGCTCACGCTAGCAGAAGTGTCGACCAAGCGAGCATCTTTTGTTTTTAAAACAACATAAGTCGACAGTCGCAGCGTTTTCGCGGGGGGAGCGCTCGCGAGCGCGCGGGAGCACGGTTCCCGGGGCTGCGCGGAATTCGGGTCGCGCGACGGCGAGGCGGCGTGTTATGTTCGCCGCGTGATCAAAGTTGACCATCAGCCGTCATTACTCACCGTCCGAGGCGTGACCAAGTCCTTCGCCGGCGTCCGCGCCCTGCGCGGTGTCGATCTCGACATCGTCGCTGGAGAGGTGCACTGCGTGCTGGGTCAGAACGGCGCGGGCAAGTCCACCCTCATCAAGACGCTCGCGGGAGTCCACCGTCCCGACGAGGGCGCGATCGTGTGGCTCGGCGAGAACGTCGAGATCGCCGACCCCGACGCGGCCATCGAACTCGGCATCGCGACGATGTACCAGGAGCTCGACGTCGTCGACGGTCTCACCATCGCAGAGAACATCTTCCTCGGGCACGAGCTCGCGCGCGGCGGCTTCACGCAGCGCGCGGAAGCCGCCCGGCAGACCCGAGAGCTGCTGCGCCGGCTCGGCCATGCCAACTTGTCGCCGAACACCGAGGTCGGCTCCCTCAGTGCCGCCAACAAGCAGATCGTCAGCATGGCGCGCGCGCTGTCACACGACATCAGGCTGATCATCATGGACGAGCCCTCGGCCGTGCTCGACACCGAAGAGGTCAAGAACCTGTTCGCGGTCGTCCGCGAGCTCACCGCCGCGGGCATCGCCGTCGTCTACATCACGCACCGCCTCGAGGAGATCCGGGAGATCGGCGACCGCATCACCGTCCTGAAGGACGGGCGCACGACCGCCGTCGGCCTCTCCGCCGCCGACACCCCGAAGGCCGAACTCATCCGGCTCATGACGGGGCGCGAGGTCGCCAACGTCTTCCCCGCGCGTGTCCCCGTGGCATCCGATGCCCCCGTGGTGCTCGACGTCCAGGGCCTCGGACTCGACGGGGTCTTCTCCGACGTGTCGTTCTCGGTACGCGCCGGTGAGGTGGTGGGGCTCGCGGGGCTCGTCGGCTCGGGTCGATCCGAGATCCTCGAGACGGTCTACGGAGCACGACGCTCCAGCACGGGTTCGGTGCGCGTGCGTGACAAGGTGCTGCCGCGCGGATCCGTCCGTGCCGCCGTCGGGGCCGGGATCGGGCTGTCGCCCGAGGAACGCAAGAGCCAGGGCCTCGTGCTCGACGAGCCGATCTTCGTCAACATCGCCCTCGCCTCGATGAAGCGCTTCGCCAAGGGCGGGTTCCTCGACGACCGCGCCGCCCGCACGGTCGCTCGCGAACAGATCGACGCCTTCGAGTTGCGCCCCGCCGACCCCGATCGCCCCGCCCGCACCCTCTCCGGCGGCAACCAGCAGAAGATCCTGCTCGCCCGCTGGCTCGTCCACGGCACCGAGGTGCTCCTGCTCGACGAACCCACCCGAGGTGTCGACGTCGGCGCCCGCGCCGAGATCTACGCCCTCATCCGCGATCTCGCCGCCGCCGGCAACGCCGTCGTCGTCGTCTCGAGCGAGATCGAAGAGGTGCTCGGCCTCGCCGATGTCGTCCTCGTCGTCGCCGACGGTCGCATCCTGAGCACCCTCCCCTCCCACCAGATCGACGAGCACGGTGTGCTCGACCTCGTCATGAAAGGATCCGCCGCGTGAGCGAGCCGACCACCCCGACCCGTGCACGCACGGTCCCCACCGAGACCGGCGTCGTCGCGGCCTCGGCTCCAGCGCCCGCCTGGCGTCGCTTCCTCTCCGGCTCGGCCGGTCGCAACATCGGCCTCGTCGTCGCGCTGCTGGTGATCGTGATCGTCGGCGCCGTCACCGCGCCCGGGTCGTTCACGAGCGTCGACAACCTGCTCGTCGTCCTCCGCCAGGCGTCGATCATCGGCGTCATCAGCATCGGGATGACCCTCGTGATCATCGCGGGCGGCATCGACCTGTCGGTCGGCTCGGTCATGGGCCTCGCCTCCGTGGTCGCGACCCTCGCCGCCGTGCAGGATCTCGCCGACAACCTGCACTGGAGCATCATGGTCGTCATCGCCCTGGCGGTGGGCGTGGGCGCAGGCCTCATCAACGGCATCGTCATCGCCTACGGCAACGTCGTGGCCTTCATGGCCACGCTCGCCATGCTCGTGGGTGCGCGCGGTCTCGCCGAGATCCTGGCCGAGCGTCGGACGCTCGTCGTAGAGGACCGCGGCTTCATCACCTTCATGAACGCCGACATCCTCGGTGTCGACATCCTCATCTGGATCTTCGCCATCGTGGCGGCCCTCGGCTGGGTACTGCTGAACCGCACCACCTTCGGGCGCCGCACCGTGGCCGTCGGCGGCAACCGCGAAGCTGCGCGCCTGGCGGGCATCGACGTGCGTCGGCATACGATGTGGCTGTACGCGATCACAGGTTTGTGCGCCGGCATCGCCGCCGTCATGATCCTCGGCCGCACGACGGCGGGCACCTCGACCCACGGTCAGCTGTACGAGTTGGATGCCATCGCCGCGGTCGTCGTGGGCGGCACGCTCCTCGTCGGCGGACGTGGCACGATCACCGGAACGGTGTTCGGCGTCCTCATCTTCGCGACGTTGTCGAACGTATTCATTCAGAACAATCTCTCGTCTTCCGTCCAGGCTGTGGCGAAAGGTGTCATCATCGTGGTCGCGGTGCTCCTGCAGCAGCGCTTCTCCCGTCCTCCGGGACGGGGCTGACGACCCCTTGTGCCGACGGCGGCTGCGTGATTCGCGTAGTCGCCGTCGGTATGTGGATGGAATGCATTGCTACTAATGGTGTACTGAGGGCGTGAAGAGGATGACGACAGATTCCGTGCAGTCGGTCAACGGCGTGAGCCAGTTGTTCCAGCTGCTGCGAGACGGCGTACCGCGTACGCGAGCGGAGCTGGCCAAGTCGACCGGCCTCGCCCGATCGACGGTCGCCGTGCGCGTCGACGAGCTCATGCGCATGGGCCTCATCACCCCCGTCGCCGACGCCGTGTCCACCGGCGGGCGACCTCCGTCGCAGTTCGCGATCAATCCCGCGGCCAAGGTCGTCATCGCCGTCGATCTCGGTGCTTCGCACGCGACCGTCGCGATCGCCGACCTCACCGGCAAGGTGCTGAGCGAACGCACCGGCGACATCGACATCGCCACGGGCCCCGAGCCCGTGCTCACCTGGCTCGTCGAGACCGCGACGTCGCTGCTCTCCGAGTCGGGTCGTTCCCCCTCCGACGTGGCCGCCATGGGCATCGGCGTCCCCGGTCCCGTCGAGCACTCCACCGGTCAGCCGGTGAACCCCCCGATCATGCCCGGCTGGGATCGTTTCGACATCCCCGGCTGGATCTATCAGCACATGCCGGTTCCCGTCCTCGTCGACAACGACGTCAACATCATGGCGCTCGGTGAACGCAGCATCGCCTGGCCCGCCGTCGACCACTTCATGTTCGTCAAGGTCGCCACCGGCATCGGCACCGGCATCATCTCCGACGGTCATCTGCAGCGCGGGGCCCAGGGCATCGCCGGCGACATCGGTCACGTGCAGGTCGCGCGCGGAGCCGACATCCCCTGCCAGTGCGGCAATCGCGGGTGCCTCGAGGCCTTGGCATCCGGTCCCGCGATCGCCCGCGCTTTGCGCGCGCAGGGGATCGATGCGCACACCGGCTCCGACGTGGTCGACCTCGTCAAGCGCGGCAACATCGATGCGATCCAGGCCGTGCGCCAGGCGGGTCGCGACATCGGCGAGGTGCTCACCACCTGCGTGAGCCTGATGAACCCCTCGGTGATCGCGATCGGCGGGTCCATGGCCCGCGTGGGCGAGCACCTCATCGCGGGCGTCCGCGAGGTCGTCTACACGCGCTCCACGCCGCTGGCCACCGAGTACCTCTCGATCGTGCAGTCCGTCGCCGCCGAGAAGGCCGCCGTGATCGGCGCGAGCATGCTCGCTGTCGAGCACGCCCTCGCCCCCGAGTCGCTGAACGCCGCCTTCCTCCGCGCCTGACCCGCTTCGGCCCGGGAGGCCGGAGGTACATCGCGCGTGCACACCTCCGGCAGATGGGCGGGCTCTGCGCCCCTGGCGGCCACGGCAGCGCGATGTGCAGGAGTCGTGGATCCGACCGGGAGTTCCCGCCGGGCGGCTGACCGCTGCGCCACGCCACGCCACGGCGGTGACGCGTGCCCAACTCCTGCGGATGGGCGGGTTGTACGTCCCCGGAGGTCAGGGTCGCGCGATGTGCAGGAGCTGTGCGCCCGAGCGGGGGTTCCCGGCCCGGCGGGCGGCTGGTCAGCCGGTCCGGTGCGGACGACGGCGGATCCTTCGCCTGACACACCGATTCCGGATGCCGGGACCCCGGCATGCCGCGATCCCCCCGCCCAGAGGGGCGGTGCCTGCTGCGTCGCCCGTCCCTCCCGTGGCATGACGCAGGACATCTGCGGGAGGCGCGCCTCCTGCCGGGCGAAGACGCCCCGACCGGGGCGATGTTCCTGCGATGTGGACGAGGCGGGGCGGGCCGGGGCCCGGGCCGGGGCCAGCGCGCCCGACCGACGGCACGAAGAACGCCCGCCGTGCGTGAGCACGGCGGGCGTCGTCGATCGCTCGCGGCGCGGAGTGTCCCTCTCCACGCCGCGAGCGGGTCTCAGGGCGACCGGCGGGAGGCGCGGGACGAGGCGGGGGCGGGAGCTTCGGCGGCGGCCTCGGCGTCGGACGCGACACCGGCGGCCACGGGCTCGCGCTCGGCGGGCGCCCCCGATGCGGCATCCGGCCACGCGGCATCCGGGCCCTCGGTATCCGCTCGCGCGGCGGCCACGGCGGCGGCGATCTCCCGGGCGTGTGCGGCTCGACGGCGGCGGGCGGCGACGATGCGCCAGGCCACGAGCAGGGCGATCACGGCGAGGATCGCGAGTGCCGTCCACGGCACGGCGGCCGTGGTGGCCGTGCCCTTCGAGACGAGGGGGTCGAGGGTCGACGGCTCTGCGCCGGCCAGCGTGCGCGAGACGACCTGCGAGGTGGCCGTGACATCCGCCGACAGCAGCACGAGGGGGACGATGCCCGCGACCTCGACCGTGCGCTCCAGCGAGCTCCCGGGGAGCAGCTCGGGGGCGTCGTCGGTCGCGGTCACGCGCGCCCAGCCGAAGGGCCCGCCGAGGGCGACCTCGGCGTCCGGGTCGAGGCGCGTGTTGCCGGTGTTGGTGAGGGTGTAGCCCACCGTCGCGGATCCCGTCTCGGCGGGGTTAGCGGTGCCGTGGTAGTCGACGACGACGTCGCTGATCGCGAGGGCGGGCGCGAGCTCGCCCTGCACGCGGAGGTGCACACGAGAGCCCAGACGGCGCTCCGTGATGGTGCCGTTGTCGGCGGTCACGAGCATGGACGCCACGATGCCGGCCGCGTAATCGCCCGGGGCGGCGTCGGCGGGCACGGCGACGGTGAAGGGGACCTCGGCGCTCGCGCCGCTGTCGAGGGTGAGCTCGGGAGACGCGATCGAGACCCAGCTGCCGAGGTCGGTGGACTCCACGCCGCCGGCGAGGATGTCGAGCGCTCCGTCGTCGGTGAGGAAGCCGTCGGCGGCGTAGACGCGCAGGGTGATCGGCTGGGGGCTGCGGTTGGCGACGTACAGGGCGTCGCCGACCGTGCCGCCGGGCATCAGGTCGTAGGCGTAGTTGGGCCGGTCGCGCCCTTGCGCGGTGTCGGCGGGCTTGACGCTCCACGTGACCGTGGTGTCGGGGGAGGGGGCGGCGGCCGCGGAGGCGGCGAGCGGGCTCCCCAGCATCAGAGCGAGGCCGGTGATGAACGACAGGAGCAATCGGAGCGGACGGGGAGTGGTCTTCGCCTGGGACATGGCGTGGCTTTCGTGTAGAGGGGGTCCCGCCGGGGCCGCGCGCTCGAGGGGCGCGGCCCCGACGGGGTGGGGGTCAGCTGAGGGCGGTCAGCGTCACGGTCGCGGTGTAGGTGCCGCGGGGGGTCTCGAGCGGGAGCTTGAGATCCAGGTCGGCGCCCACGAGCGAGCTGCCTCGCTCATGGCCGTCGTTCGCCTGCGCGAGGGTGCGGGCGACCGAGAGGCCCTGGCCGCTGTCGAAGCCCGAGGGCACGGGAGCCCCGGCGACGGCGCCGCCCTGCGTCTCGAGGACCTCGGGCGTCCAACCGAGATACTTGCTGGACACCTCCTGGCCGTCGGCGGCGAAGTTCGACACCTGCGCGGTCAGAGACCACCCGGGGTTTCCGGCTCGGGTGTCCTGCACGCGGATCGGTACGATCTCGCCCGCCGCTGCGTAGTGGTCGAGGTTCTCGGTCGCCACCCCGAGGTCGACGAGGCGCGAGGTGCCCTCGATCGACCATGTGAGCTCGCCCGAACCCTGGCCGGGGACGGTGACCGCGATCGACTGGTCGCCCGCGGGAGGGGCGGTCGGAGCCTCACCCGTGTAGTCGCCGGTGGTCGAGCCAGCGCGCACTCCCGCTCCGAACGCCGCCGCCGGAGAGTTCCCGTCGAGCGCGAGAGCGCCGTACACGGTGGTGTTCGCCACACGCAGGTTCGCGGTGTTCCCGGTGAGCGAGAGGCCCCCGCCGATCGAGTTGGCGAACGCGTCGGAGCCGCCGTCGGCCGTCGCACCGATCAGCACGTCGCGCGAGCTGCCACTCACCGTGACGTCGCCCTTGACGACGGCGCCGGTCATCGACACGCCCCAGTTCGAGCCGTCGATCGACACGTCGGCACCGACCGACGAGCGCACGACGTCGACGTAGGTGGCCTGCTGTGTCAGCAGCGAGCCCGAGATCGCACTGTCGACGACCTCCACGTCGATGCCGCCGGCTTCCACCGAGCCGCCGACCTTCAGGTCGTTGACGTAGAGGAAGCCAACGGTGGTGTCGGCGGAGTACGCGCTGACGTCGCCGGCCACGCTCGTGCCGTCGAGGGAGACGCCGTACGCGTCGGTGGCGATGACGTCTCCGGTGACCGTGACCGAGGTGGCATCCAGCCATCCGCCGGCCTCGACGACGATATCGCCCTCGACGGTCGCGCCGCCGAGGACGCAGTCCGCGCCTCCCGGGACGACGAGGTTGCCCGAGACGGCCTGGCTGCCGAGGTCGTCGGTGCAGGTGAGATCGGCCGCGTACGCGGGGACGGCGACCACGCTACCTCCGACGACGAGGAGTCCGACGGTGGTCAGTTTCGTGATTCTGTTCATCAGTTCTTCCTCGTCGCTCAGCCGCGCAGGGCTGCGATGTTGTCGTAGCTGCGGTCGGCGTTCGCGAGCGAGTTCCCGGGGTTCACCGGCACCGAGGAGGCGTTGTCCTGCTCGAACATGCCGAAGCGCTGACCGCGGTCGCGCAGCTGCGACAGGAACGCCGTGTAATCGATGTTCCCCGCGCCGAACTCGACGATGTCGTAGCCGTTGGCGCTGTTCGGGTTGAGCTTGCCGTCCTTGAGGTGCAGGATCGGGAACCGTCGAGGGTCGCGCTTGACGTAGTCGATCGGCTCGAACCCGGGGTAGAGGAACTTGCCGACGTGCGCCCAGTAGACGTCCATCTCGAAGAAGACCGTCTCGGGGTTGAGGTTGTCCCAGTACAGGTCGTACACGCGCTCCTTGGTGTCGGTCGTGAAGCCCCATTCCTGCGCGTGATTGTGCAGGTAGAGCTTGATGCCCGCGGCCCGACCCTTCTCGCCCATCTGGTTCCACGTGCCGATGGCCTGCATCCATGGGTCCTTGGCGAGCGGTCCGCCGTAGCCTCCCGCGATGGGCCCACCCTGGCCCAGGTGCGGCATGCCCAGCACATGTGCGATCTCGAGCTGCTGGTCGATGTTGGCCGGGGTGAGGTTGACGTGCGCGCCGGTCGCGCGCAGACCGTTGTCGTCGAGCAGCTGGCGGATCTCCTGCGGCGTGATGGCACCGACCGAGCCCTGGGTGTACCCCGCGAACTCGATCTCGGAGTAGCCGATACGGGCCAGCTCTTCGAACACCGCACGGAAGCCCAGCGAGCTGACCTTGTCGCGGACGGTGAAGAGCTGGATGCCGATGCGGTTGACGGGGACGAGACGCTTCCCGGCGCTGACCGGGGGAGCGGCCGCCGCGGCGCGGGCGCCGAAGGCGGTGGACGCCGAGGCGGCGGTGGGCATGGCGGCGGCGCCGATGCCGATGGCGACGGATGATGCTGCCAGGGCCTTGAGCAGGGTGCGCCGGCTCATGGGCCGATCGGGCACCGTGGGGTGCGCGTGGTCGTGGTGGTGACTCATGACTCTCCTTCGAGGTGGGTCCGCCCCGGGGCCGGGGACGACCGTGAGGGTGGTGGGGGCCGCGATGCGCGACCCCCACCGGGTGTTACTTCTTGACGATCAGGCTTGTGCTGCCGCTGCTCTTCGCGATCCCGGTCGAACCGGTGTACGACGCCTGCACCTGGTAGGTGCCCTCCATGCTGAGCTTGGGCAGGGTCACCTGGACGGTGCCGTCGGCGCCGAGCGTGCCGGTGACGGTGGCGACGATCGCGTTGTTGCGACGGATCGTCACCGTGGCGTCACCGGTCGTGACGATGCCCGTCGACGAAGCCACCTGGACCGTGGCGGTGGCCGCCACGGCGGGCTTGACCGGCGTCGGCGAGACGGCGACCGAGGTCGTCGACTTCGCCTGCGAGACCGTGAGGCGACCGATGCCGGCCGACCCCTTGAAGGTCTCGTCGGCTCCGTAGGTGGCCCGCAGGGTGTGCGTGCCGACCGGGAGGTCCGCCGGGAGGGCGACGACGGCGTTGCCGTCGGCGTCCAGGGTCGCGCGACCGAGCTCGGTGTCGCCGACCGTGAGCACGACCTCCCCCGTGGGGGCGCCGCCCTCTCCGCGCACCGACACCGTCACGTCGCCCGGGGCGCCGTAGGTGACGCGCGGGGAGCCGAGCGAGACGAGCGTGCGGGTGTCGACCGTCGGCTCGTTCGGAGCGTCGAGGTCGATCGTGAACGACACCGAACCGAGCTCCGACACGTTGCCACCGGTGTCGGTGGCGCGGTAGCGGATGTCGTAGGCGCCGTCCTGATCGAACGTCACCCCGTACTGCTGGTTTGCCGCCAGGTTCGCCCAGGTCGCGCCGTTGTCACGCGAGTACTGGACGCTCGCGAGCGTGCCGTTGTCGGCGGCCTGCACCGAGAAGCGGACCGGCTCGTTGAACACGCCGCCGACGCCCGTCGGGGTGGCGGGGGCCAGCGTGTGCGCGACGGTGGGGGGCATGACGTCTCCGACGCCGTCGCCGACCATGGTCAGCGCGTCGACGGCCAGCTCGTCGGCCGAGGTGACGTAGAGCGCTCCGGTGCCCTCGGGGGCCTCGAACGGGATCTCGACATCCTGCCAGCCGGCGCCCGCGGGGATGGTGGCGGTCGCGAAGGGCTCGGCGTCGGCCGCTCCCCACCGCAGCTCGACCTCGCCCGCGCCGCTGGCGCGGACCACGGCCCCGTCGATCCCGGCGAAGTTCACCGGGTCGAAGGCGAGGTGGTCGCCCGCTCCCAGGCCGCGGATGGCGTTGCCGCCCGAGGCGTCGGCGTCGGCGTAGACGGTGACGCCCTCGCGACGGATCGCGTGCTCGGCCTGCTGCAGCTTCGGGTTCAGGCGAACGGTCGCCTCACCCGTGGCCGCCGGCAGTCCGTTGGCGCCCGCGTCGGTGTAGGTGACCACGACCGCGCCGTAGAGCAGGGCACCGGGGCCGTGCTCGGGCGAGTTCGGGTCGGTGCGGAAGACACCCGTGCACCCCGTGCCCGAGACCTCGGGGTGGGCGTGCTCGTCGTGGCCCAGACCGTAGGTCCAGCTGACCCGCGAGCATTCCGTGGCGTCGCCGTCCTCGGCATCCGTCGTCGTGACCTGGAACGGGATTGCCTGACCCCAGTCGAAGAACGCGCCGTCGCCGGGGAAGGCGACGGTCACCTCGGGCGCCTGGTTGCCGACCGAGATCGTGCGCGAGGTCAGACCGAAGCGTCCGCCCGGGTCGGACACGCGCAGACGGGCGCTGTAGTTGCCCAGCTCGGTGTAGGTGTACGACGTGGTCGCGCCGGTCGCATCGTAGGAGCCGTCGCCGTCGAAGTCCCACTCGTAGGTGAGGGCGTCTCCGTCGGGGTCGGTCGAGGTCGACGCGTCGAACTCGACGGTCAGGGGAGCCTGCGACGACGAGGTGGGAGTCGCGGTGAAACGCGCCTGGGGCGACTTGTTCCCGGCGACGTAGTCGATGCGGTAAAGACCGGCATCGGGGTTCGCGCGGAAGAAGCCGTCACCGTAGTCGAGCACGTACATCGAGCCGTCGGGCCCGATCTCCATGTCCATGGGGTTGTCGTGCGGCGGCTGGCCGAGGGTGCTCAGCGCCGCGTTCGGCAGGAAGTCCTCGATGTCGGTGACCTCGAAGGCGTTCCAGTCGAGCGTGAACGCGGCGACGTAGTCCTGCGAGAATTCGCCCATGAAGGCCTTGCGATCCCAGTGCTGCGGGAGCTTCGTGGGCGAGGGGTTGGTCTCGTCGTAGTGGTAGACGGGTCCGCCCATGGGGCCCTGGCCGTTGCCGGCCCCGAAGTTCACCAGTTCGTCCCACGGCTGGTCGCCGGGGTTGTCGCCATACCAGAGGGTCGCGGGCTGCGCGGGGGGAAGGTCGGTGAGACCGGTGTTCCACCGCGACTCGTTCTTGAGGTTCTGCGGGTCGAAGAAGGCCCCCGGCGTCGCCGTGGCGAAGTCCCAGTCGTTGTACGCCCGGTTGTCGGCGTGCACGTAGGGCCAGCCGGCGTTCTGCGGTTCGTCGAGGCTGATCGCGTTCCACTCCACCAGACCCATGGGTCCGCGACCCGCGGTCTCGGCGACGGCCTTCGTCGCGTCGGGGCCGTAATCGCCCCACGAGAGGGAGTTGGTCTCGATGTCCACCTCGATGCGGAACGGGTTGCGCACGCCCATCACGAAGATCTCGGGGCGGGTGAGCTCGGTCCCCGGAGCGAAGAGGTTGCCGTCGGGGATCGTGTACGTGCCGTCGTCCTCGACGTGGATGCGCAGGATCTTGCCGCGCAGATCGTTGGTGTTGCCGGCGCCGCGGCGCGAGTCGAAGCCGGGGTTGTAGCCCGGGGCATCGTTGTTGGGCGCGAAGCCGTTGGCTCCCGGGGTGGATGCCGGGGTGTTGTCGCCCGTGCTCAGGTAGAGGTTTCCGTCGCCGTCGAAGCCGATGTCGGCACCGACGTGGCAGCACTGGCCGCGCTGGACCTCGACGTCGAGGACGACCTGCTCGCTCGCGAGGTCGAGGGCATCGCCGTTCCATTGGAAGCGGGCGAGGCGGTTCACGCCGACCCACTGGTCCCAGTAGGACTCGTCGGCTCCCGCGGGGAGGGTGTTGGGGGAGTTCCCCGCCGGGGTGTCGGCCACGCCGTCGCCGTCCGCATCGCGCGGGGAGTACACGAGGTAGACCCAGTTGTTCTCGGCGAAGTCCGGGTCGAGGGCGACCGTCTGCAGGCCGTCCTCGGAGTTGGCGTAGACGTCGAGTGTGTTGGTGACGCGCGTGACGCCGGTCGCGGGATCGGTCAGGCGCACGTCGCCATTGCGGGCGGTGTGCAAAACGCGCTTGTCGGGGAGGACGGCGAGGTCGATGGGCTCGCCCACATCCTTGGTGAGCAGCACCCGCTCGTAATTGCTCCAGTCGAGCGCGCCGCCGTCTTCGCCGGTGTCGCCGGGGTCGGGGGTGCCGGGGTCGGTGGGGTCGCCGTGGTCGCCCCCGGGGTCTGTGGTGCCGTGGTCGTGCCCCTCATGCGCGAAGGCGGGGACGGGTGCGGCGGCGATGGCGCCCAGGCCCAGCGCGGTGGCCGCGAGGACCGCCGTCAACCGGGACCGGACGACCGGATGCCGAGAAGTAGAGTTCATCGTGAAACAGCTCCTGTGAATGCGTTCGAGTTGTTTTCACCGGGTCGTCACACAGTCGGTCTCAACGACTGATCGTGACGGCCCGGGCTCTTCGTGCGGTGGCGGTCAGCCACGCGCCGTGTGTGCTCCTTACTCTTCGTCGAGTGGGAGGGGTCGCCGATCACCGCCTCTCAGGGGCGGTTCGTGGGGCGAGCCTCGGGGGGATGAGGTGTCCGATTGTGGGGGACGTCGCTCGTCGTCATCCTGACGGACGTTTTTCCATAGGTCAATCAAAAGTTGCGTAACAACCGCACGACAAAGGTGCGCTCGACGTGGACCTTGTGGTTTTGGTTCGTCGCGGGCTACCATCGCCGCACGGTGCGTTCCGCGCCGATCCCCACCGTCGGCGAAGGCGCCGACATGGCCGAGGAGGCCTCGTGCTCCATGGACTGACCGGATGGCATCTGCTGATCGTCCTGGCGGTGGTCGTGCTCCTCTTCGGGGCCGCGAAACTGCCGGCGCTGGCTCAGAGCGTGGGCAAGTCGGCCCGGCTGTTCAAGGGCGAGCTGAAGGCCATGAAGGACGACGACACGGCGACGCTCGCGGAATCGGCCGCGCCGGCCGTTCCCGACGCACGCGTCTCGGCGGTCATCGCCGACCCGCCCCCGACCCGCTGACCCGCCGCGTTCCGATGGTCGGCCCCCGCTGCACCTGAGCGCAGGAGGAGCCCGTGTTCTTCGGCCTCACCATCGAGAAGATGATCCTCATCGGCGTCCTCGCGGCGCTCATCATCGGTCCGGAGCGACTTCCCGCCGCGGCGGAATCGCTGCGGCATGCCCTCCTCCGCGTGCGCGGCCTCGCGAAGACCGCCCAGGAGCGCGTGCGCGACGAGCTCGGCCCCGAGGTCGCCGATGTCGACTGGCAGCGACTCGACCCGCGCCAGTACGACCCGCGCCGCATCATCAGGGAGGCACTGCTCGCCGATCCGGAGCCGCCCGTCGCGCCGCGCGCCGCTCCGGCGGACGTCGACGCCCCCACCCCCGTCGCCGCTCGTCAGACCGAGCCGGGGTCCGAGGAACCCTCGGTCGCCCGAGCCGACACCGACCGCAACGCCGACGACACGCGCCGTACCGCCGCGTAGGCGAGGGCATCGGGGCGGGCCAGTGCGTCGACGTGGCGCACCATGGCGAGATCGGCGAGGGGGCGGAGGACGAGCCCGTCGACCGCGAGCGGGGCCGTCGTGGTCCGGGGCAGGACGGCGACCGCCGCGCCCGCGCGCACGATCTCGGCCGCCACCGAGAACTCGTTGATGCGATGGGCGACGTCGAGAGAGCTCCCGACGTGCGCCGACAGGTGATCGAGGACCCCGGCGAGGGGGAAGCCGACGTGCACCGACACCCATCTCTCGTCGACGAGGTCGGACGCGCGCAGCTCGGCGCGTCGAGCGAGCGGGTGGTCCGCGGGGAGCGCGATGTCGAGAGGCTCTTCGAGCAGCGGCACCGTCACCACGCGGTCCGCCGGCCACGGCTCGTCGTGGGCGAGGCGGTGGGCGATGACGAGGTCGTGGTCGGCGGTCAGCCCGGGGAAGTCGCGGTGCGCGACGTCGGCGTCGGTGAAGCGCAGGGGCACCGAGCCGTCGAGTTCGCGCAAGAGGGGCCCGAAGAGCGTGAGGGCGGCGCTGTGGAAGGCCGAGACGCGCACGGGGCGGTCACTCGCGTCGAGGAAAGCGCCGACGGCCTCGCGTGCGCCGACGAGGGCCTCGTCGACCCGCGTTCCCGCCGCGGCGAGGGCTTCGCCGGCCGGCGTGAGCGCGAGTGCCCGCCCGCGGCGACGGGTGAGGGGAACGGGGACGTGGGCCTGGAGAGCGGCCAGCTGCTGCGACACCGCGGAGGCCGAGACATGTTGCGCCGCCGCGACGGCCGCCACACTCCCCCGATCGCGGAGTTCGCGCAATACGCGCAGGTGAGCGGGATCCATAAGTCATAACTTACGTGATCGTGAAGAGCATGCCTCTTGCTCTTCCGGGTCGTCGCGGATGATCGTGGAAGAGTGACCCGCCGCGCTCCCGAACTCCTCGTCGACATCCTCCTCATCGCCGTCGCCGCGGTGTGGGGGGCGAGCTTTCTCGCCGCGAAAGAACTGGTCGCCGAGACGGGGATCGCCCCCGGCGTGGCCCTGCGCTTCCTCATCGCCGCGATCGCCCTCGGCATCCTGTGCCTCCTGCGCAGGGAGCGGATGCCGCGCGGCCGCGGTCTCGTGATCGCCGCGCTCCTCGGCTGCTCGCAAGCGGCGGTGATCGGGCTCGAGACCGCGGGCGTGCACCTGACCTCGGCGACCAACGCGGGCCTGCTCATCAGTCTCGCCCTCGTCTTCACCCCGGTGCTGGAGAGCCTCGCGTCGCGCTCATGGCTGCCGCGGTCGTACTTCATCGCGGCCGTGGCCGCGGTCGCCGGGGTCGCCCTGCTCGTCTCGGGCGGGGGTCTGAGGGCCCCCAACCCCGGTGATGCCCTCGTCATCGCCGCGGCGGTCGTCCGCGCCGTGCACGTCACCGCGAGCGGGCGCCTCACCCGCGGGCGAGAGGACAGCACCCTCGGGGTCGTGTTCGTGCAGCTCGCCGTGTGCGCTCTCGCGTCGACGGCCGTGGCCGGGGCCGATCTTCCGCCCGCGGTGGCGGGGCTCTCGGCATCCGGCTGGGTCGACGTGATCTTCCTCGGCCTGCTGTGCTCGGTGTTCGCCTTCGTGGTTCAGCTCTGGGCGGTGCGGCGCACCTCGGCGACGCGCGCGAGCATCTTGATGGGCACCGAGCCGGTCTGGGCTCTGGCCGTGGGCGTGGCGATCGGGGGTGAAGCCGTCGGTCTCCCGGGACTCGCCGGCGCCGCGCTGATCGTCGCCGCCTCCTATGCGGGTCAGGCGGTCGAGCGCCGCCACCGCCGCTCGCTCGATCAGGCGAGCGGCGGTATCGACGGGAGAGCGGTCAGCTCCGGTCCGCTGCCGGTCGACGCCACCGCGCCCACACCGTCGCCGTGAGTCCCGCTACCACCAACGCGACGGCCAGGAGGGCGGAGGCGATCCCGCCTCCGGTGACGGGCAGGTCGCCGCCGGGGGATCCGGGGCCGACGCCGGGCGGCGGGGAGCAGTCGACGGCGCAGGTGGCGGTCGGCAGGGGAGTGATCTCGACGGTGAGACCCACGCCGTCGTCGGCGCTCATGCGGCCTCCACCGCCTCGCGCCGGCCCTCTTCGCGGGCGCGCTCGACGAGATCGTCGACGCGCCGGCGGGAACGACGGCGCCCGGACACGACGGCCGCGACGATGAGGGCGATGCCGACGGCGGCGGCGAGGTGCACCCAGGGAACCGCCCACACCGTCACGCTGCGCGTCACGGGGTCCGCGGTGAGCGTCGAGTCGGGCACCGCGGCATCCACCCTCACGTCCTTCATCAACACGAAGAGCGGCCACGCGGGCTGTGCCGCGGAGCGCACGTCCCGGGATTCTCCGGGCAGCAGGACTCCGCGCTCCGTCGTGCTCGCCTCCACCGCGTCGCTCACGACGAGGGCGGTGTTCCCGGTGTTCTCCGCTGTGTAGGCGTAGGTGATCGACCCCGGCGCGAAGAGGTTCCACGACGGCGTGTATTCCGCACGGACCTCGCCGACGCCCACCGACGGGGCGAGCCGCCCCGTCACCCGGGCCGACACGCGGAAGCCGACGCGACTGTCGACGCCCACCCTCGTTCCGTCCCCTCCCGTGGAGGTGGACCGAACGGATGCCGAGACCCCGGCCGCGTGGTCACCGGGGGTGGCGTTCTGCGGCACGGCGATCTCGAACGACACCACCCGCGTCTCGTTCGGCGCGAGCGTGACCGTCGGTTCGACCGTGATCCAGGTACCGGCGTCGGTCGAGGTGCGGTCGGCCGGGAGCATCGTGAAGCGCCCCGTCTCGGTGTAATAGCCGTCTGCGGCGCTCAAGGCGAAGGTCGCCTCGCGCTCGCTGTAGTTCTTCACGGCGAGGTGCTCGGTGACGCGTTGACCCGGGTCGAGCTCGACCTGCATCACGCGGCGGCCGTCCGGCCCCGTGGCCGAGGCCGGGGTGACCGACCAGGTGACCGCGGAGTCCGTGGCGTCGTCGGCCAGGGCGGGCGGTGCCGCCGCGAGGGCGATCGCGGCCACGAAAACACCCGCCATGCCGGCGAACGCTCCGCGCGCGCGCGTCACCCTCATCTCTGTGCTCACCCCTCGAGCAGGGTCAGGGTGATCGTGGCCGAGTACGCGCCGGGTTCCACGGTGGCCGGCGTTTTCAGCAGCAGGTCGGCGGTGGCGGAGTACGAACCGCCGGCGGCGTCCGCGGCGCTGTCGACGTTGGCGAGGAGCTCGGCGTCGACGAAGCCGCCTGTGCCGGGGTCGACGTCGTCTCCGGGGGCGACCACCTGCGATCCGCCTGCGGGGTTGCCCGAGACGATGTCGGGGTACCAGCCGAAGCTGTCCGCCGAAGAGATCGCCGGCTGGCCAGCGCTGCCGGTGAAGTCGCTGATCGCTCCCATGACGTACCAGAACGATTCCGGGTCGACGTTCTCGGCGAGGCGGGTGTCGGTGACGGTGACCGTCGGCAGGGTGCCCGCGAAGGTGCGGTCGGTGCCCGACGCCTCGCCTTCGGTCAGCGTGGTCGCATCGTCCGCGACGGTGAGGGCGAGCACGCCGGGCTCCGCCGCGGGGGCGATCTCGACCTGCACGTCGACGCTGTCCTCGTCGGCGGCGAAGGCGGTGCCGCTGCCCGCGGCGGCGAGGATGCCGACCCCGAGGGTGGCGAAACCGATGCGGGCCGACAGGCCGCGACGGGAGGTGAGGGACATGGGTGCTCCGTTCTTCCACCGTGGGCCGGTGGAGTCGTCGGCGGGCGCCGGCGGGTGGTCGGGACGACCGGCGAGGCGCCGATCGGCGAACGAGGGATGCCGTCGTTTCGGGCGGGCGCGGCGGACTCGGGGGAGCCTCGTGGCGGCGCTGTCACGGGTCGGTTCTGCGGGTTCGTTGCGACAGTAGTGTGACTTCGGAGAGGCGTCAAGCAAAAGGTGACTGATCTCCGATGGCTTGATTTTCTCGCGATTTGTGCGTCTTGACCGGCTTGTCTTCCGCGGATTGCGACGCGCAACGAGATTGCAAGAGGGGTGACGCCCCCTCATCCAAGCAGTTCTTAACGCAAATTAGTCATGTTTTGTAGACGTATCGACAAAAGACTTCTACAGTGACCACGGTCGAGGGCGACTTGCGCGAACCGAGCGGTCGACGCCGCCCGCGCCGCTGATCCGAAGGAGCAATGATGCCCGTACCCGCTGTCTTGTCCGGCCCCCGCCGGCGCAGCACCCGTGTCGCGAGGACTCTCGCGGCCGGTCTCCTGGGCGGAGCACTCGTGGCCACAGGAGCGATCCTGCCCGCCAGTGCCGCCGTCGCCCCCGCCGTCAACACCCCGGTGGACCTGCCCAAGCAAGAACCGGGTGTGACGCTTCGCACCTACTCCACCCCGCCCCTCACCGAGCTCTGCACGCTCAAGTCGGGACAGACCCCGAACGTCGACAAGCTCATGTCGACGATCGACTGGCGCACCGACGAGCAGTTCGGTGCGGGCGACAATTTCATCACGCACGCCCTGGCCAACCTCACCGTCAGCACGCCGGGCCAGTACGCCTTCCGCCTGACGAGCGACGACGGTTCGCGCCTCACCCTCGACGGCACGCAGCTGATCGACAACGACGGTCTCCACGGAGCGGAATCCGTCGAGGGCACCGTCACCCTCGACGTGGGAGTCCACGACCTTTTCGTCGAGATGTTCGAGGCCACCAACGGCCAGCAGCTCACCGTCGAATGGAAGGTCCCCGGCTCCTCGAGCTTCACCGTCATTCCCGACAGCGTGCTCAGCACCGAGGCGGGTGTCGTGCGCGTCACCGCCCCCGGCACGAAGTACTGCGAGGGCAGCAGCGACTCCGCCGGAGACGGTCTGCGCCTGGATGCCGTGAACCCGAACTACACGCTGGTGAACCTGCGCCCCGAAGGCTTCACGCCGAAGGTCTCGGGTCTGGCCTTCCTCGGCAACGGCGATCTCGCCGTGCTGACCACCGGCTCGGTCAACTCCGGCGGATGGGACACCTCGACCCCCGGCAAGGTCTTCGTCCTGAAGGGTGCCCAGGCAGCCGACGGACCCGAGGACGTCACCGTCGTCGAGGCGGCCGGTGGTCTTCTCAACCCGATGGGCATCGACGTCATCGACGACAAGATCTACGTCTCGGAGCGCTACCAGCTCACCGAGCTCAGTGACACGAACGGCGACGGCTCGTACGAGACGAAGCGCAAGGTCGCCGAGTACCCCTCGGGCAACAACTTCCACGAGTTCGCCTTCGGCCTGATCCACGACGAGAAGAACTTCTACGTCAACCTCTCGGTCGCGATCGACAACGGCGGGGCCACCACCAACCCGCAGCCGGCGAAGAACCGCGGTACGTCGGTCAAGATCGACCGCACCACCGGGGCGATCAGCTACGTCGCCGGCGGTCTGCGCACCCCCAACGGCGTGGCCTTCGGTCCCGAGAACGAACTCTTCGCGATGGACAACCAGGGTGCCTGGCTGCCCGCGAACAAGCTCGTCAACGTCAAACAGGACCGCTTCTTCAACCACTACACGAACCCCGCGGGCCCGTTCGATCAGAACCCCGTCACCCCTCCCGTCGTGTGGATCCCGCAGAACGAGATCGGCAACTCGCCGAGCACGCCCATCATGCTGAAGGACGGTCCCTTCGCGGGGCAGATGATGTTCGGCGACGTCACCTACGGCGGCCTCCAGCGCGCCTTCCTCGAGAAGGTCGACGGCGAGTTCCAGGGCGCGGTCTTCCGCCACTCCGCGGGCTTCGAGGTCGGCGTCAACCGCGTCATCGAAGGCCCCGACAAGTCGCTGTACATCGGCGGCACCGGAGAGGGCGGCAACTGGGGCGAGGCGGGCAAGCTCACCTACGGCCTGCAGAAGCTCGTTCCGAACACCACGCAGAACGCCTTCGACATGAAATCCATGAAGGTCGTCGAGGGCGGATTCGAGATCGAGTACACCCAACCCCTGTCCGACGAGACGGTGGCGAACCTCGCCTCGGCGTACCGCGCCGAGCAGTGGCGCTACCTGCCCACCTCCACCTATGGCGGCCCCAAGGTCGACGAGGAGATCCTCTCGCTCACCGACGCGACGGCATCCGCCGATCGCAAGACGGTCACGGTCTCGTTCGACGGTCTCAAGCAGGGCCGCGTCGTCCACCTGCGCTCGCCGCAGCCCTTCGCCGCATCCAGCGGCGACAAGCTGTGGAGCACCGAGGCCTGGTACACGCTGAACTCGCTGCCGGGCTACGTCTCGCCGGCCGACCAGGGCTGGTACGAGGCCGAGGAGGCCCGCCTGATCGGTGGCGCCAAGTTCGACACCGAGCACAGCGGCTACTCCGGGGCCGGTTTCGCCGGCGGCATGTGGCAGGCGGGATCCGCGTTCGAGTTCACGGTGGACGCCGAGACCGCGGGCACCGTTCCGGTCTCCGTGCGCTATTCCAACGGCCCGAACCCCGCACCCGGCTCCAAGGACGTGAACCTCTACGTCAACGGCCAGAACCTGGGGAAGTGGGAGTTCGCCTCCACCGGCGACTGGAAGACCTGGGCGACGATCACGCGCGAGATGCCGCTGGTCGCCGGGGCGAACACCATCGCGCTGAAGTACGAGTCCGGCAACAAGGGCAACATCAACGTCGACGTCCTGTCGATCGGCACCGCCGACATCTGCGCCCCGGCGCAGGTCGAAGACAGCTACCGCCCGCTCTTCGACGGCACGCTCGAGAGCCTGAACGCCGGGTGGCGCATGGCCGGACCGGGCGGCTTCGGTCGACAGAACGACTGCAGCATCCGCGGCGAAGGCGGCATGGGCCTGCTCTGGCACAAGGCGCAGGAGTTGAACGAGTACAGCCTCAAGCTGGACTGGAAGCTCATCGCCGATCACAACGGCGGCGTCTTCGTCGGGTTCCCCGACCCGAAGAACGACCCGTGGGTCGCGGTCAACCAGGGCTACGAGATCCAGATCGACGCGTCCGACGCCGCCGATCGCACCACCGGTGCGATCTACACCTTCCAGGGTGCGGATGCCGACGCGGTGAAGGCCTCACTCAAGCCCGTCGGTCAGTGGAACGCGTACGAGATCGTCGTGAAGGGGCAGACCATCAAGATCTTCCTCAACGGCACGCTGGTGAACGACTTCACCAGCACCGATCCCGCTCGCGACCTCTCGCAGGGCTTCATCGGCTTGCAGAACCACGGCGGTGGGGAGGCGGTGTCGTACCGCAACGTCCGCGTCAAGGACATCGACGAGCCGGCGCCCCTCGCGGTGACCGCCTCGGCCGAGGTCAAGTGCCTGGCCAAGAAGGCGTCGGTGACGGCCCGCGCGACCAATACCGACACGGTGCCGGTCGACGTGACGCTCACGACGGCGTGGGGCGAGCGGGTCATCCCGGCCGTCCAGCCCGGGGCAACGGTGTTCCACACCTTCACCACCCGCGCCGCGTCCGTCCCCGCGGGCGAGGCGACGGTGACCGCGACCGGCGACGGTCGCACCGGCGGGGCCACAGCCTCGTACGCAGCCAAGAGCTGCGGCTGATCCCCCTGGCGCCCCCGGCGGCGGACTCGCGTTCGTCGCCGGGGGCGCTCCCTCATGTCCCAGAGGTCCCCATGCTCTCCTCCCTCGGCCACCGTATGAGCCGGCACCGTCTTCTCGTCCTCCTCGCCTGGGCCGTGCTCGTGGTCGTCGGCGGCGTCTTCGCCGGCGACGCCTTCGACCGCACCGTCTCGGTCGCCGACGCCCCGGCCGGCAGTGAGTCCCTGCGCGCCGCCGACCGCCTCGAGGCCCTCGACCCCGAGGGCGAGATCGTCACCGCCGTCATCCGCGGCGAGGACTTCTTCTCCCCGACGCTGCGCGACAGTGCGACCGCCGTCATGGCCGCGGTCCGCGCCGTCCCCGGGGTCGCCGAGGCGACCGACGCCTACACCGCGGGCGGGGCCATCGGCGACGACGGACGCTCGTCCCTGGTCGTCGTCGAACTCGCGCTCGGTCTCACCGGCGACGAGGCCGTCGCCGCGGCATCCGCCGTCTCCGATGTCCTCCACACGATCGACGCGCCCGAGGTCCTCGTCGGCGGCCCCCTCCTGGCGGAGGAGGTCTTCGTCGATCGGGCGACCACCGACGCAGCGGTCGGCGAGGGCGTGGCGATCCTCGTCCTCGTCGTGCTGCTCACCTTCGCGCTCGGCTCGCTGCGCATCGCCCTCGTGCCCGTCGTCGCCGCGCTCGCCGCGATCGCCCCGACGCTCGCGATCCTGGGTCTGCTCGCCCGCGTCGTCGACGTCAACGAGTTCGCGGTGAACGTCGTCACGATCCTGGGCCTCGGCCTGGCCGTCGACTACAGCCTCCTCGTGGTGCTGCGCCTCCGCGAGGAACGCGCCGCCGATCCCACCGCGCCCCTCGACGAGCTCGTCGCCCGTGCCGTCGCCGGTGCCGGCCGCGCGGTTCTCGTGTCGGGTCTGGCCGTGACCGTGGCCCTGCTCGGCATCCTGATCCTCGGCGACCCCCTGCTGTCGGGGATGGCGCTGGGTGGAGCGGTTGTCGTCGTGGTCGCCACTCTCGCGGGCGTGACGCTCGTACCGGCCGCGCTGTCGGTCCTGCATCGCGCGCTGCCGTCCGCCGGAGCGCGCACGTGGGCCCGCCCGTGGGGAGGCCGTGCCTCGCGCGAGGGGCTGCTGGCCCGGTCGACCCGTCTGGCTCAGCGCCGACCGGGGATCGTCGCCATCATCACCGCGGTGGTGATGCTGCTGCTCGCCGCTCCCGTGGCATCCCTCGCGCTCGACGACTCCGACGTCCGCTCCCTTCCCGCGACGGCCGAGGAACGACGCGCGTACGAGGCGACGACGACGGGCTTCGCCGGGATCGGGATCGAGCCCGTCACGGTCGTGCTCGACGGATCGATCCAGGATGCCGCCGTCACCGAAGTCCTCGACCGGATCGCGGCCCTCCCCGACGTCGCCGACGCCGACGTGGTGCAGGGGCTGCCGCCGGAGATCACCGCGGTCGCCTTCACCCCCGCCGGAGACAGCGCCACGGGAGACGCGGCGCAGAGACTGGTGGCGGAGGTGCGCGCTCTCGCGGCCCCCGTCCCCCTCGAAGTCACCGGGCCCGCCGCCTCTCTCATCGACACGCGCGACCACCTGGCGACGCGCCTGCCGTGGGCCCTGGTGATCGTCGCCGCGGCGAGTTTCGCCCTGCTCTTCGCGCTCACCCGCTCGCTCGTCATCCCCCTGAAGGCGCTCCTGCTCGCGACCCTCACGATGGCCTCGACCCTGGGAGTGCTCACCGCCGTCTTCGGCTGGGGCTGGGGCGCCCCCTTGCTCGGTTTCGAGCCCCGCGGCACGCTGGACGTGACCACCCCCCTGCTGATCGGGCTCCTCGCCTTCGGGCTCACGATGGATTACGAGGTGTTCCTGCTGTCGCGCATCACCGAGGGCTGGCGTGAGCGAGACCTGACCGCCGACCCTCGCGCGGCGAGCGCCGAGGCCGTGCGTCGCGGCATCGCCCGCACCGGCCCCGTCGTGACGCTGGCCGCGGCGGCGATCTGCATCGTCTTCGTCGGCTTCGCCGTCGGCGAGCTGGTCGCGATGAAGGAGATCGGGGTGGGCATGGTGACCGCGGTGGTCCTCGATGTCACCCTCGTGCGAGGGCTCCTTCTTCCCGCGCTGATGACGCTCCTCGGTCGTGCGAACTGGTGGCCGCATGCGCGTCGCCCGGTCGTGGGGCCCGCCGAGTCGACGCCCGCCGTCGATCGGCGCGTGCCCGTGCGGTCGTAGGCTGGAGGCATGCACGGCGAGTACAAGGTCCCCGGCGGAAAACTGGTCGTCGTCGACCTCGAAGAGCGCGAGGGCCGCATCCACGGCTTCCACCTGGCGGGTGACTTCTTCCTCGAGCCCGACGACGCCCTCGACGACATCGATGCGGCCGTCAACGGCATGCCGGTCGAGTCCGACGTCCCCACGCTTGCCGCGGCGATCCGCGCGGCGCTGCCCGAGGGGGCGCAGCTGCTCGGGTTCACCCCCGAGTCGGTCGCCACCGCGATCCGCCGCGCCCTGGTCACGGCTCCCGGCTGGGGCGACTTCGAGTGGGAGGTCGTGCACGACGGTCCCGTCTCGCCCCGCATGAACCTCGCGCTCGACGAGGTGCTCACCGCGCGCGTGGGCGCGGGGCTGCGCAAGCCGACCCTGCGCCTGTGGGAGTGGAACGAGAACGCCGTCGTCATCGGCTCGTTCCAGTCGCTGCGCAACGAGGTCGACCCCGAGGGTGCGGCGAAGCACGGCTTCGACGTGGTGCGCCGCATCTCGGGCGGGGGCGCCATGCTCATGGCCGCCAACTCGATCGTGACCTACTCGCTGTACGTCCCCGCGTCGCTGGTGGCGGGCATGACCTTCGCCGATTCGTACGCCTTCCTCGACGACTGGGTGCTGCAGGCCCTGCGCTCGCTCGGCATCGACGCGGTCTACCAGCCGCTCAACGACATCGCCGGTCCTCACGGCAAGATCGGCGGCGCCGCGCAGAAGCGCCTCGCCAACGGCGGGGTGCTGCACCACGCGACCCTGAGCTACGACATGGACGGCCAGGTGCTCACCGAGGTGCTGCGCATCGGCCGCGAGAAGCTCAGCGACAAGGGCACCGTGTCGGCCGCCAAGCGCGTCGACCCCCTGCGCAGCCAGACCGGTCTGCCGCGCGACGAGGTCATCGACCGCTTCATCCAGACCTTCACCACGCTCTACGGTGCGACCGAGGGGCACATCTCCGACGAGGAGTACGCCGAGGCCGAGGCCCTGGTCGCCTCCAAGTTCTCCACCGATCAGTGGCTGCAGCGCGTCCCGTGAGCGCCGACGTTCTGCCCGACGCCCCCGCCCCCGGCAGCGTCGCGATCCACCACGCCGACAATCTCGCGGTGACCCCGGGCTTTGCCGACGGCAGCTTCGCCCTCGTCTACCTCGACCCGCCGTTCAACACCGGTCGCACGCGCTCCAAGGCGGTCGAGTCGGCGACGCGCAAGCTCTCGGCTGAAGAGGCTCCGGATGCCGAGGAGCCCGACGTCGCGCCCGAGTCGGCGGCATCCGTCGACGATCCCAACATGCTCGACTTCCCCGAAGAGGAGCCGCCCCCGCCGCCGGTCGTGCAGCGCGGCTTCCACGGCCGGGAGTACGCGCGCCTGCGCGGCGACCTGCGCACCTACGACGACCGGTTCGACGACTACTGGGGCTTCCTCGAGCCGCGGCTCGTCGAGGCCTGGCGCCTGCTCGCCGACGACGGCACGCTCTACCTGCACCTCGATTACCGCGAGGTGCACTACGCCAAGGTCATGTGCGACGCGCTCTTCGGTCGCGACCACTTCTTGAACGAGCTGATCTGGGCCTACGACTACGGCGCCAAGACCAAGCGCCGCTGGCCCACCAAGCACGAGACGATCCTCGTGTACGTCAAGAACCCGTCGGCGTACTTCTTCGACTCCGATGCCGTCGACCGCGAGCCCTACATGGCCCCGGGCCTGGTGACGGCCGAGAAGGCTGCGCGCGGAAAGATGCCCACCGACGTCTGGTGGCACACGATCGTGCCGACGACCGGCCGCGAGAAGACCGGCTACCCGACGCAGAAGCCCGAGGGGGTGCTGCGCCGCATGGTGCAGGCCTCGTCGCGCCCGGGTGACAGGGTGCTTGACATGTTCGCCGGCAGTGGCACGCTCGGTGCGGTGGCCGCGCCCCTCGGGCGCGACAGCGTGCTGATCGACGACAACGCCGACGCGGTCGCCGTGATGCGCAAGCGTCTCGCGGCGTTCGGCGATTGACCCGCTAGGCCCGCGAGCCCACGAGCGCGCCGACCAGTCCTTCGATCTCCTCCTCGCCCACGGAGTAGGGCAGCACGGGGTGGCCGTTCGTGGCGATGAGCACGGCGACGGGGCGCTGCGAGCCGATGTCGAGCGCCTGCGCGAGCGCGCCGCCGAGGTCGAGCGCGGCGCCCGTGCGGGGGCCGTCGGCCTGGCGGGCGGGGGCGTTCCAGTCGAGGCCCGGTCCCACCGCGTAAACGATGCGCGCGTCCATGAAGCCGGCCAGCGCGTCGTGGTGCCGGTCGAGCACGGCGGCCGCGCGCTCGCATTTGCCGCAGAGCGGCTGCGTGAACAGCAGCAGCTGCGCGCGTCCGCGCACGGCCTCGGTCACGACGTCGATGACGAGCCCGTCCTCGCGCAGCAGCGGCGGACGGTGGTTCAGGATGTCGGGCGAGGGCAGGCCCCCGCGTCGGCCGGCGCGGGCGGCCACGAACCCCGCGACCACGAGTGCCGCGCTCGCGCCGAGGGTCAGCGCGCTCGCCACCGGGGCGACGACGAGAAGCGCGAGAGCGGAGGGCACGCCCGCGGCCGAGGCTGCGGAGGCGGCACCCGCCATCACGAGCGCGCCCAGCGTGAACACGCCGTTGCGGCGCACGAGGGCCGCCGACACCGGCGTATCGGCCCACCGGCCGAAACATCCGCAGTCCTCCGCCGACCCGCGCTCGACCGCACGCGTGACCACGACCGTGAACGCCGCGAGCAGCACCACCGCGGCGCCGGCCGCGGCGACCCGCACGAACCCGTCGCCGAGCGCCAGCGCAACGCCGAGCACGATCTCGACCACCGAGACCGCGGCGACGCTCGCGCGCGCGGCCCTCTGGGGCAGGCGCAGTGCCGAGAGCGTCCGAGGGGCGTCGTCGAGGGCGACGAGCTTGGCGATGCCGCTGGTCACGAGTGCGGGAGCGGCGATGCAGACGAGGGCGAGGATGACGGGGGCGAGGGCGGACGTGGACGGCGTCATGATCCCCAGGATGTCGCCGCGCGGGAGGCCCACCGGTCGTGGCGCCCCTCGGTTCACCCGGCGGGGTCGCCCACCTCGCCCGCCCTGGGGGATTCGGCTTCCGACCGGCCCCGCGATCACCGCCCGGGCCTAGGGTGAGGCCATGGACTTCGGCATCTTCGTTCCGCAGGGCTGGCGCTTCGACCTCGTGGGGATCGACCCCGCCGAGCACTGGCGGGTGATGAACTCCCTCGCCCAGAGCGCCGACGACGGTCCGTGGACCTCGCTCTGGGTCTACGACCACTTCCACACCACCCCCGTGCCGAGCAGCGAGGCCACGCACGAGGCGTGGACGCTCATGGCCGCCTTCGCCGCCGCGACCGACCGCGTGCGCCTCGGCCAGATGTGCACGTGCATGGGCTACCGCAACCCCGCCTACCTCGCGAAGGTCGCGGCGACGGTCGACGCGATCTCGGGCGGTCGCGCCGAGATGGGCATCGGCGGCGGCTGGTACGAGCACGAGTGGAAGGCCTACGGCTTCGGCTTCCCGCCCATCGCCGAGCGCCTCGGGCGCCTGCGCGAGGGCGTCGAGATCATGCACCAGGCGTGGACCACCGGTGAGGCCACCCTGTCGGGCACGTACTACGAGGTCGACGGCGCGATCGTGCAGCCCAAGCCCCTGCAGCCCGGCGGCATCCCGCTGTGGATCGCCGGCGGCGGCGAGAAGGTCACGCTCAAGATCGCGGCGAAGTACGCCTCGTACACCAACTTCGGCGGCTCGCTCGAGGAGTTCGACCACAAGTCCGAGGTGCTGCGCGGTCACTGCGAGACCCTCGGCCGCGACACGTCCGAGATCACCCGCTCGACGAACTTCAACACGATCGTCGCCGCGACCGAGGCCGAGGCCGCCGATCGCCTGGCCGCCGTCGTCGCGCGCCTGCGTCCGCACGTGGGCGACGAGCGGGCGGATGCCATCGAGGCCGACTACCGCTCCTCCGACGCGTTCGGCACGCCCGAGCAGATCGTCGAGCGCCTGCGCGAGCGGGCCGACCACGGCCTCGGCTACGCGATCCACTACTTCCCCGAGGCCGCCTACGACACGTCGGGCATCTCGCTGTTCGAGCGCGAGGTCATCCCGCAGCTCTGATCGTCATCCCCTTCCGCGTGAGGGGTCGTTTCCCGTCGCCGTGCAGACGCCTGAGCGACGGGGAGTGACCCCTCACGCGCGAGATCGCGGGTCAGACCAGCGGCGCGACATCGGCGTACGCGTCGGTCTCGACGGCGGGGGCGGATGCCGCGGCGCCGAACACCCGCGCGCGCCTCGTCGCGGCATCCCACGCCGGCCACCCCGGATCGCCGTCGCGCGCGAACGCCACCGCCGCGGCGTGCATCCCGGCGGCCAGAGGGGCCGGGGGAGTCTCGCCCGCGATGCGGTCCACGCCCTCGGCGTCGAGGTGATCGAACCAGAACGGCACGTCGAGGCAGTGCCCGGCGATCCCGAGCGACGGCGACCGCCACGCGAACCGGTAGAGCCAGGTGGGGGCCCCCGCGCGGGCCCGGGCCGCGCGCAGCACCGTCGCGCGGATCACGCGATCGCTCGCGTAGCCGCCGAGCACGGCCGTGGCGCCCCGGCGTCTCGTGCGCTCGAGGTAGGCGCGGCGGCGCGAGCGCCCGAGCCCCAGCACCGCCAACGCGAACGGAACCGGCACCAGCCGCAGCACCGCCCGGAACCGCGCGGTCAGCCCGGTGAACTCGTCGTCCGTCGACCCGATCACCAGCGGGATCTCGGCCGAGGCGCCTTCGGCCAGAGCGTCGAGAGGGGCCACCGGCAGCAGTTCGCCGTCGATGACCGGCCCCAGGGGCAGCCCGTCGTCGAGCAGAGCGGTGAGCCCCGACACGCGCGCTCCGCGCTCGGGTTTCTGCGCCGCGCGCTGCAGGGAGATGAGGTGCTCCTCGGGGACCCCGGCGAACCCGTCGCGGTCGGCAGAGACCCCGGCCAGCCGCGCCACGCGGTCGGCGAAGCGGCGCGCGGTCGATCCCGCGACAGCGCCCACGGCGGGCGAGATCGCCATCGCGGCGCGGAAGAGTCCGGATGCCGCGGGGCTGGCCATCAGCGCGAGGACCGACCCGCCGCCCGCGGACTGCCCCGCGATCGTCACCCGGGCGGGGTCGCCGCCGAACCCGCGGATCTCGTCGCGCACCCACTCCAGCGCGGCGATCTGATCGCGCAGGCCACGGTTCGAGGGAGTGCCTTCGATCGCACCGAACCCGTCGAAGCCCAACCGGTACGAGATCACGACCGTCACGACGCCGTCGCGCGCGAACGCGTCGCCGTCGTACCAGCGGCTGGCCGGCGACCCCGACACGAAGCCGCCGCCGTGGATCCATACGAGCACGGGCAGCGCGGCATCCGGAACCGCATCGGCGGGAGCGAAGACGTTGACGTTCAGCGTGGCCTCGCCCGGCACGCTCGGCTCGGGGATCAGCGTGATGCCGGCGTCGCCGCGTTGCGTCGTGGCGCCGTACGTCGTGGCCTCGCGCACCCCGTCCCAGGCGTCGACGGGCTCGGGGGCGGCGAAGCGCAGCGCACCCACGGGGGCCTGGGCGAACGGGATGCCGAGGAACACGGCCGTCCGACCCCGACGGAACCCCCGCACCTCACCCTTCGACGTGTGCGCGAGCGGAGCGGCATCCATGCCCCTCATCCTGCCGCGCCGAGCTCGATTCACCCCGAAGCGCGCGCGCCGTCCCACCAGCGCAGCACGCGCAGCGCGAAGAACGTCAACCATCTCGAGGGCTCACCCGCGGGCACGTCGACCGGGAACCACACGGCGCCGTCCATCGGATACGCCTGGTGCCACGTTCCGTCGGGGTCGCGCGAGGCGCGGACGCGGTCGACGGCCTCGGACAGCCGCGGATCGGGTGCCTCCCCGTCATGCAGCGCGGCGGCGCGGAAGTGATCGAGGGCGCGCAGCGCGCTGTACCGGTGGCGGAAGGGGTAGCCGAGGTGGTGCGCCCACACGTGGCGCTCGCCGGTGGAGAGCCGGTAGAGCAGGCGTCGCTCGAGCAGGTACTCCTCGCCGGCCTTGCGGGCGGCGTGCAGTTCGGGGGTGCCGCCGCTGCGCCACTCGTCGTCGAGGATCCCGATCACCGAGTTGAGCGTCGAGTGGAACGACGATCTCGTCGAGCCCTCCACCCACTCGCAGTTCCAGCCGCCGTCCGGCAGGCGGTGCGTGACGAACCAGTCCCGGATGCCGCTGACGTCCGCCCCGAGCCACGCTCCGCTGGCGAGGGTGAAGGCGTTGATGCACGCGTCGACCTCACCGTCCCAGAAGGGGAGGTCGTCGTACTCCCAGCGGGCGTTGCGCGTCAGGAGCCCGGCGGTGTCGGGGCGGAGGGCATCGGCATCCACCCCCCATTCCCGAAGGCTCATGAGCGACCACGACGTCGCGGTCCAGGGTTGCGGCTCGTCTTCCGGGAAGTCGGCGGGGAAGTGCGCGCCGCCCGCCCAGAGTCCGTCTTCGCCCTGCGCGGCGAGCAGCTGCGCCCCGAAGCCCTCGTGAGCGACACGGGCGCGGGTGGCCTCCCAGGTCGCCTCGGGTTCATCGAGAAGGTCGCGCTCGACCTTCCACCGCAGGCTCGGGTCGCTGTCGCGCAGCCAGGCCAGTACCTCGTCGTCGCCCATGCGGGCAGGTTACGCCGAGGGTCCCGCGGGCGGTACACAACTCAGGAGATTCGCGTCGGTTCCGGGCCCGGGGGAGGCGGATGTGCCGGTTTTCGGCCGAATCTCCGGAGTTGTGTACGCGGCGACCGGGCGGCCCCGCCGGCCGGTCACGCGTCGCGGCGGGCGCCCTCCGAGGGGGTCACGGTGAAGACGTTCGGGGCGCGGTATCCGGATGCCGAGAACGCGGCGTGCACCGCGTCGGTCGCCGCCTCGATGAGCCCGACCGGCATGAGGGCGATGGCCGACCCGCCGAAGCCGCCGCCGGTCATGCGGGCACCGAGCGCTCCGTTCACCAGCGCCGTGTCGACGGCGAGGTCGAGCTCGGGCACCGAGATCTCGAAGTCGTCGCGCATCGAGACGTGCGAGGCGACCAGCAGGTCGCCGATCGCGGAGGGACCGTCGGCGTCGAGGGCGGCCACGGTGTCGAGAACGCGCTGGTTCTCGGTGATCACGTGACGGACGCGGCGGAAGGTGACGTCGTCGAGCAGCTCCTGAGCGCGCGGCAGGTCGTCGACGGTGAGATCGCGCAGCGAGGCGACGCCGAACGCGGCCGCACCCCGCTCGCAGGCCTCGCGACGCTCGCGGTACCCGCCGGTGGAGTGCGCGTGCTCGACGAGGGTGTCGACGACGAGGATCGACAGGCCGGCGTCGGCGAAGCCGAGCGGCACGGGGCGCGTGTCGAGCGTGCGGCAGTCGAGGAAGGTCGCGGCGTCGGCGACGCCGAGCATCGAGGCCATCTGGTCCATGATCCCGGTGGGCGCGCCCACGGCGTCGTTCTCGGCGACGCGGCCGACGCGGGCGAGGGCGACCTTGTCGAGACCGGTTGCCCAGACGTCGTTCAGGGCGGATGCCACGGCTCCCTCGATCGCCGCCGACGACGACAGTCCGGCTCCCACCGGAACCTCCGAGGCCAGGGCGATGTCGACGCCGCGGGTCACGGCATCCGGAACCTCACGACGCAGCGCCCACGCCACGCCGAGCGGGTACCCGGCCCAGTCGAGGCCGCCGGCGGCGATGCGGTCGTCGAGCTCGGCGAGCGAGACCTCGACGGGCTCGTCGGCGAACGTCGAGCTGACGCGGATCACGTCGTCGTCGCGCAGGGCGACGGCGGCGGCGGTGCGCTGAGCGATCGCGAAGGGGAAGACGAAGCCCTCGTTGTAGTCGGTGTGCTCGCCGATGAGGTTGGCGCGGCCGGGGGCCGACCACACTCCCGCGACGGGCGCGTCGGTGAGGGTGGCGAGAAGGGCGCGGGCGTCGTCGACGGCGGTCATGCCGTCACCTCCGGAACGGTGTCGAGGGCGGCGCGCAGGCGCTCGGCCTGCGACTCGGGGGTCACATCGCCGATCCAGGCGCCCATGGCGGACTCGGATCCGGCGAGGTACTTCAGCTTGTCCGCGGCGCGGCGCGGCGAGGTGATCTGCAGGTTGAGGCGGATCGCGTCGCGCGCGCGGTCGACCGGAGCCTGGTGCCACGCGGCGATGTAGGGCGTGGGGGTGTCGTACAGCGTGTCGATGCCGCGCAGCAGTCGCAGGTAGAACGGGGCGAGTTCGTCGCGCTCGGCGTCGGTCGTCTCGGACAGATCGGCGACGTGGCGGTGCGGCAGCACGTGCACCTCGATGGGCCAGCGGGCGGCGAACGGCACGAACGCCGTCCAGTGCTCGCCCCGCAGCACGACGCGGTCGCCGGCCTGCTCGAACTCGAGGATGCGGGCGAACAGGTCGTCGGAGGTGCGCGAGATCGTGTCGAGCAGGCGCTGCGTGCGGGGCGTGACGTAGGGGTAGGCGTAGATCTGGCCGTGCGGGTGGGGGAGGGTGACGCCGATGTCCTTGCCGCGGTTCTCGAAGGGGAACACCTGACGGATGCCGGGGAGCTGCGACAGCGCGGCGGTGCGGTCGGCCCACGCCTCGATGACGGTGCGGGCGCGCGTGCGCGAGAGCGAACCGAACGACCCCTCGTGCTCGGGGCTGAAGCAGACGACCTCGCAGCGACCGACGGACGTGCGGGTGCGGCCGAGGCCGAGGTGCTCGAGGTCGTCGGCACCGCGCGGGGGATCGACGGCTTCCGGGGCGTCGCCGACCGCGGCGTCGAGGGCGGGGCCGAACGAGGGCGACTTGTTCTCGAAGACCGCGACGTCGTAGAGCGAGGGGATCTCCGACGGGTTGGTCGGCGTCTGCGGCGAGAGCGGGTCGAGGTGCGCCGGGGGGAGGAACGCCCGGTTCTGACGGTTGGATGCCACGGTGATCCAGTCACCGGTCAGCACGTCCTGACGCATGGTCGCGGTGGTGGGCCGCGGGTCGAGGGTGCGGGCGTCGACCGCGCGCTCGGCGCCGAGCGCGGTGCCGGGATCGTCGAAGTAGATCAGTTCGCGGCCGTCGGCGAGGCGCGTCGGTCGCTTGACGACGCCGGCGCCCAGCTCGATCGCGGTGGGGGTCTCCGTGTTCACGATAACACGCTACATCTGGCGCGTGATATCGTCAACACGGAGGGGGCGCGATGCGTGTATCCATGGCCGACGTGGCCGAGAGGGCCGGGGTGTCGGCGCAGACGGTGTCGCGCGTGGCCAACGGCAGTCCCCGGGTCGACCCCGCCACCCGCGTCCGCGTCGAGAAGGCCATGGCCGACCTTGGCTACCGCATGCACCGGGCGGCGCGCGCCCTGCGCACCGGGCAGACCTCCACGATCGGCCTCGTCGTGTCGACCCTCGCGTCGGTCGGCAACTCGCGCATGCTGCAGGCGATCTCCGAGGCCGCGGCCGAGCGCGAGTACGCCCTCGCCGTGGTGACGGTCGGCGAACGCGGCATCCGCGACGCCTTCGCGCGCCTGCGGTCGCAGGGTGTCGACGGAGCGGTCGTGCTCAACGAGGCGACCGAGCTCGCGCGCGACGTCGAGCCGCCCGCCGACCTGCACCTCGTCGTCGTCGACTCCCCGTCCGACGCCCGCTTCTCGATCGTGCAGACCGACCACGCCGGCGGAGCGCGTGCCGCGACCGCTCACCTGCTCGGCCTCGGGCACCGCACGGTGCACCACCTCGCCGGGCCCGCGGGGTCGTTCGCCGCGGCGGAGCGCGAGCGCGGATGGCGTGAGACGCTGATCGAGGTCGCCGCGACGGTGCCCGAACCCGTCCGGGGCGACTGGACCTCGGCATCCGGTCACTCGGCCGTCTCCGGCCTCGTCGGCGCCACCGCGATCTTCGTGGCCAACGACCAGATGGCACTGGGGGCCTTGCGTGCCCTCGCCGACGCGGGGCGACGGGTGCCCGACGACGTCGCCGTGGTCGGCTTCGACGACATCGCGGATGCCGCGCAGTTCCGCCCGCCGTTGACCACCGTGCGACAGGACTTCGACGCCCTCGGTCGGCGCGCGGTCGCCGCCCTGATCGCCGCGATCGAGGGCGGGGAGCCGATCGCCGAGTCGGTGCCCGCGGCGCTGGTGGTGCGCGAGAGCAGCACGGCGGTCTGACCCGCCCAGGTGGTACACCGGATACCTCGGTGGTACACTCGGCGCATGCCGACCACCCGACCGCGCACGCAGGTGACGCACACGCGCGACGTCGAAGAGGCCCTCCGCATCGCGCGTTCGCTCTGGCCGGATGAGTCCCCGAGCGCACTGCTCCTGCACCTCGTCGTGAGGGGCGGCCAGGCGATCCGCGACGAGCAGGCGCAGCGCGCACGCGCCCGTCGCGGGGCGGTGGACGCAGCGGTCGAGCGGTTCGCGGGGATCTACCCCGAGGGGTATCTCCGTGAACTCCGCGCGGACTGGCCCGAGTGATCGTGCTCGACGCCGGTGTCGTCATCGCCCTGTTCAGCCCCGGCGACGCGCACCACGACCGGGCGAAGGCCCTGTTGACGGAACAGCCCGGGCCCTTCCTCATGCACTCCCTGACGGTGTCGGAGACGCTGGTCGCCGCCGCCCGCGTCGGGCGCGAAGAAGAGCTGTGGGGTGCGCTCCGCGACCTCGGGGTGGACGTCGCGCCGATGGGTCCCGACGAGCCCCTCGTGCTCGCACGGCTGCGCGCGCGGCACACGCTGAAGATGCCCGACACATGCGTCCTCGCGGCGGCGGTGCACCATCGCTTTCCGCTCGCGACATTCGATGCGCGTCTCGCCGCCGTCGCCGAAGAGATGTCGCTCGGTCTCGCCGTGCCGGCGGTCGACTGACCACCCCTCCGCCCGCCGCCCCGCGGCATCCGGCAACGAAGAACGCCCGCGGATGCCGGAGCATCCGCGGGCGCCTCTCGTGGGGAGAGTCTGTTACTTCTTTACCGGGATCGACTGCGACTCGAGCGTGCTGATGGTCGAGTCCTGACCCTTCTGCAGGGCGTCGGCGAGGGTGCCGCTGCCGCTGACCGCCGCCTTGAAGCCGTCGGAGACGTCGGCGTAGGTCTTGGTCATGGTCGGGCCCCACACGAAGTCGGGGTTCACCTCGGTGGCCGCCTTCGCGAACACGTCGTAGATCTTCTGGCCGCCGTAGAACTCCACACCGTTGCCCAGGGAGGGGAGCTTGAGGCCCTCGGTGGTGGCCGGGTAGAGGTTGGCCTCTTCGTTCAGCGCGGTGAGCGCCTCTTCCGAGGTGTTCAGCCACAGGGCGAACTTCGTCGCCTCGTAGGGGTGCTCGCTGCCCTTGAGTACGGCGATCGACGATCCGCCCCAGTTGCCCGCGACGTTCTCACCGGCCGACCACTGCGGCAGGTCGGAGACGGCCCAGCCGCCCGCGGTGTCGGGAGCACCGCTCGAGATCGAGTTGGCGCCCCACACGGCCGAGTTCCAGGTCCAGACCTGGCTCGAGTTGTAGGCGTTGTTCCACTCGTCGGTCCACGCGGGGTAGGTCGAGACGAGGTCCTGGTCGATCAGCGACTGCCAGTAGTCGGCGACCTTGGTCGAGGCGGGGTCGGTCAGCGAGACGGTCCAGCCCTCGGAGTCGTTGCCGAACCACTGTCCGCCGGCCTGCCAGACGAAGCCGGCGAACTGGTTGATGTCGGACTGCGAGAAGTTCGTGATGTAGCCGCCGAGCGCGCGGATCTTCTTCGCGGCCTCGGCGTACTCGTCCCACGTGGTGGGGACCGCGATGCCGTTCGCCGCGAACAGGTCCTTGCGGTAGAACAGCGCCATCGGGCCGATGTCCTGGGGGATGCCGTAGACGGCGTCGTCCTGACCGAGCGCGACCTGGTTCCAGGCCCACGGCACGAACTGGTCCTTCGCGGCGACCACGTCGGCGCAGCCGGCGATGTTCTCGATGCCGTCCTGCACGAGGAAGTTCGGCAGGGCGTCGTACTCGATCTGGCCGAGGTCGGGGGCGTTGCCGGCCGCGATCTGGTTGAAGAAGTTCTGGTAGGTGCCGCTGTTGCCGTTGGGGCCGGTCTGCACCTTGACCTGGATGTCGGGGTTCTCCGAGTTCCACATATCGACGACCTTCTCGATACCGGGGATCCACGAGGTGAACTCGAGTGTGACCTGTCCGTCGGCCGGAGCGCAGTCGGCTGCGGCCGCGGCGCCGTCGCCGCTTCCGCCGCCGGCGCAACCGGCCAGGAGCAGAGCCGACAGCGCGACGCCCGAGGTCGCGGCGAGGATTCTGTGCTTCATGGGAATGCCTTTCTCTGGGTGCCCGGGCGGGCCATTCCGCCCGGGATGAGGGGCGGCCGGAGCCGCCGGAGGGTTTACTTCAGGGCGCCGGTCCCGAGACCGTTGCGCCAGAAGCGCTGGAGGAGCAGGAAGATGACGATGAGGGGGATGACCGACAGCAGGGCGCCGATCAGCACGAGTCCGCGGAGCTCGGGGATCTGGTTGAGCTGGTTGTTCCAGCCGTAGAGGCCGAAGACCACGGGGAACAGCTCTTCGCTGCGCAGCATGATCAGCGGCAGGAAGAAGTTGTTCCAGATCGCGACGAACTGGAAGAGGAACATCGTGACCAGCGCGGGGCTCATCAGACGCAGGCTCACGGTGAAGAACGTGCGGATCTCGCCCGCACCGTCGAGGCGGCTGGCCTCGAGCAGTTCGTCGGGCACCGACGAGGCCGCGAAGATGCGCGCGAGGTAGACCCCGAACGGGCTGACCAGCGAGGGCAGGAACACGGCCCAGAAGGTGTTGGTCAGCTGCACCTGGCTGAAGATGAGGAACAACGGCAGAGCCAGGGCGGTCGCCGGCACCAGCACGCCGCCGAGCACGACGTCGAACACCAGCTCCCGGCCCGGGAAGCGGTACTTCGCCAGGGCGTAGCCCGCCATCGCGGCCAGCAGCGTCGCCACCGCTCCGCCGAGGCCGGCGTACAGCAGCGAGTTGCCGAGCCAGCGCAAGAAGATGCCGTCGCGGTAGGCGAACAGGTCGCCGATGTTCGAGAACAGGCGCATGTCGGCGAACCACAGCGGGTTCGTGGTGAGGATGTCGCCCGTGCTCTTGCTCGAGGCCACCAGCAGCCACCACAGCGGCAGCAGGAAGTAGACCGTGAACACGGCCATGACCAGCATCGCCGAGGTGCGCGAGACGAGGGGTTCGCGCACGGCGCCCGAGCGGATGCCGGCCGGGCGCGAGGAGCCCGAACGGGGGCTGCGAGCGGGGCGGGGGGTGGTGACGGCGCTCATGCGTTGCCCTTCTTCTGCATCCACTTCATGAAGCCGAACGACAGCACGAAGGTGGTCACGGCCAGCACCACCGAGAACGCGGCGGCGAGATTGGCGTTGGGGATGGATGCCGTGGCGTAGACGGTCATGTTGGGGGTGAAGGTGCTCGTGACGGCCGAGCTGAAGGAGCGGAACACCTGGGGCTCGGCGAGCAGCTGCAGCGTGCCGATGATCGAGAAGATCGCGGTCATCACGATCGCGGGGCGCACCAGCGGGATCTTGATCGACCAGGCGATGCGGAACTGCCCGGCACCGTCGAGGCGGGCGGCCTCGTAGATCTCGCTGGGGATCGACAGCAGCGACGAGTAGATGATCAGCATGTTGTAGCCGACGTAGACCCACGTCACGACGTTCGCGATCGACCACAGCACGAGGTCGGCGCCGAGGAAGTCGACGTTCTTGGTCAGCGCGGTGAAGGGCGAGAGGTTCGGCGAGAACAGCGCGCCCCACATGATCGCGGCGATGACGCCGGGGACGGCGTAGGGCACGAAGAACGCCAGGCGGAAGAAGCGCTTGCCCTTGAGCAGCGGCGAGTCCAGCAGCAGGGCGAAGATCAGCGCGAGGCCGAGCATGACCGGCACCTGCACGACGCCGAAGGCGAGCATGCGCAGCATCGACGACCAGAACGCCTCGTTCTGGAAGACCTGGACGTACTGCGACAGGCCGCCGAAGACGAGCTCGGCCTTGCCGAAGGTGCCCTCGCGGCGCACCACGAGCAGCGACTGGACGATCGCGAAGATGATCGGCATCACGTAGAACAGCACGAACAGCACCGCGAAGGGGGCGAGCAGGATGAGGATCGCGCTCTTGAACGGCACCCGCGGGCGTCGCGGCGGCGGTGCGCTCTCGCGCGCGGCGCGCGTCGGGGCGGAAACGGTGGTGGTCACGAGGCCTCCTCGATGATGCGGACGGCACCGCCGGCGACGACGACGGTGCCGTCGACGGCCTCGTCGGTCATCGCGTCGCGCCCGTGCGCTGCGATCTCGACCGACTCGGTGGTGTGGTTGATGACGAAGACGAACGAGCGGTCGTCGCTCGCACGGCGGATGATCTCGACCCCGGGGAGAGCGTCGACGGTGCGGATGCCGGCGCCCTGGGCGACCCGCGACAGCAGGTCGCGGTAGGCCCCGGGCGCGGGGAGGGTGGCGAGGTACCAGGCGGACCCGGCGCCCACCTCGCGGCGGGTGCGGGCGGGCAGGCCCGCGGCGGGACCGTCGACGAAGCGGGCATCGACCTCGGCATCGACGGGGCGCAGGCGCTCCGACCAGACCGCGCCGGCCGTGCCGTCGTCGAGGGCGACGACCTGGCCGGGGCCGAGCGGCGAGAACTCCTCCGACACGATGCCGAGCAGGTCGCGGAAGGCGCCGGGGTAGCCGCCGAGGCGCACGCGGTCGTCCTCGTCGACGATGCCGCTCGCGAAGGTGATCACGGCGGTGCCGCCGCCTTCGACGAAGCGCGCGATCGCGTCGGCGTCGGCGTCGCGCACGAGGTGCAGCGCCGGCACGACGACCAGGCGGTAGGCCGACAGGTCGGTGGAGGTCGAGACGACGTCGGTCGAGATGCCGGCCGCGGCCAGGGCCGCGTGCGCGGCGTGCACCTGGTCGAGGTAGCGCAGGTCTTCGCTCGGACGACCCTCGTTCTCGATCGACCACCAGCTCTCCCAGTCGAACAGCACGGCGGCATCCGAGGCCACCCGTGTTCCGGCGATCGGCTGGAGGCGGCGCAGGGTGCGACCGACCTCGAGCACGCTCCTCCACTGGGCGGTGTCGGTGCCGGCGTGGGGGAGCAGGGCCGAGTGGAATTTCTCGGCACCCTGGGCCGAGGCGCGCCACTGGAAGAAGCAGATGCCGTCGGCACCGCGCGAGACGTGCGAGACGACGTTGCGCAGCAGCTCGCCCTCGCCCTTGGCGAGGTTGTGCGGCTGCCAGTTGACCGCGCCGGTGGAGGTCTCCATGAGCAGCCACGGGGCGCCGGCGGCGAGGCCACGCGTGAGGTCGGCGGCGAACGACAGCTCGGCGAGCGGGTCGGGCAGGCGCCGGTCGAGGTAGTGGTCGTTGGCGATGACGTCCATCTCGCCGGCCCACGAGAAGTAGTCGAGCGCGCGGATGTGCGCGGTCACCATGAAGTTGGTCGTGACGGGCGCGGTGCTGAGCTCGCGGATCACGCGCGTCTCGGCGCGGTACAGCTCGAGCTGCTGGTCGGACGAGAAGCGCTGGAAGTCGAGCAGCTGCGCGGGGTTGCGCAGCGACAGCGCGGCCATCGGCGGCAGGATCTGGTCCCACGCGCTGTAGCGCTGGCTCCAGAACGAGGTGCCCCACGCGGTGTTGAGGGCGGCGATCGTGCCGTAGCGGGCCTTGAGCCACTCGCGGAAGGCCGTGGCGCTGGCGTCGCAGTAGCAGAGGGCGTTGTGGCAGCCGAGCTCGTTCGACACATGCCACATCGCGAGCGCGGGGTGGTCGGCGTAGCGCTCGACCACGCGACGGCTGAGCTCGGCGGCGTACCCGCGGAAGATCGGCGAGCTGGGGCAGTAGGCCTGGCGTCCGCCGGGGTAGCGGCGCGTGCCGTCGACGCTCACGGGGAGGATCTCCGGATGCCGCGTGGTCACCCACGGGGCGGGGGAGGCGGTCGCGGTGCCGAGGTTGACCCGGATACCGTGGGCGTGGGCGAGGTCCATGACCTCGTCGAGCTCGACGAAGTCCCACTCGCCGTGCGCGGGGTTGATCCACGACCAGCCGAAGATGTTGATCGCGATGAGCCCGACGCCCGCTTCGACCATGAGGCGCATGTCGTCGTCCCAGACGGCGCGATCCCACTGCTCGGGGTTGTAGTCGCAGCCGAAGACGAGACCCTCGCGGGTCAGCTCGGCCAGACGGTCGCTCGCGCGGGTCGGGTCGGTCGCACGATCGCTCTCGCGATCGAGCGGGGCCAGATGGTCGACGGCAAGCATCCGGGAGGCGCTCCTTTGCGTGGTTCTGTGAACGTGCACACATGCGCGCACCGGAGACGAGGGACGCAAATGTGTGAACGTGCACATAGTGACACGGACCGCGGCGGATCGTCAACTCGCGCTCCCCGATAGGCTGACGACATGACGCCTCCTCCGCCCGGGCGCCGGCGCAGCACCGTGCACGACGTGGCCCGTGCCGCCGGGGTGTCGAGGGGCACGGTGAGCCGCGTCCTGAACGGCGGCTACGTCTCGGAACACGCCCGCGAGGCCATCCAGACGGCCATCCGCGAAGTCGGCTACGTGCCCAACAACGCCGCCCGCACGCTCGTGCGCCAGCGCACCCAAGCCGTCGGCTTCATCGTGCACGAACCGCACTCGCTCTTCCTCGAAGACCCCAACATCGGGGGCATCCTGCTGGGCGCCAACACCGCCCTGTCGAAGGCCGACTACCAGATGGTGTGCCTCGTGATCGACACCGATCGCGACACCGAGCGGGTCGCGCGCTACCTCAGCGGCGGCTTCGTCGACGGTGCGGTCATCGTCTCCGCGCGTCACCACGACCCCATCACCGACGTGGTCGAGCGCCTCGGACTCCCCGTCGCCTACGTGGGCCACCCTCCCGGCATCCGTCGCCCCTGGGTCGGCATCGACAACCTGGGCGCCGCGCGCGCGATCACCGAACGCGTGCGCGCGTCGGGGCGTCGCCGCATCGGCATGATCGCCGCCGCCCTCGACCGCGACTCCGGCAGCGACCGGCTCGCGGGCTTCCGCGAGGCACTCGGCGAGGACTTCGACGAGTCACTGGTCGAGCCCGTGCCGCTCTACGCCTTCGCCGACGGCGAGGCCGGCATGCGACGCCTGCTCGAGCGCGCCCCGGACATCGACGCGGTGTTCGGCGCCTCGGATGCCGTGGCCGCCGGCGCCGTGCAGGCTCTGCGGGCCGCCGGGCGCCGCGTGCCCGACGACGTCGGCGTGGTCGGCTTCGACGACAGCGCGTGGGCGGTGCGCACCGACCCTCCGCTCACGACGATTGATCAACCCGCCGAGGGGCTGGGCGCCGCGGCTGCTGAGGCCGTGCTGCTGCAGCTGTCGGGTGGCGTGGCCGATGCCGGCGGCATCCTGCTCGACGCCCCGATCGTCTGGCGCGCCTCGGTCTAGCGGCGCCGGCGCGCGCTCTCGCCGTCGGTCGCGGTTCTCGGGTTCGGGGCGCAATCTGCAGCTTGGGGCGTGAATGGTCCGCCCCGAGCGACGGGATCTGCCCCAAACCGCCGTGCTGTCACGCGTCGGTCGATGTCTTGGTTTGGGGCGAGGATTGCAGGTTGGGGCGTGAAGCTTCCGCCCCGAGCGACGGAATCCGCCCCAAACCAGACTCCCGGCGTCAGCGCGGCTCGCGCCATCCCCGCTCGAGGATGCGGAAGCCCGCCTCGATCGTCTCCGCGGCGTCGTCGTGCTCGAACGCGAGGATCTGCAGCTGCAGCACCATGCGCGCGTAGACCCGGGTCTCGGCATCCGGTGCGCTCTGCCCCGTCGTCTCGGCGATCGCCAGGGCGAGGGCGTCTTCGTGGCGGAGCCACATGCGCGAGGCGTAATCGTGCAGGGCGGGGGTCTCGGTGATCAGCTTCATGAACTGCCGGCGGTGATCGCCCGTGGGGTCGAAGGCCAGGCCGATGAGCTCGCGCCGGTAGAGCTCGCGCAGAGCCTCCGACACCGAGGTGCCCGGGGCGCGGTCGCGCACGGCGCCCACGAGCAGGTCGCGCTGGGCATCGTCTTCGTCGAAGACGAGCGCCTCCTTCTGCGGGAAGTGCGCGAACACGGTGGTCGGTGACACGTCGGCGGCGTCGGCGACCTCGCGGATGCTGACCTCGTCGAAGCCCCGCTCGATGAAGAGCATCGTCGCGGCATCGGAGATGGCCTTGCGGGTGGCGGCCTTCTTGCGCTCTCGGCGACCGACGTCTGTGCTCATGGAGGCAGTCTACCGGTATTGATCGGAAACTGTATTGACAATAAAACTGGTACGAGTACAGTTACGGTGTGACTTCACCTTCTCCTTCCCTTCCGCAGGGCCGCCGCTCCTGGATCATGCTCGTCGTCATCACGACGCTGACCACCGCCGGGATGACCGTCGTCTTGCCCGTGCTGCCCTTCGTCGTGCTCCGCTACGTGTCGAACCCGGCCGATCTGGCCGTCTGGGTCGGCATCCTCGAAACCGTCAACGCGCTCTGCGCCTTCCTCGTCGCCCCCTTCCTCGGGCGCATCTCCGACCGCTTCGGTCGCCGACCGGTGATCATCGTCGCCGGATTCGGCGCCGCCCTCGGCTTCCTGCTCTTCGGCATCGGCGGGGCGCTCTGGGTGCTGCTGCTCGGCCGCATCGTGCAGGGCGTGACCGCCGGCGACCTTCCCGCCCTCTTCGCCTACCTCGCCGACATCACCCCGCCCGACAAGCGCGCACGTCGCTTCGGCGTGCTCGGCGCGACCGCCGGCATCGGCACGATGGTCGGCCCGGCCCTCGGCGGCACCCTCGCCGCGATCGACGTCGACCTGCCCGTCTTCGTCACCGCGGGTCTCGCGCTGACGGTCGCGATCCTCAGCATTTTCCTGCTGCCCGAGAGCCTCGCTCCGAGCAAGCGCATCACCTCGCTCGACCTGCGGGCGGTGCATCCCTTCGCGGTGTTCCGCGGCGTCTTCCGCCGGCCCGAGCTGCGCGGGATCATGATCGGCCTGGTCCTCGTGGGGCTGCCGTTCGGGTTCTTCGTCAACAACTTCAGCGTGCTCGCCCTCGACGCCATCTCGTGGAGCCCCACCGCGATCGGACTGCTCACCGCGTGCGTCGGCATCATCGACATCGCGATCCAGGGTGTGCTGCTCGGCTTCCTGCTGCCGCGCATCGGCGAGCGGGGCGTCGTGGTCAGCGGCATCGTCACCCAGGCGGTCGGACTCGTCGCCCTTGCCGGGGTCGCGTCGCTGCTCGCCCAGCCGTGGCTGTTCGTCGTGGGTGCCCTGACGCTCGCGGCGGGCCAGGGCGCGGCCCAAGCCACGATGGACGGTCTGCTCTCCAACGCCGTCGGCGACGACGAGCAGGGATGGATCGCCGGGGCCGCGCAATCCCTCAATGCCGCGGTCGGAACGGTCGCCCCGCTGGTCGCGGGCCTGCTCTACGCCCACGTCGCCCACGCCGCGCCCTATGTGCTCGGAGCCGCGCTCATGGTCGCCGCTGCCGTGGTGATCGGGCGGGCGCGCTTCAGCAGCCCCTCGCTCGGGGCGAAGGCTCCGGATGCCGCGGAGCCCGTGCCCGTGACGGACTGAGCCACCGCGGAAGGGAGGATTCCGGATGCCGTGCGCCGCGGCATCCGGAATCTCCTATGCGGAGGGGCTCCAGGGCATCGGCCGCTCGGGGTCGCGCGTGCTGTCGTCGGGGATGTGGGGGAGCGCCTCGCCGCCCGCACGGATGCACAGCCACCGCAGTTCGCCGTCGCTCTCGGGCAGAGCGCGCCAGGTGCGCCAGACGTCCTGCCCGACCCGCACGACACTGCCGGGGCCGACGTCGACCACGTCGTCGTCGAGGCCCATCTGGCCGCGCCCCTCGAGGAACACGTACAGCTCCTCGACGCGGGAGTGCGTGTGCCAGTATCCGGCTTCCTCGCCCGGGGCGAGGGCGTTCGCGGTCATGCCGATGAACTGCATCGTCAGCTCGTGGTCGACCACGCGGCGCCCGTCGCGCGAGCGGGCGGGGACGAACCCGCCGAAGTGGTCGCGCCAGGCGTCGAGCCCGCCGATCTCGGTGACCTCGTAGTCGCTCATCGGTTCGCGCTCTCGGGGGAGGTCAGCTGCCAGCCGTCGTCGGTGCGACGGTAGATGGTGCGGCGGTGCTTGCGGTCGGCGGAGCCCTGCCAGAACTCCACGCGGTCGGCGACGAGGCGCCACAGCACCCAGTCGCCCGGGCCGATGCCGTCGCGCGCGGCGGCCGAGCGTGCGGCGAGATCCGCCGCCGACTCCTCGGCCGAGGCCTCCACCACGCGCCCGCGCACGCGGACGGAGCGCAGCACCGCCGGCCACCAGAAGGTCAGCGCCGCGGCGGGGTGAGCGGCGAGCTGCGCTGCCTTCGCCGAGGCGCGCGGCCCGGCGAAGGCCCACCCGTCGGGTCCGAGGTCTTTGAGGATCAGCGTGCGGGCGTCCGGGATGCCGTCGGCATCGACCGTCGCGAGCGTGGCACCGTGCGCCTCGGCCACGCCGGCGTCGACGGCCTGTCGGATCCACCGCTCGAACAGCTCCTCCGGCTGGTCGGGGAGGGGCTCGGCATCCGGATTCGGCGGAGTCCCGGTGAGGGAGGGGAGCGAGCGGAGCCAGGGGGCCATCGTCATGCCCCCATCCTGCTCCTCCTCGGGCGTGCTCCGCGTGGGCCGTGCCACGAGAACAGGACGCCGCAACGAGAACAGGCCGATCCGCGGGGGACCGGCCTGTTCTCGGCGCATGCGCCTGTTCTCGTGACGCGTTACTCCTCGAGCTGCCCGAGCGACGGGGCGGCGACGAAGCGCGCGACGGGTTCGACCGCGTGCTCGAGCTCGAGCACGACGATCTCGTTCGCCCCGGCGCGGGTCGCGGGACCGGGCACGTAGAGCGTGTTCTGCGGCACGGTGTTCCAGTACCGGCCGAGGAAGAAGCCGTTGACGAAGGCGAAGCCCTTGCCCCACCCCGTGGTGTCGAGGAACAGGTCGGCGGGGGCGTCGAGGTCGAACGATCCGCGCAGGAAGGCCCGGCCCATCGAGCCGGTGCCGGCGCCTTCGACGGTGTCGAGGTCGATCGGCGTCGCGGTCCAGCCCGTGAGCGGTTCGCCGTTCAGGGTGATCGCGCCGATCAGTCCCTTCGCCTCGCCGAGGCGGTCGGCGTAGTTCACCCGGCCCTGGTCCTCGACGAGCACGGTCAGTCGCGAGCCCGCGGGGATCGTCAGCGCGCGCTCGTGCAGTGCCCGCGACAGGCGACCGACGGGAGTGCCGTCGACGTGCACCCACGCGAGGTCGCGCACCTCGTCGAACACCACCGCCGCGGGGCCCGAGAACGCGGGAAGGTCGACGTCGTAGCGCACGAGGGGCCCGAGGTGCGCGAGCTGCTCGAAGGTCGCGGGAGTGGGCGAGACGGGACCGGTGGATGCCGGCATCCACTCGCCCTCGCCCGACAGGGCGACCTCGAAGACGGGCGCGTCGGGCCGGGGCTCGGGCACGAGGTCGGGCACGGGCGCGTACTTCGCGATGACCTCGCGGAACGCGTGGAACTTCGCCGTGGGGTGACCCGACTCGTCGATCGGCGCGTCGTAGTCGTAGGAGGTGACGATCGGGTCGTAGCGGCCCTTGTCGTTCGCGCCGTTCGTGGTGCCGAAGTTCGTCCCGCCGTGCACCATGTAGATGTTCACCGAGGCGCCCGCGGCGAGCAGCACGTCGAGGTCGTGGGCGGATGCCGCGGGGTCGGTCGTGTGGTGGATGCTGCCCCACCAGTCGAACCACCCGTCCCAGAACTCGCTGCACATCAGCGGTCCGGTGCTCTGGTGCTCGCGGAGGGTGGCGAGGCGGTCCTCGCTGCGCGAGCCGAACGAGCCGGTGAGGTGCAGTTCGGGCAGGCTCCCGGCCTCGAGCATCCACGGCATCGGCTGGTCGACGGTGGTCAGCGGCACCGTGATGCCGGCGTCCTTCGTGACCCGCACGAGCTCGCGCAGGTAGTCCTTGTCGGAGCCGTAGGCGCCGTATTCGTTCTCGATCTGCACGAGCACGACGTTGCCGCCACGGTCGATCTGGCGCGGGGCGACGATGTCGTACACGCGACGGAGGTACTGCGACACCGCCTCCATGAACTGCGGTTCGGAGCGGCGGATGCCGATGCCCGGCGTCGAGGTCAGCCACACGGGCAGTCCGCCGTTGTGCCACTCCGCGCAGATGTAGGGGCCGGGTCGCACGATTGCGTGCAGGCCCTCTTCGGCGATGAGGTCGAGGAAGCGGCCCAGGTCGTTCCACCCGGTGGCATCCCATTCGCCGCGGACCGGCTCGTGCGCGTTCCACGCGACGTAGGTCTCGATGGTGTTCAGCCCCATCGCCTTGGCCGTGCGGATGCGGTCGGCCCAGTGCTCGGGGTGGATGCGGAAGTAGTGAAGCGTTCCGGAGATGACCTGATGGGGCTTCCCGTCGAGCAGGAAGTCGGTCTCGCCGATGGAGAAAGTCGTCACGGTGTCTTTCGGGTCAGTCGATGAGGCGCGCGGTCAGGCGCACCCAGGCGAGGGCGGGGAGGGTGAAGCGCAGGATGCCGTCGGAGCCGGTCTCGACCGCGAGGGTCGCCGGTGAGACGGGCTCGCCGTCGGCGGAGTTGGTGGTGTGGCGGTCGCCGCCCTCGGGGATCGTGACCACGACCGCCTCGACGTCGGCGACGCCGCCGAGGTCGAGCTCGACGGGGGTCGCGGCGTCGAGGGCGCGGTGCGCGAGGAACACCGACACGGCGTCGCCGTCCACGGTCGCCACGGCGTCGACCGCGTCGACGGTGCCGTGGCGGGCGGTGTCGATCGTGGCTCCCTCGACGCGGGGGTGCACGACCCGGCCGGTGGCCGCCGGGGCCGTCAGGGCGAAAGGGTGGAACGTGCTCTGCCGCCAGGCGGCGCCGCCGCCGGGCTCGGTGCGGATCGGTGCGATGACGTTGACCAGCTGCGCGAGGTTCGCCATCGAGACGCGGTCGGAGCGGCGGATGAGCGTGATGAGCAGGGAACCGACGACGACCGCGTCGGTGACGGTGTAGTCGTCTTCGATGAGGCGCGGGGCGATCGGCCAGTCACCGGTGAACACGCGCGGCTTGTCGACCTCGTTCCAGCGGGTCTGGTTCCACACGTTCCACTCGTCGACGCTGATGCCGATGGTGCCGCCGTCGGGGGTGGTCGCACCGACCTCGTCGATGATGTCGGCGACCTCGCCGATGTAGCGGTCGAGGGCTGCGCCGCTGGCGAGGAAGCTCGCCGGGTCGGAGGGGTCTTCCTCGTAGTAGGCGTGCACCGAGATGTGGTCGACGAGACCCGCCGTGTGGCGCAGCACGCTGCGCTCCCACGCGCCGAACGTCGGCATCTCGTGGTTCGAGCTGCCCGCGGCGACCAGCTCGATCGAGGGATCGAGGAAGCGCATCATGCGCGCGGTCTCGGCGGCGAGGCGGCCGTACTCGTCGGCGGTCTTGTGGCCGATCTGCCACGGGCCGTCCATCTCGTTGCCGAGGCACCACAGGCGGATGCCGAAGGGCTCTTCGCGGCCGTTCTCACGGCGACGGTCGCTGAGCGCGGTGCCGGAGGGGTGGTTGGCGTACTCGAGCAGGTCGGCGGCCTCGGCCACACCGCGGGTGCCGAGGTTGACGGCCTCCATGACCTCGAGCCCCGCGGCATCCGCCCACTCGGCGAACTCGTGCAGACCGACCTGATTGGTCTCGGTGCTGTGCCAGGCCGCCTCGAGGCGCACGGGGCGCTCGCCGCGGGGGCCGACGCCGTCTTCCCACCGGTAGCCCGAGACGAAGTTGCCGCCGGGGTAGCGCACGACGGTGGCGCCGAGCTCGCGCACGAGCTCGAGCACGTCGGCGCGGAAGCCGTTCGCGTCGGCGGCGGCGTGCTCGGGGGAGTGGATGCCGTCGTACACGCAGCGACCCATGTGCTCGACGAACGAGCCGAACAGGCGGCGGGGGACCTCGGCTCCGAGCGCCGTGCGGTCGACCGAGATGCGGGTGGGGGAGGTCATTCGGGTCTCTCCTGCGGGGAAGGGAAGGGCGGGCCGCATGCGTGCACGCGACCCGCCCCGGTGTTCTGCTGACTTACTTGTTGACCGAGAAGCCCTGGTCGTTGCCGTACTGCACGAGCTGGTCCTGCCAGGTCTTCAGCCCGGCGTTCAGGTCGCTCTTGTTGGCGTAGGCCTGGCCGACGGTGTCGCTGAAGATGCTGTTCGCGTACACCTGGAAGGGCAGGTAGCTCCAGCCCTCGCGGACCTCGCTCGAGGCCTGGGTGAGCACCTCGTTGATCTTCTGGCCGCCGAAGTAGTCCGAGGCCTGGTCGACGAACGCCGGGTCGCTCAACTGAGCGGTGGTGGAGGGGAAGCCGCCCGACTCTGCGAAGATCTTGATGCTGTCCTCGTCGTTGTTCAGCCACTTCAGGAAGCCGGCCGCGAGAGCGGGGTTCTTGCTCTGCTTGACCACGGCCTGACCGCCGCCGCCGTTCTCGGCCGTGACGGGCGTGCCGTCGTAGGTCGGGATGGGCGCGACGGCCCACTTGCCGGAGCCCTCGGGAACCGAGGCCTCGAGCGAGCCGGGCATCCAGGCGCCCGTGATGAGCGTGGCGATCGAGCCGTCACCGAGGCCCTTGAACCACTCGTCGCTCCACGACGGGGTGTCGGCGAGCAGGCCGCCCTCGATGAAACGGTTCCAGTTGTCGGCGAAGGTCTTCGAACCCTCGTCCTGCAGGTCGACGGTCACGTCGGTGCCGGAGGTCGTGAAGGGGGTGCCGCCGGCCTGCCAGATCATGCTCGTGGCGAAGCCGGAGTCGCCGGTGTCGGAGGTGATGTACTTCGACGGGTCGGCGGCGTGCAGCTTCTGCGCTGCGGCGTAGTACTCGTCCCACGTGGTGGGCACGGAGATGCCGAACTGGTCGAAGACCTCCTTGTTGTAGAACAGGGCCATGGGGCCCGAGTCCTGCGGGAGGCCGTAGATCTTGCCGTCGAACTGCACAGAGTTCCACGGCCCCGAGCTGTAGTCGCCCGAGAGGTCGCCGAAGCCGTACGACGACAGGTCGAGGAGCGAGTCGGAGAGGGCGAACTGCGGGAAGGCGTAGTACTCGATCTGCACGACGTCGGGGGCGCCGGAGCCGGCCTTGATGGCGTTCTGCAGCTTGGTGTACTCGTCGGTGTTGGTGCCCGCGTTGACGAGGTTGACCTTGACCTTGGGGTACTTCTCCTGGAAGGCCTTGACCTGCGCCTCGGCCGAGGGGGTCCACGACCAGTACGTGATCTCGCCGCCGGCCTCGAGGGCCTTCTCGATGTCGTCGGCCGAGCCGGCGGCACCGCCCCCGGCGCCGCCTCCCGAGCACGCGGTGAGCGCGCCCACCGACAGGGCGGTGGCGGCGACGGCGAAGACGGCCCGCCGCGCGGCGGATCCCTTGCGCATGAATGTCATCGGATTCCTCTACTTCGTTGTTGTGGATGTGGTGCGGGTGCAGGTGCGGCGACCCGGAACGGATGCCGCGGGGAGGGGAGTCAGGGGGTCACTGCTTGACGCTGCCGGCGCTGAGGCCCGACTGCCAGAAGCGCTGCAGCACGAGGAACGCGGCGACGATCGGGATGATCGACAGCAGGGCTCCGGTGATGACGAGGTTGTAGATCGGCTGGGCGCCGACGCCGGTCGCCTGCGCGTTCCACTGGTTGAGGCCGACGGTCAGCGGGTACCAGGCCGGGTCGCTCAGCATGATCAGCGGGAGGAAGTAGTTGTTCCACGTCGCGACGACGGCGAACAGCAGCACCGTGACGATGCCGGGGGTCAGCAACCGGATCGAGATGGTGAAGAAGGTGCGGAACTCTCCCGCGCCGTCCATACGCGCGGCCTCGAGCAGCTCGGTGGGGATGGCGTCCGAGGCGTAGACCCAGATGAGGTAGAGCCCGAACGGGCTGATGAGCGAGGGGATGATGATCGCCCACGGGGTGTTGGTGAGTCCCAGCTGGCTGAACAGCAGGAAGGTCGGCACCGCCAGCGCGGTTCCGGGCACGGCGATCGCGCCGAGCACGACCGCGAAGACCGCCTTGCGACCGCGGAAGTTGTACTTGGCCAGTCCGTAGCCGGCGAGGGTGGCCAGCAGGGTCGCACCGCCCGCGCCGACGACGACGTACAGCAGCGTGTTGCCGAGCCAGCGCACGAAGATGCCGTCGCGGTAGGTGAGGGTCGCGGCGATGTTGTCGAACAGGGCGAAGCTGTTGCCCGGGCCCAGGCCGAACGTGGTGAACAGGTCGGGCTGGGTCTTGGTGGCGTTGATGAGCAGCCAGGCCAGCGGCACGAGCGTGTACAGGAGATACAGGCCCATCACGATGCTCAGCACGACCGACTTCTTGCTGCGCGGCGTGGAGCTGCGGGCGAAGCCGCGGGGGCGGCGGGCCGCGGGGGCGGTCACGCTGACGGTATCGGTGCGGGGTGCGGTCGCGGTGGTCATCGCGCCTCCTGACGTGAGCCGCGCAGCTGCACGACGTAGGCGATGACGGCCGTGATGATGCCCATGATGATGGCGATCGTGGCCGCGTAGTTGTACTGCTGACCGGCGAACGAGAGGTTGTACGCGTACATGTTCGGCGTGAAGAACGTCGAGATCGTGTTCGGGGCCAGGGGCTTGAGGATGTTCGGCTCGTTGAAGAGCTGGAAGCTGCCGATGATCGAGAAGATCGTCGCGATCACGATCGCGCCGCGGACCGCGGGGATCTTGATCGAGAAGATGGTGCGCCACGCTCCGGCGCCGTCGATGGATGCCGCTTCGTACAACTCGGTCGGAATCGTCTTCAGCGACGAGTAGAAGATCAGCATGTTGTAGCCGACGAACTGCCAGGTGACGATGTTGCCGATCGACACCAGCATCCACTCGGGCACGAACGGCTGTACGACGTTGCCGCCGAGCAGGTCGTTGAGGTTGCGCGTGAGGCCGAACTGGTCGCCGTAGATGTATCCCCACATCAGCACCGCGACGACGGCGGGAACGGCGTAGGGCAGGAAGATCACGATGCGGTAGAAGCCGGCGGCGTGCAGGCGCGCGCTGTCGATGGCGAGCGCCGCGGCCAGCGCGAGCAGCAGCATGACCGGCACCTGCACGACGAGGAAGATCGCCACGCGCCCCAGGCCGTCCCAGAACTTCTCGTCGCCGAGGGCGGTGACGTAGTTGTCGAGGCCGACGAAGGCGTTGCCGCCGATCAGCTGGTCGCGGAACAGGCTGAGGTAGATCGAGAACGCGAGCGGGGCGAGGAACACCAGCGCGAACACGAGCGCGAACGGTGCCACGAACAGCCAGCCGCGGTCGTCGATACGGGAGCGCCGCTTGCGCTTCGGGGAGCGCAGGGCGGGCGGGGGTGCCGCGGTGGTCGTCATCGTCCGGTGCCTCTTCATTGGTGCGCATCCGGGTCGGGGTGGCTCGGATGTTGACGTAAACATAACCCGGTCCGCGCTAGGGTGTCAACGTCAACATCCCAGAGGGGGCCCGAATGAGCGAGACGACGACGACGTCGCCCGGGATCCCGCCGCGCGGGCGCCGGCGCGAAGTGTCGATGGCCGATGTGGCCGTGGCCGCGGGCGTCTCGGGCCAGACGGTCTCGCGCGTGGCGAACGGTCGCGCCAACGTCGATCCCGACACCCGGCAGCGCGTGCTCGATGCGATGGCAACCCTCGGCTACCGCCCCAACAGCGCGGCGCGGGCGCTGCGCTCCGGGCGCTTCCGCAGCATCGGCGTGATCATGTTCTCGCTCAGCTCCTACGGCAACACGCGCACCCTCGACGCCCTCGCGTCGGTGGCTGCGGCATCCGGATACTCCATCACCCTCATCACGCTGCACTCCGCGTCGCAGTCCGACGTGTCGGGGGCGTTCCTGCGCCTGCGCGAACACGCCGTCGACGGCATCGTGATCCTCATCGAGACGCACCGCCTCGGCGAGAACGAGCTGTCGATCCCCTCGGGGCTGCCGGTCGTGGTCGTCGACTCCAGCGCCGACTATCCCTACGCGGTCGTCGACAACGATCAGGCGCAAGGCGCGCGACTGGCCACCGAGCACCTGCTCGACCTGGGCCACGAGAGCGTCTGGCACGTGTCGGGCCCGCTCGAGTCGTTCGCCGCCGAGCGTCGTCGCGTCGCGTGGCGTGCCGCCCTCGAGTCACGCGGATGCCGCGTGCCCGACGTGCTCATCGGCGACTGGACCGCGGAGTCCGGCCATCGCATCGGCACCGACCTCGCGCAGCGACCCGAGGTGACGGCGGTGTTCGCCGCGAACGACCAGATGGCGCTCGGGGTGATCCGCGCTCTGCACGAGGCGGGTCGAGCCGTGCCGCGCGAGGTCAGCGTGGTCGGTTTCGACGACATGCCCGAGGCCGCGAACTTCTGGCCCCCGCTGACCACTGTGCGTCAGCGTTTCGAGCGGGTGGGCGAAGAGGCCATGAGCGCCTTGATCGCCGACATCGAGGGATCCGGCGGCGAGCACGCCCGCACCCTCGTCCCCACCTCGCTGGTCGTGCGCGCGAGCTCCGGCCCGCGCTGACGCCCCCGGGCGACGCGGGTTCCGTCCGATCTCGCGCGGGCCTCAGAGCGGTGCCGGCTCCGGGCGGTGCACCCCGCGCGGGCGATAGCCCAGGGCGCCGGAGGCCTCGAGCAGGTCGGCGAGGTACCAGACGATGGCGAGCCACATCTCGGTGCCCTGCAGGCCCGGATCGTCGGCGTCGAGGCGGAACGCGGCGCCGGCGCCCTCGCGCCAGCCGGTGAGCGCGTGACGCAGCAGCTCGCCCGCGAGCTCGCGCACCTCCGCGCGGCGGTACCCCGTCTGCCGGGTGAGCCAGAGGGGGTGGGCGATGTCGAGCACCGTGCACGCGTCGCGGCGGTCGGGGCGCATCCATCGGTCGTCGCGCGCGTGGCGCAGCACCGTGTCGATGACGGCTTCGGGGTGGGCGGGGGCGACGCCGAACTGGGCGAGGGTCCCGCGCGAGGCGCGGTAGAAGCCGTTGACCGCCAGCCGCAGTCCCTCGTCGGGCCGGGCGGAGCCCCACATGCCGGTGCCGGGATCCGCGCGCAGGGCGAGCCACCCGAAGAGGGCCTCCGCCGTCCCGGGGGCGACGGGGTCGCCGCGCCGGCGGCTCCACCGCAGGGCGGTGCCGAACGCGTCGACGTGGTGGCCGGCCCGCCAGGGATCGTCGGTCCACGGCAGGTCGTCGAGACGCGCGACGACGGCGGCCGCGTCGTCGGCGACGTCGAGGAACGGATGCCGGAACCCGGCGCCCAGCAGGTCGAGGGCGTACCCCGCGCTGAGCACGCCGTAGGCCGCCTCGGGGTCGTCCCAGAGCGAGGCGGCATCCGTCATCAATCCCGTGTGCGCTCGCTGCTGCCCCGCGATGCGCTCGACCCATTCGTCGCGCGAGCCGTTCGGCGGAGGCTCAGCCGTCAGCAGGTCGCTCAGCTCGACCGCGTCGCACAGCGCCCGCAGTGACGAGGCGGCGCCCGCCCGATCGCGGAAGCCGTCGTCGGTGGCGCGTGTCGCGAGGATCGCGGGAAGGTCGGCCCGTGCGGTGTCGGCGAACCGGCGCAGGTCGTCGTGCAGAGGGGGCGCAGCGGATGCCGGCTGCACGCGCCACCGCAGCAGCCGGGCGGGATTGCCGCCCACGATCGCGCCCGCGGCAACGTCCTTCGTCACGACCGCCCCCGCCGCGAGCACCGCGTGGTCGCCGACCGAGACGCCGTCGAGCACCACGACGTGCGAGCCGATCCATACGTCGGAGCCGATGCGCACGCCGCGCGAGGTCAACGGTTGGCGGAAGACCTCCACCCCGGGCTCGAACGAGTGGTTGAACCCGATGATCGAGGTGTGCGCCCCCACGCGCACCGCGTCGCCGAGCTGCACGTCGCCGCGCACGACCGTGTACGGGTTGATCGAGCAATCGGCACCGATCCGCACCGACCCGGTGAGGTACGCCCCCGTCGCGATGTACGAGCGGTCGCCGAGGGTGAGCTCGTCGGCATCCACCCCGGCGTGCTCCGATACGAACACCTCGTCGCCCAGCGACCAGTCCGGGTGCGCGGTGCGCAGCTCGTCGAGGTGCGCGCCCTGGCGCCGCTGTTGGGCGGGTGACGCCGCGCTCCGGAACGTCCATGGCGAGAAGTCGTGGGCCGCGGGGCCCGTCATGACCGCGGTGCCGCCGTCGAGGCGCGGATGTTCAGGCGCGGGCTGAGCTGCACCCGGTGCACGGGGCGATCGGGCTCGGCGATGCGCCGGGCCAGCAGCTCGACCGCCGCCTCGCCGACGCTCGCGCGCGGCGGGCTGACGGCGGTGAGGGCGGGGGTGAACAACTGCGCCACCTCATCGTCGTAGGCGATGATCGACAGGTCGTCGGGCACCGAGATGCCGCGCGTCAGGGCCAGGTCGACGAAGGCCATCGCCTCGGGGTCGGAGTGCACGAGCAGAGCCGTCACCCCCGTGGCGAGCGCCGAGTCGAGCGTGGCATTGACGACGGCGGAGAAGTCGGGGCTCGTGCGGTCGGGCAGAGTCTGCTCGAAGTGATCGGCCGGCGTGAGCTCCAGCTCCTCGCACGCCGTCTGCCAGCCGCGCGCGATCTTGCGCGAGGTGGGGGAGTGACGCGACAGGATGAGTCCCACCTTGCGGTGCCCGAGGGTGGCGAGGTGACGCGCGGCCAGCAGGGCGCCGAGGGCGTGATCGGTGGTGACCGACTCCATCGGCGTCCCGCCGGGCTCGAGCACCGCGTCGCGTTCGACGAGCACGCTGGGTACCGGGCAGTCGGCGAGCCAGGCCATGACGTCGCGGGCGTGGGCGGTGTCGGTGTTGGGCGCGACGATCAACCCGCGCACGTCGCCGCCGGTCACTAGGCGCTCCAGCACGGGGCGTTCGTCCTGCAGCTCGTACGAGGCACCGCGCAGCAGCATCTTGTACCCGAGTCGGCCGGCCGCGTTTTCCATGCCCCGCACCACCCCGGGCCAGTAGTAGGCCAGCGAGGGCACCAGCACGGCGATCGAGCCGACAGCGGTGTCGGCGCCGTCGGCGTCGCGCGCTGACCGCGCGGGCGCTGCCTCGCCGGGCACGGCGCCGCCGTGCACGCGGCGCAGCACGCCCTCCTTCTCGAGCTGGGCGAGGTCGCGCCGCAGCGTCACGGTGGCCACACCGAGGTCTTCGGTCAGCTGCGAGATGCGCACGGCTCCCTCGGTGCGCAGGGCGCTCACGATGTGGGCGCGACGCTCGGCGGCCAGGGGCGCGTGCGGGGTGGTGTCGGTCATGGGGAGTCCTCGGTCGGTGTGTCCAGTTCTACCGTGAGCCGGAGCGTGGTGCGGGATGCCAGGGGCAGGGCGAGGCGCGTGAGTCGCGGTCCCCACACCTCGGTGAGCAGGGGGTCGTCGAGATCGCGCACCTCGGCGCGCGCGTCGATGCCGTCGGGCCACCGCACGCGGACGGCGCGGCCGTCGGCGATCGGGTGGACGAGCGCCGAGCCGGCGTCGAGGTCGACGTCTCCGGCGACGATGAGGTGCAGCACCGTGTCATCGCTGGTCGAGGCGCCGTCGTCGAACCGCCAGTCGTCGGCGATCTCGACGCGTGCGGCATCGCGGTCGAGCTCGGCGCGGCGTCGCCACTCGGCGAGCCCGGCTCCGGGGTACGCCCCCGCCAGGTCGACCGAGAAGATCGAGCGGTCGTCGCCGATCAGGGCGGCGGCGTCGCGGGCCGCGGCGTCCGCTCCCGCGGGCTGACCCGTGCCGCGCACGACGGGCACGTTGTGCCACGCGCTCTGCATCGTCCAGATGTCGTAGCGGTCGGGGCCGAAGGTGGCCGCGGTGTAAGTGGGGCGCCCGGCGTCGACGACGACCGGCACGCCGTCGACCGCGACGACGAACGAGCCGACGTCATTGTGGTTGTGGTGCTCGCCGTTGTGGCCGCCCTTGGCGACGAGGGTGAGCCCGCGCGGTGTCCGCGCGCTCTCGCGGGCGAGGAAGACCTGGGTCGAGGGGAGCCACACGTCGCGGGGGAGGGGCGCCTCGGTCGGAGCCGCCGCGAGCCAATCCGGATCGGTGAGTCCGCGCAGCAGGCGTCCGAGGCCCTCCCGCTCGGTCGCGGCCGGCGCGGCGTGGTGACGATGCGAGGCCGCGAGGGCGGCGGCATCCGCGTCGCCGAACCGGCGCGCCGCGCGGTGCAGAGCGTGCCAGGGTTGGTCCGCCGGCGGGCGCGCCTGCCCGTCGGCGTGGTTGACGTACCAGTCGCCGCCGAGATGACTGCGGTGCGGAAAGGCCACGGTCTCGCGGAGGGCCGCGATGCCGGTGGCGTCCCAGGCCCCGTCGGTGGCGTGGGCGAGCACATCGAGCATCTCGAGGGCTCTGCAGGCGCCGTTCCACCAGTAGGCGTAGCCCTCGTCGATCGCGCCGTCGGCGGGGAGGGAGGCGACGTAGCGGTCGAGTCCCTCGACGGCGAGGGCGATGATCGCCGCCCGTTCCTCCCGTTCGTCGGGCTGGTCGAGCAGCCGGAGCGCGGCGACGACGATGTTGCCGTGAATCCACGGGTTCCAGTTGTGCACATCGCCGTCGAGCCCGATCCAGTGCCAGTCGCGCCGTCGCAGGAACGGCTCGAAGATGCGCGTGCGGGCCTCGTGCCGCACGCGGGCGCGCAAGCCCGGGGCGCGCTCGTCCATGGCGGAGGCGAGCAGGTGGTCGATCCAGGCGAGCTGCGCCACCGCTTCTCCGGCGCCGAGGTCGACGAACGGGTCGGTGACGGTGGCGAGCACGGCCCCGTGCACGCGGAAGCTGTCGTCGTGCGCGGGCCAGCACCACGAGCTCTGCTCGCACAGCATGACGACCCCGTCGACGACCTCGTCGATCCAGGTCTCGTCGAGGGTCACGGCGGCCAGGGCCGCGGCGCGGCTCAGTCGGCGCTGACGGGCGAAGGCGGCGTCCTCCCAGGCGGTCCGGTCGCCGTCGCGGTGCACGCGGGCGGCGTCGCTCGCCCGGGGGTGGGGCCAGGCGGTCGTCCGCTCGGCCTCCGCGGTCGCGCGCAGGGCCTCGATGCCGGGGGCGTCGACGGTGCCCCCGGGAGCCCAGATGTCGCGGTCGGTCGCCGGGCGGAGGGGGAGCGCCTCGTCGGGGTCGCGCAGCACGGTCGCGGCGGGCGCGGTGAACACCTCGGCGAGGGGCCCGCGGAACACGGGGGACGGGAACGACATCGGTCTCCTTCAGCGGGGTGGGCCGCTAAATCGATCATAAACGATCAGGACCATTCAAGAAAGATGTTGTGGTGTTCTTTTTTGGTTGATACGCTCGCCATCGTTCACTCACACCCGCGGGTGGACGACGGTCTTCAAAGGAGAACCCGTGGCGACGAACGCCCTCCCCCGCCTCGCCGGCGGCCAGCGCGACGACTGGCTCGCCGTCGCCGACGCGCTGCTCGGCGCCGCGCAGGAGCACGCGACGCCCGGCCACGGTCGCATCCAGTTTCCCGGAGACGAGGGCGGCTACGGGCGCGACGTCGACGGCCTCGAAGGCTTCGCCCGCGTCTTCCTCCTCGCGGGACTGCGCATCGCCGGCGCCGAGGGGCAGGGCGTCGACGACCTCATCGCCTTCTTCGCGCGCGGCGTGCGCTCCGGCGTCGACCCCTCGGCCCCCGACCGCTGGGTGCGCATCGACGAGCACGCGCAGGCCAAGGTCGAGGCGGCCTCCCTCGCCCTGGCGCTGGATCTCACCCGCCCCTGGATCTGGGACCGGCTCGACGAGATCACCCGCGCCCGGGTCATCGCCTATCTCGCGCCCGTCGTGGGCGACGACACCTACCCGCAGACCAACTGGGTCTGGTTCCGCATCGTGGTCGAGACCTTCCTCCGCTCGGTCGGAGGCCCCTGGTCGGCCGACGACATCGCCGCCGACCTCGAACGGCACGACTCGTTCGTCCGCACCGACGGCTGGCTCGCCGACGGCGAAGAGCGCGCCTTCGACCACTACGTCGGCTGGGCGCTGCACGTCTACCCGGTGCTGTGGCCGCGCATGACCGGGGCCGCCGAGCTCGCCGCCGGCCGCACCACCGCAGACGTCGCGCGTCTCGATCGCTTCCTCCTCGACGCCCTGCACCTCGTCGGCGCCGACGGCTCACCCCTGCTGCAGGGCCGCAGCCTCATCTACCGTTTCGCCGCCGCGGCGCCGTTCTGGGCCGGTGTCATGGCCGAGGTTCCCTCGACCAGCTCGGGCCGTCTGCGCGGAGCCGCCGCACGCATCATCGACCACTTCACCGCGAACGGGGCTCCGGATGCCGCGGGCGTCCTCACCCTCGGGTGGCACGGCCCGTGGCGCTCCCTGGCGCAGTCCTACTCGGGCCCCGGCTCGCCGTACTGGGCGGTCAAAGGCCTGCTCGGCATCTGCCTGCCCGCCGACCACCCCGTCTGGGCCGCCGCCGACGAGCCGCTCCCCGTCGAGGAGGGCGACGACCTGCGCGCGATCGATGCGGCCGGGTGGATCGTCTCGGGCACCCGATCCGACGGCATCGTGCGCGTGTTCAACCACGGCACCGACAAGTCGCTCCCCGGCGCGCGCACCGCGGACTCGCCCCTCTACGCCCGCATCGGCTACTCGACCGCCACCTCGCCCCTGCTCGACGACCTCGCGTGGACCGAGCCGCTCGAGCAGTCCGCCGCGCTGGTCGACGCCGCGGGGCGGGCCACGCACCGCACCGCGCTCGAGCCCCTCGGTGCGCGCGTCGTCGACGGCGTGGGCATCGCCTCGAGCGTGTCGGACGTGCACTGGGTCGAGCCCTCGCCCACCGGCCACCGCCACGGCGCGGGGCTGGCGGGCGAGATCCGTTCGGCGGGCCGCATGAGCGTGCATTCGCTCGTACGCGGTCCGTGGGAGATCCGCATCGCGACGGTCGACGAGCTCTCCGGCGACCTCGACGCGTCGGGTCTGCGCCTGCGCATGGGCGGGTGGCCGATCGCGGCCGCCGAGCCCGCGCACCTCACCTCGACCGGCGCCGCCGAGGCGCGCGCGGACGACCGGGTCTCCGGCATCCGGGCCCTGGTCGACGACGCGACCTCGCAGGTGGTCGTCCGCCGCGACGCTAGCCCGCTCGGTGCCGTTGCGGCCGTGCCGGTGCTCTCGTGGGACGCGTGCGTCGGCGTCCCCTTCGCGGCCCTCGTCTCGCTGGCCGCCGAGCCGGTCGAGACCGTCGCGACCCTCGACCTCGACGAGACCACGGGGGCCGCGCTGGTGACGTGGCCCGACGGGCGGCGCACGCGCACCCCCCTCACAGACTCCGGAGCCTCCCGTAGGGCGCACCGGCACTCTCGGGCCCGAAGCGGCGCCCGGAACGCAATCGCAAAGGAGCAGCACGCATGAAGCGCAAGATCATCGTCGCGACCGGGGTGGGCATCGTCGCCGCCCTGTCGCTGACCGCCTGCAGCGGCGGATCGTCCGAGGCGCCCGCCGAGTCGGGCCCCGTGACCCTGTCGATGTCGGGCTGGAGCCTCAGCACGACGCCGGAGTTCCAGGCCCTCGCCGACAAGTTCCACGAGGAGAACCCCGACATCACCGTCGAGGTCAAGGAATACGACGCGACCAACTACGACACCCTGATGACGGCCGACCTCGCCGCAGGCACCGGCCCCGACATCATCACGCAGAAGAACCTCAAGTCGTTCATCACCTACCAGGCCGGCAACCAGCTCGCCGACGTCTCCGACGTGAGCCTGCCCGACGGCATCGGCGGCGCCGGCGCGTTCCAGGTCGACGGCGCGACGTGGGCGGTGCCCTACCGCCAGGACTCGTGGGTGCTCTTCTACAACAAGGACCTCTTCACCCAGGCCGGCGTCGCCGAGCCCGACGGTTCGTGGACGTGGGATGACTACGAGAAGGCCGCGAAGGAGCTCACCACCAAGCTCGGCGCCGCCGGCTCCGCCGCCCTCGGCACCTACCAGCACAGCTGGCAGTCCACCGTCCAAGGCTTCGCCAACGCGCAGACCCCCGACGTGAACATCCTCGACGGCGAGTACGACTACCTGAAGCCGTACTACGAGCGCGTGCTCGACCTGCAGTCGGCGGGCGCGCAGGTGGAGTACAACACCGTCACCGCCAACAAGCTGACCTACCAGGCCGAGTTCGGCAAGCAGTCCACCGCGATGATGCCCATGGGCACCTGGTACGTCGCGACCCTCATCGCCCAGCAGGCCAAGGGCGAGGCCGACGCCTTCTCGTGGGGCTTCGCGCCGATCCCGCAGTTCGACTCCTCGACGACGGGGACCTCCGAGACCCCGGTGACCTTCGGCGACCCGACCGGCTTCGCCGTGAACAAGGCGGCGGATGCCACCAAGCTCGCCGCCGCGAAGAAGTTCCTCGCCTTCGCCGCCGGTGAAGACGGCGCCCAGGTGCTCGCGGGTCTGGGCATCACCCCCGCGCTGACCAGCGACTCCGTCGCCGACACGTACTTCGCCGTCAAGGGTGCTCCGAGCGACGATCTGTCGACCTTCGCCTGGTCGACGCACGACACCAAGCCGGAGAACCCCACCTCGGCCAAGACCGCGGCCGTGCAGAACATCCTGCTCGACCTGCACACCGCCGTGATGTCGGGGTCGACGTCGATCGACGACGCCATCAAGACGGCTCAGGACCGCGTGAAGAGCGAGGTCGGCGTCGGCTGACGCCACCCCCCGGTGGCCGGTCCGCTTCCGGGCCGGCCACCCCTGAGATCCCCTCGAGACCTGGAGACACCATGGCGACCATCGCCGACACCCGCAAGCGGGCGCCGAAGACCGGGCCGGACCGGCCGCGGAGCCGCTCCCGTCTGACGCTGCGCAGCACCCTCATCGGGTGGAGCTTCATCCTCCCCAACTTCGTGGGGTTCGCCGCCCTCACGCTCGTGCCCGTCGTGACGTTGTTCTACATGTCGATGACGAACTGGAACGTCTTCGGGTCGTCCGCGTTCGTCGGGATCGCGAACTTCCAGCGACTCCTTGGCGACGGCAGCTTCCGCATCGCCCTGTTCAACACGCTCTACTACGCTGCTCTGCACATCCCGCTGACAATGATCGTCGCGCTGGGACTCGCCCTGCTGCTGAACAACAAGCTGCGCGGGGTGGCCTTCTTCCGCACCGCCGCGTTCTTCCCCTACATCACCTCGATCGTCGCGATCGCGGTCGTCTGGAACCTGCTCTTCAGCCCCGAGTACGGGCCCATCAACGAGATCCTGCGGTTCTTCGGCCTGCAGAACCCGCCGGGGTGGCTCACCTCGTCGGAGTGGGCGATGCCCGCCGTCGTCATCATCAGCACGTGGCGCGACATGGGCTACTACATGATCCTGTTCCTCGCGGGCCTGCAGACCGTGCCGCGCGAGCTGCACGAGGCCGCCCGCGTCGACGGAGCCAACGTCTGGCAGCGCTTCGTCAACGTCACGTTGCCGTGCCTGCGCCCGACGACCTTCTTCGTCACCGTGATGCTGACGATCAACTCGTTCAAGATCTTCGATCTGATCCTGGTGATGACCCAGGGCGGACCCGGCCAGTCGACCCTCGTGCTGTCGCAGTTCATCTACCAGAAGGGCTTCCAGGAGAACCAGTTCGGGTACGCCTCGGCGGCCTCCATCGTGCTCTTCCTCCTCTGCATCGCGGTGACCCTCGTGCAGTTCTTCATCAACAAGAAGCGGGACGCCTGATGACCGACCTCCTCGTTCCCGACGCCACCCGCACGCTCGTCACCGCGGGGGCCAAGCCGCCGCGCCGTCGTCCCGTCGCGGGGGCGAAGCGCCCCGCGCGCCGCATCGGCCGCGTCATCGGCTACGCCGTGATGATCCTCGCGGCGGTGGCGCTGCTCATGCCGTTCTTCTGGATGATCATGAGCTCGCTGAAGACGCCCAACGACGTCTTCAGCGCCCCCGTGAAGTGGTTCCCCGAGACGTGGGTGTGGAGCAACTACGTCGACATCTGGACGCAGTCCGGCATGCTGACGTGGATCCGCAACACGCTCGTGCTCGCGGTGGTCGTCACCTTCTTGCAGGTGCTGACCGGCTCGTTCGCCGCCTACGGGTTCTCGCGCATGCGCTTCCCCGGCCGCGACGTGCTGTTCCTCGTCTACATCGGCACGATCGCCGTGCCGTGGCAGTCGTACATGATCCCGCAGTTCATCCTGCTCTCCAACGCCAAGGTCTCGAACACCCTCTGGGCGATCATCCTGATCCAGGCGTTCGGCGCCTTCGGGGTGTTCCTGATGAAGCAGTACTACGACACCATCCCCGAGGACCTCTCCGAGGCCGCGCGGCTCGACGGACTGAGCGAGTACGGCATCTGGGCCCGCATCATGCTGCCCCTGTCGATCCCCGCGATCGCGAGCCTCACGCTGCTGACCTTCGTGAACACGTGGAACGACTACCTCGGGCCGCTCATCTACCTGCGCAGCCCCGACCTGTGGACCATCCAGCTGGGGCTCCAGAGCTTCGTGAGCACCCTGTACGACGCCAACTACGCCCTGCTGTTCGCCGGGCTCACCATGTCGGTCGTCCCGATCGCGATCGTCTTCCTCTTCGGACAGAAGTACTTCGTCGAGGGCATCGCGACCAGCGGAATGAAGGGCTGAGCCGTGCGCCGCATCGCCCACGACACGTACGCGAGCGTCTTCGCGACGGTCTACCTCGGGCTGATCGTCAACGTGATGCTGGCCGTCGCGTGCGCGCCGTTCCTGATCGTCGCCATGACGACCGACCCCGCGGCATCCTGGCCGCTGCTGCTGCTGACCGCGCCCCTGTGCGCTCCGGCGCTCGCCGGGGCCCTCACCGCGTTCCGTGCGCACAGCATGGGGGAGGGGCGCGTCGTGCGCGTCTTCTGGGCCGGATGGCGCCGGACCGCCGGCAAGTCGCTCGCCATCGGCGCTCTCGCCGCCGTCGTGGTGACGCTGGCGCTGATCGACGTGCGCGCCGTCGCCACGGCCTCGTGGGGCGTGCTCGTCGTGCCGTTGTGCCTGAGCGTCGTGCTGCTCGCGCTGGCCGTCGCGCCGGTCGCGCTGACCGCCCTGGTCGAGGCACCCGGCACGCCGCTGCGCGTGCTGCTGTCGACGGCCGCGGTGTTCGCCGTGCGCCGCTGGTACCTCAGCGCCGTCAGCCTGCTGGTGCTCGCGGGGCAGGCCGTGCTGTTCACCACCTCCCCGGCGCTGGCTCTGGGCCTGACGGCCGCCCCCGCCCTCTACCTGGTGTGGGCCAACGCCCGCTTCAGCCTCCGTCCCGTGCTGCCGGCCGACGCCGCCGTGGCCGTCTGACCTGAAGGATCCCCCGATGACGACCCCCCTCCCCACCGCTCGCGTGGACACCGACCGCGCGATCGCGCAGGTGCTGGCCACGGTGCGGGCCAACATCGACGCCTTCGGCGAGCGGTACCCCGATGACACCACCCGCGACAACCGCTACCCGCTGCGCCCGGCGGTTCCCGGCTTCGCCGAGGGGGCGAACCGCGGCTGGACCACGAGCTTCTGGCCGGGCATGCAGTGGATCGCCTACGAGCTGACCGGCGACGACGTGTTCCGCGACGCCGCACTCGGTCACGCCGCCGACTTCGGCCGCCGCGTGCGAGAGGAGGACGACCTCGACACCCACGATCTCGGCTTCCTCTACACGCTGTCGTGCGTGGCGCCCGCGCGCCTCCTCGACGACGCCGAGGCCCGCGCGAGCGCCCTGTCGGCGGCCGAGCACCTCATGACGCGCTACCTGCCCTCGGCCGGGATCATCCAGGCCTGGGGCGACCTCGCCGACCCCGCGCAGCGCGGTCGCACGATCATCGACAGCCTCATGAACATGCCGCTGCTGACGTGGGCGGGCGAGCAGACCGGCGACCCTCGCTTCAGCGAGGTGGTGTCCCGGCACACGGCCGAGCTGCGCACGCGCATCCTGCGCCCCGACGGCTCGACCTTCCACACCTTCTACTGGGACGCCGAGACGGGCGAGCCGCTGCGCGGAGCGACCGAGCAGGGGGCGTTCGACGACTCGTGCTGGGCGCGCGGACAGGCCTGGGGCATCTACGGCTTCGCGCTGAACCACCGCGCCACCGGCGACGAGGCGCTGCTCGAGGCCTCCCGCACGTGCGCCGAGTACTTCCTCTCGCACCTGCCCGCCGACGACGTGCCCTTCTGGGACCTCGTGTACAACGACGGCGCCGAAGCCCCGCGCGACAGCTCGTCGGGCGCGATCGCGGTGTGCGGACTGTTCGAGCTGGCCGAGGCCGACCCCGAGAACGCGCCCCGCTGGCGCGCGGCGGCCGAGCGCATCCTCACCTCGCTCATCGCCCACTACACCCCGGCCCGGGCCGACGACGCCGACACCGTGCTGCTGCACAGCGTCTACGACCTGCCCAAGAACGTCGGCGTCGACGAGGGGACCCTCTGGGGCGACTACTTCTACTTCGAGGCGCTCGCACGCGCCTCGCGTCCCGACTGGCGGCCCGTGTGGTGAGGCTCGCACGCATCGACGGCGGCACCGGCGAGCGGTCGGTCGCCGTGGTCGCGGGAGCGACGGGCGACCACGTGCTCGACCTCGGCCCCCGGCCGCTGGGCGAGCTGTTCGCCGAGCTCGACGGCATCCGGGATCTGATCGAGACGACGGATGCCGCGACCCTGCCGCCCCTCGATCCGTCGAGCCTGCGCGCGCCGGTGCGGCCGCGGATCCTCGCCTGCCTCGGATACAACTACCGCGGCCACGTGCCCGACGGCGTCGACCCGACGACCGACGACCCGGCCACGCCCGACGTGTTCGTGAAGACGGCGAACACGCTCGGCGGGCCGAACGATCCCGTCGTCGTCCCCGCCGTCGCCGACGACGTCGACTACGAGGGAGAGGTCGCGGTCGTCATCGGCCGCCGCGCGCACGACGTTCCCCTGGCCGAGGCGATGTCGTACGTCGCGGGGTACACCGTTCTCAATGACGTGTCCGACCGCTCGTGGCAGCGCAAGCAGAGCCAGTGGGCGCTCGGCAAGTGCTTCGACGGCTTCGCGCCCCTCGGCCCGTGGCTCGTGACCGCCGACGAGGTCGACCCGCAGGACCTGCTCGTCGAGGTCGTGCGCGACGGGGTCGTGACCGTCTCGCAGTCGACGGCGACGACGATCTTCTCGGTCGCGTTCGTCGTGCACCACCTGAGCCAGGTCATGACCCTCGAGCCCGGCGACGTCGTCTCGACGGGCACGCCGCAGAAGCTCCCCGACGCCCAGGAGGCGCACCGGCCCCTCGCTCCCGGCGACGCGGTGACCGTGCGCATTTCGGGCCTCGGCGAGCTCACCACCACCTTCGTCGCACCCCCGGGAGACTCCGCATGATCCTCGACACCTTCCGCCTCGACGGCCGCGTCGCCGTCATCACCGGTTCGAGCCGCGGGCTCGGCCAGGGCGCGGCCATCGCGCTCGCCGAGGCCGGAGCCGACCTCGTGCTCATCGATCGCGGTGACGCCTCGCACACCGCCGAGCTCGCGCGCGGCCTCGGGCGGCGCGTGCACACGGTGCAGCGCGACTTCGCCGCGGCCACGCCCGCCGAGCTCGCCGCCGCGATCGACGAGGCCGCCGACGCCCTGGGTCGTGTCGACATCCTCGTCAACAACGCCGGCACCATCCGCCGCGCCCCCGCCGCCGAGCACGCGACGAGCGACTGGGACGAGGTCATGGCGGTCAACGTCGACGCGGTGTTCCACCTGTCGCAGGCCGCCGGTCGCCGCATGATCGATCAGGGATGGGGGCGCATCGTCAACGTCGCCTCGATGCTGTCGTTCCAGGGCGGCATCCTCGTCCCGGGCTACGCGGCGAGCAAGCACGCGGTCGCGGGGCTCACCAAGGCGCTGGCGAACGAGTGGGCGGCATCCGGAGTCACCGTCAACGCGATCGCCCCGGGCTACATGGCCACCGACAACACCGCGCCCATCCGCGCCGACGCCGATCGCGAGGCGTCGATCCTCGCCCGCATCCCCGCCGCCCGCTGGGGCACCCCGGCCGATCTGCAGGGCGCCTTCGTCTTCCTCGCCTCCGACGCCGCCGCGTACGTCACCGGCGCGGTGATCCCCGTCGACGGCGGGTGGCTGGTCCGCTGACGCGCGCCGCCGCCCGCCCTTTCCACCCCCGATCCAGGAGATTCGCATGACCGCCTCCATCCCCCAGCGCTACGCCACCCACCCCGAGCAGATCCCCGGCATGGACACCGCGCAGCTGCGCGAGCGCTTCCTCATCGACGACGTCTTCGTCGCCGGCGAGGTGCGCCTGACCTACACCCACCACGACCGCATCGTGCTCGGCGGAGCGGTGCCCGCCGGCTCCCCCCTGCCGCTCACCGGCTACCCCGAGATCCGCAGCGAGTACTTCCTCGAGCACCGCGAGCTCGGCATCGTCAACGTGGGCGGCGCCGGAACCGTCACCGCCGACGGCGAGGTGTACGAGCTCGTCACCGGAGCCTGCCTGTACCTCGGTCGCGGCATCCGCGACGTGGTCTTCGCCGATGGGGCGGATGCCGCGGGCGCGCAGTTCTACCTGTTCTCGGCCCCCGCGCATACGGCCTACCCCGCCGCCCTCGTCTCTCCCGGCGAAGGCACGGTCCGCGAGCTGGGCGACCAGCTCACGAGCAACCGCCGCACGCTCAACCAGTACATCCACGAGAACGGCGTGAAGAGCTGCCAGATCGTGATGGGCGTGACGCAGCTGCACCCGGGATCGATGTGGAACACCATGCCGGCCCACACCCACGACCGCCGCACCGAGTGCTACCTGTACTTCGACCTGCCTGACGAGGCGCGCGTCGTGCACCTCATGGGCGAGCGCGAAGAGACGCGACACCTCATCGTCGGCGACCGCCAGGCAATCATCTCGCCGAGCTGGTCGTTGCACTCCGGAGTGGGCACTGCGGCGTATTCGTTCGTGTGGGCGATGGCGGGCGAGAACCAGTCGTTCGACGACATGGATGCCGCGCCCATCACCGACCTGCGCTGATGAGTCCCGTGCTGCTCGCCGTCGGCGAGACGATGGCGATGCTCGCGCCCGCCGACGGGGCGGGAGTGGTCGAGGCGACCGGCTTCCTCGTCGACGCGGGCGGAGCCGAGTCGAACGTCGCCGCGCACGCCGCGGCCCTCGGCATGACCGCACGCTGGTGGAGCCGCCTGGGCGTCGACGCGCTCGGCGACCGCGTGCTGCGGCAGGTCGCGGCTCGCGGTGTCGACGTGGCGCTCGTCGAGCGCGACGCGGCGCACCCCACCGGGCTGTACGTGAAAGACCCGGGGCGCGGGGTGAGCTACTACCGGCGGGGCTCCGCGGCCTCGTGCTTCTCGGGGGCGGATGCCGCGAACCTGGCCCTCGACGACGTCGACGTGCTGCACGTCTCGGGCATCACCGCCGCGTTGTCCGACACCGCGCGCGACTTCCTCGACGCCGCGATCGGCCGGGCGCGCGACGAAGGCGTCACCGTCAGCTTCGATGTGAACCACCGTGCCGCCCTGTGGTCGGCGGACGAGGCCGCGCCCGTGCTGCGCGCCCTCGCCGCCCGGGCCGACCTCGTGTTCGTCGGGCGCGATGAGGCCGAGGTGCTCTGGGGCACCCCCACCGACGCCGACGTGCGCGCGCTGTTCCCCGGGGTCGCCGAGTTGGTCGTGAAGGACGGCGACGTCGGCGCGACGGTGTTCACGGGCGAGGAGCGCGTCTTCATCCCCTCGCTGCCCGTCGAGGTTCTCGACGCCGTGGGGGCGGGCGACGCCTTCGCCGGGGGATACCTCGCCGCACGGGCGGCCGGCGCCACGGCATCCGATCGCCTCCGCTCCGGCCACGAGCGCGCCGCGCTCACCCTCCGCACCTACGGCGACTCGCTGCACGACGCCATCCACCCCGACAGGACTCCCGCATGACCCCTCCCGACGCCACGGCCGCGTGGTTCGACGACACCTTCGCCTCCGCCCCGCTCATGGCAATCCTGCGGGGGATGGGCCGTGAGCGCTCCCTCGCGCTGGCTGCGACCGCGTGGGACCTCGGCATCGACAACGTCGAGGTTCCCCTGCAGACCCCCGACGACGAAGAGGCCCTGCGCGCGGTGTGCGCCGCGGGAGCCGAGCGCGGGCGGATCGTCTGCGCCGGCACGATCATCGACCCCGCGCAGGTGCCGGTCGCCGTCGCGGCCGGTGCGCGCTACCTCGTCTCGCCCGGGCTCGACCCCGCCGTCGTCGCGGCAGCCCGAGCGCACGGCATCCCGATCCTCCCGGGCGTCGCGACCCCCAGCGAGGTGCAGCTCGCCGTCTCGCTCGGGCTGCGCTGGCTCAAGGCGTTCCCCGCGACCTGGCTGACCCCCGCGTGGTTCCGCGTGATCCGCGGACCCTTCCCCGACGTGCGGTTCGTCGCGACGGGCGGTCTCGACGCGGGCAACGTCGCCGACTACCTCGACGCCGGGGTGCGCGTGGCAGCCGTGGGCTCGGCCCTCGAGGACTCCTCGCAGCTGCCGCGCCTCGCCGCCCTGCTGTCGCCCGCCGCGTGAGCCCCTCCTCCTCTGACACTTCGCGCACATCCGTGCAAGCCCGTCCCTCGGCGGCGTCGGCGGGAGAAGATTGACCGTCCGCAACGATCCCCCACTGAGGAGACCCATGCACGTCAACGCCTACGCGGCGTCGTCCGCGACCTCACCCCTCGAGCCCACGACCATCGAGCGCCGCGACGTCGGCCCGAAGGACGTCCTGATCGACATCGCCTACGCCGGCATCTGCCACTCCGACATCCACACCATCCGCGGCGAGTGGGGCGACGTGCCCTACCCCCTGACCGTCGGCCACGAGATCGTCGGTACGGTCGCCGAGGTCGGTTCCGAGGTCACCAGCCACAAGGTCGGCGACCGCGTCGGCGTCGGCTGCATGGTCAACTCGTGCCGCGAGTGCGAGAACTGCCTCGCCGGCGAGGAGCAGTACTGCGAGAAGGGCAACATCGGCACGTACGGCGCGAAAGACGTCGACGGCACGATCACCCAGGGCGGCTACAGCGAGAAGATCGTCGTCGACGAGCACTTCGTGCTGCGCGTTCCCGAGTCGATCCCCTACGAGAAGGCCGCGCCGCTGCTGTGCGCCGGCATCACGACCTACTCGCCGCTGAACCACTGGAATGCTGGCCCCGGCAAGAAGGTCGCCGTCGTCGGCCTCGGCGGACTCGGCCACATGGCCGTCAAGATCGCCCACGCCATGGGCGCCGAGGTCACCGTGCTCTCGCAGACGCTCAGCAAGAAGGACGACGGCCTGAAGATGGGCGCCGACCACTACTACGCGACGAAGGACGAAGAGACCTTCGACAAGCTCAAGAAGAGCTTCGACCTCATCATCAACACCGTCAGCGCCCCGCTCGACCTCAAGCAGTACCTGGGCCTGCTCGCCCTCAACGGCACGATGGTCAACGTCGGCGCCCCGCCGGAGCCGCTGCCCATCCAGGTCTTCACGCTGTTCACCAACCGTCGTTCCTTCGCGGGTTCGTCGATCGGTGGCATCCGCGAGACCCAGGAGATGCTCGACTTCTGCGCCGAGAACGGCATCGCGCCCGAGACCGAGCTCATCTCGGCCGACCAGATCAACGAGGCCTACGAGCGGGTGCTGAAGAGCGACGTGCGCTACCGGTTCGTGATCGACGCGAAGACCTTCGCCCCCGCCTGATCCCGGCTCTCCGAGCCCGGGCTTCGGCCCCGGATGCCACGGCCCCGACGTTCTCCGGAGCGTCGGGGCCGCGGCGTTCCCGGCCCGGTCGGGCGTCCCGTCCAGCCCGGCCCCGCCCCTGGCGGCGGCCCGCCCGCCCCGCCGGGTGCCGTCCTGCGGAGTCCGAGCCCGACACGCCGGTCTGCTGGCCCCGGGGTCACGGCGTGTCGCCGTCGACTCCGCACGACGGTTCCTGAGTGGGCGGTCGGTCCCGGTTCCGTCCCGGTCCCGTCCCGGTCCCGACCTCGTCCCCGTCCCGGTCCCGTCCCCGTCCCCGTCCCGGTCCTCCCGCCGCCCCGCCCGCCCGCCGGGTGCCGTCCTGCGGAGTCCGAGGCCGACACGCCGGCCTGCCGGCCCGGGGTCGCGGCGTGTCGCCGTCGACTCCGCACGACGGCTCGTCGCGCCGACCCGGTACACGCGAAAGCGGCGCCGCCCCGAAGGGCGACGCCGCTGACGAACCGTGCGGATCAGGCCTGGCCGAGCGCGGCCGAGACGACCGCCCGTGCCTCTTCCTGCACCTCGCGCAGGTGGTCCTCGCCGCGGAGCGACTCGGCGTACAGCTTGTAGACGTCTTCGGTGCCCGAGGGGCGCGCGGCGAACCAGGCCGACTCGGTCTGCACCTTCAGCCCGCCGATCGCGGCGCCGTTGCCCGGCGCGTGCGAGAGCTTCGCGGTGATGGGCTCACCGGCGAGTTCGGTGGCCGACACGGCATCCGGAGACAGCTTCGACAGCGCCGACTTCTGCGCGGGCGAGGCCGGAGCGTCGACGCGCTGGTACGCCGACGAGCCGAACTGCTGCTCGAGCTCGGCGTAGCGCTGCGACGGGGTCTTGCCGGTGACGGCGAGGATCTCGGCGGCCAGCAGGCACAGCAGGATGCCGTCCTTGTCGGTCGTCCACACCGTGCCGTCTTTGCGCAGGAACGACGCACCGGCCGACTCCTCGCCGCCGAACGCGACCGAGCCGTCGAGCAGACCGGGAACGAACCACTTGAACCCGACGGGCACTTCGAGCAGCGTCTTGCCGAGGGCGTCGGCGACGCGGTCGATGATCATCGACGACACGAGCGTCTTGCCCACGGCGGCGTCGGCCGGCCAGTTCGGGCGGTGCGAGAACAGGTAGTCGATCGCGACCGCGAGGTAGTGGTTCGGGTTCATCAGGCCCGCGTCGGGGGTGACGATGCCGTGGCGGTCGGCGTCGGCGTCGTTGCCGGTGAGGATGTCGTACTCGTCGCGCGCGGCGACGAGCGAGGCCATGGCCGACGGAGACGAGGGATCCATGCGGATCTTCTCGTCCCAGTCGAGCGTCATGAACTTCCACGTCGGGTCGACCTCGGGGTTCACCACCGTGAGGTCGAGGCCGTAGACCTCGGCGATGAGCGCCCAGTACTCCACCGACGCGCCGCCCAGCGGGTCGGCGCCGATGCGGACGCCGGCGTTCTTGATCGCGTCGATGTCGATGATGGATGCCAGATCCCGCACGTACGCGTCGCGGAAGTCGTACTGGCCCAGGCCGTCGAGGTCGATGTCAGCGTGACGCGTGCGGGTGACGCCGTCGAGGCCGGCGGCGATGAGCTCGTTCGCGCGGTCGGCGATCCAGCCCGTCGCGTCGGTGTCGGCCGGTCCGCCGTGCGGGGGGTTGTACTTGAAGCCGCCGTCGCGCGGCGGGTTGTGCGAAGGCGTGACGACGATCCCGTCGGCGCGGCCGGGGTCGGAGGCGTCGAGGTCGCGGTTGTAGGTGAGGATCGCGTGGCTGAGCGCGGGGGTCGGGACCCACGCGTCGCGGGAGTCGACGCGCACGTCGACGCCGTTGGCCACGAGCACCTCGATGGCGCTGCGTTCGGCCGGGAGCGACAGCCCGTGGGTGTCGCGGCCGAGGAATAGCGGACCGGTGATCCCCTGTGCGGCGCGGTAGTCGACGATCGCCTGGGTCGTGGCGAGGATGTGGTCTTCGTTGAAGCTCGTACTCAGCGACGATCCGCGGTGACCGCTCGTTCCGAAGGCGACGCGCTGCTCGGGCACGGCGGCGTCGGGCTTGCGGTCGTAATACGCGGCGATCAGTTCGTCGATGTCGATGAGATCGGACGCCTCTGCGGGCTGCCCTGCGCGACTGCTCATGCGTCCAGTCTGCCCGCTCCCTCCGACATGCGCACACGCCGTGACGCATTCTGAGAGAATCCGTCATCGCGCTGCGGGCGGTCGCCCGTCGACCGGGCCTCGACGGTGACGGGGGCCTGCCGGCGCGGCATCCGGAATCATCCCCCAGGTCTAGGCTGGACGCCGTGCTGCCCGACACAGAGACCGTGCCCGCCCGCCGTACCTACAGCTACCTCGGCCCGGCCGGCACGTTCACCGAGGCGGCCTTGGCGCAGGTGCCCGAGGCGCGCGACCAGATCTGGCGTCCCGTACGCAACGTCGGCGAAGCGCTGGCCGACGTCGTCGAGGGGCGATCGGATGCCGCGATGATCGCCATCGAGAACTCCGTCGACGGCGGTGTCTCGACCGCGCAGGATGCCCTGGCCACCGTGCCGGGCCTGCGCATCGTGGGCGAATACCTCGTGCCGGTGAACTTCGTGCTCGTCGGTCGGCCGGGCGCCACGCTCGCCGACGTCTCGCTCATCGCCGCCCACCCGGTCGCCTACGGCCAGTGCCTCGGGTGGCTCAGCAAGAACCTCCCCGCCCACGCGCACCTGCCCGCCGAGAGCAACGTCGCGAGCGCGTTGGGCGTGCTCGACGGGACGAGTGCGGCGGATGCCGCGGTGGCCGCCCCCGGCATCGTCGCCCACCACGACGTCTCGGTGCTGGCCGAGAACATCGGCGACAACCCCAACGCGGTGACGCGTTTCGTGCTGGTCAGCCGCACGGTCGCCCCGGCTCCGCCCACCGGTGCCGACAAGACCTCGCTCATCGTCGAGCTGCCCGAGGACCACCCGGGCGCCCTGCTCGAGCTGCTCGAGCAGTTCGCCACGCGCGGCATCAACCTGAGCCTGCTGGCCTCGCGCCCCATCGGCGACGCCCTCGGGCGCTACCGCTTCGTCATCGACGCCGACGGGCACGTGCACGACGAGCGCATGGCCGATGCTCTTCTGGGTCTCCGCCGGTTCAGCCCGAAGGTCATCTTCCTCGGCTCGTACGCCCGCGCCGACCGCGCGATCGTCCGCTACCCGCAGCGCTACAGCGACGACGTGTTCGTCGAGGCGCGCGACTGGCTGCGCGGCCTGCTGAGCGGCGAGCCCGAGGCCTGACCCGGCAGAGGTCCCTGAGCTTGTCGAAGGGCCCGGCGCAACGCCCGGTCCCTGAGCTTGTCGAAGGGCCCGGCGCAACGCCCGGTCCCTGAGCTTGTCGAAGGGCCCGGTCCCCGCGGTATGCCGGGTCCCTGAGCTTGTCGAAGGACCCGGTCCCCGCGGCGCCCCCGGTGGCTTCGACAGGCTCAGCCACCTGTGTCGCGCGCAGCCCAGGTCCCTGAGCTTGTCGAAGGGCCCGGTCCCCGCGGTGGCCCCGGTGGCTTCGACAGGCTCAGCCACCTTTCCGCGGTGCCCCGGTGGCTTCGACAGGCTCAGCCACCTGTGTCGCGCGCAGCCCAGGTCCCTGAGCTTGTCGAAGGGCCCGGTCCCCGCGGCGCCCCCGGTGGCTTCGACAGGCTCAGCCACCTGTGTCGCGCGCAGCCCAGGTCCCTGAGCTCGTCGAAGGGCCCGGTCCCCGCCGTGGCCCCGGTGGCTTCGACAGGCTCAGCCACCTGTGTCGCGCGCAGCCCAGGTCCCTGAGCTTGTCGAAGGGCCCGGGACCCGCGGCGCCCCGGTGGCTTCGACAGGCTCAGCCACCTCGCCCACCGCGGCGACGCCGCAGCGCGTCAGGCCGCGACGGCAGCGGAAGCCGCGATGAGCTCGAGGGTCTGCACGCGGCCTTCCGACCCCTCGCCCTCGTATGCTCCGGCGACGGGCGAGATCATGATCTCGTCGACGCCGTGCTGCGCGGCGAAGGCGGCGAGCTGGCCCTGCACCTCGGCGCCGGTGCCCACGAACCACTTCTGCCGGGTGGAGGCCATGATCGATTCGGCCATCGCGTCGAACGGCTCGGCCTTGGCCTGCTCGATGGTCTCGAGCGGCACCATGGGACGGTTCGTGCGCAGGCGCGCCATCATGCGCAGCTGCGGCAGAGCGCGTTCTTCCGCTTCTTCGGCGGTCGGCGCGGCGACGACGTTGGCGGTGACGAAGGTGCGCGGGCCTTCACCCGACTCGTTGGGCACGAACTGGTCGCGGTATACGCCGAGCGCGTGGGTGAGCCCCTCGCCCGAGAAGTGGTTCGCGAAGACGTAGGGCAGACCGAAGCTGGCCGCGAGTTGCGCCGAGTAGTCGCTCGAGCCGAGGAGCCACACCTGGGGGGTTCCGGATGCCGCGGGCGTCGCCTTCACCTGGTACTCGGTGCCCGAGGTGAAGCGCACCGTCGCGCCGTCGGGAGAGGTGAGCGCCATGATGTCGGTCACGTGGTCGGGGAAGCGCGAGACGTCGCTCGTAGTGCCCGAGCGGTTCAGCAGCTGGGTGATGACCGGGTCGCTGCCGGGGGCGCGGCCGATGCCGAGGTCGATGCGGCCCGGGGCCAGCGCCTCGAGGGCGGCGAACTGCTCGGCGACGATGAGCGGGGAGTGGTTCGGCAGCATGACGCCGCCCGAGCCGACGCGGATGCGCGAGGTGCGCGCCGCGGCGGCGGCGATGAGCACGGGGGGAGTGGTCGACGCCACCGAGGGCATGTTGTGGTGCTCGGCGAACCAGTAGCGCCGGTAGCCGAGGAGGTCGGCCCGCTCGACGAGGTCGAGGGCGGCGCTCACCGCCTGCGCGCTGTTCTGCCCGTGGCGCACGGGAACGAGGTCGAGAACGGAGAGGGAAGGCATGGCGTCGTTCACCTCGGATCCAACCGGTTCGTGCCCTCTCCTATTCCTCCGGCGCGCGAGCGCAACCCCCGTGACCTTCGCCGATGACACGGCTTACCGTCCTGGGCATGGGGACGGAGACGATGGTGCGCACGCAGATCGCGATAGGCGAGAACTCCTATCACCTCGCTCAGGGGCAGGACCTCGACGACCTCGAGCGACGCATCGAGGAGGCGGTGCACGCGGGCGGGAGGTTCGAGCGGTTCGTCGCGGTCGGAAACCGTGAGGTGTGGGTGCTGTTCACTCCGCACACGAGTGTGACGCTGTCGGTCGAGACCGTGGAGTTCGACTCGCGCGACACGGGCGATGCCGACGAACCCTTCGGCGACTTCTTCGGCGGATGATCGACGGTCAGGATCCTCTCAGGAAGATTCCGTGACGAATGGTGCTCGGCGTGCGTCTTACCTATGACATCGCGGGACATACGGTCCCGGAACGACGGAAGGAAGCGAACATGGCTGAGAACACCACCACCGCCACCCCCACCCCCGCCACGAAGGACGGCGGCTCGACCGTCATCGTCGACGCCGTCGTCGCCAAGGTCGCCGGCATCGCCGCGGCCGAGGTTCCCGGCGTCCACGCCCTCGGCGGCGGAGCGGCCCGTGTGATCGGCAACATCCGTCAGGCCGTCGGCGCGAAGGACCACGCCCAGGGCGTGAGCGTCGAGGTCGGCCAGACCGAGGTCGCCGCCGACATCGCGATCCAGGTCGACTACCCCGAGCAGCTGCAGCGCGTGGCCTCGGACGTCCGCGCGGCCGTGCACCAGGCCATCACCGAGCTCGTGGGCATGAAGGTCGCCGAGATCAACGTGACCGTGGTCGACGTCTTCATTCCGGGCGACGACGACGAGGACGACACGGTCGTCGAGCAGCGCGTCAACTGACACCCGTCTCGACAGGGGCGTCACCGAGAGGTGGCGCCCCTTTCGCGTCCCCGGATGCCGTGCGCTTCGCGATCCGTCGAAGCGGGTTCCGGCTCAGCCCCCGTGGCGCACGTGCGAATACGCGTCGAGGGCGCGCTTGCGCGTCTCGCCGAGGTCGACCATCGGCTCGGGCGGGTTCTCGCCGAGGTACTCCGGGGCCCACTCCTTGATGTAGGCGTCGTGCGGGTCGAACTTCTTGCGCTGCGTGTCGGGGTTGAACACGCGGAAGTACGGAGCGGCATCCGCACCGCTTCCCGCGACCCACTGCCAGTTGAAGGGGTTGCTCGCGGCATCCGCGTCGACGAGGCAGTCCCAGAACCACTGCTCGCCGTGACGCCAGTCGATGAGCAGGTTCTTGATGAGGAACGACGCCGTGACCATGCGCACGCGGTTGTGCATGACGCCGGTGTGCCAGAGCTGGCGCATGCCGGCGTCGACCACGGCCACTCCCGTCTTGCCCTGTTGCCAGGTCTCGAGGTGCGACCGATCGAGCTTCGGCCAGGGGAAGGCGTCGAAGTTGCGACGCCAGTTCACCGTCGCGATGTCGGGGGAGTGGTAGGTCACGTGCCAGGCGAACTCTCGCCACACGACCTCCGACAGGAAGCCGCTCGCGCTCTGCGCGTGCTGGCCCGATCCACGGTGCTCGAGGGTGTCGTGCCACACCTGGTACGGGCTGAGTTCGCCCCAGCGCAGGCGGGGCGACAGGTTCGAGGTGGCACCACCGGCGAACTCGTCGCGGTACTTCGAGTAGTCGCCGAGGTCGTCGTCGAGGAACTCCTTCAGGCGCGCCTTCGCGGCGGGCTCTCCGGGCTCCCACGTCTCGCGCAGGCCCCCGGCCCAGTCGGGCTTCGTGGGCAGCAGGTTCCACGCGCCGAGGTCGTCGCCGTCGACTCTTCCGTCGAAGCCGGGGATCTTCCGCGCCTCCGGCATCGGCGGGCGCGGGGCGGGGAGCTTCTGCACGGCTCGCGCGAAGGGGCTGTACACCCCGTACGGCTTGTCGGACTGGGTGCGCACCGTCCACGGTTCGTAGAGTAGGTTGGCGGCGAACGAGGCGACGGTCACGCCGTCGTCGCGCAGCTTCTCCTTGATGCCGGCGTCGATCTCGCGCTCCACCCCGCCGTAGCGCCGGTTCCAGAACACCGCCCCGGCGCCGACCTCCTCGACCAGCGCGGGGACGACCTCGGCAGCCTTGCCGCGACGGAGCACCAGCGACCCTCCGCGCTCGCTCATGCGCTCACCGAGGGAGGTCAACGACCCGTGCAGCCACCAGCGGGCCGCCCCGCCGATCTCGCGCACGCCCTCGGACTCCTCGTCCAGCAGGTAGAGGGCGACGATCGGCTCGTCGCGGTCGAGGGCTGCGCGCAGCGCCGGGTTGTCGGTCAGGCGCAGGTCGTCGCGGAACCAGACGATCGAGGGTGAAGCCATGCGTTGACGCTATCCACCGCGGCATCCGGTGCTTCGGGCTTGACACCGGCGCGGCCGGCGCCGCTCCGAGAGGTCAGAGCGAGGAGGTGTCGTGGCCCTTCGGCAGCGCGACCACGAGCCCGCCGGCGACGATGCGGGTGTACACGCGCGTCGCCTCGCCGAACTCGTCGCCGTCGAGCTCGATCGGCTGCGCGGGAGCGGTCGCCAGCTCGATGCCCGTGCCCCGCAGGTAGCGCACCGAGGTGTCCTTGCGGCGCTCGAGCACGCGCCGCCCGGCGCGGAACTTCCGGAGCACCGAGTTGTCCCACACGATGCTCCGCCACACGCCCAGCCAGCCGAGCACGCCGCTCGGCTGCAGCACGGCCACGTCGAGGCTGCCGTCGGCGATGGAGGCGTCGGGGATCAGCGCCACGCCGCCCTGCAGGGCGCCGCAGTTCGCGAAGAGAACGCTCTGCACCTTCGCCGAGTGCAGGCGGTGCCCGTCGAGCTGGTACATGACGCGGAAGGGCTTCGCCGACACGAGCGACCGCGCCGCTCCGTCGACGTAGGCGACCCAGCCGACCTGCTTCTTCAGGTCGTCGCGGGTGTTCTGGATCATCGCGGCGTCGAGGCCGATGCCGGCCATGACCGAGAAGCCGTGCTCCTCGATCTCTCCGCCGGCGCGACGGATGCGCGCGATCCCCGTGTCGATCGAGAGGACGTCGCCCTCGAAGGTCGAGCGGATCATCACGTCGCTGTCGGAGAGCGGCAGGTTGAGGTTGCGCGCGAGCAGATTGCCCGTGCCGCTCGGAATGATCGTCAGCGGCACTCCCGACGAGGTCAGCGCCTCGGCGACGGCGCGGACCGTGCCGTCGCCGCCCGCCACGAGCACGGCGTCGACCTTCTCATCGAGGGCGGCGCGGGTGACGTCGTCGCCCAGGTCGTCGACCGTCGTCTCGTAGAACAGCGGTTCGGCCCAGCCGGCCTCGGCCGACAGCTCGGCCGTACGGGCGCGCAGGGCGTCGGGGTCGACCTTGACGGGGTTGTAGATGAGGGCGGCCCGCTTCTTCTGCGTGGTCTCGGCGTCGATCGGGGCGTCCTCGCCCTCGAGGTCGACGCGTTGCGTCTTGCCGGGCAGCTCGGCCGACGAGTCGGGGTCGACGTCCTCGGGCTGGTGGATGGTGTCGTCGGGCTCCGCGGCGTCCTTCGGGTGGGGGACGTCCTTGCGCGGGTGATCGGCGACGTCGTCGCCGAGGCGCGCGGCGTGGAAGTGCTCGTCCGAGCCCTGGGCCGCGGCGGCATCCGCCTTCACCTCGTCGGGAGCGTCGGCGGGAACGGTCTCAGGGGACTCCGCGTCGTCACGCGGCTCGTCAGGGGCGGCCATGGGGTCAACCATAGGACCGCCCCGCGCCCCGGAACGGCGCGGTGGGGTGGGCTTGACGGGCGGATGCCGAGCACCCCGACCTGCGCGCGCCGCCCTGCCGGTCGTGGCGTGGGCTCCCGCACGGGGAGCGAAGCGGCACGCGACGCCGACCATAGGATGGACGCGTGATCGACCTGACCCTGCTGCGTGAAGATCCCGAGCTCGTGAAGCGCTCCCAGATCGCCCGCGGGGAGTCGCCGGATTCGGTGGACGACGCCCTCGCCGCCGACCGCGACCGCCGCGCCGCCATCACCGCCTTCGAAGAGCTCCGCGCCGCGCAGAACGCGCACGGCAAGCGCGTCGCGCAGGCGCCGAAAGACGAGAAGGCCGCGCTCGTGGCCGAGGCGAAGCAGCTCAGCGAGCAGGTGAAGGCCGCGCAGCACGCCGCTTCCGAGGCCGAGTCCGCCGCCGAGGCGGCCCTCGCGAAGATCGAGAACATCGTCATCGACGGCGTCCCGTCGGGCGGCGAAGAGAACTTCGTCACCCTGCGCACCCACGGCGAGGTCCCGACCTACGGCTTCCCCCCGCGCGACCACCTCGAGATCGGCGAGTTGCTCGGCGCGATCGACATGGAGCGCGGCACGAAGGTCTCGGGCAGCCGCTTCTACTTCCTCACCGGCATCGGCGCCCGTCTCGAACTGGCGCTGATGACCCTGGCCCTCGACCGCGCGCTGCAGGCGGGCTTCACCCCGATGATCCCGCCGACGCTGGTGCGTCCCGAGGTCATGCGCGGCACCGGCTTCCTCGGCCAGCACGCCGACGAGGTGTACCACCTGCCGAAGGAAGACCTCTATCTGGTCGGCACGAGCGAGGTGCCCCTCGCCGGGTACCACATGGACGAGATCCTCGACTTCGAGCGCGGCGCCAAGCGCTACGCCGGATGGTCCACCTGCTACCGCAGCGAGGCCGGCTCGTACGGCAAGGACACCCGCGGCATCATCCGCGTGCACCAGTTCAACAAGCTCGAGATGTTCGTCTACACCGACCCGGCCGACGCCGAGGCCGAGCACGACCGCCTCGTCGCCATGCAGGAGGGCATGCTGCAAGACCTGGGCCTCGCCTACCGCGTGATCGACGTGGCCGCCGGCGACCTCGGCTCGAGCGCCGCGCGCAAGTTCGACATCGAGGCCTGGGTGCCCACGCAAGACGCCTACCGCGAGCTGACGAGCACCTCGAACTGCACGACCTATCAGGCCCGTCGCCTCGAGACCCGGTTCCGCCCGGCCGACGGCGGCAAGACCCAGCCGGTCGCGACCCTCAACGGCACGCTCGCCACCACGCGGTGGATCGTCGCGCTGCTCGAGACGCACCAGCGCGCCGACGGATCGGTCACGGTCCCGGAGGTCTTGCGGCCTTACCTCGGCGGGCTCGAGGTCATGGAGCCCATCGCGTGAGCGACGAGGCCGCCCTTCCCCGCACCGGAGACATCGACGCGTCGCCGCAGGACGAGGCGGCCGAGCTCGTCGCCGACGTCGCCCGCGAGGCGCCGGTCGGACGCATGCTCATCGCCCTCGACATCGACGGCACCGTGCTCCTCGAAGACGAGACCCTCAGCCCCGGTGTCGTCGACGCCGTCCGTCACGCGCAAGAGGCGGGGCACGAGGTCATGCTCGCCACCGGTCGCAGCTGGGACAGCACGCACGGGGTCATGGAGCGTCTCGGCATCCGTCCCGAGTACGCCGTCTGCTCGAACGGCGCCATCGTGATGCGCCGGGTCGGCGAAGCGGATGCCGCGGAGTACGCGCGTGCGCACGTCGAGACGTTCGACCCCACCGAGGTGCTGACGCTGCTCGGCCAGCACCTGTCGGGGGCGCACTTCCTGGTGGAGCTGCCCGACGGGAAGCGCCTGTTCACGGATTACCTCGACGACTGGAACCTCGTCGGCGCCAACAAGGTGACCTTCGCGGAGCTCTCGGGCCAGCCCGTCTGCCGCGTGGTCGTGGTCGCGCCGGAGCAGACCGACAAGGACTTCCTCGAGCTGGTCGAGCGCATCGGCCTGACCCAGGTGTCGTACGCGATCGGCTGGACAGCGTGGCTCGACATCGCCCCGCAGGGCGTCGACAAGTCCACCGCGCTCGAACTCGTCCGCGGCTGGCTCGACATCGCCCCCGAGAACGTCCTGGTGATGGGCGATGGGCGCAACGACATCGAGATGATGCAGTGGGCGGTGCGCAACGGCGGTCGTGCGATCGCGATGCACCAGGGTCCGCCCGAGGTGCACGCCGCGGCCGGCGAAGTCGGCCTGTCGGTCACCGAGGGCGGCGTCGCGGCGGTGCTCCGGGCGCTCTGACCGCGCGCGGACCGGCGCAGCGCCGACCTGCGCCCCGCGTCACACCCGCGCGGATCCGCTCGCCACGTGCGCGGCGCGGTCGGCCAGGTACGCGGTGCGATCGACCGCGCTCAGGGGGCGGTTCGTCGCGCGGTGATCGACCACGCGTGCGGCCTCCCACGCGACCAGGCCCACCGGCGGCAGCAACAGCAGGGCGGTCGCCCATGCGGCCTTGAGCCCCACCGACGCGTGCGGGTCTCGCACGGCGACGACCGCGGCGAGGACGGATGCCGCGTAGACGAGCGCGAACACCGCCAGGACGATCTGCGAAGACATGCTGGTGACGATCATGGTGACCTCCTCATGTCAGACGGCCCGTGGGTCGTGAACGACTGATGAGACCCGGTCTACTCCTCGCGGAGGGCGCCCTCAACGGTGCGTGGTCACGCCGAAGGGGATCGATAGCCCGGCCATAGACGGCACTCAGCGGCGGCGTGCACCGGCGGCCCGGGTTGCGTGCCTTCGCGGCTCGTCACGCTATCGAAACGCACGGCAACGCGGGCGACATCCCCCCGTGTCAGGGTCGGAGCACCCGAACGATCACAGGATGCGAAAGGCCCCCGCGGATCCCGATCGTCGCTCGACCGATCCGAAGGAGCCTGACTGGCACATGTCTGCCCACATTTCCGCATTTCCGCCGAGAGCGACCCGTCGTCTCGGCGTCGCGCTCACCGCGGCACTCGCCCTCCTGGGGCCTGTCGTCGCCGCCGCTCCCGCGGCTCACGCCGCCCCGCCGACCGCCGCCCTCGCGCTGTCGCTGAGTTCAGCCGAGGTCACGGGCGGGCGACACGTTCGTCGCCACGATCATCGGATCGGGGGTCAGCGACCTGTACTCCTACGACCTCGAGATCGCCTTCGACCCGGCCCTCTTCGTCCCCACCGGTGATGAGCCGACCGGCCCCGCCGGCGGCTTCACCTCCGCGGTGACGGATGCCGACACGGTGACCGTCTCGCACACCCGCCTCGGCACCTCGCCGGGGCTCGAGAGCACCGGCGACCTCACGCTCGCGTCCGTCCCGTTCCGCGCCGTCGCCGCGGGTTCCTCCGCCGTCGGCGTGACGTCGGTGCGCCTGGTCTCGTCGGGCGGTGACGTGACGACCGCCGTCACGGTGGCATCCGTGCCCCTCGTCATCGCGGCGGCCCCGACGCCCTCGCCGACCCCGTCGCCGTCCGCCTCCGCGTCGGCGACGGCTTCGCCCAGCCCGTCGGCGTCGGCCTCCCCGTCGACGACCTCCTCGGCCGCGCCCGCCGCGAGCGGCCCGGGCGGCCTGGCCGTCACCGGAATCGACACCGCCGCATGGCTCATCTCCGGGGCCCTCGGCGTTTCGCTGGTCGCCGCGGGAGCGCTCTTCGTGCTCCGCCGTCGTCAGGGGGTGGGCGAATGAGCGCCCTCACCCGTCGCACGGTGGCCGTGTGCGCGACCCTCGGTGTCGCGCTCGCCGGAGGGCTCGTCGCCCCCGCCGCGGCGCTCGCCGCCCCGGCACCCGCGCCGAGTGCCGCTCCGTTCCTCGCGCCGTACTACACCGAGCTCGACCGCACGGGCGACGATCAGGTGACCGCGGCCGACCTCGCAGCCCTCGCTCCCTACATCGGCTCCGCGACCGGCGATGCCGATTGGGCGGATGCCGCGCGGTTCGATCTCGACGACGACGGCGCCGTGACGGCATCCGACCTCGCCGACCTGTCGGAGCGCATCATCTACGACGACGGACCGTTCCAGATCGTCGAGGCCGACGCCGTCGCCATGCAAGCCGCGATGAACGCCGGCGTGATCACGTCGGTCTCGCTCACCCAGCAATACCTCGACCGCATCGCCTCCTACGACAAGGTCGTGCGCCAAGACGGCGGTCGACCGCTCAACTCGATCATCACCACGAGTCAGGTGGCGTTGACGGCGGCGGCAGCGGCCGACGCGATCCGTGCCGAGAAGGGGATGACGAGCATGCTGCTCGGCATTCCCGTCGCGCTGAAAGACAACTACGACACCGCCGACATGCCCACCACGGCGGGCTGCGGATGCTGGAACGCCAACCAGACCGCGTCCGATGCCTCGATGGTCGCGGGGCTGCGCGCCGACGGGGCGGTGATCATCGCCAAGGCCAGCATGGACGAGTTCGCGATCAACCTGACCTCGCAGTGGTCGGCGTTCCAGCCCGCGGGCACCGCGCTGACGGTGTCGAGCCCGTACGACACCACGAAGACCTCGGGCGGCTCGAGCGGCGGCACCGGGGCGGCGATCGCGGCCAACCTCGCCGGGATCGGGTTCGGCACCGACACGGGCGGGTCCATCCGCGTCCCGTCGACGTACAACCAGTTGGTGGGCGTCCGGCCGACGGTCGGACTCACCAGTCGCGCCGGGATCGTTCCGCTCGCGCTCTCGCAGGACACGGGCGGTCCGATCGCCCGTTCCGTGCAGGACGCCGCGATCGCGCTCGACGCCGTGGTGGGAGAGGATCCGAACGACGCCGCCACCGCACGCCAGGCGGGCAAGGTGCCCGTGTCGTACACGTCGTTCCTCGACGCCGGCTCGCTGAAGGGCAAGAAGTTCGGCTACATCGAGTCGATGCTCGGGACCAACCCGATCACCCAGCGACTGTTCGCGCAGGCGAAGGCGACCCTGGAGGCACAGGGGGCCACGGTGGTCGCGGTGGCCGCACCAGACGGGTTCTCGGCCATCGTGGGCGAGGGCAGCGGAAGCGGGCCCGAGTTCAACCACGACCTGCAGAAGTACATCGACGCCTACCTGAACCCCGATGTCTCGGCGCGGAGCCTCCTGGCTATCTCGCAGTCCCCCAACATCGTGCCAGGGCGCGCGACCAGCCCGTACGGACAGCGCGCGACCGTCACCGAGGCGGCGTACCAGGCGTGGGCGGGTCCGGAGGGCTCGCACACCCTGCAGCTGGCCAAGGGCAAGCAGACGATGATGGCGTTCATGGACGCCCAGGGTCTGGATGCCGTGATCTACCCCTCCGGCAACCCGTACTCCACCATCGGGACCAACATGCGCCTAAGCCCGAACACGGGGCTCCCGGCGGTGACCGTGCCCATGGGGCAGGGGACGGCAGCGGAGGGGGCGACCGGAGGAGTGAATCTCGAGTTCCTCGGACGTGACTTCGGTGAGGGACCGCTCCTGGGCCTCGCTTACGGCTTCGAGCAGGCGACCCACGCCCGCACGACTCCCTCGGCGTACGGCCCGCTCGACTGAGCATCGCGCGGCGGCGGCCCCGGTTCGTCCCGGGGTCGCCGCCCGCGTCGCCGGTCACGGCTCGGTAGACTCGTCGGGTCCGGGAGGGTTGTCCGAGCGGCCGATGGACCTGGTCTTGAAAACCAGTGGGCAGCAATGTCCCGTGGGTTCGAATCCCACACCCTCCGCAACGCAGAACGGCGGGCCCCGCAGGGGTCCGCCGTTCTGCGTTATGACCGGTTGAGCGGGAGTCGAACCTTGGTTGGGCCCACGCCGCCGGAGGCTTCGCGCGCCGCGCAGCGGCGCGTGGAGGGGCGGTGGGGAGAATCCCACACCCTCCGCAACGCAGAACGGCGGGCCCCGCAGGGGTCCGCCGTTCTGCGTTATGACCGGTTGAGCGGGAGTCGAACCTTGGTTGGGCACACGCCGCCGGAGGCTCCGCCGCCGCGCGGGTGAGCGCGCTTGTCAGCCGGGCGAGAACCGCCGATGAAACGCCAGGTCTTCACGCCATTCACAGCCGCCCGTCCCTAGTATTGCTGCGACCTCCGGCCGTGCCGGAGCGTGACGTGCTGCCGGGCCGGCGGCATCCGTCGTGAAAGGACCCGAGTGAGCAAGACCACCCCTTCGCGCGGTCAGCGGACCGTCGCGCGCCATGGGCGACTGACGTCGCCGGGCCCCGTCGCCCAGTTGCTGCGCGGCCTCGCGATCGCCCTCGCCGTCGTGCTCGTGTCGGGTGGAACGGTGCTGGCCTACGCCGCCGTCGACCTCACGCGCAGCTTCACCGCCGACGCCGTCGAGCTGAAGAACCAGCCGGCCGTCCCGCCGGACATCGGCGAGTTGCAAGGTGGCGTCAACATGCTGCTGGTCGGCACCGACGAGTGCGAGCCGGCGTTCGCGCAGTACTTCGGCGATCGCTGCACGGGTCCCGACTCCGACGGCAGTCTCAACGACGTCAACCTCCTCATCCACATCTCCGACGCGCCTCGGCGCGTGACGGTCATCTCGTTCCCACGTGACCTGATGGTGCCGATCCCCGCGTGCACCAACGCCGACGGTCAGGAGAACTCGGCTCGCAGCTTCGCCCAGATCAACAGCGCGTTCGAAGACGGCGGCCTGTCGTGCGTCGTGCAGACCGTGTCCGAGCTCAGCGGACTCGAGATCCCGTTCGCGGCGAAGGTCAGCTTCGGCGGCGTGATCAACATCACGGATGCCATCGGCGGCGTCGACGTCTGCATCGCCAACGGAATCAAAGACCCCTACACCGGCATCGACTGGCCCGCCGGCATCCGCACGGTGAAGGGCTTCGACGCCCTGCAGTTCCTGCGCACGCGTCACGGGGTCGGAGACGGCGGCGACCTCGGCCGCATCTCGAACCAGCAGCAGTACATGTCGCGACTGGCCAACAAGCTGAAGAGCCAGGAGGTGTTGTCGAACCCCGCGACCCTCTACAAGCTCGCCTCGACCGCGCTGCGCAACGTCGACCCCTCGACGTCGCTGACGAACCCGCTGACGCTCGTACAGATCGCTTCGGCCGTCAAGGACGTGCCGTTCAGCGAGATCGTCTTCATCCAGTACCCGACCGGTGCCGACCCGTCCAACCCGAACCGCGTGGTGCCGAACGAAGACGACGCCAAGACGCTCTGGGCTGCGCTCGCCGCGAATCAGCCGCTGCAGCTGTCGGGCAACCTCAGCGACGGAGACGGAGTGGTGGCCGACCCCAATGCGACGCCGGCTCCCTCGGCATCCGCCTCTCCCGAGGCGACCGGAACCCCGGCTCCCACCGATGGCGCGACGCCCACGCCCGACCCCAGCTCGGGAACGGTCGTGCTCCCCGAGGGCATCGCGGGTCAGACCGCGGCGCAGGCGACCTGCTCGAACGGCAACGTCCGTGATTGACGCTCGCCGCCCGGCATATCGAACGTGGTTCGAATGCCGGGCGGCATCCGGTTAGTATTGACCGGTGTGCTCGCGCCGAGAGGCGTCGATCACCTGGAGACGTCGCATAGTCAGGCCTAGTGCACCACCCTGCTAAGGTGGAGTCCCCGTAAGGGGACCGAGGGTTCAAATCCCTCCGTCTCCGCCGAAAAAGCCCCGGTCCGCCGGGGCTTTTCGCGTGATGTCGACGTTGACCGGGCGCGTGTCGGGGCCCGCAACGCGAGCGGTCAGGCGCGGTGCATCTCCACCGCGCTCACGCCCGAAAGCCCCAGCCACGAACGGCCGTCGGGACCGTCGACGACGGTGAGGAGCACCGCGTCGCACCCTCGACATCGCGCCACCGTCCCCATGGGCGAGGCGTACACCGTCGCCGTCGCGAGCAGTCCCGTGAGCCCGCAGTGGGTGCATCGCACCCCGGATGCCGTGGCATCCCATCCGAGCAGGTCGTCGAGGCGACCGGCCAGGGCATTGCCGTCGAGAAGCGTCATCACGAACCTCCGAAACGTTCGGTGCGGATGCGGGCGGCCGAGTGGCCCGCCTCGATGAGCCAGCCCGAGACGGCCTCGACGAACGGGGTCGGTCCGCAGACGAAGACGCGCGGCCGCTGATCGGCCGGGATGACGGCTGCGCGCAGGCCCTCGACGGTCAATCGCGCGGGGGCGCGCTCCGCGTGCGCGGGCGCCCGGCGGGTGTACACGAGGTCGAGGGCGAAGCGATCGTCGACGAGCGCCGCGAGCTCGTCGGCGAAGAACACGTCGTCCGGCGTGCGAACGGAGTAGAGCAGCCGGAAGGGGGTCGCGTCGGCGCTCGCCGCGTGCGCCGAGGCCATCGCGAAGAGGGGGACGACGCCGGAGCCGCCCGCGATCAGCTGCACCGGTGCGGGGTCATCGGAGGGCATCCACACGAAGAACGCTCCGAGCGGCCCGTGCACCTCGATCTGGTCGCCTTCGCGCAGGTCGTGGACGAGGAACGGCGAGACCTCCCCATCGGGCACCTCGTCGACGGCGAGGACGATGCGCGTACCCGAGCCCGCCGACGCGACGGAATACGACCGGCTCGCCTGGTAGCCGTCGGGTGCGGTGAGGCGCACGTCGAGGTGCGAGCCCGCCTCATTGCCCGGCCACGTGGGCACCTCGAGCTCGATGCGCCGGGCCGTCGCGGTTTCGGGGCGCGAGGCGACGACGGTCGCGGCGTGCCAGGCCGCGGTGCGCGCGGTCACCCGTACCGTTCCTCGCGCCAGGGGTCGCCGTGCAGGTGATAGCCGTTCTGCTCCCAGAAGCCGGGCTTGTCGGCCGGCATCGTGATGAGCCCCTGCACCCACTTCGCGCTCTTCCAGAAGTACAGGTGCGGCACGAGCAGGCGAGCAGGGCCCCCGTGCTCGGGTGTCAGCGGCGCCCCGTCGGCCTCGAAGGCGATCCAGCTCTTGCCGCCGAGCAGGTCGTCGAGGGCGACGTTCGTCGTGTAGCCGCCGAAGGAGTGCACCATCGCGAAGCGGTGCGAGGTCTCGATCCCGGCGAAGAGCCGATCGAGCGAGACGCCGCGCCACGGCATGTCGAGCTTCGTCCAGTGCGTGACGCAGTGGATGTCGACGGTGATGTCCTCGACGCCGAGTGCCTCGAGCTCGGCGCGGCTCCAGCGGTGCACGCCGTTCTCGGTGCCGATCGCGAACTCCCAGCCGTCGTCGGCGATGCGGGGCGTCGGTCCGGCCGACAGCACGGGCCAGTCGCCCACGAGGGTCTGACCGGGTGGGAGTCGAGGATCGCGCTCGCGTCGTCGTCCCGAGAATCCGCGTGTGATGAACGACATGGCTCTCCTCTGCGGGTGGCGGTGGCTTCACCCTAGCCACGCCCGCGCGGCGACGACAGAGCGCCGCCGGGAGGAGATTCTGCGGGCGGAGGACGACGGGTGCGCCGCGCGTCCTCCGCTCCCCGAAACTCCTCCCATGGCGATCCGGCCCGGCGCCACCCCGTCGGCGACGACCCCGCACCCCGATAGGGTCGTGCCTGCGGTGCGCACCTCGCGCGCCCTCGCACCCCGGGAGAAGCGCATGTCCGTCGGACTCCTCGCCGTCGTCGATGACATCCTCAGCGCCGCGATGCGCGCGAGTGCCAAGACCGCCGGCGTCGTGATCGACGACGCGGCCGTCACTCCGCAGTACGTGCAGGGGCTGACACCCGCGCGCGAGCTGCCCGTGGTGTGGAAGATCGCGCTGGGCAGCATCATCAACAAGTACGTGATCATCATTCCGATCGCGTTGCTGCTCACCGCTTTCGCTCCGTGGGTGCTTCCCTACCTCCTCATCATCGGCGGCGGGTTCCTCTGCTTCGAGGGTGCCGAGAAGGTGCTCGAGTGGTTCGGCGTCCATCACTCCGAGGGTGACGCCGACGAGCCGCGCGACGAGAAGAAGCTCGTGCTGGGGGCCGTGCGCACCGACCTCATCTTGAGCACCGAGATCATGCTCATCGCCCTCTCGAGCCTCGACCCCGACTTCGGCATCTGGATGACGCTGGGGGCGCTGCTCATCATCGGCCTGGCCATGACCGTCGTCGTCTACGGCGCGGTGGCCCTGCTGGTGAAGATCGACGACATCGGTCTGCGCTTCATGAAGAGCGACTCGCGGGGCGTGCGCCGCTTCGGCGCCCGGGTCGTGGCATCCATGCCCGCCGTCTTCCGCGTGATCAGCGTCATCGGCACGGTCGCGATGCTGTGGGTCGGCGGGCACCTGGTGCTGCAGAACCTCGCCGACACTCTCTGGTCGGGTCCCTACGACCTCGTCCACGTCGTGACCCACGCGATCGAGGCCGCCGGCCCGGTCGTCGAGTGGATCGTCGAGACGGCCATGTCGGCGGTGTTCGGGTTGATCCTCGGCCTGATCATCGTGGGGATCGTGACCGGCATCTCCCGGCTGACGCGCCGCGGAGCGACCGCCGCGCACTGACGCTCAGGCGCGGGCGGGTCGCCCGCGCAGCTCGACCCTCGACGGCGACATCGACCACCGCGACGTGTTCTCCCGCGAGCGGCAAATGACGAAGATGTGCTCGTGGGAGAGTACGAAACGCGGTGCGGTGGTCGACGTCGTCACGACGTAGGGCGCTCCTCAGTGACGGGCCTCGCCGGCCGCGACGGTGCGCGCGATCCCCGCGACCAACTCGGGCCAGAGCTCCGGCACGATGTAATGCCCCATTCCGGGGTGCACCTGGAGCTCGGCGGCGACGAGGGCCTCGGCCATGTCGACCGCGGCGCTCCAATGCAGCACGTCGTCATCGCGGCCGTGGAACACCAGAACCGGGACGTCGACGTCTCGCAACAACTCGAGCCTCTCGGGCGCGCGCATCAGCGCCGCCCATTGCCGCGAGAACCCCTCGGGAGAGTAGCCGCGGTCGAACGCTTCGCCCGCGGCCCAGGCGTTCCACTCCACGTCGAGCGGGTACCGCTGGCCGGCGGTGGCGGCCGCGAACGCCGAGGCGCCGGCCACCACCTCGTCACGCGTGTAGCGCGCCGGGGCGCCCGTCAGATCGGGTTCGGCGTGCAAGACGTAGCGCGGGTCGCGCCCCGGGATCGTCGACAGCAGCCCCAGGCTCGCCACGCGATCCGGATGCCGCAGCGCGGTCATCTGCGCCATCATTCCGCCCATGGAGTGACCGACCAGATGCGCCCGTGCGACCCCGAGATCGTCGAGCACGCGCACGACGTCGTCGCCCATCTCCTCGAGGCCGTACCCGCCGTCGATGTCGTCCACCCCGCCGAAACGCGCCGAGAGGCCGACGTCGCGATTGTCGATGCGCACCACGTGCAGGCCACGGTCGACGAGCTGGGCGACGAGATCCACGTGCCAGGCGATGAGCTGCGCCCCGCCGCCGGCGATGAGCACCACCGTCGGATGGGCCGTGTCGCCGTCGGTGACGTAGTGGATCGCGGGTTCGGGGGTCAGCGGCATCCGGAGGCCTTCTCTCGTTCGCAGCGACGATAGTCGGAGTCAGCGGGAGGGCGGTATGGATGCCGCGTCCACCGCGTCGACGGAACCGCTGGAGGCCGCGTACGTCGCGCCCAGATCCTCGGACAGCCTCGCGGCGAGCATGCGGGCGGCTTCCTGCAGCTCGGGAAGGCGCATCGAGACGTCCTCGGTCGCGCCGACGATGCAGGCGGCTGCGGCGACGAGCCCGGCGGCATCACGGACGGGGGCGCTGATCGACGTGATCCCGAACTCGTCGACGGAGCGCATGGTCAGCGTGCCGTCGGCGCGTACCCGCTGGACGCGTCGGACGAATTGGTCGTACTCCGATGCTCCGTGCCGCCGTGGGAACAGGTGGGCGAGCTGAGCGGCGTCGAAGTCCATGGCGAGGGTAGGCCCGCCGTCGGAGCCGACCAGGGGGTGGGGGCGGCCGAGCCATGGGGCCATGAGGAGGCCCTCACCCATCGGCTCGATGTGCTCGACAACGGTGAAACTGCGCATGCCCGCGAGGGTCGTCACGAAGACGCACGCGCCGACGCGTTCGGCCGTCGCCATCGCGCGCGCGGACCCCCTGCGGGCGAGTGAGGGGAGGAATGCCGCCCGATGCCAGGCGTGGATCGCCGGGTCGACGTGCAACGCGTCGGTCTCGGCGTCGCGGGCGAGCAGGCGCGAGCGCACGAGAGCGTCCACCAGACGCCGAGCGCGGTCGGGCCGCAACCCCACCGCCGCGGCTGCGGCCGTCGCCGAGCCAGGGGCGACGGCGAGGTGCTCGACCAGACGCAGGGCGGCTTCCTCCGTCCGGACGGACGTCGTGATCGTCGAGCGATCGAGCGGGGGCGGGACGACGGGACCGCGATGCCCTTCGGCGAGGGCACGTTCGAAGGCGCGGCGGGCGTCGGCGAGCAGACGTCGGATGCGAGGACGCGCTCGAACGGCACGGTAGACGGGAAGGGCGATCGCCAACGACAGCAGGCGGCGTCCGTCTGGAGAGGTGAGAGGGACGGCGATCTCGACAGCACGGCCCGCCTGCGACTCGACCATCGCCGCCTCCGCCGCGTCGCCCGCGAGAGCGCGGATCACCGCGCGACGGGCGTCGGTCACCACGTCGCCGACCGCTGCGGGGACGTGCAGGGTCCACCCGGAGCCGACCGAGGCGATGATGCGTGCACCCGTGCCCTCGGCGGCGGACAGGATCACGGTTTCAGCGGTCTCCTGCGCGAGCCGGTGCAGCTCGAAATGAACGGTCGGCCCGAGCGCGGCGGCGGCGCTCCCGGACAGCGCTAGCGCGCGAGGCCCCGTCGCGAAGGTCCCATAGGCCTCGCCTCGCTCCAACATTCCGCTCTCGACGAGTCCCGCGCACACCCGCGAGGCCGTGCTGAGTCCCGCCGCGACGGAAGCGGAGATCGCCGCCAGGGGGAGGGGAGATGTCGGGTCGGTGCGTCCGGCGACGGCGCGGAGGATGGCCACGGCTTGCTCGACGCGTGCGGTCACAGCGGTCTCCTCGCATAACTGCAATCCCGACGGCCGAGTATTGCAGCTGGTGGTGACCGTAACAGCGCCGCGACGGGCGGTTCGAATAATTACCGGTATCCGTCGCGGCATCCGTTCCCGCCGGTGGAAGGGACCCGTCATGGAGGAGTTCGACGTCGCCGTCATCGGCCTCGGCGCGCTCGGCAGCGCCGCTGCGTACCACCTGGCCCGCCTCGGCGCGCGCGTCGTCGCCTTCGAGCAGTACGAGCTCGGTCACGTGCGCGGAGCCTCGCACGACACCTCGCGGATCGTCCGGACCTCCTACGGTGCCGCGGAGTACGTGCGGTTCGCGCAGGCGGCGTACCGGGAGTGGGAGGCGCTCGAGGTCGCGACCGGTGAGCGGCTGCTCACGGTGACCGGGGGAGTCGTGTTCATCCCCGACGACGGTCCGTACGACGCCGACGACTTCGCCCGGAGTCTCGCCGAGAGCGACGTGCCCTTCGAACTGCTCGACCCCGAAGCGGTGCGGAGCCGATGGCCGCAGTTCGCGATCCCCGCGGGTGTCACGACCGTCTTCACGCCCGATTCGGGCATCGCACACGCAGCCCGCACCGTTGCGACCCTCCATATCCACGCGCGGGTGCTCGGCGCCGACCTCCGTGACCGGACGCGCGTCGAGGGGCTGATGCCGGTGGACGGCGGGGGAGTCGTCGTCACCACCGACGCCGGTCGGGTGCGCGCGCGCCGCGTCGTCGTCGCGGCGGACGCCTGGACGAACACGCTGCTCGAGCCGCTCGGCATCCGGATCCCGCTCGAAGTGATGCAGGAGCAGGTCACGTATTTCGCCCCGGGTGAGCCGGGGGCGTTCGACCCTTCGCGCTTCCCGGTGTGGATCTGGGAAGACGAGCAGTGCTTCTACGGCTTCCCCACGTACGGCGAGCCGACCGTGAAGGCGGCCCGCGACGTCTCCGAGAACCTCATGACTCCTGCCGAGCGCACCTTCGTCCCCTCCGACGAGCGCCTCGCCGAGCTCACCGCTTTCCTGGGGGCGGTGATTCCGGGGAGCGGCCCGGCCCTGCGGACGGTGACGTGCCAGTACGCCCTGACGCCCGATCGGCGGTTCGTGCTCGGCCCCCTCGTCGAACACCCCGACATCGTCGTCGCCCTCGGGGCCGGTCACGCCTTCAAGTTCACCCCCGCGTTCGGTCTGGCTCTGGCAGAGCTCGCGACCGGTCGCCCGACCACCGACGACGTGTCGGCCTTCGCGGTCGACGCGACGGTCGTCCCGGCGATGTGAGCGACGTGCTGATCCAACGACGCGACGAAGCTCACCACGACTGGACCCTGTACGAGGGCGAGGGGCGCGTGGGCATCGAATGGTATTTCGCGGATGCCACCGCCCTCGGAACCCAGGTGATGCTGTACCGGCTCGACCCGGGGGCGTCGGAGGGGGAGCATCGGCACCTCGCCGGAGCCGAAGACAGCTGCTCGGCCGAGAGCAGCGACGAGCTCTACGTCGTCACATCGGGAGAGATCGTCTTCACCGCGGACGGTGTGGACCGTGTCCTCACGGCGGGAGACGCGGCCTATGCGCGCGCCGGTGTCGCCCACGGCGTCCGCAACGATTCGGCCGCCTCCGCCGAGCTCGTCCTCGTCTTCGGGCCGGCGGTGCGCTGATGAGGCACACCCCCGACTACGCCCTCGACGACGTCGACGCCGTGCGCGCTCTCGTGCGCGAGAACCCCTGGGCGACGCTGGTCAGCCATGTCCCGGGCCGCGGGCTCGTGGCATCCCACTATCCCGTCCTCGTCGACGATGCGGAGCCTTTCGCGCTCGTCAGTCACGTCGGACGCCCCGACGAGGCGCTGCACGAGCTCGGCACGCGCGAGGTGATGATCGTCGTGTCCGGTCCGAGCGGATACGTCTCACCGAGCTGGTACGACACCTCTCCCGCCGTGCCGACCTGGAACTTCGTCGTGGCGCACCTGTACGGGACGCCGGAGCTGCTGAGCGACGAAGAGAATCTCGCCGTGCTCGATCGGCTCGTCGCGCACTTCGAGGCACCGTTGCCGAATCCCTTCTTGATGCACCGGACGCTCGAGAACACCGCGTACGCCGAGCGCATCGTGCACGGAACGGTCGGGTTCCGGCTGCCGGTGACACGGTTCGAGGCGAAGCAGAAGCTCAGTCAGGACAAGCCCGACGCGGTGGTCGACCGAGTGGTCGCGGCGCTGCGCGCCCCCGGACCCTACGAGAATTCGGCCCTGGCCGATCGGATGGACGCCATCCGCACCCGAGAGGAAGAAGCACGATGACCGGATTCGTTGGCGTGGATGCGATGGTGCGGTGGGTCTCCACGCACGGCGCCGAGCGGCTCATGTCCGAGATGGTCTCCTATCTGGAGGCCGACTACCGCCGATGGACCTCGTTCGACAAGGTCGAGCGCATGGCCAGCCACACGCCGTTCGGCGTGATCGAGCTGATGCCCGTCAGCGATCCCGACACGTATGCGTTCAAGTACGTCAACGGCCACCCCTTCAATCCCGGTCGCGGATACCAGACCGTCACCGCCTTCGGCGTGCTCGCCGACGTGCACAACGGCTACCCCGTGTTCCTGTCGGAGATGACGCTGCTGACGGCCCTTCGCACCGCGGCCACCTCGGCGATGGTCGCCCGACACCTGGCTCGACCCGATGCGCGAACGATGGCGATGATCGGGGCCGGCAGTCAGGCCGAGTTCCAGGCCCTCGCCTTCCGCGGTGTGCTGGGGGTGGATCGACTCCGCGTCTACGACGTGGACCCCGCGGCCACGGCCAAGCTGGTCCGCAACCTCGCCCCGATGGGCTTCGACATCGTGGTGTGCGACTCCGCGGCCGAGGCAGCACGCGGCGCGGACATCGTCACGACGTGCACCGCCGACAAAGCCTCCGCGACCGTGCTGCACGATGAGGACGTGGCATCCGGGATGCATATCAACGCGATCGGTGGAGACTGCCCCGGCAAGACCGAGCTCGACCCCGCGATCCTGTCCCGCGGACCGGTGTTCGTCGAGTACACCCCGCAGACCCGGATCGAGGGCGAGATCCAGCGCGTCGCCGCGGACTTCCCCGTGACGGAGTTCTGGGAGGTCCTCGCCGGGTCGCGGGAGGGGCGCACGTCGGCCGAGCAGGTCACCGTGTTCGACTCGGTCGGCTTCGCGATCGAGGATTTCTCGGCCCTCCGCTTCTTGCGCGACAGCGTCGCCGGAACGGATCTCGCTCAACAGATCGACCTGGTGGCCGCCCCCGACGATCCGAAGGATCTGTTCGGCATGGTCGGCGCTCCGGTGCCCGCGCTGTGAACGCCCTCACCCTGCGCGGCGGACGCGCCTACGACGGGGCCGACCCGATTGACGTCGTGCTGACCAACGGGACGATCGCCGCCATCCGGCCGACCGGTGGTCCCGTCGCAGGCGAAGTGGTCGACCTCGATGGCCGCTTCGTCGGTCCGGGCCTGTGGGATGCGCACGTGCACTTCACGCAGTGGGTGATCTCGAGTCGGCGCATCGATCTCGCGGACACTCGCAGTCCTGAAGATGCGATCGCCGCCGTCCGTCGGGCCGTCGCGACCGACGCTCCGCGAACCGACGGGGTGCTCGTCGGCTACGGCTATCGCGATGGTCTGTGGTCGACCCCGCCCTCCCTCGCGGCGCTGGACGAAGCCTTCCCCGACGATGCCGTGGTGCTCGTCAGCGGCGACCTGCACGCAGGATGGATGAACACACGAGGTGCCGAACGGTTCGGACTGCGGCCGGACGCGACCGGAGTCGTGTCCGAAAGGGACTGGATCGGCTCGCTGCAGAGGTTCCAAGAAGCCGCCTCCATCCCCGTACAGGCTTTCGCGCAGGTGGCGGACGCGGCCGCCCGCCGCGGCGTCGTCGGCGTCGTCGATTACGAGAACGTGCCCAACTTCGCCGAGTGGCCCGCACGAGCAGCGGCAGGGGTGCGTTCGCTCCGCGTCGACGCGTCGGTCTGGCCGGATCGCCTCGAAGAGGCGATATCCCTCGGCCTGCGCACCGGCGACGTGCTCGACGGCGAGGGACTCGTGCGGATGGGCAGGCTCAAGGTCGTCGTCGACGGCTCGCTCAACACCCGCACCGCATGGTGCTGGGACCCCTACCCCGGCTCCGGCCCCCACGCCGAGCACGGCTGCGGCGTGCAGAGCGTTCCCGTCGACGAGCTGCGCCGGTTGCTGCTGCGTGCCCGGGAAGGCGGCATCCTGCCCGCCGTCCACGCGATCGGTGACCGGGCGAACACCGAGGTCATCGAAGTGTTCGAAGAGCTCGGGATGCCGGGGATCATCGAGCACGCGCAGCTCGTGCGCGACGAGGATTTCGCGCGCTTCGTTCGAGCCGGTCTCATCGCGAGCGTGCAGCCCGAGCACGCGATGGACGACCGCGACATCGCGGATGTGCATTGGGCGGGACGCACCGCGCGCGCGTTCGCATTCGGGTCGCTGCATCGGTCGGGCGCTGCCCTGCGTCTCGGATCCGACGCCCCCGTCGCGCCTCTCGATCCATGGCACGCGATCGCCTCGGGCACCACCCGCAGTCGTGGTGACCGCGACGCTTGGCACCCGGAACAGCGTCTCCCGCTCGACGTCGCCCTGGACGCGAGCACGTGCAGTCGCCTCGCGGTGGGCCAGCCCGCCGACCTCGTCGTCGTCGATCGCGACCCGTTCGCGAGCGAACGCGACGAGTTGCGCGAGATGCCGGTGGCGGCGACGCTGCTCGGCGGGCGTTTCACGCACCGGGCCGTGTGAGACGGGGGCGCCCTGGCGGCGCCGCGCGCGCGATTTCCGTGCGCGGAGGGGAGCGCTCACGCCCCGGCGTCGCGTGCCGTGCTCAGACGTCGAGGACCAGCGCCTCGCCGGACCGTGCGCGCGAGACGCACGGGTAGATCACACGCGCGTCGTCGTCGGTCGTGAGCGAGTCGCGGTGCTCCACGGCTCCCGCGAGCACGGGGACGGCGCACGAACCGCACACCCCGCGCAGGCACGAGCCGCTGACCGCCACCCCGGCCCCCTGCAGGGACTCGAGCAACGATCTCGTCGGCGGCACGTCCACGGTGACTCCGGACCGAGCCGCTGTCGCGGTGAACGCCTCGTTCGGGCTGAATTCCCGCGCGCGCGGGACGAAGCGTTCGAGGTGGATGCCCGAACCCTCCGGCAGCGTCGGAGCGAGGGCATGAAGCGCGTCGGTGAAGGCGGCGGGGCCGCACGCGTAGACGTCGGTGCCCGGTGCGATGGTGCCGAGCAGAGTCGACAGGTCGAGACGACCCTCCTCAGCGCTGACATGCACCGTCGCGCGTTCGCCCAGCGCGCCGATCTCATCGGCGAACGCGACCCCGTCGCGCGTGCGGGCGGCGACGATCATGCGCCACTCCGCATCCACGGATGCCAGGTGCCGCGCCATCGCAAGGATCGGGGTGACGCCGATCCCGGCGGCCAGCAGCAGATAGGCCCGAGCCTCACCGAGCTCGAAGAGGTTGCGGGGAGGGCGCACCCACACGGTCGCACCCTCTCGAAGGAACGCGTGGATGTAATGCGAGCCACCGCGAGAGAGTTCCTCTCGGCGGACCGCGACACGGTAAGACGCGACGTCGGCTGGGTCGCCGCACAGCGAGTACTGACGCTCGTGGCGCGTGATGAGCTGCAGGTCGACGTGGGCCCCCGGCTGCCACGCAGGGAGGGGCGACCCGTCGGCGTTCTGCATCCGGATGCTGACGATGTCGGGCGTCTGACGCGTGATCTCTCGGACCACCAGGGGCATCAGGCCTTCACGGGTGCGCATTCAGTACAGCGCCCGGTAAGCGCCGGACATCGCGTCGTCGATGACGTCGCCGACGGCGGTGTCCCAGCCCGACGTGCTCGCCCAGATCTGTCCGGACGTCGGCACCTGGGTCGCGAGGTCCTGCATGTCTGCGTCCCAGAGACCGCCGCGCAGAAGTGCGCGCCCGCAATGCAGGTAGACCTGCTCGACGTGCACGACGATCGCGAGGTCGGGAACGCTGTGGTCCTGCTCCAGCGCGCGCAGCAGAGTGGGGTCGTCGGTCACGACGGCTCGGCCGTTGATGCGCAGTGTCTCGATCATGCCCGGCACGAAGCAGAGCAGAGCGGCGTGACCGTTGTCGGCGATGTTGCGCATCGAATCGGCGATCTTGTTGCCGAGGCGATCGGGGATCACGATGGTGCGGTCGTCGAGTGCTCGCACGAACCCGGGGTAGTCCCCGCGCGGCGAACTGTCGCAGCGGCCCTCCGCGTCCGCCGTCGCCAGGGTGGCGAAGGGGGAATGGGCGAGGAAGCGCAGGCAGTTCTCGTCGAGGCGGTCCGTGATCTTCTGCATCGAAGGGCCCTCGGGCTCGCCCAGAGTGGCGCGGATGTCCTCGAGCCCGAGCACGCGGAAGTCGCTGGAAAGCATGCCTTCGACGTTATCCGCCGCCCGCCGATGCCTCTTCGTCTTCCCGGCACAGCATCGGTGGTCGCGAGTGTGCCAGGGGCACAGGGGACTCAGCGGGTGGAACCGATGAGGCGCACGCGGCAGGCGAGTTCGACGGCGAAGCGCGTGTCGGGGTCGTCGAGGTCGACGTCGAGAACCTCGCGCACGCGACGGATGCGGTAGCCGACCGCGTTCGGGTGCAGGTTGAGCTCCCGCCCGGCTTGAGTGAGCGAGTTGCGGTTGCCGAGGTACGACAGGAGGGTGCGAACGGCCGTGGCCGATCGCTCCGGGCCGAGAGCGTCGAGGGGGTGCAACAGGTCGTCGAGCAGGTTGCGGCTGACGGGCGAGGCGTAGAAGTCCAGCAGGAGGCGTCGAAGTCCCGTCACGTCTGTGAGCTCGACGGCGTCGAGCCGTCCGGCCGCGATCGCGGAGTCGGCGGCCACACGCGCCTCGGCGGCCGACTGGCGTAGTCCGGCCGCGCCCGTTTGAGGAGTGCCGAGACCGACCGTGTAGGTCCATCCATCGCCGATGAGCCGACGCGCCTGCGCCTGCACGCGCACGATCACGTCGCGCAGGCGGCGCTGATGATCGCCCGCGCCGTGGTCCTCGCTGCTGACGAGGATGACGTCGTCCTGCAGGAAGGCGATGTGCCAGAGCTCGGGACGATCGTCGATGAGCTGCAGGGTGAACAGTTCGAGGGCCGCCTCGACGAAGCGCGGGGCGCGCAGTCCCGGGTCCACGCGGTGCTGCGGGCGCATCCACGCCACCGCGTGGGACAGCTGCAGCGGCAGGCCGAGTCGCGCCGCGGGGGCGACGAAGCCGTCGACGCGCCCGGCCTCGGCCAGGATCAGTTCGACGATGAGGTCGGCGCGCGATTGGTTCGGGGCGAATCGATCCTGCAGGTGTCGCTGCATCGCGCGCGACACGAGCGAGGCGACGACGGGGAGCGCGACGGTGGCCGCGGGATCGGAGGTCTCGGCGATGAGACGTCCGATCGGCACCTCACCGGCGAACACGGCGTCGGCGTCGGTCCACGACGTGCCGGGGTCGTCCTGCAGACTCACCCGCACACCGAGTGCGGTGCCGGCGGCCTCCAGAATGGCGGCCACGGCATCCGTCTCCCCCGCGGATGCTGCGGCGGTGGCCTTCTCGACGGCGAAGGCCGCGCGGGTCATCGACTCCGCAGCCCCGCCGCTGATGACGCGGTCGATCGTGACCGCGAGGTCGGGGGCGCGGGCCGCCGAGGAGACGAGCACGGGGACGCCCCCGCGGTCGGCCAGCACCGTCGCCGTCTCGGCCGCGGTGGAGCCCACCGGCATCACGAGTCCCGCGAGACCTCGGGCACTGGCCTGCCGGAGGGCCACGTCGACGAGGTACGAGGCGGGCGGCTCGTCTCCGGCGACCACCGCGAGCGTACCGGCGGGCAGGGAGGGGAGCTCCGACAAGGCGGCGACGTCGACGCGTTCGATGGTCGCGCCTGCCGTCGGGCCGGCGACGTGCGAGATACCCAAGCGTTCTGCCTGAGCAAGGAGGTCGGCGGTGGTGAGCTGTGCCACGAGCACAATGTACGCCGATTCCCTGTAACCCGAGCACATTGTCGCTCTGGGAGGTGGTCCCTAGGGTCGACTCATGGCATCCCCGTCCCTCGTCCCGCCCGCCGCCCGGCGCGCCCCCGAGCACGTCACGGCCGACGACATCGCCGCCCTCGCAGCGGGGGCCGCGATCTTCGGCACCGGTGGCGGCGGTGCGGTGTACACCTCGCAGCTGACCACCGAGCGCGCGATCCGCGAGCACGGCCCCGTGCGCCTGCTCTCCGTCGACGACCTCGGTCCCGACGATGCGGTCATCATGATGAGCGGCATCGGCGCTCCGACCGTCGGCATCGAGATGCTCTCGTCGGTGCGGCAGATCGAGACGCTGCGGGACGAGGCCGAGCGCGTTGCGGGCCGCAAGATCACGGCGATCATGCCCGCGGAGATCGGCGGCAGTAACGGCGTCTCCCCGGCCGGGTGGGCCGCGCGCCTGGGCGTTGCACTCCTCGACGCAGACGGCATGGGCCGCGCCTTCCCCGAGGCGACGATGATCTCCACCAACGTCGCCGGTGTGCCGTGCGACTTCGCCGTGCTCAGCGACGTGGTGGGCAACGTCGTCACCCTTCGCACCGTCGACCTGTCGTGGCTTGAGCGTCACGCACGGGCCGTCACCGTGGCCGCGGGCGGAATTTGCCTCGGCGCGCACTACCTGCTCACGGCCGACACGGCGGCGGGCGCGGTCATTCCGAACACCATCAGCACCGCGATCCGCGTCGGACACGCCCTGCTCGAATCGACCGAGCCCGTACGCGCCGTCGCCGATGAACTCGAAGCCGCCGTGCTGATCACCGGCAAGATCACCGACGTCTCCCGTCGAACGGAGGGCGGGTTCGTGCGCGGTTCCCTCACGATCGCCGGCATCGGCGACGACCGCGGGCGTCTCCAGCGCGTCGAACTGCGCAACGAGAACCTCGTGGTGCTCGAAGACGGTGAGGTGCTCGCGACAGTCCCCGACCTCATCACCGTCGTCGACCTCGAGACCGGTCATGCCATCTCCACGGAGATGCTGCGCTACGGCCAGCGCGTGTCGGTGCTCGCGTGGGCATGCGATCCGCTGTGGCGCACCGAGCGCGGTCTCGAACTCGCGGGGCCCCGCGCCTTCGGATACGACCTCCCCTACGTCCCCTTCGAACGGAAGGACGCGCGATGAGCGCCGTTCGCGACCTGTCCATCGGCGTCGACGTCGGCGGCACCAACACCGACGCGGTGGTGGTGGATGCCGCGGGGTCCGTCATCGCGTGGACCAAGCAGCCCACGACCGCCGACGTCATCGGCGGGATCCGCGCCGGCATCGCCGCGGTGCTGGCGCAGATCGGAGGGGATCGCGATCGCGTCTCGCGCGTGATGCTGGGCACCACCCACGCCACGAACGCGATCGTCGCCCGCCGGGGTCTCGACAAGGTCGCCCTCGTGCGCCTCGGGGCACCGGCCGCGACCGAATGGCCCCCGCTCACCGGCTGGCCGACCGATCTCAGCGAGCAGGTACTCGCCGGAGCGGCGATGCTCGGCGGCGGCCACATGGTCGACGGTACGCCCATCGCCCCGTTGGATCGCGACGGCATTCGTCGCTTCCTCGACCGCCTCGGCGGCACATTCGACAGCGTCGCGATCTGCGGCATCTTCAGCCCTTCCTCGCCCGAGCAGGAGCGTGAGGTCGAGCAGCTCGTGCACGACCACCTCGGCGAAGCAATGCCGGTGTTCCTCAGCCAAGACATCGGGCCCGACGGCCTCCTCGAGCGCGAGAACGCCACTGTCCTCAACGCGGCGCTGCGCGGTGTGGCGAGCGAGGTGACGCGCGCACTCGTCGACGTCGTCGCCGAAGAAGGGCTCGACGTGTCGACCTTCTTCGCCCAGAACGACGGCACGCTCATGTCGCTGGACTACGCGGTGCGCTACCCCGTGCTGACGATCGGCTCCGGACCGGCCAACTCCATCCGCGGGGCGGCATTCCTTTCCGGTGCGAAGAACGCGATCGTCGTCGACGTCGGCGGCACCACGAGCGATCTCGGCGTCCTCGTCGACGGCTTCCCCCGTGAATCGACCCTTCCTCGCGACATCGGCGGCGTCCGTACCAATTTCCGCATGCCTGACATCCTGAGCCTCGGCATCGGCGGTGGCACGGTCATCGACCGGCGCACGGGCGCCGTGGGGCCCCGGTCGGTCGGCTACCGCATCACCGAGGAAGCTCTGCTCTTCGGCGGTTCGACGGCGACCCTCACCGACGCCGCAGCCGCGGCGGGTCAGGGGATCCCGGGCCGCTCGTTGCCGCCGCTCTCGAGCGCCCAGCGCGACATGCTGTCCGCCGCGCTCGCCCACGCCCACGAGCGCATCGAGGAGGCGGTCGAGCGTCTGTCGCTCGGTCGCCTCGACCTGCCGCTGGTCGTGGTCGGCGGCGGCGCCCTCCTCGTTCCCGACGACCTGCCGGGTGCCGGCGACGTTCTGCGCCCCGACCGGGCCGACGTCGCGAACGCGGTCGGAGCGGCCATCTCCCTCGCCGGGGGCCGCGCCGAGCAGATCTCCGACGCCGACGACCGGGATGCTGCCATCGCGGCCGCCTCGGAAGCGGCGATCGCCAAGGCCATCCAGGCGGGGGCCGATCCCCTCGCGGTCGAGATCGTCGATGTCCTTGAGACATCGCTGTCCTACACCGCTCGTCCGACTTTGAAGGTGTCGGTGAAAGCCGCCGGCCCCCTGAGTCACCTCGCCGCGCCCATCCCCGCGCGCTGACCCGCCCGCACCACGCCCGCCCGCACCACGCCCACTCGCACCACCCCTCGAGCACCACGTCTGGCACCACTGACGCTTCACCCGAATCAAGGAGCAAGGCAATGAAACGCAGCACCGTCGCCCCGGCCGCCGCCGGGGTCGTCCTCCTCGCACTGACACTGGCGTCGTGCGCCGCACCCTCCGAGAACGGCGGAGGTGGGGGCTCGGTCGTGTCGGGCGGCACCTTCGTCAAGGCGATCAGCGACGACCCGGGCGATCTCGACCCGATGAAGACGGTCTCGCCCGACACCTTCGACGTGGTCACCATCGCCTACGAGTCGCTCATCTACGTCACCCCTGACGGCGACTACGAGCCCTGGCTCGCCGAGAGCTGGACCGATGAGGGCACCTCGGCCACCTTCACCCTGAAAGACGGCATCACCTGTGCCGACGGCTCGCCCTTCACGGGGCAGACCGTAGCCGACAACCTCAACTACAACGCCGATCCGGCCAATGCGACCTTCTCGTACGGCACCGTGATCACCGAGGCCGTCTCCGCCACGGCCGAGGGCAACGTCGTCACAGTGACGAGCACCGTCAACGATCCGTTCCTCTCGGTCAACCTCGGCTCGATCATGATGGTCTGCGACGCGGGCCTCGCCGATATCGCGTCGCTGTCCGACACCACCGACGGCACCGGTCTGTTCCAGCTGAGCGAAGCCCGCCCCGGAGACGCGTACGTCTTCACCAAGCGCGACGGGTACACCTGGGGCCCGTACGGGGTCACCGGCGAGACCGAGGGCCTGCCCGACACGATCGAGGCCCGCATCGTGTCCGACCAAAGCACCGTGACCAACTTGCTGCTCTCCGGGGAGTTGAACACCGGTGTGGTCACCGGCCCCGACCAGGACCGCCTCCAAGCCGCCGGTATCGAGTACACGGGTGTCCGCAATCCCGTCGGCCAGATCCTCTTCAACGAGCGCGAAGGACGGCCGTTCTCCGACCCGCTCGTGCGCGAGGCGCTGTCGACCGCGATCAACCGCGACGAGGTGGGGCCGGTCATCGCCGGTGCCACCGGTCTGCCGTCGTCGGGTCTCGTGATGAAGACGCCCCTGCTCTGCGTGCAGGACCCGCCGAGCTGGTCGCTGCCCGACACCGACCTCGATCGTGCGGCGGAGCTGCTCGATCAAGCCGGGTGGACGCTCAGCTCCGACGGCATCCGCGAGAAAGACGGCAAACCGCTGGACGTGAAGTTCATCTACGACGCCCCGACCGCCTCGCACGCGCCGGCTGCCGAACTCGTCAAGGAGACATGGGACAAGCTCGGCGTCGTGACCGAGCTCTCGGCGAATGACGCCGCCGCCTGGTCGGACCAGCTCTACACGAGCTTCGACTGGGACACGGGCTGGGTTCAGATCGCCCCGGGCAGCCCCGTCGTGCTCGACCTGTTCTTTGGCGGGGCGACCCCCGATCAGGGCGGACTGAACTTCATGTTCGTCGACAATCCCGAGTACAACGCGCTCGCCACCCAGGCCAAGACCGCCTCTCCCGACGCGGCATGCGGGCTGTGGCAGCAGGCCGAGCAGAAGCTCATCGAGCGGTTCGACACCTTCCCTGTCGTCGACAACATCCTGCCGAACTACATGAGCGGCGCGACGTTCGAGCAGCCGAACTTCCTCAACCCCACCTCGATCCGGATGCAGGGCTGATCCCGTGACTGCGACCCCTCCGCCCGCCGTCGCCGACATGGCAGGCGCTCCGACCGCCGCGCTCGCGGTGCGGGCGGAGGGGCGCGCCCGCGGCCCGCAGCTCTCGCCGCGCGCCGCGTTCCTCCTTCGACGGATCGGCCGTCTGCTCGTCTCCCTCGTCGTCGTCGTGGTGGCCTCGTTCTTCCTGGTGCACCTCGTGCCGGGCGACCCGGTCCGTGCAGCCCTCGGTATTCAGGCTTCGCCTGAGCTCGTCGCCGCGACCCGTACGGAGCTCGGCCTCGACAAGCCGATCCCCGTCCAGTTCCTCGACTACGTCACGAACCTGCTGCGCGGCGACTTCGGCGACTCGATCCGCACCGGGCGCCCCGTCGCGGAGACGATCGGTCAGCGTTTTCCTGCGACCGTGACCCTCGGTGTACTCAGCTTCCTCGTGGCGCTCCTCGCCGCGGTGCCGATCGGCATTGGCGCGGCGGTGGCCCTGCAGCGGCCGGGACGGAAGCTCGCCGACGCCCTGATCTCGGGCACTCTCGGAATGCTGATCGCCGTCCCCGGCTTCCTCCTTGCGGTGGGACTCATCGCCCTGTTCGCCGTGCAGTTGCGGTGGCTGCCGGCGGCGGGATGGGGCAGCCCTCAGGATGCCGTCCTCCCCATCCTCGCCTTGGCGCTCGGTCCGCTCGCGTACCTCGCCCGCATCGTGCAGGTCGAGATGTCGGGAGTGCTCGGCGCCACCTACATGACCACCGCCCGCGCGAAGCGCCTGCCCGGGCGGCTCGTCTACCTGCGGCACGCCCTCCCGAACATCATCACCGCTTCGCTCACCGTCAGCGGGTTGCTGCTGAGCGGCATGATCGCGGGGACCGTGCTGATCGAGACCATCTTCGCCATCCCCGGCATGGGCGGCGTGATGGTCCCGGCAGTGGGGGCGAAGGACTACCCCATCGTGCAGGGGCTGGTCATCGTCTATGCGCTCATCATCCTCGGCGTGAACCTCATCGTCGACCTCATCCTCGTGACCGTCGACCCGCGGTCCTCGATCACGGAGGGCTGACCCATGACCTGGCGCTCCCGTCTGCTGTCCCCCTCCGGTATCGCCGCGGCGGTGGGCGTGCTGCTTTTCCTCTTCGTCGCGATCGCGGGAGGCTCGATCTTCCTGGCCGCCGCCGAGACCTCGAATGTTCCCGCCCGTCTGCTGCCGCCCAGCCTCGAGCACCCGTTCGGCACCGACGACCTCGGCCGCGACATCTTCGCGCGCGTGCTCGTCGCGGCCCGCGTCTCTCTTCTGCTCACCCTCGGGGCGACGGCCGTCTCCACGGTCGGCGGCATCGCCTATGGGCTGATCGCGGTGATCCTTCCCCGCCACGTTCGACGTCTCGCGACCGGGTTGCTCGACATCCTCCTGGCCTTCCCGTGGCTGCTGATGGTTCTCTTCTTCACCGTGATCTGGGGTGCCAGCGCGACGAGCGCGATGTTCGCCATCGGAATCTCCGGCATCCCCTTCATGGCGCGCCTGGTCTACAACCTCGCCTCCTCCGTCTCGGGGCGCGACTACGTCCGCGCGGCGCGCGTCGTGGGGGTGGGGCCTTTCGGCATCCTCGTCCGGCACATCCTGCCCAACATCGCCAACCCCCTCTTCGTCAACGCCGCCGCTACCGCGAGCGTCACGCTGCTGTCGTTCGCCGGTCTGTCGTTCCTCGGCCTCGGCGTGCAGGCGCCCGAGTACGACTGGGGTCGATTGCTGCAGGACGGCATCACGCGCATCTACGTCAATCCGCTCGCCGCGATCGGCCCCGGCATCGCCGTCGTGCTCGCCGGCCTCGTCTTCACATTCGTGAGCGAGGCCCTCGCCGACACGCGTGGCGGCGGACGCGGCGCCGTGGCCCGCCGCGCTCTCGGCGCGGTGTCGCCGACCCGCCGCGCGAGAGGGGCGGTCGCGTCCCGCACGGGGGCGGCGCCGGGCGAGCCGATCGCCGAGATCGCCGACCTGCGTGTGGCGTTCGCGACGGCCGACGGTGGCGAGGTCGAGCGAGTGCGTGGCGTGAGTGTGCGGATCCAGCCGGGCGAGGTGGTCGGCATCGTCGGCGAGTCGGGCTCGGGCAAGTCGCTCACAGCCATGGCGCTCGCGGGTCTTCTCGGGCCGGATGCGCGCATCGACACGAGCACGCACCGCTTCGACGGCATCGACATGACCCGCCCGCTGACCGCCGCGGACCGCTCGACCCTGGGCGTCGAGCTCGGCATGGTCTTCCAAGACCCGCTCACCTCACTCAACCCCGCTTTGACCATCGGGCGCCAGCTCACCGAGGTCCCGGAGGTGCACCTGAAGATGTCGCGTGGTGAGGCCCGCGCCCATGCGACCGCGGCACTCGAGGCCGTCGGCATCGCCGACGCTGCACGGCGATTGGGACAGTACCCGCACCAGTTCAGCGGCGGCATGCGGCAACGCGCGATGATCGGCCAGGCCCTCACCGGCCGCCCCAAGCTCATCATCGCCGACGAGCCGACGACGGCCCTCGACGTGACCGTGCAACGCCAGGTGATGGGTGTCCTGCGTCGTGCGCAGCGCGACACGGGAGCGGCCATCGTGTTCATCTCCCACGACATCGCCCTCGTTTCGGCGTTCTGCGATCGCGTGCTGGTGATGAAGGACGGAGTCGTCGTCGAAGAACTCGACGCAGAGCGCATCCGCGAGGACGCGACGCATCCGTACTCGCGTGCTCTGCTGGCCTGCCTGCCCGACATGACGTCGGACCGCACCCGGCCGCTCCCGGTGATCCCGCCCGAGGTCGCCGCTTCCGCTCTCGCCGAGGAGGTGGGGGTGTGAACGCCCTCGAAATCGATCGCCTGTCCGTCCGCTACGGCCGAGCGACGGTCGTCGATGACGTCTCGCTGGTCGTCCCCGCCGGGCGCACTCTCGGTCTCGTGGGGGAGTCGGGGTCGGGTAAGAGCACGATCGCCGCCGCCGTCGTCGGGCTCGTCACCCCCGCCTCGGGCGCGGTTCGGGTGGGCGGGGTCATGGCGTCCGGCCACGGAGCCGCCGCCCGCGCGGCCAGACGTCGCTTGCAGCTCGTCTTCCAGGATCCGTTCTCGGCACTCGATCCCCGCATGACCATCGGCGACTCGATCGCCGAGGCGCTGCGGGCCAGCGGCAAGACGTTCTCGCGCGATGCGCGCGTGGACCGGGTGCGCGAGCTGTTGAGCCTCGTGCATCTCGACCCCGATCGCGCGGGAGACACCCCGGCCGCGTTCTCGGGCGGGCAGCGGCAGCGCGTCACGATCGCGCGCGCCCTGGCAGGTGAGCCGAGCGTTCTGATCGCCGACGAGGTGACCAGTGCCCTCGACGTGTCGGTGCAGGGGGCGATCCTCAACCTGCTGCGTGAGCTGCAGGAGCGGTTCGGGCTGTCGATGCTGTTCATCTCGCACAATCTCGCGGTCGTCCGGTACATCAGCGACGAGATCGCGGTCATGCGTCACGGCCGCATCGTCGAGTCGGGCCCGACCGAGCAGCTGCTCGCCGCTCCCACCGAGGCGTACACCCTCGACCTGCTCGACGCGGTGCCGGTGCTGGGCGTGCGGATGACGACGGAATGACCGCCTTCGCCGCCGCGGCGGCGGGCCTGGTCCCCGAGCTCATCGCGGTCCGACGCGAACTGCACGCGCTCGCCGAGACGGGGCTCCAGCTTCCGCGGACCCAGGCCGTGCTCCTGCGCGAACTACAGGGGTACGGTCTCGAGGTCTCCACGGGAGACGGCTTGTCGTCCGTCACCGCGGTTCTCCGGGGCGGGCGGCCGGGGCCCGTGGTCCTCCTCCGGGCCGACATGGACGCTCTCCCGATCACCGAGGCGACGGGTCTCGACTTCGCCGCCACCGACGGTGCGATGCACGCCTGCGGGCACGACCTCCACATGGCGGGGCTGCTCGGCACCGTCCGCCTGCTGGCCGCGCGCAGGGATGAGCTGGCCGGCACTGTCGTCTTCATGTTCCAGCCCGGCGAGGAGGGGTTCGCCGGGGCGCGTCTCATGCTGGAGGAAGGGCTTCTGGATGCCGCGGGTGCGGCGCCCGTGGCGGCATACGCCCTGCACGTGGACACCATGACCGACGCCGGGACCTTCGTCACCCGTCCAGGACCCATGATGGCGAGCGTGAGCGCCGCGACGGTGACCGTGCGGGGGACCGGCGGGCACGCGGCGATGCCGCACCAGGGCGTCGACCCCGTGCCGGTCGCGGCGGAGCTCGTGCTGGCGGTTCAGACGTTCGGCGCGCGGCGCCTGCCGGCTACCGACCCCGCCGTGCTCTCGGTGACGGGCATTCGCAGTGATTCTGCGGCGGGCAACGTCTTGAGCGAGACCGTGACGCTCGTGTTGAACGTGCGGACCTTCTCCGCGACGACGCGCGACCGCGTGCGCGACGAGCTCCCCGCGCTCCTCGGCGGGATCGCGGGTGCACACGAGAGCACTCTCGACGTGGACTGGGTCGACTCCTATCCCGTCACCGTCAACGACCCTCGCGAGACCGACCTCGTCCTCGCGACGCTGCGCGCCGCCCACGGCGATGAGCGGGTGAGCGTCCTGGCAGCCCCCTCCCCGGCGTCCGAGGACTTCGCCTACGTGCTCGAGCGGGTGCCCGGCGTGCTCGTCTTCCTTGGCGTCGCGCCCGCGGGTCGGCGGGCGCCCCTGCACTCCGATCGCGCGGTCTTCGACGACGGACAGCTCGGCCTGCACGCCGCGACCCTCGCCGATCTTGCCTGGAGCCGCCTGCACGGCCGGGGAGCGTGAGTCGACGGTGCCGTCGTCGAATCCCACCCCGCCGTCGCCCGCCCCGAGCGTCGACGATGTCGCGGGCCTGCGCCGCCGTACAGCCGAGTTGACGGCGCTGTTCGCCAGCGCTCGCGAGTTGACGGCGGTCCGTGACACCGATGCCGTGCTCGCCCGCCTCGTCGAACGCGCCCAGGAGCTGCTCGCGGCCGACGTCGCTTATCTCTCGGAATTCGACGACGTCGATGCGACGCTGCGAGTGCGGGCGACCCGCGGTGCGGTCACCACGGCGCTACGCGAACTCGTGGTCCCTCCCGGGCGAGGGCTGGTGAGTGCGATCGCGGAGAGTCGGATGCCGCGGGCGGTGCGCCGCTACGACCTCGTCGCCGCGGAACGTCATTCGATCGGGGTGGACGCCGCGGTGACCGGCGAGGGCATCGTGTCGATGCTCGGGGTGCCCCTGCTATCCGATACGCGGGTACTGGGCGTGCTGTTCGTCGCGGAGCGGCGCGAGCGCGTCTTCACCCCCGATGACACCGCCCTGCTGGCGGCGCTCGCCGACCATGCCTCGGTCGTGCTGCAGACGGCCGCGGCCCTCGCCGATGCCCGACGGCAGGCTGATCTCGCGCGCGCCGCCGTCGCCGAGCTCACCGCTCACGTGGCGGCTCGCGACCGCGCCAACCGCGTGCACCGCGAGCTCGTCGATGCGGTGCTCGCGGGCGGCGGTCTCGCCCCCGTCGCCGGTGCCCTCGCGCACGCCCTGCAGGCGCCGATCGTGATCGTGGATGCAGCGGGGTCGATCCGCGCGGCCGACGGCGGGGCCGACGCCGATCTCGCGAGTGGCGCGCTCGGCCCGGTCGGCGACGCGGAGGACGCCCGGGAGCGCACCGTCAGCCTCCTCACCGCCGGTGCGCGGGTGCTGGGCGCGATCGTCGTGGGGACGCCCGCTCGTCCCCTCGACGACGTCGATCGCCGCACGATCGAGCGCGCGGCGCAGGTCGCCGCCCTCCTCGCCCTGTCGGAGGAGGCGGTGGCCGAGGCCGATCACCGTCAGCGTTCCGATCTGCTCGTCGACCTGGTCACCGCGTCGCCGCAGAGACGTGCCGACGTGGCCTCGGCCCTGCGGCGGGCCGGGGTCGAGGAAGAAGCGCTCACCGCGGTGACGGCCTTCGCGGTGGTGGGGATCGAACGCGCGGCGACGGCCCGCGCGGTGGCGCATCATCTCGGAAGTTCCGCCCTGGTCGGCGAGCTCGATGGTCTCGTGGTGGCTGCGCACGCGACGGCCCTCGACGCGGCTGCGTTCGCCGCGCTGCGCGAGCATCTCGACACCGAGGTGTTGGCGGTCACGGGCACGGTCGACGACGGAGGGCCATCACGGGCGGCAGGGCAGGTTCGCTCCGCCCTCGCCCTGGCTCGCGCCCTCGGGCTCCGCAATGCCCTCGTCCCTGCCGACGAGATGCTCCCCTACACGGCGACGATCGGAGCGGACCGCCGCGCGCTGCTCTCGTTCCTCGACGCGTCCCTCGGGGCGGTGCGGCGACACGACGACGCCCGTGGAAGCGACCTGCTCGCGACGCTCCGTGCGTTCGTCCGCCATGGAGCGAGCCCCACCCGCACGGCCCGCGCGCTGACGTTCCACACGAACACGATCCTGCAGCGGCTCGAGAAGCTCGACGCGCTGCTCGGTGAGGGGTGGCGCGACGACGAGCGCTTCTTCCGTCTGTCCGTCGCGGTACGGCTCGACGAACTGCGTGAGCGGATGGAACGCGGTGCGGGTGGATGAATCGCCCACCCGCGGTCCTTCGGTGTGTGCGACCCGTCCCTACTCGGCCGGCCCACGTCGACCTAGCGTCGAAGGGACGCCGCGGTCGACGCGGCTCCTCACCGCCCGCAAAGGAGCCCGCGTGACCCCCACCAGCCGACTCTCCGGACTCCGCGACCACGACCCGCTCGAGCGTCGGACTCTCGTCGAAGAAGCCGCCGGCCTCGGACCCGGGGCTCTCGCCTGCCTCGACCCGGCTCAGGGGCTCACGCTGTCTCAGGCCGATCACATGGTGGAGAACGTCGTAGGGATTCTCGGCGTGCCCATGGGCATCGCGACGAACTTCCGCATCGACGGTGTCGACCGACTGGTCCCGATGGCGACCGAGGAGCCGTCCGTCGTCGCAGCCGCGTCCAATGCGGCGCGCATCGCCCGTGCGACCGGCGGTTTCTCCACCTCGACGACGGGCGATGTCATGATCGCGCAGGTTCAGGTGGTCGACGCCGTCGACCCCGAAGGGGCGCGACTGCGTCTGCTCGAAGCCCGAGACGAGCTGCTCGCGCTGGCCGACGCCCAAGACCCGCTGCTCGTCTCTCTCGGCGGCGGAGCGAGCGACATCTCCGTGCGGACGCTCCCCACCCGCACCGGTACGCAGGTCATCGTGCACCTGCACGTCGATGTGCGCGACGCGATGGGCGCCAACGCGGTGAACACGATGGCGGAGGCGCTCGCTCCGCGGGTCGCCGAGATCGCCGGTGCCCGCACGCTCCTGCGCATCCTCACCAACAAAGCGGACCTGCGTCTCACCCGTGTACGGGCCGTGTTCCCCGCCGATCTGCTGGGCGGCGCTCAGGTGGTGGCCGACATCGAGGCGGCCAGCGCCTTCGCCGAGGCAGACGCCTACCGCGCCGCCACCCACAACAAGGGCATCATGAACGGCATCACGGCCGTGGTGCTCGCCACGGGCAACGACACCCGCGCAGTGGAGGCCGGATGCCACTCGCACGCGGCCCGTGACGGTGCGTACCGGTCGCTGTCCCGGTTCGAGCGCACGCCCGACGGCGACCTCGTCGGAACCCTGGAGGTGCCGCTGGCGGTGGGACTGGTCGGCGGTGCGACCCGCGCGCACCCGACGGCCCGGGCGGGCGTCGACCTCCTGCGGATCGATTCGGCCCGCGAGCTCGCCGCGACGATCGCCGCAGTGGGGCTCGCGCAGAATCTCGCGGCGTGCCGGGCCCTCGCCGCAGAGGGCATCCAGCGCGGTCACATGACCCTCCACGCTCGCACGATCGCCGCCAGCGCGGGGGCGACGGTGGGTGAGATCGCCGAGGTCGCCGCGCGCATCGTGGCGGACGGACGCATCCGCGTCGAGCATGCCGCCGAGGTGCTCGCCGATTTGCGCAGGAGCTCGTCGTGAGCGATCCCTCGCCGGTACGCCGTCCCCGGCCCGTTCCTGTCGAGGGGATGCCGGCTGCGGTCAGTGTCTACGAGGTCGGACCCCGCGATGGGCTGCAGGCCGAGAGCGACGTCATCCCCACTGCGGTGAAGGTCGCACTGTGCTCCCGCCTGTATGCCGCGGGGGTGCGCGCCCTCGAGGTCACGAGCTTCGTGCCGCCGTCGTGGATCCCGCAGCTCGCCGATGCGCGCGAGGTCGTGGCATCCGTCGACGTGCCTGACGGCGCGCGAGGTGTCGCCCTCGTCCCGAACCGTCGCGGACTCGACGACGCCCTGTCCGCGGGGGTGCGGGAGGTCGCCGTCGTCGTGAGTGCGACGGACTCGTTCGCGCGGGCGAACCTGAACACCGACCGGGCGGGATCGATCGCCCGCGCGACCGAGGTCGTCGCGGGGGCTCGGGCGGCCGGCATCCCCGTCCGCGGGTACGTCTCCATGTCGTTCGGCGACCCCTGGGAAGGGGCGGTCGACACCGCAGCCGTGGTCGATGCCGCCTCCGCGTTGAGCGCATCCGGATGCCGCACGCTCGCTCTCGGCGACACGATCGGGGTCGCGACGGCGGGCCACGTCGAGCGCATGATCGATGCGGTGGCGGCCGCCGGGATCTCCCGTTCCGCTCTCGCGCTTCACCTGCACGACACGTACGGCCAGGCCCTCGCCAACGTCTATGCGGGCCTTCGCAACGGCGTGGTCGAGTTCGACTCCTCGGTGGGTGGGCTCGGCCGCTGCCCTTACGCCCCGGGGGCCACCGGCAACCTCGCGACCGAGGACCTCGTCTGGATGCTGGAGGGCCTCGGCATCCGCACGGGAGTCGACCTCGTCGCCCTCGCGCGCACGAGCGCTTGGCTTTCGAGGATCCGCGGGCGCCCGTACGCCTCCCGGGTCGCCGCCGCGCTCGAGGCCTCGCCCATTCCCGACCGGGAGGAGACCCCCGCATGACCACCCTTCTCGACCCCGGTGCCGGCTCGCTCAGCGGCGTCGTCGTGCTCGACCTGTCGCGCGTGCTCGCCGGGCCATACGCGGCGCAGATGCTCGCCGACCTCGGCGCGACCGTGATCAAGATCGAGAACCCCCGCGACCCCGACGTCTCACGCGGGTTCCCGCCCTATCTCACCGACGGCGACGAGGAGTTCAGCGGGTATTACGCGCAGTACAACCGCGGCAAACTCGGCGTGGGACTCGACCTGACGGCCCCCGGCGGCGTCGAGACGCTGCGCGAGCTGGTGCGTCGCGCCGACATCCTGGTCGAGAACTTCCGCCCTGGCACCATGGCGAAGCTCGGCGTGGGCTACGAGGTGCTGCGCGAGGTGAATCCGCGGCTGGTGTACGTCGCCATCTCCGGGTACGGCCAGACCGGATCGCGCAGCCGCCGTCCCGCCTTCGACAACACCGCGCAGGCGGCCGGCGGGCTGTGGTCGATGAACGGCTACCCCGATCAGCCGCCCGTACGCGTCGGCGTGACCATCGGCGATCTCTCCGCCACGTTGTTCGCCGTCGTGGGAACGCTCGCGGCGCTGCGTCACGCCGAGCGGACGGGGGAGGGGCAGTTGGTCGATGTGGCCCAGGTTGACAGCGTACTCGCCCTCACCGAGACGGCGGTCGTCGACTACACCGTGCGGGGAGTCGAAGCCACGCCGGCCGGCAACGAGCACGCGTGGGTGCGGCCCTACGAACTGTTCGACTGCGCCGACGGACAGGTGTTCTTCGGGGCCTACACCGACAAGCTGTGGCGCGCGAGCTGCGAACTCTTCGGTGACCCCGAGGCCGCCGACGACATCGAGATCGACACGATGCGCAAGCGGTTCGACCCCGAGGTCTATGCTCGGCGGGTCAAGCCGCTGGTGAGCCGCTGGCTTGTCACCCGCACCAAAGCCGAGCTCGAGGAACTGGCGGGAGATGTCATCCCGCTCACCGCCATCAAGACCATCGGAGAGGTCGTCGACGACCCGGGCACCTCCGAGCGCGACATGGTCGTCGAGGCCGATTACGGTCCACTGGGCGTGCTGCGCATGTTCGGACAGCCGATCAAGCTCAGCGCCACCCCGGCGACCCCGAACCGTCGGGCCAACCGCTTCGCCGAGCATTCGGACGCCGTGCTGATGGGTCTCGCGGGGTACGACGCCGAGCAGATCGCCCGACTCCGGGCGACGGGAGCGCTGTCATGACGGTCGTACGCACGCAGGCGGTGGACGCCGCGCATGCGGAGGGCTATCGAGGCACTTTCGCGGCGGGGCAGTCGCCTCTGACCGCATCGGGGGCGCTCCCTCCCGCGTGGGAGGGGATCCTCTTCCCCTTCGCCGTGCCCTTCGCGGATCTCCGGCCGGATGGAACGCCCGCGCGCGACGGCATCCTTCCCGAGATCGACCTCCCTCGCCGCATGTATGCGGGGGAGGACACGGTCTTCGAGGCTCCGCTCCGCATCGGCGACGATGTGACGCAGGCGGCGCGGGCCGGGACCCTCACGGAGAAGAGCGGCGCCCGCGGGCGGCTCGTGTTCGCCGACATCGAGCGCACCTTCGCGGTCGGAGGCCGCGTCGTCGCGCGCAGCACCTGGCACGACGTCTTCCTCGGCGCGGCGGACGGCCCTCCCCGCCCACCGCGCATCGACTCCGCCGCAGTGGCCGACGCCGACTGGATCGAACTCGTTCATCTCGACGCCCGGCATCTGTTCCGGTTCTCGGCGCTCACCGGCAACACCCACCTCGTGCATTACGACCGGCGGTGGGCGCAGGACGTGGAGGGACTCGCCGACCTTCTCGTGCACGGGCCCCTGCTGCGGATCTTGATGGCGGACGCCGCGCGTCGTCACGCGGGGGGCCGTCGTATGACGGCGTTGAGCGTGCGGATGATGGCGCCCGCCTTCGTCGACACGGACATCCGCCTATGCGGCAGTGCCGAAGCGTCCCGTGTGCTCGCCGTCGGCCCGGGCGACGAGGTGCTGGCGACAGCCGAGATCGCCTTTTCCGACGCCGGGGCGTTCTGACCCACATCCACGCGGAGAGGTAGATTTCGTCCACGGCGGAAGGGGCGCGGATGCGGTGGAGACTCACGGTGATCCTCGCGCTCGCGCTGTGCCTCACGGGGTGCGCGCCGACGGCCCCGGCCGAGCCCGCCCCCGCGCTCACGGCCGATCTGTACCAACCCCGCTCTGACATCGCCAAGGGACGCATCGCGGTGAGCGTCACCAATGGCAGCGAGCGCACCGTGACGATCACGGGCGTGCGACTCGTCTCGGCGGACTACCCCGGCGATCCGGCGTGGGACGGTCGCCCCGTCGACCTCGAGCCGGGCAAGGGATCGCCCGACCTGCGGATCGCGCTTCCGGATGCCGTCTGCGGCGAGCAAGCGGCATCCGCCGTGGTCGAGGTGGACTGGCGGGATGCCGCGTCGTCGGGCACGGAGACCATCACGCCCGGCGACCGGTTCTCGTTCCTCCCGGCGGCTCACGCGACAGCGTGCTTCACCGCCGCGGTCGACGACGTGGCGACGATCGCGTCGGCCGACTTCGAGGGCGGCGGGCCGGGGACCCCCGCCGACCTGGTCGTGGCCATCGGCGCGGGCAGCGGAGACGGATCGTTCACGATCGACTCCGTCGAGGGCACGACGTTGCTGGCGCCGTGGGACGGCGCGGGCGGGGCTCCGACGGTGACGATCTCGCGCGTCGTGCGAGGAACCGACGCCGCGAGCGAGCTGCGCGTCCCCTTCGTCCCCAACCGCTGCGATGCGCATGCGCTCGCCGAAGACAAGGTCGGCACGCTCATCCCGTTCGCCGTCACCACGGCCGACGGTCAGACGGGGACCGTGCGGCTGACGGCGTCCGACGACCTGCGCCGCAAGATGTACGACTTCTACGCGGCGTACTGCGGCCTCTGACGCGATTCCGAGGCGTTGCGGCCCCGGCCGACGTGGCTCAGTCGAGACGCGAGTGCTCGCCGAGGCGGTGCCACGTGCGGTTGTGGTAGACCAGCGCGGCGCCGGGCTCGCCGGGCTCGAGGTCGCGCTCGACGTCGACCTGCAGGGCTTGGGCGGCGATGACCGTGGAGCCGCCGGCATCCATTCGGCTGACGATCTTGCACCGCAGCCACGCCCGCACGCCGTGGTAGACCGGCTCGCCGGTGGCCAGGCGCGACCAGGTCGACGTGTCGGCGAAGCGGTCGAGGCCGCTGGTCGCGCCCGCGCGGGCAAGCGAGATGTCTTCGGCGTCGAGCAGGTGCACCACGATCGTGTCGGCCGCGATGATGGTGGGCGTCGCCGACGACAGCGCCGACACCGAGAAGATCAGCAGCGGCGGATCGGCGCTGACCGACGACACCGACGACGCGGTCAGGGCGACGGGGCCGTTCTCTCCGTCCGCAGTGATGACCGCGATCCCGCCCGGGTGCCCGCGGAACGCGCGCTTGAAGTCGTCCGCCGAGACCGAGGTGCCGATGGCGGGAGTGCTCTCGGGGGCTGCATGCGGAAGGGAAGTCATACATCCACGGTAGGCGCTCACCGGGCGTGGGGCATCGCCGGGCGCAACACGACGACACGCCGCGGATGGCCGGGACCCGAAGTGTGAAGCTTCACATTTATCAATCCGTGACATTTGCGGGAGTGAGATTGCTTGACAGCACGTCTCGTGTGAGCGCTAACATTCCAACACGGCGCACCCGAGGTGCTGCACACATGACACCGGCACAGGCGCCGGCGAAACGAGGAGGTTTCATCATGAAGGCGAACAAGATCATCGCGGGCGCAGCGCTCGTGGGAGCGATCGCACTCACCGCGACCGGCTGCGCAGGCGGCGGGGGAGCGGCAGCGGGCGGCGGCGGAGGCGGCAGCGACGTCATCACGGTCGGCTTCGCCCAGACCGGCTCCGAGAGCGGCTGGCGCAGCGCGAACACCGAGTCGATGAAGGAGGCGTTCAGCGAGGCCAACGGCTTCAACCTCATCTTCAACGCGGCCGACAACAAGCCCGAGGCGCAGATCGCCGCGGTCCGCAGCTTCATCAACCAGGGCGTCGACGCGATCGTGCTCGCTCCGATCGTCACCGACGGCTGGGACGACGTGCTCACAGAGGCCAAGGACGCCAACATCCCGGTGATTCTCGAAGACCGCACGGTCTCGGCATCCGACGACCTCTACGCCAGCTGGGTCGGGCTCGACTTCAAGAAGGAGGGCGAGACGGCCGGCAAGTGGGTGGCCGACAACTTCGGCTCGACGCCCACCAACATGGTCGTGCTCGAGGGCACCACCGGATCGTCGGCGGCGACCGACCGGGCCGAGGGATTCAACTCCGCGATCTCCGACACCGACATCAAGGTGCTCGACTCGCAGACCGGCAACTTCACCCGCGCCGAGGGCAAGACGGTCATGGAGGGCTTCCTGCAGAAGTACGGCTCGCAGATCAACCTGCTCTTCGCGCACAACGACGACATGGGTCTCGGCGCGCTCGAGGCGATCAAGGCGGCGGGTCTCACGCCCGGCACCGACATCAAGATCGTCACGATCGACGCTGTCAAAGACGGCATGACCGCCCTCTCCAAGGGCGAGTTCAACTACATCGTGGAGTGCAACCCGCTGCTCGGTGAGAAGGCCGCCGAGATCGTGAAGAAGGTCGTCGCGGGCGAGTCCGTCGACAAGAGCTACATCGTCGAAGACCAGGCCTTCGACCAGGAGCAGGCCACCAAGGTCCTCGACAGCCGCCCCTACTGATCCGCAGGGATCGGCCGTCGTTCCCACGGCGGCACCCGTCCGATTGCCACGGCATCGACGGAACATCCTCCCCGGCGTGCGGGGCCGGGTCCTCCCCGGTCCCGCACGCCACCGATCAGAGAAAGCGATCGACATGACACCCGAACGATCCGCCGTGGTCGAGATGAGCGGCATCACGATCCAGTTCCCCGGGGTGAAGGCGCTCGACGACGTGGACTTCACCCTCCGCGCCGGCGAGGTGCACTCGCTGATGGGCGAGAACGGAGCCGGCAAGTCCACTCTCATCAAGGCGCTGACCGGGGTCTACGGCATCGACGCGGGCAGCATCCGCGTCGCCGGTGAGGAGCGGCAGTTCCGCACCACCGCCGACGCACAGGCCGCCGGTGTCGCCACCGTCTACCAAGAGGTCAACCTCTGCCAGAACCTCACCGTCGGTGAGAACGTCATGCTCGGTGCCGAGATCCGCCGAGCGGGCATGGTGGATTGGAAGGCCACGCACGCCGCGGCCGCCACCTACCTCGCCGAGCTGGGCGTGCGCATCGACACCCGTTCGATCCTCGCCAGCCACTCCATCGCGGTGCAGCAGCTGGTCGCCATCAGCCGCGCAATGGTGGTCGACACCAAGGTGCTCGTGCTCGACGAGCCGACCTCGAGCCTCGATCGGGGCGAGGTGGAGCAGCTGTTCTCGGTGATCCGCGACCTGCGCGACCGGGGGGTGGCGATCCTGTTCGTGTCGCACTTCCTCGACCAGATCTACGAGATATCCGACCGGCTCACCGTGCTGCGCAACGGCACGCTCGTCGGCGAGTACGCCATCACCGAGCTCGGCCGCGAGCAGCTCGTGGCCAAGATGATCGGCCGCGAGCTGGGGGAGCTGGAATCGCTCTCCGCCAGTGCCGAGCGGCCCATCGACCGCACCGGCACGCCCGTGCTGCGGGCCTCGGGCCTCGGTCGCAAGAACGCCCTCGAGCCCGTCGATCTCGACGTGTTCGGGGGCGAGATCGTCGGGCTCGCGGGGCTCCTGGGATCGGGTCGCACCGAGCTCGCGCGAATGCTCGCCGGCGCGGACCGTCCCGACCAGGGATCCGTCGACGTCGGCGGCACCGCATCGCGCACGGGATCGCCCCGTCACGCCCTCGACCGCGGCATCGCGTTCTCGTCGGAGGACCGTCGTGCCGAGGGCATCGTCGGCGACCTCACCGTCGCCGAGAACATCGTGCTCGGCATCCAGGCCCGACGCGGAGCGATGCGCCGCATCAGCGCCGCCGAGAAGCAGGCGGTCGTCGACGAATACATCACCGCCCTCGGGGTGCGGCCCGCCGACCCGAACGCCCTCATCCGCAACCTCTCGGGGGGCAACCAGCAGAAGGTGCTGCTGGCCCGGTGGTTGGCCACCGCCCCCGAGCTGCTCATCCTCGACGAGCCCACGCGCGGCATCGACGTCGGCGCCAAGGCCGACATCCAGCGCAAGGTCGCCGAGCTCGCCGAGAAGGGCCTGTCGGTCGTCTTCATCTCGTCGGAACTCGAGGAGGTACTGCGCATCGCCCAACGGGTGGCGGTGCTGCGCGACCGTCGTAAGATCGGCGAGCTGGCCACCCGCGACGTCGATCTCGACGCCCTGGTGACCTACATCGCCGAGGGGCAGTCGCAGCAGGCCGCGCCCACCGTACCCGAGACAGTGTCGTCCGATCGGGAGAAGATCGCATGAAGAAGTTCCTCGCGCACCGCCTCGTCTGGCCGATCGCCGCGCTCCTCGCGCTGATCGCCGTCAACACGATCTCGCGCCCCTCGTTCCTTAGCGTCACCGTGCAGAACGGCCAGCTCTACGGCTCGCTCATCGACATCCTGCGCAACAGCGCACCGTTGATGCTGGTCGCGCTCGGTATGACCCTGGTCATCGCCACGCGCGGCATCGACCTCTCGGTCGGGGCGATCATGGCCGTCTCGGGGGCCGTCGCGCTCACCGTGATCGAGGCCTCACCCGACCCGGGCAACCTCGGCGTCGTCTTCACCGCGATCGCCGCGGCCGTGGGCGTCGCCCTGCTGCTCGGGGTCTGGAACGGGTTCCTCGTCTCGGTCCTCGGCATCCAACCCATCATCGCCACGCTCGTGCTCATGCTCGCCGGTCGCGGCGTCGCCCTGCTGATCACGGGCGGCTTCATCACGACCATCAACAGCGATCCGTATAAGTTCATCGCGGGCGGGTACGTCTTGGGACTGCCCTTCGCGTTCTACGTCTCGATCGTCGCGGTGCTCGTCATCGGCGTGCTCGAGCGGCGAACGGCCCTCGGCATGCTGACCGAGGCGGTCGGCATCAACCCCGAGGCGAGCCGTCTGGCCGGCGTCCGCTCGCGCGGCATCATCTGGGGCGCCTACATCGCCAGCGGGGCCCTGGCCGGCATGGCGGGGATCCTCTACAGCTCGAACATCATGGCGGCGGATGCCAATGCGGCAGGGCTCTACATCGAGCTCGACGCGATCCTCGCCGTCGTCCTGGGCGGCACCTCGCTCGCGGGCGGCAAGTTCAGTCTCGCCGGCACCGTGGTGGGCGTCTTCACCATCCAGACGCTCAAGAGCACGATCACCTTCCTCGGGGTGCCGCCCGCGGTCAGCCCCGTGTTCATGGCCGTGGCCGTGCTCATCGTGGTGCTGCTGCAGTCGCGTCGGTTCCGCGCGTACTTCCACTCGGCGGGCCGCTCCGCGGCGCGCCCGCTCACCCGACGTCCTGACGCAAAGGTGCTGTCCTGATGGCCACTCTCACCGAAGAACGGCGCACGGCGTCGTCGTCGCCCACCTCGACCTACCGTCGCTTCCTCAGCCGCCACATCTCGTGGGTGCCGGTGTTCGCGGCGGTCGTCATCCTGGTCGTGATGATCGCGGGGGCCATGTACTGGTTCCCCAACTTCCAGCTCCCGCGCATCATGTCGTCGATCCTGCTCGACAACGCGTATCTGCTCGTGCTGGCCGTCGGCATGACCTTCGTCATCCTCACCGGCGGCATCGACCTGTCGGTCGGGGCGGTGATGGCCTTCACCGGCATCCTCTGCGCGAAGATGCTCTCCGACGGCGTCCCCGTCGCCGTCGCCCTCCCCGCGATGGTGCTCATCGGCGCGGCGATCGGCCTGCTGATCGGCGTGCTCGTGCAGTTCTTCGACGTGCAGCCGTTCATCGCGTCGCTCATCGGCATGTTCCTGGCTCGAGGTCTCGCGTTCGTGGTGAGCCTGGAGTCGGTCAAGGTCGACAACGAGGGTCTGCTGTGGCTGCAGTCGACGCGCTTCTCGTTCGCCGGGTGGTACATCACCCCCACCGGCATCATCGCGCTGCTGGTCGTCGCGCTCGCCGCCTTCGTGCTGCGGTACACGCGCTTCGGCCGCACCGTGTACGCGGTGGGCGGCAACGAGCAGTCGGCACGCCTGATGGGTCTGCCCGTCGTCCGCGCCAAGCTGTCGGTCTACGTCATCAGCGGGGTGTGCGCGGGGCTGGCGGGCATCGTGCTCACGGCGTACTCCGGTGCGGGGTATCCGCTGAACGGTGTGGGCACCGAGCTCGACACGATCGCCGCGGTCGTCATCGGCGGCACGCTGCTCACCGGTGGCAGCGGCTTCGTGGTGGGCTCGATGATCGGCGTCTTCGTCTACGGCCTGATCCGCACGATCATCTCGTTCTCGGGTGCCGAGCAGTCGTGGACGCGCATCACGGTGGGTGCACTCCTGCTGCTGTTCGTCGTGGTGCAGCGGGTCATCGTGTCGCGCTCGGCGCTGAGTCGGTGATTCGTCCGGGTCGTGTCGGCGCAGCAGGTGCGGCGCGGGCATGATTGACCCCATGTCCGCCGTCGCTCCGCCCCTCCTCGAGGTGCGCGGAGCGACGGTGCGTTTCGGGGTCGAATCGGCCCTCGCCGACGTCGACTTCCGGTTGCTGCCCGGCGAGGTGCACTCGCTCATGGGCGAGAACGGCGCCGGCAAGTCCACCCTCATCAAGGCGATCACCGGGGCGTTGCGCCTCGACGCCGGCGAGATCGCGCTCGACGGCCGCGTCGTGCGGCTGTCGTCGCCCGCCGACGCGCAGGCCCGTGGCATCTCCACCGTCTATCAAGAGATCGACCTGCTGCCCAACCTGACCGTCGCCGAGAACATCTCGCTCGGCCGCGAACCGCGCCGCTTCGGCGTCATCGATCACCGGGCCATGCGGCAGCGGGCCGACGAGGCGCTCGCGGCGCTCGGCGTCGCCATCGACGCCGCCTCGGTGCTGTCGTCGCATCCGCTGGCGGTGCAGCAGCTCGTCGCGATCGCCCGCGCGGTCTCGACCGACGTCCGCGTGCTCGTGCTCGACGAACCCACCTCGAGCCTCGACGCCGACGAGGTCGCCGAACTGTTCCGCGTCATCCGCGACCTCAAGGCGCAGGGCATCGCGATCGTGTTCGTGTCGCACTTCCTCGACCAGGTCTACGAGATCTGCGACCGCGTGACGGTGCTGCGCGGAGGACGCCTGGTCGGCGAGTACGGCACCCGCGAACTCCTGCGCATCGATCTCGTCGAGAAGATGCTCGGCGCCACCGTCGAGGCGCTCGCCCCGCTCGGGCAACGCGCCAGCGACCCGGCCGACGGCCCCACCGTGCTGAGCGCCCGGGGCGTGGCATCCGGATCCCGCCTGCGCGGCGCCGACCTCGACATCGCCGAGGGAGAGGTGATCGGGGTGGCGGGCTTGCTGGGCTCGGGCCGTAGCGAGCTCGCCCGGGCGCTCACCGGCGTCGACCATCCCGACTCCGGCGAGCTGCGCATCGACGGCGACCCCGTGCGTCTGGCGACTCCGCGCGAGGCGATCCGGCGTCGGGTCGCGTATTCGTCCGAGAACCGGCGCACCGAGGGGGTCATCGGCGACCTCAGCGTGCTCGACAACATCACCCTCGCGCTGCAGGCCCAGCGGGGCGTGTTCCACCGTCTGAGCACGGCGCGGCGGCGCGAGCTGGCGATGAGCTGGGTCGAGGCGCTGCACATCCGCCCCGCCGACATCGACCGCCCCGTCTCGACGCTGTCGGGCGGCAACCAGCAGAAGGTGCTCCTCGCGCGCCTTCTCGCGCTGTCGCCGCGCCTGATCGTGCTCGACGAACCGACCCGCGGCATCGACGTCGGCGCGAAGGCCGAGATCCAACGCCTCGTCGGCGAGCTCAGCGACAACGGGCTGTCGATCGTCTACATCTCCGCGGAGCTCGACGAGGTGCTGCGCGTGGCTCATCTCGTGGCCGTGATGCGCGACGGCGAGCTCGCCCAGATCGTGCCGGCCGCCGACCTCACCTCCGACGCGCTGCTCGCACTCGTCGCCGGTCACACCACCCCGGAGGCAGGTGACGGTGGCTGACGACAAGACCTCCCGCACCGCCAACATCTTCGACGTCGCACGCCTGGCGGGGGTGTCGCACCAGACGGTGTCGCGCGTGCTCAACAACATGCCCAACGTGCGCCCCGCCACCCGCGCGCGGGTCGAGCAGGCGATCGCGCAGCTGCGCTACAGCCCGTCGCCGGCCGCACGCGCCCTGGTCACGCGGCGCACGCGCACGATCGGCCTCGTCACCCCCGGCACGGTCGACTACGGTCCATCGTCCATCGCGACGAACTTCAACTTCGCCGCCCGCGCGGCGCGCTACAACGTCGACGCCATCAGCTCGCCGCAGAACGACGTGGCCGCGGTGCGCACCGCCATCGACGGGCTGTTGAAGCAGAGGGTGGATGCCATCGTGCTCGTCGTGGTCGACACCGAGGTGCTCGCGGCGGTGCAGGCCCTCGACATCGACATCCCCGTCGTCGCCTCGGCCAGCAGCGCCCGCCCGCATCCGCGCCTCGTCGCGATCGACCAGTACCGCGGGGCTCGGGGAGCGGTGCGTCACCTGCTCGAGGCGGGTTACGACACGGTGCGCCACATCGCCGGCCCGGCCCGCAATCCCGACGCGGTCGAGCGTCTGCGCGGATGGCGCGACGAGGTCGCGGCGGCGCGCGCGCAGTCGACCCCGGCGGTGCACGGCGACTGGTCGGCGGCGAGCGGCTACCGCATCGCGTCGGAGGCCGACCTCACCCCCGGCGAGGGGATCTTCGTCGCCAACGACCACATGGCGATCGGCGTGCTGTCGGCCCTGCGCGAGCGGGGCCTGCGGGTGCCCGAAGACATCGGCGTCGTCGGATTCGACGACGTGCCCGAGGCCGCGTTCGTCTACCCCTCGCTGACGACGGTGCGCCAGGACTTCGCCGCTCTGGGCGAGATCCTCATGCAGAAGGTGCTGCTGCTCGTCGAGGAGCCCGACACCGTCACCGAGAGCACGCCCCTGCCGACGCGCCTGATCGTGCGCGCCTCGGCCCCGCCCACGCGCTGACCCGTCCCAACGAGAAGACCCCGGATGCCATGGCATCCGGGGTCTCGTCGCATTCGGGCGTCAGCCCAGCAGGGGCACCGCGCCGACGAGCACGCCGACCACGAGCATCACCAGCGAGACGACGGTCGCGCGCCACAGCACCTTCTTGTGGTGGTCGCCGAGGTTGACCCCGGCGAGCGAGACGAGCAGCAGGATCGCCGGGACCAGCGGGCTCTGCAGGTGCACCGGCTGGCCGGTGATCGAGGCGCGGGCCATCTCGACCGGGGCGATGCCGTAGTTCGCCGCGCTCTCGGCCAGCACCGGGAGGATGCCGAAGTAGAACGCGTCGTTCGACATGAAGAACGTGAACGGGATCGACAGCACACCGGTGATGACGGCGAGGAACGGGCCCATCGACGCGGGGATGACCTCGGTGATCCACGACGCCATGGCCGTGACCATGCCGGTGCCGTTCAGCACACCGACCAGCACGCCGGCGGCGAGCACCATCGACACGACACCCACGATGCTCGGTGCGTGGGCGACGATCTCGTCGGCCTGCGAACGGAGCTTGGGGAAGTTGACGATCAGCGCGATCGCGGCTCCGACCATGAAGACGAACGCGAGCGGGAAGAGGTCGAGCACCAGCAGCACCATGACGGCCGCCGTCAGCACGAGGTTGAACCAGATGAGCTTCGGCCGCAGGGTCGCACGGTTGGGGTCGAGCATCGTGTCGGCCATCGCGGTGTCGGCGGTGTCGACCAGCTGCGTGGCGGCGACGGCGTCGCGTCCTCCGCGGACGGTGACGATGTTGCCGGTGCGCAGCGACGCGAGGGCGCCGGGCTTGTGCTCGGCTCCGCGGAAGATCTTCGGGGCGCCGAGGCGACCGAAGCCTCCCGGGCCGTCGATCTTGGCGGTGTCGACGGATCCGGCAAGACGCTTGCGCTCCGACAGGCCGAGGAACCAGGCGAACGCGAGCGAGACGACCAGGCCCGCGAGCAGCGAGGGGATCATCGGCACGAACACGTCGGTGGGCTGCAGGCCCAGGGCGGTGGCGGCGCGCACGGTCGGGCCACCCCACGGGACGATGTTCATCGTGCCGTTCATGAGGCCCGCGACGCAGGTGAGCACGACGGGGCTCATGCCCAGGCGCAGGTAGAGCGGCAGCATCGCCGAGGTCGTGATGATGAAGGTGGTCGAGCCATCGCCGTCGAGCGAGACCGCACCGGCGAGGAGCGCGGTGCCGAGCACGACCTTCGCGGGGTCGTCGCCCAGCGCCCGCGTGATCACCCGGATGAGCGGGTCGAACAGCCCGACGTCGATCATGATGCCGAAGTACATGATGGCGAACAGCAGCAGGGCGGCCGTCGGCGCCATCTTGCCGATCGCGTCGATGACCATGTCGCCCAGGCCGAAGCCGGCGCCGGCGATGAGGCCGAACACCGTCGGCACGATGATGAGGGCGACCATCGGGGTCATGCGCCGCGTCATGATCAGTGCCATGAACGACAGCACCATCAGGAAGCCGAGAGCCACGAGCACACCGTCGGCGGGCGTGTAGGCCACCGGGTACTCGACGGCTTCGGCCGAGAGGATCAGGGGGGTCATCGCGACTCCTTCGTCGTGGATGCCGGCACGGGGGCGCGCCGTCGATTCGGTGACACTACGGATGCGGGGTCGTCGGCCGCGCGCTTGCTCGCATTGCGGGGCGTTATGCGCGTACCGTGTGTTCTGCGCATTTCGCGCACAAAGCCGTGCGCGCCGCCCCGCGCGCCGAAGACGCCGAGCGAGGAGGTGCGCATGCGGTTTGCCACACGGATGCTCCTCGTGCAGATCGCCACCCAGCTCGTGGTCGTGGTCGTCTGCACCGCCGTCTTCGCCTGGCTCGGCGTGCAGCAGCTCAAGGCCGAGGCCGATTCCTCGGCCCTCAACATCGCCCGCTCCGTGGCCGAGGCGCCCGAGGTGCGCGAGCGCGTGGCGGAGTACTCCGCCGATCCCGGCACTCCGGATGCCGCGGGCCTCCGCGGCGGCGCGCTGCAGCAGTACGCCGCCGACGTCACCGGACGAACGCAGGGCCTGTTCGTCGTGATCACCGACGACCACGGCATCCGCCTCGCCCACCCCGATCCGGACCGGTTGGGCGAGGTGGTCAGCACGAGCTTCGCCGACGCGCTCGCCGGGCGCGAGGTCGTGACGTGGGAGACGGGGACGCTGGGCGAATCGGCCCGCGCGAAGGTGCCGGTCTACCCGCCCGGCGGGGGAGCGCCCGTGGGCGAGGTGAGCGTCGGCTTCGAGCGCGCGAGCGTGTTCGACGACCTCCCGGCCCTCATCGGCGGGATCGCGGTCGCCGTGGCGCTCGCCGTGGCGATCGGGGCCGTGGTCGCCCTGCTGATGCGCCGCCGACTCGAGCGACTGACCCTGGGCGTCCAGCCCGAAGAGCTGGTGTCGCTCGTGCAGACGCAGACCGCCGTGCTCGAGAGCGCCGACGAGGGAGTGCTCGCCCTCGACGACGCCGGTGTCGTGCGGGTGTGCACGCCCTCCGCCGAGCGGCTTCTCGGGATCACGGATGCCGTGGGCCACCGCCTCGACGAGCTCGGGCTCCCGCCCGCCGTCGTCGCCGCCCTGTCGGCACCGGGTGCGTCGAGCGGGCTCCCGCTGGGAGATCGCGTGGTCTTCCTCGACGTGCGCCCGGTGCGCCGGGGCACGCGGACCCTCGGCCGGGTGGCGACGCTGCGCGACCGCACCGACGTCATCGCCCTGTCGGGGCGCCTCGACAGCGTGCGCGCCATGGGTGACGCGCTGCGCGTCCAGCGCCACGAGAACGCCAACCGCCTGCACGCCGCGGTGGGCCTTCTCGACGCCGGACGCACCGACGAAGCGCGCGCATTCCTTGCCGACCTCGTCGACCGCGGATCGGTGGACTGGGCCGTGCCCGGCATCGAGCTCGTCGGCGACCCCATGCTGCAGTCGTTCCTCGGCGCCAAAGGGCTGTCGGCGCGCGAGCGCGGCGTCGCGTTGCGCGTGGCCGACGACACGTTCTCGAGCGCGCCGATCGACGACGTCGAAGACGTGGTCGCCGTGCTCGGCAACCTCATCGACAACGCCGTGACGGCGGCGGCATCCGCTCCCGAACCCCGCGGGGTCGAGGTGAGCGTGCTCGACGACGCCGACGCGGTCGTGCTGACGGTGGCCGACACGGGACCCGGCATCGCCGACATCGAGGCGATCTTCGCGCCGCGCGAGCGCGGCGACGATCCGGATGCCGTGCACGGACTCGGCATCGGACTCCCGCTCTCGCGCGAGTTCGCCCGACGCCGGGGCGGCGAGGTGTGGGTGGTCGACGCCGGGGGCGGCGATCACGGCGCGGTGATGGCGGCGCGACTGCCGGGCGTGCGAGGCGGGACGAGCGAGCGAGAGGGAACCAGAGAGTGAACGGCATCCGGGTTCTGGTCGTCGACGACGACTTCCGCGTGGCGGGACTGCACCGCGATGCGGTGGCGGCGCGGCCGGGCTTCGTCGCGCTCGAACCGGCGCGCACGGTCGGTGAGGCCCGCGCCGCGGTGGCCGCGCACGCGCCCGACCTCGTGCTGGCCGACGTGTACCTCCCCGATGGCGACGGCATCGAGCTGGTGCGCTCGCTCGACGTCGACGCGTTCGTGCTGTCGGCGGCGACGGATGCCGCGACCGTGCGCCGCGCGTTCTCGGCCGGTGCGCTGGCCTATCTCGTCAAGCCGTTCGACACGCGCGTGCTCGCCGAGCGCCTCGACCGCTTCGCGCGCTACCGCAATCTGCTGTCGAGCCCGCGCCCCCTCTCGCAGGACGACATCGACCGGGCCGCCGCGGCGATGCGGGGCGAGCGTGACGGACCCTCGCTCGCGCGGTCGGCGACCGAGCAGACCGTGCTCGCCGCGCTCGGCGCCGACGAGGCGTCGGCGACCGAGGTGGCCGAGCGCATCGGGGTCTCGCGTGCGACGGCGCAGCGCCACCTCACGGCGCTCGCCGAACGCGGGCTCGTGCAGGTGAGCCTGCGGTACGGCTCGACCGGCCGTCCCGAGCACCGCTTCCGCGCCGGCGCCTGACGCGGTCGCTGAGCCTGACGAAGCGTGGTCGCTGAGCCTGTCGAAGCGTCCGCGGTCGTCCGCGGGTCCTGGTCCCGGTGAGCGGTCGCTGAGCCTGTCGAAGCGTCCGCGGTCGTCCGCGGGTCCTGGTCCCGGTGAGCGGTCGCGGAGCCTGTCGAAGCGTCCGCGGTCGTCTGCGGGTCCTGGTCCCGGTGAGCGGTCGCGGAGCCTGTCGAAGCGTCCGCGGTCGTCTGCGGGTCCTGGTCCCGGTGAGCGGTCGCTGAGCCTGTCGAAGCGTCCGCGGTCGTCTGCGGGTCCTGGTCCCGGTGAGCGGTCGCTGAGCCTGTCGAAGCGTCCGCGGTCGCCAGCGGGTCCCGGTCCCTTCGACAGGCTCAGGGACCTTTCCGCCGCCGCCTGAGGCTCAGCCCTCCAGCACCGCCCACCCGCGGGGGCCGAGCTCGATCCGCCCGTCGGCGAGGGTGCCGTCGCCGGTGACGACCGTGCGCGCGTCGGCGGCCGGCACCGACGCCGCCTCGTCGCCGATGTTCAGCGCCACCACGACCGCGTCGTTGCCGACCGCGGTGCGCAGCACGATCGCGGCGTTGGCGACCTCGACCACGTCGGTGTGCGCGCGCCAGAGCCACGGCTTGCGGCGGCGCAGCGCGATGAGCGCGAGGTGCGCCTCGAGGATCCGCTCGTCCACCTCGCCGACCTCCGCTGCCGATGCCGGGAACTCCGGCCGCACCGCGTCGTCGCCGCCCTCGCGCTCTTCCTTCACCCCGGTCCACCCGAATTCGTCGCCGGCGTAGACGGACGGCGTTCCGGCGACCGTGAAGAGCACGGCGAGGGCGTGCGGCACGAGATCGGATCCGATGGCCGAGGCGATGCGGGTGACGTCGTGGTTGCCGACGAACGTCTGCGGCGCGAAGATGGCGAGCAGTTCGTCGTGCCGCTCGATCGCGTGGCTCAGCTCGAAGAGGTTGCCGTCGGCGATGCCGTGCCAGATGCCCTGCCACAGCTCGTACTGCGTCAGCGAGTCCATCGTCGATGCGCGCACGATGGCGGGGCCATCCCCGTGGATGACCTCGCCGACGAACCACGCCTCGGGGAACCTCTCGCGCACCCGCGGAAGCACCGCGGCCCAGAACTCCGGCGGCACCGCGTACGCGGCATCCAACCTCCACCCGTCGATCCCGCGCTCGAGCCAGTGGCACATCACGTCGACCACGAGGTCGGCGACCGCCGGCGACGAGTGGTCGAGGGCGACGAGCGCGCCGTGCCCCTCGAACACCTCGGCCTCGAACCGTCCGTCGACCCAGCGCCCGCGGAACAGCTGCGGACCGTCCTCGGTCGCGGTCCGGAACGCGGGGTGCGCCCGCCCGACGTGGTTGAACACCCCGTCGAACAGCACGCGGATGCCGCGCTCCCGAGCTCCCGCAAGCAGGCGGTCGAGATCGCCGTCGTCGCCGAGCCGCGGGTCGATGCGCAGGTGATCGACGGTGTCGTAGCCGTGGGTCTCCGACGCGAACACGGGGCCGAGCAGGAGTCCGTTCAGGCCGAGCTCGATGACGTGGTCCAGCCAGGGGTCGAGGCGGTCGAGACGGTGCACGATCTCGTCATCCGGCCCCTCGCCGTCACGGATCGGGGCGCCGACGAAGCCGAGCGGGTAGACGTGCCACCACATGACGTGTTCGGGCCATGAAGGCATGGGGTCTCCACCTGCCCGGGGATCGAACCGGACCCCTCAACGCTATCCGTCCGCGCGATCCACGCCGCGGGGGTTGTCCTGTCGTTCCGGATGCCGTGGCTCAGGCTCGCGCGCGATCCTCGGGCAGCGCGAAGAGGGGGAGATCGAGGGCGTTCTCGCGCGCCGCCTCGACCGCGGCGGCGACCGCGCCGATCGAGACGATGTCGGCGCCGAGGCCCGACGCGACGATCTCGGGGGCGGGCAGGTCGAGGGCTCGCGGTAGGGCGGCGATCGCGGCGTCGATGATCGGACCCGCGCCCGCGGCGATCGCGCCGGAGACGATCACGCGGTCGACGTCGAAGAGGCTGCCGAAGATGCCGACCACGCCGGCCAACGCCCCGCCCACGTGACGCGCGATGGCGAGGGCCCCGGCGTCGCCCGCCGCCGCGAGGTCGAGCAGCGTCTTGGCGTCGAGGGATTGGGGATCGATCCCGCGCAGCGCGCTGGCGGCCGGAAGGCTGCCGTCGGCGAGCGCCGCCCGCGCCGCGTCGACGCAGCGGGGCGCGAGACCTTCCGCGCTGCCGACGCCCTCGACGCGGTCGAAGGCCACGGTCTCACCCGCGCCGCCGTGCTTTCCGCGCAGCAGGCGGCCGTCGAGGTGGACGCCGGCGCCGAAGCGCTCCCCGGCGAGCAGGGCGACGAAGTCGTCGCAGCCGACGGCCGCTCCCCGCGCGCGCTCGGCCACGGCGGCGAGAGAGGCGTCGTTCTCGACGCGCACGACCGGCGACCACGCCTGGAAGGTGTCGACGAAGCCGGGGTTCATGCGTTCCCAGAACCGGTCGTGGTGCACGGGCGAGCGTCCGTGGCGGTCGACGGGGGCGGGCACCCCGACGCACATCGCGACGATGTCGCTCCTCTCGCGTCGTGCGCGCGTGAGGGTCGCGTCGACGATCGTCTCGGCGGCGCGTCTGCGTCGCTCGGGGGAGTCGCGTTCGGGGTCGACGGCCAGGCGCGAGGTCGCGAGTGTTTCGCCGCGCAGGTCGGCGACCGTGGCGGTCACGTGCCCTCGCCCGGCATCGACGCCGACGACCACGCCGGTGCCGGGCTGGAAGGCGAAGCGTCGCGCGGGCCGGCCCTTGGAGTACTCCCCGACGGCGCGGGCGTTCGGCATCTCGGCCAGCAGCCGTCGGGCGGTCAGTTCGTCGAGCACGTCGATCGCCGTCGACCGCGTCACCCCGACGGTCGCGATCACATCGCTCGCGGTGAAGGCGTCGACATCCCAGGCATGGCGCAGCACGGCGTCGAGGCTGTGCCGACGCAGCGAGGGCGTGGCGGTCGTGGCATCCATCGGCATCCGCCCCTTCGTCAGCTCGCGTCCCGGGCCTCTTGACCGGGGTGCGCCCCAATGCAATACTGCCTCCACGACATTGATTTGGCGACTAGATTTAGTCACTGATACAACATATTCGCAGTGCGGCGAAGGAGGAAACCAGGTGTCGACGAAGACCAGAGCCGGGCGACGGTGGCTCGCGGCGACCGCGGTGGGGGTGCTCGGGGCGAGTCTGCTCGCGGGCTGCTCGGCCGACGGGCGCGAGACCATCCGCTTCACCTTCAGCAAGCGCGAGGCGCTGTCGTTCATGAACGACGTCGTCGCGCAGTACAACGCCTCTCAAGACGAGGTGCGCGTCGAGATGGACAGCTCGGGCGTCGACGTCGTGTCGGCGAGCTTCGTCCGCGGCAACCCGCCCGACATCATGCTCGCCAACTACAACTACGAGGTCGCCCGCTTCGTGCAGCGCTGCGCGCTCAGCGACCTCAGCGGCACCGAGGCCGCCGCGAGCGTCCGCGAAGACCTCCAGCCGCTCATGGACCAGTACGGCTCCTGCGCGGGTCGCACCAGCGCCCTGCCGTACTCGGTGATGGCGGCATCCGTCATTTACAACAAGCAGATCTTCGACCAGCTCGGGCTTCAGGTGCCCACCACCTACGACGAGCTCATCCAGGTCGCCGACACGCTGAAGCAGAACGGCGTGACGCCCTTCTACGGAACCTTCAAAGACGACTGGACTGTCGCGCAGGGCTGGTACGACTACTCCGTGGGCGGTTCGCTCGACGTCATCGACTTCTTCGACGGCCTCGCAGGCGAGGGCGCCGACGTCGGACCCGAGTCGGCCGTGTCGTTCGCCAGGGACTTCACCGAGCCCATGGACCGCATGCTCGAGCTGGCGCGGGACTACACGAATCCGGATGCCGAGAGCCGGGCGTACGGCGACGGCAACCTCGCCTTCGCCCAGGGGCAGGCGGCCATGTACCTGCAGGGACCGTGGGCGCTCGGCGAGATCGCCAAGACCGCGCCCGACCTGCCCGTCGGCACGTTCCCGCTGCCCATGACCGACGACCCCGCCGACCTCAAGGTGCGCGTCAACATGGACCTCGCCGCGATCATCCCCGAGGCCTCGCGCCATCAGGACGCCGCGCGCGACTTCCTCGAGTACCTCTACCAGCCCGAGATCATCCAGGCCTACAACGAGTCGCAGCTCGGCTTCGCCCCCACCACCGACGCCCCCTCGCCGAGCGACCCGCGCGTGGCCGGGATGATCCCGTACTACGACGAGGGGCGCATCTACCAGGGCGCCTCGGTGCTCGTGCCCAAGACGATCCCGACCTTCAACTACGCCCAGGCGATGATCTTCGGCGCCTCGCCCGAGTCGACCCTGCGCACCATGGACGAGGACTGGTCGCGCCTGGCGTTCCGCCAGCCCCCGGCCTCGACGAACGATGCCGCTGGCGAGGAGGCCACGCGATGACCACCACCACCACGATCGTCACGGGAGGCAAGGCGACAGCGCGTCGCAGCACCCGTCGGGTCGAGCCCATCTACTACCTGTTCCTCGTGCCGACCCTCGCGCTGTTCACGCTCGCGATCACGGTTCCGGGCCTGATCGGCATCTTCTTCAGCTTCACCGACTCGATCGGCCTGGGGGAGTGGAACTTCACCGGGCTCACCAACTACATCGCAATCTTCAGCGACCCGGCCATCCTGCAGGCGTATCTGTTCACGTTCGGCTTCTCGATCGCGACCGTGATCGTCGTCAACGTGGCGGCGTTCCTGCTCGCCGTCGGGCTGACCGCGCAGATCCGCTTCAAGAAGGCGCTGCGCACGGTCTTCGTCATCCCGATGGTGATCTCGGGCATCATCATCGCCTACGTCTTCAACTTCCTCTTCAGCAACTCGGTGCCCGAGGCGGGGGCCGCCCTCGGCATCCCGTGGCTCGAGACGAGCCTGCTCGCCAACCCCGACCTCGCGTGGGTCGCGATCGTCATCGTCACCGCGTGGCAGGCCATCCCCGGCACGCTCCTGATCTACATCGCGGGTCTGCTGGCGGTGCCCGGCGACGTCTACGAGGCCGCCGGCCTCGACGGGGCGAGCAAGACCCAGCAGCTGCTGCGCATCACGCTGCCGCTGGTGGCCGGGTACGTCGTGATCAACGTCATCCTCGGCTTCAAGGGCTTCTTGAACGCGTACGACATCATCGTCGGTCTCACCGGCGGTGGCCCCGGCACCGCGACCCGCAGCGTCGCGATGTCGATCATCTTGGGATTCAACGGAGGCGACTACGCCTACCAGATGGCCAACGCCGCGCTCTTCTTCGTGGTCGCCGTCGTCATCTCGCTCGTGCAGCTCTCGCTGACCCGGGGAAGGAACACCCTGTCATGACCGCCCTCAACCAGCCCGCCCTCGCCGTCGAGCAGGCGGAGCTCACCCTCCCCGAGCGCGAGGGTCCCGCCGGCTCCGAGCGTTCGCGCCGCCGCTCCCGCCGCGTCGGTATGGAGCGCGTCAACTGGCCCACGACGACCATCCTCGTGCTCTGCGCCCTGACCGTGCTGCTGCCCCTGTACGTCACCGTCTCGATGGCGTTGAAGAGCGGCACCCAGGTCGTCGACGGCAACGCCTTCTCGTTCCCGTCGCCGATCAGTTTCGACGGGTTCGTCCAGGCGTGGACACTGACGAAGTTCCCGGTGGGCCTGGCGATCTCGCTGCTGGTCACCGCCGGCACCGTCGTCGCCACGATCATCCTGGCGGCCTTCGCCTCCTATGCGATCGCCCGCAACTGGGACCGCAAGCTCTTCCGGTACTCGTTCTTCTACCTGCTCGCGGCGATGTTCATCCCGTTCCCGGTCGTGGCGCTGCCGCAGATCCAGCTCACGGGTCGCGTCGGGCTCGACAACCCGCTGGGCGTGATCATCCTCGCCACGATGTTCCAGCTCAGCTTCAGCGTGCTGCTGTTCACCGCGTTCCTGCGCTCGATCCCCCTCGAGCTCGAAGAGAGCGCGCGCATCGACGGCGCGACCACGTGGCAGACGTTCTGGCAGCTGATCTTCCCGCTGCTGGCGCCGATGAGCGCGACGGTCGGCATCTTCGCCTTCCTCTACGCCTGGAACGACTTCATGATGCCCTCGCTGATCATCAGCGACCCGGCCTTGCAGACCCTGCCCGTGCGTCAGAACCTGTTCCAGACGCAGTTCTCCAACAACTACAACGTCGCCTTCGCCTCGTATCTCATGGCCATGGCCCCCGCGATCGTCGCCTACCTCTTCACCCAGCGCTGGGTGATGGCGGGCGTCACGCAGGGCGCCGTCAAGGGCTGACCGACCATCCCCTCGAAAGGACAACCGTGACCACCGCAGCACCGTCCGTACACGCCCGCGAACTCTCCGACGCCCCCGACTGGTGGCGCCAGGCCGTCGTCTACCAGGTCTATCCCCGCAGCTTCGCCGACACGAACGACGACGGCCTGGGCGACATCCCCGGCATCACCTCGCGCGTTCCGTACCTGGCCGAGTTGGGGGTGGATGCCATCTGGCTCAGCCCCTTCTATCCCTCGGCCCTCGCCGACGGCGGCTACGACGTCGCCGACTACCGCGACGTCGACCCGCGGCTGGGGACCCTGGCCGACATGGACGAGCTCATCGCGCAGCTGCACGCCCATGGCATCCGCGTCGTCGTCGACATCGTGCCGAACCACACCTCGAACGACCACGCCTGGTTCCAGGAGGCCCTGGCCGCCGGCCGCGGGTCGGCCGCGCGCGAGCGGTACATCTTCCGCGAGGGCACCGGCCCCGACGGGTCCGAGCCGCCCACCGACTGGGTGTCGGTCTTCGGCGGATCGGGGTGGGAGCGCGTCGCCGACGGCCAGTGGTACTTCCACAACTTCGACGTCTCGCAGCCCGACCTGAACTGGTCGAACCCCGACGTGCGCGCCGACTTCGTCAAGACCCTGCGGTTCTGGAGCGACCGCGGCGTCGACGGGTTCCGCATCGACGTGGCGCACATGCTCACCAAAGACCTCAGCGAGCCGCTGCCCTCGCAGGCCGAGCTCGACGCGATGCCGATCGACGGCAACCACCCGCTGCTCGACCGCGACGACGTGCACGAGGTCTACGCCGAGTGGCGCGCGGTGTTCAACTCGTACGACCCGCCGCGCACCGCCGTGGCCGAGGCGTGGGTGCACCCCTCGCGCGTACCGCTGTACGCCAGCGCCGAGAGCCTCGGCCAGTCGTTCAACTTCGACCTGCTCGAGGCCGACTTCGACGCGCGCCAGTTCCGCACGATCGTGGCCGACAACCTCGCGCTCGCCGCGACCTCGGGCTCGTCGACCACGTGGGTGCTGTCGAACCATGACGTCGTCCGTCACGCCACGCGGTACGGCCTCCCCGACGCGGAGCGCGGCGACGACGGACGCCCGACGCTCAAGCACGGCAACGAGTGGCTGCTGTCGGGCGGGCAGTCGCCGACGCTCGACGCCGAGCGGGGCGAGCGCCGTGCGCGCGCGGCCGCGTTGTTCGTGCTGGGCCTGCCCGGCTCCGCGTACCTGTACCAGGGCGAGGAGCTCGGCCTGCACGAGGTGGCCGAGATCCCCGACGACCAGCGGCAGGACCCGACGTTCTTCCGCAGCCGTGGAATCGATCAGGGGCGCGACGGATGCCGTGTGCCATTGCCCTGGTCGGAGTCGGGACCTGCTTTCGGTTTCGGAGAGGGCGGCGCGCACCTGCCGCAACCGGACTGGTTCGCCACCTACGCCGTCGATCTGCAGGACGGCGACCCCGCGTCCACCCTCACGCTCTACCGCCGCGCCCTCGATCTGCGCCATGAGCTGCAGACCGACGAGCAGCTCGCGTGGGTGGAGGCGGCCGGCGACGAGGTCGTGGCGTTCGAGCGGCCGAACGGCTGGACCGTGGTGACCAACTTCGGCGACCAGCCGGCATCCCTGCCCGCCGGCGAGGTGCTGGTGTCGAGCCGCGCGCTCGACGGCGACACGCTGCCGGGCGAGACGACGGTCTGGCTGCGTCGCGCCTGACGCCCCGACCCGCCGGTCGCGCCCCGCTCCCGCCCCGCGCCCCGCGATCAGCGTGGGGCGCGGGGCGGCGGGCGCGCCGAAACATCGCTGACTGTCCACGACACCCGGACCGGGTCCCCTGGCACTCCGGGTGTCGTGGACACTCGACAGTCGTCAGGCCGTGCGCACCCACTCGTCGCCGCGGCGCTCGATCGCCCCGGCCGCGGCGAAGGCGTCGAGCCATCCGCCCATCGGCCACGACCCCCAGCGGCGGTGGAAGGTCGCACCGTTGCGCAGGATGTCGTCGAGATGCTGCCACGGGGGAGACGACACCGGATGCCACTGGTGGAACGCATCGGCCCCGCCCACCCAGCGCATCTCGACGTCGGCGTCGCGAGCCGTCCAGGCGAGGTCGGTGTCTTCGGCGCCGTAGCCCTCGTAGCCGGCGTGGAAGCCGCCGATCCGGGCCCAGGTCGCGGGTGTCACCGCGAACGACAGCGACCAGAACAGGTCGTACTCCGGCGGGTTCGCGGATCGCGTCCACCCCGACGGCAGGGCCGGTCGCGCCCGGTGGGGGCGTACGAGGAAGGGCAGGTCGGATGCCGATTCCGGGCGCTGGACGCTCGCCAGGTACGTCACGGCTCCGGCCAGGATCGCGTCGGGGTGCCCGGCCGCGGCGGCGCGGTACGCGGGCAGGAGGTCAGGACCCGGCAGGCAGTCCACGTCGAGGAAGACGAGCAGTTCCGCGCCCGCTTCCAGAGCCCGTGCGGCGGCGCGGTTGCGCCCTTCGCCCACGCGCATCCCGTGCGGCCCCGGCGGCACGTGCAGCGTGAGGGTGCCGGCATCCGGAGCCTGCGTCGGGGGCGTCTCGTCGAGCCACGCCTCCACCCGCACGATGTCGTCCGCCACCTCCGCCAGCACGCGTCGCTGTCGTTCGAGGTGTTCCTGCCGCGCCGCTGAGGCGACGGTGATGACGGCCGTCTTCACGGCAGCACCGCCTCGATGGCCGAGGCCATGCGCCGGGCCGCGCCCGCGACCTGCCAGAGCGCCCAGTCGGGGTCGTCGCCGGCGGCGCTCTCGACGAGGGTCACGAGGTCGTCGGCCGAGACGGTCTGATCGGCGCGACGCGCGAGTCCCCACCGGCTGAGGGCGTCGGCGGTGTGGTGCTGCTCGTCGAACGGTCGGTCCTGCGAGATGACGACGGCTCGAGATCCGGATGCCGCGAGGTCGGCGACGCTGTTCTGCCCCGCCGCACTGACGACGACGGTGCTGCGCGTGAGTAGGGGCCAGGGGTCGTCGAGGCGGGAGGCCTCGTCATGGCCGATCGCGGTGACCTCCCACCCGCGGGCTCGCAGGCGGTCGGTCGCCTCTTCGCGGATGTCGTCGTCGAGCACTCGGCCCAGCAGCAGCACGGATCGCGCGTCGCGGGCGCCGTCGTCGGGCCGGCCGTCGTACCGCGAGATCCCACCGGTCCACATCACGCGGTCGGCGTGCCCCGCGAGTCCCGTGGTCGAGACGGCGCCGTGCGCCCAGGGCGCGACGATGCGGTCGGCCAGGGCGTAGGCGAGGGCATGCGGAAGGTCCGTGCGTTCGCCGGGCTGCGTCACCGCGACGGTGTGCAGTCCGAGCAGGCGCCCGAAGGAAACGACCTCGGCGCTCACGTCGACGACGAGCACGCGCAGGTCGCGGTCGACGGCGGTGGCCGCGATGGCCGCCAGCCGCGCGCGATGCCCGGGGTGCCCGTGCGGAGCCCAGTGCAGGTTTCCGCGGGCGGTCGGCTCGGCATGACGCGGGTCGATGATCGTGCCGTCGGCGTCCTCGAACGCATCGGCGTCCGGGGGCAGCTCGATCCACTCGATCTCAGAGGGCAGGCCCGCCGGCCGCGGCATCGACGAGAACGCCACGACGGGTTCGCGCAGGTGCGGGGAGACGGCGAGGAAGCGGGCGACGTGCCCGAACCCGTGGTGGTGGACGTACCAGCCGATCACCACGACACCGCCGGCACGCGGCGCGCCGGTACCGGCTGCGCGATGTGGGCGAGCACGCGCTCGACCTCGCGGTGGCGCCGCGCGAGAGAGTGCTGGCGGACGGTGGCGCGACGCGTCCAGACGCGGGTGAGCGGTTCGTGCGCACCGGTGGCGGCGAGACGAGCAGCGGCGTGGGCGAGAGCCACGACGTCACCGGCGGTGACGGTGACGGCGCCGGGGATCCCGGCGATCACCTCCGACACCCCGCCGATGTCGAACGCCGCGACGGGGGTCCCCGTCGCGAGGGCCTCGACGATCACCAGACCGAACGGCTCCTCCCACATCGGGGTGACCAGGGCGACGGCCGACGAGCCGACGAGGCGGCAGAGATCCGGCTGCCGCAGCGGTCCCACGTACCGCGCGTGCACTCCGAGGCGCGGCACGATCTCCTGCTCGAAGTAGTCCACGTCGCCGATGCGGCCGGCGAGCACGATGTGCGCTCCGGCTTCGCGGGCGGCCTCGATGGCGAGGTGCGGTGCTTTCTCGGGCACGACGCGCCCCGTCCAGACCCATGAGGTCCCGCCATCGCCGCGGGTCCACTGGTCGGTGTCGACGCCGTTGGGGAACACGAACGCGTCGACCCCCTCGACCGACCACGCCCGCGCTGTCGCCTGGCTCACCGCGACGAATCGGTGCGAGCTGTCGCGCACGTCGTCGGCGGCTTCGAGCAGCGCCTCGAGCGGAGGGGTGTGCAGGGTCGTGACGACCGGGATGTCGGCCTCGCGGCTCCAGCGGATGGGTGCCGGGTGCAGGCTGTGGTTGTCGACGAGGTCGTAGAGGTGGCGGTCGGCGATGAGGCGGTCGCGCGCGGCGTCGAAGGCGGCGTCCACCGCGTCGGCGTAGCCGCTGGGGTAGTCGGTGTCGGAGGCGTCTTCGGGCCGTGTCCACTCGGGGGTCGGCAGGCGGAATTCCGCGGTTTCGCCGAGGAAGTCGGAGCCATCGGCGGCGCACAGGGTCACGTCGTGCCCACGCGAGCGCAGCCAACGCACGCGATCCCACACGGCCGCTTCGAGTCCGCCGGCGTGCGGCTGCCGCAGCGCGTAGCGCGAGGGCGCGACCACGAGCACGCGCAGCGGTCGCTGGCCGCGGATCACGCGGCCACCTCCGCCGAAAGAGCCCGTCGGTAGACCTCGCGGTGCGCCGCGCGCACCGCCTCCCACTCCGTGAGGCGTTCGCCACGGCGTCGTTCGACTTCGGCGGCGCGACGCCGCGAACCCGGGGTCGACCAGGCGGGATCGGTCGCGCCGACGATCGCGCGGGCAAGGGAGAGCGGATCGCCGACGCCGAAGGTGTGGAAGTCGCCCGGGTGCTGTGCCGCGATGTGGCCGACGCGCGTGCCGATCACGGGAACGGCCAGGTCGTAGCAGAGTTCCGCCCAACCCGACTGGGTGCCGTGGCGGTAGGGCAGCAGGCACGCGTCGAGGTCGGCGAGCCACGTCGAGAGCTCGTCGTCGTCCTGACGCGGACCCCGTTCGACCCGCACGCCGTCGCACTTCTCGGCGAGCAGGGCGATGGATGCCGCGGCCTCGTCGTCGCGAACGCGTTCGTTCATCCGCACGACGCCTTCGACCCGCGCACCTTGCGCGCGGAGGTCCGCGATCGCACGGACGAGGGTGGCGACGGTGCCGACGCCGTCGATGTTCGGACGCAGGTCGCGCAGATGCACGCCCACCCGCATCAGGTCGTGCGCGGTGCCCATCGGTCGCGGAGACTCGCCCAGCAGCGTGGGATGCGCGATGACCGTGGGGGAGCGGTGCGCGATCGCGCGGACCTCCTCCGCGGCGGTGTCGGTCAGGGTGATGAGCTCGTCCGCGGCCTCCGCGAGCACGGCGACCGAGGCGCGATGCTCCTCCTGGGCGCTCAACTGCGGGTTCTCGAGGTCGTGCACCGTGTAGACCAGCGGCTTTCCGAGGCGGCGCAGGGTCGCGACGGTGTCGGCGAGCTCGTTGGGGCGGTACGACTCGATGCCGAAGTGCACGTGCACGAGGTCGAACTCCGCGGCGTGCTGCTCGAGCCATGTCGGCAGCAGCACCTGAGGTGGCCACCATTGACCGGCCGGAGCGCCGGGGGGCGGCGGATCCGCCAGCAGGTGCACGTGCGCGGGGTCGGCGACGGCGGTGACGTAGGGGTGGGCCGAGGGAACGGCGGCGACTCGAACCGGGGGGACGGTGGTGGCGACGATCTTCTCCTCCTCGTGGCGTTGCGTGCGTAGGGATGCGCGTACCGCATCACCAGGCACATCGCAATGCAACGGGGCGGTTGTGACGACGATGGCACCGACGGATACGTTCCTCATCATGGGTGGCGAGAGGGCGGGGCTGAACAGCCTTGCGGACCACGGCGACGCGGTGATAGCGCGCCGGGCGCACTACGCCGCCTTCTTCGGCGACGTGGCTCCCCCCGCGGGCTTCGGCATCGTCGTGGGCAACTGCCAGGCGGAGTCGCTGCGCCTGGTCATCTCCTCCGACGCGCTGCCGGCGATCCGCGTGCCCGCGGTGCACGAACTCGACGCCGCCGACGCGGAACGCCTGCACGCATTGTTGGCGGAGGCGGCGTTCCTGGTCGTCCAGCCGATCCGCGACGACTACCGCGGCCTCCCGCTCGGCACCGCTCAGCTGCGCGCGGCCCTGCCGTCCGCGGCCCGCGCCGTCACGGTCCCGGCCGTCCGCTTCGCGGGCCTTCATCCCTTCCAGGCGGTGCTCCGCCTCCCCGATTTCCCCGAAGATCCGCCGATCGTGGCGTATCACGACGTGCGCACGGTCGCTGCGGCGGCGGGCATCGCCGTGCCTCCGCGACTCCCGGCGACCACCGTCCGCGAGATCGCCGCCGCCTCGATCGCCGAACTGCGCCGCCGCGAGGCGATGGGGCTCGACGTCTCGGCATCCGACCTCTTCTCGCCCGTCGTCTCCGACCTCGCCCGCACCGTGAACCACCCCGGCAACGCGCTGTTCCTGCCCCTGGGCGAACGCATCGTTGCCGCGCTCGGCCACCCCGGCCAGGTCGTCGACCCCGGGCGCCCGATCCTCGCGTCGGTGCGCGCGCCCCTCGAGTCGTGGGTGGTCGATGCGTGGGAGCTCGACGACGCTCCCGAGCCCGACTGGATCGTGGCGGGCGAGCGCGTGTCCGCGGCGGCCGTGCGCGACGCGCAATCGGCGTACTACGCCGCGCACCCCGCCCTGCTCGCGGCCGTCGTCGAGCGCATGACCCCGCTCCTGCGCACCTGGGCGGCGGCGGCGTGACCGCGACGTCTTCGGTTCCGGATGCCGCCCCGCCCGTGCTCCTCGCGCCGTCGGGGCCGCACGGTGTCGCCGTCTACGCCCGTCAGATCGCGGCGGAGGTCGTGCGACTGGAGCCGGCGACGCGGACGGTGACGCCCGCCACTCTCGCCGAACTGCCGAGCGGGACGCCCGTGCACGCGCACGTGACCGATCGCCTCTGGGGCGCCTCGCCCGAGGAGGCCGCCCGGGCCGTCGAGGCCCTGGCGTCCCGCCACCCGCTCACCGTCACCCTGCACGACGTGCCGCAGGAGTCCGACGGGGAGCGGAACCGCCCGCGCCGCCGGGCGTTCTACCGCGCGGTGGTCGAGGCCGCGCGCGGCGTGGTCGTCAACAGCGCCCACGAGCGCGAGCTGCTGCGCGAAGAGGAAGTGTGGAACGGCCCCGTCGCGGTCGTGCCGCTCCCCGTCGAATCCACCCCGGACACCTCGGCCGGGCCCCTCGATGATTCGCTGGGTGTCCTGGGCTACTTCTACCCCGGCAAGGGGCACGACGAGGCGCTGGACGCAGCGGTCGAGGCCGGCATGACGCGCCTCACCGTGCTCGGTCGCGCCTCCGACGGACACGCCGACGACCTCGCCGCCTTCGAGCGGCGCGCCGCGGATCGCGGAGTCCGGGTGGAGGTCACGGGGTGGCTCGACGACGTCGACATGGCCGCGCGCGTGAGCCGGGTCGCGGTGCCGGTCATCGCGCATCGCCACGTCTCGGCATCCGGATCGCTCGCGTCGTGGATCGGATGGGGGCGCCGCCCCCTCGCCGTGCGCAACCGCTACGTCGACGAGATGGCCGCCCTGCGGCCTGGAACCCTCTCTCCCGTCGACCCCGACGCCCTCGCGGCCGCCGTCTCGGCCGCGCGCGCCGATCCCGGATCCACCTGGCACGGCCTGGACCGGGTGCCTTTCGGCCGCGCCGACGCCGCACGGGCCTACCTCGACTGGTGGACGGAGACGCGCGCGTGAGCGAGTCGCCAGCCGGCGCATGGAACGACCGGATGCCGTGGGTGCCGGGCAACCGATGGGATCTGCTCGCCCACCGCGAGCCCGAGCCGGTCCGGGTGAGCGTCATCGTCACCCACTACGACCAGCCCGTCGAGCTCGCCCGCACCCTCCTCGCCCTCGCGGCGCAGGACTATCCGGCCGATCTGCTCGAGGTGATCGTCGCCGATGACGGATCCCCCGACGAGCCCGTCGTCCCCGCCGGTGTCCGTCTCGTCCGGCAGGACGACCGCGGGTTCCGAGCCGCCGCCGCCCGCAACCTCGGGGTGGGAGCCGCCACGGGCGAGGTGCTGTGCTTCCTCGACGCCGACACGACTCCCGAGCGCGACTACGTGCGCAAGATGGTGCGCCTGCCGACACTGCTCCCCGAGGCGGTGACGGTGGGACGCCGCCGCCACGCCGACCTCTCCGAGGTCCCGCTCGACGCTCCGATCGCGGAGGTGGCTCCGTCGCGAGAGCTCGACGAGCCCGCGTGGTTGCGCGACGCCTATGCGCGCAGCGGAAACCTGCTCGACGCCGACGACCGCTCCTACCGCTACGTCATCAGCGCGGTTCTCGCCTGTTCGCGGCGCTTCTTCCTCGAGTCCGGGGGCTTCGACGAATCGTTCTCTTCGTACGGCGGCGAAGACTGGGAGTGGGCGCATCGCGCGTGGCAGGCCGGCGCGGTGTTCGCGCACGTCCCGGATGCCGTCGCCTGGCACGACGGCCCGGATTGGGCCGGCCGCGAATCGGGCGACCACCGTCGCGCGGGCAACGAGCAGACCCTGCGTCTCGCGTCGATGATTCCTGTAGACGGGTCGTCCGCGCGGGGGCTGCTGCCGACGGCGCCCGACCTCGAGGTGCGCCTCCCCGCGGGGGTGGGGATCGCCGCGGCGTTCGTCTGCGTCGATTCCCTGCTCGTCGCTTTCCCTCGTGCGCGGGTGGTGACGGATGCCGCGCGAGAGTCGGCGGCACTGGATGGGGATCCGCGCGTGTCCGCAGAGAACGGGGACGACGTCCGCGTCGTGCTCGAACTGCGTGTACCGGTGGTGGTGCTCGACCCCGAGCCTCTGGTCCGTGCGATCGCCGTGCTGAGTGGCGCGTCGGTCGGCACCGTGGAACTGGTCTCGCCCGAGGGAGCGACGCTGGGCCACGCGATCAGTCGACGCGCCCTCCGCCGTCGGCGGCGATGGGACACGGGCGACGGACACCGCTTTCTGACTGTGACCGTCAACGGTATGCACGCGGTGGGACCGGAACCCCACGTCGAGGCGTGGGTCGGGGGATGGGGCGGAGCCGACCGCTTCGCCTGAGAACCCGCGTCCTTGCGCGGCCCTGCGGGCGCGACACGCCCGGGGGGTGGGTGGATTCGACGGGTCGGCGGTTCCCGCGTAACTTATTACTTGTTCGCCCCACAGGGGAGAGCGGAGCGGCCGAAAGGCCCCGCAGCCCCTCAAGTAGCGAACCACCCCCAACACCAGATGTTGAGAGTTTCGACTCTTTGGTCTACAGTTGGGATCCTGCCAATCGGCACACATCCTCAGCAGAACATCTCCTTCCGGAGTTTTCGTGCTGCCGGACGTGCCTGAGCGGCAATCTAGTGAACTGCCTCACGGGTAGGTCGGAAGACTGTTTCCTGTGGGTGCGTCCGTTCCTTGAGAACTCAACAGCGTGCACTTGTCAAATGCCAATTTATTCCTCGTCGGTCTTCGGATCGCGAGAAATTCCTTTGGATCAAAGACCAACCCTTTCGGGGGTTGGCATATGGATACGTCAGTAATGATGTTTCTCTTTGGTCAGTTTCAAACTCGCTGCGGCCCCGTTTTCCCGGTGGTTGTATGCATTTCTTTTTTACGGAGAGTTTGATCCTGGCTCAGGATGAACGCTGGCGGCGTGCTTAACACATGCAAGTCGAACGGTGAAGCCAAGCTTGCTTGGTGGATCAGTGGCGAACGGGTGAGTAACACGTGAGCAACCTGCCCTGGACTCTGGGATAAGCGCTGGAAACGGCGTCTAATACTGGATATGAGCCCCTATCGCATGGTGGGGGTTGGAAAGATTTTTTGGTCTGGGATGGGCTCGCGGCCTATCAGCTTGTTGGTGAGGTAATGGCTCACCAAGGCGTCGACGGGTAGCCGGCCTGAGAGGGTGACCGGCCACACTGGGACTGAGACACGGCCCAGACTCCTACGGGAGGCAGCAGTGGGGAATATTGCACAATGGGCGAAAGCCTGATGCAGCAACGCCGCGTGAGGGATGACGGCCTTCGGGTTGTAAACCTCTTTTAGCAGGGAAGAAGCGAAAGTGACGGTACCTGCAGAAAAAGCGCCGGCTAACTACGTGCCAGCAGCCGCGGTAATACGTAGGGCGCAAGCGTTATCCGGAATTATTGGGCGTAAAGAGCTCGTAGGCGGTTTGTCGCGTCTGCTGTGAAATCCCGAGGCTCAACCTCGGGCCTGCAGTGGGTACGGGCAGACTAGAGTGCGGTAGGGGAGATTGGAATTCCTGGTGTAGCGGTGGAATGCGCAGATATCAGGAGGAACACCGATGGCGAAGGCAGATCTCTGGGCCGTAACTGACGCTGAGGAGCGAAAGGGTGGGGAGCAAACAGGCTTAGATACCCTGGTAGTCCACCCCGTAAACGTTGGGAACTAGTTGTGGGGACCATTCCACGGTTTCCGTGACGCAGCTAACGCATTAAGTTCCCCGCCTGGGGAGTACGGCCGCAAGGCTAAAACTCAAAGGAATTGACGGGGACCCGCACAAGCGGCGGAGCATGCGGATTAATTCGATGCAACGCGAAGAACCTTACCAAGGCTTGACATATACGAGAACGGGCCAGAAATGGTCAACTCTTTGGACACTCGTAAACAGGTGGTGCATGGTTGTCGTCAGCTCGTGTCGTGAGATGTTGGGTTAAGTCCCGCAACGAGCGCAACCCTCGTTCTATGTTGCCAGCACGTAATGGTGGGAACTCATGGGATACTGCCGGGGTCAACTCGGAGGAAGGTGGGGATGACGTCAAATCATCATGCCCCTTATGTCTTGGGCTTCACGCATGCTACAATGGCCGGTACAAAGGGCTGCAATACCGTGAGGTGGAGCGAATCCCAAAAAGCCGGTCCCAGTTCGGATTGAGGTCTGCAACTCGACCTCATGAAGTCGGAGTCGCTAGTAATCGCAGATCAGCAACGCTGCGGTGAATACGTTCCCGGGTCTTGTACACACCGCCCGTCAAGTCATGAAAGTCGGTAACACCTGAAGCCGGTGGCCCAACCCTTGTGGAGGGAGCCGTCGAAGGTGGGATCGGTAATTAGGACTAAGTCGTAACAAGGTAGCCGTACCGGAAGGTGCGGCTGGATCACCTCCTTTCTAAGGAGCATCTGACGCCCTGTAATGGGGTTGTTCAGGCGCCGGATCAGACCGAATGTGTCTGCCGGTTAGCTCATGGGTGGAACATTTGACTTGGTGCTCATATCTGATGGTTTGGATCTAGTACGCAGCTTGTCTGTGGGAACGGTTCGGTCCAAAGGGGTGGGCACATGCACGCTGTTGGGTCCTGAGGGGCCGGGCGCTGACGGGGGTCTTCGGATTCGTTGTTGGTGGCTGTTCCTCGAGGGCCTTTTTCTGGTGTCACGGTTGTGGCGTCGGGGAGGGGTACCGCCCGTACTTTGAGAACTACACAGTGGACGCGAGCATCTTCGACATGAGCCTTCGGGTTTGTGTCGTGAAGATGATCTTAAAGATCATTAGTCAATTTTTTGACGATTCAACTCATGTGATTTCAAGTCTTTAAGAGCAAACGGTGGATGCCTTGGCATCTGGAGCCGAAGAAGGACGTAGCAATCTGCGATAAGCCTCGGGGAACTGATAAGCGAGTTTTGATCCGAGGGTGTCCGAATGGGGAAACCCCGCCAGGGCGCGTGCGTACCTGGTGACTCCCGCCTGAATATATAGGGCGGGTAGAGGGAACGTGGGGAAGTGAAACATCTCAGTACCCACAGGAAGAGAAAGCAAAAGCGATTCCGTCAGTAGTGGCGAGCGAAATCGGAAGAGGCTAAACCTAGCGTGTGTGATAGCCGGCAGGCGTTGCATGTTGGGGGTTGTGGGACTTTTCGGATTGTTCTGCCGAATGATCGACGTGACAAGAGAGTATAGACGAACGGTTTTGAACGGCCGGTCATAGAGGGTGCGAACCCCGTAGTCGAAATGCTTGTTCTTGGCGTGAAGAGTATCCCAAGTAGCACGGGGCCCGAGAAATCCCGTGTGAATCTGTCAGGACCACCTGATAAGCCTAAATACTCCCAGATGACCGATAGCGGACAAGTACCGTGAGGGAAAGGTGAAAAGTACCCCGGGAGGGGAGTGAAATAGTACCTGAAACCGTTTGCTTACAAACCGTTGGAGCCTCCTTAGTAGGGGTGACAGCGTGCCTTTTGAAGAATGAGCCTGCGAGTTAGCGATACGTGGCGAGGTTAACCCGTGTGGGGTAGCCGTAGCGAAAGCGAGTCTGAATAGGGCGATTCAGTCGCGTGTCCTAGACCCGAAGCGAAGTGATCTATCCATGGCCAGGTTGAAGCGACGGTAAGACGTCGTGGAGGACCGAACCCACTTAGGTTGAAAACTGAGGGGATGAGCTGTGGATAGGGGTGAAAGGCCAATCAAACTTCGTGATAGCTGGTTCTCTCCGAAATGCATTTAGGTGCAGCGTTGCGTGTTTCTTGCCGGAGGTAGAGCTACTGGATGGCCGATGGGCCCTACAAGGTTACTGACGTCAGCCAAACTCCGAATGCCGGTAAGTGAGAGCGCAGCAGTGAGACTGTGGGGGATAAGCTTCATAGTCGAGAGGGAAACAACCCAGACCACCAACTAAGGTCCCTAAGCGCGTGCTAAGTGGGAAAGGATGTGGAGTTGCTTTGACAACCAGGAGGTTGGCTTAGAAGCAGCCACCCTTGAAAGAGTGCGTAATAGCTCACTGGTCAAGTGATTCCGCGCCGACAATGTAACGGGGCTCAAGCACGCCACCGAAGTTGTGGCATTGACATTTTTGGTAGGCCTTCGTGGTCCAGCCGTGTTGATGGGTAGGAGAGCGTCGTGTGGCGAGTGAAGCGGCGGGGTGACCCAGCCGTGGACGCTACACGAGTGAGAATGCAGGCATGAGTAGCGAAAGACGTGTGAGAAACACGTCCTCCGAAAGACCAAGGGTTCCAGGGTCAAGCTAATCTTCCCTGGGTAAGTCGGGACCTAAGGCGAGGCCGACAGGCGTAGTCGATGGACAACGGGTTGATATTCCCGTACCGGCGAAGAACCGCCCAAGCTAATCCAGTGGTGCTAAGAGTCCTAGCTCGGAATGTTGTTGATCCCTTCGGGGTGAAGGCACGTCCGTGTGAACGCTCGACCCCATGCTGGTGCGGCTAGCGTATTAACAGGTGTGACGCAGGAAGGTAGCCCAAGCCAGGCGATGGTAGTCCTGGTGCAAGTGCGTAGGCCAAGTGATAGGCAAATCCGTCACTTATTAAGGCTGAGACACGATGCGGATAAAAAGTGGGTGATCCTATGCTGCCAAGAAAAGCATCGACGCGAGGTTCAAGCCGCCCGTACCCCAAACCGACTCAGGTGGTCAGGTAGAGAATACCAAGGAGATCGAGAGAATCGTGGTTAAGGAACTCGGCAAAATGCCCCCGTAACTTCGGGAGAAGGGGGGCCATCCACTTATTAGGACTTGCTCCGAAAGGGTGTGGTGGCCGCAGAGACTAGTGGGTAGCGACTGTTTACTAAAAACACAGGTCCGTGCCAAGTCGCAAGACGATGTATACGGACTGACGCCTGCCCGGTGCTGGAAGGTTAAGAGGACCGGTTAGCCGCAAGGCGAAGCTGAGAATTTAAGCCCCAGTAAACGGCGGTGGTAACTATAACCATCCTAAGGTAGCGAAATTCCTTGTCGGGTAAGTTCCGACCTGCACGAATGGCGTAACGACTTCCCAACTGTCTCAACCGCGAACTCGGCGAAATTGCATTACGAGTAAAGATGCTCGTTACGCGCAGCAGGACGGAAAGACCCCGTGACCTTTACTACAGCTTGGTATTGGTGTTCGGTGTGGCTTGTGTAGGATAGGTGGGAGACGGTGAAGCATTCACGCCAGTGAGTGTGGAGTCATTGTTGAAATACCACTCTGGTCACTCTGGATATCTAACTTAGGACCGTGATCCGGTTCAGGGACAGTGCCTGGTGGGTAGTTTAACTGGGGCGGTTGCCTCCCAAAATGTAACGGAGGCGCCCAAAGGTTCCCTCAACCTGGTTGGCAATCAGGTGGCGAGTGTAAGTGCACAAGGGAGCTTGACTGTGAGACTGACAGGTCGAGCAGGGACGAAAGTCGGGACTAGTGATCCGGCAGTGGCTTGTGGAAGCGCTGTCGCTCAACGGATAAAAGGTACCTCGGGGATAACAGGCTGATCTTGCCCAAGAGTCCATATCGACGGCATGGTTTGGCACCTCGATGTCGGCTCGTCGCATCCTGGGGCTGGAGTAGGTCCCAAGGGTTGGGCTGTTCGCCCATTAAAGCGGTACGCGAGCTGGGTTTAGAACGTCGTGAGACAGTTCGGTCCCTATCCGCTGCGCGCGTAGGAAGTTTGAGAGGATCTGACCCTAGTACGAGAGGACCGGGTTGGACGAACCTCTGGTGTGTCAGTTGTTCCGCCAGGAGCACCGCTGATTAGCTACGTTCGGGATGGATAACCGCTGAAAGCATCTAAGCGGGAAGCCGGCCTCAAGATGAGACTTCCATACCATTTATGGTGAGAGGCTCCCAGCCAGACTACTGGGTTGATAGGCCGGATGTGGAAGCGTAGTAATACGTGAAGCTGACCGGTACTAATAAGCCGATGACTTGATAACACACCGTTTTTGGTGCTTGCGTCCACTGAGTGGTTCTCGATGTACGGTCGGGAACACAACAATGAAATATCGTTGTTGGTTTTTGAAACATCAATAGTGTTTCGGCGGCCATAGCGAGAGGGAAACGCCCGGTCACATTCCGAACCCGGAAGCTAAGCCTCTCAGCGCCGATGGTACTGCAGGGGGGACCCTGTGGGAGAGTAGGACACCGCCGGACTTCCTTTAAGTCGAAATGGCCACCCAAAGCTGGGTGGCCATTTCGCATTTACGGGTACTTTTACCCTGAGGAGGACAGTCATGTCGACGGACGACGCGAACGAGCGCAAGGGCAACGAAGGGCGCTCGGGCGACCGCGCGTCCGGACGTGGACAGTCCTCCGGCGGAGGGTCAGCTCCTCGGGGTGACCGTCCGTTCCGTCGTGATGGCGAGCGACCCGTTCGTCGTGACGGTGACCGTCCGTTCCAGCGTGACAGCGGAAGCCGTCCGCCGCGTGATGGCGATCGTCCGTTCCGTCGTGATGGCGATCGGCCCGTTCGTCGTGACGGCGATCGGCCCGTTCGTCGTGATGGCGATCGTCCGTTCCAGCGTGATGGCGGAAGCCGTCCGGCGCGTGACGGGGATCGCCCTGTGCGCCGTGAGGGCGACCGTTCGTTCCAGCGTGATGGCGGGAGCCGTCCGCCGCGTGATGGCGATCGTCCGTTCCGTCGTGACGGTGACCGGCCCGTTCGTCGTGATGGTGACCGTCCTTTCCAGCGCGACAGCGGAAGCCGTCCGCCGCGTGATGGCGACCGTCCGTTCCGTCGTGACGGTGACCGTCCGGTGCGTCGTGAGGGCGACCGTCCGTTCCAGCGTGATGGCGGGAGCCGTCCGCCGCGCGATGGTGATCGCCCCGTTCGTCGCGATGGCGACCGTCCCTTCCAGCGCGACGGCGGGAGCCGTCCGCCGCGTGATGGCGACCGTCCGTTCCGTCGTGACGGTGACCGTCCGCAGCGTCGCGATGGCGACCGGCCCTTCCGACAGGACGGCGACCGGCCGTCGTACCGCGGCGGCGAGTCCCGCGGGTTCGGCGGCGGCGACCGCCGTCCGACGCGCGACAGCCGCCCGGGTGCCGGAGCACCGCGTCGCTTCGATCGCGATGACGCGCGGGCCACGCGCCCGCCGCAGGACCAACGCGAACGCGGACCCGAGCTGCCGGAAGACGTCACTGCGTACGATCTTCCGGGCGCGGCCCGCAACGAGCTGAAGACGCTCAGCAAGGACAACGCCGACAACGTCGCACGTCACCTCGCGATGGCGGCACGAGTGATCGACGAAGACCCGGCGCTGGCCCACGCGCACGCTCTCGCCGCGTCGCGCAGCGCCGGCCGTGTCGGCGTCGTGCGTGAGACTGTTGCCATCACGGCCTACGCCGTCGGCGATTTCGCTCTCGCGCTGCGCGAACTCCGCACCCATCGTCGTATCACCGGCTCCGACGAGCAGCTGCCCCTCATCGTCGACAGCGAGCGAGGGGTCGGTCGCCCCGACCGCGCACTCGAGGAGGGACGCGCTGTCGATCGTTCCACCCTTTCGACGTCGGTGCGCGTGCAGCTGGCGATCGCGATGTCGGGCGCCCGCCTCGACCTGGGCCAGGCGGATCGCGCGCTCCAGGAGCTCGAAATCCCCGAGGCCGACCCCGACCGCGCCTTCGAGTGGAGCCCGGCGCTCTTCTCCGCCCGCGCGGCCGTGCTCGAGGAACTCGGTCGTCTCGACGAGGCCGCCGAGTGGGAGCGACGCGCGGAGATCGCCGCGGACGCGCTCGATGCCGCCGCCGGCGTGGCCGACCGCGAGGTGATCGTGGTCGAGGAGATCGACCTGATCGACGACGAGGGCGGGGTGGAGGTGGCATCCGGTGTCATTCCCGTCGCCGATGATGAGGCGGAATCCACCGGAGACGCGGAGTCCGTCGAAGAGATCCAGCCCGCCGACGTGACCGAGCGCAACGTCGACACCGCGGACGCTGACACTGACGTGGACGTGGACGCTGACGACGACGCTGAGGGCACCGACGCTGAGGACGACAAGGCGGAGGACGCACGATGATCTTCGGGCGCGGCAAAGCCGACCCGACGCCGCTCGACGGAGTCGACGTCGTGCTCGCCGACCTCGACGGTGTCGTGTACGCGGGGCCGGGAGCGCTGCCGCACGCCGTCGACAGCCTGAACCGCGCCCAGCAGGAGGGTCGGCGTCTCGGGTACATCACCAACAACGCGTCGCGCACCGACGCGTCGGTCGCGGAGCACCTGACCTCGCTCGGTCTGCACGTGACGCCCTCCGATGTCACCACGAGCCCGCAGGCGGCGATGCGCCTCATGCGCGACCTCGTGCCGGCGGGGGCGACTCTCCTGGTCATCGGTGGCGAGGGACTCGTCGTCGAGGTGGAGAAGGCCGGGTTCGTCGTCACCCGCAGCGCCGACGACTCTCCCGCTGCCGTCGTGCAGGGGTTCTCTCCGGAGGTGGGATGGGCGCAGCTCGCCGAAGCTGCCTACGCCCTGGCCACGCCCATCGAAGAGGGCGGGATCCCCTGGGTCGCGACCAACACCGACTGGACCATCCCCCAGGCGCGCGGGATCGCGCCGGGAAACGGCACGCTCGTGTCTGCGGTGCACACCGCCGTCGGTCGCCTCGCGACCATCGCCGGCAAGCCCGAGCGCCCGATCTTCGACGAGGCCGTCACCCGGACGGGAGCCGAGAACCCGCTCTTCATCGGCGACCGACTGGACACCGACATCCAGGGCGCGCTCACGGCCGAGATGAAGTCGCTGCTCGTGCTCACCGGCATCGACCGGCCCAAGCAGGTGCTCGCCGCACCGCCCTCGCAGCGTCCGGACTACATCGTGGAAGACCTCCGTCAGCTCTTCGAGCCGTATCCCGCGACCATCGTCAAGGGCGAGCGCACTCGCGTTGGTGACGCGATCGTCGAGATCGACGGGGTCGACCTGCGCATCGTGTCGGCAGGGGACCGCCAGATCGATCTGCTGCGCGCCGGCGCCGCGGCCATCTGGAACTCCGGTCGCGCGATCTTCGGCTTCCGCGTTCCGGAGAGGCTCTACGCCGACCCGTTCCGCGTGCGCTGACCTCGGTAGCATGGCATCCATGTCGGACACCGCCCCGGATGCCGCTCCCGAGCTGATCGATCGGCTGCGTCTCATCGAAGAGCAGCCTCTCGACATGCGCGCGCAGGCCTTCGCCGCGCTGCACGACGAGCTCGCCCGCCGCCTGGAATCCGCTCCGAGCGACCCGTCGGCGCCGCGACCGTGACGGCGCGCCTCGACGCCGAGCTGGCCTCGCGCGGTCTCGCGCGATCCCGCTCCCACGCCGCCCAGCTCATCGCCGGCGGTCTCGTCTCCGTCGACGGCCGCGCAGTGGTGAAAGCCTCTGCGCCCGTCGGAGAAGACAGCGAGATCGTCGTCGCCGGCACCGACCACTACGTCAGCCGCGGAGCGCACAAGCTCCTCGCGGCTCTCGACGCCTTCTCCCTCGAGATCGAGGGGTCCGTCGCGCTCGACATGGGCGCATCGACGGGCGGATTCACGCAGGTCCTGCGGGAGCGGGGCGCTCGTCCCGTCCTCTCCGTCGACGTCGGGCACGGGCAGTTGTCCACAGTCGTGGCATCCGACCCCGACGTGGTGTCGGTGGAGGGGTATAACGTGCGGTTCATGACCGCCGAGAACCTCGCCGCCGCCACACGTGTCGCCGAGCGCCCCCGCGTGGTCACCGGTGACCTGTCCTTCATCTCGCTGCACCACGTGCTTCCCGCGGTGGTGGCGACGGCCGCGCCCGACGCCGACGTCGTGCTGCTCATCAAGCCGCAGTTCGAAGTCGGCCGCACCGCGGTCAAGGGCGGTCTGGTGACCGATCCGGCGCTGCGCTCCGACGCGGTGCACGGAGTGCTCTGGGCGGCGTGGGACGCCGGGCTCCGCACGGCAGGACTCATCGCCTCGCCGATCGTGGGAACGCACGGCAACCAGGAGTACGTCGCGTGGTTCTCGGCCGCACAGGGCACCGACCCCTCACAATGGGAGAGCACCGTGACCCGACTGACCGGAAGCCGATGACCCCCAGCGATCGCCGTATCCTCCTCGTCGTCCACGCGCGCCGTGACGACACCGTCCACGCCGCCGAACGCATCCTCACCGCCGTACGGGCCGCAGGTGCGACGCCGGTGGTGTCGGCCGAGGACCGCCCCGAACTCGCCGACCGCCTCTCGCTCGAAGGCGTCGCCACGCTCGGTGAAGACGTGAGCATCGACGACGTCGAGCTCGCGATCGTGCTCGGCGGCGACGGAACGATCCTGCGGGCGGCCGAGATGGTCCGCGGCGGGACCGCCCCGATCCTCGGCATCAACATGGGCCACGTCGGCTTCCTTGCCGAGATCGAGCGCGACGACATGGATGACGCGGTGCATCGGGTGATCGCGCGCGACTACTCGGTGGAAGAGCGGCTGGCCCTCGCGGTGCGCGTGCTCGACGCCGACGACGAGGTCATCTTCGAGACCTGGGCGCTCAACGAGGCGACCGTCGAGAAGGCCAGCCGGGAGCGCATGCTCGAGGTCGTCATGGAGGTCGACGGACGACCTCTGTCGTCGTTCGGCTGCGACGGCATCGTCGTCGCATCGCCGACCGGATCGACGGCCTACAACTTCTCGGCGGGCGGCCCGGTCATCTGGCCCACGGTCGAGGCGATCGCCGTCGTCCCCCTCTCGGCCCACGCGCTGTTCGCCCGGCCACTGGTCGTGAGCCCCGATGCGATGGTGGCGGTCGAGGTGCTCGAGCGCACGAGCGGCAGTGGCATCCTCTGGTGCGACGGCCGACGCTCGCACGAGCTGCCCCCGGGCGCGCGCGTGATGGTGCGTCGCTCCTCGCGTCCGGTGCGCCTCGCCCGTCTGCACCCCGCCGCGTTCACCGATCGCCTCGTCCGCAAGTTCCGCCTGCCCGTCACCGGGTGGCGCGGCATGGCCGGAGGCGTCTCGTGATCGAGGAGATGCGTCTGCGCGACCTCGGCGTGATCGCCGACGCGACGCTGCCCATCGGCCGCGGCTTCACCGCGATCACGGGTGAGACGGGCGCGGGCAAGACGATGGTCGTGACGGGTCTCGGTCTGCTGTTGGGGGCCCGCGCCGACTCCGGCGCCGTGCGCTCCGGCGCGGCTCAGGCCGCCGTCGAAGGCGTGTGGCTCGTGCCCGAGAACGGCCCCGTCGCGGCGCGCGTGCGCGAAGCCGGAGGCGATGTCGAGCCGGTCGGCAGCGGCGACGCCGAGCTCTACCTCGGGCGCACCGTCTCGAGCGAAGGGCGCGGTCGCGCCACGGTCGGCGGCCGCACGGCTCCCGCCGGAGTGCTGGCCGATCTCGCGGACGATCTCGTGGTGGTGCACGGCCAGTCGGACCAGCTGCGGTTGCGTTCGGCGTCGGCCCAGCGCGACGCCCTCGATCGCTTCGGAGGCGAAGCGGTGACGGCCGCGCGCTCCGCCTATCGCGCGGCTTTCGACGAGTGGCGAGGCCTCGATGCCGAACTGACGACGCTCACGACGGACCGCGACGACCGCGCGCGCGAAGCGGAGCAGTTGCGTGCCGCGATCACCGAGATCGAAGCGATCGCCCCGCAGCCCGGCGAAGAGGACGAACTGGCCAAGCGTGCCGAGCGCCTCGCGAACGCCGAAGAGCTGCGGATCGCCGCGGTCACCGCGCACGCCGCCCTGTCGAACGACGACGGTTCCCCCGACGTCGTGACCCTGCTCGCCGAAGCCCGTCGCGCGCTCGAGCGCATCGCCGCCAGCGACGACGACCTCGCCGCGATCGCCGAGCAGGTCGCCGAACTCGGCTACCGCGCGACGGACGCCTCGGTCGCGCTGTCGGGGTACCTCGCCGACCTCGACGAATCGGGTCCGCACGAATTGGCAGCCGTCGATGAGCGTCGCGGGGTTCTCGCCGCGCTCGTGCGCGCGCACGGCTCGGTCGATGCCGCGATCGGCCTGCTCGAGACGGGATCCGCCCGCCTCGTCGAGCTCGACGACGACGGAGACCGCCTCGAGAGACTCGCGGCGCAGCGCGATGCCGCCGCCGCCGAGCTCGACACCGCGGCCGCCGCCCTCACCGCCGCTCGAGAAGACGCCGCTCTCCGTCTCGGCTCGCTCGTCACCGAAGAGCTGCACGCGCTCGCCCTGCCCGACGCCACGCTCACCGTGCAGGTGAGCCCCGCCGCTCCCGCCGCCCACGGGCGTGACGAGGTGTCGATCCTGCTCGCCCCGCATCCGGGTGCCGATCCGCGACCCGTGTCACGGGGTGCGTCCGGTGGCGAACTCAGCCGGGTGATGCTGGCGATCGAGGTCGTGATCGCGGGGGTCGACCCCGTTCCGACCTTCGTGTTCGACGAGGTCGACGCGGGCATCGGAGGGGCTGCGGCCATCGAGGTCGGACGCCGTCTGGCGCGTCTCGCGGAGTCATCGCAGGTGATCGCGGTCACCCACCTCGCGCAGGTCGCCGCGTTCGCCGGCAACCACCTCACGGTGGTGAAGGCGAACGACGGGTCGGTCACGGCGTCGAGCGTCCGCCGCCTCGACGGTGCGGAGCGCGAAGCGGAGATGGCACGCCTGCTCTCCGGACTGAGCGACTCCGACGCCGCACTGACCCACGCCCGCGAGCTGCTGGAGACCGGGCGATCGCGATGACCGACGCCCCCGACGACGCGAGACAGGCGCCGCCGGAGGCGACGCTCGTTCCTGCACCCCAGCACACGCCGCTCTGGCTCGCGCTGTCTCGGCTGCTGGAACGACTCGAGGCATGGCTGCGGTCGCACGGCGGCCGTCGGCTGCGCACCGGCATCCGCGTGTTCTGGGCGGCGGTGACCGCGCTCGGGGTCCTGCTCCTGGTCGGACCGGTCGTGAACGCCCCGCTGACCTTCGACGACATCACCTCGTCGGCGAAGGATGCGACCAGCACGTGGTTCGCGAAGGACTTCTCGGCTGAGTACGTGGTCGTTCGCGACGACGAGGGGCGGCTGGTCGCCCGTGTGGAGGAACGCTTCACGGCGGTGTTCCCCGACGACGTCGACGAGCACGCGATCGAGCGGGTCGTCGCCTCCCAGTACGAGGGGCATGATCTGCGTCCGCAGCTGCGCGAGGCGAGGCTCGACGATGCGATCGTCGAGGCGCGCACGAGTTCCGGCCCCACCCGCACGACCTACACGATCGACGCCGGCGAGCGGCTCACCGGCTCCCATGACGTCGTGCTCAGCTACGACCTGCGCGACCTCGCCTACGACGACCGCGATCCGTCGTCGCAGCAGTCGTATCAGGTGCTCGAGTGGGACGTGTTCGGGCCGGACTGGCCGCACGGGGTGGCGGGGAGCTCTCTACGCGTGAGCGTGCCGCGCGACCTCGCCGCGACGTACGCCCGTCAGCCCACATCGGGGATCGCCTGGCTGCTGGTGAGCGGGTCGACGACGTTGGAGCCGGAGGACGCGGCATCCGACCCCCTCGTGTACGAGGTCTCGAACGACCAGAACATCCCGCCGCACGGCTCGTTCTGGTTCACCCTGCGCTTCGCGCCCGGAACGCTCGCCATGCCGGGGCCCTCGCCTCTGTTCTACGTGCAGGCCTACGGTCCGTTCGTCCCGCTGCTGCTGCTCGCGGTGGGCGTGCTGTTCGCACTCGCGGCGCGAGCCGTCGCGTGGGGGGATGCGCGCGGGCGCGCCTGGTTCGTGCCCGAGTCGCAGCGACGCAAAGGCAGCTCGGTGGCGCTCGACGCGCGCCTGTGGGGAGAACGGCGGACCGCAGCGCTCGCCGAAGCCCTCGAGGCGTGGCGCCGCTCGCCGGAGGATCCGCGCCTGACGCGGCGTCTCGCGCGAGCGGGCTATCGTGCGGGGCGCTGGGGCGATCTCGTACCCGCGGCTCGTGCGTTCCGCTTCTCGCCCGCGTGGCGTGCGCAGTTCGACGATGGCCTGCGGCGGGTTCCGCGGGGGTTCGTGCGCGACGCCTTCCTCGGCGGGGCGATCGCGCTGACCGCCCTGCAGTTCGGGCTCGCCCGGCAGCTGTCGCATCAACGCGCGCTGACGCTCGAGTGGTGGCCGCCGGTGGCCGCCGTCGCGGGAGCGATGCTCGCCGTCGCCGTCATCGCGATCGCACTGAGTGCCCGTCCGCTGACCCGCGAGGGGGCCCTCGCGCGCGAACACCTGCTTGGCCAGCGCCTGCACCTCGATCAGACCCTGGCCGCGGAGCGGACGACGCTGCGCTCGGCCGATCTGCCCTACGTGGTGATGTTCGCTCGTCCGCGGGCAGCCGGCCGCCTCGTCCGAGAGCTGTTGGCCCGGGAGGGCATCGGCCGACGAGCCGGAGCCGATCCGACGTTCTTCGGCGCGGGTCGGCTCGGCGTGCGCCTCGCCGCGATCGCCCTGGTGGGTGGAGCCGTCGCGCTCGCGTTCCTGACGGCGTCACCGACGAGCCCGCCGCCCGACCAGAGCGACGTGCTCGACGATCTCGACGGGTCGTACGGCGTCGCCGTCACCGACGCCCGGTTCGACGCCACGCTCGTCCGCTCGGACGACGGCTCCGCGCGGCTCGACGTGGTGGAGCGCCTGCGGGCGGACGTCGCGGCGCACCTGCGGGCCGTGCCCCAGATCACGCGCGCGTGGCGCGACGTGGTCGACGGCCACGACCAGGGGCTGCGCGTGCAGGAGATCACCGTCGACGGTCAGGCGTCGCCCTTCGAACAGACACGACGGATGGGGTACGCGGTCGTGCAGACCCGGTTGCCCGACGACTGGGAGGGCGAGCACGACGTCGAGGTCCGCTACACGCTCGATCGCCCCGTGGTGGCGGCGCAGTCCGACGGGGCCGCCGTCGACGAGCTCACGTGGACGGCGCTGATGCCGCGGTGGACGTGGACGTGGCAGCTCCCCGATCTCGAGACCGAGCGACTGCGGATGAGCCTGACCCTCTCGGACGAGCTCGCCGACAGCCTCACCGACGGCTCGGGATGGCTCGACGGGACCCCGAACCGACCCGACGAGCCGCCGATCCCGTTCGGCGACACGCTGCAACGCGGTGACCAGGCGGTGGTGGCGTTCGACGAGAACGTCGACGACGAGTACGAGTCCGACAGTCTGTGGCCGGACGGCTACGGCGGCGTGCAGCTCCGCTTCGCGGAGGGGACGTTCGCTGCGTCCCCCGCACCGGGCATCGGCCACGCGCTGTGGATCGGTCTGCCCTGGGCGCTCGGGCCGGTCCTGGGATTGCTCGCGGTGGTTCTGGGACTGGTCGGAAGCCTCGCGCGCAGCCGGATCGGCGTGCAACGCGACCTCGCACGATGGATGCCGCCCAGCCTGACGATCGCGCAGATGTTCCTCGTAGGCTGGGCCGCGGGGGAGGCGTCGGACGACGACCCGATCCTGCCCATGGTGCTCGTTCCGCTCGTCGTGTCGATCGTCGTGATGGTCTTCGCGTTCATCCGGACGCGGCGCACCTCCGCGCCGGGCGAGCGCCCTCGGCATCCGGCACGCCCGAGACGCAAGAGTGCGGCGACGCGCTGACCAGTTCTCACCACTGACTGATAGGATCGAAGCCCGTGATGAAGACTTCGGACGCGGGACATTCAGACGACACGACTTTCACGACGAAGCACATCTTCGTCACCGGAGGCGTGGTCTCCTCCCTGGGGAAGGGCCTGACGGCGGCAAGCCTCGGCAACCTCCTCACGGCACGCGGTCTGCGCGTTGTCATGCAGAAGCTCGACCCGTACCTGAACGTCGATCCCGGAACGATGAACCCGTTCCAGCACGGCGAGGTCTTCGTGACCGACGACGGCGCCGAGACCGACCTCGACATCGGCCACTACGAGCGCTTCCTCGACATCGAGCTCAGCCAGGCCGCGAACGTCACCACGGGCCAGATCTACTCGCAGGTCATCGCCCGTGAGCGCCGCGGCGAGTACCTCGGCGACACCGTGCAGGTCATCCCCCACATCACCGACGAGATCAAGCGCCGCATGCGCCTGCAGGCCAGCGAGCAGCCGCAGCCCGACGTCATCATCACCGAGATCGGCGGGACGGTCGGCGACATCGAGTCGCAGCCCTTCATCGAGTCGGCGCGCCAGATCCGTCACGAGCTCGGCCGCAAGAACGTCTTCTTCGTGCACGTCTCGCTCGTGCCGTTCATGGGCGCCTCGGGTGAGCAGAAGACCAAGCCGACGCAGCACTCCGTCGCGACGCTGCGCTCCATCGGCATCCAGCCCGACGCCCTCGTGCTGCGCAGCGACCGCCCCGTCACCGAGTCGAACAAGCGCAAGATCGCGCTCATGTGCGACGTCGACGAAGACGCGGTGGTCAACGCGATCGACGTGCCGAGCATCTACGACATCCCGTCGATGATGCACGACCAGGGCCTCGATGCCTACATCGTCGACACCCTCGAGATCTCGAAGGCCGCGGACGTCGACTGGACGCGCTGGAACCGCGTGCTCCAGGCCGTGCACAACCCCAAGCACGAGGTCACGATCGGCCTCGTCGGCAAGTACATCGACCTGCCCGACGCGTACCTCTCGGTCACCGAAGCCATCAAGGCCGGTGGCTTCGGCCAGGAGACCCACGTTAAGATCACGTGGATCCCCTCCGACCTGTGCGAGACGCCCGAAGGCGCGGCCAAGGCCCTCGGCGCGGTCGACGGCATCATCGTCCCCGGTGGTTTCGGCATCCGGGGCATCGAGGGCAAGCTCGGTGCGCTGCGGTTCGCGCGCGAACAGGGCATCCCCACGCTGGGCATCTGCCTCGGCCTGCAGTGCATGGTCATCGAGTACGCCCGCACCGTCGCCGGTCTCGAGGGTGCGTCGTCGAGCGAGTTCGACCCCGACACCGCGCACCCGGTGGTGGCGACGATGGCCGAGCAGGTCGACATCCTCGAAAGCGGCGACCTCGGCGGCACGATGCGCCTGGGCCTGTACCCCGCCGCGCTCGCGGAGGGCTCGCTCGCCGCGGATCTCTACGGATCGAACGACATCTCGGAGCGCCACCGCCACCGCTACGAGGTCAACAACGCCTACCGCCAGCAGCTGAGCGACGCGGGCCTGGTGTTCTCGGGCCTCAACCCCGACCTCGACCTCGTCGAGTTCGTCGAGCTGCCGCGCGACGTGCACCCGTACTACATCGCGACGCAGGCGCACCCCGAGCTGCGCTCGCGCCCCACCGAGCCGCACCCGCTGTTCCGCGGTCTGGTCGGCGCGGCCCTCGAGCGTCACCGCTCGAGCGAGCTGTTCGACGTCGAGGAGGACTGACATGCAAGAGCTGCGCGACGAGAAGGTCGACCTCGAGATCGTCTCGACCGACCTGGTCTACCAAGGCGCGGTCTGGGACGTGCGCTCCGACACCGTGCGCTACGGCGACAGCGAGATGACCCGCCAGTACGTCGAGCACCCGGGGGCCGCGGCCGTCGTCGCGATCGACGACGAGGAGCGCGTCGTGCTCATCCAGCAGTACCGCCACCCCATCAAGGAGCGCGACTGGGAGATCCCGGCCGGACTCCTCGACGTCGCGGGCGAGCCGCCCATGGAGACCGCCAAACGCGAGCTGACCGAAGAGGCCGACCTCGCCGCCGACCGCTGGCAGCACCTCGTGTCGATGCACACGACCCCCGGCGGCAACGACGAGGTCGTGCACCTCTTCCTCGCGCGCGGCCTGCGCGCGGTCGAGACCGACTTCGAGCGCGAACACGAGGAGTCCGACATGCGCCTCGAGCGCGTGCCGCTGGCCGAGGTCATCGACGGCGTGCTCGCGGGACGCCTGCGCAACGGCATCCTGGCCACGGGCGCCCTCGCGGCGGCCGAGGTGCTGCGCCGCGAGGCCTCCGCGCGCTGACGTGGAGCTCGAGCGCGCGGTCGAGACCTACCTTCGGCACGTCGCGCTCGAGCGCGGGCTCTCCGACCACACCGTGGCCGCTTATCGCCGCGACCTGTCCGTCTACACGGACTGGTTGGGCGAGCGCGGCGTCGTCGAGGTGGAGGCCGTGACGCCCGCCCTGATCGCGGACTTCGCGGCCGAGCGCGCCTCGGCCGAGCCGCCGCCGGCCTCGTCGTCGCTCGCGCGGATGCAGTCGTCGGTGCGGGGGCTGCACCGCTTCCTCGTGCGGGAGGGGCGAGCGGATGCCGACCCCACGGGGCGACTGCGTCCGCCCAAGGCACCGCGCCGCCTGCCGAAGGCCCTGACGATCGCCCAGGTCGATCAGCTGCTGGATGCCGCGGGACCCGCGCCCGGTTCGGCCGACGCCTCCGCCGCGGAGCCGGCGGCCGTGCGCGACCGCGCACTGCTCGAGCTGCTGTACGCGACGGGAGCCCGTGTCTCGGAGATCGTGCAGCTCGACGTCGACGACACCGCCCACGGCGACCTGCTGCGCGTGCGCGGCAAGGGCGACAAGGAACGGATCGTGCCCGTCGGTTCGTACGCGCGCGCGGCGGTCGAGGCCTACCTCACCCGCGTGCGACCCGCGCTCGCCGCGAAGGGGCGGGCGACACCGCGGCTGTTCCTCGGCGTGCGCGGGGCGCCCCTGTCGCGCCAGAGCGCGTGGCTGATCATCCAGGACGCCGCGGAGAAGGCGGGGCTCACCGCCCACGTCTCGCCGCACACGCTGCGGCACTCGTTCGCGACGCACCTGCTGCAGGGCGGAGCGGACGTGCGCGTCGTGCAGGAGCTGCTCGGACACGCCTCGGTATCGACGACGCAGATTTACACGCACGTCTCGGTCGACGCGCTGCGCGACGTGTACGCGACCTCGCACCCGCGGGCGCGGTGAGGCGGTGGCGTCCGGTCCCTTCGGCGGGGACCTCAGGGCGCAGCGGGGCGGAGGTGGCTGAGCGTGTCGAAGCCCCCGGGCGGTTGCAGTGGGTTCCGGTCCCTTCGGCGGGGACCTCAGGGCGCAGCGGGGCGGAGGTGGCTGAGCGTGTCGAAGCCCCCGGGCGGTTGCAGTGGGTTCCGGTCCCTTCGACAGGCTCAGGGACCTGGGTGCGTCCGGTCCCTTCGACAGGCTCAGGGACCTGGGTGCGTCCGGTCCCTTCGACAGGCTCAGGGACCTGGGTGCGTCCGGTCCCTTCGACAAGCTCAGGGGCATCGGGGGCTGCGGTCGGGGGCGGGACGGCCTGAGACACTAGAGGGATGACCGCCACCCTCGTCGCGCAGGGCCTCGCCGGGGGCCACGGACACCGCACGCTCTTCGACGGCGTCGACCTCACCGTCGCGCCGGGCGACGTGATCGGCGTGGTCGGAGCGAACGGTGCGGGAAAGTCCACGCTGCTGCGTCTGCTCGCCGGCGTCGACGAGCCGCAGGGCGGATCGATCAGCCTCGCGCCGAACGATGCGTTCGTCGGCTGGCTCCCGCAGGAGCACGAGCGCGTCGCGGGCGAGACCGTCGCGCAGTACATCGCCCGCCGCACCGGGTGCGCCGAGGCGACGAAGGAGATGGATGCCACGGCGGCGGCCCTCGGCGACGCCTCGATCGTGGGCGCCGACGACGCCTACGCCACCGCCCTCGAGCGCTGGCTCGCGAGCGGCGCGGCCGACCTCGACGAGCGGATGCCGATCGTGCTCGCCGACCTGGGCCTGGAGGTGGGACCGGATGCCGAGATGACGGGCCTCTCCGGCGGCCAGGCGGCGCGCGTCGGGCTGGCGGCTCTGCTGCTCTCGCGCTTCGACATCGCGCTCCTCGACGAGCCGACCAACGACCTCGACCTCGACGGACTCGAGCGGCTCGAGACCTTCGTGAAGGGACTCCGCGGCGGGGTCGTGCTCGTCAGCCACGACCGCGAGTTCCTCGCCCGCTCGGTGACCCGGGTGCTCGAGCTCGACCTCGCTCAGAACTCCCACCGCGTCTACGGGGGCGGCTACGACGCCTACCTCGAGGAGCGCGCGACCCTGCGCCGTCACGCGCGGGAGAAGTACGAGGAGTACGCCGACACGAAGGCCGATCTCGTCTCGCGCGCCCGCACGCAGCGCGAGTGGTCGAGTCAGGGCGTGCGCAACGCCATGAAGAAGTCACCCGACAACGACAAGATCCGCCGCAAGGCGGCGACGGAGTCGAGCGAGAAGCAGGCGCAGAAGGTGCGTCAGATGGAGAGCCGGATCGCACGTCTCGACGAGGTCGAGGAGCCGCGCAAGGAATGGCAGCTCGAATTCACGATCGGCTCGGCACCGCGCTCGAGCTCGGTCGTGTCGACGCTGTCGGGTGCGGTCTTCCGCCCGGGCGACTTCACGCTCGGGCCGGTGTCGCTGCAGGTCAACGCGGGGGAGCGCATCGGCATCACCGGGCCGAACGGCGCCGGGAAGTCGACGCTGCTGCGCGGCATCCTGGGCCGTCAGAGCCCCGACGAGGGATCGGCCTCGCTGGGCTCAAGCGTCGCGATCGGCGAGATCGACCAGGCGCGATCGCTGCTGGTCGGCGGGCGTCCGCTGGCCGAGACCTTCGAGGGGTTCGTCCCCGAGATGAACGCGGGCGAGGTCCGCACCCTGTTGGCGAAGTTCGGGCTCAAGGCCGTTCACGTCACCCGCCCTGTCGACGAGTTGTCGCCCGGAGAGCGCACGCGCGCGGGACTGGCGCTGCTGCAGGCGCGGGGCGTCAACGTGCTCGTGCTCGACGAGCCCACCAACCACCTCGACCTGCCGGCGATCGAGCAGCTCGAGCAGGCGCTCGAGTCCTACACCGGCACGCTGCTGCTCGTCACGCACGACCGGCGCATGCTCGCCGCGGTGCAGACCGACCGCCGCTGGCGCGTCGAGGCCGGTCAGGTCACCGAACTCCAGTCATAAACGCTTTCAACGCGCTTAAACGCGAGGAGCGCGCGTTTACGCGCGCGAATGGCGTTTATGCGCGGGGGAGGACGGGGTCAGCGGCCCTGGCGCTTCTTGTAGGGCTTCGGCTCGCCCTTCACGATCGGGGCGCGGCCCTTGCCCTTGCTGGCCTTCGCCTTGCCGCCGCCGGGGGCCTTCTGTCGGGGCGCGGCGGGAGGAGCGTCGGCGATGCGGTGGTGCGCCTCCTCGAGGAGCAGCCGGCCGGCCGGGGTGAGCTGGGTCGGCGGGGTGCGCGAGATAAGCGGCTGCCCCACCTCCTCTTCGAGCTTGTCGACGGTCGTGTACAACGAGGCGAGGGGGATGCGCAGCTTCTCGGCCGCGCGCGGGAAGTGCAGCTCCTCAGCGAGGGCGGCGAACCGGACGAGGTGCTCGAGCTTCATGGCATCCATTCTCCCGTGTCGAGCGGCATCCCGTTGAGCGTCCACGACACGCCGCGCTCGAGGGGCTTCGAACGGCGTGTCGTGGACGCTCGACGGGTGTGCCCGGCCGAGTGACCGGGGTCAGGCGGCGGCGGAGGCGAGGAAGCGATCAGCCGTGCGCAGCGACAGGGCCATGATCGTCAGCGCGGGGTTGGCGGCGATCGCCGAGGGGAAGACCGAGTTGTCGCAGATCCACAGGTTCGGGATCTCGTGCGACCGGCCGTCGCCATCGACAACGCCATCGGACGGGTCGTCAGACATGCGGCACGTGCCGATCGTGTGCGCGGTGCGGGCGAGGACCATCGTCTCGCGTGCTCCGGCGGCCTCCATCACGCGCAGCATGAACGCGGTCGCGTGCTTGTCGATCGCCTTTTCGTTGTCACCGGCGGTGAACGTGACCCGTGCGCGCGGGATGCCGAACTCGTCGAGCTCGTCGACCAGCTCGAGGCGGTTGTCGTCGGAGGGCAGGCAGTCGGCGTTGATGCCGATGCCGGCCATGAACCGCGCCTGATCGAGACGCTGCATGAGCTCGGGACCCCAGAGGCCGCCGCCGCGCACGAGGGTGGTCGAGAACGTCAACGGCATGACCCCGAGACTCTGCACGAGGTAGCCACCGGCGAAGTCGGCGTCGGCCGGGCGCATCATGTCTTCGCTGATGAGCGACGAGGGGTATCCGCGGTGCCCGCGCACCGGCTCGTCGAACCGGCCCCACACCTGCGTCGCGCCGTGCGCGAGGAAGTTGCGGCCCACCTGGCCGTTGTCGTTGGCGAGGCCGGTGTGCAGCAGCAGTCGCGGCGTCTCGACACCGCCGCCGGCGAGCACCAGGGCGCGGCACCGCTGACGACGATCGACGCCGCCCTTGCGGTAGACGACGGCCTCGACGTGGCCGCGGGCGTCGAGCTCGATACCGTGCACCATCGACTCGCTGCGGATCTCGGCACCGGATGCCACGGCCGCGGGCAGGTACGTGTTGGCGGTGGACGCCTTGGCATCCACCCGGCACCCCTGGTGGCACTCGCCGCAGTTGACGCACGCCCCGCGCTCGCCGTGGTGATCCTGCAGCCGGGCGCGGGTGAGCACCGCGGCCGGGGCGTCGGCCCACCGCACGCCGAGGGCGTCGCAGCCCTTGGCCACGAGGTTGGCGGGAGCGTTGCGCTTGGCCGGTGCGTAGGCGTACGTGCGGCTCGGGTCCCACGGATAGGGGGTGGGCCCCGAGACGCCGATGTCGCCCTCGACGCGCTCGACGTACGACAGCAGTTCATCGGGGTCGATGGGCCAGTCGCGGCCGACGCCCGATTCGGTCTTCAGGACCAGGTCGCGTCGGTCGGGACGAGGGGTGAACGCGCCCCAGTGCAGCATCGAGCCGCCCACGCCGCGCCCACTGTTGTTGGGGCCGAACGCGGTCGGGTCGTCTCCGCCGCTGAGGCGCTCCGACATCCAGTTGATCTCGACGGCCTCGGTCTCATCGGGCGTGAGGTCGTCGAGCGAGAAGTGCCGCCCGGCCTCGAGCGCGACGACGGTGAGTCCCTTGCGGGCGAGCTCGGCGGTCAGGGGGGCTCCGCCGGCTCCGGTTCCGATCACCACCACGTCGACGGTCTCGTCGTCGGTGAAGGTGCGCATCGCTTCGAGGTTCATGCCGCGTCTCCCGTCGCGATCGTGCCGCCGACGTTCGCCGGCTCCCAGACTTCGCGGCGTCCGAGACGCAGCTCGACGTACCCCCGCATGGGGCGGCCGCCGGTGGCGAACCCGTCGTAGCCGACGCGCGCCATGCTCGCGGGGTGGGCGAGCCACTGGCGCACGAGGTCGTTGCGCGCGTCTTCGAGCCACGCCTTCAGCTGGTCGGCGTCGAGGGGGCCGTCGAGGTCGGAGTCGCCCTCGATGGCCGCCTTGAGGCGGTCGCTGCGCTCCGACGGATCGGTGGGCCAGGCGGCGGCCAACGTGTCGAGCCCGCGACGGTACGCCTCGGGGTCGCCGGGCAGATCGGCATTGCGCCACCCGTCGCCCTCACCGCGGGCCAACTGGGCGTCGACGCGGGCGGCGATGTCGATGACCGGTCCCTCCTGCGGAACGACGAGGTCGGCGATCTCGCGCAGGAGCGTCAACTGCGCCATGTCGAGCACCTCGGGCGCGTATCCGCGGTCGTCCGGCAGCGCGCGCCGGGCGAGGGTGCCGCGCACGCGCGCATCGACGCGCTCGCTGCGGATGAGCTCGACCCACTCGTCGGGGACGACCGGACCGACCCCTGCTTCTTCGGTGACGAAGCGCGAGATGGCTGCGGCCGCGTCGACGTGCCGCTCGAGGGGGATCATGTGCCCGGTGTCCTCGAGCGTCACGAAGTGCGCCCGGGGGTACACGGATGCCAGCAGCTCGGGCTGCGCGGAGGCCCCGAGGTCAGCGTCGTCGGTCCCGGCGATCACGAGGGCGGGCACGTCCAGCGTGCCGACCGCGGCGGTCGCGTCCACGCGGCTGCCGGTCTCGAGCCAGGCGCGCCACGCCGTGGGTGAGGTGCGACGCAGGTCGGCGAGGGCGAGCGACTGCGCCCCGGCGTCGAGCGGCTCGGCGGTGTTCTGGTCGATGAAGGTCTCGGCATCCGCCTCGGAGATCGCGCCGTCGTCGACCCACGAGAGCATGAGTTCCCGGCGTTCCTCATCCATGGGCTCGGGACGCGGCGGCGACGGGGCCATGAGCACCATGCCGCGCAGCCCGAAGAGCGCCGCCTCGCCGCGCAGCACGCGGGACGCCACGAGCGCGGCGATCTTGCCGCCCATGCTGTGTCCGCCGAGCATCCACGGCCCGCGCGAGTGGGCGGCGAGACGCTGGATGACGTGGTCGACGGTCTCGTCGACGGTGGCGTCGGGCGCGCTCGCGGCGGAGCCGAAGCCGGGGAGATCGATGCCGACGACGTGCACGACCCCCGCGAGCTCGTCGGCCAGGCGGTCGAACGAGCCGGCGCTCGCGCCCAGCGCGTGGAGCATGTACAGGGTGAGGGGCGCTCCGCCGGGGGCGGGAGCGGTGTCGGTGGGCATGCACTAACGCTCCCGCACCCGTACACGCGACATGGGTCGGTTGCGGATCGAGACGTTTTGCGCAAGCGCGTGGGCCGCGCCGTCGAGGGTCGGGTGCGGGAGGGTCGTGAGGCGATGGCGCCGGGTCTGGGCGCGCGCACGGACGCCCCGGCCGCGCGAAGCGGGCCGGGGCGTCGGAGCGGGTCTCAGGGCGTGACCATGCCGCCGTTGACGTTGAGCGTCTCGCCCGAGACGTAGCTCGACTCGGCCGAGGCGAGGAACACGAACGCGGGCGCGATCTCGGCGGGCTGGCCGGCCCGCTGGTAGGTGCTCTCGTCGTCGAAGTGCTCCATCTGGTCGTCGGAGACGCCCTGGCTCACCTGCAGAGCCGACCACGTGGGCCCGGGGGCGACGACGTTGACCCGGATGCCGCGTGACGCGAGCTGCTGCGCGAGGCCCTTCGAGAGGTTGTTGATGGCGGCCTTGGTGGCGGCGTAGTCGAGACGGTCGGGGGCGGGCACGTAGGCCTCGAGGGAGGCTGTGTTGATGATGGACCCGCCTTCGGGCAGGTGCGCGAGCGCCGCCTTGGTGATCCAGAAGGGCGCGAAGACGTTCGTGCGGAAGGTCTGCTCGAACTGGTCGTCGGAGAGGTCCTCGACCTTCTCGACCATCACCTGCTTGCCCGCGTTGTTCACGATGATGTCGAGGCCGCCCAGGGACTCGGCGGCGCGGTCGACCAGCTCGCGGCACGCGGCCGGGTCGGTGATGTCGGTGGCGATCGAGACGCCGGTGCGGCCGGCATCCCGAACCTGCTCGAGCACGTGATCGGCGTCGCGCTGCTCGTCGGGCAGGTGCACGATGGCCACATCGGCCCCCTCGCGGGCGAAGGCGATGGCCACGGCTCCGCCGATGCCGGAATCGCCGCCGGTGATGAGCGCCTTGCGCCCGACCAGACGGCCGAGACCGCGGTAGGTCTTCTCGCCGAGATCGGGGACCGGGGTCATGTCGGCCTGGACGCCGGGCTCGGGCTGGTGCTGGATGGGCGGTTCGACGCGGGCGTAGCGGGTGACGGGGTTGTCGAAGGTCAGCTGATCGCGATCGTTGGTCATGCCCCGACGTTAGGCAGCACCCGCCGCGCGGCCACCGCCCTTGACGGGCGCGACGGTCGAGCTATCGGAGCGCTGCACCGCGCAGGCGGGTGGGGCGGATGCCGGAGTGCTCATCGAGCAGATCGCTGACCTTCTGCGCGGACTCGCGCCACGAGAAGCGCCGGGCGTTGAGTTCACCGGCGGCGATCAGCCGCGCCCGGATGCCCTCGTCGTCGGCGACACGGGACATGGCCGCCGCGATGTCGTCGACGTCGAGCGGATCGACGTACAGTGCGGAGTCGCCGAGCACCTCGGGGAGGGAGGCGGCGCGCGCCGCGATGACGGGGCAGCCGCACATCTGCGCCTCGATCGGCGGGATGCCGAAGCCCTCGTAGAGCGAGGGGAAGACGAAGGCGAGGGCTCCGCGGTACAGGCCGGCGAGTTCGGCGTCGTCGACCCGGCCGAGGAAGTGCACCCGCGCATCGGCGGTGTCGAACTGCTGCCGGGCGAAGCTGTTCGTCTGGCTTCCCACGACGCGGAGTTCGACCTCGGGGTGCGTCCGGGCGAAGACCGCGAACGCCTCGAGCATGCGGGAGACGTTCTTGTGCCGGTTGGGGGAGGAGACGGCCAGCAGGTACGGGCGGTTCGAAGGGGTCGCCGGCGGCGTAGGTGCCAGCGCGAGGATGTTCTGCGCGCTGTTCGAGACGACGGCGAAGTGATCGGCGGGCACGCCGAACCGCCGCGAGATCTCTCCGCGGGAGAACTCGCTCACAGTGATCATGCGTTCGCTGTGCGCGACGACGCGGGGGATCACGATCGAATAGAGGGCCCGGAAGCGGCGGCTGAAGCTGTCGGGGTGACGGATCCACGTGATGTCGTGCAACGTGGAGATCTGCGGGCGGTGCCACATGGGGCCCGTGCTCGTGAGGTTCACCAGCATCTCGCCGCGACGCCGCGCGAAGCGCGGGAGGTCGATCTGCTCCCACGCGTGACCCGTGAAGCGCCCGACGGTCTGAATGCGCGAGCGGTCGAGCCCCGCGTCGTCGAGGTCGCCCGGGGGGACCGCGAGAGTGAGGTCGTCGCGGATGCCGAGGAGCTCGCGCGTGATCTCGGTGGCGAAGCGTTGGATCCCCGTGGTCCCCTGGGTCAGGAACCGGGCGTTCACGATGGTCATCTCGAGGCCTTCCCGACGAGTGGTCGAGCCGGCGGGAGGCCCCTCAGCGGCGTCGGATGAAGCCCCCGAACACGCGAAGGTCGCGTCGGCACATCGCCAGCAGCAGTGCGATCACGACGATGACCCAGACGCCACCGACGCCGACCAGGCGGGGGAGCGAGGGGAGGGAGGTGAAAACGAGCGTCGAGGTGGCGAGGCCTGCCCCCAGGGCGACGGCGAAGACGACGATCGGCCGGATCGCCGCGCGCAGGAGGGCCGCCGACGAGACGCCGGTGCGGGGGAGGAAGAACACCGCCGCGACGCCCCACAGCAGGAACTGCCCGAGCGCGATGGCGCCGGCCACCGCGGCCGGGCCGACCGGGGCGACGACCACCGCGAGCGCGATCGTCGCCACGCGTCCGCTGATCTCCGAGAACAGCAGCAGCCCGGATCGCCCCGTCGACACGAAGGCCCAGTACTGCGGGTAGCCGAGGATCTGGAACAGCGCCCCGGCCGCAAGGATCGGCACGAACGGCGCGGCTCCGGTCCACGCCGACCCCAGGACCACATCGAGCGCGGGATACGCGGTGGCCACGAAGAGGCTGAGGTAGGCGAGGGTCGGGTAGCAGAGCAGCGTCTGGTGGCGCACGAGTCGGCGTTGCAGGTCGGCGGTGTCCTCGGCATCCGCGAGTCCGGGGATGACCACCCGCGTGAGGGGTGTGATGAGCTGATCGATCGGGAGGTTCACCAGCTGGGTCGCCCGGTTGAACAAACCGATCACCTGGTCACTGGCCACCCGCGCGACCGACACCGTGCCCACATTCGTCGCGGCGTAGTTCAGCACGTGAACCAGGAAGGTGTTGCCGCCGAAGCTCAACAGGGGGCCCATCGCGGCTCCCCGCCGCGGCAGCCCCGGACGCCACGGCGTGAGGATCACCGACAGCACGAGGGTGACACCCGCCGCGATCGTGCCCTGCAGGGCGAGGGCGAGATACCCGCCGCCGAGGAGGGCGAGCACGACGGCTCCGACCAGCCCCGAAAGGTCGCCGCAGAGCTCACTGGCTGCGAGGCGCCCGTAGCGTCCCGATCGGTTCAGTTCCACGCGCAGTTGCGCGCTCGCCGAGCGTAGGGCGAACGCCGGCGCCAGCAGGCACATGACCGCGACCAGGCGCGGATCGTCGAAGGCGGCCGCGAACGGCTGGGCCACCGCGAGCACCACCCCCGTCGCCGCGAGACCGATCCCCGCGTTCATCCAGAACAGGTTGGTGCGCTGCGCGTCGGACAGCGTCGGAGCGCGCAGCGCCGCCATGCTCAAGCCGAAGTCGCCGAGCACCGCGGCGAGCCCCGCGACCGAGGCCGCGAGGGCGACGATGCCGAAGTCGGCCGGGCCGACCAGCCGGGCCAAGACGACGATGCCGAGGATCTGGGCGACGTACCGACCCCACTGGGCGCCGAGGAGCAGCAGCGCCGCCCCTCGGCGAGGAGCGGTGACATCGGTGGGGATCACGGGGAGCTCCTCGAGTTGTACTGTGTCGGCCGTGAGCACGCTAACCAGCCCCGCGACCCTCGGTCGCGCCCCCGGCAGGCCCGAGAAGGGGTGGGTGAACTCGCGGGCGCTGCGCTGGACGGCGGTCATCGTCGTCTGGGCGTATTCGGTCGTGCCGGCCGTCGTCGAGACGGCGCTCATCGACCGCCAGCACTACAAAGAGGGCAAGACCGCCTCGAACCCGCTGGTGGTGGCGCTCGACGACGCGCTGAGCATCGCCGTGCCGATCCTCGCGGTGGGACTGCTGCTGCTCATGCTGCTGTTCTCTAAGGTCACGGGCGAGAGCCTGTTGCTGGTCGTCGCGCCGGGTCTGGTGCTCGCGGCGAACGAGCTCGTGCACGGGCGGGAGCCCACGCTCGGCCTGCTCATCACCTCCGCCGTGGGCACCTTGCTGGTGATCGCGCGGGTGAAACCGAGGGATCTCGGTTTCCTGGGATACCTGGGCGCCCTGGTGGCGGCGGCGTCGATCGCCCTGTCGTACCTCGACCCCTCGAAGGTGTTCATCTCGGGCGGCTCCGAGACCTTCGAGAAGTCGCTCACCGGAACGTCGCTGCTCTCGGGCATCTTCTCGAACGCGAACGTGTTCGGCATGTTCCTCGCGCTCGCTCTGCCGTTCGCCTTCACCGCACGTCGGTGGTGGGTGCGGTGGCCGGTGATCGGGGTGATCGCGTGGGCCCTGGTGCTCACCTCGTCGCGCACCGCGCTCGCCGGGGCCGTGGTCGTGCTCGCCGTCATCGCGCTGTCGCGCGTGCTGCCGCAGCCCGCCTTCCGCGTCGCCGCCGTGGTGGGACTCATCGCGGCGTGCATCACCTGCGTGCGCGTGCCCTTCACCGAGACCGACCCCGAGGCCTACACGTTCCGCGGGGCCATCTGGATGTTCAACCGCGACGAGCTGGGCGGCCATTGGCTCTTCGGCCTCGGCGCCCACTGGTACGCCGACAACTACGCGATGCTATCGAACGCGCTCTCGAGCGCCGCGAGCCACGGCCACAACCTGGTGCTGACGACGCTCGTGATGGGCGGCGCCGTCACCTTGGCCGCCTGGGCCGCCGTGATCGTCACGGCGTTCGTCTCGAGCCTGCGCGACACCGATCGACGTCAGCAGGCGGCGGGCGTCGCGTTCGTGCTCGGTCTGATCGTGATCGGCGTCACCGAGACGCCGTTCGGGATGCTCGGGTGGGGGCCGCTGTCGTCGTCGACGGTGCTGCCGCTGTTCGTGCTGGCCGCCCGGCACTGGATCGAGCGAGACGACCGCGCGCAGCTCGCCCAGGTGATCGCGTCGACGCCGAGCGAGATGATGTCGCGTTCGGCCCTGCGCGCGATGCGCCGCTGACGGGGGCTCGTTCGGCGCTCAGCGGCGCGACGAGCGTGCGAGCCACTCCCGCGCGCCGCGGGTCAGGCGGCTCCGCCTCGCGGCCGCGGCCGTGGTGACGGGGCGCCCGGCGCGTCGTTCGGAGGCGAGCGCGACGTCGTCGTCGGGCCAGATCAGGCGCAGCCCCACGCGCAGGCGCAACAGCGGCGGCAAGGTCTGCAGGGCCGTCCAGTAGGCGCGGAGGCGGTCGGGGCGACCGCGCCACTCCCAGTCGTTCGGCCGGGTTCCGTCGGTCGGCGGAGGTGCGGTCCCCGTCGCCGCGGCGATCTCGGTGCGCAGTACCTCGACCGCGCCGAGCGCGACGGCGCTGTCGAGGGTGGTCGGCGCGGCGGCGAGCATCGTGGTCGCGAGCGCGGACGCGCGATCCGAGCGGGGGCCGGCACCGATCTCGGGCCGCACGGCGTGGACGGCGGCGAGCACGGCGTGGGCGGCGACGTCGGGCACCCGCACCTCCACCCCGGCGTAGCGGACGGCGGAGGTGCGGGCGATGAGGGCGGCGAACGCGTCGCGGTCGTCTCTCGTCAGGCCGGGGAGGCGGCGGTGCACGTCGATCTCGCAGCCCCAGCGGGCGGGGGTCATCGTGGCGGTGTGATGCACGGGTGTTCCGCGCCACGGGTCGGGTTCACGCGTCCATCCCCAGGGCTCCAGCGCCGCGGCGAGATCGTCCCAGCGGTCGGGGTCGCACCACACGTCGACGTCGCCCGAGTGCTCCCGTTCGCGCAGCCCCTGACTCTTCAGCGCCGGGCCCTTGATGAACACGCACCGGATGCCGTGCGTCTCGGCGACACGCGCGGTGACGGCGTAGACGAGTTCGTGGGTCGGCGACGACAGCGCGGGGCGGGGGAGGTGGGTGACCGCCCACGGGTGGCGGGGGTCGGGGTCGACGATGTGCAGGTCTCTCATGCGCGCGATGAGCTCGCGTTCGTCGGCGGAGAGGTCGGCGTGGCGCACGGAGCCCTGCGCGACGAGGTGCCGCCAGAGTGCCGCCCCGTCGCCGACCAGGCAGAAGGCGTCGCCGGGGACGACCGGGGCGAGGAGCACTTCGGGGCCACCGGGCGCCGTGTCGTCGGAGCGTACGTCGAGCGCCCCGAGGGCCACGGGCGTCCAGACCCCGGAGGGGGGAGGGGAATCGCCCATTGTGCGTGCTCCTGCGTCGGTGGTGGGAGCCCCCCAGTCTGCGGGGGTACGCGGCGCGGTGCGGCACGCGAGGGCGACGCCCGGGGCGAGGCCCGGTCTACTTCACCCCGCAGGTCACCCTTCGAAGGGGGCGCGGATCAGCGCACGCCCCCGCGATCGACCAGGCGCGTGGGAATCAGATGCGTGTGCGAGCCGGTAGCCGGGTCGGCGCCCCGCGCGAGGAGGGTCTCGGTCGCGCGAGCGCCGAGATCGGCGACGTCGTAATCGACGAGGCGGATGCGGCGGGGCAACAGCCGCGACAGTTCGAAGTCGTCGAACCCGGCGATGGCGACGTCGGCACCGCGCGGCAGGATCGTCTCGAGCGCGCCGATGGTGAGGCGGTTGTTGGTGCAGAACACCGCGGTGGGCGGGTCGGCGGAGTCGAGCAGGCGCTCCATCGCGTCACGCGCGTCGGCGGGGGTGTGCAGCCCCTCGACGACGAGGGCGGGATCGAGCGCGCGCCCCGCTGCGGCGAAGGCGTCGCGCACGCCCTCACGGCGCTCGGCCATCGTGTAGATGGAGGGCGCGTCGAGCAGCACGGCGATGCGGCGGTGACCCGCCTCGAGCAGTTCGGCGACGGCGTCGCGCGCCCCGCCTCGGTTGTCGAGCAGGATCGCGTCGGCGGGGATGCCGCTGCCGGGGCGGTCGAGGAAGACCACCGGCGTGCCGAGCTCGACCTCACGGGCGAGATAGGAGTGGTCGGCCGCGGTGGGGACCACGATGAGGCCGCCCACCTGGCGTTGGCACATGTCGAGGGCAAGGGTGCGCTCGAGGTCGGCGTCTTCTTCGCTCGACGCCATCACCACGTGCATGCGCTCGCGGGTGGCGACCTGGGAGACCGCCGCGGCGACGGCCATGTAGAAGGTGTTCGACAGGTCGGCGGCGATGAAGCCGATCGTGTCGCGGTTGCCGGAGCGCAGGCTCGCGGCGAGGGAGTTGCGGTGGTATCCGAGTCGCGCGACCGACGCGCGCACGCGTTCGATCATGGCCGGGTCGACACCCGACTCCCCGTTCACGACCCGCGAGACCGTCTTCAGGCTGACGCCGGCGTCGGCGGCGACGTCGATCATCGTGGGCCGGCCGGTCTTGCGCATGCGTCTCCTCGGACTGCCGTGAAGCGACGGCATCCTCCGAGCATAGGGAGTGAGGCCGTCTTCGACCGGTGACGTGGGGCCCGGTGGCGCGTCCGGGCCCTCACGTCGCGCGATCAGGCCTCGGGGGCGACCAGCGCGCCCGTCTCGTGCGAGGCGATCGCGGCGGCGAACAGGCGGTGCGTGAGCGCGGCCTCTTCGGGGCGCACGCAGCCGAAGCCGTCGCCCAGTTCGCCCAGGTACTCGGCCAGGAAGGCCGCCCACATCTGCAGGATGGCGTCGGAGAAGCCCGACTCGAAGTTGGGGCCGGTCACCGTGGGCCAGACGGACTGGCTCCCGGCATCCACGCTCTGCCAGCTCTGCTCGCGGCCCACGCCGGGCACGTCGACGAAGGCGAACACCTCGACCTTCTTCGGGTTCTTGGTGCTGAAGCGCACCCCGCCCGACATGCCGATCGCCTCGAACTCCCACGTGTTCTTCTGACCCGGCGCGATGCGCTTGGTCTCGGTGGTGAGGGGGAAGGGGGCGCCCTCGTGGCGCGACCACGAGTGGATCACGGCGTTGTCCCAGGTGTCGCAGGGCTGCGGCGATCCGTCGGGGCCGGGGCGCTCGGTGACGATGTCCTGCAGGATGCCGACGACCTTCTCGGGCGCCCATCCCAGGCGCAGCGGCACGTGCCACGTGTGCATGCCGAGGTCGTTGAGAACGCCCGCGTCACCGCAGAACTGCTTCTGCCGCTTCCAGTTGAGGGGCTTGTTCACGTCGATGTCGCTGGAGTGCAGGAAGGTGCACTTCGCCTCGACGATGCGGCCGAGGCCACCTGCGCGCACGTAGTCGACGGCCCACTGGGCGCCGGGGAAGAACGGCATCTCGCTCGAGACGCGTACGAACGACTGCGGGTTCTCCTCGATCGCGGCCACGACCGCGTCGGCGGCGGCGCGGTCGATGCCGAACGGCTTCTCGGCCAGCAGCGCCTTGCCCGCGCGCACGGTGTCGACGTAGAGACGCTCGTGCAGGTCGTGGCGCACCGCGATGTAGACGACGTCGACGCGGGGGTCGGCCAGCAGCTCGTGGTGGTCGGTCGTGGTCAGCTGCACCGTGTCGATGCGCTCGAAGAACTCCAGCGCCGCCGGGTTGATGTCGCAGACGGCGACCAGCTCGGGCTCGGCGGGGTGGTCGATGAGGGCGGGCCAGCGTCGCAGCGCCGCCGCGATCTCGCGGCCCATGAGGCCACCGCCGATGATGCCGACGCCGATCTTCTTGCCGGTCATGCGCGGTCTCCGTCCGCGGGGGCGCCGATGAGGGCGAGGGCGTCGTCGACCGAGGCGTCGTCGTGCACGACGGCCATGAGGGCGGCGGTGATGCCGGCGGGGTCGTGGTGCTGGATGACGTTGCGTCCGTAGACGATGCCGCGCGCGCCCTGCTCGAGGACGGCCTGGGTGCGCTCGAGCAGCGTGCGGTCGTCGACGCGCCCGCCGCCCCGGACCAGCAGCGGAGTGTCGCCCGCGGCCTGGATGACCCGGTGGTACTCGGTGATGTCGTCGGTGGGGTCGGCCTTGATGAGGTCGGCGCCGAGCTCGCGCGCCTGGCGCACGAGGGTGATGACCTTGGCGGTGTCGCCGTCGACCCCGTACCCGCCCGAGCCGGGCTTGGTCTGCATGACGAGCGGCTCGATCATGAGCGGCATCCCGTACTTCTCGGAGTCGGTGCGCAGCGCCAGGATCGAGCGGATGCACTGCTCGCGCACCTGCGGTTCGCCGGGGAGGTCGAGGAGGTTGACGCACACGGCCACCGCGTCGAGACGCACGGCGACCTCGATGGCATCCGGAACGTGGATGCTGTGCAGCGGCATCTCGAGCGGGTCGCCGTAGACGTTGGCGATGTCGGTGCGCAGCACGAGCCCGGGCTTCTGCTTGCCGGGGAACGCCTGTAGGAGCGGGGCCTGGCCGAGGGTGAGCTGCACGGCGTCGGGGCCGGCGTCGACGAGCGTCGCGACGGTCTTCGCCATGTCTTCGATGCCGGTGAGGAAGTTGTACTCGTGGAACGCGCCGTGGTCGACGGCGACGTCGAACGCGCGACCGGATCGGGCGTTGAAGAGGCGATTGAGGCGGGGTTTCGACATGGGGTGTGGGTCTCCGAAGCGTCGTGTCGGGGCGCGGCTCTGCGCTCGACGGTCAGTATGAGGTTTGCAAGACAACGTTGTCAAACATTGATAGCGTGAGCGTCGCAACGGCGAGGAAGGCGGGGCTCATGGGTGAGCTGTACGGACGATCGATCGGCGAAGCGCTCGGGCGCGCGGGCTCTACGGCGCAGATCGCGGCGGTGGAGGCCTCGGTGCGCAGCGACGGACCGGATGCCGGAACCCGGCGTCTGCGCGTGATCGCGGGTGACCTCGACATCGAGCTGCTGCCCGACCGCGGGCTCGACCTCGGGCAGGTGCGCCACCGCGGTATGCCGCTGGCCTGGATGTCGCCGACCGGGTGGCCGCGGCCGGGGACGGCGGGCTTCGGGGCGGCGTTCGGCGGGGGACTCGTGACCACGTGCGGTCTGCTGTCGTTCGGCCCGCCGTCGGCCGACGCCGAGGGGGAGCATCCGCAGCACGGGCGGTACAGCGGCCTGTCGGCATCCGTAACCCGGGCGGAGGTGCAGGCGGATGCCGTGGTGATCGAGGCGACCGTGACCGAGGCCACCGTGCTCGGTGCGCACCTGGAGCTGCGGCGGCGCCTGCGCGTGCCGCTGGGCGAGGGAAGGATCGAACTGCGCGACGAGATCGTGAACCGTGGGTCGCGCGCGGTGGAGCCGATGGTGCTCTACCACGTGAACCTCGGCTGGCCGCTGGTCGATGCGGGCACCGTGCTGCGCTCTCCCGCGGAGCGCGTGGTGCCCCGCGATGCGGCCGCCGAGGCGGGCATCGAGGGCTGGGCGGAGTTCCCGGCACCCGTCGCGGACTACCCCGAACAGGTGTTCCGCCACGAGTTGCCGAGCGATCGTCGCGTGAGTGCCGAGGTGGTCGCGGCGTCGGGGCTCGGCATCCGGATCTCCTTCGACACGGCGGTGCTGCCGGCGATGTTCCAGTGGCGAGTGGCGCAGGACGACGGTCTCGTCCTGGGCGTCGAGCCGGCGACGGCGGCGACGATCCACGGCCGCGGCGCGGCGCGCGAGGCGGGGCTGCTGCGGGCTCTCGCCCCCGGCGCGTCGTGGGAGCTCGGTCTCGACATCGATGTCATCCGTGACCGATCCGAGACTTGACAACGTTGTCCGAGGAGCCCCAGGATGACTCCATTGGAGCCCGCCCGAGGGATCCGCCCCGAAATGACAACGATGTCGAGGATGCGATGACGCACGATGAACTGGTGGCCGCCGCAGCGGTCGCCGAGGCCGCGCCGGCCCGTCCGCGCGCCCGCCTCATCGACGTCGCGATCGCCGCAGGGGTGAGCCCGAAGACGGTCTCCCGCGTCATCAACGCCGAGACCGGGGTCCTCCCCGTCACCCGCGACAAAGTCATGCGGACCGTGCGCGACCTCGGCTTCGTGCCCGATCGCAGCGCCCGCGAGCTCAAGCGCCAGGCGGCCGACACCATCGGCATCCTCATTGACGCGATCAGCGACCCGTTCTTCGCCGCCTTCGTCAGCGTGGTCGAAGAGCTCGCGGTCGCCGAGGGGCTCAGCGTCATCTTCGCCAGCACCGGCTACGACGCGGCCCGCGAGCACACGCAGCTCGAACGCCTGACCGGCCACCGCCTGGCCGGCCTCGTCGTCGCCCCCGTCGCGGTGGGGGCGGCCACCCTCGCGGGGCTGCGCACCCGCTTCCCCGTCGTCACCGTCGACCGCTCGCGCTCGGGCATCGACGCGGTCGTCATCGACGACTTCGGCGCCGCTGCCGAGGCGACCGCGGCACTCCTCTCGCACGGACACCGCCGCGTGGCCTTCATGGGCGAAGACGTGCCGTACCCCACGGTCAGCGACCGTCTCGCCGGCTACCGCTCGGCCCTCGAGGCCGCGGGCGTGCCGTTCGACCCCTCGCTCGTCGTCACGCACGAGCGCTTCCAGGCGGGCGAGGCGGCCGAGGCCTCACGGCTGCTCGAACGTGCCGATCCGCCCACCGCCCTGCTGTGCGCCACCAGCCTCGCTGCGATCGGCACGGTGCAGGCGATCCGCGCCCGCGGCCTGCGGATGCCGGCGCTCGTCTCGTTCGGCGACTTCACCCTCGCCGAGGTGCTCGAACCCGGGATCACCTACGTCGACCACGACCCGCGTCTCATGGGCGCCGCGGCCTTCCGTCGCCTGCGCGAACTCGCGGTGCACCCCGACGCGGAGCCCACCCGAACCGTCGTCCCCACCCGTCTGGTCCCGCGTGGATCGGGTGAGGTCGCCCCCTCCTTCCCCCTCGACCCGATCGGAGCGACGCGATGAAGCCCGTCCTGCTGCCCCCCAATCCCGTGCAGCACTTCTACCGCGGGGGCGACCGCATCGCCGCCCTCCGCGGCATCGTGCCCGAGACCGACCGTCAGCCCGAGGAGTGGCTCGGCTCCACCGTCTCGCGCTTCGGCTCCGACGAGATCGGCCTGGCCGTCACCGACGGCGGAGAGTTCCTGCGCGACCTCGTGACCGCCGATCGCGCCGCCTGGGCGGGAGCGCGCAGCGGACGGGATGCCGCAGACCTCGGCATCCTGGTCAAACTCCTCGACGCCCGGCAGCGCCTCCCCGTGCACGTTCACCCCGACCGCGGATTCGCCTCGTCGCACCTGGACTGCCCCTACGGCAAGACCGAGGCCTGGTACGTGCTCGAGACCGAGGACGACTGCGCCGTGTACGTCGGATGGAACGAGAGCGTCGACCGCGACGAGCTCGACCGCCGCCGCGACGCCCAGGACAGCGAGTGGATGCTCGCCCACATGAACCGCGTCGTCGTGCGCCCCGGCATGGGGGTGCTCGTGCCCGCCGGCACCGTGCACGCCATCGACGGGGGCATCTTCGTCGCCGAGGTGCAGGAGCCCACCGACTTCTCGATCCTGCTGGAGTGGTCGGTGACGACCTCGACGCGCGAGGAGTCGCACCTCGACCTCGGCTTCGACGCCGTCATGCCCGCCGTCTCGACCGAGAAGCTCGACGCCGAGGCCCTCGACGCCCTGGTCGGCACCTCCGGCACGACGCCGGCGGGACCCGCCTTCCGTTCTCTGCTGCCGGATGCCGCCGACCCCTACTTCCGCCTCTTCGACGCCGCGGGCGACACGGTGGCGCACGCGGCGGGCTTCTCGGTCGTGCTGGTGCGCGAGGGCGCGGGCGCCCTGGTGTCGGACGCCGGCCGCGTCGACGTCGAGCGCGGACAGGCCTACGCCGTGCCGCACGCCTTCGGCGCCTGGCGCCTCACGGGCGGGGCCGAGATCCTCGTCGCCGCCCCCGGCGCCGGCTGGCCCGGAACCCTCCGCGGCGGTGACGTGCGATGAGCGAGTACGTCGTCGGCATCGACATGGGCTCGACCAGCACCAAGCTGCTGGTCGCCACCCCCGAGGGGCGCCAGGTGCTCGTCGTCAGCCGCCGCTCGCCGTGGACCAACCTCGACCACGGTCGGGCCGAGATGACCGCGGCCGAGGCGATCGCCGTCGTGCGCGACCTGGCCGCCGAGGCCGACGCGCGCCTCGACGAGGGCTACCGCGTCGCCGCGCTCGGAGTCTCGGGCATGGCCGAGGCGGGGGTGCTGCTGGATGCGGCGGGCACCGCACTCGCGCCGATCATGGCGTGGTTCGACCCGCGCGGGGCGGCGCAGATCATGTCGACCCCCGAGTCCTTCCGCGCCGAGTTCCGCGGCCGCACCGGACTGCCGGTCGGACCGCTGGCATCCATCGCCAAACTGCTGCATCTGCGCGAGGAGGGCATCTCGCTCGCGGGCGCCACGTTCCTGAACGTCCCCGAGTTCGTCGTGCACGCGCTCGGCGGCCCCCGCGTCGCGGAGTACTCGCTCGTCTCGCGCACCGGGCTGATCGACCAGGACGACAGCACCCCCTGGCAGGCGGCGCTCGACGTGCTCGGCGTCGACGAGAGCATCCTCGGCACCCTCGTCAGCGCGGGAGAACCGGTCGGCACCCTCACCGATCCCGACATGCCCGCGGGCTTCCGTGGTGCGGCCCTGACCGTCGCCGGTCACGACCACCTCGTGTCGGCGGTCGCCGCCGGCGCCACGCACACCGGCCAGCTCTACGACTCGATGGGCACCGCCGAGGCGCTCGTGCGCGTGCTCGACGACACCCTGCCCTTCGACGCGCGCGAGCGCCTCGCCCACGCCGGCATCAACTGCGTGCGCCACGTCATCCCCGGCAAGTACGTGCTGCTGGCGGGCACGAAGTCGGGCCTGCTCATGCGGCGCGTGCTGCAGCTGCTCGGCATCACGGATGCCGTGGGGCGCGCCCGCATCGACGACGAGGCGATGGCGCTGCCCGTGCTCGGCACCGTCTCGGATGCCGGTCTCGCCGTATCGGGAGCGCGCAACGACGACGGCGTGCTGAAGATCGTCGCGCAGAGCGACGGGCTGAGCCCCGCCGACCTGTTCGCGGCGAGCCTGCGCCATGGCAACGACATGCTGGCCGAGCTGATGGCGGTGATGGATCGCGAGGTCGCACCTCCCACCTCCACGGTGCTGACCGGCGGCTGGTCGTCGATGGCGTCGGTGGTCCGCTCGCGCTCCGCGCTGCTGCCCGAGGTCACCGTCTCGACGCACGACGAGGGCACGGCCTACGGCGCCGCGCTCTTCGCCGCCTTCGCCGCGCGCTCCGCCGGGGCCACGGCATCCGGATCCTTCGCGGACGTCGCGAACACCTTCCTCTCGTCATCGCTCGACCCGGCGGAGCACCGCCCCGCCGTGCTCGCCTCTCTCACCCCCACCCCTGAAAGGAGCTGACGATGTCGTCAGTCAGCACGACCGTCCCGGTGCTGCAGGCCCGTGGCCTGTCACGTCAGTTCGGATCCGTCCGCGCCCTCCACAACGTCGACTTCGAGGTCTACCCCGGAGAAGTGACGGCCCTGATCGGCGACAACGGCGCCGGCAAGTCGACGCTCGTCAAAGCCCTCTCGGGCAATCTCGCGGTCGACGAGGGCGAGATCCTCTTCGACGGCAAGCCCATCGAGATGTCGAACCCCCAGGTCGCGTCGGGCCTCGGCATCGAGACGGTCTACCAGGACCTCGCGCTGGCGCCGCACCTCGACCCGGTGCAGAACATGTACCTCGGTCGCGAGATCCGCCGCCCCGGTCTCGCCGGCGCGCTGGGCTTCATGAAGACCAAGGAGATGGCCGTCGCCTCGCGGGCCGCGTTCGACGAGCTCGGCGCGACGGTGCGATCGCTGTCGTCGCCGGTGGGCGAGATGTCGGGCGGTCAGCGCCAGGCCATCGCGATCGCCCGCGCCGTGCACTGGGCCGGACGCCTCGTGTTCCTCGACGAGCCGACCGCCGCCCTCGGCGTGCGTCAGACGAAGAACGTGCTCGAGACGATCCGCCGCGTGCGCGACAAGGGCATCGCCGTCGTGCTCATCTCGCACTCCATGCCGCACGTGATGGAGGTCTGCGACCGCATCCAGGTGCTGCGCCTGGGCACCCGCGTCGCCAACGTCGACGCGAAGAACACCTCCATGGAAGAACTCGTCGGGCTCATGACCGGCGCCGTCACGAAGGACGACTCCAAATGAGCACAAAGACCCCTCCCACCGAGACCGTCGCCATCGGCACGTTCGAGGACACCAAGCCCAACTTCTTCCTGGGGCTGCTCAAGGCGCAGGCCTTCCAGATCCTCATCATCCTCATCGTCATCGTGCTGATCTTCAGCGCGCTGGCGCCGGACTCGTTCGCGCAGTGGTCGAACTTCCGCCTCATCATCCAGAACGCCTCGATCCTCGCGGTCCTGGGCGTCGGCATGACCTACATCATCATCACCTCGGGCATCGACCTCTCGGTCGGTTCGGTGCTGGTGTTCTCGGGCGTCGTCTCGGCCCTGACGATGCGCGCCCTCGGCGGCGAAGGCTGGGGAGTGGCGACCGTCGGCATCATCGTGTCGATCCTGAGCGGCGTGTGCTGGGGCCTGCTCAACGGCTTCCTCATCGCCAAGGCGAAGATCCCGCCGCTCATCGTCACGCTGGGCTCGCTCGGCATGGCCCTGGGGCTCGCGCAGATCCTCACCGGCGGCGTCGACATCCGCGACGTGCCCACCGTGCTGACCGTCTCCATCGGCTACGGCAACGTCTTCGGGTCGCTGCCGATCATCAGCGTCATCGCGCTCGTCGTGGTCGTGATCGGCGCGATCGTGCTGCACTTCACCAAGTTCGGCCTCTACACCTACGCCGTCGGTTCCAGCGAGCTCGCCGCCCGCCGTGTCGGCGTCAAGGTCGACCGTCACCTCATCTCGGTCTACACGCTGTCGGGAGCGCTCGCCGGACTCGCCGGCATCCTGGCCCTCTCGCAGTTCTCGACCACCGCGATCGCGGGGCAGTCGCAGACCAACCTGAACGTGATCGCGGCCGTGGTCATCGGCGGTACCTCGCTCTTCGGCGGGGTCGGCACGATCTTCGGAACCGTGGTCGGCCTCTTCATCCCGGCCGTCCTGCAGAACGGCTTCGTCATCACCGGCGTGCAGCCCTTCTGGCAGCAGGTCGCCGTCGGCGCGGTGCTGATCACCGCCGTCTACGTCGACCAGGTGCGCCGCACCGCCGCGACCCGCGGCAACACCCAGAGCCTCTGGCGGAAGTTCGTCAGCGGAGGACGCCGCGGCTGAGGCCCGGCATCCGACACCCACCAAGAGAGAACAGGCAATCACAATGCAGTGGAACAAGAAGGTTCTCGCGTTCGCCACCCTCGGCGCCGCAGCCACCCTCGTGCTCGCCGGATGTTCCGGCGGATCGGCCTCCGGCGGTGCGTCCGGCGGATCCGACGGCGGCTACAAGATCGCGTTCGTGCAGGGTGTCGCCGGAGATGAGTTCTACATCTCCATGCAGTGCGGCATCCAGGCTGAGGCAGAAAAAGAGGGCGCCACCGTCACCACGCAGGGTCCCGAGAAGTTCGACCCGACCCTGCAGAAGCCCATCGTCGACGCCGTCGTCGCCTCCAAGCCCGACGCGCTGCTGATCGCCCCCACCGATGTGTCGGCCATGCAGGCGCCGATCGCGGCGGCCGAGGCCGCCGGCATCAAGGTGGTGCTGGTCGACACGACCCTCGAAGACCCGTCGGGTGCGGTCTCGCAGATCTCGTCCGACAACGAAGGCGGCGGCGCAGCCGCGTTCGAGGCGATCCAGAAGGCCAACCCCAACGGCGGCAAGGTGCTCGTCGTCTCGACCGACCCGGGTGTGTCGACGACCGACGCGCGTGCCCAGGGCTTCGAAGACGCCGTCGCTAAGGACAGCAAGTTCAGCTCCGTGGGCGTGCAGTACTCGCACAACGAGCCCTCCACCGCCGCCGAGATCGTCACCGCGGCTCTGCAGAAGGACCCCGACATCGTGGGTATCTTCGCCGCCAACCTGTTCGCCGCCGAGGGTTCCGCCACGGGTGTGCAGCAGGCCGGCAAGCAGGGTCAGGTCACGATCGTCGGCTTCGACGCGGGCCCCGCCCAGGTCAAGGCCCTCGAAGCCGGCACCGTGCAGGCCCTCGTCGCACAGGAGCCCGCCACCATCGGCCAGGACGGCGTGCAGCAGGCCATCGCCGCCCTCAAGGGCGAGCCCACCGAAGCCAAGATCCAGACCGGCTTCACGATCCTGACGAAGGACAACATCGACACCGACGGCAAGGACGCGGTGTACAAGTCGTCCTGCTGATCGACACCGGATGCCGGGAACTCGCCGTTGCGCGGGGTCCCGGCATCCGCCCCTCCCGCCCGGGGCTTCGACAGGCTCAGCCACCGGGCTCGCGCAACGCAAGGTCCCTGAGCCCGGAGGCTCGCGCAACGCAAGGTCCCTGAGCCTGTCGAAGGGCCGGGACCACCTGCCCCCTCCCGCCCGGGGGCTTCGACAGGCTCAGCCACCGGGCTCGCGCAACGCAAGGTCCCTGAGCCCGGGGGCTCGCGCAACGCAAGGTCCCTGAGCTTGTCGAAGGGACCGGGACCACTCGCCCGCAGCCACCGGGCTCGCGCAACACCCCCCCCTCCCGCCCGGGGGCTTCGACAGGCTCAGCCACCGGGCTCGCGTAACACCCCGCTCCCTCCCGCCCGGGGGCTTCGACAGGCTCAGCCACCGGGCTCGCGCAACATCCCGCCCCGACAAGAGAGACACCGCCGTGCCGCTGGCCGACATGCCCGCCCTGCTCGCCGCGCACCGCGCGGTCGGGGCCTTCAACTTCATCACCCTCGAGGTCGCCGAGGCGATCGTCACCGGGGCCGAGGCCGCCGGCACCGGCGTGATCCTGCAGCTCTCGCAGAACGCCATCGCCTTCCACGGCGGTCTGGCGCCCGCCGCCTCCGCCGCCCTCCGGCTGGCCGACGCGGCACGGGTCGACGTCGTCGTGCACCTCGACCACGCCACCGACGAGCCCCTCGTCGACGAGGCCCTGGCGGTCGGCATCCGTTCGGTCATGTTCGACGCCGCTCACCTGACCGACGCCGAGAACCTCGAGCGCACCGCCGCCATGGCCGAACGCGTGCACGCGGCGGGCGGGTGGCTCGAGGCCGAGCTCGGCGAGATCGGCGGCAAGGGCGCACACGCCCCTGGGGTGCGCACCGACGTCGCCGAGGCCGTGCGCTTCGTGCGCGAGACGCGCGTCGACGCCCTCGCGGTGGCGGTGGGCAGCGAGCACGCGATGCGCAAGCGCAGCGCCACCCTCGACGGGGAACTGATCGCCCGACTCGCCGCCGAACTCCCCGTGCCCCTCGTGCTGCACGGCTCGAGCGGCGTCGCCGACGCCGGCATCGACGCAGCGGTGCGCGCGGGCATGCGCAAGATCAACATCGGCACGCACCTCAATCAGGTGCTCACCGCGGCGGTGCGGGTCGAACTCGAGCGGGATCCGGATGCCATCGATCCGCGCCGCTGGCTGGCTCCCGGTCGCGCGGCGGTCGCCGCCGAGGTCGAACGGCTGCTCGGCGTCGTGACGGGACGCGCCGCATGAGCGGCATCGTCACCCTGACCGCCGCCGGCGCCATCGACGCCACCTATCGGGTCGGGACGCTCCGCCGCGGGGCCTTCGCGCGCGCCGACAGCTATACGCGCGAGGTGAGCGGCAAGGGCGTCAACGTCGCGGCCGCGCTGGCCGCCGGGGGCGCGGACGCCTCCGCCGTGGTGGTGCTGGGCGCCGACGACGTGCGGTTCGCGCGCTGCGGTCTGACCGCGCATTTGCTGCGCATCGTCGAGGTGCCCGGAGCGACGCGCGTGAACACCTCGATCATCGACGCCGAGGGGGCGACGACGAAGGTCAACGCCCCGACTCCGCCGCTGTCGGCGGAGGCCTGGGAGGCCACGGTCTCGCTGACGCTCGACGAGCTCGACCGCTGCGCCGCGTCGTGTCTCGTGCTGTCGGGGAGCCTGCCCGAGCTCGCCGGAACCGGCGCCCTCGTCGATCTCGCCGCCGTGCGCGCGGGGGCCGCCGAGCGCGGAGTGCGCCTCGCCGTCGACACCAGCGGCGCGGCCCTCGCCGCCCTGTTGGCCGACCCCGTCGGCATCGACCTGCTCACCCCGAACGCGGAGGAACTCGCCGCAGCCGTCGGTCGCCCTCTCGCGACCTTCGGCGAGGTCATCGAGGCGGCGCGCGAGATCATCGGCCGCGGCGTCGAGACCGTCGTGGCCAGCTTGGGCGGAGACGGGCTGCTCGCGGTCACGGCCGAGCGCGCGGTCTTCGCCCGCGCCGAGGCCCCGTACGTCGCCAACACCGCGGGGGCCGGCGATGCCGCTCTCGCCGGTTTCCTGCTCGGCCTCACGCGTGCTCCCGCGGCGAACGCGTCCGGAGCCGACCCGCTCGCCGTCGCGGCCGCGTCGGCCGCCGAGTGGGGCGCCCACGCCGTCGCGCACGCGTCGACGCTCGTGGCGGGGTCGCCGCTCGGCATCCGCGCTCTCGTCGAAACCTCGCCGGAACTCGATCGCCCGCTCACCCCGGAGGACGCCGCATGAACCTCGCGCCGGTCCTCGCCGCCGTCGGTGATCCGTCCCGTGTGCGCACGCGCGCCATCGACCGGGTCGCGTACGCCAACGACGCCTCGCACTACCTGCTGACGCCCGAGGCGGTCGTGATCGCCTCGGATGCCGCCGAGGTCGGTGCCGTGATGCGCGCGGCGACGGCGTCGGGCACGCCCGTGACCTTCCGCTCCGGGGGCACGAGCCTGTCGGGGCAGTCGGCCGGGTCGGGCCTGCTGGTCGACGTGCGGCAGGGGTTCGGGCGCATCGACGTGCTCGACGGTGGGCGGCGCGTGCGCTCGCAGCCGGGGGCCACGGTGCGTCAGGTCAACGCGCGGCTTTTGCGGCACGGGCACCGCCTCGGCCCCGATCCCGCGAGCGAGGCCGCGTGCACCATCGGCGGAGTCGTCGCCAACAACTCCAGCGGCATGGCGTGCGGAACGGTCGAGAACTCGTACCGCACCCTCGAATCGGTCGTGCTGGTGCTGGCATCCGGAACCGTCGTCGACACCGCGGACCCCGACGCCGATCGGCTGCTCGCCCAGCGCGAGCCCGCGCTCGTCGACGAGCTCATGCGGCTGCGCGAACGGGTGATGTCGGACCCTGCGAGCGTCGCGCTCATCGAGCGGCAGTTCGCCATGAAGAACACCATGGGCTACGCCCTCAACGCCTTCGTCGACTTCGACACCCCCGCCGCCCTGCTCGCCCACCTGGTCGTTGGCTCGGAGGGGACGCTCGCGTTCGTCGCCGAGGCGACCTTCCGCACCGTGCCGATCCGGCCCGCGATCGCCACGACCCTCGCGGTGTTCCCCACGCTCGACGCCGCCACGCGGTCGCTTCCCGCGCTGGTCGCGACGGGCGCGGCGACGCTCGAGCTGATGGACGCCACCTCGCTCCGCGTCGGCCAGCGTCTGGCCGGGACTCCCGCCGCGATCCACGGCTTCGACGCGACGACCCAGGCGGCATTGCTCGTGGAGTATCACGCCGACGACCTCGAGGCCCTGCGCGCGCTCGCCGAGAGCGGATCGCGCGTGCTGGGGGAGCAGGACCTGCGTACCCCCGCGGTCTTCTCGAGCGACGCCGCCGACCGCGCGGCCGCGTGGAAGTTCCGCAAGGGCCTCTACGCCTCGGTCGCCGGCGCCCGCCCGAGTGGCACCACGGCCCTGCTCGAAGACGTGGTCGTGCCCGTCGAACGCCTCGCCGACACCTGCGGGGGGCTCCAGGAGCTGTTCGCGCGCTACGGCTACGCCGACAGCGTGATCTTCGGTCACGCCAAGGACGGCAACATCCACTTCATGCTCACCGACCGGTTCGAGGGCGCGAAGGCCCTCGGCCGTTTCGAGGGGTTCACCGACGCGATGGTCGACCTCGTGCTCGACGCGGGCGGCAACCTCAAGGCCGAGCACGGCACGGGTCGCGCGATGGCGCCCTACGTGCGGCGGCAGTACGGCGACGAGCTGTACGACGTGATGGTGCGGCTCAAGCGCCTGCTCGACCCCAGCGGCATCCTGAACCCGGGTGTCATCATCGACGACGACCCGACCGCGCACATGCGGAACCTCAAGACGCCGGTGTCGATCGAGCCCGAGGCCGACCGCTGCGTGGAGTGCGGATACTGCGAGCCGGTGTGCCCGAGCCGCTCGCTCACGCTCACCCCGCGCCAGCGCATCGTCGTGCGGCGCGCGTCGACCGCCGCTCGCGAGCGCGGCGACGGAGCGCTCGTCGCGGAGCTCGAGAAGGACTACGACTACGACGGCGTGCAGACCTGCGCGGTCGACGGCATGTGCCAGACGGCGTGCCCCGTGCTCATCAACACCGGGACGCTCATGAAGCGCTTCCGCCGCGAGGACGCGAACCCCGTGCTCGCCGCCGGCTGGTCGGCCGCGGCGACCGGATGGGGTGCCGTGACGCGTGCCGGATCCGCGGCCCTCTCGGTCGCCTCCCTGCTGCCCACGCCGGCGGTGCGGGCGGTGACGGATGCCGCGCGCGCGGTGCTCGGCACCGACACGGTGCCCCGCTACGCGGCCGAGCTGCCCGGTGGCGGAGCGTCGCGGAAGGCCCTGGGCCGGGTGGTCGGCGCCGCGGGGGTCGAGCCGAGCGCGGTGTTCCTGCCCGCGTGCGTCGGGAGCATGTTCGGACCCGCCTCCTCCGGCGGCATCGGCGCGACAGCGGCGTTCGCGCGGCTGCTCGAGCGGGCGGGGGTCTCGGCGATCGTGCCCGAGGGGATCGATGCGCTGTGCTGCGGCACGCCCTGGTCGTCGAAGGGGTACGCGAAGGGGCACGCCACGATGTCGGCTCGCGTCCGCGCGGCGGTGTCCGCGGCGTCGCGCGGGGGAGAGCTCCCCGTCGTCTGCGATGCGTCCAGCTGCACCGAGGGATTCGCGGCGACCCTGCGCGACGAGGGAGTGAAGGTGGTGGATGCCGTGGCCTTCGCAGCATCCGCTCTGCTTCCGCACCTCGAGCCCACGCCGGTGGCCGAGCTGCTGGCTCTGCACCCGACGTGCTCGTCGACGCAGCTGGGCATCGACCCGGCCCTGCGCGCGCTGGGCGAGGCCGTCGCCTCGAAGGTGCGCGTGCCCGACGCGTGGGGCTGCTGCGCCTACGCGGGGGACCGGGGCATGCTGCATCCGGAACTCACCGAGGCGGCGACGGCCCCCGAGGCGGCCGAGGTCGCCGGGCTCGGCGCCGATGCCTTCGCGTCGTGCAACCGCACCTGCGAGCTGGGCATGACGAAGGCGACGGGCGAGACGTACGTGCACGTGCTGGAGCTGCTGGAGCGCGCGACGCGGTAGCAGCGGGACGCCTCGGGTGCAGCGGCTTCGCCTCAGACGCGGTCGCCGTTGGCGAGGACCGGCAGCTTCGCGCGCACAGCCGGCATCGCAGCAAGTGCGTCCGAGACGTCGACGACCAGCGTCTCGGGGGCGTCGCGCAGGCGCACGAGGTCGGTCCCGTCGGCGGCGATGACACCGCTGTAGCCGATCCCCGTGGGTGCGCCGATTCCGTCTTCGCGACCGATCGTGAGGGGGTCTGCCTGGCCCACGGCGACGACCACGGTCGTGGTGTCGAGCGCCCGTGCGCGGGTGAGCAGCTCCCAGTGCTCGCGCTTGCCGGGACCCGACCCCCACGAGGCGCACACGAGGATGAGGTCGGCGCCCTCGGCGGCCAGGGCCCGGAAGAGTTCGGGGAAGCGCACGTCGTAGCAGGTGGTCAGTCCGATGCGCACGCCGTTGAGATCGAAAGTGATGGGACGGATGCCGGGCTCCACGGCATCCGACTCCCGGTACCCGAACGCATCGTAGAGGTGGATCTTGTCGTAACCGGTCTCGGCATCGCCGGCGACGAGGAGGGTGTTGCGCACCCGACCCGGGGTCGCGGCGGGTGTGAACATGCCGACGACCACGGTGACACCCGCTTCCCGGGCGATGCGGCGGACCTCGGCGGCCCACTTCCCGTCGGCGGGTTCCGCCACCGCGGAGAGATCGGGGCCGGCGAACCGGCACATGACGGCCTCGGGGAAGACCACGAGTTCGGCACCGTCGACGGCGGCGCGCGCGGTTTCTCGGGCGATGAGTGCGAGGTTCTCGACGGGGTCGGAACCGGCGACGACCTGAGCCAGGGCGATGCGCATGAATGTCTCCTTCGTACGGGTGTCCCCGTGTTGTATACCTGTCGTATGCCTTCAGTCGTGCTGCCGTCGGGTCGCGATCGCGCCCTCGGTCATCTTCGCTCGCTGCTCACCGACCCCGCTGTCGAGGGCGGGTTCATCAACGAGCAGGACGTCGCGGACGAGGTGGGCGTCTCGCGCACCCCCGTTCGCGAGGCTCTGCTGATTCTGGCGTCGGAGGGCCTCGTCCACCTGGAGCCGCGTCGCGGCGCCCGCGTCGCCGCCCTCACTCCGCGTGAGACCGCCGAGCTGATGGAGATGCGCGGCCTCATCGAACGATTCGCGGTGCAGCGCGCCCTCTTCCAGCGGGTCTCTCCGCACGAGACCCTCGCCGAGATCATGCGGCGTCAGGAGGCGGTGACCGACGGGCTCGACCGGTTGACGTTCGAGCAGGCGCGCGAGTGCATCGAACTGGACCGGCGCTTCCATCAGGCTCTCGTCGACGCGGCGGGGAACTCGCTCCTGTCCCGCAGCTACGCGGCTCTCCGCGAGCGCCAGGTGCGGGTCGGCATCTCCGCGCTCGGCATCGGTCCCTCGCGCTGGAACGCCGTGACGCACGAGCACGGAGCGATCGTCGACGCGCTGCGGGCGGGTGACCAGGCGGCCGCCGAGAAGGCCATCGACGACCACCTGAGCATCACCCTCCGGACGATCCTGACCGGGTCCTAGGACTCGACCCGCGAGTCGGCCAGCACTCCGAGGTACTCCTCGTCCTCCGCGTGCTGCGGGTTGCGGCCGAGAAGAATTCCGACGATCGTCAGCACCGCAGCCACGGCGAGGTAGATCGCCGGCGCGACCCAGCTGCCCGTCGCGCTGAGCAGCGCGGTGAAGATGACCGGCGCCAAGGCGCCGCCGAAGACGCCGGCGATCGTGTACGCGAGCGACGACCCCGTGTAGCGCAGCCGGGGGCTGAACTGTTCGGTGATGAAGGCGGCCTGCGGGCCGTACATGAAGGAATGGATCGCGAGACCCACGACGACGCCCAGGATGAAGAGAGGTTGCGAGCCGCCGCCGATCATGAGGAAGAACACGAAGGGCCAGGCGGCTGCGGCGACGGCCGCGATCGCGTAGAGCAGGCGACGGTTGACGAGGTCGCTGAGCCACCCGGCCAGGGGGATCAGGGCGAGCTGGAACGCCGAACCGATCAGCGTCGCGGTCAGCACCTGCGAGCGGTCCATGCCGAGCTGGGTGAGGCCGTAGGTCAGGGTGAACACCGTGAACATCGCGTAGAGGATGTCGGGTGCGAGGCGGCACAGGATGGCGGCGAGCAGCCCGCGACCCTCGAGGCGGAACACGTCCTTGATGGGGGCTTCCGGGCGGTCTCCCGACTGCTCGATGGCGCGGAAGATGGGGGTGTCCTCGAGGGCGAGGCGGATCCACAGGCCGAAGGCCACGAGGACGGCCGACAGCAGGAACGCGACGCGCCATCCCCAGGCCAGGAACTGGTCATCAGTCAGCATGAGCGTCAGGACGGCGAGCACGCCGTTGGCGAGGAGGTTTCCCGCGGGCGGGCCGACCTGCGCCGCGGACGCCCAGAAGCCTCGCCGTTGCGGTGTTCCGAACTCGCTCGACAGCAGCACGGCGCCGCCCCACTCCCCGCCCACGCCGACGCCCTGCGCGAAGCGCAGGAGCACGAGGATGACGGCGGCGAGCGGCCCCACGGTGTCGTAGGTGGGGAGAACGCCGATGAGGAAGGTCGCCACGCCCACGAGCATGAGGGTGATGACGAGGATCTTCTTGCGGCCGATCTTGTCGCCGAGGCGGCCGAAAACGATTCCACCGACCGGGCGCGAGAGGTACCCCACCGCGTAGGTCGAGAAGGCGAGCAGCGCGCCCGTCAGGGGGTCGCTCTCGGGGAAGAACAGCACGGGGAAGACGACGGCCGCGGCCGCGGAGTAGACGGCGAAGTCGTACCACTCCAGTGCGGTGCCGGTGAGGCTGGCCGTGTAGGCCTTGGCGAGCGAGCGCTTGTGCTCCCGGCCGCCCGGGGCGGCGTTTCGAACGTTCGTCATGGGTGTCCCATCTGGTGTCGGCGAGACGCATCGTCGCGTTTTCATTTGCCCCATACTTGCTGTATACAAGGCGTATACGCAACCGATACGGCGAGATTTTCCCGCGTCGTAACAAAGGAAAGAGGCGACGTGACCGCTCTGGAATTCGAGATCATCGGCGAGGGCACCCTCGTCTCCGTCGACGTGCAGCACCTGTACAACGCCGGCTACGCGGGCCGCGATCAGGCCGCCGTCCGTCATCACATCGAGGAACTCGCGGAGCTGGGGGTCCCCGCACCCACCACGACCCCGTCGCTCTACCCCGTGTCGTCGTACCTCGCCCGGCAGGGCGAGATCGTCGAGGCGCAGCACGAGCGCACGTCGGGAGAGGCCGAGTGGGGCATCGTCGTCGCCGGCCCGACCGAAGACGATGTGCTGCTCACCGTCGCGTGCGACCACACCGACCGCGCCCTCGAGGTGCACGGCGTCGCGTGGAGCAAGAACGCCGGTCCGGACATGCTCGGCCGTCGCGCCTGGCGCCTGTCGTCGCTGGGCGATCGCGTCGACGACCTCCGCCTCCGGGCGTGGGTGGGCGCCGAGCGGACCCTCATCCAGGACGGCCGTGTGGGCGAGCTCCTCTCGCCGCGGTACTGGCTCGACGTCCTCGCGGAGCGGGGCGAGCGTGCGGAGGGTATCGCGCTCATCTCGGGCACGATCCCGATGATCGCCGGCGTCGGACAGTTCGCCGACCGCTGGGAGGTCGAGCTGCTCGACGAGGCCACGGGCGAGTCGTCGACGCTGAGCTACGACGTCGAGCGGATGCCGGTGCCGATCGGCTGACGCTCACGCGCGACCGGCGCGCGAGTCGCCGAGATCCGCCGCTTCCGGAGAGCCCGAAGCCGCCGGCTCCGGCGACTCGCGCAAGGGGGCACGTCAGGCGGGACTCAATCGCAGCGCGCCGGACGCCGTGACCTCGAGCCGCACGGCATCCAGCCCGTCGACGACGAGGTCGGCGGTCAACTCCTCTTCGGCGGTCGTGCCGGTGAGGGCGATCACGGCGCAGCCGGCGGCGCGCGCGGCGGCGATGCCGGCGGGGGCGTCTTCGACGACGAGGCAGCGGTCCGGTGAGAAGCCGAGCCGCTCGGCCGCCAGCAGGAACGGCTCGGGGTCGGGCTTGCCGTGGACCACGTCGTCGACCGTCACGAACACCGCCGGCTCCGCGTAGCCGGCGGCGGCCAAGCGCGCCGTCGCGATCGAAACGGATCCCGAGGTGACGATCGCGCGGCGGTCGGCGGGGACGGCGTCGAAGAAGACGTCGGCGCCGCGGATGGGCTGCAGGCCCACGGCATCGGTCACCTCGAGATCGGTGACGTGCGCCAGCGCTTCGGCATGCCGGTCGGCGGGCAGGAGCACCCCGACGAGCGTGCGCGCGGGCTGGCCGTGGTTGGCGTGCAGTGCCTCCATCGACACGTCGAAGTGCTCGGCGAAGCGGCGCCAGGAGCGCACGACGGATGCCGTGGAGTCGACGAGCGTGCCGTCGAGGTCGAAGAGCACGGCGTCGAACTCGCGCGAGAAGATCTCGGCGTCAGCGGGCACCGGACGCCGCAGCCCCAGCGCGGGCAGCACGCGCGCGAGTTGCTGCGTGGTCGACAGTTCGGCGTCGACCCCCAGCACCTCGATCGCCGGAGCCACGGCGGGGGTGTCGGGGCGGTGCGCGTCGCGGGCGGCGGCGCGGTCGGCTCGGCGGGCGGCCAGCACGGAGGGGTCTCCGTCGACGTGCACGACGACGGGTTCGGTGGGGAAGAACGCATCGCGCAGCGCCTGCCATTCGTCGCCCCCGGCGAGCTCGGCGCTGAAGGGCGCCACCACGACGACGCGGCCCGCGGTCGAGAGCACGTCGGCCGCACTCGCACGCAGCGCCGCGTACCGGCCGGCGCGGATCTCGGCCGCGAAAGGCGAGGTGAGCCAGTGCCCGCCCAGCGCGTCGGCGGGGAGGGCGTCGAGCAGGGGAGTCGTCACGCTGTCGAGGTCGACGAGCGCGGCGCCGAGCTCGGCGGCGATCGCGCGGCCCAGGGTGCTCTTGCCGCTGCCGGCGGGTCCGGCGACGACGACGGCGAGCGAATCGGGTATTTGACACGGCGACGGCATACCCCCACCATAGACGTAGCAAGTCACCGGTGTCATGCTTGAAATTCCGGGACTCGAAGAAGTTCCGGAAAGGACGGCCGCTCATGCAAGACACCGGTGTCACGGCATCCGCCCCCGCCGACGCCTCTGCGGACGCCGGCGTGCGCCTGCACGGGGGGATCGACCTCGGCAGCACGGGCGTGAAGATGCTCGTCATCGACGACCGCGGCACCGAGATCGCGAGCGCCCAGGTGCCCACCCCGTGGCGCGTGGGCGAGGGCGGAACGACCGACATCGACGCCGACGACTTGCTCGCGACCGTGCGCTCGCTCGTCGGACTCGTCGACGCCCAGCTCGCGCCGCTGACCGCCGCGCCGCTGACGTCCCTCGCCGTCGCGGGCATGGGCGAGACCGGGATCCTCATCGACGCCGCCGGTCGCGCCGTCGCCCCCGGCTTCGCGTGGTTCGACCCACGTGGGTGGGAGCAGATCGAGGAATTCCCGGATGCCGTGCGCACCGAGTTCGCCGGACGCACGGGATTGCCGCTCGGTGCGCAGGTGAGCGTCGCGAAGCTCGCCTGGCTGCGCGACCAGGGGACCTCGCTCGCGGGTCTGCGCTGGCTCGACCTGCCGGAGTTCGTGGTCGCGGCTCTCGGCGGCGACGTCGCCCTCGAGCTCTCGCTCGCCTCGCGCACCGGCCTCCTCGACCAGGACTCCGGCGCCGCCTGGCCCGCGATGCTCGACGCGCTGGGCGTCGACGCCGACCTGCTGCCGCCGCTGCGCGGAGGCGGTCTGCCCTGGGGCACGGCATCCGACGCCTTCGGCCCGCGACTCGCGGGGGCCGCGCTCACCGTCGCCGGCCACGACCACCTCGTCGCCGCGCAGGCCAACGGCACGCTCGACGCCGACGGTTACCACGTCTCGCTCGGCACCGCCGAGGTGCTGCTGCGCGTGCTCGACGAGCCCCTCGGCTTCGCGGCGCGGCAGCGCCTCGCCGACGCCCTCATCAACGAGGTGCGCCACGTCGTCCCCGGCAAGCACGTGCTGGTCGCCGGGGTGAAGACCGGGCTGCTGCTGCGTCGCGCGCTGCACGCCGCCGGCATCAGCGACCGCGCAGGGCGCGACGCCCTCGACGCCGCCGTCATGGCTCTGCCGTACGAGGGCGAACTGCCCGCCGGGGCGATCGAGGTCACTGGCGCGCGCAACGACGACGGCTTGCTGCGCCTGACCCTTCACACCGAGGCGTCGCCCGCGGAGATCTTCGGCGCAGTGCTGCGGCACAGCAACGACGAGGTCGCCGCCCTCATCGAGGCCATGGACCGCGAGGTCGCGCCGGCGACCCGCTCCACCCTCACCGGCGGCTGGGCGGGCATGGCGAGCGTCCGCCGCGCGCGCGCCGAAGTGCTTCCCGATCCGTCCCTGTCCACCCGCGAGCAGGACGTCGCGTGGGGAGCCGCCGACATGGCGCGGCGCCTCGTCTCGGCATCCGCCCCGTCCTGAAGATCCCCGCGCCGACCACGCGCGAACAGACCGCCCGCGCCCATCGGCGCGAGAAGACCCCAGAGAAGAGAGATCATGAACGCACTCACCACGATCGAGCGCCGCGCGCTCCAGTCGATCAGTACCCCCGACGGTCACATGCTCATCGTCGCCGCGGACCAGCGCAACGGCATGAAGGCCGCCATCAAGGACGCCCCCCACGGGTCCGATGCGATTTCGCGCGACGAGCTCGCCGAGGTGAAGGCCGACCTCGTGCGCCACCTCGCCAACCACGCGCCGGCCATCCTGCTCGACCCCGAGGTCGCGCTGCCCCAGATCGTCGACGACGGTGTGCTCGCCCGCGACACCGCCCTCGTCGTCGGCCTCGACGCCTCGGGTGCCGAGACCGTCGACGGCCTCAAGTACACGCGTTACGTTCCCGGAGCCACCCCGCACTCGATCCGCGAGCAGGGAGCCGACGTCGCCAAGATGCTCTGGTACACCCGCCCCGACAAGCAGGATGCCGACTCCCGCGTCGCCCACGAGATCCGCGACCTGGTGCAGGCGTGCGAGGACGAGGGGCTGCTGCTCATCGTCGAGCTGCTGACCTACCAGCTCGAGGACGAGAGCGACGAGGAGTACAAGGCGAAGTTCGCCGACCTGGTCATCGACGGCGCCGCCCTCGCCGTGGCGTGCGGCTCGAAGATCCTCAAGCTGCAGTACCCCGGCTCCGCCGAGGCGAGCGCCCGGGTGACCGAGGCCGCTCAGGGCGTGCCGTGGGCCGTGCTGTCGGCCGGCGTCGACCACGAGACCTTCATCGAGCAGGTGCGCACCGCCGTCGCGAACGGCGCCTCGGGTGCCATGGCCGGTCGATCGCTCTGGAAGGACAGCCTCTCGATCGACGCCGCCCGTCGCGAGGAGCTGCTCTCGGGTCGTGCCCTGCCGCGTCTGCGCGAGCTCGCCGACGCCGTCGACGGGCGCTGAGATGACCTCGCCCGCGCGGCGGTCGATCCCTCCGCGGGTGCACGCGGGGGAGGGTCGGTACGCCGCCGCGCGGGCGGGGCGCCCCTCGCCGCGCGAGGCCGCGCCGACACGGGGGCACGCAGGCCGACGGATAGGGTGGCGATTCGAACCCGTCCCGCCCATTCACCTCGGAGGTGCCTCGTGACGACCATGCGCGATGTCGCCCTGCGCGCGGGCGTCAGCACCAAGACGGTGTCGCGCGTCTTCAACGACGACCCCCACGTGCTCCCCGACACGCGCGCGCTGGTCGAGACCGCGATGCGCGAGCTGAACTACGTGCCCAACGCACTCGCGACCACCTTCCGCGCGGGGCGCGCCTCGGTGATCGGCGTCGCCGTGCCCGACGTGGTCGACCCCTTCTTCGCCGCGATCGCCCGTGCCGTCGAAGACACCGCCCGCAGCCACGGCCTCTCGACGCTCGTCACGAGCCTCGGCGAAGATCCGGATGACGAGAGGCCGGCGCTCGAATCGCTGCTTGGTCGACAGCTGACGGGCCTCGTCATCGCCCCGGTGGGCACCGATCACTCGTGGCTCGAGCGCTGGCGCGGACACACCCCCATCGTCTTCGTCGACCGCGCCCCCGCGGGTCTGCACACCGACACCTTCACCGAGAACGACGAAGCCGGTGCCCACCTGGCGACGAGCCATCTCATCGCGCACGGGCACCGCCGCATCGCCTACCTCGGCGACATGGTCCACCTGTCGACCGAGACCAAGCGCGTGGAGGGCTGGCGACGGGCGCTTCGCGAGGCGGGCATCGAGGTCGACGAAGAGCTCGTCGCCTCGGAGGTGTCGAGCCGGGAGTCAGCGGCATCCGCCCTCGAAGAACTCCGGGCTCTCGCCGAACCGCCCACGGCCCTGTTCTCGGCAAACGCGCGCTCGTCGATGGCGCTCGCCCACGTGCTGCGCGGCGCCCCGATGCCGTTCGTCGGGTTCGGCGACTTCCCGATGGCCGACACGCTGACCCCCTCGGTCACCGTCATCGACCAGGACCCGCGCCGCATCGGCGCGCTCGCGGCCGAGCGGGTGTTCGCGCGCCTCGAGCCCGACGCGGGCCTGGGGCTCGACGAGGTCACCGTCATCGACGTCTCGCTCGTCGAGCGGGAGTCCTGCGGGCTCTGATCCTGCTCGTCGTCCGAGGTTGCTGAGCTCGTCGAAGCCGCCGGTCCCTTCGACAAGCTCAGGGACCTTCGATAAGCTCAGGGACCTTCGACAAGCTCAGGGACCTTCGACAGGCTCAGGGACCTCTGCGCCGCAGGGGGACGCACATCGTCGCGGCGGGGGCAAGAGTGCGCGATCGTCCAGGTGCGCCCGATAGGAACAGGAAGGACAGACGCCACCGCTCCCGAGAAGAGGGCTCCGATGACGACCTTCCCGAACGTTCCGCGCCACCCCGCCGCCCGGACGGGGGTGACGTTGTGAGGCTCACCGACACCAGCGACCTGTGGTGGAAGACCGCCGTCTTCTACAACCTCGACGTCAAGACGTACCTCGACGCGGACGGTGACGGTGTGGGCGACCTCCGCGGTCTCGCGCAGCGACTCGACCACCTCGCCGAGCTCGGCGTCACGTGCCTGTGGCTCGCTCCCTTCTATCCGTCACCGCAGCGCGACAACGGGTACGACATCTCGGACTACTACGGCGTCGATCCCCGCTACGGTTCGCTCGGCGACATGGTGGAGGTGCTGCGCACCGCCCACGATCGTGGGATGCGGGTGATCGTCGACCTGGTGGTGAACCACACCTCTGACCAGCACCCCTGGTTCCAGGACGCCCGCACGAGCCCCGACAGCCGGTACCGTCACTTCTACCAGTGGCGCGACGAGGTGCCCGCCGACGCGCCCGCCAGCATGTTCCCCGATGTCGAAGACGGCGTCTGGTTCTTCGACGAGACCGCGGGGCAGTACTACAAGCACTCCTTCTACCGGCACCAGCCCGACCTCGCCACCGATCACCCCGAGGTGCGGGAAGAGATCGCGAAGGCCATCGGCTTCTGGCTCGAGCTCGGCATCGACGGCTTCCGCGTGGATGCCGTGCCGTTCCTCATCGACGGTGACGACGGTCCGGAGCACGAGTTCCTCCGCGAACTGCGGGGGTACGTCTCGCGTCGCCGCGGTCACGCGATGATGCTCGGCGAGGTGAACCTGCCCTACGACGAGCAGATGCGCTTCTTCGGCGACGCGGACGGGGACGAGCTCACCATGCAGTTCGACTTCGTCGCGAACCAGCGGTTGTATCTGGCGCTCGCGCGGCACGACGCGACGCCGCTGCGCGAGGCTCTCGAGTCGCGCCCTAAGACCGCCCGCGGCAATCAGTGGGGAAATTTCGTCCGGAATCATGACGAGCTGACCCTCGATCAGCTGAGCGCATCCGAGCGCGACGAGGTCTTCGCCGCCTTCGCGCCGGAGGAGGGCCAGCGCATCCACGGTCGGGGGATCACCCGCCGCCTGCCGTCGATGCTGGAGGGGGACGCCCGCCGCATCCGCCTGGTCTACAGCCTGATGTTCTCGCTCCCGGGCGCGCCGGTGCTGTACTACGGCGAAGAGATCGGCATGGGCGAGAACCCCACGATCGAGGGCAGTCGCGCCGCGGTGCGCTCACCCATGCAGTGGACCGGGGACGGCGATGCGGGCTTCTCCGCCTCCGACGATCTCGTGGCCGACATCGTCCCGGGCGGCTTCGGCCCGCAGCACGTCAACGTCGCGCAGCAGCGGCACGATCCCGACTCGATGCTCCGGTTCGTGCAGAACCTCGTGCGGCACTACCGCGCCTCTCCCGAGATCGGGTGGGGCGAGCTCGGGATCGTGGATCAGCCTCACTCCTGCGTGCTCGCTCACTCGGTCACCAGCGAACTCGGAATGCTCGTCGCAGCGCACAATCTCGCTCCCGACGGCCGGGCGTTCCGCCTGTCGATCGAGGGGGCGGATGCCGAGGGCTGGAGCGTCGTGAACCTCCTCGACGACGCGGCCGGCGCCGAAGAACTCGTCGACGGCGGATTCGACGTCACCCTCGACGGATACGGGCACCGGTGGTGGCGCGTGATCCGGCCGGGAGAGCGGCGCATCGCGTGACGAAACGCCCGGGGACCACGAACCCCGGGGGCGAGCGGGCGCGGCGCCCCCCAATGGCGCCGCACCCGCCGCCGACGACCGGAGTGCGAGACGCATCCGATACGCGCGAGCGGGGTTTCCCCCACGGCTCCCCGCTCGCGGTCTGTTCCATACAAGCACAGCGATTCGTAAATAGCACCCGGCGCATGTTCGTAAATACGAGCACTCGCTCGCGGCGGGTGACGTTTAGGATCGACACGTGGGTCGCGGCGCCGTCGGACCGCCCTCGCGGTACTCCCGCCGAGTGGTGGCGAATGTGGATCGCCTCCGTCAGGCGAAGGGCCTCACGGTGGGCGAGCTTCTGACGCGCGCCGGCATGACCAAGAGCTACTACCAGTCGCGCGCCGGCTTCTCGCTGCCGTACAACACGAACGATCTCGAGGCGCTCGCCGCGGCCCTCGGGGTATCGCCCGAGGAGTTGGCGAATCCCGAAGCCGCTCCCCGCGTCGAGATGCGGGTGCAGACAGCGCCGGTCGCCGCTCGCGTGCGACGTCTCATCGCGAGTCACGGTTCTCGCGAGGCCGATCTCACCGCCCACCTCGACGGCGTCGATCCCGCCTTCGCCGAGAGCGCGCGGGCGCTGCTCGCGGCGACGAGCAACACGGTCGTGCTCGATGAGGAAGTGCTGAAGGCCATCACCGACTGGGCGGACGTGCCGGTCGAGTACCTCATCGACCACACCGACGAGGCGGTCACCGATCGCACCGAGGCGGAGCTCGAACTGCGCGAAGCGATGCGCGAGGCCGGAGCCAGCAGCATCCAGTTCCGCGCCCTCGGAGAGATGTCCCCCGACGCGCTGCGCGCCATCGCCCGGTCGCTGCGCGGCAGGCCGCCCGCGACGTGAGCGGACGCAAGGGGGAACGGTCGTGAACGAATCGGACGAGATACTCGCTCGAGTGCGTGAGCGCGGAGACGTGGCATTCCGCCGCGCCGCGCTGACCCCGGGGATGACCTTCGACGACGTCGTCGCGGCGGTCGAGAAGGCCCTCGAGATCCGCTTGAGCATCGTGCCCGAGGTAGACACGGCGCACTGGGGCACGATGACCGGGTTCCTGGCGTACTTCGCCGATCGGCGCGAGGGCAGCATCCACGTGCGGGCCTCGGATGCCACCGTCTACAGCCAGTTCGCCGCCTCGCACGAACTGGGGCATCTCCTCGACGACGCGCACTGTTCGGGGGCGCTGCACGAGCGCTCCGCGGCGTCGCCCCACGCCGCTCCCGGCCTCACGACGCCGGAATACGAGGCGGAACTCGTCGCGGAGCACGTCGCCCACCGCATCGCGCGCCTGCTTTACGCCTCGCCGAGGGTGGCCGAGTCGTCGTGGTGACGGTGCTGCTCATCGACGCGGCGCTCGCGGGGTTGCTTCTCGTCGTGGTCCTACGAGCGCGGGTCGCCTGGCAGCAGCCGCGGGCACGCATCGCCTGGCTCGCCGCCGCGGTCGGGGTGGTGGCCCTGCTCACCCAGGGCACGGTGGTGCCGCTCGACGTGCTCGACGGTGCACTCGGAGGCACGAACGTGCTGAAGCTGGTGCAGAACGCCTTGACGATGGTCGCGCTGTGGCTCGGCGTTCAGGCGGGCACCGCCCCGGTGACCGCGAGCGTGCGCACCCTGCGGTGGCGTGTGCCGATCGTGCTCGGCGCCGTGTTCGTCGTCGTCTTCTTCGCCGCCATGCCCGACAGGCCCGCGTCGTCGTTCCTCTTCCTCGAAGAGGCCGCCGCCACCTCGACCGGCGCCTGGTTCTACGGCGTGGTGCACATGGCCGGGATCGCCTTCGTCGGGGCGCTGCTGTGCGCGTCGGCGGGGGTGTCGCTGCCGCGCACGCGGGTGTTCTTCCGCATCGGTGCCGTGGGGATCGTGCTGGGATGCGTCAGCGAGATCGCCGATCTGACCCTCACGCGCTTCTTCGCCCCGAACGCCGTCGTCAGTGCCCTGTTCGACCCGCTGTTCTACCTCGGTGTCGTCTCGTTCGTGGTCGGGATCTTCGTGGCCTCGAGGACCACCACCGCGATCCACCGACGTGGCGAGACGTTGCTCGCGCGTGTCGACGAGGTCGCCCGTGAACGCGGTGTGACCGTGCCGCCGGGGCTCGCCGCCGATGCGGTCGCCGACACGCGGCTGCACGCTCTGCGGGTCGCGATCGAAGACGCCGCCATCGCCACCTCGACGCCGCTCGCGGGGCATCAGCGCGCCCTGCTCGACGACGTCGACGCCCACCTCACCCGTCAGACCTCGGGAGCCCGCTCATGATCCGTTCGCTCGCCATCGGCGCCGGCGCGACCGTCGCGACGGTCGCCCTCGCGCACACCGCCCTCGCCGGGTACGTCGCGCGAAGGCTGATCGCACCGCGCGCGCCGAAGGTGTTCTCGCCCGCCTTCATCGAGGGTGACACCGTCTCGGTCCCCGCCACGGCAGACAGTCTGCAGCCGGGCACCTACGGTCTGCGGCTCGACGACGGGTCGCACCTGAGGGTCGGCGAGGTGGTCCGCACCGACGGCGACCGCGTGGTGCGCACGGTGCTCGAACGTCCCTCGGGTCTGGCCGACGGCGAGGTGATCGCCGCGTGGACCTCGCAGAACATCGGCGCCCCCGAAGACGTCGGGCCCACCCGGCACGTGTCGATTCCGCTCCGCCGCGGCGGGGTGGCCGAGGCGTGGGAGATCGGCGACGAGGCCACGGCCGACGGCCGGTGGACCATTCACGTGCACGGCCTGCGCTCGAGCCGCAACGGTGCGCTGCGGTCGGCGCCGGCGACCGTGGACGCCGGGTGGATGTCGCTCGTCGTCTCGTACGCCGGCGACGAGGAGTGCGCCCCCGCCGACACCCTGCCCTCGACGCTCGGTACGCGCGAGTGGCGCGACGTCGACGACGCCATCGCCTACGCGGTCGAACGCGGAGCGCGCGAGATCGTGCTCGTGGCCTGGTCGATGGGCGGCACCATCGCGATGCTCGCGGCGGAACAGTCGGCCCATCGCGACGCCCTTGTCGGGCTCGTGCTCGTGGCCCCGGCGCTGGACTGGACGCGCATCGTCGAGAACGCCGTGGCATCCGCTCACCTGCCGCGCACCGTGGCGGCCGCCTCGATGCGCGTGCTCGGCAGCCCCGTGGGGGCCCGCGCCCTCGGCCTCGTCGAGGCCGTCGACGCCCGCGCGCTGACCTGGGTCGGGCCGCAGCGACCGGGCCCCGGCATCCCGACCCTCATCGTGCACAGCAGGGTCGACCCGGTGGTGCCGTTCTCGGGTTCGGTCGCCTATGTCGAACGGCATCCGGATGCCGAGCTCCTGGCGTTCGACGCCACCGGACACTGCAACGAGGCCAACCAGGAGACCGAGCGCTTCCACGATGGGATCGCCGGATGGTTGCGGAATCTCTGAGGAGACGAAGGTCCCTGAGCACGTCGGAGGTCCCTGAGCTTGTCGAAGGGGCCGGCGGTGCGCGGGTGCCGGTGGCTTCGACAGGCTCAGCCACCTGCATTCGCGGGACTCACGCGCCGTTGACCTCGGCGATCGCGCCGCGGGCGCCGCGCTCGGCCAGCGACGCGCGCGCCGCCAGGTAGGCGTCGCGCAGGCGCGGGTTCTGCCCGAGGTCGCCGAAGACCGGTGCGTAATCGAGCAGGGCCGCGGGATCGTCCGCGACGATCGCGCGCAGCTCGTCGAGACGGCTGTCGACCGCGGGGGTCTCCTCGCCCGACTCGGTCCGCCCCTCGAGGAAGACGCTCCAACCCGCGAGCACGAGGGCCGCGTGGTCGATGCGTCCGCCCGAGGCGAGCTGCTCGCGCACGACGGGCAGCAGGAACTTCGGCAGGCGGTCCGAGCCGTCGACGACCTGACGCGCAAGGGTGTCGCGGATCGCCTCGCTGCCGAAACGGGCGATGAGCTGGTCGCAGTACGCGTCGAGGTCGATCCCCGGGACCGCACGCAGCGTCGGGATCGCCTCCTCGTGCATGTAGCCCTGCAGGAAGTCGATGAACAGCGGGTCGGTGCACACCTCGTGCACGTAGTGCGCGCCCGAGAGGATGCCGAGGTAACTCATCGCCTGGTGCGAGGCGTTGAGCAGGCGCAGCTTCATCAGCTCGTAGGGCTCGACGTCGTCGACGAGCTGCACCCCGACCTCGTCGAACGGCGGACGGCCGGCGGGGAAGGCGTCTTCGAGCACCCACTGCTCGAACGACTCGCTGCGCACCGGCCAGCGGTCGCGGATGCCGAACTCCGAGGCGATCGCGTCGCGCGTCTCGTCGGTGGTCACGGGGGTGATGCGGTCGACCATCGAGTTCGGGAACGACACGTTCTCGGCGATCCAGCCCGACAGCGCGGCGTCGCGCCGCTCTGCGAAACCGAGCAGGGCGGCGCGGGCGACGTGTCCGTTGCGCTGGATGTTGTCGCACGACATGACGGCGAAGGCGGGGATGCCGGCATCCCGGCGTCGGCGCAGAGCCTCGGTGAGCAGGCCCATGACGCTGCGCGGAGGGGTCGCTCCGTCGAGGTCGGCCAGGGTCGCTTCGTCGCGCGGGGCGTAGTCGCCGGTGGCATCGTCGATGCCGTACCCGCCCTCGGTGATGGTGAGCGAGACGATCGCGGTGTCGGGGTCGGCGAGCTTGGCGACGACCGCCTCGGGGTCGTCGGGCACGAAGAGGTACTCGACGATCGAGCCCACGACGCGCGCCGCGGAGGTGCCGTCGGGGGCGGTGGTGACGAGCGTGTAGAGGTCGTCTTGCGCGGCGAGCGCATCGCGCATGGCCGCGTCGAACGACAGGACCCCGACTCCGCACAGACCCCACTCGGTGTGGCCGGCTTCGAGCAGGCGGTCGAGGTACATGGCCTCGTGCGCCCGGTGGAAGCCGCCCACACCGAAGTGCACGATGCGCGAGCGCACGGCCGACCTGTCGTACGTCGGAACGGAGACGTTCGCCGCGAGGGAGGGGAGGGCGGCGGCGGTGAGGTCGGTCATGCGGGGCTCCGTGGTTCGTGGAGAGAGGGGCGGGTGGACCTGGCGGTGGGCGAGCCCGGTGGCTGAGCCTGTCGAAGCCCCCGGGCGGGAGGGGGCAGGTGGCCCCGGCCCTTCGACAGGCTCAGGGACCTGCGTTGCGCGAGCCTCCGGGCTCAGGGACCTTGCGTTGCGCGAGCCCGGTGGCTGAGCCTGTCGAAGCCTCCGGGCGGGAGGGGGGAGGTGGTCCCGGTCCCTTCGACAAGCTCAGGGACCTGCGTTGCGCGAGCCTCCGGGCTCAGGAACTTGACGGTGGGCGAGCCCGGTGGCTGAGCCTGTCGAAGCCCCCGGGCGGGAGGGGGCAGGTGGTCCCGGCCCTTCGACAGGCTCAGGGACCTTGCGTTGCGCGAGCCTCCGGGCTCAGGGACCTTGCGTTGCGCGAGCCCGGTGGCTGAGCCTGTCGAAGCCCCGGGCGGGAGGGGCGGATGCCGGGACCCCGCGCAACGGCGAGTTCCCGGCATCCGGTGTCGATCAGCAGGACGACTTGTACACCGCGTCCTTGCCGTCGGTGTCGATGTTGTCCTTCGTCAGGATCGTGAAGCCGGTCTGGATCTTGGCTTCGGTGGGCTCGCCCTTGAGGGCGGCGATGGCCTGCTGCACGCCGTCCTGGCCGATGGTGGCGGGCTCCTGTGCGACGAGGGCCTGCACGGTGCCGGCTTCGAGGGCCTTGACCTGGGCGGGGCCCGCGTCGAAGCCGACGATCGTGACCTGACCCTGCTTGCCGGCCTGCTGCACACCCGTGGCGGAACCCTCGGCGGCGAACAGGTTGGCGGCGAAGATACCCACGATGTCGGGGTCCTTCTGCAGAGCCGCGGTGACGATCTCGGCGGCGGTGGAGGGCTCGTTGTGCGAGTACTGCACGCCCACGGAGCTGAACTTGCTGTCCTTAGCGACGGCGTCTTCGAAGCCCTGGGCACGCGCGTCGGTCGTCGACACACCCGGGTCGGTCGAGACGACGAGCACCTTGCCGCCGTTGGGGTTGGCCTTCTGGATCGCCTCGAACGCGGCTGCGCCGCCGCCTTCGTTGTCGGACGAGATCTGCGAGACCGCACCCGAGGGGTCCTCGAGGGTGGTGTCGACGAGGACGACCTTGATGCCGGCGGCCTCGGCCGCCGCGATGGGCGCCTGCATGGCCGACACATCGGTCGGCGCGATCAGCAGAGCATCGGGCTTGGAGGCGACGACGGCGTCGACGATGGGCTTCTGCAGGGTCGGGTCGAACTTCTCGGGACCCTGCGTGGTGACGGTGGCGCCCTCTTTTTCTGCCTCGGCCTGGATGCCGCACTGCATGGAGATGTAGAACTCATCTCCGGCGACGCCCTGCACGAACGCGATCTTGTAGCCGCCGTCGGATCCGCCGGACGCGCCGCCGGAGGCCGAGCCGCCCGAGCAGCCCGCGAGGGTGAGGGTCGCCGCCACACCGAAGACCGCCAGCGCGGTCGCCTTGTTGTTCCACTTCATTGTGATCACCGTTCTTGTTTCGAGTACTGCTGTCGGGTTGGTAAGGGATGGAGAGGGAATGGATGCCGCCGCGGCTCAGCCGCGCCGACCTCCGCTGAGGAATTTGCGCCAGAGGCCCTGGGAGTTGCCGCGGGTGGCGGCGGTGCGGCGCACCTGGTCGACGTAGACCGCCGTGATCAGCACCGCGCCCACCGCGACCTGCTGCCAGAAGGGCTGCACGCCGGTGATGACGAAGCCGTTCTGCAGCACCGCGGGGATGAACAGGCCCACGACGGTGCCCATGATCGTGCCGACGCCGCCGAAGAGCGAGGTGCCTCCGATCACGACGGCCGCGATGACGTTCAGGTTGGTCTGCGACTGCCCCGCGATCGCGGTGGTCGAGAACTGCGAGAGCGAGAGGATGCCGCCGAGCCCGGCAAGGGCACCGGAGATCGTGTAGATCTTGATCAGCTGGGCGTCGACCTTCACACCGACCCGGCGGGCGGCGATCTCACTCGATCCGACGGCCAGCGTGTAAAGGCCGAACTTCGTGTAGTGCAGCACGATCGCGCCGATCACGACGACCACGAGGGCGATGACGCTGATGATCGGGACGGTGCCGAAGACGTTGCCGTAGCCGATCGAGACGGTCAGCACGGTGGGCACGTCGCGCACGTCGACGCCGCCGGTGAGGATCTGCGCGAGACCGAGCGCCATGCCGAGCGAGCCCAGCGTGACGATCAGCGGCGGGATCTTCGCCTTGGCGATGAGGAAGCCGTTCAGAAGCCCCCAGCACACGCCGCTCAAGACGGCGACGATGATGCCGACGGTGGCGACCCCCCAGCCTTCGCCGCCGAGGGCGCGCATCGTCAGCGCCGACACGACGCCGGAGAAGACGAGGACGGAGCCGACCGAGAGGTCGATGCCGGCCGTGATGATCACGTAGGTCATGCCGACCGCGAGCACCGCGAGGATCGACGCGTTCTGGATGATGAGGCGGAAGTTCGACCACTGCGCGAACGACTCGGGCGCGATGATGCTGAAGACGATGATGATCGCCAGCAGCACCAGCAGGATCTGGAAGGCCTGCGTCCGCAGGATGGCGCGGACGGGGTGGACCTTCTGGTTGTCATCGAACGTGCCGATGGCGACGGTCTCGGTGGGAGGAGTCTTGGTGCTCACTTCTGGTCGTCCTTCGTGACGGCGCCGGTCATGAGTCCGACGAGCTCTTCCATGGAGGTGTCTTTGGCGTTGATGTTCGCGACGCGGGTGCCCAGGCGGAGCACTTGGATGCGGTCGCTGACGTCGATGACGTGTGGCATCGAGTGCGAGATGAAGACCACGGCGATGCCCTTGTCGCGCACGCGCCGGATGGTCTCGAGCACGTTCTTGGTCTGACGCACGCCGAGCGCAGCGGTCGGTTCGTCGAGGAACACCACTCGCGAGGCCCAGTGCACGGCACGCGCGATCGCGATGGCCTGGCGCTGACCGCCCGACATCTCACCGACGGGGGAGGTGAGGCTGCGGACGGTGGCGCCGAGTTCGTCGAACGCGTCGCGGGAGGCCTTCGCCATGTCCTTGGTCTTCATGAAGCCGAGCGCGCCGGCGAGGCCGGGGCGGCGGATCTCGCGACCGAGGTACATGTTCTGCACCGGGTCGAGGTGAGGGGCGAGCGCGAGGTCCTGGTAGACCGTCTCGATGCCGAGGCCGGATGCGACCTGGGGGTTCGACATGTCGATGGGCTTGCCGTCGAAGAGGATCTCGCCCTCATCGATCGCGAGGTTGCCCGAGAGGGCCTTCACGAGGGTCGATTTGCCGGCGCCGTTGTCGCCGATGAGGGCGGTGACCTCTCCGGGGTAGACCTCGAAGTCGACGTTGTGCAGGGCGCGGACGGACCCGAACTGCCGCGAGAGACCCCGCGCCTGCAGCACGGGCGTGGCCGTGGTGGTGCTCATGAAGAAGCTCCTTCGTGGTGGCCGACGCCGCCGGCGGCGGCGTCGGAGACGGTGACGACGAGGTCGGCGCGCTCGCGCCCGCGCTCGACGACGAGGGCGTTGCGCTCGTCGACCTCGCGGACCCAGGCGACGGCTTCGTCGTAGGGGTGGTCGTGGGAGAGGCGGCGCGCGACGAGGCGCTCCCGGCGCGCGTGCGAGTCGATGTCGAGGAACCACACCTCGTCGAGGCGGGAGGCGACGGCATCCCATCCGAACTCGTCGTGGAGCAGGTAGTTGCCCTCGGTGATAACGAGCGGGACTCCCGCGGGGACGAGCACCGCCGAGCCGATCGACTCCTCGAGGGTGCGGTCGAAGCGCGGGGCGTAGACCTCGTGTCCGGCGCGGATGCGATCGAGCAGGGCGATGTAGCCCTCGACGTCGAAGGTGTCGGGAGCGCCCTTGCGGTCGCGGCGACCGAGGCGCACGAGCTCGTCGTTGGCCAGGTGGAAGCCGTCCATGCCCACGAGCACCGCGTCGTCGCCGAGGGCCGCGAGCAGGGCGTCGCTCACGGTCGACTTGCCCGCGCCGGGGGTGCCGGCCACGCCCAGGATGCGTCGCTCACCCGGCGCCGCGAGCTGCCGTGCACGGGCGACGAGGTCGTCGAGGTGCACGGTCGCGGCGGCGGTCGTCGCGTCGTTCTCCGAGGTGTGGGTCACAGCGGTGTGGTCCTTCCAGGCGACGCACCACGGCGGAGTGCTGCGTCGATGAAGCGGGTCCGGCGGGGGTGTCCACCGGTCGAACTCCGGTTACGGTAAGCCCACCGTGACACCGGTGTCAAGGTCCGTGATCAATTCGTCATGACACCGAAGTCATCCGCGTGATTCTGTGGTTATCATGGGCCCCGACGACACTGCCGTCGTCCTCGACTCCCGGACCCGCGAAAGAGCCCACCCATGACCGAATTCACCGACCGCGCCATCCTCGTCACCGGAGCCGGTGGCGGCATCGGCGGGGCGACCGTTCGTCACCTCGTCGCCGCCGGCGCGACGGTCCTCGCCGCCGGCCGCGACGCCGACAGCGTCGCTGCGATCAGCGCCGAGACCGGCGCCGAGCCCGTCGTGTTCGACCTCGAATCCGAAGACGAGATCCGCGCGGCCATCGAGGGTCGCGACATCTACGGCGTCGTCAACTGCGGCGGCTGGGGCGGCGAGATCGCGACCCCGATGGACACCGACATCGACGTCTTCGACAAGGTCATGCGCATCAACGCCCGCGGCTCGCTTCTGGTCACCAAGTACGCCTCGCGCGAGATGATCCGCGTCGGCAAGGGCGGGGCGATCGTCAACGTCTCGAGCCAGGCGAGCCTCGTCGCCCTCTCGGGTCACATCTCGTACGGATCGTCGAAGGCCGCCCTCGACAACATCACGCGGGTCTCCGCCCTCGAGCTCGGCGGCTACGGCATCCGCGTCAACAGCGTGAACCCCACGGTCGTCATGACCCCGATGTCGGCTTGGTACTGGGGGCGTCCCGACATCGAGGGCCCCTTCCTCGAGGCCATGCCGCTGCACAAGTGGGCCACCGAAGACGACATCGCGGCCCCGATCGTGTTCCTTCTCGGCGACGGCGCGGGAATGATCTCGGGCGTCTCGCTCCCCATCGACGGCGGCTACTCCAGCCGCTGATCCCGGATGCCGTGAGGCGGCGCCGCGGTGGGCGGCGCCGTCTCGTGGTGAGGTGTTCCCGAGGCGAGGGCTCCGGTCCCTTCGACAGGCTCAGGGACCTGGGCGGTACGCGGGTTCCGGTCCCTTCGACACGCTCAGGGACCTGGGTGAGGCTCAGGGACCTGGGCCGGGCCTCCGACCACGCGAAAGGTGGCTGAGCCTGTCGAAGCCACCGGCCACTCAGTCGCCGAAGATGCGCCGCAGGTAGGCGTTGCGGAAGACGCCGCGCGGGTCGGCCTCGCGGGCGACCGCGTCGAAATCGTGCGCGCGCGCCAGCGTCGCGAGGATCCGCTCGCCGGGCATGGTGAACGCCTTGCCCCAGTGCGGCCGCGCGTCGAACGGCGCGAGGGCGGACTCGATGTGCGGAAGGGCCGACAGCACCCCCGCGGTGTCGTTGCGCCACGTGAAGTGGATCGCGAGGACGTCGCGCTGAAAGGCGGGGCTCAGCCACAGCTCGTCGGCGGCGACCGTGCGCAGCTCGGTCACCAGGAGGTGCTCGGCGAAGCCCGGGGCGATCTCGCGCACGGCCGCGAGGGCCTCGGTCGCCGAGGTCAGCGGAACGAAGTACTCCGACTGGATCTCGTCGCCGTCGCTGGGGAGAGCGTCGGCGCGGAAGTGCGGCAGGCGCGTGTGCCACGGGCCGGAGGTTCCGCGCGGCGTCGTGTTGTCGACGGTGCGGATGCTGCCGAGGTGGATCTCGTCGCCGGCGGCGGTGCCGCCGAGCTCTTCGACCCAGGTCGGCGAGCCCGTGTCGCTCTTGGCCCAGACCAGGTCGTGCGCGGGGTCTCCCCAGGTCGTGAAGATGCTGACGCTGCGTGAGCCGCCGAGCACGGCGATCGGGTCGGCGATGATGTCGGCCCAGGCGACCCCGGTGTACGCCTGCTGCGTGACGGAGTAGGTCGGCTCGGTGCGCAGCTCGAGGGCGGTCACCACGCCCAGGGCGCCGATGCTGAGGGCGGCGGCGCCGAACCACGGGTGGGTGTCGTCGATGCGGTGCGTGCGGCCCTCGGCATCCATCAGCTCGACGCCCGTCACGGCGCTCGAGAGATTGCCGTTGCGGACCCCCGAACCGTGGGTGCCGGTCGCCGTCGCGCCGGCCACGGAGATGTGGGGGAGTGAACCGAGGTTGTGCAGCGCCCGACCCTCGGCTTCGAGCACGGGAGCCAGCTGGGCGAAGGTCAGGAGCCCCTCGACGCGCACCCGGTCGCCGGAGATGTCGATGCGCGTGGGCATCTTCTCGAGCGACACGAGGGTGGCCTCGCTGTCGGCGACGTCGTTGAACGTGTGGCGGGTCGCCTGCACGCGGAGATGATCGGCGGATGCCACGACCTCGGCCAGATCGTCGGGCCCGGTGGGCAGCAGCACCTCGCGGGCACGGTACTGGTGGTTGCCCGACCAGGTGGCTCCGGCGGAACGTGTCTCGATCATCGGTTCTCCTCGCGTCGTCGCTCACCCATCCTGCCCCGGACCTCCGACGTCGGGGCCCGGGCGGAGGGTTTCGGGATGTGTTCCGCGCTCAGCGGGCCGGGAAGAGCGCGGCCTCGAACACGGCCTCGGCCGCGCCAACCAGCAGACGGTTCTCGCCGAGCGCGGCGGCGGCCAGTCGCAGACCCTCCGCGCACGCGGGGATGGTCTGCGCGCGCACCGCGGCGTCGAGACCGGGCAGGTCGAGGTCGCCGAGGATGGCGAGGAACCCGCCCAGCACGATGACCGCGGGGTTCATCACGTTCGCGGCGTTGGCGAGGGCGGTGGCGAGGATCCGGCGCTGTCGATCGGTCTCCGCCCGCACCGCTGCATCGTTGCTGCGGGTGAGCGCCGCCGCGAGGGTCGCGTCGTCGGCGCCGTCGATGCCGAGCGCGCGCAGCAGCAGCGATCGGCTGACCTCGTCTTCGAGCACCCCCTCGGGCGCGCGACGGTCGTCGGGATCGGCGATGCCGGGTCTGTTCTGCCCGAACTCCCCGGCGTAGCCGCCCGCCCCGCCCAGCGGCATCCCCCCGACGATCACCGCCCCGCCGATACCGCTCGCACCGCCGTTGAGGTAGACGACGTCGTGCGCGCCGCGTGCGGCTCCGAACAGGTGCTCGGCCACGGCACCCAGCGCCGCGTCGTTGGCGACGTGGGTGGGCAGGCCCGTGGCACCCGTCATCAGACCGGCCAGGGCGGCGTCGATCCACCCGAGGTGCGGGGCTTCGCGTACAAGCCCGTCGGAGGCGCGCACCGGACCGGGGACGGCGACCCCCACGCCGATGAGACGGGAGTCGGCGAGCGGCCCGCGGCGCCAGGAATCGAGGCGGATGCCGACGAGCTCGGCCGTGCGCTCGGGCGTGAGCAGCGTCGACTGATCGAGGCGTTCGCGCGCGACGATCGACCCGTCCAGGGCGACCGCTCCGATGTCGAGCGCGTCGACCTCGGGGTTCACGGCGATCGCGACGACGCGCGGGTCGGGCTCGACGATGGGGGAGGGGCGGCCGACCCGGCCCTGCGCCTCGGATGCCCGCTCGACGACGAGTCCCGCGCGCTGCAATTCGCCCACGAGGTCGGCGATGGTCGAGCGGTTCAGGCCCGTCGCCTCGGTCAGCGCGGCGCGCGAGCGCGGTCCCTCACGGTGCACGGTGCGCAGCACGAGGGCCAGATTGGCGCGGCGCATGCCATCGCCCCGGCTTCCCGCGGTGACCATCCGACCACTGTGCCACGGCGGGAGCGATTCCCACCCCGACCACAACCGCCTGGTGCCAGGATCGGAGCATGGACCTTTCCGGCATCCCCATCACGACCATCCGCGGCGAGCAGACGACCTTCGGCGAGCTGACCGACGGCAAGGCCGCCCTCGTGGTGAACGTCGCCTCGCGATGCGGTCTCGCCCCGCAGTACGAGGCACTCGAGGCACTGCACAAGAAGTACGCCGACCGCGGTTTCACGGTGATCGGCTTCCCCAGCAACCAGTTCCTGCAGGAGCTCAGCGACGAGGACAAGATCGCCGAGTACTGCTCCGCGACGTGGGGCGTGACATTCCCGATGTCGGAGAAGGTGAAGATCAACGGACGCAGCGCCCACCCCCTGTACAAGGAACTCACGACGACTCCGGATGCCGAGGGCAAGACCGGCCGCATCTCGTGGAACTTCGAGAAGTTCGTCGTCGCCCCCGACGGTCGGGTGACCCGCTTCAGCCCGCGGACGCTGCCCGACGCCCCCGAGGTCGTCGCCGCGATCGAGGACGCGCTCCCGGCCTGATCCCCCCTGCGGGGGAGGCGGCACGGAACGCCTCGTCGGTACCGTGACGACATGGCTCCCCCCCGATCCCGACAGATCGTCCGCCGTGAACCCGATTGCTCTCGGCATCGTCTTCGGCTTGCCCGTGGGCGCCGCAGCGGGAGTGTTCGGCTTCGACAATCTCGCACTCGGCGTGTTGCTGGGTGCGGCTGTGGGCCTGACGATCGGCGTCGCCGCCGACACGATCCGGCGGAGACGCTCGCGCCGCTGACCCACGCCCGTGATGTCGGGGGTGTGCCCTAACCTGAGCGGCATCCGACCCTCTGAGGAGTTGCCGTGGCCGATGCCCTCGTTCTCGTCTCCGGCGGCGCCGCCGTCACCCCGTTCACCGACACCGACCGGGGTGCCGCTTCGGGGCTCGCGGCAGGCAACACGCTCACCGCCCTCCGCGAGCACTACCGTGCGGCCGGGCGACAGGTGTTCACCGCTCCCGCCCGCATCGGCGCGGGGACGGTCGAGGCGGATGCCGGGTGGCAGGGCTTCGGCGACGTCCCGGTCGTGCTGCCCGCCGAGCTGACCATCAACGCCGTCGGCGCGGTCGATGGCGCGGGCGTGGCGCTCGCCGCATTCCTCCGCTGGCTCTCCGCCGAGTACGCCGTCTCGAGTGTCGATCTCGTCGCGCACTCCATGGGCGGTCTGTTCTCGCGGGCCGCGATCCGGGAGCTGGCCGGGGTGGGCCCGCGGGTGGATCACCTCGTGACCCTCGGCACGCCCTGGGACGGCGCGGTCCTCGGCGACGCCGTCGCGGGCGACATCACCGATGCCGACGCGCACGGCGACCCGGCCACCACGACGATCCTCGATCAGGCGCGGGCCTATGCCGCCGCGAACTCCCAAGGGGCCGCCGAGCAGGTGTCGCGGCGGTTCCTGCGCACCTGGAACGAGGCGCAGGCCGGAGTGCTCGACGACGTCGCGGTCACGGCGATCGGGGCGGGGTACTTCGCCGCCGCCACCGAGCCCACGCAGCTCTGGCCGCACGACGGGCTCGTGTCCCTGCGCAGCGGTCGCGCCGACGACGTGCCCGCGGCCGTCGTTCCCCGCGTCGATCGGCATTCCTTTCCCGACCACGTGCACAGCATCTTCTTCGCCGACGGGTTCGGCCTGCCGTGGGAGCGCGCGCTGACGTGGGATCCGCGGGTCTTCGACGTGGTCGACGCCGCTCTTCGGCGGTGATCCGAGCGTGACTCAGTTCGTCTGCGCGACGTATTCGTACGCCAGATCGCTTACCGCGGCGATGTGTTCGAAGTCGCGATCGGCGCTGAGGACGGTCGCGTCGTTCGCGATGGCGTACGCCGCGATCAGGATGTCGACGGTGCCCGCGGCACGCACGAGGCCGGCGTTCCAGAGTGCGGACTGGATGCCGACGGCGAGCGTCTCGTCCGGTGCCCGTTCGAGAGGGAATCCCAGCGAGATCTGCTCGAGGTAGTGCGCGTGCTCCTCGGGCGAGCGGGCGCTGTGGCAGAACTCCACCACCTGCGGCGGGCACGTCACGAACAGGTCGGAAGGGGATCGGGCGATGCGTTCCAGGCGGTCGCGAATGGCCGGGTCGCCTGAGGCCAAGCGCGCCCAGACCGAGTTGTCGACGAGGTAGTCCGTCACGACGTCCGAGCGACAGGCGAATCGAGCCCGGCCTCGAGGTCTGTCAGTCCGGCGATTCCGGCGATCATCGCGTCCTTCTGCTTGGAAGCGATGAGACGGCGGAGGGCGAGGTCGAGGACCGCGCGATTCGAGGGTTCTCCGGTGAGGATCCGCGCGCGTTCGATGAGTCGTGGGTCGAGGTCGACACTGGTGAGTGCCATGGGAAGCCCCCTTCGCTATATATCCCAGTATATGTCGGCCGAAGCGGTGAGAGGGGGTGGACGCCGCGGCATCCGGGATATATGTTGTGATCACCAACAAACCCGCTGTGCGCCACCGCGCGCTCGTGCGTCCATGCGAAGGAGCAGGAATGCCCACCCCCACCCGCGACGACAAGTTCTCGTTCGGTCTCTGGACCGTCGGCTACAACGGCACCGACCCCTTCGGCGGCCCCACGCGTGAGCCCCTCGACGTCGTCCACGCCGTCGAGAAGCTCGCCGAGCTCGGCGCCTACGGCCTGACCTTCCACGACGACGACCTCTTCGCCTTCGGCTCCACCGACGCCGAGCGTCAGAAGCAGATCGACCGCCTCAAGGGCGCGATGAACGACACCGGCATCATCACGCCGATGGTGACCACCAACCTCTTCTCGGCCCCCGTCTTCAAGGACGGCGGCTTCACCTCGAACGACCGTCAGGTGCGTCGTTTCGCGCTGCGCAAGGTGCTGCGCAACCTCGACCTCGCCGCCGAGCTCGGCGCCAAGACCTTCGTCATGTGGGGCGGCCGCGAGGGCGCCGAGTACGACTCCGCGAAGGACATCCGCCAGGCGCTCGAGCGCTACCGCGAGGCCGTCAACCTGCTCGGCGACTACGTCACCGACAAGGGCTACGACATCCGCTTCGCCATCGAGCCCAAGCCCAACGAGCCCCGCGGCGACATCCTGCTGCCGACGCTCGGCCACGCGATCGCGTTCATCGACTCGCTCGAGCGCCCCGAGCTCGTGGGCCTGAACCCCGAGGTCGGCCACGAGCAGATGGCGGGTCTGAACTTCGCCGCCGGCATCGCCCAGGCGCTGTACCACGGCAAGCTCTTCCACATCGACCTCAACGGTCAGCGCGGCATCAAGTACGACCAGGACCTCGTCTTCGGTCACGGCGACCTGCACAACGCATTCGCCCTCGTCGACCTGCTCGAGAACGGCGGCCCCGGCGGCGTGCCCGCCTACGACGGCCCCCGACACTTCGACTACAAGCCCTCGCGCACCGAAGACGAGACCGGCGTCTGGGACTCGGTCTCGGCCAACATGAACACCTACCTGCTGCTCAAGGAGCGCGCCGCGGCCTTCCGCGCCGACCCCGAGGTGCAGGAGGCGCTCGAGGCCGCCAAGGTCGCCGAGCTCTCGCAGCCCACGCTGAACGAGGGCGAGACCTACGACGACTTCCTCGCCGACCGCTCGGCCTACGAGGACTTCGACACCGACGCGTACCTCGGCGGCAAGGGCTTCGGCTTCGTGCGCCTGCAGCAGCTCGCCACCGAGCACCTGCTCGGCGCGCGCTGAGTCGGAAGGGGTCCGGATGCCACGGCATCCGGGCCCTCTTTCCGTCGAGTGTCCAAGACATGCCGCAACGCGCTCGTGCGAGACGGCGTGTCGTGGACACTGAACGGGATGCCGCACTGCTGCGGCGAGAGCAAGAGGAGTGAGCATGGCGCTCGTCATGGGAGTCGACTCGTCGACGCAGTCGTGCAAGGTCGTCGTCGTCGACGCCGAGACGGGGAAGGTCGTGCGCGAGGGGCGCGCGTCGCATCCCGCCGGCACGTCGGTCGATCCCGAGGCCTGGTGGAGCGCGCTGCAGGATGCCATCGCCCAGGCCGGCGGTCTCGACGACGTCGCCGCGGTGTCGATCGCGGGGCAGCAGCACGGCATGGTCGTGCTCGACGCCGAGGGTGCGGTGATCCGCGACGCCCTGCTCTGGAACGACACCCGGTCGGCGCAGGCCGCGCGCGACCTCATCGACGAGGTGGGCGCCGAGGCCTACGCCGAGCGGATGGGAGTCGTGCCGGTTGCCTCCTTCACCGCCACCAAGCTCCGCTGGTTGCGCGACGCCGAGCCCGACAACGCCGCCCGCGTCGCCGCCGTCGCCCTGCCCCACGACTGGCTCACCTGGCGCCTGCGCGGGTTCGGTCCCGGCACCGCCGTGCTCGAGGAGCTCGTCACCGACCGCTCCGACGCCTCGGGCACGGCCTACTGGGGCGCCGACGGCTATGACCTCGACCTGTTGCGCCGTGCCCTCGGACACGATGCCGTGCTGCCGCGCGTGCTCGGCCCGTGGGAGAGCGCCGGGACGCTGCCCGGCGGCGCCCTCGTCGGCCCCGGCGCGGGAGACAACGCGGGAGCGGCCCTCGGCCTCGGTGCGGGCGTGGGCGACGTCGTCGTCTCGCTCGGCACCTCCGGCACGGTGTTCGCCGTCGCCGACGCGCCCACCCGCGACACGACGGGCACGGTCGCCGGCTTCGCCGACGCCACCGGACGCTTCCTGCCGCTCGTGGCGACCCTCAACGCAGCCCGCGTGCTCGACGCCTTCGCGGGACTGCTCGGGGTCTCGCACGACGAGCTGGGCGCCCTGGCCCTGGAGGCCGAGCCCGGTGCCGGCGGCGTGGTGCTCGTGCCGTGGTTCGAAGGCGAACGCACGCCCAACCTCCCGCACGCGCAAGCGTCGCTGACCGGCCTGACCCTGGCATCCACCACCCGCCCGTCCCTCGCGCGGGCCGCGATCGAGGGCATGTTGAGCGGTCTCGCCGTCGGCCTCGAGGCGATCCAGGCGCAGGGCGTCGAGGTGCGCCGCGTGCTGCTCATCGGCGGTGCCGCGGCGAACGAGGGTGTGGCCCGCATCGCCGCGCAGGTGTTCGACGCCGAGATCGTCGTTCCGGCCGCGGGGGAGTACGTCGCGCTGGGCGCGGCGCGCCAGGCGGCCGGGGTGCTCGCAGGCGCTCCCGTCGACTGGACCGTCGCGACGACGCGTGCCGTGGCACCCGACCACCGCCCGGAGATCCGCGAGCGGTACGACGTCGTCGCGGCTCTGCGCGCGACGGAGTAGTGACACAGCGCAGTCATAGGCCAAAGTAGAGGCGGGTCCGTCGGCGTCTTGTAAGGGGGACGTCGGCGGACTCTCTGCGGGAGCGCTCCCTGTCAACCTTCTCGCGGACGGGCCGCGCCGGATGCAGCGTCGGCGTATGACGTGCATCCGCCTCCACGCCCCCTCGTTCGACCGCGAGATCGAGATCGATCTCGCCGCCGACGTCCACGACGATCTCCTCGAGGCCGAGGGCATGACCTGGGTGCGCGACGGAGACAGCGGGGGGATCCCGCGGTACGTACCCGCGGCATCGGGCTGATCGGGTCGCTCACGGCATCCGGAGCGGCGTCCCGTCTGCCTGCACCCGTTCGTACGACGGTTGACGCGCCGCCCGGACCCACGCGTACGCGCGCGTTCCCGGCAGGGGCCGGCGCACGGCGTCGAACCGCAGTCCAGCGTCGTCCTGGTCGGGCGACACCGTCAACTCAACGACACCGAACGGATGCCACCTCCCCACCGCAGACGCATGGCCCAGGGTGAGCGTCCACTCGGCGGTGGCGTCCTGTGACGTCTCGGTCGCGGAGGCGAGGCCGCGGGGGTCGGTCGCCCGGGGCCGACCCGACCGCGTGCGCGCCCCGAGCAGCACGGCGCCACGTCGGCCCCGGTACGGCAGCAGGGTGCCGAACCGCGCATGCTCGGCGCGTCGGTGCATCGCGAGGAAGAAGCGTGAAGGGATCCCCCACCCCGTCGACGCCAGTTCGATGTCGACCGGACGCCCGTCGTGGGTGACCCGCAGCGCGAGGCCGATGACGTCGGGCAGCGGCGCGGGCAGGCTGATCGAGCGCGACAGTCGGGCGACGACGGGAATGGCAGCGGTCGGGGCGTCGTCGATCCACGACACGTCGGCGGGCACGGCATCCGGAATCCAGCGGATCCTTCCCTCGTACACGACGCCGCGCGAATGGATCGGGCGGGGAGCGCGCAGAAGGCGAATCGCCGCGAAGGCGCCGTCGAGCAGCGCGCCGAGGGCTCGCGCGATGGGCGCTCGAGGGAGACGGGGGATGCCGGTGTCCGCGGTCATGCCCACATGGCACCCCGCGAGGGCGGCGTGCGGCGAGGGGGTTGCGCCCCGCTACTGTGAGTCACCATGAGCGGCGAGGTCGGGGGCAAGCGCATCGGCGTGCGCGAGGTCGCCGTCGCCGCGGGCGTCTCGACGCAGACCGTCTCTCGTGTGCTGAACGGGTATCCCGGCATCCGCGACGCGACCCGTGAGCGGGTTCTCGACGCGGTCGCCGCCCTCGACTACCGGGTCAACAACGCCGCTCGCGCGTTGGGCACGAGCCTCACGCGCACGGTCGGGGTCGTGGCATCCGACGCCGTCCTGCACGGGCCCGCCGCCGGCATCGCCGCCCTCGAACGGGCCGCGCGGGCGCGGGGTCGGTGGATCTCCACCGCGTACACCGACTCCGACGACCCGGCCGACATCGACGCCGCGGTGCGCCACCTGCTCGATCAGGGGGTCGATGGGATCGTGCTGGTCGCCGCCCACGGCGCCACCGCCCTGCACGGGTTCGACGTGCCGATCGTGCCGCTGTACGGCGAGTCCGGGGCCCGCCAGCGCGATGCGGCCGCGCTCGTCGTCGACCACCTCGCCGCCCTCGGACACCGTCGGATGATCGAGGTCGCCGGCCCCTCCGACTGGCGCGAATCCCTCGCCCGCACGGCGGGGGTCGCGGATGCCGTCGCCCGCCTCGACCTCGAGCTGGTCGATCGCGCAGAGGGGGACTGGAGCGCGGCATCCGGCTTCGCGCTCTCCGACGCCGTCGCCGCCCGCGTTCGCGAGGGGGTCACGGCCGTCGCCGTCGCGAACGACCAGATGGCCCTCGGTCTCATCGGAGGGCTCACCGCCCGAGGGCTCGCGGTGCCGTCCGATGTCTCGATCACGGGATTCGACGACAATCCGGATGCCGCGTTCTACACCCCCGCGCTCACGACCGTGCGCCTCGACGTCGAGGGCGAGGCCGCGCATGCGGTCGCGGCCGTGCTGGGCGACGCCTCGGCACCCCCGGCCGAACCGGTGCTGGTGGTGCGCGCTTCCACGGCTCCGCCGCGCTGAGGGGCCGCACCCCGGGCCGAACTCCGGAAGAACTCACCGGCCCGGCTGCCGCAGCCCTGCGACGTCAGCGGTCGACCGGAACCGGCGGCGCGGATCTCCGGAGTTCCGCACCGACGTCGCTGCCCTGCCGCGCGCCGGGCCACCGGCATCCGCCTCTCGCGAAGACGCGATGTTACCGGTAACATCGAATCCGGCCCCACCCGACCCCGTCGAAGGAGACACGCGTGTCCGCTGCCGCCACGTTCGCACCCGAGGTGCAGGAGGCGATCGACGCCGTCCGCGCCGACGTCGCGAAACTGCACGCCGAGCTCGTGCGCTACAACCTCATCGTCTGGACCGGCGGCAACGTCTCGGGCCGCGTTCCCGGCGCCGACCTGTTCGTCATCAAGCCCTCGGGCGTCTCGTACGATGACCTGGCCCCCGAGAACATGATCCTCTGCGACCTCGACGGCAACGCGATCCCCGGCACCCCCGGCTCCGAGCGCAGCCCCTCGAGCGACACCGCGGCGCACGCCTACGTCTACCGCCACATGCCCGAGGTCGGCGGGGTGGTGCACACGCACTCCACCTACGGCGTCGCCTGGGCCGCCCGCGGCGAAGAGATCCCGTGCGTCATCACCGCGATGGCCGACGAGTTCGGCGGCCCGATCCCCGTCGGTCCCTTCGCGATCATCGGCGACGACTCGATCGGCCGCGGCATCGTCGAGACCCTGCGCGGCCACCGCTCGCGCGGCGTGATCATGCAGAACCACGGCCCCTTCACGATCGGCACGAACGCGAAAGACGCCGTGAAGGCCGCCGTCATGCTCGAAGACGTCGCCCGCACCGTGCACATCGCGCGCGAGGCGGGTCCGCTCATCCCGATCCCGCAGGACAAGATCGACGCCCTCTACAACCGCTACCAGAACGTCTACGGACAGAGCACGGACGACCGCCGATGAACGCGCAGACCCCCGACACCGCGGCATCCGTCGCCGCCATCGCCGACGGCCGCGCCAGCCTCGGCATCGAACTCGGCTCCACGCGCATCAAGGCGTGCCTGATCGGCCCCGACGCCGAGGTGCTCGCCACCGGCTCCCACGAGTGGGAGAACGTCTACGCCGACAAGCTCTGGACCTACTCGCTGGATGCCGTGTGGTCGGGCCTGCAGGCCGCCTACGCGGCACTGGTCGCCGACGTGCAGCAGCGCTTCGGCGTCGCCCCCGAGCGCTACGCCGCCATGGGTGTCTCGGCGATGATGCACGGCTACCTGGCCTTCGACGCCGACGGCGAGCTGCTCGCGCCCTTCCGCACGTGGCGCAACACCAACACCGGTGTCGCCGCCGCCGAGCTCACCGAGCTGCTGGGCGTGAACATTCCGCTGCGCTGGTCGATCGCGCACCTGCACCAGGCCGTCGTCGATGCCGAGCCGCACGTGCCCGAGATCCGCTTCCTCACCACCCTCGCCGGGTACGTGCACGGGAAGCTCACCGGCGAGAAGGTGCTCGGCGTGGGCGATGCCTCGGGCATGTTCCCCATCGACTCCGCCACCCGCGACTACGACGCCGAGCTCGTTGCGCGCTACGACGCGCTCGCCGCGGGTCGCGTGCCCGCGCTGAACGACCTGCTGCCGCGCGTGCTCGTGGCCGGCACCGCCGCCGGCGCGCTGACCGACGAGGGCGCGACGCTGCTCGACCCGAGCGGGACCCTGCGCCCCGGCATCCCGTTCGCTCCTCCGGAGGGCGACGCGGGCACCGGCATGGTCGCGACCTGCGCCGTGGCTCCCCGCACCGGAAACGTCAGCGCCGGCACGAGCATCTTCGCGATGGTCGTGCTCGAACGCCCGCTCACCGAGGTGCACCACGAGCTCGACCTCGTCACGACCCCCTCGGGTGACGCGGTCGCGATGGTGCACTGCAACAACGGTGCGAGCGAGTTGGCCGCGTGGGCGAACATGTTCACCGCGTTCGCCGCCGCCGCCGGCACCCCGGTGACCCCGGATGCCACCTACGCGGCGCTGTTCGACGCGGCGCTGAACGGCGAGGCCGACGCCGGCGGACTGCTGGCCTACAACCACCTCGCGGGCGAGCCCATCGCGGGTCTCGACGAGGGCCGACCGCTCGTCGTGCGCACCCCCGACAGTCTTCTGACGCTGCCGAACTTCATGCGCGCGCAGCTGTACGGCGTGTTCGGCACCCTCGCGCTCGGCATGGACGTGCTCCACGGCGAGGGCGTGCAGCTCGACAAGATGTATGCGCACGGCGGCATGTTCCGCACGGCCGGCGTCGCCCAGCGCTTCCTCGCCGCCGCCCTCGACGCCCCCGTCGCGGTCGCCGAGACGGCGTCGGAGGGCGGGGCGTGGGGCATGGCCGTGCTGGCCGCGTACGTCGCCGACGACTCCGGCCGCGACCTCGACCAGTGGCTGCGCGAGACGGTGTTCGCCACCGCCCCGATCGTCACCGCCGACCCCGAACCCGCTGATGTGGCCGGTTTCTCGTCCTACCTCGACCGCTACCGCGCAGGCCTCGCCGTCGAGGCCGCCGCCGTGGCATCCCTCTGATCACCCGAAAAGGAACAGTCATGACCCGCACTCCCCTCAAGAACGACCTCGACGGCTACGAGGTCTGGTTCGTCACCGGTAGCCAGAACCTCTACGGCGAAGAGACGCTCACGCAGGTCGCCGAGCAGTCGCAGGCCGTCGTCGAGGGCCTGAACGGCCTGCCGGTGAAGGTCGTCTGGAAGCCCGTGCTGAAGGACTCCGACAGCATCCGCCGCATGGCACTCGAGATCAACGGCCGCGACGACGTAATCGGCGTCATCGCGTGGATGCACACCTTCAGCCCGGCGAAGATGTGGATCGCCGGCCTCGACGCCCTGCAGAAGCCGCTGCTGCACCTGCACACGCAGGCCAACGTCGAGCTGCCGTGGAACGACATCGACTTCGACTTCATGAACCTCAACCAGGCCGCCCACGGCGACCGCGAGTTCGGGTACATCCAGACGCGCCTCGGCGTCTCGCGCAAGACGGTCGTCGGCCACGTGTCGAACCCCGCCGTGCGCCAGCAGATCGAGGACTGGGAGCGCGCCGCCGCCGGCTGGACCGCCGCCCGCACCCTCAAGCTCGCGCGCTTCGGCGACAACATGCGCTACGTCGCCGTCACCGAGGGCGACAAGACCGAGGCCGAGCTCCGCTTCGGCGTGCAGGTCAACACCTGGGGCGTCAACGAGCTCGTCGAGGCTGTGGAGAAGGCATCGGATGCCGACATCGACGCCCTCGTGCAGGAGTACGTCGACAGCTACGACGTCGTCGACGAGCTGCTCCCCGGCGGCGCGCGTCACCAGTCGCTGCGCGACGGCGCGGCGATCGAGCTGGGCCTGCGCTCGTTCCTCGAGGAGGGCGGCTTCGGTGCCTTCACGACTTCGTTCGAAGACCTCGGCGCGCTGAAGCAGCTGCCCGGTCTCGCGGTGCAGCGCCTCATGGCCGAGGGGTACGGCTTCGGCGCCGAGGGCGACTGGAAGACCGCGATCCTCGTGCGCGTCGCCAACGTCATGGGCGCGGGCCTGCCCGGCGGTGCCTCGCTCATGGAGGACTACACCTACGACCTCGTCCCCGGCAACGAGCGCATCCTCGGGGCGCACATGCTCGAGGTCTCGCCCTCGCTGACCACGAAGAAGCCGCGCCTCGAGATCCACGAGCTGGGCATCGGCGGCAAGGACGACCCCGTGCGCCTGGTCTTCACCGCCGACGCCGGCCCCGCGCTGGTCGTCGCGATGAGCGACATGCGCGACCGCTTCCGCCTGGTGGCCAACGTCGTCGAGAACGTCGACGCGCCCGACCTGCCGAAGCTCCCCGTGGGCCGCGCGGTGTGGAAGCCCGCCCCCGACTTCGCGACCTCGGCCGGCTGCTGGCTCGCCGCCGGCGCCGCCCACCACACCGTTATGACGACGGCCGTGGGCATCGAGGTGTTCCGCGACTTCGCGGAGATCGCCAAGACCGAACTCGTCGTGATCGACGACGACACCACGGTCCGCGGTTTCCAGAGCGAACTGCGCTGGAACCAGGCGTACTACCGCCTGGCCCAGGGCCTGTAAGACCCGTCGCCCCGGGAGCCGCACTGCCCCGGGGTGACGCGGTACGTGCGCGTCCCGCTCTCTCGAGACGCGCTCCCGCCCGACGAGGCCTCCCTATCGCCTCGACGAGCGGATCGTGCCCCGGACCCGGGGCGGCGGTGGGCCGCCGAGGGTCCGGGGCACGTTTTCGTGTGGTCACCCGGCCTGCATCTCTCGGGACGCGGATGCCATGGCATCCGGTGCGGGGGTGCTCGTCCCCATTTCGGTGGGGGCGTGTCCCAGATTGTGCGGTTTGCGGGGTGTTCAGCCCGCACTTTTCGGGACATGGGTGCGGTGGCAGCCGGTGCGGGGAGGGACCTGTCGCCGGGCCGGAACCCGGCCGAGGAATACCCTTCGACCTCGCACGGTTGCCGTTCGTTCACCTCGACCGATGGGAACCCCGTTTTGACTGAATCCGCACACGCCCTCGTGGTCGGCGCGACCGGTATCGCCGGCGGCGCGCTGATCGACCGACTGTCCGACGAGGGATGGGCGGTGACCGGCCTTTCCCGTCGGCCGGGTGCGGAGCGTCCGGGTGTCGGCTGGCGGTCGGCCGACCTGCGCTCGCCCGAGTCGCTGCGCGCGGCGTTGGGCGACCTGCCCGTCACGCACGTGTTCTTCACGGCGTGGTCGCGGCAGGACACCGAGGCCGAGAACATCGCCGTCAATGGCGGCATGGTGCGCGACCTGCTGGCCGCCCTGGACGATGCCCCCGTGCGACACGTCGCGCTGATGACCGGGCTCAAGCACTACCTCGGCCCGTTCGAGGCGTACGGCCAGGGCGAGATGCCCGACACCCCGTTCCACGAGGACGAGCCGCGACTCGACGTCGACAACTTCTACTACGCGCAGGAGGACGAGCTGTTCGCGGCCGCCCGCCGTCAGGGCTTCACGTGGTCGGTGCACCGTTCGCACACGGTTCTCGGCCATGCCGTCGGCAACGCGATGAACATGGGGCTCACGATCGCCGTCGCCGCCGCGATCAGCCGCCACACGGGCCGGCCGCTCGTCTTCCCGGGCAGCGAGACCCAGTGGAACGGCCTCACCGACGTCACCGACGCCGACCTGCTGGCGAGCCAGATGGTCTGGGCGGCCACGCACCCCGAGGGCGCGGACGAGGCGTTCAACACCGCGAACGGCGACGTCTTCCGGTGGCGCTGGATGTGGCCGCTCATCGCGGCAGACCTCGGCGTCGAGGCGGAGGGATTCGACACCGCCCCGCGGCCGTTCGAGCAGCAGATGGCCGGTGCGGCGCCGGTGTGGGCCGAGATCGTCGAACAGCACGGACTCGTCGAACCCGACATCACGCGCGTCGCCTCGTGGTGGCACACCGATGCCGATCTCGGGCGCGACATCGAGGTCATGACCGACATGTCGAAGAGCCGCCTCGCGGGGTTCACCGAGCATCACCGCACGCGCGACGCGTTCATGAAGCTCTTCGAGCGGTACCGCGCGGCACGCCTCATTCCCTGAGGGTGAGCGGCGGGGCGACCCGTCCGCCGGCGGCGGCTAGCGGTTTGGGGCGCTTCCTCTCGTTCGGGGCGGAGAATTCACGCCCCGAACGGACGAACGCGCCCCGAACCGGATTACAGCCGCTGCCCCAGCGCCCACAGGCGGTCGGCGCGGCCCGAGATCGCCTCCGACAGCGCAAAGGCCTGCGCGTCGGTCAGCGACGCGACGTAGTCGACGATGCCGCGCGAGCGCGCGAGGGTCTCGGCCTCGGCATCCGTCGGGCGGCGCTCGGCGGGCAGCTGTGCGTACTGCTCGCGCGCCAGCGCGATGAGCTCGCGGAGGCGCCGCGGCGTGCGGGCGCGGTCGAGGTCGTCGTCGAGCCACTCGCCGAGCGCGCGCACCGACCGCGCGAGGATGCGGCTCATGCCGCGCTGCTGGATCGCCAGGTCGGGGCGGCTGAGCACGAACCGCTTGTGCACGAACTTCAACACTTCGACGTGATGCCAGGCCCAGGGCGAGAGCACGACGGGCCCGGCGCGGGGAGTGTCGAGGGGACGCAGACGCGCCGACTCCTGGAAGCGGCGGATCCACCGATCCGTGAACCCGGCCAGCCGGCGCTCGGCCGTCAGCGACCCGTCGAACGGGCGCGCGAGCAGGTCGGTGACCATCTCGGCATCCACGTCGCTGACCGCGGCGAGGAAGGCCTCATCGTCGGCGATCCAGGGGTCGTCGCGGCGCATCTTGCGGCGCAGGCGCTCGAGACCGGCTCCGGGGGCGAGCTCCGCGCGCACCTCGGCATCGTCGCGCGAACGCCACTCGAGCACGTCGTCGAGCCAGCCGCGGAACTCCGCGGCGATCGGGGCGTGGTCGAGGATGCCGGCGCGATAGAAGTCGTCGACGTCGTGCACCGAGTAGGCGATGTCGTCGGCGAGGTCCATCACCGCGCCCTCGATGCTCTGGCGCAGTGGCTCGGCATCAACGCCCTGACGCGCTTCGGCGAGGTCGTCGAGGTCGATGTCGTACGCGGAGTACTTGTGCACGCGGTACGCGCCGTCGGGGGAGCGGCGGATGCCACGGGGCGGGCCGATCCGCTCGATGTCGGCCGCGCCGACCGACGGAGCCCACGGGTACTTGGCCGAGGCGGCACGGACGGCGGCCGTGAGATTGAGTCCGCGCGGGGCGTTCTCGACCACGTCGAGCGCGGTGAGGATGCGGTAGGTCTGCGCGTTGCCCTCGAACCCGTCGGCGAGGCCCAGCTCGTCGCGGGCGAGCCTGTCGAGGGTGGTCTCGCCGAGGTGGCCGAACGGCGGGTGCCCGAGGTCGTGCGCGTAGGCCGCGGCCTCGACGACGGTGGCGTTGCAGACGTCGCCCTCTCCGGCCTGGCGTGAGCGGGTGTTCAGCTGCAGGGCGACGACACGGGCGATCGCGCTGACCTTGAGCGTGTGGGTGAGGCGGTTGTGCACCGGGGCCCCGCCCATCGACGGCGAGACGACCTGCGTCACGGCCGAGAGTCGCGAGAAGTACGGCGAGAACTGGATGCGCTCGAGGTCGATCGACCACGGATCGGCCCGGGCGTCGTCCCCGTCGGGGTAGACACGCGAAGCGAGGTTGCCGACGGCGCGCTCGTGGCGCGAGCTCGAGGCGGCCCCACCGGAGACGGGATGTGCGAGCGCAGCGGCATCCGGGGGCGTGGTCTCGTCGTGCAGCGTCATCCGGTCCTCTCGCGGCGTCGATGGCGTGGGTCAACGCTAACGCGGCGCCGGGTCGTTGGCAGTGCCGGAGACGACCGCGATCGCCGGTGTTACATTCGACTCGCCCGCACTGTGGCACTCGAAGATCTCCTCGACGCCGGAACCATCGTGGCCATCGGTTCCGACTGGCCCATCGGGCCCTTCGACCCGCGGGAGATCATCGCGATCGCTGAGATGCGACGGCGGGTGGGCGCGGTCGACATGGGCGCGGTGGTGCCGTCGCAGCGGCTGACACGGGCAGAGGCCCTCACGGCGTGCACGCTCTCTGCGGCGCAGACTGCCGGAGTGGACGAGGGGGCGATCGCCCCCGGGCGCAGCGCAAGCTTCACCGTGTTCCAGGGCGACCTTTTCGCCCCGCCCCCGACGACCTGCCTGCCGTGGCCGTACGGGGCACGATCATCGAGGACGTGGTCGGTTTCGCCGCCGCCGTCGACGTCCTGAGCGGTCCCGCCGGCTGAGGTCCCCGCCCCGCCCGGGGCCGGTCCAGAGTCCAGAACACCCGGAGGGCCCGAGAATCCGTCCGGGTGTTCTGGACGTTCGAGCGGTAGTTCTCCGCTGCGCCGAGAGTCAGCCTCGCCGCACCTCGACGTCGACCACGCGCTGTGCGCCGGCCGTGATGCGAGCATGATCGAGCGCATCTCGGAGCTTCATCGGCTCGCGCACTCCCCGCTTATACGCCTCCGTGCCGACCGCCGCAATCATCCGGGCCGCCGTGTACTCGAGAAGGCGCCCGGCTTAACGTTGCGAGTGTGACGCTGAACCATATTCGACGAGGGACGGGCAGCCCGCTGCTGCTGGTGCACGGCTTGGGCGCGGGCTGGCGATCCTGGGCCCCGATCCTCGACGACCTGGCCCGGCACCGTGAGGTCATCGCCGTCGATCTGCCGGGGTTCGGTCAGACACCGCCGCTGTCCGGTGACGTTTCCATCGCCACGTTGACCGACTCCGTCGCGGACTTCATCCGCGAGCAGGGGCTGGATGGGGTCTCCACCGTCGGGCAGTCGATGGGCGGCCGAATCGTGCTCGAGCTCGCGCGGAGGGGAGTCGGCGCAGACACCGTGGCGTTGGACCCCGGCGGCTTCTGGAGTCCCCGTGAGCGTGCCGTCTTCGCCGCCACGCTGCGGCCGTCGATCGCGCTGGTCCGAGCATTGCGCGGCACGCTGCCGGCCCTGCTCGGCAACCCCGTCGGGCGGACGCTGCTCCTGGCGCAGCTGTCAACGCGACCCTGGGCTCTTTCGCGGGAAACCGTGCTGGCGGACGTGCGCGGACTGGCCGATTCCCCCTCGGTCGGAGACGCCATGGACGCTCTCACGAAAGGCCCGCTGCAACAGGGCGCCCCCGCAGGCACGGCACCCGGCCGGGTCACCATCGGGTGGGGTCGGCGCGACCTCGTGACGGTGCCGAAACAGGCCGATCGCGCCACGCGACTGTTCCCCGACGCCTCGCTCCACTGGTTCGAACGGTGCGGCCATTTCCCGCAATGGGACGCCCCCCGCGAAGCGACGCAACTCATCCTCGACCGCACCAGCTGATACAGAGGACTGCGCGACCGTCACCGGCAGCCGGGTTTCCGGGTTCGGCGCGAAACGTCGTGCTCCGTTTCGCGCCGAACCCGGCCTCACCCCCTCCGCACGTCCACCTCGACGATCCGCGCGTCATCGATGCCCAGCTCGTACGCCGGCCCGGTGATCCGCAGCGTCACCGACTCGTCGACCGCCGCGCACGACGGCCCGAGCCGTAGCTCCACCTCGCCCGCCTCGACCACACGTCGCAGCGCACGATCGCTGTAGGCAAGACGCGATGCGGGCACGGTGAAGCGCACGTCGGCGCTCTCGCCGGGATCGAGTTCCACACGCGCGTACGCCACGAGCTGCGCGACGGGGCGCGTGACGGTCGCAACAGCACGATGCGCGTAAATCTGCACGACGTCGGCGCCGCACACGGCTCCGGTGTTCGTTACGCGAGCCGAGACGGTGAACGCATCGCCGGCGCGCGCCTCGGCGGAGATTCCGGATGCCGGCACACCGGCGTCGCGGCGCGCGTGGGTCGCCGTGACTCCGTCCACCCGTAGCTCCCCCCTCTCGAACGTCGTGTACGACAACCCGAATCCGAACGGGCGCACGGGGGTGGGGTCGGTGCTCGTGACGCCCGACGGCCCGCCCAGCAGGGGGTGGAGGTAGGAGTAGGGCTGCGCACCGGCGGAACGGGGGAGCGAGACGGGCAGGCGCCCCGAGGGGGTGGCCTCTCCGGCGAGCAGCGCGGCCAGCGCGGGCCCGCCCTCCTCGCCGGGGAAGAACGCCTGCAGCACCGCCGCCGGTCCCGCGACGGTGTCGAGCGCCCAGCCCAGGGCGTAGGGCCGCCCGGTCAGCAGCACGAGCACGACGGGGGTACCGGTCGCGACGACCGCCTCGACGAGCTGTCGCTGCACGCCGGGCAGCTCGAGGGAATCGGCGTCGTTGCCCTCGCCGACCGTTCCACGGCCGAAGAGTCCGGACCGGTCGCCGACGACGACGATCGCGACCTCGGCGTCGCGCGCGGCGGCCACCGCGGCATCCAGACCCGAGAGGTCCGTCCCCTCCACCTCGCATCCGCGGGTGTAGGAGACCTCGCCGAACCGCCCGGCGAGGGCCTCGCGGACCGTCGGGATCTCGAAGCCCATCGGGGTTCCGGGGTGGTGCGCGAGCACGTGGTTCGCGAACGAGTAGCAGCCCATGAGCGCTTCGGCGCTGTCGGCGTTCGGTCCGATCACGGCGATCCGCGTTCCGGCGGCGAGGGGGAGGACGCCGTCGTTGCGCAGCAGCACGGCCGATTCCTCGGCGAGTCGACGCGCGAGGGCGCGATGCCCGGCGTCGTCGAGGTCGATGTGCTGCGGGGGCGTGGAGAAGTCGGCATCCAGCAGCCCGAGGTCCTCCTTCTCGGCGAGCACGCGAGCGACGGCGCGGTCGACGACGGCTTCGGGAAGAGCGCCGGATGCCACCCGCTCGGCCAGGAACGGATAGGCGTCGGGGCCGGGGAGCTCGACGTCGATGCCCGCCTCGAGCGCGAGCTGAGCGGCCTCGCCGCGGTCGGCGGCGATCCCGTGCATCGAGCGGAGGAACTCGACCGCGAAGTAGTCCGACACGACGGTGCCGTCGAAGCCCCACTGCCGGCGCAGGAGGTCGGTCAGCAGCTCGTGCGAAGAGGCCACCGGCACGCCGTCGATCTCGGTGTACGAGTTCATGACGCTGCGTGCGCCGCCGTCGCGCACGGCCATCTCGAACGGCGGCAGGAACACGTCCTGCAGCTCGCGGCGTCCGGCCGACACGGGCGCGTGGTTGCGCCCGGCCCTCGAGGCGGAGTACCCCGCGAAGTGCTTCAGCGTGGCGTGCACCCCGGCGTCCTGAAGTCCGCGCACGTATGCCGTGCCGATCGTGCCGACCACGTACGGATCTTCGGCGATGCACTCGTCGACGCGTCCCCACCGGGCGTCGCGCACCACGTCGAGCACGGGCGAGAGGCCCTGGTGCACCCCGACCTCGCGCATCGAGCGACCGATGGCGGATGCCATGAGCTCGACGGCATCCGGATCGAACGACGCGCCCCAGGCGAGGGGCGTCGGGAAGGTCGCCGCCTGCCAGGCCGCGAAGCCCGTGAGGCATTCCTCGTGCACGAGGGCGGGGATACCCAGGCGCGTCTCGGTCTGGAGCCGTCGCTGCTCGCCCCAGAGCCACTCGGCACGCTCGACCGGGTCGACCGGTCGGGTGCCGTAGACGCGGGTGAGGTGGCCGAGGCCGTGCACGGTGGCATCCGCATAGGCGGTGGTGGTGACCTTCTCGCCGGAGAGCGGGGCGACGACCTCATCGCCCTGGTCGACCCAGTAGCCCACCAGCTGCGCAAGCTTCTCGTCGAGGGTCATCTCGGCCACGAGCGCCTGCACGCGAGGGGACACCCCGGTGGCGAGGGCAGCGCCGACGTCGGTGTTGTGGATGGTCATGATGGGTCAGCCCTTCACGGCGCCGGTGAGGCCGCCGACGATCCGGCGCTCGAACACGCTGAAGAACAGCAGAGCGGGGATCATCGACAGCGAGGTGAATGCGAGCACGCGCGCGGTGTCGACGGAGTACTGAGAGGCGAACGCCTGCGTTCCGAGGGGCAGGGTGAAGGCGGCCTCGTTGTTGAGGATGAACAGCGGCAGCATGTACGAGTTCCAGCTGTTGACGAACGCCAGGATGCCGACGGTCACCACCGCGGGGACGGCGAGGGGCAGCACCATGCGCCAGAAGAACCCGAGGCGGCCGAGCCCGTCGATCGAGGCGGCCTCCTGCAGCTCCTTCGGGATGGCCGCGAGGAAGGGCGACAGGATGATGATCGTCAGCGGCAGGGCGAAGGCGATCTGCGGCACGATGACGCCCGCCAGCGAGTTCATCAGGCCGAGGTTGCGCACGAGGATGTACAGCGGCGTGATGGCGACCGTCATCGGGAACATCAGGCCCGCGGTGAACAGCGCGAACACCGCGCCGCGGCCGCGGAAGCGGTAGCGCGCCAGGGCGTACGCGGCCATCAGGCCGAGGGCGACGACGAAGACCGTGGTGGCGATCGCCGCGATCGCGGAGTTGCCGACCTGGCCCCAGAAGATGGGGCTGCCCAGCACGTCGGCGTAGTTCTGCCAGTTCCAGGTGGTCGGGAAGCCGGCCGGGTCGACGGTGATCTCGGCGTTCGAGCGGAAGCCGCCGAGGATGATGTAGACCACCGGGGCCAGCATCATGCCGATCAGCAGCAGAGCGACGAAGCCCACGGCGATCGAGCTGGAGCGCTTCGCCCCGGCGGGGGAGCGCAGCGTCGAGCGCGGGGCCTTGGGGGCCACGAGGGTGGCGGTGGCGGTCATTCGGAACCTCCGGTGAGGGCGCCGGCGGTGTCGCGCCGCAGCACGAAGCGCTGGTAGATGAGGGCGACGGCGAGCGAGATGAGGAACATCACCACGGCCACGGCGCTGCCGTAGCCGAAGCTGCCCGCGTTGCGGCCGTTGGCGACCATGTAGGTGGCCATGGTCGAGGTGCCGGCGGTCGAGGCGACGTACTGGCCCCAGATGATCCAGACGAGGTCGAACAACTGCAGCGAGCCGATGATCGACAGGAACGCCCAGATGCGGATCGTCGGACCCATCAGCGGCAGCACGATGTGGCGCTGGATCTGCCAGTACGAGGCGCCGTCGATCGCGGCGGCCTCGCTGAGCTCTTCGGGGATGCCCTGGAGGCCGGCGAGGAAGAGGATCACCGCGAAGCCGATGTACTTCCACGTGATGATGATCAGCAGCGTCCAGATCGCCAGCGCCGGGTCGGAGATCCAGTCGGCGCGGAGGGCGCCGAGCCCGATCTTCTCCAGCGCTCCGTTGAGTGCGCCGCCCGACTGCAGCATCAGGCCCCAGCCGAGACCGACGACGACCTCGGAGATGACGTAGGGCACGAAGATGAGCACGCGGATCAGTGACTGCGCCCGCATCTTGCGGTTCAGCAGCAGCGCGAGCCCGAGGGCGAGGGGCCCCTGCAGCACGAGCGAGCCGATCACGATGAAGGCGTTGTGGCCGAGCGCCTCGTGGAACGCGGGGTCGGTGAGGATCGTGACGTAGTTGCGGATGCCGACGAAGTCGACGGGAGCGCCGAAGCCCGACCACTTGTAGAAGCCGTAGTAGGCGGCCAGGGCGACGGGGAGGATGACGAACGAAACGAACACCACCAGGGCGGGCCCCAGGAGGATCGCGAGTTCGCCGCGGATGCGCCAGTTCTCGAGCCGCCGCCGCGCGGGCGGCCGCCCGGCCGAGGGGGTGCGGTGCGCACCCTCCCCGGCCGGGCGGCGAGACCCGGCGTCGGTCGCCGAAGCGGCGAGCTGCGTGGTCATGAGCGGTGTCCTCAGCGGGAGGCCGCGGCGTTGACGGCGTCGACGATGCCCTGCGGCGAGCCCTTGCCGGCGAACATGTCGACGACGGCGACGTTCAGCGCGTTGCCGACGTTCTGGCCGTAGAGGGTGTCGAGCCACACCGAGACGTACGGTGCCTTCGAATAGGCCTCGAGCACCGACTTCAGCGCGGGGGTCGTCACCGCTCCCTCGGCCTCGCTCGAGGCGGGAAGGGTCTGGAAGGCCTTCGCGTAGGCCTCCTGGTTCTCCTTGTTGACGAGGAAGTTCAAGAAGTCGGTGCACTGCGCGGGAGCGTTGACCCAGCACGAGTAGCCGTCGACGCCGCCCATCATGGCGCCGGGTTCACCGTCGCCGCCCGAGACCTCGGGGAAGGGGAACCAGCCGAGGTCGGCCAGGGGCTGCTCGTCGGGGGTGAGCGAGGCGATCACGCCCGGGTCCCACGCGCCCATGAGCTCCATGGCGGCCTGGTGGTTGGCCAGCAGACCCGCCGACGAACCGGCGCCCTGCTGGGCGGCGGTGGTGAGGAAGCCGTCGTTGAAGGGCTGCGTCGCGAGGAACGACTGCAGGTCTTCGCCGGCCTTCAGCCAGCACGGGTCGTCGAAGCTGCGGCTGGCGGCGGCGGAGTCGAGCACGTCCTTCGAGCACGCGCGCAGCGCGAAGTTGTAGTACCAGTGGGCGGCGGGCCAGGCGTCCTTGGCACCGACGGCGATCGGGGCGACGCCGGTCGCCTTGATCTTGGCGTTGGCCGCCTCGAGCTCGTCGATGGTCTTCGGCGCCGCGGTGACGCCGGCGGCCGTCAACAGGTCTTGGGAGGTGAAGATGCCGGAGGGGAGCACGGCGACGGGCATGCCGTAGTTCTTGCCGTCGATCTCGAAGGCCGGCAGCGAGGAGCCCAGGGCCGTCTTGGCGTCGGCCGAGATCTTGTCGGTCAGGTCCATCGCCTGGCCGGCGGTGACGATGTCGGCGAGCTTGCCGCCGCCGCGGGCCATGAACAGGTCGGGGGCGTCGCCCGAGTTGAGGGCGGTCTGGAGCTTGCCGTCCATCTCCTCGTTCTGCACGGCCTGGATCTCGACGGTGACGCCCGGGTTCGCCGCCTCGAACGCGGCCGCGGTGTCTTCCCAGTACTTCTTGCCGTCGCCGGTCGTGGAGTTGTGCCAGAGCGTCAGGGTGACGCTGCCGTCGGCGTTCTGGCCGCTGCCGCCGCCTGCGGCGCAACCGCCGAGCGCGAGGGTGCCGGCGACGGCGAGGGCCGCTCCGGCGAGGATCTTGCGCGTGTTCATGTGATGCCCGTTTCTCTTCGTCGAGGTGCGCCGCGGGGCGCGTCGGTCGTTCGGCTGCTCTGCCGTTCGTGTACTGCCGTTCCTGCGCTTCTCGGGGTCTGCTGCCCGCCGAGGTGTCAGCAGTGTCGCCCGGAGCCCGCGACATCGTCAAACGTTTTCGAAAATGATTTCCACGCTAGGGTCGGATGCCATGACGAGGCGCACCACCATCCACGACGTCGCCGCGGCGGCCGGCGTCTCGGTGGCCACGGTGTCGAAGGCCGTCAACGGCCGCTACGGCGTCTCGCCCGAGACCGTGGGCCGCGTGCTCGACGCGGTGAAGGCCCTCGGCTACGAGTCGAGCCTGGTGGCCAGCAGCATGCGATCGCGCCGCACGGGCGTGATCGGTGTGCTGGTGGCCGACATCGAGCCGTTCTCGGCCGAGATCCTCAAGGGTGTCGCGGGGGCCCTGTCCGACACCGGCTACGACCTGCTCGCGTACACCGGAGCCCGTCGCGACGGAGAGGGCTGGGAGCGTCGCTCTCTGAGTCGGCTCAGTGGAACGCTCATCGACGCGGCCATCATCGTCACCCCGACCGTGGTCAACGTCTCAAGCGACGTGCCGATTGTCGCGATCGATCCGCACACCGGCCGCGCCGACGTGCCGACCGTCGAGTCCGACAGCTTCACCGGGGCCCAGCAGGCGGTGCACTACCTCGTGCAGCTCGGCCACCGACGCATCGGCTTCATCGCCGGTCGCCCCGATCTGCGCTCGGCCGTGGCCCGCGCGTCGGGATACCGCGCGGGGCTCGCGGCCGCCGGCATCCCGTTCGACCCCGCCCTCGTGGGTGACGGGCGGTACGAGCACGACGTCGCGCGTGAGGCTGCGCACGCGATGCTCGCGCTGCCCGACCCGCCCACCGCGGTGTTCGCGGCGAACGACCTGTCGGCCCTGTCGATCGTCGAGGTCGCCGTCGAGCGCGGACTCCGCGTGCCCGATGATCTCTCGGTGGTCGGCTTCGACGACGTGCCCGAGGCGGCTCGCGCCCAACCGGCTCTCACGACGGTGCGGCAACCCATGAAGCGTCTGGGGGCCGAGGCCGTGCGCATCGTGCTGGCCCTGCTCGCGGGCGAGGAGCTTCCCGAGACGCACATCGAGCTGCCGACGCGCCTGGTCGCGCGCGGGACTACGGCGCCCCCGCGCGAGCGCTGAGCCGGGCGTGCGGCCGGGGTCCCGGCATCCGGTGCCGTTTCCCCCCAACCCTCGCTCGAGAGTCCAAGACACCCGGACGCGCGGCGAGATCGCCCGGGTGTTCTGGACGCTCAGGGGTCTGTCGTCGCCCCCGCGAGAGAGCCGCCGAGCCCGCAAGGCGCGCCGCGACACCCCGCGGCTCCGGTACCGTCGAAGAATGCCTACCGCGAGCAGTAAAGACGACGAGGTCGACCTCCTCATCGACGCCTGGTCGCAGCTGCTTCCCGAGGTCGACCTGACGCCCCTCGACGTGATGTCACGCCTGCGCCGCGCGGCGTTCCACCTGTCGAAGCTGCGCGCCAAGGCCTTCGCGAGCGCCGGCATCGCCGTGTGGGAGTTCGACGTGCTCGCGGTGCTTCGTCGTGCGGGCACCGAGCTGAGCGCCACGCGTTTGATCACGGCGACCATGATCGGCAGCGCCGCCATGACCAACCGCCTCGACAAGCTCGCCGAGCGCGGTCTCGTGCACCGACGCCCCAACCCCTCCGACGGTCGGGCGATCCTCGTCGCGATCACCGCCGAGGGCATCGAGCGGGTGGATGCCGCGATGACCGAGCTCGTCCGCCTCGAGGCCGAGGCCCTGCGCGATGTCAGCCGCCAAGACCAGGCGCTGCTCGCGAGCGCCCTGCGCGTGCTGGCGGCCGGCGAGACGCACGAGGCGTGATCGACCTCGCCACCGCTCTGGCCCAGCGCCCCGTCATCCTCGACGGCGGCCTCGGCACCCTGCTCGAGTCGCGCGGGAACGACGTCACGAGCGACCTGTGGTCGGCGCGCGTGCTGCGCGACGAGCCCGACGAGGTGCGCGCCGCCCATGCCGAATTCGTCGCCGCGGGCGCCGAGGTCGTGATCACCGCGTCGTACCAGATCGGTTTCGGGGGTGAGATCCCGGATGCCGAGGTCGAGGCGCTGCTGCGTCGCTCGGTGACCGCGGCGCGTGACGCCGGCGCGGCGCTGGTCGCGGCCTCCGTCGGTCCGGTCGGAGCGCTCCGCGCCGACGGCAGCGAGTACACCGGCGCGTACGGGCTCTCGCTCGCCGAGCTGCGACACGCCCACCGCCGACGCCTGCACGTGCTCGCGGAAGCCGGAGCGGACGTCCTCGCCATCGAGACGATCCCCTCTCCGCTCGAGGTGGAGGCGCTCGCGCTCGAACTGGCGGAGCTCGACGTGCTGGCTTTCGTCAGCCTCTCGGCCGACAGCACAGGCTTCGCGGGTCGCGGAGCGCTCGCCGCGGCACTGCGCGAAGCGGCATCCGCCCCCGGAGTCGTCGCGGTCGGGATCAACTGCTGCGCCCCCGGGTCGGTGCTGCCCGCTCTCGTGGATGTGCCCGACCTGCCTCTGGTGGTCTACCCGAACACGGGCGAGACGTGGGAGGCCGCGACCCGCACCTGGCACGGCGGAGCCGCACCGCTCGCCGACGACGCCCCCGCGTGGGTCGCTGCCGGCGCGCGTCTGGTGGGCGGATGCTGCCGATCGACGCCCGCCGACATCGCCGCGATCGCGGCCGCGGTGCGCTGAGCGGGCGGCCCGCCGTCCGCGTGAGGCGCCAAGAAGTGTCGCTTCCGGGTGCGCCGAAGCGACAATCCTTGGCACCTCACGCGAGGTGAGACGAAGCCCGGCTTAGTCGAAGTCCGCCGCCAGCGCGTTGCGGTGATACTCGAAGATGATGCTCGTGCGCGTCGAGGCGACGCTGTGCCGAGCCGACAGGTGATCGACGACGAAGCGGCGCACGGCCGACGAATCGTCGACGGCGATGTGCACGAGGAAGTCGTCGGCGCCACCGAGAAAGAACAGTTGGATCACGTCGGGGTGGCGACGGATCTCGTGCGCGAACGCGCGGATGCTCTCCTGCCGCTGGCCCGGACGCAGGGTGACCCCGACGATCGCCTGCAGGCCGCGGCCGAGGCGGCTCTGGTCGACGGCGGCGTGGAACCCGGTGATGAGTCCGCGGTCGACGAGGCCCCGTAAGCGCGCATGGGCGGTGGATGCCGCGACCCCGAGCTCGTCGGCGAGGGCGGCGTTCGTCATGCGCGCGTCGGCTGACAGCAGCTCGATGATGCGCGCGTCGAGCGGGTGCAGGTCGTCATCGGCCACCGTAGATCCTTCGCGTCGTCGACCCCGGCGGGGCCGTTCCGCCGATGATATCCCTGCAGGAACGGCTTTAGCCGAAGGATCTGCGTGGAAACACCACGGAAACACTCTTTTCTGCGATCCTCTCGGCACCGCTCATCCGCTCGAGGAGGAACCCATGCGCGTGTCCGTGCCCACCGAGATCAAGAACAACGAGAACCGCGTCGCCATGACGCCCGCGGGGGTCGATTCGCTCGTCCATCGCGGTCACGAGGTCTTCGTGCAGGCAGGTGCGGGTGAGGGCAGCGGCTTCTCCGACGAGCAGTATCGCGCGGCCGGCGCCGAGATCGTCGACACCGCCGAAGAGACCTGGGCCCGCGCCGAGCTGCTGGTGAAGGTCAAGGAGCCCATCGCCCCCGAGTACGGCTTCCTTCGCCGCGACCTCACCCTCTTCACCTACCTGCACCTCGCCGCCGACCGACCGCTGACCGACGCCCTCATGGCCGCCGGCACCACGGCCGTCGCCTACGAGACCGTGCAGACCGCCGATCGGGCGCTGCCGCTCCTGGCCCCCATGAGCGAGGTGGCCGGACGCCTATCGATCATCGAGGGCGCCCATCACCTGCTGCGCGCTTCGGGCGGGCGCGGTCTGCTCCCCGGCGGCGTCCCCGGCACCCCGCGGGCGAAGGTCGTCGTGATCGGTGGCGGCGTCGCGGGCGAGCACGCTGCGGCCAACGCTCTTGGGCTCGGTGCCCGCGTCACGGTGATCGACATCTCGCTGCCGAAGCTCCGCCAGCTGGAGGAGCGTTTCGGCGGCGCGATCGAGACCCGCGCCTCGACCCGCCTCGAGATCGCCGAGCAGCTCTCCGACGCCGACCTCGTGATCGGCTCGGTGCTCATCCCCGGCGCCGCCGCCCCCAAGCTCGTCACCGACGACATGGTCGCCGCGATGAAGCCCGGCGCGGTGCTCGTCGACATCGCGATCGACCAGGGCGGCTGCTTCGAGGGCTCGCGCCCGACCACGCACGACGCCCCCACCTTCCGCGTGCACGAGGCGCTGTACTACTGCGTGGCGAACATGCCCGGCGCGGTGCCGCACACCTCGACCCGGGCCCTGTCGAACGCCACCCTGCCGTACATCACGCGCATCGCCGAGCAGGGCTGGGAGGCAGCGGCATCCGCCGATCCGGCTCTGGCCAAGGGCCTGAACGTGCGCGCCGGCGTGGTCGTGAACGAGGGCGTGCGCGCGGCCTTCGACCTCTGAACCCCGACGGCGCACACAGGATGCCGTGACCCGGCTCCGCGTAGCGTGGGAGGCTCCGAGCCCCTCGACCCCCGGGACCCGCCGCCGTGAAGAAACCCGTCCTCGTGACCGCCGTCGTCGCGGCCTGCCTCATCGTCGCGGGGTTGATGTTCTTCCTCGTGCAGCGCGCCACCGCCCCCGATCCCGCCTCGGTGCCCGTGGTCGGTGCGGACTCGCACGTGCTCGATGACGGGGGAGACGGTGCGGTCACGGTCGTCGAGTTCCTCGACTTCGAGTGCGAGGCGTGCGGGGCGTACTACCCCGTGGTCGAAGACCTGCGGGCGACCTACGAGGGGCGCATCACCTACGTCGTGCGGTACTTCCCGCTGCCGGGGCACCGCAACTCGCTCACCTCGGCGCTCGCTGCCGAGGCCGCCGCGCGGCAGGGCAAGTTCGACGAGATGTACCAGCGTCTGTTCGAGACGCAGGGGGAGTGGGGCGAGGCGCAGGAGTCACGCGACGACGTCTTCCGCGGGTACGCCGCCGACCTCGGCCTCGACCTCGACACCTACGACGCCGACATCGCTGACCCGGCGGTCGAGCAGCGCGTGCGAGCCGACTTCGACGCGGGTCGTGCGCTCGGGGTGGGCAGCACCCCGACCTTCTTCGTCGACGGTTCCCCGCTGGTCATCGAGCGCTGGGGTGATCTCGAAGCCGCGATCGAGGCGCGTCTGCCGCACTGACCGGCGGTTTCCCGCGCCGGCGCAGAGGTGGCTGAGCGTGTCGAAGTCACCGGGGTGGCTGTGGGTTCCGGTCCCTTCGACAGGCTCAGGGACCTGGGTTGCGCGAGGTGGCTGAGCGTGTCGAAGTCACCGGGCTTTCTGCGTGTCCCGGTCCCTTCGACAGGCTCAGGGACCTGGGTTGCGCGAGGTGGCTGAGCTTGTCGAAGTCACCGGGGTGGCTGTGGGTTCCGGTCCCTTCGACAGGCTCAGGGACCTGGGTTGCGCGAGGTGGCTGAGCTTGTCGAAGTCACCGGGGTGGCTGTGGGTTCCGGTCCCTTCGACAGGCTCAGGGACCTTTCGTTCCGCGCGGGTACCGGTCCCTTCGACAGGTTCAGGGACCTCGCCTGGCTCAGCCGCGCACCCAGGCGTACGTGATCTCGGGGCGGCCCTGGCCGCCGTACCGGGGTTCGCGACGCACGCGCCCGGCGTCGGCGAGGTGCTCGAGGTACCGCCGGGCCGTGACCCGCGACATGCCCTCGCTCTCGCCGACCTCGGTCGACGACACCGCTCCCGCAGCGGTGCGCACGCGCGCGGCGACGGCCTGCAACGTCTCGTCGCTGAGGCCCTTCGGCAAGGTGGGGGCGGCGACCGTGCGGAGCGAGCCGAGCAGGGCATCGACCTCCGACTGGGTGGCATCTCCCGCGGCGCGATCCAGTCCCTCCACGTACGAGCGGTACGCCTCGAGGCGCTCGCGGAACGCGGCGAACGCGAACGGCTTGATGAGGTACTGCACGACCCCGATCGACACCGCCGCCCGCACGGTGGCGGCGTCGCGCACCGCGGTCACCGCGATGATGTCGACGCCCGAGCCCATCGCGCGCACGCGCCGGGCGACGTCGAGTCCGGTGCCGTCGGGCATTGTCATGTCGAGCAGCACGAGGTCGATCGAGCGATCGGGGTCGGTGATCGCGGTGAGCGCCGCGCGGGCTCCGGCGGCCTGACCGACGACCTCGAACCCGGGCACGCGGCCGACGTAGGCGCTGTGCAGCTCGAGGGCGAGGGCGTCGTCGTCGACGACGAGCACGCGGATCACGGCGCCACCGCCTCGGCCACCGCGGGGAGGAAGACCCGCACCGTGGTGGGCTGAGCGGTCACCTGAAGGGTCCCGCCGCGGGTGGCGACGATGTCGCGGACGAGCGCGAGTCCCACGCCGCGGCCCCCGGGGGAGAGGGCGGTCTTCGTCGAGGCGCCGAAGGCGAACGGGTCGGCGAGTGCCGGATCGAATCCCGCCCCGCTGTCGACGACCTCGACGATCACGTCGGCGCCGTTCTCGCGCAACGTCGCGCGCACCCACCGCGGCTCGGGACCTGCCGCCGCGGCATCCAGCGCGTTGTCGACGAGGTTGCCGACGACCGTGACCGCTTCGGCCGCGGCCAGCGGCAGCGTCGGGGTCGGCTCGGCCACGTCGATGTCGAGGCGCACGCCGCGCTCGGCGGCCTCGTCGAGCTTGCCGAGCAGCAGGGCGACGACCACGGCGTCGTCGTCGTCCGACACGAGGCGGTCCGCGAGGCCCTGCCGCTCGCCGGTCGAGGCGACGATCAAGCGTCGCGCCTCGTCGACTCGGCCGAGTTCGAGCAGAGCGAGCAGGGCGTGCAGGCGGTTGCCGTGCTCATGCGTCTGCGAGCGCAAGGTGTCGCTGAGCGTGCGCACGCCCTCCAGCTCACCCAGCAGGGTCTGCAGCTCCGACCGATCGCGCAGGGTCATGACGCGCCCGCGCTCCGGGGCGCGTCGGCCGGTGAGATCCCGCGCCTCCTCCTGGTTGACCAGCAGCACGCGGTCGCCGTTGACGACGGTCTCCTCGACCATGCGGCGACCGGTCGCGATGGCGTCGGCGAGCCCGGTGTCCATGTCGACGTCGCGTGGGTCGAGCGACACCTGCCCGCTCGTCGCCGGAGGGAGTCCCAGGAGGTCGGCCGCCTCGTCGTTGTAGAGCACGATGCGCCCCGCGCGGTCGGTCACGACGAGACCCTCGCGCAGCGAGTGCAGCACCGTCTCGTAGCTCTCGACGAGTCGCGACAGCTCTCCCGGCGTGTACGACCCGGTCACGCGGCGAGCGCTGCGGCGCACGTACAACGCCCCCAGCACTCCCATGCCGACGATGGCGGCGGATGCCAGGACGATGAGCGGAGCGCGTGCGGCGATGTCCTGCTGCACGGCGCCGAGGGTCACGCCCACCGAGACGAGGGCCACGATGTCGCCAGTCTCGCCGCCGTCGACGCGGATGGGGGCGATCGTGCGGACCGAGGGACCGAGGGTTCCCTCGTACACCTCGGTGAACGTGTTCCCGGCCAGGGCGGCGTCGCGCGAGCCCAGGTACGGCTCGCCGATCTCCGACCGATTGCGGTGGGTGATGCGGATGCCGTCGGGCGTCATGATCGTGACGAACGACAGATCGGCCTCGGCGAGGATCTGCTCGACCATCGGCTGCAGGGTGTCGGAGTCGCGGGCCGCCGCGAGCACCGCGACGTCGGGCTCGTGCGCGAGCGTCTCGGCGACCGACCGCGTCACCTTCTCGGCCTCGCGCTGACCGGAGTCGCTGAGCTGCAGCGACAGCAGCGCCGCGAGCACTCCGGCGACGAGAATGACGACGCCGAGCGACACCAATGCCAGGCGTCCTCCCACGCTCAATCGCATGTCATCGCCCTTCCTCGCGCTGTCGTGAACAATACGACCACAAATCGTGGATGCGCCCGCGCTCGACCACAGTCATGTCATTCGCCGACGGCTTCGTCGGGAAAAACAATGACGTTAGGAAGAGGGGATAGGCGCTGATGGCTCTCTCACTCCGCACCACCCGGGATGGTCGCCCCCGTAAGAAGATCGACCGCAACCACTGGCTCTACATCGCCGTGATCGTCGCCGTCGTGGCCGGCATCATCGTCGGTCTCGTGGCCCCGGCCTTCGCCACGGCGCTCGAGCCGGTGGGCAAGGGCTTCGTCTCGCTCATCAAGATGATGATCGCCCCGGTGATCTTCTGCACGATCGTCGTAGGCATCGGCTCGATCGCCAAGGCCTCCACGGTCGGCAAGATCGGCGGCCTGGCGATGGTCTACTTCCTGGTGATGTCGTCGTTCGCGCTGATCATCGGCCTGGTCGTCGGCAACATCATCCACCCCGGTGAGGGTCTCAACATCTCGGGGGCGTCTTACGAAGCCCCGGCCGAGGCCACCACCACCCAGGACTTCATTCTGGGCATCATTCCCACGACGTTCTTCTCGGCATTCACCGGCGGCAGCATCCTCCAGGTGCTGTTCATCGCTCTGCTCGTCGGCTTCGCCCTGCAGGGCATGGGCGAGCGCGGAGCGCGCATGGTCGAGGGCATCCGCAACTTCCAGGTGCTCGTCTTCCGCATCCTCGGCATGATCCTGTGGCTCGCTCCGATCGGCGCCTTCGGTGCGATCGCCGCGGTCGTCGGCAAGACCGGCTTCCAGGCCGTGATCAGTCTCGGCATCCTGATGGGTGCGTTCTACCTGACGTGCTTCCTGTTCATCACCCTCGTGCTCGGTGTGCTGCTGTACGTCGTGACCCGTGTGAACATCTTCACGCTCATGAAGTACCTGGGCCGTGAGTACCTGCTGATCGTCGGCACCTCGTCGTCGGAGGCCGCTCTGCCCCGCCTCATCGCCAAGATGGAGCACCTGGGCGTCTCGAAGCCGGTGGTCGGCATCACCGTCCCGACCGGGTACTCGTTCAACCTCGACGGCACCGCGATCTACCTGACGATGGCCTCGCTGTTCATCGCCACCGCGATGGGCTCGCCCATGTCGCTCGGCGAGCAGATCGGCCTCATGATCTTCATGATCATCGCCTCGAAGGGCGCCGCCGGTGTCACGGGAGCCGGTCTCGCCACCCTCGCCGGTGGACTGTCGGCCTACCGCCCCGACCTGGTCGACGGCGTCGGCGTGATCGTCGGCATCGATCGCTTCATGTCCGAGGCCCGCGCCGTCACCAACTTCACCGGCAACGCCGTGGCCACGATGCTCATCGGCGTCTGGACCAAGGAGTACGACGGCCAGCGCGTCCGCGAGGTGCTCGCCGGCAACCTCCCGTTCGACGAGACCCTGCTGACCGGTGACGGTCACGGCGGCTCGCACGGTGCGGCCGTGAACGAGGCGGCGGATGCCAAGCAGGACGCCTCCGTGGCTGCCGGCGCCGGTCCCGTCGGTGCCGTCGACACCTCGACGCTCAACGCCTTCCGCGTTCAGGCGGAGGCGGAGGAGTCGGCTCGGAGCCGCTCGTGAGCCTTGCGCACACCCCGGCGGGGGCGGCTTCGGCCGCCCCCGCCCCCGCGCGCGTGGACCTCGCCCGCACCTGGATGCTGCGCTCGCCCCTCGCGGGCGGCCTCGACACCGCGGCCGATGTTCTCGTGCTCGATCTCGAAGACGGCCTTCCCGCCGGACGCAAGGACGAGGGCCGCGATCGTGCACGCCGCGCGGCCGCCGAGGCTCCGATCTGGCTGCGCATCAGCGCCGCCGGCACCCGCGACGGGCAGGCCGATCTCGCTCTCGGTCGCGAGCTCGACGACCGTCTCGCCGGGGTCGTCCTGGCGATGTGCGCCGGCCCCGCCGACGTCGGTCATGTCGCGGCCTCGCTTCCGGCGGGCACGCCGATCGTCGCGATGGTCGAGTCCGCCGCGGCTCTCCTGGCCGCCCCGGCGATCGCCGCGCACCCCGCGACGCGGCGTCTCGCTTTCGGCACCGGTGATTTCCGTCGCGACACCGGCATGGCGGCGGACCGCATCGCGCTGTCGTGGCCGCGCGCCCAGCTCGTGGTCGCCTCGGCCGCGGCGGGCATCGCCGGCCCGATCGACGGCCCCTGCGGTCCGATCGACCAGGCACTCGACGCGGCGCGGCACGCGGTCGCGATGGGTTTCACGGGCACCTTGGCGCTTCAGGATGCCGCCGTGTCCGGCGCCCACGCCGGTTTCACTCCCGCGCCCGCCGAGGTGGAGCGCGCCCGCGCCCTGCTGACGGCGACCCCCGACGGCCCCGTCGACGGCTCGTACGCCCCGACGCTCGCGCGGGCCCGCGCCCTGGTCGAGCGGGCCGAGGCGCTCGCCGCCCTCTGAGGCGGAGCCCGCACCCCGCGAGAGGTCCCTGAGCCTGTCGAAGGGACCGCCCCAAACCAGTCGCTTCGACAGACCCCGCGCAAGGTCCCTGAGCCTGTCGAAGGGACCGCCTCACGCCGGTGGCTTCGACACGCTCCGCCACCTCGCGGGGAACGCCCCTAGCGCCTGCGGAACCACCCCCGGCGTGGAGTCGGCGCCTCCACCGCGGCCGCGGCCTCGCGTGCGCGGCGTCTCTCGGCCCATTCCGCGAGCTCGGCCTCGACGTCGACGGTCGGGGTGACCACGGGCGGCCCACCCTGCAGCTGACGCCGTGCTTCGATCACTCGACGGTTGAAGTCCTCGAGCGCCTCGCGCACGTCGGGCTCGCGCGCGATGGCATCCATCCGCTCCGCCCGTTCGGCGTACTCGACCCGCAACGTCAGGGCCGGGGGACCGAGTCCTGACAGCTGCTCCGTCTCGATCTTGCGCCGGATCCACCAGTTCGGGTCGTGCGACGACCCCAGATCGGGCAGGGGCTTGCCCGCCCCGGGCAGATCGTCGAACTCACCGCGGCGGATCGCCTGCTGAATCGAGGTCTCGACGAACGCGGCACGCTCCGCAGCCGTCGAGCCGCGGGCCGGCGCCTCGGGCTCCGGTTCGGGTTCGAGCCCTGCCTCGCGTAGACGGCGATCGAGTCGGTAGCGTTCGGCCTCCTGCCGAGGGTCTTCGCTCACGCCGCCTCCCGCTGTTCGCGCTCCAACCGACGCAGGCGTTCGCGTGCCATGTCCTGGGCGCGGGGCCCCGAGCCGAGCGCGCGCTCGGTGATCCGTAGCACGAGGCGGGTGAGGGTCAGCACGGGCAGGGGCCAGCGTCGCACGCCGAGCATCTTGCGGTAGCGGCGGGGGATCGTCGCCACGGCCGCGGCGAACAGCACGCGGTACGACAGACCCATGAGGCCGGGGAACGGCGGCTTGCGGAGGAAGCGCACGACATCGGCCACGCGCTCGTCACCGCGCAGCTCGCCGCGGTCGGCGAAGCCGTCGATCTCGGCGCGCAGGGCGTCACGAGTGAGGGGTGGATCGACCACCCGCATCAGGCGCCCCGCCGTCGCCCAGTCGGCGACGTAGGCATCGGGTCCACCGGGGATCGGCTTGCGCGAGACCTCGTGTCCGGCGAGGAACGCGTCGGTGAAGGCCAGGTGCACCCACCTCACGAGGTCAGCCGCCTCCGCCGTGTAGCCGCGCTCACTGCCGTCACCCGCGCGGTATTCGCCTTTCACCCGTTGGTGGAACCGACCGACGCGCCGGGTCTCGGCATTCGCCTGCGTCGTACTCCCGTAGGTGAGGGTGATGACCCAACGCACCGTGCCGGTGAGGCGACCGATGGGGTCTTCGCGATAGCGCGACCAGTCGTGCACCCCCGCGAGCGCTCCCGGGTGCAGTGCTTGCAGAAGCAGGGCCCGGATGCCGGCGACGAGAGTCCCCATGCCGGCGTGCACGGTCCACGCGGGGCCGTTCTCGGCGAAGTAGCCGGTGTCGTCACCGTCGGCGATGGCGCGGACGTATGGCGCCATCCCGGTCGGGTCGCCCGCCAGAGCGACGAGGATCTTGCCCCGCAGCGACTGGATCCAGCCGGGAGCGGAGGGGTAGGTCGCGTCGGTCACCTCTCCAGCGTGCCACCGTCTGAGTGGGCGGGCGCGGGATCGGCCGAGGTCGTCAGTGACCTTCGTGCGAGATCACAGGAACGGTGCCGTCGTCGCGCATGAGCACGGCGTCCTGCGTGGCTCCGAGAGCCGGGGTGACGATGACCGAGAGCACGGCGGCGGCGACGAGCAACCCGACGACGCTCATCGGTTTGGCCGCACGGTCTGCGGGTGCACCGTCGCGCAGACGGCGCAGGTGCACGGCGACCGTGGCGCCCACGACGACGAGCAGGACGCACGCCGCGGCGACACCGAGGATGCTCGTGTGCGCGGGTGTGACGAACATCAGCGCCGACACCACGAGCAGTGAGGCGAGCGCGCCGCCCAGAGCGAGGCGTGGAACCACGAGACGGCCGGTGGAGAGGACCGCGCCGCCCCAGGCGAGAGCGGCGAGTCCCAAGACGACCGCCCCGATCCCGAGGCCGTCGGCGACGGCCCCGGAATCGGAACGGACGATCGCACCCGCGCCGAGGGCGGCGGTGATGAGGCCGGCCCCCCACGCGGATACGGAGGGCCACGACCGCACGAAGGTCGCGGCGGTCATGATCAGACCGCAGCCGTGCGCGGGACGTTGCGCTCGGTGCCGAGTCCAACACCCAGCAGCACGACGGCGCTGGCGAGGTGGAGGAAGTGGTCGGGCACGTTGAGCGCGAGGATGTTCGCCGCGGTACCGGTCAGGAAGAACCCGACGATACCGAGCAGCAGGTACACGGCGCCGACGGTGGTGTTGACGCCCTTCGCGGCACGTGCGTTGGCCAGGCCCGCGATCAGCAAGGCCGCACCGATGAGCAGGTGGGCGATGTTGTGCAGCGGGTTGACCTCGAAGATGCCGAGCAGCAGACCGCCCTGCGTCGCGATGAAACCGACGCCGCCGGTGACGGCGAAGCCGAGAAGACCGACCAGCAGATACACGGCACCGAAGACGGTCGCGACGATGCGGTTGGGTGACGAGCTCATGATGAACCTCCCAGAGTGTTGGCAGCGACCGTCCGGTCGCTTCACCACATCTTCGGAGGAAGACCTCGAATCGGATTGCCCTTTGCGTCGACTGCGCTCAATGCAGTAGGCCGGAAACGACAGAAGGCCCCCGAGTACTCTCCGAGGCCCTCCGCAACAGATCCGACGATAGGCAGACTGTGCACCCCGCCCGAGGGGATTGCATTTCCCGGGGTGTTCACGTAGCGAGCGATCTGGGACACTCGGCCCATGCGCTTCGAGACCACGCTGTTCCAGATGGGCAACAACACCGGCATCGAGGTGCCTCCCAAGGTGCTCGAGGCGCTCGACGGCGGCAAGCGCCCCGCCGTCACCGTCGACGTGAACGGCTACACCTACTCCAGCACCGTCGGGGCCATGGGCGGACGCTCCCTCATCCCGTTCTCCGCCGACAAGCGGAAGGCGACGGGGTTGTCGGGCGGGGATGCCATCACGGTGGAGCTGACCCTCGACACCGCGCCGCGCACCGTCGAGGTCCCCGATGACCTGGCCGCAGCCCTCGCCGAGGCGGGGAAGCACGAGGCATTCGACGCGCTCTCGCCCAGCGCGCGCAAGGCCCACGTCACGAACGTCGAGGGAGCGAAAGCCGCAGACACGCGCGCGCGCCGCGTCGCGACCATCGTGTCGAAACTCGCCTGAGCGATCCGCGCGCCCCGGGCGATAGCCTGGAGCGGGAGGTCCCGTGGGGCGTACGAAAGAGGCCATCGCCGAAGGGCTGTCGATTGCGACGGCCGCGGCGCGTCTGACCGTGCGCAATCGGATCCTCGTCGAGACCATCGGTCGCGGCGGGCAGTTCGACGGCGAGGTCTTCGCCGACTTCGCCCGCGAGACGCTCGCCGCCCTCGCCGACGAGCAGGATCAGGCGGCCGACCGCGTCACCCATCAGCGCAAGCGCGCGTGGGGGCGGTTCTCCGACTCCTCCGGCACGCACGACTACCGTGACCGCGACACGCGCAACCTCCGTCGCCGGGCCAAGCAGTCCCGCGGCGTCGCGAAAGAACTGCGCACCCTCGCCGCCGACCCCGAGCGACTCGCGAAGCTCGTCGCCGACGCGCGGATCGCGGCGTGGGGCGATGTCGAGGCCAACCTCAGCCAGCGGCTCGACGTCGAGGGCATGACCGCCGACGCCGATCCGGAGTACGCCCAGATGCGCAAGGCGCGCATGGACGCCCTGCGCATGGTCGACCTCGCCCGCCTCGCCTCCCAGGCCAAGCGCCGCGCGAAAGACAAGGCCGCCACCGACGAGGCCGAGCCGCTCGACGAGGTCGCACCGACGACCGGCGGCGGCAAGGGCGGCAAGAAGAAGAAGTCCGCCGCGCGCTGAGGGGCTCTCTCGCGTGCGCGGCCGCGGATGTCTTCGGACCCGCAGCCGACTCCGCTCGTCTCGTCCGCTCCCGGCGCGGTGCCGGGACGCACGCGCGACCCCCGAGTAGCGTCGGCGCCGACGGAAGGTGGATGCCATGGCGCAGCGACGCTTCGGACGAAAGCCCCGCGTGGCCCGGGAGGGATATGCGCTCGTGTCGGTGAGCGCCCGCGACGCGGCCGGCTTCGTGCACCACTACGACGACATCGAGGCCCCGCTCGGATCCCTGCACGAGGCGATGGCGATCCTCCAGCTGCACTCGACGGCGACCGAGGCCGCGCACCGGGGCGAAGCCTCGGCCTGACCCGGCACCACCGCGACCGCGCGAGATGCGGAGGGCTCGGCATCCGGAGACGGAAAAAGCCCCGGCCGGAGTTTCCTCACGGCCGGGGCTTGTCACTGTCTCAACACAGTGTGCGCCCGAAGGGACTCGAACCCCTAACCTTCTGATCCGTAGTCAGATGCTCTATCCATTGAGCTACGGGCGCTAGGGCCTCCGCGCGAAACGGCGCGCAGGCCGTGGTCCAGCATAGCCGGGACCCTGTGACACGTCTAATCGGCCCCGCACACCCTGCATCCCGGGCGTGGCGCAGCGGTGACGGCAGGGTGTCTGCGCGGTGACTGCGCCGGGGCGGAGGGGCGACGTACGCTGGCGGGATGAGCGCATACACCTCCGCGTTCGAGCTGTTCTCCATCGGGATCGGACCCTCGAGCTCCCACACCGTCGGCCCCATGAGGGCCGCTGTCGATTTCGCCGCTCGACTCGCGGGCGACGGCGCCCTCGAGAAGGTGTCATCCGTCTCGTGCGCGCTGTACGGCTCGCTCGGCGCCACCGGGATCGGGCACGGCACCCCCGACGCGGTCGTCGCGGGTCTGCAGGGCCTCGAGCCCGAGACCGTGGATCCGGATGCCGTGCGGCGGGTCTGGTCGGACTGGCCCGAGGGACGGCCCCTGGCCCTCGCCGGTCGACACGAGATCCCCTTCACCAAGAGCGACGTGGGCTTCGAGCCGCGTACGCGACTCCCCGGTCACCCGAATGCCATGACGCTCGTCGCGCGTGACGCCGACGGCGCGGTGATCGCGGAGGACACCTACTATTCCGTCGGTGGTGGCTTCATCCGCCGCGAGGGCGAGCCCGCGCGCGTGGCCGCCGAGCCGATGCCGCTCGCGTTCGACGACGCCGCGACCCTGCTCGCGCTGTGCGACGAGCGGGGGATCACGATCGCCGAAGCGGCTCGCCTGAACGAGACGGCGCTCCGCAGCGACGAAGAGGTCGCGGCCGGCCTCGACCGCATCTGGGATGCCATGGCCGCGTGCGTGAACGCCGGACTCGCGAACGACGGCGTGCTCCCGGGCATGCTCAAGGTGAAGCGTCGCGCCGCGGTCATCCGCGGCCAGCTCGAGGAGATCCAGGCCGAGGGTCACCGCGAGCTTCCGGGCGAGTGGCTCGGTGCCTTCGCGCTGGCCGTCAACGAAGAGAACGCCGCGGGCGGACGGGTGGTGACCGCACCGACCAACGGTGCCGCCGGCATCCTGCCCGCCGTGGCCATGTACTGGTGGCGCTTCCTCGCCGACTCGGGACTCGGTCAGGGCAACGCCGTCACCCCGTACGGCGAGCTCGTCGGCAGCGCGCTGCTGGGCTTCGACGGTCACGCGGTCACGCGCGGCGAGGTGTCGGCGTGGGACGACGACGATGTCGCAGAAGCCAATCGCCGCCGCGGCATCCGAAGATTCCTGCTGACGGCGACGGCGCTGGGCTCCCTCTTCAAGGCCAACGCCTCGATCTCGGGGGCCGAGGGCGGATGCCAGGCCGAGGTCGGATCCGCGTGTGCGATGGCCGCGGGTGGGCTGACCGCCGTCATGGGCGGCACCAACCGACAGATCGAGAATGCGGCCGAGATCGCGATGGAGCACCACCTGGGCCTGACGTGCGACCCGGTCGGCGGGCTCGTGCAGATCCCGTGCATCGAGCGCAACGCGATCGCGGCGTCGACGGCGGTCACGGCCGCACGTCTCGCTCTGCGCGGCGACGGCAGTCACTACGTCTCTCTTGACGCGGTGGTCGAGACGATGCGTCAGACCGGTATCGACATGTCGACGAAGTACAAGGAGACGAGCGAGGGCGGCCTCGCGGTCAACGTCATCGAGTGCTGAGCGGGCGCGGCGGATCAGGCGTCGTCGCGCAGCTTCGCGGTGAGGGCGTGCAGCTGTGCGAGCTCTGCGTCGCTCAGGCGCGCCATGCGCTCGGCGATGGAACGGGCGTGCGCGGCGGCGAGGCGACGGAAGATGACCGCTCCCTCTTCGGTCGCCGTCACCAGGGACCCACGTCCGTCTTCCGGGTCGGCGCACTTGGTCACGAGGCCGCGCGCGACCATCCGCTCGACCAGGCGCGAGACGCTCGGCTGGCTGATCAGCATGTTGCCCGTGACCTCGCGCAGGCGTGCCGTCATGCGCGGGGCGCGGGTGACGGTGAGCAGCACGTCGTACTCGGCCTGCGTGAGTTCGGTGCCGTCGAAATCGGTGCGGATGTCGTCGAACACCTCGTGCTGGGCGCGGAAGAGACTCTCCCAGGCCTGCACGGCGAGACGACGATCGGTCATAGGTTCAGCGTAGGGGAGCGGCTCGGCGGGACCGCTCTCTCGACGTCGGCGCGGCGCACAGAGTAAGGGCCGGTCGGAGAGGCTTCCGACCGGCCCTTGTCCCTGCACCAAGAGTGTCCTGCAATCACATGTCGGTAGCTGCCACAGCAAAACAACTACCGTGCGAGCACTCTATAACGGTGAGATAACGGAGGGGAAGAGGTTCTCGTTATGTTTTCGTGACCGATTTCGAACGTGGTCTCACCGGCCCCGCACGTGGTTCCACTGGGTGATGACCGCGTTGCCGTGCTCGAAGCCGAGCTCGCTGACCGCGGAGGTGCCGAGCACGAAGTAACGACCGCCCGCGGCGGTCAGGCCGAGCCAGGTTCCCGCGAGAGCGCGCAGGAAGTGCGAGTGCGAGAACAGCAGCACCTGCTCTCCGGCCTGCACGCGGGGGCGGAGCTCGGCGAGCAGCGACTCGGCTCGCTCGGTGACCTGCTCGACCGTCTCGCCCGGGGTGGCGCCGGCGGGGGCTCCGGCCTGCCAGATGGTCCAGGACCGGCCCAGCTGCTCGTCGATCTCGGGGGTCGTGAGGCCCTCGAACGCGCCGTAGTCCCACTCGACCAGGCGCGGCTCGTGCTGCGCGTCGCCGTAGCCCGCGCGCTCGGCCGTCTCGACGGCCCGCTGCAGCGGGCTCGTGAGCACGACGTCGTACCGCCGGGTGGCGAGCAGCGTGCCGGCGAGTTCCGCCTTGTACGCGCCGGTCTCGGTGAGGGGGATGTCGGTGAGCCCGGTGTGCTTACCGGTGCGGCTCCACTCGGTCTCGCCGTGGCGCACGAGCACGATGCGCCCGTCGGGTTCGGTCAGATCTGCGTCCTTCACGTCTCCATCTTTCCGTGCCGCGGGCGTTCGAGCACCCGGAGACGGACGAAGGGCCGGTCGGGAGATTCCCGACCGGCCCTTTCCTGCACCAGAGTGTCCTGCAATCACATGTCGGTAGCTGCCACAGCAAAACAACTACCGTGCGAGCACTCTATAACGGTGAGATAACGGAAGGGAAGAGGTCCCCGTGACACTTTCGTTATTCATAGGTTTCGACGCCGGTGACCCCCGAGCGCCGGCTTCCCGGGGCGATGTCGGAGGTCCCCGTTAGCATGCAGACATGTCATCCGAGACGCCCTCGACGCCCCCGTCAGACGGGCCGCGCACCCGTCAGGCACTGGTGGCCGAGGCGCTCGCCGCCGACGCGGCCTTCGCCGCCGCCGAGGCTCGTCGCACGCGTGCTTACGCGGCGCTCGGGCAGTTCGGCGTCGACGCGAACGGAGAGCGGGCACCGGCCCGCGCGTCCGACATGGCCCTCCGCGAGATCGCGTCCGAGGTGGCGGCGGCGCAACGCCTCTCCGATCGCACCGTGCAGGCGCACATCGGGTGGGCCATGCGGATCGTCGACGACTTCCCCGCGACCCTCGAAGCCTGGAGCGCGGGGGCGCTCACGCGTGCACACGTGCGGGGGATCGCCGAGATCGGCGCCGAACTCCCCGAAGACCGCCGCGCCGAGTTCGATGCGATCGCCGTGGAGCTCGGCCCTCGGTTGAGCCCCGGCCGACTGCGATCGCGCCTGGCGGCCGTCGCCGAGAAGCTGCAGCCGACGACTCTTACCGAGCGGCATCAGCGGGGCCGAGAGACGCGGTGCGTGCGCGTCGTCCCCGGCGTCGACGGCATGTCCGACCTCATCGCGACCCTCCCCACCGTGCTCGCCGTCGGCATCTACGACCGCCTGACGCAGCAGAGCAGGGTGCTGATCGACGCGCGAGGTGGGGGCGTCACGGCGGCCGCGGTCGGCGACGGAACGGGTGCGGATGCCGCGACCACGCCGCTCGGCGCGTCCGTGGCCGCGACCGACGAGCGCACCACCGCGCAGCTGCGTGCCGACATCCTCGCCGACCTGCTGCTGGCCGCCGCTCCCGTCGCCGATCCCACGGCCTCGGGCGACGGGCCGGGAGCTCTCGGCGCGATCCGCGCCCGCGTGCAGGTGGTCGTCCCCGCTCTGTCGGTGCTGCGGCCGGGTGAGGAGAATCTCGACCCCGCCGAGCTGGTCGGGCATGGGCCCATCGACGTCGACACGGCTCGCCGCATCGCCGAGGCGACCGCGCTGCCCTGGGATCGCGTGATCACCCACCCCGTCACCGGTGCCGTGCTGATGACCGACACGTACCAGCGCACCGCGGCGATCGACCGGCACCTGCGTGCCCGCGATCGCCGGTGCCGCTGGCCCGGGTGCGTGGTCCCCGCGGTCCGATGCGAGGTCGATCACACCGTCGACTGGGCTCTGGGCGGCACGACCGACGTCGCGAACCTCGCCCACCTGTGCCAGCGACATCATTCGCAGAAGCAGTTCACCCGGTGGAGGGTCAGACAGCGCACCGGCGGGGTGCTCGAGTGGACCTCTCCCTCCGGTCGGGTCTACGCCGACGAGCCCTTGCCCTATTCGCCGGCGGTGCGGTTCCTCCCCGACGATCCGTCGCCGCCGGAAGACGAGGTGGCGCCGTTCTGAGGGAACGACAGGGCTGAGCCTCGCCGTTCACCTGCGCCTGAAAGAATGAACCGTGCCTCACGACATCCGCCTGATCGCCGTCGACATGGACGGCACCCTGCTCGACGGAGACGGCAAGGTCCCCGCGGGGCTGTGGGACCTGCTCCCGCGCCTCGCGGCTCGCGACGTCTCGTTCGTCCCCGCGTCCGGCCGGCAGCTGGCCGCGCTGCGACGCGAGTTCGGCGCGGCGGCCGACGGCATGACCTTCATCGCCGAGAACGGCGCCTACGTCGTGCGCGAGGGGGTCGAGGTGGCATCCGACGTCTTCGCCCCTGATGAGGTCGAGCGCGTGATCCTGCGCCTGCGTGCGCTGATCGCGCAGGGCTACGACCTCGGGGTCGTCCTGTGCGGCAAGCGCTCCGCCTACATCGAGCGGGCCGACGCCGCCTTCCGCGCGAACGCGGAGGCGTACTACGCCGCTCTCGAGACGGTCGACGACCTGCTCGCCGTCGACGACGACGTGCTGAAGGTCGCCGTGTACGACTTCGCGATCGCCGAGCACAGCGTCGGGCCCGCTCTCGACGATCTCACCGACACGCTCCGCGTCGTCGTGTCGGCGCGTCATTGGGTCGACATCATGCAGCCCGGCGTCGACAAGGGCACCGCGCTGCGGCGCCTGCAGGACGCCCTCGGAGTCGCGCCGGCGCAGACGGCGGCGTTCGGCGACTACCTGAACGACCTCGAGATGATGGATGCCGCGGACTGGTCGTTCGCGATGGACAACGCGCACCCCGAGGTGGTGGCGCGCGCACGGCACCGCGCGCCCTCGCACCTCGACCACGGCGTGATCACGACGATCGAGGCGCTGTTCCCCGAATCCGGCCCCAAGGGCTGACGTCCGCCGCCCGACCGCTCAGCGGCTCACCGCGTCGAGCGCGGCCGTGAGATCGGCGAGCAGGTCGTCGGCGTCTTCGAGGCCGACCGACAGTCGCAGGTGGCCGTAGCGGCGGAACTCCTCCGGGTAGGTCGCGGTGCGCGGCCCCTCGGCGGCGGTGTGCACGATGAGGCTGTCGTCGTGCCCGAGCGAGAAGCCCGAGGTGATGAGCCGCAGCTGCGCGACGAAGCGGTTCTGCAGGTCGGGGTCGCCGTCGAGGGCGAAGGCCATCATGCCGCCGAAGGCATCGCCCCCAAACTGTCGCACGGCGAGGTCGTGCTGCGGGTGCGAGGCGAGGCCGGGATAGGCAACGAACGCGACCCGCGGATCCGCCTCGAGGAACGCGGCGACGCGCTGGGCGGAGGAGAAGTGCTGACGCAGACGCAGTGGCAGGGTCACCGAGCCGCGCTGGATCATCCACGCGTTGAAGGGCGAGATGATGCCGCCCACGTCGACCATGGCGTCGGCCTTGATCGGCTCGATGAGGTCGGTGCGCCCGATGACCGCGCCGCCCATCGCGTCGCCGTGACCGTTGATGAACTTGGTGAGCGAGTGCACGACGAGGTCGGCGCCGTCGGCGAGCGGGCGATAGAACGGGGGAGGCGTGAAGGTCGAGTCGACCATGAGGATCGCCCCGCCCGCGTGAGCGATGTCGGCGAGGAGGGCGATGTCGGCGACCTTGGTGGTCGGGTTGGCGATGGCCTCGACGCACACGAGCACCGTCTCGGGCCGCATCACCTGGCGAACGGCATCCGGATCCGTCATGTCGACGAAGGTCGCCTCGATGCCGTATCGGCGGGGGAGCAGCTCGGTCCACAGGCGCCAGGTCGCTTCGTAGACGACGTCGCTGACCACGACGTGGTCGCCCGCGCGCACGTGCGTGAAGAACACGGCGTGGAGGGCGGCCACTCCGGATGCCAGTGCCACGGCGTCTTCGCCGTGCTCGAGGGCCGCGAGCTTGCGCTCGAGGGCGAGCTGATTGACGCCGGTGTTACGGGTGTAGAGGCCGGGGGCCGTGGCCGACCAGCTGATCTCGCTCGGATCGTCGGGCAGGGCGAAGGAGTTCGCCATGACGAGGGGTGTGCGCAGGGCCTTCGTGCTGTCGAGCTCGACGCCGCCGTGGACGGCGAGGCTCGCGTCGGACAGGCTGTCGGCGAGGGTGCGATCGGGACGGGTGGTCATGTCGCGGTGCCATCGACGAGCGTCATCGTCCCAGCGTAACGAGCGCCCGCGTGCGGGCAGACGGCGCGACGACCGTCTGCCCGCTTTCGAAGTGCGGCGCCGCGGATCGACATGGACTACTGTTTCTGCGTCGCCCGGACGCCTCGACGGCTCCGGGCTCGATCATGATTGCGAGCCCCCCCATGAGTCGTCCCACCGATTCGTCCGCTCCCGAGACGGCGACCCCCGAGCCGCAGCGGAGCCTCCGCCGCGCCATGAACGCCCGCCACCTCGTCATGATCGCCCTCGGCGGCGTCATCGGGTCGGGCCTGTTCCTCAGCTCGGGCTACACGATCGCCCAGGCGGGGCCGCTCGGAGCCGTGCTCGCCTACCTGCTCGGCGCGTTCGTCGTGTGGCTCGTCATGGTGTGCCTCGGCGAGCTCGCGGTGACCTACCCCGTCTCGGGCTCGATCCACATCTACGCCGCGCGCACGATGGGACCGGCGACGGGCTTCGCCACGGCGTGGCTGTACTGGCTGTGCTGGGTCGTCGCTCTGGGCTCGGAGTTCACGGCATCCGGGATCCTCATGCAGAGATGGTTCCCGAACGTCGACGTGTGGGTGTGGTGCGTGGTCTTCGCCGCGGTGCTGTTCACCCTCAACGCCATCTCGGCGCGCGTGTTCGGCGAGACCGAGTTCTGGTTCGCCCTCATCAAGGTGCTCGCGATCGTCGCCCTCATCGTGCTGGGCGGCATGGCGATCTTCGGCTTCACGCCTCTCTCGTCCGAGCCGCACGAGGCGGTGCTGCTGAGCAACTTCGTCACGCCCGAGGGACTCCTGCCCGCGGGTCTCGGCGGGGTGCTCATCACCTCGCTCGCGGTCTTCTACGCCTTCAGCGGGGCGGAGATCGTCGGTGTCGCCGCCGGTGAGACGAAGGACCCCGCCCGCAACATCCCCCGCGCGCTGCGCTCGACGGTGCTGCGTCTGCTCGTGCTCTTCGTCGGCTCGATCGTCGTGATCGCCGCGCTCCTGCCGTACGACAAGGCCGGCGTCAGCGAGAGCCCCTTCGTCGAGGTCTTCGACATCGTCGGGGTGCCGTATGCCGCCGACATCATGAACTTCGTCGTCATCACCGCCCTGCTCTCGGTCGGCAACAGCGGCCTGTACTCCTGCGCGCGCATGCTCTTTTCCCTCGCTGAGGAGGGCTACGCCCCCCGTGCCTTCACGAAGCTCACGCGCCGCGGCATCCCGATGGTGGCGCTGCTGGTGAGCCTCGCGATCGGCCTCGTCTCGCTGATCACGAGCGTCGTCGCCGCCGAGACGGTGTACATCGTGCTCGTGTCGATCGCCGGCTTCGCGGCAGTGGCGGTGTGGATGGCCATCGTCGCGGCGCAGTTCTTCCACCGGCGCCAGTTCCTGCGCGCGGGCGGAGACCTCTCCACCCTCGCCTACCGCACGCCGATGTACCCGCTCGTGCCGATCCTCGCCTTCGTGCTGCTGACGGCGTCGATCGTGGCGATCGCGTTCGACCCGAACCAGGTCGCCGCCCTGTACTTCGGCATCCCGTTCGTGGGGCTCTGCTACCTGTTCTTCTGGCTGCGCTACGGCCGCAAGGGGCGGGTCCCCGAGCGCCGCGACGAAGAGGCTCCGGTCGCCTGATCGCTGTACACCGCGTCCAGTGCGTCGGCGCATGCGCGCCGGAGTGGCGGATGCCGCGAGCCCACCGTCCTCGGTAGCGTCGCGGAACCACGAGCACGCGGAGGACACATGGACCAGCTCGACACCATCGTCGTCGGGGCCGGGATCTCGGGCCTCGCGGCCGCCCGACTCCTCGCGCAGGCCGGGCACCGCGTCGTCGTGCTCGAGGCCCGCGACCGCGTCGGCGGCAGGGTCTTCACCGACCGCAGCGAGGGTCATGTCACCGACCGCGGAGCCTCGTGGATCCACGGCATCGACGACAGCCCCGTCGCGGCGGCTGCCCGCGCCTTCGGCATGCCGATGGTGGAGTTCACCGTCGGCGGGTACCAGCCCGCCTCCCGCCCGTTGACCTACTTCGACGCCGAGGGGCGTCGGCTCGATCCCGCCGAGATCCGGCAGTACGCCGACGATATCCGCGCCCTCAACGCTGCCCTCGTCGACATCATCGCCGCCGCCGCCCCTGACGCCACCTACGGCGAGGTCGTGGAGCAGGCGCTGCAGCAGCAGGGCTGGGACGACGAGCGAGCCGAGCGCGTGCGCGAGTACAACGACCGCCGCGCGCAGGAGCAGTACGGCGTCGGCATGCACGGACTCGGAGCCCACGGGCTCGACGATGACACGGTCGACGGCGACGAGGTCGTCTTCCCCGAGGGTTACGACGAGTTGGCACGCCACCTCGCGGCGGGCCTCGACGTGCGGTTCCAGCACGTCGTGTCACGCGTGCGGTGGAGCGAGAGCGGGGTCGAGGTCGAGACCGACCGGGGCGCGTTCTCCGCGGCGCGGGCCGTCGTCACGGTTCCCGTCGGCGTCCTCCACGCGGGCGACGTCGTCTTCGAACCCGCTCTTCCGGCCGGGCACCGGCGTGCTCTCGACCTTCTGCGCATGAACGCGTTCGAGAAGGTCGTGCTGCGCTTCGCCGAGCGTTTCTGGGAGGACGGGGTCTACGGCATCCGTCAGCTCGGCGACGAGGGGGAGTGGTGGCACTCCTGGTACGACCTCGGCCGCCTGCACGACGAGCCCGCCTTGCTCACCTTCGCGGCCGGGCCCGCGGCGGTCGCCACCCGCGGGTGGAGCGACGACGAGATCGTCGCCTCGACTCTCGCTCAGCTGAGGCGCCTGTACGGCGACGCCGTGCCCGCGCCGACGAGCGCCCTCGTCACCCGCTGGCAGGACGACCCGTTCTCACGCGGGTCGTACGCCTACATGCTGCCCGGATCGATCGGCGCCGACCACGACGACCTCGCCGAGCCGCTCGCCGGCGGAGCGCTGCACCTCGCGGGCGAGGCGACGTGGGGAGACGATCCCGCGACCGTTCCCGGCGCGATGCTGTCGGGGCACCGCGCCGCGCAGAACGTGCTCGGCCGCGAGATCCTCATCAGCGAGCTCTGGGCGTAGCGGGCCTCGGGACGTCGAGGTCCCTGAGCCTGAGCTTCACCGAAGTCTCTGAGCCTCACCGAGGTCCCTGAGCCTGTCGAAGGGACCGGGGCCATCGCGGGTGCGGGTGGCTTCGACAGGCTCAGCCACCGGGACCGAGGCTCAGCCACCGGGGACCGAGCCTCAGCCACCGGGGACCGAGGCTCAGCGCGGCTCCGGCCCCGTCGCGACCGGCAGCTCCGGGTGGTTCGACCACTGGCTCCACGACCCGGCGAAGACGCGCGGCTCGAAGCCCGCGAGGGTGAGGGCGACCGCCTGGTGCGCGGCCGTCACGCCCGACCCGCAGTAGACGCCGACGCTCATGCCGTCCTCGGCTCCCAGCATCCGGAATCGGGAACGCAGGTCGGCGGGCGCGCGGAAGCGTCCGTCGTCGCCGACGTTCTCGGTGGTCGGGGCGCTCACGGCGCCGGGCACGTGACCCGCGCGCGGATCGACGGGTTCGACCTCGCCGCGATAACGCTCTCCGGCCCGGGCGTCCAGCAGCAGCCCGTCGTCGGCGAACGACGCGACCTGGTCGAGCGCGAGGGTGGGCATCGCGCCGTAGGCGAGCGAGATCGAGCCGGGGGCGGGAGCCGCGGCATCCCCCTCCTCGAGGTCGAACCCGGCCTCGACCCACGCGGTCAGCGCCCCGTCGAGCAGGCGCACGTCGGCGGCCCCGGCCGCACGCAGCAGCCACCAGGCCCGAGCGCTCGACATGTTCTTGAGGTCGTCGTACACGACGACGGTGTCGCCCTCGTCGATTCCCCAGCGACGGGCCGTCTGCTGCAGCGCCTCGATCGGGGGGAGCGGATGCCGGCCCTCGGTCGGCGCGCCATGGGCGGCGAGGTCGTGGTCGAGGTCGACGTACTGCGCGCCCGGGATGTGCCCGGCGCGGTGGTCGGGCCGCCCGTCGGGGCGGTCCAGTCGCCAGCGCACGTCGAGCACGCGGACGGGCCCGCCGTCGGCGTATCGGCCGGTGGCCAGGGCGTCGTGCAGTTCTTCGGCGGTGGTGAGGATCGCGGCCATCCCCTCAGTCTGCCGCTCCGGCGGGGGTGGCGGCACCTGTGCGGCCGTCGGCCACGCGCGCCCGGGCCCGGTCGTGTCGCGAGGCGATGGGCACGGTCTCGGTCGCTCGCGGCAGGCCCATCGGCGGGGTCGCGACGTAGATCGTCTCGGCGCGCTCGACCACGTGCGTCTCGTGCCAGATGCCGACCGCCCCGGGCACCGTGCGCGCCCGCTTGTTGAAGCGCGTCCACGCCGGGCGGTGCTCCTGGGTCGGCGCCGAAGCGTAGGTGTAGAGCTTGTCGAGCGACGACCAGTACTGCACGAGGTACGGACCGCGGGCGCCGAGCAGCATCGTGAATCCCAGCAGTCCGGAGTCGGGGTCGGTGCTTAGTTCGCGCAGCATCTTGGGCATGTCGCTCATCAGCGGCATCCACTGATCGGGCCGCCACCATTTGTTGATCGTCATTCCGATGTGGAAGACGACGAGTTCGCCGTCCCAGCGGTGGGTCATTCGTCCCGGATTGATGGATGCCATGGCTCGTCCTCACTCGATAGTGTCACTATCCAGTGTTGGATAGTAGAGCTATCGAGTCAAGGGGTGAGCGGTGCGGATCTCGGAATTGTCGGCGGAGAGCGGAGTGCCCGTCGCCACCATCAAGTACTACCTGCGCGAGAGGCTGCTGCCCGAGGGGGAGCGCACCTCGCCAACGCAGGCGAGCTACGGCATCCCGCACGTGCAGCGCCTCGGCGTCATCCGCGCGCTCGTCGACGCCGGAGTCGGGATCGCGGGGGTGCGCAAGGTGATCGGCGTGCTCGAAGAACCGCCCGAGAATCCCTATGACCTGCTCGGTGCCGCCAACGCCGCCGTGACCCCGGTGGTCGACGGCGACCTCGACCTGTCCGCTGCCACCGCCCTGCTCGAACGCATGGGCGGCTCACCGGCCGACTGCTTCCCCGACCAGCTCCGTGCCGTCGCGCATGCCCTGGCGACACTCGATCGCGCGGGGTTCACCGTGCCACCGTCGGTCATGGACGCCTACCTCGTCCATCTCGCCGCGATCGGCGACGCCGAGCTCGCCGCGACACCTGAGACGTCGATGGACGATGCCGTGCGCTACGTCGTGCTGGGGACGGCCCTGGTCGAGCCCCTCGTCCTCGCGCTGAGGCGGGTCGCGGAGCAGATCGCCGCGTCGCGACGCTTCTCGGCGAGAGGTTAGGGGTTCGGGTTCGACGCCGCGCCGTCGAGCCAGAGCGTGTCGCTCTTGTCGCCGTGCGGCCCGCTGCGACCGACGTGCGTGTCGCCGATCTGCGGGCCCTTCGTGATCACGTGCACGAGGGCCATGCCGTGGCCGCGCCCGAGGTCGTAGTCGTCTTTCAACCACTCGAGGATCGGGGTCGCCTTGGTGCCCGGTCCGAAACCGCGCTCGTCGGCGAGGGCGATGAACTGCCGCGGGGTGAGACCCGTCTTGGTCTCGATGTTGTCGAGGTAGGACTGGAAGGACATGACCGGAGGCTAGCGGTCTGCTCCGACATCGGTCCACTGCGCCGCCCGTTGCCGGGCGGCGGGCCGCCGGGCCCGGCCCGGGTACGGTCGAAGGATGGCTGTCACCGTGCACCGCGCGCCCGTCGCCGACATCGCCCCCCTCACGCTGTACCGCATCCTCTGGATGCGCGTCACCGTGTTCGTCGTCGAGCAAAATGCCGCGTACCCCGAGATCGACGGTCGCGACATCGAGCCGGGAGCAGAGCTCATGTGGGCGCAGGACGGCGACGACGTGCTCGCGACCCTCCGCCTGCTGCGGGAGCCGGCGAACACCCGCATCGGCCGGGTCGCCACGGCCCCGCAGGCCCGCGGCCGCGGGATCGCCGCCGACCTCATGCGCGCGGCCGTGGGGCAGCTCGAGGTCGAGGCGCCCGGGGGGCCCATCCTCCTCGACGCCCAGGCGCATCTCGCCGAGTGGTACGGCCGCTTCGGTTTCGTCGTGTCGGGCGCTCCGTTCGCCGAAGACGGCATCCCGCACGTCCCCATGCGTCGCACGCGCCTCGAGACGCCGCACCTGATCCTGCGGGAGTGGACGCGCTCCGACGACGACCGCGCGTTCCTGTACGACATGTACCGCCGCACCGAGGTGCGTCGGTTCCTCGGCGACGGTCGCGTGATGACCGACCCGGGCGAGGTCGACGCCCTGCTCGATCGCTGGGCGGGGCTCGCCGACGGCGTGCTCGGGGTCCGGGCCGTCACGACGCGCGAAGGTCGCCGCCTCGGCTCGGTGCTGCTCAAGCGCATCCCGTGGTCGCGCGACGCGGGCGACGGGCGCGAGAACGACGTCGAGATCGGGTGGCACTTCCACCCCGATGCGTGGGGTGCGGGCACCGCTACCGAGGCGGCCGAAGCGGTGCTGACGCTCGCCCACCAGCGCGGCATCCGTCGTGTCGTCGCGGTGACGAACCCGGCGAACGAGGCGTCGAAGGCCGTCGCCGAGCGCATCGGGATGCGGCCCGCCGGCACGACCCGTGAGTACTACGACGCCGAGTGCTCGTTGTTCGTCGCGGAGGGTCCGTGAGACGTCGCGCCGGGATCGCCCTCGTGCTGGTCGGCGTGCTCGCGCTCGCCGGTTGCGACCTGAAGTTCTCGCTCGGCTTCGGCACGGGTTCCGACGGCACGTTCGAGGGCTCCGAGGTGACGGTGCCCGTGCTCTACGCCAGCGGCGCCAAGGGCGGACTGACCTCGCAGCGCATCACCGCCGCGTCCGCCGACGGCGGCGACCTCAGCATCGACATCACCGAGAACGACGTCAGCGGCGTCGACCCGGTCACGCAGTCGGCGACGTGGACGGCCGTCACCGCCGCGACACTGCTCACCGGCGCCCGCCCCGACACCGCCTACACGTTCGGCTTCGACGCACGCATCGCCACCCCGTCCGCGGGAGCCGTGACCGCGGTCGGCGTGCTCGCGCTGTACTACGGCACCGAGGTGCAGCCCGGCGTCGCGCTCGCGGGTGGGGTGACCCCGCTCGGCATCGTCAGTCCCGTCGCGGGCCTGCCGGAGCAGGTCTCGGCGGCGATCGAGGCGGGAGGGATCGACACGATCCTCGTTCCCGCCGGGCAACGTGTGGCGACGGATGCCACGGGGGCTCCGGTCGACCTCGATCAGCTCGCGGCGACCGGGGGCATGACGATCACCGAGGTGGCCGACATCGCCGGCGCCTACGCCGTGATGACGGGGGAGGATCTGCCCGAGGCGGCCTTCCCCACCCCCGCCGCCTCACCCGATACGCTCCCCTCGCCACGTGCAGACACCGACGGGCTGACCGACGGGGCGCTGGCAGGGCCCACCGACGATGCTCTGACGGCGGCCGACGCCGCGGTGCAGGGGCTCGACGGCGACCTCGCGGATCGGGTGCGCGCGGGTGTGCAGCGGGCGCGAGAGCTGAGCGCGGCGGGAGAAACCGCGGGCGCATTCGCGACGGCTCTCTCGGCCGCAGACGACGCCGCGGCCGCGCGCGGGTCCGCCCTCTCCGCGGTCGAGGCCTCCGCGCAGGCGTCCGCCGTCCTCGCGGACTCCGATGCCCTGCTCACCGCTCTGGCCGGCGAGACGCCGACGACGCTCGACGGCGCCGACGCCCTCCTGGCGACGACGGGCGCCACGGCAGAGGCGTGGGCGCTCGCCTCCTTCGCCCGATCGATCTTCGACGCCGACGCCGACGACGCGCAGCTCGAGGCGGGGCGGATCGCCGCGTCGCTGGCATCCGCCTCCCTCGCCCGCGCCCTGACGATCGACGACGTGCGCGCATCTCTGGGCGACGCCGGCCCCGTCGCCGAAGACGCCGACCTCGACGGTCTCGCCTCGCTGCTGCGCCGTGCCGCGATCGCCGCCGACGACGCGTACGACGCCGGGGCCGACGAGACGCCCGGGGCCGACGACCCCGCCGCCGTGCGGCTGCGAGCTCTCGAAGAAGCACGCGAGACGCTCTCGTCGCGCGCCGACGAGAGCGGTGAGTGGTTCGCACTGGCGGTCGCCGGAACGAGCTACGACCGCAGCATCACCCCGCTTCTGGCGAGCCAGGCGGTGGCGGTGGCCGCAGGCGTCGACCCCGCCGACGCGATCGCCCAGCGCATCGCCGTGGCTGACGAATACGTCGTTCGGGCCGTCGACGCGCTCACCGGGACCGGCGCCGAGGTGCCCCTCGTGCGGGCGGCGGCGACGGATGCCACGGCGCGCGCGTCGGCTTCGCTCGCCCCGGGCGCCTCCACGGCGTTCACGTCGCCGTTCCTGCGCGCTCGCGTGCTCGCCTTCGTCGGAGGGGTGCAGCGCGACTGACCCCACGGCCCGCGCCTCAGTGCGGGGCGTGATACTCGGCGGTGCCGCGCTTCCAATAGCCCTTCACGATCGTCGCCGCGGGGTCGCCGGTCCAGCGTTCGAGAAGGAGGGCGCGTCCGGCGCGCACGACCGACTGCTCCGCGGCGACGAAGCCGAACACGCATCCGTCGGGCCGCTCCTCGACGTCGAGGGCGTCGAGCCAGTCAGTCAGCTCGCTGCCGGCCTCGCGGTTTTCGCGGTGCAGCTGCACCACCTCGACACCGGGGGGAGCGGCCACGGGAAGGTCGTGCGCGGCGTCGGGGACTTCGATCGCGATGCGCCCGACCGCATCGTCGTCCATCGCCGCGGCGAAGCGCCGGATTGCGGGCACGGCGGTCTCGTCGCCGGCCAGAAGCCAGGCGTCGGGACGGCCTTCGAGCACCATCGAGCCGCGCGGACCGCCGACGCCCACCGCGTCGCCGATCAGCGCGGTCTCGGCCCACCGGCTGCCGACGCCGTCGCCGTGCAGCGCGACGTCGATGTCGAGCCACCCGTCGACGGCATCCCACGACACGGGGGTGTACTCGCGGTTCGGCGCCGACCGGAGGTCATCGGTTCCCGCCGTCGGCTCCGACGGGAGGAACACCCGGATGTGATCGTCGGCGCCGGGGGAGTCGAACCCGCGCAGATCGTCGCCCTCCAGTCGTAGACGGACGAAGGCGGGTGTGAGGTAGGTGCGCCGGGAGAGGGCCGCCGAGCGGAAGACCAGCTCGTGTCGGCGGGGTTCGAGGCGGGCTCCGGGGGTCGGGTTCGACTTCTTCACAAAGGAAAGGCTAACCTAACTTCTCGACCCGGCCGAGACCTCGATCGGGTCGTCCTGCACATACAGCACTGGAGAGATCCGCATGAGTTCACGCCTGTTCCGTCCCCTCGCCGTCGCTTCGCTCACGGCCGCTCTCGCCCTCGCCGGCTGCGCCTCCGCGGCATCCGCCCCCGCCGACCAGGCCGCAGGCGCGTCCACGGTGACCGTGGACGACAACCACGGATCGATCGAGGTTCCGGTCGCCCCCGAGCGGGTCGTCGCCCTCGACAACACGACGTTCCAGACGCTCAGCGACTGGGGAGTGACGCTCGTCGCCGCTCCGAAGCCCCTCATGTACGACCTCTGGCCTTCGCTCTCCGGTGGCGACGATGTGCTCGACGTGGGCCTGCATCGCGAGCCCGACATCGAGGCCGTCGTCGCGAGCGAGCCCGACCTGATCGTGGGCGGCTACCGCTTCCGCGAGATCTACGACCAGTTGAGGCAGATCCAGCCGGCGATCATCGAGACGAGCCCGCGCGACGGCGAAGACCACGCCGCCGAGCTGAAGCGGCAGACCGCGATCCTGGGCCAGGTCTTCGACAAGGAAGACGAGGCCGCGCAGCTCTCCTCCGATCTGGATGCCGCGATCTCCGACGCCCGTGAGGCCTACGACCCGTCGCAGACGGTGATGGGCCTCATCACCTCGGGCGGCAAGATCGCCTACGCGGCCCCCGGTGAGGGCCGCGGAGTCGGAACGCTCTTCCCGACGCTCGGACTCACACCCGCCCTCGAGCGCTCGGCCGAAGACGCGTCGCACGGTGACGACATCAGCGTCGAGGCGATCGCCGCCGCGAACCCCGAGTGGTTGTTCGTGCTCGACCGCGACGCGATGTTCGGCGAGGACGGGTACGTCTCGGCGAAGGAACTGGTCGAGAACGCCGAGGCGCTGAAGAACGTCCCCGCCGTGCAGAAAGACCAGATCGTCTACCTCGACGCGAGCTTCTACCTCGACGAGGGCATCCAGGCCTACACGAAGCTGTACCGCTCGGCCGCCGAGGCTTTCGCGTCCTGACCCGGCTGTACCCGCTCGTGTGGGGGTCGGATCCGCCGACCCTCACACGAGCGGCTCAGGACGGATGCCATGACCTCCTCACCTGTTCGCCTCCGCGCGCGCATCGCGTTGCCTCTCGCCCTGGCTGGGGTGGCCGCGCTCGTCGTGCTCTCGCTGTTCGTCGGCGCCTACGATCTCGCCGCCGACGACTTCGGCGGCGAGATGTTCTTCATCTCGCGCGTGCCTCGCACGGTCGCGCTCGTCCTCGCCGGCTGCGCCATGGCCGTGTCGGGCCTGATTATGCAGCTGCTCACCCAGAACCGCTTCGTCGAACCGTCGACGACGGGCACGACCGAGTGGGCGGCGCTCGGGCTGCTCGTCACGGTGTTGCTCGTGCCGGCGGCACCCCTGTGGGTGCGCATGGTCGCGGCCTCGATCGCCGCCTTCGTCGGCACCATGGTGTTCATCGGCATCCTGCAGCGGATCTCGCTCCGGTCCTCACTCGTCGTGCCCCTCATCGGCATCATGCTCGGCGCCGTCGTCTCGGCCTTCACCACGTACCTGGCCGTCTCGACCAACTCCCTGCAGATGCTCGGCACATGGTTCATGGGCAGTTTCACCTCGATCGTCCGCGGGCGGTACGAGGTGCTGTGGATCGTCGCGCTCGTGGTCCTCCTGGTGTTCCTCTACGCCGACCGCATCACCGTCGCCGGCCTCGGTCGCGACATCTCCACCTCGGTAGGCCTGGATCACACCCGCGTGCTGCTCATCGGCACCGGTCTCGTCGCGGTCGCCACGGGGGTGACCACCGTCGTGGTGGGGTTTCTGCCGTTCCTCGGTCTCGTCGTGCCGAACCTCGTCTCGATGTGGCGCGGAGACAACGCCCGCACCAACCTTCCCTGGGTATGTCTGGGTGGAGTCGCGATCGTGGTGGTGTGCGACATCGTCGGACGGATCATCCGGATGCCGTTCGAGGTCCCCGTCTCGATGATCCTCGGCGTGGTCGGCGCCGCCGTGTTCATCACCTTGCTGCTGAGGATGCGCGCCCGTGCCTGACACCCTGGCGACGATCGCCCCCGCCCGCCCGCGCCGTCCACGGATCGCCTGGCGCTTCGGCATCCTGGCTCTCGTCGTCGTGATCGCAGCCGTCGGCGTCCTGACCTGGGATGTTCCGGGCGCCCCCGGTTCGCGGGGCTTCGGTATCGCGGTGAACCTCCGCGTCGTGAGCGTGGCGACCATCGCGCTGGTGGCCTGCTGCCAGGCGGTGGCGACCGTGCTGTTCCACACGGCCACGGCCAACCGCATTCTGACGCCGTCGATCATGGGCTTCGATGCGCTCTACGTCGTGATGCAGACCGCTCTCGTGTTCTTCTTCGGCAGCGCCGCCCTCTCGGCGACCGACGGCCTGCTCAAAGTCGTGGTGCAGAGCGTGCTGATGGTGGGGTTCGCCACCCTGTTGTACGGCTGGCTGTTCGCCGGTCGGCGCGGCAACCTGCACATCATGCTGCTGGTCGGCGTGGTGCTCGGCGTCGGCTTCGGCTCGCTCTCGACCGTGATGCAGCGACTACTGACGCCGAGCGACTTCGACATCCTCTCGGCTCGTCTGTTCGGCAACCTGTCGAACTCCGACCCCGACTACCTCCCCTGGGGTGCCCTGGTCGTCGCCGGTGTGCTCCTGCTCGTGTGGCGCGCGCGTCATCGGCTCGACGTGCTCGCCCTCGGTCGCGAGACCTCCCTCAACCTGGGCCTGGCCTACCGTCGCGAGGTGATCGGCGTGCTCGTGCTCGTCGCCGTGCTCATCTCGGTGTCCACGACGATGGTGGGTCCGATGACCTTCTTCGGCTTCATCGTCGCGACCCTCGCCTACCAACTCTCCGGATCGTCGCAGCATCGCGTGGTGCTCCCCTTCGCGGTGCTGCTCGGCATGGCGACCCTGCTGGTGGGGTACTTCGTGCTGCGCCACGTCTTCTACGCCGCGGGCATGCTCTCGATCATCATCGAGTTCGCCGGAGGCCTGTTCTTCCTCGTCTACCTCCTCCGGAAGGGGAGCCTGTGATCTCTCTCACCGACGTCACCATGACCTACGGCGATCTCACCGTGCTCGGCCCCGTCACGCTCGACATCCCGGCGGGCGGCGTCACGGCCCTCGTCGGGCCGAACGGGGCAGGCAAATCGACCCTTCTGACCATCGTCGGCCGACTCGCGACGGCGACGACCGGTCGCGTCACCGTCGCCGGTCACGACGTGACATCGACTCCCGGCCGCGAGCTCGCTCGAATCGTCTCGATCCTGCGCCAGGAGAACCACTTCGTCACCCGGCTCACGGTGCGCGACCTGGTCGGCTTCGGCCGCTTCCCACACTCGCAGGGCAGGCTCACCGCCCTCGATCAAGAGAAGGTCGACGAGGCCCTCGCGTTCCTCGACCTCACGCCGCTGGCGGGCCGCTACCTCGATCAGCTGTCGGGCGGTCAGCGTCAACGCGCGTACGTCGCCATGGTCCTCGCGCAGGACACCGACTACATCCTGCTCGACGAGCCGTTGAACAACCTCGACATGAAGCACGCGGTCGCCATGATGGGCCAGCTCCGCCGAGCAGCCGACGAACTGGGCAAGACCATCGTGATCGTCGTGCACGACATCAACTTCGCGGCCGCCTACGCCGACCGCATCATCGCGCTGTCGGAGGGCCGGGTCGTGCACATCGGAACGCCGGCCGATCTGATGACCCCCGCGGTCTTGGAGCAGGTGTTCGGCACCCCCGTCGAGGTGCGCCGTGACGGCGCGTACCCGCTCGCGGTGTACTACCGCTGAGACCTGACGTCTCAGAGCTGGATGCCGTTGTCGGGATCGTTCACGCCGACGTTGCGGCCCCGGCTCGACTCGTAGGCGATGAGCCAGCCGACCGAGACGGCCGCGGCGATGATCAGGCCCAGCCAGACGTTCTGCCACACGAGACCGAACACGACTCCGAGCCCGAAGAGCACGACGCTGCCCAGTACCCAGTACGTGCGTCCGCGCGGCCAGCCGGTGTCAGGTTGCGTCATGGGGTCAGCCTAGGCGCGGCCGCGGCCGGCCTCGGGCGGGCTTGTGTCAGCGGTCGCGGTGGTCTTCGGGGTGCAGGCGGGGTCCGCGGCGGGGCTCGAGGGCGGATCCCGCGTAGATGAGACGGATCACGCGCTGCCGGTGCCCCGCGAAGGGCTCGAGCAGCTCGAGCATGCCGTCGTCGTCGGTGCGGTGACCCGTCAACGCGAAGCCCACCTGATGAGCGAGGTGGTAGTCGCCGACGCTCACGGCATCCGGATCACCGAACGCGCGGATCCGCGTCTCGGCACTCGTCCAGATGCCCACGCCCTTCAGGCTGATGAACACGCGATCGCGGGCTTCACCGTCGATGGCGGCCTCCGCTGCACGGACGACCGATGCGCCGCGACGGGCCGTCTCGACGATCGTGCGCGACTGCGGCGGTTCGAGGCCGGCGCGATGCCACGCCCACGACGGGACGTGCCGCCACCCCTCGATGGCGGGAGGGGCGAACATCGGTCGCGGAGTCGGACCGGGCGCCCGCTCGCCGAACCAGGTGACGATGCTGCGCCAGGCCGAGAAGGCCTGCATGCTGGTGACCTTCTGCTCCATTATGGCGCTCACGAGCGAATCGAAGACGAGGTCGGTGCGACCGATGCGCAGATCGGGGTGACGGCGATGCCATTCGGCGACCGACGGATGCCGCGACGCATCGAAGCCGTCGATGTCGTCGTCGCGCCCGCACAGGGCGGGCAGCTGGTCGAGTGCCCACTCGGCGCCCGGACCCCAGGCCGCCGCGGTGACCGCACCGCCGACGCGCAGGCGCAGGGCGAGGGTGGCGACGCCGAGAGGAGTGCGGCTCACGCGCCACACCACGCCCCCGGCCGACAACGGCTGCGAGGCGGAGTAGGTGGGATCGTTCGCGCCGTGGCGTTGGGCCGCGACGGCTCGGCTGATGTCGACCGGACCCGCCGGGCGGTACTCCGACTCGATCGGGCGTCCCGCGGGGGCGGCGAGCTCGCGTGACGCGTGATGCGCGCGGACCCCGGTCGACCTCATGCCGACACCCTACGTCGGAGCACCGACATCGCGGCATCCGGCGTCGCGGCGGGGGTGACGACCGGTCAGAAGCGGTCGGGCGACGGCGTGCCGTGCCCGTAGCGGATCGACACGTCGGCGTGACGGTCGAAGCGGTAGCCGACCCCGCGCACCGTGCGCACGATGTCTTCGTAGACGCCGAGCTTCGCGCGCAGGCGCCGCACGTGCACGTCGATCGTGCGCTCGCCGGGGGCGTCCTCGTCGGTCGAGCCCTCCCAGAGGGATGCCACGAGCTCGGTGCGCTCGATCGTGCGCCCCTCGCGCAGCACCAGGTACTGCAGCAACTCGAACTCCTTGAACGTGAAGGCCGCCGACTCGCCGTCGATGAGCACGCGCTTGCGCGAGATGTCGACGACCACGCCGCCGGGCGCGCGATCCTCCTCGGCGGGCTCGTCCTTGGTGCGGGCGACCGCCGAGGGCTCGTGCAGGGCGAGGCGCACGACGTCGACGTCGCGGCCACCGGCGCCCGCGGGGGCGAGGGCCACGGTGGCGTACGTCTCGGCGGCGGGGGCCAGCTCGCCGAGCGTGCGGCGGAGGGCCTCGACCAGGGTGCCGAGGCTCACGCCCGCGGCGGCGGCCTTGGCCTCGTCGATGCCCACGTAGAGGGCGAAGCCGCGGGGGGAGGTGGTCGCCGGGCCGGTCGGGCGGGCGGGGGCCGCGGCGGCCGGCGCCACGGGGGCGGCGGGGCGCGGAGCGGCGGGGCGAGCGGCGCGGGGCGAGACAGTGGTGGTCACGGGGCGGTCGAGAACGGCGGTAAGCGACATGAGGAGGAAGTCCTTGGGTGTGTGAACCCGGGCATCGTCACGGAGCGGGGTTCGACGGGAGGTGGGGGCCGAAGGGCCGGAGCGCGGCATGCGGATGCGCGTGATCGACGCGCGGATCCGTGGACCGGGGGACGACGTCGGCGTTCAGAAGCGCGAGGGTCGTCCGGGCGAGGGTCGCTGTTAGCGGCACATTCGACAACACATGACAACGCGGCCGGGCATCATCATGCCGGCAGTCCCGTTCGCCTCCCGGGCGGACAGAGAACGCGCGTTGACAGTCATGGGGGGATTATGACCCACCGAGTCTTCGTGCGTCAAATCGAGTGGACCGGACTTCCGGTGCGCATCCTGCTCGGCCGGCGAGGCCTGAGCCCGGCGTGCACCGTGCACTTTGCGGCATCCGCCCGGCGATGTTGCCAGGAGGCGTAGCCTTCCCGCATGTCAGATCTGCAGTTCGCCGACGACAAGACCGCCTCGCGGTACACCCTCCACCGGGGAGACGACCTGGTCTCGGTGCTCGACTACCGCGACGACGGGCGCACGGTCGCCCTGACGCGCGCGTTCACCATTCCCACCTTCCGCGGTCACGGGTACGCGGGTGTCATCACCGAGCGCGCGGTCGACGCGATCGAGGCGGCGGGCGACCGCGAGATCCTCCCCGTGTGCTGGTACGTGGGGGAGTGGTTCGAGGCGCACCCCGAGCGCGCGGGCCTGCTCCATCGACGTTCGGCCTCCTGAGCAGCTCCTAGCGCCTATGTCCGCCTCGGTGCGGTCGTCAACCCCTGCCCGATGCGGGCGGTCGTTCGCGAAGCTGAAGCCCTGGAAAGGGGTGTCATGAACAACGAACGCGACCTTCCCGAGGGAGTCATCGACGCGGACCCGCCCGGAGGGTGGGAGAGCGGTGCCGTCGCCGACGGTGAGACCGCGGAGCGCAACGACAGCGCGAAGGGATCGTCCCGTCTCAACGACGCCGCTCCCTCGGACCCCATCGAGGGCGATGCCGCCAGCCAGGGCATCGACCCTGACATGAGCACGGAGGACTGACATGACCGATGCAACCCGGGCCCCCGAGCCCACGGACGCTTCCGACGGCGGCGCGGGCGCGGCCGACTCCGTCGGCGGTGCGGTGCACGCTGACCGCAAGATCGCCCGGCCGGGCGAGCAGTCCGAGCCGGCGATGGACACCCACCCCACCGACGACGAGGCGCGCATCGCGGGCGTGGTCGTGCAGACCCGCGCCGATGTGGGCGACAAGAGCCAGGAGCGCATCGCCGACGTGCTGCGCCAGCGGTTCGCCGACGTCGGTCTCGACCTCGGCGACGACCGCATCCGCGCCCTCGCGGCGGAGGTCGCCGGCGCCTGACACGCGTGTTCGGATGCCCCGCACTCCCTCTCGGAGGCGGGGCATCCGCATGTACGGGGGTCGCTGCGAGCCGATGTCGGAGGTCCGACGTACCGTGTGAGCATGCGGATCCTCCACACCTCCGACTGGCACATCGGGCGCTCGTTCCACGGGTTCTCGACGCTCGACGCGTTGAGTGGCGTGCTCGAGGCGCTCGTCGCCCAGGTGCGCGAGAACCAGGTCGACGTGGTCATCGTCGCGGGCGACGTGTTCGACTCGGCCGCCCCCTCCGCGGCGTGCTATCCGCTGCTGTCGCAGACGCTGGCCGCTCTCGCCGACGAGGGCGCGCGCGTCGTGGTCACCAGCGGCAACCACGATTCGGCCGCACGACTCGGGTTCCAGTCCGCACTGCTGCGCTCCGAGATCGCGGTCGTCACCGACCCCTTGTCGGTGGGCACCCCCGTCACGATCGACGACGAGCACGGACCGGTCCACTTTTACGGCATCCCCTACCTCGAACCGGCCATCGTCCGTCATCTCTGGGAGGGCGTCGAACTGCGCAGCCAGGCGCAGACCATGCAGCACGCGCTCGACCTCGTCCGCTCCGACCTCGCCCGGCGAGGGGGTCGTTCGGTGGTCGCGGCGCACTGCTTCGCCGCCGGTGTGGACGCCACCCCGGGTGTCGAGCGCGAGATCCGTCAGGGTGGGCTCGACGTGGTCCCGCTCCCGGCGTTCGACGGACCCGACTACGTGGCGCTCGGGCACATCCACGGCCGCCAGCAGCTGTCCGAGCGCGTGCGGTACGCGGGGGCGCCCCTGCACTACAGCTTCTCCGAAGAGGGCAAGCCGCGGGGCTCGTGGCTCGTCGACCTCGACGCCGCAGGGCTGGCGTCGGTGCGCTGGATCGACCTGCCGGTCCCGCGGCCTCTCGTCACCCTCCGCGGGTCGCTCGATGACCTGCTCGTCGATCCCCGTTTCGACGGTCACGACGAGCACTGGGTGCGCGCCGAGTACACCGACGCGACACCCCAACCCGATCCCATGCGACGTCTCCAGGCGCGCTTCCCCTGGTGCGCGACGGTGGTGCACCAGCCTGCCGGTGTTCGTACCGACGACGGGGTCGCCTACAGCGCGCGCGTGCGCGCCGCCCGCGACGACGGCGAGATCATCGAAGCCTTCCTGTCGCACGTCAGAGAAGGCGATGGGGCGTCGGATGCCGAGCGCGAGCTGATCCGCGAGGTCATCGACTCTCGCTCGGTGGCAGAGGCCGCGAAATGAAGCTCCACCGGCTCGAGCTCGAGGGCTTCGGCCCGTTCCTCGAGACGCAGGAGGTCGACTTCGACGCGTTCGCGGCCGACGGCATCTTCCTGATCGCGGGGCGTACCGGCGCTGGCAAGTCGAGCATCCTCGACGGCGTCTGTTACGCGCTCTACGGCGGCGTCCCCCGCTACGACGGCGGGGAGCGCCGGCTGCGCAGCGACCACTGCGAACCCGACGACCCCACGCGCGTGACGTTGGAGTTCAGCGCCGAAGGCGACCGCTGGCGTCTGACGCGATCGCCCGAGTTCGAGCGGCCGAAGCGCCGCGGCGGCGGCACCACGAGAGAACCCCACCGGGCGGTGCTCGAGGTACTGGCACCCGAGGGTTGGACGGGTGTCGCCGCGCGACCGGTCGACGTCGCCGCCCGCCTCGACGAGATCCTGGGGCTGACCCAGCAGCAGTTCCTGCAGGTCATCCTGCTCGCGCAGAACCGCTTCGCGCGCTTCCTCCTGGCGAAGAACGACGAACGCCTCAGCCTGTTGCGCACGCTCTTCGGCACGCGCACCTTCGAGCAGTACGCGGCCGAGGTCGACGACCGCCGCAAGCGCGCTGCCGAGCGCCTCGCGAACGAGGGGGTCGAGGTCGCCACTCTCCTCGATGAGGCCGAGCGGCTCGCGGCCGACCTCGATGAGGCCGCTGTGACCGAGGGCGACTCCGCACCCGCCGCTGCCGAGGGCCCCGCCGGTCTCGGCGTCGCGGACCGTCTCTCCCGCCTCGTCCGGGCCGTCGAGCGCGCCGACTACCGGGTCGACACCCTCGCGCGTGAGCGCGACGAGAGCGATCAGCGCCTCGACGGCGCGCTCACCGCGGAGCGCGCCGCGATGGCCCTGCACGATCGGCAGGTCGAGAGACTGCGGATGAGAGATCGTCTCGGTGCGCTCGACGAGGTCGCTGACGCCGTCGATCGCGCCCGTCGGGAGGCGGCGGAGGCAGCCGAGGCCGAGGCCCTGGGCGCGCCGCTCGACGCTGCGGCGTCCGCGCAATCGACCGCCGAAGCCGCTCGGGTGCGAGCCGCCGCCGCGATCGAGGTCGTCCGCGCGATCGGCGAAGAGCCGGCGGACGACGACGATGACGCTCTCCGCGCCCGCGACGACGCGCTCACCGGTCTGCTCTCCCGCGCCGAAGAGGCCCGCGCGGCGGAGGTCGAGCTAGAACGGCTCGAGGCCGAACGCGCCGCGTCCGCGGCGCGCGTCGTCACCCTCGAAGCGGAGCATTCCACCCTGGTCGACGGCCGCGCCGAGGTGCCCGAGGTGCTTCGCGACCTCGACGAGCGACTCGGTCGGCTCGAGGGTGCGGCGGCGCGTCGAGAAGCCGCCCTCGCGACCCGCGACGACACCCGCCGTCGTCTCGATGCGGCGCGGCAGGCGGCCCGTCTGCTCGACGAACGCGAGCAAGCCGACCTCACCTCGCTGGTCCGCGCCGATGAGCTGCAGCAGGCCGTCGAAGCGTGGACGACCCTGCTGCGCGCCCGCCTCGCCGGCGCGGCGGCGGAGCTCGCCCACGAGTTGGTCGACGGACGACCCTGCGCGGTGTGCGGTTCGACCGAGCACCCCCGTCCCGCGCGCGGCGACGGCGAGCCCGTCACCGACGAGCAGATCGCGGCGGCAGAAGAGCGCAAGAACGCCGCGGCGACGGCCGATCGCCTCGCCGCCGACGCCGCGCGCATCTCGCGCGACGAGCACGCACTGGCCTCTGCTCGCGCCGGGGGCGACGACGTACAGACGCTTTCCGCGCGACTCGACGACGCAGAAGCGGCGCTGACCGCAGCCGAGGCGGATGTCGCGGAGAGAGAGGTCGTGCAGACCGAGCGCCGCCGCTGCGCCGACCTCGATCGCGAGATCGCGGCCCGCATCGAGACCCTTGTGGCCGAGCTCGCAAGGGTGCGCCAGGACGCAGCCCTCCTCACCCAACGCGTCGACGTCGTGAGCGCCGCCGTGCGCGAGGCCCGCGGGGAGTTCGCCTCGGTCTCCGCGCGGTGCGATGATCTGCGCGCGCGTCGCGCCGCCGTCCGCGAGCTCCGCGATGCCCGCGCTCAGCTCCGCGCGTCCGACGACGCGGCCCTCGTCGCAGGCGAGGCCCTCGACCGTCTCGTCGGCGCGAGCCCGTTCGCCGACGTCGGCGCCGTCATCGCCGCCCGGCGCACCCCGGCCGAGCGACAGCGCCTCGACGCCACCGTCGCCGAGCACGACGCCGCCGTGACCGCCGCGAAGCAACGTCTGCTCGAGCTCGAGCTCGAACTGGTCGACGACGCAGACGAGCCGGTCGACCCGGCGCCGTTCGCCGCCGCCGTGTCCGAGGCGCGGGCGCGCCTGCAGACCGCCGCCGCCGGACACGCGACCGCGCGGGCGCTGGCCGATCGGCTCCGCGGGATCGCCCATCGAGCCGACGAGGCGCAGGGCCACATCGCGGCGCTCTCCGACGAGCACGCCGTGGTGGCGCGACTGGCCGACACCATGGCGGGGCGGGCGCCCAACACGCGCCGGATGACCCTCGAGACCTTCGTGCTCGCCGCCGAACTCGAAGAGATCGTGGCCGCGGCCAACCTGCGCCTCGAGCACATGTCGGCGGGCCGATACCGCCTGCAGCACACCGACGCCCTCGCGGCGCGCGGCGCGGCCAGCGGCCTGGGGATCGAGGTGATGGACGCCTTCACCGGCCAGTTCCGACCCCCGCAGTCGCTGTCGGGTGGCGAGACCTTCCTCACCTCCCTCGCCCTCGCTCTCGGTCTCGCCGAGGTCGTCACGGCCCGCGCGGGCGGCATCCGCCTCGACACGCTCTTCATCGACGAAGGCTTCGGCTCCCTCGACGACGACACGCTCGAGCTCGCGATGCGCACCCTCGACGAACTCCGCCAGGGCGGACGCACCGTGGGGATCATCAGCCATGTCGCGTCGATGAAAGACCAGCTCCCCGCCCAGCTGCACGTCGCCGCGACCCCGCGTGGGCCGAGCGTCATCCGGCAGGGGGCCGTGGCGCCGACCGGGTGAGCGAGGTGGTGACGCGGCCGACTACGCTGAAAACATGCGCAAGAGCACCATCTGGACCATCGTCGGCGTCGTTGTGGCCGTCATCATCGCGTGGGTCCTGGTGAACATCCTCTTCTCGCTCCTCGCCTTCGTGTTCCGGCTCGTGGCCGTGGCCGTCGTCGCCGTGATCGTGTTCTTCGTGCTGCGGGCGGTGTTCGCGCGTCGCGACGTCGACTGAGAGCGGGCGCCGGGGCCGGTCCCCTCGCGTCTCCCGGTAGCGAGGCTCGCGTCGGATGCAAGCCCGAACCCGGTGCGGGAGGTCGGGAGTAGCGTCGACATCGATGTCTCAACCGCCTGCACCCACGGACTCCGCCCATCCCCCGACACGCGACATCGTCCTGTCGCCGCGGCATCGGTGGCGGGCGTACTGGGTGGCCGTGGCGGTGGCCGCTCTCACGATCCTCGACCTGACCAAGGTGAATGTCGCGCTGCCCTCCATCGAGGCGGCGCTGAACGCCGGGCCGACCGAGCTGCAGCTCGTCGTATCGGGGTACATCCTCACGTTCGGCCTCGTGCTGGTCCCCGCCGGTCGCCTCGGCGACCTGCGCTCGCGTCGCATGCTCTTCCTGGTCGGGCTGTCGCTCTTCCTCGTCACGAGCCTCGCGTGCGCCCTGGCGCCGAACACGACGGTGCTGCTGGTCGCGCGCCTGTTGCAGGGCGTGGCGGCCGGCATCCAGATGCCGCAGGTGCTGGGGCTCGTGCAGCAGCTGTTCCAGGGGAAGGAGCGCGGTCGCGCCTTCGGCCTGTTCGGGGCCACGATCGGCATCGCCACCGCGTTCGGTCCCACCCTCGGCGGCCTGCTGATCGCCCTGGGCGGCGACACCGACGGCTGGCGCCTCATCTTCTGGATCAACATCCCCCTCGTGGCGATCGTGATCGCCCTCGCGGCGTGGCTGCTCCCCGACACCCGGACGAAGTCGCATCGACGGCTCGATCTCGACCCGGTCGGGGTGGTGCTGTTCGCCCTGACGATCCTCGCCCTCATGTGGCCGTTCCTGTTCACCACCGGCAGCCCTGACGATGACCCGAACCGTTGGTGGTTCCTGGTGGCATCCGTCGTGTTCGCCGCCGCGTTCGTGTTCTGGGAGCGTCGCTACGCCGAGCGGGGCCACATGCCGCTCATGCCGTTCTCGATCTTCTCGCTGTCGTCGTACCGCAACGGCGTGCTGATCTCGACGGCCTACTTCTCCGCCGTGCCCGCGATGTTCCTGCTCGGCACCCTGTTCCTCCAGGGCGGACTCGGGCTCGCTCCGGTCTTCGCCGGAATGGTGACCATCGGTTTCGCGGTGGCCTCAGCCGGCAGCTCCTGGATCGGCGGCAATCTCGTCACCCGGTTCGGACGCCCCCTGGTGGTCTGGGGCATCCTCGGCATGGTCGTCACCGCGGGCGCCCTCGTGCTCGTCGCGCTCTTCACGGCACCCGAGTGGACGCCGTGGGCGATGGCCGCGGTCATGGCCTTCGGCGGGTTCGCCGGCGGGCTCGTGATCTCGCCGAACCAGACGCTCACGCTGGCCGAGATCCCGGTCAAGAGCGGCGGCGTCGCGGGCTCGGTCGGACAGCTGGGGCAGCGCATCGGAACCGCGGTCGGAACCGCGATCGCCCTCGCGCTGTTCTACGCCACGGTCTACCGCGAGCAGGGGAGCGTCGACGATCAGGCCGTGCTGTACCACGACGCCTACGCGTCGGGGATGATCACGGTCGGCGTCTTCCTCGGCCTCGCGCTCATCGTGGGCGTCGCCGATCTCGCCGGCCGCGCCCGCTCGGGTTCGCAGACGCCGTTCGGCAGCGACGACTAGACGCCGTAGCGCGTACGGAACTCCGCGCGCAGCTCGTGGCTGCAGCGCTCGACGACGTCGTCCCACAGCTCGGTGGCGCCGTCCTGGGCGCGGTCCGACACGGCGCGGAGAACCTGGATCGGCACCTCGAACTGCTGCGCGACCCAGATCAGGGCGTAGGTCTCCATGTCGACGAGGCTCGCGCCGAGACCGCGGATCAGGCGCACGGCCTCCGCGTCGTCGACGAAGTGGTCGCCGGTCGCGATGACGACGCCTTCGACCCCGGTGTCCACGCGGGTGGGCAGCGAGACGTGTTCGCCGAACGTGCCGTCGAGGCCCTTCACGTCGTGCTGGATCGCGCCCGCGATGTCGTAGATACCGCCCTCGACCTCGTCGTCGATGGCTCCGGCGGTGCCCACCACGATGATCTCGTCGTACTCGCCGGTCGCGAGAGCTCGCGTGAGGGCGTAGGCCGCCGGGATTTTTCCGACGCCGGTGAGCAGACGCTCGAAACCGGGGATGTCGTCTTCGAAGGCGACGAGTTCGGAGGCATGGGCGGCGACGAGAAGCTTCACCCTGCCATTGTCCCCGATCGGTGAAGCGCTCACCGACCTCCGGGACCGGAACCGGCCGAGCCCCTGCAGCGGGGCTCGGCCGGATCGGTGTCAGTCTTGCGCCGGAGCCGACGCCTCCGACAGACGGGCCACCTCGTCGGCGGTCAGCTCCAGGGACGTGCTCGCGAGAAGGTCGGCGACCTGCTCGACCTTCGAGGCGCTGGCGATGGGGGCGGCGACCGTGGGCTGCGCGCGCAGCCAGGCGAGTGCCGTCGAGGCGATCGAGGCGCCGTGCGCGTCACCGACCTCCTCGAGTGCGTCGATGAGGGCGAGACCCGCGGGGGTGGCGAGCTTCGCCGCCCCTTCGGCGCGCGGCGACGACCCGGCGGCATCCGACGACCGGTACTTGCCGGTCAGGAAGCCGCTCGCCAGGGCGTAGTAGGGCACGAGCGACATCCCGTACTGCTCGGCGACGGGCACGATCTCGCTCTCGACCTGCGTGCGGTGCACGAGGTTGTAGTGCGGCTGGATCGCCACGGGCAGATCGGCCCCGGCCGCCTCGGCCAGCGAGATCCACTCGCGGATGCGCTCGGCGGTGTAGTTCGACACGGCGACGTAGCGCACGAGGCCGTCGGTGACGAGGTCGGCGAAAGCGGCCACCGTATCTTCGAGCGGTGTCTCGGCGTCGTCGAAGTGGGCGTAGTAGAGGTCGATCGCGTCGACACCGAGGCGCTTCAGCGACGCCTCGGCCGCGGCGCGCACGTTCGACGCCGAGAGGCCGCGGAACTCCGGGTGCTGGCTGACCTTGGTGGCCACGACGACGTTCTCGGGCTTGCGCGAAGCGAGCCACTCTCCGATGAGCGTCTCGCTCTCGCCTCCGGAGTTGCCGGGAACCCAGGCGCTGTACGCGTCGGCGGTGTCGATGAAGTCGCCCCCGCCCGTGTGGAAGGCGTCGAGCACCGCGAACGAGGTGTCGCGGTCGGCGGTCCAGCCGAAGACGTTGCCCCCGAGCGAGAGGGGGAGGATGTCGAGGTCGCTGCGTCCAATGCGGGTCATGATGCCCTTTCCGTCGAGGTTCACTGACCCTGTGGTCAACGATGACGCTCGGCGGGCATTCCCGTGACGCGCCGCGAGAGGCGCGGAACGCGGGGTCAGTTGCCGCCCGAGAGGATGCCGATGAGGCCGCTGATCAACAGCCACAGACCCACGCCCGCGCCGGCGATCCAGATGACCACCGTTCCCGGGGGGTACTTCTTCTTGCCGTCGCCGCTGCCGCCGTCGGGGGCGCTCACGAGCGCACCATCATGATGATCGAGACGATGAGCACGGCGAGACCTCCGAGGACGGCGATGGTGGCGATGACGGGTCCGCCGCCGGCGAAGAACGCGGCGACGCCGAGAGCGACGAACAGCACGCCGAGCACGAGCCCGACCACCTGGTACACGCGATAGCGCCGACCCTCACCCGACGTCACCTTCTGTTCGCTCACGATTCCCCCTTCTGCTCAGGCTACCCAAAAGCGACTGTCCCCCCGATTCCGTCTCCGGGGAACGCCCCGCAACGGCCCCGCGCGGCGTAACGTGGGCCCATGCCGCGCCCCGCTCCCGACCCCGTCCGCCCCGGCCAGGAATCCGTGTGGGAGTACCCCCGCCCGCCGCGGGTGGAGCGGGTCGACAAACGCGTGCAGATCGACTTCGGCGGCACGCGCATCGTCGACACCGACGACGTGGTGCGTGTGCTCGAGACGAGCCACCCTCCGGTGTACTACCTGCCCATCTCGGCCTTCGGCGGTGCGCTCACGCTGGGCGAGGGAGCGTCGTTCTGCGAGTTCAAGGGCGGCGCGCGGTACTTCGACGTCCACGGCGGTGGGGGAGCGGTCGCTCCGCGCGCGGCCTGGAACTACCCGCACCCCATGCCGGGCTACGAGGCGCTCGAAGACCGCGTGGCACTGTACGCCGGGCCGATGGATCGCGTCGTGCTCGCGGGCGAGACGGTCGAGCCCCAGCCGGGCGGGTTCTACGGCGGGTGGGTGACCGCCGACCTCGCGGGTCCTTTCAAGGGCGTCCCGGGCTCTATGGGGTGGTGAGCCCCGCCTCCCCCTCGAGGAGAGGGGGCACCGGATGCCACGCCTCAGGCGCGGTCGAAAGCCCCCGGCACCGCCGCGTGCAACTCGGCGATCCACGCGCGGGCGTTGCCGTCCGACGGTGCGCGCCAGTCTCCGCGCGGTGACAGCGACCCGGCGGGGGAGACCTTCGGACCGTTGGGGATCGCCGAGCGCTTGAACTGCGCGAACCCGAAGAACCGCTGCAGAAACACCTCGAGCCATTTCGCCACCGTGTCGAGGTCGTATGCCGGACGCTCGCCCTCGGGATAGCCGGCGGGCCAGGACCCGGCATCCGGATCGCCCCAGGCGTGCGCCGCGAGGAACGCGATCTTCGACGGCCGGAAGCCGTACCGCATGACGTGGTAGAGCGAGAAGTCGTGCAGGTTGTACGGACCGATGCGGTCTTCGGTCGACTGCATGCGGCCGTCTTGGCCGGCCGGCACGAGCTCGGGGCTGATCTCGGTGTCGAGCACGTCTTGCAGCACGTCGACGGTCGCCTCGCTCAGCTCGCCGGCCGAGATGACCCAGCGGATGACGTGCTGGATCAGCGTCTTGGGGACCCCGGGGTTGACCGAGTAGTGGCTCATTTGGTCGCCCACGCCGTAGGTGGACCAGCCGAGCGCGATCTCGGACAGGTCGCCCGTTCCGATGACGATCCCGCCCTTCATGTTGGCGAGGCGGAAGAGGTAATCGGTGCGCAGACCCGCCTGCACGTTCTCGAACGTGACGTCGTGCACGGGCTCCCCGGCCGCGAACGGGTGCCCCATGCGCGAGAGCATCTCGGACGCCGCGGGGCGGATGTCGATCTCTTCGATCGTCGCGCCCACGGCCTCGGCGAGGGCGATCGCGTTGCCCTTCGTCTTCGCGCTCGTGGCGAAGCCGGGGAGCGTGTAGGCGAGGATGTCGCTGCGGGGGCGGCCCATGCGGTCCATGGCCTGCGCGATCACCAGCAGCGCGTGCGTGGAGTCCAGCCCGCCGCTGACACCGAGCACGGGCTTCGGCGAGCCGATCGCCTGGAGGCGCTGCACGAGGCCCGATACCTGGATGTTGAACGCCTCGTAGCAGTCCTGCGCCAACCGGGCGGGGTCGTCGGGGACGAACGGGAAGCGGTCGAGCGCGCGCCGCAGGCCGATATCGCCCGCGGGCGGGGCGAGCTCGAACGTCACGGTGCGGAAGCGCGGGTCGACCGTGCGGCGGTTGTCGTCGAAGGTGCCCTGACGCAGCCGGTCCTGCCGCAGGCGATCGAGGTCGACGTCGGCGACGCTGCGGCGCGGACCGTCGGGGAAGCGCTCGGTCGTGGCGAGCAACTGCCCGCCCTCGTAGATCATCGTCTGCCCGTCCCACGAGACGTCGTTCGTCGACTCGCCCTGGCCGGCGGCGGCGTACACGTAGGCGGCGAGGCAGCGCATCGACTGGGACTGCGACAGGATCGACCGATCGTCGGCGCGACCGATCGTGATGGGGCTGCCCGAGAGGTTGCCGAGCACGGTGGCTCCGGCGAGGGCTGCGCTCGACGACGGGGGGATCGGCACCCACACGTCTTCGCACACCTCGGCGTGCACGGTCAGACCGGGGACGTCGGTGGCGGCGAAGAGCAGGTCGGGACCGAACGGGACCGTCTCGCCGGCGACGCGGATCTCTCCCCCCGCCTGGTCGTCGCCGCGGGCGTACCAGCGGTGCTCGTAGAACTCCCGGTACGTCGGCAGGTACGACTTGGGAGCGACGCCCAGCACGCGGCCCCGGTGGATCACCACGGCGCAGTTGAAGAGGCGGTTGCCGTGCCGCAGGGGAGCGCCGACCAGCAGGACCGGGAGCAGATCGCCGGATGCCGCGACGAGGCGCTCCAACGCCGTCTCGACCGCGTCGAGCAGGGGGTCCTGCATGACGAGGTCGTCGATCGCGTAGCCGCTCAGGCACAGCTCGGGGAACACCGCGACCGCGACGCCGTCCGCGTCGCACTCTCGCGCGGTACTCAGCACGGCATCGGCGTTCGTCGCGGGGTCGGCGACGGCGACGGGGATCGTGCACGCCGCCACGCGCGCGAATCCGTGACGGTAGACGCTCTCGAACGGCAGATCGGTGATCACCGCTCCAGTCTGGCAGGAGCCTCCGACACCGTCGCCACCCCTGGCGATCGGACCCCGGCTGTGGACGGGCGACGACCGATGTCGGTGATCCCGATTAGCGTTGACGACCATGCGGTACATCGAGCAAGACGCGCGGATCGTCTGGAGCGCCAGCGACCTCAAGGCGGCGGCGGAGTGCGAGTTCGCGTGGCTGCGCGCCATCGACGCGAAGATCGGCCGCGTCGCCCCGGTCGACGACCCCGAAGACGCGACCCTCGAGCGCGCCGCGCGGCTCGGCACGGCGCACGAGCAGCGGGTGCTCGAGGAGTACCGCGGGCGTCTGGGCGACGCGGTGCGCGAGATCCCGTCGGCCCGCTCGTCCGATGCCGAGGCGCTCGCCGAGGCCGTCCGCCTCACCGACGCCGCGCTGGCGGACCCGAGCGCCGAGGTCGTCTATCAGGCGGCGTTCGCGACCGACGAGTTCGTGGGCTTCGCCGACTTCCTCGTGCGCGAGCCTGCCGACGGGTCCGGCGCGCCGCGCCGGTGGCTCGTGCAAGACACCAAGCTCGCCCGCCGGGCGCGGGTGACCGCGCTCATGCAGCTCGCGGCCTACGTCGATCAGCTCGACCGCCTGGGCGTCGCGCGCGCCGACGAGGTGCAGCTCCTGCTCGGCGACGGCACGACCAGCACGCACCGCGTCGACGACCTTCTGCCGGTGTTCGCGCTGAGGCGCGCGCGCCTGCACGCCCTCATCGCCGACCGTCGCGTCGAGCTCGGCCTCGCGGGCCCGGTCATCGCGTGGGGAGACCCGCGCGGAGACCTCGACGTCATCGCGTGCGGCCGGTGCGCGACCTGCGAGCTCGAGGTCGTCGCCCACCGCGACCTGCTCGTGGTCGCCGGCATGCGGCCGGTGCAGCGCGATCGTCTGCGCGCGGGCGGCATCCGCACCATCGACGAGCTCGCCGCGGCGACCGAGCCGCCGACGGCGATGAGCGGCGACACGTTCGTCTCGCTGCGGACGCAGGCGCGACTGCAGCTCACGAGCCCCGCCGGCGTCCCGGGTGACCCCGCGGCGACGGACGCCGGCGACAGCGCCCCCGCGGTGCCGACGTTCGAGGTGGTGGCGCCGAAGTCCCTCGGCGTGCTGCCGCGTCCCGACCACGGCGACCTGTTCTTCGATTTCGAGGGCGACCCGCTCTACACCGAGGGCGCCGGCGTGCACTGGGGCATCGACTACCTGTTCGGGTGGGTCGACACGCGAGAGGTCTACGGCGAGCTGTGGGCCCACACCTTCGACGAGGAGCGCGCCGCCCTCGAGCGGTTCCTCGACATGGTGGCCCTGCGTCGGCAGCAGTACCCCGACATGCACATCTACCACTACGCGCCCTACGAGCCCACGCATCTGCTGACCATGGCGGCGCGCTACGGCGTGCGCGAGGCCGACGTCGACCGGCTGCTGCGCGACGGCGTCTTCGTCGACCTCTACCCGGTCGTGCGGCGGGCCCTGCGCGTCGGATCGCGCTCGTACTCGATCAAGAAGCTCGAGCCGCTCTACATGGGCGACGATGTGCGCACGAGCGACGTGCAGCGCGGCGACGACTCGATCGTGAAGTACGTCGAGGCGCGGGCCCTCGCGGCAGACGGCGACGCCACCGGCGCGCAGCGCGTGCTCGACGACCTCGCCGATTACAACCGCTACGACTGCGTCTCGACGCGCCGCCTGCGCGACTGGCTGGTCGACCGGGCGCGCGAGGCGGGCGCCGTCCCCGCCCGGGGAACGGAGCCCGACGAGCAGACGTACGAACCCTCTCCCCGTGCGACCGCTCTGCAGCGCTGGGCCGGGAGCGCGGCCGAGACCGACGAACACTCCGCCGACACCCAGGCGCTCCGCCTCGCGGCGGCTGCGATCGACTACTACCCGCGTGAAGAGAAGACCTACTGGGCCACCCACTTCCTGCGTCTGCGCGAGCCGGTGTCGGTGTGGGAGGAGACGCGCGACGTGGTCGTGGTCGACGCGTCGCGCTCACGGGTCGTCGCCGACTGGCACTTCCCCGAGTCGGGGCGCGGATCGGAGCGCCGCCTCGTCGAGCTGCGCGGAGACGTCGCCCCGGGCACCCGCCTGAGCGTCGACTCCGACCCCTTCGCGGTCTACGACCTCCCGGCGCCGTTCCCCCTCGACACCCGCCCGCGGTGGATCCACGGTGCGCGGCGCGTGACGGTGCGCGAGGTGCTCGATGACGGGGCCATCGTCGAAGAGACCGCCGCAGACGGCGTGACGTGGGACGAGCTGCCCCTCGCGCTGACGCCACCGGCGCCGCCGCGCGCGGGAAATCAGCAGAAGGCGATCGACGCGTGGGCCGACGAGGTGCTCGCCGCTCTCCCTCGCATCCCCGACGGTCCGGCGGCCGACATCCTCCGCCGCGTTCCGCCGCGCACGCGGTCGGGCAGCCTCGCTCCCGTCACGGCCGTCGACGGCGGCGACGGAGACGATGAAGTCGCAGCCATCGCCCGGAGCGTCGCCGACCTCGACCACAGCTACCTCGCGGTGCAGGGCCCTCCCGGCACCGGCAAGACCTACGTGGGGTCGCACGTCATCGCCCGCCTCGTCGCCGAGCGCGGCTACCGCATCGGCGTCGTGGCGCAGTCGCACGCGACCATCGAGCACATGCTTGACCAGGTGATCGTCGCCGGCGTTCCCGCATCGCGCGTGGGAAAGGCCCCCAAAGACCCGGCCGCGCCTCATGCGTTCACGGTGCTGCCGAAGAACGGGGTCGCCGCGTTCACCGCGGAGAACGGCGAAACCGGCTTCGTCGTCGGCGGCACCGCATGGGACTTCAGCCACGAGACGCGCATTCCCCGCGGCAGCCTCGACCTGCTCGTCATCGACGAGGCGGGCCAGTTCTCGCTCGCCTCGACCATCGCGGTCTCTCTCGCTGCGCAGCGTCTGCTTCTGCTCGGCGATCCCCAGCAGCTGCCGCAGGTGAGTCAGGGCACCCACCCCGAGCCGGTGGACACGTCCGCCCTCGGCTGGATCATCGACGGCGCCGAGGTCGTGCCCGCCGAGCTCGGCTACTTCCTCGCCCGCACCCGTCGCATGCACCCGGCCGTCGCCGGACCGGTCTCGCGCCTGTCGTACGAGGGTCGCCTCGAGGCACACCCCTCGACAGCTCTCCGTCATCTCGAGGGCGTCGAGCCGGGCGTGCACGTCGTGCCCGTTCGCCATCGCGGAAATTCGACCTTCTCGTCCGAGGAGGCGGCCGAGGTCGCGCGCATCGTCGGCGAGCTCGTCGGCCGTGTCTGGACGGGGGCCGAAGGCGGAGCCGGCGACACCGCCACGGTGCACGAGCCGCGCCCCCTGCGCACCGACGACATCATCGTGATCACGCCCTACAACGCCCAGCAGGTCGCGGTCGAAGAAGCCCTCCTGGCCGCGGGCCTCGCCGACGTACCGGTCGGCACCGTCGATCGGTTCCAGGGCAAGGAGGCCGTCGTCGCCATCCTCACGTTGGCGGCGTCGTCGGGGCGCGAGGCCCCGCGCGGACTCGAGTTCCTGCTGCTGCGCAACCGCATCAACGTCGCGGTCTCGCGCGCGATGCAGGCGGCGTACGTCGTCTACTCGCCCGCGTTGCTCGACGATCTCCCGCGCACACCCGAGGGCGTCGCGCGCCTCAGCGCCTTCGCGCGTCTCGTGGCCGAGGCCGACTGACCGGCCACGCCGCGATCAGGGCGCACCGGGCAGGCCCGATGCTCCAAGTGCCCGGCCGGCCCCGAGCTCGAAGGCGGCCATGGCGTGCCCGGCAGCCCCGGCGCACCCGGACGACAGTCCCGGCGCGCCCGTCAGCTCCGCCAGCTGTCAGCCTCGACCCGTCGACAGGCCCCAGCGGAAAACAGCCCCGGCGCGCCCGGATCTCAGGCGGTGCCGTAGAGGCGGTCGCCGGCGTCACCGAGACCGGGCACGATGTAGCCCTTCTCGTTGAGGCGCTCGTCGACGGCGCCGAGCACGAGGGTGACGTCGTGGCCCTCGACCTGCTTCTCGATCGCCGCGACACCCTCGGGCGCGCCGAGCAGGCAGATCGCGGTCACGTCCTGCGCGCCGCGTGCGAAGAGGAACTTGATGGCCGCGCCGAGCGATCCGCCGGTGGCGAGCATCGGGTCGAGCACGAAGCACTGGCGGTCGCTGAGGTCGTCGGGCAGGCGCTCGGCGTACGTCGTCGGCTCGAAGGTCTCTTCGTCGCGCACCATGCCGAGGAATCCGACCTCGGCCGTGGGCAGGAGCTTGACCATGCCCTCGAGCATGCCGAGCCCGGCGCGCAAGATCGGGACGACGATCGGGCGGGGCTCGCTGATCTTGACGCCCATGGTCGTGGTGACCGGGGTCTGGATCTCGATCGGGTCGACGCGCACGTTGCGGGTGGCTTCGTACGCGAGGAGCGTCACGAGCTCTTCGGTGAGCTGACGGAACACCGGCGACGACGTCTGCACGTCACGCAGCACCGTGAGCTTGTGGGTGATGAGCGGGTGGTCGGCGACGTGGACACGCATAGGCTCAAGGCTAACCTCTTCGCCCGCGCGGCTCAGCCCCCGTTCTTGGAGCTCCTGTGATCTCGACCGCCCGCGACCTCGACGCGATGCGTCGGGCTCTCGCGCTCGCCGACGCCGCAGCGAACGACGACGACGTGCCGGTGGGGGCGGTGGTGCTGGATGCCGCGGGCGAGATCATCGGCGAAGGGCTCAACCTCCGCGAGGTCACGCACGATCCCACGGCGCACGCCGAGGTGGTCGCGTTGCGGCGGGCGGCGACGCACCTCGGTTCGTGGCACCTCGCCGGCTGCACGCTCGTCGTCACCCTCGAGCCGTGCGTCATGTGCGCGGGCGCGATCCTGCAGGCGCGCGTCCCTCGCGTGGTGTTCGGGGCATGGGATGCCAAGGCGGGAGCCGCCGGGTCGATGTACGACCTTCTGCGCGACCGGCGTCTGCCGCACCGCGTCGAGGTGGTCGGCGGGGTCGACGAGGAGCGAGCGACCGCTCGACTCCAGGCCTTCTTCCGCCACCGTCGCGGCTCGGACGACGCGCCTTTCTCAGCGCGGGAGTAGAGGCAGCAGCTCGGCACCCACGAGGTCGGCGTGCTCGACGTCGCGCAGGTCGAGCAGCTGGAAGTACACCCGCGACGCACCCAGAGCGCGCAGGCGCTCGACCTTCTCGGCGATCTGCGTGGGGGAGCCGATGAGGTTGGCACCGTTGTCGAACTGCGCGCGCGTCTGTCCGATCGCGGCGACGCGGCGCTCGATCTCGGCGTCGTCGACGCCCACGATCGTGGGCAGGGCCACCGAGAGCTGAAGGGTCTCGGGATCGCGCCCGATGCTCTCGCACGCTTGCCGCACCACGCGGAACTTCTCCGCCACCACGTCTTCGGCGACGAAGCCGATGTTGAACTCGGTCGCGTACCGCGCGGCCAACGCGGGGGTGCGCTTGGGTCCGCCGCCGCCGACGATGACCGGCACGCGCGACTGCACGGGCTTCGGCAACGCCGGTGCCCGGTCGAGCCGGTACTGCTCGCCGTCGAAGCTGAAGGTCTCGGCATCCGGGGTCTGCCAGAGCCCCGTCACGACCTGCAGCTGTTCTTCGAGCAGATCGAAGCGCTTGGGCGGGAACGGGATGCCGTAGGCCTCATGCTCGCGCTCGAACCACCCGGTACCGAGCCCCAGCTCGGCGCGACCGCCCGACATGGCGTCGACCTGCGCGACCTGGATCGCGAGGATCGAGGGAACCCGGTAGGTCACCGACGACACGAGGGTGCCGAGGCGGATGCGCGAGGTCTCGCGGGCGAGGCCGGCGAGCGTCGTCCACGCGTCGGTGGGGCCGGGGCGGGGGTCGCCCTCGCCCATGCGCAGGTAGTGGTCGGAGCGGAAGAACCCGTCGAGGCCGTGCCGTTCCGCGGACTGCGCGAAGGCCAGCTGGTCGTCGTACGAGAAGCCCTGCTGGGGCTCAGTGAACAGGCAGTACTCCACGGGTGGCTCCAGGGGGGGGCGGGGGCGGGACGGGGGAGAGGTCAGTCGGCGGAGCGCAGGATGATCGCCTCGGTCGGCGGTGCGGGGTCGGCGGGGCGGCCGACGTAGCCGATGTGCGTCAGCAGAGCGCGACGGAACTGCGCGGGACGCTCGAGGTGCACCGAGTGGCCGGCGCCCTCGATCTCGACCTCGGTGACCTCGCCGCCCTTCTCCTGATAGGCCACGAGCACGTCGCGCGTCTGCGAGACCATCGGCTGCGCGGGGGCCACATCCGCCCCGGGCCAGCCCGGCACAACGCCCAGGGCGCCGAGGTGGTTGAGGTCGTAGAACGATTCGTCGGACACGATGGCATCCGCCGTCCCGTGGATCCACAGGATCGCGGGCTTGGGCGAGAGGTCGACGATGCCCGAGACGTCGAAGTACTTCGGCGCCAGGCTGTTGAGCACCCCGGTGGTCCCCGGCGCGAAGCCGGGCCAGGTCGCGGTCGGGATCGAGTCGCCCGGGTAGTTGCCGCCCGCGGTCGAGGTGGTCAGCATCGACTCGACCCAGACGTCTTCGTGATCGCTCTCGTACCCGGGCGCGACGTAGCCCGCCCGGAAGACCGACCGCGGCGAGGTGGGGGCGTCGGCGGTGGTGTCGTGGTCGATCAAGCGCTGGATGAAGTCGGCGTTGGCCGCGCCCGCGCCGGTTCCGGCGTCTTCGTCGTTCAGGCGCGAGCCGTCACGACGGGTGCCGCCGAAGCCGTAGGGCGACACGGGGGCCTGCAGGGTCAGCGAGCGAACCGGGTGGTCGAGGGCGTACTGCATCACCACCCCGCCTCCCATCGACCAGCCGACGAGGTGCGCCTCGGGAATGTCGAGGGCCTGCAGCGTGGCGAACAGGTCGTCGCTGAAGTCGCGCACGCCGCGGGTGGCGTCGAGGGGCGTGTGCTCGGTACGTCCGAAGCCGCGCAGGTCGACGGCGAGCACCCGCAGGTCGCTCGGCAGATCCTGCATGATCTCCTGCCAGAACAGCGACGACGAGACGTTGCCGTGGACGAACACGACGGTGTGATCGGGCATCGTCGCCGGGTCGTCGCCCGTGCGCTCGAGCACGTTGACACCCAGCCGGTCGGTCTCGACCAGGCGCGCGCTGATGCCGTCGAAGAGAGTCATCCAGGGTCCTCCGTATCGCTCGCCGGTGCCGCGGTACACCGCTTCCCGACTCTAACGCGCGACCCCTATGGTCGCACCCGGCGTGCCCCGCGTCGCGAGGGGTCTTCGTAGACTGGGACGCATGACCGATGCCACCCTCTCGCTGCCCCCGATCGCGATCCTCGGAGCCGGTTCCATGGGCGGGGCGATCCTGCACGGCCTCGTCGCCTCGGGACTCGCGGAGGGCGGCGTGACGGCCACCAACCGCTCGATCGCGAAGGCCGCCGAGCTCGCCGACCTCGAGGGTGTGACCAGCGTCGCCCTCGAAGCGCGTCCGGCCGGCAACACCGAGGCCGCGGCATCCGCCGACATCGTCCTGGTCGGGGTCAAGCCCGCGATGGTGCCCGATCTGCTCGATGAGATCGCCCCGCACCTGCGACAGGGCGCCGTCGTGGTGAGCCTCGCGGCCGGCGTGACGCTCGACACGTTCGCGCGCCACCTCGGCGAGGACGTCGCCGTCATCCGCTCGATGCCGAACACCCCGTCGCTCGTGGGCAAGGGCGTCACGGGCCTGGCGGCGGGCGCCTCGGCATCGGCCGACGACGTCGCGGTCGTGCGGGCCCTGTTCGAGACCGTCGGGGCGGTCGTCGAGGTGCCCGAGTCGCAGATCGACGCGCTGTCCACCATCTCGGGGTCGGGCCCCGCCTACGTCTTCCTGCTCGCCGAGCAGTTCACCGCGGCGGCCGAACGGATGGGCTTCGACCACGACCGAGCCCGCCTGCTCGCGGAGCAGACCTTCATCGGCGCCGCCGCCCTCATGGCGGCTTCCGACGACGAGCCGGCCGAGCTGCGCCGTCGCGTCACGAGCCCGAAGGGCACGACCGAGCGCGCCGTCGCGGTGCTGCAGGACGCCGACCTCGCCTCGACCTTCACCACCGCCGCCGAGGCCGCCCTGGCCCGCGCGAAGGAACTGGCCGCGGGGAGCTGACCGTGCGCCTGCGCTTCACCGGGACGATCTGGCACTGGCGCGGCCCGGCGCCGTACCACTTCGTCTCGGTGCCGCCCGTCGAGGCCGCGATGATCGCCGAGGTCGCGCCCGTCGTCACCTACGGCTGGGGCATGATCCCGGCATCCGTCACCATCGGCGGCACGACCGTGACCACCTCGCTCTGGCCGAAGGACGGCGGGTACGTCGTTCCGATCAAGAAGGCGCTGCAGGATGCCGAGGGGCTCGGCGTCGACGACGTGGTCGACCTCACGCTCGACATCGACGCCTGAGCCCGAGGCGCCGGCGCCGGGTGGGGAAGCTCAGCGGTCGAGCGAGGCGAAGCGCTCGATGTCGCTGTTCGTCCCCGACACGATGATGAGGTCGTGGTTGGTCACCACGGTGTTGGCCTCCGCGTAGCGGAACGGGCGGCCCGGGCTCTTCACCCCGACCACCGTGACGTTGTACTTCGAGCGGACGCCCGACTCGTTCAGGCCCACCCCGCGCACGAGTTTGGGCGGGTACATCTTGGCCAGCACGAAGTCGTCGTCGAAGCGGATGAAGTCGAGCATGCGTCCGCTGACGAGGTGCGCGACGCGCTCTCCGGCCTCGGCCTCGGGGTAGATCACGTGGTTCGCGCCGACGCGGGCGAGGATCTTGCCATGTGACTGCGACACCGCCTTCGCCCAGATCTGCGGGACCTTGAGGTCGACGAGGTTGGCGGTGATCAGCACGGACGCCTCGATGAGCGAACCGACGGCGACCACGGCGACCTGAAAGTCCTGGGCGCCGATCTGGCGCAGCGCGTCGATGTTGCGCGCGTCGGCCTGGACGGCGTGGGTGACGCGCTCCGACCACTTCTGCACGAGCTCGAGGTTGCCGTCGACGGCGAGCACCTCGCGGTCGAGTCGGTCGAGCTCACCCGCGCAGGCGGCGCCGAAGCGCCCGAGGCCGATCACGAGGACGGGGGCGTCACTGCGGATGCGTTCAACCAACGATGGGCCTTTCCACGGGGAGCGCGTACAGCTGCGACCGGGACGAAGCAGCCACGGCCGCGGCGAGTGTCACTGTACCAATGCGCCCCATGAACATCGTGGCCGCCATCACGTAGACGCCGGGGTCGGGGAGCTCGGCGGTGAGTCCCGTCGACAGCCCCACGGTGGCGAAGCCCGAGACGACGTCGAAGAGCACGTACTCGATGGGGGCATCGGTGATGCGGCTGATGGTGACGGTGGAGACGGCGACGATCGTCGCCCCCCACGCGACGACCGACAACGCCACGCGCTGGACGTCGCTGGGGATGCGGCGCCCGAACGCCTGCACCGAGGGGCGGCCCTTTGCCTCGGAGAAGACGGCGAGGGCCAAGACGGCGAGCGTGGTGACCTTGATTCCACCGGCGGTGGACGCCGATCCGCCGCCGACGAACATGAGCATCGACCCGACGATGAGGGTCGCGCCGTTGAGGTCGCCGATGTTGATCACGCTGAATCCGCCCGAGCGCGTCATGGCCGAGAGGAAGAACGCCTGGAACGTTGTGTCCCACGCATCCATGCTGCCGAATGTGAGCGGGTTGTCGTATTCCAGCAGGAGTATGACGCCCGCCCCGGCGAAGAACAGGATGACCGTCGTGATGATCGTGAGCTTGGCGTGCAGCGACCACAGCCGGAAGCGCCAGTAGTGCCGCCAGAGCGTGAAGATGACGGGGAAGCCGATCGAGCCGAGGAAGACGCCCGCCATCAGCACGGTCAGCAGGTAGTAGTCCTGCGCGAACGGCGTGAGCCCGTCGGCGTTGGGGATGAAGCCCGTGTTGGTGAAGGCCATCGCCGCGTAATAGGGCGCTTCCCACAGTGCGACGAGGGGGTTGATGCCGCCGATGATCAGCGACGGGTAGATGAGCACCGTCAGCACGGCCTCGATCACCAGCGTCGACAGGGCCACCGTGCGCAGCAGTTGTCCGACCTCGCCGAGTCGAACGGTCTGGCCCTCGTTCACCGGTCCGCCGTGCGCGCGCAGCGGGTTGCTGTCTCCCGCGGCGATCAGTTTGGCGCGCAGGCCCAGCCGCTTCGAGATCACCAGGCCGAGGATCGACGCGAGGGTCAGCACGCCGAGCGCTCCGACGTTGACGCCGATGTAGGTGATGGCCCGACCGAGGGGGGAGAAGTCGGAGTACATGTTCAGCGTCGACAGGCCGGTGACGCAGATCGTGGACACCGCGGTGAACAGCGCGTCGGCGAACGCGATGCGTTGACCGGTGGCGGATGCCGCGGGAAGGGAGAACAGCGCGGTGAACAGAGCGATCAGCGTCACGAACACCAGGACCGCGAATCGCGCGGGGGATGCCGTCGTCAGATTGCGCAGACGATCCCATGCCTCGTAGGCGATGCGACGCAGCCGCGTCGACAGTCGAACCTCGTTCGGCGTCGCCGCCATGCGCCGCTCCCTTCGGTGTCCGAACCCGAATCATGGTACTCGGGCCGGGGCGCCGCTAATCTGATGCCATGGCGGACATCTTCGACGTGATCGCTGACGGAACGCGTCGCGACATCCTTCAGTTGCTTCTCGACCGGGCGACCGGTGGCGAGCGGGGCACGAGCGTCTCGCAGATCGTGGCATCGCTGGGGGTCAGCCAGCCGACCGTGTCGAAGCACCTCAAGGTGCTGCGCGAGGCCGAGCTGGTGTCGGTGCGCGAAGAGGGCCAGCACCGCTACTACAGCCTGGCCGTCGCTCCCCTCGACGAGGTGGACGACTGGCTCGTGCCCTTCTTCTCCATCGATGAAGAGAACGAACCGGCTCTTCCGGAGTCGGCGATGCACGCCGCCGAAGTGGTGGGTCGGGCCGCGGCGTCGGTCAAGCATTCGTTCTCGACGGCGCTGCGCAAACTCCCGGGCAGATGACAGCTCCGGATGCCGGCTCCCCGCGTCCCACATTGCACTTTCGTCACAGCGTGCCCATAGGTTTACAGCCGTCGCACGCAGACCCTAGAGTGTGGGTCAGCATCAGGAGGGTGAGTTCACCCGGAATATGAGGTGAACGATGGCCGAGCTGCCCGACGTGCGGTTTCTGACGGTCGCTGAGGTGGCCGATCTCATGCGCGTGTCGAAGATGACGGTCTATCGCCTTGTCCACGCCGGAGAACTGCCCGCTGTGCGCTTCGGACGCAGTTATCGCGTGCCCGAGTCGGCGGTCGTGGAGGCTGTGCAACGACCGGTGTCCGACGTCGGCTAGACTGATCCGAGGCTTTTTTCCAAACGCCTAGTGTTCCCGGGCGCCGACATCGGCACCCAGACCCCGACTTAGTGAGGTTTTCCGTGGGTTCTGTCATCAAGAAGCGCCGTAAGCGCATGGCGAAGAAGAAGCACCGCAAGCTGCTTCGCAAGACTCGTCACCAGCGCCGCAACAAGAAGTAAGCGGCCACCACACCGAGCGCCTGTCCGAAGCGACGGGCGCTTCGTGTATCCGCCGTGCCCGTTCGTTCTCTTTCGGAGGAAGCCATGCAGTCCATCTCCGTCCACGATCTGCACGCGGGGCGCGAGCGTCCCCTCATCGACGTGCGCGAGGAGCACGAGTTCGCGGCGGGCCACGTGCCCGGTGCCGTGAACCTGCCGATGTCGACGATCGGCGAGCACCTCGACGAACTGCCGGGCGAGCCGTTCGACGTGATCTGCCAGGCGGGCGGGCGCTCGGCGCGCGTCGTCGAGGCCCTCACGGCGCGCGGCCACGACGCCACCAACGTCGAGGGCGGCACGGGCGACTGGATCGCGGCGGGCTACGACGTCGAGTCCTGACGTCGTGGGCTCCGCCCCGGCTCGCATGCGCCTCATAGGATGGACGGCGTGACCACCCTCACGCTCATCGGCAAGCCCGACTGCCATCTCTGCGATGTCGCCGAGCAGATCGTCGAGTCCGTCGTCGACGACCTCCCGGTCGAGGTGGCCGACCGCATCACGATCGAGCAGGCCTCGATCGCCGATGACACCGAGCTGTTCTCGACGTGGTGGGAGAAGATCCCCGTCGTCCTCATCGACGGCGAGCTGCACGCGCACTGGCGCGTGTCGGCCGACCGTCTGCGTGCCGCCCTCCTGGCGGCCGATTTCGAAGGAGCCTCCGCGTGAGCATCCGTCACATCGTCCTCTGGAAGCTCGCGGCGGACGACGCCGACACGCGTGCCCTGCACGCCGAGCAGATCGCGGAGCGACTTCTCGCCCTGAAAGGCGTCGTGACCGAGATCGACCACATCGAGGTCGGCCGCAACGTCGCCTACCCGCAGTCCAACTGGGATGTCGCGCTCGTCAGCGAGTTCGCCGACGTCGAGGCTCTCGAGCGTTACCAGGTGCACCCCGCGCATCAGGAGGCCGCGGGATTCATCCGCTCCGTGGTCGCCGAGCGCTCCTCGGTCGACTACCCGGCCTGACTCGGTCCGCTCGCGTCGAGCGGCTTCACCGTCGCGGGCACCGCGGCGAGGGCGATGCGCACCGCGTCGTGATCGTCGAGCCGGCGCTCGGGCGCGTGTTCGACGACCACGCGGCTTCCGTCTGCGGTGAGCACGGTCGAGCGACGCACGCTGCCCAGGAACGTCGTCTCTTCGACCACCGCGTCGACGCCCGGGGCGTCCGGCCCCACGAGCACGACGTGTTCGGGGCGGACGACGACCTCGCAGTGCCCGTCGTGCGCGGCCGCGGCGAGCGGAAGGTGCTGGCCCCAGACCTCCACGACCACGCCCTCGACGATCCCGGGCACCGCGCTGACCGGACCGAGCACCTCGGCCACGGCGGCGTCGCCGACCCGCGCGAAGACCTCGTCGGGGGATCCGGATGCCACGACGCGCCCCTGCGCCATGACGACGAGATCGTCGGCCACGGCCGCCGCCTCCGTGGTGTCGCGCGTCGCCCACAGCGTCGTGACGCCGCGTTCGCGCAGTTCGCGGGCGAGTCGATCGCGCAGTTCGGCGCGGGCAGTGGTGTGCAGTGCCGCGAGGGCATCGTCGAGCACGAGGGCGCGCGGGCGCGAGGCGAGGGCGCGCGCCACAGCCCATCGCTGACGGTCACCATGGCTGAGTCTGCTCACCGGCTTCGCGGTCGAGGTCAGCCCCACGAGCGCGCACAGGCGATCGGCCTCGCGCTCGGCATCCGGAGATCCCGCCTGGCGGGCCGCGCTCACGATGGCCGCACGAACGCGACCGAAACGGGCGACGCTCGTACGATCGCGCACCTCGGCCACCCGGGGAGCAGCCGCCCCCGACCGTCCGTCGACGGTGATGGTGCCGGCATCCGGACGCTCGGCCCCCGTCACCAGGCGCAGCAGCGTCGACGCGCCGCAGCCCGACGCACCGACGAGTGCCACGATGCGCCCCGGACCCACCTCGAGATCGACGTCGCTCAGGATGACCGAGCCTGCCCGCTCGCGGCGCACTCCGCTCAGCGTGATCGTCCAGCCCGGCGCGGGCGCGGCATCCGCGGACGACCAAGGATCCACGGGGATGAGAGCGACCATGAACGCACGCTAGAAACCGCGGATGACAGCAGAACGCCCGGGGGGTGAACCCCGGGCGTCGCTCGCTCGAACCTTACGGAGCGAGACGCGTCGGTCCGCGGAAGAGGTAGGTGACCTCGCGGATCGACGACTCGCCCAGCATGAGCATGAGCACGCGTGCGAGTCCCATGCCGAATCCGCCGTGCGGCGGGGCGCCGAAGCGGAAGAAGTCGAGGTAGAAGTCGAGGTGCTCGGGGTCGAGACCCTTCTCCTTGGCCTGCTCGATCAGCACCTCGACGCGGTGCTCGCGCTGGGCGCCCGTGGTGATCTCGACGCCGTTGAACAGCAGGTCGTACGACTTGGTGAGCCCGGTCTCCTCGTCGCGCATGTGGTAGAACGCGCGGATCTCGGGGTGGTAGTCGGTGATGAAGACGAACTGGTGACCGAAGGTCTCGGCCACGTGCGCGGCGATCTGACGTTCGCCCTCGGGGTCGAGGTCGCCGTCGGTGCGGGGGATGTCGTAGCCGCGCGCGGCGACGATCTCGCGTGCCTCGGCGAGGGGGATGCGCGGGAACGGGAGCGCGGGCACATGCACCTCGATGCCGAAGAGCTCCTGGATCTCGGCGCCGTGCTTGTCGGCGACCGCCTGGAACGCGGTCGCGATGAGCTCCTCCTGCATGCGCGCGACGTCTTCGTGCGAGTCGATCCAGCTGATCTCGGCGTCGATCGAGGTGAACTCGGTGGCGTGGCGGCTCGTGAACGACGGGTCGGCGCGGAACGCGGGGGCGATCTCGAAGATCTTGCCGAAGCCCGCGACCTGAGCCATCTGCTTGAAGAACTGCGGGCTCTGCGCGAGGTAGGCCGTCTTGTCTTCGAAGTAGGGCACCTCGAACAGCTCGGCGTTGGACTCGGAGGGCGAGGCCATCAGCTTGGGGGAGTGCACCTCGATGTAGTCGCGCTCGACCCAGTAGGTGCGCATGGCGTGCTCGAGCGTGGTCTGCACGCGGAAGATGAGGTTGTTGCGACGCTGACGCAGGTCGATGAAGCGCCAGTCCATGCGCTTGTCGGGGCTGCTGTCGGCCGCGATGGGGGTCTCGGGGTTCGCGGCGGCCGCGATCACGAGCTCGCCCACCTTGATCTCGACGCCGCCGAGCTTCACGCGCTCGTCGTGCTTGAGCTCGCCGCGCACGGTCAGGAACGTGCCCGTCGAGAGGGCACCGATCGTCTCGGTGAGGGCCAGGGCGGCCTCATCGGTCCCTGAGCCTGCCGAAGGGTCGGTCCCTGAGCCTGTCGAAGGGTCTGAAGGCCGCGTCGCGGGGTTGACCAGCTGCACGGCGCCGGTCTCGTCGCGCAGGACGACGAACTGCACCTTCTTCTGATCGCGCACGGTTTCGACCCATCCCGACACCTCGACGGGGCCGGCGGGCAGGGACTTCAACTGGTTGACCAGGACGCGTTCGCTCACGGTTGACCAGTCTACGTGCGGGCGCGGCCCGGTCCCCACGACCGGGCGAACGCCTCAGCGCCCGGCGCCGGCGGTGAGGCCCGCTTTGACGTGCCGCTGCGCGGCGAGGATCACCACGAGCGCGGGGAGGCTGGCGATGAGCGAGGCCGCCATCGTGGCCGCCCACGTGTTCAGGTTGGAGTTCGACAGCGCGAGGATGAGCACCGACATCGGGTACATCTCGTTGCGGTTGACCAGGGTCAGTCCGAACAGCAGATCGCCCCAGCTGAAGAGGAACGCGAAGACGCCCGCTGTCACGATCGCGTTGCGCGAGAGGGGCACGACGATGCGCCAGAGCGTTCCGAACGGCCCGAGTCCGTCGACGGTCGCCGCCTCGAGCACCTCGGTGTCGAGGCGCAGCATGAACGCGCGCATGACGATGACGGCGAAGGGGACTCCCGCGGTCGAGTTCGCCAGGATCAGACCGATGAAGGTGTTGAGAAGTCCCCACGAGTTGAACATCGCGTAGAACGAGGTGGCCAGCACCACGCTCGGGATCATCTGCGCCAGCAGCAGCAGGATGAGCGCGATGCTCACCGCCCGCGAGCGCAGCCGGCTGAGCGCGTAAGCCGCCGGGATCGAGACCAGCAGGGTGACCAGCACCGAGCCGAGCGAGACGAGGGTGGTGACGCGGAGGCCGCCGATGCCCGCGTCGTCGAGAGCCTTCTCGTATCCCCCGAGGCCGGGAGCCGTGGGGAACCACTGCGTGTCCGCCGAGTTGGCGGAGGGCTGCAGCGAGGCCGAGACCATCCAGTACACGGGGAAGAGGTAGACCACCAGAACGGCGATGGTGACGAGGGTCCACATCCATCCGCGGCGCCGGCGACGTCGCGCGACGGGAGGGGCGGATGCCGGGGCGACCACGGCGGGCGCGGAGGGAAGGGTGGCGGTCATTCTTCGCGCTCCCGACGCATCGACATCACGGTGTAGACGATCGCGAACACCACGCTGATCCCCAGCAGGAGCATGCCGTACGCGCCGCCGAGACCGAACTGGAACTGCTGGAAAGCCTGCCGGTAGGAGAGCAGGCCCAGGGTCACGGTGCTGTTAGCGGGACCGCCCGCGGTGAGCACGAGCACGAGGTCGACGATCAGCAGGGTGTAGACCACGCTCATCACGACGAGAACCGAGATGACGGGCCAGATCGTCGGCAGCACGATCGCGGTCAACCGTCGCCACGCGCCGGCGCCGTCGAGCTGGGCGGCTTCGAGCTGTTCGGCGGGGACCTGCTTGAGGGCGGCGCCGAGGATCGTCGCCCAGTAGGGGAGGCTCGCCCAGACGGCCACGACGATGACCGACGGCAGCGCCGTCGCCGGATTCGCGAGCCATGCCTGAACGGGCAGGCCGAGCGCACCGAGCACGTCGTTGATGGGGCCGTCACCGGCCAGCAGTGACTTCCACACCGTGGCCACGACCACGGCCGGCAGCAGCCACGGCAGAAGGATGAGCGTCGGCAGCCACCGGCTGCCCGGGAAGCTGCGGGCGAACAGCAGAGCCAGCAGCAGACCCAGCACCAGCTCGACGGCGACCGAGACGAGCGTGATGGTCAGGGTGTTGGCGAGCGCGCGGAAGGTGATGGGCTCGGTCAGCACGGCCTCGAAGTTCGCCGTGCCCACGAAGGGCGCGCGCCCCGTGATGAAGGTGCCGGTGGTGAAGTTCGTCGTGCTCATGTAGACGCCGTACCCGAGCGGGAACAGGAAGAACACGACGAAGAAGACCAGCGCGGGGGTCAGGAACCCCCACAGCTCGCCCCGCCGGCGGGCGGCCAGCGAACGCCGGAACCGGCCGGGGGCGGGTGCCCCCGACCGGCCGGTCGAGATGGTGTGGGCCGTCACTTGCCGCTGGCCTGCTCCAGTGCGGCCTGGGCGGTCTGCCCGCCGACCGTCGCGCTCTGGATCGCGTCGACGTATTGCTGCTGCAGCGTGTTCCATTCGGTGCCCAGCTGTGCGGAGTTGTAGGCGCCGTCGACCGCGTCGACGAACGGGGCGGCCGCGGGGACCTTCTCGACGAAGGCATCCTGCGCGCTCTTGAGCGCGGGGATGTAGCCGCCCTGGACGGCGGTGTCGATCTGGTTCTCCTCCGAGGCGCGGCACTTCACGAGGGCCGCGGCGGCGGCCTCCTTCTGCGCGTCGGCGTTGGTGGCGACGCCGTAGGCGTATCCGAGCAGGTTCACCTTCGGCGACTCGCCGCTCTTCGCGGTCGGGAACGGGAAGGTGCCCCACTCGAAGGGGATCGAGGTGTCGACGAGGTTCCAGGGACCCGAGACCGTCATCGCTGCGGCACCCGAGGTCCACTGGTCGATGGACTCCCAGCCCCAGTTGACGAACTCGGACGACAGCGAGCCGTTGCCCACGAGGTTCTTGTAGAGGTCGACCGCCTCGACGGCGCCGGCGCCGGTCGGGTCGGCGGGGTCTCCGCCCGCGGAGAGCAGGAAGGGCAGGAAGTAGACCGGCGTCGAGCCGTCGCCGCCGATGCCCGGCAGCACGATGCCCTTCTGCGAGCCGGTGGTGAGCGAACCCGCGAGCGACACCAGGTCGTCGAAGGTCTTCGGGGCGGTCTCGGGCACACCCGCCGCCGCGAACGCGGCCTTGTTGTAGAAGATCGCGTAGTCCTCGACCTGCACGGGCAGGCCGTACAGGGTGCCGTCGTAGCGGCCGAGGTCGGCGGCGCTGTCGGCGAGGCCGTCGGTGGTGACGTCGTACTGGCTGAGATCGGCCAGGACCCCCTGCGAGGCGAGCTGGGGCAGCTGCGTGTCGGTGGAGAGGATCGCGACGTCGGGCAGCGCCTTGGCGCCGGCCGCCTGCAGGAGCTTCGTGGTGTAGTCGCCCGACTGCGTCTGCACGTCGACGGTGATGCCGAGGTCGGCGGCGCACGACTCGAAGTAGCCCTTCTGCAGGCTCTGGTAGGGCTCGAAGTCGATGTTGTTCCAGACGGTGAGCTGGACGCCCTTGAATCCGTCGCTGGACACGGGGGCCGCCTGGCCGCCGGCGCAGGCGGTGAGGGCGAGGGCGGCGGTCAGACCGACCGCGGGCAGCGCGAGACGTCGCAGCCGCTGAGACGAGGAAGCCATGGTGTGTCCGTTCCCGACGACGTTGGGGGGCGTCGTTCGACCTGTGGTGAGGAGGGTGCGGGCCGGTGCCGCCCGCATCACCCCCCACTGTGGAGTGTTGACGTGACGAACAGGGAACAGACGTGTCACGCGATGTAACACCACGCCGTGTCGCCGCCGCCGACTTGGCAGGGTGAGTGCATGGCATCCGTCCCCTCCTCCGTCCGCCGCGTCGTCGTCGACACCGATACCGGCCTCGACGACGCCCACTCGCTCATGTACCTGCTGGCGCAGCCCGACGTCGAGATCGAGGCGATCACGACGATCTACGGCAACACGCCCGTCGAGGACTCGGCCCGCAACGTCCGCACGGTGCTGCGTCTGGCCGACCGCGAGGACATCCCGCTGCACCTGGGCGAGGCCGCGCCGCTGGAGGGCGAAGCGTCGATCGCCGACTTCGTGCACGGCACCGACGGGCTGGGCGACCGCTTCGAGCGGGCCGAGCTGCGCGTCGAGGACGAGAGCGCGGTCGACGCCATCGTGCGCATCGCCGCGGAGAACCCGGGCGAGGTCGACCTGCACCCGCTCGGTCCCCTGACCAACATCGCCCGCGCTCTCGAGCGCGACCCCGATCTGTTTCTGAAGTACCGCTCGGTCGTCATCATGGGCGGGGCGGGTCCGTACCCCGCTCCGGGCGGCGCCACACTGACCGACGCCAACACGGCGAACGATCGCCGCGCCGCCGAGATCGTCTTCGGGGCGCGCAATGCCGGCAACGTCGTCATGGTGGGCGTCAACGTCACCGCGACCGCGATCCTCGACGAGCACGTGCTGGCGGTGCTGCGCGGGAAGGGCACGCCCTGGGCGAGCTTCGCCGGCGAGGTGCTCGACGCCTACAACGACTTCTACCAGTACAAGTGGGGCCGGCGGATCTCGTCCGCCCACGACGGCCTGGCCACGGTCGTGCTGCACCGCCCCGAGATCGTGACCGGCTGGATCGACGGGCCCGTCGACTACACGCCGTACGGCGGTTCGCTCGCGACCCGCATCGCCCTCACCGCTGACGGTCTTCCGCTGGTGTGGGGGACGCCCGAGGGGTCGACCGTCCGCGCGGTGACCTCGTTCGATCGCACGGCGTTCCTTCGCGTGTTCGTCGACGCGCTCTCGAGCGGACCGGCTCCGCGCGCCTGACCCCGGCGACGCGGCATCCGGAACCTCCTGTCGGAGCAGATCCCGGATGCCGTGTCGACGGGCATCCGTCGGATCACGGCGCTCAGACCCGGGCGGTGGCCCGTTCGTGCGCGGCAAGGCCCGCCCAGCGGATCTCTCCGCCGACGACGGTCAGTGACGCCTCGGCGGGACCCGATTCGACGAGCTCGACGAGCGCGTCGCGGGGATTGGTGCTCGACACGTCGAACACCGCCAGGTCGGCCCGCGCGTCGGGACGCAGCACGCCGGTGTCGTCGAGACCCAGGGCGTGCGCGCCGCCCGAGGTGGCCGCGGCGAAGAGGCGCTCGTGCAGGTCGTCGTCGGCATAGCCCTGGTCGCGGGCGATGTCGTGGAGCGCGGCGACGTCGTGCCAGATCGACAGGCTCGGCGACGACGACAGCGAGTCGGTGCCGACGGCGATCGCGTTGCCCTCGCGGAGGTAGGCCGCCACGGGCGGCGCGTCGAGGCCGATCACCCGGTTGGAGCGCGGGCAGAGCGCCACGCTGACGCCGCGCGCGCGGAGCAGGGCGCGATCGTCGGCGTCGACGTAGATGCCGTGCGCGAGATGGGTCGTCGGGCCCAACGCGCCCAGGCCGTCGAGGTAGCCGATGACGCCCGTACCCACGCCACCGCCCTGCAGCAGGGCGAACTCGCCGCGGCCGTTGGCGCGCCAGCGCTCGGCGAGGTCGCCGGTGCCCGAGCGCACGTACGCGTCCTCCCACGCCGACTCCGCGGCGTGGATGTGCTGGCGCGCGCCGAGCTCGGCGGACAGGCGGGAGAGCTCGCGGATCACCCCGGTGTCGAGGGAGTAGACCGCGTGGGGCGACAGACCCGTCGCGGGCGGGGAGGGGAGCGCCGAGAGCTGGGCCCGTACGCGCTCCTCGCCTCCCTCCGCCCACGTGCGATCGGTGTAGCCGAGGACCTCCCAGAACGCCACGCCGTGCAGACCCGCGTCGTGCACGGCGCTTCCGGCCGCGGCATCCGTCACGATCTCGGCGACCGAGGTCGTCCCCGAACGCAGAGCGAGGGCCGCGCCCGCGGCAGCCGAGGCGCTCCAATCGCGCGGCAGGGGGTAGAGGGACATGAAGGCGCTCATCCACGACTCGAAGCCGGCGTGCTGGGCACTGCCGACCTCGGCCATGTCGGTGTACTGCAGGTGCGTGTGCGCGTTGACGAGCCCCGGGGTGAGGGCGCCGCGGTGCTCGCGGATGCGGGTCGCCGCCGGGTCGAGCTCGGCCAGCACCTCGTCGGCGGTGCCCACGGCGACGATGCGGCCCCCGGCCACGGCCACCGCCCCGTCGACGAGTGCGGGGCGCCCGGCCGAGAGGACGACCGGCGCCCGGTGGACCTCGATGCTCACTCGTCGCCGTCCTCGGGGTTCCACGCCGCCAGGAACGCCGTCTGCGCCGCGGAGGGCACGTCGAGGGCGCCGCCGAACGAGCCGAGGGCGATCGCCGCCACTTCGTCATCGGCCGCGCGCGGGAGTTCGTGCACGCCGGGGGCGAGATCGGGGGTGACCAGCAGGTGCGCGACCGAGGCGAGCTGCACGCCGAACGACAGGTCCATGATCTCGACCGGGTTGCCCTCGGCCGCGCTGACGTTCAGGCAGTTGCCGTCGTCGAGCACGCGCACCCGGGTGCCGCTCGGCATCCGCAGCACCGACACCGCGGCGTCGCGCGAGATCTCGACGGCCCCCGCGGCGCGAGCGGCGTCGAGCGCGATCTCCTGCCCCACGCCGCCGCCGACGGCGACAATCGCCCCGTCGGGCAGCGCGTCGAGATGGGCGACGTCGATCGTGTGCCGGATGCCGGTGGCCGAGATGACGATGTCGGCGCGGCGTACGGCCTCGGCGAGCGGGCGCACCTCGTACCCGGCGAATGCCGCCTGCAGGGCCGCCACCGCGTCGGTCTCGGTCACCACGACGCGCGCGCCGAGGGCCGCGCAGTGCTGCGCGATCCCCGTGCCGACGCGCCCGTAGCCGACCACCACGACCGTGGCCCCGCGCAGCGATCGGTCGGCCACGTCGGCGACGGCGAACACGACCGACTGGCCGGTCCCGTGCATGTTGTCGAACAGCGACTTCGAGCGGGCGTCGTTCGCGGCGACGACCGGGATGCGCAGCGCGCCGTCGGCCTGCATGCGCCGCAGCGGTCGGACCCCCGAGGTGGTCTGCTCGGTCGCGCCGCGCATCTCGGCGACCACGTCGGGACGCTCGAGGTGGGCGAGGCGGATGGTCGAGGCGCCGTCGTCGACGATCACCTGCGGCCGGTGATCGATGAGGGCGAGGGCGTTCGCCCGATCCTCGGCGCGCTCGGCGTCGGCCCGGGCGTACACGGGGAGACCGGCGTGCGCGAGGGCGGCGGCGACGGCGTCGTCGGTGTTGCGGCCCGCGGAGGTGACGGTCACCTCGGCGCCGGCCTCGGCGAGGGCAAGCGCGACGGTCGCGGTCTTCGGCTCGAGCACGTCGGACACCCCGATCCGGATGCCGGCGACCGTCCCCTCGCTCGCGAGACGTGCGGCGAGGGCCGAGGTGACGGGCATGTGCGCGCGCGCCCACTCGATGCGGTCGAGGCCCGCACGCCACAGCGAGGCGTCGGCGATACGGCCGGTCACGGGGTCACCGCCCGGGCGTAGACGCCGCGGGGATCGTCGGGGCCGCCGTCGACGACCAGGGCCGCGATCAGTGCGTCGAGGATCCGGCGCTGCGCGCTCGTGGGCGAGGCGCCGTCGACGGGCAGGGGAGAGGGCATCTCGACGAGCGATCCTTTCGACGTCGTGCGCACGAAGGGGCGCGGCGAGGGAGCGGGGGAGGCGTCGACCGGCCGGGGTGAGGCATCGGCCACGAGCCCCGCGACGTCGTCGACGCCGAGGGCGTCGTGGCCGACCCCGGTGAGGATCGCGGAGTGGGTGGAGCCCGACGTCGCCGCCGCCACGTCCTCGACGCGCACGCCGTCGAGCGTCGCGGTCAGCCGCTCGACGGGGTCGTCGGTGGAGCGCACGACGCTCGCGCCGAGGCGGCGGAGAAGCGCCGTCAGCGCGGTGGCGAGGGAGGAGTCGCCGACGATGCGGACCGTGCTGCCGGCGAGGGTGAGGTTCGTGCGGGCCGAGAGGGCGAGCACCACCTGCTCCGCGCGGAGACGGCTGTAGACGACGTCGAACACGCGCGACGAAAGCGGATCGACCGCGTTCTCGTCGTACGCGACCTCGAGGCCCAGCTCGTCGCGCAGGGCGGAGCGCCAGCTCGGGGAGAGCCCGGGGAGGCTGCCGCCGTACGAGAGGGGGCGGGCGGAGGGGGAGGGCGCCGCGAGCAGGCGGCGGGTGGCGGGCAGAGCGTCGGCGAGCCCGTTGGGTGGAGCGGGATGAGTGGACGACACGGCTCGAACGTAGGGCGCGAACCCCGTTCGGCGCGAATTCACGACGCCGCGTCCCTAAGATGTCGCTCGTGACGTACTCGCTCCCCCCGGAGTCGTTCCGCACGCTGAGCCCCGAACCGCGGGCCCGCGCGGGACGACCGTGGGACGTCGCCATCACGATCGCGCTGCTGGTGCTGTTGCCCCTGCTGGCGCTGGGCGCCTCCTACGCGGGGGTGCTGCTCGCCTTCGCCTCCGACGCCTGCAGCGGTGCCACCTGCGACACCGATCTCATGAATGCCGGGTTCTGGATCGCCGTGGTCTCGCCGTGGGTCGTCCTCCTCATCGGCGTGATCGTCGCGATCATCCGCCTCGTGCGCCATCGCCTCGCCTTCTGGGTGCCGCTGGTGGCGGCCGTGGCCATGGTCGCCGTGTGGTTCGTCGCCGCCGCCCTCGTCGGCGCCGGGGTCTCGGCATCCTGAACCGCTCGGGGGCAACCCCCAGGATCGCGCGGTGACGGGCCCGTAGCCTGGCACTGGGCGCCCGCACGGGCGGCCGATCACCGAGCGCGAAGGCACCCGATGACCGACATGACCCTCACCCTGACCCCCGTGAGATCGAGCTCCGGCTCGCCCGAGGGCCAGTCGTGGCTCACCTCGCTGGCCGACTGGACCGTCTCGCTGATGGAGGTCATCGGCCCGGTCGGTGCCGGAGTGGCGATCGCGCTCGAGAACCTCTTCCCCCCGCTGCCCAGCGAGGTCGTGCTCCCGATGGCGGGACTGACGGCCAGCCGCGGATCGTTCACGCTCTTCGAGGCGCTGCTGTGGACCACTCTCGGCTCGGTCGTGGGCGCGTTCATGCTCTACGGCCTCGGTCGGTGGCTCGGCGCCGCGCGACTGCGGGCGTTCGCCGCCAAGATGCCGCTGCTGCACCCCGAAGACGTCGACCGCACCGTCGCGTGGTTCGAGCGGCACGGCGGCAAGGCGGTCTTCTTCGGGCGCATGATCCCGATCTTCCGCAGCCTCATCTCGATCCCCGCGGGCGTGGCCAAGATGCCGATGTGGCGCTTCGGCCTGCTCACCGGTGCGGGCAGCCTGGTCTGGAACACGATCTTCGTGCTCGCGGGCTACCTGCTGGGTGAGAACTGGCACATCGTCGAGGAGTACGCCTCGATCCTGCAGTACGTCGTCATCGCCGCCGTCGGCATCGGGGTCGCGTGGTTCCTGTACTCGCGGGTGCGCTCGCTCCTCGCGGCCCGGAAAGACGCCTGAACGGGGTTATCTCCACGTCGAGGCATCCGGCATCCGGACTCAGTCAGACCACAGAACCCGCCCGTAGACTGGGCTCGTGCCCGCCGACCGCCTCCATCTCGTGCGCCACGGAGAGGTTCACAACCCCCGTCGCGTGCTCTACGGTCGGCTCCCCGGCTTCGGCCTGAGCGTCGACGGACGCCGCATGGCCCGCCAGTCCGCGGACTACGTGCACGGCCTCGAGCGGCCCGTGTCGGCACTCGTCGTCTCGCCGCTGCAGCGCACCCGCGAGTCGGCGGCCCCCTTCGTCGAGCTGTTCGGCATCGAGCCCTTCATCGACGACCGGGTCATCGAGCCCACGAACGTGTTCGAGGGGCGCCGCATGAAGCAGGCGCTCGCGAACCCGCTCAACTGGCGGCATCTGAGCCGCCCCGCCGTGCCGAGCTGGGGTGAGCCCTACGACAACATCGTGGCGCGCATGACCGCCGCCATGGCCGACGCGTGGGAGCGGGTCGACGGCGGTGACGTCGTCGTGGTCTCGCACCAGCTGCCCATCTGGGTCACCCACCTCGCCCTGTCCCACCAGCCCACCCGCCACGACCCCCGCAAGCGCCGCTGCGCGCTGTCGAGCGTGACGAGCTTCGAACGGCGAGACGGCGCCGACGGCTCGGCGCGCTGGGTCGAGGTGGCGTACGCCGAGCCGGCCGCCACGGCCGGAGCCGTCGACGTAGGAGCAGTTTGATGCGCCGAATCCTCACCGCCGCCGGAGCCCTCGCCGCCGCGGCGGCCCTGATCGTGGGGCTGTCCGCCTGCACCGCCGACCCGCTGGCCGACCAGTACCGCGCGGGCGACAACAAGGGCTACATCGCCGCCAACGGGTTCCAGACCACCGAGATCGCGCCCGAGAACCGCACCGACCCGATCGCGTTCGAGGGGACCCTCGACAACGGGTCCGCGGTGTCGAGCTCCGACTTCGCCGGCAAGGTGCTCGTGGTCAACTTCTGGTACGCCACGTGCGGCCCGTGCATCATCGAGGCCCCGCGCCTCGAGCAGGCCTACCAGACGTTCCAGGGCCAGGACGTGTCGTTCCTCGGCATCAACACCTACGACCAGCCCGCCACCGCGCTGTCGTTCGCGCGCGATCACGGAGTGTCGTACTCGAGCGCCATGGCCGTCGGCGACGCCCAGCTCAAGCTCGCGTTCAACGAGGCGACCCCGCTGAACGCCACCCCCACGACCCTCGTGCTCGACAAGCAGGGCCGCGTCGCCGCGCGCATCGTCGGCGAACTGCCCGAGGCCTCGATCCTCGAGGCGATCGTGCGCACGCTGGTCGCGGAGAACGCGTGAACCCGGGCGCCCTCGTCTTCGACGGGGCCCTCTGGGTGGCCGTACCCATCGCGCTCGCCGCGGGTCTCATCTCGTTCCTGTCTCCCTGCGTGCTGCCGCTCGTGCCGGGCTACCTCGGCTACATCGGCGGTGCTGTCGCGCCGCGCGGGTCTTCGGCATCCGCCCCCGGGCGCGGGCGACTGCTCGGCGGAACCCTGCTGTTCATCGCCGGCTTCACGGTCGTCTTCATGGCCATCAACGTGCTGGGCGGCACGCTCGGACGCTTCTTCATCGAGTACGCCGACATCATCACGCGCGTGATGGGCGTCGTCATCATCCTCATGGGCCTCGTGTTCATCGGCCTGTTCGGCCTCGCGCAGAGGTCTGTGCGCATGCAGTCCCGCGCGAACCTCGGACTGATCGGCGCCCCGCTGCTGGGCATCGCGCTCGGCATCGGGTGGACGCCTTGCATCGGCCCGACGCTGACCGCGATCCTGTCGGTGTCGTACAACCTCGGCGACCCCGGGCGCGCGGCGCTGCTCGGACTCGCGTACTCGCTGGGTCTCGGCATCCCGTTCGTCCTCCTGGCCCTCGGCCTCGGGTGGGCGACGAAGTCGGTGTCGTTCGTCCGCAAGCACATCCGCCTCGTCAACCTGATCGGCGGATCGCTGCTCATCGTGCTGGGTCTGCTCATGGTGACCGGCCTCTGGGGCCAGTGGATGTCCGTGTTGCAGGGGGTGATCCGCAGTGTCCAGCTCCCGCTCTGATCGAGGGAACAACACCATGACCGACCCGCTGCGTCCGTCCGACCACGCCGACGGCGACGGCCAGGAGATCACCCAGCCGCGCCTCGGTGGCGTCGGATGGCTGCGCTGGGGATGGCGACAGCTGACGAGCATGCGCACCGCGCTCGTGCTGCTGCTCCTGCTCGCGATCGCCGCCGTCCCCGGCTCGCTCGTGCCGCAGCGCACCGCCGACCCGAACGGCGTCACGCAGTACTTCACCGACAACCCCGACCTCGCGCCGGTGCTCGACAAGCTCAGCCTGTTCGACGTGTACAGCTCGCCGTGGTTCTCGGCCATCTACCTGCTGCTGTTCATCTCGCTGATCGGCTGCGTGCTGCCGCGCACCAAGCACCACTGGAAGGCGCTGCGCTCGCAGCCCCCGCGCACGCCCGCCCGCCTGTCGCGCCTCGACGACCACCGCGAGCGTTCGTTCTCCGTGGAGGGCGACGCGGATGCCGCGGCGGCAGCCGCCGTCGAGAGCGCCGCCACGCAGCTGCGCAAGAGCGGCTACCGCGTCGCGCGCTACGACGGTCGGGGCGCCTTCTCGGTGTCGGCCGAGCGCGGGTACCTGCGTGAGACCGGAAACCTCGTCTTCCACGCCGCCCTCGTGGGCGTGCTCGTGGCCGTCGGCGTCGGCGGCGGCTTCACCTACACGGGCCAGCGCGTGCTCGTCGAGGGGCAGGCGTTCGCCAACAGCCTGCTCGACTACTCCTCGTTCAACCCGGGCCGCTTCGTCGGCGGCGACACCCTGACGCCCTACTCGATCACGCTCGACAAGTTCGACGTCAGCTACGTGCCGCCCGGCCAGCCCGGCTCGGGCCAGGCCGGCGACTTCATCGCCCACGTGACCACCCAGGCCCCCGGCCAGGACCCGCAGGACGGCGAGGTGCGCGTCAACCACCCGCTCGACGTGCAGGGCGACCGCGTCTACCTGCTCGGCAACGGTTACGCGCCGACCGTGACCATCCGCGACGCCGACGGCGAAGAGGTCTTCCACGACTCGATCGCGTTCCTGCCGCAGGACGCCAACATGACCTCGCTCGGCGTCATCAAGGTCGCCGACGGCCTGCCGCAGCAGCTCGGTCTGCTCGGGTTTTTCTACCCGACGATGGACGTGCTCGACTCCGGCGCGCTCACCTCGACCTACGGCGGCCTCGAGTACCCGACGCTGACGCTGCGCGTGTACGAGGGCGACCTCGGCATCGACGACGGCACCCCGCGCTCGGTCTACACCCTCGACCCCTCGAAGATGACCCAGATCGCCGGCGGCGACAGCGGCACCCCGGCGCTGCAGCTCATGCCCGGCCAGACCGAAGACCTGCCGAACGGCCTCGGCACCATCACGTTCGAGAACGAGGCCCCTGCGGGCGCCGCGGGCTACGAGCAGTCGGTCAAGCGCTTCGCCTCGCTGTCGATCCACCGCGACCTGGCCGGTCCCTGGGTGCTCGGATTCGCGCTGCTCGCGCTGTTCGGACTGCTCGCGGCGCTGTTCGTGCCGCGCCGTCGCATGTGGGTAAAGGCGACCCCGCAGGGCGACACCGTGCTCGTCGAGTACGCCGGCCTCGCGCGCGGCGAAGACCCGATGCTGGCCTCCGCCGTCGACCAGCTCGCAGACAAGCACGGCGCCGTTGTTTCTGCGACCCACCCCGACACCGGAAAAGTAGACTGACACCATGACCGGAACCGACCCGCTTCTCCTCGATGAGATCTCCCTCCTCCTGGTGTGGACGGCGGTCACCATCTACGTGCTGGCGTTCATCGCCTACGCCATCGACCTCGCCCGGCGCAGCGATCTCGCGCTCAAGGCGAAAGACGAGGTCGTGGCCCGCGAGCTCGTGACCGCGGGCGGCGGGGGAGTCATCTCCGCATCGGCCGGGTCATCGGCATCCGCCCCCGCTCCGTCGAAGCCGCGGTACCTCTGGGCGCGCCTGGGCACCGTGCTGACGGCGCTCGGCTTCGTGTTCCACCTGGTCGCGACCGTTCTGCGCGGGATCGCCGCCGAGCGCGTGCCGTGGTCGAACATGTACGAGTTCGCCATGACGGGCCTGCTGCTGATCATCGCGGTGTACCTGGCCGTGCTGACCCGCTACGACCTGCGCTTCCTCGGATCGCTCATGACCGGACTCGCGGTGCTGCTGCTCGGTGGCGCGACGCTGGCGTTCCACGTCGACGTCGTGCCGCTCGCCGACCCGCTGAAGTCGGTGTGGCTCGTGGTGCACGTGTTCGTCGCGAGCCTCGCGACCGCCTTGTTCGCCCTCGCGTTCGGGTTGTCGGTCGTGCAGCTCATCCAGACCCGTCGGGAGCGCAAGCTCATCGACGCCCCCGTGGATGCCGAGCCGAAGCGCAGCTTCCTGCGTACCGTCCCGAACGCCGAGGCGCTCGAGTCGCTGGCCTACCGCTTCGCCATCGTCGGCTTCATCTTCTGGACCTTCACCCTCATCGCCGGATCCATCTGGGCCAACGACGCGTGGGGCCGCTTCTGGGGCTTCGACACCAAGGAAGTCTGGACCTTCGTCATCTGGGTGCTCTACGCCGGATACATCCACGCCCGTGCGACCCGCGGCTGGCGCGGCACGCGCTCGGCCTGGCTGTCGATCATCGGCTTCACCGCGGTGCTGTTCAACTTCACGATCGTCAACGTCTTCTTCAAGGGCCTGCACGCGTACAGCGGCCTGACGACCTGACGCGCGGCCTTCGTGCTCGAGGGCCCGTCCGGCATCGCGCCGGGCGGGCCCTTTCCCGTTTGAGTGGCGTCTCGCGTGTGCGGGGTGTTGCGCGGGGCGGGTCGAGCGCGTGTGCCGGGCTCGCAACCTCGTGAGTGTCCAAAACACGCCGCATCTCGTCACGCGTTGCGGCGTTTCCTGGACACTCACCAAGCGCTCCGCTGCAGCGCCGGGCTCCCCGACTGTTGAGTGTCCGAACACACCGCATCTCGTCAGGCCGTGCGGCGTTTCCTGGACACTCAACGAGGCTGCTCAGGCCTGAGGGCTCGTCGGACGGGCGCGACGATGGAGCCCCTCGGATCGGCGAGGTGATGAAACAGAACACGGACGAGCGTCCACCCCTCATCGCTGATAGCGCGCCATCGATCGGCATCCCGGACGAATTGCTCACCCTCCGCGTGTTGGCGTCCTCGATGAGATCGGTGAGCGGGTCGCCATGAGCGATGATCCGATCGCCGGCCGCGATGAGGTCGTCGGCGCGCAGCATTCCGCCGAGCTGTGCCCACGTCTGGGCAGGGGTCGGCACGGGGAAGCCTTCGATCAGCGTCAGCCCGTCCTCCGGCATCCGGAGACGATGGCCGATGATGCCGCGGGTGCGCGGCTCTCGTGCGGGCGGATTCGCACTGACATGGATCGAGTCCCCGGGGATGAAGGGGAGAGGCATGCCCCAGAGCGCGGCCGCTGTCGTGTGGCTGAAGAATTGTCCACCCGTGATGCGGGGGAGGTAGGCGCGGCACAGTTCCCGGACGTCCGGCGACGACGTCTTCGCGCCGATCATGCGAACGCCGTGGAATGGCGCGTAGACATCTCGCGCGGCGAGACGTCGACGGGGGACACCCGCCCTGTCGGCGTCCTGCACGTGGAAAGAGAACCCGAGGTCAGCGGGGAGGGGGCGTGGTCGCACCCGGCCATCAGACCCGAGAGGCGACCTCTCTCGGTCGGGACCCACAGCCGCCCGGCGAGTCCGCGTCGTGTGGAGGAGCCGTCGGGGTCCCGCAGCCCCCCCACTGAGGGTCCAGGACATGCCGTGCCCACAGATCGCCCGCGGCGTGTTGTGGACACTCAACAGGCTTTCCGGCGCGTCATCCCTGCGCCGCGCACGCGACGCGCCGGGCGCCCCGCGCCGGCCCGCGTCAGGCGGGCTGGGCGGCGGCGCGGGTCGTCGTCGTGCGGCGGCGCACCACCACCAGCGTGGTCACCAGCAGCGACAGCACGGCCCACACCACGAATCCGGCCACACCCGCGGCGACGCCGCCCGACGACGACAGGGCGCCGAGCATCGCGTCGTAGGCGGGGGCGGTGGGCAGGAGCGAGGCGGCGGCGGCGAGGGCCGGCGGCACGGTCGAGACGATGCTCGCCCCGAGTGCGAGGGCGCCGATGACGGCGGCGATCCAGCGTCCGGCTCCGCCGAAGAGGGCGACGAGAGCCTGGTGCACGGCGGCGAACGCGATGCCCGCGGCGACGCAGACGAGGGCGAACAGCGCCCAGTCGCCCCAGTCGTACTTCGACGCGATCTGCACGACGCCGGCGACCAGCAGGCCCTGCACCGCGCCGACGAGCGCGGCGGGCGCGAACCCGCGTAGTGCGACGAGCGCCGAGGGGCGACGGCTGGTCAGCGCCCGTGCCGACACGGCCTGGAACGCCACGAACGACGCCAGCCCGCCGAACCACAGCACGGCCATGGCCAGCAGCGGCACCGCGGCGAGACCGAACAGCGAGTCGCTGGCGCCGGTCGCCGAGACCGGGTCGGCCACGACGTCGGCGAGGTTCGTCGCCTGGGCGTCGGTGTAGGTCGGCAGCTGCGCGACGGCCTTGTCGAGACCGTCGGCGAGCGAGCCCGTTCCGGTCGCGACCTGGCTCACGCCGTCGGTGAGCTGGGCGGCACCGGTCTCGGCGCCCGAGATCCCGGATGCCACCTGCGAGGCGCCCGAGCTGAGGGCGGCCGCTCCCGTGCCGAGCTGTCGGGTGCCGTCGGCGATCTTCGTCGCCCCGCCGGAGAGGCCGTCGATGCCGCCCGCGATGGTGGTGAGTCCGGATGCCGCTTCGCGCGCTCCTCCGGCGAGGCCGGTCGCGCCGTCGGCGAGCTGCTGGTTGGCGGCGGCGATGGCGCGGATGCCGGCGGGCAGCTGGGACGCTTGACCGGCGAGGTCGCCGATCTTCGTCACCGTTTCGGTCGCTTGGGGCAGTGCCTTCTTCGCCTCGGCGGCGGCGGTGCTCAGGGCCTGGCACTGCTCGGGTGTGCCGGTGCACTCGTCGGCGGCCTTCTGCAGGGCGGCCGCGGCGTCGACGAGCGCCTGGTTGACCTGCGGCGCGGCCTTCGACAGCGCGGCGGCGTCGTCGGCGAAGCCGGGCGGGATCTGGTCGGCGAGGCCGTTGATCTGGGTCGCGAGCTGCTGGTTGCCCGCGGCGATGCCGTCGGCTCCGCCCGCGAGCTTGTCGACTCCGGCGGCGGCGTCGCGCGTTCCGCCGGCGAGGGCGGTGGCTCCCGTGGCGAGCTGGCCCGCGCCGTCGGCGAGGGGCCCGGTGCCCGCGGCGAGCTGGCCGGCGCCGTCGGCGAGCTGCGAGGCTCCGCTCGAGAGCTGGCCGAGGCCGTCGCGCAGACTCCCGGCGCCGGTGGCGGCCTGCGAGGCGCCGTCGGCGAGCTGGTGCGCTCCGCTCGCCGCCGTGCCGAGCTGGTCGCTGAGGCTGGTGAAGCCGAGGAACACGTTCTTGAGGTACTGCGACGACAGCGTGCTGCCGAAGACGGAGGAGGCGGTGGATGCCAGCTGCGCGGTGATCGCGCCGTCGACCACGCGGGCGTCGGGCGCCGTCTGCACGCCGATGGTCGCCTTCTCGGGCGTCTCGCCGGGGCGGGTCGAGAGCGAGGCGGCGGTGAAGTTCTCGGGGATCGTGACGACGGCGGTGTACGTGCCGTCGGCCAGGCCCGCGGCCGCGTCGTCGTCGTTCGAGATGACCCAGTCGATGTTGCTCGGCTGGTCGTCGGCGCCCTTGACCAGGCCGCCGGTGAGCTGGCGCCCGAGGGGGACCAGTTGACCGTTGAGCTCGACGGCCTTGTCGTCGTTGACGATCGCGGCCGTGATGTTGTCGAGGCGGTCGGTGGGGTTGTACAGGGCGCCGACCAGGATGCCGCCGATCACCGCGGGCAGCAGGAGCACGCCGATGAGGGTCAGCCAGGTGACGGGGCGGCGCGAGCGGGAGCGCTCGACGGGGAGAGTCATGCGAACACCTCGGAGAGATCGGCGAAGGTTTCGGGTTCGGGGCGGGGGCGGCGCGGCGTCGCGAGGGGGAGCGACGTCACGTCGGGCCGCTGGGCGGCGGACAGCAGGGCGAGCGCCCGCCGTTCGTCGCGGGCCGACACGATGAGCGTGAACGGGGAGTCGTCGTCGCCGCTGCGCTCGCGCGCCTCGGTCGCGGCGAGCCGCAGCACGTCGGCGACGTCGTCACGGGTGTCGTCGTCGAGGCGGTCGACGTCGGAGATCACGACGATGCGGGTTCCGCGGGCGACGGCCTCCGCGACGTCGGAGCGCGCCGTGGTTGGGTCGTCGAGAAGAGCGACGCCGACGCGGGCGCGCACGGCTCCCGCTCGCTCGGGCACGAGGAGCCCGTCGACGCGCAAGCGCCCCTCGATCTTCGACAGACGCCCGGCCAGGGTCAGCAGCAGCGTGCGGGTGGTGCGCGTCTCGCCGGTGACCAGCAGGGTTCCGCCGTAGGGCAGTCGCACCGCGACGTCGCGGAACACCGGCTCCTCGGCATCCGTCGCCACGATCGTCTGCAGGTCTTCGGCCGCGATCGCGACCGGTGGGCCCGACGGCCAGTCGGTCAGGTGCACCTCGCGCTCGACGGCCTCGCCCTCGACGTCGAGTTTGGGGAGGATTCGGTCGAGCCAGCGCGGCATCCACCAGGCCTTCGCGCCGAGCAGGGCGAGGATCGCGGGCACCAGGGTCATGCGCACGAGGAATGCGTCGACCGCGACGCCGACGGCGAGACCCAGCGCGATGGGCTTGAGGCTCGAGTCGCCCTCGGGCACGAACGCGACGAAGACCGCGAACATGATGACGGCGGCGGCCACGACCACGCGGGCCGAGCCCACGAAACCGCTGCGGACGGCGCCGAGCGCCACCTCGCGGGGCGTGCGACCCTCGCGCTTGGCGTGCACGTAGTCCTCGCGCATGCGCGAGACGAGGAACACCTGGTAGTCCATCGCGAGGCCGAACAGCACGCCCATCACGACGATGGGCATGAAGCTGATGATGGGCCCGACCTTGGCCACGTGCAGGGCGTCGGCGAACCAGCCCCACTCGAACACCGCGGCGACGACGCCGAACGAGGCGGCGACCGACAGCAGGTATCCGCCGGCGGCGGTCAGCGGCACCCAGATCGAGCGGAACACGATCATCAGCAGCACGAGCGAGAGGCCCACCACGAAGAGCCCGAACGGCAGCAGGGCGGCGCCGAGCTGGTCGGAGATGTCGATCGTGACGGCGGTGTAGCCGGTGACGAGCAGGTGCACGCCGAACTCGTCGGAGAGGCGGGGCTCGGCCGCGCGCAGCTCGCGCACGAGGTCGGCGGTGCGCGGGTCGTCGGGCGCGGTCTCGGGCACGATCTGCACGATGCCGGTGTCGGCGGTGGCGTTCGGGGTGGCGAGGGCCACCTCGGCGACGCCGGGGATCTTGGCGATCTCGTCGCCGATGTCCTTCATCAGGGTGAGCGGGTCGTCGGAGGTGACGATCGTGCCGGTCATGATGAGAGGTCCGTTGGCGCCGGGGCCGAAGTATTCGTCGGTCAGCTCGTAGGCGACGCGCGCCTCGTCGCCTTTCGGCAGCTGTCCGGCGTTGGGCAGCGTGAGGGCGAGCGAAGCCGCCGGGATGGCGGTGACGCCCAGCAGGCCGACGACGGCGACGGTGGTGATGACCGGATGCCGGGTGACCAGGCCGACCCAGCGCTTGGCGGGCCCGTTGCGCTGGGCGCGCACGGCCGCGGTGGAGGCGCGGCGCAGGCTCTCGGCGGCGGCCTCGTCGGCGGCTGCGGCGTCGTCTTCGGCGGAGGCCGTGCGCGAACGCTTCTTCTGCTTCTTGTAGCCCCAGCCGACGACGCGGTGTCCGGCGAAGCCGAGGAACGCGGGGGTGAGGGTGAGGCCGACGCACACGGCGATCGCGACGGCGACCGAGGCGGCGATGCCCATCGTGGTGAGGAAGGGGATGCCGGCGAAGCCCAGGCCGATGAGGGCGATGAGCACCGTGATGCCGGCGAACACGACCGCGGAGCCGGCGGTGCCGACCGCGCGCGCGGTGGATTCCTCGGGGTCCATGCCGGCACGTGTCTGGTCTTGATGTCGAGAGACGATGAACAGCGCGTAGTCGATGCCGACCGCCAGGCCCAGCATCACCGCCAGCAGCGGAGTCGTCGACGACACCGTCGCGAAGCCGGTCGCGATGAAGATGAGCCCGATCGAGAGCGCCACGCCCAGGATCGCGGTGGCCAGCGGCATCCCGGCCACGAGGAACGAGCGGAACGTCACCATGAGCACGAGGGCGGCGATGACCACGCCGAGCGCCTCGGTGATCGAGGCGCCGGGGATCTCGGTGGCGAAAAGCTGGCCGCCGAGCACGGCCTGCGAGCCGCTCGGCAGGGCGTCGCCGAGAGCGGTGGCGGCCTCACGCAGTCCGTCTTCGGTCGCCTGGGGGACCGCCGTGGCCTCGCCCGAGAACTGGATGCGCACGATCGCGGCGCGGTCGTCGTCGGAGATGCCGCCCGAGATCTGGGAGTCGTAGGGGTCGGTGACGGCCTCGATGAAGTCGAGGTCGGAGATGTCGCCCGTCGTCTTCTGGATGGCGCTCTGATACGCCGGGTCGGTCACCTTCGCGCCGTCGGCCGAGACGACGATGATCTCGGCGCTCGCTCCGCTGACCTGGGGGAAGGTGCGTCCGAGCATCTCGAGGCCGGCCTGCGACTCGGTGCCGGGGATGGTGAAGGTGTTGTCGGTGCCCTTCGCGAGCAGGGCGACGCCGCCGCCGGCGAGCACGAGGATGAGCAACCAGGCGCTCAGCACGCGCCAGGGGTGACGGAACGACCAGCGACCCAGGGTGTACAGGAATGTCGACACGGCGGCTCCCACGATCGGCGAACGGGTCGATACATCACCGTATCGGATACATCAATGTATCGTAGTCGTCGGGGGAAGGCTCGAAGCTGAATCTCCCCCCAGAAACAGGAGGACGCGGATGACCGACACCGCCCCCGCGCCGTCACGCCGTCGCGAGAACACGCGCACGCGCCTGATGGACGCCGCCGCCGAGATGTTCGCCGAGATCGGCATCGAGGCCGCATCGGTCGAGGCCATCTGCGAGCGCGCCGGATTCACGCGCGGCGCCTTCTACTCGAACTTCGGCTCGAAGGAGGAGCTGTTCCTCGCCCTCTGCGCCCGATCGGCCGAGACCACCGTGGCCGCCGTGCGCGAGCGGGTCACCTCGATCGAGGATCGGGGGCTGGATGCCACGGGCGAGGTGCTGCAGCTCGTGCAGCAGGTGCTCGAGGTGACCGGCGACGACCGGCTCGACGTGCTGCTGGGCGCGGAGATCCGCGTGCAGGCACTGCGCAACCCCGAGTTCGCCGAGGCCTACCTCGCCCTCAACCGGGCCCTGGGCGAGAGCGTCACCCAATTGGTCACCGACATCGCGCAGGTGCGCGGGCTGTCGCTGCGGGTCTCGGCCGAGACGGCGACCGACCTGCTGCTGTCGGCGTGGGTGTCGACGGCCGAGACGGCGCTGATGACGCGTCAGACTCCCGCGGCCACGCGCGCCGCCCTCGGCGCCCGGCTCGAACAGCTCGTGCGCCTCATCCTCGAGTGACCTCTTTGAGCAGCGCGTAGCAGCGACGCAGGCGCTCGATCCACCAGTCGCGGCGATCGTCGGCCGCGGCGACCCGGTCGAGCTCGGCGCCGGTCGGTCGCGGTCGCTCGAGCGACAGGAATCCGCCCGTTGCGCGCAGCGGAGACGCCACGACGTCGGCGGTGAAGAGCGAGGCGGTCGCGAGACCGCAGTCGTAGTCGAGCTCGGGTAGCGACGCGGCGAGCGCGACCCCCATCGACAGGCCGATCGAGGTGTCGAGGGCGCTCGAGACGACCACCGGAAGCCCCGCCTGCGCCACGATCTCGCGCGCGGCGTGCACTCCGCCGAGCGGCTGCGCCTTGATGACCAGCAGGTCGGCTGCGCCCGAGCGCGCGACCCGCAGGGGGTCGGCCGCCTTACGCACGCTCTCGTCGGCGGCGATCGGGATGTCGAGGTAGGCGATGCGCTCGCGCAGCTGCGCGAGCTCGTCGATCTCGGCGCAGGGCTGTTCCACGTACTCGAGGTCGAACTCCGCGAGCGCGTGCACGGCGCGCTCGGCCTCGTCGACGGTCCACGCCGCGTTCGCATCGACCCGCACGCGGCCCTCGGGGCCCAGCGCCTCGCGCACCGCACGCACCCGTGCGACGTCGTCGGCGAGGTGCTGACCGGGCTCGGCGACCTTGACCTTGACCGTGCGGCATCCGTCGAACCTCGCGAGGATCCGCGCGACCTCGGATGCCGCGACGGCGGGCATCGTGGCGTTCACTCCGACCGCGTCGCGCACGGGTGCCGGCGACGCGCGCCATCCGTAGTCGATCGCCCCCGCCAGCCAGGTCGCGGCCTCGGCGTCGGCGTACTCGACGAAAGGCGAGAACTCCGTCCACCCCTCGGGACCCTCGAAGACGAGGGCTTCGCGCGTCTCGACTCCTCGGAACCGCGCGGCCAGGGGAAGGGCGACGACCCGCGCCGTCGCGAGAACGTCGGCGAGCGGGGGGAGGGCGACGGTGCTCATGCCCTCATCCTGCCGCTCAGCGCGGTCCGCCGCCGCCGAACCCGCCGAACCAGAACGTCTGACGTTCGACCGTGTACGAGGACAGGTCGGGCGTCGACTCGAGCGACTCCTTCGCGGCCTCCGACTGCTCGTGCGTGCGCCGCGGGCCGAACAGGTAGTCGCGCACTCGCGCGAGCGTCGACATCTTCTTCGTCATGATGACTCCGATCGTCTGGCCTCTCCACGGTACGTGCCCCGGCACGGCGAATCCACCCGCCCCGGTGTCGGAGGGCGGGCATAGGCTGACGCCATGCTCTTCGATACCCCCGTCCGGCTCGGTGTGCAGATCCAGCCGCAGCACGTGCAGTACTCCGACATCCGCGACGCCGTCTTCCGTCTCGAAGAGATGGGCGTCGACGTCCTGTTCAACTGGGACCACTTCTTCCCGCTCTACGGCGACCCCGACGGCGAGCACTTCGAGGCGTGGACGATGCTGTCGGCCTGGGCCGAGCAGACCGAGCGCGTCGAGTTCGGCGCCCTCGTGAACTGCAACAGCTACCGCAACGCCGACCTGCAGGCCGACATGGCCCGCACCGTCGACCACATCAGCAAGAAGGGCGGCGACACCGGCCGCTTCATCTTCGGCACCGGGTCGGGCTGGTTCCAGCGCGACTACGACGAGTACGGCTACGACTTCGGCACCGCGGGCTCGCGTCTGAACGCGCTCGCCGCCGACCTCGACCGCATCGTCGGCCGCTGGGGCAAGCTCAACCCCGCACCCACCCGCAAGATCCCCGTGATGATCGGCGGCAAGGGTGAGCAGAAGACGCTGCGCATGGTCGCGCGTCACGCCGACATCTGGCACAGCTTCGTCACTCCCGACGAGCTGCCGCACAAGTTCGAGGTCATCGAGCGCTGGGCCGAGACCGAGCAGCGCGACCTGTCGGGCCTGGTCGTCTCGAACGAGCTCAAGGACCGCGATGAAGACGTGGCCGACGCCCTGTTCGACGCCGGCACCCGCCTCTTCACGCTCGGCTTCTCGGGCCCCGAGTGGGACTACTCGCTCGTCGAGCGCTGGTTGCGCTGGCGCGACAGCAAGAACGCGTGAGTGATGCGGCGCCCCGATCTCCTCGGGGCGCCGCATACGTTCACGGCTTGAGCTGCGCGCCGCCGGACGTGCCCGTCCAGGTCTTCGCGGCTTCGCCGGCGTAGTACGCGGTTTCGCTCTGGTGGTTCATCGAGCGGCGCGCGTCTTCGGACTGGTCATGCGAGGGCGCTCCGACGAAGTATTCGCGGATGCGGCCCAGGATCGACACCTTCTTCGTCATGCTGACTCCGATCGTCGGGGTCGTCCAGGCTACGGCGGGGCGGCGGCGACGTCCACCATCGGCCGCCGCGTCCGTGGGCGAAGGCCCGCGCGTAGGCTGAACGGGTGACCGTCTCCGAGCTCTTCGACCCCGCGGAATGGACCCTGGCGCCCGGCGCCGAGGACTACACCGACATCACCGCCCACGTCACGCACGACGGCCGGGTCGCGCGCATCGCCTTCGATCGACCCGAGGTGCGCAACGCCTTCCGCCCGCACACGGTCGACGAGCTGTACCGCGCGCTCGATATCGCGCGGCAGGACCACCGCATCGGCGTCGTGCTGCTCACCGGCAACGGCCCGAGCCCGAAAGACGGCGGCTGGGCGTTCTGCTCCGGCGGCGATCAGCGCATCCGCGGCCGCGACGGCTACAAGTACTCCACCGACGAGACCACGGTGCACGATCCGGGCCGCGCGGGTCGCCTGCACATCCTCGAGGTGCAGCGGTTGATCCGCTTCATGCCGAAGGTCGTCATCGCCGTCGTCCCGGGCTGGGCGGCGGGCGGCGGGCACTCGCTCAACGTCGTGTGCGACCTGTCGATCGCGAGCGCCGAGCACGGTCGTTTCAAGCAGACGGATGCCGATGTCGGCTCGTTCGACGCCGGCTACGGCTCGGCCTACTTCGCGCGGCAGATCGGCCAGAAGTTCGCCCGCGAGATCTTCTTCCTCGCCGAGGAGTACTCCGCCGAGCGCGCGTACGAGATGGGCGCGGTCAACCGCGTCGTGCCGCACGCCGAGCTCGAGCGCGAAGCCCTCTCGATGGCGCGCACGATCCTCACGAAGTCGCCCACCGCGATCCGCATGCTCAAGTACGCCTTCAACGCCGTCGACGACGGCCTCGTGGGCCAGCAGCTGTTCGCCGGCGAGGCCACGCGCCTGGCGTACGGCACAGACGAAGCGGCCGAGGGGCGCGACTCGTTCCTCGAGAAGCGCGACCCCGACTGGTCCGACGTGCCGTGGCACTACTGAGCGCCGGGTCGCACGCGTGAGGCTCGAGCCGCCGGCATCCGGGGATCCCCGCGACGTGCTCCGTGCCCTGCGCGCGGCCGTGCTCGGCGCAGGTCCCGCCGTCGCCCTCGGGGGAGACGCGGCGCCGCGCGAGGCCCCCGCGGGCACTGCCGCGGTGGTGACCACGTCGGGTTCGACGGGCGTGCCGAAGTCGGTGGTGATCTCGCGCAACGCCCTGATCAGCAGCGCGTACGCGACGGCCGCGCGCCTCGGCGAGGGGGCCTGGCTGCTCGCGGTGCCGGCGACCTACGTCGCGGGGGTGCAGGTGATCGTGCGCGCGCTGCTCGCCGATCGCGAGCCCGCCGTGGTGGCGGGGCCCTTCCGCCCCGAGCCGTTCGCGGCGGCGGCCCTCGGCATGGCCTCGCACCTCGACGGTGCGCGGGTTCCGACCTACACCTCGCTCGTCCCCGCCCAACTGCAGCGCCTGCTCGACGCCGCCGAGCATGACGACACGGTGGCCCAGGCGCTGCGGTCGTTCGAGGCGATCCTCATCGGCGGCCAGGCCCTCGCCCCCGCGGTGCGGGAGCGCGCCGCAGAGGTCGGGGCGCGGATCGTCCGCACCTACGGCTCGAGCGAGACCAGCGGCGGGTGCGTCTACGACGGCGTCCCGCTCGACGGCGTCGGCATGCGCATCGTCGCGGGCGAGGTGCAGCTGTCGGGCCCCACGCTCGCCGACGGTTACCTCGACGACCCGGCGCGCACGTCCTCCGTCTTCCCCGTCGAGGCCGACGGCACGCGCTGGTACCGCACCGGCGACGGGGGAGAGATCGTCGACGGGGTGCTGCAGGTGACGGGACGCCTCGACAACGTCATCGTCTCGGGCGGGGTCAACGTGTCGCTCGATCGCGTGGAGGCCGCGGTGCGCGGCATCCGGGGTCTCGAATCCGCCGTGGTGGTGCCGATCCCGGATGCCACCTGGGGCCAGGGATCCGCCGTGGTGGTCGCCGGGCTCTCCGGTGTCGACGAGAGCGAGGTGTTCGATCGCGTGCGCCGGGCGGTCGGCGAGGCCGTGGGCGCTCCCGCGCGTCCGGCACGGGTGATCGCGGTCGACGAACTACCGACCCTGACCTCCGGAAAGCCCGACCGTGCGGCCCTGCGGCGCCTGGCCGAGACCGGCACGACCGGCGCGCGGGATTAGGATGACCCTCCGTGGCAGCTCCCTCTCGTAAGCGTTCGAACACCGCCAAGAAGCGTCATCCCGGCGGCAATCCGCAGAAGCCGAAGAGCGGCGCTCCGCAGGCCGTCGCCAAAGCGACCGCGCGCGACTGGATCGCCGCCGCTCGCCTGCGCACGTTGCCGCTGGCCATCACCCCGGTGCTGATCGGCACGGGCGCTGCGACGCTGGTCGACGATCAGCTGCATTGGGTGATCGCCCTCGCGTGCCTCGCCGTCGCCTTCGCGCTGCAGATCGGCGTCAACTACGCCAACGACTACTCCGACGGCATCCGCGGCACCGACGACGTGCGCGTGGGCCCGGGACGCCTGACCGGGGGCAAGAAGGCGAAGCCGCGGACGGTGCTCGTCGTCGCGCTGGGGTTCTTCGCGCTCGCCGCGGTCATCGGTCTCGCCCTCGTGATCCGCACGGGTCAGTGGTGGCTCATCCTCGTCGGCGCGCTCTGCATCGTCGCGGCCTGGTTCTACACCGGCGGCAAGCGCCCCTACGGCTACAACGCGATGGGCGAGATCTTCGTCTTCGTCTTCTTCGGCCTCGTCGCCACCCTCGGCACGACCTGGCTGCAGGTGCTGTCGCTCCCGCAGGAGGCCTGGTTCGGCGCGGTCGCCGCGGGACTCCTCGCCTGCGCCGTGCTGCTGGCCAACAACCTGCGCGACATCGACCAGGACCGCCTCGCCGGAAAGCGCACGCTGTCGGTGCTCATCGGGCGCCGCGCGACGCAGGTGCTCTTCACGCTCTTCGTGCTGATCCCGTTCGGGATCGCGGTGTTCCTCGCCGTGTTCTACCCGGTCGCGTGGCTCACGCTCATCGCCTTGCTGGGCGGACTCGCGGCGATCCTCATCGTCTGGACCTACCGGACCCCGCGCGAGCTGATCACCGCGCTGCAGGTCACGAGCTTCACCTCGGTCGCGTACGGTGCCCTGCTGTTCTGGGCGTTCGTGGCGGGCTGAGGCTCAGCGGGCGTCGGCGCGAGGCTCGTCGTCGGGGCGGGCCGCGTCGACGACCGCGTCCTCGGCGTCGGCGTCGCTCTCGGCTCCGGTGCGCCGGCCCGTGGCGGTGCGCGCGGCGCGACGCTCGGCGAGGCCGCCGGTGACCTTGTCGAGCGGGCGGCGAAGGAACAGCAGCGACAGGCTGAAGCCGATCAGTGCGGCGAAGATCGCCGCGAGCCACGGCAGTTCTTGAAACACCGGGAAGAGCAGCAGGATGCCGAGGGGCACGAGGAATGCGAGAAGTCGCAGGACCGTGTAGACGAGGGCCGAACGAGCACGCATCCTCCGATTCTACGGCGGAGGGGCCGCGCCCGAGTCCGGGTGGTTCGACGGTGAAGTGGACCGCCGACTCCGGGCCGCTGTCCAGCCGACGCACGTAGACTCGGGTCATGGCACGGTTGCTTCTCATCTTGGCGCTCGTGGCGACCGTCTTCTGGGTCTACACGATCGTGGATTGCGCCGTGCAGAATCCGTCCCGTCACCGCGGTGTGAACAAGCCCGCGTGGCTGGCGATCGTCATCCTGCTCCCCGTCCTCGGCGGCATCCTCTGGTTCCTGATCGGCCGCGGACGTGCGACGAGCAACGTGGTGCGACGTGCCCCCGACGACGACCCCGAGTTCCTCGGCCGCATGACCGCCTCGGCCCGTGCCGAGCAGGACGAGCGCATCCGCCGTCTCGAAGAGGAGCTGGCGCAGCTCGACTCCGAGGCCGACGACCCGGCTCCGCCCCAGAAGGCGACAGATCAGGGCGAGACGCCCGAGAAGGGCTCCGGAACCCCCGGTACCCCCGGAACCGGCGACGACGACACCCGCGGTCAGCGCGGCGCCGTCGGCTGAGCCGTGGCCTCCGACACCGCGCGTTCCGCCGCGCCCGCCACCGATGCCGCGGCGGCCCTGCTCGCCGGTCTCGTCTCGCGCGGCGTGCGCCACGTCGTTGTCAGCCCGGGCTCGCGCTCGCAGGCCCTGGCCCTCGTCGCCGCCGACCTCGAGCGCGCCGGCCTGATCGAGCTGCACGTACGCATCGACGAACGCGTCGCCGGCTTCACCGCCCTCGGCATCGGCCGCGAGACCGGGATCCCGGCCGCGGTCGTGTGCACCTCGGGCACCGCGGTGGCCAACCTGCTGCCCGCCGTGCTGGAGGCCCACCACGCGGGGGTGCCGCTCGTGCTGCTCACCGCCGATCGCCCGCCCGAGCTCCGCGGCGTCGGGGCCAATCAGACCACTCGTCAGCCCGGGCTCTTCCGGTCCGCCGTGCGGTTCGAGGCCGATCTGGCCGTGCCCGAGCTTGTCGACGACGACGGGTCGAGCGAGCAGAGCATCGCCCTCGACGCGGTCGCTGCCGACACCCTCGCCGCGGCCCTCGGCGAGGGCTCCCGCGCGGCCGGGCCCGTGCACCTGAACGTCCCCTTCCGCGAACCCCTCGCGGGTGCGTCTCCGTCGTGGCTGGCGGAGCGGGCGGCATCCGGGATCATCGCCGAAGCCGTCGTGGCCGACGAGTCCGGCGAGGACGACGGATCCGGTGCCCTGTACCAGGGCGGCGGGGGCATCGGTGAAGCCGACGTCGCGCCCGACGCCGAAGGTCCGTACCCCGTCGAACTCGGGCTGCGCACGATCGTCGTCGCCGGCGCCGATGCCGGAGCGGCCGCCGAGCAGTTCGCCCACGACGGCGGCTTCCCGCTGGTCGCCGAGATCGTCAGCGGCGCGCGCTTCGGTCGCCAGATCGTGCACGGCTACCGGGCCCTGCTCGACGACCCCGAGCTCGGCGGACGCATCGAACGCGTCGTGGTCTTCGGTCGGCCCACCCTCAGCCGCCAGGTGACGCGTCTGCTCATGCGGGACGACGCCGAGGTGCTCGCCGTGCGCGGACCCGGTGAACCCATCAACCTCAACGGGTCGACGGTCGCGGTCGACGCGGTGCGCGTGGGCGACGGGGCCCCCGATCGCGAGTGGCTCGGGGCGTGGATGCGCGCCTCGCGCGCGCACCTGGTGGACCTGTCTCCGCCCGCCCCCGACGCCGACGGCCTCGCCTCGGCCGTGCCGCACGAGCGTCTGGGCGCTTTGAACGCCGAGGTCGAGGTGATGCGCGCCCCCATCGACCGCGCCGCTCTCGTCGACGCCCTCTGGCGCGCCAGCTGGCCGCACGACCGGCTCGTGTTCGGGTCGTCGCGCATCGTGCGCGTCGCCGACGAGCTGCTGGGCGGCAAGAAGGTCGCCGTGCACTCCAACCGGGGGCTTGCGGGCATCGACGGCACCATCGCGACCGCGACCGGGATCGCCCTCGCGAGCCAGGTCGACGATCGGCCCGGCGTCACCCGTCTGCTGCTCGGCGATCTCGCCTTCCTCCACGACATGGGTGCCCTGATGCTTCCCCCCGGCGAGCACGAGCCGCGCCTGCAGGTCGTGGTCGGCAACGACGGCGGCGGCACGATCTTCGACGGACTCGAGGTCGCCTCGGTCGCAGGCGACGACGCCATGTCGCGCGTGCAGTACACCCCGCACACCGCACGCCTCGAGCAGCTCGCCCTCGCGTTCGGCTGGGAGTACCACCGCTGCACCACGCGCGTCGCGCTCGACCAGGTGCTCACCGCCCCCACCGGTGGTCGGCAGCTGATCGAGGTGCCCCTTCCGCGCTGAGTCCGGCCCGTCAACGGGTGGCGATGATCCCGGATGCCGCGGCAGCATGACCCCATGAGCTCGAAGAACCGCTGGTCCACGCCCGCCGCCGCCGCCCTGAGCGTCGAGCCCGGATTCCGCCTCGCCGACGTCGACCCCCGCTCGACCCCGGGATACGACGGCGACAAGGGCAACGGGAAGGCGGACCTCGAGGCCGGTCGCGCCCCGCTCGAGGCTCTGCAGGAGCGCCTCTTCGCGCAGAGCGTCGCGGGCACGGCGACCGGGTCGGTGCTGCTCGTGCTGCAGGCGATGGACACCGCGGGCAAGGGCGGCATCGTCCGTCACGTCGTGGGGGCCGTCGACCCGCAGGGGGTGGAGCTCGCCTCGTTCAAGAAACCGACCGCCGAAGAGCTCGCCCACGACTTCCTCTGGCGCATCGAGAAGAGGCTGCCGGATGCCGGGCGCATCGGCGTCTTCGACCGCTCGCACTACGAGGACGTGCTCATCGGCCGCGTGCGCTCGCTCGCCCCCGCCGACGAGATCGAGCGGCGCTACGGCGCGATCGTGGCGTTCGAGGCGCAGGCCGCCGAGATGGGCATCCGCGTGGTCAAGGTCATGCTCCACATCTCGAAGGACGAGCAGCGCGAGCGCCTCGCCGAACGGCTCGACCGCCCCGACAAGCACTGGAAGTACAACCCGGGCGATGTCGACGAGCGCGAACTGTGGGACTCGTACATGGACGCCTACCAGGTGGCGATCGAGCGCACGTCGACGCCCTTGGCGCCCTGGCACGTGGTTCCCGCCGATCGCAAGTGGTACGCCCGCCTCGCGGTGCAGCGCCTGCTCATCGACGCCCTCGAGCACATCGACCCGCAGTGGCCCGCGGCCGACTACGACGTCGAGGCGGAGAAGAAGCGGCTCGCCGCGTCGTGACTCAGGCGAGCGCCTCGACGATGGGGCGGAACTTCACCCGCGTCTCGAGCAGCTCCGACTCGGGCACGCTGTCGGCCACGATCCCGGCGCCGGCGTAGGCCGTGATCGGTGCGGTCGGCGAGGAGGGGGCGGACCGGTCGATCTGCGCACAGCGCAGCGCGATCGCCCACTCGCCGTCGCCCGAGGCGGCCGTCCACCCGACCGCGCCGGCGTAGCGGCCCCGGTCGAAGGGCTCGAGGCGGCGGATGACGTCCATCGCCGCCGGAGTCGGGGTGCCCGCCACCGCGGCCGTGGGGTGGAGCACTCCGAGCAGGTCGAGCGAGGAGGCGTCCTCGCTCAGCACGCCCTCGACGTCGGTGGCGAGGTGCCACACGTTCGGCAGCTTGAGCGTGAACGGTTGATCCTCGGCCGCGAGCGACGAGGTGTGCGGACCGAGCGCTTTCAGCACGCTCTGCACGGCGAACCGGTGCTCGTCCTGGTCCTTGGTGCTGCGGGTGAGGCCGATGGCCGCCGCCACGTCGGCGTCGGCGTCGCCGCCGCGCGCGACCGTCCCCGCGAGGACCCGCGCCGAGACCGTCCCGTTCGACACCGTCACCAGCGTCTCGGGGCTCGCCCCGATGAGTCCGTCGACCGCGAAGACCCAGCAGTCGGGATAGCCCTCGAGCAACGACCGCACGAGCCGGCGCAGGTCGGAACCCGCCGGGATCGTGCCCGTGATGTCGCGGGCGAGCACGACCTTGCCCACCTCGCGCCGGCCGATCGCCTCGATCGCCTGGCGCACGGCATCCTGATACTTCTCCGCCGTCTGGCGGCCCGGGCCCAGCGTCGCCGACCAGTGCGGACCGAAGGGCGAGCGCGGAGGCAGCTCGGGCTCGGGCTCGTCGGGGGTGTCGTCGAAGGCGAGCCGCGTGACCCACGCCCGTCCGCTGTGGCGGCCGACGATCATCCCCGGCACGCGCAGCACGTTCTCGCGCTCGGACTCGGGGTCGAAGACGAACGAGCCGAACGCCACCAGACCCGAACCGGGCAGCTGCACCGGGTCGTCGACCGAGGCGGCCGCGGCGATGGCGCGCCACCGCTCGGAGATCGTGGCGTCGCCCGGCTGCGCGCCCGTGTAGCGCAGGGTCAGCAGGTCGCCGAAGGCCGCGAGCGACTCCCCGCGACGGCTCCAGAACAGCGGGTCGTAGGGAGTGGTGTAGGCGAGCACGTCGTCCATGGGGGGCAGCTCGCGCGTGACCACGCGCAGGCGCGGCACGACGTCATCCGCGGGTTCCAGCACGTCAGCCAGCGTAGACCCGCACTCGTCGGCCCGGAGGTGCGCGGCATCCGGATGCTTCGGCGTCGAGCGAGACGACGGCGCACGACGCAGGAGATCGCGCCGACGGTCGGCCCGCGCTGCTCCCCGGCGACGGGAGGGCCGCGGACATCCTGCGTTGTGTCGACATGAGGATGCGCCGACACCCGTCGGAGCGCGTTTTAGACTCCGAACATGGATCCTCGACCCGCACCCGGCACCCGGCTGATGTTCGAGTGGCGCAAATGGGACGGCTCGCCGCACTGGGTGCAGGACAGCGTGTACCTCGGCTCCGATGCGTGGGGCGAGTGGTTCGGCCAGCAGGTCGGGTGGCGCAGCGCCCGTCCGGGCGCGGAGTTCGTGTGCCGTCAGCCCAACGTGACCCTCGTGCCCGCGAGCGGCGACTGGGCGTTCACGCACAACGCCGACCCGCACCCGGTGGCGGTCTACATCGATCTCGCGTGGGACATCCGCTGGCACGACGACGGGGTGCCCCGCGGCATCGACATGGACCTCGACGTGGTGCGCCGCACCGACGAGCGGGGCACGTGGATCGACGACCGCGACGAGTGGGATGAGCACCGCGTGCGGTACGGCTACCCGAGCGACATCGTGCAGCACCTCGACGCCACCGCGAGCGACCTCGAGCGCCGCGTGCGCGAGCGCGAGGCCCCGTTCAACGACGAGGTGACCGGGCCGTGGCTGCACCGGCTCGCGGCTCTGGCAAGCCCCGGCGACGACGCGGTGGAGCCCGCCTAGACTCGACGGGTGAGCAGCGACCCCAACCGCGCCGACCTCGGTAAAGACCCGCAGCGCGTCAGCGGCATGTTCGACCAGGTGGCGGCAGCCTACGACCGCACCAATTCGGTGCTGAGCCTCGGCAACGACCGCTTCTGGCGCGTCGCGACCCTGCGCGCCGTCGCGCCGCAGCGGGGGGAGCGCATCCTCGACCTCGCCGCGGGCACCGGCACCTCGTCGATGGCGTTCGTGCCGAGCGGGGCCCACGTGGTCGCGGCCGACTTCTCCAAGGGCATGATCGCCGAGGGTCGACGCCGCCACGGTGACGTCCCGAACCTCGAGTTCGTGCAGGCGGATGCCACCGACCTGCCCTTCGCCGACGGCGAGTTCGACGCGGTGACGATGTCGTTCGGTCTTCGCAACGTCAACGACCCCCGTCGCGCGCTGCGAGAGCTCCGCCGCGTCACCCGCCCCGGCGGGCGCATCGTCGTGTGCGAGTTCTCGCACCCGCAGTCGCGCGCCTTCAACAGCCTGTACCGCTTCTACAACGGCCGGGTGCTGCCCGTCGTGGCCAAGGCCGTCAGCTCCAACGCCGAGGCCTACGACTACCTCAACGAGTCGATCCGCGACTGGCCGAACCAGCCGACGCTCGCGCAGTGGATGCGCGACGCGGGATGGGACGAGGTGGCGTACCGCAACCTCACGTTCGGCATCGTGGCCCTGCACCGCGGGATCAACCCGGGCGTCTGAGCCCACTGTCAAGCCGTCGAGATACCCGCGACGGCCCGCGACCGCGCCAGGATAGGCTGAAACCGTGACCCCGAGACCGCACGCGGCAGGCTCGCGCCTGTCCGGCAAGATGGGCCTGAGCGACCGCATCTTCGCAGGCCTGCGTTCGCGCACCCTCCTCAACACCGTCGAGGCGGGGCTCGCCCGGGTCGAGAGCGAGCTCGAGGGCGAGGTGCGCAGCGCCGACAAGCTCGCCGACGTCACCGCCCGCTACCTCTACGAGGCCGGCGGCAAGCGCGTGCGGCCCATGCTCGCGATCCTCACGGCGCAGCTCGGCCAGGGCACGACGAAAGAGGTCGTCGAGGTCGCCACGGCGCTCGAGCTCACGCACCTCGGTTCGCTCTACCACGACGACGTCATGGACGGCGCCGACAAGCGCCGCGGGGTCCCCAGCGCGCAGACGGTGTGGGGCAACAACATCGCCATCCTCACCGGCGACCTGCTCTTCGCCCGCGCGAGCCAGCTGATGGCCCGCCGCGGGGAGCGTGCGATCCAGCTGCAGGCCGACACCTTCGAGCGCCTCGTGCTCGGGCAGATGCACGAGACCGTGGGCCCGCAGGAGGGCGACGAGCCCGTCGACTTCTACCTCAAGGTGCTCGCCGACAAGACCGGTTCGCTGATCGCCGCGGCCGCGCAGTCGGGCGTCATCTACTCGGGGGCTCCCGAGGAGTTCGAAGAGCCGATGGTCGTCTTCGGCGAGAAGGCGGGCGTCGCCTTCCAGCTGCTCGACGACGTGATCGACCTCTCGCCCGACCCGTCCGAGACGGGCAAGGTGCCCGGAACCGACCTGCGCGCGGGCGTGCCGACCATGCCGTACCTGCTTCTCGGTCACCGCTCCGACGCGGCATCCGCCGATCTTCGCGCGCGCATCGACGAGGGCCAGGAGCGCATCGCCGCCGGTGCCGACCCGTCGATCCTCGACGCGCCGCTCGCCGAACTGCGCGACCACGAGACCACGCACGAGACCCTGAGCCTCGCGCACCAGTGGTCGCAAGAGGCGATCGACGCCCTTGCACCGCTTCCCGACGGCGCCGTGCGCGAGGCGCTGACGCGCTTCGCCCGCGCCGTGGCCGACCGCTCGGCCTGACCCTTTCCACCCCCCCCGATCGCGATCGAGAGGAACCCATGACGAAGCTGCGCCTCGCCATCGTCGGAGCCGGCCCCGCCGGTATCTACGCCGCCGACATCCTGCTGAAGTCCGAGCGTCACTTCGACGTCTCCATCGACCTGTTCGAGCAGCTGCCCGCGCCCTACGGTCTCGTCCGCTACGGCGTCGCCCCCGACCACCCGCGCATCAAGGGTGTCGTCACGGCACTGCGCGAGGTGCTCGACCGCGGCGACATCCGCATCTTCGGCAACGTGCGCTTCGGTGAGGACATCACCCTCGACGACCTCAAGAAGCACTACAACGCGGTCATCTTCTCGACCGGCGCGATCCGCGACGCCGACCTCGACATCCCCGGCATCGACGCGAAGGGCTCGTACGGCGCCGCCGACTTCGTCAGCTGGTTCGACGGCCACCCCGACGTGCCGCGCGAGTGGCCGCTCGAGGCCGAGTCGGTCGCCGTGATCGGCAATGGCAACGTCGCCCTCGACGTGACCCGCATGCTGGCCAAGCACGCCGACGACCTGCTGCCCACCGAGGTGCCCGACAACGTGTACCAGGGGCTCAAGGCCTCGCCGGTCACCGACGTGCACGTCTTCGGTCGTCGCGGCCCCGCCCAGGTCAAGTTCACTCCGCTCGAACTGCGCGAGCTCGGCGAGCTGCGCGACGTCGACATGGTCGTCTACGACGAGGACTTCGACTACGACGAGGCCTCGAAGACCGCGATCGAGACCAACAAGCAGGTCAAGGTCATCGACCGCGTGCTGCAGCAGTGGCGCACCCGCCCGGGCGTGAACAACGCCGGGGGCGAGGCGTCGCGTCGCCTGCACTTGCACTTCTGGGCGAAGCCGCTCGAGGTCGTCACCGACGACGAGGGCCGGGTCTCCGCGTTCCGGTACGAGCGCACGAAGCCCGACGCCGAGGGCGGGGTCGTCGGCACCGGCGAGATCCGCGAGGTCGCGATCCAGGCGATCTACCGCGCCGTCGGCTACTTCGGCTCTCCGCTGAAGGACATCCCCTTCGACGAGCGTCACGGCGTCATCCCCAACCACGAGGGCCAGGTGCTGTCGGCCGACTCGAACTCGCGGATGCCGGGCCTGTACGCGACCGGATGGATCAAGCGCGGCCCGGTCGGTCTCATCGGCCACACCAAGTCGGATGCCATGGAGACGGTGCGCCACGTCATCAACGACCAGGCCGAGTGGTGGCGCCCCGAGCACCCCGAGGAGGACGCCATTCCGGCTCTGCTCGAGGAGCGTGGCGTGCGCTGGACCGACCTCGACGGCTGGCACCGCCTCGACGAGCACGAGGTCGCCCTCGGTGCCCCGCACGAGCGCGCGCGCATCAAGGTCGTGCCGCGCGACGAGATGATCAAGATCTCGCGCGGCGAGTAAGCATTCCCGCCGGAGAGCCGCCCCGTCTTGTCGACGCGGGCGGCTCTTCCATTTCGTCGACGTGGCCCCGCCGGTGGAGTCCTTTTAGGCTGGGGCGATGGGGGAGTGGCGACCGGACATCCTCGGCGACGGGTTCGAGCAGCAGACGCTGCCGCTGGGCAGCGATGCCGAGGGAGAGGTCGTCGCCACCCTCGTCCGCTCCCGTCCCCACGCCGGCGCACGGCTGTTCGGCGCCCTGCGCGAGGTCGACGTGCTGTACGTGCACGGCTGGTCGGACTACTTCTTCCAGACCGACCTCGCGCGCTTCTTCACCGATCGCGGGGCGCGCTTCCACGCCCTCGACCTGCGCAAGTACGGCCGGAGTCTGCGGCCCGGTCAGGCGCCGGGCTATGTCGCCGCCCTCGACGTGTACGACGCCGACATCGCGGCCGCGCTCGAGGTCATGGGCACGTCCGCCGAGGGGCGACGCCTCGTGCTCCTCGGCCACAGTACGGGAGGCCTCACCCTCACGCTCTGGGCCGCGCGGCATCCGGGCGTCGCCGACGCTCTCGTGCTGAACAGTCCGTGGCTCGAACTGCAGCTCGGTCCGCTCGCACGCCAGGCCCTGGCGCCGATCGTGCAGGCGCGCGCCCGCTTCGACCCCCTCGGCACCCATCCGGTGGTCGACCTCGGCTTCTACACGCGCGCCCAGCGCGATCTCGGCACCCTCCCCGACAGCCCCGAGGGGTGGCGCCCGGCGCAGGGCTTCCCGACCCACCCCGGCTGGCTCGCCGCGATCATCGCGGGGCATGCGCGGGTGGCATCCGGAGTCGACGTCGGCTGCCCGGCGCTCGTGCTGCTCTCGGCGCGCTCGACCCCGGCCCTGTCATGGAACGACGCGATGCGCGCGACCGACTCGGTGCTCGTCGTCGACGACATCGCCCGCGCCGCGACCCGCATCTCGAGCACCGTCACCATCACGCGCATCGACGGGGCCCTGCACGACGTCTTCCTGTCGGCTCCGGATGCCAGGGCTCGGGCCTTCGACGCGCTCGATGCCGGGATGAGAGGTCTAGCGTAGAACGCGTTCGAAGGAGCTCCATGACCCCCACCGCCGCGTCCGCGACCGAGCACTACCGCGCCGCTCGCGACCACCTTCTCGCCGTCCGCTCCGACCCCGCCGCCGCCGCGGACTTCTCGTGGCCGCGGTTCGAGGGGCCGTTCAACTGGGCGATCGACTGGTTCGACCCGATGGCCCGCGGCAACGGCGACACGGCGCTCATCGTCGTCGACGACGACGGCACGCACCACGAGCGCACGTTCGACGAGCTCGCGCGGCGTTCCGACCAGGTCGCCGCGTGGCTCGAGACGCGGGGCGTCCGCCGCGGCGAGACCGTGCTGCTCATGCTCGACAACCAGGTCGAGCTGTGGGAGGCGATGCTCGGCATCATGAAGCTCGGCGGCGTCATCGCCCCGACCACGACGGCACTCGGCTCGGTCGACCTCGCCGACCGCATCGCGCGCGCCGAGATCCGCCACGTCGTCGTCGGAGCGGCGGATGCCGAGAAGTTCGACGACCTGCCCGAGGGTCTCGGTCGCATCGTCGTGGGCGGTTCGCACGCGGGGTGGGCGACCTACTCGGACGCCTTCGCCGTCGAGGCGGAGCCCGCTCGGCATCCGGGAACCACCGCCGACGAGCGCCTGCTGCTCTACTTCACCTCGGGAACGACCTCGAAGCCCAAGCTCGTCGAGCACACGCACTCGTCGTACCCGGTGGGCCACCTCACGACGATGTACTGGCTGGGGCTGCAGCCCGGCGACGTGCACCTCGCCATCAGCTCGCCCGGGTGGGCCAAGCACGCGTGGAGCCTGTTCTTCGCCCCGTGGATCGCCGGGGCGACGGTGCTCGCCCTCAACTACTCGCGTTTCTCGGCAGATCGTCTGCTCACCGAGCTCGAGAACGACCGCGTCACCACCTTCTGCGCGCCGCCGACGGTGTGGCGCATGCTCATCCAGGCCGACCTGACCGGGCGGCGCGGGTCGCTGCGCGAGGTCGTGTCGGCGGGCGAGCCGCTCAACCCCGAGGTCATCGCCTCGGTGCAGCGCGCGTGGGGCCTCGACATCCGCGACGGATACGGGCAGACCGAGATGACCGCGGTGGTCGCGAACACCCCCGGCGCGGGGCTCGTGCCGGGCGCCATGGGGCGGCCGCTGCCCGGATGCCCGGTCGTGCTCATCGACCCGGTGACGGGCGAGCGCACCGACGAGGGCGAGATCTGCATCGACCTCGCCGAGCGACCCGTCAATCTCATGACGGGGTACGTGGGCGACCCCGAGCGCAACGCTGAGGCGTTCGCCGACGGGCTCTTCCACACCGGCGACGTGGCGCGACGCGATGAGACGGGCAGCATCACCTACATCGGGCGCACCGACGACGTCTTCAAGGCGTCGGACTACAAGATCAGTCCGTTCGAGCTCGAGAGCGTGCTGATCGAGCACCCGGCGGTCATGGAGGCCGCGGTCGTTCCCGCACCCGACGAGCTGCGCCTCGCCGTACCGAAGGCCTACATCGTGCTCGCCGGCGGACACGAGGCGGGCGAGGAGATCGCCCTCGACATCCTGCGCTTCGCGCGCGAGCGGCTCGCGCCGTTCCAGCGCGTGCGCCGCGTCGAGTTCTTCGAGCTGCCCAAGACGATCTCGGGCAAGATCCGCCGCGTCGAACTGCGTCAGCGCGAAGAGGCGGTGTTCCGCGGAGAGGTCGACTGCGTCGAGTGGACGGATGCCGCGCTGCGGGGCGATCGCTGACGCGCAAGCCCCTCGCCGTCACCGTCGCCGCGTGTGAGCATCGACCCATGGAAAAGGATCAGAAGCAGCCGTTCGAGAACCCTTCCGTCGACGACGACAGCGACATGCCCTCGCTGATGGAGGAGCGCAACATCGGTCGCGAGACCGAGCGCGAGATCACTCAGATGATCAACGGCATCGAGGGCTGACACACTCGTCTGCATGGCCGAACCGCTCGACGAGGGACCGTTCTTCCACGGCACCAAGGCCGACCTGCGGGTGGGCGATCTGCTGATGCCCGGATTCCGGTCGAACTACCGGCCCGAGGTGACGATGAACCACATCTACTTCACTTCGCGCCTCGACGGTGCGGGTCTCGCCGCCGAGATCATCCCGGGCGAGGCCCCGCCGCGCGTCTACGAGGTCGAGCCGACGGGACCGTTCGAAGACGACCCGAACGTGACCGACAAGAAGTTCCCCGGCAACCCGACGCGCTCGTTCCGCTCGGCGGCTCCGTTGCGCATCGTCGCCGAGCGCGACGACTGGACTCGCCTCACGCCGGAGACCCTGGCCTGGTGGCGCCACCGCCTCACCGAGATGCGCGACGAGAGCGCCGAGATCATCAACTGAGGGGTCTGCTCACACAGGCTCAGTCGTGCGGATCAGCCCGCAATTCACGCACGACCACGCGACGAGGAACCGCTCGTCGTCGAGGATCTCGAACCGCAGCGGGTCGCCGCACGTGGGGCACGTGAGTGGGTTGAGGGGCTGCTCCACCGGGTTCTCCGCACTCACCGTGCGAAGGTGACGTGCACGACGCCGCTCTCGGCGACCTCCGAGGTGACGGTGTAGTCCTCGTCGAGGTTGCGCAGGTCGTCCCAGAGGCGGCCGCCGCGCCCCAGGATCACGGGGCGGACGGCGACGTGCAGACGGTCGACGAGACCCGCAGCCAGTGCGGAGCGCACCGTCGACAGGCCACCACCGACCCGCACGTCCGCGCCGTTCGCGAGATCGGTCGCCCGGGCCACGGCATCCGTGATGCTCTCCGACGAGAACTCGAAGCGCGTGCCGTTGGCGAAGGTGATGGGTGCGCGCTCGCGGTGCGTGAGCACGATCACCGGCACCTCGAAGGGCGGTTCGTCTCCCCACCAGCCGCGCCAGTCGGGGTCGTCGGGGAAGGAGTGCAGGCCGAACATGGCCGCGCCCATCACCTCGGCGCCGATGCCCTCGAAGTACCCGGCGGCGTAGCGGTCGTCGACGCCGGTCGTGCCCGCGCCGGAGGTGTCGCGGAAGACGCGCTCGCGGAACGTCCTCGTGGCCATGTAATCGGCGACGAGCCGGCCCCAGTCCTCGCCCATCGGGTTCTCGGGGGTGGGGTCGGCGGGCATCGCCACCCCGTCGAGCGAGATGTTCAGATCGACGCGGACGGCCATGGCGTGCTCCAAAGGTGGTGGGGAGGCGCAACCGAGGTGCGCGTTCGGAGACGATGCTAGCCGCGCGCCCTCACTTGCGCCGCAGCTGCCACCAGCGTCGGCGACGTTGGGGCGCGGGGCGCGCGACGGCCGCGGGGGCCTTGTCGCGACCGGCGTCTCGGCGGATGCGGCGTCCCTCGGCGATGTCGGCCTCTTCCTTCTTCTCCCGCTTGTCGCTCTGGCGGGTGTCCCGGGGCGGAAGCTGGATGTCCGCCTCCGCGGCCATTCCGGCCTGAAGCTGACGCCCCCGCTCGAGCTCCGCGTCGAACTCGGCGCCGAAGAGGAGTGCGAGATTGGCGATCCACAGCCACAGCAGGAAGACGATCACGCCGGCGAGCGAGCCGTAGGTGCGGTCGTAGTTCGAGAAGTTGGCGACGTAGAAGCCGAACCCGGCGGTGGCGGCGGCCAGAACCACGATGGCGATGATCGCGCCGAGACTCAGCCACCGGAACTTCGGCTGCTTGGCGTTCGGGGTGGCGTAGTAGAGCACCGCCACGAGGAAGACGATGACCAGGAGCATGACCGGCCATTTCGCGATGTCCCAGGCGACCTGCACGCCCTCGCCGAGTCCGAGCGCCTCACCGATCGCGGTCGTCACGGGGCCGCTGATGACGAGTCCGAGGGCTACGAGCACGAGGGCGACGACGGCGATCAGGGTCACGACCAGCTGCATCGGGCGCAGCTTCCAGAACGGCCGACCTTCGTCGATCTCGTAGATGCGGTTCATCGCGCGGCTGAAAGCTCCGACGTACCCGGAGGCGGACCACAGGGCGAGGACCGTTCCGCTGATGAGCGCGAACCCGGCGGCCGGCGAACCGGCGATCTGCTCGATGGGGCCGGCCAGCGTGTCGGCGGCGCTGGGCGCGACGTCGCGGACGATGCCGATCACGGCCTCCGCTGCGGCATCGCCCTGCCCGACGACGCCGAGGATCGAGAAGATCGCGAGCAGCGCCGGAAACAGCGCGAGCACGGCGTAATACACGAGGGCGGCTGCAGCGTCGGTGCACTGGTCGGCGCTGAACTCGCGCAGCGTCTTGCGCAGCACGTATTTCCACGAGCGCTCGTGCAGGTCGGTGGGTGAATCGGGCTTGCGTCCGTCTTCGGGATCGTCGGCGTCAGTGCGGGTGTCCCGCTCCAGGGTGTGCTTGGCCATCTCGACTCCCGCGGGGATGCCCCGTGTCTCTGCGCTCCGCGTCGTTCGCGGCCGCGTCGGGAGTCTGGGGGCCGGATGCCGTTTCGCGTCTGCCCCTTGCCGGGATGGGGCTACCGGCGGTAACGCCCCAGGCCCGGGGGATGTCGACCCTCTGCTCGGGTCGCCGCGACGCGCGTGCCCTTGCCCGCGGTGGGCTAGATGGGGGCGTCGCGCAGCAGCGGAACGAGGTGTGGGAGGTCCCGGCGAGCCTGAAGACTCATGTCGCGCGTATGAGCAGGTCTGAATTCAAGGTGAAACAGCTGATCCTGATCGGGCTCCGGCGGCTTCGGCCCCCACCCACTGGCGGCAGTACTCCACACCCCCAGCCCCCCAAGTGCTGCCTGAGCTCGGCCCGTGCTGGCAGTTCAAGTCAGGCGGCCATCGGCTAGCCGACAGAGGCGGCGCCTGGTTTGTGGGGCGACGTCTGAAACAAGCAACACATGAGGTGGTTGCGGCAGGTAACGTCGGCTAACTTGCGAGACCGGAGGCGCCAGATGTCCACCCCGTACATGACGGAACCCGTGCAGTTGGAGTCGCTCCAAGGCCAGCAGTATGTGGTCCTGCGCCCGGACGAGTCTGTGGCCGCCCTTTACAGGAGCGAGCAGTCCAAGGTCTTGGCGCGGCTTCCGGATGGGACGCCACACCCGAACACGGGGCACGTCACGCTTCGCGGTTTCTTCGAGCCGGAGCGCGTGCACGTCCTCAGGGAGTTCGTCGCCTCCTGGGCCAGCTCGCAACCGCCGATCGAGTTGGGTGTCGACGCGATCGACGGGTTCCCGCCGCCGTTTCAGGTGCTGGTCGCCCGTCTCGAGCGGACGAGTTCGTTGACGGGCGCCTACCGGAGGCTGACCGAGGTCCTTGATGCGACCAATTTTCGCCGCATTGGAGAACTTTCGCTCGAAGAGTGGATCTTTCACCTGTCACTTGCATACGCGCATTCGCTCGACGAGCGGGCCTGGGCCGAGCAGCTGGAGGCGAGTAGACGTGAGGTTCCATCGCGTCCGTGTGAGCTTGTCTCCTCCGTCGACTTCGTCTGGTACGACGGCGACGGAGAACACATCGACACTTTGCCGTTGCGGCAATGAAAGTCGGGTCTAGGTAGCTTGGAATGGCCGTCGGAGGGGGAGGCGAAAAACCCTCCGGTGGTGACGCCGCAGCGTTGCCGGCGGGACTGGCCGCAGATCGGCGCCTCCCATCCGGGCGCTGCGCCCTGTGTCTGGGCGCAGCGGGTGTTCCCCGACGCTGGGCCCCTCTCCGTGCTGGGTCAGTCTGTCGAGTCGCATTCCGTGGTGCCGGTGATGGTCAACGCTGGGGCCTACGATGCGAGCATGCGGGACATCACTCAGCCGCCCGACGCTGACCGGCGCAGGCGGACTCTCGTGCGGTCGACGGTCCTGCATGGCGTATCAGCGGTTGCGATCGCGGCCGTGCTGATACTCGCGGCGACCATGGAAAAGCCGATAATTCCGCTCATCGTCGGGGCGAGTGTCCTTTTGCTGATGGATTTGGCGTGGTTCATTTGGGGTTTGCAGCGGATGAGGAACAGGGACTGACGCCGTGGAGTGGTTGGACAAAGTTGGCAACAGGTCCTGGTTCTGGGCGGTGCTGCTTCTGTGCATGGCGCTGTATGCGTCGGGCCACATCGTCTCTCTCGTTGTCGACGGGCCTGGGCCCGCGCCGGCACTGGGTCTGATGGGCAATGCGCTGCTCGCGGCCGTCTGCATCGGCCAGCTGATCCGTGTTCGTCGCCGGGGCCGACGTAGCGACGGGTAGGGAGGGACTTACTCGTCGCCGTCTCGCGGCTTCTGCTGTTTCCAGAGGAACACCCCGGCAAGGGTTCCGATCACCACCAGACCGAGGGCCCTTCACGAAAACGTTCCGACGACAGCCGACTGGATCGCGAACGTCAGCCCCACGACCACGACGGCGCCGACCAGGATTGTGACTGCCCATCGCCGGCCGTTCATGGCCGACGTCGCTCGATCTCCGCGCTGTGTCGCTTCATTTTCCAGCGTCGATGACGAGATCGACGACGAGGAGTATTCGCTCAATACTGTCCGACTCGCGCCACCTCATGCTGCGAGATTAGCCGAGATCCGAAAATTGCCTCCGCCGCTGACTTCATTGCTGGTGCGGGCAGCTGTGTGCCAGAGATGTCACTCACTTGCCGCGGGACTTGCGGCGCAGGACGAGGGCGATGACGAGCACGGTGATCAGTGCAGCAATGACGATCACGGCGGCCGCGCCCGCGATTTCATAGATGCTGAAGGGGATAAGCGGGTTGCGCACCATGCTGGCCAACATAGCGTCGACCGTGATCTCAAGTACGACGAGCGCCGACGTTGGCGGCGCTCCTGGTCCCGCAGGTTCCGCGGATACGATCAGCGGCATGCAGCTGTACGTCGGCCTGATGGTGACCGGACTGTTCTTGTTCGTCGGCGCACTGATACTTGTCGCTATGTTCCGCAACCGCGGCGGAGTCCCGCAGAACAGCGGCCGCTGGATTGTCACGCGGGGAGCGGCGGCAGGCGACCCTCGTATGTATTCGGTCAGGTTGGCAGTCTGGCGGGTGGCATGCGTTTACCTGCTTCGGGTCGGCCCAGGCCCCCGGGCGCCACGAGGTGATCGCGATTTCGACCTGCAGCTCAGGCAACAGCAGAGCGCGTAGTGCGCCGCCGGCTCCGGGCTGGGTGGTCGGAGATAGGCCTAGACGCTCCAACTCGTCAACCGGTGCCACTCGTCAGGGCGCGTCCTGGCGCCCCCGGGCAATCGCAAGCTTGACAAGCGCATCGAAGGATGGGCCGCCTGGACGATACGCACGCTCCGCAGCTTCCTGGGCCGTCAGCCCATCGAGAATTCGGCCTTGCTCGCGAACCATTGCAGCGACGTCGAGGATCGCGAACCGCTGCGCGGCGCCAAAATCGAAGGAGCATGCGTCTGCCACGACTGATTATGGGCCCGGCAGTTCAGGGATTGGGAATGGCAGAACTACGACGACGAGAGGGCGCTTCGCAACACCACCGGCAACGTCACCAGCTACCTCTACTGCGCCGTTGTCCTGGCAGTTAGTTGCCCACCGCATCGAGACCGCCTCCGCGGCACGACAAGTTTTCTAGGAGAGGCGGTCTCGAGTTGTCAGAGTCGGAAGACCGCTCTCACGCATCCGTCGGCCTTTCGCTTGAACATCGCATATCCCTGGGGTCCCTCGTCGAGCGACATGACGTGCGTCGCGAGGTGCTCGGTGACGAGCTCGTCCCGCGCCATCCGTTCAAGCAGCATCGGGATGTACCGGTGCCCGTGCTGCTGAGCTGAACGCAGGGTGAGCCCCTTGTTCATTACGGCCCCCAAAGGGAACTTGTCTACAAACCCACCAAAGACGCCGAGCACGAAGACGCTGCCGCCTTTGCGCGCCGCGAAGATCGCCTCGCGCACCGCAGTCGGACGGTCGGTCTGCAGGCGCAACTGCTGCTTCAGCTGGTCGTAGGCGAAGTCGGGCCCGTCGCGGTGGGCCTCCATCCCCACCGCTTCGATGCAGACGTCGGGGCCCCGCCCGCCCGTCAGCTCACGCAGCTCGGCCGTGACCTCTCTCGTCTCGTAGTTCATCGTCTCCGCACCGATGACCTGCTCCACCTGCGTGAGGCGTTCCTGGAAGCGATCGATCACGATGACCCGCTCCGCTCCGAGCAGCAAGGAAGCCCGCGCCGCCATCTGGCCCACCCCTCCGGCTCCCCAGACCGCGACGGTGTCGCCCGGCTTCACGCCACCGAGGTCCGCTCCCATCCACCCCGTCGGGGCGGCATCCGAGGCGAAGAGCGCGCGTTCGTCGGACACCCCCTCCGGAACGGGAAAGGCACCCTGGTCGGCGTAGGGCACACGGATGTACTCGGCGTGACTGCCCGCCCACCCGCCGAGTGCGTGCGAGTACCCGTAACACCCACCGGGCGCCTGGCCCCACAGCATCTCGGGGATGCCGGCGTTCGGGTTGCCGTTGTCGCACAGCGAGAACAGCTCGTTGCGGCAGTACCAGCACTTCCCGCAGCTGATGAACGAGCACACCACCACCCGGTCCCCGACCTTGTGCTTCGTCACGGCGGATCCGACCTCGACGATCTCGCCGAGGAACTCGTGCCCCAGTACGTCGCCGGCGCGCATGGTGGGCACATACCCGCCGAGCAGGTGCAGATCCGATCCGCACGTGGTGCTGAGGATCACTCTCACGATGGCGTCCTGGGAGTTCAGGATGCCGGGATCGTCGACCGTCTCCACGGAGAGCTCGTTCACCCCGGTCCAGCACAGAGCCTTCACAGCACACCCTCGCCCTTCGCTTCGTCCTCCGCCTTGTCGACCGCTCCGCCGAGGAGGGTGGGCGGACGCTCTCCGTGCGGTCGGGGGGTCGAGCGCAGGACCTCTCCCGTCTCGAAGAATTGCTTCGCATCCCGGAGGGCTGTACGAAGCTGTGCGCCCGGATCCTTCTCCCCGGCGAGCTCGCTACCCTCCCGCACGCGAGCATGCACCTCGAAGCCCTTGTCGCCGGGGGCAGGTTGCACCCGGATCTCCAGCGACTCCGCCACTCGGTGAAGCGGCTCGGGGTACCCCTCGCTGGCGAAGCCGTCTGCATCGCCGAGGACCGTGACCGCCTTCCACCCTTCGGGGTGCTCGCCGTCGCCATCCGACTCGCGTTCCTTCTTCACCAGGTTCCGCGCGATAAGTCCCGCCGCGAGGGACGCGACTCCGATTCCGACGGCCGCGGCCGCTTTGCCCGCCATGATCACGCCGCCTTTCCGGGCTTGAGCACGACCTTCGTCCAGCCGTCGTCGCGCTTGTCGAAGTGCTCGTACGCGTCGGGCGCCTCCTCGAGCGACAGTTCGTGGCTGACGATGAACGACGGCGTCGCCTTGCCCGCGGCGATGAGGTCGCGAAGCTGCCGGTTGTACTTCTTCACCGGCGCCTGACCGGTGCCCATCGTCTGACCCTTGAACCAGTGAAGACCGATGTCGAATGCGATCTGCCCCTGCTTCGCCAGCTCGTCGGCGGCCCCGGGGTCCTGCGGCACGAACACACCGACCGTTCCGATGCGGCCGGTGAAGCGCACCGATCGCACGAGACGGTTCAGAGTGAGGTTCGGCTGCTCGTTGCCGGCGGGCTCATGCGCCTGATAGCCGACGCATTCGCATCCGTTGTCGGCGCCCAGGCCCATCGTCATCTCCAACACCGCTTCGACGGGGTCGACCTGCGAGTCGTCGATCGCGATCGCTCCGATGGATTCCGCCAGACGGAGTCGGTCCGGATGCCGGTCGACCACCATCACCTTGCTCGCGCCGCGAATGGTCGCCGACAGCGCCGCCATCAGACCGACCGGCCCGGCGCCGTATATGACCGTCTGGTCCCCCGGCTTCACGCCCGCCATCTCGGTGGCGTGGTAGCCGGTGGGAAAGATGTCGGCGAGCATCACGTAGTCGCTGGACTTCTCCTCGGCATCCTCGCCCAACCGAAGACAGTTGAAGTCCCCCCACGGCACTCGGAGCAACTCGGCCTGCCCACCGGCCCACGGGCCCATGTCGGCGAAACCGTACGCTGCACCCGCAAAATCCGGGACGGGCTGGGCGGTGAGGCAGTAGTTGGTCAGACCCCGCTCGCAGTTCTTGCAGTGTCCGCACGCCACGTTGAACGGCAGCACGACGTGATCGCCGACCTTCACCTTGTCGACGCCGTCGCCGACCTCGATCACTTCGCCCATGTTCTCGTGGCCGAACCATCGCCCCGTCTCGAAGCTGGTCCGACCCTCGTACATGTGCAGATCGGATCCGCAGATGTTGGTCGTGGTGATCCGGACCAGGAAGTCGGTGGGGCGCTCGATGCGGGCGTCCGGGACGTCCTGCACCGAGACCGTCCGCGGTCCCTCGTAAACGACTGCTTTCATCGTCGACTCCTCACGTGGTCATCCGTCCGGGGACGGGCCGCGGCCGTTCGATCGCGGCAGAGCTCCATGTCACTCCGCGGGCGGTGAGAGCACCATCGGCAGAACGACCTATTCGGCGCAGAGTGCGTGGGGCGGTGCCGCGTGCGGTGGGCTGGCGCGAGCGATCGTGGAAAACGAAGATGGAGTCGTGCTGCGGGAGGCGCAGCGTTCGCAGGCTCGAACGGGGACGTCATGACGGTGCGCTCGGTGACCACTGTGAGCGAATCCGTCGAAGACGCCCTCGCCGCCTGGGAGGTGATGTGCCCCGGAGCAGTCAACGGGCGGATCGACCCTTCCCAGTACCGCTTCCGCTCGAGCGTCAAGACCTTCGAGGGTGGTGGGACCATCGCGTACAGCCTCACGGGAGCGACGGCCGTGAACGCCCAGTTGCACAACGAACTGACAGTGGCGGACTTCGCCGGTGCCGACCTTGACGGAACCGTCGGTCGAGACGGTCTTCCCCTGGACGGCCCGTTCCTGTGTCCGTTCGAGCCCATCGACATGAGCTGGCGCTCGGTGTCGGTGCGCGGCAGCACGATCGACATGGCGGTCGCGACCGAGTACCTGCGATCGGTCGCCGCGGATGACGCCGTCGTCGTCGAGATGAGCGATTACCGTCCGCGGACGCCCGCGCTCCGTGACTACTGGCGGGCCACCTTCCGCGGCGCCCATGCCCTCCTGGCGGAATTGGACGGGCAGGACGCTCCTCTCATCGAGGCCGAGATCCGACGGTCGCTGCTCGTGGCGACACTCCTGGCCTTCCCGACCAACCTCGGCACCGCGCCGGGTCGAGGGGAGAGCAGAATGGCTCCCCTCGTCGCACGTGCGAAGTCATACATGGATTCGCACGCGCATGAGCCTCTCACTATGCCCGGAGTCGCCCGCCACCTGGGATGTTCTCTTCGTACCCTGCAAGAGGCGTTCGCCCGGGATGATCTGGGTGCACCCTCCGTCTACCTGCGCACCGTACGCCTGAACAACGCCCGCGCGGCCCTCCGCGCCGCACAACCGGGCACGGCGACGGTCGCACAGACGGCACGGGCATGGGGCTACGCCTCCCCCAGCCGATTCACGATGCACTACACGCGCGAATTCGGCCGCACCCCGCGGGACGACCTGAGACGCTGACGGGCGAATCGTCCCTTTTACGCGGGCGTACTATCCCACGGGCGCGGAGCGCCCGCAACGGGGGTGCGGGGTGGCCGGACATCGTCCGAGTCTGTCGGCACAGGGCGCGCCGGTGTCACGACTCTCGCCGAGGGCACGTCGGGCGCCGGACTGGACGGTCGAGATGGGCAAGTTCATCTACGACTCCACAGGGAAAGTGGACGTCGAGGATCGATTGTTGGCGCACCTGCAGATCGTGATGGTGGGCAAGGTGCGACGGGGAGAGTCGTTCACCTTCACGTGGAAGGACGACATGTCGACCGGTGGCGGCCGGACGAGCGTCTACATCCACCCGCACGCCTCTCTGCAGTTCAAGTACCACGGCAGCCGGCAGCCGCAGATCAACCCGGCGTGGATTCACGCCCTGACCTACACCGCCAACTCCTCACGGGGTCTTTACATCGTTCGGGAGCCCGATGCCGTCACCGACTGCTCGACGACGCCGATCGCGGCCGTTCCACGAGTCGGGTCATGAGGTCTCCGCGTGCGGGTCGCGACGCCGGGCGTCGTCTCGGCTGAGGCCGCCGCAGAACGATGGACAGGTGACCCTCGTGTTCCGCGACGCCGCGCTCGAACTCGCCGAGATCGCCGCGCGACCGGGCACGGCGCACGAGCGGGCTCAGGCCCTGCTCGACGAGCTGCAGCTACGCCTGCCGTTCGACGGCGCCTGGATGGCGCTGGCCGAGCCGGACGGCTCGGGATACACCTCCCTGGCGAGCACCGACCTCGACGGGTCGAGCCTGCGCTACCTCAGCGGACCGAGGATGGCGCACGACATCGACCTGACCGGGGCCAACCGCGACCGACCGCCGCTCAGCCTGTCCGATCTGCCGTACGCGGCGCAGGACTTGCAAACCTGGGCCGAGTGCCTGCTTCCCGCCGGCTTCCACGAAGCGCTGTTCGTCGCGCTGTTCGAAGACGGTGGACGCCACGTGGGATTCATGACGGTGCTCTTCCGGCGCGCCGACCCCCCGTCGCCGGCCCTCCGGCGCGAGCTGACTCGACTCGTCCCTCACGTCGCCTCCGGGATCGACCCCGTGCGCTCACTCGCCGCCTCGACGGTGATCGTCCGCGACGCCGGCGCCGGCGTCGTCATCCTCCCCGGGGACGCCGTCGCGCCTCTTCCGGGCCTGCCCGACCACTGTCTGCTCGCGTCCGATTCCCTCCTCGTCGGCGCCGCGCGCGACGTCATCGCGGAGGGCCGCACCTTCGCCACTTTCCTGTGGCGAGGCGGCACAGGGCGAGCACTGCACGATCTGGTCCGTGTGACGGTGCTGGCCGGCGAATCCGACCTCAAGGCAGTGGCCTGCGGCGCGCTCATCCTGTCGTCCCCGAACGATCTGCGCGGACTGACGGCCCGAGAACTCGAGGTCTTGGGGCACGTCATCGAGGGATGTTCCAACCTCGAGATCGCGCGCGCGCTCGTGGTATCGCCCCGGACGATCGCCACTCACCTCGAACACATCCTCGTGAAATTGGATGCCACCTCGCGCGCGCTTGCCGCCGTGCGCGCAGAGCGGGCCGGCCTGTACGTCCCGGTCGCTGGAATCCGCGCGGGGTGACCGCCAGGCAAGGGACTCCCGTCACATCCACCCAACGAAGGACTCCGCATGTCGCATCTCGCCCTGAAGGCCGTCGTCGCCGCGCTAGTCGGCCTGGGGGCTGCCGTGGTTGCCCTCGTCCTTGGGGTACCCGAACTGTCGCCCCTGGTGGGCTGGGTCGTCGCCTCCGGCGTGTTCTTGACCTGGGCCTGGTCCAGGGCATGGCCCGCGGACAGCAGACGCACGCGCTCCCTTGCGCGCCATGAACACCGCTCCCGCAAGCTGGTCGACGCACTCATCATCGCGGCGACCCTTCTGAGCGCCGTGCTGGTGGTGTTCGCCCTCATCCGCAGTCAGCAGGGGGATGTCGTCGGCGCGGCGGCCGCCATCCTCGCCGTCGTGGGGGTTGTAGCGGCATGGGCCCTCGTGAACACCGTCTACGCCTTCAAGTATGCCCGGATGTATTACCTCGACGAGGGGCACCGCTTCGACTTCGATCAAGACGAGGACCCGGCCTACAGCGATTTCGCGTACACGGCATTCTCGATTGGAATGGCGTACAACGCGAGCAACGTCACGCAGTCGTCGACCCCCTCGCGGCGCATCGCGATGGGTCATGCTCTTCTGTCGTATTTCTTCGGCACTTTCGTGGTTGCGGTCGCCATCAACCTGATCACTGGCCTCACCCAGGGAGGATGATGAGGCCACGTCCACGTTGTGGCTGCCGCAGTGGCTTCGCAGAAGCCAGTTCCGGCCGATCTCGGACCGAGCACGAAGCGAGGGGCCAGATTCCTATGGACGTGCCCTCGTCGATTTCGCCGTCTTGCTGTTGATCAGGCGAGTACCCGTGACGAACGGTTACCGCATTGTCCGATGGCGACGATGTCGGACGTGTCGCGTAGCGTCCACCGCGTGTCACGACCTTTGCACCCCGACGTGCTCCTCGGCGTGCAGCTCTCAGCGATCTGCTCGCGACATCGGTACGACCACGACACCGCCCCCGTGATCGCCGACCTGCTCACGGCCGCGGGCGATCGCGCCGACATCCTTGCGATGGAGGCGGGCAGGTGGGCGGGCTACTACGACGACAAGTATTCTGCCGCCCTCGTCGCTGCGATCGTCGCCGAGATCCCCGGCGCCGCGATGTGGACCGCTGACGGTGCTCGACGTCGCGCGGCGCCCGCGCACGGCACTACTGGCTGTGGACTGCCAGTCGGTCCGTCCGCTCCTCGATGAGCCGATGCACCTGTTCAAACAGATCGTCCAGGATGGGCCTCATTCTCGCTTCATAGGCTGAACCCGTGCCCTGCACGGAGTCATCGAATGCGAGCGTTGCCAGTCGAAGAACCTCCGCTAGGTCGTCGGCGGTCGTTCGAATGGGGAGATGGTCCACGCGGTCAGTATCCCGTAACTCCCGTGCTCGGTGCACTCCGCGATCAGGTGCGTCGCTTTTTGCGGTCCTGTGCAACGAAGTGGACAAGTGCTCCCAACACCGCAAGTGTGACGCCAGCCCATAGGCCGACGATCGTGCTCTCCGCCCCAGTCGAGGGTAGGGACGAGTTCGGCGAGCCCGGATTGCGAGAGCCGTCCGAACCCGGCGGCGTCGCCGCCGGTGCCGGTGCCGGTGCCATATCTGTCGGGGTGGGGTCGGAACCCGGACCTCCACCCGCGCCGGGGTTCTCCGGGGGACCACTGGTGGGGGTCCCGGTGGGGCTGGGTGTGGCCGTCAGGCTGGGCGTCGGTGTGGGGCTGGGTGACGCGGTCGGTGTGGTCGTAGGGCTGGGCGACGCAGTGGGCGTCGGAGTGGGGCTCGGCGTGACGGTAGGGCTGGGCGACGCGGTGGGCGTCGGTGTGGGGCTGGGTGACGCGGTCGGTGTGGCCGTAGGGCTGGGCGACGCGGTGGGCGTCGGTGTGGGGCTGGGTGACGCGGTCGGTGTGGCCGTAGGGCTGGGCGACGCGGTGGGCGTCGGTGTGGGGCTGGGTGACGCGGTCGGTGTGGTCGTAGGGCTGGGCGACGCAGTGGGCGTCGGAGTGGGGCTCGGCGTGACGGTAGGGCTGGGTGACGCGGTGGGCGTCGGGGTGGGGCGCGGTGACGCGGTGGGCGACGGACTCGGCGCCGCTACGGAGATGGGGTCGACCGTCGCCGCGGCGCAGCCGACCGTGACTGCGCGTGACGGCGGCGATACCTGGGTGCCGTCTACCGCATCAACAGCGACTTGGTATTGGCCCGGCAGGATGCCCGGGAAGGCGTAGGCCCCGTTCACATCCGTCGTGGTCTCTTCAGCGACGCTGCCGCCGGTGAGGCGGACGACGCGGCCGGCAATGAGGTCGGCCGGGCCGGCCACGGTGCCTGAGACGGTAAAGGACGCCGTGGCGGTGAGATCCGCTGACCCAGGGACGGTCAGATCGCCCCCAGCCGTCGAGACGACGACGCCCGGCGGGGTGGTCGCGGATGCTGCTTGCAGCAGGTAGTCGTCGCGCTGAATGACGTTGTCAAATGCGAAAGAGCCCGTCGATGTGACGGAAGCGGTGGCCACGACGTTCTCCCCGTCCACCGTGAGCTCGACTGCACCGGGGAGCGCGCCAGCGCAGTTCGCGAGGATTGTCCCGTCGATGCGATCGGCGAGCGTCGCAAACCACACCTGTAGCGCCGGGATCCCTCTCTTCCAGGCGGAGGTCACGGTCAGCGAGGACAACTCTGCCGTCGGCATGAGCCACAGTGCCTCGCCCGTGGTGTTGCACCGATCGGGGTCGGTTGGGCAGGCGAGGTCCGCAACGGTGATGGTCGTCCCGTCGTCGCTTACCGTCGGGACGACGTTGCCCGTTGCGGGCAGACCTGAGCAGGTCGAGGCGCGCGGAGAGGCGTCGCAGTAGTTGTAGGCGTCTTGCAGCCCGATCTCCGTGACTGTCGCCGCTCGTGTTCCGACAGTTGCGCTGATCGTCACCGTTTCGGCGTCGATATCGCCCAGGTTGATCCCCCATGTGCCGGCGGGTGCTGGTTCGTCGAAAACGAACGTAGTCGTAGAAGGGAAGGCGGCGTTGTTCGCCGCGGGAGCGATTGAGATATAAGGACGGCCTTGGCTCTGGCCGAATTCGTCGGCGAACGGCGTTCCCTCCGGGAGCCAGGAGGACGCCCCGCCGGACACGTCGACCGCCCGCGAATCAGACACGAACGACGTCGTGGGGAAGCCCAAAGGGAGCTCAACCGATCCCGAGAAAGCGTTGCGGGCTCCGTCCACGTTCCATGAGGCGTAGCCATCACCCGGGGCTGCGACGGCGACCGCCGTCGTCCCCAGCGCCAGGACTAGACCCGTTGCCCCCGCGAAACTCAAAATCCGCCCTATTACATTCCGCATGTTGAGGCCCCCGCCCGATTCGCGTCGTCCGACTCTCGCACAGCGGGCGCCTAAATCCCAGGATGTGAGCTGACTGAGACCTAGAGAGGCGAAAGGGACACAGGTCTTGTCGTTGTCGGACTCGTCCACGCCAAAGGCTCCATCCACCTCGAGCCCGCCGGCTACGACGAGCCCCTCTGGCAGGCGACCATCGAGTTCGACGATGGCGATCTGACCATCCCGCCCTACGTCCTCGCCAGCCTCGCCGCAGAACTCATCGTCGCTGATCGGGGAACTCGACCAGCTGCTTGATGCCGCCCGTTGCGGTGACCGTGCTCGTGGGCCAGTCGGCGACCCGCCTCACCGCGCCCGAAGCTCAGATGTTCCGTACGCTGCGGGGTGACCTGTACCAACGCAACAACGCCGGCGAGGCGTGGCGAGGCATACGCGCTCGAGCGGGCCTCCCCTTCGGCGTCACGCTGCACACGCTGCGTCACACCTTCGCGTCGAATCTCATCGCATCCGGGTGCGATGTCGTGACCGTGCAGCGCGCCCTCGGCCACGCTCAACCGTCGATCACGCTCAACACATACGCGCATCTCTGGCCGTCCGCGGAGGACAAAACAAGAGCGGCGACCGCCGACCTCATGGCCTCGATCGCCGCTCTTGCGGACTCCCCGCGGACTGTCGGAAGAAAATCCCAGGTCAGCGGGGGTGCTTACCGGTAGTTGGTGAACTGCAGGTCGACGTCGAGGTCGGCGGCCTTGAGGATGCGCTGGACTTCCTGAAGGTCGTCGCGCGACTTCGACTGCACGCGCAGCTCGTCGCCCTGGATCTGCGACTTGACGCCCTTGGGGCCCTCGTCGCGGATGATCTTGTTCACCTTCTTGGCGTCTTCTTGCGAGATGCCCTCTTTGAGAGTCGAGGTGATGCGGTACTCCTTGCCGCTCGGCACTGGCTCGCCCGCATCGAGGCTCTTCAGCGAGATACCGCGCTTGATGAGCTTGGTCTGGAACACGTCGAGCACGGCGTTCGCGCGCTCTTCCGAGTTCGCCTTGATGACGATCGAGTCGCCGCTCCAGGCGATGGAGGCGTCGGTGCCCTTGAAGTCGTAGCGCTGTTCGACCTCTTTGTGCGCCTGGTTGAGCGCGTTGTCGGCTTCCTGCCGGTCGATCTTGGAGACGATGTCGAACGAAGAATCAGCCATGGCTCGATTCTATTCGGGAGGTTCGCTCGCGCACCCCCTGGACATCGCGGTCGGGCCCGCCCCGGGTGGTCCGGGCGCTCGTAGACTCGGATGCCATGCGAGCACTCACCGAAGACGAGGTCCGCGACGCGTTCGTCAACGCCGCACCCGAGGAACTGCGGGTCATGAGCCTGCCCCACGACTTCGTCTTGACCGACTGGGATCACCTGGACTTCCTCGCGTGGCGCGACCCTCGCACCCGCGGACGCGGCTACATCGTCGCCGAGCACGAGGGTGAGCCCGCGGCGATCGTGCTGCGCGCGGCCGACGGACAGTCGCGGGCGCGCTCGGCGATGTGCAACCTCTGCCACACGATGCAGCCCGGTGACCAGGTCGCGCTGTTCACCGCGCGCAAGGCCGGCACCGCCGGCGAGCACGGCGACACCGTGGGCACGTACATCTGCGCCGACATGTCGTGCCACGAGACCGTGCGCCTCGCCGCCCCTCTCGCGCCCAGCGAGATCCGTGCGAGCGTCGACCGCAAGATCGACGGCGCGAAGCGCCGCACCGAGGAGTTCGTCGCCCGTGTGCTCGACGCCGCCGAGGTGTCGCGATGACCGCACGCGTGGTCGTCATCGGTGACGCGCTCATCGACGAGATCCGCGACGACACCGGCGTGCGCGAGTTCGTCGGCGGGGCCGCACTCAACGTCGCCGTGGGGCTCTCGCGGCTCGGCGTTCCGGCCACGCTCATCGCGATGGTCGGGGACGATGCGGCGGGAGAGCAGATCCGCTCCTTCCTCGCCGAGTACGACGTCGAACTGCTCGCGAGTCCCGCGCCGCACGGGTCGTCGCGCGCGGTGAGCACGCGTTCGCCCGAGGGCGAGCCCGTCTATGTCTTCAACGAGGCCGCCCAGAACCGCCGTGTGGCGTACGGCGAGGCCGAACGTGCAGCTATTGCCGCGGCTCCCATGGTCGTGGTCAGCTGCTTCCCCTTCGACGACGCGGACCAGACCGCGCTGCTGGTCGAGGTCACGGCATCCGCGTCGACCCCGCTCGCGATCGACCCCAACCCCCGCAGCGGCATGTTGCGCGACCGCGACGAGTTCGTGCGCGGGTTCGAGAAGGCGGCATCCGGTGCCCTTCTCGTGAAGGTCGGCGAAGACGACGCGCAGCTGCTCTACGACGCGCCGCTCGACGACCTGCGGAAGAAGCTCGTCGGCCTGGGCGTCGAGGCCGTGCTCGCGACGTACGGCGCCGGTGGGGCCGCGATCGACGCGGGTGCGACGACCGTCTCGCGGGGCATCTCCGACCTGCCCGGACGCATCATCGACACCATGGGCGGGGGCGACGCCGTGCTCGCCACCACCGCCGCGCTCGTGCGCGACCGGCTGCCCGCGGATGCGGGGGAGTGGGATGCCGTGCTCTCGCGCGCCATGGACGTCGCGGCCGCGACCTGCCGCCACGAGGGTGCTCTGCTGCGCACGCCGGAGTGAGGTCGGCGATGGTTTCGAGCATCGCCCGCGGGATAGTAGAGTGGTCTATCGCGCCTCCGGTCGACTGAACAAGCCGGACGGGTGCGCACCTGGCGAGTTACCCAAGCGGCCAAAGGGATCTGACTGTAAATCAGACTGCATTGCATTCGGGGGTTCGAATCCCTCACTCGCCACCACGAAGAAAAGGGCACCCAAATCGGGTGCCCTTTTCTCGTTCCCGCGGGATTCGTCTGGGGCTCAGGCGGAGACGCTGATGCTCCACGTCACGCCGAAGCGATCGGTGAGCATGCCGAACCCTGCGCTCCACGCCGAGGCGGCCAGCGGCTCGACCACGACGGCGCCGACGGCCAGGGCGTCCCAGTGGCCCTGCAGTTCTTCGAGGGTGTCCGCGCTGAGGGAGACGAACACCGCCTGGTCGGTGACGGTCGTGCCGTTCTCGCGACGGGTGGAGCCTCCGCCGACGATCGGTCCGTCGGTCAGGCCCGGGACGTCGTAGCCCATCACGCGGAAGCCGTTCTCGCCGGCGACGAGGCCGAAGACGACCTTGTCGGAGCCCGGGACCTCGGCCGGCATGCCGAAGTCGGCGTAGGTGTTGACGACGAGGTGCCCGCCGAAGACGCTCTGGTAGAACTCCAGCGCCGCACGGGCGTCACCGCGGAAGTTGAGGTGCGTGGTCGTCTGAATGGTCATGATGCTCCTGTCCGAGTGGGCCCGGGTGGCCCGATACAGGAAGAGTCCCACCCGTATAGGCGCGTTTCTGTCCTAGACCCCGCGTAGCGTGAATCGCATGACCACCACCGCCCGACTGCTCGCCCTGCTGTCGCTGCTGCAGACCCGGCGCGACTGGCCCGGCTCGCTTCTGGCCGTGCGGCTCGGCACGAGCGATCGGACGGTGCGACGCGACATCGAGCGGCTGCGCGAGATGGGATACGCGATCCAGGCGACGATGGGCCCCGACGGGGGATATCGCCTCGGGCCCGGTGACGACCTGCCACCCCTGCTGTTCGACGATGATCAGACGGTGGCGGTGGCCCTCGCCCTACAGACCCTCCCCGCGATCGGCGCCGGCATCGAGGAAGCCGCGAGCAGAGCGCTGGGGACGATTCGGCAGGTGATGCCGGAGCGTCTGCGTCGCCGCCTCGACGCGCTGAAGGTCACGACGGTCCGGGGCGCGGGTGACGCAGCGCCCATGCCGCTTTCGCTCGACGTGCTCGTCACCCTGGCGCAGGCGACCCGCGCACAGGAGGTGCTGCGGTTCGACTATCCGCCCCGCGGCGCCGTGGACGATGGCCCGGCCTTCGGGCCCGCGCGTCGCTGCGAGCCCGTGCGCGTGGTGGCCTCGAACGGTCGGTGGTACCTGCTCGGATGGGATCTCGATCGCGAGGACTGGCGTCTCTACAGCGTCGACCGCGTCCGGCCGCGCACGCCGAACGGGCCCCGCTTCACCCCGCGCGCCGTGCCCGGCGGCGACGTCGAAGAATTCGTCTCCGCGCGCTTCAAGGGGTCGGACGTGAACGAGTGGCCCTGCCGCGGCACCGTGATCCTCGACCTCCCGGCGCACGAGGTGCTGCCGTTCGCGGGGGACGGAACCGTGACCGCCGTCGACGAGGGGCACTGCGCCCTCGAGTCGGGGTCGTGGTCGTGGGGCGCGTTGGCGGCATCGTTCGGTCGGTTCGAGGCCGCGATGCACGTGGTGGGCCCACCCGAACTGGCTGCGGCCTTCGAGACGGTCGCCGAACAATATCGGGCGACGACGGTGTCGGCGGCGCCGTGATCGCAGCTCAGCTCGCCGCGAGCAACGCCTTCGACTTCGTCTCGAGGAACGAGACGAGGGCGCCGAGCACGTTGAGCTCGTTGCCGAGGTTGACCAGTTCGACGCAGCCGAGCTCGATGGTGGCCTCGCGGGCTTCCATCGTCGCCTTCCAGCTGCCGTCGCCGCCGGCGATCGGCTGGAGATAGGTGATCGTCTTCGCCTCGCTCAGGTCGACGACGATGAGCCCGGTGTCGGGGTCGGTCTCGTCGTCACGTTCCAGAACGCGGATGTCGCTGCCGGTGAGGTAGCCCATCGCCCGGAACTCCGCGAGCCATGCGTCGAGAAGTGCCATGTCGATCAGCGTGCGTACGGGCACGAGCGTCTCCGATCCAGGCGCGTGAGCGTCACGCGTCCGACCAGTATGAAGCCCGCTGCGCCATTCTGGCGAGCGGGCGTCATTCGTGCTATCAGGCGGCGAGGACCGAGCGGCCGACCGGGCGCGCGGAGCGCACCGGAGTGCGGGTCGCCTCTTCGGCGGATTCCCACGTGCGGGTGTCGATGACGAGACCCGACGCGGCGTTGGCCTGGTCGGCCAGGCTGCGGAGGTAGTCGCCGACGAGCTGCTCCGGCTCGACGGAGTCGAAGACGAAACGCAGGGGGATGGCCGGCTGCAGCCAGATGGTCGAGCGGCCGGGCTCCTCGGTGGTGCCGGTCCACGTCAGCGTGAACGATTCTCCGCGACGGAGTTTCGTCGACGTGATGACCTTGATGTAACCCATCAGACGGTCGGGCAGGGCAATGGGAGCGATGTCAGAACCGTAGTAAAGCTTTGCCATGACGATCTCCTTCAGTCGGGGTCGGTCGGGCTAATCGCTAAGGTACCAGAAATTTAACGGGATTAATTAACTTCGCAAAATATTCGAGATCTTCACTAAGGTGGGGTTGTGGCCGGCCGGGCTACGCTGAGGAGGTGGTGACAGTGGCACACACCTCTGTTCTGATGCAGGCGCTGGACGAATACGTCGCGGTGCGCGACGAGAGCATCGCGAAAGCGCGGATCGACCTCGGAGTGAGCGAGCTCGAGGCCGAAGCGCTCCGGTGCATCGGTGAAGAACCCGGCATCCGCCCCTCGAATCTGCGCGGTCACCTCGGGGTGACGGCCGCGGGGGTCACGACACTGGTCGATCGGCTCATCGGCCGCGGCCTGTTGCGCCGCGAACTCGACGCTGAAGATCGCCGCGTCAACCACATCTACCTGCAGATCGATCTCGACGCCGAGCCCTGGTCCGCGTTGCGCAGCTTCCCCCGTCGGGTGGAGCGGGCCGTGGCCGCGGAGCCGGTCGAGAGCTCGCGGGCAGCGGCCGAGCTGCTCCGTCGCATCACGGAGCGGGTGCGCTCGCGGGCGTGAGTCGCCCCGCCTCGATGCGGATCACCTGATCCGCTGACGAGATCAGTCGGTCGTCATGGCTGACGCAGACCACGGCGACCCCGCGCGCGACCTCGTCGGCGATCGCCCTGTGGTTCAAGGCTGCGCTGGCGGCGTCGAGCCCCGTCGTCGGCTCGTCGAGCAGCAGGATGTCGGCGGTGCGCGCCAGGCCCTGGGCGAGCAGGGCACGCTGGCGCTGGCCACCCGACAGGCTCGAGAACGGGTGCCGGGCGAGATCCACGATGTCGAGCCTGAGCATCGCGCCATCCACCGCTTGACGCTGTGCGCCGGTGACCCGTCGGAGCAGTCCGGCGCCGCCCCACGCACCCACGACGACCACGTCGCGCACGGTGAGGGGGAGGTCGTCGGCGACGGCGGCGCGCTGGGGCACGAAGGCTCGCGACCGGGGTCCGGCGTCAACGGTTCCGGATGCCGGCGGCCGCGCTCCCGCGAGGATCTCGAGCAGCGTCGACTTGCCCGCCCCGTTGGGTCCGACGATCACGGTGAGGGCGGCCTCGGGGATCTGGGCGTCGACCCCTGCGAGCGCGGCGATGCCGCCGTAGTCGGCGCGGAGGTCTGTGCCGACCAGGGCGTGAGAGATCATGGCATCCATCATATGAGTTTGAGAATCGTTCTCACTTAACGCTACGGTCGAGCACCATGACCGCGCTCACCGATCCGTTCGCCCTGGAGTTCGTCCAACGGGCGATGCTCGGCGGCACGCTCGTGGCGATCCTGTGCGCCGTCGCCGGCACCTGGGTCGTCGTGCGGGGGATGGCGTTTCTCGGTGAGGCGCTCGCCCACGGGATGCTGCCCGGCGTGGCTCTGGCGACCGTTCTCGGGCTGCCCGTGCTGCTGGGCGCCGCGGCGAGCGCCGTCGCCATGAGCCTCGGCATCGGCGCGCTGCGCAGACGGGCGAAGCTCTCGTACGACACGAGCATCGGCCTGCTGTTCGTCGGCATGCTCGCTCTCGGCGTCATCGTCATCTCGCACGCCGGGAGCTTCGCGACGGATGCCACGGCGATCCTCTTCGGCGACATCCTGGCGATCGGCGTCGACGACCTCGTCGTGCTCGCCATCGCGGTCGTGATCGGGGTGGGGGCGGCGGCCCTGGCCCACCGGTCGCTGGTCGCGCTCGCCGTCGACGAACGCGTCGCGCGCGTGCTGGGCCTCGCGCCGCGACTCGCCCAGACCGTGCTGGTCGGTCTCGTCACCCTCGCGGTGGTCGCCTCGTACCAGGCGGTCGGGTCGCTGCTCGTGGTGGGACTGCTCGTCGCTCCCGCGGTGGCCGCGCGGCAGTGGGCCACGCGCCTCGGATCGACCATGGTGCTCGCCGCGGTGATCGGCACGGCCGCCGTCGCCGTGGGCCTCGTCGTGTCGTGGCATGCGGCCACCGCCGCCGGCGCCACCATCGCCGCCACCGCGATCGCCGCCGCCGGGCTCTCGTGGGCCGTCCGCGCCGTCATCGTGGCGATGCGCCGCCGCACGGCATCCCTCGTCCTCTCGTCCGCCTGATCCGGAAAGCCCCATGCCCCACCTCTTCTTCCGACGCCTCCCCGCCGTCGGCCTCCTCGGCGCGCTCGCCCTGACCGGCTGCGCGGCCCCCGTCGACGGCCCCGCCGCCGAACCGGTCGACACGCACGGAGCGATCGCCGGCGCGTCCGAACTCGCCGAGCCCGCTCTCGGTCTGACCACGATCGACGGCGACGGACACGTGTCGCACCTCGACCTGCTCGACGAGACGACCACCGAGCTCGGACGGGTGCGTGCGCCGGAGACGGTGCACTCCGACGGTCGCTACCTGTTCGCCGCGGATGCGGAAGGGCTCTCGATCGTCGACAGCGGAGTGTGGACGTGGGATCACGTCGACCACTTCCACTATTACCGCGCGCCGACTCGTGTCTTGGGCGAGGTCGCGGGGGAGGGGGTCGCCACGGTCGTGACCTCGAACTCCTCGACGACCGGCGGCACGGGGGTGTTCTTCCCCGGTTCCGGCGAGGCGGTGCTGCTCGACACCGAGGCGCTCTCGGCGGGCGAGATCGTCGAGCGGTTCCGTCTCGAGCGCGCGGCCGGGGCGGGCATAGTCGTGCCGGCGGGGTCGTTCGCGGCTATCGCCGCGGGCGACGAGGTGACCCTGCACGCCGCCGACGGTGAGGAGATCGGGACGAGTGTTCCGTGCATCGAGCCGAGGGGCACGATCACCACCCGGGTCGGAGCGGTGATCGGATGCCGCGACGGGGCGCTCCTGGTCACGGTCGCCGAGGCCGTCCCCGTCGTCGAACGCATCCCCTACCCCGACGGCGCGACCGCGCCGCGCGCCACCGCCCTCGCGAATCGCGAGGGCCGGCCGACTGTCGCCGCCGTCGCCGGCGAAGCGGGCGTCTGGATGCTCGACACCCGGGAGCGGTCGTGGACGCTCGTGCCGACCCCGGAGCCGGTGGTGCAGGCGACCGCGGTCGACGACAGGGCGCAGAACCTCCTCGCCCTCACCGCCGACGGGCGCGTGCTGGTGCTCGACGGTGCAACGGGGGAGCTGCGGGCGCAGACGCCGGCGCTGGTCGGCGCGAGCCTCGCCGCGGCCGAACCCGTGTCGCTCATCGCCGACCAGCAGCGGGCCTACCTGAACGGACCCGCCGAGGGTCGCCTGTGGGAGGTCGACTTCGCCGACGGCGCGCGCATCGCGCGGGAGTTCACGCCGTCGCGGACCCCGCTCTTCGCCGCCGAGACGGGGCGCTGAGGTGCGCCGCTTCGCCGTCGCGGCCCTCGCCGCCGTCACCCTGATCCTCGCCGGATGCGCCGGGGGCACGGCATCCGACCGCCCTCTCGTCGTCGTGTCGACGAACATCCTCGGCGATGTCGTCTCGCAGCTGGTCGGCGACGACATCGAGGTGCTGACCCTGATGCGGCCCGGCAGCGACCCGCACTCGTTCGAGATCTCCGCGGCCGAAGCCGCGCGGATGCGCTCGGCCGACCTGCTCGTGACCAACGGGCTCGGACTCGAGGAGGGACTGCAGCAGCACCTCGACGCCGCTGCGGCCGCCGGGGTCGAGACGGTCGTGGCCGGGGATGCCGTACGCGTGCTGCCGTACACGTCGACGGATGCCGAAGGAGCCGACGACCCGCATTTCTGGACCGACCCCGCGCAGATGATCGCCGTCGTCGACCGGCTCAGCCCGGCCCTCGAGAAGCTCGGCGACCCGGCCGTCACCACGCGGTCCGCCGACTACCGCGCGCAGCTGGAGGCCCTGGATGCCGACATGACCGCGACGTTCGCGGCGATCCCGGCGGACCGACGCGCCCTCGTCACCAACCACCACGTGTTCGGCTACCTCGCCGAGCGCTTCGACTTCCGCCTCGTCGGAGCGGTGATCCCGGGAGGGACGACCCTCGCCGCCCCCAGCGCGAGCGACCTCGCCGACCTCGTGGCGGCGATCGACGAGGCGGGCGTGCCGACGGTGTTCGCCGAGAGCTCCTCGCCCGACCGCCTCGTGCGGGCCCTCGCCGACGAGGCCGACCGCGACGTCGTCGTAACCGAGCTGTTCACCGAGTCGCTCACCGACGCGAGCGGCGACGCCCCCGACTACCTGACCATGATGCGCGTGAACACGCAGCGCATCGCCACCGGGCTCTCACCCTGACGAGACCCACCCCACCTGAAGAAAGAGACACGAATGCGCAGCTTCTCCCTGCCCCGCGCGGGCCTGGTCGCCCTCGCGATCGGCGCGACCGTCACCCTGTCGGCGTGCGCCGGCGGAACCGGCCCCGGGTCGGCCGCCCCGGCGTCGAGCCCGGCGACCGACACCGCCACCCGCGTCGCCCTGTCGTACCCCGGCGGCATCGTCGTGCTCGACGGCGACACCCTCGAGACCGTCGCCGACCTCCCCTCGGAGGAGTTCACCCGCCTGAACGCGGCTGGCGACGGGCGGCACGTCATGGTCACCACGAGCGCGGGCTTCCAGGTGCTCGATGCCGGCACCTCGACGACCGCCCCTGAGCTCACCGACCTGGTGTTCGAGGCGGCCAAGCCCGGCCACGTCGTCACCCACGGCGGAAAGACGGTGCTCTACGCCGACGGCACGAGCGACTCGACCATCTTCGACACCGACGCGCTCTTGGCATCCGCCGACGAGCTTCCCGAAGTCGAGACCATCCCGGGCGTCGAGGCGCACCACGGCGTCTCGATCGTGCTCGAGGACGGCACCTTCCTCACCACGGTGGGCAACGCCGACGGCCGCAACGGCGTGGTGGCGAAGGACGCCTCCGGTGCCCCCATCGCCGAGAGCAGCGACTGCCCCGGTGTGCACGGCGAAGGCACCGCCAAAGACGAGGTCGTCGTGTTCGGCTGCGAGGACGGCGCCCTCGTCTACGACGCCGGCACCTTCACGAAGCTCACCGCCCCCGACCAGCCCTACGGCCGCATGGGCAACGCCTACGTGAGCGAGAACAGTGCGCTCATCGTCGGCGACTACAAGGACGACCGCGACGCCGAGGGCTACCTGCTGCACCGCCTCGCGCTGATCGACACCGCCGCGAAGACCCAGCGCGTGGTCGACATGCCCGCGGGGGCGGAATACACCTTCCGCGACGTGGCCCGGGGTCCCGGCGATCTCGCCTACGTGCTGGCATCCGACGGGGCGATCCACGTGCTCGATCCCGCGACGGGGGAGTTCACCGACGCCTTCGCCGTGATCGATCCGTGGGAGGGACCGGTCGAGTGGCAGGACGCCCACCCCGCGATCAAGGTCTCGGGTGATCTCGCCTACGTGACCGAGCCGGCGAAGAACGCCGTGCACGCGGTCGACCTCACCACCGGCCAGATCGTGAAGAGCGCGACGCTCGAGCAGACGCCGAATGAGATCGCGCTGACGAAGTAAGCGCTCGCTCCCGCACGGGCGCTCCCTTCGCAGAAACCGGTGCGGGATCTGTGAGGGGAGCCCCTACCGACCGCCCCGGTCGTACGCCACCTGCAGTGCCGCGCGCACCGCGCGTACGCCGGGGCGGTCGGCGGTTCCGCGCCGCACGGCCGTGAACACCTCGCGCCGCGGCTGGCCGGGAAGACCGACGAGCCGCACGGGCGGGGCCTCGCCCGCGAAGACGAGGTCGGGGATCATCCCCACGGCATGACCGGATGCCACGAGCCGGGCGTGCGCGGTGAGGTCGGCCATCTCGAAGCGCACGTCGGGCTCGAACCCGGCGGCCCGGCACTGCTGCGTGGCCCACTGGCGGGCGGCGGTTCCCACCGGTTCCATCACCCAGGCGCGCTCGCGGAGGTCTTCGAGGTGCTGCGCGGGGTCGTCGTGCGCGACGGCGAGGCGGATGGCGTCGCGCCCCAGGAGCCCGCGCTCGAGGCCCTCGCGGTGCTCGCGCGTGTGCCCGGGGTACTGCTCGGCGACGGCGAGGTCGAAGCCACGCGCAGCGACCTCGAACAGGCCCTCCTCGGGGGCGAGTTCGGCGACCTCGACGCGCAGCTGCGGCTCGCTCTCGGCCAGGGCGTCGAGGGCCCGGGGGAGAAGGCCGTGCGCGGCGGACTGCATCACGGCCAGACGCACCGGCGCGAGGGAGGGCCGCATGCGCTCGAGCTCGGCGCGCGCGGCCTCGTCGGCGGCGAGCATCCGCGCGGCGTGGGCGGCGAGGGCGGCGCCCTGCGCGGTGAGGCGCACGCGGCGTCCGTCGGGCTCGAGCAGGGGGACTCCGGCCTCCTTCTCGAGCAGCGCGAGCTGCTGCGAGATGGTCGACGGGCTGTAGGCGAGCGCCTCGGCGACGGCCGCGAGGGTGCCCCGCACCGACAGCTCGTGCAGCAGGCGCAGACGGCGCAGATCGAACATGGCATCCCTTCGACTTCATCGAACAGTATGCGTCAGGAATCATCGCTTTTCTCGAACGGACGCGAGCCTCATGCTGAGAGCATCCGAGGAAGGATCGCCATGTCGCTCACCGATGTCCCCGACACCACGTCCGGCACCACCCCCGCCGCACTCGTCTCTCCGCACGAGCTCGCCGACGAGGCGATCGCCCTCGTGCGCCGCTGGCTCGCCGAGAGCCGCGACGAGCCCGTCGACGCCGCCGCCCAGCGCCTCGCGGGCGTCCTCCGCGACCCGCACGGCCTCGACTTCACCGTCGGCTTCGTCGACGGCGTCGTGCGCCCCGAAGACGTGCGCGTCGCCGCGCGCAACCTCGCCGCCCTCACCCCGCTCATCCCGGGGTTCCTGCCGCTGCACCTCAAGGCCGCGATCCGCCTCGGCGCCTTCGCCGCGCCGATCCTGCCGCAGTTCGTCGTGCCCGCCGCCCGCACGGCGCTGCGCTCGATGGTGCGCCACCTCATCGTCGACGCCACCGACCGCAAGCTCGGCGAGGCCATCACCTCGATCCGGGGCCGGGGCGACGGCATCCGCCTCAACGTGAACCTGCTCGGCGAGGCGATCCTCGGCAAGAAAGAGGCCGCGCGCCGCCTGGCCGGCACCCGCAAGCTGCTCTCGCGCGATGACGTCGATTACGTCTCGATCAAGGTGTCGTCCACCGTCGCCCCGCACACGCCGTGGGCCTTCGACGCCGCCGTCGCCGACGCGGTCGCCGCCCTTCGCCCCCTGTACCGCGTGGCGAAGGAGACGGGGACCTTCCTCAACCTCGACATGGAGGAGTTCAAGGACCTCGACCTCACCCTCGCCGTGTTCGAGACGCTGCTGTCGGAGCCCGAGTTCCACGGCGTCGAGGCCGGCATCGTGCTGCAGGCCTACCTGCCCGACGCGCTCGCCGCGATGATCCGCCTGCAGGAGTGGACCGCCGCGCGCGTGGCATCCGGGGGAGCCCACATCAAGGTGCGCGTGGTCAAGGGCGCGAACCTGCCGATGGAGCGGGTGGATGCCGATGTGCACGACTGGCCGCTCGCCACCTGGCCCTCGAAGCAGGCCACCGACGCCTCGTACAAGGCCGTGCTCGACTACGCGCTGCGCCCCGAGCACACCGCCCACGTGCGCATCGGCGTCGCCGGGCACAACCTGTTCGACGTCGCGCTCGCCTGGCTGCTCGCCGAGCGACGCGGGGTGACCGGCGGCATCGACGTCGAGATGCTCCTCGGCATGGCGACCGCGCAGCAGGCGGTCGTGCGTCGCACGGTCGGCTCGATCCTGCTCTACACCCCCGTGGTGCACCCGCAGGAGTTCGACGTCGCGATCGCGTACCTCATTCGTCGCCTCGAAGAGGGCGCGTCGAGCGAGAACTTCATGTCGGCGGTGTTCGACCTCGACACCCACGCCGCGTTGTTCTCGCGCGAGCGCGACCGCTTCCTCGCCTCGCTCGCCGACATGCCCGAGGGCGTGCCCGCCTCGAACCGCGTGCAGGACCGCTCGGCCGAGGCCGCTCCCGCCCCCACGCACGGCTTCCGCAACACCCCCGACTCCGACCCGGCGATCGAGGCGAACCGCGACTGGTCGCGGGCGATCGTCGCGCGTATGGAGGACTCCATGCTCGGCGCGCAGACCATCGCCGACCACACGGTCACCGACGAGACCGCGCTGAACACGCTGATCCAGGACGCCGCGGATGCCGCCGCGTCGTGGCAAGCCCTGGGGGCGGCCGGTCGCGCCGAGATCCTGCACCGCGCGGGCGACGCCCTCGAGAAGCGTCGCGCCGACCTGCTCGAGGTCATGGGCGCCGAGTGCGGTAAGGTCATCGAGCAGAGCGACCCCGAGGTGTCGGAGGCGATCGACTTCGCCCACTACTACGCCGAGCAGGCGCGCACCCTCGAGACCGTCGACGGCGCGACCTTCACCCCGGTCGGCGTGACGGTGGTCACCCCGCCGTGGAACTTCCCCGTCGCGATCCCCGCGGGCTCGACCCTCGCGGCGCTCGCCGCGGGCTCGGCCGTGGTCATCAAGCCCGCGGGCCTGGCCGAGCGCTCGGGCGCCGTCATGGTCGAGGCGCTGTGGGAGGCCGGCGTCCCGCGCGAGGTGCTGAAGCTCGTGCAGGTGTCGGAGAACGACCTCGGTCGCCAGCTGCTCACCCACCCCGCCGTCGAGCGGGTCGTGCTGACCGGCGCGTACGAGACGGCCGAGCTGTTCCGCTCGTTCCGCCCCGACCTCCCGCTGCTGGCGGAGACGAGCGGCAAGAACGCCGTGATCGTCACCCCCAGCGCCGACCTCGACCTCGCGGCGAAGGACGTCGCGATGTCGGCCTTCGGCCACGCCGGACAGAAGTGCTCCGCGGCATCCCTCGTCGTGCTCGTCGGGTCGGTCGCGCGCTCGCGTCGCTTCCGCGACCAGCTCGTCGACGCCGTCACCTCTCTCGAGGTCGGCCTGCCGTGGGACGAGGCCTCCCGCATCGGACCCCTCATCGAGCCCGCGAACGGCAAGCTGCTGAAGGCCCTCACGAGCCTCGAGCCCGGCCAGCGTTGGGTGGTCGAGCCGCGCAAGCTCGACGACGAGGGGTCGCTGTGGCGCCCCGGCATCCGCGAGGGTGTGCAGCCCGGCAGCGAGTTCCACCGCACCGAGTACTTCGGGCCCGTGCTCGGCATCATGACCGCCGAGACGCTCGACGAGGCGATCGAGATCGTCAACGCGATCGAGTACGGCCTCACCTCGGGCCTGCACGCGCTCGACGAGGCCGAGATCCAGCAGTGGCTCTCGCGCATCGAGGCGGGCAACGTCTACGTCAACCGCGGCACCACCGGCGCGATCGTGCAGCGTCAGCCGTTCGGCGGATGGAAGAAGTCGGCCGTCGGCGCGGGCACCAAGGCCGGTGGACCGCACTACCTCTTCGGGTTCGGAACGTGGGCGGATGCCGAGACCTCGGCGCCCCGCACTCCCGACGCGCTCGCCGCCCCGGCCCTGGCCGCCGTGCCCGCCGCCGACCGCGAGTGGGTGGCATCCGCCCTCTCGAGCGACGCCGCCGCATGGGCCGAGGAGTTCTCGCTGGCCCGCGACGTGACCGGCCTGGAGTCGGAGCAGAACGTGCTGCGCTACGCCGCGGTGCCCGTGACCGTGCGCGTCGAAGACGCCTCGGAGGCCGCGCTCGTGCGCGTGGTCGCGGCGGGCGTCCGCGCCCATTCGACGGTGACGGTCAGCTCGGCGCGCGAGCTCTCGCCCGCTGTGCGCGCGTGGCTCGAGGGCGTGGGTGTTCGGGCTTCGGTCGAAGACACCGCCGACTGGGGCCGCCGCGCCGCACGTCTGGCCCGCACCGGTGGCCGTGTCCGTCTGCTCGGCGGATCGCCCGTGGCAGTGGCCGAGGCGACGAACGGCTCGCCCTCGGTGGCCGTCTACGCCGGCGAGGTCACCCGCGCCGGGCACGTCGAGCTGCTGCCGTTCCTGCGCGAGCAGGCCGTGTCGATCACGGCGCACCGCTTCGGCACGCCGCGCCGCTACGAGGTGCCGCCGCTGGTCGGCTGACGACCTCGGCGGACGGGGCTGCACCTTCGGGGGCGGCCCCGTCCGTCGTTTCCGCGGCGGACCGGTGCCGGGACCGCCGTCGTGCGGATGCCGCGGGCGACACGCCGGTCGGTGTGGGCGGGGGAGCGGTGTGTGGGGGCTGGCGTCCGCACGACGGTCGTCCCCGACGGGTGGGGCCTTTTCGACTGGAGTCGTCGGGGACGTGTCGTCGTCCCCTGCACGGGACCGCCGTCGTGCGGATGCCGCGGGCGACACGCCGCCCCAGGGTGCGGGGCCGCGGCGTGTCGGGGCCCGCATCCGCAGGACGGCGGGGCCCGAGGGGCTTCAGGCCGTGCCCGAGGCCTCGACGCGGCGCGCGGCCCGACGGACCGACTCCGGCACCGGCGTGCCCGCCACCGTCTGCGGTGAGGTGACGGGGTCGCCGGCGACGACCCGCAGCGGCAGCATCCCGGCCCACACGGAGCGGTCCTCGCCGTCGTCGTCGACCTCGACGAGCGAGCCCGCGTTGTCTTTCACGCTCGCTTCGGCCAGCGGGATGCGCAGCACCAGGGTCGCGGCGATCTCGCGTGCGGTCATGGGTCGCACGTCTTCGCTCCGCCCCGGCATGAGGTGCTCCGACAGGGTGAGCAGGGCCGCCTCCTTCTCTTCGGGAGGGACGACGGATGCCACGGCGTGCACCACCGCGCAGCGGTAGCGCATCGAGCTGTCGAACAGCGAGCGGGCGTACTTCAGGCCCATCAGGTGCGTGATCGTCAGGCTCACCGGGGCTCCCTCGGCGATGCGGCGGAAGAAGTCGCTGCCGGTCGAGCCGTGCACGAGCAGGTCGTCGCCGTCGCGGCCGATGCCCACCGGGAGGGCCACCGGCCGGTCGTCGCGGACGATCGCGAGGGTGGCGAACAGGGCGGTGTCGATCACGTCGTACAGGGCGGCGCGGTCGGTGCGCTGGTGGTGGGCGCCACGGCGGACGCGCGTGAGGGTGGTGAGCGGAAGATCGGTCATGTCTCCATTGCAGGGCACCCGATGGCCCAGCGCGTAGTCCGGTTCTGCGTGGTTTCGATGGACCAGTGACAGAATCGTCGCGTGATCGATGTCGGCATCCTGGACCGTGGCGCCCCCGCGCCCCTGCACGAGCAGCTCGCCCACGGCCTGCGCGCCTCCATCCTCGCCGGTCGAGTGACCAGCGGCGAGGCGATCCCCTCGACGCGGGCACTGGCCGCCGACCTGGGGCTCGCTCGCGGCACGGTGGTCTCGGCCTACGAGATCCTGACGGGTGAGGGGTACCTGGTGGCTCGGCCCGGCGGCGGCACCGTCGTCGCCGAGATCGTGCGTCCCTCCGAGCCGCGGTCTCTTCCGGCCGTCGCGGCCGCACCCGTGCCCACCCCGCCCGTCATCGACCTGCGTCCGGGGCGGCCGGGGACGGCGGGCATCGTCGACGCCGCATGGCGCTCGGCATGGCGACGCGCGAGTGCGCTCGAGGTCGCCGCCGACGTGGCCGACGTGCTCGGCGATCCCACCCTGCGGCGGCAGATCGCCGCGCACCTCGGCCGCACCCGCGGGCTCGACGTCGCCCCCGACGACGTCATCGTGACGGCGGGGACGAGCGATGCGATGCTGCTCACCGTGCTCGCCCTCGAACCCCGCGGGGCGCGGCTGCGGGTCGGCATCGAGAACCCCGGGTATCCGCGCGTGCGGCATCTGCTCGGCCGCTTGGGCGTCGAGGCGGTGCCGATCGCGGTGCGACTCGGCGCGGGTCTCGACCTCGACGACATCGAGGAGCGCGACGACCTCGACGCGATGATCGTCACCCCGCACCACCATTACCCGTTCGGCAGTCGGCTGGATGCCGCGGCCCGGGCCCGTCTGCTCGCGTGGGCGGCCCGCACGGGAGCCGTCGTCGTCGAAGACGACTACGACAGCGAGTTCCCCCACGGCCGCGTGCCGCTGCCGCCCTTGCACCTGCTCGATCCCGCGAGCGTGGTGCTGATCGGTTCGCTGTCGAAGGTGCTCACCCCGGCGCTGCGCTGCGGGTGGATCGTGGCGACCGGGGCGTGGCGCGAACGCCTCGCAGCCGCGCGCGCCGACCTCGATCCGTCCGTCTCGCAGGTGCAGCAGGCGGCGCTGGCCCTGTACCTCGGCGACGGAGCCCTCGCTCGGCACACCGCCCGACGCCGCCGCGACTACCGCCACCGGCGCCGGCTGATGCTCGAAGCGTTCGCCGGTGTCGAGGGCGTGACGCTCACGGCCACCGACGGGGGACTGCACGCCGTCGTCCTGCTGCACGGTTCCGCGCGCGAGGCGGAATCCCGCATGGTCGCGGCGCTCTCGGCCCGCGGCATCGTGGTGGCGCCCCTCGCGGGATACGCGGTGCCGGGAACCGAGACCGAACTGCCGCCGGGCGTGGTGTTCGGGTACGCCGAGCCGTCGACTCCCGCTCTGATGGGGGCGGTCGAGACGATCATCGCGACCGCCCGCGCGGCGACGACCTAGCCGCCGAGCATCTCCAGCGCGGCCATCGCCGCGTTCTGCCCGCCGATCCCGCTGACGGCACCGCCACGCTGGGCGCTCGACCCGCACATCAGCACCCGCGGATGAGGAGTGGCGACACCCCACCGCTCGGCCGGTGTCGAGGCGGGCGCCTCGAGCCACGGCCACGAGAGCGCCCCGTGGAAGATGTCGCCGCCGGCCATGTTGAGCGCGCGCTCGAGGTCGGTCGTCGTGCGCGCCTCGATGCACAGGCGTCCGTCGGGGGCACGGTAGATGCAGTCGCGCAGCGGCTCGGCCAGCACGGAGTCGAGCGAGGCCTGCGCCGCGGCCAGCAGGCGCGCTCCCGCGGCGACCGGGTCGGTGTCGTCGAGCAGGCGGTGCGGCACCTGCAGGCCGAACATCGTGAGCGTCTGCGCCCCCGACGCCTGCAGCTCCTCACCGAGGATCGACGGGTCGGTCAACGAGTGGCAGTAGATCTCGACGGGGAGCGGGTCGGGGACGAGACCTCCGGATGCCGCGGCGTAGGCGGCATCGAGCTGCGTCATGGTCTCGTTGACGTGGAACGTGCCCGAGAACGCCTCCTCCGGCGTCACCGACTCGTCGCGCAGGCGCGGCAGGCGGGAGAGGAGCATGTTCACCTTGACCTGCGCTCCCTCGGGCTCGTCGCCGCCGATCGTCGCGGAGCCACCGGCCGCGAGCAGGCCGTCGAGCACCGCGCGTCCGACCCCGCTCAACACGAGGTCGCCGCGGAAGACCTCGGAGCGGTCGGTCATGGTGTGCACCTCGCCGTCGGGCCCGATCGAGACCACCTCGACGCCGGTGAAGATCTCGACACCGAACGAGCGGGCGGCGCGTTCGAGCTCGGCGGTCACGGCGCCCATGCCGCCGACGGGGACGTCCCAGTCGCCCGTCCCTCCGCCGATCACGTGGTAGAGGAAGCAGCGGTTCTGCGCGAGCGAGGGGTCGTCCGACGTCGAGAAGGTGCCGATGAGGCCGTCGGTGAGGGCGATGCCGCGCACGAGGTCGCTCTGCAGCGACCGGCGCAGGAGGTCGCCGAGGGGGCGGCTCGTGAGGGCCTCCCACAGCTCGTCGTCGCCGAGGCGCTCGCGCACCTCGTCGGCGGTGGGCAAAGGCTCGGTCATCGTCGGGAAGACCGCGCGTCCCAGGGGCGCCAGGCGCTCGCCGAAGGCCGAGAAGCGTTCGGCCTCGGCGGCACCGTCGTCGCCCAGCGTGCGCGTGAACGACGCGGCCGTGGCCTCGGCGTCGTGGGTGTCGACGAGGATCCCGCGCGAGGGGTCCGCCGGGTCGGGCGTGTAGGACGAGTACCGGCGGCGCTTCACGGTGATCTGCAGGCCGAGGTCGTCGATGATCTGCTGCGGCAGCAGGCTCACGAGATACGAGTAGCGCGACAGGCGGGCGTCGACTCCGCGCCACGGTCTCTCCGACACGGCGGCTCCGCCCACGGCATCCGCCCTCTCGATCACCGCCACGCGGCGCCCGGCGCGCGCGAGATAGGCCGCGGAGACCAGGGCGTTGTGCCCGCCCCCCACGATGACGACGTCGTACTGGCGAGAATCCGAGGTGGTCATGAGCCCACGCTAACGACGGCGAGGAAATCGGCCGAGGGGGTGGCGCAGTAGCGTGGACGCCATGACCTCACCCGCGGATCTGCTCGAGCTCGCCACGCGTATCGCCCGGGAGGCCGGCGAACTGGCCCACCGTCGCCGCCGGGAAGGGGTGACGGTCGCCGCCACCAAATCGGCCGCCGCCGACATCGTCACCGCCGCCGACCGCGAGGTCGAGGCGTTCATCCGCGCGGAACTCGCGCGCGAGCGGCCGGACGACGGGTTCTTCGGCGAGGAGTCGGGCGCCGAAAAAGGCACGAGTGGCATCACGTGGGTCGTCGACCCGATCGACGGCACCGTCAACTACGCCTACGGCATCCCGGCGTGGGCGGTCAGTATCGCCGCGGTCGAGGGCACGGCCGAGACCGCGTCGTGGACGGCGCTCGCCGGGGCTGTCTTCAACCCGGTTACGGGGGAGCTCTTCACCGCGTCACGCGGCGGGGGAGCGTGGCTCGGCGACCAGCGCCTGTCGGTCAGCGAGGTCGGCCCCGCCGGTGGTCTCGTCGCGACCGGGTTCGGATACGACCCCGAGACGCACGGACCCGCCCTGGCTCAGTTGTCGCGCGTCATGCCGATCGCGCGCGACGTGCGCCGCATCGGTGCGGCCTCGCTCGATCTGGCCTCGGTGGCCGCAGGGCGGGTCGACGCGTATTACGAGCGCGGCACCCACCCGTGGGACCACGCGGCCGGTGCCCTGCTGGTCGAAGAGGCCGGCGGCACGGTCGGCGGCGCGCCGGGCGGGCGTCCCGGCAACGGCATGGTCATCGCGGCAGGGCCCGGATTCTTCGGTCGTCTCGAGCCGCTGCTCGATTACGCGAGGTGAGTCGGGCACCTTTCATGGCATTCACAGACCCGTCGGGGTAGGGTGTTTACCAGTTCGTTATCTTCCGCAACCCGAACCTGCGGAGATGGTCAAGCCCCGAAGCCCGAAGCCGTCGCGCCTGCGACACGACACGAGAGCCCCTTCCGCGTTGCCGTCTGAAGCCTCCGAGACTGAGCCCGCCGTCACCCGACGGTCTCGTCGCCCCCTCCCCGCCAGCGCCCCCGATGCAGAACCCCGGCTCACCCGAGCCGAGATGCGTCGCCGGGCAGCGAGCGTCGCCACCCTCGACGCCCCGGCCTCCGCCGACCACAAGGCGGCCGATCCGGCCCCCGTCGACGCCGAGTCCGCGAGCCAGCCCGCGATGGTCGAGGCCGTCGCCGCCGCCGTCGTCGAGAGGGTGATCGCCGCCACGATCGAGCCGACCCTCCCCGCGTCCGACGCCCTCGTCGAGAAGGCGGATCCCGCCGATGCGCTCGAGGTCACCGTCGTCGAGGAGCACCGCTCCGACGACGTCGCCGTGATCCTGCAGAGCGCCGACAGCGACGCCGCGACCACGCCGGTCAGCCTCCCGACCTCCCCGATCACGCTCCCCGTCTCGCGCCGCTCGCGTCGTCGCCCCGTCGCCGACGCCGTGATCATCGACTCCGCCGTCGACGCTTCGGTCGCCGAGTCCGAGCACGTCGAGACTCCGGATGCCGCTGAGCTCGAAGCCGCGGCCTCCGTCTCGGCCCCCACCGACGACGTCGCCGACGAATTCACCTCGGCGGCCCGCCTGTTCGCCTTCACCGGCGAGACCCCCACCCAGCAGGCCGCGCCGGTCGCCCCGGCCCCCGAGCCGGTGTCGGAGGGTCTCCCCGCCGCTGCGGCCCCCCGCTCGCGCCGCACCGCCCGCCGCATCGCCGCGACCTCGTTCTCGGTCGGCGTCATGGGCGTCGTGGGTCTGCTCACCGTCGGCATGACCATGCCGGTCAGCGCCCTCGCGTCGGCGGCCGGCACCGACAACGTCGCCGCCCCCGAGGTCGCGACCACGCGTCTCGCCGTCGCCGGCGACGTCGCGGCATCCGGTGCGAACGACATCCAGGCCTACGTCGCGCCCGCCCAGGCGCAGTCGGCCGCGGTCGACCGTGCCGATGACGGATACTCCGCCACCACGTACACCAAGATGGCGCTCGACTCGGGCATCACGCGGCCCTCCGACTTCTACACCAACGACCCGACGGCGCCCATCCAGTGGCCCTTCGCGGTGGGTGTGTCGATCTCGTACGGCTTCGGCATGCGCGACGGCGGCTTCCACGAGGGCGCCGACTTCGTTCCCGGTGAGGGCTCGCCCGTTCAGGCGATCGCCGACGGCACCGTGCGCATCGCGACCGAGCAGGGCGGCGCCTTCGGTGTCACCGTGCTCATCGACCACGAGATCGACGGACAGCTCGTCTCGAGCCGCTACGGCCACATGCAGTACGGCTCGCTCCAGGTCACGCAGGGCGAGAAGGTGCACGTGGGGCAGTTCCTCGGCCGCACCGGCAACACCGGACGCTCGTTCGGTGCGCACACCCACGTCGAGATCCTGCAGAACGGCACCACGCCGATCGACCCGATCGCGTGGCTGCGTCAGCACGCCGGAGGGTGACCCTCGATTCGTGTGAGAGTGTCGCGATCTGATATTCTCTTCTAGTTGCCCGGAGCGATCCGGGTACGCCCCGATAGCTCAGTGGCAGAGCACTTCCATGGTAAGGAAGGGGTCGTCAGTTCAATCCTGACTCGGGGCTCAAGGTATCCACTTCTGAATATCGGATGCCGTGCGGCGGGGTAGCTCAGTTGGTGAGAGCGCACGACTCATAATCGTGAGGTCGCGGGTTCAAGCCCCGCTCCCGCTACGGATGAAGCCCCGGTCGCCCGGGGCTTTTTCGTTTGCCGCGGCGCCTGTCTGCGCGTCGAGTGCGTGCACAATCCCGGGACATCTCCCGAACACACCGCCGTAGTTGCCCGCCTGGCGGCGTGTCCTCGAGGATCCCCGCGGTTGTGCACTCCCGCCCCGCCGACGCGGCGTCGGGCCCGGCGTCAGAGCATCGTGTCGAGGATCCCGACCAGGTCGTCGAAGGTCGTGCGCGGATTGAGGATCGCGAAGCGCGCGTTGACGCGGCCCGCGTGGCTCGACGGCGTGACGAACGCGTGTTGGTCGTCGAGCAGGCGGGCCGACCAGCGGTCGTAATCGGGCTTGTCCCAACCGACGCGCTCGAAGACGACGACGCCGAGCTGCGGTCGACGCACCAAGGAGACCTCGGGGCGGCGCTCGATCTCGTCGGCGACGCGCTCGGCGAGCTCGATCGCCGCCGTGATGGCTTCGCGGTACACCGCGGCGCCGTAGGTCGCGAGCGAGAACCACAGGGGGAGTCCGCGCGCTCGGCGGGTCAGGTGCGCGGCGAAGTCCGACGGGCTCCAGTCGCTCGTCTCGGTGAGGGTGTCGAGGTACTCGGCGTGCTGCGTGTGCGCGCGGCGACCGAGTTCGGGGTCGCGGTAGATCAGGGCGCACGCGTCGAACGGCGCGAAGAGCCACTTGTGCGGGTCGACGACGAGGGAGTCGGCGTGCTCCACCCCGGCGAAGCGGTGTCGGGCGCGGGGCGACAGCATGCCCGTCAGGCCGTAGGCGCCGTCGACGTGCAGCCACGCGTCGGTGCCCTCGATGGCGCGGGCGATGTCGGCGATGTCGTCGACGATGCCGAAGTTGGTCGAGCCGGCCGTCGCCACGACGGCGAAGACGCTCTCGCCGTACTCGTCGAGGGCCGCGCGCACGGCATCGCCGCGCAGCACGCCGTCTTCGCCTACGGGCACGCCGACGACCTCGACGTCCATCACCCGCGCGGCCGAGGCGATCGAGGAGTGCGCCTCGACGCTGCAGACCACGCGCCACGCGTCGGGGCGCGGCCTGCCGGCATCCGCGAATCGATCCCGAGCGGCCTCGCGCGCCGCGACGAGCGCCGACAGGTTGCCGAGGGTGCCGCCCTGCACGAACACCCCGCCCGCTCCGGCGGGCAGGCCGAACTCGGCGGCGAGCCAGCGCAGCACCTCGTTCTCGGCGTGCACCGCGCCCGCACCCTCGAGCCACGACCCGCCGTACAGGGCGCTCGCCGACACGACGAGGTCGAACGCGGCCGCCGCCTTCGTCGGTGCGCTGGGGATGAACGACAGGTACCGGGGGTCGTCGGTCGTGATGCAGGCGGGGGCCAGCACGTGCTCGAACACCCCGAGCGCCTTGCGGGCGCCGATGCCGGCCTCGTCGATCGTGCGACCCGCCAGGCGGGTGAGCTCGGCGGCGGAGAGGGGCTTGTCGAGAGGGGTGTCCTCCGACAGCAGGCGGGTGCGGGAGTAGTCGAGCACCATGTCGACGATCGCGCGCGTCTCGTCGGTGACCTCGTGCATGCGGCCGGGAGTGCTGTTGGTCATCGGGATTCTCCGGGTGTGGGGGCGCCGATCGCATGATCGACAGAAGGAGCGTAGCGACCGCCGCGCGTGCCCGGCGATCGCGGACCGCGTCGGCCGCGGCGCGGCTCGGGGCGATGCCGCGGCACGACGGCTGACGCGAGGATCCTTTCGATCGTTGAATCGTCCATGTCGGGTGGGCGATCGTCCTCTGATCACGCGCCTCGGCCCCAGTAGCGTGAGCGAGGAACATCCCGCCCGGTCGCGCGACCGGCGATCAATGGAGATAAGGAACGCGGATGACGAAGAAGACAGTTCGCACGAGCGCGACCCGGATGGTCGGAGCGGCCATCGCCGTCCTGGCCCTGGCCGCCGTGACCGCCTGCAGCTCGGGCATGGAGACCGTGTCACCCGACTCGGGCGCCGCCGCCGGCCCGAAGGACGGCCCCCTCACCATCGCCTTCCTGCAGAAGCAGGGCGATCAGCAGTACTTCATCGACGAGGCGAACGGCGCCAAGGAGGCCGCGCAGGCGGCGGGGGACGTCACGATCAACGCCGTCGACCTCGGTACCGACTCGAACAAGGCCATCTCCGAGGTGGAGGCGGCGATCGCCCAGCAGGTGGACGGGATCATCATCGTCGTCCCCGACCAGCAGATCGGACCCCAGGTCATCCAGCTGGCGAAGGACGCGGGCATTCCGATCATGGCGGCCGACGACACGATCGAAGACGCCTCGGGTAACGCTGCGCCGTTCTCGGGCTTCGACGGGACCTCGATGGGCGAGAAGGTCGGGGCCGAAGCGGCCCGGCTGTACGAAGCGGCCGGATGGACCGCGGCGAACACGCGCATCCTGTCGGCATACAAGCAGGACCTCACCGTCTGCCAGCAGCGCGTCGACGGCGCGAAGAGCGCCTTCACCGAGGCCGTCGCCGACGGCCCCGAGGTCATCGACGTCGGCACCGACAACTCGGCGACCGACGCGCAGGACAAGGCCGGCGCCGTCATCACGGCGAACGCCGGAGTGACCAACTGGGTCGTGTGGGGCTGCAACGACGAGAGCGAGACGGGCGTCGTGACGGCCCTGCAGAACTCGGGCGTCGCCGCCGACAACATCATCGGCGTCGGTCTGGGCGCCTACCTGACCTGCAAGGACTGGAAAGCCGGTCAGCAGACGGGCAACAAGGCCGCGCTGTTCATCTCGGGCGTCGAGGTCGGCAAGGCCGCCGCGAACTCGATGATCGACCTGCTGCGCAACGGCACCGCCCTGCCGCCCCAGTCGATCGCCAACACCGAGATCGTCGACGCGAGCAACTGGGAAGCCAAGGGCGTCGTCTGCACCTGATCCGACGACGGATGGAGGCGGCAGAGCGCCGCCTCCATCACCGGTGCCACGACGACGTGAGAAGAGGACGACGGTGAGTCAGGAAAGCATCGCGCTGCGCGCGGCGGGGATCTCGAAGAACTTCGGCCCGGTCCACGCCCTCCGGGGAGTGGAAGTGGAGCTGCGGTCGGGAGAGGTCACCGCGCTCATGGGGGAGAACGGAGCGGGGAAGTCCACCCTGCTCAAGATCCTGAACGGCGACTACCGTCCCGACGGCGGCAGCCTCGAGATCGACGGGAGGCGCGTCGAGTTCTCCGACCCCTCGGACGCGCGACGAGCGGGCCTGCGCGTCATCGCCCAGGAACCGGAGATCATCGCCGCGGTCTCCGTCGCCGAGAACATCTTCGTCGGCGACCTCGGGGGAGTCGGCTTCAACCGACGCGCCCTCATCGAGCGCACGCGCACGGAACTGCGCCGCTGGGGGTTCGATCGGGCCCTGCGCGCCGACGCCCTCGGCTCCGACCTCTCGCCCGCGCAGAGACAGCTCGTGGAGATCATGCGTGCGGTCGTCAGCCGCCCGCGCATCATCTGCTTCGACGAGCCCACCTCCTCGCTCGGCGACGAAGAAGTGGCGCTGCTCTTCTCCCTCATCCGACAGCTCCAGGCCGATGGCGTGGCGGTGGCGTACGTGTCCCACCGCATGGCCGAGATCTTCCAACTCGCCGACCGGATCACGGTGCTGCGCGACGGCTCCTTCGTGGGAACCAAGCGGGTGTCCGAGACCGATCACGACGACCTCGTGCGCATGATGGTGGGCCGCGACCTCGAGAAGTTCTTCCACCGCGATCGTGCCGCCCTGGGCGAGACGGTGCTCGAGCTCATCGGCGTCGGCAACGAGCACGTCACCGACGTCGACCTCACCGTGCGGGCCGGAGAGGTCGTCGGGGTCGCCGGCCTCGTCGGCGCCGGCCGCAGCGAGCTCATGAAGACGATCGCGGGCGATTACCCCGCGACCGCGGGCCGGATCGTTGTCTCGGGCGAGGTCCGCAGCATCCGCCAACCCTCCGACAGCATCCGTGCGGGCATTGGCTTCGCGCCCGAAGAGCGGAAGGCCGAGGCCCTGCTCCTGCAGAGGTCGGTGCGCGACAACGCGGCCCTGGTCGTGCTGAAGTCTCTCGCCCGCTGGATCTTCGTGCGCGGTCGTGCCGAACGCGCGCTCGCCCAGGAGTACATCCAGAGGCTGCGGATCCGCACCCCCTCCTCCGAGCAGCTGGTGGGCAACCTGTCGGGCGGCAACCAGCAGAAGGTCGTCCTCGCGCGGTGGCTCGCGACGAAGCCCCGGCTGCTTCTGCTCGACGAACCCACCCGCGGCATCGACGTCGGGGCGAAGTCGGAGATCTACGCGATCATCGACGAACTCGCCCACCAGGGCGTCGCCGTCATCGTCGTCTCGAGCGAGCTCCCCGAGATCCTCGGCGTCTCCGATCGCATCTACGTCATGGCCGACGGGCGCATCTCCGGCGAACTGGACCGCGAAGACGCCACCGAGGAGCGCATCCTCGCCCTCGCGATGAACGACATCTCCGCATGACCTCCTCACCCCGAAGGGACCCCTCCGTGTCTACCGCCCCCCTCGCGCCGGCTCGCGCGGACGCACCCGAGACGCACACCGTCTCCCCGGCCAAGCGCTTCGTCGCGACGGTCGGCGTGCAGAACATCTCGCTGATCATCGCCATCGCGTTGGTCGTCGCCGTCATCGGCATCCAGAATCCGCTCTTCTTCACCATCGCGAACCTCCGCGTCATCGGAACGGCGGTCGCCATCGTGGGGCTGCTGGCGGTCGTGCAGACGATCGTGATCATCCTCGGCGCGCTCGACATCTCGGTCGGATCGATCGCGGGACTCACCTCGGTGACCTCGGCGATGCTGTTCACCGCCACGTCGTCTGCCCTGGTCGGGGTGGTCGGCGCGGTCGCCATCGGCGTGGTCTGCGGTCTCGTGAACGGCTGCATCATCGTGTTCGGCCGCGTGAACCCCGTGATCGCGACCCTCGCGACCCTCGCGGCCTTCAAGGGCGTCGCCCAACTGATCTCCGACGGTCGCGCGCAGGGGTACACCGGGGCGGACCCCTTCTTCGTCTTCCTCGCCCGCGGAGCGGTGCTCGGGGTGCCGACGCTCATCTGGGTGCTGGTCATCGTCGCGGTCGTCGCCCACCTCGTGCTGCGGTACACGACGATCGGTCGCAACATCTACGCGGTGGGCGGCAACAACATCGCCGCCCGCCTCGCCGGCATCAACATCAACCGGTACATCATCGGGGTCTACATGGTGACCGGTGCCGTCGCGGCCATCGCCGGCGTGCTCATCACCGCCCGAACGGGCTCGGGCCAGCCGATCTCCGGCTCCGAGGGGCTCGAGCTGCAGGCGATCACGGCCGCCGCCCTCGGCGGTGCCGCGCTCAAGGGCGGCAAGGGCGCGATCGCCGGCACGATCCTCGCGGTGATCCTGCTCGGCGTGCTCACCAACGGCATGACGCTGCTGGGCGTGAACACGTTCTGGCAGAACGTCGCGCAGGGCACGCTGCTCGTCATCGCCGTGGTCATCCAGCAGCTCCGCTCCGGCGAGCGTCGTATCGGGATCCCCGGCTGACGCCGAGGGATGCCGAGTCTCGATCTATCCCTTGTGCTGCGAACGATAGGTGGAGGGGTTGACGCCGTGCATGCGCCGGAAATGACGCGAGAAGTACAGCGGGTCCGCGTACCCCACCGCCACCGCCACGTCGGCGATGGGCATCGTCGTGGTGTCGAGCAGGGTCCGGGCCCGGCTCATCCGCAGCGACGTGTGGAAGGCGCCGGGTCCGCCGCCGGTGGCCTGGTGGAACAGCGCGCTCAGATGCGAGGGGGAGACGCCCACGATGGCGGCCAGCTCCGGCACGGAGATCGCCCCCTCGACGCGGGCCTCGAGGTAGCGCATGGCGCGCTCCAGGGGCGAGCCGGTCGCGGGGAGACGGCTGTCGGCGGCCAGGCGCGTCAGCAGGTGCCAGGCGATGCCGGATGCCGCGAGCAGATGGATCGGCGAGGGGCGCTGCTCCATCGTCTCGACGAGCTCGTCGAACAGCGCGGCGATGCGGTCCACCGACTTCAGCACCACGGCCGCCTGCTGCGCGCGGAGCACAGAGCCGATCAGATCGGCCACGTCGGCACCGCGGACGTGCATCCACCAGATCGTCCACGGATCCGTGTCGGATGCCGCGTAGTGGTGGCTGACGTAGGGCGGGATGATCGCGCACCCGGAGGCGTCCAGGGCGAAGCTCTGGCCGTCCACGGTCACCGTGCCGCTGCCCGCGACGCAGAGGATCACGATCGTCTCCGACGTGCCGTGCGCCCGCCGGCGGCGATGGCGCCGCGCGCGGGGGAAGTAGCCCGCGTCGGTGACGAGGAGCTGCCGCGTCCCGGCGCGGCCGATGGCCTCTTCGACGAGGGGCCGCGGCACCACGCACAGGCGCTGGTTCGCGAAACCCTCCATCAGTCCCGAGACGTCGTCGCCCTCCGGCGCGAGGGCGATCGGCCCCGACTCACTCATGTGGAACACCCTATTGCTCGCCGAGGAGGCGTCCGATGACCATGCACCCCGAGACCTCCACCGCGCCCGGGCCGGCCGAGATCGAGCTCCCCGACGCCCCGAGCGCCCTGCGCGACGAGCTGGCCGAAGGGCGGGCGGTCGCGTGGGACGAGCCGCTCACCATCCGCACGTACGACGCCCACGAGCCCAGTGCGTACCCGATGTTCCTCGACCACCGCGTGTACCAGGGCTCGAGCGGCAAGGTCTATCCGCTGCCGTTCATCGAGCGGGTGTCGGACGAGCCGCGGGCGCGGCAGTGGCAGGCCGTGCACCTGGAGAACGAGTACCTCCGTCTCGTGGTCCTCCCCGAGCTCGGCGGTCGCATCCACGTGGCCTACGACAAGACCACCGACTACGACTTCTTCTATCGCAACAACGTCATCAAGCCCGCCCTCGTCGGCCTCGCCGGCCCGTGGGTCAGCGGCGGTGTCGAGTTCAACTGGCCGCAGCATCATCGACCGGCGACCCACCTGCCCGTCGAGACGTCGATCGAGCACGGTGACGACGGCTCGGTCACCGTGTGGTGCGCCGACCACGACCCCTTCACGCGGATGGCCGCGCAGCACGGCGTGCGCATCCGCCCCGGCAGCACGGTCGTGGAGGTCGCGGTACGCCTGCGCAACCGTACGAGCGAGCGCCAGACCTTCCTCTGGTGGGCGAACGTCGCGGCCCGGGTCAACGACGAATACCAGTCGTTCTTCCCCGAGGACGTGCGCTACGTCGCCGACCACGCGCGTCGTGCTCTGACGGCGTTCCCCCGCGCGGACCGGCCCTACTACGGCGTCGACTACGCCGCGCTCGCCGCGGCCTCGCCCGAGGCGGTCCCGGCCGCCGACCGCATCGACTTCTACCGGAACATCCCCGTGCCGACCTCGTACATGATCGTCGACTCGGAGGACGACTTCTTCGGCGGGTACGACCACGGCGCGGGGGCGGGCTTCGTCCACTGGGCGGAACGGCGCATCTCACCCGGAAAGAAGCAGTGGACGTGGGGAGACGCTCCCTTCGGCCACGCCTGGGATGCGCAGTTGACCGACGAAGACGGTCCGTACGTGGAGTTGATGGCGGGCGTCTACACCGACAATCAACCGGACTTCAGCTGGCTCCTGCCGGGCGAGACGAAGACGTTCTCGCAGTACTGGTATCCGATCCCCGCCCTGGGACCCGCCCATCAGGCAACCCCCGACGCGGCGGTGCACGTCGACCGCGCCGAGGGGGTGCGAGCGGTCTTCGCCGTGACGTCGCCGCAGCCGGCGGCGGTGATGCGCATCGTCGTGAACGGCCGTGTCGTGGCGGAGCGGCGGGCGGATCTGCATCCGGGAACCGTCGAGGAGATCGTGTGGGAGGGGCCCGCCGAGGGAGCGCTCGAGGTCGAGCTGCGCTCGGCGGACGGGGTGAGCCTCGTGCGGTGGACGCCCTCGGTGGTCGACGACGCCGAACCGTGGGTGGCCGACGAACCCCCGCTCCCCGCGCAGATCGACACCGTGGAGGAGCTGTACCTCACGGGTCTGCACCTGAGCCAGTTCCGGCATCCGACGCGCTCTCCGCTCCCGTACTGGGAGGCGGCCCTCGACCGCGATCCCGGCGACGTGCGCGTCAACCTGGCGCTGGGCGACGCGCGATACCGCTCGGGCGAGTACGCCGAGGCGCTCCGGCACGTCGAGACCGCCGTGAGTCGGCTCACGCGTCGCAACGCGAACCCGACGGATGCCGAGGCCTTCTACCTCGGGGGGCTGATCCTGCAGCGACTGGGGCGGCCCATCGACGCGGAGCGCGCCTTCGGAAAAGCCGGATGGGACGGCACGTGGGCGGCGGCCGCCGGCTTCGAGCTGGGGTCGTCGCTCGCGCGCCGGGGTCGTACCCGGGCGGCCCTGCGGGTTCTCGATTCGCTCGACGGGGTCGCAGCGTACGACAGCCGTCGAGAGGTACTGCGGGCCGTGCTCCTGCGCCGCGCGGAGCGGGCGACCGAGGCCGACCTCGTCCTGCGCGAGGTGCTCGCGGTCGAGCCCCTGAACCCCACCGCGCGGCACCTCTCGGGCGCGCCCGGTACGGACGACCCCGGTCTGCTGCTCGACACCGCCCTCGACCTTCTCCATCTGGGCGAGGTGGACGACGCTCTCGGGGTCCTCGCCCGGGTCGTGGCCCTCCCTGTCTGCGCGGCGGGGAACGTCATCCCCCTCGCGCACTACCTCGCCGCGGCCGCTCTCCACGAGCGGGGCGAGACCGATGCGGCCGCCGCGGCGCGATCGGCGGCCCGCCGCAGTGATCTGACGTGGGCGTTCCCGCACGGACTCGCCGCGTTCGACGCCCTCGGCGCCGCGATCGCGGCGGACGACTCCGACGCTGTCTCCCGCTTCCTTCTCGGCAACCTGCTCTACGGTCAAGGACGGCGCGAGGACGCCCTGGCGCGGTGGCGCGAGGCGATCGAGCGGGGCCTTCGCGACGTGGTGCTGCTGCGCAACGCCGCGATCGCGGAGTTCACCGTCGCCCGCGACGACGACGCGGCGTGGAACCTCTACGAGGGGGCCACTCGGATCGCCCCCGACGATGCGCGGCTGCTCTTCGAGCGCGATCAGCTGGCGGCCAAGCTGGGGCACCCGAGGGCCGATCGTCTCGCCGTGCTCGACGAACGGCGCGAGGTCGTGCTGACCCGCGACGACCTCACCATCGAATACGTCACTCTGCTGACCTCTGAGGGACGTGCGGGGGAGGCACGCGGCATCCTGCTCGGTCGGGCCTTCCACCCGTGGGAAGGGGGCGAGGGACGCGCGCTGGCCGCGTGGGACCAGACCAATGCCGCGCTCGGCCTCGCGCCCGCCGACCCGCCGCCGTCTCTGGGTGAGGCTCGACCGCGCTACGTCGCTCCCGCCGCCGTCCGCGACGACGGGGTGACCGACTACTTCGCGACGAGCCTGCCCGAGCTGCTGTTGTTCCACCGCGAGGACGAGAGGGGATGATCGACGACGTCGTTCTGACGGCGGGGGACTACGAGGCCGTCGTCACCCCGTTCGGCGCCGCGCTGCGCTCCGCGCGACACCGGGGTCGCGACCTCATCGCCGAGCGGCCGCCGGGGTTCGACCCGTCGATGAGGGGAGCGGTGCTCGCGCCGTGGCCGAACCGGACGGCGGACGGTCGTTACGAGTTCGACGGACGGACGCACGAGCTGGAGACCACCGAACCGACGACCCGGACGGCCGTGCACGGCCTCGTGACCCGATCGCCGTTCGACGTCGCCGCGCAGACCTCGCGATCCGCCGTGCTGAGCACGGTGATCGATCGACCCTCGGGCTACCCCTGGCGGGTGCGACTCGAGGTCTCGATCGTCGTGTCCGAGGAGGGCGTCGAGCAACGGATCACCGCGACGAACGAGTCGGAAGAGCGCGCCCCCGTCGGGCTCGGAGCGCACCCCTCCCTCGTGGCGGGACCTGCGGTCCCGTCGGCGATCGACCGGTGGACCCTCACGGTCCCCGCCGACGAGGTGATGCTGGTGTCGGGCGACAGGATGCTCCCCGTCGGTCGGGTGCCCGTCGAGGGGACTCCATACGACCTGCGTCGGAGACGGCCGATCGCAGACCGGGTCGTCAACAACGCGCTGACAGCGCTGCGACCCGACGACGAGGGGATCGTCCGGGTCGCTCTCGTCGATCCCGACGACGGGTCAGGTGTCGAGCTGCGCGTCGACGGCAGCTCTCCCTGGCTGCAGGTGTACACCTCCGACCATGGACCCGCGGGGGAGTACCGGCATGCGGTGGCCGTCGAACCGTCGACCTGTCCGCCCGACGCCCTCCGCTCCGGGGTGGATCTGCGTGTGCTCGAGCCGGGTGGGTCGACATCGCTGTGGTGGGAGCTTCGCGCGCTCTGAGCTTCGAAGCCCTTCCCCTCCGCTCACGGGCATAGGCTCAGCGCATGTCGATCGCCGCGGGTCACGGCGGCGGGTCCCACCCCGCCCCGATCTTCGGCGACCACTCCTACCGGTCCGAGCTCTATCAGTGACGCGGGTGTCGTTCTTCGCCACCCCTCACTGATCGGATCACCATGACCACCCGTACCTACCCCACCCCTCCCGCGCCCGGCCTCGAATGGGCCGACGCGCACATGCCCCTCACCCGAGAGGCCGTCCGCGAGCTTGCTCCCGTGTTCGACGGCTTGCGCATTGCGATGTGTCTGCACATCGAACCCAAGACGGCGGTGCTCGTGCGCCTGCTCGTCGAGGCCGGAGCGCAGGTCTCGCTCACCGGTTCGCCCGGGACCACCCGCGAAGACACCGTGGCCGAGCTGCGCGATCGCGGTGTCATCGTGCACGCCGCCCGCGACGACGACGCCCCACGCGTCGCCGCCGTGCTCGCGAGCGACCCGCACCTCATCCTCGACAACGGCGGCGACCTGTTCCGCGGCGTGCTCGACGGTCACCCCGTCCCGCACCTGCGCGGCGGGACCGAAGAGACGACGACCGGCGGCATCGTCCTGCGCCGTCGCGAGCACGAGGTGCGGCATCCGATCGTCGTCATCAACGACAGTCCGCTGAAGCTGCTGGTCGAGAACCGCTTCGGCGTCGGCCAGTCGGTGGTGCAGGCGTTCATGAACGCCACGAATCTTATGATCCCGGGCTCGCGGGCGACGGTCATCGGGTTCGGTCCGTGCGGGCGGGGGACCGCCCACACCCTGCGCCAGCTGGGCGCCGTCGTGACGGTGGTCGACACGGATCCCTACCGCGCCCTCGAGGCGTCGCTCGAGGGGTTCGTCGTCGCGGGTCTCGACGAGGCGCTCGCGCACGCCCGGTTCGTCTTCCTCGCCACCGGGGCGCCCGGGGTGCTCGGAGCCGCGCAGATCGCACACCTTCCGCACGGCGTCATCATCGCCGGGGTTGGTCATCACCCCTGGGAGATGGATCTGGCCGCGCTCGGCCGGCCCGTCGCGACCGAGGGATTCCACGCGACCTACGCCCTGCCCGGCGACCGCGCGGTGCACGTGATCGCCGACACCAACATGGTCAACCTCGTCGCGGGGCTCGGCAACCCGATCGAGGCGATGGACCTCGGGCTGACGCTGCAGGCGCGCTCGCTGGCCGCCGTCGCGCGGGGCGCGGTCGCCACCGGGGTGCACCCCGTTCCGGATGCCGTGGACCGGGGCGTCGCCGAGGCCTTCCTGCGTCTGCGCACGGCGAGCTGAGTCGCGGCGCCTCGTGACGGCATCCGCCCCCGCTCCCGACCCGCGTCGATGGCGTGCGCTCTCGGTCATGCTGATGGGGCAGTTCGCCGCCCTGCTCGACGTCAGCGTGACGAATGTCGCCCTGCCGTCGATCGGGCGCTCGACCGGGGCGGATGCCAGCGAACTCCAGTGGATCGTGACGGGGTACGTGCTCGCGTTCGCGCTCGTGCCGGTGATCGGCGGACGACTGGGTGACGGGTGGGGGCGGCGGCGCATCTTCACGATCGCCGTGCTCGGGTTCGTGATCGCGAGCGCCGCGGTGGGGCTCGCCCCGAACGCGGGCCTGCTGATCGCGGCGCGGGTGGTGCAGGGGCTGTTCGGCGGCATGATGGGGCCGCAGGTCTCGGGCTTCATCCAGAACGCGTTCCCGGCCTGGGAGCGGGGCCGGGCCTTCGGGCGCTTGGGGCTCACGGTCGGCGCGGGCACCGCCCTCGGCCCGGTCATCGCGGGGGTGCTGATCTCGGCGGGCGGGCCGGACATCGGCTGGCGCCTGGTGTTCTTCATCAACGTGCCGGTCGGTGTCGCCGCGGTGCTGCTCGCCCGGCGGTGGGTCCCCGCCGACGAGCCCGTGGCCGCGGCATCCGGTCAGCGCGTCGACGTGCTCGGGGCGGTGCTGCTGGGCGCCGGTGTGCTGTGTCTGCTGTTCCCGATCGTCGAGACCGGTCAGGGTGGCGGCCCGCTCATGCTGCTCCTGCTGGTTCCGGCGGCGGTCTTCCTGTTCGGGCTCGTACGGCACGAGGCGCGTCTGACGAGGGCGGATGCCGGGCCCCTTCTCGACCTGCGCCTGTTCCGCGTGCGCTCGTTCGTCACCGGTGTCGTGTTCGCAATCGTCTTCTTCTGCAGCAACACCGGCATCCCCCTCGTGCTGGCGCTGTACTACCAGGACGGACTCGGCTTCACGGCGCTGCAGTCGGGCCTCGGGGTCACGGCCTACGCGATCGGATCGGTGGTCGGCGCACCCGTCGCCGGTCGCTTCGTCTCGCGGGTGGGGCGCCCGCTGCTCGTGGGCGCGGTCGCGGTCTTCACGGCCGTCACGGTGATCCTCGGCGTGCTGGTGCAGACGGCGGCCGACGCGACCGATCCGGTCACCGTGATCCTGCGCCTGTGCGTGCCGCTGTTCGTGCTCGGCGTCGCGGGCGGCGCGATCGTCACCCCCAATCAGACCCTGACCCTCGCCGACGTCGATCCCCGACGCGGCGGGGTCGCCGGGGGCGTCGTGCAGACCGCGCAGCGCGTGGGATCGTCGATCGGTCAGACCGTGCTGGGCACGAGCTTCGTGCTCGCCGTCGGGGCCGCGGCCCGAGCGGGCGGTCCGGGTACTCCGGCACCGGATGCCGTTCCCTTCGCCGACGCGCTCACCCTCGCCCTCGCGGTGTCGGTGGTGTTCTCGGGCGCGGCGATGCTGCTGAGCGCGATCGAGGTGCGGCGGCACCGCGAGCGGTAGGCGGCCGGGGGGCCTTCACCGCGCTCGGGCGGCAGCCCCGCGCGCGCGTCGCGGGTGGGCGGCAAGGTGATTCGTCTGTTTCGCCGTGTTGCCGGGCGGTGAAGCGGCTCCCGCCCCGTCTCGGGGCCGCCGTCAGCGGGGGCGCTGCGGGCCCCGGACGGCGTCGGGTCGGACCCTACCCTGACGGGGCGTACCGACCGGTCGGTGCGACGCGCCACCCGAATCCCGCACTCGACCCGCATCGGAGCCTCATGCGATCACTCGCATCCTCGCGCGCACGCTGGTCCGCCCTCTCGGCGACCGTCCTGACGTCCGCGCTCGTCCTCAGCCTCGCCCCCGCGGCGACAGCCGCCCCGCCCGGAGGCGTTCTCGCCTCCGGCGACGACTGGTCCATCACCTCCGCGCCGGGCGGTTACCTGGTCAGCTACGAACTCGACGAGCCGCTCCCCATCGTGAGCGACGCGCCGACCCTTCTCGTCGACGGCGAGACGATCGGTCTCGCGACCGAGTCGGCCGACGGTCTGACCCTGTCGGTGTCCACCTCCGACTCCCGCGTCGTCTCCGCACACGACGTCGAGAAGGGCTGGGCGTCGGGCGGAGGCGACAAGGCGGCCGAGAGCCCGACCGCCCGGACGTCCTGGCGCACGGAAGAAGGCGAGACCGCCCCGCAGGCGACCACGTTCTCGGGAGCCGATGACCCCGCGGACCCGGGGCCGAACTCGGTGACGGAGGTGGAGTACGACTTCGGCGACCGCGCCATCGCGCTGCAGGGGATCGGCGGCATCCGCGGAGAGATGACCGGAAAGATGTACCTCACGGATGCCCCGGGTGAGCGCCCCACCGTGATCCTGCTGCACGGCCGCCACGCGTGGTGCGCGACCGGAACGGCGAACACCCTGCGCTGGCCGTGCGACCCCAGCCAGGTCAACGTGCGGTCGTACCAGGGCTACGAGGGGACCGGGCGCGCTCTGGCCTCGCACGGCTACAACGTCGTGTCGATCGCCGCGAACGCGATCAACGCCAACGACAACCAGTTCGCCCTCGACTTCGGCGCGCGCGCCCGCGGGCAGCTCGTGCTCGACACCCTCGACATGCTCGCGGCCGTCGACGCCGGTCGACCCGTCTCGTACGACGACGTGAGCTGGCCCGACGCGCAGGGGTCGTCGACCACCGTGACGCGCACGCTCGATCAGGCGCTCGCCTACGCGACGACCCGCACGGACGCACCGGCGACCGCGGCGGCGGGGGTGACGGCCGCGAGCCTCGCCGGCCGCTTCGACCTGGACGACGTCGGGATCATGGGGCACTCCCGAGGCGGTGAGGGCGTGACCGCGGCGGTCACCCTGAACGCCGCGCGGACCCAGCCGTTCCACATCACCGCCGTGCTGCCCCTGGCGCCCGTCGACTTCGGCCGTATGACCGTGCCCGACGTGCCGATGAGCGTGGTGCTGCCGTACTGCGACGGCGACGTGGTCAACCAGCAGGGCCAGCACTTCGTCGACGACTCGCGCCATGCCTTCGGCGACGACGTGCTGCGTTCGGCGGTGTGGGTGATGGGCGCGAACCACAACTTCTTCAACTCCGTGTGGACGCCCGGCCTGTACCCCTACTCGACCGGCGACGACTGGAGCACGAAAGACCTCACCTCGAGCTGCTCCACGACCGACTCCACCCGGCTCACGGCCGCTGCCCAGTACCAGGTGGGCGTGTCGTACATGACGGGCTTCTTCCGGATGACGATGGGTCACGAGAAGCAGTTCCAGTCGCTGTTCGACGGGTCGATCAAGCCCTCGACGCCGCGCACCTCCTCCGCGGACGTGCGGGTCATGGCGGCACAGCCCGGGTCGGCGACGAGTCTGGTGACCGACTTCGCCTCGGCGAGCACCCTGGTGCGCACCACCGGTGCGGCCTCCGCCCAGGTGTGTGCGAACGCCGAGACGTCGTCGTCGATCCCGCCGGCCATGCCGTACTGCACCACCCGCGACATCGGGTCGGCTCGCGTGCCGCACTGGACGCCGGCGCGGTTCGGGTTGAACGTCGAGGCCACGCCCGTCACACGGTTCGTGTGGACCGGTGGGACCGATCCGGCAGCCCCGAGCACCGGGGAACTGCGGGTGTCGCTGCCCCCGGGCTCGCGCGACGTGTCGAAGCGGTCGCAGCTCACGGTGAAGATGGCGCCCGACCGCACGGTCCCCTCGGGCACCGATGCCGTGGTCAGCCTCGTCGACGGCTCCGGCCGCGTCTTCAGCCGTGCGGTGTCGGACATCAACCCGCTCGCCGTCAACCGCATGCCCGGCGGGTCTCAAGCCGTGCTGAACAAGTTCGTGCTGCAGCAGGTCACCGTCCCGCTCGCCCAAGTGAGTGGCATCGACCTCACCGACGTCCGCGAAGTGCGATTCTCGGCCGCGGTCGGCGCCGACGGGACCGGGGCGGGTGGCCTCTACCTGTCCGACCTCGCTTTCGACACCCCGACCAGCATCGCCGCGGACGTCCGGAAGCGGACCACGGTGGGCGTCGGGTCGACCATCGTGGAGGAGACGGACGGTCCGAGTACCGCGCAGGTGGCGGTGGCGCTGAACCACCCCGACTCGGCGACGGTGACCGCGTGGTTCAGCGTGCTGGGCACGGGCGTCGTCTCGTCGGCCTCGCAGAAGGTCGTCTTCGCTCCGGGGGAGATCTGCAAGACCGTGACGGTTCCCCTCGTCGGCAACGACACTCCGTCGGCCACCCCCACCTCGTCGTTCGTCATCAGCGCGACGAACTCGACGGATGCCGTCATGGGGGCGGACGCGTTCGGGAAGCTCTCCGTGCGGGAGGACGACGGCGTGACGGGTGACAGCCCCGAGCTCGCCCCCGTCGGAGCGCAGGGGGATGCCTGCGCCGAACTCGCGGCGGCGCTCTCCCCGGGCCAGCTCTCCGCGTCTGAGACGGAGGTCGCCCCGGGCGGCGCCGTGACGCTCACCGGGTCGGGTTTCCGTGCCGGCGAGACCGTCCGATTCACCCTCGCGGGCCAGGAGATCGCCTCCGTCGTCGCGGATGCCAGCGGAACGGCGACGGTCGAGGTCGACATCCCGGCCGACGCCGCGCTGGGCGTGCGGGCGGCCGAGGCGGAGGGCAAAGGCTCGGGTCGACTGCTGGACGTCGACATCGCGGTGCTGACTCCCACCTCGACCACCGTCACGCTCGATGACGGTTCGATGCTCACCGCGGGCGGCGCGTTGAGCTTCACGGCGACCGTCGACGGCGCGAGCGAGGGCACGGTGCACCTGGTGGTCGTGCCGGCCGCGGACGACCCCGACCAGACGGAGCGCGTCCTCGCCTCGGCCACGCTCGTCGACGGCAGCGCTCAGCTGGACGTTCCGGACGGACTGCCGGCCGGGACGTACGTCGTGAAGGCGGTGTTCGACCGCACCGACACCGCGTCGGCGTCGGCCTCCGAGCCGCTGTCGTTCACGGTGGCCGACGCGCCCGGACCCGGTGACGCGGGCGGTTCGCCGTCGTCGGGTGCCCCCGCGGGCACGGGCGGCGCGGCGAGCGGAAACCCTGCGCCCGCCGCGCAGCCGGCCGGCGGCCAGCTCGCGCGCACGGGCACCGCCGAGGTCTGGGCGATGCTCGTGATCGCTGCGGGTCTGCTCGGCGCCGGGGCCTTCGCCGTGGTGATCCGTCGCCGTCGTCAGGGCGTCGATCCGGTCGCTCGGGAGATCTGACGACGATGCCGGTCCGCCCGGTCGAGCTCGCCGTGCCGGCGTCTCGATCGGGCGGACCTGCGCTTTCTCGATGCACCGGTTCATCTTCCGCCTGAGCGCGCGGTCGAATTCGACGAATTCGACCGAAAAGAAGGACGTCGACCGCAGGGAATTCGCCGCCGCCTTTTCGCGGTTCGACTCAACGGGTGGGACTTTCTCTCGTCGAGAATTTCCTCGCAGGTCTTATCGCGCACGATCGATGCAGCACTCCGCGTGCGGAAGGTCGTCGAGTCGGCCCTCGTCGATGAGCAGACCGCAACGAAGGCAGACTCCGTACGTGCCGGCTGCCATCCGGTCGAGCGCCGCGGCGACGTGCTGGGCCGTGCGTCGCAGGGAACGGGCCGACTGGTAGGCGGCCGGATCCACCGTGGGCAGGGCGATCGGCTCAGGCGATGACGGCCGACTTCGTCTGAGCGACGACCCGCACCGGCCAGGGGTGCGTCAGACCGTGGTCGTCTCGGGCCAGTGCACCGCCACGTCGAGGCGGCGCCGTTGGCCGGCGTCGGCGCCGGTGGCGAGCAGATCGACGAGCGCGGCCATCGCCTCGCGGCCCAGCTCGTCGCCGTCCACGTCGATCGCCGGCACCTCGTCGGCCCCGATGGCCTCGGCGACCAGGCGCTCGGCGCTGACGACGATCTCGCCGGGCGACGAGACTCCCCGCGCCCTCAGGGCGAAGACGAGTCCCAGTCCGATCGAGGTGGCATAGGGCACCACCGCGGTCGCGCCCGAGGCCACCACCGCATCGGCCGCACCGACCCCGGCCGCGAAGGTCGCGGGGAAGGGGCCTAGTCGGGTCAGTGCAACCCGGTCGCCGACCGCCCGGTCGATCGCCGCGCTCCGCTGGGCGTCCTGCCACGATCCCTCCGGACCGCCCAGGTAGGCGATCGCCCGGTGCCCGTCGTCCGCGAAGCGCGCGGCGAGGTCGGCGAAGGCGCGCGCGGTGTCGGCGACGAGCGAGGTCATTCCCGCGACCTCGCGGTCGACGAGCACGGTCGGGCCGAAGGCGCCCACCTCGCGCACGACGTCGTCGAGCGCGCGCGGGGCGACGAGGATGCATCCGTCGACCTGACGCATGAGGCGCCCGAGGTCGACGATGTCGTCGGCGTCGTCGAGCGGGTGCACCGCGACGGTGAGCTGCAGGTCGGACGCGCGAGCGCGAGCCTGCGCCCCCGCGATGATGGGCGTGAAGAAGGCGTTGTCGAGGGTCGGCACGACGAGGGCGACGATGCCGCTGTCACCACGCGCGAGGTGACTGGCCGCGCGATTCGGAACGAACCCGAGCTGTACAGCGGCGGCGCGCACACGGGCGACCGTCTCGGGGGCGACGAGATCGGGGCGCCCGAGCGCCCGGGAGGCCGTCGACTTGGCCACACCGGCCAGAGCGGCGACGTCGGCGAGCGTCGTCACGGATTCCCCTTCCGCTGACGCGAGCCTCGCGCACAGTCCGATCATCCTACTGAGCCGTGACAACCGGTTGCGTTGCCGGTGGGACGGCGTTTTACACGCTGTTTACACGAGGGGTCGCATTTCGGCTCACGAGCGCCCTACGGTGGTAACAACCGGTTGCGCAACCGGTTGCAAACCCCCCTCACGAACGGAGTCCGCCCGTGCTGTCACGCCGTACCGGACTGCTCGCCCTGCCGGGGCTGGCGCTGCTGCTGGTGGGGTTCCTCATCCCCTCGGTGGCGATGCTCTTCGCGCCTCCCGGAGTCAGCGTGCTCGACATCTTCGAGCGCCTGGGCCGCATGCTGACCGACCCCTACGACCTCGCGATCATCGGACGCACCGTCGGCCTCGGACTCATCGTCACGATCGTCTGCATCGTGCTCGGCTTCCCGATCGCGTACCTGCTGGCCCGCTCGACCTCCCGCTGGGCGGGCGTGCTGCTCGCCCTCGCGATCTTCCCGCTGCTGCTCAGCAACGTCGTGCGCACTTTCGGATGGCTCGTGCTGCTGGGCTCGAACGGCGCGGTCGGTCAACTTCTCGTCGGGCTCGGGCTCGTCGAGAAGGCGCCCCAGCTGCTGTACACGGAGCTGGCCATCGTGCTCGGCCTCACGCAGCTCTTCCTCCCGCTCGCGGTGATCTCGTGCTACTCCGCCGTCGCCCAGGTCGACCCGGGCCTCGACGACGCCGCCCGCGGACTCGGCGCCGGTCGCACGCGCACCTTCTGGGGGATCGTCGTGCCGCTGTCGGCTCCCGGCATGGTGGTGGCGGCGACCCTGGTCTTCGCCGGGAGCGTCACCGCCTACACGACGCCGTACCTCCTGGGCGGGTCGAGCCAGCGCATGCTCTCGACGCAGCTCTACTCGTACTCGAGCGTCAGCATCGACTGGGCCGCCGCCAGCGCGACCGCGATCATCATGACCGTCCTGGTCTTCGCGGTATCGGGGCTGTCGGCCGTCGTCGGACGACGGGGGGCCACCTCGTGAAGACCTCGCGTCCCGTCGCGGCCTCGCTCGCCGTCGCCGGCTACATCGTGATGATCGTGCCGATCCTCTTCGTGGTCGCCACCGCGTTCACCGCCGGTCGCTCGCTGAAGTTCCCGCCCGAGGGTTTCTCGCTGCGCTGGTTCGAAGCCGCCTTCTCGTACGACCCGTTCCTGTCGGCCCTGGTGTCGAGCCTCGAGCTCGCCCTGCTCGCCACGCTGCTCGCGCTGGTGATCGGCGTGCCGGTGACCCTGGCGATCCATCGCGGCCGCCTTCCCGGCAAGGGCATCGTCGAGGGGCTGTTCCTGTCGCCGCTGATCGTGCCCGAGCTGGTCGTCGGCCTGGCGCTCTACCAGCAGCTGATCATCGGCCTGCGCCTCGACAACTTCCCCGTGCTGCTGATCGGCCACACGGTGCTGATGCTCCCGTACGCTGTGCGCGTGACGGGTGCGTCGCTCGCGCTCGCCGACCCCGGTGTCGAAGAAGCCGCCCGCGGCCTCGGCGCCTCGCCGGTGCGCACCTTCTTCACCGTGACCCTGCCGCTGCTGCGCCCCGGCATCTTCTCCGCCGGCCTGCTGAGCTTCGTGACCTCGTTCAACAACGTGCCGCTGTCGCTCCTGCTCCAGAGCCGCGACTTCCGCACGCTCCCGGTCACGATGCTCGACTACGTGCAGCAGAGCTACGACCCCATGGTCGCGGCGACCAGCACCATCATCCTCGCGGGCACGGTCGTCGTGGCCGTCATCGCCGAACGCACGGTCGGCTTCGCCCGCATCTTCGGAGGGATCAACCGATGACCACTGCAGCAGAATTCGTCGGGGTCACCCAGCGCTTCGGCGACTTCACCGCCGTCGACCACATCGACCTCGCCATCCCCACGGGCAAGCTCACGACGCTGCTCGGCCCGAGCGGGTGCGGCAAGACCACGTCGCTGCGCATGCTCGCCGGCTACACGCAGCCCACCTCCGGGCGCATCATGATCGCGGGAACGGATGCCACGCGCCTGCCTCCCGAGAAGCGCGGCCTCGGCATGGTGTTCCAGTCGTACGCGCTGTTCCCGCACATGAGCGTGGCCGAGAACGTGGGTTACGGCCTGAAGCTGCGCAAGGTCGCCCCGACCGAACGCAAGCGCCGGGTCGCCGAGGCCCTCGACCTCGTGGGGCTCGGGCACCTCGCCGCGAGCCGGCCCAAGAAGCTCTCGGGCGGGCAGCAGCAGCGCGTCGCCCTCGCCCGCGCGATCGCCATCCGCCCGACCCTGCTGCTGCTCGATGAGCCCCTGTCGAACCTCGACGCCCGCCTGCGCGTGCAGATGCGCGCCGAGATCCGTCGCATCCAGGCCGAGACCGGACTCACCGTCGTGCTCGTCACCCACGATCAGGACGAGGCCCTCGAGATGTCCGACCGCATGGTGCTCATGCGCGCCGGCCGCATTATGCAGGAGGGGGCTCCCTCCGAGGTGTTCGGCGCTCCGGCCAACCGGTTCGTCGCCGAGTTCCTGGGGTACGAGAACTTCGTGACGGATGCCGACGGGTCGCTCACCACGGTGCGACCCGAGCACCTGACGCTCGGTGCGTCGGCGGCATCCGGACTCTCGGTCGACGGCGTCGTCACCGACGTGGCGTACCGCGGCGTCGATCGCCTCGTCACCGTCGAGACCGTCGACCGCGCCGGAGAGACGGTCCGCCTGGTCGCCGACGTCCGTGACGAAGACGTCACGGCCCGCCCGGGTCAGAACGTCACCGTCTCGGCGCCCGCCGCCCGACTCATCCGGCTCGCGGCCTGATCCGCGCGCATCCCCTGCCTGCTCCACCCGCCCCGCCCCACCGCACACGTCGGCCGGCCCCGCCCGCCGTTCGAGAGGACACCGCATGAACCGCACCCCCCGCCGCATCCTCGCGGCCTCGTCCGTCTTCGTCGCCACCGCGCTCATCGCCACGGGATGCTCCGGCTCCTCCGGTGGCGGCGACGCCGCGGCGAGCGACACGATCGTCGTCAGCACCTTCCCGTTCGGCGTCGAGGAGTTCCAGAAGGCCGTCATCGACCCCTTCACCGCGAAGACCGGGATCAAGGTCGAGGTCGAGACCGGCAGCAACGCCGACCGTCTGTCGCAGCTGCAGCTGGCCGCAGGGGATCCCGGCATCGACGTGATGCTGATCTCCGACACCTTCGCGGCATCCGGGCAGGAGAAAGACCTGTTCCAGTCGTTCGACGAGTCGAACGTGCCCAACCTGGCGAACATCGCCGACTTCGCCGTCGAGGAGGGCTTCGACGGCCCCGCGTACAGCTACCAGCTCAACGGCACGATCTACAACACCGGAGAGGTCACCGCGGCGCAGGCCGCCGACTGGTCGCTCTACGCCGACCCCGCCCTCAGCGGTCGCCTGGCGTTCCCCGACATCTCGGTCACCGCCGGTCAGCTCGCCGTCTCGGGCGTCGCCGACGCGTTCGGCAGCGGACCGTTCGACATCGACACGGCCTACTCGACCATCGGCGGCTGGGCCCCCGGCATCCTGCAGTTCTACTCGTCGTCGACCGAGGTGACCAACCTGCTCACGCAGGGCGAGATCGTCGCCGCCGACGCGCTCAGCGGGTTCGCGACCACCCTGATCGCCTCGGGCGAGCCGGTCGCGTGGACCGCGCCGACCGAGGGTCGCTACATGGCCACCAACCGCGCCATGATCCCCGCGGGGGCACCGAACGTCGAGGGCGCCTACGCCTTCGTCGACTACCTGCTCTCCACCGAGGCCCAGAGCCAGTCGGCCAAGATCGTCGGCGACCTGCCCGTCGCCCTCGACGCCGAGATCCCGGCCGAGATCACCGCCGTCGTCGGCGACATCGCCGCCGACCCGGTCGCCGCCGGCTACTCGACGCTCGACCCGGCCGAGATCCTCCCCAACCGCGGTCAGTGGGTCGAACGCTTCGCCCGTGAGGTCACCTCGCGCTGACCCCCCGACCGGTCGTCCGTGCCCCACGCCGGGCGGCCGCCCCGCCCGGCCACCGAGTTCCCCCCGCTCGGTGGCCGGGTATCCTCCGCTCCACCACGCACGAACGGCTCCACCATGTCCGCACAGCCCCTGCCCGCCGCGTACCTCCACCGCCTGCCCAAGGCCGATCTGCACTGCCACCTCATCGGTACGGTGCGCCCCGCGACGTTCGCCGAGCTGGCGCGACGGGAGTCGCTCGCCCTGCCGGCCGACCCCGAGCGCATCTTCGCCGACATCAACTCGCTGCCGCCGGATCCCGCCCTGTACCGCCACACCCGCATCCCCGTGCCTCAAGAGCGCGGCGCCGATGAGCCCGCCGTGTCGTACTCGCTGTTCCAGGTGTCGAACTGGGTGGTCGAGGTGCTGCGCGACGCCGACGATCTGACCCGCATCGTCTACGAGGCCTTCGAAGACGCCCACCGCCTCAGCGGTACCCGTCACCTCGAGCTCTTCTTCGATGCGCTCCCGCCGCATCTCGCCTCGCTGGGCTACTCGGGCGCGGTCGAGGCCTACGCCGAGGGCATCCGCCGTGCCGAGCGCGACTTCGGCATGACGGGGCTCATGATCCAGGGCATCGACCGCAGCCGCAGCGGCGACGAAGCCCTCGAGGTCGTGCGCCGCGTCGTCGACAACCCGCACCCCTACGTCGCCGGCATCGGCCTCGACAACCTCGAGACCGCAGGTCCCCCCGAGCGTTTCGTCGACGCGTACCGGCTCGCCGGCGAGGCGGGCCTCGGCCGCACGGCCCACTCGTCGGAGCACGCCCCCACCGCCGTCAACACGATCACGTGTCTCGACGAGCTGGGCTGCGACCGGATCGACCACGGCTACTACGTGCTCGAAGACGACGAGGTCGTCGCGCGTCTGCGCGACCAGCAGGTCGCCTTCACCGTCGCCTCCACCACCTCGCGCCGGTCGTGGCGGCCGTGGCGACGCGCGTCGATCTCGGCGATGCTCGACGCGGGTCTCAACGTCATCCCGTGCTCCGACGACCCCGGAATGTTCCCCACCACGTTGGCATCCGAATACCGCATCGTCTCGGAGCAGATCGGCGCCACCGCCGACCAGGTGCGCCGCATGGCCGTCGCCTCGTTCGAGGCGTCGTGGCTTCCCGCCGCGGAGCAGGCCCGTGCGGTCGCCGCGGCCGAAGCGGAGATCGCGGCGCTCGACGCCGAGTTCGACCTGGTGGTGCCGGCGTCGGGACGCTGACGCCGCGGGGGTCGGGGCCTCAGCTCTCGTCGGCCCAGCGGTCGCGGTAGCCGCGGTCGTCGTCGGACCGCGCGGCATCCGGTGCCGCCCAGTCGACCTGGAACCCGCACTCGCGGCACTCGTCGGCGGTGACCTGCTCGTCGAGCAGCGGATGCATCGTCACCCCGCACGCCGGGCAGATCGGCTGCCGGTCGTCGGCATACGGGTCGCGCAAGGTCATGGCGGGTGCAACCGCGCGCTGTCGTGTCGTGTTCCCCGCCGCTAGCGTCGGAGCATGCACGTCGCCCGCCTCGGTCTCGGCCTCGCCGCCGTCGGCCGCCCCGCCTACATCACCACGGCCCGCGACGAGGATCTCGGCGATCCGGCCTCGCGCTCGATCGAGGCGATGCGCGACCGGGCGCATGCGCTGCTCGACGAGGCGTGGGATCTCGGCATCCGCTCCGTCGACGCGGCCCGGTCGTACGGGCGCGCGGAGGAGTTCCTCGGGTCGTGGCTGGCACGGCATCCGGAGCGTCGCGCCGCGCTGACGATCGGTTCGAAGTGGGGCTACGCCTACGTCGGCGGATGGCGGATGGATGCCGCGGTGCACGAGCGCAAGGAGCATTCGGTCGCCATGTTCGACCGGCAGTGGCCCGAGACGCTCGCGGCGCTGGGCTCGGCTCCGGATTTCTCCCTCATCCATTCGGTGACCCCCGACAGTCCCGCGCTGTCGGATGCCGTCCTGCTCGACCGGCTGCGCGCCCTGCGCGACCGCGGCGTCCGCGTCGGCCTGTCGACGAGCGGGCCGCACCAGGGCGAGGTGATCCACGCCGCCCTCGCGGTCGACGCGCACCCGTTCTCGGTGGTGCAGTCGACGTGGAACCTGCTCGAGACCTCGGTCGCACCGGCCCTGCACACGGCCCACGACGACGGCTGGACGGTGGTGGTGAAGGAGGCTCTCGCCAACGGCGAGCTCGCGCGCGCCGAGCCGGGCAGCCGCCTCGACCGCCTGGCATCCGGACTCTCGCCCGACGTGTTCGCCCTCGGCGCCGCACGGGCGCAGCCCTGGGCCGACATCGTGCTCAGCGGAGCGACGACGGCCGCACACCTGCGCCGCGGGGTGCAGGCACGCCCGATCGAAGCGCCGGGCGACCTCGCGACCGATCCCGACGACTACTGGCGCCGGCGCTCGGAGCGCCCCTGGCGGTGAGCTGCGCTCAGGGCACGCAGTTCAGCGTCGCGACCGTGCCCGAGACGTTCGCCCACGAGGTGGCGATCGCCGTAGCCAGCACCGAGCCCAACGACGAGCGCGCCTGGACGTAGCCCGAGGATCGCGCGTCGGCGATCGAGCGCACCGTGATGCCGGGGGAGTAAGTGCCGCACGTCGAGAACGACACGCGCGTGCCCGACAGGCTCGATCCGCTGAAGGCGCAGACGTTGCCGTCGGCGCAGCTTCCGACCGCCCGCTCGGTGCCGGAGGGGACGTCCATGGTCATGCCCAGCTCGGGCCATTCGGCGTGATGGGAGTCGATGACGACGCCGCCCGGGGTCTCTTGGAGCGCTGCGGCGATGTCGGGGTGCAGCTGGTCGGGGCTGGTCATTCGGTGTCCGCCTTCCTGTCGAGGACATCCCAGAGGGTGTAATCGGTGATCGACCCCGCGGGCAGCTTCAAGGTCTCGCTGTCGGCGAGGAGTGCCGATTCGAACCCGACGATGCGCCCCGTGTCGGCCGACAGCAGCAGGGTCGACTCCGACGTGGTCAGCCCCGACGGCACCGCGGCGAGACCGACGACGGGGCGGCCGAGGCGGTCGAACGCCGTTCCGACCACGCGGAGTCCGGGGGCTTGGCCGACGACCTCGAGCAGGGCCGCCTGCTGCGGACCGGTGAGCGTCCACTCGCCGAGCAGGGCGCGTGCCCCGAGCATCGCATCGCCCGCCGTCAACTGGTCGCCGGCGCCCGTCGAGGTGAGCACCAGTGCCCGCATGGCGTCGACCGTCGGCTCGGGTGGGGTGGGGGAGAGGGGCGCGAACTGGTTCTGCACGAAGGTCAGGTCGCCCACGACCGTGCCGGGCGTCGGTTCTCCGGCCGGGACCGTGTCGCCCGCCGCGTTCGTCGCCTCGGCGGCGGTCGTCACGACCGACCCGGACAGGTCGGCGTTCCACCGGACGTCGACCCACTCGCGGCGGAACACCGTCGCCTCGGCCTCGTCGGGCGACCCGCTGAAGTACCAGCCGAGGGAGAGCGAGCGGCGCTCGGGCTCGGCGGGTCCGGTGCCGTCGGTCAGGCGTTGCCGCGCCTGTGCGATCACCTGCGAGACGTCGTCGGAGATCACGGTGAACGCCAGGGGCTGAGGAGTGAGGGCGGATGCCGGCGAACTCGGCATCCACAAAACTCCGGTCACGATCGCCAGCACGAGCACGACGACCGCGGCGGCGGAGCCCCACGTGACGAGGGCCGGCCGACGGCGCGTCTTCTGCGCGGACGCGGCGAAGGCACGGGCCCGACGTTCGGCGTCGAGCGGGATCGGGGCGTCGAGGGGGGTGAGCGCCGGATCGAGGCGCTGCAGAGCGCGGGTCAGATCATCGTCGGTCATCGAACACCTCCTCCGCGGAGACGGCGGTCCCTTCGAGCAGGGGCCGGAGTTTCGCCCGCACGCGGTTCAACCGGGTCCAGACGGTCCCCGCGCTGGCGCCGACGACGATCCCCACCTCGGCCGCCGAGAGTTCCTCCCAGTACGTGAGCCAGAGGATCTCGCGCTCGCGTTCGGAAAGGTCGCGGATCGCATCGACCAGACGCTCGATCATCTCGCCCTCCGACGAGCTCGAGAGAGTGCGCACCTGGTCTTCGATGTGCGTCCACAGTGCCCCCTCCCTGTCTCGTCGTCGGTACTCGTTCGCGATGAGGTTGCGTGCCGTGCGGTACAGCCACGGCAACCCGAACGGCTCTCGCGGATCGCGCTTGCGCCACGCGATCTCGAAGCACTCCATCGTGAGGTCGTCAGCGGCCTCGCGATCCGACACGCGTCGCTCGATGAACCGTCTGACCGCGTTGTAGTGCTCACGGAAGAGCGCCACGAAGCCCGCGTCGTCCGTCACCGCCGTCTGTCCTCGTGCTCGTACCCGGGCTGTGTCGCCAGGGCGGCATACCTTACGGCGGAGCCGCGGAAAAAACTTTTCGACCCCGGTGTAAGGAATGCGGCGGGGGTGACACAGCACTGGTGGGGGTGGGTGCCGTCTCCGGCTTCGAGAGGGCACCCGCACGCCCGTCGTCCGATGTTCGGGTCTGACGACGACGGGCGAGGGGTTGCGCCGCATGGGGGTGGCGCAACCCCTCGGATACCCGTCATGCGATCCAGGATGTCAGAGTCGCGGTGTCTCTCCCCGCGTCGCGCGTCGCGGATTGCGTCGTTCGGCTAGCTCTGCGCGTCGGGGTCGACGAGCAGGTTCGTGATGCGCGCCGTCGCGATCGGCCTGCCGTCGTCGTCGGTGACGTGGACGTCGTAGGTCGCGAGACGTCGGCCCCGGTGCGCCGCCGTGGCGACGGCGTGGATCCGCCCGTCACGTGCGCCGCGGTGGTGCGTGATGTTGAGGTCGACCCCGACGCAGACCTTGTCGTAGCCCGACGCATGGATCATGGCCGCCCACGAGCCGACGGCCTCGGCGAGGGCGGCGGTCGCCCCGCCGTGCAGGCGCCCGAGCGACTGCGTGTTGCCCTCCACCGGCATCGAAGCTGCGACCCGGTCGGCCGACTGCTCGGTGACGGTGATGCCGAGGCGCTCGTCGAGTGCTCCGGGGACGATGCTCCACAGCGGCATGGCTGCTCCTTCCGTCGCGCTCGCGCGCAGCTGGCTCGTGCGCTCTTGTCGAGCGCGTCCGGCTCTGACACTATTACTGAACGCTCGGTCGGTAACAGGTTCGATCGAGATCCACCGCCCTGACCACAGAACGACGGAGTTCTCATGGCCACCACCCACGCCCCGGCATCCACCCGTGCCACCGCAGGCCTCTCGCGAGAGGAACGGCGCGTTCTCGCCGGCACCCTCGTGGGCACCTCGATCGAGTGGTACGACTTCTTCATCTACGCCCAGGCGGCGGGGCTCGTGCTCGCGCCGCTGTTCCTCGCCCCTCTCGCCCAGACCGATCCGGCCATCGCGCAGGTGCTGTCGTTCGCGACGATCGGCATCTCGTTCCTCTTCCGCCCGCTCGGCGCCGTCGTGGCCGGCCGGCTCGGCGACCGTCTCGGCCGCAAGAAGATGCTCGTGCTCACACTCATCATGATGGGCGTGTCGACGGCCCTCATCGGCGTGCTGCCGACCTACGCCGCGATCGGCGTGGCCGCCCCCATCCTGCTCATCCTCCTGCGCGTGCTGCAGGGCTTCTCGGCCGGTGGCGAGTGGGGTGGTGCGGCCCTGCTCTCGGTCGAGCACGCCCCGGTCAACCGCCGCGGCTACTTCGGCGCGTACCCGCAGATCGGTGTTCCGGTCGGCATGATCCTCGCCACCGCGACGTTGTGGATCCTCACCTCGTCGATGTCGGCCGAGGCCTTCCTCGCGTGGGGCTGGCGCGTGCCGTTCCTCTTCTCGATCGTGCTCATCGTCGTCGGATACGTCATCCGCCGCGCGGTGGAGGAGAGCCCCGTGTTCGAAGACCTCGTACGCCGCCGCAAGGAGTCGTCGGCCCCTCTCGGTCAGCTGTTCCTCAAGAACTGGCGCCAGGTCGCCCTGACGGCGTTCGTCTTCATCGGCAACAACGCCGCGGGCTACCTGCTCATCGCGTTCTTCGCGACCTACTCCGTCACGGCGTTGGGCATGGATCGCCCCACCGTGCTGCTCGCCACGACCCTCGCATCCTTCGGCTGGCTCGGCTTCACCCTGTGGGGCGGCCGGCTCTCGGACCGCCTCGGGCGCGTGCGCACCTTCCAGCTCGGCTACCTGCTGCTGGCCGTGTGGGCCGTGCCGATGTGGTTCCTGATCGACACCGCGAACATCGTCTGGTATTTCGTCGCCCTGTTCGTGATGACGCTCGGCCTCGGCCTGTCGTACGGACCGCAGGCGGCGCTGTACGCCGAGATGTTCCCCGCGAACGTGCGGTACTCGGGCGTCTCGATCGGCTACGCGCTCGGAGCGATCATGGGCGGCGCCTTCGCCCCGATGATCGCCGAGGCCCTGCTGCGCTCGACCGGCGCTTCGTGGACGATCGGCGTCTACATCGCGGTCGCCGCGCTCATCTCGCTCGGCGCGGTCTCGCTCATCAAGGAGCCGAAGGGCGTCGATCTGCGGGCGTGATCCCGGATGCCGAGGAGGGGCCCCTGCGCACGGCGCGGGGCCCCGTCGTCGCGTCGTGGGAGCACGCGCGATGAGAGGGCGCCGGGTCAGGCGGTGCGCAGGCCGTCGAGGGCGATGCGCACGATGTCGGCCCCGAGGCGATCGCCGTCGACGCTGCCCCCGGGGCGGTACCACTCGACGACCGAGTTGATCATGCCGAACAGCAGACGTGCGGCGACGGCGGCGTCGACGTCGTCGCGCACGCTGCCCTCGGCCTGGGCTTCGGCGACCAGCCCGGTGACGCGGTGGTCGAAGACGCGCCGCCGCTCGAGCGCGGCCTGCTCCACGGCGCTGTTGCCGCGCACCCGCAGCAGGAGCGTGACGGCGGGCAGCTGCGCCACCAGCACGTCTGTCGCGCCGGTGAGCACGTGACGCAGGCGGTCCGATGCCGCGCCCTCTCTCGCGCCGGGCTCGTCGAGCACGGCTTCGAGTCCGCCCAGGGCCGCCTCGAGGGCGACCGCGAGCAGCTCCTCCTTCGAGGAGAAGTGGTGGTACAACGCCGACTTCGTCAGCCCGAGCCGCTTGGCGAGGTCGGCCACGCTCGTGGCGTCGTAGCCCTGCTCGTTGAACAGCTGCACGGCCACGGCCAGCAGGCCTTCGCGGTCGTATCCGGGCCGCCCGCGGCGCGCGGGAGCGCCCGAGGTCGTGGCGGAATCGGCGATGCTCACGATGTCAGTGTGTCACTCCAGCAGGGCGGGGGAGTCCGCGTGCAGAAGCGCACGCGCCGCGTTGCCGATGACCGCGCTGTAGGTCGGATACGCGAAGCGCACCCCCGCGAGGGTCGCCACATCGATGCCCGCGGCCATCGCCGTGGTCACCGACTGGATCACTTCGACCGCGTTCTCGCCCACCGCGTGGGCACCGAGCACGAGCTCGCGCCGGCGGTCGGCGATGAGCATGAGGAAGCCGTTCTCGCGGTCGTCGATCACGGCCCGGTCGAGGTCGGCGAAGCGCACGGTCGCGACCACGCACGAGGGGTCGCGGTCGCGCGCCTGCTCCTCGGTGAGGCCGACGCCCGCGTAGTCGGGGTCGGTGAACCCACCGGCGGGGAGCAGGTGGTGCGGCGTTCGCCTGTTCGCCCCGAGCACGGCGTTCTCGGCCGCCGCCTCGCCCTCGAACTGCGCGGCCTGCACCAGCATGTCGCGTCCGTTGGCGTCGCCGACGGCGAGGATGTGCGGGACCATCGTGCGGAAGTACCGGTCGACGGGGATCGCGGAGCGTACGACCTCGACCCCGGCGTTCTCGAGGCCGAGGTCTTCGACATCGGCCGGCCAGCCGGTGGCCATGATGACCACGTCGACTTCGGTCGCGCGGGTGTCGCCGTCTTCTCTCCACGCGAGCGTGATGGCTCCGTCGGAGGACTGCTCGAGGCTGTCGACCGTGTCGATCCCGGTGCGCACGTCGACGCCGTTCGCGCGGAACGACGACGCGATGACCTCGGAGATGCGGGCGTCGGATGCCATGAGCACACGCGGCGCGACGTCGAGCAGCGTGACCTCCGACCCGAACGAACGGAACACGGTCACCAGCTGCGCGCCGGTGTTGCCGGCGCCGATGACGGCGACGCGGCGGGGGAGCGCGGTGAGCGACAGCACGTCCTCGGGCACGGTCGCCAGCTCGGCGCCCGGGACCGGCAGACGCCGCGAGTGACCGCCGACGCACACCAGGATCGACTCCGCCCGGATCCGGCGTCCGCTGTCGAGGACCAGGGTGTGATCGTCCGCGAAGCGCGCGCGACCTTCGTGCACCAGGTCGACGCCGGCCGCGGCGAAACGCTCGGCCTCGCGCTTGATGGAGCGCACGGCATCCACCCGCTCGTGGACGCGATTCACGACGGCGGCCCAATCGATGCGCGGTTCGTTCACGACGATGCCGTAGTCGTCGGCGGAGCGCGTCTCGCGCATCAGCCGCGCGGCCTTGGCGAGCACGCGTGTCGGAACGCAGCCGGTGTTGACGCAGGTGCCGCCGACGCGTCCGGCCTCGAGCACCACCACCGAGGCGCCGAGCTCGGCCGCGCGTAGGGCCGCGGCGGTGCCCGCGGGTCCGGCTCCGATCACGGCGATGTCGTAGGTGTCGGCGTCGTGGTTCACGGTGATCCTCCGGGCGGGTCGAGGACCCCAGTCAATCGCTCGGGGACGACGGGGCGCACGGGCTTGCGCCCGTGGGTGGAACCCTCGTCAGAATCCCTCGTACAGCTCGGTCGCGGTGAGGCCCTTTCCGCCCAGCGCGTGAACGCCGGGCGCGGGGATCACCTCGAACGTCTCACCGTCGTGGCGCAGTTCGGCGGTGTAGTCGCCGCGGGTGTCGAGCTTGAGCTCGAACCGGCCCGTGTCGATGAGGCGGAGGGTCACCACCGCTCCGCTGCGCGCGAGGAAATTGACTTCTTTCTCTTGGGCGGTCGGAAGCGGGATGACGGGCTCGTCGGAGGCGTGCTCGCTCATCGTTCGTCCCGCCACGAGTGCTGCGGGTCGTAGCCGAGCAGCCGTCGGGCCTTGTCGATCGACAGCAGCGTGCGGGTGTCGTCGAGGTCGCCGCGCGTCTCGACGTCGGGGAACACTTCGGCCACGAGATCGGCGTTCGACCGGGTCATGACGGTGTCGGCCGCCGCGATGATGAAGGTGTCGAACCCGGCGGGCGCGGTCTCGAGCGCACGCTCGATCGCCTGGGCGCCGTCGCGGGCGTCGATGTAGCCCCACAGGTTCCACTTGCGCGTGCGGGCGTCGTCGTCGAACGGGAACTCGGCGTAGTCCTCGGGCACCATGACGTTCGAGAAGCGCAACGCCGTGATCGAGAGGTCGGGGTGCCAGCGCACCAGCTCGGCCGCCATGCGCTCTTCGAGTGTCTTGACCAGCGAGTACACCGACTCGGGGCGCGGCGGATACTCCTCGTCAACGGGGATGTACGGCGGCGGTGCGTCGAACGGGAGACCGAGCACCGTCTCGCTCGAGGCGTAGACGATCTTGCGGATGCCGAGTCGCACGGCCGCCCAGAACACGTTGAAGGTGCTCGTCATGTTGTTGTGGAAGGTCGCGACGTCGGAGCGGATGCCGGGGGCCGGGATCGCCCCGAGGTGCACGAGCGCGTCGAAACCGTCGTGCTGGTCGTTCACGCCGGCGAGGGCGTCGATCACCTGGCCGTAGTCGGTGAGCTCGACCTGGACGAAGCCGGGGCCGCGCTCGCCGCGGACGTCGAGGCCGATGACGTCGTGACCGGCGGCGCGCAGTTCGCGGGCGACGACGGTGCCGAGCTTGCCGGATGAGCCGGTGAGGGCGATGCGCATGGGAGTCCTCCGGGGATCGTGGGGTGGCGACGACGATAGCGGCGCCCTCCGACATCGGCCCGCGGGTTGACGGGAGGCCCCGGCGCCCTGCCACGCCGCGGCGCGTTCGTCAAGATGTCGGGCCCCTTTCGGCCCGGGGTGTTTCGCTATGCCCACGGCCCGATCCCGAACGCGCACCGACAGGAACCGTAATGCCCTCTCTGTCCTCCGCCACCGATGCGTTCCTCGCATCGCGCGCGGCCGATGGCGACCACCTCGCCTTCGGCGTGCTGGTGCGAAGGCATGCTCCCTTTCTGGTGGCCTTCGCCACGCGTTTGACCGGCTCGCGCGCCGACGCCGACGACTGCGTGCAGGAGGCCCTGATCACGGCGTGGCGGCGTCTGCCCGACCTCACCGAACCCGAGAAGGTGCGAAGCTGGCTCACGACGATCGTGTCGCGCAAAGCGACCGATCGACTGCGCTCCCGGAAGATCTCGGAGGAGATCGACGAGGAGATGGTGTCCGGCCGCGACGATCCGGAGCGTTCGGTCGTGGCGTCGTCGCAGATGGATGCGTTGAAGAAGGTGCTGGCCGAGCTCCCCGAAGACCTCCGCGTGGTGTGGGTGCTGCGCGAGGTCGGCGGCCACAGCTACGACGAGATCGCCGTCGAGGTCGGAGAATCCGCGGCGACCGTGCGCGGTCGACTGGCTCGGGCCCGCAAGACCGTGTTGGAACGAATGCAGGAGTGGAGGTGACCCGGATGAGCGAGCACGACGACGACATCGGGGGGTCGGGCTACTCCCTCGAAGACCTCTCCGCGTATCTCGACCGCGGACGCACCCCCCGCATCCCCGCGATCGAGCGCAATGCCGAGTGCCAGGCGATCCTGGCGTCGATGGAGCGCATGGGACGACTGTCGCGCGAGATCGTCGACGAACAGGCGAGCGAACCGATCGCCGAGTCCTGGTACGACAGCATCATGCACGAGGTCATGCGCGAATTCCGAGCCGGCCGCGACATCCCCCTGGCGCGCACCGACGACGGAACCGAACTGGTCGTGACGGAGGGTGCGCTCTACGAGCTCATCCGCACGGTCGGCGACCGTATCGAGGGACTGCTGGTCGGACGCGTGCGCCTCGACCAGCCCGAGCCCGACGCTCCGCTCGACGTGACCGTCACGGTGAGCGTGCGCTTCGGTCGCGCGATGACCGAGGCCGTCGACGAGATGCGCGACGGCATTCGTTCGGCCATCGACAGGCAGGGCGACCTGAGGGTCGGACGAGTGGACGTCACCGTCGGCGACGTGCACATCGACGAGGGGGAAGAGTGATGACCAGCATCAGCGCCGCGGAACTCGCTCCGCGCATCGACCTGGCGGTGACGGCGGTGCAGGGCGTGCGCGAGTGCTATTCGGCGCGCCCCGTCGTGGCTCGAGCCTACGAGCACGTCACCGACGTCGAAGGGTCGCTCGCCGCGGTCGACGAGGCCGGCGGAGCGCGGGCGATCACCGTGTGCATCGGGGTGTCGCTCGACGACGACGCGGCGGAGGTCGCGGCGTCGGTGGCTGCCGCGGCCCGCGCCGCCGGGGGAGACGACGTGCCCTCGTCGGTGCGCGTGCGCGTGTCGCGACTGGTCGCTCCCGCCTCCTGAGCGGATCCGGGCCCGACCGGGGCGCGGCGGCTTACGCTGGGATCACCGTCCCCTCGTCCCCGGAGGCCGCATGTCCACGCCGCCCGTCATCGCCGTCACCGGTTCCACCGGCTCCGTCGGAGGGCGGGTCGCGCGCGACCTCGCCGCCCGCGGCATCCGTCAGCGTCTGATCGTGCGCGACGCGACGCGCGCCCCCGACCTGCCCGACGCCGACGTGCACGTCGCCCGCTACTCCGATGCGGATGCCGCGCGCGCGGCCCTCGAGGGCGTCGAGACGTTGTTCATGGTGTCGGCCTCGGAGACGTCGGACCGCGTGGAGCACCACCGCACCTTCGTCGAGGCCGCGGCCTCGGCAGGGGTGCGCTCGATCGTCTACACCTCGTTCCTCGCGGCGGCGCCCGACGCGGTGTTCACGCTCGGGCGCGACCACGCCGCCACGGAGGAGATCATCCGGGCGTCGGGCATGTCGTGGACGTTCCTGCGCGACAACTTCTACATGGACATGATGGAGCTCTTCGCCGGCGACGACGGGGTGATCCGCGGCCCCGCCGGCAAGGGACGCTGCTCGCTCGTCTCGCGCTCCGACGTCGCCGCGACCGCGGTGTCGGTGCTCCTCGACCCGGCCGCCCACGCCGGCACCGCCTACGACCTCACCGGCCCCGAGGCGCTGACCCTGGCCGAGGTGGCCGAGAAGATCTCGGCCGTCCGCGGCAACCCCGTGCGCTTCCACGACGAGACCGTCGACGAGGCCTACGCCTCGCGCGCGGGCTACGGCGCGCCGCGCTGGCAGGTCGACGCGTGGGTCAGCACCTACACCGCCATCGCCAGCGGAGATCTCGCGGCGGTGTCGTCCGATGTCGAGACGGTGACGGGGCGACCGGCGCAGAGTTTCGACGAGTTTCTCGGCGCCGTGTCATGAACCGCCGGCTCGGGTATGCTGACCGCGTGCTGACCTGTCGCTGTTGTCGCTGAACGCCTTCGCGTTCTCTTTCGACGACCCCGTCAGCCGCGCCGTCCCGGCGCACCGATCCCACAGGACCCCACCGTGCGTTACGCCCAGAGCGTCGCCGACCTCGTCGGCAACACCCCCCTCGTCCGCCTCTCGCGCGTCACCGACGGCATCGCCGCCACGGTGCTCGCGAAGATCGAGTACTTCAACCCCGGCGGATCCGCCAAAGACCGCATCGCCGCGAACATCGTCGATGCCGCGGAGCGCGACGGCCTGCTGCAGCCGGGCGGCGTGATCGTCGAGCCCACTAGCGGCAACACCGGCGTCGGCCTCGCCCTCATCGCGCAGCAGCGCGGGTACCGCTGCGTCTTCGTCGTGCCCGACAAGGTCGCCGAAGACAAGCGCGCGGTGCTGCGGGCCTACGGCGCGGAGGTCGTGGTGACCCCCACGAACGTCGAGCCCCACGACCCGAACTCGTACTACAGCGTCTCCGACCGCCTGGTGCGCGAGATCCCCGGGGCCTTCAAGCCCAACCAGTACGCCAATCCGAACGGCCCGCGCAGCCACTACGAGACCACCGGTCCCGAGATCTGGCGCGACACCGAGGGGCGGCTCACGCATTTCGTCGCCGGCGTCGGCACGGGCGGCACGATCACCGGCACCGGCCGATACCTCCGCGAGGTCGCCGGCTCGTCGGTGCGCATCGTCGGGGTCGACCCCGAGGGCTCGATCTACTCGGGCGACGACATCCACGGCTACGACGTCGAGGGCGTCGGCGAGGACTTCTGGCCGGCGGCCTTCGACCCCACCCTCGTCGACGGCTACGAGCGCGTCTCCGATGCGGAGTCGTTCGCGATGACCCGACGCCTCGCCCGCGAGGAGGGGTTGCTCGTCGGCGGCTCCAGCGGAATGGCCGTCGTCGGCGCGCTGCGCGTCGCGCGGGAGCTGCCGGCGGATGCCGTGGTCGTCGTGGTTCTGCCCGATCACGGCCGCGGCTACCTCAGCAAGATCTTCGACGACGACTGGATGACCGCGCGCGGCTACGACGTGTCTGCCGCGGCATCCGTTCTTCCCACCCCCACCCAGGAGCACTCCGCATGAGCACCCACGACGCCGCCCGCGGTTTCGACAGCCTCGCCGTCCACGCAGGTCAAGAGCCCGATGAGGCCACCGGCGCGGTCATCCCGCCGATCCACGTCTCGACGACCTACGCCCAGGACGGCATCGGCGGCCTTCGAGGCGGGTACGAGTACGGCCGCAGCGGCAACCCGACCCGGACGGCTCTCGAGACGCAGATCGCGGCTCTCGAGGGTGGTGCGCGCGCCCTGTCGTTCGCGTCGGGCCTGGCCGGTGAAGACGCGCTGCTGCGCGCCGCCCTCGTGCCCGGCGACGAGGTGCTGCTCGGCAACGACGTGTACGGCGGCACCTATCGCCTGCTGGCCCGGGTGCTCGGCCCCTGGGGCGTCAAGCTGCGCGTGGTCGACATGAGCGACCTGGACGCCGTGGCATCCGCCATCGAGGAGCGCGCGCCGCGCATGGTCTGGGTCGAGACGCCGAGCAACCCGATGCTGCGCATCACCGACATCGCCGGCCTCGCCGCCCTCGGCCACGCCGCGGGCGCCCTCGTCGTGGTGGACAACACCTTCGCCTCGCCGGCTCTGCAGCGGCCGCTGTCGCTCGGCGCCGACGTCGTGGTGCACTCGGCGACGAAGTACCTGGGCGGCCACAGCGACGTCGTGGGTGGCGCGCTGGCGTTCGCCGACGCCGACCTCGCCGAGAAGGTGCAGTTCCTGCAGTTCGCCGCGGGCGCGGTGTCGGGACCGTTCGACGCCTACCTGACCACGCGCGGCATCAAGACCCTCGCGGTGCGCATGCAGCGGCACAGCTCCAACGCGCAGGCGGTGGCCGAGCACCTGCTCGCCCACGACCGCGTCGCGAAGGTGTACTACCCGGGCCTGCCCTCGCACCCCGGTCACGAGCTGGCGGCACGGCAGATGAGCGGGTTCGGCGGCATCGTGTCGCTGGAGCTGGCCGACGGCGCGGCGGCCCGCCGCTTCGCGGAGTCGACCCGCCTGTTCACCCTCGCCGAGTCGCTCGGTGGCGTGGAGTCGCTCGTGAACTACCCGGATGCCATGACGCACGCCTCCGTCCGCGGCACGGAGCTCGCGGTGCCCGAGACGATCGTGCGTCTGTCGGTCGGCATCGAGTCGGTCGACGACCTGGTCGCCGACGTGGATCAGGCCCTCGCCGCGCTCTGACGCCCCGCGACCTCAGACGACGAACCCGGCCTCCCGCCAGAAGCGGGGGCCGGGTTCGTTCGTCTGCCTGAGGGGTGCGGGTCAGCGCTCGGCGCGGGCCAGGTTCTTCTCGAGCTCGTCGCGGTTCTGGCGCACCACGTAGGCGGGCTGGTCGCGCTCGACGCGCCAGCTCTCGCTCAGCGGGCCGACGTTGACGGTGTCGAAGCCGAACTCGTCGTAGATGCGCGTGACCAGGGCGACGGCCTCGTCGGAGTCGCTCGAGGTCGCCAGGGCGCGACGGTTCTCGGTGCCGGCAGGGGAACCGTCGGTCGTGATGTCGACGGCGGGGATGTGGTTGAAGGCCTTCACCACGGTCGATTGGGGCAGGTGCTCCTGAAGCATCTGCGAGGTGGTGGTCTTCTTCTGGTCGAGTTCGGCGATGTGGCCGTCGCGCTCGAAGTAGTAGTTGTTCGTGTCGAGCACCGTCTTGCCCACGAGCGGGGCGACGGGCACGGCGTCGATCGCCTTCAGCGGCACCGTCACCACGACGATGTCTCCGGCCTCCGCGGCCTCCTGTGCCGTGGCGGCGCGCGCCTTGTCGCCGACCTCGGCGACGAGGTCGCTCAGCGTCTCGGGGCCCCGAGAATTGGCGATGACCACGTCGTAACCGAGACCCGTGAAGCCCTTCGCCAGGGCCGAACCGATGTTGCCTGCTCCGATGATTCCTACAGTCGTCATGCAGGGGGGAACCGCGGCATCCGGTGACTCATTCCCGGGAGCGGTACCAAACCTTCAGCAACTTAAATAACTAGCAGTCCTAGATACTTTAGTCAATGGGTCGTGACCCGGATACCGGGGGTCATATCGTCATTCCTGTCGCACCCTCACGCGAGTGGTCGCAGTCCGGTGTTCGGGTCACCGTCCTGCTTGACCTGTGAGGGCGACGGCCCCCGGTGGACGCGGCTTCGGACCACCGGGGGCCGCTTTCGTTTCCGGGGAGGCGCCACGTCCGCGCTCCGCCCGGACGGTGGAAGACTTGTCGGCGTGATCCCCGAGACCCGCCCCACGCGCTCCGCCCGCCTGTATCTCGTCTGCATCGGCGTCGGACTCCTCGCCGGTCTCATGTCCGGACTGTTCGGCGTGGGTGGCGGCACGGTCATCGTGCCCCTGCTCGTGCTGCTCCTCGGCTTCGATCAGCGACTCGGTGCCGGAACCTCGCTCGCCGCGATCGTCCCCACGGCATCCGTCGGTGTCATCACCTACGCCATCGACGGGCACGTCGCGTGGCTCCCCGCCCTGATCCTGGCCGCCTTCGCCGTGGTCGGCGCCCAGATCGGCACGTGGCTTCTGCCCAAGCTGTCGCAGACCGCCCTGCGCTGGGCGTTCGTGGCGTTCCTCGTCGTGGTGATGGTGAGCCTGTTCTTCGTGATCCCCTCGCGCGACGCGGAACTCGAGCTCACCTGGATCACCGGACCGGGCCTCGCGCTGCTCGGTGTCATCACCGGAATCCTGGCGGGTCTGCTCGGCGTCGGAGGGGGCATCATCGTCGTCCCCGCCCTGCTGCTGCTGTTCGGCACGAGCGACCTCATCGCCAAGGGCACGTCGCTGCTCATGATGATCCCCACGGCGATCTCGGGCACGGTCGGCAACCTGCGCCGCTCCAACGTCGACGTACGCGCAGCCCTGTTCATCGGCGTTGCGGCGTGCCTCACCACCCCGGTGGGAGCCCTCATCGCCAAGTTCGTCGACCCGTTCGTGGGCAACGTGCTGTTCGCGATCTTCCTCGTCTTCATCGCCTCGCAGATGGCGGTCAAGGCTGTGCGCGGGCGCCACCAGCGCTGATCCACCGCGGCGGCGCGAACCCGCTCGATAGACTGAGCGGGTGCCCGTGAACCCCGAACTCGTCGGTCGTGCCTTCGCGCCGACCGCCCCCTACCTGGTCGGCCGAGAGAAGGTGCGCGAGTTCGCCCGCGCCGTCTTCGCCGACGCGCCGCAGCACACCGACCCCGAGGCCGCGCGCGCCCTGGGGTACGCCGATGTGGTGGCTCCGCCGACCTTCGCGATGGTCGTGCAAGACCTCACGCTGCAGCAGCTGCTCGGCGACCCCGACTCCGGGATCGAGCTGTCGCGCCTCGTGCACGCCGAGCAGCGATTCCGCTACACGCGGCCCATCGTCGCGGGCGACGAGCTCGTCGCGACGCTCTCGGTCACCGGCATCCGCACCATGGGCGGCAACGCGATGATCACGAGCGAGGCCGAGATCGTGGATGCCGACGGCGCCCACGTCGTCACGACGACGAGCGTCCTGCTCGCAGGGGAGGCCGGCGCATGAGCCCGTTCACCGTCGGCGAGGTCGTCGCCGAACGCTCCGTCCACCTCACCCGTGAGTCACTCGTGCGGTACGCCGGCGCCTCGGGCGACTTCAACCCCATCCACTACCGCGACGACGTCGCCGCGGCCGTCGGGCTCCCCGGCGTGCTCGCTCACGGCATGCTCACGATGGGCATCGCCGTGGGCACACTGGCCGAAGCCCTCGGCGACAGCGGACGCATCGTCGAGTACGGCGTGCGCTTCACCCGCCCGGTGGTCGTCGACCCCGAGACCGGGGCCGACCTGCACGTCAGCGCGAAGGTCGGAGCCGTCGACGACGAGACCGCCCGCATCGACCTGACCGTCACGTTCGCCGAGACGACGGTGCTCGGCAAGGCGCAGGTGCGGGTGCGGCTCGGTTGATGCCCGACGTCGAATCCGTTCCGCTCGCGCAGCTCACCACGCTGCGCACCGGTGGTGCGCCCGCGCGCCTGATCGAAGCGCGGTCGGCCGACGAACTCGTCGCGACCCTGCGCGAGGTCTGGGCCGAGGGCGAGCCGTGGTTCGTGCTCGGCGGCGGCTCGAACCTGTTCGTCGGCGACGAGCCGTTCGAGGGCACCGTCGTGCGCATCCGCACCTCGGGCATCGAAGAGCTGCCGGGCTCGCACGAGGGCACGGTGCGGCTGCGCGTTCAGGCCGGGCACGACTGGGACGCCCTGGTCGCTGAAACGGTGGCGCGCGGGTTCGCCGGCATCGAGGCGATGTCGGGCATCCCCGGCACCGTCGGCGCCGCCCCCGTGCAGAACGTCGGAGCCTACGGCCAAGAGATCGTGCAGACCCTTGTCGAGGTCGAGCTGCTGGATGCCACCACGGGCGAGGTCTCGACCGTCTCGGCATCCGATCTCGGACTCGGCTTCCGCACCTCGGTGCTCAAGCACCACTACGGGTCGGAGCCCGAGCGGCCCGGGGTCATCGTGTCGGTGACGCTCGAGCTCGAGCGCGTCGGTGCCGAAGAGCAACCGATCGCGGGCGACCAGCTGCGCGGAGCGCTCGGTCTCGAACCGGGTCAGGCGGTGTCGCTGCGGTGGATCCGCGAGCACGTGCTCGCCACGCGCGCCCGCAAGGGCATGGTGCTCGACGCCGAAGACCCCGACACCTGGAGCGCGGGCTCGTTCTTCCAGAACGCGATCGTCTCGGAGGCCTTCGCCCGCACCCTCCCGGCCGAGTGCCCGAAGTGGCCCCTGACGCCGGTGCTCGATCCGGTGACGGTCATTCCGCTCGCCGCATTCGACGGCATCCTGCCCCCGCCCCCCGTGGTGTCGCGGCAGGTCAAGGTGAGCGCGGCCTGGCTCATCGAGAACGCCGGTCTGTCGCGCGGCTTCCGCTTCCCGCGCTCGCGCGCCGGGCTCTCGACCAAGCACACGCTCGCCCTGACCAATCGCGGAGAGGCGACAGCGGCCGAGATCGCCGAGCTCGCGCGCTTCGTGCAGAGTCGCGTGCAGGCCGAGTTCGGCCTGCTGCTGCAGCCCGAGCCGGTGCTGGTCAACGTCGAGCTGTAGCCCCGCCCGTTGCGGCATCCGCGTGCCGTCCTGCGGATGCGGGCGTCGACACGCCGGTCGCCGGTGCCGCGGGTCGGCGTGTCGACCGTGGCGTCCGCACGACGGTCGCGGGCGCTCGCGCGCGGGCCGCGTGCTGTCCTGCGGATGCGGGCGTCGACACGCCGGTCGTGGGTGCCGCGGAACGGCGTGTCGGCCGTGGCGTCCGCGCGACGGTCGTGGGCGACCCGCCCGGAACGACCGCGGGGCGGCCACCGGAATCCCGGCGACCGCCCCGACGGACGTGGAAGGTCAGGCGAACAGGCGCTGGAGGCGCTGGATGCCCTCGAGCAGCTGGTCGTCGCCCAGGGCGTACGACAGGCGCAGGTAGCCGCTCGGGCCGAAGGCCTCGCCGGGAACGACGGCGACCTCGGCCTGCTCGAGGATGAGGTCGGACAGCTCGAGCGAGGTGGTGGGCGTGACGCCGCCCCAGGTGCGGTTCAGCAGGCCCTGCACGTCGGGGTAGACGTAGAACGCGCCGAGCGGGTTGGGCACCTCGACGCCGTCGATCTTCGACAGCTCCGACACGATCAGCTGACGGCGGCGGTCGAAGGCGAGGCGGAACTGCTCGGCCTCGTCCTGCGGGCCGGTGAGCGCTGCGGCGGCGGCGAGCTGCGCGACGTTGTTGACGTTGCTCGACAGGTGCGACTGCAGGTTGCCGGCGAGCTTCATGGCATCCGCCGGCCCGACCATCCAGCCCACGCGCCACCCGGTCATGGCGTAGGTCTTGGCCACGCCGTTGACCAGGATGGTCTGTCCCGCGAGCTCGGGCACGGCCTCGACGATCGAGACGGCCTTGACGCCCTCGTAGGTGAGGTTCTGGTAGATCTCGTCGGTGATGACCCAGATGCCGTGCTCGAGGGCCCAACGGCCGATCTCGGCGGTCTCTTCGGGCGTGTAGACCGATCCGGTGGGGTTCGAGGGCGAGACGAACACCAGCACCGTGGTCTTGTCGGTGCGCGCGGCCTCGAGCTGGGCGACCGTGACCTTGTAGTCCTGGTCGGCCCCGGCGAACACCTCGACGGGCGTGCCGTCGGCGAGGGCGATGGCCTCGGGGTAGGTGGTCCAGTAGGGGGCGGGCAGCAGCACCTCGTCGCCGGGGTTCACCACCGTCTGGAACGCCTGGTACACCGACTGCTTGCCGCCGTTGGTCACGATGACCTGCGAGGGCGCGACCTCGAGGCCCGAGTCGCGGAGGGTCTTCGCGGCGATGGCCTCGCGCAGCACGGGGAGACCGGCGGCGGGGGTGTAGCGGTAGTTCTTCGGGTCGTGCAGCGCCTTCGCTGCGGCATCCACGATGAACGAGGGCGTGGCGAAGTCGGGCTCGCCGGCCGCGTACGAGATGACCGGTCGGCCGGCGGCCTGGAGGGCCTTGGCCTTGGCGTCGACCTTGAGGGTCGCGGACTCGGCGATGGCGGACAGCTTGCGGGAGAGCGGGGCGCGGGAAGTCACGGTTCCGAGCCTACTGTTCGCGCCCTCCCGAGCCGAGGGCCGTGACGACTCCGAAACACGGCTCCACTAGCGTGGCCGGGTGACCGCCGCTCCCGCCTCTCCCGTGCGCTCTCGCCGCGGGGGATTGGCAACGCTCCTCCGCCTCGGTATCGCCACCCTCATCACCGGAGTCGCCACGGGGCTCGCGGTGCTGCTGCTGGTGTGGATCGTGCACAGCCTCGAGCACCTCGTGTGGGGGCACGAAGAGGGTCCGTTCCTCGACGGTCTGGCGTACCCGTCGGTGTGGTGGCTGCCCATCGTCACCGTCGGCGGGGCCGGTGTGGTCGCCGCCGTCGGGTGGTACCTGCTGCGCCGCTTCGGCCGCACGCTCGCCACGGTCGAGCAGGGGGTCGACGGGGCCCGGATGCCGTGGTGGGAGACCCTCGTCGACACGGTCCTCCAGGTGGGGTCGGTCGCGATGGGCGCCTCGATCGGCAAGGAGGTCGCCCCGCGCGAGCTGTCGGCGATGGCCGGATCGAAGATCGTGCGGTGGTTCGGCCTCGACCCCCGGTGGCGCCGCATCCTGATCGCATCGGCCGCGGGCGCGGGTCTCGCCGCGGTCTACAACGTCCCCCTGGCCGGTGCGCTCTTCGCCGTCGAGATCCTCCTCGCGCAGTTCAGCGTGGGTGCGGCCGTGGTCGCCCTGACCGTCAGCGCCGTCGCGACGCTCGTCGCACGCCCTCTCGTCGGCGACGGGTCGCTGTACACGGTGGGATCGCTCGAAGTGAACGCCTCGCTGATCGTCGCGGCCGTGCTCATCGGCCCTCTCATGGGATGGGGTGCCACGAGCTTCGCGACCATCACGAAGAAGCTGTCGCGCTTCCGCCCCCAGGGGTGGAAGCTGCTGGTCGTCCTGCCCCTCGCCTTCACCGCGGTCGGCGCGCTCGGCGCCGCATTCCCGCTCGTCCTCGGCAACGGTCGGGCTCTCGCCACCGCCGGCTTCGACCTGTCGCAGCCGGCCCTGCTGCTCATCGCGCTCGCCGTGCTGAAGTACGTCGCGACGACCGTCTCGCTCGGCTCGGGGGCGATCGGCGGCACGCTGCAGCCGTCGGTCGCGATCGGTGCCGCGCTCGGTGCGGCCGCTGCGGCCGGCTGGGCGTTCGTGTGGCCCGGTGCCGACGGCACGGCGCTCGCGATCGTCGCGGCATCCGCGTTCCTCGCCTCGAACATGCGCGCCCCCTTCACGGCGATCGCGCTCATCATCGAGTTCACGAACACCGGGTTCACGCTGCTGCTGCCGATCTTCCTCGCCGTGGCCGGGTCGCTCGTGGCCTCCAAACTCACCTCGCGCGAGAGCCTGCGCCCGTTCGCGCCGATCGACCCCGCACGACCGTAGCGCCGGCGGCACCTAGGCTCGACGGGTGATCGAGTGGATCTTGGCCGAGTGGATGCAGATCCTGGGGTTCGCGACGGGTGCCGCGTGCGTGGTGCTCGCCGCGCGGCGCAACGTCTGGACCTATCCGATCGGCATCGCCAACAACGTCGTCTTCCTCGCGGTGTTCGTCCCCGCGGGCCTCTACGCCTCGGCCGCGCTGCAGCTGGTCTACCTCGTGCTGGGCGTGCACGGGTGGATCCGGTGGACGCGCGGCGTCGAGCACGACCGCGGATACGTGGCCCGCACACCGCGTCGAGCGGTGCCCTGGTTGATCGCCGTGGCGATCGTCGGCACCGCCGTGCTGACGTGGGTGCTGGCGACCTTCACCGACTCCCAGGTGGCGGTGGCGGATGCCGCGACCACCTCGGCCAGCCTCGTCGCCCAGTACATGCTCAACCGAAAGTGGATCGAGAACTGGGGCGTGTGGATCGCGGTCGACGTCGCGTTCGTCGGCCTGTCGATCGCGACCGGACTGTGGATCATCGCCGCGCTCTACGCCCTGTTCATCGTGCTGTGCATCGGCGGATGGCGGGGATGGACCCGTGTCATGCGGGAGAGCCCCGCCGCCGCGCCCGCGGACGCACGTGTCTGAGCGGCGGTTCCGACACGGCGTGGTGGTGGGCAAGTTCTACCCCTTCCACGCCGGGCACGCTCATCTGATCCGCTCGGCGGCGCGGGCCTGCGACCGCGTCACGGTCGAGGTGATCGCGGCATCCGTCGAGAACATCCCGCTCGAGCGGAGGGTCGCGTGGATTCGCGAGGGGCACCCGAGCGTGCGCGTGGTCGACCTCGTCGACGACACCCCCGTCGACTTCGCCTCCGAGACCGCGTGGGACGCGCACACCGCGACCATCGGGGGACTGCTCGACGAGCCCGCCGACGTCGTCTTCACCTCCGACGACTACGGCGGGGAGCTCGCGCGGCGCCTGGGGGCCGAGTGGGTGCAGGTCGACCCCGGTCGCGTGATCAACCCCGTCTCGGGTACCGCGATCCGCGCGGATCTCGCCGCGCACTGGTCGGAACTGTCGCCCGCCACGCGGGCCGACCTCGCCGCGCGCATCGTCGTGCTGGGCGCCGAGTCGACGGGGTCGACCACCCTGGCCGCGGCGCTCGCCGCGGAACTCGGCACGCTGTGGGTGCCGGAGTACGGACGCGAGCTCAGCGAGACGCGCGAGGGCGGGCTCGACGCCCCCTGGCGCAGCGATGAGTTCGACCTCGTCGTCGATCGGCAGATCGCCTGGGAGGACGAGGCGCTGCGGCGGGTTCCCACCCCGGTGCTCGTGTGCGACACCGATGTGCTGGCGACGGCCCTCTGGCACGAGCGGTACGTCGGGTTCGCCGCCGATCGCCTGCATGCCCGGGCCGCCGCCCATCCGCCGGCGCTGTACGTGCTGACCGGCGATGAGATCCCTTTCGTGCAGGACGGCATGCGCGACGGCGAGCACATCCGCGCCGACATGCAGGAGCGTTTCCGCGAGGTGCTCGCCGCGCAGTCCGTGCCCTGGCTCGAGGTGCGCGGGTCGGTCGCCGAACGGCTCGCCCAGGCCCTGCCCGCCGTCCGCGCCGCGGTGGCGCGGGCGACGTCGTTCACCGCTCCGCTGGAGGGCCGGCCGCTCGCCGAGCAGGAGGAGCTCCGCCGACGGGCCGGCCGTTAGGCTGGCGCGATGGTCGACCGCTGGCACAAGCTCTCCGAGTCACCCACGACGTCGAACGCCGCGGACGGGGTCGCCCCGCTCACCGCGGCCGACCTCTTCCGCGAGGCGCCCGCCCCGGCCGCGCCGCCGCTCGACGAGAAGCTGCGGCAGACGTACTACTGGATCGTCAACCGCGCGGTCATCTCGCCCTACTACGACGTGGAGTTCTCCTCGGGGCGCCCGCTCACGTTCGAGCTGGGCGACGCCGGCGCCGAGCTCACGCTGCCGAACGAGCCGTCGTACTCCTCGAACGTGCTGCTGCCGCTGCTGAGCTTCGCGGTCGGCGGCAAGTGCCTGCTGATCGGTGGGCCGGGCCGCGGCAAGACGACGGTCGCGGTGCTCATGGGAGTGCTCGCGGGCTCGACGCCCGAGGAGGTGCGGCGCGGCGTGCAGCAGGGGCAGCCGCAGCTGTCGATCAGCGACCTCGTCGGCATCCCGCTGCCGCGCGACCTCATGAACGCGTCGAGCCTGGCCGAGATCGGCATCGCGTGGCGCGAGTGGTTGTCGCGTCCGGTCAAGATCGTCGACGAGTACAACCGCATCCCCACCAAGACCCAGTCGGCCCTGCTGACGATGGTGGCCGAGGGCTACGTCGAGAGCCACGATCAGATGCGTCGCACGGCCCCGGCCTCGGGCGTGGAGAGCTGGTTCTTCACCGCCAACGACGACGCGGGCGGGGGCACCTTCCCCGTCATCCAGGCGCTGCGCGACCGCATGGACGTCACCGTTCCCGCGGCGGGCTTCAACAGCCGCTTCCTCGACGAGCTCGTCGCCCGGGTCGAAGCGGGCGAGAAGCCCGAGGAGCACGTGCCCGCCGAGCTCGTGTTCGGCCCCGACGAGCAGTCGGCGATGCGCGCGGCGATCCGTGCCGTGCCGGTGCCGGCCGAGGTGCGGCGGCGACTGGAGTTCTTCCTCGGCCACTTCGAGTTCGTGCAGGGCGGCGGGCGCCGCTTCGAGTACCGCACGAAAGACACGGTGACCACGGCGGGCGGCCGGGTCGCCGAGGTGATCGAGGCGAACTCCGGTGCCGACCTCATGACCGACCCGGGCGCCCAGACCCTCAACGGCCTGTCTGTCCGGGCGCTGCAGACCCTCATCGTCTACGCCAAGGCGGTCGCCTGGTTCCGGGGCCGTGACGCGGTGTCCGTCGCCGACGTGGGCGCGATGCTGCCGTTCGTGCTGCGCGGCAAGCTGCTGCCCAACCCCACGCATCCGCGCTTCGACGTGGGCGCCGAGCGCGAGCTCAGCACCGACGTGATGAGCTGGCTCGCCGACCTGTTCGCCGAGTCGTGCCGGCAGTTCGACGCCCTCGGTCGCGGCGCCGACGATCCCGTCGGTGATCTGCTCGCGCAGCTCGAGGCGGGCCTCGACGGCGTCGGGGCGGTGGAAGCCGGTCGTCGCCTCACCGAGATCGAGGCGCGCCTGCGCACGGTCGCGGGCACCGGCAAGCTCTACGGGCGCGACTTCGACGACCTCATGGCGCTCAAGTACCTGCACCAGCGCTACACGGCCTACCTGCGCTGGCTCGAGGGGCGTTCGTGATCCGACGCCCCGGCCACCTCGCCGATCGCACTCCGCCGGTGGGCACTCCGGTGCCGGTCGAGGGGCTCGACCTGGCGCTGGCGGGGCGCAACGTCGCGGCGGCGGGCGGCTCGGCCGAGCGGTTCGCGGTGTCGTTCGCCGCGGGACGCGCCGCCGCCGAGAGCATCGATCCCATCGCCCTCGCGGGCATCGCGGGCTGGCGGGCCGGGGCGCTCGGCCTGCGCGACGACGCCCTGCGCAGCGTCGATTCGGTGCGGTCGACGGGTGCCGGGGCGGCTGCGGCGGCCGCCCTGGGGATGGATGCCGCCGACCTGGGCGCCTTCGTCGACCGGCAGCGCACCGACCGGTACTGGTGGCCGGGCCGCCGCGAGGCCAACGGCTACGTCTGTGCGGTCGGGGGGTTCCGCGGCCTCGGCGGGGCGTGGACGGCGCCGCCGGCCGACGGTCGACCGCTCGACGTGGACGGCGCGTTCGCCGTGCGAACCGGGGAGCGGTGGTGGCGCATCGACGCCGACGCGTGGGGGTCTCGCCTGAGCCCGCTCGACGACGAGCCCGAGCCGGGCGCCGCGGGCGCGGCATCCGTCCTCACCTTCGCCGACTCGTACCTGGCGTGGATCCACGTCGCGGAGCCCGCATGAGCACGACGACCGCGCCGGTCGGCAGTGACCTGGCGGCGTGGGAGGCGGCGCAGCGGCTGTGGGGCGTGCGGCTGCACGACGCGCGCATGGCTCCCGGCGCGGGGGAGGAGCAGGGCGCTCCCGCGTGGTTCACCTTTCCGCCGGTGGTCACGGTCGACCCGGTCATGGTCGCGCGGCTCGGGGGAGCGGACGAGATGGAGAGCGTGTTCGCGCACGAGCTCGGGCACCACGTGCTCGCCCCCAGCACGCGCCTGGACGCCCTGAAGATCCGGCATCAGATGGCCCGTGCCCTGCAGGCCGCGGGTGCTCCCGCCCTGCGCGACGCGGATCTCGCGCTGATGTCGAACCTGTGGACCGACCTGCTCGTCAACGCACGCGTCGCGATTCTGCAGCGACGGCGCGACGGCGCGGGCGAGCCCGGCATCGTGCGGTTGTCGCGGGAGCTGTACCGCGCGTCGCGCTCGTCGCCGAGCCCGCTGTGGTGGGTCTACCTGCGCACCTACGAGCTGCTGTGGAACCTGCCGGGCGGAACCCTCTGCGACCCCGAGCCGCCGGAGCCCGACCGACGCCCGCCGAAGCAGAAGCAGGAACTGCCGTGGACGCGCATCGCCGCGGAGCATCGCGCCGCCGAGAAGGCGCTGCGGCAGGCGCGGAAGGCCGCCGAGCGCGTGTCCGACGAACTGGCCGAGGCGACGGTCACGCGTCCTGCGCTCGACGCCGACGTGCTCGCCTCGCTCGTGCGCACCTTCGCGGGCGATGCCGTGGCCGGGGCCCTGCGCTTCGGCGTCGTGGTGGCGCCCTACCTCATCGACCCGCGCACCGACGGCGCGGGCTCGCTCCCCGGCGGCACGTGTGCGGCCGACACCGCCGCACCGACCCCCTCGGAGCTCGGCCGGGTGCTGTCGGACCGGCGATTGAGCGGCGCCGTCCCCTCCTCCGCGGGGGCCGCGGCCGCGTCGGCGGCGAAGGGGTCGTCCACCGGTCAGGCCCTCGGGATCGCGCAGACCCTCGAGCTGTACGCCGACGCCGACCCGGCCGCCGTGATCGCGGCCTGGTACCGCGCCGAGGCGACGCGGTGGGTGCGTCCGTTCACCCAACGGTTGCCGCGCGCGGTCTCGGCCGATCTTCCGGGACCGTTCGAGAGCTGGGAGACCGGCGACGACCTCGCCGACCTCGACTGGCCTGCGACGCTGCAGGCGGGCGGGGTGGTCGTCCCGGGGGTGACGACCCTGCGGCGGTCGTACCTGGCCGATGACCCGCCGCCGGTGTCGTCGAGCATCGATCTCGACCTCTACATCGACAGCTCGGGCTCGATGCCGCAGCCGCAGACGGGCTCGCCCGCCGTGCTCGCGGGCACGATCCTCGCGCTGTCGGTGCTGCGCGGAGGGGGACGGGTCCGCGTGACCAGCTTTTCGGGGCCCGGCCAGGTCGCCGGCCACGAGGAGTACTCCCGCGACCCCGCGCGCACGATCGCCGACCTCGCCCACTTCTTCGCCGGCGGCACGACGTTCCCCCTCGACCTGCTCGACAAGAGGTACGCCGGACGAGGGACTCCGGATGCCGCGCACCGCCGTCACCTCGTCGTCCTCTCCGACGACGGGCTGACCTCGCTCTTCGGCGACGGTGACCCCGCTCGGGCCGATGTCGCGCCCCGGGTGCGCAAAACGCTCAGCACGGCGACCCTCGTCGTGCTCGATCGACAGCACCGGGTCGCGGAGCCGGCGCTGCGGGCGGGATACGACGTGATGTACATCGAACGGATGGATGACGCGCCCGCGGTGTGCGCCCGACTGGCGGAGGTGCTCGGTGGCTGAGGCGGACGATCTGCTGAGCGTGTGGTCGTCGATCGCACCGCCCGAAGACACGGCGTGGGCGAGCGCCCGGCCCGGCCCCGGGGTCGACGAGATCGCGGCGCGCCTGTCGAGCGTGCCGCGTCCGTTCCTCGATGACGACGTCTCGCTGCGTGCGCTCGCCGGTGACGTGCTGGGCCGCCCCCTGGCATCCGTCGATCACGCCGACGCCGAGCGGGTGCGCACGGGCGCGGCGATCGGTCTGTGGGTGGTGGCGAGCGAAGACCTCGTGCAGCCGTTCGCCCCGTCGCTGGCGGGCGGCGACGTGACGCGCGCGATCGACGCCCTCGCCCTGCGCCTCGCGCCCGTGGTCGATCCGCGCGACTGGCTCGCCGACGCCGAGCGGCGGGAAGAGGCGGCGCGCACCTTCCTGCTGTGGGCCGGTTTCCTGCCGGCCGGCGAAGACCGCGAGACCGCACACGCCCTCCTCGACGCGCGCGACTCGCTGCGCCGGAACGCCGCGCTCGCCGAGGCCTACGCCGCCTACCGCCATCGTGAGGAGATCGCCCGCCGACTCGCGGAGGCACGGGCTCGGGAGGCCGCCGCGAGGTACTCGAGTGAGTGACGACGACCCGCTCGCGCTCGGCGAGTACCGGCCGGGGTCTGCGGCGGTGCTGACGGATGCCGAGCGGTGGCCGACCCTCGACGCCGACGGCGCCGCGCGGCTGCAGCGCTGGCGCACGCACTCGGCAGCCCCCGCGTGGGTGCACGCCACGGGGGATCGCCTCTCGGCCGAGGCCGTCGACCGCGCGCGCACGCCGCTGCCGCTCGACGGGTGGCTCGACGAGCACCTCGCCGTCGCCCGCGCGCTGCCGTTCTACCGTCGGATGGCGGGACTTCGGACCCTCGACGATTTCCCTCTGATCGGGCGCGCCGATCTCGTCGCCGACATCTCGGCGTTCGTCCCCCTCGACGCCGACCTCGACCGGATGCTGCACGGCACGAGCTCGGGGTCGACGGGGGCGGCGCTGGTCATCCCCGACGACGTCGAGGAGGTGGCGCGCGGGTTCTACCTGCTCGTTCGCCTCGTCCGCGAGGCGGGAGTCGACTGGGAGCCGGATGCCGAGCGGCTTGCGCTCATGTGGGTGCTGCAGCAGCGCCAAGCCTTCACGTACGTGTCGATCGTCAGCGGCTTCGCCCAGCGCGCCATGGCGCGGGTCAACCTCGATCGGGGCGCCTGGCGGGCGGCATCCGATCGCTCGACGTTCGTGCGTGACGCTGATCCGCAGGTGATCTCGGGCAACCCCACGAGTCTGTCCGAACTGCTGACCCCCGAGCTGCGGGCCGTCGTGCGCCCGCTCGCCCTGTTCTCGGGCGCGATGGCCCTGTCGGCGCCGCTGCGCGCCGCGCTCGAGGCCGCCTTCTCGTGCCCCGTGTTCGATGTGTACGGCCTGCACGAGACCCGGCCGATCGCGGTGCGCACCGACGATGGGCCGTTCCGCGTGCTCGACCGGCGCGTCCACGTCGAGGTGCTCGACGCCGCGGGCGAGCCGGTGTCCGACGGCGCGATGGGCGAGATCACGGTGACCGCGGGCGAGAACCCCCTGCTGCCTCTCGTGCGGTATCGCACCGGCGACTTCGGTCGGCTCGTCGACCTCCCCGGCGGAGGCGTCGGCATCGCCGACCTCGAGGGGCGCGAGCACACCGACTTCGTCAGCGCCGCGGGGGCGCGCGTGCCGTCGGTCGACCTCACGCAGCAGCTGCAGAGCCACGGCGCGCACGGCTGGACGGTGGAGCAGAGAGCGGACGGCGGCCTCGAGGTGACGATCGCGGGAGGCGACGGGGCGGCGATCGCGGCGGCGCTGCGGGCGCTGCTCGATCAGCCCGTACAGCTCGAGCGCGTCGAGCGTCTCGCCGACCTCGGCGAGGGCAAACCCCGACGCTTCCGATCCGCCGCGCGCTGACGCATGCCGGAGAGGCGGGGCCCGTGGCCCTCGCCCCTCCGGCATGCGGTGATCAGTCCAGGTACCTCGCGTACGCCGGCAGGGTGAGGAACGCGGGGAACTCCTCACGCAGCGCCACCTCGCGGAACACCGCGGCGGCGTCGTCGAAGCGGTCGCCCTCGAACCGGGGAGCGTCGGCGAGCACCTCGGTCATCAGCTCCTCGACGAAGCCGCGGGTGATGGCGACGCCCTCGGCCGTGGAGTGGTCCTGGTGGATCCACTGCCAGATCTGCGAGCGCGAGATCTCGGCGGTCGCGGCGTCTTCCATCAGGTCGTCGATCGCGACGGCGCCCAGGCCCCGCAGCCACGCCTCGAGGTAGCGGATCGCCACCGAGACGTTGCCCCGCACCCCCGCCGTGGTCACCGGCAGGCCGATGCGCACATCGAGCAGATCGGCGGGGTCGACCGCCACCTCGTCGCGGGTGCGCCCGAGCTGGTTCGGCTCGTCGCCGAGCACCGCGTCGAACTCGGCGCGCGCCACCGGGATGAGGTCGGGGTGGGCCACCCACGTGCCGTCGAAGCCGTCGCCGGCCTCGCGCCGCTTGTCGGCGGCCACCTTCTCGAACGCCGCCTCGGTCACCTCGGGGCGCCGCCGGTTGGGGATGAAGGCGCTCATGCCGCCGATCGCGTAGGCGCCGCGCTTGTGGCACGTCTGCACGAGCAGTTCGGTGTAGGCCCGCATGAACGGCACGGTCATCGTGACCTCGCTGCGGTCGGGGAGCACGAAGCGAGCACCGCGCCCGCGGTAGGTCTTGATGATCGAGAAGATGTAGTCCCACCGTCCGGCGTTCAGGCCCGCGCAGTGGTCGCGCAGGGCGAAGAGGATCTCCTCCATCTCGAACGCCGCGGGCAGCGTCTCGATCAGCACGGTGGCGCGGATCGTGCCGTGGGCCAGGCCCAGGCGCTCCTCGGTGAACGAGAACACGTCGTCCCAGAGCCGTGCCTCCTCGGCCGACTCGATCTTGGGCAGGTAGAAGTACGGTCCCCGGCCCGCCGCGATCAGCGCGTGCGCGTTGTGGAAGACGTACAGCCCGTAGTCGACGAGAGATCCGGATGCCGGGAGCTCCCGCCCCGCGCGATCGATGAAGCTCACGTGCTTCTCGGGCAGGTGCCAGCCGCGCGGGCGCATCACGATCGTGGGCGTGCGCTCGGCGGTGACCTCGTAGCGCTTTCCCTCGGGGCTGGTGAACGACAGCTGCCCGCGGATCGCGTCGAACAGTGACAGCTGCCCGCCGATGACGTTGCGCCAGGTGGGGCTCGTGGCGTCCTCCTGGTCGGCGAGCCACACCCGCGCGCCGGAGTTGAGCGCGTTGATGGTCATCTTCGGGTCGGTGGGGCCGGTGATCTCGACGCGGCGGTCTTCGAGCCCCGGGCCGGCGCCCGCCACGCGCCACGACGGGTCGTCGCGGATGTGCGCGGTGTCGGCGCGGAAGTGCGGGTCATCGCCCGTGCCGATCTCGAACCGGCGGCGCAGGCGAGCGGCGAGGCGGTCGTGCCGGCGCCGGGCGAAGCGATCGTGCAGCTCGGTGACGAAGGCGAGGGCCGCAGGGGTGAGGATCTCGCCGTCGCGCCCGTGCAGGGGCCGCGCGAGGCGCAGGTGCGGGGCGGATGCCGGGGTGCTCGGCATCCGGGATTCTTCGGTCGTGGGCGGGGGAGAGGTGTCGATGAGGGTCATGATCGTGACTTTCTGTGGAGCGTCCGCTTCTCGCACCATGTCCCGAAAATGGCGGCCTGGGGGTGGCCCAGGCAGCCAAAAGTGGGACATGGTCTGCGAAAAGTGGGACGAGGGGTGGGTGGGAGCGGGCGAGGGCTCAGTGGAACTGCGCGGTCTCGGTGGAGCCGGCCAGGGCGAGCGTGGCGCTGTCGGGGTTGAGCGCGGTCGAGACGACGTCGAAGTAGCCGGTGCCCGCTTCGCGCTGGTGGCGCGTGGCGGTGTAGCCGTTCGCTTCGGCGGCGAACTCGGCCTCCTGCAGCTCGACGTACGCGCTCATGGCGCGCTCGGCGTAACCGCGGGCGAGGTCGAACATCGAGTGGTTCACGGCGTGGAAGCCGGCCAGCGTGATGAACTGGAAGGCGTAGCCGAGAGCGGCCAGGTCGGCCTGGAACGTGGCGATCTGCTCGTCGTCGAGGTGGCGCTTCCAGTTGAAGCTCGGCGAGCAGTTGTAGGCGAGCTTCTTGCCCGGGTAGCGGGCGTGGATCGCCTCGGCGAAGCGGCGCGCGAGCTCGATGTCGGGCTCGCCCGTCTCGACCCAGATGAGGTCCGCGTAGGGCGCGAAGGCGAGGCCGCGGGCGATGACCGAGTCGAGGCCCGGGCGCACGCGGTAGAAGCCTTCGCTCGTGCGCTCGCCGGTGAGGAATTCCGCGTCGCGCGGGTCGACGTCGCTGGTCAGCAGGTCGGCGGCCAGGGCGTCGGTGCGGGCGATGATGACGGTCGGCACTCCCGCGACGTCGGCGGCCAGGCGCGCGGCGTTGAGCGTGCGGATGTGCTGCTGGATCGGCACCAGCACCTTGCCGCCGAGGTGGCCGCACTTCTTCTCGCTCGCGAGCTGGTCTTCCCAGTGGATGCCGGCGGCTCCGGCCGAGATCAGCGACTGGGCCAGTTCGTAGGCGTTGAGCGGACCGCCGAACCCGGCCTCGGCGTCGGCGACGATCGGGGCGAGCCAGTCCTGGGTGATCTCGCCCTCGGCGCGCTCGATCTGGTCTTGTCGCAGCAGCGCGTTGTTGATGCGGCGCACGACCGCGGGCACGCTGTTGGCGGGGTAGAGGCTCTGGTCGGGGTAGGTCTGTCCCGCGAGGTTGCCGTCGGCGGCGACCTGCCAGCCCGAGAGGTAGATGGCCTTCAGTCCCGCGCGCACCTGCTGCACGGCCTGCCCGCCGGTGTAGGCGCCGAGGGCGCGGACGTACTCCTCGGTGTGGATGAGGTTCCAGAGGTTCTCGGCCCCGCGACGGGCGAGGGTCGACTCCTCACGGACGCTGCCGCGGAGGCGCACGACGTCGTCGGCCGAGTACGTGCGCTCGATGCCGTCCCAGCGGGGGTCGTTCTCCCACGCGGCGCGGATCTCGTCGGCGGTCTCGGTCTGGTCGCCGGGGCGCAGGGGCTGCTGGGCGGGGGTGGCCTGGATCGTCATGAGCGTTCTCCTTCGGATGCCGGGGCTGCGGTGCCCCGTGGAGACCACTGTCGGCGAAGAACACCACCCTCCGAGAGGATTCGCCGTGTGAAGATCGCGCGATCTTCTGTTCCGGTGAGAACATGACGTATGGACACCGGCGTCTCCTCCTCTTCGGCATCCCTCCCGTTCGACGATGACGAGGTGGACACCCTCACCATCGGCCGTCGCATCCGCCAGCTGCGCACCGCGCGCGGCCTCACGCTCGACGAGCTCGCCGCGGCGGTCGGTCGTGCGCCCAGCCAGATGTCGATGATCGAGAACGGTCGGCGCGAGCCGAAGCTCACCCTGCTGCAGGCGATCGCGCGCGCGCTGGAGTGCAAGCTCGAGCAGATCCTCGACGCCGAGCCCCTCGACGCGCGCGCGGCGCTCGAGATCTCGGTCGAGCGCGCGATGCGCGGGCAGACGTTCCAGGCGCTCGGCATCGAGCCGTTCCGCGTCGGCCGGTCGGTGCCCGACGAGGTGCTGTCGGCCATGCTCGCGCTGCAGGGCGAGATCGAGCGCCTCCGCGAGGAGCGCTCAGCGACCCCCGAAGAGGCGCGGCGGGCCAACGTCGCGCTGCGCCGGCTCATGCGCACGCAGGACAACCATTTCCCCGACCTCGAGCGCACGGCATCCGGGATCTTGACCGCGATCGAGCACCCCGGCGGTCCCCTCACCCAGCGCGGGGCGAGCGACATCGCCGCGCACCTCGGCTTCACGCTGCACTACGTGCCCGACCTGCCCTCGTCGACGCGGAGCATCGCCGACGTGAAGAACGGCCGGCTGTACCTGTCGACGAAGGTCGCGAAGGGCGACCCCCGCGCGGCGGTTCTGCAGGCGCTGTCGAGCCGCATACTCGGCCACGGCGAGCCGACGAGCTACGACGAGTTCCTGCGCCAGCGCGTCGAGACGAACTACCTCACCGGGGCCCTGCTCATGCCCGAGGCGCACGTCGTTCCGGCTCTGCGTGAGGCGAAGGACCGGCGCACGATCAGCATCGAAGACCTGCGCGACGCCTACTCGGTGTCGTACGAGACGGCGGCGCACCGCTTCACCAATCTCGCGACCGTGCACCTCGGCATCCCGGTGCACTTCTTGAAGGTGCACGAGTCGGGCACCATCACGAAGGCGTACGAGAACGACGACGTGAACTTCCCCACCGACCGCCTCGGGTCGATCGAGGGGCAGATGTGCTGCCGGCGCTGGACGAGCCGCGTGGTCTTCGACGAGGACGACCGCTTCAACCCGTACTACCAGTACACCGACACCGGCAACGGAACCTACTGGTGCACCGCCCGCGTGGAGCAGTCCAGCGAGGGCGCGCACTCGGTGAGCGTGGGCGTGCGCTTCGACGACACGAAGTGGTTCCGCGGGCGGGACACCCCCAACCGCGGGGTCTCGCGGCACGCCGTCGAGACGTGCTGCCGCCGTGCTCCGGCCTCGTTGGAGAACGCCTGGCGCGGTCAGGCCTGGCCCAACGTGCGCACGCCCCGCACTCTGCTGGCGACCCTGCCGACCGGGGCGTTCCCGGGCGTGGACACGACGGAGATGTACGAGTTCCTCGAGGCGCACGCCCCGCGCGGGTGAGGGCGCCGGCGCCGCCGTGCGGATGCCGACCGTCGCCGTCGTGCGGATGCCGGGTGTGACACGCCGATTCCGGATGCCGCTAACCCGGCGCGTCGACTCCCGCATCCGCGGGACGGCGGGCGGGGGTTGATCGAAAACCTGACACGTGTAAGGTATCTCCCACGTGAGCTCCGTCCCCCCGGAGCGCTTTCGATGAGGAGAGCCAGTCATGAAGCACACCCTCGCGGCATCCACCGCGATCGTCGGACTCGTCGTGGGCGGTCTCGCCGCGGCATCCCCCGCCTTCGCCGCCCCACCCGGACAGCCCGGTCCGCCCCCGCACGCAGGACCGCCCCCGCACGCCGGTCCTCCGCCGCACGCCGGTCCCGGAGCCCGCGACCTCCAGCGCTACGCCGCGGACACCTGGGAGTCGATGGCGGCGATGGCCCACGCGAACACCGGCCTGCCCGACGACAACATCGGCGGAGCGCTCGAGGCCGCCACGGCATCCGGATACACCTCGCCGACCAACATCGGCGGCTACTTGTGGTCGACCGTCACCGCGCGCGACCTCGGGATCATCGACGCCGATGAGGCGCGCGAGCGACTGACCGCCACCGTGTCGACGCTCGAGAAGATGGACCGCAACGCCGGCAGCGGCATGTACTACAACTGGTACGCGCCCGACACCGGCGCGAAGCTCGAGATCTTCCCGACCTCGGGCGAGGTCATCCACCCGTTCCTCAGTACCGTCGACAACGGATGGCTGGCTGCGGCACTGCGCATCGTGCGCGAGGCCGAGCCCACTCTCGCCGACCGCGCCGACGCGCTGTACCACTCGATGGACTTCTCGGCCTTCTTCGACTCCGCCGGAGCCGCGAACCTCCCCGCGGGCACCAACCGCGGCGGCTTCTGGGAGGCTCCTCCCGGAGACGGCTGCGCCGTCGAGGCCCCCATGTACAACGGCAGCGGCGAGCAGGCGTTCTACACCTGCCACCACTACGACACCACCGTCAGCGAGAGCCGCATCGCGACCTACCTCGGCATCTCCGAGGGCTCGATCCCGGCATCCGGTCTCTACGGCACGCACCGCACGATGCCCGCGGGCTGCGACTGGGCCTGGCAGGAGCAACTGCCCACCGGTGAGACGCGCCGCTACGACGGCGTCGACGTCTACGAGGGCGTCTACGCGTACGACGGCATGTCGTTCGTGCCGAGCTGGGGCGGCAGCATGTTCGAGGCCCTCATGCCCGACCTGCTCATCCCCGAGACCGAGTGGGGACCCACGTCGTGGGCCGTGAACCACCCGATCACGGTCGAGATCCAGAAGCGTCACGGTCTCGATGAGGCCGGCTACGGCTCGTGGGGCTTCTCGCCCGCGAGCAACCCGTTCGGCGGATACGCCGAGTACGGCGTCGACATCGCGGGCATGCGCTCCGACGGATACACCTCGGATGCCGAGAAGACCGACGTCGACGTCGATCGCCCCGGCTGCAGCGAGGGCACCAACCCCGACCCGACCTTCGGCGATGGCGTCGTCACCCCGCACGCGTCGTTCCTGGCGCTGCCCTACGACCGCCAGGGCGTGCTGAAGAACCTGCGCGGCCTCGAGAAGATGGGCGCCTACGGCCCCGGTGGCTTCTACGACGCCGTCGCGGTCGGCTCCGGAACGATCGCCGAACGCTATCTGTCGCTGGACCAGTCGATGATCATGGCCGCGATCGGAAACGCCCTCACGGGCGACAGCCTGAAGGACTACATGGTCGATGACAGGATGGAGCAGAACCTCCGGCCCGCCATCGAACAGCAGGTCTTCGGCTCGTCGTGGGGCACTTCGCGCCACTGACGTCTCGATCGCTCGATGCCCGGTTCCCGTGGGGTGCCGGGCATCGCCGCGCCCGGGGGAGAGGATGCCGATGACCGACGCCACCGCACCGCGCGCCCGCCGCGGGAGCTACTCCAAGGGACAGCAGACCCGGCAGCGGATCGTCGACGAGGCGGTCGTCGTCTTCGGGCGGTCGGGGGTGACGGCGGGGTCGCTGCGCGAGGTCGCGACGCGGGTCGGGTTGACCCCGGCCGGCGTGATGCACCACTTCTCGTCGAAGGAGGAACTGTTCGCCGAGGTGCTGCGCCAGCGCGACGAACGCGTGCGGGCGGCGGCGGGAGACCCCCGCGAGCACACGCTCGTCGAGCAGATGCGCAAGGTCGTCGCCCACAACGCCACGACCCGCGGCCTGACGTCGCTGTACACGCTGGTCGTCGCCGAGGCGAGCGACCCGGGGCACCCCTCGCACGCGGCGTTCGCCGAGCGCTACCGCCGCAGCGCCGACACCGCGGCCGACCTGCTGCGCGCGGGCCAGGCAGCGGGCGAGGTGCGCGCCGACGTCGATCCCGAGCGCGCCGCACGCTTGTTGAGCGCGGTCATGGACGGTCTGCAGCAGCAGTGGCTCCTCGACGAATCGGTCGACATGTCGGCCCTTTTCGCCGAGTTCGTGCGGGGCTACCTCGAGCCGCGCGGCTGACATCCTCGGGCGGCCGCGCTCGCGGCATCCGCCCGATTCGATCCGCCGTCGTGCGGATTCGAGACGGGGCACGCCGAGTGGCCGGGGTCGTCGAACGGCGTGTCGGGGGTGTGGTCCGCAGGACGGTGGTGGGCGTGGGTCTGCCGGGGTGTGGTCCGCCGTCGTGCGGATTCGAGGCGGGGCACGCCGAGTGGCCGGGGCCGTCGAACGGCGTGTCGGGGGTGTGGTCCGCAGGACGGTGGAACGGATGACGGCGACCTGCGCGAGCGACGGGTGGGGTGGAGGCCTCAGCGCCGGTGGAGGCCTCTCGCCAGGAGGCCGAGGATGGCGGCCTCGACGGTCGGCCAGTCGTGAACCACGAGGGCGTAGTCGAAACGGAGGGTGACGAATCCCCACGCTGCGGCTCGCGCGTCGCGACGCAGATCCTTGTGGCGGTGGTCGGCTCCGCCGTGGTTCTCGACCCCGTCCACCTCGATGATGAGGGCGTCTGCGATGAGGAGATCGACTCTGCCCACCGAGTAGACCGACACCTGTGTGCGCACGTCGAGGTTCAGATGACGGAGCCGCCAACGCAGAAGCGACTCGAGCCCGCTTTCTGCGTCGTCACGTACGAATTGCAAGGCCCCTCGCGCGTCAGCCGACAGGCCTGAGGCGAGCCGGGGGATATCGGTCGACGCAATCGCCCGCAGGTGCAACGCGGATTCGACGGCGACGAAGAATTCCTCGATGCCGCGGCACAGCAGGATCTGGCGCAGGATGCGGATGACGCCGGGTATTGCGAACCGGTCGGTTCGGTCCTGATCCCAGTGCTCGACGCACGCGCACGCCGTGTGGGCGAGTCCGTGACCGTCGCGGGTCAGTCCGACGTGCTGGTCGTCGGCAGGGGCGAGCGCCCAGAGACCGAGGTGCCGCGCCGCCGTCACGCAGGCGAGTGCCCCTCCGTGCTGCGCCGCCACCCGACGGGGCGCGCAGGTGTCGGCATCCGCGTAGATCCCCCGCCGGAGGCGCACCAGAGTCCCGGTCACCACCGCGCGGTCCACTCGGGCGCGCGACCATCCATCCCGGTAGAGGTCGAGACGCCGACGGATACGGCTGTCAGCGGAACACATACGGCCACCGTGTCGCGGGGCGGCGCGAGCGCGCGGGGCGGATGCCGCTGTCTGTGGACGAACTCCGAGGATCTTGTCCTGTGGATCAGCCGCACCTACGCGGCTCGTTCGGTTGCGATGTGGTCAGGTCATGCCGTCGTGCGGACCGCGGCGGAGACACGCCGTCCGAAGATCACGCGATCCGGCGCGTCGGGGTTTTCGTCCGCAGGACGGCGCGCCCGCGTCGGCCGGGTCGCCGGCGGGCGATGCCGCGGTCGGGTTCGCCGGCTGCCGCGGCCGGGTCGCCCGGTCGCCGCCGCGCCTCGCCGTCCTGCGGATGCCGTGAGGGACACGCCGATCGGGAGGAGCGGGCACACGGCGCGTCGAGGCTCGCATCCGCAGGACGGCACACTCGAAGGGATCTCCGCACCCGCGGCCGGGTGTCCACGGCCGCGCGACCCGTGCCTTGCGGTTATCGAGGTTATGCGCATAAACTGGCCACGACGTGCAGGAGGCGACCGACGACGGTCGCCCAGGTTCGAGGAGGAACACGATGAAGATCACCCGATGGAGCGCCGTCGCCGTCGTCGCGGTCGCCGCGATCGCCTTGACAGGCTGCGGACGCGCCTCCGACACCGGTTCCGGTGCCGCAGAGGCCTCGACGATCGGCGACGCGAAGGCCGAGGGCACCCTCACGATGTGGGCGATGGGTGCCGAGGGCGAGGCCCTGCCCGAGTTCGTGAAGCAATTCGAAGAAGCCAACCCCGGTGTGACCGTCGACGTCACCCCCGTGCCGTGGGATGCCGCGTACAGCAAGTTCCAGACGGCGATCGCCGGCGGCAACACCCCCGACCTCGCGATGGTCGGCTCGACGTGGATGGCCGACTTCGGCGACGCGCTCCAGACCGTTCCGACCGACCTGTCGACCGACGGCATCTTCCCCGGTGCGCTCGACTCGACCATGATCGACGACCGCGCGACCGGCGTTCCCTGGTACGTCGACACCCGCGTGCTGTACTACCGCACCGATATCGCCGCCCAGGCCGGGTGGAACCAGGCCCCCACCACGTGGGACGAGCTGAAGCAGATGGCCGCCGACATGCAGTCCAAGGGCGGCGCGCAATACGGCATGCGGCTCCCGGCCGGCAACGACTCGTTCCAGGGCAACCTCTGGATGCCGTGGTCGAACGGCGTCGCGCTCGAGAGCGGGTCGGAGTGGACCTTGGACACCCCGGAGGCCGTCGAGGCCTACGAGTACTACCAGTCGTTCTACACCGACGGCGTCGCGAACCCCGCGGCCGATCGCTCGGCCGGCGCGCAGGAGGCGGACTTCGTGGCGGGCTCGACCCCGATGCTCATCGACGGACCCTTCCTGATCGGACAGCTCGAAGAACTGGGGGGCGAGGGCTTCAGCGACAAGTTCACCACCGCGGTCCTGCCCACGAAGGAGTCGTCGACCTCGTTCAGCGGCGGCGCGAACCTCGCGGTCTTCGACAATTCCGACAATGCGGCCAGTGCGTGGAAGCTCGTGCAGTGGCTGACCGAGCCCGAGACGCAGGCGTCGTGGTACGCCGCGACCGGAGACCTGCCCGCCGTGCAGGATGCGTGGAAGGACGATGCGCTGGCGTCGTCGTCGACCCTCGCCGCCTTCGGCACGCAGCTCGAGACGGCCAAGTCGGTGCCCGCGACGACGACCTGGGTGCAGGTGGCCGCCGCCGGTGACGCCATGCTCGAGAAGATCCGTCTCGGTCAGCAGTCCCCGGCCGATGGTCTGAAGGAACTCCAGGCCACCGCCGACCAGTTGGGTCTGGGCTGAGATCATGACGCAGGCAGTCGTGGGTGCGACCGGGCGGGCTCCGGCCCCCGGTCGCGCCCGCGCCGGCGGGGTGTCGAACCGCCGCCGGCGCCAGGGATGGGTCGCGTGGGGCTTCGCGCTGCCGTTCGTCGCGGTCTTCGCGGTGTTCATGGTGGTGCCGATCGTCGGCTCCTTCGCCATGTCGTTCACCGACTTCCGTTCGCGGGACATCCGTTCGCCCTTCGCGGTGAACTTCGTCGGGCTCGAGCAGTACGCCGGCGTCCTCAGCGACCCCGTCTTCCTCACCTCCCTCGGGGTGACGGCGACGTTCGTGATCGTCGGCATCCCGGTGACGATGGCGCTCGCCCTGGCTCTCGCGCTCGCACTGAACGCCAGCAAGGGCCGGATCGTCTCGGTGCTCCGTGTCGGCTTCTACGCCCCCGTCGTGACGAGCATCGTCGCCGTCGCCGTCGTCTGGCGCTACATCCTGCAGCCCGAGGGGCTCCTCAACTCGGCCCTGGCGATCATCGGCATCCAGGGTCCCGATTGGCTCAACGACACCTCGACGGCCTTGCCGTCGCTCATCGCGATGGCGGTGTGGCGCAACGTCGGCACGCTGATGGTGATCTTCCTCGCCGGGCTCCAGGCCATCCCCACCGACGTCAAGGAGGCCGCTCTCATGGACGGCGCCTCGTCGTGGCGGCGACTGACCTCGGTCACCCTCCCGTTGCTGCGTCCCACTCTGCTGCTGGGCGCGGTGCTCATCTCGGTCGGCTTCCTGCAGTTCTTCGAGGAGGCCTTCGTGATGACCCAGGGCGGTCCGCTCAACTCCACCCTCTCGGTGGCCTATTACACGTTCAAGCAGTTCGGCTTCGGGCAGTACGGCACGGCCTCCGCGGCCAGCTACCTGCTGTTCCTGGCCATCGCGCTGCTCAGCCTCGTGCAGTTCCGCCTGCTGCGCTCGCAGGACTGACGTCAGGAGCCGTCATGACCCTCACCACTCCCGCGGCTCCGGCCGCCGTCGTCGAGACGACCGAGGCGCCCCGTCGTCGACGTCGTCCGGCCGACCGGATGACCCCCGGTCGTCTGCTCACCTCCGTCGTCCTGGTGGTCGGCCTGCTCGTCTGGGTGCTGCCGTTCGCGTGGATGCTGCTGGGCTCGGTGAAGACCCAGCGCGAGATCCTGCAGCGCCCGCCGACCTGGTGGCCTCAGCAGTTCACCTGGGAGAACTTCGCCGCCTGGTTCGGGCAACTGAACTTCGGGCAGTTCTTCGGCAACAGCTTCCTCGTCGCGGTGCTGACGGTGGCGGGCAATCTCGTCTTCTGCTCGATGGTCGGCTACGCGCTCGCGAAGATGGACTTCCCGGGCAAGAAGGCGCTGTTCATCGTCGTGATGGTGACGCTGATGGTGCCCGGCGTGGTCACCTTCGTACCGCTGTTCGTGATGGTGTCGTCGCTCGGTCTCGTCGACAGCTACGCGGCGCTGATCCTGCCGTTCGTGACGACTCCGCTAGGGGTCTTCCTCATGCGGCAGTTCATGCTCGGCATCCCCGACCCGCTGCTCGAGGCCGCGCGCATCGACGGAGCGGGGGAGCTGCGCATCTTCGCCCGCATCGTGATGCCCCTCTGCGGCCCGCCGCTGGCGACGCTCGGCATCCTGACCTTCCTCGCGTCGTGGAACAACTTCCTCTGGCCGCTCGTGGCGGCTCAGACCGAGGCGAAGTACACCCTCCCCGTGGCGCTGTCGCTGTATTCGACGGGCCAGAACGCGACGGACTACGGCCTGCTGCTGGCGGGGTCGGTGCTGGTGATCGCGCCAATCATCCTGCTGTTCGTCTTCCTGCAGCGCTACTTCATCCAGGGCATCGCCTCGACCGGTCTCAAGTGACGCGACGGCCACGCGCCCCGCACGAGACCCGAGCCCTCGAAAGGACCCCATGACCTCCCCCCGCTTCTCGACCGCTCCCGACGGGACGCGCTTCCGCGACCTGAACGGCAACGGCGTGATGGACCCCTATGAAGACCCGCGCCGGAGCGCCGACGAGCGCACCGAAGATCTCTTGGGGCGTCTCAGCCTCGAAGAGAAGGTCGGTCTGATGTTCCAGACCGTCATTGAGGTCGGCGACGACGGCGAGGTGCTCGAGGCGCCGGGCAAGATCTCGAAGTCGCCCACGACCACGGTGGTCGTGCACAAGCACATGAACCACTTCAACGTGCACGCGATCCGTACGGCCCGTCAGGCGGCGACCTGGAACAACAACCTGCAAGCGCTGGCCGAGTCCACGCCGCACGGCATCCCGGTCACCATCAGCACCGACCCGCGGCACGCCTTCGTCGAGAACACGGGTGTCGCGTTCTCGGCGGGTCCCTTCTCGCAGTGGCCGGAGGGGCTCGGACTCGCGGCCCTCGACGACGTCGAGACGGTGCGCCGGTTCGCCGAGGTGGCGCGCCGGGAGTACGTGGCCGTGGGGATCCGGGCGGCCCTGCACCCGCAGATCGATCTGGCCACCGAACCCCGGTGGGGGCGGCAGGCGCAGACCCTGGGGCAGGATGCCGCGCGCGTGACGGAGTTCACCGCGGCGTATCTGCGGGGGTTCCAGGGCGAGAAGCTGGGCCCCGACAGCGTCGCCTGCACGACCAAGCACTTCCCCGGCGGAGGGCCGCAGCAAGGCGGTGAGGACGCGCACTTCCCCTACGGCCGCGAGCAGGTGTACCCGGGCGGGATGTTCGACTACCACCTCGAGCCGTTCCGCGAGGCGATCCGCCGCGGCACCGCCGCGATGATGCCGTACTACGGCATGCCGATCGGCCTCGAGGTCGACGGCGAAGCGATCGAAGAGGTCGGCTTCGGCTACAACCGGCAGATCGTGACGGGTCTGCTGCGCGAGCAGCTCGGCTACGACGGGGTCGTCGTCACCGACTGGGAGCTCGTCAACGACAATCACGTGGGCGACCAGGTGCTGCCCGCCCGCGCCTGGGGCGTCGAGCACCTCACCGCCGTCGAGCGCATGGAGAAGATCCTCGATGCCGGCTCCGACCAGTTCGGAGGGGAGGAGTGCGTCGAGATGCTCCTCGAGCTCGTCCGCGCGGGCCGGGTGTCCGAGCAGCGCATCGACGAATCGGTGCGTCGCCTGCTGCGCGTGAAGTTCGAGCTCGGCCTCTTCGACGACCCCTACGTCGACGTCGACGCCGCCGAGCGTATCGTCGGCAACCCGGAGTTCCGCGTCCTCGGAGAGGAGGCGCAGGCGCGCTCGCTGACCGTGCTCGTCAACGAGGAGCGCGACGGTCGCCCCGTTCTTCCTCTGCGCTCGGTCGGTGCCGTGTACGCCGAGGGGTTCCGGGCCGAGGACGTCTCGGAGCTGGGCGAGGTCGTCGCCGACCCGTCGCAGGCCGATCTGGCGATCGTGCGCATCGGAGCGCCGTTCGACCCGCGCGACGACCTGTTCCTCGAGGCGTGGTTCCACCAGGGCTCGCTCGAGTTCGCGCCGGGCCTGGTCTACCGCCTGAACCAGATCGCGGCATCCTGCCCGCTCGTCATCGTCGTCAACCTCGACCGCCCGGCGATCCTCACCCCGTTCGTGGGGCACGCTGCGGCGATCGTGGCCGACTACGGCAGCTCCGCGCGCGCCGTGCTCGACGCGCTCACCGGTCGCGTGCTTCCGCGCGGTCGCCTGCCCATCGAGATCCCCCGATCGATGGATGCCGTGCGTTCCTCCCGCGAGGATGTACCGTCGGACACCGGCGATCCCGTCTTCCCCGTGCACCATGGGCTGGAGCTCTCGGACGCGCTGGTGACTGCGGGGCAGAGGGGGTAAAGCGGCCGATGGCGGAGGGACAGACGACGCGTCGACCGACCGTGTACGACGTCGCGCAAGAGGCGAACGTCTCGATCGCGTCGGTGTCGTTCGCGTTCCGCCGACCCGACAAGCTCAGCGACGCGACGCGCGAACGTGTGCTCGATGCCGCGCGACGTCTGGGGTACGCCCCCAGTGCGGCCGCCCGCGGCCTCGCGCGCGGTCGCACGGGAATCCTCGGCCTGCACGCCTTCGACCTGTTGCTGGAGCGCCCCGATCCGCTCGCACGGCCCCTCAGCGGCTTGAAGTCGCCGCGGCTCGACACCGGGTCGCCCATCGGCTGGGAGGACACCGACGACGAGGTGCTGAGCGACCCGCGAGCCTTCCCCCTGTACGTCGACGAGGTGCAGCGCGGCTTCGAGCTCGAGTGCTGGGCGCTCGGGCGCCCCGTGATGCTCAGCAGCGGTTCCGACACCGATGTGTCGGTCGCTGACACCGTGGGGCGCGTCGACGGGCTGGCGATCTTCCCGTCGCCGCAGACCGCGCCGACGCTCGCCCGGCACTCGCCGTCGATCCCCATCGTGCTGTTCAGCACGGCTCCCGCCGATGACGCGCATCATCGTGTGCGCGTCGACAACGCCGGCGGCATGCGCGCCCTCGTGTCGCATCTGATCGACGACCACGCCGCGACCGATCTCGCGTTCGTGGGGCGGCCCGAGGCGGCCGACGTGGTCGAGCGTCACGACGCGATGCTCGCGGAACTGCGGGATCGCGGCATCCGGTCTCGCCCGGGCGTCGTGGATGCCACCGTCCGCGGCACCGACGACCTCGTGCCGCAGGTGCGCGCGCTGATCGCGGCGGGGCGGATGCCGCAGGCCTTCGTCTGCGCGTCGGATCAGCACGCGTTCGCCTTGCTCGACGCCCTCGAGGCCGAGGGCTTGCGCGTGCCCGACGACGTGGTGGTCACCGGCTTCGACGGCACCCTCGGCTCGCGCCTGACGACTCCGGCCCTGACCACCGTGCGTCAGCCGATGGAGGCGATGGGGCGCGCGGCGGCCCGCATCCTCGCCGGAACCGCGGGTGCCGCTCCGTCCGGTGGCGCGTTCGACATCGTCTTCGAGGCCAGGGTCGTAGTGCGCCGCAGCTGCGGCTGCTGAGCGGGCGCGGGGGCCGCGCCGTCGTGCGGATCCGGCGGGCGACGCGCCGGGCCGGGGGCACCGGCATCCGGCGTGTCGGGCGTCACGTCCGCGTGACGGCGCCCGCGGCAGCGCGAGTCGGGCGTCACGTCCGCGCGACGGCGCCCGCGGCCCGGCCTACTCCGCGAGCCGCAGTGCCGCCCACAGCTCGGCGCGCGCGCCGAACGATGACAGGTCGCGATCGAGCACGCGCTCGGCCTGGGCGACGCGGGCGCGCACGGTGTGACGGTGGATGCCGAGGGCTTGAGCGGTCGCCTCGTGCGAGCAGTCGTGGGCGAGCCAGGCGTCCAGCGTCTCGAGCAGCGCGGACCCCTGCGTCTCGTCGTAGCTGCGCAGCGGAACCAGTGCGCCCGCGGCGACGGTGCGTGCGGCCTCGGAGCCGAGGGCGGCGAGAAGTCCCGCGCGTGCGGTGTCGGCGAAGTCGGCGACCCCGGGCGTGGCCAGCCGGTCGCGTGCGGTGCGGGCCTGGGTCAGGGCGGCCGAGAAGGCGTCGTAGCCGGTGGGCGCCGAGCACCCGACGACGATCTCGAACCGGTCGGCGACCTCGGCCAGCGTGTCGCGCGCGCCGGCGGGCACGACGATGACGAGTCCGTCGTCGCCGCGTCCGAAGAACACCTCGCCGCGGCGCTCCTGAGCACGCAGCTCGAGCCACTCGGCGAGGGCGGTGGAGCGGGCGGATGCCGCGGGCGTCAGCGCCACCACGACCGGCGCGGTCGGCAGCGGGCCGAACAGGTCGCGGCCCGCGCGCCGGGCCAGCGCGGGATCGTCGGTCGCGAGCGACTGCACGAGCCCGGCGCGGAAGGTGCCGATGGCCCGACCGAGTCCGTCCTGCTGCTCGAGGGCGAGGGCGGCCATCGCGACCACGGCGGTCACGACGCTGCGCGCCTCGTGGTCGAGGTCGTCGGCCGCGAGCGCGAGAACTCCGCGCAGGTGCCCGCCGCGGCCCAGGGTCTGCAGGCTCACCGAGGTGTCGCCCGGGCGCACGGTCGACGCGGCGCGCGTTCCTCGGCGGAGCATCGTCGTGACCTCGGCGGCGACGACGTCGAGGGCGGGGGAGGCGAGTCGACCCGGAGGGTGCTCGGTGCTCAGGGTGCCGGCCGCGTCGAACAGTCCGACCCAGCAGTCCAGCTGCCGCGAGAGTTCGGCGAGGGTCGCCGACAGGCCGTCGGGGCGGAGGGCCGCGAGCGAGACCGCGCGCTGGGCCGACAGCGACCAGCTGCGCCGCGCGTACGACTCGGCGGCGATGGCCTCGGCGCCGGCGCGGGCCACCGCGATGAAGGGGGTGCGGTAAGGCACCTCGAACAGCGGCATCCCGCCGGCCAGGCACGCCGCCGACAGTCCCGCCGGAATGCCCTCGCGCACGACCTCGGTGCCGAAGCCCAGGCCGCGCACCCCCCGCGCGAGCAGGCGCCCGACGTAGGAGTCGTAATCGGCCGGGGCGGCGTCGGCGAACTGGGTGCCCGTGGTCAGCAGCACGAGTCCCTCGCTGAGGAACGGCGTCGGATCGGCGAGGTCGCTGGAGTGCACCCACCGCACGGCCCGGTCGATGCTACCGGCGGGCAGCTCGGCTTCGTCGACGACCAGGCGCAGGTGCAGGTCGGCGCGGGCGAGTAGGGCGCGCAGGCTCGGCGGGGCGACGGCGCTGTCGGCCATGGATACTCCTGTACGAGACGTATATGAGGGCGCATGCGACTGTACAGGCAGGAGAGTGCGGGCCGTGCGGCGGCGTCCGTAGCATCGCCGCCATGAGCCTCGACACCCTTCCCCTCGTCGGCGGTCCGACCCTTCCGCAGGAGCGCCGCCTCGTCACCGCCATCCCCGGCCCGCGCTCGCAGGAGCTCCTCGAGCGCAAGGCCGCCGCCGTGGCATCCGGAGTCGGCCACACCGTGCCGATCCAGGCCGTCGCGGCCGGAGGGGGAGTCGTCGTCGACGCCGACGGCAACTCGCTCATCGACCTCGGCTCGGGCATCGCCGTCACCAGCGTCGGCAACGCCCACCCCGCGGTCGTGAAGGCCGTGCAGGACCAGGTGGCCGCGTTCACCCACACGTGCTTCATGATCTCGCCGTACGACTCGTACGTCTCCGTCGCCGAGGCGCTGAACCGCCTCACCCCCGGCGATCACGCGAAGAAGAGCGCGTTGTTCAACTCGGGCGCCGAGGCGGTCGAGAACGCCGTCAAGATCGCCCGCAAGTTCACCGGTCGTCAGGCGGTCGTCGCGTTCGACCACGCGTACCACGGCCGCACCAACCTCACGATGGCGCTGACGGCGAAGAACATGCCGTACAAGAGCGGCTTCGGCCCCTTCGCCGCCGAGGTCTACCGCGCTCCGCTGTCGTACCCGTTCCGTGACGGGCTCTCGGGACCGGATGCCGCGGCCAAGGCCATCTCGCTGATCGAGAAGCAGGTCGGCGCCGAGAACCTCGCCGCGGTCATCATCGAGCCCATCCAGGGCGAGGGCGGGTTCATCGTGCCCGCCGACGGCTTCCTCAACGCGATCGTCGACTGGTGCCGCGACAACGGCGTCGTCTTCATCGCCGACGAGGTGCAGTCGGGCTTCGCCCGCACCGGCGCGATGTTCGCCAGCGAGCACTTCGGCATCGTCCCCGACCTCGTCACCACGGCCAAGGGCATCGCCGGCGGTCTGCCGCTGGCGGCGGTCACGGGCCGCGCCGAGATCATGGACGCCACCCACACCGGCGGCCTCGGCGGCACCTACGGCGGAAACCCCGTCGCCTGCGCCGCCGCGCTGGCCTCGATCGACGCCTTCGAGAACGAGGGGTTCGTCGAGCGCGCCCGCGAGATCGGCGAGCTGCTGCTCGGCCGCCTCCGCGAGATGCAGCAGAGCGACCCGCGCATCGGCGACGTCCGCGGCCACGGCGCGATGATCGCCGCCGAGTTCGTCGACCCCGCCACCGGCGCCCCCGACGCCGCCCTCACCTCGGCCGTCGCCAAGGCGGCGATCGCCGAAGGCGTGATCGTGCTCACCTGCGGTACGTACGGCAACGTCATCCGGTTCCTGCCCCCGCTGTCGATCGGCGACGACCTGCTCACCGAGGGCCTCGACGTCGTCGCCGCGGCCCTCGCGCGCAGCTGACAGGCGTCCCGACGGCGGCGGAAGACCCGAGAGCCCGCCGCCGTCGGGGCCACACTCTTCGACTTCGAACGACAAACCTAAGGACGCTTTCATGGACGAGATCACCCGAGACGTGGTCGTCATCGGAGCCGGCGCCGCCGGCCTGACCGCCGCCAACGACCTGCGCACGGCCGGACTGTCGGTCGTCGTGCTCGAGGCGCGCGACCGCGTCGGCGGGCGCCTGTGGACCGACGTGGTCGACGGCGCGATGCTCGAGCTCGGCGGCCAGTGGGTCTCGCCCGACCAGACGGCGCTCATCGACACCGTCGCCGACCTGGGGCTCGAGACCTACAGCCGCTACCGCGAGGGCGACAGCGTCTACGTCGGTCCCGACGGCGACGCCAAGCGTTTCACGGGCGAGATGTTCCCCGTCGCGCCCGAGACCGAGAAGGTGATCGACGACATCACCGCCCGTCTCGATCGGATGGTCGCCGAGATCGACCCCGACAAGCCGTGGGAGCACCCGAACGCCGCCGAGTGGGACAAGATCTCGTGGGACGCGTGGCTGCGCGAGCAGACCGACGACGACGAGGCCGTGCGCAACCTGGCCTTCGCGACCGGTTCGGCGATGCTCACCAAGCCCACGCACACCTTCTCGCTGTTGCAGTCGCTGCTCATGGCGGCCTCCGCCGGCTCGTACTCGAACCTCGTCGACGCCGACTTCATCCTCGACAAGCGCGTCGCCGGCGGCCTCCAGCAGGTTCCCGAACTGCTCGCCGAGCGCCTCGGCGACGACGTGATCCTCAACCAGCCCGTGCGCCGCATCGTCTGGGGTGCCGCATCGGCGACCCCCGCGACCCCCGCCGACGCGGCCACGGGGCAGCGCGTCGCCGACCTGCGCGCGCTGACCGCCCGCGTCGATGCGGCGAAGTCCTCGACCGACGGGGTCACGGTGATCGCCGACGGCGTCACGGTGCGTGCCCGCTTCGCCGTGCTGGCGCTCGCGCCCGTGCTCTACTCGCGCATCTCGTTCGAGCCTCCGCTGCCGCGCGTGCAGCACCAGATGCACCAGCACATCTCGATGGGCTTCGTCATCAAGGTGCACGCCGTCTACGAAACGCCGTTCTGGCGTGACAAGGGCCTGTCGGGCACCGCGTTCAGCCCCTACGAGCTCGTGCACGAGGCCTACGACAACACCAACCACGGCGACGAGCGCGGCACCCTGGTCGGCTTCGTGTCCGACCAGAACGCCGACGACGTCTTCCGTCTCAGCGCCGAGGAGCGCCGCGAGCGCATCCTCGAGTCGCTGTCGCACTACTACGGCCCCGAGGCGAAGAACCCCGTCGTCTACTACGAGAGCGACTGGGGCACCGAGGAGTGGACGCGCGGCGCCTACGCCGCGAGCTTCGACATGGGCGGTCTGCACCGCTACGGCGCCGACCTGCGCGAGCCCGTCGGCGCGATCCACCTCGCCTGCAGCGACATGGCCGGCGCGGGCTACCAGCACGTCGACGGAGCGATCCGTCAGGGGCATCGCGCCGCCGACGAGATCCTCGAGCGGACGCGCGGATGAGCGGCGACCGCGTCGTCGTCGGCTACACGGCGACCGACGCGGGCACCGACGCCCTCGCCCTCGGGGCGCGGCTGGGTGCCGCGCTCGACACCTCCGTCCACGTCGTGGTCGTGCTGCCCTCGGCCGAGAACAACGTCTCGATCCCGACGGATGCCGGTTACGAGCGTCTCGTGCAGGACACCGCGCGCGGCTGGCTGCGCGAGGCGCTGGCGCCGTATCCCGGCATCCGGGGGCACGTGCGTTTCGCGTCGTCCGTCTCCGACGGCCTGGTCTCGGCGGCGGAGGAGTTCGGGGCGGCCGTGATCGTCGTCGGCACCGGCGGGGGAGGGCCGCGCGGCCGGCACCGCCTTGGCACGACGGCCGAAGAGCTCGTGCATTCCGCTCCCGTCCCCGTCGCCCTGGCGCCCGAGGGTGCGCGCGACGTCGATCCCGCCGTGGGGCTCCCGCGCATCACCGCCGCGATCGGCACCCGCCCCGGAGCCGACGTGCTGCTCGACACCGCGGCATCCGTCTCCCGTCGGGCGAACGCTCCGCTGCGACTCCTCTCGCTCGCGGGGGTCGACCTGCCGGGGCGCGTCGACGCGTCGCTGACCCGGCTGACCGGTCAGGCGCACGCCGAGAGCGTGCTCGAGTCGGTCCGTACGGCCCTCCCGGCCGAGATCGAGGCCGAGGCCGTCGTCGGCGCGGGCTCCGATATCGAAGACGCCGTGTCGCGCATCGACTGGATGCCGGGCGAAGTCGCCCTCGTGGGGTCCAGCCGGCTCGCCCAGCCGCGCCGGCTGTTCCTCGGCTCCACCGCAGGGCGGATCCTCCGCGCCCTGCCCGTTCCCATGATCGTGGTGCCCCGCACCTCGGAGACCTCCTCATGACCACATCTCGCAACGAGGCGAGCCCCGCACCCGACAGCGCCGTCACCACCGGCATCTCCAACAAGGGGCTCCGGGTCGGCTCGATCGGCATGATCGGCGCCGTCGTCATCGGCATCTCGACCATCGCCCCCGCTTACACGCTCACCGGGGCCCTCGGTCCGACGGTCTCGGCCGTCGGGTTCCAGGTGCCCGCGATCATCCTCGTCGGGTTCATCCCGATGCTGCTGGTGGCCCTCGGCTATCGCGAACTGAATTCGCGGATGCCGGATGCCGGGACCTCGTTCACGTGGGCGACCCGCGCCTTCGGGCCCTGGATCGGCTGGATGGCCGGATGGGGTCTGATCGCTGCGACCGTGATCGTGCTGTCGAACCTCGCCGGCATCGCGGTGGACTTCCTGTTCCTGCTCATCGCGCAGATCAGCGGCAACGCCGAGATCGCCGAGCTCACGCGGGTCGTGCCGATCAACATCGCCGTGTGCCTGCTGTTCATGCTGCTGGCCACGATCGTGTCGTACCGCGACCTGCAGACCACCCAGCGTCTGCAGTATGGCCTCGTCGGCTTCCAGATCCTCGTGCTTCTGGTGTTCGCCGGGGCCGCGGTCGTCGAGATGACGAACGGCAACGCCTTCGACGCGAGCCCCGTGCAGCTGTCGTGGTTCAACCCGTTCGAGGTCGACTCGTTCAGTGCGTTCGCCGCCGGGCTCTCGCTGTCGATCTTCATCTTCTGGGGGTGGGACGTCATCCTCACGATGAACGAGGAGACGAAGGATCCCGACAAGACCCCCGGTCGCGCGGCCACCGTCACGGTGTTCCTGATCGTCGCGCTGTACCTGTTCATCGCCGTCGCGCTGCTGATGTTCGCCGGCAACGGCACGGGCGAACTGGGACTGGGTAACGAAGACATCCAGGAGAACGTCTTCTTCCACCTCTCGGGACCAATCCTCGGCCCCCTCGCCTTCCTCGTCTCGCTCGCCGTGCTCACCAGCTCCGCGTCATCGCTGCAGGCGACCTTCGTCGGCCCCGCCCGCACTCTCCTCGCGATGGCGCACTACGACGCGCTGCCGGCGAAGTTCGCGAAGGTCAGCCCGCGCTTCTTCACGCCCGGCTACGCCACCATCGTGTCGGCCATCGTGGCATCCGTGTTCTACGCCGTCATGCGCGTGCTCAGCGAGAACGTGCTCACCGACACCATCACGGCCCTCGGCGCGATGATCTGCTTCTACTACGGCCTCACGGCCTTCGCGTGCGTCTGGTACTTCCGCAAGCAGTGGTTCGACTCGGTGCGCAACGTGCTGCTGACCCTGCTCGCCCCGCTCGTGGGCGGAGTGATCCTCGCGGTGCTCTTCGTCACCACGCTGATCGACAGCGCGAGCCCCGACTACGGCTCGGGCTCCGAGATCGGGGGAGTGGGCCTGGTCTTCGTCATCACGGTGGTCATCATCGTGGTGGGGATCGTCCTCATGATCGCCCAGCGCGTGAAGAGCCCCGGCTTCTTCCGCGGTGAGACCCTGGGACGCGAGGCGCCCGCCAGCGCCCGCCGTCGCCGCACGACCTGACAACGAAACGAAAAGGAGCACCATGAGCGACTACGCCGTCGTCAATCCCGCCACCGGCGAGACCCTCGCCGAGTACGACACGCTGAGCGACTCCGGGGTCGAAGAGGCCATCGCCTCCGCCCACGAGGGCTACCGCGTGTGGGCGGCGACCGCCCCGGCCGAGCGCGCCACGGCCATTCGCCGCGTCGCCGAGCTGCACCGCGAGCGCCGCGACGAGCTCGCGGCCATCATCGTGCGCGAGATGGGCAAGCCCCTCGAGGCCGCTCTGGGCGAGGTCGACTTCGCGGCCGACATCACCGAGTACTACGCCGACAACATCGACAAGATCACCGGCGACACCCCGCTCGACATCCTGGCCGAGGGCACCGCCGTGATCCGCCGCTCGCCGCTGGGCGTGCTGCTGGGCATCATGCCGTGGAACTTCCCGTACTACCAGGTCGCCCGTTTCGCGGCGCCCAACCTGGCGGTCGGCAACACGATCCTCCTCAAGCACGCTCCGCAGTGCCCCGAGTCGGCCGAGGCGCTCCAGGCGATCTACCGCGACGCGGGGCTCCCCGAGGGCGCGTACGTGAACATCCGCGCGACCAACGACCAGGCGGCGACCATCATCGCCGACCGTCGCGTGCAGGGCGTCTCGGTGACGGGTTCCGAGCGCGCCGGTGCCGCCGTCGCCGAGATCGCCGGCCGCAACCTCAAGAAGGTCGCGCTCGAGCTCGGCGGGTCCGACCCGTTCATCCTGCTGTCCACCGACGACCTCGACGCCGCGGTGCAGGCGGCCGTCGACGCCCGTCTCGACAACAACGGCCAGTCGTGCAACGCGGCCAAGCGCTTCATCGTCGCCGACGACCTGTACGACGGCTTCCTGTCGAAGTTCACCGCCGCCCTCGGTGAGGCCAAGGTGGGCGATCCCTTCGCCGACGACACCGTGCTCGGGCCCCTCTCGTCGCTCACCGCGGCCGAGCGGCTCGACGAGCAGGTGCAGCGCGCGCAGTCGCAGGGCGCCACCGTCGAGGTCGGCGGGAAGCGCGACGGGGCGTTCTACCCTGGCACCGTCCTCACCGGGGTGACCAAGGACATGGACGCCTACGGCGAGGAGTTCTTCGGCCCCGTGGGCGTGGTCTACCGGGTCTCGGGTGAAGACGAGGCCGTGGCACTGGCCAACGACACCGGCTACGGCCTGGGCTCGTACGTGTTCACCACGGATGCCGAGCAGGCCCAGCGCATCGCCGACAAGATCGAGGCCGGCATGGTCTACGTCAACCTCGTGCTCGCCGACTCGCCGGAGCTGCCCTTCGGCGGCGTCAAGCGCAGCGGCACCTCGCGCGAGATGGGCCTGCTGGCGGCCGACGAGTTCGTCAACAAGAAGCTCATCCGCTCGGCGTGACCCCCCACCGCACCCCTCGGTCCGCGCGCTCTCTTGCGCTGCGACCGCAGGGTGCGGCGCGCTCCGCGACATGCCCGGTGGGGTCGGCTCGGTTCGCCAGGTCCGACCTCATGACATAGACTGGGGAGTGCAGTCGAAATCTGCATTCTTTCGCCGTGCCCCCGGGCACGCGGCATCCCTCCCCGAGAGATTCCAGGCGGAACGCATGTCGGTTTCGAATCCTGGATCCCGTCGGGATCTTAGGGCGGTAGCTCAATTGGCAGAGCAGCGGTCTCCAAAACCGCAGGTTGCAGGTTCGATTCCTGTCCGCCCTGCGCACAGCGCACGCTGGCACACAGACAGACCTAGGTGGTTCGATGACGCAGGAAGAGGCGAAGGGCGAGATCGTCGCAGACCGCGGCGCGCCCCGCGAGAAGAAGCTGAACTTCTTCGCGCGGATCGCTCTCTTCATTCGTCAGGTCTTCGCAGAATTGCGCAAGGTCGTCACGCCGACGCGGCAGGAGCTCCTGAAGTTCACCGCCGTCGTCCTCGGGTTCGTCGTCGTCATGATGGCGATCGTCTACGGCCTCGACGTGCTGTTCGTGTGGATCACCACCGCCGTCTTCGGCGTCCCCGGTACCGCCGGCGCCTGACCGCGTCTGGACGGACGCGCGGCGCCTGGAGCGGCCGCCTCTGAACGGAAGAGATCACAGTGTCTGAAAGATATGTCGACGACGCCGACTGGGCGACGGCAGCCGAGCAGTCCAGCGAGGACGACGAGGCCCAAGAAGGCAACGTGCTCGAATCGCAGGAGCGCGCCTCCGACTCGGCCGAGCACTCCGCCGTGCACGTCGTCGACGACGAGACCGACACCGACGACGCCGACCTCGGCGACATCGACATCACCGACCCGGAGGCGGACGCGATCGTGAACGACGCTCTCGAGATCGACGAGACCAGCGAGGCCGAGGCCGCCGCCGAGGTGCTCACCGAAGCCCTCGCCGAGGAGCAGGCCGAAGAGGCCGCCGAGGTCGCCGACGAGGTCACCCCCTACGACGGTCCCGACATCAACGGCGAGCCCGACGCGCCCGTGCTCGACGAGGACTTCGTCGACGAGGTCTCCGCCGCGGCATCCGTCGTCGACGAGGCCGAGGCGTCCGAGTCGCCGGCCGACGCCGCGACCGATGTCGACGCCGACGAGACCGACGAAGACGCCGACCCGTACGAGGCGTTCCGCGCCGAGCTGCGTTCGCTCCCCGGCAAGTGGTTCGTCATCCACTCCTACGCCGGTTTCGAGCGCAAGGTGAAGGCCAACATCGAGCAGCGCAAGTCGACGCTCGAGGTCGAGGACGACATCTACCAGGTCGAGGTCCCCATGGAGGACGTCGTCGAGATCAAGAACGGCCAGCGCAAGATGGTCAACCGCGTGCGCATCCCCGGCTACGTGCTGGTGCGCATGGACCTCAACGAAGACACCTGGTCGGTCGTGCGTCACACCCCCGGTGTTACGGGCTTCGTGGGCAACGCCCACAACCCCACGCCGCTGCGCTTCGAAGAGGCCTTCAACATGCTGAAGAGCCTCGTCGAGGTCAAGGAAGCCGCTCCCGCGAAGGGCGGCGCCGTCAAGGGTGCTCCGACCGCGCAGCGCGTCATCCCCGCCGAAGTCGACTTCGAGACCGGCGAGACGATCACGATCAAGGAGGGCTCGTTCGCGGGTCTTCCCGGCACGATCAGCGAGATCAAGCCCGAGAGCGGCAAGCTCACGGTGCTGGTGTCGCTCTTCGAGCGCGAGACCCCGGTCGAGCTGTCGTTCGACCAGGTCACCAAGATGGTCTGACGCCCACCCGCGTCTTCGCGAACGCCCCGCCCGGCTCGTCCGGCGGGGCGTTCGCCGTTTGCCTGGCGCCCGTTGCGCATAAACGCCATCCGGACGCATGCACGCGCTGTCCTCGCGTTTCTGCGCGTCGATCGCGTTTATGCGTGAGATCTGCGTGGCGGCGGTCATGCGCGTCGATCGCGTTCAGACCGGTCCCGTGGAGCGGGGGTTCCTCCCGACGGATGCCAGGGCGGCGACCTCGGCGCGACGCACGGGTCTCAGTCCGGCGGCATGGAGGGCGTTGCGCAGCCCGTCGACACCAAGTGCTCCGGCGTAGTCCCAGCGGGCGACGCGCCACCCTCGCCGTCGGAGCGCGTCTTCGCGACGCTTCTCTGCTCGAACGGCGTTGGCCGCTGCGGTGGCATCCGTGTTGCTGTACTTCACCCACCCATCGATCTCGCCGATGACCCTCTGCTCCGGCCAACAGAAGTCCGACCGATAGATGCGCCCATCGACGTGATGCTCGGTCTGGAGCGCGGGTGTGGGCAACCCGCACCATTCGATGACCGCTCGACTGATCGACTCGCCCGGCGACTCCGCCAACGGCGTCGCGCGCGACAGCGCCCACTGTGCGCGTCGTGCTCCGAAGGCGTTCCGCTGCGCGGCGGCGCCGTCGATCAACCGCCGCCCCTCGAGCTCGAAAGACCGCAACGCGGCGTCGGCAACGGCGACGCCCAATGCAGGGGGTAGCACTCGAACGAGGTCGATGACGACGTCCTCGACGACGCTGAGACGGATGCCGGCCCACGAGCACGTCGTTCGAGCGTCGGCGCTCGTGTGTACGGCGACGTCGCCGTATGTCACCGACCGTGAGCGGCGTCCGTCGAAGATGTGGATCGCTCGGGGGTGCCCGAAGATCGGGAGGCCCAGCAGGGCGGCGGCGGACTCGTGCGAGAACACGGCATCCGCTCGCGCCAGGGCGAACGCGTGGACGCGAACGAGGTACCGTTCCCACGGTGGCAGCGCCTCCCACTCGGAGCGGACCGTGTACACGCCGGCGCGCACGCGGAGCAACGACTCATCGCGCCACAGCGGCGGTCCGGTCCGTGGGGCACTCGAGTCGCGGATGAGCGGTGCGGGGGAGGCGCGGAGGGAGTGGGGAGCGGTGTCCATCCGGCGAGGGTGCCAGGTTGCGGGCGACCGTGTTTCGCGGCTGTGGATAACTTCCGAGGGCCCGTCGCATAAACGCTCCTCGCGCGCAGAAACACGACGTCCACCCGTTTATGCGCGCGGATCGCGTTTATACCTGGGATGCGGCGCGGAACAGACCGCGCACGCCCCCGCCGGACCCGCGGATGCCGACGGGCGCGGCGTCGCGTATGATGGGGAGGTTGCGTGCGTCAGCGCGCGACGACCGCTGCCCGGAATCCGCCGGGTGTGCGGGAGAGAGGGAGCCGCCACGGCCCCGCTCGAGAGAGGAAAAGGATATGGCACCCAAGAAGAAGGTGACCGGCCTGATCAAGCTCCAGATCAAGGCGGGTGCGGCCAACCCCGCGCCCCCGATCGGTCCGGCGCTCGGTCAGCACGGCGTCAACATCATGGAGTTCTGCAAGGCGTACAACGCGGCGACCGAGGCCCAGCGCGGCAACGTCATCCCCGTCGAGATCACCGTCTACGAGGACCGCAGCTTCACGTTCATCCTGAAGACGCCCCCCGCCGCAGAGCTCATCAAGAAGGCCGCCGGTCTCGCCAAGGGCTCGTCGACGCCCCACACGGTCAAGGTGGGCAAGCTCACCAAGGACCAGGTCCGCGAGATCGCCACCACGAAGCAGCCCGACCTGAACGCGAACGACATCGAGGCCGCCTCGAAGATCATCGCCGGCACCGCCCGTTCCATGGGCATCACGGTCGAGGACTGAGGGAGATAACAATGGCTACCAAGTCCAAGGCATTCCGCGCCGCTGCTGAGAAGATCGCGGCCGACACGTTCTACACCCCGACCGAGGCCGTCGCCCTCGCGAAGGAGACCGGCTCGAAGAAGTTCGACTCGACCGTCGAGGTCGCGCTGAAGCTCGCCGTCGACCCCCGTAAGGCCGACCAGATGGTCCGCGGCACGGTCATCCTGCCCCACGGCACGGGTAAGACCGCGCGCGTCATCGTCTTCGCCAACGGCCCCGCGGCCGAGGCGGCTCTCGCCGCCGGTGCCGACGAGGTCGGTGGCACCGAGCTCATCGAGAAGGTCGCCGGCGGCTACACCGCGTTCGACGCGGCCGTCGCCACGCCCGAGCTCATGGGCCAGGTCGGTCGCCTCGGTAAGGTCCTCGGACCCCGCGGCCTCATGCCGAACCCCAAGACCGGCACCGTGACCCCCAACCCGGCCAAGGCTGTCGAGGAGATCAAGGGCGGAAAGATCGAGTTCCGCGTCGACAAGCACGCCAACGTGCACTTCGTCGTCGGCAAGGCGTCGTTCACCGCTGAGCAGCTCGACGAGAACCTCGCCGCCGCTCTCGAGGAGATCGTCCGCCTCAAGCCGTCGAGCTCGAAGGGCCGTTACATCCAGAAGGGCGCCGTGTCGACCACGTTCGGCCCCGGCATCCCGCTGGACGTCAACTCCATCATGTGACATCCGTCACTTCGGAAGCCCCGTCGCGCCTTGCGCGGCGGGGCTTCTGCGTTCCTGGTGCGTGCACGATCGTGCAATACAGCGTCATCCGGGAAGACTCCGCCGCCGCGGCGTGTTCTGCTGGAGGGTGCGCTCGCGCACCGACCACGTCCGGCGCCGCACCGTGCCACCCCCCACACCACACATGTCTGGAACAGCTATGCCCCGTCGCCGTCTGACCGTCCTCGCCGCCACCCTGGGCCTGAGCGCCCTCGCGCTGACCGCCTGCAGCGGCGGCTCCTCCACGACCGACCCCGCCGCCGGCGCCGACCTCGGTCTGGTGTCGGGTGGCACGCTGACCGTCGCCACCGAGGGCACCTACCGCCCGTTCTCGTACCACGAGGGTGCCGGGGAGCTCACGGGCTTCGACGTCGAGATCGCCAAGGCCGTCGCCGACAAGCTCGGCCTGCAGGTGAAGTTCCAGGAGACCCAGTGGGACGCCATCTTCGCGGGCCTCGATGCGGGTCGCTTCGACGTCATCGCCAACCAGGTCTCGATCAACCCCGACCGTCAGGCGAAGTACGACTTCAGCTCGCCGTACACGGTGTCGCGCGGCGTGATCGTCACCACCGAAGACGACAACGCCATCTCGAGCTTCGCCGACCTGTCGGGCAAGACCACCGCGCAGTCGCTCACGAGCAACTGGTACGAGCTCGCGACCTCGAGCGGTGCTCAGGTCGAGGCCGTCGAGGGATGGGCGCAGGCCGTCGCGCTGCTCAAGCAGGGCCGCGTCGACGCCACGGTCAACGACCAGCTCACCTACCTCGACTACGAGAAGACGAACAGCCCCACGGGCCTGAAGATCGCCGCGCAGACCGACGACACCTCCGAGAGCGCGTTCGCGTTCAAGAAGGGTCAGGACAAGCTGGCGGATGCCGTGGACGGCGCCCTCGACGAGCTTCGCACCGACGGCACTCTCGCGCAGATCAGCGAGAAGTACTTCGGCGCAGACGTCACCCAGTAAGCCCGATGTAAAGCCCCGCGGATCATCCGCCACCCACCCGTAGCGTGGACGGCGGATGATCCGCTGTGGCGTCCGCCGCGGGTGATCCGCGCCCGCGCGAGGAAGGAAGCCCATGAACGACGTCTGGCCGCTCCTGGTCGAATCGTTCTGGCCCATGCTGCTGGCCGGCATCAAGGGCACGATCCCCCTGTCGCTCGCCTCGTTCGCGATCGGTCTCGTGATCGCCCTGGCGATGGCGCTCATGCGCCTCTCGCGCAACATCGTGCTGTCGGGCATCGCCCGGTTCTACATCTCGGTCATCCGCGGAACGCCGCTGCTCGTGCAGCTGTTCGTGATCTTCTTCGGCCTGCCGTCGGTAGGGCTCACGATCGATCCGTTCCCGGCGGCGGTCATCGCCTTCTCGCTGAACGTCGGCGGCTACGCTGCCGAGATCATCCGCGCGGCGATCCTCTCGGTCCCGCGCGGCCAGTGGGAGGCCGCGCACACCGTCGGCCTGTCGCCGACCAAGACGCTGACCCGCATCATCCTCCCGCAGGCGGCCCGGGTGTCGGTGCCGCCGCTGTCGAACACCTTCATCTCGCTGGTGAAGGACACGTCGCTGGCGTCGGTGATCCTCGTTACCGAGCTCCTTCGTCAGGCGCAGAACATCGCGGCGTTCTCGTACGAATTCCTCGCCGTCTACCTCGAGGCGGCGTTGATCTACTGGCTGTTCTGCCTGGTGCTGTCGTTCGGGCAGAACGCCCTCGAGAAGAGGCTGGACCGCCATGTCGCCCACTGAACCGTCCGCCCCGCTGCTCGCAGCGACCGGGCTGCAGAAGAGTTTCGGAACGAACCGCGTGCTCGACGGCGTCGATCTCGAGGTGCGCCGCGGTGACGTGCTCGTGCTGATCGGTCCGTCGGGGTCGGGCAAGACGACGGTGCTGCGCTGCCTGAACGGACTCGAGACCCCGGATGCCGGCGTCGTGGCGTTCGATCAGGGTCCGGTGGTCGAGTTCGGTGGCAAGGTGTCGAAGGCCGACCGCACGGCGCTGCGCGACAAGTCGGCGATGGTCTTCCAGCACCACAACCTGTTCCCGCACCTGACGGTGCTGCAGAACGTCATCGAGGGGCCGACGCAGGCGCACGGCGTCGCGAAGGCCGAGGCCATCGCCCGCGCCGACACTCTGCTGACCCGCTTCGGCCTCGCCGAGAAGCGCGACGCGTATCCCTCCGAGCTTTCAGGCGGACAGCAGCAGCGCGTCGGCATCGTGCGCGCCCTCGCGCTGCAGCCGCAGCTGCTGCTCTTCGACGAGCCCACCAGTGCCCTCGACCCGGAACTCGTGGGCGAGGTGCTGACGGTACTCCGCGAACTCGCGGCCGAGGGCTGGACGATGGTCATCGTGACGCACGAGCTCGGTTTCGCCCGTGAAGTCGCCGACGAGGTGCTCTTCTTCGACGGGGGAGTGATCGTCGAGCGCGGCACTCCGTCCGAGATCCTGCGTCAGCCCAAGATGGAGCGCACCAAGCGCTTCCTCGACCGACTCCTGCGACCGATGGACTGATCATGTCGCGTCTGCGGGAGGTGCTCGGCGTCGAGGTGCCGATCGTACTCGGCCCGTTCGGCGGCCTGTCGTCGGTGGGGCTGACGGCCGCGGTGAGCGAGGCGGGCGGGCTCGGATCGTTCGGCCTCTACGGCTACGCGGCCGAGCGCATCCGCGACACCGTCGCTTCCCTGCGCGCGGCGACCGACAAGACGATCGCCGTCAACCTGTGGATGCCGCGGGGCGACGAGGTCACCCCCGACGACGTCGACCTGCAGCGCTACGTCGACGCCGCGGGCGACCTCTTCGCGCGCGCAGGCATCTCCCGCCCCGAGGCGCCGCGCGCCTTCATCCCGCCCGTGGCCGAGCAGCTCGAGGCCGTCTTCGACGCGCGCCCCGACGTGCTGAGCGTCGTGTTCGGCGTTCCGGATGCCGCGACCCTCGCGACCGCACGAGAGCTCGGCATCCGCGTGATCGGAACGGCCACGTCGGTGGACGAGGCCCGCGCGCTCGATGCCGCGGGTGTCGACGCGATCGTGGCGACCGGAATGGAGGCGGGTGGTCACCGGGTCTCGTTCCTGCGCGACGCCTCGGCTTCGCTCGTCGGCACGTTCGCCCTCGTGCCCCAGGTCGTCGACGCCGTGGGGGTGCCGGTGATCGCGGCGGGGGGCATCGCCGATCGTCGGGGTGTCGCCGCGGCCTTCGCCCTGGGAGCCGAGGGCGTGCAGGTCGGCACCGCGTTCCTGCGCACGAGGCAGTCGGCGGCGACGCCGGCGCACCGTGAGGCGATCGCCTCGGCATCCGACACCACCACCGTTCTGACGACGGCGATGAGCGGTCGGCTCGCGCGCGGAGTGCCCAACGACGCGGTGCGCGCGATCGAGGAGTCCGGCGAGATCGCGCCCTTCCCGGCGCAGAACTGGCTCACGGGAGTGTTCCGTCAGGCCGCCGCGGCGAGGGGCGACGCCGAGTTGCTGTCGCTGTGGGCGGGCCAGGCTGCGGGCCTCGCGCGTCTCAATGATGCCGCCGACGTTCTCGCCGAGCTGCGGGCGGGTCTTCCGCTCTAGGCGGTCGCGCGGATCTCGAACCCGTCGCCGGGATCGGTGGTGCCCTCGATCACATCGACGTCGTCGACGCGGGCCGTCGACGGACCCTCGTGCGCCCAGGCGATGAGGGCTTCGACGGCGTCGGGATCGCCCGCCACCTGCGCCTCGACCGAGCCGTCGCGGCGGTTGCGCACCCATCCGCGCAGCCCGAGCCGTTGCGCCTCGTCGTGCAGTGCGTAGCGGAACCCCACGCCCTGCACGCGTCCGTTCACCGTGATCGTCGCCGTGCGCATGGGTCCATTCTCGTCGTCCCGTGGGCCGCGGATGCCCCGCGGCCGGCGAATCGCCGCTCAGTGCGGCAGGACGAGCGAGATCGCGATCGCGAACATCACCACGGCGATCACCGCGTCGAGGATGCGCCACGCGCGCGGGGTATCGAGCCACCGCCCGAGCCAGCGGGCGCCGAAGCCGAGCGAGGTGAACCACAGCACGCTCGCCACGCAGGCCCCGAGGGCGAAGGCCCACCGATCGTCGCCGTGGGTCGAGGCGACCGAGCCCAGCAGGAACACCGTGTCGAGGTACACGTGGGGGTTCAGCCACGTCAGGGCGAGGCATGTCGCGAGGGCCGCGGCCAGGGTCGTTCGAGCCGGACGGGTGCGCACGGCAGTACCCCCTGCGCGGGGGGAGGGGGCGGATGTCGCGCCTCCGTCGACCCGCAGGGTCTCGCCGCTCGGACGTAGGGCGCGCCTCGCGGCCAGCACGCCGTACCCCACGAGGAACGCCGCCCCCGCCCAGCGCACGACAGTGAGCAGCCACGGCACGGCCTGCAGCACGAGCCCGACGCCCGAGACGCCGAGCACGATGAGGATCGCATCGGACAGAGCGCACACCGCGACCACGGCGAGCAGGTGCTCGCGCCGGATGCCCTGGCGCAGCACGAAGAGGTTCTGGGCGCCGATCGCGACGATGAGCGACAGGCCGAGGCCGAGACCGGCGAAGACGGAGGGGAGCACGACGACGACGCTACGGTTGCCCAGAAGAAAAGAACAGCTCATTATTCTGATGAACCATTAGCATTGCTTCATGCCGGTCCCGCTCGATCTCGCTCGCACCCTCGCCGCCGTCGTCGACGAGGGCACCCTCGACGCCGCCGCCCGACGCCTGCACATCACCCCGTCGGCGGTCAGCCAGCGGCTGCGCGCGCTCGAGGACCAACTCGGACGCGTCGTGCTCGTGCGGTCCAAGCCCGTACGCACGACCGAGGCCGGCGACGCCGTGGTGCGCCTCGCCCGCCAGCTCGCCCTGCTCGAGCACGACGCCCTGGCCGCCCTGGGCGCGGAGGAGGGCTCGGTGGCATCCGTCGCCCTCGCCGTCAACGCGGACTCGCTCGCGACGTGGTTCCTGCCCCCGCTGGCGCGCGTGGCGGCGCGCCGCGCGGTGGTGTTCGACCTGCACCGCGACGACCAGGACTTCACGGCCGGGCTTCTCGAGAGCGGCACGGTCATGGCCGCCGTCACCTCGCGCGAGACCCCGGTGGCCGGGTGCCGGGTGCGCTCACTCGGGGTGCTGCGCTACGAAGCGGTGGCGACCGCGGGGTTCGCCGAGCGGTGGTTCGCTCGGGGGGCCGACGCCGACGCGCTCGCGGTGGCGCCGATCGTCGACTTCGACCGACGAGACGACCTGCAGACGCAGTGGCTCCTACGGCGCGGGGTCTCGCCGGCGGATCCTCCGCGGCACCGCGTGCCCGCCTCGCAGGACTTCGCCGCAGCGGTCGGGCTCGGGCTCGGGTGGGGGCTTCTGCCCGGGTTCCAGTCCGCCGAGGGGCTCACCCAGGGTCGCCTGGTGCGGCTCGGTGCCGATCCGGTCGACGTGCCCCTGTTCTGGCAGCAGTGGAACCTCACCTCTCCCTTGCTCGACGAGGTGGCCGACGAGATCGTCGGCGAGGGGCGGCGGATGCTCGCAGCCGGGTGACCCCCGGCTCCGCGGCATCCGCGGGTCAGTCGTCGCTGACGCAGAGGACGATCTTGCCGCGCGTGTGCCCGCGCTCGAGTTCGACGTGCGCGTCGGCGGCGTCGGCGAGGTCGAACACGTGCTCGACGTAGACCCGCACCGCACCCGAATCGAGCAGGCGGGCGATGGTCGCCAGGGCGCCGCCGTCGGGGATCGTCTTGTAGTCCGTCGAACGGATGCCGCGGGCCGCGGCCGCCTCGCGGAAGCCCGGCCATGCGCCGGTGGGCACCTCGATGAGCAGGCCCCCGGGGCGCAGCACCTCGAGGGAGCGCGTGCCGGTGTCGTCGGAGACGTCGCCGATGAGGTCGATGACCACGTCGACGTCGTGGACGACGTCTTCGAATCGTGTCGCGGTGTAGTCGACGACCTCGGCGGCGCCGAGCTCGTGGAGCCACTCGAGGTTGCGCGTCGAACCGGTCGCGATGACGTGCGCGCCGAAGTAGGCGGCGAACTGCACGGCGAAGTGCCCCACCCCGCCACTGCCGGCGTGGATCAGGATGCGCTGTCCCTGGTGCGCGAGGGCCGTCTCGACGACGAGTCCCCACGCGGTCAGCGCGGCCAGCGGGACGGCGGCCGCCTCGACGTGCGAGAGCGAGGCGGGCTTGCGGGCGAGCGAGAGCGTCGGAACGACGGCGTACTCGGCCGAGGTTCCGGGGGTACGGGGGAAAGCGGCCATGCCGTACACCTCCGTGCCGACGGGGAACGGGTGCGCGTCGAAGGGGGTGCGCACCACCACGCCGCTCACGTCGAACCCGGGCACGGCCGGCCACGAGTCGATGGCAGCCGACATACCGCGTCCCGCGCGGGTCTTCGCGTCGATCGGGTTGATGCCGGCGGCGATCACCCGCACGAGCACCTCGCTGAGCACCGGAGTGGGGACCGCGACGTCGGCGACGTGGAGCACCTCGGTGGAACCGGGAGCATCGAACACCACCGCTCGCATCGTCTCGGGCAGCGCGGGGGCGGGCTGGAGGGCGGCCTCGGGACGCGTCGATCGGAATCTCATCGGGCGCTCTCTCTCGTGACGTCGCTACGCAGCGACTTCGCTGCGGTCCGCCCAGTCAATCGCGCCATTGTCTCGATGGTGTTACGCGAGGGTCACCGTGTCGCGAAGCCCGTCGGAGCGGGGATCCACGGCATCCGGGATCGCCCGATGCCCTCCGCGGTCGGCCCCCGCGGGCGGTCAGTCGCGCGAGGGGACCTCGCCGACGGCGAGGGCGTGCAGCAGCGTCGAGAGGTGACGGATGTCGTCGATGGTCCAATCGGCGATGGCGTCGAAGAGGCGACTCTCGTGCGGCGCGCGGGCATCGGCCAGGCGCTTGTGCCCCAACTCGGTGACGGCGATCAGTCGCGAACGACGGTCGTTCGGGTCGGGCGTGCGCGTGACGAGTCCGAGTTCCTCGAGCTCGCTGATCCCGCGACTGAGGAATCCCTTGTCGGCGGCGAGGCGCTCGGCCAGGGCCGAGAGGGTGAGCGGTCCGAAGCGGCTGACGACCGAGAGGGCCTTGAACGTCGCCGGGAGCATTCCCGGGCTCACGCGTTCCGCCGCTTCGGAGACGAAGCGGCGGAACACGGTCATGAGCTCCGAGAACGACGATTCCAGGGCCTGCACGGCCTCGCGGCGCTCGTCGTCCGTTTCGCTCTTCACGTCAGACATCCTCTCCCATCCCGGCGTCACGACGTGCGCGGCGCGGGGAGGCGGCATCCTGAGTCGGCATCGTTCCCGTGGCCGAGAGCGTCGCCATCGCCTCGGGGACCGAGACCGTGGCGAGGTCGGCTTCGCTCGCGGCGACGCGCTCCGTCGTCGTCATGCGGGTGAGGGGACGATTCGGAAGGAACACGATCGCGATGAGGCTCACGATCGCCACGGGCACCGCGATGAGGAACGAGTGGGCGATCGACTGGGCGTAGATGTCCTCGACGATCACGCGCACGCTCTCGGGCAGGGTCGACACCTGGGGGATGGCTCCCGACTGCAGCGTCTGGGCGACGGCGGCGCCCTTCTCGCCCAGGCCCATGATCGCGGCCTGCAGGTCGGCCGCACGGTCGGTGAACAGGCTCGTCGCCATGCTCGCCAGGGCCGCGCCCATGACCGAGACGCCGATCGTGCCGCCCAGGCTGCGGAAGAACGTCACTCCCGAGCTGGCCGCACCCATCTGGCTGGGGTTGGCGGTGTTCTGCACCACGAGCACGAGGTTCTGCATCGTCATGCCGACACCGGCACCGAGCAGGGCCATGTAGAGCGACACGAGAGCGAAGTTGGTGTCGTAGTGGATCGTCGACAGCAGGAACGTCCCGGCGATCAGCAGCACGCCGCCGGTGATGAGGAACGGCTTCCAGTGGCCGAAGCGCGAGATGAGCGCACCGACGACGATCGACGAGACCAGCAGGCCGCCGATCATCGGGATGGTCATGACGCCGGCCTCGGTGGGCGTGGCGCCACGGGCCATCTGCATGTACTGGCTGAGGAACACCGAGGTGCCGAACATCGCCAGGCCGGTCGCGATCGAGGCGATCGTGGCGAGGGTGAAGGTGGCGTCGCGGAACAGGGTCAGCGGCACGAGGGGCTCGGAGGAGCGCAGCTCGACGACCACGAACAGGATCGCCGCGAGAACGGCGCCGCCGACCATCAGGAAGGTCTCGGTGCTGGCCCACTCGAAGGTGCTGCCGGCGTTGGTCACCCAGACGAGCAGCAGCGAAACGGCGGCCGAGAGCAGCACGATGCCGAGGTAGTCGATCTTGACCTTGCGCGTCGCGCGGGCGGGGAGGTGCAGCGTGCGCTGCTGGATCAGCAGGGCGGCGACGGCGAAGGGGAGGGCGACGAAGAAGTTCCAGCGCCATCCGAAGGCGTCGGTGATGACACCGCCGAGCAGGGGACCGCCGACGGTGGCGACGGCCATCACGGCGCCGAAGAGGCCCATGTACCGGCCGCGCTCGCGCGGGCTGATGATGTCGGCCATGATCACCTGGCTGAGGGCGGCGAGACCGCCGGCGCCGAGACCCTGCACCGCGCGGAAGCCGATCAGCATGTCGGTGTTCTGCGAGAACCCGGCGGCCGCGGTGGCGAGCACGAAGATCGCGATGGCGATCTGGATGAGCACCTTGCGGTTGAACAGGTCGGCGAGCTTGCCCCAGATCGGAGTCGAGATCGCGGTGGTGAGCAGGGTCGCGGTGATGACCCAGGTATAGGCGTTCTGGTCGCCCGACAGGTCGTGGACGATGACCGGCAGCGACGTCGAGACGACGGTCGAGGCGAGCATCGACACGAAGGTGCCGAGCAGCAGGCCGATGAGGGCCGGGAGGACACGCCGCTGGGCGGGCGCCTCGGGGGAAGAGGTTGTCATGCGGGAGCTCCACGAAAGGGGGGACGGATGCCGCGACGACGATGGCGCGATTAGTTGACTGATGTCAACGATACGCCTATTGCTTGACTTCCGTCAACTATTAATCGAGGAGCGCGAGAGCGCGATACCTCTCCGTGGGCTCGGGCCGGACCGGCTCGGGGCGCGGCTGACGCGCACTCATCGTGCGGCGGTACAGCTCGTCGATGAGGGAGGTGGCGAGACCCACCAGCTTGGCGATCTCGCGCTCGTCGCGGTCGATCCACTGACACCGCGGTTCGTCGTGCAGGGGGACGAAGCCGTCGTGCTGCTCCCAGGCGACGAGGGTGCGCTCGGCGCCGAGCACGTGCTGCTGCCACCAGATCTGACGCATGTAGGTCTTGGGGATCGAGCGCCACGCCTTGTTGGTCGTCTTGATCTCGGCGAGCACGATGCGGCCCTCGCCGTCGACCACCACACCGTCGGGCGTCGCCAGATGGCGCTTCTCGACGACCGCGTGATACAGCGCGGAGGAGGGGCGGATGCCGTGGGTCGCCGCCACCCATGCGGCGATCTCGGGCTCGCGTCGACGACCGTGCGCCGTGAAGGCGTTGCCCGAGAAGTTCGAGCCCATGAGCTTGGCGTCCGCCGCCCGCGCGATGGCGTTGTGGCTCGTCAGCGTCGCGACGTCGGTGGCGGTGATGCCCCGGCTGCGCGCGCGGATCCAGGCGACGCGATCGCGCGAGTCCGCGACGATCCGGGCGTCGAGGTCGGCGCTGCGCGATGCGACGAGCTCGGGGGACATACGTTCGACCCTAACCCCGCTCGCCCGTGGAGTGCATGCGAGGCGCGGCGCGTCGGCATCCGGGGTCTTGTGCCGCAGGTAAGGGTGTCCTAAGTTGTCTGCATGGCTGCCGAAGATCACGCCGCGAAGCGCCCCGACGGCGGCCGCTGGGGCGACATCGAGGGCGCCGTGCTGCTCGGGGGAGACGCGCAGAACGTCGCCGAGATGCGTCGGATCGCCGCCGCGCTCTCGCCCTCCGTGCACCTGACCGTCGTCGTCGAAGTGTGCGGCGCCGCCGAGGTCGGCGTCGTCGACGCGGGGGACGGCCGTGTCAGCTGGCTCGACCGCACGATCGACGGCGAACTGCGTCCGCGCGGCGAGAGGCTCGCGCAGGCGATCCACGCGTGGTGCGCGGAGTGGGCGTGCGGGGACGCGCCGATGTGCACCGTATGGCTTGGAGCGCGCACCCCGTCGCGCATCGTGCGCATGACCCGCGCCCTGCTGCCCGAGCCCCGCGTCTCCTGACGCGGGCCCCCGCTGGGGTGTCGTCGCCGTCGCCGTCGAGGACGCATTCGTCTGCCGACGACGTACCCATTCGTCGCCCAACGGGTACGTCCTGGGTGATCGGATGCGACTTCGGCGGCGTGCGCCGCTTCTGCACAGGACCGGGCTTGTGGAAAGCGAGCACGGATGGATCTGTGAGGGGGCAGGGTGGGCGGATGCCCGTGGAGTCGAAGGTCGTCATCGCGCGACGATCGCTGTTCACGCGCGCCGAGCTGCGGGATCGTGGAGTGCCGGAAGCGGAGCTGAGGAAGGACGGCGACCGGGCGGCGTGGACGCGCATTCAGCCCGGCGTGTACGTCGCGCGCGACAAGTGGGTGTCTGCGCGGCCCGTCGACCGCCATCGCCTCGCCGTGCTGGCGGCTGTCGACAGGGCACGCGGTGCGGAGGGCGTCGTCTCGCACCTGTCCGCGGCGGTGCTCCATGGACTTCCCCTGTACCGATTCCGCGAGCAGCGCGTGCAGATGGTGGTCCCTCGCTCTGCGCACCCGCCCAGCGGGTCGTACGTTCGCCGGCACACGAGTGCTCTGAGCGAGGACGACGTCGTCGACGTCGACGGCATCCGGTGCACCTCGATCGAGCGGACGGTATTCGACGTCTCTCGGACCGAGACGCGTGAGATGGCCCTGTCGTGTGTCGACGGGGCTCTTCGACGCGCCGCGGTGGAACGTCGGCGGTTCCGTGCCGATGTGCAGGACGACTGGCGTCAGCGACTGCAGGAGCGGGTCGCCCGTGCGCGGGGGCAGCGGGGTGTGCGCGACGCGAGCTGGGTCGTCGAGTTCGCCGACGGTCGTGCGGAGCTGCCCGGAGAGAGCGTGAGTCGGCTCCAGTTGTATCGGCTCGGCTTTCGTGACCTCGATCTGCAGGTGGCCGTCGCCGGGCCGCGAGGTTCGGACTACTTCGTCGATATCGTGCTGCGTCAGGTCCGCACATTCTGGGAGTTCGACGGCGAGGTGAAGTACCGCGACGTCGCGATGAGGCAGGGGCGCTCCATCGAAGACGTGATGCTCGAGGAGAAGCGGCGCGAAGACTGGATCCGGGGCGTCACGCAATGGCGGCTGTGCCGCGGGGGCTTGGCAGACATCGCCACCCCGGAGACGCTTGCTGCGCGCTTGTCCGCTTTCGGTGTGCATCCGCCGCCGTGACTCCCCGGCGGTCGGCGACGCCGCCGTCAGGGTGCACTCGTTTGACGAAGGTGCATGCGATTGCGGACGAACGGGTGCGGCCTCGACGATCGGGTGCGGCCAGGGTGCTGGGTCGGGGCGGCGGGTTTGGCGGAGGCACGGGGGATCGGGTACAGTGGGGTCAAGCCAAAGACCGTCGGTTATCGGAGTGCTCGCATTTCGATCGAAGCGTCTGCTGAAAAGCAGGGGACCTACGCAGGTGTACGAACTCTCCTTCGGGAATCGAGCTCCGTGCCTTGCGCCGGAGCTCTTCTTTTTTGTCCGGACCCCGGTGTCTTCGGCCGGCGCCCCGCCATCGCGGAGCGCCTCGTTCACACAAGGAGTGGCCATGGCGCAGAAGGATGCATCGGTCGCCGAGCTCACGAAGAACTTCGAGAGCTCGACCGCCGTTCTGCTGACCGAGTACCGCGGTCTGACGGTTGCCCAGCTCAAGCAGCTGCGCAACGACATCCGTCAGGACGCGGATTACGCCGTGGTGAAGAACACGCTGACCAAGATCGCCGCGGCTAACGCGGGGGTCACGGGGCTGGACGACGAGCTCAAGGGCCCGTCTGCCATCGCATTCGTCCACGGTGACCCCGTCGCCGTCGCGAAGAGCCTGCGTAACTTCGCCAAGGCTAACCCTCAGCTCGTGGTGAAGGGCGGCTACTTCGATGGCGCCGCTCTGACCGCGGATGAGGTCAACAAGCTCGCCGATCTCGAAAGCCGTGAAGTCCTGCTGGCGAAGCTCGCCGGTGCGATGAAGGCGACGATGACCAAGGCGGCATACGTCTTCCAGGCGCTTCCGTCGAAGGCCGTTCGCACGGTCGACGCGCTGCGCGAGAAGCAGGACACCGCGGCCTGACCCGGCCCCGGATGATTAACCCGATCAAGGAGATACAACATGGCTAAGCTCAGCACCGAAGAGCTGCTCGACGCGTTCAAGGAGCTCACCCTCATCGAGCTCTCCGAGTTCGTCAAGGCGTTCGAGGAGACCTTCGACGTCACCGCTGCCGCCCCCGTGGCCGTTGCCGGTCCCGCCGCCGGTGGCGCTGCCCCCGCCGAAGAGGTCGAGGAGAAGGACTCGTTCGACGTCGTCCTCGAGGCCGCCGGTGACAAGAAGATCCAGGTCATCAAGGTCGTCCGCGAGCTCACCTCGCTCGGCCTCGGCGAGGCCAAGGCCGTCGTCGATGGTGCTCCCAAGGCCGTGCTCGAGGGCGCGAACAAGGAGACCGCCGAGAAGGCCAAGGCTTCGCTCGAAGAGGCCGGCGCCACGGTGACCCTGAAGTAATAACGCTTCACGGTCGCGGTAACGCGATTCACACGAAGGCCCGGATGCCACGGCATCCGGGCCTTCGTCGTTTCATCTTCGGGCCCCGAGGCGCCACGGCATCCGGGGCTTCGTCATTCCGGGTCGGGGAGGCCGGAGCCTCGGGCGGAGTTCACGCAAACGAAACCTGTGAGTCTGGGAAAAGGGTATGCGGATCGTTTACGGTCGTTGAGAACCCCCGTCGATCCCCCCACGCGACGTCGTTCCCACGTTCGTCGTTATCTGGAGACCCATGCCTTCCGATGTGTCGCGCGTGCCCGCACGCCGTTTCACGACCGTCCTGAGCGCCGCCCTCGGCGCGGCTCTGCTCGGTTCCGCCCTCGCCCCGCTCCCCGCCTTCGCGGCCGACGGCCCCCGGGTGGTGATCAACGAGGCCTACCTGAAGGGCGGGAGCGCGAACGCGCCGTTCACGCAGAAGTTCGTCGAGCTCTACAACGCCGGCGACACCGCGCAAGACCTGAGCGGGTGGTCGCTGCAGTACCGCTCGGCCTCCAGCGAGAGCGCGCCGACCGGTGCGAACACGCAGAGCCTGACCGGCTCGATCGCCGCCGGCGGGTACTACCTCATCGCCCTCCCCGGCAACGGCGCCAACGGCGCGGCCCTGCCCGCCGCCGACCTCACGAGCACGGGGCTCAACCCCTCGGGGACGAACGGGCAGCTGTTCCTCGCCGACGTGGCGGAGTCGCTCGCCCTTCCCGCCGGCTCGGTCGACGACGACCGCGTGGTCGACTTCCTCGGCTACGGCTCGGCGGTCGGCTTCGAGACGGCGGCGGCGACGGTCGACGGGGGCAACTCCGTGCCGAACTCGCTCGTGCGTTCGGGTTTCGTCGACACCGACGACAACTCCGCCGACTTCACCAACGCCACGACGGTCACGCCCCAGGGCTCCGCCGGCGGCACTCCCGCCCCCGAGCCCGAGCCCGACCCCGAGCCGACCGAGGAGCCCTCGACTCCGGTTCCCGACGTCGTCACGCCCATCCGCGAGATCCAGGGCACGGGCGCCACGACGCCGCTCGACGGCACGACCGTCACGACCCGCGGAATCGTCACCGCCGCCTACCCCACGGGCGGCTACAACGGATTCTTCCTGCAGACCCCGGGGACCGGCGGAGCGGTCGACACCGCGACCCACACGGCATCCGACGCGATCTTCGTCTACGGCTCGGCCGCGACGGCGCTCGTCGCGCAGGGCGACTACGTCGAGGTGACCGGGACGGCGGGCGAGTTCTCCGGACAGACCCAGATCACCGCGGATGCCGCTGCGGTCAGCATCCTCACCGAGGACGCCGACGTCGTGTCGCCGGCCGAGATCGGCTGGCCCCAGACCGATGAGGAGCGCGAGCGCTTCGAGGGGATGCTGCTGGCGCCGCAGGGAGACTTCACCGTCACCAACTCGTACAGCACCAACCAGTACGCCGAGGTCGGTCTCGCCGCCGGGACCACGCCGCTGCGCACCCCCACCGACGTCGCGCGTCCCGCGACCCCCGAGTACGTGGCGGCGGTCGCCGACAACAACGCCCGCGCCGTGGTGCTCGACGACGGGGCGTCGATCAACTTCCTGAACGACGCGAACAAGGGCATTCCGCTGCCCTACGTCTCGCTCACCGACCCGGTGCGCGTGGGGGCGCCGGTGACGTTCACGCAGCCGGTCATCCTCGACTACCGCAACAACGCGTGGAAGTTCCAGCCGACCCAGCAGCTCACGGTCGACAACGCCTCGACGGTGCAGCCCGCGACCTTCGCGAACACCCGCACCTCGGCTCCCGAGCCGGTCGGCGGCAGCGTGAAGATCTCGAGCTTCAACGTGCTGAACTACTTCACCACCACCGCCGAGAGCGTCGGGTGCACCTCGACCTACGACGACCGCGACGGCAACCCCATCACGGCCGACACGTGCCCCGCCCCCGGCCCTCGCGGTGCCGCGAACGCCGAGAACCTCGAGCGTCAGCAAGCCAAGATCGTCGCTGCGATCAACGGTCTGGGCGCCGACGTCGTCTCGCTCGAGGAGATCGAGAACTCGGCCCAGTTCGGCAAGGACCGCGACGCCGCCCTGTCGACGCTGGTCGACGCGCTCAACGACGCCCTCGGAGCCGAGGAGTGGGCCTTCGTGCCCTCGCCCGCCGCCGTGCCCGCGTCGGAGGACGTCATCCGCACGGCCTTCATCTACAAGAAGGCCGTCGTGACCACGGTGGGCGACAGCGTGATCCTCGACGACCCGGCCTTCGCCAACGCCCGCCAGCCGCTCGCCCAGGCCTTCGCGCCGGTCGACGACGAGGGCGCGAAGATGCTCGCGATCGTCAACCACTTCAAGTCGAAGGGCGACAGCCGCCCCGCCGCCACCGGCGACAACGCCAACGGCGTGCAGGGTGCCTTCAACGGCGACCGCGTGCGACAGGCCGAAGCGCTCGGCGCCTTCGCCGAGGAGCGCTCCGCCCAGGTCGGCACCGACGAGGTGTTCCTGCTCGGAGACTTCAACTCCTACACGAAGGAGGACCCGATCGAGACGCTGCGCTCGTTCGGCTACGAGCCGCTGGAGGCGGGCACGGGCAAGTACTCGTACTCGTTCAGCGGGCAGTCCGGGTCGCTCGACCACGTGCTCGCGTCGCCCTCGGCGCGCGACCTCGTGACCGGCGTCGACGTGTGGAACATCAACGCCGTCGAGGCCCTCGCCCTGGAGTACAGCCGCTACAACTACAACGCGCTGAACTTCTACGACGCCTCGCCCTACCGCTCCAGCGACCACGACCCCGTCGTCGTGGGGGTCGACCTGTCGTCGACCACCGAGCTCAACTTGCTCAACATCAACGACTTCCACGGGCGCATCGATGCCAACACCGTGAAGTTCGCGGGCACGATCGAGCAGCTGCGCGCGGAGGGCGGCGACGACAAGACGCTGTTCCTCTCCAATGGCGACAACATCGGCGCCTCGCTGTTCGCGTCGTCGAACGCCGGTGACAAGCCGACGATCGACGTGCTGAACGCGCTCGATCTCGCGGCATCCGGAGTCGGAAACCACGAGTTCGACAAGGGCGCCGACGACCTGCTCGGGCGCGTCTCCGACCTCGCCGACTTCGAGTACCTCGGCGCGAACGTCTACCGCGACGGTCAGCCGATGCTCCCCGGTTACGAGATCCTCGAGGTCGACGGCCTGCGCGTCGGTGTGATCGGCGCCGTCACCGAGGAGACGGCGTCGCTCGTCACCCCGAGCGGCATCGAGGGCGTCGAGTTCCGCGAGCCGGTGGCCGAGGTCAACCGCGTGGTCGGCGAGATCCGCGACCAGGTCGACGTCATCGTCGCCGAGTACCACGAGGGTGCCAGCGCGAGCGCGTCGGCGGGCGAGACCCTCGAGAAGGCCGTCGCCGAGGGCGGCGCCTTCGCCCGGATCGTGACCGAGACGGATGCCGATGTGGATGCGATCTTCACCGGTCACACCCACGAGGAGTACGTGTGGGAGGCACCGATCCCCGGTGGTGAGGGCACGCGTCCGATCCTCCAGACCGGCAGCTACGGCGCGAACATCGGCCAGGTGGTCCTGGACGTCGACCGCGAGAGCGGCGAGGTCGTCGGCCACACCGCCCGCAACGTCCCCCGTCTGGCGGCCGAGGCCGTCGAGGGCGACCCGGGTAAGACCGCCGAGAACATCGCGGCGCTGGATGCCGAGCTGATCGCCACCTACCCGCGCGTCGCCGAGGTCGACGGCATCGTCGACGCCGCGCTGGCCGAGGCCGACCGCGTCGGTTCGCAGCCGGTCGGTTCGGTGACGGCCGACATCACCACCGCGTTCACCGGCGGCGCTTACGTCGACGGTGTGTACACCGGGGGCACGCGCGACGACCGCTCGAGCGCCTCGGCGTTGGGCGGCCTGGTCGCCGATGCGCTGCGCACGACGCTCGCCGATCCCGACCGCGGCGGCGCCGACATCGCCCTGGTGAACCCGGGTGGGCTGCGCGCCGAGCTGCTGCGCGGCGACGACGGAGTGATCACGTTCGCCGAGGCCAACGCGGTCCTGCCGTTCGTGAACAACCTCGGCACGACGACGTTGACCGGCGACCAGCTGCGCCGCCTGCTCGAGCAGCAGTGGGGCGACGAGGCCGGCCGCGCCGCGACGCTCGCGCTCGGGGTGTCCGAGAACGTCCGCTACACCTATGACGCGTCGCTCCCCGCGGGCGAGCGCATCACGGGCATCTGGATCGACGGGGCGGCCGTCACTCCCGAGGCCGAGTACCGGGTGGGCACGTTCAGCTTCCTGCTGCAGGGCGGTGACGCCTTCTCGGTGTTCACCGAGGGCGCCGACACGCGCGACTCCGGCCTCATCGACCGCGACGGCTGGATCGCCTACCTGCAGGCCAACCCGGGGCTCACGCCCGACTTCGCCGCTCGTGCGGTGCAAGTGACGGGGGCTCCGGCCGAGGTGCAGCGCGGGGGTGAGATCAGCTTCGGCGTCTCGAAGCTCGACCTGACCTCGCTGGGCAGCCCCCTCACCACCGAGCTCACCGCGACCGTCGGCTCCGCGGCCCCGGTCACGGTGCCCGTGGTCGACGGCGCGGCTCAGGTGTCGGTGACCGTGCCGGCCGATGCGGGCGTGTCCCTCGAGGTGGTCCTCACCACCGCGACGGGGACGACGGTGACGGTGCCCGTGCGGGTGACGGACGCCGCGGTCGACCCGGGCACCCCGGGACAGCCCGGCACGCCCGGCGAGCCGGGGCAGCCCGCCGGTCCGGGCACCCCGGGACAGCCCGGCGCGCTACCGCTCACCGGTACCGACACCGCCTGGATGGGTGCCGGTGTGCTCGCCGCGCTCGCTCTGCTGGGTCTCGGCATCGCCGTTCGCCGACGGGCGACGCGCAACGCCGACTGACCTCGAGTCGAACGAAGACCCCGGATGCCGCGGCATCCGGGGTCTTCGTCGTTGCGGGGCCGGTCGTTCGGGCCGGCGTGGCTCAGACCGGTCGCGGGGGTGCGGTGGAGGCGCGCACCACGAGACGGGTCTCGGCGGGCGTGCGCCACGGCGGCTGACTGGTGCCCTCGATCATCGACAGCAGAAGGCGGGTGGCCTCGACGCCCTGGGCCTCGGGGAACTGCTCGACGGTGGTGAGCGAGAACATCTCGGCGTAGTCGTGGCCGTCGATGCCGACCACGCTCAGTTCGGTCGGTACCGAGATGCCCATCCTGCGCGCGGCGATGATGACGCCGATCGCGACCTCGTCGCACGCGGCGACCACTCCGGTGGGACGCGTCGCCGTGTCGGCGAGGAACGACACCGCCGCCGCGTACGCGTCGGTGATGGTGAGCGTCGCGGGCACGCTGCGGATGCGCACGGCCAGGCCGTGGTCGTTCATGGTGTTGCGGTAGCCGATCGAGCGTTCGTCGACGTCTTTCGCGGGCGCATCGGTGGAGGGGGTGCTGCCGACGAAGGCGATGTCGGTGTGGCCGAGCGCGATCAGGTGCTCGGTGATGTTGCGCGTGATCGCGACGTTGTCGAGGCCGAGGGTGGGGACGCCCGTCAACGGATTACCGATGCTGACGACGGGCTTTCCGATGTTGGCGAGACGCTCGAGATCGGCGTCGTCGGGCTCGAGGGCCGCGGCGATGATGCCGTCGAACCGCTTTCTGGCGAGGTAGGTCGAGTACAGCGTCTCGCGGTCGTCGGACCCGGGTTCCGCGACATACAGGGTGACGTCGTAGCCGAGGGGGATGAGGGTGCATTCGACGCCCTCGACGATCGATCCGAAGTACCAGCGGTTGACCTTCGGCACGATCAGGGCGATGGTGCGCGTGCGTCCGGTGGCCAGGCTCACCGCGCTCGTCGAGGGCACGTAGCCGAGCGATTCCGCGGCGTCCGCGACGCGTCGGCGCGTGCTGTCGGAGACGTAACCGCCGCCCGTGAGAGCACGGCTCGCGGTCGATTTCGACACCCCGGCGAGGCGTGCCACATCGGCGATTCCGCTCATGCGTGATCTTTCTTCCCGTGGTCGACGTCCGTGTCGACGTCGAAGAAGCGTATCCGAGATTGACCCAAACTGGAACCGGTTTCGTGTCCTGTCCCGGCCGCAATTCCGCGGATTCACGGGAGTTATCTGTTCGTGATGTGGGACCGGTTGCAACTCCTCGGGTTTGCATCTACGGTTGCCTGGAATCGGTTCCTGACAGGTTCCGATGCACCACTGAACTCAAAGAGGAGAGATCACATGGGTATGTCACAGCGGTATCGCCTGCTGGCTCCCGTCGGGCTGCTGGCGGTCGGAGCGATCGCCCTCGCAGGCTGCGCCGAAGGTGACAGCAGCGGCGGCAGCGGCAGCGGCTCGGGAGGCGACACGACCGTCCGCATCTCCGGCGGCATCACCGGTACCGAGGCCGACGCGCTGAACCAGAGCTTCGAGCAGTTCACCAAGGACACCGGTATCAAGGTCGTCTACACCGGCGACAAGAGCTTCGAGGGCAACATCGTCACGAAGGTGTCCGGTGGCGACGCCCCCGACATCGCGATCGTCCCGCAGCCCGGTCTGCTCAAGACCCTCATCGGCACCGGAGACGTCCAGAAGGCGTCCGACACCGTGTCGAAGAACGTCGACCAGTACTGGGGCGAGGACTGGAAGTCCTACGGCACCCAGGACGGCGACTTCTACGCCGCCCCGATGCTCGCCAACCTCAAGGGCTACGTCTGGTACTCGCCGGCGAAGTTCAAGGAGTGGGGCGTCGAGGTCCCCAAGACGTTCGACGAGCTCATGACCCTGACGCAGACCATCCAGCAGAAGACCGGCGCCGCCCCGTGGTGCGCCGGCTTCGCCTCCGACGCCGCGTCGGGCTGGCCGGGCACCGACTGGATCGAGGACATGGTCCTGCGCCAGTCCGGCCCCGACGTCTACGACCAGTGGGTCGCCAACGAGGTCAAGTTCACCGACCCCCAGATCAAGGAAGCCTTCGACGCGGTCGGCAACATCCTGCTCAACCCCTCGTACGTCAACGCCGGTTTCGGTGACGTCAAGAGCATCAACTCGACCGCGTTCGCCGACGTGGCCGCGAAGGTCGCCGACGGCAGCTGCCCGATGACGCACCAGGCGTCGTTCCTCTCGGCCAACTTCCTCACGGTGAAGACCGCGGCCGGCGCGACCCCGACGATCGCCCCCGACGGCGACGTCTACGCGTTCCTGCTCCCGGGCGTCAAGGAGGGCGAGCTGGCTGTCGAGGGTGGCGGCGAGTTCGTCGCGACGTTCTCCGACAACGAGGCCGTCCAGAAGGTCGCCGAGTTCATGTCGACCCCCGACTTCGCCAACGCTCGCGTGAAGCTCGGCGGCGTCATCTCCGCGAACAAGGGCGCCGACCCGTCGCTCGCCTCCAGCGAGTTCCTCACCGAGGCGATGAAGACGCTGCAGGACCCGAACACCACGCTCCGCTTCGACGCGTCCGACCTCATGCCGGCCACCGTCGGCTCGGGCTCGTTCTGGAAGGGCATGGTCAGCTGGATCGACGGCACGCCCACCGACCAGGTGCTCAGCGACATCCAGGCCGGTTACGACAACTGACCCTGGAAGATCAACCGGTGGGCCGTCCGCGACGCGGGCGGCCCATCGGGTCCATACTTCTCATCCGCCCTGTTGCTAACGGGCACTGATCGATGGGCACGAAGACGTGTTCGGGAGGGACGTCATGACCGACATCAAGAACGCGGAGACGACGCCGGCGGCGTCGCCACCGCCGCGTGGCAGAGAGGCCCGTGCATCGCGCGGCACCGCCGCCACGAGACGGACCACGACGATCGTGGTCCTCGTGGGCCTCATCCTGGCGGTGGCGCTCTTCCTGTTCATGGTGACGCGCGCTCCCGCCGACACCAAGCCGACCACCCTCGGCTTCTCCCTCAACAGCTTCTTCATCTGGCTGGGCGGCCTGAGCCCCCTCGTGCAGATCCCGCTCGTCATCGTCGTGTTCGGAGTGGTGGTCGCCCTCCTGCTGCTGCTGATCGAGTACGCGCCGCGCGCGGGCAAGGGATACTTCTGGCTCCGCCTCATCGCGTGCTTCGCGATCCCGGTGCTGGCCTTCATGCTGCTGCGCCCCTACCAGAACGCCGTCGTCTACGTGCTCGGCATCGCCGTCATCCTGGGCGCGATCCTCTTCTACGCCGACTACCGCTCACGTCAGGGCGCCGGCTACCTGTTCCAGCTCATCCTCTTCGCCGCACCCGCGGCGATCCTCCTGCTGATCGGCCTGGTCTACCCGGCCATCACCACGTTCTTCCAGTCGTTCTTCGACAAGACGGGCGACAACTTCGTCGGCTTCGAGAACTACATCTGGACCTTCACGAACCCCGAGGGCTTCTGGTCGGTCATCAACACCCTCATCTGGGTGCTGCTGGCCCCGACCATCGCCACCGCTATCGGTCTCGCGTACGCCGTCTTCATCGACCGGGCCGCGGGCGAGAAGTACCTCAAGGTCCTCATCTTCATGCCGTTCGCGATCTCATTCGTCGGCGCCGGAATCATCTGGAAGTTCGTCTACGACTTCCGCCAGGGCGACCAGCTCGGCGTCTTGAACGCGATCGTCACGGCCTTCGGTGGCCAGCCGATCTCGTGGCTGTCGGCGGCGCCGCTGGTGAACACCCTTCTGCTGGTCGTGGTCTTCATCTGGAGCCAGACGGGTCTGGCCATGGTGATCCTGTCCGCGGCCATCAAGGCCGTTCCGCCGGAGCAGAACGAGGCCGCCGAGCTCGACGGAGCGAGCGCCTGGGAGCGCTTCATCAACGTCACCGTCCCCGGCATCCGCTCGTCGCTCATCGTCGTGCTGACCACCATCGCGATCGGTGCGCTGAAGATCTACGACATCGTCGCCGTCATGACCGGTGGACGTAACGACTCGACCGTCCTCGCCTTCGAGATGGTCAACCAGCAGCAGCGATTCCAGAGCTACGGGCACTCCGCAGCGCTGGCCGTGGTGCTGTTCATCTTCGTGCTGCCGCTGATCATCTTCAACGTGCGCCAGATCCGGAAGCAGAGGGAAGTGCGATGACCACCTCCACCGTGGTGATCGAGCCCACCACCGACAACCGCTCGGCCCGCCAGGTCGCCCGCGACACGCGCAAGCACGAGGCGATGGCGCGCAAGCGCCTCACCTCGAAGGGCGCGACGATCGCGGCGATCGTGATCGCCTTCTTCTGGACGATCCCGACGTTCGGTCTGTTCATCACGTCGTTCCGTCCGGGTTCCGACACGCAGTCCACCGGCTGGTGGACCGTGTTCGTCGACCCGGCGTTCACGCTGGACAACTACCGTCTCGCGCTGACCTCGGGCGGAACCGCTCTGACGCTGGCGCAGTCGTTCGTGAACTCGCTGGCGATCACGATCCCGGTCGTGCTGTTCGCCCTCGCGGTCGCCTCGCTCATCGCGTATGCCTTCGCCTGGATCGACTTCAAGGGTCGCAACTTCTTCTTCATCTTCATCTTCGCGCTGCAGATCGTGCCGCTGCAGATGGCCCTCGTGCCGCTGCTGAGCCTGTTCTCGCGCGGGCTGACGATCAACGAGGTCACGATCTTCCCGGGCTTCGACCTGCGCGGCGTGGAGCACAGCTTCGCCACCGTGTGGATCGCGCACGTGATCTTCGCGATGCCGCTGGCGATCTTCCTGCTGCACAACTTCATCGCCGAGATCCCGGCCGAGGTCATCGAGGCCGCGCGCGTCGACGGGGCCGGTCACGGGCAGATCTTCTTCCGCCTGATCCTCCCGCTCGCGGCCCCCGCGCTCGCCTCGTTCGCGGTGCTGGAGTTCATCTGGGTGTGGAACGACCTGCTGGTGGCGACGATCTTCGCGCCATCGTCGTCTCTGCCGTTGACGCAATCGCTGAACTCGCTGTCGGGCACCTGGGGCGACCAGTGGTTCCTGCAGTCCGCGGGCACGTTCATCTCGATCCTCGTGCCGCTGATCGTGTTCTTCCTGCTGCAGCGCTTCTTCGTGCGCGGCCTGCTGGCCGGAGCGACGAAGGGCTGAGCCCGTCACGACCGAAGGGGCGCGGCATCCGGACGGGTGTCGCGCCCGTTCGTCGTTCCCGGCGGTCGGTGGGTGGCGGGGCGCCCGGTGGCGGGGTGCCCGGGTGGCGGGGTCGTTCGGCCGGGTGGCGCGTGCATAAACGGCATCCGCTCGCATGAACGCGAGGAGAGAGCCTTTACGTGAGTGGATCGCGTTGACGGGTGGGGCGGGGCGGATGCCGCGAGGCGCGGGCGGTCCGGATCGCGGGGCGCGGCGCGCCGGGGGCGGTCAGGCGCTGCAGCCCAGGCGCGACTGGATGTCGCGCATCGCGTCGAGCTCGGCCGACTGGCCGGTGACGATCGCGCCGGCGACCTCCTTGACGCGGGGATCGCTGCCGAGCTCGATGACGGCCTGCGCCATGGGGATCGCGCCCTCGTGGTGGCGGATCATGAGCTGCAGGAACAGGCAGTCGGCGGGCTGGCCTTCGGCGCTGCGGAGCTCGTCGAGCTGCGCGTCGGTCGCCATGCCCATCTCGTCGAGCAGCTGCTGCTCGGTGAGCGTGGCGGTGTCGCCGTGGCTGTGCTCGCCCGACTTCTCCATCCACGTCATGAGCGGCTGCGACGACGACTGGGGGAGCCCCCATTCGACGAGCCACCCGTACATCTCGCCGCGCTGGCCTGACTGGGCGGTGGCGATGTCGTACGAGAGGCTGCGCAGCTCGTCGTCGGAGGTCTTGCGGTAGATCTCCATCGCCATGAGCACCGCCTGCGTGTGGTGCACCTGCATGTCGCGTGCGAATCCGGCATCCGCCGACGTTTCGGAGGGATGCGCGGGCGCGGCGGTCGCGCCGAACGCCGTGAAGCGTCCGATCGCGAACGCCACGGCCACGATCGCCACGACGACCAGTGCGACGACGGCCCACCGGACGGCGGGGCGCGCGACCGGGGTGTCGTCGGTCATCAGGCCCGGCCCGGGCCGTTCACTCCACCGGAGCACGCGGCGTTCGGCTCGGGGGCGTTCTGGCTGCGCCAGAACTCGGTGAAGAACTCCGAGATGCGCGGGTCGGACGGGTCGTCGACCTTCAGCTGGTGGTTCCACGCGCTGACCGCGACGGGGGTGTCCATGCCGGGGTAGGGGGAGAGCAGGGCGTAGCTTGAGGGCATGACGGCCTTGAGGGCGTCGATCCCGGCCGCGTCGACGCGCTCGGGGTCGTAGGTGATCCAGACGGCGCCGTGCTCCATGGAGTGCACCGCGTTCTCGTTCTGCTGGGGCTCGGTGTAGACACCGCAGTTCAGCCAGATCGGGTTGTGGGGGCCACCCGCGGGCGGGGTCTGCTCGTAGGTGACGGTGCCCTGCACGTGATCGGAGCGGTTCTCGAACGTCTGCACGCCGTCGATCTCGCGGCCGGTGCTGTTGCCCGCCTGGTAGCTGGTCGGGGGAGCGGGGGCGAAGGCGAACGACGCCACGACCAGGCCGATCACCACGATGGCGGCGGTGGAGCCGACGACCCACCACACGAGCTTCCCGCGCTTCCGCTTCGCGACCTGCTTCTGGTACTCCGCGAGCTTCTCCTGGCGCTTCTGCTCGCGCTGCTGCTTCACGGTGAGGTCGATCTGCGCCTGTTTAGCCGGGTTTCCGCTGGCACGTTTGTCGGAGGAAGAGGTCATGCGCTGTGTTCGTCTCTCTCGGGGGCGGGACGCATCGGCAGCCGCCGACGGGTCCATTTTATTCGGGTGAATGAGCTGACGGCCTGGGAGGAACCCGCGAGCCCGGATGGTGGCGCAGGGGGTCTGCGCGCTAGTATGAACGAAGTCGAATCGATTCGAGGTTCGATATCCCCCCAAACTTTTTCAGCCCGACCCGTTCGGGCTGTCCGTGCTGCGAAACGAATCCCCTGTGCTCGATACTGCTTCCGTTCCCGTCGTCTCCTCCGACTCCCGCTCCGCGCAGACGCACACCGGCGCCATCCGCGCGCTCGGCAAGAACCCCGCCACCGCGCCGATCGTGCTGCACCCGGGCGACGCGATCCCGTCGTCGCGCCGCCTGCTTTACATCATCGTGCTCGGTGCACTGACGGCCCTCGGGCCCTTCACGATCGACCTGTACCTGCCGGCCTTCCCCACCCTCGAGGCCGACTTCCAGACCACCGCGGCCGCGATCCAGCTCACGCTGACCGGCACGATGATCGGCTTCGCACTGGGCCAGCTGATCGTCGGCCCCCTCAGCGACAAGGTCGGCCGCCGCATGCCGCTGCTGTCGGTGACCGCGCTGCACGTCATCGCGAGTGTGTTCGCCGCTCTCGCCCCGACGCTCGAGACCCTCTCGATCGCGCGCGTGCTCATGGGTGCCGGAGCCGCTGCGGGCGGCGTCGTCGCCGCGGCGATCATCCGCGACCTGTTCGGCGGAAAGCGCCTCGTCGTGATGCTCTCGCGCATGGCGATGGTGTCGGGCGTCGCCCCGGTGCTCGCTCCGCTCGCCGGCTCCGCCCTGCTGCTGGTCATGCCGTGGCGCGGCATCTTCGTGGTGCTCGCCGTCTACGGCGCGGTCATGCTGGTCTCGGCCATCCTGTTCATCCCCGAGACGCTTCCGGCCGCCCGTCGTGGGGGCCCCGGCTCGACCACCGTGTGGCAGCGCTACGGCAGCGTCTTCCGCGACCGCGTCTTCATCGGCGTGCTCGTCATCGGCGCGATGACCTTCTCGGGCCTGTTCTCGTACCTGTCGGCGTCGTCGTTCCTGTTCCAGGTGTCGTACGGCTTCAACGCCCAGCAGTACGGCGTGCTGTTCGCGGCCAACTCGATCGGCGTCGTCGTGGGCGTGCAGATCGCCTCGCGTCTGGCGGCGCGCTTCGGGCCCCAGTGGGTGCTGGCCGTCTCGACGGCGGTTCTCGTGCTCGCCGGCGGGGCGATCGTGCTGACCGACCAGCTGGGGCTGGGCCTGTGGGGCACGATCATTCCGCTGTTCTTCTTCATGACCGCGTGCGGGTTCACCTTCCCCTGCGCCCAGGTGCTGGCCCTCGATCGCCACGGCAAGGCGGCCGGCACGGCGCAGTCGATCATCGGCGCGGCGAACTTCGGCATCGCCGGCATCATCTCGCCGCTGGTCGGACTGCTGTCGGTCGGCTCGGGCATCACCGCCACGACCATGGCCTCGGTCATGCTGGGCTGCGCGGTCATCGGCGTGCTCTCGCTGTGGCTGCTGGTGCGCCCGCGCACCGTCGAGCGTCTCGCACCGTAACCCTCGGCTCCGTGGGAGCGCACACAGTAGCAGAACGGCCCCCGCTCGCCCCGCGCTGACGGGGGCCATTCCCTCGGTGGCGCCGACCCGGCATCATGAGGCGATGGATGCCACAGCGACTCAGGACGTGCTCGACACGCGCCCGCAGCGCTTTCGCGCCACCGTCGGCATCGTGCTCGTCGCTCTGGCGTGCGGTCTGGGCGCGTGGGTGTTCTTCCGCGGCCCCAGCCCCTTCGCGATCGACACGTGGTGGAACCAGCTCTTCGCCTCGGCCCCGTCGCAGCCGGTGTACGTCTTCGCGATCTTCATGGACACCGTCGGCGGCCACCTCACGGCGGTGGTGATCGTGCCCGTTCTGGGTGCGGCCGCGCTGTTCCTTTCGCGACGACGATGGTCGGCGCTGTACTTCTTGAGCGCCTCGGTCGGCAGTGCACTGCTCGTGCAGGCGCTCAAGCACACGTTCGGGCGCGCGCGCCCGGAAGACATCCTCATCCTCAGCGACTTCGGCTCGTTCCCCTCGGGGCACGCGGCCAACGCCGCGACGATCGCCGTGGTGGCGGCGGTGCTGTTCCCGAAGGTGTGGGTGCGCATCGTCGGCGTCGCGTGGGTCGTGCTCATGGCCTTCAGCCGTACGTACCTGCACGCGCACTGGCTCTCGGACACTCTCGGCGGCGCGTTGCTGGGCGCGGGGGCCGCGCTGATCATGGCCGCGGCGTTCTCGCGCTTGCGTGCTCGCGACGAGGACCGACTGGCCATCAGACGCGCGCGCAAGGCGGATGCCGAGGCCGCGACCTCGTCGTAGGCTGACGCGCATGAGCGAGCCCGGTGCCGTGCCCTCCGATCCGACCGCAGCCGATGCCGATCTCGCGCGTCTTCGCGCCGAGGCGGAGGCCGCCGAAGCAGAAGTGAGGCTCGCGCGGGCGCGTGCGGAACTCGCCGCGGCGGAAGCCGCCGCCGCACGGGCCCGATCCGCGTCGGAGCCTCAGTCGACGGACGCCGCGAACCGGGCCTCCAGCCCCGCGGCAGCGGCCGCTTCCGAGGCTGCGCCGGCGACGACCGGTGGCGCGCCCACCGCGGCGACGCCCGCCGCCCCCGCGGAACCCGCCGCTACCGAAACCCCCACCGCTCCCGCACCCCCCGCGGCATCCGGAACCCCCTCGCCCGACGCGCCCCTGAGCGAGGCGCAGGTCGCCGGGATCGCCGCCGGGTACGCCGGAACCGGCGCAGCCCTCGATCTCGGCGTGCTCGTGAACGGAGGACCGGTGCCCGCCGTGCCCGTGCGCATTCCGTTGGCCATGACGAACCGCCACGGCCTCGTCGCCGGTGCCACCGGCACGGGCAAGACGCGCACCCTGCAGCTGCTCGCCGAACAGCTGTCGGAGAACGGCGTTCCGGTGTTCGCCGCCGACATCAAGGGCGATCTGTCGGGCCTGGCCGCCGCGGGGACTCCGAGCGAGAAGCTCTCCGCGCGCACCGCCGCCCTCGGCCAGGACTGGTCGGCGCGGGCGTTCCCCGTGGAGTTCTTCGCGCTCGGCGACGACGTGGGCTCGGGCATCCCCGTGCGCGCCACGGTGTCGGGCTTCGGCCCGCTGCTGCTCAGCCGCGTGCTCGGACTCAACGCCACGCAGGAGTCGAGCCTGGGGCTCGTGTTCCACTACGCCGATCAGAAGGGGCTCGCACTCGTCGACCTGTCCGACCTGCGGGCGGTGCTGACCTTCCTCACGGGAGATGAGGGAAAGGCCGAACTGAAGGGCATCGGTGGCTTGTCGGCGGCCACCGCGGGCGTGATCCTGCGCGAGCTCGTCGCGTTCTCGGCCGCCGGGGCCGAGACCTTCTTCGGCGAGCCCGAGCTCGACGTCTCGATCTTCCTGCGCACCGACGCCTCGGGCGCGGGCATCGTCAGCCTGCTCGAGGTGCCGAACGTCGCCGCCCGCCCCGAGCTGTACTCGACGTTCCTCATGTACCTGCTGGCGGAGCTCTACGAGGTGCTGCCCGAGGTGGGCGATGTCGACAAGCCGAAGCTGGTGTTCTTCTTCGACGAGGCGCACCTGCTGTTCCGCGACGCGTCGAAGGCGTTCCTCGAGGCGATCACGCAGACCGTCCGGCTCATCCGCTCGAAGGGCGTGGGCGTCTTCTTCGTGACGCAGACGCCGAAGGACGTGCCGGGAGACGTGCTCGCGCAGCTCGGCTCGCGGGTGCAGCACGCCTTGCGCGCCTTCACCCCCGACGACGCCACCGCGCTGCGCGCCTCCGTGCGCACCTACCCCGACTCGGGTTACGACCTCGAGCGGGTGCTGCAGGAGCTCGGTACGGGTGAGGCCATCATCACCGTGATGAGCGAGCGGGGGGCACCCACCCCTGTCGCGTGGACGCGCATCTTCGCGCCCCGCGCCTCGATGTCGCCGATCGCCGCCGACACGATGGCCGCGACCGTGACGGCATCCGCCCTCTTCTCGACCTACGGCACGCCCATCGACCGCGAGTCGGCTCGCGAGATCCTGGGCGCGCGCATGCAGGCGGCGACCGAGGCGCGCGAAGCGGACGAGCGGGCGAAGAAGCAGGCCGCCGACGCCGCCGAGTACGCCAAGCAGAAGGCGGCGATCGACAAGGCCAACGCCGAGGCGCAGAAGAAAGCCCAGCGGGAGTACGACCGCATCCTGAAGTCGACGGCCGCTCCGCGCAGCCGCACGAGCGCGCCCGCCTCGGGGCTCGACGGCCTGCTCGGTCGCGGGGCCACGAAGAGCATCGTCAACGGCGTCATCCGCGGACTGTTCGGCAATAGCCGCCGGCGCTGACCCCGCGAACGTGGACGGGGGCGGATGCCGAGGTCTCCGGCATCCGCCCCCTCACGCCGCCGCTACGAACGGCGGATCGCCAGCGGCATGGTCGAGGTGTCGAGGAAGGGGTCTTCGTCCTGTCCCTCAACGAGGGCCTCGGCCTCCGCCGGCGTCTCGACCGTGGGCAGCGACCCGAGGAGCGGGCGCTTGGCCGTCTCGCTCATCGCCAGGAGTGCGACGAGCCCGAGCGCGGCGAAGAACATGATGTAGAACGCCGGCATGAGGGTGTTGCCGGTGAGGTCGATCAGCGCCTGGCTGAACAGCGGCGTCGTGCCGCCGAAGAGCGAGACGGCGATGTTGTAGGCCACGGCCATCGCCCCGAAGCGCGAGGCCGTGGGGAAGAGCGCCGGCAGAGCGGATGCCGAGATGGCGACGTAGAACGCCACCGGCACGGCCGCCAGGCACAGCGCGATCATGACTGCCCACAGCTCGCCGATCTGCATGATGAGGAACGCCGGCACCAGCAGCACCAGGGCCGAGCCCGCGGCGATCGCGTACACGGGCTTGCGGCCGATGCGGTCGCTCAACCGCCCGATGAGCGGGAGGGCTGCCGACATCACCAGCAGCACGGGAACCGTCGCCACCGCCGCCGTGATGTTCGAGACGCCCACCTCCTTCTCGAGGTAGGTCGGCATGTAGCTCGTGAGGGCGTAGCCGGCGGTGTTGGTCGCGGCCACGAGCGCGATGCCGATCAGCAGCGCCTTCCAGTGGTGGCGGACGATGCCGACGAGGCCCTGCCGGGCCATCGGGTCGCTCGCGTCGATCTCGGTCGATCCGCCCTGCTCGAAGGCGGGCGTCTCGGGGATGCGCAGGCGGAAGTAGATCGCCACGATGCCGAGCGGGATGGCGAGAAGGAACGGGATGCGCCAGCCGTAGTCGATCATCGCGTTCTCGCCCGAGATCGACGTGGTGATGGCGGTGGTGATCGCGACGGCCGAGGCGCCGGCGGCGAAGCCGACGTACGAACCGACGTCGAGCCATGACGACCAGAAACCGCGGCGCTTGTCGGGGGAGAACTCCGACACGTAGGTCGTGGCCCCGGCGTACTCGCCGCCGGTGGAGAAGCCCTGGATCATCTTCAGCAGGTAGAGCGGGATGATCGCCCAGAGCCCGATCTGGGCCGAGGTGGGCAGGATGCCGATCAGCGCGGTCGCCGAGGCCATCATGGCCATCGTCAGGAACAGCACCTTCTGCCGGCCGATGCGATCACCCAGGGGGCCGAGCACGAACCCGCCGAACGGGCGGACCAGGAACGAGATCGCGAAACCGAGGAGGGTGACGAGCAGGCCCCATGGGGCGGGGACGTCGGAGGCGAAGACCGCGGTCAGCGTCACGGCGAGGTAGCCGTAGATGCCGAAGTCGAACCACTCCATGAAGTTGCCGACGACGGTGCCGCCGATGGCGGTGCGCACGCGCTTGGTGTCGACGACGATGACGTCGTCGACCTCGAGCCGGGGGGCTCCGGATGCCGAGGGGGATTTCTCGTTCATCCTTCTACCGTTACCCCCATCGCGCTCGCGTTTCCAGTCCAGGCGTTGCGCCGGGCGATTTGCTAGCGGCCGGTTCCGAGGACCTCTCCGCCGGAGGTCAAGCCCCCGTCGATGTCGGAGGGGCGGCGTACCGTGACCGGCATGAGCGAGCTCTCCGCCCCCACCGGCCGCGAACCAGCCCTGGTCGCGCAGCCGCGATCCGACGGGTCCGCACCCCTCGCCCTGGTCCTCGGGGCCACGGGCTATCTGGGCGGACGGCTCGTGCCGCGGCTGCTCTCGGCGGGCTACCGGGTGAGGGTGCTCGCGCGCGATCCACGACGCGTCGGTGCCTTCCCGTGGGGAGACGACGTCGAGACCGCCGCGGGCGACGCGACCGACGCCGACGCCGTGCGCGCCGCGGTCGAGGGCGTCGACGTGCTCTACTACCTCATCCACTCCATGGGCAGCGCCCGCGACTTCGAGGCCACCGACCGGGTCGCGGCCCAGACCGTCGCCGACGCGGCCTCTGCGGCATCCGTCTCGCGCATCGTGTATCTCGGGGGGCTCCACCCCGATGACGCCACGCTCTCGGCCCACCTGCGCTCGCGCGTCGAGGTGGGGCAGATCCTGCTGCGCAGCGGCGTGCCCACCCTCGTGCTGCAGGCGGGTGTCGTGATCGGCTCGGGCTCGGCCTCGTTCGAGATGGTGCGCCACCTCACCGACGTGCTGCCGTACATGCCGGCGCCCAAGTGGGTGCGCAACCACATCCAGCCGATCGCCGTGCGCGACGTGCTGCACTACCTGCTCGGCGCCGCGCGCGTCGCCCCCAACGTCAACCGCGCCGTCGACATCGGCGGCCCCGACGTGCTGCGCTACGGCCAGATGATGAACGGCTACGCCATGGAGGCGGGGCTCCCGCAGCGCGCGATCGCGTCGCTGCCGGTGCTCACCCCGCGCCTCGCCTCGCACTGGGTCAACCTCGTCACCCCGATCCCCAAGGCGATCGCGCGCCCGCTCGTCGAGTCGCTGCAGAACGACTGCGTGGTGAAGGACCGCTCGATCGACGATCTCGTTCCGCGGCCAGACGGCGGGCTCATGCCGTACCGCGAGGCCGTGCGCCGCGCGCTGGGGCGCGTGAACGACGACGCGATCGAGACCAGTTGGCAGGATTCCGAGGTGTCGGGCGCCCCGAGCGACCCGCTGCCCAGCGACCCGGAGTGGTCGGGTCGGCTGGTGTACACCGACATCCGCACCATGACGACGAAGGCGAGCTCGGCCCAGCTGTGGTCGGTGATCGAGGGGATCGGCGGCGAGAACGGCTGGTACTCCTCGCCGTTGCTGTGGGCGATCCGCGGCTGGATGGACCGCCTCGTCGGTGGCGTGGGCCTCGCCCGCGGCCGGCGCAGTCGTTCGGTGGTCACCGTGGGCGATGCCCTCGACTTCTGGCGCGTCGAGGCCATCGAACCCGGTCACCTGCTGCGCCTGCGCGCCGAGATGAAGGTGCCGGGTGGGGCCTGGCTCGAGCTGCGGGCGACCCCCGAGGGGGAGGGGGCGCGGTTCGACCAGCGCGCCCTGTTCTTCCCGACGGGGCTCGCGGGGCGCCTCTACTGGCTGTCGGTGCTGCCGTTCCACGGGCTGATCTTCAGCGGCATGGCCCGGCGCATCACCGCCGCCGCCGAGCACGTGCAGCGCGAAGACCTCGAGCCGAAGGCGAAGGCCGGGCGTATCGCGCCGGAGATCGCCGAGGTCGAGACGACCGCGGCCCCCTCGGCCTAGGCTGAGCCGCGTGCCTCATCACGCTCGCGTCCTGACCGTCTCGGACCGTTCCGCCGCAGGGCTGCGCGAAGACCGCGGAGGACCCCTCGCCGTGTCGCTGCTGCGCGAGGCGGGGTTCGACTGCGACGACGCGGTCGTCGTGCCCGATGGGGCCGACAGCGTCGAGACCGCGCTGCGCGCGCTGGTCGCGGCGGGACCGGGTCTCGTTGTCACGACCGGCGGCACGGGCATCGCCCCCACCGACCGCACACCCGAGGGCACGGCACGCGTGCTCGACCGCGAGATCCCCGGCATCGCCGAGGAGCTGCGTCGGCGGGGCCTCGCCGACACGCCCATGGCCGTCATCTCGCGGGGCCTCGCGGGGATCGTCGACCCCGGCACCCTGATCGTCAACCTGCCCGGGTCGACCCGCGCCGTGGCATCCGGGATCGCCGTCATCGCCGAGCTCGCCCCCCACGTGCTCGACCAGCTCTCCGGAGGAGACCACGCATGAGCGCCGTCCGCATCGCCCGCCTGTCCGAGACGCCTCTCGACCTCGACGCGCACCTCGATGCCGTCGAGGACTCCTCGTCGGGCGCCGTCACGACCTTCGTCGGGCGCGTGCGCGACATCGATCCCGACGCCACGGGCACGGTCGTCGCGCTCGAGTACAGCGCGCACCCCGACGCCGAGGAGGCGCTGCAGCGCATCGCCGAGAACGCGACCGCCGGCACCGACGCGATCGTCGCCGTCAGCCACCGCGTGGGCCGGTTGGGCGTGGGGGAGGCCGCCGTCGTCATCGCTGTGGCATCCGGTCATCGCGCCGAGGCGTTCGAGGTGTGCCGCACCGTGATCGAGACGATCAAGACCGACCTGCCCGTGTGGAAACGACAGGTCGAGGCCGACGGGACGACGGAGTGGAAGGGCCTGGGCGGCTAGGTTCGCTCCGCGTCGCTCACCGGCGCGACAGCGTCGCCACGATCGGGCGGTGATCGCTGCCGGCCGTGTCGAAGTCGGTGCGGACCTCGAACGAACGGACGTCCCACGCGGATCCGACGAGCACGTGGTCGATCGGTGCGGCGAGACCCGTCGGCAGGCGCACGGGCCACGTGCCGAGCGCGGCCGCTCCCGCGTCGGCGGCGGCATCCCGGCATCCGCCCACCGTCGCCTCGCCCTCGCCGAGACCCGCGAGGTGGTCGAGGGTCGAGTTCAGGTCGCCCGCGAGGATGACATCGGGACCCGTGCACTGCGCCGCGACCCAATCCATCCCCTCCGTCCACTCCGTCATGATGAGGGGCAACGGCGGCAGCGGATGCGCGGCGACGATCGTCGGCCCGTCACCGCCGACGGGGCGGAACACGCCGCTCGGTACTCCCGGCGTCGAGCCGGCCGACTCGTCGAGGGCGTACGGCCCCATCGACGTGGCGAGCAGGAGCGAGGTCGGAATGGGGTCGTCGCCCGGATCGGCTTCTCGCGTGACCGCTGTCATGGCGATGCCGTCGCCGGACAGGATGTCGACGACGGTCGCCGCTGCCACGGCGTCGGTCTCGGGGAGGACGACCACGTCCGCGCCCGTCTCGCGCACCAGCCGCGCGATGCTGTCGGGTGAGGCGCCGCCGCCGTAGGTGTTCCACGCGGCCACGACGACTTCGCCGTCGGCAGTCGATCCGCCGAAGCCGCGAGTCAGCAGCACCGCGCCGTTGCCGAGGGATGCCGCCGCGAGCACGATCGCAAGCGCCGCGGACACGGCCCACCGACGTCGGAGCACGGCGACGAGCGCAGCGACGGCCGCCAGCACGGCGAACGCCAGCGCGAGAGGTCCGCGGAACGGGATCAGCTGCGCGACCACCTGCAGCCGCTGCGCACCGACGAGTTGCGGCCACACCGTGATCACGGCGAGAGCCGCACCGAGGACGAGCGTGATGAAGAAGGCCGTGCGGCGGGCGGTCGACATGCGGCCAGTAAAACAGGGCGCGATGCCGCTTCCCTGCAAGCAAGGGTGGCGGCGGGCGGGTGAGGGAGTCCGCGGGCTCGGACTCAGCCGCCGGCGAAGGGCGGGAGCACGTCGACGTGCGTGACGTCCGCGAGCGGAGCGTCGTCGTCGTGGCGCGTGCCGTCGACGAGCACGGCGCAGCGACCCAGGATGTCGGCGAGAGCGGGGTGGTCGGCGACGACGGCGTCGCGCAGCGCCGCCAGGGACGGTTCGGTGCGGTCCTCGGCATCCGTTCCCGCCGCCTCCGCCGCGGCGGCGAAGTAGCGGACGCGGACGCTCATGCGTCTTCTCCGGGACGCATCCAGTCGCCCGACTTGCCGCCGGTCTTCGACACGATGCGCACGTTCTCGATGACCGTGCCCTTGTCCATGCCCTTCACCATGTCGACGATCGCGAGGGCGGCGACCGAGACGCTCGTGAGCGCCTCCATCTCGACGCCCGTGCGGTCGGCGGTGCCGACGGTGGCCTCGATCTCGACGCCCTCGTCGGTGATCTCGAGGTCGACCGAGGCGCGGTGCACCCCGATCACGTGCGCGAGGGGGAGGAGGGCGGGAGTGGACTTCGCGGCCTGGATGCCGGCGATGCGGGCCACCGCGAGCACGTCGCCCTTCGGGGCCGTGCCGTCACGGAGGGCGGCGACCACCTCGGGAGCGCAGCGCACGAAGCCGCGCGCCGTGGCGGTGCGGACGGTGGGCTGCTTGAGCGTGACGTCGACCATGCGGGCGTGGCCCGCGGCATCCAGGTGGGTGAAGGTCATGGAATCAGCATGACATCGAGCGGGTCGCCCACCGACACGGTGGACACCTCGGCGGGAACGATCGCGAACGCCTCGGCGCGCGCGAGAGAGGCGGCCAGGTGCGAGCCCGATCCGCCCGCCGTGGCGGGGCGCACGGTGCCGGCGACGAGGTCGATCACCGCGGGGAGGTACTGGCGGCGGCCGGGCGGGGTGGTCCAGGTCTCGGATGCCGTGAGCCGGGCGATGCGCCGATCGATCGCGGTGCGGCCCTGCAGGGCGAGAAGGGCGGGGCGCACGAACACCTCGAACGACACCGCGACGCTCACCGGGTTGCCGGGCAGGCCGAAGACGAGCCGACCGTCGTCGAGCACGCCGAAGGCTTGCGGTTTGCCGGGCTGCATCGCGACCTTCTCGAAGGCGATGCGTCCCTCGAGGGCCTGGCGCACGGGCTCGTAGGCTCCCGCGCTCACGCCCCCGCTGAAGACGATCACGTCGACGTCGGCCGCGTGCTCGAGCAGGGCGTGGATCGCGTTCGCGTCGTCGTGCAGCGACGAGATGACCGTCACGTCGGCGTTGGTACCGGAAACCAAAGATGCCAGCAGTGTCGAGTTGGAGTCGGGGGTCTGGCCGCGCCCCGGCACGACGCCGGGGGCGACGAGCTCGCTGCCGGTCGAGACGACCGCGACCCGCGGGCGGCGGTGCACCTCGAGCTCGGCCACACCCGCCGCGGCGGCGGCGGCCAGCGCGAACGGCCCCAGGCGCTCGCCGGCCGACAGGACCACATCGCCCGCGCGGGTATCGCCGCCGCGGCGTCGGATGAAGGCTCCGGATGCCGCGGGTGCCCTTCGCACCTCGATGGTGCCCAGGGAGTCGGCCAGGCCCCCCGCGGTGTCTTCGAACGGCACGATCGCGTCGGCGTCGGCGGGGACGGGCGCGCCCGTCATGATGCGCACCGCCTCGCCCGCGCCGAACGACGGGTCGTCGGACGAGCCGGCCGGCAGATCGGCGACGACGCGCAGGGTCACCGGGTTCTCGGCATCCGCCCCCTCGACGTCGGCGAGGCGCACCGCGAAACCGTCCATCGAGGAGTTGTCGAAGCCCGGCAGGTCGTGGGCGGCGCGCACGGGGGCGGCGAGCGTGCGGCCGGCCGCATCGGCGAGGCGCACGGTCTCGACGGGCAGCACGGCGACGGCGTCGAGCACGCGGGCGCGGTGCTCCTCGACGGTGAGCAGCGGGGTCATCGGGGCCTCCGGGGTCAGGACGAAACGGCGGGGCGGGCGGCGGGCGAGAGTGGGATCACATCGTGGCGGGCGCGCAGGGCGTCGATCACGACGAGCCGGCCGAGCAGGGGGTCGCCCGCGCCGGTGACCAGCTTGATCGCCTCGGTGGCCAGCATGCCGCCGACCTGCACGCACAGCGATCCGAGCACCCCGACCTGGGCGCACGTGGGTGGTTCTCCGGCGGAACCGGTGGGGAAGAGGTCGCCGAGCACGACCGGCGCGTGCCCCTCGGGGGGAGCCGACCAGAACACGGTCACCTGCGCGGCCCACTCCTGCACGGCGCCCCAGACGAGGGGGATGCCGAGGCCCTCGGTCGCGGCGGCGACGGCCTCGCGCGTGTCGAAGGTGTCGCTGCCGTCGATCACGAGGTGCGCGCCCGCGAAGAGCTCGGAGGCATTGTCGGAGGTCAGTCGTACCGTTCGTTCGTGGACGACGGTGAGGGGCGACAGATCGCGCACGGCGCGCGCGGCGGAGGCCGTCTTTGCGGTGCCGATGTCGGTGATGCGATGCGCGAGCTGGCGCTGGAGGTTGGTGCGCTCGACGGTGTCGTCGTCGATGATGACGAGCTCGCCGACTCCGGCCGCGGCCAGCGCGAGCAGCACGGGGGAGCCGAGACCGCCGGCTCCGACGACGGCGATGCGCGCTGCTGCGAGGCGGCGCTGGCCCTCCTCGCCGATCGCCGCGAGCACGGCGTGACGAGCGGTGCGGATGAGTTCTTCGGGGGCGAGCGAGGCCACCGGCTCGACCAGCGGCTTCATCCGCCGATCGCGCTCATCGTGCGCTCGGGCTGCACGAAGTCGGGGCGCGCGAGTCCCACGCGGTCGGAGCCGTGGGCGCGGGGCTTGGCCCACATGGCCTCCCGCCAGACCTGCGCGATGCCGGCGTCGTCGGCGCCCGCGCGAAGGGTCGAGAGGAGGTCGGTCTCTTCGTGCGAGAAGAGGCACGAGCGCACCTTGCCGTCGGCGGTGACGCGCGTGCGCGTGCAGGCGGCGCAGAAGGGTTCGGTGACCGACGAGATGATGCCGATGTGTCCGGCGACGGCCGTTTCACCGGGGCGGCGGACCTCCCACCGCTCGGCGGGGGCGGCGCCGCGACCGCGCGGATCGGGGGCGAGCGAGAACGCCGTCTCGATCTCGGCGCGGATGTCGCGCGCGGCGATGACGTTCGTCGCCATCCACGAGCGGTCTCCGTCGAGGGGCATGTCTTCGATGAAGCGCATCTCGAAGCCGTTCGTCACGGCCCAGTCGACGAGCGAAACGATCTCGGTGTCGTTGATGCCGCGCAAGAGCACCGCATTGATCTTGATGGGGCCGAGGCCGGCGGCGCGCGCGGCCTGGAGCCCCGCGAGCACCTTATCGAGGTGCGGGCGGCGGGTGAGCTCAGCGAAGGTCTCGGGGTGGAGGGTGTCGAGCGAGACGTTGAGGCGGGTGAGGCCCGCGTCCTTCAACGCCTGGGCGCGGCGATCGAGACCCACGGCGTTCGTGGTCATCGAGATGGGGAGGTCGGGGTTGTCTTCGCGGATGCCGGCGATGATGAACTCGAGGTCCTTGCGCACGAGGGGCTCGCCGCCCGTGATCCGCAGCTCCTCGGCGCCGAGGGACTGCACCGCGACGCGCACGATGCGGCGGATCTCGTCGGTCGACATCAGTTGCGTCTGGGGGAGCCACGGCATCCCGTCGGCCGGCATGCAGTAGGTGCAGCGCAGGTTGCACTTGTCGATGACCGAGACGCGCAGGTCGGTCGCGACGCGGCCGAAGCGGTCGAGCAGGCCGCCGTCTTGCGGGGCGCCGGTCGCGGCAAGGGCGGTCGCGCCGGATACCGGCGAGGGCCCGGATGCCGGGGCTCCGGTCGAGGGGAGCGCGGTGGCCCCCGATGACGTCACGGTCGCGCCGAGGGCCACGGCCACCGGCCGTCGCGTCAGGCTCGCGTGCTCGGCATCCATGGGTCGAGCCTAGGTCAGTCCCGGTGAGGTCGGGCGGTGAGCCGGGATGTCGCCGCGGCGGGGCCGCTCTCGCCGGGCGACCCGGCCACCGCGGGCGGTACGGTCGTCGCATGACCAACACCTTCCGCATCGCGCAGGCGGCGGGCCTGCTGGGGGTCAGCGACGACACCGTGCGCCGCTGGATCGACCTGGGGCTGCTGCCGACCACGGGCGTGACGCCGGTGGAGATCCCCGGGGCCGCTCTCGCGGAGCGGGCCGTGGCGCTCGCCGCCGAGCCCGAAGACCCGACCGGTGTCGCCTCGAGCGCGCGCAATCGCTTCGTCGGGCTCGTCACGCGCGTGCAGGTCGACGGCGTGATGGCCCAGGTCGACCTGCAGTGCGGGCCGCATCGGGTGGTGTCGTTGATGTCGGCCGAGGCGGCGCGCGAGCTCGCGCTCGAGCCGGGATCCCTCGCCGTCGCGTCGGTGAAGGCGACGGTCGTCACGGTCGAGAAGCCGCGATAGCGGATGCATCGACCCGAGATCATCCGCAGATGCGGAATGATGGGTGCTGCGGGCCGTCGGCGCCGCGGAAAGGACATCCCATGCGTCGCCCCCTCCGCCTTCTGACCGTCCTCGGCGCGGTCGCCCTTCTCGCCTCGGGCTGCGCGTCCGCGAGCCCGGCCGCAGACCCGGCCCCCTCAGCATCCGCCGACTCCCTCACCGGAACGGTCGAGGTGTACGCGGCCGCGTCGCTGCAGCGTTCGTTCGACGAGATCGCGACGGCGTTCGAGGCCGCCCACCCCGGAGTCACGGTGAGCGCGGTCTACGACGGGTCGAGCACGCTCGCGACGCAGATTGGCGAAGGCGCCCCCGCCGACGTGTTCGCCTCGGCCGACGAGAAGAACATGGCCAAGGTCGCATCCCAAGCACCCGACCCGCAGCTCTTCGCGGGCAACACGCTCGTGATCGCCGTGCCGAAGGACAACCCCGGAAAGGTCGCGACGCTCGCCGACCTCGCGCGGGTCACGACGGTGCTGTGCGCCGCCGAGGTGCCGTGCGGTGCCGCCTCGCAGACTCTGCTGTCGAACGCCGGGGTCGCGGTCACTCCGGCGAGCAGCGAGCAGAACGTGACCGCCGTGCTGACGAAGGTCGCCGCCGGCGAGGCCGACGCGGGGCTCGTGTACGCGACCGACGCCAAGGGCAACAGCGACGTCGAAGCGATCGTGCCCGACGGCGCCGACAAGGTGGTCAACAACTACCCGATCGCCACTCTCACCGACGCGCCGAACCCCGAGGCGGCCGCGGCCTTCACCGCGTTCGTGCTGTCGGACGACGGGCAGAAGATCCTCGCCGACGCGGGATTCCGGGCTCCGTGACCGGCGGCGGCTTCGTTCCCCGCTGGCTGGTCGTGCCCGCGGGGGTCGGGCTGCTGTTCCTGCTCGTTCCCCTGACCGCCCTCGTCGCGCGCGTGCAGTGGGCGACGCTGTGGAGCGACGTCACCTCGCCCGCGGCACTGTCGGCCCTCGGCCTGTCGCTCGGAACGGGGGTGGTGGCCACCGCGGTGTGCGCGGTCGTCGGCATCCCTCTGGCTCTGCTGATCGCGCGCAGTCCCGCGCGCACGGCGGCGGTGCTGCGAGCCCTGGTGACCGTGCCCCTCGTGCTGCCGCCCATGGTCGGCGGCGTCGCGCTGCTGTACCTGTTCGGGCGCACGGGACCCCTCGGCGCGCTGGGATTGCCGTTCACGACGCCCGCCGTCGTGCTCGCGCAGGCGTTCGTCGCCCTGCCCTTCCTGGTGCTCGCCGTCGAGGGCGCCCTGCGCAGCACCGGGGTGGGGTTCGAGCGCACCGCCGCGTCTCTCGGGGCGTCGCGCGCCACGATCCTGCGGCGCATCACCCTGCCGTTGGCGGCGCCCGGCATCGTGGCGGGGGTCGTGCTGTGCTTCGCCCGCGCGATCGGCGAGTTCGGTGCGACGGCCCTGTTCGCCGGTAACCGCCCTGGCGTCACGCAGACGATGCCGCTCGCGATCTACACCGCGTTCAACGGCGCGGGGGTGTCGCAGGGCACCGCAGTGGCGCTGTCGCTGCTGCTGCTCGTCACGGCGGTCGCCGTGCTGCTGCTCGTGCGCGGATGGCGGCCGGGGGTGGGGCGATGACGATCCCGGATGCCGCCGCGCTCAGCGCTCACGTCGTCGTGCGCCGACGCGACTTCGCCGTCGACATCACCCTTGACGTCGCCCCCGGCGAGACCGTCGCCGTGATGGGGCGCAGCGGAGCAGGCAAGTCGACGCTGCTCGGCGCGCTCGCGGGTCTCACCCCGCTCGACGACGGGGAGATCTCGGTCGACGGGCGCGTCCTCGACCGCGCGCCTCGCCTGCGGACGGCTCCGATGCAGCGCGGGATCGTGCTGCTCGGTCAGGACGCCCGGCTGTTCCCGCATCTCACCGCACGCGAGAACGTCGCCTTCGGTCCGCGCTCGGCCGGGGTCGCGGCATCCGTCGCCCGTGCCGCCGCCGACGAGTGGATCGCGCGCGTCGGGCTCCCCGGCGCCGGGGATCGCCGCCCCGCCGAGCTGTCGGGCGGAGAGCAGCAGCGCGTCGCGGTGGCCCGCGCGCTCGCCGCCGAACCCCGGGTCGTGCTGCTCGACGAGCCGCTGGTCGCTCTCGACGCCGTCACGGCATCGGAGATCCGCGCGATGCTACGCGAGCGCCTCGCGGGGGTGACGACGGTGGCCGTCACGCACGATGCGGTCGACGCGGCGGCCCTGGCGGATCGTCTCGTGATCGTCGAGCGGGGCCGCATCACGCAACAGGGCTCCGTGCGCGAGGTGCTGTCGGCGCCGGCGACGGAGGTGGCGGCGAAGATCGCCGGTCTCGAGCGGCTCATCGGCGAGGCGCGGGGCGGCGCCTGGCAGCGGGGCGACCTGCGACTCGAGTCGGCGGACGCCGCGCCCGTCGACGGGACAGCTCTGGCCGCGCTCTTCCGCGCGAGCGACGTGCGCCTCGGTGAGGGGCGGGCTGCCACGGTCGTCGCCCTCGAACCGACGCCGTCGGGCGTGCGCGTGCTCACCGACGAGGTCGTGGCCGAGGTCGCACCGGCCGAGGCGGCGGGCCTGCGCCCGGGCGACGTCGTGCGCTGGAGCCTCGCACCGTCGAGGGTGCGGTTCGCGCCGGCATCCTGACTCAGACGCCGACGACCCGTCCACCCTCCAGCCGCACCTCGCGGTCGACCAGCCCCGCGGGCACCTCGACGTGCGAGACCAGCACCACGGCGCGTTCGCGCCCGACCGCTCCGAGCAGGTCGAGAAGAAGAGCGTCGGATGCCACGGGGTCGACGCCCGCGGTCGGCTCGTCGAGCACGAGCACCGGGAAATCGTGCAGGAGGGCCCGCGCGAGGGCGAGGCGTTGTGCCTGACCGCCGGAGACGAGACCGCCGCGGTCGCCCACGCGGGCGTCGAGACCGCCGCGCTCTCGAGCCCACTCGGCCAGACCGACGCGGGCGAGCACGTCCCACAGATCGTCGTCGGTCGCGGTGTCGCGCGCGAACAGGAGGTTCTGCCGCACCGACTCGTCGAACAGGTACGGCGACTGGTCGATCAGGCCGATCGTCTGCCGCAGGTCGTCGCCCGACAGCTCCCGCGCCTCGACACCGCCGAGGCGGAACGACCCCTCGTAGTCGAGGAAGCGCGCGAGCACGTGCGCGAGGGTCGTCTTGCCCGCGCCGCTGGGACCCGTCACGAGCACGGTCTCGCCGGGTGCCACGCGCAGCGAGACGTCGGTGAGCCGGCCCGCGTCGCCGTCGGTCTCGGCCCGGGCGGGCCAGTGGGCACGGATGCCGTGCAGCTCGAGGCCCGCGCCGAGCGCCGGGGCGGCGCCAGTCGGGGTCGGCTCGTCGAGCGGCAGGCCCGCGGGAACGGTGTCGGGCACGGCCTCGGCGAGGCGTTCGGCCGCGGCGCGCACCTGCCGCCACGACGCGAGGGCGAGGGGCACCGGGCCGAACACGTCGAACACGGCCATCGGCAGCAGCACGACGACCGCCAGGCCGGGGCCGGAGAGCGTGCCGGCGGTGACCTCCGACGCCGCGACGACGAGAGCGAGGAGCGAGGCGACACCCGCCAGCACCGACACCGCCCCCGCGGTGAGGCCCTGCGCGCCGCCGCGCCGCACGACCGCCCGGCGCAGCGCCGCATCGGCGTGCCGGACGCGCTCGCGAGCGGAATCGAGAGCCCCGTAGGCCGTGAGCACGTCGAGGTTCGCGAGCAGGTCGTGCACAGCGTCGGCGACGGCGGCGCGCAAGGGCGCGATCGAGCGTTCCGCCCGGGCTCCGGCGGCCCACCCCACGGCGACGGCGACCGCGAAGGCCAGCGCGAGGCACAGCAGCAGCACCAGAGCCGCCGGCCACGACACGAACGCCGTGAAGACGACGGCGGCGAGAGCCGTGACCCCCGCGGTCACCAGCGGCAGCACCACGCGCAGGGCAAGGTTCTGCAGTTCTTCGACGTCGTCGACCACGCTCGAGAGCAGCCCGCCGCGGCGCGAACGGTGGAGTCCGTCGGGTGCGAGGGGCACGAGGTCGCGCACGAGGTCGGCGCGGACCCCGGCGAGCTGGTGCAGCGCGGCGTCGTGACCGGTGAGGCGCTCGAGATAGCGGAACACCCCGCGCGACAGCGCGAACGCGCGCACCCCGACGACGGCGACCGACAGGTACATCACGAGGGGCTGCTCGGCCGCCCGCGTGATGAGCCACGCGCTCGCAGCGAGCAGGGCGACAGCGCTCGCCGCCGAGCCGAAGCCCGACAGGAGGGCGGGTGCGAGGCGGCGCGGGGTCGGCAGGGCCGAGCGCAGGATGCCGCGGACGCGATCGTTCATGAGCGCACCTCCGGACGGCGGGGGGTGAGCCTGTGGAGGGTCCCGGTCCCTTCGACAGGCTCAGGGACCTCGGTGGTCGGCTCGGGGCGCGGGCCTCCGGTCCCTTCGACAGGCTCAGGGACCTGGGGGGTCGGCTCAGGGACCTCGGTGGTCGGCTCAGGGACCTGGGGGGTCGGCTCGGGGCGTGGGCTTCCGGTCCCTTCGACGGGCTCAGGGACCTCGGGGGTCGGCTCGGGGCGCTGCGAGGCCGCCTCGCGCGGGGGCGAGAGCTCGACCACCCGATCCGCGATCCCGCGGGCCGACCGGCGGTGCGACACCAGGAGCACGCCCCGGCCGGCATTGGCTTCGCGGCGCAGGGTGGCCCACAGGTGCGCCTCGGCGTCGGCATCCAGAGCGCTCGAGGGCTCGTCGAGAACGAGCACCGGTGCTCCGACGACCCGGCTGCGGTACAGGGCGCGCGCGACGGCGACGCGCTGCGCCTCGCCGCCCGACAGACCCGCACCGCCCGCGCCGAGCGGCGTGCCGGGATCGATGTCGGCGGCCCCCGCATCGGCCAGGGCGACGGCGATCCGCGCGGGATCGGCGGGGGAGCCGAGCGCGACGTTCTCGGCGACGGTGCCCGACACGAGTCCCGGACGCTGGCCCGCCCAGGCGACCACGGCGCGGGCGTGCGGCACGGCGACCCCGTCGACGCGCACCAGGCCGTCGTGCTCCGCGTAGCCGAGCAGAGCGGCGATCAGCGACGACTTGCCCACGCCGCTCGGTCCCGTGACCAGCACCACCTCGCCCGGACCCACCGAGAGCGAGACCGTCGGCAGGGCGTGGCCCTCGCGATGCACCTGCACTCCGTCGAGGGCCACCGTCGATCCGAGCGCCGGGGTCGCGGCATCCGGAGCCTGCCCTTCCCCGGCGGAGCGCGCGGCGTCGAGGGCGTCGAAGATCTCCTCGGTCGCGGCGACTCCCTCGGAGGCCGCGTGGAACTGCACGCCCACCTGACGCAGCGGCAGGTAGGCCTCGGGGGCCAGCAGCAGCACGAACAGCCCCACGAGCAGCGAGAGATCGCCCGCGAGCAGGCGGAAGCCGATGGTCACCGCGACGATCGCGACGGAGATCGAGGCCAGGAACTCCAGCGCGAACCCCGAGAGGAACGACACGCGCAGCACCGTCATCGTCTCGCGCTTGTAGTCGCGCGTGATGGTCTCGATCGCGTCGGCCGCGCGGTGCTGGCGTCCGAAGGCCTTCAGCGTGCCGAGCCCCTCGACGGTGTCGGCGAAGCGCGCGGCGAGGCGGCCGAGCGTGCGGTACTGCCTCTGCTGCACGCCTCGGGTGGCGAGGCCGATGAGCACCATGAACACCGGGATGAGGGGGATCGTCAGCACGACGATGAGCCCCGAGAGCGGATCGGCGAGGGTCATCGTGCCGATGAGGATCGGCATGGTGATCGCGGTGGCCACCAGCTGCGGCAGGTAGCGGCCGAAGTACGCATCCAGCGCCTCGAGACCGTGCCCCGCGGTCACCGCGAGACCGGCGGCATTGCGGGCACCGAGCCATCGCGGGCCGAGGCGCGTCACGGCCGACACGAGGGCGTCACGCAACTGCAGCGAGGCGGCCGCGGCGCCGCGGGCCGACACCCGCTCGGAGGCGGCGATCGGCGCCCCGCGCACGACGACGAGCGCGGCCGCCATCCCCACGAAGCCCCACACCTCGCTCAGCGCGCGCCCCTCGATCACCCCGACGAGCGCGCTCGTGAGCGCCCACGCGAAGCCCACGATGACCCCCGCCTGCGCGAGCACGATCGCCGCGGTCACGGCGAAGAAGCTCCGCGAGGCGGTGGCGTACCGCAGCAGGCGGGGGTCGACGGGTTTCATGGCGGGGTCTCAGTGCGCGACGAGCGCGGCCTTCTCGATGCGGGCGCGGGTCACGCGCTTGCGGAACACCCAGTAGGTCCACCCCTGGTAGGCCAGGATCAGCGGCAGGAAGATCAGCGCCGCCCAGCTCATGATCGTGAGCGTGTAGTCGGTGCTCGAGGCGTTATCGATCGTCAGGCTCGCGCCCCCCGCGAGCGTCGAGGGCATGACGTTGGGGAACAGCGCGAAGAAGAGCGCGGCGACGGCGGCGACGATCGTGACGGCCCCGAGGGTGAAGGCGGTTCCCTCCCGATCGCGCAGGTTCGCGACCCACGACCCGATGAGGGTGAGGGCGGCGACCCCGGCGAGGGCGACGACACCGAGCAGCAGGGGTGCCTCGGCGTTCGCGGCGTTCACGATCGTCCAGACCAGGAAGAGCGCGGCCAGCGCGATCGTCAGCAGCCCCGCCTTCTTCGCGAGCGCCCGTGCGTCGGCCCGCACCTGCCCGTCGGTCTTGAGGGCCACGAAGTAGACGCCGTGCAGGAAGAACAGGCTCAAGGTGGTGAGCCCGCCCAGGATGCCGTACGGGTTGAGCAGCGTCAGCACGGTGCCGGCGTATTCGTGGTCGGCATCCAGCGGCACGCCCTGCACGATGTTCGCGAACGCGACTCCCCAGAGGAACGCGGGCACGGCCGAGCCGATGACGATCATGCGGTCGAACGAGCGCTTCCATTTGAGTGAATCGCGCTGGTGGCGGTACTCGAACGAGACGCCGCGGGCGATCAGGGCCAGCAGGATCGCCAGCAGCGGCAGGTAGAACCCGCTGAACAGCGTCGCGTACCACTCGGGGAACGACGCGAACAGCGCGGCGCCGGCCACGATGACCCACGTCTCGTTGAGGTCCCATACGGGACCGATGGTGTTGATGATCTGCCGGCGGGCGATGTCGTCCTTGCCGAGGAAGGGGAGCGACATGCCGACGCCGAAGTCGAACCCGTCGAGCACGAAGTAGCCGACGAAGAGGAAGGCGACGATCCAGAACCAGAGCTGCGCGAGATCCATTTCCTGCTCCTAGTAGACCGTGGTGGGGGTGTTCTCGATGGAGTCGTCGTGCACGGCATCCGGATCCGGCAAGGGCTCGGGGCCCTTCTGCGCGAACTTGACGATGAGACCGAACTCGACGATCGCGAGGGTGAGGTAGACGAGGGTGAAGGCGACGAGCGAGATCAGCACGCTCCAGCCCGGCACGCTCGGCGAGACGCCGTCCTGCGTGAGCATGAGGCCGAACACGATCCAGGGCTGACGGCCCATCTCGGTGAACACCCATCCGACGAGGCTCGCGAGCATCGGCAGGGGTGCGGCCCAGATCGCGATGCGCCACATCCAGCCGGCGACGGGGCGCTTGGCGTTCTTGCGGGTGACCCACAGGCCCACGACGCTGACGAGCGCCGCGATGCCGCCGAGGGCGATCATCCAGCGGAACGCCCAGTAGGTGACCCACAGCACGGGGGCGAAGTTGCCGTCGACCTGGTCGGCGAACTGCGGGAACATCTGCTGGCTGTAAAGGGTGTTGAGGTCGTTGATGCCCTCGACGCAGCCGTCGAGCGAGTGCGTCGACAGGATGCTGAGCAGGAACGGCACGCGGATGCTGAACAGCTCGCTGGTTCCGTCGGGGGTGCCAAGCGTGAAGATCGAGAACGAGGCGTCCTGCCCGCAGACGGTGTTGAAGGTCGCTTCGGCGGCGGCCATCTTCATGGGCTGGGTCGCGACCATCACCAGGCTCAGCTGGTCGCCGACGATCGCGACGAGCACGAACGACACGAGCGTGCCCCAGAGCCCGAAGCGCAGCGTCTTGCGCATCATGTCGGTGTTGCGTCCGCGCGCCATGTGCCAGGCCGAGACGGCGACGACGACCATGGCCGCGAACATCCAGCCGGCGAAGATCGTGTGCGGGAAGGCCGCGAGGGCGACGGGGTTGGTGAGCATCGCCCAGAAGTCGACGAGCTCGGCGCGGTGGCCGTCGGCCGACATCTGATAGCCCACCGGGTTCTGCATGAAGGCGTTCGCGGCGATGATGAAGTACGCCGAGAGGGTGGCGCCGATGCCGGCCATCCAGATGCTCGCGAGGTGCGCGAGGCGGGGGAGTTTGTCCCACCCGAAGATCCACAGGCCGATGAAGGTCGCCTCGAGGAAGAAGGCGAGGAGGCCCTCGAAGGCGAGCGGGGCGCCGAAGACGTCACCGACGAAGCGAGAGTAGGCCGACCAGTTCATTCCGAACTGGAATTCCTGCACGATGCCGGTGACCACGCCCATCGCGAAGTTGATGAGGAAGATCTTCCCGAAGAAGCGCGTGATGTGCAGCCACCGCACGTCTCCCGTGCGGTACCAGACGGTCTGGAAGATCGCCACGATGAGCGACATCCCCAGCGTCAGGGGCACGAAGAGGAAGTGGTACAGCGTCGTCAACCCGAACTGCCAGCGGGCGAGGGCGAGGGGGTCGAGCCACTCCATCAGGAGCCTCCGATCGAACCGGATTATGTGGTCAGACCACATGCTACGCCGCGCCGTCGGAGCGCCGAAGGGCGATGATTCGGCGTCGAACCACCTCGCCGGTCTAGATTGGGGCTTACCGAGCAAGTCTTTTCTCGAACCCGTCCGGAGGCCGCATGTCGGTGCGTCAGAGCCTGCTCGCGATCCTCGATCGCGGTGCCTGCTACGGCTCGCAGCTGCGTGCCGAGTACGAGCGGCGCACGGGGGTCCGCGTGAACGTCGGCCAGGTGTACACGACGCTCGAGCGCCTCGAGCGCGACGGGCTGATCGAGAGCATCGGCGTCGACGACGAGGCCCACGTGCTCTGGCAGCCCACCGCCGCCGGTCGCGACGACGCGCGGTCCTGGCTCGCGGGTGCGTCGCTGGCCGAGGGGCGCGACGAGGTGGCGCTGAAGATCGCCCTCGCCGTCACTCTGCCGGGCGCCGACGTCGATGGCATCCTGTCGGCTCAGCGCGCGGCCGTGCGCGAGGCGCTCGCGCGGGTCGACGAAGAGGGGGCGGATGCCGTGCCGGCGGCCATCGTGCGCGCGGCGCGGCGGGCGCGGCTCGAGGCCGACCTTCGCTGGCTCGACGAGGTGGAGCAGCTCACGGTGGGAGCCGAGCCGTTCGGGCTGTCGGAGGAGCGTCCGCGGCGCGGTCGACCGGCCCGTTCCGCGGTCTGATCGCGAGTAACGCTGATCGTCGGATCCGTCAACCCCGGCGCGGGCCCCGGGTCTGCGGCGCACTGTGAGAGAACCCGAACGACCCAAGGAGTTCTCGCATGGTTATGGAAGCACCGCTCAGTCGCTCGGGTTCTCTGAAAGCCGCCGCTCGCGCCGCCGCAAAGCTCGCCGCCCTCTCCGCGGCGACCGCCCCGGCGACACCGGTGATCGCCCCGTCGCAGGTCGCGTCGTCCGCCCTGGAGACGATCACCGAGATCCCCTGGACGCGCATCGACCTCGATCTCTACGAGGTCGCCCGCGGCGGATACATCGTCGGATACGTCGAGGTGGTCGGGGCGGTCTTCGTCGCCCTCGGCGGCCCGCGCTACGACCGCGCGGTCGAGGTGTCGCAGCACCTCACGTTCCACGCGGCCGTCGACGTGCTCGTGCGCCGCGGCGCCTGACCGCCGCTCGTCGAGCCGGACTCACCGGGCGAGCGTGTAGCCCGCCTCGTCGATCGCTCCCGCGAGGGCGGCCGCGTCGGCCGCACCGGTGGAGGCGATGCGCACGATCGAGGCGCCTCCGACGTGCAACTCGACGTCGAGCACCTCGACGCCGTCGAGAGCGCTGAGCTCCTCGGTCACCGCGCGCACGCAGTGGTCGCAGGTCATGCCCTCGACGCGGAGTTCGTCGGTCGCGGACCGGGTCGAGGGGGCGGATGCCGCGGCGCCGTGGCCGCAGCCGCATGCGTCGCCGCAGCCGCCCGAGGTCGGGGTGGAGGCGCTCAGGCCGAGGTCGATGCGCTGCTCTGTCATGGGGGGACTCCTTACGATCTGACCAGGCGGGCGATCGCCTGGTTGGCTTCTTTGAGCTTCTCTTCGGCCACGGGCCCGCCCTGAGCGGCCGCTTCGGCGACGCAGTGCGAGAGGTGATCGTCGAGCAGTGAGAGGGCGACGTTCTCGAGGGCTTTGGTCACGGCGGACACCTGGGTGAGGATGTCGATGCAGTACTTGTCGTCGTCGACCATGCGGGCGATGCCGCGCACCTGGCCCTCGGCGCGGCGGAGGCGCTTGAGCAGGTCGTCCTTGTGGCCCTCATATCCGTGCATGCTTCCAGCATACCCCCGAGGGGTATGACTAGCACCGTCTCCCGTCCTGTCAACCCCCTCGGCTGGAGGCGTCTCCTGACGGATCGTCGAACCATCAGGAGGTCGACATGTTCGCTCGTCGTACCGGTGGTGGTCTGCGATGACCACCGAACCTTTCCCCACCGGCCCCCATCGCCCCGTTCGCATCCCGGCGATACCCCCACTGCGCTCGCAGCGGAGACAATCGAAGGATGACGAGAACGCTGGCAGCGCTCCCGGGCGCCGCCCGGAGACTCTGCCTCAGCCGAAGAAACGGCGAGATCTGCACCCGTGAGAACGGGCACCGCGGGCTGCACCACCGCAAAGGGGGGCGCCTGCTGTGGAACGACCTCCAGGCCGATCCGCCCGCGTGCAGCGGAGCGGGGACCGAGGCCGAACCCGCGCCGACGCTCGACGACGGTTTCCCCGACGGTCGGGCGGTGTGCCCCGTGTGCTGGGCGTTCGTCGCGCTGACCACCGAGGGCACGCTGTCGGCGCACGACTCGTGGCGGGGAGACGAGTCGCGCGCCGAGGCGGATCACCGACGCGACTGGTTCAACGCGTTCGGGTGGTGACCAACGCCGCCCGCCCGTCGACCACCTCCACGGTCTCGTCGAGCACCTCGCGGTGCACGAGGTCGTGCGTGACGAGCAGGGTGGCCGTCTGCCGCTCGTGCGTCAGCCGCGCGAGCAGGCCCATGATCTCGGCTCCGCGTGCGGTGTCGAGGGCGCTGGTGGGTTCGTCGACCAGCAGCACCGAGGGCTCGTGCACCAGCGCGCGGGCGATCGCCACGCGTTGACGTTGCCCGCCCGACAGCTGCGCCGGGCGGCGATCGGCGAAGGCGGCGAGTCCCACGGCATCCAGCAGCTCGTCGACGCGACCGCGGACGAGGACGCGGCGCTCGCGCCGACCGGAGCCGCCGAGCTCCGCCATCACCCGCAGCTGCTCCCGCGCGGTGAGGGCGGGGAGCAATTGCGGTTGCTGGAACACGATGCCGATGCTCTCTCGGCGCAGCGTCGTGGCCCGCGAGCGACTCAGCCGCGTGGCATCCGTCCCCGCGATCATGACGCGGCCGGAGTCGGGACGCACGAGGGTCGCGGCCAGGGCGAGCAGGCTCGACTTGCCCGAGCCCGACGGCCCGGTGATGCCGGTGAGCACCCCGGGCCGCCCCTCGAGCGTGACGCGGTCGACCGCGGTGACGCGGGCGTCGCCGTCGGGGTAGGTGAGGGTGACGTCGTCGAGCAGGATCATCGGGTGCTCCCCAGGGCGGTGAGAGGGTCGGACGAGGTGACGGTGCGCAGCGACACGGCCGAGCCGGCGAGGCCGAGCGCGATCATGATCGCTGCGGGCGCGAGGATGGTCAGGGGGTTCAGCACGAACGGCAACGCGCCCCCGGCCAGCGCTCCGAGCAGGGCGGTCAGGCCGATCCCGACGCCGACGCCGAGCACCAGCACGACCAGGGCCTGCCCCAGGGCGTCGCGCACGAGGGCCGGGGTGCTGGCGCCGAGAGCCTTGAGCACGGCGACGTCGCCGGCGCGCTGCATGCTCCACACGGTGAAGAACGCCCCCACCACCAGGGCCGAGACGCCGAACAGCATCGCGATCATGAGCGCGAGCGAGCCGATCTCGGAGCGGAAGGTGGGCAGTGCCGTGAGGCTCGAGAGCGGGGCGGATGCCGTGGTGCCGGTCTCGGCGGCGACCTCGTCCCACGCGGGGGTGCCGGTGACGGCGAGCACGGTCGCCGCGCCCGTGCCGCCGAGCCGCTCGTCGAGGGCGCGCCACGCCCCAGGGGTCAGGGCGAGCACCGGGGTGTGGCTGTACGACAGGTCGGCGCCGATCGACGACACGCGGAAGGAGGTTCCGGCGAGGGTGACGGTGTCGCCCACCCCGGCTCCCAGGGCCGTCGCCGCAGCGGATGACAGGCCCACCTCGTCGTCGCCCGTCGCGCTCACGCCGAACGCGGGGGAGTCGAGTCCGAACAGGGCGACGCCCGCCGAGCCGCCGGGGCCCTCCCCGCGCGCCTGCGAGATGCCGACCGCGGTGACGCTCTCGGCGCCCAGCGCCGCCCGCCAGGCGGCGACGGTGGAGTCGTCGATCGCCGACTCGGCGAACGTGGCCGCGGCGTCGGCAGTGGGCTGCAGCACGAGCCGATCGCCGGGCAGGGCGAGCACCGCCGAGACGTTCTGCGCGGCGAGACCGCCGGTCAGTCCGGACAGGAATCCGACCAACAGGGTGATGAGGGCGACGACCGCCCCGATGAGGGCGAACCGCCCGCGGGCGAACCGCAGATCGCGCCATGCGACGTACACGTCGCCTCCTTCCGCCGGCGGATGTCACCGGTACCCCTCCAGCGTCGTCAGCGGACGCGTCCGCGTCATCGGGGCAACGGGCGAACCCGCTCTCCACCTTTCGGATGATCCGTCGGGGGCGCGTCTTCCGTAGCCTGGACACCGACATGCCGCACCGCACTCTCGCCCCCGTCTTCGCGGGCCTGCGCGTCGGCCTGCACGTTCTGTTCTGCGGGCTGCTCGCGCTGGTCGTGGTGCGCGTGCTCGTGACGAACGGCTCGCTCGTGGCGCTGGTGCTCGCCGGTGTCCTGGGCCTCGTCTACCTCGCGGGCCTCGTCGTCGCCCGGACGCGACGCCGCGCGTGGGGCATCGTGTGGATCGTGGCGCTGACGCTGGTGTGGGCGGCGCTGGTGTGGCTGGTGCCCGAGGCGGCCTATCTCGTCTTCCCGCTGTTCTTCCTTTACCTGCACCTCCTGCCGCGGGGGGTGGGACCGATCGCCGTGGTGCTGACCACGGCGCTGACCATCGTGGCGTTCGCGGTGCACGGCGGTCTGAGCGTCGGCGGCGTCGTGGGGCCGATCGTGGGCGCCGGGGTGGCCCTGCTGATCGGCCTCGGCTACTCTGCGCTCGAGAAGCGTGCGGCCGAGCGCGAGGCCCTCATGGCCGAGCTGCTGGCCACCCGCGACCGCCTCGCCGCCGCCGAGCGCGAGCAGGGCACCCTCGCCGAGCGTTCGCGCCTGGCCCGCGAACTGCACGACACGGTCGCGCAGGGCCTGTCGAGCATCCAGATGCTGCTGCACGCGGCGGAGCGGGCGGATGCCACGGGCCCGGGCATCGCCCACGTGCGCCTCGCCCGCCAGACCGCGGCCGACGGCCTGGCCGAGACCCGCCGGTTCATCCGCGAGCTCGCGCCTCCGAGCCTGGACCGCGGGCTCGCGTCGGCGCTCGAACGTCTCGCGGTCGGGTGGGGAAGCCGCGAGGGTGTGGAGGTCGTCCTCGACCTCGACGCGGAGGTCTCGATGCCGATGGACGCGCAGACGGCCCTGCTGCGCATCGCGCAGGGAGCGCTCGCGAACGTCGGACAGCACGCGCGAGCCCACCGCGTCGGCATCCGCCTGTCGCCCGTCGACGAGGGGGTGCAGTTGACCGTGACCGACGACGGCGTGGGGTTTGACGCGGTGCGGGCGGAGTCCGCGGCATCCGCCACCGACTCCTTCGGGCTGCGCGCCATGCGCGAGCGGGTCGACCAGCTCGACGGGCGCATCGAGGTCGACAGCGCCCCGCACGCGGGCACCACTCTGACCGTGACCCTGCCGGTGGGGTCGTCGTGATCCGCGTCGTCATCGCCGACGATCACCCCGTCGTGCGCGCCGGGGTCCGGGCTCTGCTCGACGCCGAGCCCGACATCGCCGTGGTGGGTGAGGCCTCGACCCCCGACGAGGCGGTCGCGCTCGCCGCCGACCTCGCCCCGGAACTCGTGCTGATGGACCTGCAGTTCGGCGACCGAGCCGCGGGAGCCGACGCCACCCGACGGGTGCGCGCGCTCGCCGCCCCGCCCTACGTGCTGGTGCTGACCAACTACGACACCGACGGCGACATCCTGGGCGCGGTCGAGGCGGGCGCCAGCGGATACCTGCTCAAAGACGCGCCGCCACACGAGCTGCTCGCCGGCGTGCGCGCCGCCGCCGCGGGGCAGAGCGCCCTGGCCCCGGCCATCGCGGGGCGCCTGCTCGCGCGCCTGCGCGAACCGCGGGTGACGCTGTCGGTCCGCGAGATCGAGGTGCTGCGCCTCGTGTCGCGCGGGGCGTCGAACGCCGACGTCGCGCGGCGGCTGCACATCACCGACGCCACGGTGAAGTCGCACCTCGCGCACGTCTTCTCCAAGCTCGGCGTGACCTCCCGCACCGCGGCGGTGTCGGCGGCCCGATCGCTCGGCATCCTGCGCTGACGACCGGTCGCCGCGTGCCCGTACGATGGGCCCCATGATCCGGGTGCGCGTGGTCGGGGTGGCGCTCGATCCCGCCCAGCAGCACGTGATCCTGCTCGAGCCCGTCGACGTCGAGACCCACGGCGACCGCGTCCTGCCGGTGTGGATCGGTCCGCAGGAGGCGATGTCGATCCTCGTCGCGATCGAGGGCTCGGGGTCGCCGCGGCCGCTCGCGCACGACCTGATGACCGCGATGCTCGGTGAGCTATCGGCGTCGGTCGATCGGGTCGAGGTGACGCACCTCGACGAGGGCACGTTCCACGCGCGGGTCGTGCTGAACACCCCGGTCGGCCCCCGCACCTTCGACGCGCGACCCTCGGATGCCATCGCCCTGGCCGCCCGCGCCGATGCGCCGATCCTCGTGGCCGAGGCGGTCTTCGCCGAGGCCGGGGTTCCCGACGAAGCGGTCGAGCTCGAGGCCGCGGCCGACGAGGACCGGGTCGAGGAGTTCCGCCGCTTCCTCGACGACGTCGATCCCGAGGATTTCCAGGGCTAGCACCGATGCCCGGGGCCCTCGGGCGCTCCTAGACTCGCGGAGGGGCCGCTCGCGGCGGCCGTGATCCACGACGAACGGGGTACCAATGCAACTCGCCATGGTCGGACTCGGACGAATGGGCGCCAACATCGTCCGCAGGCTCATGAGAGACGGTCACGACTGCGTCGTGTTCGACGTGAACCAGGATGCCGTGCAGGCCCTCGTGGCCGAAGGGGCCACGGGAGCGACCAGCATCGCCGACCTGGCCTCGAAGCTCGAGAAGCCGCGCGCGATCTGGCTCATGATCCCCGCCGGGCTCACCGGCACGGTCGTCGACGAGGTGGCCGCGGTGCTCGAGCCGGGCGACATCATCATCGACGGCGGCAACTCCAACTACCGCGACGACGTGCGCCGCGCGAAGAAGCTCGACGACAGCGGCATCCACTACGTCGACGTCGGCACCAGCGGCGGGGTCTTCGGTCTCGAGCGCGGCTACTGCCTCATGGTCGGCGGCCACGACGAGGCCGTCGCCCACCTCGAGCCGGTGCTGCGCACGATCGCCCCGGGGCCGGGCGAGGTCGAGCGCACGCCCGGCCGCACCGGCGACTACTCGACCGAGGAACGCGGCTACCTGCACTGCGGTCCGTCGGGCTCGGGACACTTCGTGAAGATGGTGCACAACGGCATCGAGTACGGCATCATGGCCGCGCTCGCCGAGGGCCTGAACGTGCTCAACAGCGCCGACGCGGGCCTGCACCAGGGCGAGCACTCCGCCGAGGTCGCCCCGCTGGAGGAGCCCGAGTTCTATCAGTTCGACATCGACACCGCCCGGGTCACGGAGCTCTGGCGCCGCGGGTCGGTCATCTCGTCGTGGCTGCTCGACCTCACCGCCGCCGCCCTCTCGCAGAACCCCACGCTCGACGGCCTCGCCGGTCGCGTGTCGGACTCGGGTGAGGGCCGATGGACGGTGAAGGCCGCCGTCGACACTGGCGTGCCCGTGCCCGTGCTGGCGGCGTCGCTGTTCGAGCGTTTCGCCTCGCGCGGCGAGGACCACTTCGCCAACCAGGTGCTCTCGGCGATGCGTCTGCAGTTCGGCGGCCACCAGGAGCTGCCCGCGGGCGACGTGCTCGAAGCCGGCCAGAAGAAGGCCGAGAGCGGTCGCGACTGACGAGCGGCCCCGGCGCGGGTCGGGGCGGCGTCAGCGCTCGAGCAGGATCTGACAGATGAAGAGGCCCCCGCCGTCGTTCCACACTTCGACGGCGGGGGCCTCGCACGTGCCGTCTTCGGCGGTGAGCAGGTGGATGCCGGCGTCGTCGACGATCGCGTAGGGCCCGACCGTGCCGCGCACGGGCGCCGAAACCCCCTCGGGGAGGGGCCCGGTCGTCGCCAGCGCCTGCATCAGCGGGGCGCTGGCCTCTTCGGTGTAGAAGGTGTTGCCGTCGTAGTCGCGGCAGTTGGGGGTGCCTCCCGCGCCGATCGGGAAGCCGGTGCCGAGGCAGTAGCCGCCGGCGGCGACGTCGGGCAGGCCGCCGTTCGCGTCGCGGTAGGTCTCGAAGACCTGCTGCCACTGCACGAGCTTGTCGGTCGCGGCGGCGTTGGGGGTCGTCTGTCCCGCCGTCAGCAGCCACACGAGGAACGCGATGGCGCCGAGGATGATCACCCCGCCCGTCGCGAGCGCGACGACGGCGGCGGGGTGGAGGCGGGCGCGGGTCGGGGCGGGGGACGACGTCGACATGGCGGGACGCTTTCTCGAGGGGTGTGCAAGACGCGAGAGCGGATCGCGCCAGGTTCACACGGGCGCACGGGGCACGGAGCACGTCGTCGCCCGTCGTCCCGGCGGGCCCCTCTCGCGTTCACCCGCCGTTTCGCGCGCGTGTGATGGGGTGCTCACCATGCGGGCCGGATCCCACGGGTGAAGGCGCTCCCTCGGGCAGGGGAGACTAGAGGGATGAGCAGTTCCTCCGCGACCGCACCCTCCGACCGCTACGTCGTCGCCACCGACGGCGCCTGCAAGGGCAATCCGGGGCCGGCGGGCTGGGCGTGGGTCGGCGAAGACGGACACTGGGCCGCGGGCTCGATCCCTGAGGGCACGAACAACATCGGCGAGCTGCTGGGTCTGCTGCACGCGATCACCGACCACCCCGACGTGCGCGAACTCGTCGTGCAGGCCGACTCGAAGTACGCCATCGACACGTATTCGAAGTGGATGGACGGCCACCGCCGCCGCGGCTGGGTCACGAGCGCGAAGAAGCCGGTCGCCAACCAGGGCATCCTCGAGGCGCTCATCGCCGCGCGCGACGCCCGTCGGGCCGCGGGGCTCCCCGACGTGGTGCTCGAGCACGTGCGCGGCCACTCCGGCCACGTGCTGAACTCGTGGGCCGACGAGCGCGCGGTGCGGGCCTCGCAGCACGCCGCGAAGGGCGAAGAGCTGATCTGGACGTCGCTGCGCGGCCTCGACCGGCTCGAGGTCGCCTCGGCCCCGCCGCGGTCGGCCGCCGATCGGAACGGCCGCTGACCCGCGCGTAGCGCTAGACCGCGAGCACCTCGGCCTCTTCTGCGGGGGTCAGTCCGGCGCGTCTCGGGCGATCGATGCCGCGCCTGCGTTCGTCGTCGAGCGTGCGGCGCATCGTCTCGGCGAGCGGTCGTCGACGACCTCCGGATGCCACGAACGCGGCGTCGCTGCGCCGCGAGAAGCCCCGCGCCTCGGCGGGGAGCCACAACGGCAGCGACCGCGGCCCGGCCCAGTACTGCACCCCGCGCGCCGAGAGGGTCTCGTCGTCGAGCGGCACGCTCTCGCTCACCGGCGCATCGGCGTGCCCCCGGGTGGCCTCCCGAGCGGCGGCGAGCACCGCGGCGAGCGGCAGCTCTTCGCCGACCGCGTTGATCGGCCCCGTCACTCCCGTGCGCCCGGCGAGCGCGATCCACGCGCCGAGGTCGTCGACGTCGATGCCCTGCACGTGCCGACCGGCGGTCTGGGGCACGAGCACGCGGCCGCCGCGGGCGAACCGGGCGGGCCAGTAACCGTAGCGGTCGCTCGGGTCGCCCGGACCGACGATCAGCCCGGCCCGGGCGAGCAGAGACCGATCGGGCAGTCGCGCCGCGGTGAGTCGTTCGGCGTGCACCTTGGCATCCGGATACGCCGTCAGATCCTGCGGCTCGACGAGGTCGGCGCTCTCGTCGGCGAACGGGACGTCGGAGTGGGCGTACACCGAGACGCTCGACACAAGCGTCCAGTGCGCGGTGCGGTCGGCCAGGGCGTCGAGGGCGGATGCCACGAACCCGGCGTCCCACGAGAGCTCGACGACCTCGTCCCAGTCGTGCCGCACGTCGTCGTAGGCGCGAGGATCGTCGCGGTCGGCGCGCACGAGCCGCGCACCCGGCGCGGGGTCGCCGGAGTCGCCGCGGGCGAGGCATGTGACCTCGGCGCCGTGCGCGAGGGCCTGGGCGGCGATGGCACGACCCAGCCACGCCGTTCCGCCGAGGATGAGGACGCGTCGCATGCGGGCCAGCCAACCACCGTCGCGTGGCGGAGGCGAGGGTGTTCGCGCGTGGCGGAGGCGAGGTGTGCGCGCGTGGCGGAGGCAAGGGTGCTGTCGCGCAGCGAAGGCGAGGGTGTTCGCGCGGATGCGCCGCCGCGTGAGGGGGTCCGCCAAGCCGAGCAGAAGCGGGCCCGCCGGAGGGGCCGCCGAACATCAGAACGGCGGCGGGTCGGGGTCGGGCGCGAAGGCGACTCGCCGCTCCGGCGGATCAGTGGTGCGACGCCCCAACGGGCTGGTCCACACGATGCTTCCGTCGGGCTGCTGCTCGGCTGTCCACGCGGTCTCGGTCTTGAGCACGTGGTGGCGTTTGCACAGGCAGGCGAGGTTGCAGAGGTGCGTCGCGCCGCCCTTCGCGTGGTCGATGTTGTGGTCGATCTCGCAGCGTCGGGCGGGCTGCCGGCATCCGGGAAATCGACAGTGCACGTCGCGGATGCGCACGAAGCGACGCATCGCGGGCGTCGGCCGGTAGCGGTCGACGGCGAGGGCGACACCGGTCACGGGATCTGTGAGCAGGCGTTCCCACCCGGGTGCCGTCGCCATGAGCCGACGGGCGGTGTCGGCGTCGACGGGAGTGCAGCCGTCGAGCATCGCCGCCCGGTCGCTCGCGCCGACGGCGGTGAGCACCGGGATGACGACCGTCACCTCAGCACGGATCGCCCCGAGCCCGCCGGGAAGGTGCGCCTGCGTCGGATCGACGACGGGCCGGCTGCCGAGGACGAGATCGCACAGCAGGTCGGCGCGCGTCTGGTCGATCGAGCGCGTGTCGTCCACTCCGCCCTCATCATCGGCGAGGTGAGCGACCTGGCGCACCGCGCGGGCCTGGCGCGTCAGGCGGTCGAACATCGCCCGGATCTTCGTCGCGCTGTCGAGCACCCCGAGCTGCGCCATGCCGTCAGCCTCGTCTTCGACCCACACGCGGCGCCGCTGAGCGGCCTCGTCGTGGCGCTCGTCGATCGAGCGGGGCTGGAGTTCGTCGACCACGGCGCGGGCGAACGCGCGGGTGCCGGCGACGGTGTCGCGCTCGGCCCGCGTGAGCACTTGACGCTCGTACTCCTGTCGGCTCGGCTCGTCGACGAGGCACGCTCCGATCTCGCGCACGACCTCGGCGTGCCGCGCCGTGATGCGCGCCTCGGCCAGTGCCTCCACCGTGGCGGGGAAGTCGTCGACCAGGCTCGCCGCCTCGGACAGGCGGCGCTGCGCCGTGCGGTCGTGCCACCGGAGTGCTGCGCCGATCTCGGCCGCCACCGACCGCAGCGCGAGCTCGCGCTCCTGCACGGCCGCGGGCGAGTGCGCGGTCCGCGCGGTGGCGATGGCGAACGCCCGGCCGAGCAGCCGCGCTCGCTCCGCCTCGAGCTTGGCGATCGACGCGTCGACCCGCATCAACGCCTCGACGATCTCGTCGATCGCGAGGTCGTCCGCGTCGTCGACGACCGGCCGGTTGCTCATGTAAACATGCTGTCACCGACCTCCGACATCGGCCCGGACAGCGGCCGGGGACAGCGGCAAGGGCTTCCGCGCGAACCGACCAGCGCGATAGGAAAAGACGTGCCCGACCAGCCGCAGACGCCGTCCCTCATCCAGCGACGCATGACCCTCTCGCGCGGTCTGGCGTACCCGATCGCCGCCATCGCGGTATCGGCGCTCAATCTGATGTTCCAGATCTTGCCCCTCGTCGAGTCCGGTGGCACCGCCGGCTGGCGGTGGATCGTCGTCGTCCTCTGGGCGGTCCTGCTGACCGCGAGCATCGTCATGCTGGTCAGGGCGCGAGGTGCCATCGTCGCCTTCAAACGCGAACACGGCCGCGACGCGGGCAGGCAGAAGCCCGTCGGCCACCCCTGACGAGGCTTCTCCCCAGGCCCCGGCATCCGCAGATCATCCATACCGGAGCGGTGTATCTCACTTTCGACATACGACCTCCGCTAGCTTCTCCGCCACGGAATATATCCCCGCACGGGGATCGACGAAGGGGTGGAAAGATGACGGACACACACACGCCGCAGGTGCTCGGTCGGCCGACCGGAGCCTTCGTGGGGGCGTCCTGGGTGGCACTCGGGCTCGGCGCCTCGGTGTATTTCATCGGCCTGTACAACGCGCACATGACGCTGGCCGAGAAGGGCTTCTACCTCTCGGTCTTCCTGCTCGGGCTGTTCGCGGCGATCTCGGTGCAGAAGGCCGTGCGCGACCGTGCGGAAGAGATCCCGGTCACCGGCGCGTATCTCGGCGTCGCGTGGAGCATGCTGCTCGTCGCGCTCGCGCTCATGGCCGTCGGCCTGTGGAACGCCGAGCTGCTGCTGTCGGAGAAGGGCTTCTACGGCATCGGATTCGCGATGAGCCTGTTCGCCGTCGTCGCCGTTCAGAAGAACGTGCGCGACCTCGCCGCTTTCCGCTCCGTGCACCCCGAGCCCGCGCCGAAGGAGCACACGACCTACCCGACCATGGGATGAGGCCTCAGCCGACCGGCGTTCCCTGGTGGAACAGGCACCGTGGTGCGGGGTCGCACCGCCAGAGGGACGACCGGCGGCTGAGGCGGTCTTCGAAACGCAGCAGGTACGTCAGCAGCACGGTGTCGGGTCCGAGCACCCGGTGCTCCTTCTCGCTCAGCGACGGCAAGGGGTCGGTGCCCGGCTCCTCCTGCAGCGCGGCCACGATCTCGTCGCGCGTCCAGCGGCGGCCGGACTGCCCGAATTCCACGAACGAGGGGTCGAGCAGTCGGCCCACCTCGTGCGGGTCGGCGCGCACAGACGGGTCCAGCAGGTGCTGCTCGGCCGCCCAGGCCGCGTCGACGAGGGCCTCGACGTCTCGAGCTCTCCCGCGGATCACGTACGACCGCTCGATCCCGGCGGTCTCCCGCCCCCAGGCGCTCGCGGCGACCCGGCGCTGGTGGGCGTCGAACGCGGCCTCGTCGACGAAGCGCTCGGCCACCCGCCACACCAACTCGTCGTCGGTGGGGCTGACCTCGAACGACAGGCATCCGGGCTCGGCGCGGGTGAGCGCGACGTGCTCGTCGAGATGGGCGCGCACGCGCTCCGCCTGGGCCGCGTCGGCGCAGCGCAGTTCGCCGGAGAGCGTGACCTCGGGCCCGCGCGGCACCGGTGTGGTGGTGCCAGCGGCCCAGTCCCGACGCAGAACGCTGTAGGCGACGGATGCCACCGGCTCGGCGCCCGCGACCGGCCAGCCGTCGCGATAGTGGGCCTCCTGCACCCACCCGCACTGCTCGAAGACCCGCCGCATCGCCAAGTTGTCGACGCGGGTCTGCCCCTCGAACCGGATCACGGCGGGATGGGCCGAGAACACCTGGTCGGTGGCGGCCCTCAGAACGGGGGCACCGCGGCCGCGGCCTCGCGCCCGCTCGGCGAGGCGCAGGTCGACCATCGCCGTGGCATCGGCCACGTCGTCGAGACGGACGACGCCGATGCGGCCCTCGTCATCGTCGTCGATCCAGTAGCTCTCGACCTCGTCGCCCGTCCAGACGCCCCCGCGCAGGTCGTGAGCGACCTGCGCGGTCGTGGGGTGCGCACGCACGTGGAACGGGAAGCCGTTCGCGGTGAGGAACGCCGACAGCTCCGCGCCGTCGTCGGGATCGTTTGCGTCGAGGCGCGTCAGAGAAATGCCCACGAGCCCACCGTAGGCAGGAACACCCAACAGAGTCGTATCGCGGCGTCGGTACCCTGGAACCGCCAAGTCGCGTCGCCGACTCGCGCGCACCCGAAGGAGACCCCCATCGCCGCTTCGCCCTCCTCGACGAGGATCCGCGCTCTGCGCACCGCCTCCCTCGCGATCGCCGGGATCGGCGCCGCGATCACCATGGGCGCCCTGGGGCCCTGGTTCACGCCGGTGATCCTGCTGGTCGCGACGGCCGGGGCGCTGCTGGTCATCTGGCGCAGCGACGGGGCCACGGTCGGCGCCCGCGCCACGGTGCCGGTGCTCGTCGTCGTGGTCGCCCTCACGGTGGCGGCTCTGCTCGGTCTCGCCGGCGTCCTGCCGTCGGGGTGGGTGTGGGCCTCGCTCGGCGCGTACGCCGTGGCGTGGGGCGAGTACCTCGTGTCCCAGACCATCGCGCGTTCGCAGGGGCTGACGGGCTACCGGTGAGCCCCGCCGCGGCGCGCTGATCGGCGCCGCTCGGATCACCGCAGCTCGAGGCAGACCAGGTCGAGCCGCTCGTCCCACGACGGCACGACCTCGAACCCGGCGCGCGCGTACAGCGAGAGCGCGGGCTCGCGCCATCTCCACACGGACAGGCGCACCGGCCGTGGCGCACCGTCGACGGCCGCGGCCAGCAGCGCCGAACCGACGCCGCGACCGCGGGCGGCCGGGGCGGTCCAGAAGCGGGAGATCTCGCTTCCCCGGACTGAGCGCGCGACCACCACGACGCCGCAGTCCACATCGTCGACCGCGGCGATGAGCACGCGACGGTCGGCGAAGACGTCGGCCGGGTCGTCGATCTCGCGCGCGTAGCGGGCGGGCATCGCGGCATCCGCGTCGACGAGTCCGTGCTCGGCCTTCTCGGACTCGGTGCGACGGAGGTAGTCGCCCACGAGCATCGAAACGGAGTCGCCGTCGCGGGGGAACCGGGCGGGGCGGATGACGACGCTCACCGCCCCACCGTAGACGGAACGGGCCCGGATGCCGGGGAATCGGCATCCGGGCCCGTTCGGGCATCCACGGATCAGGCGGTGGCCAGAGTCGACTGCCAGCCGAGGGCGGGGGCGACGTGCTTCGCGAAGTTCTCGACGAGGCGGAGGTTGAAGTCGACGCCCATCTGCGAGGGGATCGTGAGCATGAGCGTGTCGGCGCTCATGACGGCGGCGTCGTTCTGCAGCTGCTCCACGAGCACCTCGGGAGGCGCGGCGTAAGTCTTGCCAAAGGTCGAGCGCATGCCGTCGATCACGCCGATCTGGTCGCTGCCGGCCGAACCACCGAAGTACATCTCGTCTTCGGCCGTGACGATCGGGAAGATGCTGCGGCTGACCGACGTGCGGGGCTCGCCCGCGTGTCCGGCTTCGCGCCACGCGGCGCGGAAGGCGTCGAGCTGCTGCGCCTGCAGGATGTCGAACGGCGTGCCGTCGGCCTCGGTGAGCAGCGTCGACGACATGAGGTTGACGCCCAGGCGTCCCGCCCACTCCGCGGTCGCGGTGGTGCCGGCGCCCCACCAGATGCGCTGACGCAGACCGGGGCTGTGCGGCTCGATGCGCTGCAGGCCCGTGCCGCCGCCGAAGGGGCTGTGCGGGTCGCGCTCGGCGAGACCCTCGCCGTCGATGGCGCGCAGGAACAGGTCGAAGTGCTCACGGGCGATGTCGCCGCCGCGCGGGTCTTGCGAGCCCGTGTAGCCGAACGCCTCGTAGCCGCGCACGACCGACTCGGGTGAGCCACGGCTCACGCCGAGGGCGAGTCGGTTGCCGCTGATGAGGTCGACGGATGCCGCCTCTTCGGCGAGCATGAGGGGGTTCTCGTACCGCATGTCGATCACGCCGGTGCCGACCTCGATGCGCGAGGTGCGGGCCGCGATCGCGGCGAGCAGGGGCATGGGAGCGGCCTGCTGGCGGGCGAAGTGGTGAACGCGGAACGAGACGCCGTTGACCCCGAGGTCGTCCATGCCCTGGGCGAGGTCGATCGCCTGGAGCATCGAGTCGCCGGCGGTCAGTTGACGCCCACCGCCGAGGGGGCCGTAGTGGCCGAAGGAGAGTGTGCCGAAGGAGCGCATGTCGGATACAACACCACACTCCTCGATCTATTCCCGCGCATATACCGCGATCGGCCCCGGGGGCGTCCAGGTGTGGAACCATTCAGAGCATGGACGATGACGTGCTCCAGGAGCTGCGGCTCCTGCGCGCACGGGCGTACGGACCCGACGCCGACATCGCCGCAGACCCTGCGGCCCAGCAGCGGCTTGCACAGCTGGAAGAGCAGGAGCGACGGGCTCGCACGACCCCGGCTCCGACCCCGGTCGACCCGCCCCCGCTGCCGCCCCGGCCGGCCGTCGACGCCGCCGCCGCGGCATCCGGAACCTCCCGCTCGCTCGAGACCGCGAGCACCGACGAGACGCCGTCCGACGATGACGCCGGTGGCGACGAGGAGACGCCCCGCGAGCGCCGCCCGCTCGTGCGGTCGAAGCGCAGCTTCTGGGCGTGGGCGATCTCTCTGGCGGCGGTCACCGCCCTCGCGAGCGCCGCCACGGCGTCGGGGGTGGCGCTGGTGCCGGTGTCGACGGCGACGGGGGCATCGCAGGTCGACGTGCTCGTGCCGGATCCCACGGCCACGGTCCCCTCGATCTTCGGAGACCGCGGACTCGATTCCCGCGGATACCGCGACTACTTCGGCGTGACCGCCTTCGCCGGGTACGTGCAGATCGACGCGAGCGAGAACCGCAGCCCCTGCCTGTACCTTCTCGACACCGACGAGGTCGATCAGGGCGGTTCGCGCGGCTTCCGCGGCAACTTCGTCTACGGCGGGTGCGGCGCGGGAGTGTTCCCCGCAACCGTGCAGTTCGTCGTCGCCGACGGAATGCCCGCGGCCTTCGTCGAGCGCTTCCCCCTCGGCACCAGCGTGCAGTTCGTCTTCGACGGAGAGAACGTCGGGGTCTTCGCGGACCGCGACGGAGAGGACCGACCAGCCGTGGCGGCGGGCGGCATCCAGGGCGGTCCCTGAGGCTTCGACAAGCTCAGCCTGCCGAAGGGTGGTCCCTGAGGCTTCGGCAAGCTCGGTCGCCTCGCGTGGGTTCCGGTGGCTTCGACAGGCTCAGCCACCTCGTCCGCAGCGGTCCTTGAGCCTGTCGAAGGGTGGTCCCTGAGCCTGTCGAAGGGCGGTCCCTGAGCCTGTCGAAGGGTTCGCCCCACCGCGGATGAGAGGCTGGGGGAGTGACCCCCCTTCTCGAGCACGTTCCCGCCGGCGCCGATGCGGATGCCGCGTACCTGGGCTTCGTCGAGTGGGCGAACTCCCGAGGTCTCACGCTCTACCCCGCGCAGGACGAGGCGATCATCGAGATCGTCTCGGGCGCGAACGTGATCCTGTCGACCCCGACCGGCACGGGCAAATCGCTGGTGGCGGTCGCCGCGCACGCCGCCGCCCTCTCCCGCGGCGGGCGCACGTATTACACCGCGCCGATCAAGGCCCTCGTGAGCGAGAAGTTCTTCGCCCTCGTCGACATCTTCGGCGCCGAGAACGTCGGCATGGTCACGGGTGATTCGTCGGTGAACTCCGACGCCCCGATCATCTGCTGCACCGCGGAGATCCTCGCGAACCTCGCCCTGCGGCAGGGGGCCGACGCGAACGTCGACCAGGTCGTCATGGACGAGTTCCACTACTACGGCGAGGCCGACCGCGGCTGGGCGTGGCAGGTGCCGCTGCTGCTGCTCACGCGCGCGCAGTTCATCCTCATGTCGGCGACCCTGGGAGATGTCACCGACATCGCCGACGACCTCTCGCGTCGCACCGGCCGGCCCACCGCGCGGGTGACAGGTGTCGAGCGGCCCGTGCCGTTGCACTTCGAGTACGCGCGCACGCCCGTGCACGAGACGGTGCAGGAGTTGCTCGACACGAAGCAGGCGCCGATCTACGTCGTGCACTTCTCGCAGGCCGCCGCGATGGAGCGCGCCCAGGCGCTGTCGTCGATCCGCATCATCGGCCGCGAGCAGCGCGACGAGATCGCCGAGGCGATCGGCGGCTTCCGGTTCACGACCGGCTTCGGCAAGACCCTCTCGCGCTACGTGCGCGCGGGCATCGGCGTGCACCACGCCGGCATGCTGCCGCGCTACCGCCGCCTGGTCGAGACCCTCGCCCAGCGCGGTCTTCTGCGCGTGATCTGCGGCACCGACACCCTGGGCGTCGGCATCAACGTGCCGATCCGCACCGTGCTCATGACCGCGTTGACCAAGTACGACGGCACGCGCATGCGCCAGCTCTCGGCGCGCGAGTTCCACCAGATCGCCGGTCGCGCGGGCCGCGCGGGCTACGACACCGCCGGAACCGTCGTCGTCATGGCGCCCGATCACGAGATCGAGAACGCCGCTCAGATCCTCAAAGCCGGCGACGACCTCAAGAAGCAGAAGAAGATCGTGCGCAAGAAAGCGCCGCAGGGCTTCGTCAACTGGACCGAGCAAAGCTACGACCGCCTCGTCGCCGCCGAGCCCGAGCCACTGCAGCCGCAGATGAAGCTGAGCGCCGCGATGCTCATCAACGTCATCGCCCGCGGGGGCGACGTGTTCGGCAACGTCCGCTCGCTCGTCTTCGACAACCACGAGTCGCGCGCCCGCCAGTACGAGCTCGCCCGTCGAGCCCTCGCGATCTTCCGCACCCTCGTGCAGGCCGGTGTCGTCGAGGCGGATGCCGACGGCATCCACCTCACCGTCGATCTGCAGCCGAACTTCGCGCTCAACCAACCCCTCTCGCCGTTCGCGCTCGCCGCGATCGAGATGCTCGACCCCGAGGTCGAGCTCGGGAGGGGGCCGGATGCCGTGCCGGCGGCGTCGTCGGTGGGCACGGGGCACTACGCGCTCGACGTCGTCAGTGTCATCGAGTCGACCCTCGACGACCCGCGCCCGATCCTGTCGCAGCAGCAGTTCCGTGCGCGCGGCGAAGCCGTGGCGGCGATGAAGCGCGAGGGCATCGAGTACGACGAGCGCATGGAGCTGCTCGAGGAGATCACCTGGCCGAAGCCCCTCGACGAGCTGCTCGCGCAGGCGTACGAGGTGTTCGCCTCGAGTCAGCCGTGGATCCGCGACTTCGAGCTGTCGCCCAAGTCGGTCGTGCGCGACATGTACGAACGCGCCTGCTCGTTCGGCGAGTACGTCTCGCTGTACCAGCTCGCCCGCAGCGAGGGCCTCGTACTGCGGTACCTGAGCGACGCGTTCCGCGCGATCCGCCAGACGGTTCCGGTCGACGCGCAGACCCCCGACCTGCTCGATCTCATCGCGTGGCTCGGCGAGGTCGTGCGTCAGGTCGACTCGAGCCTCGTCGACGAGTGGGAGCAGCTGATCAACCCGGCGGACGACCCCACGGCTCCAGTGGTTCCGCCCGCTCCGCCGTCGATCCTCACCAACCGGCGCGCGTTCGGCGTGCTCGTGCGCAACGAGATGTTCCGCCGCGTGCAGCTGGCCGCTCTCCAGCGCGACGACGAGCTCGTAGAACTCGACCCCGACGTCGACTGGCCCGCATCCCTCGACGCCTACTTCGACGAGCACGACGCGATCGGTACCGGGGGTGCGGCGCGCTCCTCGGCCCTCGTCCTCATCGACGAGTCGTCGGCTTCCGACGGCGTCTGGCGCGTCGAGCAGATCATCGACGACCCCGCCGGCGACCACGACTGGCGCATCCGTGCCGAGGTCGACCTCGCCGCTTCCGAGGAGGAGGGCACGACGATCGTGCGTGTCACCGAGGTGGTCCGCCTCTAACGTGCGGTTTGCCCGGTGCGGCGTCGGCCGAGGGCGCGGCGGAGCACCAGACCGACCACGGCGACCACCACGGTCGTCACCAGCGGCGGCACGATGATCTCCGGCATGGTGGATGCCGAGACGAAGACGCGAGCACCGAAATCGGCCATACCCGGCAGATCGCGGGCGAGCACTCGCGTCCCCGCGGCCGAGGAGAGCGCCGTCGTCAGCGCCGGGACCAGCCACACCAGCACGAGACCCACGAGGCCCGTCAGCACGCGTCCGATGGTCGAGACACCCGTCCAGACGATCGCGAGGCCGACGAGCACCGGGGAGACGTAGGGCACCACCGGCAGCAGGGCCTCGAACGGAGAGGTGTACGAGAACAACGGGAAGAGAAACGTCGCGATCCACGACCCTCCCGCAGCGGCCCCGACCACGAGGCCGAGACCGGCGCCCGCGCGCGGTGCGGCGGCGATGAGGACGCAGGCGACCCACGCTGTGAGCGCCGCCAGCACGGCCACGGCCGTCAGCAGCACCAGGTAGAGCACCGACTCGTCGCGCTCCTGCAGCACCGAGCGGGTGGTCGCCGCCGTCTGCACGATCGCGACGACCTGCACGATCACGAGCCCGCCCAGCGCGGCGAATGATCGGGCCAGGCCCGGACGCGACCGGCGCGCGCGGGCGATGATCCCGGCGAAGACGCCCCCGACGACGAGCAGCACGATGATCGTCGTGATCGCGTACTGGCTGTAGGGCAGCATCACGAAGGGTCCGACCTTGGCGGGGTCCTGCCCCTCGCCGAGGTTCTGCAGGGGCAGGAACGGCCCGGTCAGCAACCAGGGCAGCAGACCCGCCACGCCGCCCGCCGCCCCCAGCAGCACGAACCACGCAGTGCCCGTTCGTCGGCGCACGTTGGTGTCGTCGTCCATGAGGCCCCCGTCTCGGTCGATGCTCCGACGCTATCGGAGCCACGCGGGCGGATCGTGTCGCCGAGCCGTCGCCGCCACCCGGCACGCGAGGCGAATGCGCCTCCTCCACGGTCGGCAACGGGGTGAATTCCTGCACAGTCTCCCGGCAGCTCTCCGCGGGCCGTCCGCGCCGTGATCTACAGTCGGGGCATCTCATCGTGAAAGGACCGGGCCATGGAGACGATCCCCCTGCTGTCGACAGCTATCGGACTGCTCGTCACCGGTTTGGCAACGATCCTCGGAGGCACGAAGTGGATGCTCGGTCGTGTCGAGCACCGCACCGACGCACGTTTCGCCGACGTCGGCGCACGCTTCGACCGGATGGACACGCGCTTCGATCGGATGGACGCGCGCTTCGATCGGATGGATGAGCGCATGGACCGGGCCGATGCCCGTTCCGCGACCCTTGAAGAGTCCCTCGTCGGCCTCAAGCTCGACCTCGCGCGCTTCGAAGTGCGCACGGACGAGCGCTTCGTCGCCGTGGGCGAGCGCTTCATCGCCGTGAGTGAATCCCTCGCCGAGATCCGAACGACGGTGGCCCGCCTCGAGGGCCCCCACCCGCCGTTCCTCATCGCGCGCGGGTGAGCGGCGGAGATGCGGAAAGGCGCGCACGAACGACGAATGCCGAGGCCCTGAGGCCCCGGCATTCGGTGTCTTCTGCGCGTGTTACGAGGTGCGGGCGACGCGGTTCTCGGCGCTGACCATCCACGACAGCTGCTCGAGACGCTCGAGCACACCGTGCAGGATGTCGGCGCTCGTGGGGTCTTCGTCGTCGACGTCGTCGTGCACGTCGCGGACGGTGCCGACCGTCGCGTCGAGGCGCTGGGTGATGAGGTCGATGACCTCCGACGTGTCGACCTCGCCCTGGGGGAACTCCGGCAGGGTGGTGGTCTCGGCGATGGTGTCGCTGCGGCCGTCGGGCAGGGCGTGCAGAGCGCGCATGCGCTCGGCGACCTCGTCGCTGAACTCACGAGCGGCGTCGATGATCTCATCGAGCTGCAGGTGGGTGTCGCGGAAGTTCTTGCCGACGACGTTCCAGTGGGCCTGCTTGCCCTGGATCGACAGCTCGATCAGGTCGACGAGCACGGCCTGCAGCGAGTCGGTCAGTTTCTCCGACGCCTGGAAGCCCTTCTCGGCGTTCTGCTCGTCGGTGGTCTCGGGACCGCTGCCTCCGCGCGCGGGGCGACGACGGTTCTTGGTGGGGGCGTCCTTGGTGGTGGTGGACATGCGCGTTCCTTTCACTCACGGTCGACATCGACGCTAGGCGCGACGCGCGCACTCGCAGCGGGGGTTGCGGGGGTCGCGAAGCCGGGGTACTGCCCATCGCCCGTAGCCGTTCACCCGGGGATCGACAACCCCGGCTCCGTGGCGCCGCCGCGTTCTTAGCGTGAGAGTCGTGCCTTTGCATCCGCCCTCACCTTCTCGCCCCCTCCGCGACTACGCCGCGATCGGGGACGGTCGCACGGTCGCCCTGATCGGCCTCGACGGATCGGTCGACTGGCTGCCGCTGCCCAACATCCACTCGCGGCCCGTCTTCGCGCGCCTCGTCGACGAGTCGGCCGGCGGCTGCATCGAGCTCGCCCCGGTCGGGGAGTACACCGTCACCCGTCGCTACATCCCGCGCACGAACGTGCTCGAGACGACGTTCACGACCGACACCGGGGTCGCCACGGTCACCGATGCGATGGTCACCGGCATCGCCGGTCGCCTGCCGTGGGCGGAGCTCGCCCGCCGCGTCGACGGGGTGAAGGGCGAGGTCGAGTTCGCCTGGTGCGTGCAGCCCGGCACCATGCTGCGCTCCGCCGCCCCCTGGACCGAGCGCATCGACGGCTTCTCGATCATGCGCATCGGACACGTCTCGCTCGCGGTGACGGGCCACGAGCACGGTCTTCACGGCGATCCGGATGCCGGCAACGAGAGCATCGACGGCGGTTTCACGACCGAGAAGGGGTCGCGTCACCTTCTGGTGATCGCCGCGACCGAGGGAGAGCCCCTGCGCGTTCCCGACGCAAAGAACGTCGACCGCGGGATCGACCGCACCATCGGCGGCTGGGAGATGTGGTCGGACGAGTTCTCGTACGACGGCCCCTGGGCCGACGACGTGCAGCGCAGCGCCCTCGCCCTCAAGCTCCTGCTGTTCAGCCCGACCGGTGCGATCGCGGCCGCGGCGACGACGTCGCTGCCCGAGAACCCGCGCGGCGGGAAGAACTGGGACTACCGCTACGCCTGGGTGCGCGACCTCGCTTACACCGCACACGCCTGGGTCGGCTTCGGCCTGCGCGAAGAGACGCACGCCGCGATCTCGTGGCTGCTGCGCACGATCCGCAAGAACGGCCCCGAAGTGCAGGTGATGTACACCCTCGACGGCGACGCCGAGATCGGGCTCGAGAAGCACCAGGTGCCGGGATGGAACGGCAACCAGCCCGTCGTCACCGGCAACCCGGCGCAGGGGCAGTTGCAGCTCGGCGTCTACGGCGACCTCATCGCCCTCTGCCGCACCTACGTCGAGGCCGGCAACCGCCTCGACATCCAGACCGGGCGCCTGCTCGCCGACGTCGCCGACCGCACGTGCGACCTGTGGCGTCTCGAGGACTCGGGCATGTGGGAGCTCCCCGAGCTGCGGCACTACACCTCGTCGAAGATGGGCTGCTGGAAGGCGCTCGACGATGCGCAGTGGCTCGCCTCCGGCGGCCACATCCCCGACAACGGCGACCGCTGGCGTGCCGAGCGCGACCGCATCCATCACTGGGTCGACGAGCACTGCTGGTCGGAAGACCTGCAGACGTACACCCTCGCCCCCGGCAGTGAAGACCTCGACGCCTCGGTGCTGCTGCACGCTCCGACGGGCTTCGACCGGGGCGAGCGCATGTCGAAGACGGTGGATGCCGTCACCGAGCGCCTCACGACCGAGAACCACCTCGTCTACCGCTACACCGGCATGGACCAGGAGGAGCACACCTTCGTCGCGTGCGCCTTCTGGCGGGCGACCGCCCTGGCCTGCGTCGGCCGGCACGCCGAAGCGATCGAGGCGATGGACGCCCTCGTCGCCCAGGGCAACGACGTCGGGATCTACTCCGAGATGATCGCCGAAGACGACGGCGCCTTCTGGGGCAACCTCCCGCAGGCGCTCAGCCATCTCGCCCTCATCAACGCCGCCCTCGTCATCCGCGAGGTGGTCGACCCCGCCGACCTCGGCGGCCACTGATCTCCACCGGGGCCTCCGGTCCCGGCATCCACCACCCCCCCCGAAAGGACTCACCATGAGCACGCAGTACACGTTCACCGACCCGTCGAAGCTGTACGCCGACATCGACCCGCAGTCGCAGGACCAGAAGGAGCCCGGTCTCGACGCCGAGCTGACGCCCAAGGCCAAGCTGGGCGAGGACACCTACGTCGGCACCGAGCGCCTCAAGGGCCGCAAGGCCCTCATCACCGGCGCCGACTCGGGCATCGGAGCCGCCACCGCGATCGCCTTCGCCCGCGAGGGCGCCTCGGTCGCGATGTCGTACCTGCCGCAGGAGAAGGAGGATGCCGACCGCATCGCCGGAATCCTCCGCGAAGCCGGTGCCACGGTCGTGCAGATCCCCGGCGACCTGCGCGAGCGCGAGTACGCCCGCACGCTCGTGAAGGAAGCGGTCGAGGGCCTCGGCGGCCTCGACATCGTCGTCAACAACGGCGGCAAGCAGATCTTCAACGAAGACGTCACCACCCTGACCGACGAGCAGTTCGACGACACGTTCAAGACCAACGTCTACGCGATGTTCTGGATCTGCAAAGAGGCCGTGCCGCACCTGAAGCCCGGTTCGACCATCATCAACACGACCTCGATCCAGGCCTACTCGCCGGCGCCGATCCTCGTGGATTACGCCTCGACCAAGGCGACCATCAACACCTTCACCAAGGCGCTCGGTCAGCAGCTCGCGCCCAAGGGCATCCGCGTCAACGCCGTGGCTCCCGGCCCCATCTGGACCCCGCTCCAGGTCACCGACGGACAGCCCGACGAGAAGGTCGACGAGTTCGGCGAGGAGACCCCTCTCGGTCGCATGGGCCAGCCGGCCGAGCTCGCCCCGGCATACGTCTACCTCGCCTCGGCGGAGTCGAGCTACGTGATCGGCGAGACGCTCAACGTCAACGGCGGCATGCCCACGCCGTAAGCGTCGTACGCAGAGAGGGCCGTCGTCCGGGGTTCGGACGGCGGCCCTTCGTCGTGCGCGGAGCGGGGGTGGCTGAGCCTGTCGAGGACTCCGGTCCCTTCGACGGGCTCAGGGACCTCGCTCCGGCAGATGGTGCGGGGCGGCGCGCAGGTGGCTGAGCCTGGCGAGGACTCCGGTCCCTTCGACGGGCTCAGGGACCTCGCTCCGGCAGATGGTGCGGGGCGGCGCGGGGGTGGCTGAGCCTGTCGAAGCCTCCGGTCCCTTCGACGGGCTCAGGGACCTCGCTCCGGCAGATGGTGCGGGGCGGCGCGCAGGTGGCTGAGCCTGTCGAAGCCTCCGGTCCCTTCGACGGGCTCAGGGACCTCGCTCCGGCAGCTCAGTCGGTGAGCGACTTGCGGTAGAAGATCTCGCCGTCGGCGGTCTCTTCCGAGCGGTGGTAGCCCTCGCGCTCGTACAGGCGCTGGTTGGCCTCGCTGAGGCCGCCGGTGAAGAGTTCCGCGGTCGTCGCCCCTTCGTCGCGACCGCGCTGCTCGACGGCCGCCAGCAGCGCCGAACCGAGCCCCGCGCCCTGCTGGTCGGGCGCGATCGCGAGGCGGCCGATCAGCAGCAGATCCGCGTCGCGGCGCGCGCGGACGGCTCCGACGATGCGGTGTCCGTCGACCGCGACGCACCCGAGATTCTCGACGAGCTCCGCCCGCAGCTCTTCGAGCGTCTGGGTGAGCGGGGGCATGTCGGGGTCGCCGTAGATGAGCGCTTCGCTCGCGAACGCGGCGCGTTGGATGGTCAGCACCTCTCCCGCGTCGTCGGTGGAGATCGGGCGGATGGTGGGCGAGTCGGCCATGGTCGTGTCCTTCCGGGGGCGTGAGGCTGCGGGTTAACTATCATGGGCTTCAGTGCCGCGTCATTCGGGTGAACGGTATCTCGCACCATGAATGACTTTTACGACACCTCGGTCCGCACGGACGACATCGCCGCGACGGACGCGTGGCTGCGCGCGCAGTACGGTCACGTCGACCTGCAGGCCGACGACGCCGTCTACGCCGAGCGCCTCGTCGGCGACGGCGCGTTCGCGCTGAGACGACTCGAGTGGGATTCCCGCGTCGATCTGGCCTACGAGTCCGACCGCTTCTACGTGTGCAGCTCGACGCCCGGGTACGCCTGGCGGATCGGTCGCTGGGACGGTGAGTTCAGCGTCGCTCCGGGGATCATCCAACCCGGAGACGAGTTGCGCGCCCTCGCCGACCATTGCCGTCTCGACGTCGTCTCGTTCGAAGCCGAGCGACTGACGCAGACCGCGCGCACCATCTACGGCGACGACGAGCTCACCGTGCGCTTCGCCGGGACCGACCCCGTCTCTCCGCGCCTGCGCGACTACTGGCTGGCGACCCAGCGATGGGCCCTGACGCAGCTGCCGGTCCTCGCGGAACCGCTCGTGCGGGCGCACGTGTACCGCGCGCTGTCGGTCGCGGCGCTCGAGAGCTTCGCCCTCGTCGGCGATCCGCGCGAGCGTCGCGCGTCGGCCGCGGCCCAGGCGTCGATCTACAACGCCGCCGCCGCGTGGATCGATGATCACGCCTCGCTCCCGGTCACGATCGACGACGCCGCGCGCGCCGTGGGCACCTCGGTCGACGGGCTTCGTCGCGCGTTCGCCGCGAACGGGCAGGTCGTCGAGTCGCCCGAGGGCTACCTCGAACTCGCCCGCCTCAGCGCCGCGCACGCCGACCTTCTGGACGCGCACGCCGACGAGACGAGTATCGAGCAGGTCGCCGCGCGGTGGGGCTTCGGCGATCCCGCCGCCTTCGCCGCCGCGTATCGGACGGCCTACGGCGTCTCGCCGCGCACGACGCTCGAACGCTGAGCGCTCAGCGATCGCGGTCGGTGTACTCGCCGGGGTCGCTCACGTCTTCGTCGTCGCGGTCGCCGCTGGGCAGCTGGACGTCGGTGTAGGCACCCGCCTCGTCGGCACGCGGACGAGAGGCACTGCCGTCGGCGTTCTCACGGTCGACGTACTCGCCGGGCTGGTCGGAGCTGCCGCGATCCGCGGTGCCGTCGGGCAGCTGCACGTCGGTGTACTCGCCCTCGCCGGGTCCGGTGCCGTGTGCGCCCGCTTGTCCGTCGGCGTGGTCGCCGTCGTGGCCGGGAACGTGGTGATCAGCCATAGCCGCCTCCTCGGGGTCGTGGTGGAATCGACGGTAGTCCCCGGATGCCGCGTGCCCGAGGCTCTTGACACGCGTTCTGCCGTGCGCCGTCGACGGTGTCAAGGGCGTGGGCCGAGTCGCGGACGCCGGGCAGGGTTGACACATGCCAGCTCTCGCCATCATCCTCGTCATCGTCGGTCTCGTGCTGCTGTTCCTCGGCGTCTTCGTCGAGGCGGTCAAATTCCTGCTGTGGATCGGCATCATCATCCTGATCATCGGTGTGATCGCCGCCCTCATGCGCTTCATCCGCCGCAAGGCCTGACGCTCCGCGTCCACCACGCCGCCCCTCGCGACACTCGTCGCGGCGGGCGGCGTTCGTTCGTTCAGGCGGTGAAGAGATCGCGCGCCCGCGGCGGGTGCTGCGCCGCGACGGCCTCGAGCGCGGGTCCGAGCTTGTCGTGGCGGAACGCGAAGCCGGCTTCCTGCAGGACGCGCGGCACGGCCCAGCGGCTCTTGAGCACGAGCTCCGGCTCGTTGCGCATCACGGCCATGGCGGGATCGAGCATCCAGCGGAAGGCGGGCAGACCGAACGGCGCACGCGCGATGCGCCGCAGCTCGCGCATCAGCGTGCGGTTGTCGCTCACCTCCGGGGCCGACAGGTTGACGGGACCGGCGAGATCGTCGCGGTCGCGGAGGAACCGCACCGATCCCACGACGTCGTCGATGTGGATCCAGCTGAACCGCTGTCGGCCCGAGGTGCGATGCCACCCCGAGAGCGTCGGGCCCGTGGGGTGCGCGCCGATCCCGCGATAGCGGCGATGCGGGAACCACCAGCTGTCGATCTGCGGCCCGCCGAGTCCGAGGCGGGCCAGGGCGAACAGCATGCGGGTGGCGGGGCCGTCGCCGAGCACGATCGCCATACGCAGGGCGACCCTCCGTGTGTCGGGGAGGTCGCCGTCGAAGAATGCGCGCTCCCAGCTAGTGGCGACGTCGACCGAGAACCCCTCGCCGATGACGCCGTCGACCTCGTCGTTGCCGCTCTCGGTCTCGTGTCGGTAGATCGTCGCGGTGGAGGCATTCAGCCACACGCGGGGTGGCCGCCGGGCGGCGCTCACGGCGCGGTGCAACGACCTCGTCGTGTCGACGCGCGAGCGCAGGATCTCGTCGCGGTTCGCGTCGGTGTATCGGCACGACACGATCTTTCCGGCGAGGTTCACGAGCACGTCGGCGCCGTCGACGGCTCGGGCGATGGCCGCGGTGTCGCCCCAGACGATCGGCCCGGACCGGCCGATCGTCACCACCTCGTAGCCGTCGTCCGCGAACGCCCCGCGGAGCGCTCCGCCCACGAATCCACCCGCCCCGGCGATGACGACGCGGGGCCGGTCGGGCGCCTCGCCCGGCATCACGCGGTGCGCCTGTGCCGCGGTCTCACCGTCGGCACCGTCTGTTTCGATCATGGTTCCCCGCATCCTCTCGCGGGGTCGATGTTAGTGAGGCCGTGACCGTGCGCGTCATCGCGACCGAGAGGTGCCGTGCGGCGGGCATGATGTGACGGTGAATGCCCACGAGCAGGACAGCTGGATCGCCCTTCCCGCCCCCGTCGCGTACGACGCCCTGGTCGATCCGCCCCACCGCGACCCGAAGCTCAAGCCCGACGCCCAGGCGGTGTCGGCCTTCGCAGCGGCCAACGGATGGCAGTACTTCGTCGGCGCGGGCCCGCAGCCCTTCCCGGGAATGGTGTTCCGCGACGACCGCGGGCGCATCCGTCAGCTGCAGCGGGCGGGCGACATCGTGCGCGTCCACGGAACGGCCGCCCTCGAGGTCGGCAACAGCGCCTCCTCCTTCACGATCAACCTGAACCAGTTCAGCGTCGAGTGGGGGTACGCCGCCGTGCGCCTTCCCTTCGTCACCCCCGGGCTCATCGTCGAAACCGCGCGCGCTCGGGCCGAGACCCCGCTGCCCGCCCTGCCCGAGGTCGCACCGGTGCCGATCGCCGGGGCGCCCGGCGCCGGGTCGGTCTACGTCGCGCCCCCGTACGCCGACTGGGCCGCCGCGGTCGTCACTCCTGAGCTCGGAGCACTGCTCGCCGACGACTCCCTGGCGTTCGACCTCGAAATCGTCGACGGGTGGCTGTTCCGCTACCACCCGGGCCGCCTCTCGGTGCCCGATCCCGCGGTGTGGCGACGGGTCTTCGCCATGCTCGACGTCGTCGGTCGCTCGCTCGCGACCGCGGCATCCGTGCTCCCCGCGCCGCCCGTCGACGGCGCCTCACCGACCGCTCCCGCGGCGCCCGCAGCGGAGCCGGTCGCGCCGAGCGGGGCGGCGCTCCCCGTCCGAGACCGCTCCTCGGATGTCACGCGCAAGACCACCTTGACCTCCTACGGCATCGCCGGAGGCGTCTTCGTGGTGCTGACGGCGACCGCCTTCCTGTTCGTGGGGCGGTGACCGAGGCCGGCTGATCTCCCTCGACAGGGGGAGGCGACGGGGCGTGAGAGATCCGTAGCGTGGAGGCATCCCCGCCCCCCGGAAGGACCACCGTGACTCTCGCCCGTCGCTTCGCCGCCGCCCTGTCCGTCCTCGCCGTCGCCGCGCTCGCCGCGTGCACGAGCGCGGCCCCCGAGTCCCGCGCGAGTCGCGCGGCCTCCGTCGACGTCCCCGCCACCGCAGTGGGGGAGCGCATGTCATGGGTCCTCGAACAGCTCGAGGCCGAAGACGACGCGACGCCCGGAACCTGGGCCCGCGTGCTGCACGAGGACTTCCAGAAGCAGGTGTCGGCGGAGCAGGTCGCCGAGCTGCTCAATCGGCAGATCCGGCCCGCGGCCCCCTTCACCGTCACGGCCTACCAGGGCACCGACACCCAGGCGCTCGCCACCGTCGCCGGGAGCCTGGGCGACCCCTTCGACCTGACCCTCTCGATCGACGCGGACGACCGCATCACCGGCATGATCTTCGGCCCGGTCGCCACGCCCTGGGAGCCCTCCACCTCGCTCGACCAGGTCGAGGAGCGCCTGCGCGCCCTGCCGGGCGACGTCAGCGCGCTGGTGGTCAGCGGTGACGACGAGATGCTCGAGATCGACAGCGCACGACCGGCCCCGCTCGCGTCGGTGTTCAAGCTGTACGTGCTGCTCGCGGTGGCGGATGCCGTGGCATCCGGCGACCTGTCGTGGGACGAGGTGCTCGTACTCGGCGACGCCGACCGCAGCCTCCCCTCCGGCGAGTTGCAGGACGAACCGACCGGCACCGAGGTGACGGTGCGCGAAGCCGCCTCGGCGATGATCCGCATCAGCGACAACACCGCGACCGATCTGTTGATCGGCCGACTGGGCCGCGAGAGAGTCGAGGCGGCGGTCGCGCGCAGTGGACATGCCGACCCCGCGGTGCTGGTGCCGTTCGTCTCGACGAAGGAGCTGTTCACCCTCGGCTGGGGGGATCCGGCGCTCCGCGAGGAGTGGGCCGCCGCCGACGTCGCGGGCAAGCGTGCTCTGCTCGACCGCATCGACGCCGCGCCGCTCGCGGTCGACGGTGCGGCGGTCGTCGCGCCCACGTGGCAGGACGGCTTCGACTGGTTCGCCTCGGCCGCGGATGTCGCCGGGGTGCACCGAGCGCTGCAGCAGACGGGCGACGCCGAGGTGCTCGGCATCCTGAGCGAGAACCCGGGGCAGGGCCTCGACGTGAGCACGTGGCCGTACGTGGCCTTCAAGGGCGGTTCGAGCCGGGGCGTCGTGACCGGCAGCTGGTTCGTGCGCGACGACGACGGCGAGGCGGTCGTGGTGCTGATGATGTCGTCGGCGGATGCCGCGGCGGTCACCGGCGCGACGCGGGACTTCTTCCACCTCGCCGAAGACGCCCTGCGCCTCGCGCACTGAGCGCAGCGCCCCGCAGAGGCCCCTGAGCCTGTCGAAGGGCCCGAACCCCTGGAAGGTCCTCGAGCCCGCAGAAGGTCCCTGAGCCTGTCGAAGGGCCCGAACCCGCATGAAGGTCCCCGAGCCCGCAGAAGGTCCCTGAGCCTGTCGAAGGGCCCGAACCCCCGGAAGGTCCCCGAGCCCGCAGAAGGTCCCTGAGCCTGTCGAAGGGCCCGAACCCCTGGAAGGTCCCCGAGCCCGCAGAAGGTCCCTGAGCCTGTCGAAGGGCCCGAACCCCTGGAAGGCCCCCGAGCCCGCAGAAGGTCCCTGAGCCTGTCGAAGGGACCGCGCCGCACGCGCGGGGCGACCGGCTCTCCCGGCCGCTCCGCCGCGGTCGTCAGGCCCGGTCGGGGTCGGGCAGCGTCTGCGCGATGCGGCTCGAGGCCGCCGAATCGCGACCGACCCCCGGCTGGAACTTCGCGATCGGGTCGTCGGCGTCGACGTGCGGCTCGGGTCCCTCGCCGCCGGGCGCGGGCGAGGCCGGCGTCTTCTCGGCCGAGTCGTCGACCATGTGGTCGGCGTCTGCGGTCTCGACGTCTTCGGTGTGACGCGAGGTCGAGCCGCCGTCGCCGCCGTGTTCGCGCTCTCCGTCGGCGTCGCGTGTGCCGACCCCCGGCAGGTCGTTCTGGCTCGAGATGCCCTGCACGCGCGCCTCGTCGTCGGGGTCGATGCGCGCGGCGCCCACGGCGCCCGTGTCGGCGCCGGCGGCGCCCGCGGGCACGTCGGCGGCGAGACCGTCGGATTCGGGAACGAGATTTTCCTCGTCGGTTCCGGGCAGGTGGTCGGCGGCGCTGTCCATGGTGTTCCTTCCGTCGGTGTGCCGCCACGCTAGGCGCCGATCCATCGGGGTGGGCCGGGGTTGCGCGTCACCGGGTCGCGGCATCCGGAGCGTGCGGCCGGCCATGTCGGAGCCCCTGGGTAGGCTCGGAGCAGCTTCGAAAGGAACCGCAATGCAGCAGCGTCCCCTCTCCCGTACCGGCCGCGAGGTCTCGGCGATCGGCCTCGGCACCTGGCAGCTCGGCCCCGACTGGGGCGGGGTGAGTGAAGACGAGGCCCTGTCGGTGCTCGCGGCCTCGGCCGACGCCGGCGTCACGCTCTTCGACACCGCCGACGTCTACGGCGACGGTCGCAGCGAAGAAATCATCGGGAAGTTCCTTCGGAGCACGGATGCCGCGGGCATCACCGTCGCGACGAAGATGGGCCGCCGTGAAGACCAGGTGCCCGAGAACTACACGATCGAGAACTTCCGCGGCTGGCTCGACCGCTCGCGGCGCCTGCTCGGCACCGACACCCTCGACCTCGTGCAGCTGCACTGCCCGCCGTCGGCGGTCATCGACGACGATTCGACCTGGGATGCCCTCGACCAGCTCGTCGCCGAAGGGGTCATCGCCGCGTACGGCGCTTCGGTCGAGACGATGGATCAGGCCCTGTCGGCCCTCCAGCGGCCAAACCTGACCAACCTGCAGATCATCCTCAACCCGTTCCGCCTCAAGCCCCTCGACGAGGTGCTGCCGCTCGCGGCCGAGAAGAACGTGGCCGTGCTCGCGCGCGTGCCCCTGGCGAGCGGTCTGCTGTCGGGCAAATACACGCACGACACCACGTTCGACAAGGACGACCACCGCACGTACAACCGCAACGGCGAGGCCTTCAACAAGGGCGAGACCTTCTCGGGCGTGCCCTTCGACGAGGGAGTGGCGGCCGCCGACGAGCTCAAGAACGCCCTGCCCGAGGGCGTGACGCTGCCGGCGGCGACGCTGGCCTGGATCGCGTCGCGCGAAGGCATCACCTCGGTGATCCCGGGAGCCCGGTCGGTGCAGCAGGCCACCGCGAACGCCGCCGCGGCCGATCTGATCGACGGCGGCTTCGACCTCGCGGCTTTCGACGCGCTCGTGCGCGACGTGTACGACCGGCGTCTGCGGGCGGAGATCCACCCGCAGTGGTGAGACCGACATGACGAAAGCCGGGCCCGTCCGTGTGGACGAGCCCGGCTTTTCGTTCGGAAGGTGACGTCAGCTGACGTCGCCGCGCCAGGCGCCCGACTCGGTTCCGCGCGACTCGATGTACTTCTTGAAGTTGTCGAGGTCCTTCTTCACCGAGTGGTCGTCGGCGCCGAAGGCGGCACCGAGCTTCTCGAGGACGCCGGTGGGAGCCCAGTCGATCTGCACCGTGACACGCGTCTCGGTGTCGGACAGACGGTGGAAGGTCACGACGCCGGCGTGGTTCTCGTCGCCGCCCACGCTGTTCCACGCGACGCGCTCATCGGGGTGCTGCTCGGTGATCTCGGCGTCGAACTCGCGCTCGGCTCCGGCAATCTTGACCTTCCAGTGCGTGAGGGTGTCGGACTTCTGCGTGATGGACTCCACGAAGCTCATGAAGTGGGGGAACTCCTCGAACTGCGTCCACTGGTTGTAGGCGACGCGAACGGGAACGTCGACGTCGATGGTTTCGATGACCTGGGCCATGGTGTCCTCTTCCTGTGTGTCTTCCGGGGCTGCCCCCAGTCTTCGTGCGCCGACCCATCCACGGCCCGGGGGTTGAGGGATCGCGCATCGTGGCCTATACGCGGCCGCGGAGTCGCGCGCCGACCCCTCGGGCCCACGCATAAACGCTCCCGACGCGTTTATGCGTGAGAGAGGCGGCGGTCAGGCGCGGCCGCGCAGGATCAGGTGCCAGTAGACCCACGGCAGCACGCGGCGGTCGGCGATCCACGAAAGTCGTCGCTCGCGATACAGCGAGCGCCAGAACGGGACGCTCGGCTGCAGGCGCCCCTGGCGGTCGAACTCCGCGAACACGACGGTGCCGCGCGACACCGTGAACGGCACCACGCTGTACCCGTTGTATTTCGCCGTCGGCGTGCGCCCGGCGAGAACGGCCGTCATGTTCTTCACCAGCGCCTTGGCCTGCTGGCGGATCGCCCCGCCCGAGCGGCGCGTCGCGACGGTCGCGGCATCGCCGAGGGCCCAGATCTCCGGATGCCGTGTGTGCTGGAACGTCTCGGGATCGACGTCGACGAAGCCGTGCGGGTCGTCCGGGGCCGCCAGGCCGCTGCCGGCGATCCACTCGGGCGCCCGCTGCGGCGGGACGGCGTGCAGCAGGTCGTACGCGATCGTCTCCTCGGCGTCGCCGTGACCGATCGTCACCGTTCGCGCCGCGGCATCCACCGCTCGAAGCTCCCGGCTGTACCGCACCTCGATGCCGTACTCGTCGAGCTTGCGCTGCAGTTCGCGGTCGATCGCGGGGATGCCGAAGGGCACGGGGTCGGGGCACACGAAGACGACTCGAATGCCGTCCCTCACCCCGATCGAGCGCCACCAGTCGCATGCGAGGTACATCGGCTTCTGCGCGGCGGCCCCGCACGATGCGGGCTCCGGAGGCTGCGTGAAGACCACCGTGCCGCCGCGGAAGTCGCGGAGCGCGGGCGACGCCTTCGCCGCCAGGTCGAAGTCGTAGTTCGAGATGCCCGCGGCATCCGTCATCGCCTCGGGGAGACCCGGAACCTGCTCCCACGCCATGCGGAGGCCGGCGCACACGACGAGCTGGTCGTAGTCGATGCGGCCGCCCGACACGAGGTGCACCCGGCGGGCGTCGGCGTCGACGGTGAACGCCTCATCGCGCAGCCACCGCACTCCCGGCGGGATGACGTCGGCCTGGGCGCGAACGGCCTCGGAGGCACGCGCGGCTCCACCGGCGATGTGCGACTGCAGGGGAGCGAACACGTGCTTCTCGCGCGGTTCAATCACCGTGATCTCTCCGACGCGGGCGCGGTGCAGGCGCCCGGCGATCGACAGTCCGGCGTTGCCGCCGCCGATCACGACGATACGCGGGGTCGCGCGCGCGGGCACGGCGGAACGGGGGTCGGGCATGGGGGATCCTCTCGTCCGTCTCACCGTGCGTCACCGGCGCAGATGCCGCCAGCGCCTTGACAGGCTCGGCCTCACGCCGCCGGCGGCTCAGGCGTACGACTCGGGAGGGGCGACGTCGTCGGCCGGCTCGGGCACGACATAGAGCCCGGTCGGCGAATTGGCCGTCGACATCAGGGCCTCGAGCCACGCCCGGTTCAGAGTCGGCGGACGTCCGCCGTTGAACTTGAACACGATGTTGGCGCGCGGATGCATCCACACCGACGTGCGTCCGCCGCCGGTGCTGACGTCGTCTTTCCAGACGAAGTAGAAGGGTTCGCCGCGGCGGAGCTTGTTGCCCACGACCACCTGCAGATGCGCGAGAAGGCGGTCCTCGAACTCGTTGCGAACGCCGCCCTCGTAGATGAACTTGCCCACGTGATCCTCCCGCGGGCACCGTGCCCGCTCTCCCTCACTGTGCAATCGCGGGCGGGCGAGGACGACGGATCGGCACGCCTCGCGCAACCGCGGCACCGAAGGCGTCGCCTAGAACATGCGCGCGATCTGCGCGGGGTTCCGGCCGTAGTGCTCCCGGTGGTACCGAGCGAATCGCGACGCGCTCGAGAACCCCCAGCGGCGGGCGACGTCGGCGACCGAGACGGCCGTGCCCGCCCGGAGTTCTTCGTGGGCTCCCGAGAGGCGGACCAGCCGCAGGTACTGGGTCGGCGTCATGTCGAGGGCTCGGCGGAACGCGTGCTGCAAACCGCGGGACGAGATGCCGGATGCCGCGGCGATGTCCTCGAGGGTGAGGGGTTCGCGCGCGTGCGCCTCCATGTGCGCGATGGCACGGCGCACGGTGCGTGGGGCGGCGGAACGCTGGTGCGTGCGTTGCACCGCGTCGACGTAGGGAGTGTGGAAGGTGCTCAGGGTCGCCATCAGAGCGTGCCGCTGCAGCTCGCTCGCGACGATGGGGTCGTCGTGCACGGCCGCCAGCGATCTCGAGACGTACGCGAAGCTCCGCTCCCACTGCATCGCGACGTCGCGGTCGCGAGCCGAGGGAGACAGGCGTCGCAGCACGAGCCGGTCGTCTCCCGACGCCACCCGGGCGACCTGCTCGGCGTCGCTCCGGTCGAAGAGGAAAGCCCGTACGCGGGCCGACCCCGACCAGTGGGCCTCGGTGGGCCCGTCGGCGCCGAGCCAGGGGCGGCGGGGGTCGATGGCCCGCCCGTCCGCGTCGACTCGGGCGTCGTCGCCCACAAGTCGGCACGCCATGATCTGGTCGTCCATGCGGATCGACGAGTGGACGGATGCCGCGAGCTCGTACGACACCACCGAGAATCCGGGCAGCTCGACCGAGTCCCACGAGAACGACACGCGCCGATCGTCGACGCGTTCCAGCCGCGCACTGGGCACGAATCGTCGCCACACGCGGTCGACGTCGTCGATGCCCGTCGACCGCACGCTCATGACCTGACCCATCTCACTCCTCCCGCCGCGCGTCGACGCGGCATCCGTGTTCTCGTCTGGGGTGTGCTCGTGTCAAGGGGCACGGCGTGCGACAGGGCGCCGCGTTGGATGAAGGTGTCGCGGATCTCCGCGACACCCGCGACGAAAGGACCTCCCATGAGCGACGCATCGATCGACCCCACGCCCGCGGACGCGGCCATGGCGGGCGTCCAGCCGCTGCGCGACGGCGACACCTCCATCGAGCCCGACCCTTCCCTCGACCCCGCGCAGGCGGAGTGGGACGCCACGACTGCGCTCGACGAGGGCGCTGACCCCGACGACATCAATCCGGCCACCGCGACCGGTGCCGACCCGGCCGAGATCCCGGCCGGCGACAGCGACATCCCGCTCGAGGACATCCACCCCGAGTCCACCGGTACCGACTCGCAGGGCATGGACCCGGGTGTGGTCGAACTCGGCGAAGAGGGCCAGGGCGATCTCGCCCCCGAAGACCTCTGACGCACCTCTGAATGCCCCGGGCCCGTTCGCGACGCCCGGGGCTTCGCTGTGTCCCTCGCGCACGCGGCGACGGACGGGCGGGGCACTGCGGCACTCTCCGATCGCACGGGCGCGAAGGCCAGACCCTTGACAAGCGACGCCGTCGTCGCGCGCAGGCGAGGAAGGGGCGGCCCCGCAGGACCGCCCCTCGATCGGTGCGCCGTTACTGCTCGATGAGCTGAGGCGTGCTCTCGTGCGCCTCGATGACACCGTCGCGGTCGTCGGTCGAGACGGCGATGCGGCGGGGCTTCGCCTTCTCGCTGACCGGGATCGTCACGCTCAGCACGCCGTTGCGGTACGACGCGCTGATGCCGTCGGTGTCGATGCCCTGTCCGAGGTTGAGCTGGCGGACGAACGACGCCGTCTCGCGCTCGCGCGTGATCCACTTGACGCCCTCGCCCGAGCCGAGGGTGCGCTCGGCGCGGATCGTGAGCAGCTGACCGTCGACGTCGATGTCGACCGAGCCGGGGTCGACACCGGGGAGGTCCGCCGCGAGCACGTAGTGGTCGCCGTCGCGGTAGAGGTCCATCGGCATCCGTCGCGGACCACCGCCGCGGCGGGCGTCGAGGAGCGTCGACGCGAGGCGGTCGAGGTCGCGGAAGGGGTCGTAGGTGGCCATGGTCGTTCTCCTTTTCGATCGGTCGGGACTCGGCATCCCGGATGTTCGGTGAAGTTGAGTCCACGCGGCTCAACTGCGGTCAGATTAGCACTCACCCCATGAGAGTGCCAAGACCCGGGCGCGCGATTGTGACCCACGTCGCGGCGCTTCACAACCCCCGCGCACAAACAGCGGAACCCGAAGTTTCGTAGCCCCACGCGCCACCCGGTCACTCGACCACCCCCCCCGGCGCGGTGAGGAGAGATATGTACTTCCACCGGCAAGAACTGCAGCACTACGTCACTCCCGACAAGCCCGACGCGGTCTACGCCCGCACGCTCCAGGAGGGCGTCTTCACCTACCTTCCCGAGCCTCCCGCGGGCGTGCCCATGCCCCCGCCCACGAAGCCCGATGTGCGCTTCTACGGCACGACCGAGCTGCCGAACACGGTCGAGAAGCTCGCCGGGCGCGCGCAGGACGCGCTGCACAAGGAATGAGTGGGACGGATGCGGCGACGCCGGGGCCCTCGACGGTCTCGGCGTCGCGAAGCGGAGCGAGCTTCCCCGCGATGCGAGCGGCCAAGGTGCCCCGCGCGATCGTGGCGGGGCCGTACGGGCACCCGTTCCACCCGGTGGCGGTGACCATCCCCATCGGCGCCTGGTCGTCGAGCCTGGTGTTCGACCTGCTCGGTCTGGCCGCCGACGACCCGCGCGGGTTCGCGCAGGGCTCGCGCTGGCTCATCGCCATCGGGCTCGGGGGAGCCGTGGGTGCCTCGGTGCTCGGGCTGCTCGACATGTCACGCATCCCGAAGGGCACCCCTGCTCGCCGCACGGCGCTCGCGCATCTCGTGCTGAACGTCACGGCGATGGTCCTGTTCTCGATCGGGCTGGTCGTGCGACTGCTCGACCTCGGGCGCGTGCCGGTGGTGGCGTTCCTCCTCAGCGCGATCGCCGCGGCGGGCCTGAGCGTCTCGGGCTGGCTCGGCGGCAAGCTCGCCTACCGCTGGGGCGTCCGCGTCGCCGATGAGAACACACAGCGAGAGGGCTTCGAGACGGCAGCCTGAACCTGTTCACGGGACCCCGGATGCCCTGGCATCCGGGGTCCTTCTCGGTCCGGTCAGCGAGGGCGGCGCAGGGGGATGCGCGACCAGCCCCCGCTCACCGCGCCGGGGTCGTGCTGCGGGGTGAGCACGGCTCCGGTGGTCGCTGCGGCGGGGCGACGCCGCAGCCCCAGCGCGTGCTGCAGGACGCGGATGAACCGGTCGTACACGCGCGGAGCGAAGAACTGCAGGGGGCGGGTCACGAACTGCGCGGCTCCCACCCCGACCTCGTGTCGGGGTCCGCGCGTCACCCGCACGACGGCCCGGGCGACACGGTCGGCCGACACCACCGGCGGCAGGGGGAAGGGCGTGCGCCCGGTGACGTTCGCGGCGCGCTGGTAGATCGGCGTGTCGATGCTCGCCGGGAGCACGATCTTCACCCGGATGCCGCGATGCGCGAGCATCTCCTGCCGCAGCGACCGCGTGAATCCGAGCAGTCCGTGCTTCGCGGCGACGTACGACGAGACGTACGGGCCGGCCACCTGCGAATACAGGGAGCCGACGAAGACGATCGTTCCGGTGCCGCGGGCGAGGAAGTGCGGGAGGACCGCCCGCGCCGCGCGCATGTGGCCGGTGAGGTTGGTCTCGATGACCCGGTCGCGCACGGCATCGGGGGTGTCCTGGATCGACCCGTACGAGAAGACGGATGCCGAGGCCACCCAGACGTCGATCCGCCCGAACCGTCGGAGGGCGACGTCGACGGCGCGCTGCGGTCCGTCGGCGAGGGCGAGGTCGATCGACGCGGTCTGCACCTCGGCTCCGCGGGCACGGCAATCCGTCGCGGCCGACGCGAGCGCCTCCTCGTCTCGAGCCACGAGCACGAGGCGCGCACCCGGCCGGGCGAAGCGCAGGGCGGTGGCGCGGCCGATCCCGCGGGACCCTCCGGTGACGACGACGACCTGGGGCATCGGGGACTCCTCGAGACTTCGGCGGAACGCGGTTGCCCCGGCGCTCGTGACGGTAGGCGGGAGCCGGTCGGATGCCGCGGGGGTTGACGTCCCGGCCCGCGCCACCGCGGGGTAGCGTCGGAGGTGTGACGGATGCCGCGACTCCGAGGTCGCCCCTGCGGGCCCTGTGGGGCGCGACCCACCCCGGGCCCACGCTCGTCGTGACCGTCCTCTCGCTCGCGCTGGGCGTCGCCGCAGGGCTCGAGCCGTGGCGCCTGGTGCTGCTGGTCGTCGCGGTGTTCGCGGGGCAGGTGTCGGTCGGGCTGTCGAACGACGCGATCGACGGCGCGCGCGATGCCGCGGTCGGGCGCACCGACAAGCCCATCGCCGGCGGGGCGCTCACGCCCGAGCGCGCCCTGGCCGTAGCCGTCGGAGCCCTCGTGCTCGCCGTGCTGCTCTCCGCGCCTCTGGGGGCTGCTCTCGTCGCGGCGCACGCGATCGCCCTCGCCTCGGCCTGGGCGTACAACGCGGGTGTGAAGTCGACCCCGTTCTCGATCGTGCCGTTCGTGCTGAGCTTCGGTCTCTTCCCCTCGTTCGCGACCCTCGCCGGCCCCGACCCGGAGCTCGCTGCGCCATGGGCGTCACTCGCGGGAGCCGCGCTCGGCGCCGCCGTGCACCTCACCAACGTCGTGCGCGACCTCGAGGACGATCGCCGCACCGGCGTGCGCGGGCTGCCGCACCGCCTCGGTGCCCGCTGGTCGGTGCTGATCGCCGCGGCCGGGATCGTGGTCGGAGCGCTCGCGGTGCTGCTCGGGCCGTCGGGTGGGGCGGATGCCGTCGGGACGGTGTTCTTCGCGGCCGTCGCGGTGGTCGCGGTCGTCACCGCGGTGCTCGTGCTGGTGCGGCCTCCGGGCCGTGCGGTGTTCCAGCTGACGATGCTCGCGGCGCTGCTGCTGGCCGCGCAGCTCGTCATCTCCTAGGAGCTGGTCCTCAGGTTCCGGATGCCGCGCGGTCGAGGCGCATCGCGTAGGCCCGGGTGAACAGCGCGCCGCCGGGTCCGCGCAGGGCGGTGCGGAGCGCTGCGGAACGGGCCGCGTGCGCCCAGGGGCCGGAGGCGCGGCCCAGCAGGGTGTTGAGGAAAGCGAGACGCGCGGCCTGCCGGGCCGACGCGAGGCGGTCGCGCTCCCAGCGGTCGACGCCGTCGCCGTCGCCCCCGCGCGCCCACGGGGTGAGCAGCGGGGCGAGCGTCAGGGCGTCGAGCAGTCCGAGGTTCATACCCTGACCGCCGATCGGGCTCACCTCGTGCGCGGCATCGCCGACGACGATCACCCGGCCGCGACGGAGTGCGGGAGCCACCGCGCGGCGCACGCCGAAGCTCGACGCCCCGGTGGTGTCGATCTCGACCCCCGTGCGACGCGCCACCGCCTGGTGCAGGAAGGCCGCGGCATCCGGAACCTCTTCCCGCCCGGCCCACGCGACGAGCCTCCTGCGTCCGCCGGGGAGGGGGAACGACTCGACCACGCCCTCGCGCTCGAGGTGCACGCGGGCGACCGGCCCTCCCGGCGCGGTGACGTCGGCCATGACGTAGCGATCGGGGTAGTGGTGGGTGCGCACGGCGCCGTCGCGGTAGACGAGCGAGCGTCCCGCCCATCCGGATGCCACGACCACGACCTTCGCGCGCAGGTCGTCAGCCCCCGCGACGCCGACCCGCACGCCGTCCGCCTCCTGCCGCAGCGACTCCACCGTCACGCCGCGCCGCGCGGGCGGGGCGAGGGCGGTCAGCACGTCGATCGTGTCGGACTGCGGCAGCGCCGCCACGTACGGGTGCCGCGCCCGTAGGCGATCGAAGCGGATCGCGGCGAGCAGGCGTCCGTCGGCTCGGGCCTCTCCGCGCGCGATCCTCACCGCTCGCTCGAGGATCCCGTCGGTGGCGCCCGAGGCCTCGAGCAGGGCGAGGGCGGGGGAGTGGATGCCGATCGCCCGCGTTCCTGCTCCGACCTCGGTGCGACGCTCGACGAGGGCGACGTCGACGCCCCGCGCGCGCAGGTCGGCGGCCAACGCCAGTCCCACGGGGCCGGCGCCGACCACGAGCACCTCAGTCATCGGCATCCGCCCGCCCTCGAGCCACGGCGAGCACCCGGAACGGCGCGGGGGTCTCCACCTGCCAGGGCGAGCCGAGGGCCGCGGCCAGCTCGGGCGCGCGATAGCTCCGACGGATCGAGCGCAGCCCGTCGACCCGCAGGAAGGTGCCGGCGGCGAGAGGGGCGATCCCCGCGGCGTACAGGGCGTAGGCGAGGCGTCCGCGGGCGATGTCGGCGTGCAGCACGCGACCGCGTGAGAGGGCGAGAGAGTCGTCGGCGAAGCCCCGCAGCCCGTCGGCGTCGAGATGGTGCAGCACGTGGTTCGAGATCACGAGGTCGAACCTCTCGCCCGCGGCCAGCAGGTTGTCCGACCCCTGCGCGACGAACCGCACGCCGGATCGTTCGCGCTCGCACGCGGCCTCGAGGGCGCGCGGGTCGGGATCGGCGCCGACCCACTCCACCTCGAGTCTGTCTCGTACGGCCAGCGCCGCCAGGCGCACCACGACGTCGCCGCCTCCGCACCCGAGATCGAGCACGCGCGCCGGCCGGCCGAGGGCCCGCAGCTCGGGGCGCACCCGCGTGCGGTACACGTGCCCCCATGCCGAGACGAGACGGTTCACCACGTCGAACCGTCGATACGTCGCGGCGAGGGCCCGGGGGTCGCAGTCGGGGTCGTCCATCAGCTCGGTCAGCGCGGTGTCGCGCCGGGCGAGCGTGCTCACGCGCCGGTGCGGCGCATCGTCAGCCGCGCCGCCTCCACCGTGAGCCCCGGCCCGAATGCGAGGGCGGCCACCCTGTCGCCCTCGACGCGCTCCGCGTCGGCCAGCAGGTCGCGCAGGATGAACAGCAGTGTCGCGCTCGACATGTTGCCGTGTCGACGCAGCACCTCGCGCGAGGGGGCGAGGGCGGTGGCATCCAGGCCCAGGGCGTTCTCGACGCGGTCGAGGATGCTGCGCCCGCCCGGGTGCACGGCCCACGCGTCGACGGCGGAGAGATCGCCCAGCACGTCGTCGGCGATGGCCGAGATCTCGCGCCCGATGATGCGCGGCACCTCGGGGGTCAGGGTCATCTCGAACCCCGAGTCGCCGACGGTCCAGGCCATGTCCTTCTCGCCGTCGTCGGTCACGTGGGTGGCGAAGCCGTCGAGGTCGAGGCCGTCTCGAGAGGAGTCTCCGGATGCCACGACCGCCGCTCCCGCACCGTCGGCGAACACCGAGGCGGCGACGATCTGGTCGGGGTGTGAGGAGGTCTGCCAGTGCAGGGAGCACAGCTCGCAGCATGCGACGAGCACGACCGCCGCCGGGTCGTCGCCGACGATGCGGGCGGCGAGGCGGAGGGCGGGAATCGCCGCCGCGCAACCGATGAAGCCGAGGTGATAGCGCTCGACCGTGGGCGAGAGTCCGAGGTCGCGCACGAGGTGGTAGTCGGGGCCGGGGGCGAACATGCCGGTGCACGACACCGTCACGACGTGGGTCACCTCGTCCGCCCCGTACCCCGAGCCCGACAGCGCTCGACCTGCGGCCGCGGCGAAGAGGTCGGGCGCGCGGCGGCGGTACTCGTCGTTGCGCGCTCCGGTCGGGGGCATGAGCAGGGTGTCGCCGTCGCGCACCGGGAGCCCCTCGACCTCGGTGCCCGCCAGCTGCGGCAGCACGACGTGGCGGGTGTCGATGGCGGCGGCGTCGAACGCCGCGCCGACAAGGCGCTGGCTCTTGCGGTCGAACCCGGGTTGCGCGGCGAACAGGTCGCGCAATGTCGTCTGGGAGACACGGGTATCGGGCAGGGCCGTGCCGATCGACACGATGCGGGCGGTCATGCCTCACCTTGACACGGTTTCACCCGACGGGGCGCGGATGGGGGACCGGTTGTCGTGCGCGGGTTCTCGTGCCAGCGCCTCAGGCGGCGACCAGATCCGGCAACAGCAGCCCCGCGATGGCTCCGCGGTAGTCGTCGATCATGCGTCGTCGGTCGAGGCGCCCGCGGGCGGCGACGGCCGCGGCGCGCAGGGCGGGCCGGTGGGCGAGGGCGTGGGTCCACGCCGCCACGATCGACGACTCGTCGCGGGCTGTCACGAGGCCGAACCCGTCGATCATGCGCGCGGCGTCGCCGACGTCGGTGGTGACGGGAACGGCTCCGGATGCCGCTCCCTCGACGAGGCAGAGCGGCGAGGCCTCGCCGAAGGCACTCGTGAGGGCGACGATGTCGGCGATCCGGTAGAGCTCGGGCATGTCTTCGCGCAGCCCGAGCGCGTGCAGGTTCACCGCCTCGCCCACTCCGCTCTCGGCCCGGAGGGCGCGGAAGGCGGGGTTGTCGGCCGTCATGCCCGAGCCGCACATGACGTAGTGCGCTCCGGGCGCGCGACGCGCATGCGCGGCGACGGCGCGGAGGAAGAGCCCTGGGTCCTTCATCGCGTCGAACCGCGCGGCGAGCAGCACGACGGGGGCGGAGTCGGGGATGCCAAGGCTCGCGCGGATGCGCCGACGCTGCACGCGCGTGCCGGGGCGGAAGCGTCGCGTGTCGATGCCGTTGTCGATCACCCGCGCCTCGCGGGCGGCGACACCGGCGCGCGCGTAAGCGAGCGAGGTCGATTCGGCGCACGAGATCGTGGCGGTCACGGCGCCGCTGCCCGCGGCATCCGTCAACCACTCCAGAGCGGGGCCGGAGTGCGTCGGGTCGGAGCGGTGCAGGCACGCGGCGATCGGGCGGTCGGGGAGCAGACCCGCCCGCTCCAGCGCCACGACGAGGCTGAGCGGCTGCTCCTTGAGCGAGAGCACGACATCGGCCTCGGTGAACAGGGCCGCGGCCCGAGCGAGCTCCGTCGCGGTGAACTCCTCGGGGGCGAGGGGACGATCGCCCGCGATCCGGTCGAACGTGTCGATCACGACGCCCGCGTGCTGCAGGCGGCGGAAGCGCGTGTCGTCGCGGGCGAACTGCATGGAGGCGTCGCGGCGCGCCGCGGAGGTGAGCGAGAGCACACGGTGCTGCTGAGCCCCGCCCTGCGACAGGCCGGCGACCACATCGGAGTGGAGGATGCGCGCCCCACCGGCGAAGAAGCCCTCGTAGAGCGAGAGCACACGGATGGGTCGAGTCATCGTCAGTCGCCTTCGGGGCCGGGGGTGGGGCACCGCGGACGCGGTCGTCCCATGCTGAAGGCTCGACCCCGAGTGGTGGGTTACGTCAACGAGACCATCGCATGAACGCCGGGACACGACCCGGTTCGCCCCCGTGAACGAGCCGACGCGCCGGCTCCCGGGGGAAGGAACCGACGCGTCGGGTGAAGGGGCGGTCGATCACGCCTGGGGCGCGACCTCCTTCGCCTCGCCGGCCTCGTGCGCGCGCGACCAGGGCCACCGCTTCGTCGCGGGCGTCGTCGCCGGCGGCTGGGGCGCCTCATCGATCGAGCGCGGGCCGATGCCGTTGCCCATGGCGGCGGTCATCGCGATGCTCCACACCGAGCCCGTCTGCCGTCCGCTCTGCTGTCCGTAGATCATGGTCGTTCTCCTCGCTCCGTCTCCCGACGGGGATGCCCGTCTCCCGACGGGGTCGTGACCTCAGTCCTAACCCCGCGGTGCAGGGCGCGACGCGCCCTTGACAGCGATGAAACGGTGCGCATGCCCGGCGCCTCGAGGCGCGGAGCGCGGTGTCCGGCCTCGCACCGGGCGGACGTCGGCGGCAGCCGTCCGTGCGAGCCCCCGGGAAAGCTCACGATGACGGCGCGCGGGCGCAAGCGGGCGGCGCTCTGGGTTGCAGTGAGTACGATCGTGCCTCGTGCAGACGTCTACCGGTGCTTCGACGCCCCCCTCGCCGGGGTCGGACCTGAGCCGCGCACTGCTCGCCTACGGTGAGGCTCGCCGCACGGCGGCCGCGGAAGCGCGGCGCGTCCTCTCGCTCAACGAGCTCGACGCGCGCGCGCTCATGTTCGTCGCCGAGAACCCGGGCGCCCGTCCCTCGCACGTGCGCGACCACCTGGGCATCACCTCGGCTGGCGTCACGACCCTCATCGACCGCCTCGTGCAGCGCGGCGCCGTGCGCCGCGATCTCGACGACGACGACCGCCGCGTCAACCACATCACCGCGACCGTCGATCTCGACGCCGAGCCTTGGTGCCACCTGCGCGCGTTCGACGCGGGCATCGAGAAGGCCGTCGCCGATCTCGACCCCGCAGATGCGGCCATCGCCGCGCGGGTGATCGGTCAGCTCATCGGGGCCACCGAGAACTGAGCGCCGGCGACCGTCCGGATCGCCCGCGAACCCCGCCGCCGACGAGGGGTCGGGTCAGGAGCGTGCGACGAACGCCTCGGAGCGCGCCTGCAGGAACGAGCACAGAGCGCTGAGCGTCGCGAGTTCGCCCGACAGTGCCATGACGCGTCCGGCGGGCAGCGGTGCGGCGTCTTCGCGCGGTTCGAAGGTGACGGCCCACTCCGTGGATCCCTGTTCGGGGCCGGGGGAGATGAAGAACGTCGTCGACACGCTGCGCAGCTGCGCGGCGATCAGACCCGTGTCGGAGCCGTCGTCGCCGTCCTGGGGGATCACCCGGAGGATCTCCGCGTGGTCGTACCCCATTGCGCGGAAGTCGTCGACCCAGGTCTGCAGGGTCGCCATGGTGCGGAACGGCATGCGGGTCCCTTCGGCGGGCGGGGCGCCGGGCGGCGTCACCCTCCCATTATGGCCTCGCACGGGTCATGTCTCCGCTGGCCGAGGACTACTCACGCGAATGCGCATTCTGTATTGAGTGCTTCATTTTATGGCTGATCAAGTCGAAATGCGCATGAATGCCCGCAGGAAAGATACGGTGAAAGACGGATGGGGGGCATCCGCGAAATTCGCATTCGTCGTATCGACTGCGTGGGAGCGTTCCCGCATTCACCTGCGCTATCGCGCCGGTTATCGCCGTCGATCCCGGACGAATGAGGACACTTCGTGGAGCATACGAACATCGAGACGCGAGACGCCGAGACCGTCGAGCACCTGTGGCAGACGGTCGTCCCCGGCGCACGCATCTCGCGGGCCGAGGCGATCCAGCCGGCGCTCACCTGGCACGCGGCATCCGAGCCGGGGTTCGCGTTCTGCGACTACACGATCGGCTCCACCATGCTCGTAGAATCCGACCCGCTCGACCAGGTCGTCGTCGGGCGCATCGCCGGCCCCCGGGTCTCGGCGACCTACCGCCGCGAGCGCATCGACGCCGCCGTGCCGTTCATGGTGGTCGATCGTCCCCTCGAGATCGCCTTCACGGGGAGGATCGCCGGCACCGCCGTCTCGTTCTCGCGCACCGACTTCGACGAGGCCGCGCGTCGCCTCTCGGGCGATGACACTTTGCGCGTGCGCGCTACGGGCCACGCCCCGGTGAGCGAGCAGCGCATGCGCTACTGGTCGCGCACGTGGGAGTACACGCGCGACGTGCTGCTGCGCTCGCCCGAGCGCACCCCGCTCATCGAGCAGCAGGCGCGCACCCTCATGCTCGAGGCGTCGCTGCTGGCCTTCCCGACCACCTTCACCGACGCCCTCGCGGCGGGTCGACCCTCGCGGCCGCTGCCCGCTCCCGTGCGCCGCGCCAAGGCGTACGTCGAAGCGCACGCCGCGGAGCCCGTGGTGCTCGCCGACATCGCCCAGGCGGCGCGTCTGTCGCCCCGCGGGCTGCAGTACGCCTTCCGCGCCGCGACGGGTCGCACGCCCATGCAGTACCTGCGCCGGGTGCGTCTCGACGCCGCGCGCGCCGAGCTGCGCAGCGCCGACCCGTCGGTCGACACCGTCGCCGCGATCGCAGCGCGCTGGGGCTTCTCGAACCTCGGCCGGTTCGCGGCGATGTACCGCGGCGAGTTCGGCGAGACGCCCTCCACGACGCTGCGCTCCTGACGCGGGGCGGTCGCCCGCGCCGGGTCGTTCGCCCGCGCCGGGTCAGTGCCCCGCGCCGAGCTCTCCGCTGAGGCGGTCGTGGAAGCGCGCGGCGTGGTCGTTCATGCCCACCAGCTCGACCGTGGTGCCCACGTGCGCGTACTTCGTGCGCACCGCATCGAGGGCGGCGACCGTCGAGGCGTCCCACACGTGCGAGAGCGACAGGTCGATGACCACCCGCGAGGGGTCGTCGTGGTACGCGAACTTCGTCGTGAGGTCGTTGCTCGAGGCGAAGAACAGCTCGCCCTCCACGGTGTAGCGGGCGACGTCGGCGCCGACTTCGCGCGTGACGCGGGTGAGGCTCGCGACGCGGCGGGCGAAGAGCACGGCGGCGGCGATCACGCCGACACCGACGCCGATGGCGAGGTTGTGCGTCCACACCGTCACGGCGACGGTGAGCACCATGACGATCGTCTCGCTCACCGGCATCCGGCGCAGAGTCGACGGGCGGATGCTGTGCCAGTCGAAGGTGGCGACCGAGACGACGATCATGACGGCCACGAGCACCGCCATCGGGATGATCGCGACGACGTCGCCGAACGCGAGCACGAGGATCAGCAGGAAGACGCCCGCGAGGAAGGTCGAGATGCGCGTGCGGGCCCCCGACGCCTTGACGTTGATCATCGTCTGGCCGATCATCGCGCACCCGCCCATTCCGCCGAACAGGCCCGACAGCACGTTGGCCGCGCCCTGACCGAGCGACTCGCGCGTCTTCGAGGAGGGGGTGTCGGTGATGTCGTCGACCAGGGCCGCGGTCATGAGCGACTCGAGCAGTCCGACGATGGCCATGGCGATCGCGAACGGGAAGATGATCGCGAGGGTTTCTCCCGTCAACGGGACGTTGGGCACGAGCAGCGCGGGCAGGCTCTCGGGAAGGGCGCCCTGGTCGCCGACGGTGGGCACCGAGATGCCGAAGACGACGACGGCGCCGGTCAGCAGCACGATCGCCACGAGCGGGGCGGGCACGACCTTGGTCAGGCGCGGCAGCAGGTACATGATCGCGAGTCCCGCGGCGGCGATCGGATAGACCGCCCACGGCACGCCGATCAGCTGCGGCACCTGCGCCGTGAAGATGAGGATCGCGAGGGCGTTGACGAAGCCGACCATGACGCTGCGCGGGATGTAGCGCATGAGCTTGGCCACGCCGAGCAGGCCGAGGATCACCTGCAGGATGCCGCCGAGGATCACCGTCGCGAGCAGGTAGTCGACCCCGTGCTCGCGGGCGACGGGGGCGATGACGAGGGCGATCGCGCCGGTGGCGGCCGAGATCATCGCGGGGCGTCCGCCGAGGAACGAGATGGCGACCGCCATGACGAACGACGAGAACAGGCCCAGGCGCGGGTCGACGCCGGCGATGATCGAGAACGCGATCGCCTCGGGGATGAGGGCGATGGCGACGACGAGCCCGGCCAGCACCTCGCGGGTGAGGAGGCGGGGGGAGCGAAGTGCCTGCAGGACGGTGGGCTCGGTGCGCGGGCGCGTGAGGGCAGAGGTCATGGAGAGTCTCCAGGAGGTGGGGAGGGGACCCGCGTCGGCGCGGGGAAGAATAGGGGGGTCGCGATCGCGACGGAGTGAACTCTACCGTAACGAGAGGGTTGCGGGATCGGGGAGGCCATGGTCGACGTGCGACCGATGCAGATCGGCGAGCTCGCCGAGCGGACGGGGCTGTCCATCCGCACGCTCCGCCACTACGACGAGATCGGCCTGCTGCGTCCCTCGGCCCGCAGCGAAGGCGGCTTCCGGCTGTACACCGCCGACGACGAGTCGCGCCTGCTCCTCATCCGCCGCATGAAGCCGCTCGGCTACTCCCTCGAGCAGATGGGGGAGCTGCTCTCGGTGGTCGACGGGCTCGAAGCCGATCCCTCCGACGAGGCGCTGCGCGTGCGGTTCGCCGACATCCGCGACGAGGCGCTCCAGCGGCGAGAGGACCTCCGTCGCAAGGTCGCCGCCGCAGACGAGTTCGTCGCTCAGCTGGAGGCGCGATGACCGCGCACGACATCGTCCTGGAGGGCCATGGCATCCGTCTCTCCCCGGCTCGAGCCGACGACGCGGCCGAGGCGTGGCCGCTGACCGACCCGGAGCTCTGGAGTCGCATGACCACGCCCTGGGCGGACTCGGTCGAGGCCTACGCTGCGCGCGTCGAGCAGCAGCGTGCGACGCCCGGTCTGTACGCCTTCACGGCGCGGGATGCCGAGACCGACGAGGTCCGCGGCGCCACGACGTTCTACGAGTACGTGCCCGCGCAGGGGCGGGTCGAGATCGGGACGACCTGGTACGGCCGGGCATTCCAGGGCGGTCGCACCAATCCCGCCGCGAAGATGCTGCTGCTCACCCACGCGTTCGAGGCGTGGGGTGTCAATCGCGTGGCGCTGCGGTGCGATGCCCGCAACGAGCGCAGCGCTCGCGCCATCGAGCGTCTCGGGGCCACCCGCGAGGGGCGCCTGCGACAGCACCGCATCGCTCCCGACGGCAGCGTGGCCGACACGCTGTACTTCTCGATCCTGCGCGACGAGTGGCCCACGGTGCGCGCCGGTCTCGAGGAGCGTCTGCGCGAGGCCTGATCGCGCCGAAACTGCATCTCGCCGACGAAACGGCCGCAGTCTGCAAACGGACGTGTCAGCGAGATGCAGTCTCGCGGTGATCGTGGCGTGAGGCGGGCGCGTGTGGGCGCGGGCTCAACCGGCGGCGGCCTCGGCGGCACGTCGACGGGCGAACTCGCGCGCCTCGGTGAACAGCTCGAGGTCGATCTGCACGTGTCGGCGCGCGAGCTCGGCGGCCTCGTCGGGGGTGGCCTGCACGATCGCGTCGACGATCGCGTCGTGCTCGCGGGCGGCGCGCGTCTCCATGCGGAGGTGACTTCCGCGATCGCCCCAGGGGTGCGCCGGGGCCGACAGCGAGAGGTGTCGCTCGTGCTCGAGCAGGATGTCGCGCAGCGCGGTGTTGTGCGCGGCGTCGATGATGGCGAGGTGCAGCAGGCTGTCGGCGCGCTGCTTCGGGTCGCCCGACTCCGCGGCGTGGAAGTCGTCGAGGCGGCCCCGCATCGCGGTGATGTCGGCGTCGGTGCGCCGCTCGGCGGCCAGCCGGGCGAGCGCGGAGTGCAGCATCGAGCTCGCCGTGCACGCGTCGACGAGGTCGCTCCAGCGCTCCTCGAACCACCGGTCGACGCCGACCACGATCGAGGCGGGCCAGTCCTCGGCGACGAACGTGCCCCCGCCCCGGCCGCGACGCCGTTCGATCAGGCCGCGTGTCGACAGATCGTCGAGGGCCGCGCGCACCGTGGTGCGTCCGACGCCCAGGAGGGGAGAGAGGTCGCGCTCGGCGGGAAGACGGGTGCCCGGGAGGAACTCGCCCACCGCCACGGCGGTGATCAGTCGCTCGGTCACGCGCTCCACCAGAGAGGCGTCGTCGGTGTCGGCCATGGGCTCCCGTCGTTTCTCCCATGTTAATTCCGCAGAAAAGGTTTGCCAACGCACCTTTAACGGGTCCACGATGACTGCATGCACCGCTCCACGCAACGCGAGATCACCGTTCCCTTCCGCGACGGCTTCACTTGGGCCCGCCTCACCGAACCGACCGAGCCCACCGGCGCCGCGCCCCTGTTCGTGCTCCACGGGGGCCCCGGGATGGCGCACAACTACGTCTCGAACCTCGACGCCCTCGCGGAGCTGACCGGTCGCACCGTCGTGCACTACGACCAGATCGGGTGCGGCAAGAGCTCCCACCACCCCGACGCCCCGGCCTCCCAGTGGGTGCCGCAGCTGTTCGTCGATGAGTTCCACAACCTGCGCGAAGCGCTCGGCTTCGACGAGTACCACGTGCTCGGTCAGTCGTGGGGCGGCATGCTCGGCGCCGAGATCGCCGTGCGTCAGCCCGCGGGGCTGCGAAGCCTGGCGATCTGCAACTCCCCGGCATCCATGGCCCTCTGGCTCGCGGGAGCAGCGCGACTGCGCGCCGAGCTCCCCGAAGACGCCCGCGACGCCCTCGACCGGCACGAGGCCGCCGGCACCCTCGACGACCCCGAGTACGCCGAGGCCACCCGTGTCTTCTACGAGCGCCACGTGTGCCGCGTCACGCCGATGCCGCAGGACTTCGTCGACAGCGAGCAGCAGATGCTCGCCGACCCCACCGTCTACTTCACGATGAACGGGCCGAACGAGTTCCACGTCGTCGGCACGGGTCGCGACTGGACGATCATCGACCGCCTTCCCCACATCGCCGTGCCCACGCTGGTCGTCGCCGGCGAGTTCGACGAGGCCACCCCCGAGACGTGGGAGCCCTTCGTCGCGCACATCCCCGGCGCCCGCTCGCACGTGTTCGCCGGGGCGAGCCACTGCACCCACCTCGAGATGCCCGACGCCTTCCGCACGGTCATCGCCGACTTCCTCGCGCCCCTTCCCTGACACCCGCCCCACCCCACCCGAACCAGGAGACCCGATGTCGCACCCCGCCCCCGAGGCCCAGCAGTCGCTGGAGTCGTTCGGCTACAAGCAGGAGCTCAAGCGCTCCATGTCCACCTTCGACCTCGTGGTCTACGGTCTCGTCTTCATGGTGCCCATCGCGCCCTGGGCGATCTTCGGCGTGGTGTTCAACGCCGCGAGCGGCATGGTGCCGCTGGTCTACCTCACCGGCGTGATCGCGATGATCTTCACCGCCCTCGCCTACGCGCAGATGTCGAAGGCGTTCCCGATCGCCGGTTCCGTCTTCTCGTACGTCGGTCGGGGTCTGCACCCCACGGTGGGCTTCTTCGCGGGGTGGGCGATCCTGCTCGACTACCTGCTCGTGCCGACGCTGCTGTACGTGTTCGCCGCCTCCTCGATGGCCGGCATCTTCCCCGACGTCCCGCAGTGGATCTGGGCCGTGTCGTTCGTCATCATCAACACCGTCATCAATGTGCTCGGCATCGGATCGATCAAGATCGCGAACCGGGTGATGCTCGCGATCCAGCTCGCCTTCGTGGTGATCTTCGTCGTGATCGCGATGGTCGCCCTGTCGTCCGGCACGATCCCCGGCGCGGAGTTCACCATGGCTCCGCTGTGGGATGCCGAGAAGGTCAACCCCGCGCTCATCGCCACCGCCCTCTCGATCGCGGTGCTGAGCTTCCTCGGCTTCGACGGCATCTCCACGATGGCCGAGGAGTCCACGGGTGACCGGAAGTCCGGCGGCCGCGCCATGATCATCGCGCTGCTCGTGGTCGCGGTGCTCTTCATCGCGCAGACCTGGTTCGCCAGCGCGCTCGCCGCCGGCACGATCGCCTTCGGCGACGATGAGGTCAACAACGCCTTCTTCCTGCTCGTGGCCAAGGCCGCCGGCAGCGGGTGGGCGACCGCCTTCCTCGCGGTCAACGTCATCGCGGTCGGCATCGCCAACGCGATCGCAGCCCAGGCGGCGACCTCGCGCCTGCTCTACTCGATGAGCCGCGACCGGCGCCTTCCCGCCTTCCTCTCGAAGGTCACCTCGCGCCAGGTGCCGATGGCGGCGATCCTGCTGGTGAGCGCGATCTCGCTCGTGCTGGTGCTGTTCTTCGTCGGTCAGATCGCGGTGATCTCGTCGCTGGTGAACTTCGGCGCCCTGCTCGGCTTCATGCTGCTGCACGTGTCGGTCGCGGCGTACTACCTCGGCAAGAAGAAGTCGAAGAACTACCTGCTCCACCTCGTGGTGCCGCTGGTCGGCTTCCTGATCATCGGGTACGTGCTGCTCAACGCCGACATGACCGCCAAGATCGGCGGCATCGTGTGGCTGGTCGTCGGCGCGATCGTCTACGTGATCTTCGCCCGCAAGAGCGGCGGGGCCACCGGACCCCTGCCCGAGCACGCCACGGCGACCGCCGGAGAGGGCGGGGGAGAGGTGGCGTCCCGATGACCGTCGAGCACCGGCTCGGCACAGAGCACGGTCGCCCGGGGTACGACGCCGCGGTGCCCCCGGTGCTGCGCATCCGTCCCGGGACCGGCGAGAGGATCGCGTTCGAGACCGACGATGCGGTGTACGCCGAGCTGCACGACCACGGTGATCTCGCTGCCCTCGAGGCGCCGATCAACCCGGTGACGGGCCCCGTGTACGTGGAGGGGGCGAAGCCGGGCGACGCCCTCGCGGTGCACGTGCACGAGATCCGCCTGGGCGACTACGGCTGGTCGCAGAGCCTCCCCGGCGCCGGAGCGCTGCAGCACCGCATGCCCGATCACGTCGTCAGTCGGCGCATCCCGATCGATGCCGCCGGCGTGCACCTCACCGAGCGGCACGTGGTGCCCGCCCGCCCGATGATCGGGTGCATCGGAACGGCGCCGGCGACGGGGCAGAATTCCACCGTCATGCCCACGACCGCGCTCGGCGGCAACATGGACCTCACCGACGTCGCCCCGGGCGCGACGGTGTACCTGCCCGTCGAGGTCGAGGGGGCTCTGCTGTCGATCGGCGACATCCACGCCGTGATGGCCCGCGGCGAGTCGTCGTTCGTCGCGATCGAGGCGGCGGGGGTGGCCGTCGTCTCGGTCGAGGTGATCCCGGATGCCGCTCTGCGCGCGCCCCGCGTCGAGACAGACGAGGAGTGGATCTTCGTCGGCCTGGGCGACCCCGTGCAGGAGAGCGTCCGGCGCGGCTACGAAGACGTCTTCGACCACCTCGTCGACGAGCGCGGCTGGGACCGGATGGACGCGTACGCGGTCATGAGCGCCCTCGTGCACAGCGAGCTGGGCGGGCCGACGGGGTCGGAGGCGCCCGATCCGCTGCATCCGTTCCGCGCTGTGGGGGCGGTGACGCTGCACCGCCTGCCCAAGAGCGTGCTCTGACCGGGGGCCGAATCACGCTGAGACTGCACCTCGCTGACGAAACGTGCGCAACCTGCAACCGGCTTGTCAGCGAGATGCAGTCTCGCGGTGCCTGCGGGGATGCGGCGACCCGGAGCCGGTTCGAGCGGGGCCGGAGCGCCGTGTAAGATCGTCCCTTGGAAGTGTGTCCGAGCGGCCTAAGGAGCATGGCTGGAATCCATGTAGGCGGGGTAACTCGCCTCGCAGGTTCAAATCCTGTCACTTCCGCCACACGAAGAGCGCCACCCCTCAGGGGGTGGCGCTCTTCGCTCGTCAGACGGCGGTGGTCTCGCGCTCCGGAGCCTCGGCCCCCGGCCGCACGATGAGGGAGCGCGGCGCGACGCGCGCCACGAGGCGCCGGGTGCGGGATGCGCCCGACGCCAACTGCGTGCGGATGCGCTCGACCGCATCGGCGAGCGCGGGTCCCCCTGCGGCATCCGGCGCCGTTTCGGCGTAGCTGACCTCTTCGAGCGCTCCGCGGAGCAGATCGACGTCGTCGGCGTCCACGCCGTGCTCGTCGACGAGCTGGGCGGCGTAGGCGCGCGGCGACACGCTCGCGGGGGAGGGGATGCCGAGATCGACGGCGTCTTCGCGCATTGCCGTCCACGCGGCCACCGGGTCTCCCGCCCGCGCGGCGGCGAGTCGACGGCGCCGGACGATGGTGCGCACGACCGACGGTGCGGCGGCCAGCAGCAGCAGCGCCAGCGCGATGACGACGGACGGGATCCACGCCGTGCCGGTGCGGGCGCCCACGCCCGCGCCTCCCGCCTCCACCGCTCCGGTGTCTCCGCGATCCGCCGACGACGCCGCCGGCGACGGAGCCGTCGAGGGAACGGCCGCGTCCTCTTCGGGGGTCGCGGGGGCGGCCCCGCCGGTCGTGGAGTTGGAGGCGAAGTTCGTCGGAACGCCGAGGCTGTTGGTCGGCTCGAAAGGCACCCAGCCGATGCCCTGGAAGTACACCTCGGGCCAGGCGTGCAGCTGGCTGGAGGTGACCGTGTACTCGGTTCCCCCCTGCTGCGGGATGCTCGAGGCCGTGCCGGGGAGATACCCGATGACGATGCGCGAGGGCATGCCCAGCGAGCGCGCCATCACCGCGAACGCCGAGGCGTAGTGCACGCAGTAGCCGGCGCGCACCTGCAGGAAATCGGCGACGGCATCCATCCCCGCCCCGTCGAAGCCCGCCTCGACGGGCGCATCGAGGGAGTAACGGAACGCGCTGCTGCGGAACCACGTCTGCAGGTCGATGAGCGCGTCGTACGACGTGCTCGCGCCGGCCGTCACCTGCCGGGCGGTGTCGCCGATGACGGCGGGGACGTCGGGGGGCAACGAGCTCAGCGCCGGGTCGAGGTCGGGACTGCCGACCTGACGGGCGCGGATCTGCTCGAGGGTCGGGCGGGGCACGTTCGCCTGCACCTCGTACACCTGGTTGCGCGTCGAGCCGGCGCGGGTGACGACGGTGCGGTTCTGCGGCATTCCCAGCCAGTCGCCTGACAGACCCGTGACGGTCGAGGCGGGGTAGGGCACGGGCAGCCACGGGCTGTCGAGCTGATCGACGGTGACCGTGGTCGACCAGTCGGCCAACGCGATGTCCTGGTCGACGCCCACGCGGTCGAACACGGGCCCGTCGGGGGGCACGGGGACCGTGTCGGAGCTGTCGGGTTGCCACACGGCGCCGTCGAAGCGCGAGAGCGTGACAGCACGCAGGTACGGGGCGGTCGGTCCGGTCGTGCGCACGGTCAGCACGTCGACCTCGCGCGGCTGGCGCAGGTCGTTGCCGAGTTCGAGGTTGGGGTTGATCGTCGTCCCGATACCGCCCGTTCCACCGGTCGCGAAGCGCAGGCCCGGCTGCGGCAGCAGCGGGGTGGCGACCACGGCGACGATGACGGCGACGGCGGCCACGCCGAGCGCGGTTGAGGAGGCGCCCAGGCGACGCGGGGCAGGATCCCGGTCGGACGCCGCGATTGCCCGAGCACGCGTGTCGACGCGTAGGAGGAACAGGAGAGAGGCCGCCAGCAGCACGAAGGCGACGATGTCGACGTCGGAGGGGATCGCGATGGTCGGGATCAACGAGACCGCGACGAGACCGACGCCGGCGAGCAACGGCATCCGGGCCGTGAGCACGACGTGATCCAGCACCAGGGCGAGTCCGCCGATCGCTCCCACGAGCAGGAAAGCCAGGCCGACGGCCGGCTCGACGGGGGCGACGCCGAGGCGGATCTCCTCCGACGCACCCGAGAGCAGACCCGGGACGCTCGCGAAGGTGGCGGGGGTGGGGATGAGCCCGAGGAGCGCCGTCGTGCGACCGAAGATCACCGTCAGCAGCACGACCCACACGCCGAGCTCGATCGCGCTGGCGAGGATCGCGGGCAGGCGGGCGATGCGCACCAGCAGGCCCGCGCCCAGCACTCCGGCCGTCACGAGGACGGCACCGGCGACCCAGGGGCCCGGCGCGATGACCGAGAACACCGGCAGCATCGCCGAGACGATGGCGACGAACAGTCCCAGCGTCAGCATCGTCGCATCGCGACGTCGACGCGGGGTGCGCAGCACCGTGAGATCAGCCGACACGGGAGTACCCCTGTTCCATGGCGTCGTCCCAGGCCGCGGCGACCTCGCCGCCCGACCGCACGAGTGCCGCGCGCCATCCGCCGGCGCGGAGGCCGTCGAGGTCGGCATCGGTTCCCTCGTCGGCGACCACGATCAGCACCGGCATCGCGGAGTGTCGCGCCACGGTTCCCAGCGACGCGCGATCGTCGGCCCCCAGTCGTCCGGTCACCACCACGACCGGGCCCAGCAGCGCGCCGGCCGAGGCGGGCACGATGCGGTGCGAGGGGTCGTCGGGGCGCGCACGCAGGCTCGCGAAACCGGCCGCGGTCCGGCGGGCGTCGACGTCGTCACCGCCCTCGACGGGATCCGTGAGCAGGGCTCCGTCGCTGTCGACCACGTCGACCGTGTAGCCCTCGTGCACGAGACGCGCGATGACGGACACGCACGCGCTCACGGCCGTCTCGAAGGCCGCATCGGCGCCCGGCGCGTGCGCGGCGAGCGGCGACCAGCGCGAGAGAGCGCGGTCGAAGACGACGGTCGCGGCCGGAGACGACTCCTGCTCCTCCTGGCGCACCATGAGGGTGTCGCGGTGAGCCGTCGCCCGCCAGTGGATGCGCCGCATCGAATCGCCCGGGGCATAGGGCCGGGCGACGAGGTTGTCGGCGCCCTGGCCCAGCTGCATCGTCGTCGTCTGGCGCGACCCGCCGGCCTCGCCCGAGGCGGTGGGCAGGGGAGCGAGGTCGACCACGGCCGGACCCACGGTCACCGCGGTGGGGCGCCCGAGGGCGAGCCGCCGCCGCACCAGGCCGAAGGGATCCGTCGTGGTGACCTCGAACGGACCGAGGGAATGGATGCCGCGCGACGTGCCGACGACCTCGTAGCGCACCTCGATCGTTCCGCCCGCGCCCGCGAGCGTCGACGAGAGGCCGGGAGAGGCGCCCTCCGCCCGGCCCGAGAGGCCCGACGGCAGCGCGTCGCGCCAGCGACCGGGACCCGTGGGCAGCGCGCTCTGCAGGCCCGCGCGCACGAGCACGCTCGCGCGGGCGCCGACCTCGGGAACCTCCGGGGTGATCGTGCGCGTCACCGACCCCGCCCCCCGCGTGAGCAGCAGAGCGATGCCGGAGGCCGCGAGAAGCGCCGCCAGCAGCGAGGCGAAGTACAACAACTCCGGGATGCCGGCGCGCTGGGCGATCACGAACGACGCCACCGCCAGCAGCACCGCGCCGGTGCCGCGGACGGTGAACGGCCACCAGCGGCGCACGGCCGGCCTCACGGTCGCGGCGCGAGCGGCACGCGGACGCTCGTGGCGATCCGCTCGAGCGCGTCGGCGACCACGGCGGCCCCGGCGCGACCGCCGGCCGCCGACCGGTTGGCGATCAGACGGTGGGCGAACACCGGCGACAGCAGCGCCGTGATGTCGTCGGGGATGACGTAGGCGCGCCCGTCGAGGGCCGCGCGCACCTTCGCCGCGCGCACGAGCTGCAGGGTCGCGCGGGGGCTCGCACCCAGGCGGATGTCGGGATGGCTGCGGGTCGCCTGCGCGAGGGCGACGACGTACTCCTCGAGCGCGGGCGCGACGTGCACGCCGCGAGCCCACGCGATCATCGCCGTCACCTGACGCGCGGTCACCACGGGGGTCAGCCCGTCGAGCGGGTTCACACTGTCGCGCTGGCGCAGCATGAGCGCCTCGGCCGCGGCATCCGGATACCCCATCGAGATGCGCAGCAGGAAGCGATCGCGCTGCGCCTCGGGCAGCGCGTAGGTGCCCTCCATCTCGAGGGGGTTCTGCGTCGCGACGACGAGGAACGGCGAGGGGAGCACGTGGGTCCGACCGTCGACGGTGACCTGACGCTCCTCCATCGCCTCCAGCAGAGACGACTGCGTCTTGGGGGAGGAGCGGTTGATTTCGTCGGCGATCACGATGTTGGCGAACACGGCGCCGGGGGTGAACTCGAACTGCCGCTGCACCGGGTTGAACACCGATACGCCCGTGATGTCGCCGGGAAGGAGGTCGGGAGTGAACTGGATGCGCCGCACGTCGGCGTCGACCGTGGCGGCCAGGGCCCGCGCGAGCATGGTCTTGCCGACGCCCGGCACGTCCTCGATGAGCAGGTGTCCCTCGGCGAGCAACGCGATGAGGGCGCTGCGCACGGCATCGGGCTTGCCGTCGATCACCCGCGAGACGGATGCCACGATGTCGCCGGTCAGCTGGGCGAACGACGCGGCGTCCAGGCCGATGTCGACGCCCGGGCGCGGGCTCGTGTCGGTGCGGCGTGTCCGCGTGGTCGCCTCGGGCGTGACCGTCTCGTCCATGGCATCCCTTGTGTCGTGGAGGGCGGCGGCGCATCCTCGCCGCCGTGACCTGATCGTAACCCGCGTCATGGTGCGGAGGGTCGGAAAGAGCCGGGTGCACAGGCGGCGTACGGCTGCACCCCTAGGATCGGGGGCGTCGATCCGCCCGAGGAGCCCCATGCCCGACACCGCGACCACCCTCCCGTTCACCCACGTGCTCGCCGTCGACATCGGCGGGACCAAGGTCGACGCGGCCCTCGTGTCCGTCGAGGGAGAGGTCGAGCGCGCGAGCGTGGCCCGGCGTGCGACGGGGCGCGAGGCCGACCGCGCGCAGATCGCCCGCAACGTCCGCGAGGCCGCCGTCGCCGCGCTCGCCGCGGTGCCTGGCGCCCGCGTGGGAGCGATCGGGGTGGGCAGCGCCGGTCCCGTCGACCTCCCGTCGCGGTCGGTGTCGCCGCTGAACCTTCCCCTGGCCGCGGGCCTGCAGATCGACGAGGTGCTCGACGGACTCGTCGACGGTCCGATCCACCTGGCCCTCGACGGCACCTGCATCGCCCTCGCCGAGCACTGGCGCGGAGCGCTGGTCGGCTGCGACGACGCGATGGCCATCGTGGTGTCGACGGGCGTGGGCGGCGGCTTCGTCATGGGCGGCCGGCCCGTGCGGGGCGCCAGCGGCAACGCCGGACACCTCGGGCAGATCTTCGTGCGCACCATCGACGACGGAGAGGTCGTCGCCTCGACCCTCGAAGCCGTCGCGGCCGGACCCGGCACCGTCGCGTGGGCCCGCGCCCAGGGGTGGGAGGGCCTGACGGGGCTCGATCTCGCCGCCTCGCACGCGGCGGGCGACGACATCGCCATCCAGGCGGTGCGGCGCTCGGCCACCGCCGTCGGGCAGGCGATCGCCGCCGCGGCCACGCTGTGCGACCTCGAGGCCGTGGCCATCGCCGGCGGGTTCTCGCAGGTCGCGCCCGACTACATCGACCAGGTGCGCGCGGCGGCCCAGGCCGCCTCTCTGCACGCCTACGCCCGCCGCTGCCGCATCGTGGGGTCGGGACTCGACGGCGACGGACCGCTGCTGGGCGCGGCCGCGCTGGCGCTGCAGGCGTGAGGAGCCGCTTGCCGTCGCGGGAGGGCGGTCTTCGCGTCGGATGTCACGCGTGCGGCGGGGGTCGCGGCGGGCAGACGCCGATGAGTCGGGTAGGCTAGTCGACGGCTCTCCGCGTGGCGGTATCCCGGCCAACTCCCCCAGGACGGAAACGTAGCAAGGGTAACCAGGCTCTACCGGGTGCGCGGAGGGTCTTTTCTTTGCCCTCGAACGGCTCCGCGGTCCTCGGCCGCCGGCCCCTCGACGCGGTCGCGGCTCACTTCGGACGGATCTCGCCCGAGCCGCGCGGGATGAGGTCGACGGGCACGACGATGCGCCGCGGCGTCATGCGCGCGACGCCGTCGAGCGACTCGAAGAGCATCTCGGCAGCGCGCACGCCGATCTCCTGCGGGCGCTGGGCGATCACGCTGATGCCCGGCTCCATCAGGTCGGCGAGTTCGACGTCGTCGAAACCGATCAGCGCGACATCGTGGTGGCGGCCGAGTCGGCGCAGCGCGTGCACGGCCCCGATCGTGATGAGGTTCTGCCCGCTCACGATCGCGGTCGGGGGAGTGGGCAGGGCCATCAGCCCCATCACGGCGCGTTCCGCCGCCCCCTGGTCGGTGAGGTCGCGGACGATGATCGTCGACGACTCGGGGAGCGAGAACTCCGCGACCGCCTGACGGAAGCCGCGCTCGCGTTCGGCGGCCGTCCAGATGTCGTGGCGGTCGATCAGCAGCGCGATCGTGCGGTGTCCGTAGCCGAGCACGTGCCGGGTCGCCAGGGCCGTGCCCCCGACGTTGTCGGCATGCACGAGATCGGCCGGCAGATCCGTCGGCTCGCGGTCGATGAAGACCACCGGCATGCTCTCGGGGATCACGTCCTGCAGGTAGCGCTGGCTGTCCGCCACGCAGGTGAGGATCAGTCCGTCGACCTTGCGCCGGACGAAGGCCGCGATCGCGGCGACCTCCCGGTCGGGGTCGTCGTCGAGGCTCGAGGCGAACACCGCGACGTCGCGATGGATGGCCAGGTCTTCGACCGCGCGATGGATCGTGGCCGAGAACGGGTTGGCGACGTTGCCGAGCAGGAGTCCCAGCGACTGGGTGCGCGTCATGATGCGCCGCAGGTTCGCCGCGTGGGCGTCGGGCTCCCACTGCAGTTCGGCGATCGACGCGCGGATTCGCGCGGCCGTCGCCTTGGCCACGTTGGGCTCGTTGTTGATGACGCGCGAGACGGTCTTGATCCCGACGCCGGCATGATGCGCGACGTCGCGGATCGTGACTGATCCCCCACGCGCATCGGGTCTACCTGATAACGGTGTCATCATCCCGTACTCGCCAGATCAATTAGTCATTGCACTCTATAGCCCGCTGCGGTACACCTGTCACTGACACCGTTGTCAGTCCGGTTTCCGACAGAGCAGTCCCCGACCACCTAAGGACCACACCAATGCCGCTGCACCCGAAGTCCCGCGCCGTTTTCGCCGCCGCCTCCATCGCCGCCGTCGCCGCGCTCTCGCTGTCCGCCTGTTCCTCGCCCGCGGGCTCGGCGGTCAGCGCCGCCCCCGCCGGAGCGGACGAGCAGGTGGGCGTCACCCTCATCGTCAAGACCACGAGCAACCCGTACTTCGTGTCGATGGAAGACGCCGCTCAGGCCGACGCCGAGAAGGCGAACGTCAAGCTGACCCTCGCCGCCGGCAAGAAGGACGGCGACACCGACAGCCAGATCCAGGCGATCGAGAACGCCATCTCGCGCGGCGACAAGGGCATCCTCATCACCCCCAACGGTCCCGCCGTGATCAACGAGATCGAGAAGGCGCGCAAGGCCGGCCTCTACGTCATCGCCCTCGACACCGTTCCCGACCCGGCCGACTCGGTCGACATCACCTTCGCCACCGACAACTTCGCCGCGGGCGAGCTCATCGGCAAGTGGACGGCATCCAAGCTCGACGGCAAGGACGCCAACATCGCCATGCTCGACCTGTTCAGCGACCAGATCGTCACGGTCGACACGGCCCGCGACCAGGGCTTCCTCAAGGGCATGGGCATCGAGGTGCCCGATCCCAGCAAGAACGGTTCGGAGGCGGCCTCGGGCAGCTACACCGGCGGCAAGGGCGGCTCGTACACGGTCGCCGGCCACCAGGCCACCCAGGGCGCCGAAGACGGCGGCCGCTCCGCCATGGAGACGCTGCTGTCGAAGGACCCGAACATCAACGTCGTCTACACGATCAACGAGCCCGCCGCGTACGGCGCCTACCAGGCCCTGAAGGCGGCCGGTAAGGAGAAGGACGTCATCATCGTCTCGATCGACGGTGGCTGCACCGGCATCGGTTACGTCAAGGACGGCGTCATCGGCGCGACCGCCCAGCAGTACCCGTCGAAGATGGCCTCGCTCGGCATGGAGGCCATCGCGAAGATCGCCCGCGGCGGGGAGGCCCCCAAGCCCACCGACGGCCTCGACTTCTTCAGCACGGGCCAGCAGCTCGTCACCGATCAGCCGCAGACGGGCCTCGACAGCCTCACGTCCGCCGACGCCACCAGCAGCTGCTGGGGCAAGTGATCTCCCGGGGGCGCGCCGACGGGCGCGCCCCCGACCTCTCACCTGCGACCGGGAAGGCCGTCATGTCACAATCGCCCACCACCCCCCAGACCACACCGCCGACGTCGACGCTGCACCTGGCCGATGAGTTCCTCTCACGCCAGACGCCCATGCAACGCGTCCGCAACGTCCTCTACCGCTACCCGGCCATCAGCCCGGCCATCGTGCTCGTCGTCGCGGTCGTCATCTTCGGCATCGTCAACCCCCGCTTCCTCGCCCCCGCCAACCTGTCGCTCATCACGCAGCAGGTCGCCGTCATCGGCACGCTCGGCGTGGCGCAGACCCTCGTCATCCTCACCGCGGGAATCGACCTGTCGGTCGGGGCGGCGATGATCCTGAGCTCCGTCGTCATGGGCAACGCCGCGGCCGGCCTCGGGATGCCGGGGCCGCTCGCTCTCATCGTCGGCCTGATCGCGGGCGTTCTGACCGGCTTCGTCAACGGCCTGCTGGTCACGCGTCTGAACCTCCCGCCGTTCATCGTGACGCTGGGCACGCTCAGCATCTTCACCGCGTTGCTGCTCCTGCTGTCCAACGGCGCGACCGTGCAGGGCAGTGATCTGCCCGAGATCCTCACCTTCACGGGCACGACGTTCCACATCGGCGTCGACGTCACCTTCGGCGTCTTCCTGATGATCGTGGTCTACGCCCTCATGTCGTACGCGCTCGGCCGCACCGCGTGGGGTCGACACGTCTACGCGGTCGGCGACGACAAAGAGGCCGCCCGCCTCAGCGGCATCCGGGTCAACCGCGTGCTGCTCAGCGTGTACCTCGTCGCAGGGGCCATTGTGGCCGTCGCCGCGTGGATCCAGATCGGTCGTGACTTCGGTTCGAGCCCGAACGCCGCGGTCGACGCCAACCTGAACGCCATCACCGCCGTCGTGATCGGCGGCATCAGCCTCTTCGGCGGACGCGGCAACGTGTGGGGCACCCTGCTCGGCGCGCTCATCGTCGGCGTGTTCCGCAACGGTCTCGCCCTGGCGGGCCTCGACGTGCTGTACCAAACCCTCGCCGTCGGCGTGCTCGTCATCGTCGCCGTCTCGATCGACCAGTGGATTCGGAAGGTTCGCAAGTGAACGCCGCAGCAACCGACACGCGCACGCCCGTCCTCTCGGCCAAGCGCCTCGTCAAGACCTACGGGCACGTCGTCGGTCTCGACGGCGTCAGCCTCGACCTGTACGCCGGCGAGGTGCTGGCCATCATCGGCGACAACGGCGCCGGCAAGACCACGCTCATCAAGTGCCTCACGGGTGCCGAGATCCCCGACGAGGGCGAACTGCGCCTCGACGGGCGCGAGGTGTCGTTCCGTCGTCCGCAGGACGCGCGGGAGGCCGGCATCGAGACGGTCTACCAGTCGCTCGCCGTCTCGCCCGCCCTCGACGTCGCCGCGAACATGTACCTGGGTCGCGAGCTGCGCCGTTCCGGTCCGCTCGGATCGGTGTTCCGCATGCTCGACACCAAGACCATGCGCGCCAACGCCCGCGCGGAGCTCACGCGTCTGGGCATCTCGACCCTGCAGGACGTGTCGGTCGCGATCGAGAACCTCTCGGGCGGCCAGCGTCAGGCCGTCGCCGTCGCCCGCGCCGCCGCCTTCGGGTCGAAGGTGGTCGTGCTCGACGAGCCGACGGCCGCCCTCGGCGTGCGCGAGTCCAACCAGGTGCTCGAACTCATCAAGCGCCTGCGCGATAACGGCGTGCCGGTCATCCTGATCAGCCACAACATGCCCCACGTGTTCGAGGTGGCCGACCGCATCCACATCCAGCGTCTCGGCAAGCGCGCCGGCACCATCACCCCCACCTCGCACACGATGAGCGAAGCGGTCGCGATCATGACGGGAGCGCAGACGCTGTGACGGGCAAGTTCCTGTACGCGCAGTTCAGGGCCGAGGAGGGGCGGGGCGACGAGGTCGCCGCCCTCGTCCGCGGGTACGGAGAGAAGGTGTCGGCCGAACCGGGCAACGTGCGCTTCGACGCCCACCGCCTCGCCCACGATCGCGACAGCTTCTTCGTCTACGAGGAGTACGCCGACGAGGCGGCCTTCCAGGCGCACCTGCAGACGCCGCACTGCGCGGCCTTCAACGAGGCCTTCGCTCCGTTCGTCGTCGGCGGCGGATCGACCCTGACCTGGTTGGAACCGGTGTCGTGACCGCCTCCCGCCCCCCGGGCCGCGCGCTGGTCATCGGTGAGGCGCTCATCGACATCGTCGACCGCGACGGTCGCGAGACCTCTTATGTCGGAGGCAGCCCGCTGAACGTGGCCGTGGGGCTGTCGCGCCTGGGCATCGCTACGACCTTCGCCACCGAGTTCGCGGACGACGAGCGCGGGAGGTCGATCGCCGACCACGTGGCGGCGGCGGCGGTCGACGTCGTTCAGACGGCGGCGACCTCCGCGCCCACGTCGACGGCCCGGGCGCGGATCGGCGTCGACGGATCGGCGACGTACGACTTCGATCTGTCGTGGGAGTTCGGTCGTCCGCCCGAGACCGCCGGGTTCTCGATCGTGCACGTGGGCTCCGTCGGGGCGCTGCGGCCCCCGGGAGCCCACCGCGTGCTCGAGCTCATCGAGAACCTGTCGCCGGACGTGCTGGTCAGCTTCGATCCGAACGTGCGGCCCGCTCTGCTGCCGCCCGCCGCCGACACCCGGGCCCTCGTCGACCGGTACGCCGCGCGCGCCGCCGTGGTCAAACTCAGCGATGAAGACGCCGAGTGGCTCTATCCCGACGACCCGTCGTCGGCGTCGCGTCGTCTGCTGCGCGCGGGGGCCTCGATCGTCGTCGTCACGCGGGGAGAGCACGGGAGCACCGTCTCGACCGCGGCCGGCGACCTCCAGGTCGCCGCGCACACCGTGGGGCTCGTCGACACGATCGGTGCGGGTGACTCCTACATGTCGGCCCTCATCGCGGGGCTCGCGCGGGGGATCGGCGCGCAGCGCGTCGTCGAGGGACGCTTCGACGAACACGAGCTGGCCGCTGCGGGTCGTGCCGCGGCCACCGCGGCGGGCATCACCGTGAGTCGGGCCGGCGCCGCGCCGCCGACGACCGCCGAGCTCGACGCCGCTCTCGGGCGCATCGCCGCCTGACGGCGTCGGGTGCGACGCCCCCACCCGAAGGGGGTGTCGCATCGGTCTCCCGCGCGTTCGCCGGATCGTGCGGTGTCTTCGGCTCCGGATGCCGTGCTTGGGTGTCGTGCCTTCGCGCCGGGCCTCAGCGCCGGGCGAAGGGCCCGTCGAGCACCGCCCACTGCAGCAGCATGATGGTCTTGGCGTCCTGGATCGATCCGTCCCGGATCTTCGCCAGCGCGACGTCGATGTCGTACTCGAGGATCTCGATCTCCTCGTCCTCCTCGGCCAGACCCCCGCGATCGCCCTCGCGGTCGGCGCCGTCGTAGGCCGCGGCGAAGAAGTGCAGGCGCTCGGTCACCGATCCCGGGCTCATGTAGACGTCGAACACGTGCTGCACCTCGTCGACGCGCACCCGCGTCTCCTCCTCGGCCTCGCGACGGATCGCGGTGACCGGGTCGTCGTCGTCGAGCAGGCCTGCGGCCGTCTCGATGAGCATGCCGTCGGGGTGGTCGTTGACGTAGACGGGGTAGCGGAACTGCCGGGTGAGCAGCACGGTCCGCCGCGCGGGGTCGTAGAGCAGGATCGTCGCACCGTTGCCGCGGTCGTAGGTCTCGCGCGTGAGGGTCGCCCACTCGCCGTCGTCGCCGCGGTAGCGGAACGTGGTCGCCCGCAGCACGTGCCAGCCCGCGGCGAGGAGGTCGACGCGTGTGACCTCCACTCGCGGATTGCGGTCGAGGTCCCGGCCTGTGAGATGCAGGCCGGTGCGGCCGCGGTGGTCGGCGACGGTGGTGCCGGGGCGAGGGTCGGTCATGATTCGGAACAATAATGCAGAAACGTGCAACAATGTGAAACATGCTCGCCGCCGCACGCAAAGAGGCCCTGCTCGACCGGCTCCGCCGCGACGGGCGTCTCGTCGTGAAGGACATCGCCGTAGAGCTGGGGCTCTCCGAAGACAGCATCCGCCGAGATCTTCGAGAGTTGGATGCCGCGGGCCTGGCGGTGCGCGTCTATGGCGGGGCGCTCCCGGCGTCGCCCGCGGTCGCCGACTACGCCGCTCGTCGCGAGGTCGCGCGGGGGAGTAAAGAGCGCGTGGCCGCCGCCGCGGTCGCCCTCATCGAGCCCGGCTCGACCGTGCTGCTCGACGGCGGCACGACGACCCTGGCGATGGTCGACCTGCTGCCGCGCTCGGTCGGCGGCAGGATCATCACCCACTCGCCGACGATCGCCGCCGCGCTCCTCGACCACGACGCCGAGGTCGTCATCCTCGGCGGGCGCCTCTTCAAGCACTCCGCCGTCGCCTGCGGGGCCGCGGCGATGGAGGCCGCTCAGAACGTCAGCGCCGACCTCTTCTTCTTAGGAGTGACGGGGGTTCACCCCGAGACGGGGCTGTCGACGGGGGATGCCGAGGAGGCGGCCATGAAGCGCGCTCTCGCCGCCCGCGCGGCCGAGACGTTCGTTCTCGCGAGCGAGGAGAAGCTCGGTGCGGCCTCGCGCTTCGGCATCCTGCCGCTCGACGGGGTTTCGGGGATCATCGCCGACCTCGACCCCGACGCGGCGCTCGCCGCGGACCTCCGGAGGGCCGGCGCCCGGCTCGTGCCGGTGGACCCCTCCTGATCACTCGACGCCGAAGCAACCCCGCGGCGGTGTCGGAGGCCGGCAATAGGCTGGCTCCGTGACGCAGAGCATCTACATCACGTCGGCCGAAGGTCATTCGGGCAAATCCTCGGTGGCTCTGGGCGTCCTCGACGCCCTCAGCCGCGTCACGCCGCGCGCGGGGGTGTTCCGTCCCATCGCGCGATCGACGGCAGAGCGCGACTACGTGCTCGAGATGCTGCTCGATCACGACAGCGTCGACCTCGCCTACGACGACTGCGTGGGCGTGACCTACGACGACGTGCGCGACGACGCCGACGCCGCTCTGGCGCGCATCGTCGAGCGGTACAAGGCCGTCGAGGCCCAGTGCGACGCGGTCGTCATCATCGGCAGCGACTACACCGACGTCGGCAGCCCCGCCGAACTGGCCTACAACGCCCGCATCGCGGCGAACCTCGGCGCCCCCGTGCTGCTCGTGCTCGGCGGTCGCGCGCAGCAGGGTCACAGCGAGACGCTCGGCATGTCGGTCGCGCGCACCCCGCACGAGGTCGGGCAGATCGCCTCGCTCGCCGTCTCCGAGCTGCAGCACGAGCGGGCGGCGCTGTTCGCCGTGATCGCCAACCGCGCCGATCCCGACCACCTCGACGAGATCACGGCATCCGTGCGTCAGGTCGTCGACGCGCTTCCCATCGGCGCCGCCGCCGAACGCCGCAGCGTGCCCGTCTGGGCTCTCCCCGAAGACCGCTTCCTCATCGCCCCCTCGGTGCGCGGTGTGCTGCGCTCGGTCGAGGGCGAGCTCATCAAGGGAGACCCGGCGCTGCTGACCCGCGAGGTGCTCGACGTCGTCGTCGCCGGCATGTCGATGGTCAACGTGCTGCCGCGGCTCAAAGAGTCCGCGGTCGTTGTCATTCCCGCCGACCGCAGCGAGGTGCTGATCGCCGCGCTGCTGGCCAACGCCTCGGGCACCTTCCCCTCGCTCGCCGGCATCGTGCTCAACGGCGGGTTCGAGCTGCCCGACGCGATCGTGCGCCTCATCGACGGCCTCGGCTCGCCGCTGCCGATCATCGCCACCGACCTGGGCACCTATGACACCGCGGTGCGCATCATGAACACGCGCGGTCGCCTCGCCGCCGACTCGCAGCACCGCTACGACACCGCCCTCGCCCTGTTCGAGCGCCACGTCGACACCGAACTCCTCACGCGCGAGCTGGGTGTCGCCCGCCCGAGCGTGGTCACCCCGCTCATGTTCGAGTACGGCCTGGTCGACCGCGCCCGCAGCGACAAGCGCCGCATCGTGCTGCCCGAGGGCAACGACGACCGCGTGCTGCGCGCCGCCGCCACCGTGCTCTCGCGCGGCATCGCCGACCTCACGATCCTCGGCGAGCCGATCGAGGTGCGCGGGCGCGCGATCGAGCTCGGCATCGACATCCGCGACGCCGAGGTGCTCAGCCCCTTCGACGCCGTGCACGTCGACAAGTTCGCGACCGAGTACGCCCGGCTCCGCGCGCACAAGGGCGTCACCTTCGCGCAGGCCGCCGACACCGTGACAGACGTGTCGTACTTCGGCACGCTCATGGTGCACCTGGGCCTCGCCGACGGCATGGTCTCGGGCGCCGCGCACACCACGGCGCACACCATCCGCCCCGCGTTCGAGATCATCAAGACCGCCCCCGGCGTCTCGGTCGTCTCGAGCGTCTTCCTCATGGCGCTCGCCGACCGCGTGCTCGTCTACGGCGACTGCGCCGTCATCCCCGACCCCACGAGCGAGCAGCTCGCCGACATCGCCGTGTCGTCGGCCGCCACCGCCGAGCAGTTCGGCATCGCGCCACGCGTGGCCATGCTGTCGTACTCGACGGGGGAGTCCGGCACGGGGGCCGACGTCGAGAAGGTGCGAACCGCGACCGCCCTCGTGCGCGAGCGGGCACCCGAGCTGCTCGTCGAGGGGCCCATCCAGTACGACGCCGCGGCCGACGCGGCCGTCGCCCGGGCCAAGATGCCCGACTCCGAGGTCGCCGGTCGCGCGACGGTGTTCGTCTTCCCCGACCTCAACACGGGCAACAACACCTACAAGGCCGTGCAGCGCTCGGCCGGCGCGGTGGCCATCGGTCCCGTGCTCCAGGGCCTGAACAAGCCCATCAACGACCTCTCGCGCGGCGCCCTCGTCGACGACATCGTGAACACCATCGCGATCACCGCGATCCAGGCCCAGGGGGGCACCCAGTGAGCGTCGTCCTCGTCGTCAACAGCGGCTCGTCGTCGTTCAAGTACCAGTTGCTCGACATGGCGCACGAGCGGGTGCTGGCATCCGGTCTCGTCGAACGCATCGGAGAGGGCACCGGCGTCGCGACCCACACCGTCACCGCCGCGGCCCTCGCCGCTCCCGACGCTCCGGCGCCCACGGTGACGGATGCCACGTACATGATCGAGCGCGAGATCCCCGACCACACCGCGGGCTTCGCCGTCATGCTCGACGCTTTCGCCGCGCACGGGCCCTCGCTCGACGAGCGCGCCCCGGTCGCGGTCGGGCACCGCGTCGTGCACGGAGGTGCGCGCTTCTTCGCACCCACCGTGGTGACGCCCCTCGTCGAGATCAACATCGACGAGTTGTCCGTGCTGGCACCCCTCCACAACCCGGCGAACCTCGCCGGGATCGTCGCGGCGAAGAAGGCGTTCCCCGACGTGCCGCACGTGGCCGTGTTCGACACGGCCTTCCACCAGTCGCTCGCTCCCGAGGCGTACACCTACGCCATCGACCGCGAGGTCGCCGAGGCCCACCGCATCCGTCGCTACGGGTTCCACGGCACGAGCCACAAGTTCGTCAGCGAGGCGGCCGCAGCCTTCGTCGGTCGCCCGCTCACCGAGCTGAAGCAGATCGTGTTCCACCTCGGCAACGGCGCCTCGGTCGCCGCGATCGAGGGCGGCCGTTCGGTGGACACCTCGATGGGCCTCACTCCTCTCGAGGGGCTCGTCATGGGCACGCGCTCGGGAGACCTCGACCCGGCGGTGCTGCTGCAGCTCGCGCGTCGCGCCGAGATGTCGACCGCCGATCTCGACACGCTGCTCAACAAGCGCTCGGGCCTGCTCGGCATCGCGGGGGTGTCCGACATGCGCGACATCCAGCAGCGACGCGAGGCGGGAGACCCGGCGGCGCGCCTGGCCTTCGACGTCTACATCCATCGCCTGCGGGCGTACGCGGGCGCTTACCTCGCGCAGTTGGACGGCGTCGACGTGATCTCCTTCACCGCGGGGGTGGGCGAGAACGCCGCCGCCGTGCGGGCCGAGGCCATGTCCACGCTCGGATTCGCCGGGGTCGAGATCGACGCCGAGCGCAACGCAACGCGCGGACGCGGCATCCGGCGCATCTCCACCGACGCCTCGCGCGTCGAGGTGCTCGTCGTGCCCACCGATGAAGAGCTCGAGATCGCGCGGCAGACGCTGTCGGTCACGGCCTGAGACACCTCGCCCCGCTACGCTGACCCCGCCCTGCTGGGGCGACCGTCTTCCTCGATCCGGAGTTCCCCATGACCCCCACCGCCGATCTGCCCGACCTGACGACGTTCGACGGGGTGCTGTTCGATCTCGACGGCGTGCTGACTCCCACCGCCGAGGTGCACATGCGGGCGTGGAAGACGATGTTCGACGAGCTGTTCGCCGCGTGGAAGATCGAGCCGGCCTACACCGACCGCGACTACTTCGAGTATGTCGACGGCAAGAAGCGCTACGACGGCGTGGCGAGCCTGCTGCGCAGCCGCGACGTCGAGGTGCCGTGGGGCGATCCCTCCGACGACCCGTCCGAAGACACCGTGTGCGGGGTCGGCAACCGCAAGAACGTGGTCTTCTCCGAGATCCTGCGCCGCGAGGGCATCGCCCCGTACCCGGGGTCGGTGGCCCTTCTCGACGTGCTGCAGGAGGCCGGGGTCCCCATCGCGGTCGTGTCGAGCTCGAAGAACGCCGTCGAGGTGCTCGACGCCGCCGGCATCCGCGATCGCTTCCCCGTCGTCATGGACGGCGTCGTCGCCGAGCGCGACCACCTGTCGTCGAAGCCCGCTCCCGACGTGTTCGCCGAGGCGGCGCGCATGCTCGGAGTCGACCCGGCCCGATCCGTCGCCGTCGAAGACGCCCTCAGCGGCGTGAAGTCGGCGGTCGCGGCCGGATACGCGGTCGTCGTCGGCGTGGATCGCGGCGTCGGCGCCGAAGACCTCGCGTCCGCCGGGGCCACCGTGGTCGTCGACGACCTCGCGGCCTTCGTAGACTGAGCCGTCGCCTGCACGCGACCCACCCGACTCACCGCGGGCGCGCGGGATGCCCCCTCGCCCTGGAAGGCACGTGATGATCGATCGCGATCGTTTCCCCATCGACGAATGGCGCCTCGTCGAAACCGAGTTCTCGCTCGACGACGTGGGGGTCACCGAGACCCTGTTCGCCGTCGGCAACGGCTATCTCGGACTGCGCGGCAACTCCATCGAAGGCCGGTTCGCCCTCGAGCAGGGCACGTTCATCAACGGCTTCCACGAGACGTTCCCGATCCGTCACGCCGAGCAGGCCTACGGCTTCGCCGAGGTCGGTCAGACGATCATCAACGCTCCGGATGCCAAGGTGATGCGCGTCTACGTCGACGACGAGCCGCTGTCGCTCGACGTGGCCGACGTGCGCGAGTACGAGCGCGTGCTCGACATGCGTCAGGGGATCCTGCGTCGCAACCTCCTGTGGGTCACGCCCTCGGGCAAGCGCGTGCGCATCGAGGACGAACGCTTCGTGTCGTTCGACGAGAAGCACCTCGCGGTGCTGCGCCTGACCGTCACCGTGCTCGACGCCGACGCTCCCGTCACCGTGAGCAGCCAGCTGCTCAACCGTCAGGACGGCGAGGGCATCTACGGCGGTTCGCCTATGGCGTCGAAGCAGTCCGGGTTCGACCCGCGCAAGACCGAGAAGCTCAGCGACCGCGTGCTGCAGCCGCGCGAGTACTGGCAGGACGGCGACCGCTCGGCCCTCAGCTACGAGGTCAGCGAGTCGAACATGACGCTCGCCGTCATCGCCGACCACCTCGTCGAGACCGAGAACGAGTACACCTCGCGTCAGCTCATCGAGCCCGACATCGCCAAGAACGTCTACCGGGTGCACGCCCGGGCCGGCGTCGCGACCACGATCACCAAGCTCGTGAGCTACCACACCTCTCGGGGCGTCCCCACGGGTGAGCTGCTCGACCGGTGCCGCCGCACGCTCGATCGCGCGGTCGAGACGGGCGTCGACCGGCTCGTCGAGAAGCAGATCGCCTGGTACGCCGACTTCTGGGATCGCTCCGACGTGCGCATCGGCGGTCACGGCGACCTGCAGCAGGCTACGCGCTGGTGCCTCTTCCAGCTCGCGCAGGCGGCCGCCCGTGCCGACGGGCAGGGCGTGCCGGCCAAGGGCGTCACGGGCTCCGGCTACAGCGGGCATTACTTCTGGGACACCGAGGTCTACGTGCTGCCGTTCCTGGCGTACACGTCACCGCTGTGGGCTCGCAACGCCCTGCGCATGCGGTACCTCATGCTCCCCGCGGGTCGCAAGCGCGCGCACCAGCTCAACGAGGCCGGGGCGCTGTTCCCGTGGCGCACGATCAACGGCGAGGAGGCCTCGGCCTACTACGCCGCCGGCACCGCGCAGTACCACATCAACGCCGACGTGGCCTACGCCCTCGCGAAGTACGTGCGGGCGACCGGCGACGAGGAGTTCCTCGCCCGTGAGGGCGTCGACATCGCCGTCGACACGGCCCGCCTGTGGGCGACGCTGGGGTTCTGGCGCTCGAGCGACGGCTCCGACGACGGGGAGCGCGACTCCTTCCACATCCACGGCGTCACCGGGCCCGACGAGTACACCACCGTCGTCAACGACAACCTCTTCACCAACGTCATGGCGCGGTTCAACCTGCGCTTCGCCGCGCGCACGGTCCGCGATCTCGCCGACCGCGATCCCGATGCGTACGCGCACATGGCCGATCGCATGAACCTCGACCCGTCGGAGCCCGAGCGGTGGGACAAGGCCGCCGAGGCCATGCACATCCCGTTCAGCGAGGCCCTCGGCATCCACCCCCAAGACGCCGTGTTCCTCGAGCGCGAGATCTGGGACCTCGAGAACACCCCGCCCGATCAGCGTCCGCTGCTGCTGCACTTCCACCCGCTGGTGATCTACCGGTACCAGGTGCTCAAGCAGGCCGACGTGGTGCTCGCGCTGTTCCTGCAGGGCAATCACTTCACGGATGCCGAGAAGCTCGCCGACTTCGAGTACTACGACCCGCTGACCACGGGCGATTCGACGCTGTCGGCGGTCGTGCAGTCGATCCTCGCGGCGGAGGTCGGCTACCAGGACCTCGCGTTGGAGTACTTCCGTCAGGCCGCGTTCGTCGACCTCGGCGACCTGCATCACAACGCCTCCGACGGGGTGCACGTGGCCTCGGCCGGTGGTGTGTGGACGGCCCTCGTCAGCGGTTTCGGCGGCATGCGCGACCACTTCGGTCTGCTGACCTTCGACCCGCGTCTGCCCGCCGACTGGCCCGAGTTGTCGTACGTGCTGCACTGGCACGGCACGCGCCTCGACATCACCCTCACCGCGTCGGCGCTGACCCTTCGCGCCGGGGGAGAGGGCGGTCCGGTCACCTTCGCCGTGCGCGGGGTGGATTACACCGTCGCTCCGGGTGAGACGGTGCGCGTGGCCTTGCGCGGACAGGGTCCGGTGCGACCCGGTCGTCCCTCGATCCGTCAGCTCGAGGGCTCCGTGCGCGAGGACGGCACGCTGCTGTCGGCGTCGGTGCCGATCGTCACCGCGACCATCCCGGTCGTCGGCGACGACGAGGCGCCCATCGCGGTCGGACTCGACGGCGGTTTCTGAGCTCTTCGAACGCGGCGGCACCCTGCGGGGGTCGCCGCGTTCGGCGTTCGCGGGCGCCTTCTCCGCCCGCGGGAGGAGGATCGGGGAGGGGAGGATGCCAGGGGTCGATCGCGTCCTCCGTCGCCCGAATCTCCTCCGTTCCCCGCGGCCCGAGGGGCGATCGCCCGAGGCCGCGGAGGCGATGTCGGAGGTACGCCGTAGGCTGGTGGAGTGACGACAGCCCTGTACCGCCGATACCGCCCCGAGGCGTTCGGCGAGATGATCGGGCAGTCGCAGGTGACCGAGCCGCTCATGACCGCCCTGCGCAGCGACCGCGTGGGTCACGCGTACTTGTTCTCGGGTCCGCGCGGCTGCGGAAAGACCACCTCGGCCCGCATTCTGGCGCGCTGCCTCAACTGCGCGGCGGGTCCCACCGACACCCCTTGCGGCACGTGCGACAGCTGCGTCGAGCTGGGGCGCGGCGGCGGCGGGTCGCTCGACGTGGTCGAGATCGACGCGGCGAGCCACAACGGTGTCGACGACGCCCGCGACCTGCGCGAGCGTGCGATCTTCGCCCCCGCACGCGACCGCTTCAAGATCTTCATCCTCGACGAGGCGCACATGGTGACGCAGCAGGGCTTCAACGCCCTGCTCAAGCTGGTCGAAGAGCCTCCGGCCCACGTGAAGTTCATCTTCGCCACCACCGAGCCCGAGAAGGTGCTCGGCACCATCCGCTCGCGCACGCACCACTACCCGTTCCGGCTGGTTCCGCCCGCCGCGATGCTCGAATACGTCCAAGAGCTCTGCGAGACCGAGGGCGTGAGCGTCGAGGCCGGCGTGCTGCCCCTCGTCGTGCGCGCCGGTGGCGGGTCGCCGCGTGACACCCTCTCTCTTCTCGACCAGCTCATCGCCGGCAGTGACGCGGATTCCGCGGGCCACGTGCTCGTGCGCTACGAGCGCGCGGTCTCTCTGTTGGGGTACACCCACTCCGAGCTGCTCGACGAGGTCGTCGACGCCTTCGCCGCGAACGACGGCGGAGGAGCCTTCGCCGCCGTCGACCGTGTCGTGCAGACCGGCCAAGACCCCCGCCGCTTCGTCGACGACCTGCTCGAGCGCCTGCGCGACCTGATCATCGTGGCCGCCACGGGTGCGGGCGCCGCCGCGGTCCTGCGTGGGGTTCCCGACGACGAGCTCGAGCGCATGTCGCGCCAGGCCACCGCCTTCGGCACCACCCGTCTGTCCCGCACGGCCGACCTCGTGGTGGCCGCGCTCGACGAGATGACCGGCGCCACCTCGCCCCGCCTTCAGCTCGAGTTGCTGGTGGCGCGCGTGCTCACGCACGCGGGTGTCGCTCAGGGCGGGTCGCCCGCCACGGCGCACGCCATCGAAGCCGGGCGCGGTCATGCCGCAGCCCCCGCGCAGGTCGCCCCCGCGACGGGGCGTCCCGCGTCTCCCGCGGCCGACATCGCCGCACCGTCGACCCAGCCGGCGGTTTCTTCCGCTCCCGCGGCGGCCCCGCGCATCGCGTCGCCCGGTACCTCGTCGGGCGGTGCCTCGTCGGGCGGTGCCTCGTCGCCGGCCGTGGCCTCCCCGAAGATCGCTTCACCGGCGGTGGCCTCACCGACCGTGGCCTCGCCGGCCGTCGCTTCCCCTGGCATCGCGTCGCCCGGGGTCGCCGCTCCCCGCATCGCGTCGCCGGGCGGGGCAGCCCCCGCGGTGGCATCTCCGGGCGTCGCCGCCCCGCGGGTCGCGACTCCCGGTCGCCCCGAGCCGACGCCGGCGGATGCCGAGAGGCCCGCGCCCGCGAACGCGACGAACCGCGTCGCCGCCCCGGGAGCGACGGCCGGCAGCGCCCCCTCCGACGATGACGCTCCGCCGCCCTTCACCGACGATGACGCTCCGCCGCCGTTCGACGACGGTGACGCCCCCGTGTTCGACGAGCCGGCGCCGACCCGCGCGGTCTCGCCCGCGGCGGCCGTCGAACCGGCTCTCGCCATGTCCGACGACGACGACGACGACGAGGCGCACCCCTTCGACAGGGCGCCCTCGGCGGCATCCGTCTCGAAGTCCGGAGACGGCCAGGCATCCGATCCTGTCGCGGAGCCCGAGCCGGCCGCGAAGCCCGAACCGGCACCGGCGTCCGGGTCGACGACGAAGGCCGCGCCGGCGTCCGAGCCCGAGTCGGCCTCCACGACCCCGCCCGCTGAAGCGGCCGCGGCAGCCGAGCCCGCAGAAAGCGCCGAGCCCGCTGCCGCGGCTGAGCCGGCGCCAAGCCCCGCACCCGGTGCGACAGCCGAGAACGACGCGGCAGCCGAACCCGCTGCTTCGGCTGAGCCCGCCGGTGCCGCTCCCGCACCCGACGAAGCTCCCGCACCCGACGACGCTCCCGCGTCCGACGAGGCCTCCCCGCTCGAGCCGTCAGCCCCGACGCCGCCGGCGACCCCGGTCGGCCCGATCGACCTGGCGCACGTTCGGGACGCGTGGCCCGAGGTGCTGGGTCAGCTCGAGGTGGCCAGCCGTGCCTCGTGGCTGATCGTCTCGACCTCGACCGTCGTCGCCTACGACGACGACGTGCTCACCCTCGCGTTCCGCACGACGAACGATCTGTCGGCGTTCAAGACCCGCACGCCCGAGGGTGGCCCGAGCGAAGACCTGCGGCAGGCGATCCAGGCCGTGCTCGGCGTTCGGGTGAAGTACCTCGCTCGCCTCGAGGGCGACCAGCCCGGTGGCCCCGGCGGGTCGGGGGGTGGCCCCGGCGGCCAGGGCGGCACTCCGCGTGGACCGGCAGGCCCGGCGTCCGCCGGCCCCGAGGCGACGCGACCGAGCGGGCAGCAGCCCCCCGTGCCGCGCACCGCGACCTCGTCGGCGCCGTACGCCTCGTCGGTGACCGAGTGGGCCGTGGCGCCCATCCCGGCCTCCGACGGTGGTGCGCCGTCGGCGTTCCGCGCTCCGACCGCCCTGGCGGTCGACGACGAACCCGACGAGGCCTCCGCCGGCATCGCACCGGCCACCCCCGTCCGCGAGGGCGTCGTACTCCCGCCCCGCGACGTGGCCCGGTCGGTCCCGGCCCCCGAAGAGGTCGACGACGACGACGTGATCCCGCCCGCCGACGAGACCGAGGCTCCGCTGCCGCCGGTCGTCGTTCCGCGCATGCCCCCGCTCGGCGGCGGCGTGCAGCGCTACGGCGAGGCGGTCGTGCGACAGATGCTCGGTGCCACCTACGTGCGCGACGAACCCTACGAGCCCCCGATGAGGTTCAACTGATGTACGACGGAATCGTCCAAGACCTCATCGACGAGTTCGGCCGCCTGCCGGGCATCGGCCCGAAGTCGGCGCAGCGCATCGCGTTCCACATCCTGCAGTCGCCGTCTTTCGACGTCTCGCGCCTGTCGACCCTGCTCGGTGAGATCCGCGACAAGGTCAAGTTCTGCGAGATCTGCGGCAACGTCACCGAGCAGGAGCGCTGCTCGATCTGCCGCGACCCCCGCCGCAATGCCACGCTGATCTGCGTCGTCGAAGACGCGAAAGACGTGGCCGCGATCGAGCGCACCCGCGAGTTCCGCGGTCTGTACCACGTGCTCGGCGGGGCGATCAGCCCCATCGCCGGCATCGGACCCGACGACCTGCGCGTCACCCAGCTCATGCAGCGCCTTGCCGACGGCACCGTGCAAGAGGTCATCCTCGCGACCAATCCCAACCTCGAGGGCGAGGCGACCGCGACCTACCTCAGCCGGCTGCTGCACACGCTCGAGATCCGCGTCACCCGCCTGGCATCCGGACTCCCCGTCGGCGGCGACCTCGAGTACGCCGACGAGGTCACCCTGGGCCGTGCCTTCGAGGGTCGTCGCACGCTCTGAGCCCGGCCCCGGGAAGATGAGGCCGCCTCGGCGAATCTCAGGATTCGCCGAGAGAAGTCGCACGTGGTGAACCGCTCGTTCACCCCCCGCTCCCGTGCTCGCCACAGACGGGGAGCACCTTCTGACCTGCGGAACATCGGAGTGTCACCCGAAGACACGGCGAACGGTCCGTCAGACAGGGGACCCTTCGTGAGCAATCCGCTCTCCGCGCCGTCCGGCGCGCTCGCACGCGTCGTCTTCGACACCTTCCGCTCGGCCGACGACCCGATGCTCGCGGCATGGCTGGCCTTCCGCGCCCGCGCCTTGCCGGCGGCATCCACCCCTCCCTTGCCGAGCGTCCGCACGCAGGACGCCCCCGGTAAGCGCGGGATGTTCGGAGTGTGGCGACTGCTCGCCACGAACAACCGCGAACTCGCCCGCGGCAGCTCGCTGCACGAGTCGCCCGATTCCGCGTGGGCCGAGGCGGAGGGCCTGCGCGCCCGCTTCGCCGAGCTCACGCCGTCGGTCATGCGCGGCTCTGCCGCGATGCGGCACGGCTGGGCGCTGCGACTGAGCGGGGAGCCGGTGCTGATCTGCTCGCGCTGGTACGAATCCCCGGGCGAGGCCAACGCCGCCGCGCGCGCCGCGCGTGACAGCCTCGGGCGTTCGACCATCGTCCGCGCCTTCAACATCGGCACCCGGTCCGGGCGGCGCCACCGTCAGACCGGCCCCGCGGTCCAGCTCGTTGACTGACGCCGACGAGGTCAACGCGAGATTCCGTATCCGCGCCCTCCTTGGTTCGGGGGCCACGGCATCCGTGTACGACGCCCTCGACACGACGACGGGCGATCGGGTCGCGGTGAAAGTCCTCCACCCTCACCTCGCCGACGACCCCGCCCTCGCGCGGGCGTTCCTGCGGGAGGCCGAGATCGTGGCGGGCCTGTCGCACCCGGGTCTGAGCGCCTCGGTCGCCCGCGGTGACGGAGCGACCCCCTTCCGGTCATGGACGGCGTGGGAGTTCGTCGAGGGCGTTTCGCTCGCCGAGACCGTGCGCGGGTCCGGCGCCCTCGATCACACGTCCGCGCTGACGGTGGCCGCCTCGCTTCTCGATGCCCTCCAGGTGCTGCATTCCGCGGGCATCGTGCACCGAGACATCTCGCCCGCCAACGTGCTGATCGCGCGCGGGGCCGACGCGCGCATCCTCGACGTGCACCTGATCGACTTCGGCCTGTCGGCCCCCGTGGGCGAGTCCGCCCGCGGAGCCGACGTGCTGCGCAGTGCGGCCGGCGACGGTGTCGTCGGAAACGCGTCGTACGCCTCGCCGGAGCAGCTCCGAGGAGACCCCGTCGGCGTGGCGGGAGATCTCTATCAGGTGGCGGGGGTGCTGTACTTCGCACTGGTGGGGACCCCGCCGTTCCCGCGCTCCTCGGTGGCGGACACGGTCCGCGCCCACCTCACGGCCCTCCCGCCCACGGCGTCCGTGGCGGCGCCGGGGGTGCCCGTCGCCGTCGACCGGCTGATTGTCCGGGCGCTGCTGAAGGAACCCGCGGAACGCTACCCGGACGCGCGTGCGATGCGCGCGGCGATCGACCCCCTCCTCTCCACGGCGCACCGGGAGCCGGCCCTCCCCGAGGACTCCGACCCTACGCCCACGCGCGTCCTCACCGCAGCGCGTCCGCTCGCTCCGGCGCCGATCGAACCCGAACCCCGCGCGACCTCGCCGTGGCTGTGGGTCCTCGGGGCGGCCGCCGTCACCGTGGTGGTCGCGGTGATCGCCGCCGCCGCATTGCCCACGGCATCCGGATCGGCTGCCGCCCCTGCCCCGGCAGCGCCCACCGCGGTCGCGAGCGCCGACCCCGTCGTCGCCACTCCCATCCCGACGCCCCCCGATCCGGTGCCGACCACTCCGGTCGCGCCGACCTCCGTGCCCATGCCGGAGGTGCGGGGCCTCGCCCTCGCCGACGCCGCCGAGGTGCTGCGGCGGGCGGGCCTGCTGCCCGGTGTCGTGACCGCCCACGACGGCCCATCCGCCGCCCAGACGGTGCTCGCGGCCGGGGCCGACGTCGGGGCCGAGGTTCCCATGGGGAGCGCCGTCGACCTCGCCGTGGCGAGCGGATGGACCGTCGTGCCCGAGGTCGCCTCGTTCGCCGAGCGCGACGCGGTCGGGCTCGTGTCGGCCGCGGGACTCGTGCCCCTCGTCGTGCGTGAACCTCGACCCGGCATCATCGGGGCGGTGGTCGCCGTCGAACCCGCGGTCGCGACGCGGCAGGTGCTCGGCTCGACCGTCACGATCGTGGTCGCCACGGCCTCCGTCCCCTCTCCCACGGCGACCCCGCGGCCGTCCGCCACCGTCCCCAGCCCGGCGCCGTCGTCTTGACGTCTCTGGATGAGGATGCGGAAACACCTCCTTCGCAGAACCGTCGCCCCTCGTTCACCCTCGGCCCCGACGATGAACGACATCCGGCCGGAACCCGCCGCCGGTCCCTCCGCTCAGGAAGCCCCATGAGTCGAATCCCGCGCATCGTCGCGCCCTCGTGCCGATGCGGTCGTCGATGAGCACCTCGACCTCCGACGATCTCACCGACCTGCTCTTCCCCGACGGCGACCCCGAAAAGGGTGCCGACGCCGTCCCCATCGACGGCGATCGACGCACCGCCCGCGCGATGACCTCTCGTCCGTCGGTCGGCGATGCGGTCTTCCGGACCACCGCGTTCGCCGCCGGGGGGATCACCGTCGCGATCATGCTCGCGGTCGGTTTCTTCCTCACGCTGCGCGGCGGCGATGCGCTGTCGGTCGCGGGGTGGTCGTTCCTGACCACGCAGGAGTGGTCGCCCGAGACGCACTCCTTCGGCATCGCGGCCGTGCTCTCGGGAACCGTCACGATCGCGATCGTCGCGATGTTCTTCTCCGTCCCGCTGGCCACGGGCACGGCGCTGCTCATCTCCGAGATCATCCCGCCCCGGCTCCGCTCGCTGCTCATCTCGCTCGTCGACCTGATGGCGGCCGTGCCCAGCGTCGTCTACGGGCTGTGGGGGCTGTTCTTCCTGCAGCAGAACGTCATCCCCGTCGCGCAGTGGATCTCGCACTACTTCGGGTGGATCCCGGTGTTCGCCGTCACCGACCTCGACGGGACGCCGATGACGGATGCCAGCCAGTTCACGTCATCCGCCTTCATCGCCGGCATCGTCGTCGCCCTCATGGTCGCGCCCACGCAGACCTCGGTGATGCGCGAGGCCTTCTCGCAGGCTCCCGTCGGCGAACGCGAGGGCGCGCTCGCGTTGGGCTCGACGCGGTGGGGGATGATCCGCACCGTCGTGCTGCCCTTCGGGCGCGGCGGCATGATCGGCGGCACCATGCTCGGACTCGGTCGCGCGCTGGGCGAGACCATCGCCGTCTACCTGATCATCTCGCCGATCTTCACGATCAACTGGCAGGTGCTCAAGACCGGCAGCAACTCGGTCTCGGCCCTCATCGCGCTCCGGTACGGAGAGGCCAGCGAGTTCGGCCTGTCGGCCCTGATGGCGGCAGGTCTCGTCCTCTTCCTGATCACCCTGGTGATCAACTTCACCGCTTCCTCGATCGTGGCGCGGTCGCGGTCGGGCGCCCAGAGCGAAGGCTGACCCGCATGGACGACACCCTCACCGCCCCCGCGTCCGCGATCGACGGCCCCCGCCGCACGTTCCGCCCGGCGCCCGGAGACGAGCCCGTCGGCCCGCGCCGCCGCATGAGCGGAGCGACGGCCGAGGACACCTTCAACCTCACCGGCGCGCTGGGCGCGGCCCTGGCGGTGGCGACCCTGCTGTTCGGGTGGTTCACGCCGATGACCGGCGCGGTCGGCTGGGCGGTCGTGACCTACCTGCTGTTCGTGGTCATCTACGCGCTGCTGGTCGCGCTGCGGGCCACGGGCCAAGAGGTCACCGATCGCGTCATGACCGCCCTGCTGTACAGCGCGGCATCCATCCTGATCGCCGCCCTCGTGTTCGTCGTGTGCTTCGCGGTGTTCCGCGGTCTGCCGGCGCTGGTGAACCTCAACTCCTTCGTGCAGACGATGGAGGCGGCGGGCCCGCTCGAGCCGCTGAGCGTCGGCGGTATCGCCCACGCGATCGTGGGAACGCTCATCCAGATCTCGATCGCGCTGGCGATCACGGTGCCCCTCGGGATCGCGACGGCGGTGTTCATGAACGAGATCGGGGGACCGTTCGCCCGGTTCGTGCGGACGATCTCGGATGCCATGACGGCGCTGCCCTCGATCGTCGCGGGACTGTTCGTCTACTCCGCCGTCATCCAGCTCATCACCCACGAGCGTTCGGGTTTCGCGGCATCCCTCGCGATCACCGTGATGATGCTCCCCATCGTGATCCGCGCCTCCGACGTGGTCCTGCGCCTCGTGGCCGGCAACCTGCGGGAGGCGGCGTACGCCCTGGGCGCCTCGCGGTGGCGCACGGTCTGGCACGTCGTGCTGCCCACCGCCCGCTCGGGTCTGGTCACCGCGGTGATCCTCGGCACGGCGCGCGGCATCGGCGAGACCTCGCCCGTGCTGCTCACCTCGGGCGTCACCGCATACATGAACCTGAACCCGTTCTCGGGGCCGATGATCTCGCTGCCGCTGCAGGTGTTCGACTTCGTCAAATCACCCGAGCCGAACATGATCGCCCGCGGGTTCGGGGCGGCCGCGACCCTCATCCTCCTCGTGCTGCTGCTCTTCTTCGTCGCCCGTGTGATCGGCGGCCGCGGACCCGGTCAGCTCAGCGGCCGGCAGCGTCGCGCGCGGGCCGCGCACTCCCGCGCCGACCTCGAGCGCATCGAGCTCCGCCGAGGTCGGCTCGACGCGCTCGCGACACCCCCTCTTGTTCCGCACGATTCGACCCCCTCGAAGGACATGCCGTGATCCGCCGCATCCGCTCACTCGTGGCGGCATCCGCCGTCGCCCTCCTCGTCGTCACGGGCCTGGTGTCGTCGTCGGTGCCATCGGCGCGCGCCGACTCGTGGGCGCCGATCTCGGGCACGGGCTCGACCTGGTCGCAGAACGCGCTCGACCAGTGGCGCCGCAACGTCGGCGAGAACTACGGCATGACGGTGAACTACTCGGGGGTCGGCTCATCGGCGGGTCGCCGTGACTTCATCAACGGCACCGTCGACTTCGCGATCAGCGAGATCCCGTTCCAGGCGCGCCCCGAAGACAACTCCCAGCCGGAGGTTCCGCGTTCGGGGTACGCCTACATGCCGATCGTCGCCGGTGGTACCGCGTTCATGTACAACCTCAAGATCGGCGGCAAGCGCGTCACGAACCTGCGACTGTCGGGCGCCGTGGTCGCGAAGATCTTCGCCGGCGCGATCACGAAGTGGAACGACCCCGCCATCCAGGCGGACAACCCCGGCCTCGCGATGCCCGACCGGTCGATCGTCCCGATCGTGCGTTCCGACGGGTCGGGCTCGTCGGCGCAGTTCTCGCTGTGGATGTCGAAGCAGCACGGCGACATCTGGACCCATGGCATGACCTCGCAATTCCCGACCCCGTCCAACGGCAAGGCGCAGAACGGCTCGCTCGGCGTCGCCGGTTACGTCAGTCAGGACTACGGCGAGGGGGCGATCACCTACGTCGAGTACTCGTATGCGGTGAAGTCGGGTTTCCCCGTCGCGAAGGTGCTCAACAGCGCGGGCTACTACATCGAGCCCACGGCGCCGTCGGTGGCCGTCGCGTTGCTGCAGGCGCAGATCAACAACGACTCGGGCTCGGCCGACTACCTCACCCAGATCCTCGACGGCGTGTACAACAACGCCGACCCGCGTACGTATCCGCTGTCGAGCTACTCGTATCTGATCGTGCCCACCGAGGTCTCGGGCATCTTCACCGCCGAGAAGGGCCGCACCCTCGGAGGCTTCGCCGAATACGTCCTGTGCGAGGGGCAGCAGTCGGCGACGGCGCTGGGATACTCCCCGCTGCCGATGAACCTCGTGATGGCGGGCTCGGAGCAGCTCAAGCGGATCCCCGGGGCGAACGCCAACGGCGTCGACATCAACACCTGCAACAACCCGACCTTCAAACCGGGCGATTCGCCGTCGAACAATCAGCTGGCCGTGTCCGCCCCCGCTCCGGCGGAGTGCGACAAGCAGGGGCCGAACCAGTGCACCTCGGGTACGGCGGGCTCCTCCGGCACCGACACGCCGGTCACCGGCTCGGGCTCGGGCGGATCGTCGGCCGAGGCCGGTGGCTCGCAGGGCGCGGCTCCGGCGGCGACGGGAGGCGGCGGCACCGGAGCCGCGGCGACCTCGACCGACGCCGGCGCAGCCGCAGCCGCCGCACCCGCGGGTGAGGCCGTCTATGACGCGAGCGGCAATCTGGTCGGCGGCAGCGCCGCCACCGGGGGAGGGGGTGCCGTCGTCGCGGCGGTGTCGTCACCGTTCACCCTCGCCGACGACGGGTGGAAGGCCCCGCAGTGGCTGATGCTGGCCGCCGCGATCCTGCTGATCCTCGCGATCGTCGTGCCCCCCGTCACCCTCCGCACGCTTCGTCCTCCCCGCGCCGGCAAGCGCTGACCGACCGCGCCGCACGCCTCCGCGGAGGCGATGTTCGGCGCGCGCGAAAAACGCCCTGGACCGGGGCTTTGCATTCATCCTCAAGGCCGTGTGAATGTTCGATCCCTCGTTGGCGGATCGTTCACGCGGATGTCATAACCCGCCCATAGCTTCATCGCTGTCGCCACCCGAAGGCGACGCTCTCACCAGGAGAATCCCGTGCGCAGTGCTCTACCCGAAGGGCGCGCCGCGCGACGCGTGCTGTCCGGCCTGGCCGGCGCCCTCGTCGGCGGCCTCGTCTTCGCCACCCTGACCGTCGGCGGCGTCGTGACCTCCGACGCCGCCCGCGCCGCCGACGCCACCTCGGCGACGGTGACCGCCAAGGGCTACGACGCCGATTGGCAGAACTCACCGTTCCCCGACCTGTCGGTGACGGTGTCGCAGACCAAGGGACTCGTGGCGCAGGGGCTGCAGGTGAGCTGGACGGGCGGCACGGAGTCGACTCCGCCGACCCAGCAGTCGGGCGGGCAGAACTTCCTGCAGATCGCGCAGTGCTGGGGCGACGACCCGGACCATCCGGGCCAGCCCGACCGCAGCACCTGCCAGTACGGCGCCTTCGGCACGCCCGGAGCCACCCGTGACGGCAACCGCGCCGATGGGAGCATCGCCGAGGCGGACCTGTCGAACACGGTGCCCGCTGCGAGCTTCCTCGACCCGGCGTACACCTCGATCCCGTTCCGGTCGGCGACCGGCGAGACGATCGCCTCGGTGAAGGACGGCGTCCGCGTGCCCGGGGTCGACGTCAACACGAACGCCTTCTTCACGCAGTACACCAGCAACGAGGTTCCCTGGGCGGGTACCGGTGCCGACGGCACCGGGAGCACCACGTTCGAAGTGCAGACGGTCACGCAGTCGCGGGGACTCGGTTGCGGGGCGCGCACCAGCGAAGACGCGGCGGCCACCAGCGGCGCCGCGTGCTGGCTCGTGGTCATCCCGCGCGGCACGGCCGACACCGGGGAGTCGTCGAACGTCAGCTCGGGGTTGTTCTACGACAACTGGAAGCACCACCTCGCCGTGCGGCTCGACTTCCGTCCCGTCGGTCTGCGCTGCGCCATCGGGGCGGCCGAGCGTCAGTTGGCCGGCAGCGAGCTCATCTCCCGGGCCGTCTCGTCGTGGCAGCCGTCGCTGTGCGCAGGGTCCAACGGCAACGTCTTCACGCTGCTGACGAGCACCGAGGGTGACGCGGTGACGGCCGCCAACGCCGCGACCGGCGATGCTCCGCTCGCGCTGACCTCGCTGCCGTACAGCGGCCCGGGGGAGGACAAGCTCGTCTACGCCCCGGTCGGCCTCACCTCGGTCACCGTGGCCTTCGCGATCGATCGCTTCCCCCAGCAGGACGGGTCGGTGCCGGCCGATGCCCTCGCACGCGCCCGGCTTCCACTGACCGACATGAAGCTCACTCCGCGCCTGATCGCGAAACTGTTGACCTCGTCGTACCTCGACGCGCTGCCGTATCAGGCGGATCGGGAGCACCTCGGGGAGAACCCGCGCAACCTGCTCTTCGACCCCGACTTCCTCGAGATCAACGACCCGGAATGGTCGTACCAGGCGATCGCGAGCGTCGCCGTGGCCGACATGCTGCTCCCGCAGGGCCGCTCCGACGTGGCGACGGCGCTATGGAGCTACGTCATGGCGGATGCCGACGCCCGGGCCTTCCTCGAAGGCGAGCCCGACGGCTGGGGCATGGTCGTCAACCCCTACGCGTCGACGAACGCGGAGAAGAACCCGACCGCCACCGCCTTCTCGCTTCCGCGCGACAGCTTCCCCAAGCCCGATCCGGTCGAGGTGCCCGCCCAGGAGGGCGGTCCCGCGGCGATCAACTCCGTCACCTGGCGTCCGTACACGAACGACCTCGACGGCGCGGCGTACAACACGCTTCGCGGCGACGGCCTGGTGCTCAGCGCCTGGGATCCGCTCGGCAATCCGCCTCGCTACACCCGCAGCCCGCGCAACCTCCCCGGCGCACAGGCCGTCATGGCCCTGACCGACGGTGCCGCGGCCGACAAGTACCAACTGGTGACGGCGTCGCTCCGCAATCCCGCGGGGGTCTTCGTCAGCCCGACCGACGACGCCCTGACCGCAGCCGCGGACGCCATGACGACCGTCGGAACCCAGACGCAGGTGCGCGCGTTCGTGCCGGCCTCTCCCGAGGCCCAGCGCGCGACCACGGCCTACCCGCTCGCGATGCCGGTGTACGCCGCGGCGAGTCCTTTCGTCCCGGATGCCGCGGTGCGCACGGTCTACGCCGACTTCATGCGCTACGCCGCCGAGGCAGGCCAGGAGCCGGGCGTGCAGATCGGCCAGCTCCCCGCCGGGTACGCCCCCTTGCCCGACAGCTGGCGGGTGCAGGCGCGTGCCGCCGCGACCGCACTCGAGAACGGCCTCACCCCCTCGACCGCGACGCCCTCGCCGTCGTCGCCGCCGCCCGCGGGTGGGACGACGTCGTCGGGGTCGATCGCCGGTGGCGGTGGCGGTGCGGTCTCGTCGGGCTCCGCGGCATCCGGAACCTCCGCCGTGCCCGCCGGCGGGGGAGCCACGGCGGCGGACCCCGCGAATCCCTCCGCCTCCGGCGCGATCGCCGGAGCGCTCGCCGGGGCGAAGACCGCCGCCGACCCCGACTCCGGTGCCCTCCCCGCGGCGCTGCCGATCAGCCTGCTCGCCGCCCTCGTGGCCGCGGCCATGTTCCTGCTGATCCCACGACTGCCTCGCAGAACGTGACCCTCGACCTGCCCTTCCCGAAGTTCCCACTCATCACACACAACAGATAGGTCATCAGTGAAGATCAAGAAGATCGCCGCCCTCGGTGCGGCCGTCGGCGTCGTCGTGTCGGGCCTCGCCTTCGCGGCCCCGGCCTCCGCCGAGCCGGTGTCGAACAGCTACGCGATCGTCGGTTCGGACACGCTCCAGGACTCGATGAACGCCCTCGCCAACGGCACGACCGTCTCGGGCGCATCGGTGCGCGTCCTCGCCGGTGGGCAGACCGTCGGCAACTTCGACGCCTTCGGCGCCCCCGCGATCCAGACCAAGCCCGGCGGCGTGTACTTCGCGCGTCCGAACGGCTCGGGCTCGGGCCGCGACGCCCTGCGCGCCTCGGTGAACGGAAACGACTGGGCGGTGACGAACAACACCACGCCCGCCAAGAAGATCACGGGCCAGGTCGACGTCGCGCGCAGCTCCAGCGGCCCCGGCACCAACGCCAACGCCGACGGCCGCCTGCTCTACGTGCCCTACGCCCGTGACGCCGTGGGTTACGCCTACAAGGGCGGCACCTCCGCGTGGGCCAACCTCACGGCCGCGCAGCTCAAGGCCGTCTACGACGGCACCCTCACCTCCATCGACGGCGTCTCGGTCACCCCGCGTCTGCCGCAGACAGGCTCGGGCACCCGCACGTTCTTCCTGAACGCGCTCGGCTACTCCGGCTCCGCCCCCACGGCTCCCGCCGTGAACGACACCGGCAACACCACCCCCGAGAACGACGCGACCGTGCTCGGCGACAACCAGATCATCCCCTTCTCGGTGGCGAACTGGGTCTCGCAGGCCAACAACGTCGCGGGCGTCAACACGATCGCCGCCGCTCCCTCGGTGTCGATGGGCTCGCCCGTCTCCGGCCAGGTGCCCTTCACCGGCACGGCTCCGAACCTCGTCCCCAACTCCGGCATGTACTCCAACACGACCTTCGGTCGCGACACCTACCTGATCGTCGAGCGCGCCAAGGTGCAGTCGTCGTTCACCTACAGCGGCGCCCCGGCTTTCGACGCCGTGCTCGCCGGTCTCGTCGACTCCACCAAGACGACGAGCTTCACGAACTTCAGCACGGCCCCGTTCGCCCCGGGTGCGGTCAAGCGCAAGTTCGGCTTCCTCGCCCCGAGCTCCACCACCCCCATCGCGGCCTACGCCGCCGGTTGATCCCTTCTCCGCGAAAGGCACGACGAACATGATCCGCATCTCCAAGGTGAAGGCCGCTCTCGCGGGCGCCCTCGCCGTCTCGCTCCTCGCCGGGGGCGCCGCCTCGGCCGCTCACGCCGACACCCCCACCACCTCGGCTCCGCCGTCGCTGGAGTCGATGTACCTCTGGAACAACGACGAGACCCTCCTCACGAAGGACTCGACCATCGGTTGGGGCCAGCAGGTCCTCGGCTACCCGAAGAGCACCGACTTCACGAACTACGACACCTACTTCCAGGCTCCGTCGCAGGCCGCTCAGCCGTACGTCTTCCTCTCGCCCCGTGGCAAGGAACTGCAGCCCCTCGAGTGGGTGTCGAAGGCCATCAACGGCTTCGCCCCCGGCACCCAGACGGTGCTCACCCCCAACCTGGCCCCGGAGAACACCGCGGGTGTCAACCTCGCTGCGGCGAAGGCGAACGGTGGCGAGTTCTCGCTCGGTCTGGCCTTCACCGACCAGAACGCGGCGGCCGTCTACGGCGTCACGTTCGTGCACATCACCGTCAAGCCCGGCGGTGACTACACCTACGAGCCCACGACGTACCAGACGACCACGCCCCCGCCCACCGGCGGCGACTCGAAGGACATCGCGGTCTCGGCCGACGTGCAGGAGCCAGCCGGTTCGCTCACCTTCACCGTGCCCACCACCTCGGTCGCTCTGGCTACGGCGATCAACACCGCCACGCAGCAGTCCGAGTCCACCGGCTCGATCACCGGCATCAACGTGATCGACTCGCGCAGCACGGCCAACCGCAAGGGCTGGGACATGACCCAGAGCGTCGCCGACTTCGTCTCCGGCGCCAACACCATCGACAAGAAGAACCTCGGCGTCACGGTCACCAAGACCGGCGGTTCCGCCGCCGCCACGGCCGGCACCGCGCAGGCCGCTGGTTCCGCGGTCTACCCGAGCCCCTTCGCCACGTCCGCCGTGGGCGTGTCGACGGAGCCCACCACCGAGCTGAAGGCCGACCTGAAGCTCGTCGCCCCCGCCGGCACCCCCGCCGGTACCTACACCTCGAAGATGACGCTCACGCTCGTCTCGAAGTGACCTCCGGGAGGGGCGGTGCCACAGGCGCCGCCCCTCCTCTCCGACCGAGCTCGTTCAGCCCTCGTTTATGACGCCGCCCTGCGGCCGTAAGCCCATTTTGCGGAGATAGACCGTGCAGATCATCCGAACCGCGGTGCGCCCGAACGCCCGCCTTCTCGCAGCGACGGCGGCCGTTCTGGCCGGTGCGTTCGCTTTCGGCGCGGCGCTCACCGCCGCGCCCGCCTTCGCCGACGACGCGGCCCCCGTCGATGAGATCGGCATCTCCGCCCAGCCCGTCAGCGACGACGGCCCGCTGCGGACGCGCTTCGACTACAGCATCGCCCCCGGCCAGTCGCTCGAAGACGCCTACAGCGTCACCAACCGCAGCACCGGCCCGCAGACCTTCTCCGTCTACGCCACCGATGCCTATAACACCGACGACGGGGCGTTCGGCCTCCTCGAGAGCGGGGTCGCCCCCACCGACGCCGGCGGATGGATCAGCTTCAGCGGCGCGCCCTCGGTGCAGGTGACCCTGCAGCCCGACGAGACCACCACGATCCCCTTCACGGTGCGCGCGCCCGACGACGCGACCCCGGGAGATCACGCCGGCGGGCTCGTGGCATCCGTGCAATCTCCCGACGGGCAGGTGCTCGTCGATCGTCGCCTCGGCACGCGCCTGTACGTGCGCGTCGCGGGCGACCTGCAGCCGGGCCTCTCGATCGCGGGGATCTCGTCGTCGTACACCCCGAGCCTGAACCCCTTCGCGGGAGAGACGACCGTGACCTTCACGGTACGAAACGCCGGCAACGTCGCGCTCTCCGGCGCCCTGAAGAGCGAGGTGCGCGGGCTCTTCGGCATCGGACTGTCGACGCCGCTCGAGCAGGACGTGTCCGAGATGCTGCCCGGAAGCACCCGTACCGTGACCACGACGATCGCCGGTGTCGGCCAGTGGATCTACCTCAATCCGGTCGTCACGGTCTACCCGCGCGTCGACGAGACGGCGCCGAACCCCGGCCCGCTGACGAGCGTCTCGCGTGACACCGTGCTGTTCGTGGTGCCGTGGATGGCCCTCGGGCTGATCGTCCTCGCGCTGCTGGTCTGGGGCGGTGTCCGCTTCGTGCGGCGCCGTGACGACGCCCGCGCGAAGGAATGGATGGAGTACACCGAGGCCGTCGCGCGCCGGAAGGCGGATGCCGAGCGCGAGCCCGAGTTCGCCGAGTCGGGCGCGTGAGGCTCGTGCGTCCTCGTGTGGCCGACGCGCGCCGGATGCTGGCTGCGGCCCTGCTGACGATGGCGCTGGCCGTCCCCCCGGTCGCGGCGGCCCAGGCCGCCTCCCCGGCCCCGGTGCAGTGCCCCTCGCCGTCGCCGTCCGCCCCTGCGGCGAGTCCCGCGCCGAGCGGAGGAATGGGGATCACCGCCCTGGTGTGCGGTCCGAGCTCCTCCGCGGGCACGGGTTCCTCCGCGGGCGGCGGAGTCACCGGCGGCAGTGGCTCGGGCGGGGCCGGGGGCTTCGGCACCTCCGGCGGAGCGGGACTCGGCACCGGGGGAGCAGGTGGGTCGTCGTCGGTGCAGTCGTCGACCCCGACCCCCGCGACGCTCGTCGACGCCGTCGACCTCGGCGGCATCCTGGCGATCAGCGGTCTGTCCACCGGCAGCACGCCCTCGATCAACCCGTTCGACGGGCGCGTGCAGATGTGGTTCACGGTGCGCAACACCTCGAAGTCGTCGATCGATCTGACCGCGGATTTCTGGATGGAGAACGCGCTCGGCCTGCGTATCGCGAACGTCGACGGGGTCGTTCTGTCGGGCCTGAAGCCGGGGGAGACGAGGACCCTCAGCGCCGAGCTCGCCGGTGCCGGCCAGTGGACGGTGCTGACCGCGCACGTCCGCGTCAACCCGCCCGCGCAGGTGGACGGCACCGAGCTCGCACCCCTCACCCGCGATGCCACCGTCTTCGTCGTGCCGTGGCTGGTCCTCCTGCTCGCGGGAGCCGGAGCGGCGGCCGTCGTAATTGTGATCATCGTGCGTCGAGTGACGCTCGCGGCGGTGCCCCAGGCGGTGAGCGCGTGACCGTCACCGAGGATCCGCCCGCCTCGGCGCCGGCGCGGGCCCGCCGAGCGTCCGCCGCGCCGCGTCCGCCGCGTCGCCCGCCCCGGACCAAGCTGCCAGCACCGCCTCTGACGGCGACCGAGAGCATCGCCCGCGCGGTCGTGGCGATGGCCGCGATCCTGACCCTGATGTTCGTGCTCAACGTCACCGTCTTCAGCCACGTGCAGCACCTGGTGTCGCAGCAGCGCCTCGGTGACGAGTTCCGCGCGCAGCTGCTCGCGGGTACGGCCCCGGTGAGCGAGTACACCTTCGACGACGACCTGGTCGCCGACGGGGCGCCGGTGGGCATCATGGAGATCCCGAGCCTGGGACTGCACGAGGTGATCGTCGAGGGATCGTCGTCGGTCGAGACCGCCCAGGGCATCGGTCATCAGCGCGACACCATCCTGCCCGGACAGGCGGGGGTCAGCACGCTGATGGCGCGCAACGGTGCCTTCGGCGGTCCGTTCTCGGGCATCCAGAGCCTCAGCCCCGGGGATGCCATCACGGTGCGCACCGGCCAGGGGCTCCAGGAGTTTTCAGTGGTCGGCGTGCGGTACGCGGGTGATCCGACCCTGCCCAACCTCAAGGCGGGGGAGAGTCGCCTCGTGCTCATGACCTCGCGCGGAGCCCCGTACGTGCCGTCGGGGGTGGCCTACGTCGACGCGCGTCTGGTCGGCACGGCGCAGCCGCGCGGCGCGCGCGTCACCGCGACCGCCGCCCTGCCGCCCGAGCAACGCCCCTTGGCGACCGACACCACGACCGTGTGGGCGCTCGTGTTCGCCGTGCAGTTCCTCATCGCGGCCGAGCTCGCGGCCGTCTGGGCCTTCCGACGGTTCGGTGCCCAACGCACCTGGATCGTCTTCGTGCCCGTTCTCCTGCTGGCCGGCTTCCTCGTGACCCAGCAGATCACCCTCCTCCTTCCCAACCTCCTCTGACCCTCGAGAGGCCCGCATGTCCGACGACATCACCCGCGTCATCCCGGCGCACGGCGCAGCGACGCCGTCCGCACCCGCAGCGCCCGTCCACGACGACATCACCACCGTGGTCCCTCCCGCCGGCGACGTCCGCCGTCGCGACCGCGCTTCGTTGACCTTCGCGCCGATCGAGGGGGTCCCGACGGTCAGCATCGCCCCCGCTCCGGCCCGAGTGTTCTCCTCGCCCGCTCCGCTCGCCACCCTTGAGGCGCGGGGGATTACGGCCTGGTTCGGCGACCATCAGGTCCTCGACCGCGTGTCGCTGACCATGCCCGCCGGCCAGGTCACGGCGCTGATCGGCCCGTCCGGCTGCGGCAAGTCGACCTTCCTGCGCATCCTGAATCGCATGCACGAGCTCGTGCCCTCCGCCTCGCTCGCCGGCGAGGTGCTTCTCGACGGCGACGACATCTACGAGCAGACCCGCCGCCTCACCGACGCCCGCAAAGACATCGGCATGGTCTTCCAGAAGCCCAACCCCTTCCCCGCGATGTCGATCTACGACAACGTCGTGGCCGGGCTGAAGCTGACGGGCGTGCGCGCGAGCCGTGACGAGAAAGATCACCTCGTGGAGCGCTCGCTCACCTCGGCGGGCCTGTGGAAGGAGGTCAAGGACCGCCTCCGCGCGCCCGGCGGCGGGTTGTCGGGTGGTCAGCAGCAGCGTCTGTGCATCGCCCGTTCGCTCGCGATCAAGCCCAAGGTGCTGCTCATGGACGAGCCGTGCTCGGCGCTGGATCCCACCTCGACCCGCGTGATCGAAGAGACGATGGGCGAGCTGCAGAAAGAGGTGACGATCGTGATCGTCACGCACAACATGCAGCAGGCGCAGCGCGTCTCGCAGCAGTGCGCCTTCTTCCTGGCATCCCAGGGGCAGCCGGGTCATATCGTCGAGTACGGCGACACCCGGGCGATGTTCGAGGCCCCGGTCGACCCCCGCACCTACGACTACGTCAACGGACGCTTCGGATGACCCTCTCCGACGAGCAGACCATCGTGCTCCCCGCGGCCCCGGAGCCGGCGGACGAGGGGGCGGATGCCGAGCGCCCGTCACCCGCGGGTCTGGTCGTCGTGCTCATCGTCGTCCTGCTCGCCCTGATCGCGGCGGCGTTCTGGACGGCCGACGGCATCATCCGGGCGCAGGTCGAGCACACCGTGGCCGAGAAGTGGCGCGCGGCCTTCGGAGTTCCCGACACCCAGCGCCTCGACGTCGAGGTGGCGGGCCCCGTCGTTCCCCAGGCTCTCCTCGGGCGTCTCGACAGCGTCACGGTCACCGCGGCGAACATGGCGGTCGGCCCCACGACCGTCGAACTCACGACGGCCTTCGGCGGTGTTCAGCTGGCTGACGAGAAGCTGACCACCGAGACCGCGTCCGGCGAGATGCGGCTGGGTTCCGCCCAGGCGACGGCGCTGCTCGTGCCCGCGGAATCGGCGCGAGCCGCTCAGGTGGGGTTCCGCGGAACGGACGTGACCCTCGACGTCGTGGTGACATCCGCCGGCAGGCGCGTACCCGTCAGCGTCGCGCTCTCCCCTCGACTCGAGGCGGGCGCGCTGCAGGTGGCTCCGGTGTCGGTGACGGCAGGCGGGAACACCGTCTCGGTCGCCGATCTGGCGACCACCGTGGGCACCCAGGGCGCGTCTGCGGTGCAGCCGCCCGCCGTGTGCCTCGCGTCCCTCTTCCCGCGATTCGTGACCGTGAGGTCGGTCGCGGTCCGCGATCAGCATCTGACCGTGGGCTTCGACGTCGACATGCCCTCGTCGCACTCCATCGCCGCGCAGCCGCCCGGCGCCTGCTCCTGAGCGCCCCCGCGCCGACATCCGACGATCGGCGCCCGACTACCGCCGCACCCGCGCCCGCACCCGCGTCACGCTGGTCAGCGTCGCGCGCACCGGCTGGCCGAGGTAGATGCCGAGCGAGGCGCCGACGGCCAGCGCGATGCCGATTGTCGCCGCTCCCGCGAGGGTGGTGACGCCGGTCATGAGCACGGCGGGGTCGTCGCCCGACTCGACGACGCCGAGCAGTCCGCGGAACACCGCGGCACCGGGCACGAGCGGCAGAATCGCCGCGGTCGTGATCGCGACCGACGGCACGTGCAGGCGGTAGGCGACGACGATCCCGACGAAGCTGCCGATGAAGGCGCCCACGCCGCTCGCGGCCGCGACCTCGAACCCGACACCGGTCGCCGCGACGTAGCCTGCCCAGGCCACGAGGCTGAGCGCTGCGCTGACCACGACGATGCGCGCCCCGGCGCCGTTGTACACCGCCACCGCGATGGCGATGACGGCCGCGCCCACGAACTGCAGGGCGACGGGTCCGAGCGGCAGGGCCGTCGACGGCGGCGACATGCCGAGCCCGATCACGCGCACGGTCTCGAGTCCGGCGAGGATCCCGAGCACCACGCCGAGCGTCTGGGTCGTCAGTTCGAGGATGCGGCCCGTGGCGGTGAGGGCGAAGCCGTCGATCGCGTCCTGGGCCGCGCCGACGACGGTGAGTCCCGCGAGCATCAGCACGATCCCGGATGCCACGATTACCGACGGTCTGATCGCCGCGGCCGCGTCGATGCCCGTGTAGCGCAGCAGGGGAGACAGGGCCGCGACGACGGTGAGCACGAAGCCACCGGCGATCTGGGCGAAGAAGTAGGGCACGCGGGCCCGGGCCATGATGTGCTGCGTGGTCGCCGCGAGCGCCGCGGCGATGAACGACAGCACGAGGGCGAGCCAGTTCGCGCCGAACATGATGGCGACCCCGGCCGCGAGCGAGGCCTGCGAGACGATGACCATCGCGGGGCGGTAGCGGAACGGCAGGCGCCGGATGGCCCGGCACCGCGAGATCGCGTCGTCGAGGGCCAGCCCGCTCGCGATCTCTTCGACGAGGGCCTGCAGGCGCTGCAGCTTCGCGTGGTCGGGCACCGAGCCGCGCACGACGCGCAGCAGCGTCGTCGGGTGGGTCGCTCCGGGCCGGCTGTGCGCGATGGTGATCGAGTTGTAGGTCACGTCGACGTGCACGGGGTCGAGCCCGTACGCCCCGCACACGCGCACGATCGTGAGCGTGACCTCGTTGGCGGGCGCGCCGACGACGAGCATCGTCTCGCCGATGCGGATCGCGAGGTCGAGGATGCGCGTCGACAGCGCCTCGTCGATGACGGGCAGCAGGGTCGTGTCGGGCGACGACGACGCGTCGTCGGTGTGCACGAGGCGGCGCAGCGACGACAGCCAGTGGCCGGGGGTGAGCGGCATCCGATCGCTCCAGGGGGGAGGGGGTGGAACCCGTCGATCCTATCCGCGGGCGACTGGGCGCTTGCATGACAGCACTTGCATGACGGGGGCGGTATGCGCGCGGCTTTAGGATGATCCTCGGGCGCGGCACCAGCGCCGGCGTCGTGGCATCCCGACGCACGACCCCTCCGGGAGTTCTCCTCATGGCTCTGATCGTCCAGAAGTACGGCGGCTCGTCCGTCGCCGACGCCGAGAGCATCAAGCGGGTCGCCAAGCGCATCGTCGACACGCGTCGCGCCGGCCACGAGGTCGTCGTCGCCGTCAGCGCCATGGGCGACACCACCGACGAGCTCCTCGACCTCGCCGGTCAGGTCGCGCCGATCCCCGCACCGCGCGAGCTCGACATGCTGCTGTCCAGCGGAGAGCGCATCTCGATGGCCCTGCTGGCCATGGCCATCCACTCGATGGGCTTCGAGGCGCGCTCGTTCACCGGCAGCCAGGCGGGCATGATCACGGATGCCACGCACGGCGCGGCCCGCATCGTCGACGTCACGCCCATCCGACTCCGCGAGGCGCTCGACGAGGGCGCGATCGTCATCGTCGCCGGCTTCCAGGGTTTCAACCGCGACACCCGCGACATCACCACGCTCGGTCGCGGCGGGTCCGACACGACCGCCGTCGCGCTCGCCGCGGCGCTGAAGGCCGACGTCTGCGAGATCTACAGCGACGTCGACGGCATCTTCACCGCCGACCCGCGCGTCGTGCCTCTCGCGCGCAAGCTCGACCGCGTCGGCAGCGAAGAGATGCTCGAGCTCGCCGCCAACGGCGCGAAGGTCCTCTACATCCGCGCGGTCGAGTACGCGCGGCGCCACGGCGTGCTGATCCACGCCCGGTCCACGTTCAGCCCGAACGAGGGCACCTGGGTGCTCGACCCGTCGAAGAAGTCCCCGCTCGTCCCCGAGGGAGCCACCATGGAAGAGCCCATCGTCGCTGGCGTCGCCACCGACCTCAGCCAGGCCAAGATCACCGTCATCGGCGTGCCCGACGTGCCCGGCAAGGCCGCCGACATCTTCAAGATCGTCGCCAAGTCCGGTGCCAACGTCGACATGATCGTGCAGAACGTCTCGGCGGCGGCGACCGGTCGCACCGACATCTCGTTCACGCTGCCCAAGACCGACGCCTCGGTCGCGCTGAAGGCGCTCGCGGGCGAGCAGGCCGAGGTCGGGTTCCAGAGCCTCGTGCACGACGATCAGATCGGCAAGCTCTCGGTCGTCGGCGCGGGCATGCGCACGCACTCGGGTGTCTCGGCGACCCTGTTCGAGGCGTTGAGCCTGGCGGGCGTCAACATCGAGATGATCTCGACCTCCGAGATCCGCATCTCGGTGGTGGTGCGCGGCGTCGACCTCGCCGAGGCCGCACGTCTCGTGCACACCGCCTACGGTCTCGACGGCGACGCCGAGGCCACGGTCCACGCCGGCACCGGTCGCTGAACCGCCGCGCTCAGCTGCGGTCGGCGCTCACGACGAGCGGATGCCGCTGGGTCGCGCCGAGATGAACATCGACGCGCGCAGCTCGAGCACGTGCTCGCGCGCCAGCGTCGCCGCACGCTCGGCGTCGCCGGCCTCGACGGCCGCGAGGATCGCGAGGTGCTCGTCGTTGCTGCCGCGCAGGTACTCGATCGGGTACGGCACGAAATAGCCGTACAGCGCGTCGGCGGTCGTGCGGTGTGCGTCGAGGGCCCAGTCCTGCAGGGCAGCCGCGGCCATCGCGCGGTGGAACCGCACGTCGGCCTCGTGGAATTGCGACCAGTCCTCCGCCGCGGACGCGTCGGCGCTCGCCTGCCGCGCGGCACTCAGGTGGTCGAGCGCCGCCGGGTCGTCGCGATGCCAGGCCGCCTCGGCGGCGAGGGAGGATTCGATCAGGGCGCGCTGGGCGATGAGGGCCCGTACCGTCGGGGTCTCGCTGCGCAGCCGCACGACGGCCGGATCGTTCGCCCAGTTCGAGATGTCGGCGTGGGTCGAGACGAAGGTTCCGCCGTTGCGTCCGCGGCGTCGCTCGAGCAGCCCCTCCTCGCTCAGCGTCTCGAACACCCGGCGGACGGTCGCCGTGCTGACGCCGAACGCGTCCGCCGCGCGCTGATCCGAGGGGAGGTGGGCGCCCGGCAGCAGCAGGCCCAGCTCGATCGCGAGGCACAGTCGAGCTCTTACGGCGTCGGATGCCGAGAGCGGGACGATGGACGAGAGTGCCGGTGCCGCGGCGGCGTCGGCACTCCCTGTCGTCATCCGTCGATCATGTCATCCTGCGCGCGAGCGACGGCGATCGCGGCGGTGGGCGTGGCATCCGGCACCTGGATCTCGCCGATGCGGTGTCGTGCGCCCCAGACCGTCCCGACCACACCTGCGGCCACCGGCACGAGAGCCAGAACGATAGACAGTGCGACGCTTCCTCCCGTCACCAGCGTGAAGTTCGACAGCACGAGCCAGAGCGAGAGTGCCAGCCCGATCACCGCGGCGATCGGGGCGATCACCGCGCGGCCGATGAGCGCGCGGCGCACCTGCGCGTTGCGCGAGAAGAACACGAGCACGGCCACCGAGGTGAGCAGCATGAGCAGCACCATGCCGACGGTGGCGACCCCGGCCATCGAATTGAACACGCCGACCAGGGGCTCGACGTCGAACAAAGCGAACGCGCCCACGATGACCGCCGCCGTGACCGTCTGGACGACCGACGAGAATGCGGGCGATCCGTGGCGACCGTGCTTCGCGGCGAGCCGTCGGGGGAGGGCCCCGCGGCCGGCGAGGGTGAACTGGTAGCGCGCGATGATGTTGTGGAACGACAGCACGCAGGCGAACAGGCTGGTCACCAGGAGTATCTGCGTGATGTCCTGGAAGATCGGGCCGAGGTAGCGTCCGGTGAGGTCCATGAGCATGTTCGCGTCGCCCGCCAGCGTCGCCTTCGCGAGGGCGACGGCGCCGTCGGCGCCCGCGCCCGTGATCAGCGCCCAGCACGACACGGCGTAGAAGACGCCGATGATGATGACGGCCAGGTAGGTCGCGCGGGGGATCGTGCGGGCGGGATCGCGCGCCTCGTCGCGGAAGACCGCCGTCGCCTCGAATCCGATGAACCCGGTGAGCGCGAACAGCACCGAGATCGCCAGTCCCGGGCTGAAGACGTTGTCGGCCGAGAACGTCGACCAGGCGATGCCCTCGGCGCCGCCGGTCGAGAAGATGACGACGTCGAGCACGACGACCACGGTGATCTCGGCGACCAGGGCGATGCCCAGCACGCGCGACGACAGCTCGATGTGGCGGTAGCCGAGCACGGCGACGAGTATCAGCGCGACGAAGGCGTAGACGCCCCAGTGCAGGGTCGGGCCCCCGAAGAACGTCACAAGATTGCCCAGCGCCCATCCCAGGAAGCCGTACACCCCGACCTGGATCGCGGTGTACGCCACGAGGGCGATGAAGGCGGCCGCGAGGCCCGCGCGCGGGCCGAGACCCGCCGAGGCATAGGAGAAGAACGCCCCGGCGTCGCGGACGTAGGGCGTCATCGTGACGAAGCCGACGGCGAAGACGAGGAGCACCAGTGCGGCCAGCAGGAAGCCGACCGGTGCGCCGGCGCCGTTGCCCGAGCCGACGGCGATCGGCACGTTGCCGCCGATGACGGTGAGGGGAGCGGCGGCGGCGATCACCATGAAGACGATCGAGCCGGTGCCGAGGCGGCCCGAGAGCCGGGTACTGCCGGGGGCGGTCGAGGAGGTGGGGGTCATGCGGGCGGCCTTTCGCGGGAGATGACGGGTTCGGGCTGCCGGGGGGCGGTCTGTGGGATGAGGTCGTGGGCGAGGTCGGGACGCCGATCGCGCAGGTACGGGTTGGCGGCGCGGGAGCGGTCGATCACGGCGGGGTCGATCGTCGCGAGCAGCAGCTCGTCGCGATCGGCACCTGCGGCGGCCAGCACGACACCGTCGGCCCCCACGACGCTGCTGCGCCCGACGTAGCGCAGGTCGCCCTCCGACCCGACGCGGTTGGCGTAGGCGATGGCGACCTGGCTCTCCCACGCGCGCACGCGAATCAGGTGCTCCGCGATGAAGGCGTACGGCTCCATCTGCGCGGTCGGCACGAGGATCAGGTCGGCGCCGGCGAGCGCGAGGGCACGGACGTTCTCGGGGAACTCCACGTCGTAGCAGATGAGCAGGCCGACGCGCAGGCCGCGCCACCTGACGAGGGGGCCGAGCGCGTCGCCCGCGACGAAGAGGGAACGGTCGAGGTCGCCGAACAGGTGCGTCTTGTCGTAGCGCGCGAGCACCGTGCCGTCGGCGTCGATGGCGAGCGCCGCGTTCGCGATCCCGTCGACCCGGCGCAGGCCGGTGCCCACGACGAGGGCGATGTCGGCCTGCACGGCGAGTTCGCGCAGGCGGTCGACGAGGTCAGCGGTCACGACCTCGTCGAGTCGCGGACCGATGTTGTAGCCGGTCGCGAACATCTCGGGGGTCACCAGAAGCTCGGCTCCCTCCTCCCGCGCCTCGCGTGCGGCTTGGGCGATGCGCTCGAGGTTGCGGGGCACGTCGCCGGGCTCTCCGCGGGCCTGCAGAACGGCGATCCGCACGGAGGAGGATCCGTCATAAGTGTTCATCGTGAACACAATATAGAGCGCGCTGTTTCCGCGGTGTAACGGGTTCGCGAAGAGCCGTCTTCGCCTGCCGGTAAGATCATCGAAATCCCGAACGCAAGGACACTCGCATGACCCGCATCTCCGATTCCGGAATCTCCCTCGCCGTCGTCGGCGCCACCGGCCAGGTCGGCACCGTCATGCTCGAGATCCTCGCCGAGCGCTCGTTCCCGATCCGCGAGCTGCGCCTGTTCGCCACGGCCCGCTCCGCCGGTACCTCGATCGACTTCGGCGGTCACTCCGTCGTCGTCGAAGACGTCGCCACGGCCGACCCCGCGGGGGTGGAGGTCGCCCTCTTCTCCGCCGGCGCCACCGGTTCGCGCGCCCACGCGCCGCGCTTCGCCGAGGCGGGCGCTCTCGTCATCGACAACTCCAGCGCCTGGCGCATGGACCCCGAGGTCCCGCTGGTCGTCAGCGAGGTCAACCCGCACGCGATCGCTCAGGCCGTCAAGGGAATCGTCGCCAACCCCAACTGCACGACCATGGCCGCCATGCCGGTGCTGAAGGTCCTCGACACCGAGGCGGGCCTCGAGCGCCTCATCGTCAGCACCTACCAGGCCGTCTCGGGCTCCGGCCTCGCCGGCGCCCAGGAGCTCCTGGGTCAGGTCGAGGGAGTGCTCGCCCAGGGCGGCGTCGAGCGTCTCGTGCGCAACGGTTCGGCCCTCGACTTCCCCGCACCTCAGAAGTACGTCGCCCCGATCGCGTTCGACGTCATCCCCTTCGCGGGCAATCTGGTCGACGACGGCCTCAACGAGACCGACGAAGAGAAGAAGCTGCGCAACGAGAGCCGCAAGATCCTCGAGCTGCCCGACCTGCGCGTTGCCGGCACCTGCGTGCGCGTCCCCGTCTTCACGGGCCACTCGCTCAGCATCAACGCCGAGTTCGCGCGCGACCTCTCCCCCGAGCGCGCGCGCGAGCTGCTCGCCGACGCCCCCGGCGTGCGCCTCGAAGAGGTGCCCACCCCGCTCCAGGCCGCCGGCACCGACCCCAGCTACGTCGGTCGCATCCGCGCCGACCAGTCCGCACCCGAGGGCAAGGGCCTCGTGCTGTTCATCAGCAACGACAACCTGCGCAAGGGCGCGGCGCTGAACGCGGTGCAGATCGCCGAGCTCGTCGCCCAGAAGCGTCTCGCGACCGCCTGAGGACACGGCATCCGGATGCCGCGTGTCAGGTGTCTCGACATCGAACCGACCGATCTCTCGATGTCGAGACACCTCACGGCCCGCACCTAGAATCGACGGGTGACTGAAAACGTCGATGTTCTCCTCATCGGTGGCGGCATCATGTCCGCCACTCTCGGCACGCTGCTCAAAGACCTCCAGCCCGATCTGAAGATCGCGGTGCTGGAGCGCCTCAGCGACGTCGCGCAGGAGAGCTCCAACGCCTGGAACAACGCCGGCACGGGCCACGCGGCGCTGTGCGAGCTCAACTACATGCCCGACAGCAAAGACGGAGCGCTCGACCCGTCGAAGGCCGTCGCCATCAACGAGCAGTTCCAGCAGAGCCGTCAGCTGTGGTCGACGCTCGTCGCCGAGGGCGTGCTCGACGAGCCGTCGACGTTCATCAACGCGACCCCGCACATGACGTTCGTGCGCGGTGAGAAAGACGTGGCGTACCTGCGTCGCCGTTACGAGGTGCTCAAGCAGCAGCCGCTGTTCGCCGGCATCGAATACAGCGAGGACTCCCGCGTCATCAACCAGTGGGCTCCGCTGCTGATGCAGAAGCGTCGCAAGGGCGAACCCTTCGCCGCCACCCGCGTGCCCGCCGGCACCGACGTCGACTTCGGCTCGCTCACGCGCCAGCTGTTCGCGAATCTGAGCGAGAAGGGCGTCGAGGTCGCCACCAACCACGACGTGAAGAAGCTCAAGAAGAAGAAGGACGGCACCTGGGAGGTCTCGTACCGCCACGTCATCGGCGGCACCCCGGGCTCCATCAACGCGAAGTTCGTCTTCGTGGGTGCGGGCGGATGGGCGTTGAAGCTCCTCCAGCGCTCGGGCATCCCCGAGATCAAGGGCTACGGCGTCTTCCCGATCGGCGGCCAGTGGCTGAAGACCTCGAACCCCGACATCGTCTCGAAGCACCGCGCCAAGGTCTACTCGCAGGCCTCGGTGGGCGCGCCTCCCATGTCGGTGCCGCACCTCGACACGCGCGTCGTCGACGGCGAGTCGGCTCTGCTGTTCGGACCGTTCGCGACGTTCAGCCCCAAGTTCCTCAAGAACGGCTCGATGCTCGACATCGTCACGCAGGTGCGTCCGCACAACATCGGACCCATGCTCAAGGTCGCCGTCGACAACCCGGGCCTGATCAAGTACCTCGTGAGCGAGCTGCTCAAGACGCACGCGAAGAAGGTCGACAGCCTCCGCGAGTTCATGCCCACCGCGAAGGACGACGACTGGGAGCTGCTCGACGCCGGTCAGCGCGCCCAGGTGATGAAGCGCGACAAGGACAAGGGCGGCGTCCTGCAGTTCGGCACCGAGGTCGTCACCTCGGCCGACCACTCCATCGCGGGTCTGCTCGGTGCCTCGCCGGGCGCCTCGACGGCCGTGTCGATCATGCTCGGGCTGATCAAGACGTGCTTCCCCGAGCGCATGGCCGCGTGGGAGCCGCGCCTGCGCGAGCTCATCCCCAGCTACGGGGAGTCGCTGAACACGCGGCCCGACGTCGCCCGTCGAGAGCTGGACGCCACGGCGCAGGCCCTCTCGATCAACCCCTGAGGCGCTCGTGGCGAAGCTGTACTTCCGCTACGGGGCGATGAACTCCGGCAAGTCGACGGCCCTGCTGCAGGCGGCGTACAACTACGAGGAGCGCGGGCAGCGCGTGCTGCTGGCCAAGCCCGAGATCGACACCAAGGGCGCCGACCAGATCGACAGCCGACTCGGCGTGAAGCGTGCGGTCGACTTCCTCGTGGCGCGCGCAGACGACCTGCGCGAGGTGTTCCACGCCGCGGCGGGGCACGCCCCCGTGGCGTGCCTGCTCGTCGACGAGGCGCAGTTCTTCACCCCGGCGCAGGTCGACGACCTGCTGCGCATCGCGGTGCTCGACGGCATCCCCGTGCTCGCGTACGGTATCCGCACCGATTTCCGCACCGAGGCCTTCCCGGGATCGGCCCGCCTGATGGAGATCTCCCACAGCCTCGAAGAGCTCAAGACCATCTGCCGCTGCGGCCGCAAGGCGATCTTCAACGCGCGTCTCGTCGGCGGCCGGTTCGTCTTCGACGGCGACCAGGTCGCGATCGACGAGGGGCAGATCGCGGGCGAGGTCACCTACGAGTCGATGTGCGCGGCGTGCTACCTGCGCGAGTCCGGCGGGCGGCTCGACGGCCGCTGAGAGCCGCCCGGACCACGAGCGCGACGATCGGCGTGGGCGTCGACCGATAGCCTGGAGGCATGCGCGTACTCCTGGCCGGCGGTGCCGGTTACATCGGAACCCACACGGCCGTCGCCCTGCTTGAAGCCGGCCACGACGTCGTTCTCCTCGATGACCTGTCGGGGACGCACGCCGTCGCCGCCGAGCGGGTCGAGAAGATCACCGGCAAGCCCGCGCCGCTGATCATCGGCGACGCCGCCGACGAAGCGGTCGTCGCCTCGGCGTTCGACGAGCACGGACCGATCGACGCCGTCATCCACCTCGCCGCGTTCAAGGCGGTGGGCGAGTCGACGCAGAAGCCCCTCGAGTACTACTCCAACAACCTCGACACCACGTTCGCGCTGCTGCGGGTCGGTATCGCCCGCGGCATCCGGAGCTTCGTCTTCTCGAGCACCGGCACGGTGTACTCCGACCCGGCCGACCTGCCCTTCACCGAGGAGTCGACCACGAGCGTCGACCTCTCGAACGCCTACAGCAAGTCGAAGCGCATGAACGAAGTCGTGCTCGCCGACGTCGCGCGCGTGAACCCCGACCTCAACGTGACGGTGCTGCGCTACTTCAACCCGGTCGGCGCGCACCCGTCGGGCCTCATCGGCGAAGACCCCGCCGGCATCCCCAACAACCTCATGCCCTACGTCTCGCGCGTGGCGATCGGCTCGCTCGATGAGATCGGCGTCTTCGGCTCCGACTACGACACCCCCGACGGCACGGGGCTGCGCGATTACATCCACGTCGTCGACCTCGCCGAGGGTCACGTCGCGGCCCTCGAGCAGGCGCAGCCGGGTCACGCGGTATTCAACCTGGGCACCGGTCGTCCGGTCAGCGTGCTCGAGCTCATCGCCTCGTTCGAGAAGGCCGTCGGTCACGAACTGCCCAAGAAGATCCTCGACCGCCGCCCGGGGGATGTCGCTGCGACCTACTGCGACCCCACGAAGGCCGGCGAGGTGCTCGGTTGGCGCACGCGACTCGAGATCGACGACGCGTGCCGCGACTACTGGAACTGGCAGACGACGAACCCCGAGGGATACCGCACGGCCGCCGACGCCTGAACCCCCTATCGCCGCGCGGACACGCGCGTAGGGTGATGTGGTCGGGTCACACCGTGAGGCCCGCGCAGACGGGGGATGCCATGCCGAACAGCGCTCCACGCGCGTGGCAGGTGGTGCTCGAGCGGATCGAGGGCGACCTCCGCGAAGGACGCCTGGCACCCGGCGACCGGTTGACGCCCGAGCGCGAGCTCGCCACGCAGCTGGGCGTGGGACGCTCGAGCGTGCGCGAGGCGGTGCGCGTGCTCGAAGTGCTGGGCGTCGTACGCACGGCGACGGGATCGGGCCCCACCGCGGGGGCGATGATCGTCACCACACCGCGCGGGGGCCTCGCCGCCTTCCTGCGCCTGCAGGTCGCCGCCAACGGCTTCCCGCTCGGCGACGTGGTGCGCACGCGCATCGTGCTCGAGTGCGACGTCGCCGAACGCCTCGCCGGCGCGGAGGCCGACCTCACCGACACCGTCGAGGTGCTCGACGCGATGGATGCCGACGACCTGGCATCCGACGAGTTCCTCGCCCTCGACGCGCGGTTCCATCAGGCCCTCGCCGAGGCGTCGGGCAACGCCGTCGTCTCGGCGATGATGGCCGGACTCCGCAGCTCGATCGAGGCCTACACGCGAGCCGGGGCCCTGCGGCTCGACGACTGGAGCAGCACCGCGCAGCGGCTTCGGCGCGAGCATCGGCAGATCGTCGACGCCGTCGAACGCGGGGACGCCGCCGAGGCGAGGGACTGCATCCGCCGGCACATCGCCGACTACTACACCGAGGTGGCGCAGGCGCTGAGCCCGTCCGACCCCGCCGACGCAGCCGTCGCCGATGCGGCGCGCGTCGCCGTGACCGCCGACGGGCGGTCCACACCCGTCTGAGCCGTTTCACGGGCCGTCCACGCCCGTGTTGAGAAGGAGAACCGTGTCCGATCGCCCCGCGCGCCCGCCGCGTCCGCAGCACGTGCTGTCCGTCGTCTCCCGTGAGCGGCTGAGCCCGCACCTCGTGCGCATCCGTGCGCGAGGTGCCGACCTCGCCTCGTTCCGCGAGAGCCCGTACACCGACGCCTACGTCAAGATCACCTTCGCCAAGCCCGAGTTGGGCTTGGAGCCGCCGTACGACCTGGCCGCGTTGCGCGAGACGTTGGCCCCCGCCGACCTCCCCGTCACGCGCACCTACACGGTGCGGGCGGTCGACGGCGACGAGCTCACGATCGACTTCGTCGTGCACGGCGATGAGGGGCTCGCCGGCCCCTGGGCCGCCCGTGCCGAGCCGGGGGAGCGCCTGGTCGTCTCATCGCCCGGTGGGGGGTACGCCCCCGACCCGACGGCGGACTGGCACCTCCTGGTCGGCGACGAGTCGGCCCTGCCGGCGATCGGGGCGGCGTTGGAGGCTCTGGCTCCGGATGCCGTGGGGGCGGCGTTCCTCGAGGTCCAGGGCTCCGACGAGCAGCTGACCCTGCGGGCGCCCGAGGGCATCGCCATCACCTGGGTGCACCGGGGGGACGCTCCCGCCGGAGCGACGCCGATGCTCGCGGAGGCCGTGGCGCAGTGGCAGCCGCTCCCCGGACGCGGGCAGGTGTTCGCCCACGGGGAGCGCGAGGCCATGAAGGCCCTGCGCGACATCGTGTTCGGGCAGTGGGGCCTCGAGCGCACGCAGGTGTCGTTGTCGGGGTACTGGGCCTACGGGCGCACCGAAGACCGATTCCAGGCCGAGAAGCGCGAGCCCATCGGTCAGATCCTCTGACGGTCAGGCGTCGCCCGCGCTCGAGCGCGGGCGACGTTAGCGCGGCGGGCGCCGCGGCCCTTCGGGCTCAGCTCTCGACGCGCTCCGGCAGCGTGGGGACGAGCTCGTCGAGGAACGCCGCGGTGTCCTCCCAGCCGTGCACGGCCTGGCACTCCACGCCCATGGCGAGCACGGGGTAGTCGTTGCCGTCGGGGTCGAGGCGGTCGCCGACGAACAACATGTCGTCGAGGGAGATGCCGGTCGCCTCCGCGAGCTTCCCCATGCCGTAGGCCTTGTCGATCCCGCGGTGGGTGATGTCGACCGAGGTCGATCCCCCCGAGCGCACCTCGAGGTCGGGAATGCGGGCGGCGACGGCCTCGCGCAGGCTGTTCTTCTTCTCGCCCGTGGGATCCCACGCCATCTTCGCCTCGAGCGGCGCCGACTGGCCGAGAGCCGAGAACGTGATCTGCGAGCCGCGGTCCTCGAGGATGTCTCCCCAGGGCTCGGCCTCCCACAGACCCAGGCGTTCGGCCTCTTCGCGCACTGCGGCGAGGGCGCGCTGCTTCTCGTCGTCGGTGAGCGAGTGCGCGTAAACCGTCTCGATGCCGTCGGCGTTCAGGCGGTAGTACTGCGTTCCGCAGGTCGGCATGAGGTGGAAGTGCGACAGGAGCGCCGCGTCGGCCTGCGGCAGACGCTCGACCACCTGGGTCCGGAACTGCTGGAGCTGGCCTCCGGAGATGATCGCCACCTCGACGCGCGCCGCGAGGGCGAGCAGGAGCTCGCCGATGCGGGGGTCGATCTGCGACTTCGACGGGGCGAGGGTGTCGTCGAGATCGAACGCGACGAGGCGGGGCGTGGTGTCGGGCACGGGTGCTCCTGGCATCAGGTGGTCGTTGCGCGCACGCCTACAGATGCGGCGCGGGGTCGGGTCGATTCTAGGCGCGGGGCCGCGGGGATTCAGACGGCCCGTCAAGCGAGGCTGCGGGTGAAGCGGCGGCATACCGCATCCGACGTCTTCCGCCGCGAATGGTTTCCGCTCCCCAGATGTTTCGAGACGTCGAGGAGGGACGGGAGACGCACCGTCGAGATCCCGGGTGCCATGAGAGTCCTCTCATGGACGACGGAAAGCGAAAAGAACTTCATAACGAACGTTCAGGTTGTCGTAGGGTAGGCGCGACGCTGAGAGGTGGGTGGGGGCCCGATCGCGGTTCCCGTCCTGCTCGCCGCGCGTTTTCCGACGAGACACTTGAGAGAGACGATGACACGAAACATGAAGCGCTTGGGGTGGGCCGGTGCGTCCGCCGCTCTGGCGCTCACCGCCTCCGGACTCCTGGCCCCGGCTGTCGCCTTCGCCGGTGAGGCGGAGTCCACCGCCCCGACCTCGGGACCCCAGTTCGACTCCACGGCGAAGAAGCTGATGACCGAGAACGACCAGGTCGAGGGCGTCGCGAAAGACGGTTCCGGCAACGTCGTGATCTTCACCTCGACCGACGAGGCCGAGCTCGAGGGCACGGCCAAGGCCTTCGTCGACTCCACCTCGAACGTCGTGGTCAAGAACATCGGCAAGATCTCGGCCCTGGCCGCCACCGACGTCGTCGGCGGTGCGGGCTACATCTCGCCCATCGACGCCACCTCGGGCGCCCTGTGCTCGGTCGGCTTCAGCGGCTGGACCCCCGAGGGCGACCCCGCCGTCATCACTGCCGGCCACTGCAACGCCGACGGCACTCTCACGCAGAGCTTCCTCACCGTCCCCTCCCGCGACCAGGCCGCCGGCGGCACCCAGCCCGCGATCGCTGCTCCGCTCGGAACCCTCGGCTTCTCGCAGTTCGGCGGCCCGGGCAACAGCGAGGGCGCCAACGGCAACGCCTCGTCGGTCGACATCGCGACCATCGACGTGACCAACGTCACGCTCGATCTGCTCCCCGAGATCACCGACTGGACGACGACGAGCGATCTGTCGGAGTCGACCACCGACGTGCGCGCCGTGGGCAAGGCCCAGCTGAACACGTCAGCGTCGAAGTCGGGTCGTACGACCGGTCTCACCAGCGGCACCGTCACGGCCGAGGGCTGGATGCAGGTCCAGGAAGAGGACGAGGTCCGTTGGGTCTACGGATTCGCGGTCGAGGGTGCCCCCGGCACCGTCGCCGGCGGTGACTCAGGCGGCGCCGTGTTCCAGGGCGAAACCGCCGTGGGCGTGGTCTCGGGTGGAGACCCCGCGACGGGCTCCTTCATGTGGGCCGCCGACCTCCAGGCCGGCCTCGAGCGCACCGGTGGCTACACCGTCGCGCTGAAGATCGACGCTCCCGTTCTCACGACCCCGGCCGACGGCGGAACGGTCGCCGTGGGCGGCAAAATCTCGGGCACCGCGCCCGCGGGCTCGACCGTGAAGGTCACCCCCGCCGTGGGCGATGCCTTCGAGGCGACCACCGACGGCTCCGGCAACTGGAGCTTCCCGGCCCCCGACAAGCTGGGCGACTACGACTTCTCGCTGCAGGCCGTCAACGGTTACAACACCTCGGCCAAGGTCGACGCGTCGGTCGTCGTCAAGGCGGAGGCCCCGGTCATCGTCTCGCCCGTCGACGGCTCGATCGTCGAGAACGAGCTCACCGCCATCTCGGGCACCGGCCTCGCCGGCGCCACGGTGACGCTGAGCGGCGACGCCACCGGCACCGCGAAGGTCTCGGCCAGCGGGCAGTGGTCGGTCAAGACCGACCTCGGCATCGGCACCTACTCGGTCACCGCCGTTCAGGCGCGTGACGGGCAGACCTCCGCCGAGGCCACCTCGTCGTTCACGGTCGCTCCGTCGGCTCCCACCATCTCGGGCATCCAGGACGGCGCCACCTACAGCGGCGCGGCCGTTCCCACCTCGGTCTCGGGCACCGGTGTCGCCGGTGCGAAGGTCGTCGTGACGATCAACGACGCCAAGGTCGGCGAGACCACTGTCGACGAAGACGGCACCTGGTCGATCGTGCTGCCCGCCGCCCTCGGTGAGGGCTCCTACGCGGTCGTCGCGACCCAGACCGTCGAGGGCGTCTCCAGCAGCGCCACGGTCAGCTTCGCCGTCGCAGCAGTTCCGGCGCCCTCGCCCTCCCCGAGCGGCACCCCCGCTCCGGGCGGCAACGGCAACGGTGGCGCCGGTAACGGTGGAGCCGGCAACGGCGGCAACGGTGGCGGCCTCGCCGTGACCGGCATGGGCGACGTGGCTCCGTTCGCATGGGGTGCCGCGGCACTCCTGCTCGCGGGCTTCGGTGCCCTCGGCTACCGCAAGGTGCGCCGCTCGGCCCGCTGAGGTCGATGAGCCAGCGCCCCCGGCGCCTTCCCGTTTCGGAAGGTGTCGGGGGCGCTTTCGTTCCCGCGACCGCGCGGCCGGCGCGCGCGGGCGCGTGGGGACGGCGCCGACTCGTCGCACGATTACGATGAGCTGACGTGCCCGACGGAGCCCGCGAAGGATGCAACGGATGAGAACCCGACGCGCAGCGTGGGCGACCACGATCGTTCTCGTCGTGGCGGCCCTGGTCGTCGCCGCGCTCGTCCTCACGTTCGCAGTCCAGCGCGTGAGCTCGTCGTCGCGTCTCGTCCTCGAGAATCCGACGCTCATCTTCTCCGACCCGGGGGCGGTGTCGTTCGCCGTGTCGGGGGCCAGCGCAAGCGTGACGTGGAGCGTGGCCGACGAGGGCGGTCACGAGGTGGTCTCCGGCACCGCCGAGCCCGACAACGGCTCCCTCACCATCGACGTCGCGCAGCGGATACCGACCGGCTATTACACGGTCACCCTCTCCTCGCCGTCCGATGGAGACGTCACCGCCGCGTTCGGGGTCACCGGCCCCGCCCCCGCGGACGATCGCTACTACAGCGTGCAGACGCTGAGCGCGCACCCGAACAGCGTCTACAGCGTCAACATGGACCGCTTGATCCCGATGCTGAAGGGGCTCGGCTTCTCGTCGCGGCGCGATTCGGTGTACTGGAGCCAGTTCGAGCTGTCGGCCGGCGAGTACTCGACACCGCCGTCGATCCAGCGCACGCTCGACGAGGACGATCAGAACGACATGTCGCTCGTCTGGACGGCCGGCAGCGGCAATCCGCTGTACGACGGGGGCCGCCTCCCTTCGTCACCCGAGGCGATCCGCGCCTACGCGAAGTACATCGACGCGTTCCTCACCGCGCATCCGCACGTCACGACCGTCGAGATGCTCAACGAATTCAACGGCACGAACAACAGCGCCTGTGGCGCGACGGCGGCCTGCTATCTCGACATCGCCAAGGTCGTCTATCCGTTCGTGAAGTCACGGCATCCGAACGTCGTCATCGTCGCCGGGGGACTCGCGGGCGTCAGCCTCGACTGGTGGCGCGACTTCTTCTCGGCGGGGGGAGTCGCCTACGGGGACGCCTTCTCGTACCACCCCTACGGGCTCACGCCGCAGCGCCTGGGCGAGGTCGCCGACGAGATCACGCGGTTGATCAAGAAGAACAACCGCGGCGCCGGCAAGCCGCTCTACATGACGGAGGTCGGGTGGTCGATCTCCACCGAGCAGAAGGGCAACCCCGCGAAGGTCGGTACCGAGGAACAGCAGGCCGATCGACTCATCTACAGTTTCATCGCGCCGCAGGCGAGCCCGCAGATCGCTCTCGTCAACTGGTACCAGGCGCTCGATTACGGCCCGACCGAGACGGAATACAACTTCGGCTTGTTCCGTCAGGCGACGGACAACGTCAAGGGGTTCCAGCCGAAGAAGGCCGCGATCGCGTTCTACGTCTTGCGGTCGCAACTCGACGACTTCCACTACGTGCGCACGGACACGCTCTCCGGCGACGTGCAGTCGTACGTGTTCACGAACGACAAGGGGGCCACCACCCGCGTGATGTGGCGCACGGCCCGGTCGTCGGCGGACACCTCGACGACGTCGGTGACGCTCCCGGCGACGGGCAAGGCCTATCTGACGGTGACGAGCATCGACGGGGCGCGCCTGGCCGCGGTCACCGGTACCGCGGCGTCCTCGACGCAGGAGGTCTCGACGTCGCCGATCTTCGTGACGACGAGCGATTCTCCGCCCCCCGCGCGGTGAGGCTCGAGCCGACGACGCGAAGAGCATCCGCACGCCGGACAGCAAGAAGGCCCCCCGCGATCCCGCGGAGGGCCTCCTCTGTTGTGGTCGGGGTGACAGGATTTGAACCTGCGGCCTCGTCGTCCCGAACGACGCGCGCTACCAAGCTGCGCCACACCCCGTTGCAACTTGAAAAGTCTACCCTGTCGAAGCGGATGCTCCGAACCACGGCAGGACCCGGGCGCGTCATGATCGAGGCCGTTCGCGCGGGATCAGGTGCGCGGAGTGCCTCGCCGCCGGGCGATCCAGTACGCGGCGGCCCCCATCGCCAGGACGACGGCGGCGAGGCCTCCGGTGCCGCCGATCGTCGCCGCCGACATCCCGGTCGCGGCCAGGGCGGCGGGGGCCGCCGCCGTCGGACTCGGAGTCGCAGGAGGCGGCGTGCTCGCCGCGGGGGTGGGGACCACCCGCACCGGGGGAGGAACGGCCAACTGCGCCGTCTGAGAGGGGGAGGCGAACCTCTCGACGAAGACGAAGCCGGGAGCGAGGTGAGGCATGGTCTCGGCATCCTGCGCGCTGCGGTCGATGCGCCAGACGGCGGTGTACACGCCGGGGCCGGGAAGGGCGTCGCTCTGCACCCGGTAGACGCCGCCCCCCGTGTCCGGATCGGTGCGGAGCTCGAGGTGGCCGACGGGGTCCAGCCCCTCGGGGATCTCGTCGGATTCGGCCGGGAACGAGCTGGTTGCGAAGACGTCGGCCGTCGCCGTGATGACGACGAACGAGCCGTCCTCGTGACGCGGCCACGGCCCGTCGCTCGACACGGTCACCTCGTCGACGAATCGTCCGTTCTGCAGGTGCGCGGAGGTGGAGATGTGCGGCACGAAGCGCACGGGGCGCGTCGTGGCGTCTTCGGCGGTCAGCTCGAAGGTCGTGGGGCGTGCGGGCCCGGCCGATTCCTGCTGACCGGGGGTGCTGTAGGAGCGGATGGCCGCGGTCTCGACCGAGAACGTCCCCTTCGCACGGACCGTGTAGGGGTGCCCGTCGGTGGAGGCGGGAACCGGGGCGGAGATCGCATACGCGATGCCGCCCACGACGCCGGAGCGCTCCGCCGCGCCCGTATCGGCGAACACGGCGTTCTCGAGGCGGAGGGTGCCGGATGCCGTGGGGTCGACGTCGGCGGTCACCGTACCGCGGGTGGGATCGTCGGCCTGCGTCGTGAGGGTCAGCGTTCCGCCGACGCGGGGGACCGCCATCGCCTCGGCCTCGGCGAGGTAGGTCAGAGCGAGGTCTTGGACCGCGACGTTGTGCTCGGGGCTGGCCCGCCGCATGATGTGGTCGATGGCGCCGCGCAGATCGTCACCGGTGTAGCCCCACGAATGCAGGGTGGTGTCGCGGTCGACGATCGCCTTGACCGCCCAGCCGACGCTCGCCGCCTGCACCGGGTCGTCGGTCTGACCGTAGGCGCCGACGAGGTGGTTGATCGAGACCAGCTGCTGGGGGGTCAGTCCCTCGACGTCGGAGGATTCGCCGTGGTCGGTCGTGTCACCGGTCGCCACCGGCAGCCCCGGGTGGATGCAGTACGTGTGCACGTCGCCGACGCGCATCGATCCGTGCCAACCCGTGGACGACAACGGCGCCCAGGTGCCGAAGCCGGTGCCCTGGTCGGCGGCGTGCGCGGCGGGCGCGAGGCCGACCGCGCCGAGGAGCACGGCGACGGCGGCGGCGAACGCCGCTCGACGCCGCCGTGACGGAGGTGGTGAGTGCTGCATGCGAGTCCCTTCGGTTGGAAGAGACTCGATCTTGCGTGACACGTGATCGCCGCCGATGCGAGAACGGACCGATCCGTGGAGGGATCGATCCGTTGTCGGGTTGTGCAGAAGCGGTCAGCGAGGCAGCAGCGTCAGCAGCGTGGCCTCCGGCCGGCACGCGAAGCGCACGGGGGCGTAGATGGAGTGCCCGAGACCGGCGCTGACGTTCAACGGCACCGTTCGCCCGTCGTGCGTCCACTCGCTCAGGCCGCGCGCCTGGTCGAGGGGGAGGTCGCAGTTCGACACCAGCGCCTTGCTGCTGAAGGGGATGCGAACCTGTCCGCCATGGGTGTGACCGGCCAGGAGCACGTCGGCTCCGAACGAGGTGAAGGCGTCGAGGGTGCGCCGGTAGGGGGCGTGCATCACACCGAGGGTGAGGTCGCCGGCATCCAGTCTCGAGACGACCGGGGGGATGAGCTCGGGCCGATCCCAGTTGCGGTGCGCGTCGTTCACGCCGAAGGCCGTGATCCGCGTGCCCTTCACCTCGAGCGAGACAGCCGTGTCGTCGAGGACCTTCCATCCGAGGTCGTCGGTGAAGAAGCGATCGAGGGCGTCGATGTCGAGGTGCTTGTGAGCGGGAACGTGCCCCGACGGTCCGAGGAAGTAGCGCAGCGGATTGCGCGGCGCGGGTTCCTGGTAGTCGTTCGAGCCGTGCACGACGAGTCCCGGGACGCCGCGCAGGGGAGCGAAGGCGGTCCGGATGCCGGTGAGTCCGTCGCGATGACCGAGATTGTCTCCCGTGTTCACGACGAGGTCGGGGGAGAGGTCGGCCAGGCGCGCCATCCACTCCTGCTTGCGGTGCTGCCAGGGCGCCATGTGCGCGTCGGAGACGTGCAGCACGCGAATCGGTTCCGCGCCCTTCGGAAGCACGCGCAGGGCGTGGTACCGCACCGTGAAGAGGTAGCGCTCGACGCCCATCCCCCACACGGTCGCCCCGACAGCGGCCGCCCCCGCGACCCCGAGGGGTGCGAGGGCGGCGACGCGGGAGGCGCGGCTCACGGGCAGTCCTTCGCGCTGACGTTCAGCACGACCGGGGTGTCCTTGTTCGCCGCGGTGCCACCGGTGGGGTTGCTGGCGGTGACCTGGCCGCCGTCGGGGGCCTTGTCGCTCTTCTTGCAGTCGCCGATCGAGAAGTTGGTGAAACCGGCGTTCTTGAGATCGTTCTGCGCGGCGTTGATGCTGCGGCCGATCACGTCGGGCACGGTGCCGCCCTTCCCGTTGCCGGGGCTCAGGGTGATCTGCGAACCGGCGGGGGCGGAGCCGCCACCGGGGTTCTGCGCGGCCACGCGGTCACCGCCGAGCTCGGAATCGATCGGGTCGCCGACCGTCACGCGGAAGCCGGCGTTCTGCAACGTCGAGGTCGCGCTGTCGATGCTCTGGCCGACCACGTTCGGGAGGTCGCGCTGCTGCGTGCGCAGCAGGTTGCTCGCCGGGTCGGGGAAGCGGTCGCCGCCGTAGACGTCGTCTGCCGCGCGCTGCACGTCGCGTGCCAGTCGGTAGCGCATGTCGCTGAGCTGCAGTCCGTTGGCGAACTTCTGGAAGAGGCTGACGGTGCCGCCGTCCCAGTTGCCGACCCAGACAGCGGTCGTGACGTTGGTCGACGACTCGATCATCCAGGTCTCGTGGGCCTCGTGCGTACCGGTCTTGCCGAGCACGGGGGTGCCGTCACCGGGATTGGCCTGCGAACCCGTTCCGCCACCCTGCATGACGCCCTGGAGGGCGTACGCCGCGGTCGCCGCGATCTCGGGGGTCAATGCGGTCTCGCACTGCAGGTCGGGGATGGGGCGCTCCGAGCCGTCGGCCGCCGTCACCTTGTCGATGACCTTCGCGGGGCAGCGCGTGCCGCCGTTGGCGACCGTCGAGAAGGCGCCGGCCATGGCGATCGGCGAGATGTTGTCGCTACCGATGACCTCGTTGGCGTTCGCCATCAAGATCTCCTTGCCGTCGCCGGTCTTCACACCCATCTTCTTCACGACGTTGGCGACGTCGCAGAGGTCGAGCTCGGCGGCCATGGCGAGGTAGCCCGTGTTCAGCGAGTCGCGCGTGAACATCATCGGCGTTCCCACGTAGCCGCGGCTCTCGTTGAAGTTGTTGATCGTGTACTTCGTGGTGTTGACCCACGGACCCTGGCACGAGTTCTTCATGTTGGGGACCGGCTGCAGACGACCGTTCAGCGTCTCGTTGAGCGAGTGACCCTTCTCGAGCCAGTCGATGAGGGTGAAGAGCTTGAACGTCGATCCGGCGCTGAAGCCGATCGATCCGCCGTTGTCGGAATCGCCGGCGAAGACGATCGAGCTGTACGAGGGGTCGGAGTCGGCGAGGCTCGGGTCCTGCGTGAACTTGGTGTTCTGGGCGAGGGCGAGAACACGGCCGGTCTTGGCCTCGAGGCTGACCGCCGTGGCACCGAACTTCAGATTGTCGTAGCGCGCGGGGTCGAGGTTGGTCGGCGCGTTCTCGCTCATGGTCTCTTGAGCGGCGTTCTGCACGTTCCAGTCGAGCGTCGTCTGGATCGTCAGACCGTCCTGACGAAGCGCGTTGACGCGGTCGTCGGTTCCCTCGCCGAACGCGGGGGAGTTCAGGATCGTCGAGACCACGTACTGGCAGAAGTACGGGGCGGCCGAGGCGGAGCAGCCCTGGGTCGTCGGGGTGATCGCCGGGGCGATCGGCTCGACGGCGGACGCCACGTACTGCTCGTGGGTGATCTTGCCGTCGGCCTCCATGCGGCTCAGCACGTAGAGCTGGCGGCCCTTGGTCTCGCTGTAGCCGTCGGCGGCGGCGACGAGCTGGTCCTGAGTGATCTCGCCGTTGTCGCGCAGCGTGTACAGCGCCTGGATGGTGCCCTGGTCGACGTCGTCAATCGAGCCGTCGGGAGCCTTGTTGTAGGCGGTCTCGCCGTCGCTGATGCTGCCGGTAGGCAGGTCGATGCGGAAGCGGTTGGGGTTCTGCACCATGCCGGCGAGGATCGCGGACTGCCCGACGGTCAGGTTCGCGGCGGGAGTGTTGAAGTAGTACCGCGCGGCGGCGTCGATGCCGTACGTGGTTCCGCCGAAGTTGGCGATGTTGAGGTAGCCGAGGAGGATCTGATCCTTCGTGTACTCCTTCTCGAGCTGCACCGCATAGCGCATCTCCTGGAGCTTGCGCTGGTAGCCCGCGGCACCGTCCGACTGGATCGCCTCGAGCGCGCACGCCTGCAGAACCTCGTCGCGGCTCTTGGCTTCGACCGCCGGCGTGTTGTCCGTCGCCTCCACGGCGGGGATCGCACGGGCGTCGCGCTCGCAGCGCTGCACGAGCACGTTCTTGACGTACTGCTGGCTGATCGAGGATCCACCCTGCGTCTCGCCGCCCGAGGCGTTGCTGAGCAGAGCGCGGGTCGTACCGATGAGGTCGACACCGCCGTGCTGGTAGTAGCGCGGGTCCTCGGAGGAGAGGATCGCGTCGTACATGACCGGGTTGACCTGGTCGAAGGTGACCGGGGAGCGGTTCTGGTCGTAGAACTTGGCCAGGACCTGGTCGCCGGCCATCAGCGTCGTCGGCTGCATCAGCTCGTCGGGCTGCAGGTAGCTCGGCATGTTGTCGAAGATCGTGATGGCGCTGGAGGCCGCCGCGCCGGAGACGGCGATGGCGGGCGTCACGGCAGCGGTGACGAGGAGTCCGGCGACCGCGCTCAGGCCGACGAGGCCGACGATGCCGCCGAGGGCACCGCTAGCCGTTCGTTTGTTCTCGGGCATAGGCTTGAGGATAAGCGACGTTGCTGGGCGATGCCTCGAAGGTGCGCCCTGCGCGCGTACGCGTCCGCCCCCGCGCGCAGATGCTGCGCGCTCCGAGCAACCTCCGGGAGCCCGAGATGATCACGTGGGAGTACCTCACCACGCCGCTGCTGATCCACAACACCGCCGCGATCCTCAACAACTGGGGCAAGCAGGGCTGGGAGCTCGTGCAGGTGGTGACCGGCCCCGAGGGCGGACTCGTCGCCTATCTGAAGCGTCCCACCGGCGGAGGCGCCGCGAACGCGGGCCTCGGCGCTGCCGAGACCGCCGCCAAGCAGTTCGAGGGGCAGCAGTGAGCGTCTCCGAGCGTCTGGCCGCTCTGGGCGTCGAGGTGCCGGCGGTCGTCCCGCCCGTGGCCTCGTACATCCCGGCGAAGCGTCACGGCGACCTCGTCTACACCTCGGGCCAGCTTCCGATGGTGCAGGGGGCACTCCCCGCCACCGGCAAGGTCGGCGAGACCGACGGGCTCGTCAGCCCCGCGGATGCCAAGACCCACGCCCGTCAGTGCGCGTTGAACGCGATCGCGGCGGCCGCAGCGCTCGTCGGGGGCGTCGACAATCTCACCGGAGTGCTGAAGTTGACCGGCTTCGTGGCATCCGTCCCCGAATTCACCGGGCAGCCCGGCGTCATCAACGGTGCGAGCGAGTTCCTCGGCGAGGTGTTCGGCGAGGCCGGGGCGCACGCGCGCTCCGCCGTGGGCGTGCCGGTGCTCCCGCTCGACAGCCCCGTCGAGGTCGAGGTGGTCTTCTCGGTCGCGTGACCGGATCTCCGGATGCCGACTCCTCGGCATCCGGATCGAAGGGGGCGTCCCGCGTGTCGGGGCGTCCCCTTCGTCGTCCCGCCGCTCGCCGGTCACGGCAGATTCTGAAGTGACGGGGAGGATCATTCGTGCTCATGACCACCTCCGTCGTGCCGGGCGCGTCGTCCGCCGCCGCCTCGAACCCCTTCCTGGCCCCCGCCGCCCACCCGCGGCGGCTGGTGCTCACCGCCGTGGCCACCGTGCTCGTGCTCGTCGCTGTCGGTTTCCTCCTGCGGCTCGTGCCGCTCGATGTCGCGCTCTCCCGTGCCGTGCACCGCTCGCACCTCGGTGCCCTCGGTGCAATCGCGGAGGGGTTCTATCGTGCGGTCAAACCGGTCTCGGCGGCGGGGATCATGGTCGTGGCGACGGCGGTCGTCGGCTTCGCGACGCGTCGTTGGCAGGTGGCGCTCGCGTTCGCCGGGACGATCGCGCTCACCTGGGGCTCGGCCGAAGCGATCAAGCTCGTCGTCGAGCGGCCCCGCCCCGGCCTGTCGGAGCAGGTGGTGAACGCCGTCGGGGCGACGGCCGACCCGTCGTTCCCGAGCGGCCATGTCGCTTTCGTCGCCGCTTTCGCCGCGGCGCTGATCTGCGTGTCGTGGGCGACCCGCTGGCGCGCCCTGGCGATCGGAGTGGGCGTCGTGCTGGTCGCCGCGATGATGCTGTCGGTGGTGTACATCGGCGTGCACTACGTCGGCGACGCGGTGGCATCCGTCATCTGGGTCGCGGGCATCTTCCCGGCCGTGCGCGCCCTCCTGGCGTTCGTCGTCGCCCGTGTCGACCACCGGCTCGTTCACCGCGCCTGATCCGCGTCGGAAAGAGAAGATCCCGGATGCCATGGGTCACGGCATCCGGGATCTTGCTCACTTCACCTGGGCGCTGATGACGCTCATGACGGCGGTGTCGGCCAGGGTCGTGGTGTCGCCGACCTCGCGGCCTTCGGCGACGTCGCGGAGGAGGCGGCGCATGATCTTGCCCGAGCGCGTCTTGGGCAGTTCTCCCACGATGTAGACGTCGCGCGGGCGGGCGATCGGGCCGATTTGCTGGCCGACCCACTTGCGCAGCTCGTCGCCGAGCCCTTCGACGGGGTTCTGCTTGAGGTAGCGGCTCTTGATGATGACGAAGGCGACGACCGCCTGACCCGTGGTCTCGTCGCTCGCGCCGACCACGGCCGCTTCGGCGACGCCCTCGTGGCCGACCAGGGCCGACTCGATCTCGGCGGTCGAGAGGCGGTGCCCCGAGACGTTCATGACGTCGTCGACGCGGCCGAGAAGCCACACGTCGCCGTCGTCGTCGAGGCGGGCGCCGTCGCCGGCGAAGTAGTAGCCCTTGTCGGCGAACTTCTCCCAGTACGTCTCGCGGTAGCGGTCGGGGTCGCCCCAGATGCCGCGCAGCATGCTCGGCCAGGGCTCCGTGACGACGAGGAGTCCTCCGCTGCCGTTGCCCACCGGTTCGCCCGCGTCGTCGACGACGGCGATCGAGATGCCGGGCACGGGCACCTGCGCCGAGCCCGGCTTCGTCTCGGTGACGCCCGGCAGAGCCGAGATCATGATGGCGCCGGTCTCGGTCTGCCACCAGGTGTCGACGATGGGCGTCTCGTCGGCGCCGATGATCTCGCGGTACCAGACCCACGCTTCGGGGTTGATCGGTTCACCGACCGATCCGAGCAGGCGCAGGGACGACAGGTCGAACTTCTGCGGAACGTCGCGTCCGATCTTCATGAAGGACCGGATCGCGGTCGGCGCGGTGTAGAAGATCGACACCTTGTGCCTCTCGATGAGCTCCCACCAGCGTCCGGGGTGCGGTGCGTCGGGGGTGCCTTCGTAGAGGAGCTGAGTGGCGCCGTTGGCGAGAGGGCCGTAGGTGACGTAGGTGTGCCCGGTGATCCAGCCGATGTCGGCGGTGCACCAGTACACGTCGGTCTCGGGGTGCACGTCGTGGACGACCCGGTTCGTGAAGGCCGCCTGCGTCAGGTATCCGCCCGAGGTGTGCAGGATGCCCTTCGGCTTCCCCGTCGTGCCGGAGGTGTAGAGGATGAACAGCGGCGTCTCGGCGGGGAAGGCCTCGGCCTCGTGCTCGCCCGACGCCTGGGGCACGACGTCATGCCACCAGAGGTCGCGCTCATCGGTCCACTCGACCTCGTTGCCGCCGCGCTTGACCACGACGACGTGCTCGACCGTCTCCTGGACGCCCGACCCGTTGCGATCGGCCAGGGCCTGGTCGACCGCGGGCTTCAGCGGCGACACCTTTCCTTTACGCCAGCCGCCGTCGGCCGTGATCACGACCTTCGCTCCGGCGTCGTCGATGCGCGCGCGCAGGCTGTCGGCCGAGAACCCGCCGAAGACGACGGAGTGCACCGCGCCGATACGGGCCACCGCGAGCATCGACGAGATCGCCTCGGGGATCATCGGCAGGTACAGCGCGACGCGGTCGCCCTTCTCGACGCCGAGGTCGGTCAGCACGTTCGCCAGACGCTTCACCTCGTCGGTGAGCTCGGCGTACGTCACGTTGCGGGTGTCACCCGGCTCGCCCTCCCAGCGCAGGGCGATGCGATCGCCGTTGCCGGCCTCGACGTGGCGGTCGAGGCAGTTGTAGGCGACGTTGAGCTCGCCGTCGGCGAACCACTCGGCGAAGGGCGGGTTCGACCAGTCGAGCACCTTCGTGAAGGGGGTGTGCCAATGCAGCTCCCGTGCCTGGTCGGCCCAGAAGCCCTCGCGGTCGGCTGCGGCGCGCTCGTAGAGCTCGCGGTCGCCGATCGCAGCGTCGGCGAATGCGGCCGACGGGGCGAAACGGCGGGTCTCGTTGAGGAGGTGGTCGATCTGGCTGCTCATCGCGGCGCTCCTTCGCGTTCACGGACGCCGGCGCCCATGCGCAGCGTCGTCACGACGGTCACGCTAGCGACACCCTCCGACACGGGCCACCTCCGATAGTTGGCATCGCCGTGGTCGGTCGTTGCAGCGGGGAAACAACTGATATATCGCGATGCATCGGTCCGGAAAGTTGGTGGCGCCCTCCGGCGCGCGTACGCTGTCTACCGCCCGAACATCGCTTCCGGCACCGCGTCGGGGGAGCCCCCCAATTTTCCCCGGCGCGTGGCGGCATCCCTCGCCCCCCACTGTAGGGATGCCGCCCCCTTCATTTTCGGACGGTCCTCCCGCGCGACGAGGCGCGGGGTTCCTCCCCAGATGAGTCATCGCTCCGTCTGTCCACCGATCGACCGATCCGGTCGGCGGGCGCGGTCGATCGGTCCCTACGGTCGTCGTCATGTCGACTTCCTCCCTCCCCGCTCCGTCCGTCATCGACGCGACGGACGCGGATCGCGACGACGCTGCGCTGGCGTTCCTCCGCCCGTTCCTCGACGACCCCACGGTCACCGATCTCTTCGTCAACGGCGATCGGGGCCTCTTCGTCGACCGCGGAGACGGCATCGTCCGCGTGCCGTCGTGGCGGGCGAGCGAGGCCGAGGTGCGACGACTCGCCGTCCGCCTCATCGCGCGCGGAGGGCGGCACCTCGACGACGCCTCTCCGTGCGTCGACGTGAGGTGGGCGCGAGGGGTGCGCGTGCACGCGGTGCTCGCGCCCGTCGCCGCGACCGGGACGTCCATCTCGGTGCGCGTGCCGGTGTGGTCCTCGCCCGACATGGCGAGGCTCGAAGGCGCCGGCATGTTCGACGCCGCGCAGAGGGCCCGGCTCGAGGGTCTCGTCGCCCGGCGCGACAACCTGTTGATCGTCGGCGCGACGGGGGCTGGGAAGACCACTCTCCTCGCCGCTCTCCTGGGCTGCGTCGCCGAGACCGAGCGCATCGTGACGATCGAGGAGGTCGCCGAGCTGCGACCCGCTCATCCCCACCACGTCGCGCTCGAAGCGCGCCAGGCCAATATCGAAGGCGTCGAAGGCATCCCCGTGTCGCGTCTCGTGCGCGAGGCGCTGCGCATGAGGCCCGACCGGCTCGTGATCGGCGAGGTGCGCGGTGAAGAGGTGCGCGAGCTGCTGCTCGCGTTGAACACCGGCCACGACGGGGGAGCCGGAACGCTCCATGCCAACAGCCTGGTCGACGTCGCGCCTCGGCTCGAGGCCCTGGGCGCTCTCGCGGGGATGGATGCCGGGGCGGTGGCGCGGCAGACGGTGGGGGCGATCGCGGCGATCGTGCACGTGGAGCGTGTCGCCGGACGCCGCCGTGTCGCGGCGTGGGGGAGACCCGCGATACGCGACGGTCGACTGCTGATCGAGGCGCGGGAGTGGGAGTGACGCGGCCCTCCGCCCGTCCGGCCGCGGACGACGACGCGATCGAGACCATCGCGCGGTTGTCGACGCTCATGGCCGGGGGCTCCGCGCCGGCGGCGGCGTGGTCGCATCTCGCGGCCGAAGGCGGTGCCGTCGTGAACGCCGCGGCGGCGGCCGCGCGACGCGGCGTCGACGTCGGACCCGTGCTGGTCGCCGCGGGCGGCTCCTGGGTCGGGGTCGGGGCGATCTGGAGCGTCGCGGTCGAGACCGGAGCGCCCCTCGCCGAGACGCTGCGCGGGGCTGTCGTGGCGCTGCGCGATGTCTCGGAGGTGTCGGCCGATGTGGCCGTCGCGCTGGCCGAGCCCACCTCGACCGCCCGGCTGCTCGGCTGGCTGCCCGTGCTCGGGGTGCCGATGGGGTACGCGATGGGGTTCGACCCCGTGGGCATCCTCGTCACCGATCCCCTCGGACCGCCCTGCCTGGTCAGCGGGGGCGTCCTCATGGTCGGGGCGCGACTGTGGACGAGAGCGCTCGCGCGCCGAGCTCGCCCGCCCGAACGGATCCCGGGTCTGGAGCCGGAGCTGTGGGCCGTCGCGCTGTCGGCGGGAGTGTCAGTCGACCGAGCGAGCACGCTCATGGGCGGTTTCGTCGACGTCGGGGAGGAGGATCAGGCGACAGCGGCCGTGCGGCGGACGCTCGATCTGGCGACCCGTGCGGGTGTCCCCGCCGTCGAACTGCTGCGCGGCGACGCGTGGCTCGCCCGCCACCGCGCGCGCACCGAGGGGCGGACGGCCGCAGCGCGGCTGTCGACACGGCTGCTGCTTCCGCTCGCCGTCTGCACCCTTCCCGCGTTCCTCCTTCTCGCCGTCATCCCGCTGGTGCTCGGCATCGTCCGATCGAACGCCTTCCCCTGACCCGCGGTCCCGCGCGACCGCGCCCTCCGCTCGCCGTCGGCCCGCGGAGTCATCCCTCCCCACCTCTACCCCTGGAGAACAACATGCCTTCCTTCCCTCACCGCGCCTCGGGTCCGTCGACGCCCCCTCTTCCCTTCCTCACGTCGGCGCGGGCAGGTGCGCTCTTCCTCGACGAACGGGGGGCGGCGACGGCCGAGTACGCGGTCGCCACGATCGTCCGACCCCTCGCGCCTACTGGCCCTCCCGCCGGTGCTCCCACCGTTCTCCTGGTCCGTCACGACCCAGAAAGTTGCCGCTTAGCGCGGGCTCCCAAGCCCCCGGCGGCAACCGATCGCCGGGTCACCCAGGGCCGTTACGGCCCACCCAGAAAGTCCTGAGGAGGACACCTTGCCTATCACTACTGACGCAATCGTTCCCGGCGGCAACCCCGAGCAGCACTCGGAGCACCTCCGCACGTTCGAGAACTACCGCAACACCCACGGTTCCGAATTCGCCGAGGCGTACGCGACTTACCGGCGCTCGCTCGCTGAGGCGCTCAAGTTCGCGGACCCGAACTTCACCAACAGCGCGGTGACCCGCCGCCGGATCGAACTGATCGAGAACGCGCGTACCGCTCTGGCCGCGCGCGGCCCAGCCCACCAGTCGATCCCGGGCAACTTCGACAACACGCCGCCCACCCTTGGTGCTCGCCAGAAGCTGCTCGCGTCGCTGCAGCCGACGAACGCTGACCAGGTGGCGGTGCAGGGCCGCGAGTGGGATATGACCCGCCAGCTGCTTGGTATGGGCCGGACCATCGAACAGGTCGTCGCGGGTGCCTCGGTTCAGCGACTGGTGGCTATCGCTGCGAACGCCGAACTGCTCCCCGAGGTGTCGCAGTCCATCAACCCGCAGGCGCACCTCGACTACATCCGCGAGATGGTGGTGGACCGGTTGGCGTCGCTGGGCCACGCGGGTGCCCGAGGCATCGCGGCGGCGGAGGCTCGGGACCAGGTGGAGGCGGTCTGGCGCAAGCTGATCGCAGAGGCGCTCGAGGGGGCCGTGTCGATCAACACGGTTAGCGAGCTCTACCAGGTGGATCCGGAGGCGGCCACGGTCATCAGCGACGCGGACGACCACTTCATCGACGGGCTCGTGCTGGACGAGGAAGTGGCCCGCCTCGACCGGATCGCGAAGGCACAGCGCAACTAATCAGTGGTGGGCGTCGGGCTAAATGCTCGGCGCTCACCCACGTTCTAGGAGGTGGCCGGATGGCTACGCCGGGTAACAAGACCGACCCGAGGGTCGAGGCGCGCATTGTCGAGTTGGTACGAGCCGGTGGGACTCGGCCTGCCATCGCGCGCGAGGTGGGCGTGCATCCCGCCACGGTTTCGCGGGTGGTGCGGGATACGGAGGGGCTGGAGTTTGCGCGCACGGGTTCGGGCTCGAATGGAACGCCCGAGGCGATGGCTAAGGCACGTGGTGTTCAGAGTGAGTACGCCCGTTTACGGCGCGCGAGGCTCGCGGACCGGATCATGGATGAGGCGGAGCGGATTCTCGACCAGCTGGGGTCGTCGTTGGCACCGCGTGATCGGTTGGCACTCAATCAAGCGCTCGCCGCGAACGGTAAAGGCTATGAGTCCTACACGGCGCTCGAGGCGAAGGCGGCACCCGACATTGGGCACGCCAAGGGACTCATTGTGACGTTCACCGAGGCGGCGGCTCAGATGAGTTTGATGTTGGGTGCGCCTCGGCCCGGCTTGATTCAGGAATGACGCGCGCCACTCCCGTGACCTAGAACCCCCGGACCCTAGCTTCAGGGCTCCGGGGGTCTACGTTCGCCCCCGCAGTACCGGCTTGCACGGAGGAGCATTCAGGGGGAACGGCCGACCCGGGCGGCGTGATCAGCCCGAAGCACCTTGCGCAGCTCCTTCTTCGATGCGCCGAGCTTTTCGAGGCGTCCCAAAGTAGACGCAAGCCGCATCCGGTCGATCACGTCCGTCACAAATTCTCGGGTACGCAGATTGATCAACGCGCGGTGCGCGACGAAAAGTGCAGCCATCACCGGAGTGTGGAGGAGGGCCTCGTTGAGGAGGCTGAGCAGGTCTTGCATGAAAACTCCCACGCCGACCGCCCGGGCATCTCCCGGGTGCGGTCCAAAGGGCGCTTATAGAAGTTCTTGCAAGACGGATCTCCTCGTGGTGGTCATGAGAACAGATGATGCCATTGATGTCCCCCACAGTCAAAACTTTGTGGGCGACCCGCCCGAGCGGAAAGTTGGGCGCGGGGTGCGACGGGCCTAGGAACGGAGAATGTCCATGTAAGTGGACGTGGTTTCTCGGGAATCCCAGGCAGCCTTGATGTGCTCAGCTAGCTTCTCCACATCGCGAACTACGGTACTCGGCCAGAGATTTGGGCTGTAGTCCTCGACCCGAAGCATGTGGTCGACGTCGAAAATAGGTGTCGTTCCTGTTGCTCTGACCAACGCGGTGGGAAGCCCGGAATGAAGACGCATGCCTAGCTCGAATAGCACGTTGGGGTTGTGCTCTGTGAGGTCGACGACGACGAGGTCAGCGTCTAGCAACTCGTTGACGATCGTTCGCTGGATTACGTCGGAGCCTTGTCGCTTCGCCGTCCTCACCTCGAACCCGGCCCGAACGATGGCAGGGCTGAGTACCGAATTGAGGACTTCGTCGAAGAAGCCGGGCGCGTGGGCCGGATCACGTTCGGAGAAGGGCATTGCGACGAAGCACACCAGGTCTCCGCCGCTCTTGCGCTTCGGCGTGGCGACAGTCTCTGTCCGTCCCGCGTCTACCGACGCAGGTGCCTCCTCCTCTTGGCCTTCGGTATATCCGACGAACCTGCAGTTCTTGTGGAAGAGATCGACGAAGTCTGCGACGAGCGACCGGTCGACTTGGTAAACGTCGTGGAGAGTGTTCGAGAGGAATGGTTCCTCGGGGAGGTTATTGCCGTTGTAGTGCTCGAAGACTTTACGGAACACGTCCACCTTGAAGAAGGCTTCGCGCAGGGCGGGTTGATAGTCGGACGGATCGGTCGGTGACACAATGCGACGTCCGAGTGGAGTCAGACTGATTTCTGGCGAGTCTCGCGAGCCCTCGGTCAGCCCGTAATCTCGAGAACCCGTCGCTAGGTAGAAGAAGTTGCTGGCCTTCGCACCCACCTTGAGAGCTGCTGCCACTTCTGCCGGCGCCCAGGGGTTGCCCCCATTCTTGTCTCGGATCGCCGTTGGGACGCGTATCGCGTCCTCGAGTGTCTTTCGCGGGAAGTCCCTCGGGGTACTCGGGGCGCGCCGCTGCTTCGTACCCTTACCGGCGCCGCCGTCGCTGTTTTCGTCAGACGGTGCGGCCTCGGCCCGCTCCTGCGACGAGTCCTCACCACCGTCAGGGTTCTGAACGTCTTCGCCCTGGTCGTCTCCTTCTGTAACCAACTCTGCCCCCCGGGTAAATCGCAGAACCACTGTTCCGCAAGTGCCCGGAGTCTATTGGATTCTGAGCTAGCGGAGGGCGCTAACGAACACTGCCCGCAGAGCGATGAGTCAGAACAGAGCTGGGGGTTCCGAGTTGCTGATGAAACCAGGGATGCGGTCCAGCACTTCGCTCAGCGCGTTGGTGGTCCGAATGGGCGTTGCACCCTCATCGAGGAGAATCCGGTTGCCATCAGGAGTCTGGTCCCCAAAATCCACTACGAGAACGGGCCTGCCGACATGGAGCGCACCTTGTCCCGCGGCAAGAGTCCCGCCTCGGGCTCCCGCTTCTATAACAAGGAGGGCCTTGGATAGGCCGTAGATGATGGCGTTACGAGCCATTGCGGCATGCGCCTGCCAAGTCTGCGAGGGCGCGAACTGCGACATGACGAGGGTTCGATCGGCATCGAAGTCCTTCGCGAAGTCGCGTTTCACTCTGAAGTAGTCGAAGCCCTCCGCCAACACGATGACGGTGCTCCCGCCTGTACGAAGTGCGGCGAGGTGTGTGGCTGTATCCACCCCCTTCGCGTAACCCGACACGACAACGAGTTTCTTACCGCTGACGGTTTCTCCGCACTTACTTGCGGCCGTGAGCCCGGGTGCGGACACATTCCGTGACCCACACATGCCCACCCCCTCGGAGTAAAGGAGGTCCCGATTGCCCTTGAAGAAGATGACGGGTGCGGCCGGTCGGGCCCCGAAGACTAACTGCGCGGGGTAATCCGGGTCACCAAACATGACCACGTCAATCCCGTCGTCAGACATCGCGATCGCTTTGCGCTGGACATCTGAACGCGACTCCGCGCTGAGCTCGGCGAAAGCTGCCTCCAGGCCTGCCGACCCTCCGGAACGCAACGCGGCAGTTATTCGCGACGGGGTCCGGAGACTGGCGAACGCCGCGAGAGCAAGCTCAAGCTTGCTAGCCAACTTCGATCACCTCCGTAGTGTTCGGGCGGCGGTCAGGGTGATGACCTCCGTTGCGCCTGCTCGCCGTGCGGCGCGTGCAGTCGCGTCGAGCGTTATCCCGGTGTAGAAGACGTCGTCAATGACGAGGATTCGCTCACTGACGCTCTCAGACAGCACAAAGTCGTCGCGCACAACCCGCTCACCCTCCTCCTTCTGCGGCGGACGAGCTGGGCCGGTTGTGACGATGTACCGCTTGCCGGTCCTCTGGGCGACGGCCCGGCCGAGTCTCTCGCCGAAACTGTTTCCGTCCCCCGCGCTACCCGGAGGTGAGGTGACAAGTCGGGTGCTCGCGTACACCGGGTGGTTTTCTACCAAGTCAACCATGGCATCGTAGAGCTCGCCGCGAGCCTGCCGAGAGCTCGAGCCGTTCGGATACGGAGCGTACTTCGTGAAATTGACTCGACGACCCATGTCAGTATTCACGAGGTTGCCCAGCTCGTCCGCGCGCTTGAACCAGTCGATGCTCGTTCCAAGGTTGACGTCAGGTCGGGCGCTGAGCGTCAGCCAGCCCTGCAAACGCTGCAGCAAGTCAGGTAGACCGTCGGGTACTCCGGACGGGAACCGAATAGCGTCGGTCCAGCTCTCAGCTCCCTTGTCGCTGAGGCTAATCCTGGAGCACGAACTCGCGTACCAGGCGAGAAGCAGGTCCGCAATTTCCTTCGGGCCGCACAGAAGCACAACGGGGTCGCCGGCCATGGTTTTGGCAACTTTGTATTTCTTGAGCTTGTTGCCGCGCGGATCAGGCGAGAACGGCGGAAAGTGCACAATTGGACTCATTTGAATTTCCCCCCACAGGTTTGCGTCGAGACTAGGGGGGACGCAGGACATCGGCGCGAAGCCGGTGCCATCGGCGTGTTCTGACTGCAGAGCGCGAGTGGGAAGCTCTACAGATCTTATCGAGACCCGTCGGTGGGGTCTTGGCGTTCCTGGGGACGATGACGACACGTCCGGAAGGACTTCCTACTTGTGCTGGGAAGTCCTTCCTGGTTGAATCGGCCCCGCAATTGAAGAACGACACAAGGTCGGAGCAGCGGTTCCGATCGCGGGAGTTGGCCAATACTCCCGCCGGTGAGCACTCCCTCCAGCGCACATCGATTACCCACGAGGGTGGAAGATCCGACAACGGATCGGCCCGGACGTCGCTCGTCCACAAGGCTTCCCCTCACCGGTATTCGGGGTGCGCTTCTGTCGTTCTTGGCACCCCCTCCGTGAGGAGGATGCGGTGGCCACTACACCCACCACACACTGGGCAGTCAGTGCCCTGCCCGCTGACGACGTACACCGTCTGCTGAACCTGCTTTTCGCCCCGGACTCCGGCACCGCGAAGGCGGAAGCCACATGAGGGCTGTCACCCAGCGCCGAATGCGCCGCACCTATCTCCGTTGGCGTGTCGGTTTCGCCGTCCGGCTTCTCGCCCACAACCTAAGCAACACACGAATTTGGCTGGTCGTCGGCGCTACGTCCGGGGCCATGACTCTCCTGTCTGCTCTCCTGGTCGGAGTGTCGACGTGGTGAGGTTGCCGCCTGACGCGCTTACAGCGATGTCTGAGCCTCTGGAGAACGCCGCGCTGGCCGCCGCGCTCACCTGGGCGGAGCAGGGCTGGCCCGTCCTCCCGCTGGGGGCAAACGGAAAACTGCCCGCAATCCCAAATGCACACGCGAAGAACGACCCGCAGCGAGGCAAGTGCAGAGGAGAGTGCGGCAGGCTCGGCCACGGCGTCCTTGACGCCAGCCGAGACCCCGCGAAAATCCGGGCTATGTTCGCCGGGCGACCGGACGCAAACGTCGGCGGTGCCACCACCGGCCGACTAGTCGTCGATATCGACTACCAGCACGACGGCATCCGAGTGGATTCGCTGCCAGGCACTCGCACGCACCTCTCTGGGCGCGGTAACGGTAACGAACACCTCTGTTACCGACCCGGGGGTTCACTCGGACAGACGCTTGGCCAAGGCAAACTCGCGCAGGGTGTTGACCTGAAAGCAGGTCCGGCGGCATACGTGGTTCTGCCGGGTTCGACGCATGCCGAGACTGGCAAGCCGTACACAATCGCTGACGAGTCCGTAGCGGAGCACATCGTCTCAGACGATGAAATTCGAGCGATTTGGGCCGACTACGGCGCAAAGCTGCCCGGCGCGACCTCCGAAACCCCCTCCTATGACCTGCCTGCGGGCGGTGTGCGTCTCGGCGGCTCGAACACCGTCGAGCTTCTCTCTAAACCGCCCGAGCGAGGAAGTGGCCAGACCAACGACTGGCTCACCAAGGTCGCTGGTCACTACGCGAACCTTTACCGAGGCAAGCGCGACCTGTACCTGCTGCACGTCAGGCAAGCCGCAGCGCTGGTGGACCCCAACTACGAAGACACCGAAAAGGTACTCGAGTCGGTCTGGTCCATTGAGCAGACGAAGTCGGCCCCCGTGGACGAGCGGAAGCAGCGGATCGCCGAGCGAGTCGAGGCGAAGCTCATCGAGCACGAGGCCAAGGCCCTGTTCGCGCGAACGCTTGCGGAGCTCGAGCCTGCCGACCCGTTCGATGCCGGGTCGCTGGCGGAGATCCTGGCCCGGCCCGATTCGACCCGCTTCCGTGTCGATGGGTTGATCCTCTCCGAGGGGTTTACCACCGTCGTCGCCGCACGAAAGACCGGCAAGACCACGTTCAACTTGAACCTCGCGGACTCGCTGCTCAGCGGCAGAGATTTCCTCGGACGGTTCCCGGTAGAGCCGGTCACGGGCCGCATCGCGCTCCTCAACTTTGAGGTTGCCGCGAAACAGGTGGCTCACTGGGCGAACCTCGTCGGCGTGGACCCGGAGCGGTTCGACATCGTGACGCTTCGCGGCCGTCGGAACCCGTTGCTGCACCCGCAGGACCGTGCCGACCTCGCCGAGTACCTGCGAGACCGTCAGGTCGAGTTCTTGTTCGTGGACCCACTGAGCCGAGCGTTCTACGGGGACAACGCCAACGACAACACGCAGATGCAGCGGTTCTTGTCGGACCTCGACACCTTCGCGCGGTCAGAGGTTGGGGCCAGCGACGTGGTCTTGAACGTCCACGCGGGCTGGAACGCCGACCGCTCGCGAGGCGCATCGGCCACGGAGGATCATCCCGACTCGATCATTTGGCTCAAACCCGGCGACCGCGAAAAAGGCGACAAGTCCACCTACATCGAGGCGAAAGGTCGAGACGTCGATGTGGAGGAAATGCAACTCGCGTTCGATCCGACGACATACCGGCTGAGCCTGACCGGTGAGGGGTCACGACGCGAAGTCAAGAGAGTGCAGAAGCAGGGGGACCTGGAGCCTCAAATCCTCCGGATCGTCGCGGCCGAACCAGGGATCAATACCCAGGGAGTGACGGGAGCACTGCGCGACGCCAAGGCCCGCTTCCAAAAGGGGGACGAGACAACCGCACTTGGAGCGATGTTCAACGGTGGACGGATCGGAAAGAGGAAAGGCCGGTACAACGCCACGCTTTGGTACCCCGCCGGGCATCCCGAAGCCGAGACGAAAACCTCTCTCGCGGGTATGGGCGAGGAGGAGTTCTGATGCAGTCTCCCCACAGTCTCCCCGCCGCAGTCTCCCCAGCACAGGCAATCCCGGAACGACGGGGTCTCCCCAAGTCTCCCCAAGTCTCCCCAACGGGCTCCCCCACCAGTCTCCCCGCCCCATTTATGGGGGCGGGGAGGCGGGGAGACTCCGGGGCACGAACTCCGGTACCCATCGCAACCGCAAGTAACACCCACCGCCTTTCGTACTTCTTCCGACCCTTTCGCGCGTGAGGAGCGCAAGTCATGACTCTTGATGAACCAGCCGTCGCCTCTCGCCCGGCGTGGATCGACGACAACCTCGACGAGATCAAAACCTGGGGTGCTGCCCCTGCTGGCCGCGATTGCCTCGTCCCGGCTTGCAGCCGCGAGGCGCTGACTCACGGTCTTTGCAAGACCCACCATCAGCGCGCGAAGAGGGCCTGGTCGCCCTCACCGTCGCAGGAGTCGTACCGTCGCCAGCCTCAGTCGGCAGGGGTCGTCCTGCCGCCCGACGAAGAACCATCCGCTCACGACGGCCAGGGAGGCCACCTGCGATGAACACATCGATCAGCCCAACGGTCAATGCCCCGTGCGGGCACGAGGTTTCGGCTTCCAGCCCTCACTGCGATTGGTGCGTAGCCGAGTTTCTCGAGCGTCGCGGGCACGACGTGGGCCGGGCCGGTCTGGTGGGGGTGAACGCGGGACTCGCCTTTGACATTTTTGAGGACGGCCGGGTGACGGCATACATGCTCCGCGCGGACGTCGTGGCGTTCGACAGCGGCGGTCTCTTCGACGCTTGGGTGGCGTCGGAGCAGCAGGTGGTGGGGACTCCGCACGTCGTCGTCGCCCAGCCCACGTTCCCAGTCGCTGTGCCCGCGCGGGATGTGACGGAGTTCTGCGGCCTCGTGTCGGAGTGGGCGACGCTGTTATTGCCGGTCGTCGAGTGGGCGATCAAGCACGTCGAGCTCGAGGGGCTCTCCCTCGAACTGGCGTCGTGGGCGGACTCACACGGGGTGAGCCCGAATGGTGTGAGCTTCATCGTCCGTGTCGCGTCGCTACTCGCACAGGCATTGGTGCGCCTTGAAGTAGGCGAGTCGGGATCGTGACCCTCAACCCGTTCGAACCGGTGGAGGTTGATGAGTACGCGCCGCCTCTCGGTCCCGCTGAGGAGTGGGCGGTGCCGTTCGGGCGATCCAATGACCGGCTCGCCGTGATGACCGTTCCTGAGGACGCGCCGCCTGGTGTCCGAGAGGGGATCGCGCGCCGACATATTCAGGTCGCAACGGAGTTCCAGCGGATGTTGCAGTTTCCGACTCCGTCTGTCGGCGCGCTGGCGTTCGATTCTGTGACCTCGAGTCCGCTGACACTGAACTCGGCCGGAGTGGTCGGCTCGGGTGGCGAGCGCGGCGGGACCACGATCAACAACACGACGAAGAATGTGACCTACGTCGCTGCCGAGCACCAGTCGCACACTTCCGAGGAGGCCCTATACGCGGCCCTCGGTTCGCCCCGGGTGAGGGACTGATGGCGGCCCTTCCTGGTCGGGTCGGCGGACGACAGCCGCCTATTCCCCCAGACGCCCCGTACGTGACCTCCGAGGGCAAACACTCCACCGAACCCGGCGCCGGGCCTTCCGGCTCCAGGAAAGCCCCTTCTGTGCCCGGAGACTGCCAAAGCACGGCCTCTCGGGCTGTGTGTTCTGCGCTCCGCCGGTTCGCGCCGCCACGAGGAACGCGACCGTGACAGAGGTGACAGCTGCCCGAGCAGACCTGGAGGGTGCATTGGAGTTCGCTCGGGAGGTCGGCTCGACAGTGCCCTGCCTGGGACCGGAAGGGCCGTTCTGGACCTCGGACGACGTGGATGAGCAGGCTGTTGCGGCGCTCGCGTGTGGCGACTGCCCGCTACCTATGCAGTGCGCGGCGTACGCGCGGCTCACACATGCGTCTGCCGGAGTCTGGGGTGATCGGATCCATGGTGGTTCCGCTCGGGCGTTGCGCGACGTCAAAGGTCTCCGGTCGACAGTCCTGCCGAAGGGCACGAAGAAGCGACCGGACGGGGGTCTCTTGTGGCGGTGCGGGTGCCTCGGACGAACCCGAGGGGGTGGTATCGCCCCGGCCATGACTCGCTTCACCTGGTGCGACTGGTCGACGGCCTTCGTGGTGGTCGGCTGCCGCTCCTCAGCGCGGCTGAGTCGCTGTCGCACAGCCCGCGGCTTCGGCCCAAGCTCCTGCATCGGCTCGGGGTGGTGCTCCGACGTGGCTAATTGTGTGGCGTTTTCCGCACTGTTTTCCTGGTTTTTGGGCCGGAAACACCCGGTCAAGTGCGCAATCGAGAGTTGAGTAGGAGTGCCAGTCGTGGACAAAAATGTGTTGGTTGGGCGATGAACGCACACAGCGAGCCGATGGTGGGGTTTTTCGACCCCGTCGCTCGTAACTCAGCGGACCAGAAGCGCGCCTTCAAGTACCCGCCAGCGATCGAGCCGCAGAACGCCCCGTGGTCGCAGATCCTCGACCGGGCCGCAACAGAGTTCGCCCTCGACCACTGCCCGGAAGCCACCCTTGAGAACGCCCTCGAGAACTTCGAGCAGGCGAACGGCCGGGCGGCGGACCCCGAGCGGGCGGAGGACTTCGAAGAAGTCATGGAACGGACGCTGACGCTTCTGGGGTGGGAATGATGAACGTCGCGGAACCGTGGCACAAGCTCTGCCCAAGCTGCCGCCAGTTCAAGCTCCTGGGGAGCTTCGCGCTTCGGGAGAAGGGCGGCACTGCGCGCCAGGGATGGTGCCGGGCGTGCGTGAGCAGTGCGAAGCGAACCACCCGCGCGCCGGACCTGCACCTGAACGGCGACCCCGCCGCAATGAGCGTTGAGGAGGCGGCTATCGCCGCCCTCATCGTCGCCGCCACCACACCGCCCGTTGACGGACCACCCCACGAACTCGCAGCCGAAGCCATCGACACCTGGCGGGCGGTTTACCCGCTGCTACGCACCGCGGCGGCGCGCCACGGGCTCACCATGCTTCAACCGGTCGGTTGGCCCGCCGCGTCCCAGGTGCTCGCGGAAGCGCGCGCACAACTGCCCAACGAACCGGAGGCCACCTCATGAGTACTGACGCGCTTCGCGCCGCATCATACCGACGAGTCTCCTCGGAGGGGCAAAAGGACAACACGTCGCTGCCGGAACAGCGCCGAAAGACCCGTGAGGAGGCCGAGCGTCGCGGCTGGACTCTTGTCGCCGAGTACGCCGACGAGGGCCTCTCTGGCACCGACGCTAACCGCCCCGGCTGGCGGCAGATGCTCGCCGACGCCGAGGCCGGGAAGTTCGACGTCCTGGTCGTGCTCAACACAAAGCGTTTCGCGCGTAAGTCGTGGCACGCGATCAAGGAGATGGAGAACCTGCTCGAACTTGGGGTGTCGCTCGTGTCCCTCCAGGAGTCCTTCGATCTGTCCACCCCCGCGGGGCGGGCCATGTTCGGTATGTCGGCGGTGTTCGCGAACCTCGACCGCGACTCGATCGTCGAAAACACGGTCGCCGGACAGCGCGCGCTTGCCCGAGACAACCGTCTGCCGGGTGGGGAGCCCCCCTACGGTTACCGGCGGGAAGGCCAGCGGCGCACCTCGGTCGTTGTGCCCGACGAGGCCGAGCGCCAGGTGCTCAGGCTCGGCTACGACCTGCTGGTGAAGCGACGTCTCAACGCGTACCAGGTGGCGGACCAACTGAACGATGCCAGGGTGCGGCCCCGCAAGGCAGAGCGGTGGTCGGCCGAAGTCGTCCGCGGGATCTGGCGCAACCCGACGAATGCGACGGGCAAGGTCACCTGGGGCGCTCCGAAGGCCAGCGAGGCGGGTGGCCAGCGCCGTCACAAGGCCAAGGTGGACCGCCAGGGGAACCCGGTGCATGGGGGCGCGGTCGAGGTAAATCTCGGGTCGCCGACGTTCACCACGGCACAGCACGGGGCAGTCGTACGGGCGCTCGAACGTCGGATCACCGGGACTGCAGCCAAGCCCGCGGTGTCCCGGTTGCTCACCGGCCGGGTGTTCTCCACCGAGGGCCACGCAATGTACGCCGTCAACCTTCCACGCGAGACCTGGGAGGGGGCCTACCGCTGCTCAAAGCGACGGGCGTCCGCCGGTTACGACCGGTGCAGCTGCCCACAGCTTCGCGCGAAGCCCGTCGAGGACACCGTGTGGGCGGCAGTCGTCGAACTATTGGGCGACCCGGCGCGACTTGAACGAGCAGCTCGCGAGTACCTGGCGTTGCCTGACGAGGACGGCGACGCTGAGGCGGACGCCCGAGCGCTCGCAGGGGTTGAGGCGGAGGTCGAGAAGCTTGAACGGGCACTTTCCCGTGCCGAGCGCGGGATGCTGATGGCGGACACGGCCGACGATGAACGCCGCCAGCAGTCACTGGTGGCCGACCTCAAGCGGGAACTGACTTCGGCGCGGGATCGACTCGCTGGTTACCGGGCGTTGGTGTCGTCTTCGGAGGCTCGCGGTCAGGCCCTGGAAGACGTGGCGGCACTTGCCGAACGTGCGCGCGGTCGACTGCACACGATGGGGGCGGCGGAACGCGCCGAGGTGGTCCGGATCCTTCAGGTGTCTGTGGTCGTCGGCGGCGAGATTGTCAGCGGCGAAGCGCAGACGCTTGTCATCTCGGGGGTCGTGGATCCGCGGTTGTGGGCTCCGTCGTCGAGCAGCGAGGGGACGACTCAGAAGTGGACTCCCGTCTACCGGAACACAGACTCCAAGGCTCAGTCAGCACGGGGTGTCGGCCCATGGCGGCCGTCGCCTTCGCGGGATTGCTCGTCATCATCATGCGCAGCGACGAGGTGCGCGGCATCCTCACCGACCTGGTGCGCCGCGCCCTGACGGTGCAATGACGAGGTCCTGGTCGCGCAGCGGGTGTACTCGCATCGCGGTGGCGGGCGCGTCGAGAGGTGAGACCGGCCGACGGCTCGGTGAACGGGGGTCGGTCACGGCCGAGTTCGCCGTCGCCCTGCCCGCCGTGCTGGTCGTGCTCGCCCTGGCGGTCGGTGCGCTGGGCACGGCGGCGGCGACCATCCGCGTGCAGCACGCCGCCACCGAGGCGGCGCGGCTCCTCGGCCGCGGCGACATAAGCGGGCTCGCTCGGGTCGCCGAGATCGGGGCCACGGCGACGGTGCAGCGTTCGGACCACCTGGTGTGCGTCGAGGCCTCGGCCCCCGTGTCGCTGCACCTCCCTCTCCCTCCCGTCTCCGCCCGGGCGTGCGCCCTGGATGGGGGGCACTGATGGCCGGAGCGACGGCGACGGTGGGGGTGGTCGCCGTCGTGGCGGCCCTGGCCGTCGGGCTCGGCTGCGTCGGCGGGGCCGCGATCACCGCGTCGCGCCTCGCGGGGACGGCCGATGCGGCCGCGCTCGCCGCGGCGGACGCGGCGAGCGGGGCGGTGACGGGCACCCCGTGCGACGAAGCGGGACGCATCGCCGCGGCCGGCGGAGCGACCCTGCGAGAGTGCGATGTCGCAGGCCTCGTCGCCACCGTCACCGTCGGCGGGGCGTACGGTGGAATCTCCCTCGATGCGCGCTCGCGAGCCGGACCCCCAATCCGGTGAGCCCGTGAGACCTCCCGGAACCCGAACAGGGAGGCGTGTGTATGGTGTGCATCGAAGAAAGGACCCCAGTGGCAAACGGAAAGAAGCTCGTCATCGTCGAGTCCCCGACGAAGATGAAGTCGATCCAGGGATACCTCGGCGACGACTACGAGGTGCTCAGCTCGGTCGGTCACATCCGCGACCTCGCGTCGAAGAAGGAGATCCCGGCCGACAAGAAGGCGGCGTACGGCAAGTACTCCATCGACGTCGAGAACGACTTCGACCCCTTCTACGTGGTCAACGATCGCAAGACGAAGACCGTCGCCGAGCTCAAGCGCGCGCTCAAGACGGCCGACGAAGTCCTGCTCGCCACTGATGGTGACCGCGAAGGCGAAGCCATCGCGTGGCACCTGCTCGAGGTCCTCAAGCCCAAGGTCCCCGTGCGTCGCATGATCTTCCACGAGATCACCAAGGACGCCATCAAAGAAGCGGCCGAACACACGCGCGAGCTCGACGTCTCGCTCGTCGACGCGCAGGAGACCCGCCGCGTCCTCGACCGCCTCTACGGCTGGGACGTCTCGCCGGTCCTGTGGCGCAAGGTCGGCTCGGGTCGCGAGGGCACCGCCCTCAGCGCCGGCCGCGTGCAGTCCGCCGCCACCCGCATGGTCGTCGAGCGCGAGCGCGAGCGCATGGCATTCGTGTCGGCCTCCTACTGGGACGTCGAAGCGCTCGCCTCGCAGGCGGGGTCGTCGTTCCGCACGCGCCTGAACCGCCTCGACGGTGCCCCCATCGCCCGCGGTGGCGACTACGACGACAACGGACAGCTGAAGAAGGCCGTCGTCGTGCTGGGTGAAGAGCAGGCCCGGGCCCTGGCCGAGGCGATCACCGCCGCCGGTCGCGCGACGGTCGCCAAGGTCGAGGCGAAGCCCGGCACCCGCAGCCCGCGCGCCCCTTTCACCACCTCCACGATGCAGCAGGAGGCCGGTCGCAAGCTCTCGATGAGCGCCAAGCACGCCATGGGCGTCGCGCAGCGGCTCTACGAGAAGGGCTTCATCACTTATATGCGTACCGACTCGGTCGCGCTGTCGGGCCAGGCCATCTCGGCCGCCCGTGCGCAGGCCGTGGCGCTCTACGGCGACAAGGCCGTTCCCGCCAACCCCCGCCTGTACAAGAGCAAGTCGAAGAACGCGCAGGAGGCGCACGAGGCGATCCGTCCCTCGGGTGAGACCTTCCGCACGCCCGCCTCGCTCGCCTCGTCGCTCGACCGCGACGAGCAGAAGCTCTACGACCTCATCTGGAAGCGCACCGTCGCGAGCCAGATGGCGGATGCCAAGTACGAGACGACGACCGTCACGCTCACCGTGCAGGCGGGCGCGCAGACCGCCGAGTTCACGGCATCCGGCACCGTCTACACCTTCAAGGGCTTCCTCGAGGCGTACGAAGAGGGCGCCGACGAGAAGCGCAACGACGACGACGCCGACCAGTCGCTGCCCGCGGTGGCCGTCGGCGACGAGCTCGCCGTCAGCGACGTGGAGCCCAAGGGGCACAGCACCTCGCCGAAGCCGCGCTACACCGAGGCGAGCCTGGTGAAGGCCCTCGAAGAGAAGGGGATCGGCCGCCCGTCGACCTTCGCCAGCATCATCGGCGTCATCCTCGACCGCGGCTACGTCACCAAGCGGGGTCAGGCGCTCGTGCCGAGCTGGCTCGCGTTCAGCGTCGTACGACTGCTCGAAGAGCACTTCGCCGACCTGGTCGACTACGACTTCACCGCCGCCCTCGAAGACGACCTCGACGCCATCGCGCGCGGGGAGCAGCGCCGCACCGAGTGGCTGAAGTCGTTCTACTTCGGCTCGGACAAGCAGGTGGGTCTGCGTCACATCGTCGACAACCTCGGCGAGATCGACGCGCGCGAGCTCAACTCCACGCGCATCACCGACACCGCGACCCTGCGCTTCGGCAAGTACGGCCCCTACCTCGAGGTCACCGACCCGGCGGACGACGCCGAGGCCAAGCCGCGCATCGTCAACATCCCCGAAGACCTCGCGCCCGATGAGCTCACGCCCCAGAAGGCGCAGGAACTCATCGACGCTCCGGTCGCGGGCGACCGCGTGCTGGGAGAGAACCCCGAGAACGGCAAGCTCGTCGTCGTCAAGGACGGCCGCTTCGGTCCCTACGTGCAGGAGGTCGACGCCGAGGAGCCCGAGGAGGTCGACCAGGCCACGGGTGAGGTCGTCGAGCAGCCGAAGAAGCGCACGGCGAAGAAGGACGCGGCCCCCAAGCCCCGCACCGCCTCGCTGTTCCGCTCGATGTCGGTCGACACGATCGAGCTGGACACCGCCCTGCAGTTGCTCTCGCTGCCGCGCGTCGTGGGCGCCGACCCGACGTCGGGCGAGGAGATCACCGCGCAGAACGGTCGGTTCGGTCCGTATCTGAAGAAGGGCACCGACTCGCGGTCGCTCGACGACGAGAAGCAGATCTTCGACATCACCCTCGAGGAGGCGCTGGCCAAGTACGCCGAGCCCAAGTACGGCGCTCGCCGTGCCTCGAGCGCCTTGAAGGAGTTCGACGCCGACCCGGTCAGCGGCAAGCCGCTCAAGCTCAAGGACGGCCGCTTCGGTCCGTACGTCACCGACGGCGAGACCAACGCCACGGTGCCGCGCGGCGAGAACGCCATGGAGATCACCTTCGAGCGCGCCGTCGAGTTGATCGCCGACAAGCGCGCGAAGGGACCGGCGCCGAAGCGGACGACCGCTGCGCGCAAGGCCCCGGCCGCCAAGACCGCCGCGGCCAAGACCACGGCCGCGAAGACGACGGCGGCGAAGAAGACCACGGCGACCAAGACGACGGCGGCGAAGACCGCGGCGGCCAAGACCACCGCGGCCAAGACGACGGCGGCGAAGACGACCGCCGCCAAGGCGACGACCACGCGCAAGGCGCCGGCGAAGAAGTCGTGACCGGCGACTCCACCCGGCCGCTGCAGGTCCCTCGGGCCGCGGCGGCCGGTGGGCCCGGCCTGTTCGTGACGTTCGAGGGCGGCGACGGCGCGGGCAAGACCACGCAGGCGTCGCTGCTAGAGGAATGGCTGACCGACCAGGGGCATCAGGTCGTGCGCACGCGCGAGCCCGGGGGGACCGAGGTGGGGGTCCGCATCCGCGACATCGTGCTGCATCACCGCGGTCACGTCGCCTCCCGTGCCGAAGCCCTGCTGTACGCCGCCGACCGCGCGCACCACGTCGAGACCCTCGTGCGGCCCGCGATCGCGAGGGGCGACGTGGTCATCCAAGACCGCTACCTCGACTCCTCGGTCGCCTACCAGGGCGCGGGGCGGGTGCTCGACGCCGACGACGTCCGAGCGCTGTCGCTGTGGGCGGCCGAAGGGCTGCTCCCCGACCTGACCGTGCTCCTCGACCTCGACCCCGCGGCGGCACGAGCGCGCCTCGACGCCGACGACAAACCGTTCGACCGGCTCGAGGCCGAGAAGAGCGAGTTCCACGCCCGCGTGCGAGCGGGTTTCCTCGCGCTCGCCGCCGACGAGCCCGAGCGCTTCCTGGTGCTCGACGCCGCGCGCCCGGCCGACGAGCTGGCGGCGCGCGTGCGCGAGGCCGTCGGCCGACGACTGGGCTGACCGCGGGTCAGCAGGGGATGCACAGCCGCGCATCGACGGCGGTGTCCGACCCCCCGGATAGGCTGGGCGCATGTCCGTCGTGATCGAGCCGTCGCCCCGGACCGCCGGTCCGGCGCCCTTCCCGTGGGACGCCGTGTGGGGGCAAGACGAGGCGGTCGCGAGCTTGCGCACCGCGGCATCCGATCGCTCCGCCCTCGCCCACGCGTGGCTCATCACCGGTCCGCCCGGTTCGGGTCGCTCGACCCTCGCCTACGCCTTCGCCGCCGCGCTGATCGCCGACCCCGGTGACGAGCAGGCTCAGCGGCAGGTGCTCGCGCGCACCCATCCCGACCTCACCGCGCTGCGCACCGAGCAGGTCGTGATCCGCATCGACGAGGCCCGCCGCCTCGTCGAGCGCGCCTCCTTCGCGCCCTCGCTCGGGCGACACCGCGTGATCGTCGTCGAAGACGCCGACCGCATGTCGGAGCGCACCTCGAACGTGTTGTTGAAGGCGCTCGAGGAACCACCCGAGAAGACCGTCTGGGTGCTGTGCGCACCCAGCGACGCCGACCTGCTGCCGACCATCCGCTCGCGCGTTCGCGTGCTGCGCCTGGCCGAGCCGAGCGTGGCCGATGTCGCGGCGCTCATCGTCGAACGCACCGGAGTGACCCCCGAGGTCGCGGAGGAGTCCGCCCGGCACGCGCAACGCCACATCGGCATGGCGCAGCGCCTGGCCACCGACGACGACGCCCGCGCCCGGCGGGCCGAGACGCTCGCCGCGGTGCTCGCGGTGCGGGGCATCGGCGACGCCGTCGACGTGGCGAGCCGCATCGTGCGACTGGCGACCGACGACGCCAAGGCGCTCACCGCGACTCGCGACGAAGAAGAGCGCCGCTCCTTGCTGCGCATGCTCGGCGTGGCCGAGGGTGCTGCCGTGCCGCCCTCGGTGCGCGGGCAGGTCAACGCACTCGAAGACGACCAGAAGCGTCGCGCCACGCGCAGCCTGCGCGACGGGATCGACCGCGTGCTCACCGACCTGCAGTCGTTGTTCCGCGATGTCGTGATGATCCAGTACGGGCGCGACGGCGACCTCGTCAACAGCGAGCGCATCGACGCGCTCCGCGCCCTCGCGAACGAGTGGTCGCCCGCCCGCACCCTCGGGGTGCTCGACCGCATCTCGGTCACCCGCCGCAACCTCGAGCAGAACGCCGCCCCGGTGCTGGCCTTGGAGAGTCTCATGATCACCGTCGCCAACGGATCGACCCCGTGAGCCTGCGCAGGCGCATCACCGCCGCCGCGGCCGGTCTCGCCGGCCTCGCCCTCGTTCTGAGCGGGTGCCTCTACGCGCAGATCCCGCCCACGGCCCCCGTCGACGGGCCGTCGCCCACGCCTCAGACCGAGGGCATCGACTCCTCACTTTTGCCCTATTACGGTCAGACGCTCGGTTGGCAACCCTGCGGATCCGCCGGTTTCGACTGCACGAGCGTCACGGCGCCGCGCGACTACGCCGACCCCTCGGCGGGCGAGCTGCAGCTGGCCGTCATCCGCCACCGCGCGACGTCGGGACAACCGCTCGGGTCGCTCCTGACGAACCCGGGCGGCCCGGGCGTGAGCGGCGTCGACACCGTGCGCGACTCCCTCTCGCTCGTGGCGGACGAGACGCTGACGCGCGACTACGACGTCATCGGCTTCGACCCGCGCGGAGTCGGGCAGTCCGCGCCCGTCACCTGCTTCGACGCGGCCGGCATGGACGCCTTCCTGTACGACATCCCGCCCGGTGAGCGGGGGAGCGACGAGCGCAACGCCGCCCTCGAGAAGCGGCAGGCCGACTTCGCCCAGGCATGCGCCGACAACAGCGACGGCATCCTGCCGTACGTCTCGACCGCGAACGCCGCGCGCGACATGGATTTGCTGCGGGCGGTGCTCGGCGACGAGAAGCTCAACTACCTCGGGTTCTCCTACGGCTCGTTCCTCGGCACCACGTACGCGGGACTCTTCCCCGAGCGGGTCGGACGCATGGTGCTCGACGGCGGGATCGACCCGAGCCTTCCGTCGAGCGCGAGCGGCATCGCTCAGGCGGTCGGGTTCGAGAACGCCCTGCGCGCCTTCATGGCCGACTGTCTCACCTCGTCGGAGTGCCCGTTCACCGGCTCGGTCGACGACGCGATGAACGACCTGTCGTCCCTGCTGTCCCGTGTGGATGCGCGCCCCCTCGCCGCCGGCGACGGACGGCAGCTCGGAGCCGACACGCTCGTGACCTCGATCGTCGCGGCGCTGTACAGCGATCAGAACTGGCCCTATCTGCGGCAGGCGCTCGCCGGCGTGCAGAACGGCGACGCCACGGTGGCCTTCCAGCTCGCCGACTTCTACAACGGACGCGTCGACGGCACCTACCAAGACAACACCATGCAGGCGCTGCGCGCCTACAACTGCGTCGACTACCCCGACGAAGGCGACGAAGACGACCCGCAGCTGCTGGCCGAGCTCGAGCAGAAGGCCCCCGTCGTCGCTCCGTATTGGATCGGGCCCGACGCGTGCGCCGCCTGGCCGGCGCCGCCGACCGGCGTCCGCGAGAAGATCACGGCGCCGGGATCGCCGCCCATCGTGGTGCTGGGCACCACCGGTGACCCGGCCACGCCGTACACCGAGGCGCAGGCGCTCGCGGAGCAGCTCTCGCAGGGCGTCCTCGTCACCTACGTGGGCGAGGGACACCTCGCCTACAACAAGGGCAACGACTGCGTGAACTCGGCCGTCGACGACTACCTCGTCGACGGCACCGTCCCCGCCGCGGGGCTCCGCTGCGAGTAGCGGCACGACGCCGCGACCCCCACCCGCCTAGGCTTGTCACGTCACATCTCGAGGAGACCCCTATGACCGCGCCCATCGCCGACCTGGCGAGCTACATCGACCACACGCTGCTCAAGCCCGAGGCCACCCGCGCCGACGTCGAGCGCCTCATCGCCGAGGGCGCCGAGCTCGGAACGTACAGCGTGTGCATCTCGCCCTCGTTCCTGCCCGTCGACCTGCCGGCGGGACTCAAGCTCGCCGTCGTCTGCGGCTTCCCGAGCGGCAAGCACCACGCCGAGGTCAAGGCCGCCGAGGCCGCGCTCTCGGTCGCCCAGGGCGCCGACGAGATCGACATGGTTATCGACGTGGGTGCGGCCATCTCGGGCTCGTACGACGTGGTCGAGGCCGAGATCCGCGCCGTGCGCACGGCTGCTCCGGCGCCCACGGTGCTGAAGGTCATCATCGAGTCCGCCGCGCTCAGCGACGAGGCCATCGTCGCGGTGTGCGAGGCGGCGGTCGTCGCCGGTGCCGACTTCGTCAAGACGTCCACCGGTTTCCACCCCGCCGGCGGCGCCAGCGTCCACGCCGTCGAGCTCATGAAGCGCACCGTCGGCGATCGCGCCGAGGTCAAGGCATCCGGCGGGGTGCGCACCCGCGCCGCCGCCGAAGAGATGATCGCGGCGGGGGCCACGCGCCTCGGTCTGTCGTCGAGCCGCGACATCCTCGCGGACCGGTCGGCGACCGGCGACTACTGACCCGCGTACCGCGAGGCCCGCTGGAGCATGTAAGATCGATGATCGTGCACGCGACAGCGCGCACGTGCCGCCTTAGCTCAGACGGCAGAGCGATTCACTCGTAATGAATAGGTCAAGGGTTCGATTCCCTTAGGCGGCTCCGAAGGCCCTCACCCGCTTCCACCGGGTGGGGGCCTTTTTGCATCCCGCGCGACGAGCAGGGGGTCGGCGACGGCGCCCGATAGGCTGAGGAGCGCCTCGTTCCGCGCTCGCGCGACGGCGTCTTTCCGCCCGATACCCCGCAGGAGCCCCCGTGTCGAACGCCCTCGATGCCGTCATCGAGATCTTCACGTGGGTGGGCCTCGGCGGTGGTCTGCTCCTCGCCTTCGCGGCGGTGTTCCTCTTCCTCGCCGACGGCACGTGGCTGCCCGCCCGCGCCGTCGTGGAGCACGTCGAGGGTGGGCGCGTCGTGCGGTGGTTCGACGACGACGGCGGGGTCAACGAGGCGCCGCTGTCCGCGCACGACGACGCCAAGGTCGGGGCCGCGGACATGACCGACATCTTCTATCGCCGGGGGAGTGCGCACCGCATGCGCCTGACGAAGTCGTCGCCGCTCGTGCGGTTCGTCTCGTTGCTGGCGGCCGGGGTGCTCTCGCTCGGGACCATCGCGTTCGTGATCTCGATCGTGCTGCTGTTCGCCCGGGGGTGATCCGACCCCGGCTCACGCGCGGCGTGCGGAGGCCGGACTTGACGAACGAACTATATTGCTAGATAAGCTAGCGATATGCCCGACGCTCCCGCGCCCACTCGCCGCCGTTCACGCCGACTCGACGATCGACCGACGGTGTCGCGCTGGCTTCGCGTCGGCATCCCGAGCCTTCTCGTGCTCCTGTGGGTGGTGGGCGGCTCGATCGGCGGACCGTTCTTCGGCAAGGTCGACCAGGTCGCCACCAACGACCAGTCGTCGTTCCTTCCCCAGTCGGCGGATGCCACCCGGGTGAGCGAGCGCCTGACCGACTTCGTCGGCAGTGACACGATTCCGGCCATCGTCGTGGCCTCATCCGCCGACGGCACTGCCCTGAGCGATGAGCAGGTGACCGACCTGCAGACCCTCGCCACCGACATCGCAGGTCTCGACGGCGTCAGCGGAGAGGCGTCGCCACCCGTGGTCTCGGACGACGGGCAGGCCGCGCAGATCTTCGTGCCCATCGACAGCTCCGGCGAGGTGCGCGACGTCGTCGAGCAGGTGCGCGAGAAGGTGTCCGCCGAGGCGCCCGCCGGTGTCGACGCGTGGGTCACGGGCCCCGCCGGCTTCACCGCCGATCTCGCCAAGGGGTTCCTCGGCATCGACGGACTGCTGCTCGGTGTCGCGTTGATCGCGGTCTTCGTCATCCTCGTGATCGTCTACCGGTCGCCGCTGCTGCCGGTGCTCGTGCTGCTGACCTCGGTCTTCGCGCTGTGCGTGGCGCTGTTGACCGTCTGGTGGCTCGCCTACGCGGGCATCGTCGTGCTCAACGGCCAGGTCCAGGGCATCCTGTTCATCCTCGTGATCGGTGCCGCAACCGACTACGCACTGCTTTACACCGCACGGTTCCGCGAGGCGATCGGCGAAGGTCGCAAGAGGTGGGATGCCACGACCCGGGCCTGGCGCGGAGCGTTCGAGCCCATCCTGGCCTCGGGTGGCACGGTCATCGCGGGCCTGCTCTGCCTGCTCCTGTCGGATCTGGCGACCAACCGGGCCCTCGGCCCGATCGCCTCGATCGGCATCGCCTTCGCGGTGCTGTCGGCGCTGACCTTCCTTCCGGCCCTGCTCGCCCTGGTGGGTCGCGCGGCGTTCTGGCCCTTCCTGCCCAAGCCGGGCACCACCGCCCTGCCCGCCGACCTCACGCAGCCCGCTAAGGGCCTGTGGCCGCGGCAGGCGCGTTTCGTCGCGCGCCGGGCCCGCCCGGTCTGGATCGTGTGCATGCTCGTGCTCCTGGCCGCGTGCGTCGGGGTGACGCAGCTCCGCGCCGACGGCGTGCCCGCGAGCGACCTGGTGCTGGGGGCGTCCGAGGCGCGTGACGGCCAGGCCGCGCTCGCCGAGCACTTCCCGGGCGGGTCGGGAAGCCCCGCGTACGTGCTGGTCCCCGAAGCGCAGGCGGCTCAGGCCGTCGAGGTGCTCGACGGAGCGACGGGCGTCGACGCCGTGGCCGTGCTCAGCGGCGACGCGCCCGGCGGTCAGTCGCCGGTGAGCGTCGTCGACGGCGCCCTGCAGACCACGGCGTTCGGCCCTCCCGGCACGCCCGCCCCCGCGCCCGCCGTCTCGAACGGCGACGTGCTGCTCGCGGCGACGCTCTCGGACACCGCGGATTCGCCCGCCGCAGACGAGGCCGTGCGGCAGCTGCGCGTCGATCTCACCGACCGGCTCGGCGAGGGCACGGCCCTGGTCGGCGGCGTCACGGCCACCGACATCGACTCCATTGACACGTCGATCCGCGACCGTTCGCTGATCATCCCGGTCGTCCTCGTGGTGATCCTGCTCATCCTGATGGCGCTGCTGCGCTCGATCGTGGCCCCGCTGCTGCTGATGGGAACGGTGGTGGTGTCGTTCGGCGCCGCCCTCGGGATCAGCGCCCTCGTCTTCGACGGCGTCTTCGGCTTCCCGGGCGCCGATCCCGCCGTCCCCCTGTACGGCTTCGTCTTCCTCGTCGCACTCGGGGTGGATTACAACATCTTCCTGATGTCGCGCGTGCGGGAGGAGTCGCTCGCGCACGGCACCCGCGCGGGCATCCTGCGCGGTCTGGTCGCCACCGGCGGCGTCATCACCTCGGCGGGGCTCGTGCTGGCGGCCACGTTCGCGGCCCTCGGCGTCATCCCGATCCTCTTCCTCGCGCAGATCGCCTTCATCGTCGCCTTCGGCGTGCTGCTCGACACCTTCGTGGTGCGCTCGTTGCTCGTGCCCGCCCTCGCGTACGACCTCGGTCGACGCATCTGGTGGCCCTCGAAGCTCGGTCGGCAGGAGCGGGCGGATGCCGACGCGCCTAGGCTCGAGGCATGACCCGGGCCCTGTTCATCGTCGATGTCCAGAACGACTTCACCGAGCACGGCGCCTTGGGCGTCGAGGGAGGGGACGCGGTCGCCGAGCGCATCTCGCGCTTCCTCGAGCGACACGCGGGGGAGTACTCCGTGATCGTCGCCTCGCGCGACTGGCATCACGGCGACGATGACAACGGCGGGCACTTCTCGTCGACCCCCGACTTCGTCGACTCGTGGCCCGTGCACTGCGTCGGTGGCACCCCTGGCGCCGACTACGACGAGTTCTTCGACACCTCGCGGGTCACGCACCACCTCAAGAAGGGGCAGGGCAAGCCCGCCTACTCGCTCTTCGAGGGAGTGTCCGACGAGGGAGAGACCGCCGCGCAGATCCTCGAGGCCCACGGCATCCGCGACATCGATCTGGTGGGGATCGCGACCGACTACTGCGTGCGCGCCTCGACCCTCGACGCGCTGGCGGCCGGTCGCGGGGTGCGCGTGTTCACCGACCTGATCGCGGGGGTGCACCCCGACTCGAGCGCCACCGCTCTCGCCGAGCTCGAGGCAGCCGGTGCACGGCTGACCCGCTCGGCGGAGTGAGTTCGACTACACGCACCCGGTCGGGTCGTCGTCGTCGACGCGGGGGATCGAGAGGGTCACCGTGGTGCCCTCGCCGGGTGCGCTGACGAGGCGCAGTCGGCCGCCGTGGGCGTTGGCCACGCGTTGCACGCTGGCGAGTCCGATGCCCTGACCGCCGTCGCCCTTCACGGCGTAGCGGCCGCGTTCGCCGTCGTTGGTGATCACCGAGAGGTCGTCGGGATGGATGCCGCGGCCGGTGTCGCGCACGCGCACGGCAGCGCCCTCGTCGGTCTCGAACACCGCGATCTCGATCTCGTGGTCGGAGTACTTGGCCGCGTTCTCGAGCACGTTCGCGATGGCGCGGCGCAGGCCCAGCACGTCGCCGCAGACGGGAATGGGATCCATCTGCGCGTAGACGACGCGCTCGGACGCGGCTCCCGGGAGGACCAGCGTGACGGCACCCCGGGCGATGAGATCCATGGTGGCGCGGTGGCGACCGCGCGCCGACTCCGGGTTGACGTTGGCCATGAGCGCCTCGGCCATCGCGACGATGTGGTCGCTCGCCTCGCCCGCCCGCTGCAGCAGGCGATTGTCGTCGCCGATCTCCTCGCCGATGAGGTCGAGGTAGCCGCGCAGCGCGGTCACGGGGGAGAGCAGATCGTGGGCGAAGGTGCGCTGCAGGGCGATCCGCTCGTCGGCGGCCTGCTTCTCGCCGGTCAGGTCGCGCACGATCTTGACGAACCCGAGCACCTGGCCCTGGTCGCTGCGGATCGCCGAGATCGTGACGCGGGCCCAGAACTCGGAGCCGTCGCTGCGCAGGCGCCAGCCGGTGTCTTCGACGTGGCCGTCGCGTTGTGCGGCGGCCAGCAGCGAGTCGGGCACCCCGCGTCGGCGGTCTTCTTCACGGTAGAAGCGCGAGAAATGCGATCCGAGGATCTCGTCTTCGCTGTAGCCCTTGATGCGCTCCGCACCGAGGTTCCAGCCGCGGACGAACCCGCCGCTGTCGAGCTTGACGATCGCGAAGAGGTCGACCTGATCGTCCCAGTCCTGGGGGATCGAGCGTCGGATGCTCGTCAAGGGGTGCGCCGTATCGACCCCGGGCGCGACGGGCGGAGTCGGGGGTTCTTCGGGCACGCTGCTCATCGGACGGCGCGGGCGCGGGTCGGGATACTCGCTGAAGCCATGCGTCGATCATGGCCCCCGGGAGGGGCGGACCGACAGCGATTGACATTCGCCGAACCGGTCCGCTCCCGTGTCACGAGACGGTGACGAGTGTGCGCTGCCAGCCGCTCGAGCCGTCGGGGGCGATGGGCGCCTGGTCCTGGATCTGCACGTTGCCCTGCGCGTCGGTCGCGCGGACCGCAATGTAGTGCGTGCCGGCCTCGGCGGTCCAGTCGAACTTCCACTGCACCCACGACTGGGCGTTGATGGGCGTCGAGAGCTGCGTCTGCTGCCACTCGCCGTTGTCGATGCTGACCTCGACCTTTTCGACGCCGACCGGCTGGGCCCAGGCCATTCCGGCCACGACCACGGGTCCGGCGGCGATCGGCGTGCCGATCTTGGGGGTGTCCACGCGCGACGACATCTTGATCGGCGCCTGCGCGGCGTACCCGCGAGGGGTCCAGTACGCCTCGTCCTTGTCGAAGCGCGTGACGGTGAGCTTGGTGACCCACTTCGTCGCCGAGACGTAGCCGTACAGTCCCGGAACGACCATGCGCACGGGGAATCCGTGCTCGAAGGGCAGCGGTTCGCCGTTCATGGCCACCGCGAAGATCGCGTCGAGGTTGTCGTCGGTGAGCGAAGACAGGGGAGTGGATGCCGTGAAGCCGTCCACGCTCTCGGAGAGCACCATGTCGGCATCCGCCTGCACGCCCGCCATCCGCAGCACGTCGCGGATCGGCAGCCCCGTCCAGATCGCGTTGCCGACGAGGTCTCCGCCGACCTCGTTCGACACGCACGTGAGGGTCACGCCGTATTCGTCGAGACCCATGTTGACGAGGTCGTCGAAGCTGAGCTCGATGGGGTTGTCGACCATTCCGTCGATCGACAGGCGCCACGTGGTGGGGTCGACGTTGGGAACGCTCAGCGCGGTGTCGACGCGGTAGAAGTCGGCGTTGGGGGTGATGATCGGGCTGAGGCCGTCGATCTGCCAGTTGGCGTCGTCGGGGACCGTGACCGTCGACCGCGCGGCAGGCAGGCGAAGGGCGTCGCGAGCGGCGGCGACGGACGAGGTCGCCGCGTTCAGCACACGTGCCCCGACGCCGACGACGACGGCACCGACGGCGGTGAGTCCGGTGAAGAGGAGGAAGTGGCGACGGTCGGTGCCCGTGGCCTCGACGTTCTGCGCGGTGGCGGCCGCGACCCAGCGACGCAGGCGGACCATGGCCAGCATCAGCACGAGGACGCCGGCGATGGTGCCGACGATCGGGGGGAGCCAGCTGAGGGCGCCGGCGCCGGTGCGCGTGACGATTGCGGCGGTGGCGAGGATTCCGCCGATGCCGAGCAGGACGACCCCGACGAAGCGGAAGCGGTATTCAAGAACGCCGGCGACGGCGGCCGCCACCGCGGCGCCGAGCCCGACGCCGGCGAGCAGCGCGATCTTGTCGCTCTCGCCGAACAGCGTGATCGCGAGTTCTTTCAGGGGGCGCGGGACGATGTCGACGATGAACGAGCCGACCGCGAGGATCGGGCTCGCCGAGCGGGCGACCAGTGCCGCGAGGGCCTCGGCGACGGCGAGCAGTGCTGCCGCCGATACGATTCCGGCGAGTGCGGCCCAGATCCAGGCGTGGGGGCGGCGCACCGACGTCTTCCGGTCGGTCTTCGCCGTGGTGTCGGTGGTCATGGCAATCCCTCGTCTCCGGCCGTCGCGCACGCGTGACGAGGCCTCACACCTCATTCGGAGCGGAAGGGGAAACGGATGCCGTTGGGGTGAGTGCGAAGACGGCGACGCCCGACACGATGAGGGCCAGGGCGAGGGCGAGACCCGCGGTGATCGGCTCGCCGAGCAGAGGGACCGCCACCACCGCCGTGAGCACGAGGCTGAGTGCGCCGGCCGCAGCGGGGATGCTGCTGCCGAGGTTCTTCACGGCGACGACGTAGCAGGCGGTCGAGAGCAGGCCGGTCCCGATGCCCTGCACGAGGGCGTAGCCGCCGAGGGCCCCCAGGTCGAGGGAGCCCGAGAACAGGTGCGACGGCAGGGCGCCGGTCGCGGCGAGCACGGCGGCGCCGAGGAGTGAACCGAGCGAGACGACGACGATCACCCCGACGGGGTCGAGGCGCGTGCGAGCGAGTCCGACCGTGTAGGCCGCCCACACGAACCCCGCGGCCAGCAGCACGGCGATGCCGCCGGGGCCGGCCGATCCGCCGGTGAAGACCGCGCTGGCGGCGACGCCCGCGACGATGGCAGCGAGGGCGAGGGCTCGACGGCGGGGGATGCCGCGCCGGCTGCGCGCGAAGAGCAGGAGCGTGACGAAGAGGGGCACCGTCCCGGGCACCAGCAGGCCGGTCAACGCGGCGGAGGTGAGGTGGGCGCCCCACGCGAACAGCAGGTAGTGGGGGAGTCCGGCGAGCAGGACCAGCGTGACGATGAGCGCCCGCTCCCGGCGAAGAGCGCGAAGCGTGCGGGGGATCCAGGGCGACAGCACGAGCGCGGGCACCGCGAACCGCACGATCGCGGCATCCGCCATCGTCAGTCCGGCTCCCTCGAGGGCTCGAGCCGACAGGGCGAACGACGACCAGAGCGCGACGACCGCGGCCACGGCAGCGAGGCCGATCACGGTGGAGCGAGCGAGCGCGGGGTGGCGCGGCAAGGCGAACGTGGTCACCCGCTGAGCGTAGGGATTCGCCGGTGGCAGCCGATTGCGAAAGTTGCCCGGGAATCGTCGGTCTTGGCAGAATCTGCCCGATGACGAGTGTTGATGGCATCGACAAGCGGATCTTGCACGAATTGCAGCAGAACGGGCGTCTCACGAACCAAGAGCTCGCGGATCGTGTCGGCCTCTCGCCCTCGCCGTGCCTGCGGCGCGTGCGCCACCTCGAACAGCAGGGGGTCATCGAGGGCTACCGTGCCGTCGTCGCCCCGAAGGTCGTCGGGCTGAGCATCACCGCGTTCGTGCGACTGCGCCTGGCGACGCACGAGGGCGCGACGGTGGATGCCGTGGAGCAGCGTCTGCGCGCGATCCCGCACATCGTCGAGGCGCACCTGCTGGCGGGTGACTGGGACTACCTCGTGCGGATCGTCACGCCGAGCTTCGCCGAGTACGAGCGTCTGCTGCGCGAGCACCTGCGTGCGATCCCGTCGCTGGCCTCGATCGACACCACGTTCGCCTTCGCCGAGACGAAGCCCCTGTCGCCGCTCCCGCTCGGTGAGGAGACCGCGCGCCGCTGATCGGGTCGACCGGACACTCGATCAGGAGAGGAACGCCACCGCCAGGTCGGCGATCGGGAGCCCCGAGGCGGCGATCTCGCGTTCGATCGCCGCGTGGTGTTCGGCGGGGGCGGCGAGCTGCACCTTCTCGATCCCGTCGATGGGCGTCCCGCCCCCGCCGAGGTGGAGCGCCGTCGCTCCATAGGTGTCGATGAGCCGGGTGAGGAGGTCGTGGTAGCGCTGTGCCTCGCCGGGGCCGACGACGACGCCCAGCTGCGGGCCGCTCACCTCCACGGGAGTGCCGGGGTCGACGCCCGCGGCCGTCCGCAGCGCGTCGGCGCCGGCGACGAGGGGGAGAAGGCGGTCCGCCGTCTCGCGGCCGTCGATCGTCGAGATCCCCAGGCGCGCATCGTCCCAGATCGCGGCCTGCACGTTCTCCCCGGGCGCGAGTCGGCCGATCTCGGTCACGACCGGGGCGGGATCGAACCCGACGTCGGGACACCCGCCGTCGGCCTCGCCCGCGAACGAGACGCGCGTGTCGGCGACGGTGACGACGTCGAAACCCCACGACACGGCATCCGGATACTCCGACGAGCACGCGAGGCGCCAGACCTCGTCGAGGTCGTCACCGGAGACGGTCACCGAGAGGGACGCGTGCGGCTGGACGAACAACGGCGCCTCGACCCAGCGTTCGCTCTGCACGTCCGTCACCCCGGGGATCGACGCGACGTGCGCGCCGAGTGCGTCGAAGGCGGGGTCGGAGCGCGGGAAGCGCGCCTCGTCGGCCATCAGGCCGAACATCATCACGCCCCCGCCGAGAACGGCGACCGCCGCCGTCGCAGCGGCGACGACGGCGATGCGGGACCGCAGGCTCGTCGGCATCCGTCGACCTCCTCACCCGGAGGGTACGAGGGTCGCGTGAACGCGGGGAGAACTCAGCGCGTGTTCGCGCGGTCGCCGCGCTGCTTGCTCATCTTCGCGATCACCTTGCGGCGGATCTTCTGCACCTTCGGGTCTTTCCAGACCCGGTAGGCGACGGTCCCCGCGGCGGCGGCGCGCCCGATGGCCGTGCGGGCGATGACGGCGCCCGCGAGGGCGACCGCTCCGGTCCCGATCCAACGTCCGACTCCCATGGTGACTCCTCTGCTCGCGTCGTGAGGTGTCCACCCCACACGATCGAGCAGCGGATGCCGTGCCGCTTGCGTCACCGCGGGCGATGTGCCTGCGCTCAGCGGACGGCGGCGCCCACGGGGGCGGCGAACGGCTCCAGGGCGGCGATCACGTCGTCGGAGAGCGTGGCCTTGCTCGCGTGCACCGCGTCGTCGACCTGGCTCGGACGCGAGGCGCCGATGATCGCGGTGGTGACCACGGGGTCGCGCAGCACCCACGCCACCGCCAGTTGCGGGATCGACAGTCCCGCCTCGCGGGCGACGCCCTCGATGCCGCGGATGCGCTCGAGGTAGTCGTCGGTGAGGGCGCTGCCGTCGAGGAAGCGGCTGTCGGCGGCGCGCGAGTCGGCCGGAACGGTGCCGTCGAGGTACTTGGCCGTCAGCAGACCCTGAGCGAGCGGCGAGAACACCGCGCTGCCGACGCCGAGGTCGCGCAGCGTCGGGAACAGGTCGGCCTCGGGCGTGCGGTCGAACAGCGAGTACCGCGGCTGGTGCACGAACAGGCGCACGCCCTCGGCGGCGAGCAGTTCGTGCGCGCGGCGGGTGAGGTCGGCGGGGTAGTTCGAGATGCCGACGTAGAGCGCCTTGCCGCTGCGCACGATGTCGGCGAGGGCGGTGACCGTCTCGTCGATGGGCGTGTCGGGGTCGACGCGGTGCGAGTAGAACACGTCGACGTAGTCGGTGCGCATGCGGGTGAGGCTCTGCTCGAGGGAGCGCATCAGGTACTTGCGGGATCCGCCGTCGCCGTAGGGGCCGGGCCACATGTCGTAGCCGGCCTTCGTCGAGAGGAACAGCTCGTCGCGGTAGGGGTGCAGGTGGCTGTCGAGGACGGTGCCGAAGGTCGACTCGGCGGCGCCGTAGGGCGGGCCGTAGTTGTTGGCGAGGTCGACGTGCACGACCCCGCGGTCGAACGCGTGCAGGAGGATCTCGCGCTGCGAGTCGAGCGTGCGGCCGCTGCCGAAGTTCTGCCACAGACCGAGCGAGATGCGGGGCAGACGGATGCCGCTGGCACCCGCCCGCGCGAACGGGACGTCGTCGTAGCGCGCGGTCGACGCGGAGAAGGCGGAGGTCAGGCGGGGGTCATCGGCAGCGATGGGCATGGACCGACTCTGCCACGGATGACCCCGCTCGCGCGTCAGGCCGGGACGCGCGCCAGTTCGTCGCGCAGGATGCGGGCGCCGGCGGAGAGCGCGCTCATCTTGTCGAACGCGACCTGGCGCGGCAGGGGGGCCATGCCGCAGTTCGAGCTCGCGATCAGCTTGTCGGCGTCGACGAACTCCAGGGCGCGCCGCAGGGTGTCGGCGACCTCGTCGGGCGTCTCGATGTCGTGGCCGGCCACGTCGACGGCGCCGAGCATGACCTTCTTGCCGCGGATGAGCTCGATCACATCGATCGGCACGTGCGAGTTGTGGCTCTCGAGCGACACGATGTCGATGCTCGAGCTCTGCAGCAGAGGGAACGACTGCTCGTACTGGCGCCACTCCGCGCCGAGCGTGGCCTTCCAGTCGGTGTTGGCCTTGATGCCGTAGCCGTAGCAGATGTGCACGGCGGTCTCGGCGCGCAGGCCCTCGACCGCGCGCTCGAGGGCGGCGATGCCCCAGTCCTTGGTCTCGTCGAAGAAGACGTTGAACGCGGGCTCGTCGAACTGGATGATGTCGACGCCCACCGCCTCGAGCTCCCTGGCCTCCTGGTTGAGGATGGTCGCGAACTCCCAGGCGAGCTTCTCTCGGCTGCGGTAGTGGCGATCGGCGAGGGTGTCGATCATGGTCATCGGGCCGGGAAGGGCCCACTTGATCGGGCGATCCGTCTGCTGCCGAAGGAAAGCGGCATCCGCGACGAACACCGGCCGGCGACGGCTGACCGCGCCGACGACGGTGGGCACGCTCGCGTCGTAGCGGTCGCGGATGCGCACCGTTTCGCGGTTCTCGAAGTCGACGCCCTCGAGGTGCTCGATGAAGGTCGTGACGAAGTGCTGACGCGTCTGCTCGCCGTCGCTGACGATGTCGAGGCCGCGGCGCTCCTGCTCCTGCACGGCGGCGCGCAGGGCGTCGCGCTTGCCCTCGGCGAGGGTGTCGCCCTCGAGTTCCCACGGCGACCAGAGCACCTCGGGGCGGGCGAGCCATGAGGGCTTGGGGAGGCTGCCGACGAGGGCGGTGGGGATGAACGAGTTCACGGTGGGGGTCTCCGGGGGAGTCATCGGGTCGGGAGGGCGTCGGCGACGAGCCAGGCGTCGAGCACGGCGCGGTGCGGGGTCACGAAGTGCTCCTCGGTGTACCGCCCCTGCGTGAGGCCCAGGCGGCTGCGTTCCTCGCGGTCGTAGGCGATGTCGGTGCGCGTGAAGTCGTCGTGCTCGAGGGTCGGACGGAAGACCTCGCCGGCGGGGGAATGGGCGTTGTAGATCTCGGGGCGGTAGATCTTCTGGAACGTCTCCATCGTGGCGATCGTGCCGGCCAGCTGCAGGTCGGAGTAGTCGGCGAGCAGGTCGCCCTCGAAGTAGAACGCGAGCGGGGCGACGCTGCCGTGCGGCATGAAGTAGCGCACCTGCAGGCCCATCTTGCCGAAGTACTCGTCGGTGAGGCTGAAGCTGTCCTGCTCGTACTCGAAGCCGAGCACGGGGTGCTCGACGCCGGTGCGGCGGTAGGTGCGGCTCGTCGAGACGCTGATGCACACGACGGGCGACTGCGTGTAGCGCTCGCGGTAGGCGGCGGAGCCCAGGAAGTGCTGGAAGAGCTTGCCGTGCAGGATGCCGAAGTCGTCGGGCAGGGTGAAGGGGCCGCCGTCCGCGTTGGCCGCCGGCAGCAGCACGCTGAAGTCGTAGTCGCGCAGGTACGACGAGAAGTTGTTGCCGACGATGCCCTGGTGGCGCTCGCCGGTGGCGGTGTCGACGACGTGGATGTCGAGCACCTCCAGCAGCGGGAACTCGCGGTCGGCTCCGGCGTCGTCGTCGAACTGCAGGTGGGCCGAGACGATGTCGAGCTCGACGCGGTACGTGTCCGCGCCGCCGCCGACGAGATCGTTCACGCGGCGGTCGATCATCGCGAGGGCGTTGCGCAGGTTCTGCTGACGGTGCTCGCCCCGGGCGAGGTTGGCGAAGTTGGTGGTGATCCGCGAGCTGCTCGACGGCGCGTAGTCCTCGTCGAAGCGGGTGGTGGAGATGCGGAACGTGATGTCGTTCGCCATGTCAAGCCAATCGAGAGGGGCCGGGTGGGCCGTGCGGTGATCGTGTCCCCATGGTGCGCTTCGGGCGGGGTCATCGGGTAATTCCGTTGAACTATGCGGAGGTATAGCCTTCGACTATGGCTAAGCGGTCGAGCGGCATCACCCTGCAGCAGCTGCAGTACTTCATCGAGGTCGCGGCGGAGGGCTCGATCAGCGCGGCCGCCGATCTGCTGTTCGTCGCGCAACCCACGATGTCGGCGGCGATGCGCGACCTCGAGACGCGCGTCGGTCGTGACCTGCTCACCCGCTCCGCGCGGGGGGTCACGCTGACCGTCGACGGTGTGGAGTTCCTCGGCTACGCCCGCCAGGTCGTCGAGCAGGCCGAGCTTCTCGAGCAGCGCTACCTCGGTCGCCCGCCCTCGCGGCGCCTGCTCGGCGTTTCGGCGCAGCACTACTCGTTCGTCGTCGACGCGTTCGTGCGCATGGTGAAGGCGACGGATGCCGCGGAGTACGAGTTCTCCCTGCGCGAGACCCGCACTTTCGACATCATCGAAGACGTGCGCACCCTGCGCAGTGAGATCGGCGTGCTCTTCCGTAACGACTTCAACCGCAACGTGCTCGACAAGCTGCTGCGGGACTCGGGACTCGCCTTCCATCCGCTCTTCCGCGCCGAACCGCACATCTTCGTCTCGCGGCGCAATCCTCTCGCCGGTCGCGAGCGCGCGAGTCTCGACGATCTCGCCGACCTGCCGCGTCTGACTTTCGACCAGGGTGCGAACAACTCGTTCTACTTCGCCGAGGAGATCCTCTCGACCCTGTCGAGCCGTCAGGAGATCCGCGTCTCGGATCGCGCCACGATCTTCAACCTCATGATCGGCCTCGACGGCTACACGATCTCGACCGGCATCATCAGCGACGACCTCGACCCCGAGATCGTCGCCGTGCCCCTCGAGGTCGACGAGCGCATCGAGATCGGCTGGATCGGTCGCACGGCCATCCCCCTCACCGAGCAGGCGCAGCGCTACCTCGTCGAGATGCGCGCCGTGGTGGCGGAGTTCGGGGTCGAGCTGATCGGCTGACGGCCGCGTCCTGCGGGTCGCGAAGGGCGACCGGATGCCGAGGTCAGTGGCGTTTCGAATATCGCTACATCCGCCGAAATTATCCTTCACGGTCGTGTCACGCTCCGGAAACGCCTCGTCCCTACTTTCGAGTCGAGCACCTCCACCCTATTTCGCTACTTCTACGCATTAATCGGCCTCCCCGAAGCAGCCGAGCGTACGAATCAGATCGGAGCCACCGTGTCCTTCCTCCCCTTACCCACCGCGCGCAAAGCCGGCGTCGGCCTCGCCGTCGTGGCATCCGCCACCGTTCTGCTGGCGGGGTGCGGCCGCGCCGACACCGCCCCCGCCGCCTCGGCGGTCTCGATCGGCGACGGGCCGGCCACCGGCACCGTGCAGCTGTGGGCCCCCGACGGAGACGCCAAGGCGCTCTCAACGGTGCTCGCCCCGTTCGAGGCGGCCAACCCCGATCTCGACGTCGAGATCACCCTCATCCCCTCGAGCGACTACAACACCAAGCTGCAAGCGGCACTCGCCTCGGGCACCGGCCCCGACATCGCGCAGGTCTACACCGAGGCGCAGACGCAGTTCACCGGCGGGGGCGACTTCGCGCCCGTTCCCGACGGTCTCGTCGACCCTGCCGCCTTCTTCCCCGGATCGTGGGAGGCCGGGGTCATCGACGGCGTCGCCTACTCGGTGCCGTGGTACGCCTACACCTACGCCCTCGTCTACCGCGCCGACCTCGCGAAGGCGGCGGGCGTGACCGCTCCGACCCAGTGGAGCGAGCTGTCGGGGTTCCTCAAGGGCCTGCAGAGTGCGGGTGCGGTCAAGGGCCTCGGTGCCGACGTCGGCTGGGACAGCTACAACGGCCAGGACCTCGCGCAGTACGTCTGGCAGGCAGGCGGAGACCTGCTCTCGGCCGACGGCAGCGCCTGGACGCTCGACACCCCCGAGATGATCGACGCGATCCGCTACAACGCCTCGTTCTTCACCGAGGGCACGGCCGACACCTCGGGCCCGGGATTCCTCGACGCGCAGCCGTACTTCGTCGAGGGCAAGACCGCGTCGATGTTCACCGGCCCCTGGGTCATCGGTCAGCTCGACGCCGTCGCCGGCACCGACGGGTGGACCGCGGCCAACGTCGCCACCGCGCCCGTCCCCGGTGGCGCGAGCGGCAGCATCGGAGCCGTCGCCGGCGGCAGCTGGGGCGTGCTCGCGAACAGCGACAACGCCGACGCGTCGTGGAAGGTGATCCGCGATCTGGCGGCCCCCGAGACGCAGGTCGCGCAGTTCAGCGCCATCGCCTCGCTCCCGGCCGTGCAGGCGGCGTGGAAGGACCCGGCGATCGCGAGCCAGCCGCTCCTCGACGCCTTCTTCACGCAGCTGCAGACCGCGCGCAACTACCCCCAGAACAGCACGTGGCCGCAGATCGCGACGCACATGGGCACGGTCATGGAGTCGGTCGCCAAGGGTGCCGAGACGCCCGAGGCCGCGGCATCCGACATCCAGGCCTTCGCCGAGAACCTCGGCACGGGGAAGTGAGACGCCCATGACCTCGTCGTCGACCCTGGGGACGCCGCGCGCGACGCGGCGGCCCCGGGGGCGGCGCCAGACCGGCGCCGCCTGGCTCTTCCTCGCTCCCTTCGCGGTGCTGTTCGTGCTGTTCACCGCGATCCCCGCCATCTCCGCCCTGGCCTTCAGCCTGACCGACATGCACGGCCGCGACCTTCGCGACCCGTTCTCGGTCAACCTCGTCTTCTTCGACAACTACCTCCGCCTCTTCGCCGACGAGCGCTTCGTCCGCGACATCGGCAACACCGTGCTCTTCGTGGCCGTGGGAGTCCCGCTCACCATGGCCGTGGGCTTCGTGCTCGCGCTCGCCCTGAACACCGGCATCCGGCACCTGCGGGGAACCTTCCGCGCCGTCTTCTTCGCGCCGGTCGTGACGAACATCGTCGCCGTCGCGCTCATCTGGCAGTACGCCTTCAACGCCAACGGCACCGTGAACGAGGTGCTCGCGGCGATCGGCTTCGCCGGACCCAACTGGCTCGACGACCCGAACCTCGCCATGCCGGTCGTGATCCTGCTGGGTGTCTGGCGCAACTTCGGCACCGCGATGATCCTGTTCCTCGCGGGTCTTCAGGCCGTGCCCGAAGACGTGCACGAGGCGGCCGCGCTCGACGGGGCGAACGGGTGGCGGCGACTGCGCCTGATCACCGTGCCGCTGCTCATGCCGACCATCCTGCTCGTGTCGGTGCTGCTGACCGTCTTCTACCTGCAGGTGTTCGACGAGCCGTATCTGCTCACAAACGGCGGACCGCTCGGATCGACCGAGTCGCTCGCGCTGTACACGTTCAACCAGTTCGGGTTCGGCAACTTCGGCACCTCGTCGGCCGCCTCCGTCATCATCCTGCTGCTCGTCGCGATCGTCAGCGTCGTGCAATTCCGTCTGCTGAGGCCCCGCACATGACACTCCTGCGCACCCCCGAACGCTCCTCGCTCGCGCCGTCGGCGGAGTCCGGCACCGCTCCCGTGCCCGCGACGCCCGAGTCGCCGCGCCGCGCCCCGCGCCGCCTCCCCGCGATCGCCCTGTACGGCGCCCTCGCGCTCGCCGCGGTGCTGACGCTGCTGCCGTTCGCGTGGGTCGTCAGCGGATCGTTGCGCTCGCTCGACGAGATCCGCTCCGACCCCGGCGCATGGCTGCCCAGTGCTCCGACGCTCGACAACTTCGTACGCCTGTTCACCGGCGAGGGGTTCGCGGTCTACCTCGTGAACAGCCTGGTGGTCGCGGCGATCGTCGTGGTGGGCAACATCGTCACCGCCTCGCTCGCGGGCTACGCCCTGTCGAAGTTCGACTTCCGCGGCAAGAAGCTCGCGTTCGGTGCGGTGCTGGCGGCGCTCATGGTGCCCTACACCGCGGTGTTCGTGCCGCAGTTCGTCGTCACCGTGAACCTCGGTCTGATCGACACGCTGGCCGGCATCGCGGGGCCGAGCATCACCCTGCCCCTGTCGATCTTCATCATGCGCCAGTACGCCTCGTCGGTGCCCGATGAGCTGCTCGAGGCCGCCCGGCTCGACGGGGCGGGCGAATTCCGCACGTTCTTCCGCGTGTTCCTCCCGCTTGCGGGGCCCGCGGTCGCCACGATCACGATCATGTCCTTCCTCAATTCGTGGAACAACTTCATCTGGCCGCTCATCGTCGCCCAGAGCACGCGCACCTACACGCTGCCGGTGGGGCTGGCAGCCACCAACAAGGCGGCCGCGAACCTCACCGACTACGGGCTCAGCCTGGCTGGTGCGCTCGTGGTCATGCTGCCGGTGCTGGTGCTGTTCCTCTTCCTGCAGCGCTACTTCGTGCAGGGCATCGCCGCGACGGGCATCCGGTGAGCGGCCGCCTCCCCGCCGCCGCGGGCCGTCCGACGCGGCGCATGCCGATGCGCGGCGTCGACCCGAGTGCGCTGCGCCGGCTGAACACCTCGGTGACGCTGCGCGCGTTGGCCATCGAGTCGGACCCCGTGTCGATGTCGGCCCTCGCCGAGGTGACGGGCCTCTCGCGTCGCACGATCGAGCTGATCCTCGACGACCTCGTCTCGGCGGGGTGGGTCGTCGAGCTCGAGCGCGTTCCGACCAGCGGAGGCGCGGGCCGGCCGCCGCGACGGTTCGAACTGCGGGCCGAGCACTCGGTGCTGGTCGCGGTGCGCGTGACCACGCTCGCTGCGACCGCCGTGATCGCCGACGCCCGCGGCCGCATCCTCGGCCGTGCGCACGACGCCCTCACCGACTACCTCGACCCCGCGAAGAGCCTCGACCTCACCGCACGCCTCGTCCACGATGCGCTCGCCGACGCCGGGGTTCCCGCCGACCGGCTGCGCGCCGGAGCGATCGCCGCCGGTGGAGCCATCGACGAGAGCGGCGTGATCCGCCGCCTCGTGCACGCCGAACCGTGGGTGGGCGTCGACCTTCCCGCCGAGCTCGCCCGCCGCGTGCCGGTGGCGTGGTTCGCCGACAACGACGCCAACCTCGGCGCCCTGGCGGAGCAGTGGCGGGGAGCCGCGCGCGATCACCGCGACATCGTGTGGGCGATCCTCGGCAACCGCACCGGTCTCGGCACGCTCATCCGCGGCGCCGTGCACCGCGGCTTCCGCGGGGCGGCGGGCGAGATCGTCGAGGCCGAGCAGCTCGACGCCCAGTCGTTCGCCGACCGGCCGATCGGCTACCTCACCTCCCCCCACGACGAGGAACGCCTCCTCGCGGCCGACGTGCTCGACCGGGCGCGCGCGGGCGCCGACGATGCGGTCGCCGAGGTCGACGCCTTCGTGCAGCACGTCGCCGCGATCCTCACGACCCTGTCGTGGACGATCGCCCCCTCTCTGATCGTGCTCGGCGGGGGCCTCGAGGCCGGTGCCGACCTGCTGCTGCCGCGCCTGCGCGCCGCGCTCGCCGAGGCACGCGCCCCCGACATCGAACTGCGCGCGAGCACCATCGGCCCCGACGGTCCGCTGATCGGTGCCCTGCGCTTCGTGCTCGACCGCATGGACACCGAACTCTTCGGCCCCGTCCTTCCTTCGGCATCCGACCATCAGACGTCGTCCGCCGCACCCCGCACCCCCCAGGAGCAGAACGCATGACCCCCACCAGCCACCCCGACGTCCTCATCGTGGGCAGCGGCATCATGGGCGCCATCGTCGCCCGTCTGCTGCGGCAGCACGACGCCGGAGCGCGCATCGTCATGATCGACGGCGGCAGTCCCATCGGCGACACCCCGGGCCTGCACCTCCACGACGTCGCCGATCCCGACCTGTGGGACCGCTACAACGAGCGGGTGTCCTCCGGCATCCAAGGCATGTACACCGGCGCGGAGGTCGTGCGCGAGGTGGCTCCGGATGCCGCGGACCTGACGCCCGGGATGTTCCACGCCCTGGCGCTCGGCGAGGACGCCGACGACATGCCCGCGAGCGCCCTCGCATGGAACGCCGGGGGAATGGGCATCCACTGGACGGCGGCGACTCCCTGGCCCTCCGGGTTCGAGACGTTCGCCGGGGAAGGGGACGACGCGTGGGCGGCGGATCTCGCGACCGCGCGCGAGGCGCTGGGGGTCACCCCCGTCGCGTTCCCGCCGACGGCGCCCGGGGCGATCGTGCTCGACGTGCTGCGCGGTCTCTTCGCGGGGGGCGGATCCGCCGACCGACGCCCGCAGCCGATGCCGATGGCCGTGCACCGTGCGGCGAACGGATCGCTCGCGCGTACCGGGCCGGCGACGATCTTCCCGCCGATCGGCGGGGAGGACGACGCGGACTTCTCGCTGATGACCGGGAGCCTGGCGACGCGCCTGCTCGTCGACGACGACTCCCGACGCGTCCTGGGCGCGCGCGTGCGCGACGTCGCCACCGGCGTCGAGAGCGACCTCTTCGCCCACGCCGTCATCGTCTGCGCCGACGCCGTGCGCACCCCGCAGTTGCTCTTCGCCTCCGGCATCCGCCCCGATGCCCTGGGCCGCTACCTCAACGAGCACGCCTTCCTGACCGGTCGCGTGCTCCTGGACCTCGACGCGTTCGGGCTCGAGCTGGCCGATCTGCCGCCGCTGCAGCGAGGGGAATTCTGCACCGACTCGCTCTGGCTGCCGCACAACGGAGCAGACCAGCCGCTGCACGGCCAGATCATGAACACCACCTACGCGGATGCCGCGGGCGAACCCCTCGCCTACTCCGTGGGCGTCTCGCTGTACACGCCCGTGGAGTCGCGGCCCGAGAACCGGCTGACGTTCTCGGAGACCGAGGTCGACGTGTTCGGCATGCCGCGGGTCGCGTTCGACTTCTCGTACTCCGAACGCGATCTCGCCCACATCGACGGCGCGCGGGCGCAGCTGCAGCGCATCGCCGAGAAGCTCGGCCCCTTCGACCCCGCCACGGAGTCTGCCCTGCTCGAGCCGGGGTCGTCGCTGCACCTGACCGGTACCGTCCGCTCGGGTGAGACCGACGACGGCGCGAGCGTCTGCGACCCCGAGGGGCGCGTGTGGGGCTGGCAGAACCTTTTCGTCGCCGGGAACGGGGTCATCCCCACCCCCGTCGTGGCCAATGCCACGCTCACCGGCGCGATCACGGCCGTCCGTGCCGCCCGCGCGCTCAGCCGTCTCACGGCGCCCGCTTCGCTCTGACACCCGCTTCCCCCCCCCCCCCCCCCCCGAGAGAAGGACTCCATGCACCTCGCCACCCGCGCGACCTCGTACCGCATCGACCTGCCCGCGTGGATCGACGACGAGCTCGTCGACGTCCCCGACGCCATCCCCGACCGCACCGAGCGCATGCGCCTCGTGCACCGCCTCGCCGCACGGAACTTCCGCGAGGGAAACGGCGGACCATTCGCCGCCCTCGTCGCCGAGACCGCCACGGGGCGGATCGTCTCGGTGGGGGTCAACGTCGTGCTGGCCAGCAACGTCTCGAGCGGTCACGCCGAGGTCACCGCGCTGGGCCTCGCGCAGACGGCGCTGGCGTCGTGGGATCTCGGGGGAGAGGGGATGCCGAGCCACGAGCTGGTCGTCAACTGGCGCCCCTGCATCCAGTGCTACGGGGCCACGATGTGGTCGGGCGTGCGGACGCTCGTCGTGGCCGGCGACGGACCCGAGCTCGAGCAGATCACGACGTTCGACGAGGGGCCGCTGACGGCCGACTGGGCGGCGGAGTTCGAGGCGCGCGGGATCGAGGTCGTGCAGGACGTGCTGCGCGACGAGGCCCTCGCGGTGTTCCGCGATTATCGGGCGATGGTGGATGCCGGCGGGGCCCTGGTCTACAACGCCCGGGGCGGTGCCGAATGAGCGTCCGTGCCGACCGCATCGCGCTCAACCCGATCCAGTGGGCGAACGTCAAGGCCGACCCGAGCGACCCCGACAGCGACGACCTGTGGCTGTTCGCGGATCCCGCGTTCCGCGCCGACTACCCCGGCATCCTGCGCGCGATCCGCGAGGCAGGCTTCGCCGCGGTGATGATGGAGGTGCTCGACACGCAGACCCTGCAGGACTACGCGCGCATGGTCGCGGACGCCGGGCTCGCCCTGGCGCCGGGATACGCGAGCATCGCTCTGCCCGAGGATCACGGTGTCGCGCTGGCGGCGGGCAGCGCCGAAGAGGTGCGCTGGTTCGACGGCGTGCGCCGCAAGGCCGAGGAGTCGAACTTCTTCGGCCTCGACACCGTCTTCCTCGCCCCCGAGATGTCGTGGAGCGACACCGCGGTGCGGAACAACGTGAGCGTCGCCGTCGGTGCGGCCTTCGACGCGGGCCGCCTCGACCGCGTGATCGACATGATCGGTCGCTCCGCCGAGGTGCTGCGGGCCGAGGGTGTTCGCGCCGGTCTGCACAACCACATCGGCACGTGGATCGAGACCGAGCACGAGATCGAAAGCACCCTCGCGGCGATCCCCGCCGATCTGCTCGGGGCGTCGTTCGACATCGGGCACCTGGCGTGGGCGGGAATCGACCCGGTCGCGATGGTGCGCCGACACGCCGATCGTGTGCTCGACCTGCATCTCAAAGACCTCGACCTGTCGGTCGCCGAGCGCTCGCGCCTGACCCCCACGCCGTACCGAGAGGCGACGGATGCCGGGATCTTCCTCGAACCCGGCCTCGGCGATCTCGACCTGGATGCCGTGCTGGCGGCCCTCCCCGAGGAGTGGGCGGGCTGGACGATCATCGAGGTCGACCGCGCGAGCATGGACCCGATCGCGAGCGCCGCGGTCAGCTGGGAGTGGACGGCGGCGCGGCTGCGCTGAGGGGTGTGGCCCGCGCTCGGTCGCGCTGGCGGCGAGGATTGCGGTCTCGAGCCCGCGGACGCCACCGTCGGAGATCCGTCGGTGTCCGACGCGTCGGTGTCAGGATGGGGCATGGCATTCGGGATGGCCCGCGACGTGTTGCGCCCCACGGACTCCTCGCGCGCGGACCGGGTGACGTACGTCGAGCTGTTCTTCGACTTGATGTTCGTTCTCGCGCTGACGCAGTTGTCCGCCTACCTCTTCGAGAACCAGACTCCGCTCGGCGCTTTCGAGGGCGTCATCATGGTGTGCGCACTGTGGTGGGCGTGGGTGTCGACCACCTGGGTGACCAATTGGCTCGATCCCGTGAAGCTTCCCGTGCGCGGAGCGGTCGTCGCTCTGGGTTTCGTCGCGCTCGTGATGAGCGTCTCGATCGCGGAGGCATTCGGTGATCGAGCGTGGGCGTTCGCTGTGGCGTACGTCGTCCTGCAGATCGGGCGCACGGGATTCATCGTGTGGGCGACCCTTCGTCATGACCGGCGGGTGGCGCACGATTTCGCTCTGATCCTCGGGTGGACCGTCGTCGGCGGCGCCCTCTGGATCGTCGGTGCCGTGCTGCCGCCTGCCTGGCAACTGCCGTTGTGGACCGCGGCTCTCGCTCTCGAACTGCTCGGCACGATCCTGGGGTATCCGATACCTGGTCGAGGAAAAGTGCTGCTGCAGTCGTGGGACCTGTCCGGTCCCCACATCGCCGAACGGACGGCGCTCTTCGTCCTCATCGCCGTCGGCGAGGGATTGCTCGTCACCGGCCTCGCGTTCGTCGAGAAGGAATCGTCCGCGTCCTCGGTGGCGTCGCTGGTGACGGCGTTCGTCGCCGCCGCGGCGGCGTGGTGGATCTACTTCGATCACGGCGAGCGCGTCGGCGCGGAGGCGATCGAGGCGTCAGACGAACCTGGCCGACTCGCTCGCACGGCCTACACCTGGGTGCACCTTCCGATCATCGGCGGGATCGTGTTGCTGAGTGTGGGCGACAAGGAAATGCTTTCGCATCCCGACCAGCGAAGTATCGCCGCGACGATCGTCATCGTCGGCGGGCCCCTCCTCTTCCTCGCCGGCACCGTGCTGTTCCGGCGCACCCTCGAAAGGCGGTGGCCGCGTGCTCAGCTGTTCGGCCTCGTCGGTCTGGCCGTGCTCGCGGGGATGGCCCTTCTCCTGCCTGTCCTCGACGCGCTCGGGCTGTCGATCGCGGCCGCGGTTCTTCTCGCCGGTGTGGCGGCGGCCGAGACCGTCGAGCGGGTGCGTCGTGGGCGCAGAGCGGGGGGATGAATGCACCTCCGCCACTTCCGCCGGTGCTGACGGTAGTGATCACGCTCTTCTCCCACGACGGGCCGCGAACCCGGTGACAGCGGACGGTCTGGGCCAGAAGTACGCCATAGTGGCGGCATGCCGATCGAGACGCGAGAGCGCAAGAGGGAGCGATCCTGCATGGTGATGACCATCGTGTGGGTGGTTCTCGGCTCCGCCATGATCGTGATCGCGGTGATGTCGGGAGAATTCTCCGCATGGCAGCTCGTCGTCACGGGCTTCTTCACCCTCAACGCGCTGCCGTGGTGGCTCTACCTGCGCCACGAGCGGCGCAAGCGCGAGAAGTTAGCGCAGAGCGGGACGCCACTATCTTCTCCATTCGACCGCGATCGGTATCCCCCGGTTTAGAGCGTGGTTGCGCCACGACGGGGAGTACAGTGGGCAGTCGTCCCGTGGACGCTCTGGGTCGTTCCCTCAGGAGTTCTGGCGCACGATAGCCCCATCCATGCGAGTGATGCGGTGCTCCACACGCCGAGGCCTCATGGACGTCTTAGAGCCATGATGCACCTCGGACATGACCCCGGTTCGAGGCGTTCGCCGCCGAGCGCGCCTAATTCGCTCCTGCTCACGGAAACAACGCCCGGAGAGACCATCAGCGTCACCAGCGTCTATCTGAAGCGAGTGCCATGACCAGCGCCAACCCCACATTCGTCTACGAGGTCAACGGTGCCTCGTTTGCCAACCTCCCCAACAGCCCGCGGTCCTACGAGGACAACCTGCGCCGCATGCTATCTCTGGTCGGGGAACCGGGTCGCTCCACGTTCGCGCTGTCCAAGCTGCCGGACGGTCAAAGCATTTGGGACGTCAAGCGGGAGACGTTGCCTAGCGTGTTCCTTCAGGCGGCAGGAACCGCGGAAGACATGACCGTTGAGTGGCGGCGCCTGGATCAGGACGGCGTGGAACGGCTATATACCGTCGGACGGGGGGCCGCGCGGGGGGCGAGCCCACGATGACCATCGAGTTCCTCGACGGCACGGGCCGCGCATTGGTGCACCCAGATGAAGCCTTCACCGCGGAAGAAGCAGGCGAGATCTTCGTGCACTACTTCCACACCCTCACTGTCCCCGCCCACTATGTCCTGCGCGAGGTCGACCTGCCCCTGCCGACAGCGTGACGATGCCCTTGGATGGTGAGACGCCGTTCAAGCCGACGAAGTGATGGGCGCCGAGTTCAACCCGCCGTTCGACGCCCTCATCGCAGCAGATGACGCGTTCCAAAAGCAACGCACCCCCGCCGATGGCGAGGGTGCTTCGATGTCTCAGGCGTCGCGTGAAATCCTGAACATCGCTTTGGGCGATATTTCGAGTAAGCGCAATATGGTGGGGCTTGTTGAGAGGTACTCGAGTTTCTTGATTCGTCTCTCATCACGTTTTCTCTTCGACGGGACGATAGTGTGCTTGGGGCGATGACCGCTATTGTGCGCGGGGGGACCATATCGCTTCGAGCCATCGGTCTTGACTACTATTCTCTGTCTAACAGCTTCGAGTATTTCAACCTTGCGTTCTATTCGCCGATACGGTGGGCGTGCTCTCAAAGTTTTCGGACGATAGATTGGGGGATCGGTAGCGAAGCTGCCAAGGCTAGTCGGGGCGCAACCTTGGTGCCGACGCGAGGTCTGGTGCGCCGTTAGGCGCCCCGTTTCTCGTAGTATTGCGGTTCGATATCCATGGAGGAAACGATGAACAAGAGCCTTTTACTCATCAAGCCGGATGGTCTGCGTGACGATCGCAAAACGCGGGCGGTTTATAAGGCGGCAAGTTCCCATGGCCTGCGTATCACGCGCGAGCTAGACACGCGTGTCGGGTCGGAATTAGTAGATGACATTTGGCCAAAGTTCTCTTCTCGGTCTCACCAGTTGGCGTCATTGATGCTACGGGCCTACTTGGGCAATCGGACAGTGCGGGTCCTTTATGTTGAGGCGGATAATGCGGTAATCGCGCGTAGCCGCGCGGTGCGTAAGGAGGTGCGAGAACAATTCGGCGATTCGATGTTCGCGAACGTCGTGCACACTCCAGCGGACGAGGAGGAGCGGATCGCCAATCTCTCCTTCTTCAGCGCACTAGAGCAGGGCGTAGAGTACCAAAGACATCTCGATCTTTCCGCCGGCCCTGGCCATTTTGGTCGATTTGCAGCATTCCCTATAGACGCTCTGCAACGCCTCGTGGAGCTCTTGTGGTCTGGGGAGGATGACGATTGGGGCTTCCTTAAGTCCTCACGTGACTTCGGGGAGTGGATTTACCTTCTGCCCGGAAGCGATAACTCCATCGACTACGAGGTTTCGGTTCTATGCGAGCTTTTTCCTGATCGCCCGGTCGAGTGGTGTGTTCACCGTTTTGTGGAGGCGGAGATCTTCGGTAGTGCACCCCTCGCGAGGTTAGATGAGGGGGCCCCCATTGATGTCTTGCGTAGATTTCAGGGTGAGGGCGTCCGTGCGGTCACAAGTAAGGACGGCTTTCATCTGACCGATGACGCATCTGAAGCCAAGCCGGGCCGCAGTGGACAGCCGCCCCGTACCTCGCCGAGCTCGACGACTGACTGACGCGGAGAAGATGGCGTTCGTTGAGGGCTACAAGCGGGGAGAGCTGGTTGCTGATCTAGCTCGGCAGCTCGGAGTCCATCGCACGACGCGTCCTGGTGGGACGTCGCTCGAGCCGGCCGCCCGTTGAGTTGGAGCCGTCAGGTGCCCTGAGGCTTCGGCGGTGTGCGCGAGGACTTCGGTGCCGGAGTGGCGTCAACGATCGCGGCGATGGCATCGCGTTTGCCTGCTGCCTCGCGTTCGATCTCGTCGCGGACGTCCTTCGCGCGTCGTTGAATGGCTGGATTGGCCCTGGTCTTGTCGATCCAGGCTTCGATAGCGGGGCGGACTTCGTCGGTGACGGTCCGGTCGTTGAGCTGGGCGATGATGTCCAGCTGCGTGCGGGTGGACTCGTTGAGTCTGACCCCGAGGGGTTTGATCGGGCCGTAGTCGAGTCCGTTGGCGGACGCAGCAGAGGCGGGCGGGGTGGTGGCGTTGGACTCGCTCATGGGCGAGTCACCTCCTTGACGGGTGCGGCCCGAGAACTCGATTGGTTCTCTCCAAGACCGCATACGGCAACGAAGCTACGGAGCGGGTGCCAGAGCTGAACTGCAGCACCCGCTGTGCACATTGAACGCCGAAATAGGCGGTACGCCAACCGTCCGATCGGCCCCCTCAGGGGAGAACGCAGACTTTGCACCTATCGGCCGGGGGCGCGATTTCTATATGTTTGCCCAAAAGAGGTCACTCAGCTCGCTCGTGAAAGGACTCTGGTGGGGCTCACATACATCGTTTCGTTACTATCCGCTGCTTTCCTCGCAATCGTGCCCCTCACGGCCAGCCCACCCGATGAACCCAATTCGACCGACTCTCCCACCGTAACTTTCATCGCAGTCGAGGACGCCACCTTCCCTGAGGTTCTGAAGTCGCTGAATGAATCCAATCCTTCCGAGGACGTCGCCGCGTTCCTGTCTGCGCAAGCCGACGACCCCAGTCCTGAGCTCGAGGAACTCGGGCTCACCGACGTGCCGATCGAGAGTGCCCGCGAGATGCTTGACGATGCGGCTGCGGTGGCGGCTGAGGACGCCGGGGTTGACCCCGGCGACGACAGCCCCCAGGCGTTTTCGGACCCGACCCACGTCGCGTTGATGGCACCCGCTTCGTTCTCAGCCTCGGGACCAGCCGTGAAGATGTCGATTGACACAGCAGGGGTGGCGGGCGAGGCAATCAACAACCGGTTCTCCTGGAAGCGATCCGATCGCGCCTACCTCCGGGAATGCAATGGGTGGTCCTGCTGGGCAAACTCCTGGCTCGACTGGCGCGTCGTGACAGACCCGGGCAAGAACAACACGCGTACCAATGTGCAGTTCCTCAAAGGCGGCGAAGGCAAGCTCGGAGCAGTCCGCCTGCGGACCGTCGTTCTGTCGAGCGGTAGGAACATCTCAAGCACCACGGCGCGGTGGAATGCGAATGTTTCGGGCCAGAACCAGTGGAACAGCAACCACCAGTCAACGCAGGGGCGCAACTTTCAGATGTACTACAAGCTGGATTTTATCGGTCCGAACAACTCGACCAGCTCTTATGAGTTCAAGTCCCGCATTACGGGCGCGTGCAACGACCCATACCCCGCCGCATACCGTTGCTTGTTCTGAGAGGAGAGTGCTTATGACCGACGCGGATGATGTAAAACGTCTCTCCTCAGCTGATCTTTGGCGTCTGGCGGATGAGCCGGGGCTATCGATGGAGGTGTGTAGAGCCATCATGGAGGTTGGTGAAGAGGCGGTTCTCGTCAGCCTCGCGTGCAACTATGAAGCGCCTGAAGCCGCGCTCTCGATCTTGGCATCCCGAACCGATCGGGTCGGGGAACTTGCTAGAGAAAATCCAAACGCTGCCGCTTCGGACAAAGACCGAGCACCGATCGGTAATTTCGGATCGTCTGGGATTGCCCGGTTCGCCGAACAGCGCCAAGCAACCTGGGAGCAAGCGAGAGCCCTCGCCGATGCCTACGACCGCGCGCCCCACCCGGGAGGGCCCCTCCTTGGGGATGTATGGCGCGACATCTTGGCGAGAAAGTGACTAGGCATCAACGGGTGAGCCGTTTTTTAACTCCACGACCTGGGCGTTCGAAGCTAACCGATAGTGCCTAGTCGCCTGCGCTGGGAGCCGAGCGTCGGCGTGCAATGCGCGGAAAATCTTACTGTCAGCAGCGATCACAATAGAGCGGCTTGGCGTGATGCCCGGTATGGCCGCAACCTAGCGGCCGCGGCTCTCTGGCCAGATACGTGTCATAAGCGAATTCGTCGGCCGCTGGGGCGGGATCGGAAGATGGCGTCAGAACCCATCTCGGACGACTGGATCTGGGGCCGAGGACTTTGGGGCTCTAGCGAATCGACCGTGCCGCGCCGGAGGATGAGGCTCTCACAGCGGCCGACGTCACTGAGCGCGTTCCTCTCCTGGCTTGTCGCGTTCGAGGTCGCGCTGATTGTCTTCCGAGAAGCCCATGGAAGCCTTGATCGCGCAGATTCGTAGGGTAAAGACCCCTGCGGGCGACCTCCTACGGTGAAGCTCCGCCTGCAGCCGCAACACGTGGGTCTGCGGTTCCGCCGCACGATCCTCGGCGAGTTGGTGTCGGCTGACGGCGCGATCTACGGCACATAGGACCCGTCCCGCCACGTCCCCCCCCTGGTCGGACCTCCCGCAGATGCGTCGCCCGTTCCGCATCGGCGTCGACTTCGCTGTTGCCGTCCTCGGACCGCTCGCCGGGTAGGACGAAGCGAGGCGCCTCACCGAACAGGTAGTCATCGGAGAGGGTCGCGATTTCGGCCGCGAGGGAGATGTGCAGGCGTGCGCGAGACTCGCCCGCGGCGGGCGGCTTGCCGAGCCCGGCGCGGGTGGCTGCGCCGACGGTGAACTCGCTGGCGGAGCTGCGTAACGAGCTGGGGATCGGCCATGGGCAGTCCTCTCGCAGCGCGGCGCTTGCGCGTCACGCACGTCTGGCGCTGAACGCGACCGTGACGATCGCGGAGTTCGTCCTCGACACGTGGCAGGCGCGGATCGAATCTGGGGCGTTGGAGCTCTCCAACTAATCTGTGACCGCTCCGAAATCACATCTGACGGATGGTCGCGAGAGCCGCGTCGAGGGTGTGGAGGGCGTGGAGGACCTGGATCGAGTGCGTGAAGATCAGGCTGATGAACATAGCGGCGTCTGTCTTGGCCATGACGGAGCGGGAGACGACCCAGGCGGCCGCTGATTCGATGCCGAACATCGCTCTTGGTGATATTTCGAGTAACGCTGACGTGGTGGGCCCGGAGGGGCTCGAACCCTCGACCCGCGGATTAAAAGTCCGATGCTCTGCCAACTGAGCTACAGGCCCTGATGTCTCCAGCGTACCGGGCGCGAACGGGCCCGCGTGTTCACCGGCGCGTGCGCGCCACGATCCAGAACAGGTACGCCCCGCCCACCACGCCCGTGACGAGCCCGACCGGGATCTGCAGGGGAGCGAGCGCCCGCTGCGCCACGACGTCGGCGATGAGCAGCACCGTCGCGCCGATGGCGGCCGACCCGACGAGGGGGATGCCGCTGGTGCCCATCACCCGCCTCGCTAACTGGGGCGCGGCGAGGGCGACGAAGCCGATCGGTCCCGCGACGGCGGTGGCCGTGCCGGTCAGCAGCGCCGCCACGACGACGAGCACGAGCTTGGCGCGGCCCGTACGGACACCCAGCGAGCGGGCGGTGTCGTCACCGAGCTCGAGCGCGCGGAAGTCGCGGTGCACGAGGACCAGCACCGTCGACAGCACGATCAGCGAGCCGAGGAGCAGGGCGACGTCGGATGCCGAGGCGGCCACGAGACTGCCGTAGAGCCATTGCGTCGCGTTGCGGGCGATCTCGAGGGGCGCCCGCGTGAGCAGGTAGTCGTTGAGGGCCGAGAGCAGCATGCTGAGCGCGATCCCCGCGAGGATCGTCTTCTCGCGCGAGATCCCGACCCGCCGGGCGATCATCATGACGACCACGACGGTGAGCAGCCCGCCCATCCACGCACCGGCCGCTGGCGACGCGGTGGGCGCGATGAGGGTCAGCCCGATCAACGCCCCGGTGGCCGAGCCGGCGCTGAAGCCGACGATGTCGGGGCTCGCGAGCGGATTGCGGGCAAGGGTCTGGAACACCGCCCCGGCGAGCCCGAGAGCGGCGCCGATCGCGAGCGCGGCCGAGATCCGAGGAACCCGCAGGCCCAGCACGACGAGCGAGGTACGCGCATCACCTGTGCCGGAGAGGGCGGATGCCACGTCTCCCACCGACGCCTGGAACGAGCCGGTCGTCAGCCCGACCACCGCCGCCACCACGGCGACGGTCAGCGTCACGCAGAGGGTGATGACGGGGCGGCGGGAGCGGCGCCGCACGAGCGCGGTCACGTCGACTTCCGCAGGATCAGCCACAGCAGCAGGGGAGCGCCGACGAAGGCGGCGACGATCCCCGCCTCCACCTCACTGGGAAGCGCGATGACGCGACCGACGACGTCGCTCGCGAGCGTCAGGGTGGCGCCGCCGACCGCCGCAAGGGGGAGCGAGGCGCGAAGGCCACCGCTCACGGATCCGCGCACGAGGTGCGCGACCAGCAACCCGATGAACGCGAGCGGGCCGGCCGCGGAGGTGGCGGCGGCGCAGAGGACGGTGATCGCGGCACCCGCGCCGAGGATCACCGGGAGCGGGGAGACGCCGAGAGCCCGGGCGAGGTCGTCACCGAGACGCAGCTGATCGAGGCCGCGCGCGACGACGATCGCCAGCACGATCCCTACGGCGGCGAACGGCAGCAGCTGCGCGGCGACGCCGGGATCGCGTCGCTCGAACGACCCGACCGCCCAGAAGCGGAACGACTCGAACGTGTCGTCGTCGGCGAGCGTGATGATGCGAACGAGCGCGCCGAGACAAGCGCTGAGGGCGACCCCCGCGAGCACGAGCCCGACGGTGTCGCTGCGTCGCCCGGGTCGGGCGGCGAGGGTGACGAGCACGGCCGCGCCGGCTGCCCCCGCGAAGGCGAACCAGACGTAGCCGCTCGCGGTACCGATGCCGAACACGGAGATCGCGACGACGACGCCGAGGGCGGCACCCGCGTTCACCCCGAGAAGTCCGGGGTCGGCGAGCGGGTTGCGGGTGAGCGCCTGCATGAGCACCCCGGCCACACCGAGGCACGCACCCGCGAACAGTGCGGTGATCGTGCGCGGCAGGCGCAGCTGGTGCACGATGACGCCCACGGCATCCGTGCGATCCGAGAACAGTGCCGAGACGACGTCAGCCGGTGAGACCGCCCGCGATCCGACGGCGAGACTCGCCACGATCACGCCCATCAGGACGACGGCGAGGCCCAGCGTGACGACCGCGAGGCGCGCTCTCGAACGGCGTCGCAGGCGCGCCGAGGAGTCGGCATCCGCAGACACGGCCGGGTGGATGTCGAGCACAAAGGTAAGGATAACCTAACCCTGTGACTGCTTTTCGTTCCCTGTCTTCCCGCCATCGTTTTCGTCCCCTCGTCGCCGCTCTCGGTGCCGTCGCCGTCGTCGCCCTCGCGGGCTGCGCCGGCCCCGCCGCCTCCACCCCGAAGGTGGATGCCGAAGCCGCGGCGACCGGAGAGTGGGTCGTCTCGCGCGACCTCGAGCCGGGCATGGGCTCCGACGAGGCCGACGGTGTCTTCCCCCGCGAGGTGACGCACTTCGCGGGGGTCACCGAGATCCCCGCCGCGCCGACGCGCATCGCGGTGGTCTCGACGGGGCAGCTCGATGCGTTGCTCGCGCTCGGCGACGTCCCCGTCGCCGCGACCCGGGCCGAGAACAGCGGGCTCGTTCCGCCGTACCTGCGCGACGCGTTCGCCGACGACGCGGCATCGCTCGACGCGATGACCGACATCGGAGAACGCACCGAGCCCGACCTCGAGGCCATCGCGCAGGCGGCGCCCGACCTCATCCTCATCAACTCGACGCGCGGCGAGGCGCTCTACGACGCGCTCTCGGCGATCGCCCCGACGGTGGTGACGAAGGGCAACGGCGTGAACTGGAAGAGCGACTTCCTGCTCATCGCCGACGCCTTGGGCGACGAGAGAACGGCTCGCGGCGAGCTGGATGCGCTGCAGAGCGACAGTGCGGACTTCGCCGCGACGCACGCCGCGGGGGAGCCGACAGTGTCGTTCCTGCAGTCGACCGGCGATCGCACGCGCATCATGGGCGTGCCCTCGTTCGCGGGCGGGATCGCCGAAGACCTCGGTCTCGGACGGCCGGAGTCCCAGCGGTTCGACGAGACATCGCAGGAGATCAGTGCCGAGCAGATCGACCTCGCCGATGCCGATCACGTGTTCTACGGGGGAACGGGGCAGGGCGTGTCGTTCATCGAGGACGCCCCCCTGTGGTCGACCCTCTCCGCCGTCGCAGACGGGAAGACGACGACCGTCGACTTCGACCCCTGGTTCATGAACGCCGGCCCCGTCGCGGCGCGGCTCGTGCAGGACGAGATCGTCCGCGTCCTCGGTTCCTGACGAACGAAAGCGAGCGCCGGACCCCCTCGCCTGGGGTCCGGCGCTCGCCGTCAAGGTCGATCACTGAGTGATCGGTCGGATGCGCGTCGCCGCGCGTCCGAGGACTTACATCGGGGGCATCAGCACCGAGTCGATGAGGTACACCGTGGCGTTGGCCGTCTGGACGCCACCGCAGATGACGTTGGTCGAGCCGTTGACGGTGATCGCGTCACCCGAGCCGGCGACGGTCACGTCCTGGCCCTCGACGGTGGTGTGCGTGCCGTCGATCTCGCTGGGCGAGAGCTGGCCGGGGACCACGTGGTACGTGAGGATCTTGGTCAGGGTGGCCGAGTCGGTCTTCAGCGAGTCGATGGTCGCGGCGTCGATCTTGGCGAACGCGTCGTCGACGGGGGCGAAGACGGTGAACTCGCTGCCGTTCAGGGTGTCGACGAGGTTCACGTCGGGGTTCAGCTGGCCCGAGACGGCTGCGGTGAGCGTCTTGAGGAGGGGGTTGTTCGACGCGGCGACCGCGACCGGGTCAGCGGCCATACCGGCGACCGAGCCGGCACCGGAGGGAACGGCGGCGGCGTAGTCGGCGCAACCGGGGCCCACGAGGTTGGAGGCCGGGTCCATGGCGCTGGACGAAGCCGACATCGACGGCGATGCGGACATCGACGGCATCGACGAGGACTCGTCGGTGGTGCTGCCGCCGGCGGTGGAGCCGCCCGAGCAGGCGGTGAGTGCGAAGGCCGAGCCCAGAACGAGGGCGAGACCAGCAATAACGGGCTTCTTGTTGGTGAGCATGACATTCCTCCGAAATCGTCCGGATCGCGTCTGCGACCCGTCAGGGACACCCCGGTGCGAGGGGCGGTTCGCCGTGGAGCGGCTTACACAGGGCATTCGGGACCCCCGGCGCATCGGATTGCGGAATGTTGCGATTCACCAGGCTCAACGGCATCCGGATCTCGAGAAATACCAGATCAGCGGGTTGAAAATATTCTCGAGAATATTTTTCGACGAGTTCGGTCCGCGTTCGGAAAGGGCGGGGAGGGCCGCGGGCGCTACCTCACGCGCGACGCGCGCGCACCCACGCGTGCCCACGCGGAGACGTACGCAATGATGGGACTCATGGTGATCGACGGCTTCGACCTCCCCGATGAGGGGCCTGCGCCTGCCGATCATGTCGGGGCCTTGCTGCAACGCGTGGCCGCCGGCGACCGCTCCGCTTTCGCCGAGCTCTACGACACGCTGTCCGCTCGCGTGTTCGGTCTCATCCTGCGCGTGCTCGTCGACCGGTCGCAGAGCGAAGAGGTTTTGCAGGAGGTCTTCCTCGAAATCTGGCAATCCGCTGCGCGCTTCACTCCGAACAGAGGGCAAGGAAGATCGTGGGTTCTCACGATCGCGCACCGACGAGCGGTGGACCGCGTGCGGTCGTCGCAGTCGAGTGTCGATCGCGACGTGCGCGCAGGATTCCGCGATATGGATGTCGCTTATGACGCCGTGTCGGAAAAAGTAGAGATGAAAATAGAAGGGCGGCGCGTCGTCGATGCATTGGCGGCGCTTCCCGAAGCACAGAAGGAAGCACTCACGCTCGCCTATTTCGGTGGGTACAGCCAAAGTGAGATCGCAACCCTCGTCGGGGCACCGCTCGGCACGATCAAGACCAGGATGCGCGACGGCCTGTCGCGCTTGAGGATGGAAATGGGGGTGGACAAGTGAACGAGAGGGATTTCGCCGACCTCGCCGTCGGACACGCGCTCAACGCGCTTTCCGAGGCTGATGAGCGCGCGTACCAGGAGGCTCTCGCGGGGAACCCGAACTGGGACCACCACGTGCGCCACGCCGTCGATGCGGTCGCCGCGATCGGCGACTCCGTCGAGCCCGTCGAGCCCCCGCCGTCCGTGCGTGCGTCGCTGTTCGCCCGCATCTCCGAGCTGCCGCAGGACTCAGCGGCATCCACTTCTTCGAACGAATCCGCCGTCGATGACGAGGACTACGCCGCGGCTGGGCCCGCCGTCGTCGAGCCCGAACGCGAGGCCGTCACCGTCGGTGCGTCCTCGGCATCCGGCTGGGGCGCCCGCCGCTGGTTCGCGCTGGCCGCGTCGTTCGCCGCCGTCCTCGTTCTCGGCTTCGGCGCCGTCACCGTCAGTCAGCTGTTCGCCCCGCCCGCCGCGGTCGTGGCCCTGCAGCAGATCGAAGACGCGCCCGACGCGCAGTCGGCCTCTGCCACCATGCCCGACGGCACGGTCGCCACGGCCCACTGGTCGCCCTCGAGCGGCAAGAGTGTGCTCGTCGCCGACGGCATGCCGGCGTTGCCCGACGGCAAGACCTACGAGTTGTGGTTCGTCCGCGGTGAGAACCAGATCGCCATCCCGGCCGGGATCTTCGAGCCGGATGCCGACGGCAACGCCACGGCCCAACTGGCGGGCGAGATGCACAGCGGTGACGTCATCGCCGTGACCGTCGAACCCGCCGGCGGTTCGCCCGACGGCACGCCGAGCTCGGCCCCCGTGCTCGCTGTCGCCACGGCGTGAGCTGCCCCGCCTGAGTCCGGCCCGGCCTCCCGGGGCGACGCTCTAGCCTGGATGCATGAGCGATTCCCCCCGCGAGTTCCACAAGCCGGTCCGGCGTCCCGCCGAGCTCTTCGACCGCCTGTTCTCCGCCGAGGATCCGGCTGAGGTGTCGCGCGTCGCGCACAGCACCGCTCAGGCGCTCCTGTCGCGGGTTCGCGCTGATCCGACCGTCGACGTGGTGGAGCGACTGGTCGCCTTCACCGACGACCACGGCATCGACGACATCGCCGAGCTGTGGTCGCGCTCGCCGGCGCGGTCGCTGCCCGGGGCACTGTGGCGGCTCTACCTGCTGCAGCTCATGATCCACGACGACGCCGCGACCGCCGCCCTGCTGTACGAGCGCGGCCGGGTCGAGATGGCGACGGTGGATGCCGTGGTGGCCGGGGCCCCTGCCCCCGCCGGGCCCGAAGAGCTCGTCGCGCTCATCGACACCATCCTGCGCGGTCTGTTCGAGGGGGACTTCGCCGTCGCCCTCGATCGCGCAGCGGCGTTCTGCCGAGTGCAGGCGGCGGGGTCCACCCATCTCGCCGACGACTACGAGAACACCGAGTCGGAGCGGGCGAGCGCCCTGACCACGCGTGCACTGCGACTCGCGACCTACGCCGAGGATCTCTCGGCATCCGCCGCTCTGTGGCGCCGCGACGCGCTGACCTGAGCGATCCGCGGGAGAACCCACCGCGGAAAAGAAAAGTGCCGGACCGCAGAACGCCTCTCGGCGCAAGGCCGCTCAGAGCGGCAGAAGATGGAGCCCGGGGTTACTGCGGCCCGGCATGAAGAGTGTAACAAGACCGGCGCGAAGGCATTCCCTCCGACAGCCCCGTTGACAAGCCCCGGGCGTGTCGCCTTGCGCGTCTAGGCTCGCGGTATGGCTTGGCGTTCCGCTCTTGTGCTCGACCCCGCGGCATCCGACGACACCCGAGAGGAGTGGGACGCGACGTTCCGCGTCGTCGACCCCGACGGACCCGTCCTTCCGCTCGGAGAGCTGAGCGCCCAGCGCGGCGACGGGATCTTCGAGTCGCTCGGAGTCGTCGACGGGCACGTGCAGGAGGTGGGTCCGCACCTGGCCCGCCTCGCGCGCTCGGCCGAGCTCTGCGAGCTGCCCGCACCAAACCCCGCGCAGTGGCGGGCGGCGATCGCCCGCGTCGCCACCGAGGCGGGCTCGGGCGAGAACGTCATGAAGCTCGTCCTGAGCCGAGGTGTGGAGCAGGGCCCGACCCCGACCGCGTGGATCACCCTCGCCACCGCGCCCGACAACTCCCGCTCCCGGAGCGAAGGTGTCGACGTCGTCACCCTCGACCGCGGCTATACCCTCGACGCCCCCGCGCACGCGCCGTGGCTGCAGCTGGGTGCCAAGACGCTGTCGTACGGCGTGAACATGGCGGCCATCCGCGAGGCCCAGCGTCGCGGGGCAGACGACGCCGTCTTCGTCACCACCGACGGGTTCGTGCTCGAGGCCCCCACGGCATCCGTCGTCCTCCGCGTCGGTGATCGCTTCGTGACCCCGTCGCCCGCCGCCGGCATCCTGCACGGAACGACCCAGCTGAGTCTGTTCTCGTTCTTCGAGGCCCGCGGCTTCTCGACGGCGTACGAGACGGTCCCGGTGGCCGATCTCGCGACGGCGGATGCCGGTTGGTTGCTGTCGAGCGTGCGGCTCGCCGCCCCGATCCGCTCCGTCGACGGCACGCCGGTGCCGGTCGACCGCGCGTTCACCGACGAGCTGAACGCCTACCTGCTGGGCCCGCGCGACTGAGGCGCGAACGGCGAAGGCCCCGCCGGAGCGGGGCCTTCGCGGTGCGCGGGGTGCTTATCCGAAGCGACCCGAGACGTAGTCCTCGGTCGCCTGGACGCTGGGGGCGGTGAAGATCGACGCGGTGTCGTTGTACTCGATGAGCTTTCCGGGCTTGCCGGTGCCGGCGATGTTGAAGAACGCCGTCTTGTCGCTCACGCGCGAGGCCTGCTGCATGTTGTGCGTCACGATCACGATCGTGTACTCGCTCTTCAGCTCGCCGATCAGCTCCTCGATCGCGAACGTCGAGATGGGGTCGAGGGCCGAGCAGGGCTCGTCCATCAGCAGCACGTCGGGCGAGACGGCGATCGCGCGCGCGATGCACAGACGCTGCTGCTGACCACCCGAGAGGCCGCCGCCGGGCTTGTCGAGGCGGTCCTTGACCTCGTTCCAGAGGTTGGCGCCCTGCAGCGACTTCTCGACGAGGGCGTCGGCGTCGCTGCGCGACATGCGCTTGTCGTTGAGCTTCGCGCCGGCCAGCACGTTCTCGCGGATCGACATGGTCGGGAACGGGTTGGGACGCTGGAAGACCATGCCGACGTGACGACGCACGAGCACGGGGTCGACGCCGGGACCGTAGAGGTCGTCGCCGTCGATGAGCACGCGGCCCTTCACGTGACCGCCCGGGATGACCTCGTGCATGCGGTTGAGGGTGCGCAGGAACGTGGACTTGCCGCAGCCCGAGGGGCCGATGAACGCGGTGACCGAGCGGGGCTCGATGTCGATCGAGACGCCCTCGACCGCGAGGAAGTCGCTGTAGTAGACGTTGAGGTCCTGGACCTCGATGCTCTTGGACACGAGTGAGTGCCTTTCTGGGCTCAGCGCGCCTTGGGCGCGAACACCGCCGCCACGATACGGGCGATCAGGTTGAAGATGACGACGAGGACGACGAGCAGGAAGGCCGCACCCCAGGCGTTTGCCTGCGACGCGTCGATGTCCTGCCCGGGGAAGCTGTACGCGGTGTACGCCATGACGGGAAGCGTCTGCATCGGTCCGTCGAAGGGGTTGGAGTTGAAGTTGTCGGTGAAGCTGGCGGCGATGAAGATCGGCGCGGTCTCACCCACGACGCGGGCCACGGCGAGCACGACGCCGGTGATGATTCCGGATGCCGCGGTGCGCAGGACGACCTTGATGATCGTCGCCGAACGCGGCACGCCCAGGGCGAGGGACGCCTCGCGCAGGTCGGCGGGCACAAGGCGCAGCATCTCTTCGGTCGAGCGGATGACGATGGGGATCATCAGCACGCAGAGGGCGATGGATGCCGAGAAGCCGCTGAACGCCTTCGGACCGATGACCAGGCTGAACAGCGAGAACGCGAACAGACCGGCGACGATCGAGGGGATGCCCGTCATCACGTCGACGAGGAAGGTGATGGCGCGACGCAGCGGGTTGTTCGGCTGCGCGTACTCGACCAGGTAGACCGCGGCGAGGATGCCGATCGGCACGGAGATGAGCGCGGCGATGCCCGTGATGATCAGCGTTCCGGCGATGGCCTGCCACGCACCCGCCGTGGCGACGACCTCGAGGGTGTTCGGGTCGAAGGTCGATCCGCCGGTCTGGGTGATGAAGTTCCAGTTGACGACCGCGAGGCCCTTGGAGACGACGGTCCAGAGGGTCGAGATCAGCGGGGCAACGGCCAGCAGGAACGCGACGGTGACGAGGCCGCGCACCACCCGGTCGACCGCCTTGCGACGGTTCTCGACGATGGTGGAGCCGACGCCGATCGCGATGAGGTAGATGATCGCCGAGAGGATCAGCCAGGTCGCGAGGTTGAAGCTGCCGAGCAGCAGCTGCACGCCGGCGACGACGATCGCGACGCCCACGAGCATCATCGGCTCGATGTAGCGCGGGAGCTGCCCGCTGGTCAGCGCCAGGGGAGCGGAGGGGGCCGTGACGGTCATGAACGCTTGCCCTTCTTGCGGCCCTTGGACCCGGGTCCGGTCGCACCGATGATGTAGCGGGCGAACATGTTGACCGCGAGCGACACGACGAACAGCATCAGGCCCGTGCCGATCAGCGCCGAGCGCTGCAGGTCGGTGGCGATGGGGAAGTTCAGCGCGATGTTGGCGGCGATGGTCTGGGAGTTGTACCCGTCGCTGAGCAGCAGGACCGAGTAGATGAGGCTGGGCGACACGATCAGCGCGATGGCCATGGTCTCGCCGAGCGCGCGGCCCAGGCCGAGCAGCGTGGCCGAGACCATGCCGCTGCGGGCGTAGGGGAAGACCGACAGGCGGATCATCTCCCACCGCGTCGCACCGAGGGCGAGGGCCGCCTCTTCGTGCAGGCGCGGGGTCTGCAGGAACACCTCGCGGGTGATCGAGGTGACGATCGGGAGGATCATCACGGCGAGCACCACGCCACCGGTGAGCATGGTCGAGCCGGTCGACGAGACCGGACCCTGGAAGAGCGGGATCCAGCCGAGGTACTGGTTGAGGAACTCGCCGACCGGCAGCAGCAGCGGGCGCATGACGATGATGCCCCAGAGGCCGAAGACGATCGAGGGGACCGCGGCCAGCAGGTCGACGATGTAGCCCAGGAATCCGGCGATGCGGCGCGGGGCGTAGTGCGAGATGAACAGCGCGATGCCGATCGCGACCGGAGCGCCGATGATCATGGCGATGAGCGCCGCCCAGATGCTGCCGAACAGCAGCGGGCCGACGTACTGCCAGAAGTTGGTCCATTGGCCGTTCTGGTAGCCGGCGAGGTCGCCCTCGGTCCAGTTGCCCGTGATGGCGGGCAGGCCGCGCAGGATCAAGAAGATCGCGACGCCGGCGAGGATGATCATGATCGACACCGCGGCGGTGGTCGACAGACCGAGGAAGACGGAGTCTCCGACGCGGCGCCTGCCGACGATGCTCGAGCGAGGCTGCGACGGCGGCGGGGAGGCGGGCGAGGTCTCGGGTTCGGTGACGGTGTCAGTCACGGGGGACCTCACGCTCGGCACGGGTCATGGGTTCTCCTCGATCGGGTGTTCTCTGAGGATTTCGGCTCAGCGGAACGTTCGACGGTGGTCGACCGTTCCGATCAGCCCGGCCCGGCCCGCAGGTGAATGCGGGCCGGGCCGAGTCCGACGAGATGTTTACTTGATGGCCGAGAGGGTCTCCTGCGCGGCCTCGAGGACCGACTCGGGCAGCGGAGCCGAGCCGGCGTTCTTGGCGGCGACCTCCTGGCCGAGGGTGCTCGTGATGAAGCCGAGGTACGACTTCACGAGCTCGGCCTGCTTGGCGTCCTTGAACGAGGTGCAGGTGATCGCGTACGACACGAGCGGGATCGGGTAGGTCTCGGCGGTGAGCTTCGAGTAGTCGAACTTCTTCGACAGGTCACCCGTGACGCCGTTGCTGGCGTCGGCAGCCGCGAGGTCGAAGGTCTTCGAGACGGCCTCGCCGCTGTACGCGATGGCGGTGCCGTCCTGGACGATCGACGCGGCGTTCAGGTCGCCGATGGCCGAGTGGTCGGCGTAGCCGATGGTGCCCGTACCGGCCTTGACGGCCTCGACGACACCCGAGCCACCCTTCTGCTTCGACACGTTGCCCTCGATCGGCCAGTCCTTGCCGGCCGGGGAGGTCCACACCGACGACTGGGTCGCGGCGAGGTAGTTGGTGAAGTTGGTGGTCGTGCCCGAGCCGTCCGAGCGCGCGACGGTGGTGATGGGGCCCGCGGCGAGGGCAGTGCCGTTGTCGGCCGTGATGGCCGGGTCGGACCAGTCGGTGATCTGCAGCGCGAAGATCTTCGCGATGGTCTCGCCCGAGAGCTTGAGGTCGGTGACGCCGGGGATGTTGAAGATGATCGCGACACCGTCGAGGTAGATCGGGATGTTCACGCCACCCTCGGTGCACAGCGCCTTCGACTGGGTGGTCTGGTCGGCGGTGAGGGGAGCGTCGGAGCCGGCGAAGTCGTAGGCGCCGCTCAGGAAGTTGGTGACACCGCCGCCGGAGCCCTGCGACTTGTCGTAGTTGATCGTGACGCCCTTGGCCTGGGCGTTGTACGCGGCGGTCCACGCGGCCTGCGCGTTCGACTGGGCGCTCGAGCCGCCCGACGTGATGGTGCCCGTGAGGGCGGTGTCGACGGTGAATGCCACGCCGGAGTCGGAGGGGGAGGCCGAGGTGCCGGCGGCGTCGCCACCGGAGGCCGAGGGGCCGGCGCAACCGGCGAGCGCGAGAGAGGCGACGGCGGCCACGGTGCCCAGCTGGGCGAGGCGGGAGATCTTCACTGTGTGAATCCTTCGGATGTCGGGAACTGGAAACCCGGTGCAGGGCTCTCCGGCACGGTAAACAGCGACTGCTAACAGACTGCGTTGTGCGGGTGAACGGCAGGTGAACCGGGCGCGCCGTTCCGGGGTGTTCTGCGGCGGAATCCGTTTCCCCGGGGCCGGTACTCTTCCGTCCGTGACGACACCCGCCTTCGCCGCACAGGCTCCGCTCGATCGAACGGCCGCCGCCGCCCCCGCCCGCACGCTGATCGACCTTCTCAGCGACGTCGCGTCGCGGCATCCGGAAGCCTCGGCGATCGACGACGGATCGGGCGCGCTGAGCTACCGCGAACTGCTGGCGCGCGTGTGGCGCACGGCCGCGGCGCTGCACGCCGCCGGGGTGCGCCGGGGCGACCGCGTGGGGGTGCGGATGCCGTCGGGCTCGAAGGAGCTGTACGTGTCGATCCTCGCGGTGATGGCGGCCGGGGCGGCCTACGTGCCCGTCGACGCCGACGACCCCGACGAGCGAGCGCGATTGGTGTTCGGCGAGGCGGGAGTCAAGGGCATCGTGGCCGGTGACGGCGAGTTCGTCGCGAGCGATCCGGATGCCGACCTCGTCCGCCTGTACGAGGGCGATGCGCCCCACCCGAGCACCAACGCGGTCCCCGTGGTCGCGCCCCCGGGCGTCGACGACGACGCGTGGATCATCTTCACCTCGGGCTCCACCGGGGTGCCCAAGGGAGTCGCGGTCACCCACCGGTCGGCTGCGGCGTTCGTCGAGGCGGAGGGACGTATCTTCCTGCAGGGCGATCCGCTGGGACCGGGCGACCGGGTGCTCGCCGGGCTCAGCGTCGCCTTCGACGCCTCGTGCGAGGAGATGTGGCTGGCCTGGGGGCACGGTGCGTGCCTCGTGCCGGCGCCGCGCTCGCTCGTGCGCTCGGGTGAAGACCTCGCCCCGTGGCTGCTGCGTCAGAGCATCAGCGTCGTGTCGACGGTGCCGACGCTCGCGGCGATGTGGCCGGCCGACTCGATCGAGAACGTGCGCCTGCTGATCTTCGGCGGGGAGGCGTGCCCGCCCGAGCTGGCGGCGCGACTCGTCGCGAAGGGGCGCGAGGTGTGGAACACCTACGGCCCCACCGAGGCCACCGTCGTCGCGTGCGCCGCGCCGCTGGACGGATCGCTCCCCGTGCGCATCGGCCTGCCGCTCGACGGCTGGTCGCTCGCGGTCGTCGACGGCGAGGGCCTGCCGGTCAGCGAGGGCGAGGTGGGGGAGCTCATCATCGGCGGCGTGGGCCTCGCCCGCTACCTCGACCCCGCGAAGGACGCGGAGAAGTACGCGCCGATGCCGACGCTGGGGTGGGAGCGCGCCTACCGGTCGGGTGACCTCGTGCGCTTCGACCCGGCGGGCCTGGTGTTCCAGGGACGCGCCGACGACCAGGTGAAGGTCGGCGGTCGACGGATCGAGCTCGGCGAGGTCGAGTCGGCACTGCAGGACCTGCCCGACGTCAGCGCTGCCACGGTCGCCGTGCGCACCACCGAGGCCGGGGTGCCGGTGCTCGTGGGCTACCTCGTCATGGAGGAGGGGGCGGAGCTCGACCGGTCCGCCGCGCGGGCGGCGCTGGCCGAGCGACTGCCCGCGGCGACCATCCCCCTGCTCGGCGTCGTCGACGCCCTGCCGGTGCGCACCTCCGGAAAGGTCGACCGCGCGGCGCTGCCGTGGCCGCTGCCGGGCGTCGACGCGCCCGCGGCGACCGACTTCTCCGCCGACGAGGCGTGGTTGGCCGAGCAGTGGCAGGCGGTGCTGGGGCTCGCCGTCACCGACCGGAAGAGCGACTTCTTCGATCTCGGAGGCGGCTCGCTCGCCGCCGCGCAGCTGGTGTCGCGCATCCGCGTGCGCGTGCCGGAGTTCTCGGTCGCCGACATCTACGACGTGCCGCGACTGGGCGCGATGGCGAAGGCCCTCGGCCCGCAGCTCAAGGACGAGACGCCCGCGTCGTTCCATCGGGCCGCGCCCACCCCGCGATCGACCCAGTGGGTGCAGACGTTGCTCGGGGCCCCGCTGTTCATCCTGTCGGGCGTGCGGTGGTTGCTGTACCTGCTCACGGCATCCGCGATCCTGCAGACCGTGCCCGGCTTCGAGGTGCTCCCCTCCGTTCCCTGGCCCGTGCTCGTCATCGGCCTGCTGATCTTCTCGACCCCGTTCGGGCGCATGGCCATCGCCGTGGCATCCGCCCGCCTCCTGCTGGCGGGGGTGCGCCCCGGCGACTATCCGCGCGGCGGCGGGGTGCACATCCGCCTGTGGCTGGCGGAGCAGATCGCCGACCAAGTGGATGCCGTGGGCCTGGCCGGAGCGCCGTGGGTGTCGTATTACGCGCGGGCCCTGGGCGCACGCATCGGCCGCGACGTGGATCTGCACGCTCTGCCGCCCGTGACGGGGATGCTCGTGATCGGCGACGGCGCCTCGATCGAGCCCGAGGTCGATCTGACGGGGTACTGGATCGACGGCGACCTCGTGCGCATCGGCCAGGTGCGCATCGGGGCCGGGGCGACGGTCGGCGCCCGATCGACCCTCGCGCCCGGTACCCGCATCGGTCGACGGGCCGAGATCGCCCCGGGCTCCGCGGTGTTCGGTCGGGTCAAGGCCGACCAGTCGTGGGCCGGCTCTCCCGCCGAACGGGTGGGCGGGATCGCACGGGACTGGCCGCGCGAGCGGCCCGCTGCCCCCACGCGGTGGTTGTGGGCGTACGCGGTGTCGGCCGTCGTGCTCGCGCTCCTGCCGCTCGCCGCCTTCACCGTCGGAGGACTCGTGCTCGCCCAGGGCCTGCGCGGCAGCGCGGAGCTCGCGCAGGCAGCCGGGGCGGCGTTCGCGTGGCTCGTTCCGGCCGTGGCCGTGACGGGGCTCGTGTTCGCGGCATCCGTCGTGCTTCTCGTGCGTCTGTTCTCGATCGGGCTCGTCGAGGGCACCCACCCGGTGCGCAGTCGCGTCGCCTGGCAGGCGTGGACGATCGAGCGACTGCTCGACGCCGCGCGCACGATCCTCTTCCCGCTGTACTCGTCGCTGTTCACGCCGGTGTGGCTGCGCATGCTGGGCGCGCGCGTGGGTCGCGACGTCGAGGCGTCGACCGTGCTGCTCATCCCGTCGATGGCGCGCATCGAAGACGGAGCGTTCCTCGCCGACGACACGATGATCGCGTCGTACGAGCTGCACGGCGGATGGATGCGCATCGGTCCCGTGCGCATCGGCAAGCGCGCGTTCCTCGGCAACTCCGGCATGGCGGCCCCCGGACACCGCGTGCCCCGCGACGGACTGGTCGCGGTGCTCTCGGCCGCCCCGCCCAAGGCGAAGGCGGGGTCGTCGTGGCTCGGCTCACCCGCCGTGCGCCTGCGTCGCCTGTCGGCGGAGGGCGACGAGTCGCGCACGTACCGGCCTACTGCCGGTCTGCGGCTCGCGCGCACGCTGTGGGAGCTGTGCCGCTTCGTGCCCGTCGTCGTCACGTGCGCCATCGGGCTGGGCGTGCTCTTCGCGCTCGCCGCGCTGTGGGACACGGTCGGTCCGGTGGGGACGCTGCTGCTCTCGGGCGTCGTGCTGCTGGGCGCGGGAGCCGTGGCCGCCGGGGTGTCGACCGCGGCCAAGTGGGCGATCGTCGGCGTCATCCGGGCGGGCGAGCAGCCCCTGTGGTCGAGCTTCGTCTGGCGCACCGAGGTGTCGGACACCTTCACCGAGATGGTCGCCGCACCCTGGTTCGCCCGTGCGGCCGCGGGGACGCCCGCGCTGGCGGTGTGGCTGAGATCCCTCGGCGCGAAGATCGGCCGGGGCGTGTGGTGCGACAGCTATTGGCTGCCCGAGCCCGACCTGGTCACTTTGGGCGACGCGTCAACCGTCAACCGCGGATGCGTGGTTCAGACGCATCTGTTCCATGATCGAATCATGAGCATGGACACCGTCGAGTTGGAACCGGGTTCCACGCTCGGCCCCCACAGCGTCGTGCTGCCCGCCTCGACCCTCGGGGCGCACGCCACGGTCGGACCCGCGTCGCTCGTCATGCGCGGCGAGACGGTGCCCGTCGGTTCGCGGTGGAGCGGCAACCCCATCGGCCCCTGGCGCGCGGTCAAGGTGCGCGCCTACCAGTCGACCTCGTGAGCGCCGACGCCTACGCCCCGCAGAGCGGCGACCTCTCGTACGACGTGACGTCGTACGACCTGGTGCTCGGATACCGCGTACGCACGAACCGCCTCGAGGGGGTGGCCACGATCTCCGCCGTCGCCCGGCAAGCGGTGACGTCGTTCGCGCTCGACCTGGTCGGGCTCCGCACCTCGCGCGTGAAGGTCGATGGCGAGGCGGTGCGGTTCACTCCCGGGCCCCGTGCGCTCCGGGTGACGCCGGCGCGGGCGCTCAGCGTCGGCGAGGCGTTCGAGATCGAAGTAGCGTACGCGGGGGCCCCCGCGCCGCGTCGGTCGCGGTGGGGCGCGGTCGGGTGGGAGGAGCTCACCGACGGTGCCCTCGTGGCCGGGCAGCCGGTCGGAGCCCCCACGTGGTTCCCCTGCAACGACCGACCCGACAACCGGGCTCCGATGCGCCTCGAGATCACCGTCGACGACGGCTACACCGCGGTGGCCACGGGAGTCGAGAGCGTCAGCTCACGTCGAGGCGGTCGGGTGACCTCGACGTTCGTCTCCGACGTGCCGACCGCCACCTACCTCGCCGCCGTGCACGTGGGGCGGTATCGCACGCGCCCGCTCGCGGGCTCCGGCACCGGGGTCGTTCCCGCCGTGACGGTGAGCGCGCCGCCCGCCCTCACCGCGGCGGTCGATCGCGCCTTCGCGCCGGTGCCCGAAATGCTGCGGCTCTTCGACACCCTCTTCGGGCCCTACCCCCAACCCGCGTGCACGCTGGTGGTCACGGCCGACGAGCTCGAGATCCCCCTCGAGGCCCAGGGTCTGGCCGTGTTCGGGATGAACCACCTCGTCCCCGCCGCCCAGCGCCTCGTCGCACACGAGCTCGCGCACCAGTGGTTCGGCAACAGCGTGGGGCTGGCGCGCTGGAGCGACATCTGGCTCAACGAGGGCTTCGCCTGCTACGCGGAGTGGTTGTGGTCGGAGCACTCGGGCGGACCGACCGTGCAGACCTGCGTGGGCGAGTACCACGCGCGCTTGGCGGCGAAACCGCGCGATCTGCTGCTGGTGGATCCCGGGCCCGACGACATGTTCGACGATCGGGTCTATAAGCGCGGGGCGCTGACCCTTCACGCGGTGCGCCGTCAGCTGGGCGACGCCGCCTTCTTCGGCCTGCTGCGGTCGTGGACCGCGGAGCACCGCCACGCCCTCGTCACCACCGACGACTTCCGCCGCGCCGTCGAGCGCGTCGGGGGAGCGGATGCCGTGGCGACGCTGTCGCGCTGGATCGATTCCGAGGCTTTGCCGCCCCAGCCCTGACCGGGTGATGCGGCCTGGGCAGGTCGCCGTTCGAGAGGCCCGCCTGTCGTTGCCGACCGCCGATGCGGGGGCGCGCGTGCGCCTGCATTCGACGCGAGCGCGTCTGCTCGACGCGGGTGCGTCTGCTCAACGCGGGCGCTGCTGCCGACGGCCGACCGTCGATGCAGGGACGGGCGTGGACGCGCGTGCGCTTGCATTCAGCGCGAGTGCGTTGCTCAGCGTGAGCGCGCCTGCTCAGCGTGGGCGCTAGCGCGAGCGCGTCTGCACGCGGACGCGGGTGCAGGGCGGTGCGCGCCAGAAGGGTGGGGACGGGGCGCCGAGTGCGTGGGTGCGGCTGCAGGGTGCGGGTGCGGGGTGGTGTGCGTCAGAAGGGTGGGGGTGGGTCGGCAAGGGCGCGGGCGCATCTGCTCGATACGAACGCATCAGCCCGGCGCGGGCGTGTATGCCAGGCGCGGGCGCGTCTGCGAGGCCCGGGTGCGGGTGCGGGTTGGCGCGCGAGGGGTGGCGTGGGTGCATGGCTGTGCGGGTGTCAGAAGGGTGGGGGTGTGCTGTTGTCGTCGGGGTCGGGTGGGGGTGGGTCGTCGGGGGTGAAGCGGACGGCGGGGGAGTAGGGGAGGGGTTCGTCGGTGTAGGTGCGGCCGGTGGGGGAGGTCCATGTGAGGATGCCGCCGGGGAGTTGGGTGACCTGCCAGCGGGTGAATTGTTTGTGGGTGTGGTGGCGTTGGCAGAGGTGGGCGAGGTTGGTGATGGTGGTGGGGCCGCCTTTGGCGTGGTCGTGGGTGTGGTCGACTTCGCAGCGGATGGCGGGGATGGTGCAGCCGGGCCAGCGGCAGTGGCGGTCGCGGGCGCGGAGGTGGCGGTCGATGGCGGTGGTGCGGTGGTAGGTGTCGGTGTGCAGGACTGCCCCGGTGAGGGGGTGGGTGAGGACGCGGTCCCAGGGGGTGGGGGTGGTTTCGGCGAGGGTGCGGGCGGTGTGGGCGTCGATGGGTCCGTGGCCGATGAGTTCGGCGGGGTCGTGGTTTTCTCGGGTGGGGTCGAGGATGGTGAGGGCGGGCACGACGATCTGGACGCGGGCGCGGATGGTGCCGAGGGTGCCGGGGCCGTCGTCGGTGCGGGTGGGGTCGGCTTCCGGGGCGGCGGCCAGCAGCAGGTCGGCGAAGATGTCGGCGCGCAGCTGCGCGGTGGTGCGCTGGTCGGTGGCGAGCACGGTGGCGGGGGAGAGCGCGGCTTGAGCGGCGGACTGCCCCGAAACGGAGTCGGAAACGGGGGCGGATGCCGCGGCGAAGGCGGAGACGGGTCGGGACTCAGAGTCTGACGGGGAATCGAGGCCGAGATGGAGACCGGGCTGTGCGCCGGATACCGCGGAGCCGGTTGCGCCGGCGCCAGTCGCGTCGACACCAGCGAGGGACCCGTCGCCCCCGTCGAGCCCGAGCCCGAGCCCGCCCCCAGCCCGAATGTCGAGGAGTGCGCGGGCTTGATGCGTGAGGCGGTCGTAGATGCCGACGGCGAGGACCGTGGGCAGGGTCGCGATCAGGTCGGACATGCCGTCGGCTTGGGTGAGGAGACGGACGCAGCGGGTGTCGCGGCCGCGCTGGTGGCGTTCGGTGAGGGTGGTGGGGTGCAGTTTCTCGGCCAGGACCGCCAGACGGGAGCGGAGGCGTGCGGGGCTGCGGCCCTCGGCGGTGGCGACGGCGAGAAGGTCGAACTCCGCCTTCTTCTCCGGCGGGAGGGCTGAGCCGATGTCGGCGATGACGTGGGCGTGGGCGCGGGTGAGAGCCCCCGCCTCCCACGCGGCGAGGGTGGTGGGGTAGTCGTCGACGAGGGTCATCGCCTGACACATCTGCCGCTGCACCGACCGGTCGGAGAGGTTCTCGGCCGCGGCGAGCTCGGATGCCACCTCGCGGAGGGCCAGTTGCGCGGCGCGGGCGGACGCACGCTGGTCGGCGAGGACGTCGAGGGCGAGGTGCCCGGCCTCAGCGAGAGCGCGGGTGCGGGCGACCTCCGCGGCGGCGAGCACAGCGCCGGTGGAGCGGACCTCGGCGAGCACCGCGGACAGGCCACGCGGGCCGTTCTCCGGGGGTGTCGACGAGGTCTCGTATGACATGTGTGCATGCTAGCGACGACCTCCGACATTGAACCCGGGTACCACAGCGCACCCGGAAAACCCCAGGTCAAACGGACGCAGGTGATCTTGCGGGTGAAGTCCGCCACGGCATCCGGAAGCGTCCGAAAACCGCCGTGCACCCCCGCTGTCGCGGGCGCGACCATCGCGCGAGAGCCCCAGCGCTCACGACCCGAGAGCGACGGCCGCGACGATGCCCGTCGGTGACTTCACGTCCTCGCCCCGCCAGACGACGTTGTCGGCCCTCGCCTCCTGCACGCGCGCGCTCCACCCGTGTTCGGTGAGCGAGACCTCCACACGCGCCGGATCCACCGCGAGTCCCCGCCCGTCGGCTTTGAGCACCGCCTCGACGCGCGCCCACGAGAGCGCGTCACCGCCACCCGGCAGCACGCGTTCGAGGCCCGTGACGTCGGCGGGCACGGCATCCACTCCGATCGCCGCATGCTTCTGCGTCATCGCGACGACCGTCCACCCGGCCGCGTACGACACCGAGACCGCGGCATCCGCCCCCTCCACCCGCACGCGACCGTGTTCGCCGCCGCACGAGGGGCACCGCGAGACGAAGCGAGCGGACGGCAGCAGCTCCGCCAGCACGGCACGCGACACCGTTCGACGGTCGACCCCGGGGGGCACCGCGCGCCAGACGACGCGGATGCCGGGACGCAGCGTCACACCTGCGGTTCGTGCGTCTCGATCGCGACGATCCCCGCACCGGGGTGCTCGACGGGGACGTGCACGACCGAGAACGCCGCGGGCTCGAGCGCCGACGAGCTGCCGAGGTACGAGCCCCGCATGGTGCCGGTGGCCAACGCCAGCTCGTGCATGATGTCGGGGAGCACGGGACCGTGGCTGACCACGACGACAGGCTTGCGGGCGCGGACGCGTTCTCCGACGACCGCACGCGCGTCGGCGGTGCCTTCTTCCCAGGCGTCTTGACCGATCGCGGCGCTCACGACGATGCGCTGGCCGAGCGCCTGCGCGATGGGGGTCGCGGTGCGCACGCATCGCTCGGCCGGACTCGACACGATCCGACGCACGCCGAAGGCGAGGAGGGGGCCGACGATCGCCTGCGACTGCCGGCGTCCGCGGGGGGTGAGGGGCCGGGCGGTGTCGGTGCCGTCCCACTCGTCGCGCGAACGGGCCTTCGCATGGCGCAGCACCACGATCGGGAACGTCGGCAGTGCGCGTTCGTCGACGATCCGCGTGAACTCGTCGAGGATCTCGGTGTCGACCGGGTAGCTGAGGTGCTTGCGCGCCTTCTTCAGGCTCACCCACTCGATCGCCGCGACCTCCTTGTTGGGCACGAAGCTCGAGGTGCGCACGGCGGCATCGGTGGCCTCGGCGGCCCAGTAATGCACGATCTTGGTGCGCGAGCTCGGCATCCGGTATCGAGACACCCCGACCGGCACGCCGAGGCTCACCCGGATGCCGGTCTCTTCGCGGATCTCGCGCACGGCCGTCTCGGCGAGCGTCTCACCGGGGTCGACCTTGCCCTTGGGCAGGGTGACGTCGCGGTACTTCGTGCGGTGGATGACGAGGATCCGCAGCTTGCCCTCGACGATGCGCCACACGACACCGCCGGCGGCGTAGACGGCGGTCTCCGTCACCGCGCCGTCCGCGAGCGTCGCTTGCGCTGCACCAAGCTCATCGTGTGCTCCTGCAGGTCGACGAGCAGGGCGCCCTCGGCGTCGACGCTGTGACGCGTCCACTCGCCCTCCGACCCCAGGTGCCACGAACTCGTGCCGTCGTCCATCGCCAGGTCGAACAGCGAGGTCAGCTCGCGCACCTGACCCGGGTCGACCACGCGCACGAGCGCCTCGACGCGGCGGTCGAGGTTGCGGTGCATCATGTCGGCGCTGCCGATGAACATCTGCGTGTCGCCGTCGTTCGCGAACGAGAAGATGCGCGAGTGCTCGAGGTAGCGACCGAGGATCGAACGCACCGTGATGTTCTCGCTCATGCCCTCGACGCCGGGTTTGATCGAGCAGATGCCGCGGACCCAGACCTCGACGGGCACGCCCGCCTGGCTGGCGCGGTACAGCGCGTCGATGATCTGCTCGTCGACCATCGAGTTGACCTTGATGCGCACACCCGCGGTCTTGCCGGCGAGGGCGTTCTGGCGCTCCTTCTCGATGTGTCGCAGGAGACCCTTGCGCAGGTGCAGGGGGGCGACGAGCAGACGCTTGAACTTCTTCTCGATCGCGTAGCCGCTCAGCTCGTTGAACAGGCGCGTGAGGTCGCGGCCCACCTGGTCGTCGACCGTGAACAGGCCGAAGTCCTCGTAGATGCGGCTCGTCTTGGGGTTGTAGTTGCCCGTGCCCACGTGGCTGTAGTGGCGCAGGCGGCCCTCTTCTTCGCGGATGACGAGGGCGAGCTTGCAGTGCGTCTTGAGTCCGACCAGGCCGTAGACGACGTGGACGCCGGCCTTCTCGAGCTTGCGTGCCCAGACGATGTTGTTGGCCTCGTCGAAACGGGCCTTCACCTCGACGAGCGCGAGCACCTGCTTGCCGGCCTCGGCGGCGTCGATGAGCGCCTGCACGATGGGGCTGTCGCCCGAGGTTCGATACAGCGTCTGCTTGATGGCGAGCACGTGCGGGTCGCGGGCGGCCTGCTCGAGGAAGCCCTGCACGCTCGTCGCGAACGACTCGTAGGGGTGGTGCACGAGCACGTCGCCCTTGCGGATCGCGCCGAACAGATCGGCGCGGCCGTTCTGCTCGGGCGGCTGGAAGGCCAGCGCCGTCTTGGGCACGTGGGGCGGGTAGCGCAGGTCGGGCCGGTCGATGCGCGAGAGGTCGAAGAGGCCGCGCAGATCGAGGGCACCGGGCAGGCGGTAGACCTCCTGCTCGGTGATGTCGAGCTCGCTCAGCAGCAGCGAGCGGGTGACCTCGTCCATGTCCTCGGTGATCTCGAGGCGGATCGGGGGTCCGAATCGACGGCGCAGCAGCTCGGCCTCGAGCGCCTGGATGAGGTTCTCGGTCTCATCCTCTTCGATCGTCATGTCTTCGTTGCGCGTGAGGCGGAACGCGTGGTGGTCGAGCACCTCCATGCCCGGGAACAGGTCGCCGAGGTGGTTGGAGATGAGCTCCTCGAGCGGGAGATAACGCACGCCCGGCCCATCGCCGCCGATCTCGACGAAGCGGGGGAGCATGGGGGGCACCTTGAGGCGCGCGAACTCCTGGCGGCCCGTGCGCGCGTTGCGGATGCGGATCGCGAGGTTCAGCGACAGACCCGAGATGTAGGGGAAGGGGTGCGCCGGGTCGACGGCCAGCGGCATGAGCACCGGGAAGACGTTGCGCTGGAAGTACTCGGTGAGTCGCTCGGCGGTGGGCTCGTCGAGCGAGCCCCACGACACGACCTCGATGCCCGACTCGGCGAGGGCGGGGCGCACCTTCTCGGTCCATGCCGCCGCGTGGCGCAGCTGCAGACGATGCGCTTCGGCCGAGATGTCGGCGAGCACGTCGAGGGGGGCACGACCGACGTTGGTGGGAACGGCCAGACCCGTGACGATGCGGCGCTTGAGACCGGCCACGCGCACCATGAAGAACTCGTCGAGGTTGCTGGCGAAGATCGCGAGGAAGTTCGCGCGCTCCAGCACAGGGACGGTGGGGTCTTCGGCGAGCTCGAGGACGCGCTGGTTGAACGCCAGCCAGCTCAACTCGCGGTCGAGGTAGCGGTGGTCGGGCAGCTGGTCGTCTTGGACTTCTACGGCTTCGTCGAAGTCGTCGTCGTCGGCGTCGCCGAGTCCGGCATCCAGCGCGTCGTGTTCGATCATCCCCACATCATTGCAGGGGTCGGTGACACGCGCGTGAACACGGGGTGCGCGTGGCCGCGTCGCGGCCTCAGGCGGGGGCGGATGCCGCGGGCTGGGGGTCGTCTTCGTAGACGTTGAACCGATAGCCGACGTTGCGCACGGTGCCGATGAGCTGCTCGAGATCGCCGAGCTTGGCGCGCAGGCGCCGCACGTGCACGTCGACCGTGCGCGTGCCGCCGAAGTAGTCGTAGCCCCAGACCTCGCTGAGCAGCTGCTCGCGCGTGAACACCCGCGAGGGGTGGGTGGCGAAGAAGTGGAGGAGCTGGAACTCCTTGTAGGTGAGGTCGAGCGGCTTGCCGTGCACCTTCGCCGAGTAGGAGGACTCGTCGATCGTGATGCCCGACGTCGAGATGCGCGTGGAGACCTGCTCGGCGCTGCGCCTGCCCATGGCCAGGCGGATGCGCGCGTCGATCTCGGCGGGGCCTGCTCCCACGAGCACGACGTCGTCGATGCCCCAGTCGGTCGAGACGGCGGTGAGACCGCCCTCGGTGATGATGAGCACGAGAGGAGCCTCGATGCCGGTGGTCGAGAGGATCTTGCACAGCGACTTGGCGCCGACGAGGTCGAAGCGGGCGTCGACGAAGATCACGTCGGCGCTCGGCGCGTTGACCATCTGGGCGGCCTCGGCCGGGATCTGGCGGACGCGATGGCTCAGCAGTTCGAGCGCGGGCAACGCCGCGCCGCCGCCGGGGGCGGAGCTGAGAACGAGAAGCTGAGCCAAGGAGACCTCCCCGCGCGGTCTGCCGCGCACCCGATCATCTTAGGGTGACGCGGCGCGCCGCTCGTGTCACCGGCGTTCCGCGTGCGCGGGAGCGCACCCGTGGGTGATGATGGGGACATGTCGACCCCCGACCTCGCGCCGCGCCGGACGTTCAGCGGCATCGTCGCCGTGTGGGTGCTCGCGGCCGTCGCCGGAGTGCTCATCGGCCTCCTCGCCCCCGCGCACTGGCGCGCGCAGTGGATCAGCGTCGCCCTGGGCGGATGCCTGATCGTCTCGTTCGCCGTGCAGCTCTGGTACGGCCGCTCGCAGGCCTTCATCCAGCGCATGGCGATCAGCAGTCTGGGGGCCGCGGTGGTGCTGGGTCTCATCACGGCCGGTTTCGCGCTGGCGGCCGTCGTCTCGGGATAGAGTTGGGGCATGGACCTCCTCGCGCTCGAACTGTTCTTCGTGGGACTTCTCGGCCTCGCCTCGCTGGCGATCGCCTTCGTGTCCGGAACGGTCATCTGGAACCTCTTCCGCGGTCAGCGCTGACGGTCGTCTCGTGATCGAGATTCCGACCGATCTCCCCGCCGACCTCGTCCCCCTCTCGTGGCTCGTCGGCGTCTGGGAGGGCACCGGCGTCATCGACTACGAGGTCGACGGACGTTCCTACTCGGGTGAGTTCGCCCACCGGGTGAGTTTCAGTCACGACGGCGGCGCGTTCCTCAACTACTCCGCCGACGCCTGGCTGATCGACGCGGGCGACCGCCGTCCGCTCGTCTCGGAGATCGGCTACTGGCGCCTCGCCCGCCCCGCGGGCGACGCCGACGCCGGTCCCGCCCTGCTTCCCCCCACCGCCCCCGCCGTCGAGCGCACGGCCGACGACGTCGAGGCCCTGCGCAACGCCGGCGGCGGCTTCGACATCGAGGTCAGCCTCGTGCACGCCGACGGGGTGCTCGAGCTCTACGTCGGTCAGGTGAAGGGTCCTCGCATCGACCTCGTCACCGACGCCGTCGTGCGCGCCTCGGGGGCGAAGACCTACACCGCGGCGACGCGGCTGTACGGCCTCGTCGACAACCATCTCCTGTGGGCGTGGGACATCGCCGCCCTGGGCCGCGAGCTCGGCTCGCACGCCTCGGCGCGTCTCGCCCGGGCGGAGTGATCATGGCCTCCCTCTCCGAGATCCCCGGAGCCGTGCTCGACGACCGCGGCCTCCGTCACGTGGGCTCGCCCGTCGCGGAGCAGCGACGCCTGGCATCCGGAACCGCCGTCGCGCCCCTGGGTGACCGTCGCGTCGTGTCGGTGTCGGGCGAAGACCGCCGGAGCTGGCTCGACTCGTTGTCGTCGCAGGCTCTCACGCACCTCGCCCCGGGCGTGTCGACCGAGATGCTCATCCTCGATCCGCAGGGTCGCGTCGAGCACGCGGCATCCGTCGTCGACGACGGCGAGACCGCCTGGTTGATCGTCGACGCGGCCGATGTCGAGGGCCTCGCCGCCTGGCTCACGCGCATGCGCTTCCGCCTGCGGGTGGAGGTGCAGGACCGCTCGGCCGATCTCTTCGTGGTGGGCGGCACCCGCGCTGCGGTGAGCGGCCTCCCCGCCGTCGCACCGGTCTGGATCGACCCGTGGCCCGACGTGTCGCCCGGCGGGTGGGCCTACGCCCGCGTCGATCCGCACCCGGGAGCCGACCGCGACTGGGCCGAGGCGATCCTGGATGCCGCGGAGTTCGACGCCCTCGTCGGGCGCGCGGCGCGCGGCGAGATCTCCGTCGCGGGTCTCGACGCCGTCGAGGCGCTCCGGGTGGCCGCCTGGCGACCGCGCGTGTCGGTCGATGCCGACGAGCGACTGCTTCCGCACGAGATGGACTGGCTGCGTACCGCGGTGCACATGTCGAAGGGCTGCTACCGCGGCCAGGAGACCGTCGCGAAGGTGCACAACCTCGGTCACCCGCCGCGTCGGGTCGTCGCTCTGCAGCTCGACGGCAGTGACAACGTGCTCCCCGCCCGCGGCGACGCCGTGCGCGCCGGCGACGACGTGATCGGTGCGATCACCTCGGTGGCCATGCACCACGAAGAGGGCCCGATCGCGCTCGCTCTGGTCAAGCGCAACGCGCCCGAGGGAGTCCCGCTCCTCGTCGACACCGCCGACGGCCCCCTCGCCGCCGCCGCGGAGACCGTCGTCCCCGCCGACGCGGGAGCAACCGCCTCCGTTCCGCGTCTTCCGCGCCTGGGCCGCCGCCGCTCCGCGGAATGACAGACGACGACGCCTCGACGACCGTCGGGGTCGTCGTGCCCCGATCCCGGCTGCGCACCACGCTGCGCCGCAGGGTGCTCCGGGTGCGCGAGTCGCTCCCGGCCGCGGCGCAGATCGTCGCCGCCGCCACCGCCGCCTACGCGTTCGCCCACTTCGTACTCGGCCACCCCGTGCCGTTGCTCGCGGCCACCGTGACGGTCTCGAGCCTCGGGCTCGTGCGCGATGCGCGGCCGTGGCGGGTCGCCGAGACCGTCGCGGGCATGCTCGTCGGCATCCTGATCGCCGAGCTCGTGCTGCTGCTCGCCGGCGCCGGGTGGTGGCAGATCGCGCTCGCGATGTCCCTCACGCTCGTGGTCGCGCGCTTCCTCTCGCCGCAACCGGGGTTCGCGCTGGCCGCGGTCACGCAGTCGCTCATCGCTCTCGTGCTCGTCACCGGCGCACCGTTCCTGCGTCTCGTCGACGGCGCGGTCGGCGGGCTCGCCGCGCTCGTGGTCACCGCCCTCATTCCCCGCACCCTGCGACGCACCGAGCTGCGCGACGCCGACGAACTGTTCGACGCGCTCGATGCGGCGATGGCGAGCATCGTGCGGGCACTCCGACGGGGTGACCGCGTCCGCGCGGAGCGCGCACTCGAGCGCGCCCGGTCGCTGCAGACCTACGTCGACGCGTGGAGCGGATCACTTGAGTCGGGGCGCGAGGTGGCGCGCATCTCGCCGTTCCTGCGGGGCCAACGCAGCGAGCTGCAGCGGCACGAGCGCGTGCGCGCGGCGCTCGACCTCACCACCCGCAACCTCCGCGTCGTCGCCCGGCGCGCGGCCTATCTGTGCGCCGACGGCGTGAGTCGCCCGGTTCCGGCCGACCTGCTCGCCGACCTCGCCCGCGGTGCGGCGCTCGTTCGCGAGAGCCTCGACGACATCTCGATCGAGCCGGTCGCGAGAGAGGCCGTCGCCGCGGTTGCGCGTCGCCTCGACCCGGCCGCGCTGCTTCCCGACGGCGGTGTGGGCGAGCTCAACCTCGTGTCCGCGCTGCGGCCGCTCGCCGTCGACCTGATGGTGGCGGCGGGCATGCCGGCCGCCGAGGCGCGGGCGTTGCTCCCGCGCATCTGAGCTCAGCGCGGAGCGACCGCGTGCCAGGCGACGCCGATCTCGCCCAGCCGCCACCGCTCGCGGCGCAGCAGCGGCCATCCCGCATCCTGCAGGGCGAGCATCGCGGTGCGCCAGCGGTGCACGGGACCGAACGGGGCGACCGCGGCGGCGCGGACCCACTCGCGCTCCAGAGCCGCGACGAAGGAGTGCACGCGCTCGCCCTCGACGTTGCGGTGGATGAGGGCCTTCGGCAGTCTCTCGGCCGCGACGGCGGGGGAGTCGAGCTCGGCGAGCCGCAGCGACACGGTGAGCGACCGGGGCACGGCATCCGCCCCCACCTCCACCCAGGTGGCGATGCGCCCAATCTCGTCGCAGGTGCCCTCGACCAGGATGCCGTCGGGCTGCAGCCGCGCGCACATGCGGGCCCAGGCCTCGGCCATGTCGGCCTCGTCGTACTGGCGCAGCACGTTCATGGCGCGGATCACCGCGGGGCGACGCCCACCCGGCAGCGGCACCTCGAACCCGCCGCGCGCGAACGACACTCCCTCGACGCCCGCGGACTGCTCCCGCGCACGGGCGACACGGTCGGGGTCGATCTCGAGGCCGAGCACCTCGGCGTCGGAGCGCTGGCTGCGCAGGCGCGCGAGGAGCTCGAGCGGGGTGACCGCGCTCGCGCCGAAACCCAGATCGACCACGAGCGGATCGTCGGTGCGCCGCAGCACCGGATGCCGCGCGATCCAGCGGTCGATGCGGCGCAGACGGTTGACGCCCGTCGTGCCCCGGGTGGGGCGTCCGACGGGCGAGGGGGTCACTCCGACATGATGCCAGCCCGGGCTCGGGTGCGAGGCGCGCGCCTCGGTAGCATGGACCCATGCCTCACACGCTGATCCTGCTCCGCCACGGGCAGAGCGAATGGAACAAGACCAACCAGTTCACCGGCTGGGTCGATGTGCGACTCACCGATCAGGGCAAGGCGGAGGCGAAGCGCGGCGGCGAGCTGCTCGCCGAGTCCGGCATCCTGCCCGACGTGCTGCACACCTCGGTGCTGAGCCGCGCGATCCAGACCGCCAACCTCGCCCTCGACGCGGCCGACCGCCTGTGGATCCCGGTCAAGCGCTCGTGGCGCCTGAACGAGCGCCACTACGGCGCCCTGCAGGGCAAGGACAAGGCCCAGACCCTCGAGGAGTTCGGCAACGAGCAGTTCATGCTCTGGCGCCGCTCGTTCGACGTTCCGCCGCCGCCGCTGCCCGCAGACGACCAGTACAGCCAGGTCGGCGACCCCCGCTACGTCGGCATCGACGGCGAGGTGCCCGACACCGAGTCGCTGAAGATCGTCATCGACCGCATGCTGCCGTACTGGCACAGCGACATCGTCCCCGACCTGCAGGCCGGCAAGACAGTGCTCGTCACGGCCCACGGCAACTCGCTGCGCGGACTGGTCAAGCACCTCGAGGGCATCAGCGACGCCGACATCGCCGAGCTGAACATCCCCACCGGCATCCCGCTGGTGTACCGCCTCGACGACGAGATGAAGCCCCTCGGCCCGGGCGAGTACCTCGACCCCGAGGCCGCCGCCGCGGGAGCCGCCGCCGTGGCCGCGCAGGGCAACAAGCACTGAGACCGCAACGACGAAGGGGGCGGATGCCATGGCATCCGCCCCCTTCGTCGTTCGCGATCAGATGACCGGGCTGGGCTCCACGACGGTGTCGTCGTCGGCCCCGGCCCAATCGCCGGTCGCCAGGTAGATGACCTTCTTCGCGACCGAGACCGCGTGGTCGGCGAAGCGCTCGTGGTAGCGGCTGGCGAGCGTCGCGTCGACGGTCGCCGTGGCCTCGCCCTTCCAGGAGTCGCCCAGCACCTTCTCGAAGACGTTCACGTGCAGCTCGTCGATGGCGTCGTCGTCGTCGCGGATCGCCTCGGCGAGGCGCAGGTCCTGCGTGCGCAGCAGCTCGGCGAGCTTGCGCGCCACCTCGACGTCGAGTTCGCCCATGCGGGTGAAGGTGCTCTTGAGGCCCTTGGGGATCGCGCGCTCGGGGAAGCGCGAGCGGGCGAGCTGGGCGATGTGCTCGGCCATGTCGCCCATGCGCTCGAGCGAGGCGCTGACGCGCAGCGCCGTGACGACGATGCGCAGGTCGCGGGCCACGGGCTGCTGGCGCGCGAGGATCTCGATGGCGAGCTCGTCAAGCTCGACGGCCTTCTCGTCGATGATCGCGTCGGCTTCGATGACCTCTTCGGCCAGGGAGACGTCACTGGTTCCGAACGCACGGGTGGCGCGGTCGATCGCGATGGTCACGAGGTCGGCGATCTCGACCAGGCGGCTCTGGACGTCCTCGAGGGACTGGTGGAATACTTCGCGCATCGCGGGTACCTTCCTCGTCGGCGGCACGGCACAGGGAGTCCCGCGGCCTTCGGGGATTCTTCCCAGCGAAGGTTAACGAGTGGTGCAGTGACAGTGAATAGTAGCCTCTGCCGCGCCGGTGGCGGGGGTGAACGGCCGGTGACGCCGAATCGACCCCTCTACGCTGAACGTATGGAACACACGCAGCTCGTGCTGCTCGCGCTCCTCGCCGGCCTCCTCGTCGGAGCAGCGATCGTCGGCCTCGTGGTCGGCGCCCTCCGCGCCCGCGATCGTTCGATGGCGCAGACCGCGGTCGACGTCCCCGAGGGCGTCGAGGCGATGCTCGACGCGATGGACGACCCCGCTTTCGTCTGCGACACGTCGTCGACGGTGCTGGCGCTGTCGCCCGCGGCCGAGGTGTTCGGCGTGCACGCCGGCGAGGTCATCGCGGCCGAGGAGCTCAAGCGCGTGGCGCGCGTCGCCCGCGACACCGGTTCCGCGATCGCCGAGAACCTTCGTCTGCGTCGCGGCGCCGCGCCGGCCGAGGCCCGACTCGTGGCCGTGCGCGCGACGCCGATCTCGCCCCGGCTGACGCTCCTCGTGCTGCGCGACATCACCGAGCGCGAGCGCGTCGAGGAGATGCGCCGCGACTTCGTCGCCAACACCAGTCACGAGCTGAAGACCCCCGTCGGCGCCGTGGGCCTGCTCGCCGAGGCGATCGAGTCGGCCGCCGACGACCCGGCCCAGGTGCGGCACTTCGCCTCGCGCATGCAGGCCGAGGTCACCCGGCTCGCAGCGCTCGTCAACCGCATCATGAGCCTCTCGCGCCTGCAGGCCTCCGACGAGTTGCGCGACGTGAGGGACGTCTCGATCGACGAGGTGGTCACCGCCGCTCTCGAGGCCTACACCGTGCAGGCCGATGCCGCCCAGGTCACCGTCGTGCGCGGCGGCACCAAGGGGCTGTGGGTGCGCGGCGAGCCGCAGATCCTCACCGAGGCGCTCGGCAATCTCGTCGCCAACGCCATCGCCTACTCGCCGCAGGGCTCGAAGGTGGGCGTGGGGGTCAAGCTCGACGAGACCGTGGTCGAGATCGCCGTCACCGATCGCGGCATCGGCATCCCCGAGAGCGACCAGCACCGCGTGTTCGAACGCTTCTACCGGGCCGACCAGGCGCGCTCGCGTCGCACGGGCGGCACCGGCCTGGGTCTCTCGATCGTCAAGCACGCCGTGCAGCGCCATGGCGGAGAGGTGCGGCTGTGGTCGCGCCCCGAGCGGGGGTCGACCTTCACCATCCGCCTGCCGATGACCGAGGCGCCCGACCTCGACACCGTTCGTCCGAAGCCCCGTCGCAAGTCCCGCAAGACCTCGACGACACCCGTACCCGCGAAGGGAGACACCGCATGACCCGCGTTCTGATCGTCGAGGACGAGCCCGATCTGGCCGACCCGCTCGCCTACCTGCTGCGCCGCGAAGGATATGAGGTGGAGATCGCCGAAGACGGCGCGCTCGCCCTCACCGCCTTCCGCGAGCGCGGAGCCGACATCATCCTGCTCGACCTGATGCTGCCCGGAATGCCCGGGACCGAGGTCTGCCGTCAACTGCGGCTGACCTCGCAGGTGCCGATCATCATGCTGACCGCCAAGGATTCCGAGGTGGACATCGTCGTCGGTCTCGAACTCGGCGCCGACGACTACGTCACCAAGCCCTACTCGACGCGCGAGCTGCTCGCCCGCATGCGCGCGGTGCTGCGGCGACGCACACCCGATGACGCCGACCTCGACGACCGCGTCCTCTCGGGCGGTCGCGTGGTGCTCGACATCGACCGGCACACGGTGGCCGTCGACGGAGGCGAGATCAGCATCCCCCTCAAGGAGTTCGAGCTCCTCGAGGTGCTCATGCGCAACGCCGGTCGCGTGCTCACGCGGGGCCAGCTCATCGACCGGGTGTGGGGGACCGACTACTTCGGCGACACCAAGACCCTCGACGTGCACATCAAGCGCATCCGCTCGCGCATCGAGCGCAACCCGAGCGAGCCGGTCATGCTCGTGACGGTGCGCGGCCTGGGCTACCGCTTCGAGGCCTGAGCCCGGGCCCCGCTCGGCGGGAACGACGAAGGCGCCGACGGATCACCGTCGGCGCCTTCGCGTGTGTTCAGGAGGCGGGCGTCGCGCTGGGCGTCGGCGTCACCGTCGGCAGGCCGCCGACCGGGGTCAGCGAGCCCGAGGGCTGCGGGGTCGGCGCGAGCGTCGACAGGTACTCGAGGGCACCGTCGAGCACGGGCACCTGGATGAGTGCGCCCTGGCCGTCGCCGGACTGGAAGTACACGGGCACCGTGGTGCCGGGGGCGGCGTCGATGCCGTCGAGGCGGAGGGGCTCGACGTCGTCGGACAGGTCGCCGAGGCTCAGCGTGCGGTTGGCCGGCACGTTCACCGACGAGCGCACGGCAGACGAGCCCTCGCCGACCTCGACGCGCAGCGTCAGCGGGTCGGAGGTCGAGTTGACGACGGCGGCGACGAGGTTGCCGGTCGTGCCCTCTTCGTCGACGACGATGAGGGCGTTGCGCACGTCGAGGGGGCCGGAGTCTGCGGGGACGTTCACGCCGTCGGACGCCGAGTACGGGATGGTGGTCGCCTGGGGGGCGATGAGGTTGCACCCGGTCGTGCCCACCAGGACAGCGGCACCCAGGGCGACGGACGCGATCAGGCGCGTTTTCACGGATCCTCCAAGATCGACGGACGGCATCCTGATCATCCTACGGGGTCCGCGCCGCGCGGCCGTTCCCGTGCGCACGTCCACGGTCGCCCCGCGTGCGGGTGGGGGAGGGGCCCAGGGTGGGCGGAACCTTAGCGCATGCGGGCCTGTGGTATCCTGGATGTTGCCGAAAGGACATAACTCCATGCTTTTTGAGGTTGGCGAGACCGTCGTTTACCCGCACCATGGCGCGGCCACGATCATCGAGGTCAAGGAACGCGTTATCAAGGGCGAGACGAAGAAATACCTGAAGCTCAACGTCACCCAGGGAGACCTCGTCATCGAGGTCCCTGCTGACAACGTCGACTTGGTCGGCGTTCGCGACGTGATCGGCAAAGAGGGTCTCGACCGCGTGTTCGAGGTGCTGCGTGCGCCCTTCACCGAGGAGCCGACCAACTGGTCGCGTCGCTACAAGGCGAACCTCGAGAAGCTCGCGTCGGGCGATGTGATCAAGGTCAGCGAGGTCGTGCGCGACCTGTGGCGCCGCGATCAGGACCGCGGCCTGTCGGCCGGCGAGAAGCGCATGCTGGCCAAGGCGCGTCAGATCCTCGTCTCCGAGCTGGCCCTGGCGGAGAAGACCGACGAAGACCGTGCGAGCGTCGTGCTCGACGAGGTCCTCGCGTCCTGACGCTCCGGCGCCGGGACCCCCGCGCTGCCGCCCCGTCCCCGTCGTCGAGAACCGATGACGCGGGCCGGGGCTTTCGGCGTTCCACGGCGTGCGTCGGCTCGCGCTAGCGTGATCGGGTGACTCTCACCCCCGTCCCCCACCTCGCGGTCATCGTCGTCGCGGCCGGCTCCGGCACCCGCCTGCGCGGGGGAGCGCCCAAGGCGTTCGTGGGCCTCGACGCCCGGTCGATCCTGCACCACGCGCTGCGGGGCGTGTTCTCCGCCCCGGCCGCACAGGTCGTGGTGGTCGTCCCCGAGGGCTACGAGGGCGACGCGACCACCGATGCGCTCGACGCCGCGGGCGACCGGGGCGAGCTCGTGACGGTCGTCACGGGCGGAGCGACCCGCCAGCAGTCCGTCGCCGCCGGGCTCGCGGCCCTGTGGGGCGATGTCGACACCGTCCTCGTGCACGACGCCGCCCGGGCTCTCACCCCGGCCGCGGTGTTCGAGCGCGTCGTGGCGGCGCTCGACGACGGCGCCGTCGCCGTGATCCCCGTTCTCCCCGTCGTCGACACGATCAAGCGCGTCGACGGGGCCGGCCGGGTCGTCGCCGCGGTCGATCGCTCGGAGCTCGCCGCGGCCCAGACGCCGCAGGGTTTCCGTCGATCCGTGCTCGAGGCGGCCGCGGCATCCGCCGACGCCGACCACACCGACGACGCCGCCCTCGTCGCGGCCGCCGGACACCCCGTCGTCACGGTCGAGGGCGATGCCCGCGCCTTCAAGGTCACCACCGCTCCCGACCTCGACCGCGCCCGCTCGCTCGTCGCGGTCGCCGCCGAGGTCGAGGCCGCGCCGACACCGGCGACCGGCATCCCGCGCGTCGGCCTGGGCACCGACGTCCACGGCTTCGGCGGCGAGGGCACCCTCTGGCTCGCGGGTCTCGAATGGCCGGGGGAGCAGGCCCTCTCGGGTCACTCCGACGGCGACGCCGTCGCGCACGCGATCGTCGACGCCCTGCTGGCGGCGGCGGGCCTCGGCGACATCGGCACGCACTTCGGCACCGATCGGCCGGAGTTCGCCGGCGCGCACGCCACCGCCTTCCTCGCGCACACGGTCGGCCTGCTGGCGGCGGCCGGGTGGCGGGTGGGCAACGTCGCGGTGCAGGTGCAGGCCAATCGCCCGCGCTTCGCCGCGCGTCGCGTCGAGGCCGAACGGGCCCTGTCCCACGCCCTCGGCGGCGCCCCCGTCTCGGTGAGCGCGACCACCACGGACGGACTGGGCTTCACGGGACGGACCGAGGGCGTCGCGGCCTTCGCGACCGCGCTCGTCGTGCCGGCCTAGAGCTCGCGCGTCATGAAGGTCGACAGCGGATCAGGGGCGTAGGGCGCGAACGCCGGGCACTCCACGAAACCTTCGCTCGCATAGAGCTTCCGGGCCGCGACGAAGTCGGCTGTGCTGCCGGTCTCGAGCCAGAGGCTCCGGATGCCGCGTTCTCGTGCATCGGCCATGATGCGACGCAGGATCGCTCGGCCGACACCGCGACCCAGGTGCGCTTCGACGACCCGCATCGACTTGAGCTCCGCCCGCTGGTCGCCGAGGTCTTTGCAGGCGCCGATACCGGCGATCTCGCCGTCGATCCAGGCCGACCACAGGGTCACGCTGTCGGAGGTGAGGCGGTCGACGTCGAGGGCGTGGACGCTCTCGGCCGGGGTGTTCTCGTGCATTCCGGCGAGGTGGGCGGCGACGAGGGCGCGCGTGGGTTCTCCGGACAGGTCGTCGGGGCGGATGGTGAGGTTCACGTCGGCACCCTAACCGCTGCGTGTTTCACGCACGGGTCGCGGCGAGGGGCGGCCGGTAGGCTGGCCCGGTGACCGTTCGGCTGTATGACACGAAAGCGCAGGAGCTGCGCGACTTCGTTCCCCTCGACCCGTCGAACGTCACGGTCTACGTCTGCGGGCCCACCGTGCAGTCGGGTCCCCACATCGGTCACGTGCGCGCCGCCCTCGCCTTCGATCTGCTGCGCCGCTGGCTCGCCCACCGCTACGGCCGTGTCACCTTCGTGCGCAACGTCACCGACATCGACGACAAGGTGCTCGCCAACGCCAGCGACGACGAGCCCTGGTGGGCGTTGGCCTATCGCATGGAGCTCGAGTTCTCTCGGGCGTATGCCGCCGTCGGCATCCTGCCCCCGACCTACGAGCCGCGCGCGACCGCATCGGTCACGCAGATGCAGGAGCTGATCGCCGAGCTCATCGAGCGCGGTCACGCCTACGCCGCCGCGGGCGACGTGTACTTCGACGTGCGCTCGTGGCCGGCATACGGCGAGCTGACCCGCCAGAGCCTCGACGCGATGGAGTCGGCGGCCGACGCCGATCCCCGGGGCAAGCGCGATCCGCGCGACTTCGCGCTGTGGAAGGGCTCCAAGGCCGACGAGCCCGCCTCGGCCACCTGGGCGTCGCCGTGGGGTGCCGGACGACCCGGCTGGCACATCGAGTGCTCGGCGATGTCGCGCCGGTACCTGGGTCCGGAGTTCGACATCCACGGCGGCGGCCTCGACCTGCGCTTCCCGCACCACGAGAACGAGATCGCCCAGTCGACCGCGGCCGGCGACGCCTTCGCCCGCTACTGGGTGCACAACGGCCTCGTCACCGTCGACGGACAGAAGATGTCGAAGTCGCTCGGCAACTTCACGCTCGCCGCCGACGTGCTCGACGCCCACGATCCGCTCGTGGTGCGCTACGCCCTCGCCGCGGCGCACTACCGTTCCAACCTCGACCTGAGCGAGGCGTCGTGGGCCGAGGCGGAGTCGGCCCTCGGTCGCATCCGCACCTTTCTCGAGCGCGCCGAGCGCGTTGCCCGACCGGGCTGGTCGGAGGCCAAGGAAGGCCTTCCGACCGAGTTCGTCGAGGCGATGGACGACGACCTCTCGGTGCCCCGGGCGCTGGCCGCGATCCACACCAGCATCCGGTCGGGAAATGCGCTGCTCGACGCGGGCAAGTACGATGAAGCGAAGCAGGACGTTTCGGACGTCCAGCAGATGACGCTCCTCCTGGGGATCAATCCGCACTCTCCTCAGTGGAGCAGCGTCGGCGGAGGAGCCGAGACCGCCGCTCTGGACACCCTGGTCCAGACGATGATCACGCAGCGCGCACAAGCGCGTGCGGACAAGGATTGGGCGGCCGCGGATCGCATCAGAGACGCGATCGCCGCCGCAGGAATCACGCTGGAAGACACTCCAGCCGGAACACATTGGAGTATCGATGGCTAAGCCTGGACGCCCGGGAGCACGCAACCCCGGCAAGAAGAAGGGTCCGCTCAAGGGCACCGGCGGGCACTCCCGCAAGGCGCTCGAGGGTCGTGGTCCCACCCCCAAGGCCGAGGACCGCGCCTGGCACCCCGCCGGCAAGCGCAAGGCCGCCGAAGAGCGCTACGCCGCCGCCGGCGGCAAGGGCCGCCCCGGTGTGCGCGCGGTCGGCAACCCCAACCGCAAGAGCCCCAAGGCCGCCGACGACACCGAGACGGTCACCGGCCGTAACTCCGTGCTTGAGGCGCTGCGCGCGAAGATCCCCGCCACGGCGATGTACATCGCCCAGCGCGTCGAGATGGACGACCGCGTCAAGGAGATGCTGTCGATCGCGACCAACCGCGGCATCCCGGTGCTCGAGGTCACGCGCCCCGAGCTCGACCGCATGGCCGGCTTCGACGGCGTGCACCAGGGCGTCGCGCTCAAGGTGCCGCCCTACTCCTACGCCCACCCGCAGGACCTGCTCGAGCAGATCATCGACCGCGGCGAGGTGCCGCTGCTGGTGGCCCTCGACGGCGTCACCGACCCCCGCAACCTCGGCGCGATCATCCGGTCGACGGGCGCCTTCGGCGGTCAGGGCCTGATCATCCCCCAGCGCCGCTCGGCGAGCGTCAACTCCGCCGCCTGGAAGACCAGCGCCGGAGCGGCCGCCCGCATCCCCGTCGCGCTCGCGGCGAATCTGACGGCGACGCTCAAGGAGTTCAAGAAGCAGGGCGTGTTCGTGCTCGGCCTCGACGGCGACGGCGACGTGTCGCTGCCCGCCCTCGAGCTCGCCGACCGCCCCGTGCTGATCGTCGTCGGCTCCGAGGGCAAGGGCCTCTCGCGCCTGGTCACCGAGACCTGCGACCAGGTCGTGTCGATCCCCATCTCGACGGCGACCGAGTCGCTCAACGCCGGAATCGCGGCATCCGTCGCCCTGTACCAGGTGTCGACGATGCGCGCGGCGCGCTGAGAAGCGACTCTCCTGCTCTGAATCACCGAAGAACACCCCGGGTCGCGTTGCCCGCGCGGTGAGATCACGGCACGCTGGGTCGAGGACGAGGTCTCGTCCCTTCGACTCACGAAAGGAACGCTCATGCCCCGCATCGCCGTCATCGGAGGCACCGGCTACGCCGGCAGCAACATCGTGACCGAGGCCGTGCGCCGTGGTCACACGGTCGTCTCGGTCGCGCGCACGGTTCCCGCCGAACGCGTCGAGGGTGCCACGTACATCGAGGGCACCGTGCTCGACGTCCCCGGTCTCGTGGCGGAGCTTGAAGGCGTCGACGTGGTCGTCTCGGCCGTCGCCCCCCGCGGCGACATGGAGGGCAAGCTGCGTCCCGCGATCGCCGAGCTCGTCGCGGCCCTGCCCGAGAACGTGCGTATCGGGGTCGTCGGAGGCGCGGGCGGATCGCTCGTCGCCGAGGGCGGACCGCGCCTGATCGACACCGACGGCTTCGCCGAGGAGTACAAGCCCGAGGCGCGCGAGGCCATCGGCATCCTCGAAGACCTCGAGGCCGACGACACCGGACGCGACTGGTTCTACGTGCACCCCGCGGGCGGCTTCGGCGCCTGGGCCCCGGGCGAGCGCACCGGCTCGTACCGTGACGGCGGCGCCGTGCTCGTCACCGACGACGAGGGCAACTCCTTCATCGGCGGTGCGGACTTCGCCGTCGCCGTCGTCGACGAGATCGAGAACCCGAAGCACTCGCGCGAGCGTTTCACCGTCGGGTACTGACCCGCGGAACATCGAGGCCGCGGCATCCGGATCAGCTTCCGGATGCCGCGGCCTCTGTCGTCCTGCGGTGTTCGGCCCGTCAGACCAGGTCTCGCCAATCGACCAGATCGGTGTCGGTGGTCGGCACCTCGCCCGTGGAGGGGGCATCGGCGTCCGACACCGTCGGGATCGACAGCGTGTCGGTGGGAGGTCCCATCACGGTGGCCTCGTCGCGGCGGTGACGCAGCACATCGTCGATGTACGAGCTGACCACCTCGGCCAGCGGCACCGACCGGCCCCGCGCCTGCGACATGTACCAGCGGTGCTCGAGCACCTGGTGGAACACCTCGGCGGGCTCCAGCTTGGCGCGCAGGTCCCAGGGGATCGCCATGACGATCGGCTCGAACACGCGGGTGAGCCACTCGTGCGCGACCATCTCCTCATCGGCGCCGAGGCGTGACACGCGGGCGCGGAACTCGTCGAGGTCGTTGAGCAGACGGCGGGCCTGGTTCTCTTCTACGTCGAGTCCGGTCAGGCGCAGCAGGCGACGCTGGTGGTGGCCGGCATCCACGACCTTCGGTTGGATCGACACCCGGGTGCCGTCGCTCGCGGTACGGATCGACATCTCGCCGATGTCGAAGCCCAGGGCGTTCAGACGGTGCACGCGTTCGGTGATGCGCCACGACTCGTCGACGCCGAATGTCTCTTTGTCGGTGAGCGCGCCCCACAGCGAGTGGTACGACGACACCAGGCCGTCGGCGACCGCGACGGCGTCGACCCCGCCCTCGAGGCGTCCGCCGGCTTCGAGGTCCATGATCTCGCCCGCGATGTTGATGCGCGCGATGTCGAGGTCGTGCGCGCGCTGGCCCGGGGTCAGGCGGTTGCCGTGCAGCTCGCCCGTCTCGGCATCGACGAGGTACGCGGCGAACTCGCCCGCGTCGCGGCGGAAGAGCGTGTTCGACAGCGAGACGTCGCCCCAGTAGAAGCCGACGTTGTGCAGACGTACGAGCAGCACGGCGAGGGCGTCCACCAGACGCGTGGCCGTGTGGGGACGCAGCACCTGCGTGAACAGCGCGCGGTAGGGGAGTGAGAAGCGCAGGTGCGCCGTGACGAGCGCCGCGGGAAGCGGACGACCCGAGGCGTCGGTGCGCCCGGCGATGACGGCGACGCGATCGACGCACGGGGCGTCGAGACGATCGAGGTTGCCAAGCATGTCGTACTCGCGGCGGGCCATCTCCTCCGTCGTCTCCTTGATGGCGACGACCCGACCCGAGAGGTTGGCGAAACGCACGAGGTGACGCGAGATGCCCTTCGGCAGGGCGACGATGTGGTTGCTGGGCCAGTCGGCGAGACCGGTCGACCAGGGCAGTTGCAGAAGCCCCGGGTCGACGGTGCTGGCGGTGATGCTGAGCGATTCGGACACGGATGCCTCCGGGAAATGAGGCGGCGCGCCCCCACCCGAGAAGATCGGGGTCGGGGACGCGCCGCCTCGGTGCGTGGGTCAGGCCGAAGCGATGGCCCGGTCGGTCAGGCGCTCGCCCGACTCGAGGTCGAACACGTGGATGTGTCCGGGGACCGGGGCCAGCACGACCGTCTCGCCCGCGTTGGGGTGACGGCGACCGTCGACGCGCGCGACCAGATCGGTGCGCTTGCCGTTGATCTCGGTGTGACCGTAGAGGTAGCCGTCGGCGCCGAGCTCCTCGACGAGGTCGACGACGACCGTGAGGCCGCGGCCGTCGGCCGGAGCGACCTGGATGTCCTCGGGGCGCACACCGATGGTGACCTCGGAGCCGTTGGCCTTGCCGATGGTGTCGGCCTCGATGGGAACGACCAGATTGCCGAACTGAACGCCGCCCTCGGCCAGGTCGGCCGTGAACAGGTTCATCGCGGGCGAGCCGATGAAGCCGGCCACGAAGACGTTCTTGGGGGTCTCGTACAGGTCGCGCGGGGTGCCGACCTGCTGGAGCAGGCCGTCCTTGAGCACGGCGATGCGGTCGCCCATGGTGAGCGCCTCGGTCTGGTCGTGGGTGACGTAGACCGTGGTGACGCCGAGGCGACGCTGCAGCGACGCGATCTGGGTGCGGGTCTGCACGCGGAGCTTGGCGTCGAGGTTCGACAGCGGCTCGTCCATGAGGAAGACCTGGGGCTGACGGACGATGGCGCGACCCATGGCGACGCGCTGACGCTGACCACCCGAGAGGGCCTTGGGCTTGCGGGTCAGGTACTGCTCGAGGTCGAGCAGCTTGGCGGCCTCGAGCACGCGGGCGGCGCGCTCTTCCTTGCCGACGCCGGCGATCTTGAGCGCGAAGCCCATGTTCTCGGCGACGGTCATGTGCGGGTACAGCGCGTAGTTCTGGAAGACCATCGCGATGTCGCGGTCCTTCGGCGGGACGTCGGTGACGTCGCGGTCGCCGATGAGGATGCGGCCGGAGTTGACCTCTTCGAGGCCGGCGAGCATGCGCAGCGACGTGGACTTGCCGCAGCCGGAGGGGCCGACGAGGACGAGGAACTCACCGTCTGCGACGTCGAGGTTGAGCTTGTCGACTGCGGGGCGGGTTCCGCCCGGGTACAGACGGGTTGCGTTGTCGAAGGTGACGGACGCCATGTTTTCTTCTCCTTCACCGGCAGGTACGTGCCGGACGATCCGTAGTGAATGGAATGAACGGGGGCGACCCCGTGCGCCCGACGTTGGACGCAGGGTCAGTATCGCACGTGTCTGGTCATTTCTCAGCCAGCCTGGCTACCATCGATGGGCGGTCGCCCCACCCGCGCGGCCCCCCTGATTTCGTGCGGCGTCGTCCGCGCCCGGAAGGTTTCATGTCCCACGACCAGTCCCCGAACGTGCCCGCCGAACGCGATCGTCGCGAGGCGGTGCGCGAGAAGGCGCAGCAGGTCAAGGCGAAGCAGACGCGGTGGCGCATCGCCCGTCGCTCGCTGATCGGCATCGGCGCCGTCGCGGTCATCGCGGTCGGCGCGGTCGGAGTCTCGTTGGCCCTCAACTCGCGCGAGGCGCGGTCGCAGGCCCTTCCCGATGCGGCGAACGAAGACGGCTTCGTCGTCACGAGCGCCTCGGCCGTCGAGGACCCCCTCGCCGACCAGACCGTCGACGGTAGCGCCGCGAGCATGTCGGCGCAGGCCGCGCCCACCGCCGAGCCGTCCGCGGCGGCGACCCCCGAGCCCACCGGCACCGCCGCCCCCGTCGACATCCGCGTGTACGTCGATTACATGTCGACCGAGGCGCGCGAGTTCCAGACGGCCAACGCCGGGCAGCTGTCGAAATGGGTCACCGACAAGGCCGCGACGCTGACGTACTACCCGGTGGCGATGCTCACCTCGAAGTCGAACGGCACCAAGTACAGCCTGCGCGCCGCCGGCGCTGCCGCCTGCGTGGCCACGCACTCGTCGGACCGCTTCTTCGCCTTCAACCACGAGCTGCTCACCAACCAGCCCGCGGTCGACTCCGACGGCTACAGCGACCAGCAGCTGGCCGACATGGCGCAGGGCGCGGGTGTGAGCGACATCGCCACGGTGCGCGAGTGCATCGAAGACGAGACCTACACCGCGTGGGCCAAGGCGGCGACCGACCGTGCCATCAAGGGCCTGCCCGGCACCGACGGCCAGGCGCTCACCGCCACGCCCACGGTGCTGGTGAACGGCACCGAGTACGTCGGCAACATGGACGACCCCAAGGAGTTCGCGCAGTTCGTGCTCACGGTCGACAGCAACGCGTACTACTCGACGGCGACGCCGACTCCCTCGGCAACGCCGTCCGCGGCCCCGGCGGGCTGACCGATCCCTCCCAAAGACGTGGACGTATGGGATTCTGTACGTATGAACGATGAGCTCGAGGACTCCCCGCCGCGGCGGTCCCGTGATCAGTTGAACATCTGGGTGGCGGAGTTCCGCGAGCAGGGTCACTTGTTCGCGGGTCAGCTCAAGGTCGTCGAGCAAGAAGACGCCGACAGCCAGGACACCGGCCTCGTGGTGATGAACCTGATGAACGCGAAGGCGTCCATCTACATGCAGCCGACGGGCTACGACGAGCCGCTCTGGGAGGCGACGCTCACCTCGCGCCCCGAGGACCTCACGCTGTCGCCGCACGAGATGGCGAGCCTGGCCGCCGAGCTCGTCGTCGCGGGCAACCTCTGCTCCTTCCTGCAGTGGAAGTCGCTCGAGTGGGACCGCGAGAGCGGAACGCACCGCGACTGACCCGTCGGGAACGGCGCCCGCGCCGTTCTAGACTCGTCGATCGAGATGCTCCGCGTCTCATGCCGGCTTGGCGCAATTGGTAGCGCACCGTACTTGTAATACGGGGGTTGCAGGTTCAAGTCCTGTAGCCGGCACCTCTCTCCAGACGTCCGTCCCGGATGCCGTGAGCTCAGGCGCGTCCGCGCCCTCATACGACGCGTGCCGAGCCGTCCACTCCCGGAACGGCGCCGTCGCGTCGTCGACCGCGACCTGTTCGCTCGGGAGTGCGCGCTCCGACACGGGCTTGGCGTACTCGTCGTAGAAGGTGGCGAGCGTCATGAGACGGTTGCCGTCCTCGTAGTGCTCGCCCTCTTCCTCGCGGGTCACGGCGAAGAAGAGGCGGTCGGGCTGGGCGTAGTAGACGGCCCCCAGGCACATGGGGCAGGGGTAGGCGGTGACGTACATGTCGTGGCCCGACAGATCGCCGAGCCCCTTCTCGGCCGCAGCGCGGATGGCGCGGATCTCGGCGTGCGCCGTGGGGTCGCCCTCCTGGGCGACGTGGTTGACGGCTTCGGCGACGATCTCGCCGTCCTTGACGATGAGGCACGCGAACGGCTTGCCGCCCGCCTCGACGTTCTCCTTCGCGCGCGAGATGGTCAGCGCCGAGAGTTCCTGGTGGTTCATGGCTCGACGCTAGGCGAGCGGACCCGACGCGGACCGGGCTGTGCAGCCAGGTGGGTTCGTGCTACCGCGTCACGAGAACGTCTGCGCGAGGGCGACCAGGAACAGGAACGCCGACGCGATGGTCACGAGGCCGGCGAGAAGGGCCCCCGCGATGGCCGCCCATCGCAGAGGCCCGGGCCGCGACCCCGCCTCCCACGCGAACATCAACGCGGCGACGCCGACCACCAGCATCACCAGGGCGCCGAGCAGGTCGGCGGGAGCCCACACGGCGGTCGAGAGCGCGACGACACCGGCCACGAACGCGAGCACGTGTCGCGGGTGGGTGCCCGGGGCGGGCTCGTCGGATGCCACGTGGATCCGTCAGCGCAGGCGCACGCGCAGCCACCGCACGCCGTGCGGGGCCAGCGTGAGACCCGCGCCGAGCCACACGGGGTGCACCTCGACGAGATCGAGCGCCTCGGGCGCGAGGCCCGACAGAGTGACGGCGTCGATCTCGGCCGGGGAGTCGGCGACGTTCGTCAGCACGAGCACCGCGAACCCGACGTCGCCCGGGCGCAGGAAGGCGACGACGGATGCCACGTGCGTGTCGAACGCGACGAGCTCGTTGCCCGCGAATTCCGGCGTCGACCGGCGCACCTCGGTCAACCGCGTGAGGCGTGAGTACACGCGACCGGCGACGGTGTCGGCATCCGTTCGCTCCGCGTACCTCTCGGCGGGGCGGTGCGGGCGGTGCACCCAGCGGCTGTCCCCGGCCTCTTCCGCACGCTCGGCGTAGGAGTAGTCGTTGAGCTGCGCCACCTCGTCGCCGAGGTAGAGAAGCGGGATCCCGCCCGTCGACAGGGCGAGCGCGTGCGCGAGGATCACGCGGTCCTCGCCTCCCGCGTCGCCGGCCTCGATGCCCGCGAGCGAGGCCGTCGTGCCGGTCACCCGGGCGTCGCCGGTGCGCGGGTTCTCCTGGAACGGCACGCCGCGGGCGAAGGATCCCTCGGCACGGCCGACGTAGAAGTCGTTGAGGAAGCGGCGGTGCGGGTACCCGTCGATGCCGAGCTCGGCGGCGTCCTCGTCGGCGAAGGTCCAGCCGATGTCGTCGTGACTGCGCACGTAGTTCACCCAGGCGGTGCCCGCGGGCAGGGCGTGGCGGCGTTCGAGCGCCTGCTGCAGCAGGCGGCCGTCACGGGTGGCGAGCGCCTCCCAGGTCAGCGCCATCTGCAGCGGGTTGTACGAGATCTGGCATTCGTCGGGCGAGATGTACGACACCACCTCGTCGGGGTGCACGATGGCTTCCGACTTGAACAGCATCCCGGGGGCGGCCATGCGCAGCACGGCGTTGAACGCCTGCAGCAGCAGGTGCGCCTCGGGAAGAGACTCGCAGGGGGTGCCGAGCTGCTTCCAGATGAAGGCCACGGCATCCATCCGCAGGATCTCCACGCCCTGGTTGGCGAGGAAGAGCATCTCGCCCGCCATCGCCTCGAAGACGGCGGGATTGGCGTAGTTGAGGTCCCATTGGAAGTGGTAGAACGTCGCCCAGATCCAGCGGCCGTCGTCGAGCTGCACGAAGGAGCCGGGGTGGTCGTCGGGGAAGATCTCGCGCGTCGTCCGCTCGTAGGCGTCGGGCATCTCGCGGTCGGGGAAGATCAGGTAGAAGTCCTCGTACCCCGCCTCGCCCGAAATGGCCTTCTGCGCCCACTCGTGCTCGTTGCTGGTGTGGTTGAAGATGAAGTCGACGACGAGCGAGATGCCCGCCCGTCGCAGGTCGGCGGCCAGCTCCGCGAGCTCCTCCATCGTGCCGAGCTTCGGGTTCACGCGGCGGTAGCTCGACACGGCGTAGCCGCCGTCGCTGTTGCCCTCGGGGCTGTCGAACAGCGGCATGAGGTGCAGGTAGGTCAGGCCGAGTTCGCGGAAGTACGGGATCGAATCCCGGATGCCGCTGAGCCCGCCGGCGTAGCGATCGACGTAGCAGACCCCTCCGAGCATGCGCTCGCTCTCGAACCAGTCGGGGTCGCTCGCACGTTCGCGATCGAGCGCCTTGAGCGCACGCGGTCGCGAGACCCACGAGCGTCGCGCCAGATCGACGATCGACGCGAGGCGCTCGAAGCCGTCGGGGCGGTCGCCGTACAGACGCACGAACAGCTCGTGCAGGCGCGGGAGGTGCAGTTCGGCGCCGGCGAGGAACTCGCGTTCGGCCTGCGCGTCGGTGAGGGAGGAAAGGATCCGCGCGACGTCGTGGGATCCGGAGTGCAGCTGTGTCACGAGCAAAGCCTGACGCATGATCGGCCCTGCGGGCGACACCGCCGCGGATCGGTGGGCGCCGGGGCGGCTCTGCGGGGCCCGCCCCGGGCCGTACGATCGACGATGGCTCCCGCGCGGGAGCGCGGAGGGAGAGCGGTGTCGGAGCGCGGATCGGTCGGCATCGCCGTCGCCGGAGCGGTGCTCATCGGCGCCCTCACGGCCCTGCAGGCGCGCATCAACGGCTCGCTCGGCGCCGAGGTCGGCGACGGCATCGTCGCCGCGGCGATCTCGTTCAGCTCGGGCCTGGTCATCCTCATCGCCCTGTCGCTTGTCGTGCCCGAAGGGCGCCGCGGCTTCGGACGACTGGTCGCCGGCATCCGGTCGCGTTCCGTGCCGCCGTGGATGCTGCTCGGCGGGCTCGCGGGGGCGTTCACCGTCGCCAGCCAGGGCCTCACGGTCGCCACGATCGGCGTCGCCCTGTTCACGGTCGGTTTCGTCGCCGGCCAGACCACGGGCGGTCTCGTGCTCGATCGGGTCGGCTTCGGCCCGGCCGGTGTCGTGCCGGTGACCGTGCGCCGCGTCGTCGGCGCCGTCCTCGCGATCGCCGGCGTCGTGGTGTGCCTGTCGGGAGACGCCCTCGGGGGCGTGCCCCTGTGGATGCTGATCGTCCCCGCGGTCGCCGGTGCGGGCGTCGCCTGGCAGCAGGGGACGAACGGTCGCCTGCGCGTGCGCGTGGAGAGCCCGCTGACGGCGACCCTGGTGAACTTCATCGGCGGAACGATCGTGCTGGTGATCGCCGCCCTCATCCACGTCGGCGTCGTCGGGGCGCCGCGCGCGATCCCCACCGCGCCGTGGCTCTACGTGGGAGGGGCGGTCGGGGTCGTCTACATCTTCTTGTCGGCGGTGGTCGTGCGCCGCACCGGCGTGCTGCTGCTCGGACTCGGATCCGTCGTGGGCCTGCTGTCGACCTCTGTGCTGCTCGACGCCCTCTGGCCCGCGCCCGCCGCCCCCTCGACCCCGGTCGCCCTGCTCGCGGCGGTCGTCGCGATCGCGGGTGTCGTGGTGGCGGCCGTGCCGTGGCGGCGGCGTCGACGCAGCTGACGGGCCCCCGCGCATACGACGACGCCGCCGGCCGGAGCCGACGGCGTCGTGGCGATCACCTCAGAGGCGGGTCTCGTCGAGCGTTCGACGCTTCTTGCCTCCGGGCATGCGCGAGAGGTGCTTCGCGGCATCCACCGTCTTGCGGCGCACGGGGCGCGAGCGCTGCGGCTTGCCCCCGACGTAGAGCCATCCCAGCAGCACCTCGCCCTTGGCGAGACCGTGCGCTTTCGCGAGCACCTTGCTGCGGGTGTTGTCGTCTGTGCGCCAGAACACGCCGAAGCCCGCCTCGTCGAGCACGAGGCTCAGCATGTGGGCGACTCCGGATGCCACGGCCTCCTGCTCCCACGCGGGGATCTTCTTCGAGCTGAGATCGGCGACCACCGCGATGATCAGCGGGGCGCGGCGGGGCTTCGAGGAGAGCCCCTTCTTGCCGTCGGCCTTGTTGAGCGCGCGGGCGAGCACGTCGCGGTCGGTTCCCCGGATCTCGATGAGACGCCAGGGCCGCAGGGTCTTGTGGTCGGCGACCCGCCCGGCCGCGGCGACGAACGCCTCGAGCTCGGGTCCGGTCGGGGCGAGGTCGGTGACCTTCGACCACGACCGGCGGTCGCGCATGGCTTCGAGCGCGCTCATGCCTCGGCGGTGGGAGAGTCGGCGGGGGTGAAGTTCAGCGACAGCGAGTTCATGCAGTAGCGGTCGCCGGTGGGCGTGCCGAACCCGTCGGGGAAGACGTGACCCAGGTGCGAGCCGCAGTTCGCGCAGCGGACCTCGGTGCGCTGCATGCCGTGGCTGTTGTCGTCGATGAGCTCGACGGCCTCGGGGCGCACCGACTCGTAGAAGCTCGGCCATCCGCAGTGCGAGTCGAACTTGGTGCCGCTCTGGAACAGCTCGTTGCCGCACGCGGCGCAGGTGTAGAAACCGGCGCGGCTCTCGTCGAGCAGCTCACCGGTCCAGGCGCGCTCGGTGCCCGCCTGGCGCAGCACGGCGTACTGCTCGGGGCTCAGCTCGGCGCGCCACTGGTCGTCGGACTTGTCGACGGCGTAGGTCATGGGGTTCTCTCCTTCGTCTCCTCCATTCTCCCCTGGGCGCGGGCGATCGGGTCGAGCTGGGATGATCGGGGAGTGGATCCGGATGCCGTGACGACGACCGTCGCCCGCTACGGGCGCTTCGCCCGAGACGAGGCCCCCGGCCGCTCGGCGGTCTACGAGGCATGGGCGCGGCGGGTCGTCGACGACCCCGCGGTCGCGTCCGCCCTCGCGCGCATCCCCGAGACGCGCCGGCAGCCGCCTCTCGTGTTCGCCGTGCTGCGTCTTCTCGGAGCACCCCTCGACGACGTCGACGCGTGGGCGCGGTGGGTCGTCGCGAATGCCGACGAGGTGGCGGCCGAATGCGCGCGCCGCAGCGTGCAGACGAACGAGCCGCTGCGGTGCGCTGCTCTGCTTCCCGCGCTCTCGCTCATCGACGGACCCATCGCGCTGCTCGAGGTGGGGGCGAGCGCGGGTCTGTGCCTCTACCCCGACCGCTACGCGTACCGCTACCTCCGGGGTTCCGAGACGATCGCGCTGGATCCGACCGATGGTGCGGGCGCCGTCACGCTCGAGAGCGAGCTGACGGGCTCGCCCGAGCTCCGGATGCCGCAGATCGTGTGGCGCGCGGGCATCGACCTGAACACCCTCGACGCGCGCGACGACGGCGACCGCGCCTGGCTGACCGGCCTCGTGTGGCCGGGGGAGGAGGGGCGTCGAGAGCGCATCGCGGGAGCGCTGGACATCGCCGCGGCCGACCCGCCCCTGCTCGTCGCCGGCGACGGCGCCGCGGCGCTGCCCGCGCTCGCCGCTCGGGCTCCGCGCGATGCGACGCTCGTCGTGACGACGCCGGGGGTGCTCGCCCACGTGCCGCGTGCGCATCGAGGCGATGTGATCGCCGCGGCCCGCGCCGCCGGGCGGTGGATCACCCTCGACGCCCCGGGCCTTCACGATGCGTGGTCGCAGCCCCCGCGTGTCACCCGCGGCGGCTTCGCCCTCGCCCTCGACGGCGACGTCGTCGCGGAAGTCGATCCGCTCGGGGCGTGGGTGGCGTGGCATCCGGGATCGCAGGCGGCCCCGCAGTAGCGTCGAGGTGTGCCTCTGACCGACCGTGATCTCGCGTTCCTCGCCTTCGAGGGTGAGTGGAAACGCCACGCGGGTGCGAAAGAGGAGGCGATCCGCGCCGAGTTCGACCTGACGCCCGCGCGGTACTACCAACTGCTCGGTCGTCTCATCGACACCCCCGAGGCCCTCGCCAACGACCCGATGCTGGTGCGTCGTCTGCGCCGCCGTCGCGACGAGGCCGCGGAGCGCCATCGGGCGCGCCTCGGGCGTACAGCGTCTCGCTGAGAAGACCCGAAAACTCCGACCGGTAGCATCGTCGAATGGCCAGATCGACCTTCCCGCGGGATCGCTTCGACGACCTGCCGGACGCCTCCGGCCGCGTCGGGGCGCACCGCGCCGAGAGCCCGCGTTCGCGCGGCTGGATCGTGTTCCTGTGGGCGGCCATCGCCACCCTCGTGCTGATCATCGCGGGCGTCTTCGGCACCCTCGTGCTCTCGGGGCGACTGTCGTTCGGCGACGCCGACGCGCCCGCGCCCGTCATCTCCGCCGAGCCCACCACGCCGTCGGTGGTCGACACGTCGTACACGGTCGTCGTGCTCAACGGCACCCCGCAGGACGGGCTGGCCGCGTCGCTGCGCGAGCAGATCGTCGCCGCCGGGTGGTCGAGCGACGACGTCGAGACGGGCAACTCCGACACCACCGACTTCGCCACCACGACCGTCTACTACAAGGGCGAGGGCGACGCCGCCGCGGCGGAGGGGCTCGCGCAGACCATCGGCGGCGCGCAGACCGCCCTGAGCGACTTCCTCCAGCCGGCCGACGACCCCGGCACCCCCGACGACGAGAGCGCGGCCAAGCGGCTCATCGTCGTGATCGGCCTCGACCGGGCCGGCGGTGCCACGCCCGCACCCACGGGCTGATCCCTGCGACCGAGCCCCCGGGAGCCGCGTGTTTCCGCGGCGTAACAACTTGGGGGCACGCGCGTCAACAATGCCCGCGAACCCCCTCGCGGCGGCATCCGGCGTGCTTACGATGACCTCGTCGTACAGCAACAGGAGATTCGCATGACCCAGGGCACTGTCAAATGGTTCAACGCCGAGAAGGGCTTCGGCTTCATCACCGTCGCTGACGGGCAGGACGTCTTCGTCCACTACTCGAGCATCGAGATGTCGGGCTTCCGCGTCCTCGAGGAAGGACAGGCCGTCGAGTTCACCGTCGGCAACGGGCAGAAGGGCCCGCAGGCGGAGTCGGTGCGCCTGGCCTGACCGCTGCATCGAACGCCGTGGCATCCGCACTCCGGATGCCACGGCGTTCGTCGTTCCACGAGGGTCCGGTGGCTTGCACTCCCCAGGGGCGAGTGCCAGAATGAGTTAGCACTCGCATTCGTCGAGTGCCAAATTTGGAAGTCACCCGTCCGGGAGGGACGACACACTTATGGCAAAGATCATCGCTTTCGACGAAGAGGCCCGACGCGGTCTCGAGCGCGGCCTCAACACGCTGGCCGACGCCGTCAAGGTGACCCTGGGCCCCCGCGGTCGCAACGTCGTGCTCGAGAAGAAGTGGGGCGCCCCCACGATCACGAACGACGGTGTCTCGATCGCCAAGGAGATCGAGCTCGACGACCCGTACGAGAAGATCGGCGCCGAGCTGGTCAAGGAGGTCGCCAAGAAGACCGACGACGTCGCGGGTGACGGCACCACCACCGCCACCGTTCTCGCCCAGGCGCTCGTGCGCGAGGGCCTGCGCAACGTCGCGGCCGGCGCCGACCCCATCTCGCTCAAGAAGGGCATCGAGAAGGCCGTCAAGGCCGTCACCGACGAGCTGCTCGCCTCCGCCAAGGAGGTCGAGTCCAAGGAGCAGATCGCCGCCACCGCGTCGATCTCCGCCGCCGACCCCGCGATCGGCGAGCTCATCGCCGAGGCCATCGACAAGGTGGGCAAGGAAGGCGTCGTCACCGTCGAGGAGTCGAACACCTTCGGCACCGAGCTCGAGCTCACCGAGGGCATGCGCTTCGACAAGGGGTACATCAACCCCTACTTCGTCACCGACCCCGAGCGTCAGGAAGCGGTCTTCGAGGACCCGTACATCCTGATCGCCAACCAGAAGATCTCCAACATCAAGGACCTTCTGCCGATCGTCGACAAGGTGATCCAGGAGGGCAAGGAGCTCCTCATCATCGCCGAGGACGTCGAGGGCGAAGCCCTCGCGACGCTCGTGCTCAACAAGATCCGCGGCATCTTCAAGTCGGTCGCCGTCAAGGCTCCCGGCTTCGGCGACCGTCGCAAGGCGCAGCTGCAGGACATCGCGATCCTCACGGGCGGCCAGGTCATCACCGAAGAGGTGGGCCTCAAGCTCGAGAACGCGACCGTCGACCTGCTCGGCCGTGCCCGCAAGGTCATCATCACCAAGGACGAGACCACGATCGTCGAGGGTGCCGGTGAGTCGGAGCTGATCGAGGGTCGCGTGACCCAGATCCGCCGCGAGATCGAGAACACCGACAGCGACTACGACCGCGAGAAGCTCCAGGAGCGCCTCGCGAAGCTCGCCGGTGGCGTCGCCGTCATCAAGGCCGGAGCCGCGACCGAGGTCGAGCTCAAGGAGCGCAAGCACCGCATCGAAGACGCCGTGCGCAACGCCAAGGCCGCTGTGGAAGAGGGTGTCGTCGCCGGTGGTGGCGTCGCGCTCATCCAGGCCGGCAAGAACGCCCTCGGCAACCTGAACCTCGTCGGTGACGAGGCTACGGGTGCCAACATCGTTCGCGTCGCCATCGAGGCCCCGCTCAAGCAGATCGCGCTCAACGCCGGTCTCGAGCCCGGTGTCGTGGCGAACAAGGTCGCCGAGCTCCCCGTGGGCCACGGCCTCAACGCCGCGACCGGTGAGTACGGTGACCTGTTCGCACAGGGCATCATCGACCCGGCCAAGGTGACCCGCTCGGCTCTGCAGAACGCCGCGTCGATCGCAGGTCTGTTCCTCACGACCGAGGTCGTCGTCGCCGACAAGCCCGAGAAGGTCGCCGCTCCCGCGGGCGACCCGACCGGTGGCATGGACTTCTGATCCACGCCTAGGCATCGCACAGAAGGCCCCCTCCTCCGGGAGGGGGCCTTCTCGCGTATCCGGACGACTGCGTCCTCACCGGCCGCGCTCCGGGGCGCGGCGGACCCGTAAGGCCGGTACCGCGGTCCCACGCGCGATCGGCGGGGCGACCGCGGGGGATCGTCCTCGCGGTGCGAGGCGGCTCAGGCCTCGTCGACCTCGGGGCGGTAGGCCTCGGGGAGACGCTCGAGAGGCTGCGTCTCGATGAGCGCGTGCTCCTCGACGTCGCGCCGGTCGGCGAGGGGGAGCGAGACGCGGAACGTCGCGCCGCCGCCGGGGGTGTCGACGACCTCGACCGTGCCGTGCAGCAGGTCGACTATCGAGGCGACGATCGACAGACCGAGCCCCGACCCTCCGGTCTCGCGCGTGCGCGAGGTGTCGGCGCGCCAGAAGCGCTGGAAGATCTGCTCGCGGATCTGCTCGGGAACGCCCTCGCCGTGATCGATGATCTCGATCCAGCCCATGTCGCTCTCGGCATCCACCCCCACCCGCAAGCCGATGGGGGAGTCGTCAGCGGTGAACCGGCGGGCGTTGCCGAGGAGGTTCGCGACCACCTGGCGCACTTTGTTCTCATCGCCCAGCACGATCGGGGCCAGACGCGGGGTCGCGCGCAGCAGACCCGGGCCGGGCGCGGCCGCGGGGGTCTCTCCCGTGTTCGCCGCCGGGTCGGACGCGTCTTTGGTCCGTCGGCGGAGCCGCGAGAGCGTTGCGCCGGCGATCGCCATCGCCGACGTCGGGGGCGCCGCGCGGCGGCGGCTGGCCGCGGTCGAGGGGCGACCGCCGGCATCGAGCAGCGGATCGAGGGTGATGGTCGGCAGGACCAGTTCGTCGCGAGAGGTCGTGTCGTCGACCGTCACCTCGCGCTGCGGAGAGGTGACGCGCAGGTCGAGGGCGGCGTCGCGCGCGATGGGGCGCAGATCGAGCTCGGTGATGGAGACGTCGCGGCGCTCGTCGAGGCGGGCGAGGGCCAGCAGGTCTTCGACGAGGGCGCCCATGCGGATCGCCTCCTTCTCGATGCGCTCCATCGACTGGGCCACGTCTTCGTCGGAGCGGATCGCCCCCATGCGGTACAGCTCGGCGTAGCCGCGCATCGTGACCAGCGGCGTGCGCAGTTCGTGACTGGCGTCGCCGATGAACCGGCGCATCTGGCGGACCGTCGCGTCGCGCTGACCGATGGCGCCGTCGATGCGGGCGAGCATCGCGTTGATCGCGGTCTTGAGTCGACCCACCTCGGTGTCGGGCACGATGTCGGTGAGACGCTGGCTGAAGTCACCGGCGGCGATGTCCATCGCGGTCGTCTCGACCTGGCGCAGGTTGCGGAACGCCAGGGTGACCAGCAGGCGCGTCAGCAACGCGGTCGCGATGAGGATGAGCAGGGCGACGAACGCGTAGATGCCCAGGTACGCCGCCACGATCCGATCGGTCGGCGCGAGGGGTTGGATGACCATCTGGGTGTAGACGCCCGGATTGCCCTGCGGCTGCAGCACCCCGACGCGCGCGAGGAAGTGCTGCCCCGAGGTGGGGTCTTCGAGCTCTATGCGTTTGTCGATCTGCAGGTAGGTCTGCTCGAGCGTGAACGTCTGCGGGATGTCGGGAAGCGACGTCGACGCCGTCCCGTTGTAGAACGCCTCACGCTGGCCGTCGGGGCCGTAGACGACGACCATCGAACCGATCTGCGGGGCGTTGTCGACCTGCGAGAACACCGTCTGCCCGTCGACCGACGCCGTCGTGAAGATGCTGTTGGCGATGCTCCCCGCCGCCTGTTGCGCGAGCTGCTCGTCGAGGTTGTTCACCAGGGTCGTGCGCAGGAACACCATCGTGCCGATGCCCGCGGTGAACAGACCGATGGCGAGGAGCGCGACGGTGACGCCGGTGACCTTGGTGCGCAGACTCAGGCCGCGCCACCAGCGCGTGAGGGAATCGTCGGAGGGCGACAGGGGCGATGCCTTCCGCTCAGGCGGTCTTGCCCGACTTCAGCATGTAGCCGAAGCCGCGCTTGGTCTGGATGAGCGGCTCCGAGGAGTGCGGATCGATCTTGCGACGCAGGTAGGAGATGTAGCTCTCGACGATGCCCGCGTCGCCGTTGAAGTCGTACTCCCACACGTGGTCGAGGATCTGCGCCTTCGACAGCACGCGGTTGGGGTTCAGCATGAGGTAGCGCAGCAGCTTGAACTCGGTGGGGCTGAGGTCGATCGAGACGTCGCCGACGCTGACGTCGTGCGTGTCCTGGTCCATCGTCAGTTCACCCGTGCGGATGATCGACTCTTCATCGGCCTGCATCGTGCGGCGCAGGATCGCCTGGATGCGGGCGACGATCTCATCGAGGCTGAACGGCTTGGTGACGTAGTCGTCGCCTCCCGCGTTCAGGCCCATGATCTTGTCTTCCGTCTCGTCCTTGGCGGTGAGGAAGAGGATCGGTGCGGTGTAGCCGGCGCCGCGGAGCCGCTTGGTGACGCTGAAGCCGTTCATGTCGGGCAGCATCACGTCGAGCACGATGAGATCGGGTTCTTCTTCGAGCACGGCCGAGATCGTCTGCGCGCCGTTGGCCACGGCTCGCACCTGGAAACCGGCGAAGCGCAGGCTCGTGATGAGCAGGTCGCGGATGTTCGGTTCGTCGTCGACGACGAGGATGCGAGGAGCTGTCATGCCCTCATTATCGTGATCCCACCCAGCAAAGTGCTGGATATGGCTCGGAAAGCCGCACCCTGGTATGTCTCAGGCGGCTGCGGCGTCGATTCCGTCGGCGTCCAGGATCGTGTACGCGTACCCCTGCTCGGCGAGGAAACGCTGGCGGTTCTGCGCGAAATCCTGGTCGACCGTGTCGCGGGCGATGAGCGTATAGAAGCTCGCGGTGTGGTTCGACTGCTTGGGTCGCAGCAGTCGACCGAGGCGCTGCGCCTCTTCTTGACGGGAGCCGAACGACCCCGACACCTGGATGGCGACGGAGGCCTCGGGCAGGTCGACCGAGAAGTTCGCCACCTTCGAGACCACCAGCAGCGGGATGCTGCCGTCGCGGAAGCCCTGGAACAACTCTTCGCGCTCGGAGATCGGGGTCGCTCCGGTGATCTGCGGAGCGCCGAGGGCCTGCGCCAGCTCGTCGATCTGATCGAGGTACTGACCGATCACGAGAACACGCTCACCCGGATGCCGCTGCACGAGCCGACGCGCGACCTCGATTTTCGCCGGCGCGGTGGCGGCCAGGCGATAGCGGTCCTCGTCGGCGGCGGCGGCGTACTCGAGCCGTTCGTCGGCGGGGAGGTCGATGCGCACCTCGTAGCAGGCGGCGGGGGAGATGAAGCCCTGGGCCTCGATCTCCTTCCACGGCGCGTCGAACCGCTTGGGACCGATGAGGCTGAACACGTCGCCTTCGCGACCGTCTTCGCGCACGAGCGTCGCGGTGAGGCCGAGCCGGCGGCGCGCCTGCAGGTCGGCGGTGAGCTTGAACACCGGTGCGGGGAGTAGGTGCACCTCGTCGTACAGGACGAGGCCCCAGTCGAGCGCATCGAGCAGGGCGAGGTGGGCGTACTTGCCGCCTCGCTTGGCGGTGAGGATCTGGTAGGTCGCGATGGTGACCGGCTTGATCTCCTTGACCTGGCCGGAGTACTCGCCGATCTCCTCGGGCGTCAGACTGGTGCGCCGCAGCAGCTCGTCGCGCCACTGGCGCGCGCTGACGGTGTTGGTCACCAGGATCAGCGTCGTCGTGCGCGTGTCGGCCATGGCCCCGGCGCCCACGAGCGTCTTGCCCGCGCCGCAGGGGAGCACGACGACGCCGGACCCGCCCTCGGAGAACGAGTCGACAGCCTGGCGCTGGTAGGGGCGCAGGCTCCAGCCGTCTTCGGCGAGATCGATCGGGTGGGGGGTGCCCGGGGTGTAGCCCGCGAGGTCTTCGGCGGGCCAGCCGATCTTGAGCAGCTCCTGCTTGATGTGGCCGCGCGCCCAGGCGTCGACGAGGAAGGTGTCGGGGCTCGGGTGCCCGATCAGCAGGGGAGCGATGCGCTTGTTGCGCGAGACCTCGCTGAGGACGGCGGCATCCGTCGAGCGAAGCACGAGGGCGCCCTCGTCGTTGCGTTCGATGACGAGGCGGCCGTAGCGATTGACGGTCTCGCGGATGTCGGTGCTGACCGAGGCGGGCACCGGGAAGCGCGACCAGTTGTCGAGGGTCGCGAGCATCGCGTCGGCATCGTGGCCGGCGGCGCGGGCGTTCCACAGCCCCAGGCGCGTGATGCGGTAGGTGTGGATGTGCTCGGGCGCGCGTTCGAGTTCGGCGAACACCGCCAGCTCGTGCCGCGCCGTTTCCGCCTGAGGGTGAGCCACCTCGAGGAGCACGGTGCGGTCGCTTTGCACGATGAGGGGACCGTCAGCCATAACGTTCGATCCTACCGGGGTCGGAGAAGGACGGGCCGACCGTGCACGCCGTGCGGCGTCACGCGACGGGAGCGACGCCGTCGATGTGCGACAGCGGCAGGGTGCGTTCGACGTCGGCGCCGCGGTCGCGCCCGCGCAGGCGTCCGCCGCCCAGACCCGTCGCCTCGAGACGGAACACGCGCGCCGTTCCGTCGGGTAGACGCACCGTCACGTCGATCACCGCGCGAGCGCGCACGGCCTGATCCAGCTCGCGTTCGAGCCACGCGGCATCCGAGTCCTCGGCCCCCGCGCGCAGGCGCGCGATCAGCGGGGCGTAGGTCTCATCGGCATCCGCGCCGGGAGTCTGCTCGGTGGCGAGCCTGGCGCGCTCGAGGGCCCGCGGTCGGCCCTGCTCGTCGACCGCGACGGCGGGGTAGTGCGCGTCGGTGAGCGCCCAGAAGACCACGTCGGCCGACACGTGCGACTCGAGGGCGTCGTCGGTGCGGGTGAGAGCGATCGAGCGGAGCGACTGGTCGATCTCCATCGAGCGCAGCAGCGTCTCGTCGTCGGTGACGACCCGCGTGAGGGACGAGGTCGCCTCGGTCATCACGCGCACGCGGCCGTGCTCCGCCGCGGTGCGCTCGATGACGTACGCGAGCGGCTGGGGGAGGCCCGTCAAGGAGATGCCCGAGAGGAACTCGCGCAGCGAGTCGGCGGTCTCGCCCGCGGTGATCGCGGCGCCGATGGTCGCGGCGCTGAAGCGGTAGCTCGAGGCCTGGGCGCGCGACTCGCGGGTGGCCATCGACCGCAGGCGCACGTCGAGGTGGGGAGCGAGGGGGCCCGGGGCGATGGCGGTGAGGTCGTTCTGCAGGTAGACGCGGTCGACCTCGGGCGGGAGCAGTTCGCGCAGCGCGGAGGTGTCGACGTCGCCGCCCTCGGCGAGGGGCTGAGCCCACGGGGTGATGCGGCCCGCGGCATCCGTGAGTCCCCAGCGGATCAGCCGTTCGGTCCACAGTGCCGCGCGCTCGGGAGCCTCGGGGTCGAAGGGGGTCGCGCCGGCCCACAGGTGCAGGGGGATCCATCCGCCGTTCTCGGAACGGTAGGCACGAGGGAGGGCGTCGCGCAGTGCGACGGCGGTCTGCTGCCACCGCTCGAGCGTCGGCAGCTTGAGCCATTCGCGACCGGCGGGCGAAACGAGCCAGGCGCGGTCGTTCGATCCGAGCAGCCCGACCGAGGCGGCGAGCCCGACCAGCAGATCGGCGTCGGCGGGGGTCTCGACGGCTCCCGCATCGACCAGGCGGCGGCGTTCGGTCGCGCCCAGCGAACCCGATCCGATGCGCCCGAGCGGGGATCCGAGGGTCTGCAGGAGCACGTCGGCGACCGAGGCGGCGTTGGTGAAGGCGGCTTCGGAGGCAGCGGCGACGGATGCCGCGGACTCGGAGGCACCCGGTTCTCGTGCGGCGGTGCGCGGCTCGGCGAGACCGTCGGGACGGGCCTCGCGCACGGCATCGGCGACCGTGGGGAAGGGGACTCCCGCGTCGTCGACGAGGGCCCGGGATGCGAGGTCGGCGCGCACGCGGCCGGTCGCGGCCTCGCCGTCGACGGCGGCCACGAGGGCCTCGGCCTCGTCGCGGGAGAGAGCGGGAAGGCCGCGCGCGACCGATGCCGGCTCGAGCAGGGCTTCCGCGGCGTCGAACATGTCGCGCCAGGTGCTCGAGGGCGAGATCTGCCGCTCGTCGAAGAGACGGCCGAGCTCGGTGTCGGTGAGCGCGCTCAACGAGACCGCCAGTGCGCGTTGTGCGGAGGTCTCGGCCACGTCATCGGGCCCTGTTGGCCCGGCCCTTTCGAACGAAGCTCATGATGAGCACGGCCATCAAGCACGCGAAAGCGATCGGTGGGGCGATGTAGACCAGCAGCCCGACGGTGGGCCAGACGCCCGAACCCATGTCGGCACCGTAGCTGGAGCCGATGATGATGGCGAAGAAGCACAGGATCGACAGCACGAGAAGGCCAAGCGACATGAACGCGAGGATGCGGTCGATGCGGCGGACGGGGACGTCGTCGCCCGGCGTGCTGCCACCGGAGGTGCGGGTGCTCATCGGGCTCAGCCTACTGCCTGGCGGCGGTGCCGTAGGCTGGAAGACCGGGATCCGATCGGCTCCCGTGTTCCGCCGCGCGATCCGCGCACTCATCCAGCGAGGTGTCCATGCCCACCGGCAAGGTCAGGTTCTACGACGACGAGAAGGGCTTCGGCTTCATCAGCACCGATGACGGCCAGGACGTGTTCCTGCACGCCACGGCTCTGCCCGCCGGAACCCCGGGCCCGAAGGCCGGGACCCGCCTCGAGTTCGGCGTGGCCGACGGCAAGCGCGGTCTGCAGGCGCTCTCTGTGCGCGTGCTCGATGCCCCCGTGAGCCTGTCGAAGCGCTCGCGCAAGCCCGCCGACGACATGGCGATCATCGTTGAAGACCTCGTGAAGCTGCTCGACGGCATCGGCGGCGACCTGCGTCGCGGTCGCTACCCCAACGGCCCGCACGCCCAGAAGATCGCCGCGGTCCTGCGCAAGGTCGCCGATGACTTCGAAGCCTGAGTCGGCCGCGGACGAGCGCCTGACCGGCGCCCACGATCTCGCGGTGTCCGCGCTGCGCGAGATCACCCCCGCCGACACGATCGGCCCCGCCGCCGACTACGCCCTCGAAGACGACGGTGTCGTCTCGCTGCGCTTCCACACGCGCCTCTCGGGCTACCCCGGATGGTTCTGGACCGTCAGCGTTGCGGTCGTCGACGACTCCGAGCCGACTGTGCTCGAGGTCGAACTGCTGCCCGGTGACGGAGCGCTGCTCGCCCCCGACTGGGTGCCGTGGGCCACGCGTCTCGCCGAGTATCAGGCGGCGCAGGTCGCTGCCGCCGCGTCCGACGACGATCACGGTGACGCCGACGAGCACGGTGACGCCGACGAGCACGGTGACGACGACGATCACGACGGCGACGATCCCGACGAGGACGAAGAAGACGACGACGACGACGAGGAGCCGAAGGCGCGCTTCCACGCCGGCGACCTCGACGGCGTCGACATCGACGAGCTCGACGCTCCGGCCGCGGAGGCCGACGACGAGGGCGACGACGACGACGACATCCTCGATGACGATGACGATGACGATGACGATGACGACGACGACGACGAGGACGACGACGACCGCGACGAGGGCGACCGCAGCTACTGACCTCTGAACGACGAAGGCCGTCCCGCGCGATGCGGGACGGCCTTCGTCGTTCATGGCGTCAGGCGCCGGGCAGATTCTCGATCGTGTAGTCGATGGCGCCGATCAGGCGGCGCACGTCGTCGGGCTCGATCGAGACGAACGTGGCCACGCGCAGCTGGTTGCGGCCCAGCTTGCGGTACGGCTCGGTGTCGACGATCCCGTTGGCGCGCAGGCTCTTCGCGATCGCGCTCGCATCGATGCTGTCGTCGAAGTCGATCGTGACGACGACGGGCGAGCGGTCGGCGGCGTCCGCGACGAAGGGGGTCGCCACCGCACTGGCATCCGCCCACTCGTACAAAGCGGAGGACGACTCCGCCGTGCGCGCGGCCGCCCACTCGAGGCCGCCGTTGTCGAGGATCCAGTCGAGCTGCTCGTCGAGCAGCAGCAGGGTCGCCAGGGCGGGGGTGTTGAGCGTCTGCTGCAGGCGGGAGTTGTCGACCGCGTTCTTCAGGCTGAGGAACTCGGGGATGTAGCGGTCGGATGCCGCGATCTTCTCGATGCGCTCGATCGCCGCGGGCGAGACGGCGGCGTACCAGATGCCTCCGTCGGAGCCGAGGTTCTTCTGCGGGGCGAAGTAGTAGACGTCGGCCTGGGTGGCGTCGAAGTCGATGCCGCCCGCGGCGCTGGTGGCATCGATGACGGTGAGGGCACCGGCATCCGCGTTCACGCGCTGGACGGGGGCCGAGACGCCCGTCGAGGTCTCGTTGTGGGGCCAGGCGTAGACGTCGACGCCCTCGACGGCCTCGGCGACCGTGCGGGTGCCCGGCTCGGCGCGGCGCACGTCGGGAGCCTGCAGCCACGGCGCCGCGGCGGCCGAGGCGAACTTGCCGCCGAACTCGCCGAACACGAGGTTCTGGCTGCGGTTCTCGATCAGGCCGAAGGCCGCGGCGTCCCAGAACGCCGTCGACCCGCCGTTGCCGAGGATGATCTCGTAGCCCTCGGGCAGGCGGAACAGCTGCGCGAGACGCTCGCGCGTGCTGGCGACGAGGTTCTTCACGGGCGCCTGACGGTGCGAGGTTCCGAGGATCGACGCCCCGCGGGTGACGAGCGCCTCGAGCTGCGCGCCGCGCACCTTCGAGGGGCCGCACCCGAAGCGACCGTCGGCGGGCAGGAGATCGGTGGGGAGTTCCACGTGCGGCATGGCACTGATTCTAGGGCGAGCCTCCGGGCGGGCCCGCGCTCATGTCGGAGGGGGTCGGTAGGCTGGGAGGACTTGCCGCGCGACATCGAGGACACCTGAATGACCGATCTGATCGACACCACCGAGATGTACCTGCGCACGATCCTCGAGCTCGAAGAGGAGAAGATCGTGCCCCTGCGGGCGCGTATCTCCGAGCGCTTGGGGCACTCCGGACCGACGGTCTCGCAGACGGTCGGGCGCATGGAGCGCGACGGTCTCGTCGTCGTGTCGGAGGACCGCCGGCTCGAGCTCACCGACGCCGGCCGGCAGAAGGCCGTCGACGTCATGCGCAAGCACCGTCTCGCCGAGCGTCTGCTCAGCGACGTGATCGGCCTCGATTGGGCCTACGTGCACGACGAGGCCTGCCGCTGGGAGCACGTCATGAGCGAGCAGGTCGAGCGCCGCCTCGTCGAGCTGCTCGGGCACCCCACCGAGTCGCCGTACGGCAACCCCATCCCCGGACTCGACCAGCTCGGCGACGCCAGCAGCGTCACGTTCGACGACGGCGTGGTGGGCCTGGTCCGCAAACTCACCGACGCGGGCGGACCCATCTCGGGCACGGTCCGCCGGCTCGCCGAACCCGCGCAGGTCGACCCCGAGCTGCTGCAGCAGCTGAAGGCCGCGGGCGTCCTGCCCGGAGCCCACGGCGACTACCGCTTCAACGAGGGCTACGTGCTCGTGCAGATGGACGGCGTCGACGAAGGCCTCGAGCTGCCCGTCGAGGTGGCCTCGCACATCTTCCTCGTCGCCGAGGCCTGATCGGCGGCGCTCCTACCCGAGCATCCGCCGTGCACGCCTCCTGAAGCGTGACATGTTCGTTATCTTCGGGTAGCCTCTGAAGGTCCACAGGCGAGAAGCCCGCCGTCGGACCCCTCGCGGTTTTGCCTCATCGGCTCGTCGTCTGCAGAGGGTGAAGCCCGCACATCGTGCCCCTTATTCGAGTGCTGACGAGCCAGCGTGACCGCTCCCGGGTGATCGCGCAGAGGCGCCGGAGGAACTTTGGCTGAAAACACCGATCCCGCTGCGGACCTACCCGAGGTCCCCGCGACCGGACCCACACGCAAGAGCACCCGTGCCGCTGCCGTCGTCCCGTCGGCGAAGCGTCCCGTGGTCACCTCGATCACCGCGGCCGCACCCGCCGCCCGCACCGCACCCGCACGTAGCACGTCGTCGCAGCGCCGGTTCGGCAAGCCCGTGCGCAGCGCCGTGATCCTGTCGATGGTCGCCGGCCTCGTCGCGACGGTCGCGATCCCCGCGTACGCCGCGACCATGCCGGCCGCCGAAACCGTGACGCTGCAGCAGATGTCGGCTCCCGACAACCAGTCGCTGGTCGTCGCGTCCGACTCCACCGCCGCGACGCTCGACCGCAGCAGCTACTCGGCGACCACCGCCGAAGAGATCCAGAAGAAGAAGGATCAAGAGGCCGCCGCGGCCGCCGCCGCCGAGCGCGCCCGTCAGCTGGCCGCCAACGCGTCGAAGGCGTCGAGCAGCAGTTCGTCGAGCTCCGTGTCGGTCGACCTCAACATGACCGCACCGGGCTCCGGCGAGGTGCGCTGGCCCCTCACCAGCTACAAGCTGGGCCGTGGCCTGTGGGACTCCGGCTACCACCAGGGCGTCGACCTGCTCGCGCCGCAGGGGCAGCCGATCTTCGCCGCCGCCGCCGGCGTCGTCAAGGTCTCGCAGGAGAGCTACGGCGGCTACGGCGTCGCGATCGTCATCGAGCACGTCATCAACGGCCAGAAGGTCTCGACCACCTACGGGCACATGACCTACGGCACCCGTCAGGTGCAGGCGGGTCAGACCGTCGCGGCGGGCCAGGTCATCGGCCTGGTCGGCTCGACCGGCAGCTCGACCGCCAACCACCTGCACTTCGAGGTGCACATCAACGGCTCGGTCGTCGACCCCTACGCCTGGTTGCAGCAGAACGCGGGCTGAGCCCCACCATCACGCGAGACGGCGTGTCGGAGACGATGTTCTCCGACACGCCGTCTGCTGTTTCCCCGAGTGGCCGACCCCGGGCGTGTCGTGGTGGGTTAGCCTGTCAGCGACGTCGGAAGAACCGAAGGGAAGACCGATGAACACCAGCCCGCGCATCCGCACCATGGATGCGCTCGGGCTGCTCGTTCTTCGGCATCGTGTGTTCGGATGCCGCGGCCTCGCCGCGACTTCGAAGGCGCTGTCTGCCTAGACAGCGCCTTTTTTCATACCCCTGAGTGCCCTCCTCGTCACGAGTCGAACATCCGAGAAGCCGTCTCGGCCATTCGAGAGGAAACGGAATGCGCACACTGGTGCTGAACGCGGGCTACGAGCCCCTCGCGGTCGTGTCGTTCAAGCGAGCCCTCGTGCTCGTGATGAACGAGAAGGCCATCGTCGTCGAACGCATCGAGGAAGACCCCGTCTGGGCGGCCGCGGGCGAGTACGATCGCCCGGCCGTGATCATCCTCACCCGCTACGTGCGGGTTCCGGGAGCCCGTCGCGTCCCCGTCACACGCCGCGGCGTGCTGCGGCGCGACGCCCACCGGTGCGGGTACTGCGGAAAGGCGGCATCGACCATCGACCACGTCATGCCCCGCTCGCGCGGCGGCAAGGACACGTGGGAGAACCTCGTGGCCTGCTGCCTGGCCTGCAACAACATCAAGGGCGACCGCACCCCGCAGGAGATGCGGTGGGAGCTCCGGCTCGTTCCGGCGCCCCCGCACGGCTCCTCGTGGACCGTTCGCGGCGTCGACAAGAGCGACCCGCGGTGGGAGCCGTACCTGGCGTTGGCGGCCTGAGCGCAGCATCCGGGATCATCCACTCCCCGAACGCTCAGGCGTGCAGGGGAGCGAGGTCTTGCAGACCGGTCACACGCAGGAGATCGAGGCGGTCGGCATCCGGAGTGCCCGGGGCCACCGTGTAGACCACGACGCGCAGGTCGCTGCCCGGCACGCTGAGCACGTCGCAGTCGACCTCGATCTCGCCGACCGCCGTGCGCACGCGCTTGCGGCTGCTGCGGTGCTCGGCGATGTGGGCGGAATCCCACCGGCGCTCGAACTCCGGCGAGTCGCGGCGCAGGCGCGCGACGAGGTCGGCGAGCGAGCGGTCGGCGGGGTACCGACCGAGCGCCGAGCGCAGATCGGCCACGAGGTCGCGGGCGAACTCCTCGTCGTGCACGGCATCCCACGCGATCCCCTCGTGGCCCTGCGTGAAGTGACGCCAGACGACGTTGCGCTCGAGCCCGGGGCGCCGGAGGGGATCGCCGTCGAACGCGGCCCAGAGGGAGTTCCACAGCAGGAGGTCGTGCGCGGCGGTGAAGACCGCGAGGGGCACGTCGGTGAGGCGATCGACCAATCGCTGGACGCCCGGGGTGATGTGCCGGGGCACGAGGCCCCGCGGGGGAGGAGCGCTGCCGGCGACCCGGAACAGGTGGTCGCGTTCGGCCTCGGTGAGACGCAGCGCCGTCGCGAGGGCGCCGAGCATCTGCCCCGACGGATGGGTCGCCCGCCCCTGCTCGAGGCGCACGACGTAATCGACGCTCACCCCGGCGAGGGCGGCGAGCTCCTCGCGGCGCAGGCCCTGCGTGCGGCGCCCGGGTCCGGCGGGGAGGCCGACCTCCTCGGGTCGGACGCGCTCGCGCCACGACCGCAGGACACTGGCGAACTCGCTCATCCCCCCATCATGGTCCCGTGCGCGCCGGGGATCCTGGTACCGGTGGACCCCCCGTCGTCCCGTACCTTGGGCGCCAGCGACGGCGGGCGCAGGATGAGGTCATGACGACGACACTCATCACCGGAGCAAACCGCAGCCTGGGCCTGGAGACCGCCCGGCGCCTCATCGACGCCGGCCACACGGTCTACGCCGGCATGCGCGACCTCGCCACGGGCGACGACGTCCGGGCGCTCGGCGCTCACGCCGTGCAGCTCGACGTGACCGACCAGGCGAGCGTGGACGCCGCGTTCGCCACCCTTCCCGCCCTCGACGTGCTCGTGAACAACGCGGGCGTGCTCGGCACCTCCCACGGCGTCGACGACCTCGACGTCGCGGCGATGACCGAGGTGTTCGACACGAACGTGATGGCCGTGGTGCGCGTGACCCAGGCGGCCCTGCCGCTGCTGCGCCGCTCGGCCAGCCCGGTCATCGTCAACGTGGCCTCCGGAGTCGGGTTCACCCGATGGCTGACGACGCCGGGGCACGACGAGTTCGGCGTTCCGTCGATTCCCTACGCGGCGTCGAAGGCCGCCGTGATCGCCCTGACGGTGCAGTACGCGAAGAACCTGCCCGAGATGCGGGTGAACGCCTCCGACCCGGGATACACGGCGACGGCGTTCAACGGTTTCGGCGGTCACCAGACGATCACCGAGGGGACGGATGCCACCGTCGCCCTGGCCCTGATCGATCGCGACGGTCCGAGCGGGGAGTTCCACGACCGCACCGGGCGGATCGCGTACTGAGGGCACGCGGGGTGCGGGCGGGGTGCGATACCCGCTCGGGGTCGATGTCGGAGGTCGATCGTATCTTCGAGCCACAGGGATTGAGGCGATAGAACAGATGTTCTAACCTGTGGGAGTGAGGGCGATCATGCGGGACCAGGTACAGGCCGTACCCGACATCCATGCGCTGCGCGATCGCCTCGAGCGCATGCAGGGGCGGCGCATGGACGCCCCGGTGCTGCCGACCCATCCCGCGTTCACCTCGCTGCTGCCCGGCGGGGGGCTCCGGTCGGGGTCGGCGTACTCCCTCGCCCGTTCCGCCTCGTTGCTCTTGGCGCTCATGGCGCGCCCCTCGCAGGACGGCGCCTGGTGCGGGGTCATCGGCATGCCCGAGCTCGGTGCCGAGGCGGCGGAGAAGTACGGGCTCGACCTCGATCGGCTCGTGTTCATCCCCGACCCCGGGCCGCGCTGGCTCGCGGTGACGGCGACGATCACCGAGGTGTTGCCGGTCGTCGCCGTCCGGCCCCCGGCCGGCTCCTCCGCCGCACGCGGGGGCGCCGAGACCACGCGCCTGGCCGCGCGTCTGCGCGATCGCGGGTCGGTGCTGCTCGTGCAGGGGGAGTGGCCCCAGGCCGAGGCGGTCATCGACGTGGCCGACCCCCGATGGTCGGGTCTCGGGCAGGGCCACGGGTACCTGGCGGGTCGTGAGCTGACGGTGTCGGTAAGCAGCCGCCGTTCGCCGAACGCACGGCGGGCCCGCATGCTGCTCCCCGCCGCCGACGGGTCGATCGAGCTTCTGGGCGCCCCCGCCGAGCGGCTCGTCCCGCGCGAACGCGACGCCTTCCGTGCGCGGGCGGTCGGCTGATGCAGGCGCCCACGCGCAGCCTGGTGCTGTGGTTCCCCGACTGGCCCATCACGGCGTTCGCGCACGAGGCCACCACCCCGCCGAAGCCGGATGCCGCGGTGGCGGTGTTCGCCAACAACCTCGTCGTCGCCTGCTCGTGGGCTGCCCGCGCGCAGGGCGTGCGCCGCGGGCAGAAGCGTCGCGACGCCCAGGCGCTGTGCCCGTCGTTGCAGGTGGTGGCGGCCGATCCCGTCCGCGATGCGCGGGCGTTCGCCCCCGTCGTCGCGCGGATCGAAGAGCGGGCGCCCGGCGTGCAGATCGTGCGGCCCGGTCTGTGCGCGCTGCGGTCCCGAGGGCCGGCGCGGTACTACGGCGGCGAGGCCGAGGCGGCGCGCATGTTCATCCGCCTGCTCGACGACGAGGGGTTCTCCGGGGTGCGGGCGAGCGTGGCCGACGGCGTGTTCACGGCCGAGCACGCGGCACGGTCCGCCGCCGCGGACGACCCGGTGCGTATCGTCGCGCCCGGAGATGCGGGGGTGTTCCTCGCGCCCCTGTCGATCGCCACGCTCGACGACGACGAATTCGGCAGCCTCCTCTCGCGCTTGGGCGTGCACACGCTGGGCGCTCTCGCAGCTCTCCCCGTCGAGCGGGTGCGCGAGCGCTTCGGCGAACGCGGCGTGCGGTTGCACGCCCTGGCCGCGGGGCTCGACTCCCAACCGGTGCAGCCGCGCACGCCCCCGCCCGAGCTGCACCGCGAAGTGGCGTTCGAACCCCCGCTCGAGCTCGCCGACCAGATCGCGTTCGGCATGCGCGTCGCGGCCGAGGAGTTCATCGCGCAGCTGGGAGCGCACGATCTGGTGTGCACCGAACTGCGGGTCGTGCTCACGGGCGAGCGAGGTGAGCGCAGCGAACGCGTATGGCTGCACCCCGGGTCGTTCGACGCCGCCGGTGTCGTCGATCGCGTGCGCTGGCAGTTGGCCGAAGACGCCCAGGGCATCTTCGGCAGCGGGGTGGCCGGGGTGCACATCGAGCCCGAAGCCGTCGACGCCGCCGCCCATCACGCCAAGGGGCTGTTCGGCGCCGGCCCCGACGAGCGCGTGCACCACGCCCTCTCGCGTGTGCAGGCCATGCTCGGCCACCGCGGGGTGGTGACCCCCGTCATCGGCGGCGGGCGCTGGCTCGCCGAGCGTCAGGTGCTCGTGCCGTGGGGCGACAGGGCGATCACCGCGAAAGATCGCGCGCGTCCATGGCCGGGCAGTCTCCCCGACCCCCTGCCGGCCGTCGTCTACCCCGAACCCCGGCCGGTCGGCGTCACCGACATCGCCGGCGCCTCCGTCACGGTGGGCGAGCGCGACGTGCTCAGCGCTCCGCCGGCGATGCTCGAGACCGCCGGGCAACGCCGCCGCATCAGCGAGTGGGCAGGTCCGTGGCCCATCAGCGAACGCGGGTGGGACCCCCTGCGCGCGCGGCGCGCCCACCGCTTCCAGGTGGTCGACACAGATGGCGGCGCGTGGCTGCTGGTGGTCGAAGAGGGCGAATGGCGAGCGGAGGGGCGTTATGACTGAGGGTCGATCCGTCCCGGCCCGGCCCGCGGGGCGTGTCGCGGCCGCCCGGTCGCGCGAGGCAGGGATGCGCTGATGGGCTGGAACAACCCCCCGGTGAAGTGGTCGGAGCTCGAGCGCATGCTCAGCGACGCCCGACGTCCGACCGGCACGCCGACCAACGGCGACGGCGGAGACAGCCCGGCCTGGTCGCACAAGCGCGGCGCCTACGTGCCGCCGTCGATCGAGCGCCCCGCCGACGCCGTGCCCTACGCCGAGTTGCACGCGCACTCGTCGTACTCGTTCCTCGACGGCGCCTCCTCACCCGAAGAACTCGTCGAAGAGGCCGAGCGCCTCGGCCTGCATGCGCTCGCCCTCACCGATCACGACGGCTTCTACGGGATCGTCCGCTTCGCCGAGGCGGCCGAGGCCCGAGCGGTCAAGACGGTGTTCGGGGCGGAACTGTCCCTCGGGCTCACCGGCCCGCAGAACGGCGAGGCCGACCCCGAAGGATCCCACCTGCTCGTGCTCGCCCGCCGAGAAGAGGGGTATCACCGCCTGGCCGCCGCGATCACCCACGCGCAACTCACCGGTGCCGAGAAGGGGCGTCCCGTCTACGACCTCGAAGACCTCGCCGCGCGCGCTGGCGGGCCGGAGGACTCGCACTGGGCGGTGCTCACCGGATGCCGCAAGGGCGCGGTGCGCCAGGCGCTGGCATCCGAGGGCCCCACCGGCGCCGCCCGCGAACTCGACACCCTGGTGCGGTTGTTCGGCCCCGGGTCTGTCTACGTCGAGCTCATCGACCAAGGCGACCCGCTCGATTCGCGTCGCAACGACGTGCTGGCCGCTCTCGCCGCAGAGAGAGGGCTCCCGACGCTCGCGACGAACAACGTGCACTACGCGGCCCCGCAGAAGCAGCTGCTCGCCGCCGCGGTGGCCGCGGTACGGGCGAACCGGGGCCTGGACGAGCTCGACGGGTGGCTTCCCTCGCACGCGGGCGCGCATCTGCGCTCGGGGGTCGAGATGGCGGCGCGCTTCGCCCGGTACCCGGGGGCGGTGGCGCGGACGGTGACGCTCGCCGACGAGATCGCCTTCCCGCTGCGTCGGGCCAAGCCCGCACTGCCGAAGCAGAAGGTGCCCGAGGGGCACACGCCCATGTCGTGGCTGCGTCATCTGGTGTGGGAGGCCGTGCCCCGCAAGTACCCGAATCTGTCCGACGACGATCGACGGCGCATCGAGCGCGAGCTCGAGGTCATCGAGATGAAGGACTTCCCGGGCTACTTCCTCATCGTCTACGGCATCGTGGCCGAGGCGCGGCGGCGCGGCATCCTGTGCCAGGGGCGCGGCTCGGCGGCCAACAGTGCCGTCTGCTACCTGCTCGACATCACCGCCGTCGACTCGATCTTCTACAAGCTGCCGTTCGAACGGTTCCTGTCGAGCCTGCGCGACGAGGAGCCCGACATCGACGTCGACTTCGACTCCGACCGTCGCGAAGAGATCATCCAGTGGGTCTACGGCGAATACGGACGCGAGCGGGCGGCGCAGGTCGCGAACGTCATCCAGTACCGCCCCAAGAACGCGGTGCGCGACATGGCGCGCGCGCTCGGGCACTCCCCGGGGCAGCAGGACGCCTGGTCGAAGCAGGTCGAGCGCTGGGGAGCGACGCTCGAGTCGGGAGCCGACCACGACATCCCCGACCAGGTCATCGAGTTCGCCTCCGAGCTGCTCAAAGCCCCCCGGCACCTCGGCATCCACTCCGGGGGCATGGTGCTGACCGATCGACCGGTGGGCGAGGTCGTGCCCATCGAGCACGCCCGCATGGAGAACCGCACGGTGATCCAGTGGGACAAAGACGACGCCGCGTGGATGGGGCTGGTGAAGTTCGACCTGCTGGGACTGGGCATGCTCGCGGCGCTGCAGTACTGCTTCGACCTGATCCGCGACGCCACGGGCGAGTCCTGGGAGTTGTCGACGCTGCCGAAAGAAGAGAAGGCGGTGTACGACATGCTCTGCCGGGCGGACTCGATCGGGGTGTTCCAGGTGGAGTCCCGCGCCCAGATGGGGTTGCTGCCGCGCCTGCAGCCGCGCAAGTTCTACGACCTGGTCGTGCAGATCGCGCTCATCCGCCCCGGGCCCATCCAGGGTGGGGCCGTGCACCCGTTCGTGCGGCGCAAGCTCGGGCAAGAACCCATCACCTATGTGCACCCCAAGCTCGAACCGGTGCTCGCGCGCACGATGGGCGTGCCGGTGTTCCAGGAGCAGCTCATGCAGATGGCCGTCGCCATCGGCAACTGCTCGGCCGAAGACGCCGACCTCTTGCGTCGGGCGATGGGGTCCAAGCGCGGGCTCGAGCGCATCGACTCCCTGCGCGAGACGCTCTACGCCGGCATGGCCGAGAACGGCCTGGTCGGGCAGGTCGCCGACGAGCTGTACGCCAAGATCCAGGCGTTCGCCAACTTCGGGTTCGCGGAGTCGCACTCGCTGTCGTTCGCTCTGCTCGTGTACGCCAGCTCGTGGATCAAGCTGCACTACCCGGCGGCCTTCCTCGCGGGACTCCTGCGCGCGCAGCCCATGGGCTTCTACTCGCCGGCGACGCTCACCGCCGACGCACGTCGACACGGCGTGGTCGTGCGCCGCCCCGATTTGCTGCATTCGGGGGTCGAGGCGACGCTCGAGGCCGTCGACGGGGCGGAGGCGAGCACAGGGGCGAGCGCTCGCGCGGGGGTGCGGTTCGAGGCGGCACCGGATGCCGCGACGAGAGCGGCGTCGGAGGGGATCAGCGGTACCGCCGCCCGCGGTCGGCCCGCACCGACCGGGCTCGACGCGTGCGCGCACGCGGAGCAGCCGCCCACCGGGGAGTTCGATCCGTCGGAACCCGATGAGACGCTCGCGCACCGGCGGGACGGCGGATTCACCGTGCGACTCGGACTCGCGGGGGTCACCGGTATCGGCGCCAAGGTGGCTCAGCGCATCGTCGCCGAGCGCGAGCGAAACGGCGCCTACCGCGACCTGCGCGATCTCGTGCGGCGCACGGGGCTGGTCACCGCCCAACTCGAGGCCCTCGCCACGGCAGGCGCTTTCGAGAGCCTCGGGCACACGCGCCGCGAGGCGATCTGGTTGTCGGGTTCGGCGGCCCTGGACCGCCCCGAGTTCTTGCCCGACTCCCTCGTGGCCGTGCAGCCTCCGCTGTTCACCGACCCGTCGAGCTACGAGATCCTCGCGTCCGACCTCTGGGCGACAGGGCTCTCCGCCGACGATCATCCGATGACGCACTTCCGTTCCGCCCTCGATGCGCGCGGTGTGCTCACCTCCCGCGAGCTGCGCACCTTCGAGACCGATCGGCGCATCGAGGTGGCAGGGCTCGTCACCCATCGTCAGCGGCCGGCCACGGCATCCGGGATCACCTTCCTCAACCTCGAAGACGAGCACGGGCTCATGAACATCATCTGCTCGGTCGGAGTGTGGAACAGGTACCGGCGCGTGGCGCGCGAGTCGCCCGCCCTGATCGTGCGGGGCATGCTCGAGCGCTCGGTCGAGGGGGTGACGAACGTGGTGGCCGACGGATTCACCGATCTGCGCGTCGGTGTCGCCCACGCCTCGCGCGACTTCCGGTGACGTCGGAGGGCCTCACTAGACTCGGGCCCACCGTGGTTCGTTCCGACCAGACAGGGAAAACGACATGACCGACACTCCCACTCCGCCCGACGGCTGGTACCCCGACCCCGCCGGAGGCGGCGGGCTGCGCCGCTGGAACGGCACCTCCTGGACCGACGAGGTGCGCTCCGCCGACGGCGCGTCGAGCGCCTCGACGCAGGGGGCGGATGCCGTCGCACACGACGACCACGCGAATGCGGCCGTCGCCGGCGACGTTGCCGAGCACGACGCCGCCGGTCACGACGCTGCCGGCGATTTTGCCGAGCACGATGCTGCCGGTCGCGATGCCGCCGGCGATGTCGCCGGGCGCGACGCTGCCGGTCACGATGCTCCCGGCGATGTCGCCGGTCACGATGCTGTCGGTCACGATGCTCCCGGTCACGACGCAGCCGGCGATGTCGCCGGTCACGATGCCGTCGGTCACGACGCAGCTGGCGATGTCGTCGAGCACGATGCTGTCGGTCACGATGCCGTCGGTCACGACGCCTTCAGCCACGACGACGCGGTCGGCCACGATGCTGCTGGACACGACGCGGTCGGCGCTGCTGCCGGTCTCGACGCCGCCGGGTACGGCACCGACGGTCACGGCGAGCACCACGTGGCGGCGGAGTCGCACGAATCGGATGCCGACGGGGTGCAGCCGGATCCGCTCGGCGCGGCCGACCGCCAGGCGTCCGTCGAGGCGCCGGGCGAGACGCGTGCGCACGAGTCGGCTCAGACACACGGCTCGAGCGGTGCTGCTGCGGCGGCTGCCGCTGCCGGCGCGGTCGGGGGAGCTGCCGCAGCGGGAGTCGCCTCGGCCCACGGTGCCTCCACGGACTCCGGCGCAGCGTCCGGTTCGGGTGCCGCACCCGGATACGGCGCGGCCGCCGGCTCGGGCGCGACTCCGGGGTACGGCGCGACGCCGGCATCCGCTCCCGCCTACGGTTCGACGCCCGCCCCCGGCTCGACGCCCGGCTACGGCTCGACCCCCGCGTACAGCTCGGCACCCGGATACCAGAACGCCCCTGCCTACCCCGCCTCGACGTCCGCTGGCTACGACGCCGCCCCGCGCCGCGACATCAAGACCAACACCGTCTGGATCTGGCTGATCGTCGCGCTGCCGCTGGTGAGCGTGCTCGGGCTGTTCCTCTTCGACTGGGGATCGTTCATCCGCGACTCGGTCTACGCCGACATGGCCTCCGGCGGAATGGGCGGCACCTCGATGACCAGCTCGCTGGTCAGCATCGTCGCGAGCGTCGTGAGCCTCCTGATCACCGCGCTGACCGTGGTGTTCGCCTTCCTCGACTGGCGTCAGCTCCGTGCGCGAGGCGTGGACCGTCCGTTCCACTGGGCGTGGATCTTCACGGTCCTGGCCATCGGCACCGGCCTTGTCTACGTCATCGGTCGTGGCGTGGTGCTGCGTCGCCGCACCGGTTCGGGACTCGCGCCGGTCTGGGCCGCCATCGCGGTCACGGTCGTCTCGCTCATCCTCGGCAGCGTGTGGCTCGTCATGATCCTGAGCCAGGTGTTCGCGGTCATTCAGGAGCTGCAGTACATGTACGGCTACTGACGCACCACCGCCCGGGGCCGGACTCGCCGAAAGGCGGGCCCGGCCTCGGTCGCGTGTGGCCCCACGCGCGCCACTTCGCCGCGGCCGCGATCAGGCCGCCTCCGGACGCGTGCCGAGCGGGCTCAGCCCGTCTGCCCCGCCCGCGCCGTCAGCACCGCATCGAGCAGGGCGTGCGCCGTGTCGTCCTTCGATCCCGCCACCTCGGCGACCACGGTTCCGTCGCGGTCCACGATCACCAGGGCGTTCCGCGTCGATTCGAAACCCTGCGTCCACCCGACCGCGTTCGCGGCCAACAGGTCGACGCCCTTGCGTGCGGCCTTCGCCCGGGCGCGTTCGAGCAGTTCGGCATCGCCGCTCACGGTTTCCGCGGCGAACGCGACGATCGTCTGCCCCGCGCGGCGGTTCGCGACCAGCCCCGCCACGACGTCGCGGTTCTCGCGCAGCTCGAGGGTCAGAGCGCCGGGGGAGTCCTGCTTGCGCAACTTGGTGTCCGACACCGACGCGACGGAGTAGTCCGCGACCGCGGCCGCCATGACGATGACGTCGGCCTCGAGGGCAGCGGCATCCATCGCCCGTCCGAGCTCGTCGGCCGTTCCCACCCCGACGACCTCGATGCCCGGTCCGGGCCGCACGACGCCGTCGAGATGAGCGGCGACGAGGGTCACGCGCGCCCCGCGCTCGGCGGCGGCGTGGGCGATCGCCACACCCTGGCGGCCACTCGACCGATTGCCGAGGAAACGCACGGGATCGATCGGCTCGCGAGTGCCGCCCGCGCTCACGACGACCGCCAGACCCTCGAGGTCTCCCGAACGCGCGACGAGGGCGAGGGCGGCCGAGGCGATCTCTTCGGGCTCCGACATGCGACCCGGACCCGAGTCGCCTCCCGTGAGCACGCCGTCGGCGGGCCCCACGACGTGGACGCCCCGCGCACGCAGCACCTCCATGTTGTGCACGGTCGCCGGATGCCGCCACATCTCGGCGTGCATCGCCGGCGCCACCACGACGGGAGCGGTCGTCGCCAGCAGCGTCGTGCCGAGGAGGTCGGATGCCAATCCCGCCGCCATCGACGCCAGGGTGTTCGCGGTCGCGGGGGCCACGATGACGAGGTCGGCCGACTGGCCGAGCGAGACGTGCCGCACCTTCGCGACGTCGTCGTGCACCGAGGTGGTCACGGGATTGCGGCTCAGCGCCTCCCACGTCGGCAGTCCGACGAACCGCAGCGCGTCGGCGGTCGGGACCACGTGCACGTCGTGCCCGGCCTTCACCAGCAGCCGCACGAGGCTCACGGTCTTGTAGGCGGCGATTCCCCCGGTGACTCCGACGACGACGAACATCGCCCCAGTCTCCCAGGTCGCATCCGCCGTCGGGAGCGCGTCACCAGAACAGGAGATGTCACGGAAACAGGCTGTTACAGCGCCGATCGTCCTGTTCCGGTGACTCCTCCTGTTCTCGTAACGTCGCGGGTGCGTGAGCGGCGACGATGCGCGTGCGGCGGCGCTCACGGCGGGAGCTCACGCGCGAACGGCCCCGCCCCTCCGCCAGCGAGTAGCGTTGACGGAATGTGCACGGTCGTGATCGACGTCCCCCACCGCGCGGGTGAGCCCGTGCGTCTCCTCGCCGTCCGCGACGAGGACCGCGATCGTCCGTGGCGGGGCCTTGGCGCCTGGTGGCCCGAGCGTCCGGGCGTTCTGGGTGTGCGCGACGACCGCGCCGGCGGCGCCTGGCTGGCCGTCGACCCCGACGCCTCGCGCCTCGCGGTGCTCCTCAACCGCGAAGACCTCTCGGCCCGTCGCGACGACGAGGTGGTGAGCCGGGGGAGCATCCCCCTCGATGCGGTCGGCGCCGGCATCCCGGACGCTCCTCTCACGCGCGGCTTCAACCTCGTCGAGGTCGACGCGCACGGCGCGCACCTCGTCGAGTGGGACGGCTTCGAAGCCCGCCGCACGCGCCTCGCGCCCGGGACCCACATGATCGCCCACCACGCGGTCGACGACCCCGGCACCCCGCGCATCGCGCGCTGGCTCGAGGCGTTCCGCGATGCGGGCCTCGCCGAGGGATCGGAATGGTGGATGCCGTGGCTCGACGTCGTCGAGGCCTCCACCGTCGACCCGTCGGCATCGGTGCTGCGGCGCGACGAGCACGACGGGCACGTGCTCGAGTCGCTGTTGGTATGTGCGGCGACGATCGGTCCGGCCGGCGTCGAGCTGAGCCAAGCGACCCCCGCCGAGCCGGGGACTTGGGACGACGGTCTCATCGCGGGCCTGCGACACGGCATCCGCCCGCTTTCCTCCGACGACTCGGGGGCCGGGTCGCGCGCGACGGCCTCGCCCCGCACCGCGCAGTAGGCTGGAAAAGCCCCGCCTCCGTAGCTCAGGGGATAGAGCGCCGCACTCCTAACGCGGGCGTCGCAGGTTCGAATCCTGTCGGGGGCACCGTTGTTTCTCGCCGCGGGCGCTCGCCGCCGGCGTCGTCTGCGCGGTCGCGCCGCGGGAGGAGATTCGTTCGCCGGAGGATCTCGCGGGCCGGGTAGGTCCTCCCGTGCCCGATCATCCTCCGCTGCCCGAACTGCCCCCGCGGGCCGCCGCGCGGGCGCCGGGGACGTACCGCGATCGGATGATCCCGAGTGTCGATCACGACGGCCGCCCCCGCATCACCCCTCGGCACCCGCCCGTTGCCTCCTCGTGCTCCGTCGTGGCATGATTACTGAACGATCGGTCGGAAAACCTCGCAGGCGAGGTGGACGGGCCCCGCCAGAGTCGGCGGGGGAGAGGAAGACGATGGCGGACGCGTTTCTCATCGGCGGTGCGCGCACCCCGGTCGGGCGGTACGGCGGGACTCTGGCGTCCGTTCGTCCCGACGACCTCGCGGCCCTCGTCGTCGCCGAGGCGGTGGCCCGCGCGGGCGTTCCCGGCGAGGCGATCGACGAGGTGATCCTCGGTGCCGCGAACCAGGCGGGGGAGGACAACCGCAACGTCGCCCGCATGGCCGTGCTGCTCGCGGGGCTTCCCGACAGCATCCCGGGTCTCACCGTCAACCGCCTCTGCGCCTCGGGCATGAGCGCGATCGCGCTCGCCGCGCAGGCCGTGCGCGCGGGAGACGCCGACCTCATCGTGGCCGGCGGCGTCGAGTCGATGACCCGCGCGCCCTGGGTGCAGGCGAAGCCCGAGAAGGCGTGGGCGAAGCCCGGGGCGGCGTTCGACACCTCGATCGGCTGGCGCTTCACCAACCCGCGTCTCGCCGCGAGCGACAAGGCCACCTTCTCGATGCCCGAGACGGCCGAAGAGGTCGCTCGCCTCGACGGGATCTCGCGGGCGGATGCCGACGCCTTCGCGCTGCGCAGCCACGAGCGAGCGATCGCCGCCCAGGATGCCGGTCGGTTCGCGGGCGAGATCGTCGCCGTCGACACCGGTCGGGGCGTCGTCGACACCGACGAAGGTCCGCGCCGCGACACCTCGATCGACGCGCTGGCGAGGCTCAAGCCGGTCGTGAAGGACCGCGAGGTCGTCACCGCGGGCAACTCCAGCTCGCTCAACGACGGGGCTTCGGCCCTTCTCGTCGCGAGCGCCGAAGCCGTCGAGCGGTACGGACTCCGGCCGCGGGCGCGGATCGTCGCGCACGCCTCCGCCGCTCTCGCTCCCGAGATCATGGGGCTCGGCCCCGTGCCGGCGACCGAGAAGGCCTTCGCGAAGGCCGGGCTCTCGGCATCCGACCTCGGCGCCGTCGAACTCAACGAGGCCTTCGCCTCGCAGTCGCTCGCGTGCATGCGCCGCCTCGGGCTCGACCCCGAGATCGTCAACGCCGATGGAGGGGCGATCGCGCTGGGGCATCCGCTGGGGTCGAGCGGCTCGCGGCTCCTCGTGACGCTGCTCGGGCGCCTCGAGCGCGAAAGCGCGCGGTACGGACTTGCGACGATGTGCGTCGGCGTCGGCCAGGGCACCGCGATGATCGTGGAGCGGATCGATGGCTGAGTCGCGCACGTCGGCCGCATCGGCCCAGGTCCCTGCGTCCACCGAGGTCCCTGCGCACACCCAGGCCCCTGCGTCCACCCAGGTCCCTGAGCCCACCCAGGTCCCTGAGCCTGTCGAAGGGACCGGTACCCGCGACGCCCGGGGGCCGGGGGCTTCGACAGGCTCAGCCACCGGCGCGCCGGGTTCAGCCACCTCCGTCACGCCGGCCCCTGCGTCCGCCCAGGTCCCTGAGCCTGTCGAAGGGACCGGTACCCGCGACGCCCGGGGGCCGGGGGCTTCGACAGGCTCAGCCACCGGCGCGCCGGGTTCAGCCACCTCCGTCACGCCGGCCCCTGCGTCCGCCCAGGTCCCTGAGCCTGTCGAAGGGACCGGTACCCGCGACGCCCGGGGGCCGGGGGCTTCGACAGGCTCAGCCACCGGCGCACGCGGATCAGCCACCGGCGCGCCGGGTTCAGCTCCCTCCGTCACGCCGGCCCCTGCGTCCGCCCAGGTCCCTGAGCCTGTCGAAGGGACCAGTACCCGCGACGCCCGGGGGCCGGGGGCTTCGACAGGCTCAGCCACCGGCGCGCCGGGTTCAGCCACCTCCGTCACGCCGGCCCCTGCGTCCACTCAGGTCCCTGAGCCTGTCGAAGGGACCGGTACCCGCGACGCCCGGGGGCCGGGGGCTTCGACAGGCTCAGCCACCGGCGCACGCGGATCAGCCACCGGCGCGCCGGGGTCAGCGCGCCTCCGCATCGACGCCGCCGACGACCGCGTCGTCGCCACCCTCGACCGCCCCGGCGTGCGCAACGCGATCGATCAGGCCATGGTCGACGAGCTGCACGCCCTGTGCGCCGAGCTCGAGGCGGATCCCCGCACGCTCATCGTCACCGGTGCGGGCGGGATCTTCGCCGCGGGAGCCGACATCGCCCAGCTGCGCGAGCGCACGGGCGACGACGCGCGACGCGGCATCAACGCGACGGTGTTCGATCGCATCCGGCACCTCCCGATGCCCGTGATCGCCGCGGTCGACGGCTTCGCACTGGGCGGGGGAGCCGAGCTCGCCTACGCGGCCGACATCCGCCTCGGCACCCCGCGCGTGCGCTTCGGCAATCCCGAGCCGGGCCTCGGCATCATCGCCGCCGCCGGTGCCTCGTGGCGACTGCCCGAGATCGTCGGCCACGCCCGCGCGAGCGAGCTGCTGCTCACCGCGCGCGTGATCGACGCCGACGAGGCCCTCTCCTGGGGGCTGCTGTCGAGCGTGCACGAGCCCGACGACCTGCTGCCCGCCGCGCACGTGGTCGCCGATCGCATCGCCGCGAACTCGGTGCGCGCGACGATCCTGACCAAGCGCGCGCTGCTCGCGCCCCGCGCCGACCACCCCGCGATCGACGGCGAGCTGCAGGCCGAGCTCTTCGACAGCGCCGACAAGCGCGCCCGCATGACCGCGTTCCTCGAGAGGAGGAAGAAGTGACCCTTCCCGAGACCACGTCTCCCTCCCGCGCCGGTACCGCCGCCGCGCCCGACTCCACGGCCGTCGAAGCCACGGCATCCGTCCCCGCCGTCGTCGGGGTACTCGGCGGAGGCCGCATGGGCGCCGGGATCGCCCACGCGTTCCTGCTCGCCGGAGCCCGCGTTCACGTCGTCGAGCGCGACGGGGCCGCCGCCGCCCAGGCGCGGGAGCGCGTCGAGACCGCCCTGGCGCGCTCGGCCGAAAGGGGCACGCGGATCCCGGATGCCGACTCCCTCACCACCGGTGTCGACTCAGAGGCGTTCGCCGAGGCGGGCCTCGTGATCGAGGCCGTTCCCGAGGATCGCGACCTCAAGCTCGACGCCCTCACGCGGATCGAGGAAGCTGTGCAGGGCGATGCGGTCGTGGCATCCAACACCTCCTCCATCTCGATCGACGCGCTCGCCGCCTCGCTCGCCCGCCCCGACAGGTTCCTCGGTCTGCACTTCTTCAACCCCGTGCCCGCCTCGGGCCTCGTCGAAGTGGTGACGGGGGATGCCACCACTGCCGCGGTCGTCACGCGAGCGACCCAGTGGGTCGAGGCGATCGGCAAGACCGCCGTGGTCGTCCGCGACGCGCCGGGCTTCGCGTCGAGCCGCCTGGGGGTCGCACTCGGGCTCGAGGCGATCCGCATGCTCGAGGAGGGCGTGGCCACCGCGCACGACATCGACACCGCGATGGAGCTGGGCTACCGGCATCCGATGGGGCCCCTCCGCACCACCGACATCGTCGGGCTCGATGTGCGCCTCGGCATCGCCGAAGAGCTCGAGCGCGCGTTCGGCGTGCGTTTCACCCCGCCCGCTTTGCTGCGCGACCTCGTCGCCCAGGGGCACCTGGGCCGCAAGACCGGCCGCGGATTCTACGAATGGAGCGCCTCATGACCTTCCTCCCCAGCTACGTGAACGGCGCCTGGTGGGCCCCCGAGAGCGACCCCGATGCGGCGATCGTGCGCGACGCCTCGACGGGTGACGAGATCGTGCGCGTCAGCACGCGCGGGCTCGATCTCGCGGCAGCCGTCGCCTTCGCGCGCGAGACGGGGCAGAAGAGCATCGGCGCGCTGACCTTCCACCAGCGCGCGATGGTGCTGAAGAACCTCGCGATCGCGCTGAACGAGCGCCGCGAAGAGCTCTACGCCCTCTCGGAGCGCTCCGGCTCGACCCGCCGTGACTCCCTCAGCGACGTCGACGGCGGCATCGGCGTGCTGTTCACCTTCTCGTCGAAGGCGCGGCGCGAGCTGCCCGCTGGAAAGGTCGTGCTCGACGGACCGATCGAGCCGCTGTCGAAGGACGGCTCGTTCCTCGGCCGGCACGTCTACACGCGCCTGCCGGGCGTCGCGGTGCAGATCAACGCCTTCAACTTCCCGATGTGGGGCGCGCTCGAGAAGTTCGCCCCGGCCTTCCTCGCCGGGCTCCCCACGATCGTCAAGCCCGCGACCCCCACGGCCTACGTCGCCGAGGCGTGGGTGCGCATGGTCGTCGAGACCGGCCTGTTGCCCGAGGGATCGCTGCAGCTGGTGAGCGGGAGCGTCCCGGGCCTGTTCGACCTGCTCGACCTGGGCGACACGGTCGGGTTCACCGGCAGCGCCTCGACCGCCGAGCGCCTGCGCGCCCAGGCGAAGCCCGGCGTGCGGTTCACGAGCGAGACCGACTCGATCAACGCCTCGATCCTCGGCCCCGACGCCACCCCCGGCACCCTCGAGTTCGACGCCTACGTCAAACAGCTGCTGGTCGAGCTCACGACCAAGGCGGGTCAGAAGTGCACGGCGATCCGCCGCGCGATCGTGCCGACGGGCATGACGGATGCCGTGGCTCAGGCCCTGCGCGACAAGATCGCCGAGCGCGTGGTCATCGGCGACCCGCGCGCCGAGGGCGTGACGATGGGACCGGTCGTCTCGATCGCCCAGCGCGACGAGGTGCTGCGGCAGGTCCGGGCCCTCACCGACGCCGGCGGGCGGTTCGTGGTCGGATCGGCCGAGGCACCCGAGGGAGTGCCCGTCGACGGGGCGTTCCTGCAGCCGATGCTGCTCGCCTTCGCGGATGCCGCGACCCCGGCCGTCAACGACATCGAGGCGTTCGGCCCGGTCGCGAGCATCGTCGAATACGCCGACGTCGCCGAGGCCGCCACCATCGTGGGACGCGGCGGGGGGTCGCTCGTCACCAGCGTCGCCACCCACGACCCCGACGTGGCGACCGAGCTGCTCACCCGCATGGGTGCGATGAACGGACGCGTCCTCTTCCTCGACCGCGACGACGCCCGCACCTCGACCGGGCACGGCGCCCCCGTGCCGCACCTCGTGCACGGCGGCCCCGGCCGCGCCGGCGGCGGCGAGGAGCTCGGCGGCATCCGCTCGGTGCTCCATTACATGCAGCGCACCGCGATCCAGGGCTCGCCCCGCATGCTCACCGCGTTGACCGGGGTGTGGCATCCGGGAGCCGAGACCGACTCCGCCGGTGTCCACCCGTTCCGCAAACCCCTCTCGGATCTTCGGATCGGGGATGCCGTGGAATCGGCCGAACGCGAAGTCACCCTCGACGACATCGAGGTGTTCGCCAACTTCACCGGCGACACGTTCTACGCGCACATGGACGAGGAATCCGCGGCGGCGAACCCCTTCTTCCCGGGCCGCGTCGCGCACGGATACCTGCTCGTGTCGTGGGCGGCGGGACTGTTCGTCGACCCCGCGCCTGGCCCGGTGCTGGCGAACTCGGGGCTCGAGAACCTGCGCTTCGTCACTCCCGTCTCACCCGGCGACCGCATCCGCGTCGCCCTGACGGCGAAGCAGATCACCCCGCGCGAGACCGACGAGTACGGCGAGGTGCGGTGGGATGCCGTGATCCGCAACCAGAACGACGAGCTCGTCGCGCAATACGACGTGCTCACGCTCGTGGCCAAGACGTGGGCGCCCGCTCCTCGGCCGGCCGGGGTGCTCGCATGAGCCTGCGGCCGATGATGCGCAACGACAACGCCTCGCGCATGCTCGGCATGGTCGTCGAGCACGACGCGCCGGGGGAGTCCCGCGTGTCGATGACCGTGCGCGACGACATGCTCAATGGCTTCGCGATCACCCACGGCGGACTCGTCTTCACCCTCGCCGACACGGCCTTCGCGATCGCGTGCAACGAAGACGAACGGGTCACGGTCGCCGGCGGCGCCGACATCACGTTCTTGAAGTCGACGATCGCGGGGCAAACGCTCACCGCGACCGCCGCCCGCCGCGCGCGCAGCGGCCGGACGGGCCTGTACGACATCCGCGTGACCGATGAGACGGGCGACCTCGTCGCCGAGGTGCGCGGCCGCAGCATCACGACGGATCGCCGGCCGCCGGCGCCGGTGGCTGAGCCTGTCGAAGCCGCGGGCGTTCAGCAGGCCCCGGTCCCTTCGACAGGCTCAGGGACCTCGGTTTCGCGCGGAAGCGAGGTTTCGCCGGTGGCTGAGCCTGTCGAAGCCCCGGGCGTTCAGCAGGCCCCGGTCCCTTCGGCAGGCTCAGGGACCTCGGTTTCGCCGGCGGCTGAGCCTGTCGAAGCCGCGGGCGTTCAGCAGGCCCCGGTCCCTTCGACAGGCTCAGGGACTTCGATTTCGCGCGGAAGCGAGGTTTCGCCGGTGGCTGAGCCTGTCGAAGCCGCGGGCGTTCAGCGTGGGCCGGTCCCTTCGACAGGCTCAGGGACCTCGGATGGCTCCGGGACCTCGACAACCAACCCCGCCCCCGAGCGCGACGAGGCGCTCACGACCACGGAGGTGTCCCGATGACCCTGACCGCCGCATCGCGCCCCGACTTCCTGGCATCCGTCGATCCGACCGCGATCCCGCTCGAGAGCCTGCGCGCGCTGCAGCTCGAGCGGCTGCAGTGGACCGTGCGCCACGCCTACGAGAACGTCGCGCTGTACCGGCGCAAGTTCGACGAGGCCGGCGTCGGCCCCGACGACATCCGCAGCCTCGACGACATCCGCCTGCTGCCCTTCACGACCAAGGCCGACCTGCGCGAGACCTACCCCTTCGGCATGTTCGCGGTGCCGATGGCCGACGTCCGCCGCATCCACGCCTCGTCGGGCACGACCGGCCGCCCCACCGTCGTCGGCTACACCGCGGGCGACCTCGACCGGTGGGCCGACCTCGTCGCGCGTTCGCTGAGCGCCGCCGGCATCCGCGCCGGAGATCGCGTGCACAACGCCTACGGCTACGGCCTGTTCACCGGCGGCCTCGGAGCACACGCGGGCATCGAGCGCCTCGGCGCGACCGTGATCCCGATGTCGGGCGGGCAGACCGCGCGACAGGCGCAGCTCATCCAGGACTTCGAGCCGGATGCCATCCTGTGCACGCCCAGCTATCTCCTGACGATCGCCGACGCGCTCGAGGCGGCCGGCGTCGACCCGCGCTCGACCTCTCTGAGGGTCGCAGTGCTCGGCGCTGAGCCGTGGACGAACGAGATGCGTCACGAGATCGAGCGTCGCCTCGACCTCGTCGCGGTCGACATCTACGGCCTGAGCGAGGTGATGGGTCCGGGCGTGGCATCCGAGAGCGCCCTCACCAAGGACGGTCCGCACATCTGGGAAGACCACTTCCTCCCCGAGACGATCGACGGCGAGAGCGGAGAGCCCGTCGGCGACGGCGAGCTGGGCGAGCTGGTGTTCACCTCTCTCACGAAGGAGGCGTTCCCGGTCATCCGCTACCGCACCCGCGACCTCACCCGGCTGCAGCCCGGCTCGGCGTTCCCGGCGATGCGGCGCATCGAGAAGATCACCGGCCGCAACGACGACATGATCATCCTGCGCGGCGTGAACCTCTTCCCGACGCAGATCGAGGAGATCGTGCTGGGCATCGAGAAGCTCACCCCGCACTTCGTGCTCGAGCTGCGTCGAGAAGGACGAATGGATGCCATGACCGTGCGCATCGAGCGGCATCCGGCCCTCGACCGCGAGGTGTGCGAGGCCGCCGGCGTCGTGCTGCAGCAGCGCATCAAGGTGCTGATCGGCACGACCGTCGACGTGCGCGTCGAGGAGCCGGGAGTGCTGCCCCGCAGCGAGGGCAAGTACAAGCGCGTGTACGACCTGCGCTGAGAGCCGGGGCGCGCCGGCCCGGCGGGTCGGGCGGGATGCGCCGCGCCTCTCGGGCACAACGCAGGAGATCGGGAGGCTCCGCCCGAGTCGACCGCCGGGGTTGGCGGGATCGGGCTCGCCGCGCCGCCGTTTCTCCTGCGTTGCGGCCCGGCCCGCGATGCGGCCTCCCCGACGCGGCTCGACGAAGGGGCCTCGCGCCCGCGCGCCCAGGACGCACCGCTTCGTCGAGGACGCACCCGTCGGGCTTCAATCGGGTGCGTCCTCGACGACCGCGTGCGGTCTCGCCGATGCGGCGGTGGCCGCGCGGCGCCTCAGCCTTCCGCGAGCGCGAGGGGCGTGCCGTCGAGCCCGTCGATGAGGTCGCGGAGGCTGTCGAAGACGCTTTCGGCCCCGGCATCCGTCAGCTCTTCTCGGGAGAAGCCGCCGGTTCGGACGGCGATCGTGGGAACGGATGCCTTCGAGGCGGCGATCGCATCCCAGGGGGAGTCGCCGATCATGACGCCGCGTGCGCCCGAGACCCGTGCGAGCGCGGTCTGCACCAGATCCGGTGCGGGCTTGCTGGCCTCCACGTCGTCGGACGTCGTCCACGCGTCCGCGAGCTCGCGCGCATCGAGCAGATCGAGGAAGTGCTCGACGTGGTCCTTCTTGCCCGAGCTCGCCAGCACGACACGGAAACCCCGCTCTTTGACGGCCAGGAGCAGGTCGTGCGCGCCGTCGAACGGGCGGACCTCGTCGATGAAGGGGGAGATCTCCTCGCTCCAGGCGTCGCGCAGGGCGTCGCCGTGCTCGCGCTCGACGGCGTCGCCCACGAGCGCGGGGACGAGCTGGTCGCCGCCCTTGCCGATCGAGCGGTGGATGCGCCAGACCGGCAGAACGAGGTCGAAGCGCCGGAACGCGCGGTACCACGCGAGTGCGTGCTGGTAGTTGGTGTCGACGAGGGTGCCGTCGACGTCGAAGATCGCAGTGTCGGCCATGACCCCACTCCATCCGGTCGGAGATCGAGGGTCACGGCCGTTGCGGCTCGTGCGTCCCCCGGCTACACTTTTACTGAACGATCGGTCTGTAAAAGGAGTCGACGATGACGATGACCGCCCCCACGACGGAGGCCCTCGACGGCGAGGCGATGTTCGACGCCCTCATCGAGGCCGACGGACGCATCGAGCCGCGCGACTGGATGCCCGACGGCTACCGGCGCACGCTGATCCGCCAGATCTCGCAGCACGCGCACTCCGAGATCATCGGCATGCAGCCCGAGGGGGCGTGGATCACCCGCGCCCCGAGCCTCAAGCGCAAGTCGATCCTGCTCGCGAAGGTGCAGGACGAGGCCGGCCACGGTCTGTACCTGTACTCCGCCGCGCAGACGCTCGGCATCACGCGCGACGACATGACGCAGCAGCTGGTCGACGGCAAGGCGCGGTACTCGTCGATCTTCAACTACCCCACTCCCACGTGGGCCGACATGGGGGCGATCGGCTGGCTCGTCGACGGCGCCGCGATCTGCAACCAGGTGCCGCTGTGCCGCGCGTCGTACGGACCCTACGGCCGCGCGATGGTGCGCATCTGCAAGGAGGAGTCGTTCCACCAGCGCCAGGGGTTCGAGATCCTGCTGACGCTCATGCAGGGCACCGATGAGCAGCGGAAGATGGCTCAGGATGCCGTGGACCGGTGGTACTGGCCGAGCCTGATGATGTTCGGACCCCCCGATGACGACTCGCCCAACTCGGCCCAGTCGATGGCGTGGAACATCAAGCGCTTCAGCAACGACGACCTGCGCCAGCGCTTCGTCTCGATGCTCGTGCCGCAAGCCGCGGTGCTGGGCGTGACCCTGCCCGACCCCGAGCTGCGCTTCAACGACGAGACGGGCCAGTACGACATGGGCGAGATCGACTGGACCGAGTTCCAGGAGGTTCTCGCGGGGCGGGGGCCGCTGAACCGCCAGCGCCTGCAGAACCGCCGCGTCGCGCACGAAGAGGGTGCGTGGGTGCGAGAGGCCGCGGCGGCCTACGCCGCGAAGAAGAGCGCTGCCCGCACCGAGACGGCGGCCGCCTGATGGCCACCCCCGGCGGCAGCCCCGCCGAGACCTGGCCCCTGTGGGAGGTCTTCGTGCGCGCGAACCGCGGTCTGAGCCATGTGCACGTCGGCTCCCTCCACGCGCCCGACGCCGAGCTCGCGGTGCGCAACGCCCGCGACCTCTACACCCGTCGCGGTGAGGGCGTCTCGGTGTGGGTCGTGCCCTCGGATGCCGTGACCACGAGCGACCCGGGAGCCAAAGGCGCGTTCTTCGAGTCGCCCGCGGGCAAGAACTACCGGCACGCGGTGTACTACACCGCGTCGGAGGGGGTGCCGCACCTGTGAGCACCTCGACCGAGCACGGTGCAGCGCCGGTGGCGGAGCCGACTGCGGGGGACCGGTCCCTTCGACAGGCTCAGGGACCTGACGCAGCGCCGGTGGCTGAGCCCGTCGGAGACCCCGACGCGGGGGACCGGTCCCTTCGACAGGCTCAGGGACCTGACGCGGTGCCGGTGGCTGAGCCCGTCGAAGCCCCCGACGCCCACGACCTTCACGGCGACGTCTCGCTCGACGTGCGCGAGCTCTCGGCCGAGTTGGCCGGGGGAGAAGACCGCGCGACCGACCCCGACGTCGCCGCCTACGCCCTGCGCCTCGGCGACGACGCGCTGATCCTGTCGCAGAACCTCTGCGGCTGGATCGCCCGCGCGCCCGAGCTCGAAGAAGACGTCGCCCTCGGCAACATCGCCCTCGACCTGCTCGGCCATGCCCGCTCGCTGCTGCGCTACGCGGGGTCGTACGACGGCCGCAGCGAAGACGACCTCGCCTACTGGCGCGACGAGCCGGAGTTCCGCAGCGCCTGGCTGTTCGAGCTTCCGAACGGCGACTTCGCGCACACGATCGCCCGTCAGCTCCTGGCATCCGCGTATCTGCTCGAGCTGTACCGTGACCTCGCGGCGTCCGCCGATCCGGTGATCTCCGCGGTCGCGGCGAAGGCCGAGAAGGAGGTCGACTACCACCGCGACCACGCGGTGCAGTGGACGCTGCGCCTCGCCGGCGGCACCGACGAGTCGCGTCGGCGCTTCCTCGTCGCCCTCGACGACGTGTGGCCCTACCTCGACGAGCTGTTCCGCGACGAGCCGCTGCACGAGCGTCTCGAGGGGATCGCGGTGCGCCCCTCGTCGCTGCGCGGTCGCGTCGACGACGTGCTCGCGGCCGTCCTGGCTGAAGAGGACGTGCCCGTCCCCTCGATCTCCGGCTCCTCCGCGGGGGGTCGCCGCGGCGCCCACCACCCGTCGTTCGGGCCGTTGCTCGCCGAGATGCAGGTGCTGGCCCGCCGGCATCCGGGGGCGACGTGGTGACCGCGACCCTCGAGCACGCGCGCGAGGTCGTCGCGGCCGTCGTCGACCCCGAGGTGCCGGTGCTCACGATCGACGACCTCGGAGTGCTCCGCGACGTGCGCCTCGACGGCGACACGGTGACGGTCACGATCACCCCGACCTACTCGGGCTGCCCCGCGGTCGACGCGATCCGCGACGACATCGTGCTCGCGCTCACCGCGGCCGGTTTCGACCACGCCGTGGTGAAGACCACGCTCACCCCCGCGTGGACGACCGACTGGATGAGCGACGACGGCAAGCGCAAGCTCTCCGAGTACGGCATCGCCCCGCCGACCGGACGCGCGCCCGCGGGACCCATCCGCGTGATGCTGAGCGTCGCGTGCCCCCGCTGCGGCTCGCTGAACACTCGCGAGGTCTCGCGGTTCGGCTCCACCTCGTGCAAGTCGCACTGGGAGTGCCGCGCGTGCCTCGAGCCCTTCGACCACTTCAAGGCCCTCTGATGACGATGACGGATGCCACGACCCCGGCCGCCGCTCCCGGAACCCCGCGCGCCCGCGCCCGCTTCCACACCCTCCGTGTCGCCGACGTGCGCCCGCTCACCCCGACCGCGATCGAGGTGACCTTCGCGGTGCCCGACGACCTCGCTGACGCGTTCGATTACGCGCCCGGGCAGTACGTCGCGCTGCGCGCCCATGTCGACGGCGAGGAGCTGCGCCGCTCGTACTCCATCTGCCGACCGCCGGCGCGCGGCTCGATCAGCGTGGGCATCAAACGCGACCCCGACGGTCGCTTCTCGACGTGGGCGCACGAGGGTCTGCGCCCCGGCGACGAGGTCGACGTCATGAGCCCCCAGGGCACTTTCGTCTCGAAGGCCTCGACGGCGACGGGCCACGTCGTCGCGATCGCCGCGGGCTCGGGCATCACCCCGATCATGGCGCTCGCCGCCGACGTGCTCGAGCGATCCGCCGACAGTCGCATGACCATCGTCTACGCGAACCGGTCGTCGACCGACGTGATGTTCGTCGACGAGCTCGCCGATCTCAAGGACCGCTACCCGTCGCGCCTCACGCTGCATCACGTGCTGTCTCGCGAGCAGCGCGCGGCGCCGGTGTTCTCGGGCCGCATCGACGACGAGCGGCTGCGGCTGATCCTCTCGCGCCTCATCGATCCGGCATCCGTCGACGAATGGTTCCTGTGCGGGCCGTTCGCCCTCGTCGAGCTGTGCCGACAGGTGCTCGCCGAGGTCGGCGTGCCGCGCGAGCGCGTGCGCTTCGAGCTGTTCACCGCGGGCGAGGGCGACGCCCCCGCACAGGCCGGGGGAGCGCGCCCGGTGCGCGTGCGTCAGGACGAACCGGTCCGCCGCATCGACTTCACGCTCGACGGGCAGTCGGCCTCGGTCGACAGCCCGGTCGCCGCGAACGAGACGATCCTCGCCGCCGCGCTCCGCGTGCGCCCCGATGTGCCGTTCGCGTGCGCGGGAGGCGTGTGCGGAACCTGTCGCGCCCGCGTGATCGAGGGCGCCGTGTCGATGACCGAGAACTACGCCCTCGAGCCCGACGAGATCGAGCGCGGGTACGTGCTCACCTGTCAGTCGCACCCGAGCACCGACGCCGTCCGCGTCGACTACGACGGGTGAGCGCGATGATCGACTACCGCTTCGACGAGGATGTCGCCGAGATCGTGCTGAACGCGCCCGCTCGCCGCAACGCCCTCGGACTCGACGACCTGCACGAGCTCGCCGCCGCGTACGACCGCGCCGAGGCCGACGGCGCCCGCGCCGTGCTGCTGCGCGGAGAGGGGCCGTCGTTCTGCGCCGGCCGCGACATCTCGGGCGTCGATCCCGCGACCGACGACGTCGGCGGCTACCTCGACGACACGCTCACCCCGCTGCTGCGACGCATGGCGATGTTCCCCTCACCGACCTTCGCGGTCGCGCACGGCGCGTGCCTCGGCGTGGGACTCGGCCTGCTGATCGCCACCGACGTCGTCTACGTCGCCGACACCGCCAAGCTCGGCTCGCCCTTCGCGGCCCTCGGCGCGACCCTCGACTCAGGCGGTCACGCCCTGTTCGCCGAGCGCCTCGGCATCCATGCGACCCTCGACCTCATCTACACCGGGCGCCTGATGTCGGGCGACGAGGCGGTGCGCGCGGGGCTGTTCTCCCGGGTCTTCCCCGCCGACGACGTGACGGATGCCACGGCTCTGGCGGCCCGCACGGCGGCGGCGGGTCCGACCGCGGCGTTCCGCGCGAGCAAGCGCATCGTGGCGGCGGTGCGCGACGAGCGTCTCGGGCTGTGGGAGGCGATGGCCCTGGAGAACCGCGCGCAGGCCGCCCTGGCCGCAACGGCGGACTATCGCGAGGGGTTCGCTGCGTTCCAGGCCAAGCGTCGACCGGAGTTCACGGGTCGCTGAGCGCGCGATCCGACCACCGCGTGCGCGATCCGTCCGCGGGCGCGGCGGCATCGCTGATTGAATCGGACCATGCCGCGCATCGACGATGATGACGAACTCTCCGCCCTCCGCCGACGGGCCTACGCCCCCGGGGCGGACATCTCCGCCGATCCCGCGGCGCTGCGCCGACTCATCGAACTCGAGAGCCGCGACGGCGCGGACGACCCCGCTCCGCCCGTCCCGGAGGCCGCCGACGAGCCGAGCGGGCCGAGCGATGCGGAGGGGCCGGCCGTGGCATCCGACCCGCCGCGTCGGAGGTTCCGGATGCCGCGCCTGCGGCGTTCCACGATGATCCTGCTGACCGCGGCGGCCTTGGTCGTCGTGTGCGCGGCGACGGCGCTCGTGCTGGTGCAACGCGTGCAGACCGACCCCCTGCAGGTCGGGGCGACGCAGATCGCGCGTCTCGCCGCCGATCCGGATTTCGACGTTCCGGCGTCGTTGACCCGGGGCGTCACGAGCGCGGTGACGGCATACGAGGAGTTCGAAGGCTTTCGCGTCATCACCTATGCCCCGTTCGAGGCCGACGAGAACGCAGCCCGATGCATGACGGTGTGGCAGCCCGACCTGCTCGAGGTCTCCAACGGTGGATTCTCCTACGACGGACGCCTGTTCCTGGATTCGTGCGGAGCGGGGATCTTCCCGGCCGAGGGGGCGCTGCAGCTCACCGAGGACTCCGCCGAGATCCGGGCGACCGATCTGCCTCCCGGCACCGCCCTGCAGTTCGTCTACGACGCCCCGAACGACGAGATCGTGGTCTTCCGGGACTGACCCCGCACACGACGATGCCCCGGCGCGCGGCCGGGGCATCGATCGGAGGCGTCAGCGCGTCAGGCGGCGTTCGTCACCGCGAACTGCACCGAGCCCTGCTCGGGGTCGACCTGCGCGTCAAGCACGCGGTCGTCGAGCACCGCTGCGGCGTCGCTGTCGAGGAAGACGCGCGCGCCGCCGTTCTCCACGACGGCGTCGCCGGTGGCGGGGGCGTCGACGACGCTCAGCTTGAACTGCGACTCGGGGGAGCCGGCACCCTCGATCCGGATGCCGCTGTGCGGGGAGTCCGGGATCTGGGCGGTGATGGTCTTGACGGCGGTCGTGGCCTCTTCGGTGAGCGTCAGCATGGGCGACTCTCCTTCTCTGATCGACGACAGGAGTCAGCCACGATGCCGAGAATCCGCGCGGCTCTCAACCTCAAGCGGCTTTTGCCAGGGCTTTCCCACCGGCTGCCCAGGCGTCAGGGGAGCAGTCCCGCGCGGCGCGCGCGGGTGACCGCGGCGTGCCGGGTCGAGGCGTCGAGCTTGGCCATCGCCGAGGCGAGGTACGACTTCACGGTGGTCTCGCGCAGCTGCAGGGTGGTCGCGATCTCGCCGTTCGTCGACCCGACCGCCGCGCACGCGAGCACGTCGATCTCGCGGCGCGAGAGGTGCACGTCGGGGTCGGGGGTGGTCACGGGGATGTCGCCGGTGAGGGCGGCGAGCCGGCCCTCGACGTCTTCGAGGCGGCGGCGCACGCTGTCGTCGCCGACCGTGGCGGCGATGCTGCGCAGTTGCGCGTAGCTCTCGCGGATCTCTTCCCGCGCTCCGGCGCTGAGCCCGCTCTCGGGGATGGGCGCCGACTGCAGGCGGCGCTCGACCTCGGCGCGCACGCGCAGTTCGGTGCCGAGCTCTCCGGCGACGTCGAACGCGGGGCGCGCCTCGACCTCGCCGACCGGCGCCTGGGCCCACGAGCCGCAGTACAGCACGCCGCGTGCGGTGCCGCCCACGAGCACGGGCACGGCGAACAGGGTCGCGATGCCCTCGCCGAGGATCGCGCGGTCGTAGTCGTGGGTGATCGAGCGCGAGGTGCGGTAGTCGAGGGTCATGCGGGGGCGCCGCTCGACGAGCGCTCGTCCGCCGAGACCGCGCGAGGCGTGCACGACGAGCCCCTCGATGCTGCGCGTGCGGGCGCCGACGATGCTCGACACGTGCACGGCGCCGTCGTGCTCGAGGCCGCCGAAGGCGACGGGGAAATGCGTGCGTCGGGCGAGTTCGACGACCGCGTGCGACACGAGCGTCGCATCGTCTCGAAGTGCGGAGGGTGCAGCCACGCACTACCTACTTCCGGGGGTGACGGCTTCATCGCCGCGTTTCGTAGCGTCGACTGTATCACCGGGAAAGCTGACGCCGACCCGGACTTTTCCCCGATCGGCGCAGCGTTGCGCCGGACGCATGAGGCAAGGAGGCCACATGACGGATCGTCGGATCGACGACGCGCACACCAGCGGCGTCGACTACATCGCGGTCGAGGAGTCCGCCCCGTTCCGGGAGCTGAAGCGGCGGCAACGCAGCTTCGTCTTCCCGCTCGCGGTGGCCTTCCTCGTCTGGTACTTCGTCTACGTTCTGCTGTCGTCGTTCGCGCCGGAGTTCATGGCGCAACCGGTCAGCGGCGCCATCACCGTCGGGCTGCTCTTCGGGCTCGGCCAGTTCGTGACCACGTTCGCCATCACCATGGGCTACGTCGCGTACGCCAACCGTCGCCTCGACCCGGGTGCCGAGCAGCTGCGCTCCGAGCTCGAGCGTATTGAGGAGGGTCGCTCGTGAACGACGTGCTCGCCTCCATCGATGCGGCCGTGCAGACGGTCGAGAACAACCCGGTGCTGAACATCTCGATCTTCGGCGCGTTCGTCGCCGTGACGCTGTTCATCGTGATCCGGGCCAGCCGCAACAGCAAGACGGCGGCCGACTACTACGCGGCGGGTCGGTCGTTCACGGGACCGCAGAACGGCTTCGCGATCGCGGGCGACTACCTCTCGGCGGCGTCGTTCCTCGGCATCGTCGGGGCGATCGCGATCAACGGCTACGACGGCTTCCTCTACTCGATCGGCTTCCTGGTGGCGTGGCTGGTGGCTCTGCTGCTCGTGGCCGAGCTCATGCGCAACACGGGCAAGTTCACGATGGCCGACGTGCTGTCGTTCCGGCTCAAGGAGCGCCCGGTGCGGATGGCCGCGGCCATCACGACCCTCGCGGTGTGCTTCTTCTATCTGCTCGCGCAGATGGCGGGCGCCGGCGGACTGGTGTCGTTGCTGCTCGGCATCACCGAGCGGGTGGGGCAGTCGATCGTGGTCGCCGTCGTCGGCATTTTGATGATCGTGTACGTGCTCATCGGCGGCATGAAGGGCACCACGTGGGTGCAGATCGTGAAGGCGTTCCTGCTCATCGGCGGCGCGGTCGTCATGACGGTGTGGGTGCTCGCGATCAACGGCTTCAGCCTCAACACCCTGCTCGAGAGCGCGGTCGCCGCCTCTCCGAAGGGCGACGCCGTCTTGGCCCCGGGGCTGCAGTACGGCAAGAACCCGTGGGACTTCATCTCGCTCGCGCTCGCCCTCGTGCTCGGCACCGCGGGCCTTCCGCACGTGCTGATGCGCTTCTACACGGTGCCCACCGCGAAGGAGGCCCGTCGCTCGGTGGTGTGGGCGATCTGGCTGATCGGCCTCTTCTACATCCTCACCCTGGTGCTCGGTTACGGCGCGGGTGCCCTCGTGGGTTCGGAAGCCATCCTCGCGGCGCCCGGCGGAGTCAACGCCGCAGCCCCCCTCCTCGCCTTCGCGCTCGGCGGTCCGCTGCTGCTCGGCTTCATCTCGGCGGTCGCGTTCGCGACGATCCTGGCGGTGGTGGCGGGTCTCACGATCACCGCGGCCGCGTCGTTCGCCCACGACATCTATGCGAACGTCGTGAAGAAGGGCGACGTGCCGCCCGACGGAGAGGTCAAGGTGGCGCGGCGGACGGTGATCGTGATCGGCGTGCTCGCGATCCTGGGCGGCATCGGCGTGCAGGGGCAGAACGTGGCGTTCCTCGTCGCCCTCGCCTTCGCCGTCGCGGCATCGGCGAACCTGCCGACGATCCTCTTCTCGCTGTTCTGGCGCCGTTTCACCACGCGCGGTGCGGTGTGGAGCATGTACGGCGGTCTGGGCTCGGCGCTCCTGCTGATCTTCCTCTCGCCGGTGTTCTGGGGAACCCCCACGAGCGTGTTCGCCAACACGGGAGTGGCGATCTGGCCCTTGAACAACCCGGGCATCGTCTCGATCCCGCTCGGGTTCTTCCTCGGCTGGCTCGGGTCGGTGACCTCCCGTGTCGCGGAGGATCGACGCAAAGCCGCCGAGATGGACGTGCGTTCGCTCACCGGCTTCGGAGCCGAGAAGGCCTCGAACCACTAGCGGTCCGCTGCGGTCGCCCGGCGCCCGGTCCTCGCTTCGGCGGGGCCGGGCGTCGGCGCGTGCAGAGGCGGGGGTCGTCGGCACCCGCCCCTCTCCTCCCACGGCGCGTCCCCCAGGAGAACCGGAGAGGATCCGGGCCGAGGCGCTCACGCGGAGGCGCGGTCCGCCTCGTCGACCGGGAGGGAGCCGCCCAGCAGCGCCTCGGCCTCCAGCGTCAGCAGGAACCGCTTCACCTCGGGATGACCGCCGTACTCGCCGATCGATCCGTCGGAGCGCACGACGCGGTGCACCGGAACGACGATCGAGAACGGGCTCGACGCGCACGCGGTGCCCACGGCGCGAGCGGCGCGATCGACGCCGGCCATCCGCGCGACCTCGCCGTACGAGGCCACCTCGCCATAGGGGATCTCGCACGTCGCCTCGAGCGCTGCGCGGGTGAACCCGCGCACGAGGCGGAAGTCCAGCGGCACGTCGAACTCCCGGCGCGCGCCGTCGAAGTACTCGTCGAGCTGCGCCACGAGCGACGCGCCCACTGCGGAATCCGGCTCGGCCATGACCCCGAGTCGATGGGCGATGCTCTCGCGGGCGAGGTCGAGACCGTCGTGCGCGACGTCGAGGCGCACGAGGGCGTCGTCGACGAACGTGAGCAGGACCGGCCCCACCGGGCTGTCGTAATCGGTGCTGGTGACTCTGTTCATGCGCTCATCCTCACGACCGCGTCGGTCTCGTGCTGCGGCGGATGCCGGGAATGGGGACGATCCGCTCGACTCGCCGCCTGTGGAGGAAGCGCCGATCGTGCGGCGTGTCGTCTATTCCCGCGAAACTCGCCCCCACTGCGCGGGATCCCGCATCGACCGGCTTAGTCTGGCAGGTGTGTGGCGAGCTGAGGACGGGACCGTGATCGGTACCGACGGAGACGAATCGACGTCCGTCGATCCGGGCGAGCTGCGACTGTCGGAACCCGGCATCGTCGTTCGCCACGTCGCCGACCCCGAACGCGACCGCATCAGGGCCGAGGCCGCGGTGCTCGGCGGCCGCTCGACGCTGCTGCGGTTCGACGACGCCCGCGACGCCGGCATCGACATCACCAAGGCGCACCCGGGCTCGCTCCCGCAGTTCATCACGGGGCGCGCCACGATGCTGAGCAACCTGTTCCGCGACGAGGTCGCCCTGCGCACGGCGCGGATGGCCGCGGAACGCATCACCGCGAAGAACGTCGAGCTGCGCACCGCGCGCGGCCTCGAACCCGTGCACCTGGCCGTCGGCCTGTCGGCGTGGAAGATCGGGGGAGTGGAGTGGTCGGCCCCCGTGCTGCTGCGTCCGCTCGCCATCCGCCGCCACCACGGCGACTTCGAGCTCAAGCTGCACGGCGCGTTCGTGATGAACCCCGAGCTCGCGCGTGCGTTCCGCACCCACCTCGGCATCCAGATCGACAGCGCGGCCCTCGCGGGCCTCGCCTACGACCAGGGCGTGTTCAAGCCGCAGCCGGTGATCGATCACATCCGTCGCCTGACGACGCACGTGCCGACCTTCGTCGTGCACCCCCGGCTGATCATCTCGTCGTTCGCCGACGTCGGTTCGGGCATGGCACGCGACACGCACGACCTCGACGACACGCTGTTGAACGCCCTCGCCGGTCACGCCGACGACCGCGCGCGCATCACCGTGCGCCGCGCCGAGCCGGCCGTCGTCGGGCCCGACGAGCGCCCGCCCGCCGCCGACACCCTTCTGCTCGACGCCGACGCCGAGCAGGAGCGCGTCCTCGCGCGCATCTCCGCCGGCCACTCCCTCGCGGTCCACACGCTGCCCGGCACGGGCGGCACGCAGACGGTCATCAACGCGATCGGCCAGCTCGTGCACGACAACAAGCGCGTGCTCGTCGTCAGTGCACGCCGGTCGACGCTCGACGGCATCCGGCACCGCCTCGCCGGCGTCGGTCTCACCGGACTCGCCGTCTCGCCGCACCACGTGCGCCGCGATCTCATCCGCGCGATCGGTCGCAACGAGAAGGCCGAGCAGCCCAAGGTCGCCGAGATCGACGACGCGCTCGTGCGGCTGCGCACCGTGCTGCGCGACTACCGCTCGGCGGTGACCGAGCCGCACCTGGCCCTGGGCGTCTCGGCGCTCGACGTGCTGCGCGAGCTCACCAAGCTGGCATCCGTCTCTCCTCCGCCCTCGACCGCGGCGCGCTTCGACGTGGCCACGCTCGAGCGTCTGTCGGGTCGCCGCGACGCGGCCGCGCGGGCTCTGGCGATGGCCGCACGACTGGGCGAGTTCCGATTCGGCCCCGACGACTCTCCCTGGTACGGCGTCAGCTTCACCCGCACCGAAGACGCGCGGGCCGCGCACGACCTGGCCGGCAAGCTCCACTCCTCCGACGTGCCGCGCCTCATCGAGCGCGGGTACGAGCTCATCGCGCAGACGCGCATGCGCCCGTTCCAGACCGTGTCGGAGCTGGGTTCGTACCTCAAACTGCTGCAGGGCATCCGCGAGTCGCTCGACCGCTTCAGCCCCAGCGTGTTCGAGCGCCCCATCGGCGAGCTGATCGACGCGCACTCGCCGCGCCGCGACGGCTCCGCGATGAGCGGTCCGAACCGTCGTCGTCTCAAGCGCCTGTCGAAGGAGTACGTGCGCCCGGGCGTGCACGTGCCCGACATGTACGAGGCGCTCATGCGCATCCAGCAGCAGCGCACCGAATGGCACCGTCTCGTCGAGGCCGGCGTCGCCCCCGAGGTGCCCCTCGGCCTCGCCGACGTGCACGTGGCGTGGCAGCGCACCGACGCCCTGCTCGGAGAGCTCGATCAGATCCTCGGCCGACAGGGCTCGGAGCGCCTGGCGACCCTTCCCGTGCAGCGCCTCGTGCGCACGCTCGCGGGTCTCGCCGCCGAATCGGAGTTCTTCGACAACCTCGTCGAGCGCGCGCAGCTGCGTTCCGAACTCGCCCGCCTCGGCCTCGAGCAGCTCCTCGTCGAGCTGTCGGTGCGCCACGTCCCCGAAGAGCGGGTCGGCGCCGAGCTCGAGTTCGCGTGGTGGCAGTCGGCTCTCGAGCACCTGCTGCGCAGCGACCGCGCCCTGCTCGGCGCGAACACCAGCGTCGTCGACCGTCTCGAGCGCGACTTCCGCCTCGTCGACGAGGCGCACGCGGCGGCGGCGGGTCCGCTTCTCGCGGCGCAGCTCGCGACCCAGTGGCGCATCGGCATCGTCGATCACGCCGATGAGGCGACGGCTCTCAAGCACGCGCTGAAAGACGGCCTGCACACCGCGCAGGAGATCTCGGATGCCGCGCCCACCCTGCTGCGCACGCTCGCGCCGGTGTGGTTGGCGTCGCCCTACGAGGTGCCCGATGTGCCGTGGGACCTGGCCTTCGACGTCGTGATCATCGCGGATGCCGCGGCCCTGTGCCTCGCCGAGGCCACTCCGGCCCTGCGTCGGGCGCGCCAGGTGGTGCTCTTCGGCGACCCGGTCGTGCAGAAGCCGACCCCGTTCCGCGTGAGCGCGGCGATCGCTCCCACCCTCGACGACGAAGACGGCGTCGAAGGCGACGAGGTGCCGTTCGACGACCGGTCGGTGTTCGAGCGGGTGGCCGAGCTGCTGCCGGTCGAGACCCTCACCCGCAGCTATCGCGCCGGGGGAGAAGACCTCTCGCAGCTCGTCAACGACGCCTTCTACGGCGGCGAGATCGTGTCGCTGCCGTGGGCGGGTTCGTACCTCGGACGCGGCAGCCTGAGCGTCGACTACGTCGAGGGCGGAGTCGGCGCGCCCGACCCGGTCAGCGGTGCGGTCGAGAGCCCCGACGCCGAGGTCGCCCGCGTGGTCACCCTCGTGATCGAGCACGCCGTCAACCGCGCATCCGAGTCGCTCATGGTCGTCACCGCCAGCCGCAAGCACGCCGAGCGCGTGCGCGCCTCGGTCGTCGCGGCGCTGGCCGGACGATCCGATATCGCCGAGTTCGTGTCGCGCGACGCGGCGGAGCCCTTCGCAGTGCTCACGCTCGAAGAGTCCGTGGCCGAGAGCCGCGATCGTGTCGTGTTCTCGCTCGGTTTCGGCCTGACCCGTCACGGGCGCGTGTTGAGCGACTTCGGCGACCTGTCGACGCCCGACGGCGAGCGGCTGCTCACGGTCGGTATGACGCGCGCGCGTCGCTCGATGGTGATCGTGTCGTCGATCCGGCCCTCCGCCTTCGACGACGGACGCCTCGAGCACGGTGCCGCGACCCTCATGGGCATCCTCGGCAACGTCGCCGCGCGCGGACGCGAGAGCCGCCTCGAAGACCTCGCCGACCCCCTCACCCGCGCGCTCGCGCGCGAGCTGCGGCAGCTCGGCGTCGAGGTCGACGTGGACTACCGCGGACTGCTGCCGCTGGTCGCGCGCTACCAAGGCAAGGCCGTCGTCGCCGAGAGCGACCCCGAGACGATCGGCGAATCGCTGCGTGAGACGCTGCGTCTGCGCCCGCAGATCCTGCGTCGCCTCGGGTGGCACTACGTGCGCGTGCACGCCTTCGACCTGTACAGCGACCCCGCGGGCGTCGCGGCGCGCATCGCCGGGCTGCTCGGCGTCGCGCCCGCCGACGGCGCGGGTCCCGACACGAGCACCGAACAGCTCGACCTGCCCGGCTGAGCCGGCGATGACGCAGAATCCGGACGAGGAGCCTTCCGGCTCCGCGGAGGTGAGTCCGGTCCCTTCGACAGGCTCAGGGACCTCGGCGGCTGAGGCTGTCGAAGGCTCCGATGTAGCGGCGAGTCCGGTCCCTTCGACAGGCTCAGGGACCTCGGCTGCGCCGTCCTCGGCGGCTGAGCCCGTCGACGCCTCCGATGCAGCGGTGAGTCCGGTCCCTTCGACAGGCTCAGGGACCTCTGCGGCGCTGGGCGCGGACGACGTCCGGCAGCCCGTGGTCCGTGTGCGCGGCGCCCGCCGCGCACGCTTGATGCCCGCACCCGGCACGTCGGCCGAGCCGGCGCCCGCCGACGACCCCGCTCGCGGTGCGGCGTCGCGCCCCGCGGCATCCGGGCCGAACGACGAGCGCATGCTGCGCGAGGTGCCCCCGCACTACTGAACGACGAAGCCCACGGCATCCGCTCGCCTTCGAGAAGGGCGCGGATGCCGTGGGCTCCGTCGGGCCGTCAGGCCTTGTCGTTCTGGCGCTCCAGCAGATCGCGGATCTGCACGAGCAGCTCCTGCTCCGTGGGCAGCTTCGGCTCGTCGGAGGCGGGCTCGTTCACGCCGGCGCGAGCGGCGGCGATGGCCTTCCACCGGTTCATCGGGTAGACGAACGCGAGGTAGACCACGATCGCCACGGCGAAGAAGCTGATGATCGCCGAGAGCAGGGTGGGAAGGGGGAAGACCACTTCCTGCCCGTAGATGCCCGTGATCGACGGTCCGATCTCGCCGTTCTCGGCGGGCTTGTAGAACACCTCGATCAGCGGCGTGATGACCGCGGCGACGATGGCGTTGACGACCGCCGTGAACGCCGCGCCGATGACCACCGCGACGGCGAGGTCGATGACATTTCCTCGGAGGATGAACTCCTTGAATCCTTTGATCATGCGCAGGCTCCCCTTCTGGCCGCGCCGACCGGGGCTAGGAGGCCGAGGACGGGGCGGACGTCTTCGTTTCCGACTTCGATGATGTCGAAGAACCGCCCGAGCCGCTACCGGCCCCGCTCGGGGTGGAGGAGCGGGAGTCGGTGCGGTAGAACCCGGAGCCGTTGAAGGTCACCCCGATCGAGCCGTACTGCTTGCGCACCTCGCCGCCGCACTCGGGGCACTCGGTGAGAGCGGCATCCGAGAAGGACTGCACGGTGTCGAAGCGGTGTCCGCACTGCTTGCAGGCGTAGGAGTAGGTGGGCATGGGGTTCCTTCGGGTGTTCAGGGGGTGCGTGCGGTGATCGCGACCGTGCGGGTGGGGGTGACCACGCCCGAGACGGGTTGGTCGTGCACGTCGCGGGGCACGTCGTCGATGAGCTCGGAGTCGAAGATGACCGCGTACACCGGCGGGCACTTCTCCATCGAGCCGAGGGTCTTGTCGAAGTAGCCGCGGCCCCAGCCGAGGCGCATGCCGCCCTGGTCGACGGCGGCAGCGGGGATCACCAGCAGGTCGACGTCGTTGACGGCGATGGGCCCGAGCACGTCGCCCACGGGCTCCGGCAGGCCGAACAGCCCCTCGGTGATCTCGGTCTCGGGTGTCGCGACGCTCCAGTCGAGCAGGCCGTCTTCGCGCGTGATCGGAAGAAGCACCCGGATGCCGCGTGCCACCGCCCCGCTCACGAAGGCGTGGGTGCCGGGCTCGGTGGGCGTCGACAGGAAGCACGAGATGCTGCGCGCACCGAGGCGATCGACGAGGGCGTCGAGCTGCTGTTTGACGCCGGCCTCGGCCACCTCGCGCGCGTGGGCCGAGACGGTCTGGCGGCGTTCGCGCAGATCGGCGCGCAGTGCGCGCTTGGCCTGCTCGATGCGATCCGGCATGCCGGTAAGTCTACGTGCGCGCGTGTAACGGCGGTGTCGTCGGCTCCCTATAAGGTATGCCCATGCCTCATAAGCCCTTCAAGGCCGTGATCCCGGCCGCCGGACTCGGTACGCGCTTCCTTCCCGCCACCAAGGCGATGCCGAAGGAGATGCTCCCGGTCGTCGACAAGCCGGCCATCCAGTACGTGGTCGAAGAGGCCACTGCCGCCGGTATCGACGACGTGCTCATCATCATCGGTCGCAACAAGAACAACATCGCCAACCACTTCGACTCGATGCCCGAGCTCGAGGCCAAGCTGCGCGAGAAGGGCGACAGCGACAAGCTCGCCAAGGTCGAGCACTCGTCCGACCTCGCCGACATCCACATGGTGCGTCAGGGCGAGCCCAAGGGTCTCGGCCACGCGGTGCTGCGCGCCCGCAGCCACGTCGGCGAACACCCCTTCGCCGTCCTCCTGGGCGATGACCTCATCGACGAGCGCGACGCGCTGCTCACCAAGATGATGGAGGAGTACGACAAGCGCGGCGGTGCCACGGTCATCGCCCTCATGGAAGTCGACCCCGAGCACATCCACCTCTACGGTGTCGCCGCTGTCGAGGCCACCGACGAAGACGACGTCGTCAAGGTCACGCAGCTCGTCGAGAAGCCCAAGGCCGAAGACGCCCCCTCGAACCTCGCGATCATCGGTCGTTACGTGCTCGGCCCCGACGTGTTCGACATCCTCGAGCGCACCGAGCCCGGCAAGGGCGGCGAGATCCAGCTGACCGACGCGCTCGAAGAACTCGCCACCGGTGGCGGCGACGGCGGCGGCGTCTACGGCGTCGTGTTCCGCGGCCGTCGATACGACACCGGCGACCGTGTCGACTACATCAAGGCGATCGTGCAGCTCGCGGCCGACCGCGACGACCTGGGCCCGGCGCTGCGCCCGTGGTTCAAGGAGTTCGCCAAGGGTCTCTGACCCCGCGGGGTGCAATGGATCTTTCGATTCCGAGGCGGCACGGCCAGGTGTCGATCCGTCTCATCCGCAATCGCGACGCGCGCGTCCTCCAGCAGCAGCTGATCGACAACCGCCCGTGGTTGCGTCCGTGGGAGGCGACGAGTCCCGACGGCCCCGTGTCGTTCGACATGCGCCTCGGCATCCGTCGCCTCCTGCAGCAGTACCGCGACGGCGTCGGCGTCCCCCTCGTGATGGCGTGGGACGACGACGTCGCCGGGCAACTGAACGTGTGGGGCGTCTCGCGCGGCTCCCTGGCCTCGGCGACGATCGGCTACTGGGTGGCCGAGGAGTTCGCCGGCCGCAACATCACCACGGTGAGCGTAGCGATGGCGACCGATCTGTGCTTCACGGAGCTCAACCTGCACCGCGTCGAGATCTGCATCCGCCCCGAGAACCACGCGAGCCTGCGTGTGGTCGAGAAGCTGGGCTTCCGGTACGAGGGTCTGCGTCGTCGGTACATCCACATCGACGGCGACTGGCGCGATCACTACGCGTTCGCCCTGGTGCGCGAAGAGGTGCCGCATGGCGTGCTCGACCGGTGGCAGCGGGGTCAGGTGCCCCCGGATGCCGCTCGCGTTCCGCCCGCCGACCGCATCTGAGCGCGCTCCCCGGGGTGCTTGCGCCCGATGTGCAGAAGTCTGCGCACGACACGCGGGGGGATGCCGAGGTGTGATCTCTCGGTGGCCTACCTTTATGCCATGGGTGGGCAGGTTCTCAGCGGTGGCGTGATCGTCTTCGTCGCCGTCGCGCTCTGGCTGGTGTACCTCCTTCCGTCGTGGCAGAGCCGACACCGGTTCACCTCGGTCGAACGCAACGCCGTCCGCCTCAACCAGGCGCTGCGCGTGCTCGCCGAGACGGCCGAGACGCCGCGCGAAGTGCACCTCGAGCTCACCACCCGCACCGCCCACCAGCAGCAGAAGCTCGCGCGGCAGGTGCAGGCGCAGAAAGCCCAGATCGAGCTCGCGGCCGCCAAGGCACGGCTCGAGGTCGCTCGTCTCGAAACCGCGCGCGATCGTGACGTCGTGAAGGAGCAGCGCGCCGCCGCTCTCGATGTCGCCCGCGCTGAGCGCGCCGCCGCCGTCGAGGTGGCCCGCGCCGAGCGAGCCGCCGCCCTCGAGAAGACCCGCGCCGAGCACGCCGCCGCCCTCGAGCGCGCCCACGCGGAACGCGCCGCGGCGGTCGCCCGTCCCGAGGCCCGCCGAGCGCGTGCCCGCCGTCGCTTCCGCCTGGCCACGACGTCGACCGCGCTGGCCGGTGTCGTCGCGGCTCTGGTCGGTGCGATCCAGGTCGTCGCGGGTGCAGCCCCCGTCCTGCTGGTCGTCGGGATCACCGTCGTGCTGGCCTCGCTCGTCGTGCTCCGACGACTCTCCGTGATCGCGGCCCGCACCCAGGTGCGCCCGGCGGTCGAGGCGACCGCACGCGCTGCGGCCGAAGTGCAGGACGTCGCTCTCGTACCCGAACCGCGCCCGACCTGGACGCCGCGCGAACTGCCGCGCCCCCTGGTCGCGTCGGCCGGCTCACGCGCCGCCGCGGTCGTCGACGAGCAGATCGCCCGCGAGGCGCTGCGCGCAGCCGCCCGCGAAGAGGCGGCCCGCCACATCGCGGCCACCCAGGCGCCGACGCCCATCGAGACCGCTCGTCCGGTCGAGACGCCTGCCGCCGCTCCCGTGCCGTCGAAGTACGCGGCCATGGGGTACGTCGACGACATCGAGATCGACGATCACGTGCGTCGTCTGCTCGAGCGTCGCGCGTCGGGCCAGTAAGCCCCGCCGACGACGCCACCGACCGCGGGGCGTCACCGCCGACGGAATCGCCGACGACGTGGCATCCGCCACTCTCATCCGTCGACGCACGGCGCGCCCGGGGTGCGCCCCGCGTCGGGTGACGGGGAGGTGTCGTGATAGTGTTTACGAGGTTTCCGGGCCTGTGGCGCAGTTGGTAGCGCGCCTCGTTCGCATCGAGGAGGTCAGGGGTTCGAATCCCCTCAGGTCCACCAAATCGGTCTCTTTAGAACAAGTGACCTTATAAGAGCCACTCTCTAGCGGCGCATCCTCTTCCGAGGCTGCGCCGCTTCGAGTTTGTGCGATTGAGCTGACCGTCGCGAAGGGCTCTGCCAGCTCGCCCTCGGCCCACTCCTCCCGCCAAATTCGGATGCGTGTGAAGAAGGCCTGGTTGTACATCCGACGTAGCGAATCGGGCGCTCGCTTGTACGCCTCGGAACAATCCGCCACCAGCGACATGTCCTCATCCAAGTTCTGCTCGAGTGCCTCAAATCCGGAACGAAGGGCACCGAGCCGGTCGCGGATGACCGACATTTCCGCGTTCATTCGATGACGCCGGTCCGACTCCGTCGCTGGGGGTGATGGTGGGGGAGAAGGGCGGGGCGGGCCGGCTGCTGCGGGTGCGGGGAGTGCCGGGCCACGGCTCGGCGCCCTGGGGCGCCCGCAACGCCGGCGTGATCGCGGCGGAGGCGGTGACGCGGCTCGCTCGCTTCCGCGGGCCCACCGTCATCACGCCCCAGTGGCGCGCGTACGCCGAAGCCCTCGATCTCGACGATGACGTGCGAGCCGCGGTTACGGATCCCACGAGGTCCTCAACCGACACTCCGCTGTTCTCCGCTCTAGAGGGCGCCGTTCGTCGCGCCTACCCGAGTGCGCACCTGCTGCCCATGCTGGGCGTCGGAGGCACCGACGGGCGCTTCTACCGGCGCCGGGGAGTTCCGGCCTACGGGTTCGGAGTTCTGAGCGAGCAGTGGGATTACGGCACGTTCCGCAGACTCTTCCACGGCCGCAACGAGCGCATCGACATCGCGTCGATCGATCTCACCGTCCACGCCCTGAACCACATGGTGCGAACCTTCCACGGGGGCGAGACCACCTGATCGGCGCGACGGAGGGTCGCGGGCCCAGCCGGACGAGGTCGTTCGATGTCGAGCAGCTCGGTCCTCGAGACGTCGATGGCCCCGGGTCGAAACTGCGGCTGACTCGTCACGTCCCGCAGTACGTCACGAAAGGTGCCGCGGTGTCGGGCGGGATGGCTGCGAGTTTGCGCGCGAGAGGGGTGTCGCGCGCATCGAAGGGATTGCGCACCAGCTCGACGAGTTCGTGGAACGGCTTCAGATCACCCTCGACGGCGGCGCCCAAGACCTCCTCGACGACGTGATTGCGCGGCACGATTGCGGGATTCGCCGCATCCAGGAGGGTGGGATCCGGTCCGAGCGCCGTCCAGCCTTCGATCCAGTCCTCGGCGAGGGGGCGGACGGGCGGCGAGAACAGGTGAAGAACCCCCGACCGGTCCCCGCGTGCGGCCGGGGTCAGGGCTCGCCAGAAGCGCGGGAAGTCGGTCCGATGCTTCGCAAGGAGCGCGAGAGCCATGTTCGCTGTTTGCTCGACGGTCGCCGCCGGGACGGTCGGGGCTAACCCCAGTTTCGCGCGGAACACGTCGACCCACTGCTCGCGGGAAGATGTGTCGAACCGCGCGACGATTTCCGCGGCGACCGCTCGTCCTTCGCTGACGTGCTCCGCCAGCAAAGGGGCGAATGCCTCGCCCAACCGTTCGAGGTTCCACCGCATGATCGATGGCTCACGACCGAACGCGTAGCGTCCATGACGGTCGATCGAGCTGAACACGGCCTCGGGGTCGTACGCATCCAGGAAGGCGCACGGCCCGTAATCAATCGTCTCGCCGCTGACAAGCACGTTGTCGGTGCTGAGCACTCCGTGGACGAAACCCACGCCCATCCATCCGGCTGTCTGCGCCGCAACGGTTTCGACGATGCGGGCCAACGCCCGGCGGGTCGGGTGGCTGTCTTCGGCGGCATCGGGGTAGTGGCGCTCGACGACAAAGCGGGCAAGGCGCTCGAGAACGGTGCGGTCGTCGAGTGTCGCGGCGTACTCGAATGAGCCGTAGCGGATGTGGCTGCGGGCGGTCCGCACGAGCACGGCACCGGGGAGGGTCACTCCGTCGAGTGACCGAGGCGCGCCGGTGGCGATGACAGCCAGCGCCCGCGTCGTCGGCAGGCCCAGGGCATGCATAGCCTCGCTGAGCAGGAACTCCCGCAGCATCGGACCGACCGTGGCGAACCCGTCCACTCTTGACATCGACGTGGGTCCGATGCCTTTCGCGTGAATATCGAGGAAAGTCCCCGACGCATCCCGCCACTCGCCGAGGAGAGCGGCGCGACCGTCCCCCAGGATGGGCCGGAACACTCCCCACTGATGCCCCGCGTACACCTGCGCGACGGGAGACGAACCGGGCGCGAGGGCGGCACCGGTGAGGACGCTCGCACCTTCGTCGCTGCTCAGCGTTCGCGCGTCGATCGCGAGCTCCCGCGCAAGGCTGTCGTTCAGGGCGAGGAGACGGGGGCGTGGCGCGCGGCGCAGGTCGACCGGGCGGGACAGTTCCGGCAAGTAGCTGGCCCACACGGGCTCGAGCCGCGGAAACGGGGAATGCCCCTGAACCTCGCGTGTCGATCGGCGGGGCACGGCGTCAGTCGGGGGCGCTGTCGCGCGATCAGACCGATTCGGAGCGGTGTGGGTCAAGGTGCGGTCCTCGCGCTTCCTACGACGGAAGGTGCCGTTGCGTCATGCTCAGGCTACGACGGGCCTGGGCAATGGGGGAGGCGCCGGTTCACGCGTCGAAATGCCCCGTCATTCGCGGAAATCTCAAGCAGCATCGGGCCATACGTCAGCGTGGGTGGAGGCAGGCGGGGTCGCCGCCGGCTCGGCACCGATGGTGTGGACGCTTGTATGACGGTGCATGTCACGGCAGGGCCTGACCCGATATCGCCGGGAATATCGTCATCTCACCTGGCGCCATTCGGGCGACAAGACAAGGAGCGTCATGTCCGCACAGACTCATGGCACCATTGCCGATCAGGTAGAGGACTTCAATGTCGGATTCAACGACACGGTCGGCCCCGACCTCGCCGCAATCTTCGCCCGCGAACAGGAAGACCTGCGAACGAAGGGCGTGCCCACGGGTGTCATCGAAGAGGGCGACGTGCTCCCCGCTGCGGAACTGTTTCGTCCCGAGGGCGACACGGTCACCCTGAAGACCCTGCGAGACGGTGCGGCTGCAGTACTCGTCTTTTATCGCGGTGCGTGGTGCCCGTATTGCAATATCGCCCTGAAGCACTACCAGCTCACCCTGGCACCCGCCTTGACGGAGCGTGGAGTGAAGCTGATCGCGGTCAGTCCCCAAACTCCCGACGGGTCGGCTGCCGCAGTGGCGAGCGCGGGTTTGGGGTTCACCGTGGTGTCCGACCCGGCGAACACCCTCGCCGGAGCTCTCGGGATCATCACCGAACCCAGCGAAGAGGCGCAGCTCGCGCACTCATCCCTCGGCTTCGCCGTCAAGGACAGCAACGCCGATCACACGCCCGCCATCCCCTTCCCGACGATCGTCGTGGCGGACGCCCAAGGAGTTGTGCGTTTCGTCGACATCCACGTCGACTACACCACCCGGACCGAGACCGACGTCATCCTGCGTGCCGTCGACGCGCTCTGAACCCTCGGCCGGGGCCCGGGAGCCCCCGCGCTCCCGGGCACGGGGGACCCCGACCCGGGCGCGCAAGACTCACGCTCTCGCCGGGCCCACTGGGCGCTGTGCAGGCGCGAGCTGCAACAGACGGTCACACGACTTCTTCCGTATCGCTGCGCGGATGAGGATGTGTGAATGCCCCCGTCTCTCACCGAATCCTCGGCCGGCCACGCTCAGTGGGTCGAGGATCGTCACGTCGCCGTCACCGCTCCGCAGGGACCGCTCGCGCTCGTTCTCACGCATTGGTCACCCGCCGGTGCGCCGCCCGTCGATGAGGCGGCGGCCCGCGCGGGCCACCCCGCCGATGCGGTTCTCACCCGTCTGCAGCGCGCCGACATCGACTCAGGCGTGACGCAGGAGGGCTACCGCATCTGGCGGCGGGATTCCCCGGCCAACGAAGCTTTCGAGAAGATCGAGACGTACGAGTACGACCCCGACTGGGTGATCAACGGCCGCTTCGAGCTCGTCGACGAGCAGCGCGTCGTGCCGTTCGAGCACCTCCGCGACGAAGGGGCGATGCGTGCCCTCCCTGTGTCAGGCGACCTGATCTTCGAGGTCCAAGGTCGGGAGTTCCGCCTCGCCGCTTTCGACACCGTCTACGGCGGCACCGCCAAGCTGCAACTGGTGTTCGGCGACACGACAAACGGGGCCGAGAGCTACGGCGCCGGCCGCTTCTTGTTCCTCGACCGTCCGGCACCAGACCGGCCCCTGGTGGCGGGCGAAAGCATCGGAATCCAGGTCGACTTCAACCGCGCCATCGTTCCACCGTGCGGCTTCTCTAACCAAATGAATTGCCCCCTCCCGCCCGCGCAGAACCGCCTGCCCTTCCCCGTACGGGCCGGAGAGAAGCGCGTGCGGTTCGCCGGCGACTTCCACCCCTAACCCGGATCCGGATGCCGCCCACACCCCGGCACCCGACATGCCGCTTCACCCGCGCTCACAGCACTCGACGCGGTCTCACCACCCACCAGAAGGAACCGACGTGTCTTCACGCTTCCGCTCCACCCGCCTCGGCGCCGCCATCGCGGTCGCCACCGCCGGACTTCTCGTCCTCGCCGGATGCGCCGCCGGAGGCGGCTCCGCCCCAAGCGGTGCGGCCGACCCTAAGGCCGAGATCATCGTCGGCTCGCAGAACGAACCCACCAACCTCGACCAGATCTTCGGTGGATCATCCGGTGTGACCGAGGTCTTCACCGGCAACGTCTACGAGGGCCTGTTCAAGATCACCGACGACGCCCAGGTCGAACCCCTCCTCGCGTCCGAAACCGAGGTCTCGGACGACGGCTTGACCTACACCTTCACGCTGCGCGACGCCACCTTCCACTCGGGCAAGGCGCTCACCGCCGATGACGTGGTCTACAGCCTCCAGCGTTTCATCGGAGAAGAATCCATCGCCGCGCGCAAGCGGCAGCTGAGCGTCATCGACACGGTGAGCGCCGTTGATGACTCGACGGTGGCGGTGACGCTGAAGCAGCCCTCCATCAGCTTCACCTACAACCTGGGCTACGTGTGGATCGTCAACGCCGAGGCCGGCGACCTCACCACGACCGCCGATGGCACCGGGCCCTACACCTTGGCCGACTACCGCAAGGGCGACTCGATCAGCCTCGACGTCAACCCTGACTACTGGGGTGACGCGCCCGCCAACGGCGGCGTCGTCTACCAGTACTTCGCCGACCCCACCGCCTTGAACAACGCCCTGCTCACCGGCGCCGTCGACCTGGTGACGAGCCAGTCGAACCCCGACAGCCTGGGCGAGTTCGAATCCGCCGGTTTCCAGATCATCGAGGGCACCTCGACCACGAAGGAGCTCCTCGCCTTCAACGACCGGGTCGCCCCGTTCACCGACGCGAAGGTGCGAAAGGCGATCTACTCCGCGATCGACCGTCAGAAGCTGCTGGAAGCCATCTGGGACGGTCGCGGCCAGCTCATCGGCTCGATGGTCCCGCCCTCCGAGCCCTGGTACATCGACCTCGCGAACAACAACCCGTACGACCCCGCCCTCAGCGAACAGCTCCTCACCGAAGCGGGCTACCCCGCCGGGTTCGCCTTCTCGATCAAGACGCCCGACTCGGGCGTGCACTCCACCGTCGCCGAGTTCCTCAAGTCGGAGCTCGCCAAGGTCGGCGTGACGGTGAACATCGACATCATCACCGACGACCAGTGGTACCAGCAGGTCTACACCGACAAGGATTTCGAGGCGACGCTGCAGGGTCACGTCAACGACCGCGACATCAACTTCTACGGCAACCCCGACTTCTATTGGGGCTATGACAACACCGATGTGCAGCAGTGGCTGGCAGCTTCCGAGGCGGCCGGCAGCGTCGAGGAGCAGACTGCGCTGATCCGCCAGGTCAACCAGCAGATCTCCGACGACGCCGCGAGTGTGTGGCTCTACTTGAACCCGCAGCTGCGCGTGGCCGCCCCGGGCGTGACGGGCGTGCCCGAGAACGGGCTCAACTCGCTGTTCTACGTCTACGGCATTCAGAAGGCCTGATCATCGGCCGGTATCTGCTTCGACGGACAGGATTGCTGCTGCTGGCGTTCGCGCTTGCGGTGGTGATCCTGTTCGTCGTGCTGCGCGTGCTCGGCAATCCCGTCTTCGCGCTGATCTCGGTCGGAGCGACGGATGCCGAGATCCAGGCCGCTGCGGCACGCCTGGGCGTCGACCGCCCGATCTGGGTGCAATTCGCCGACTACGTCGGTCAGCTCGCCACTCTCGATCTCGGACAGAGTTTCACGAACCGGTTGTCGGTGGGAGACGAGATTCTGCGTCGGCTGAACGTCACCCTGCCGCTGACCCTGCTGTCGTTCGCGCTGTCGATGATCATCGCCGTGCCCGTCGGATTCGTCGCGGCGTGGAAGTCGCGCACCTGGTACGGCACGACGTTCTCAGCGCTGTCGCAGCTCGGCGGAGCCGTCCCGGTGTTCTGGGTCGGCATCCTGCTCGTCGGTGTGCTCGCGCTGAACTGGCGGCTGTTCCCGGCCGGAGGCTTTCCGCGCCGCGACTGGGAGGACCCCGCGGCCGCGCTCTTCGCCCTGACGCTGCCCGTGGTGACCATCGCGATCGTCGCCGGCAGCGATCTCGCCCGATACGTCCGCAGCGCCACGCTCGATGTGCTCGGTCAGCAGTACCTGCGCGCAGCCCGGGCCACCGGGCAGAGCTTCTCGACGGCGCTGTGGCGTCACGGCGTCCGGAACGGGGTCGTGCCGGTGATCTCGATTCTCGCGATTCAACTGTCGACGACGTTCGTCGGCGCGGTCATCATCGAGCGTGTGTTCGCTCTGCCGGGCCTCGGCGACATGCTTCTGGTCGCGATCCGAGAGCAGGACTTCCCGAGCGTGCAAGGCGTGATCCTGTTCTCGACCGCCCTCGTGCTGCTGCTCGGTTTCGTCGCCGACGTGGCTCAACGCCTCATCGACCCGCGCTTACGCGGAACGCTGTCGGGCAACCGTCGGACGAAGGCCATCGCGTGAGCGCCGCCCCCGCTGCCGACGTCGCCCTGCCGCGTCGGACCCCGCGCCGCCGTCGCTCGCTCAATCTGGTGCTCGGTTCGATCCTGTTCGGTGCGATCGCCGTGGTGGCGATCGTGTCGGTGTTCTGGACCCCCTTCGCGCCGGAGGACACAGGGGGCGGCCGGCTTCTCCCCCCGGGAGGCGAGCACTGGGCGGGCACCGACCGACTCGGCCGTGATCTGTTCTCTCAGCTCATGATCGGGGCGCGACTCGCGATGCTCGTCGGCGTCGGGTCGGTTTCGATTGCGGCGGTCGTCGGTATCTCCGTCGGGCTGGCGGCCGCCGTCGCCGGGCATGCGGTTGACGACGCGATCTCGAGCCTGCTCGACATCGCGATCGCCTTCCCGACACTTCTGCTGGCCATGCTCATCGTCGCCTGGCGGGGAGCATCGGTCGAGTCCGCGATTCTCGCGATCGGTCTCGCCGGTTCCGCCGTCATCGCGCGACTGACGCGTGTGACCGCGGTGCGCGTGCTCGGCCGTGACTTCGTCACCGCCGCTCGCACGTCGGGCGCTGGCACCCTCGGCATCGTCTGGCGACACGTGTTGCCCAACGTGTGGCCCACGCTCATCGTGCCGCTCGCCCTGCAGTTCGGTGGCGCCGTGACCGCCGAAGCCTCGCTGTCGTACCTCGGCCTGGGCTCGCCTCCGCCGAACGCTTCATGGGGACGGATGCTGCAAGAAGCCCAAAGCACGGTGACGGTCGCCCCCACGGCGGCGCTGCTTCCCGGAATACTGCTCGTCACCACCATCATCGGCATCAACCTGCTCGCCGACGGTGTACGCGATGTCGCCGACCCCGCCTCGAGGAGCATCCGATGACCACGCCGCTGCTGGATCTTGACCGCCTCGGCGTCGACCTCGACGACCGCGTCTTGGTCGAGTCCGTCTCGATATCCATCGCTCCGGGGGAGCGCGTCGGTATCATCGGCGAATCCGGATCCGGCAAGTCCCTCACGGCTCTGGCCGCGTTGGGTCTTCTCGCGCACCCGCTCCGGGCGCGCGGAGCCGTGCGCGTACGCTCGTCAGGATTGGTGGCGGATGCCGTGACGGCGTCGCAGCGCACGCTCGACAGCATCCGGGGCACGGTTCTCGGCGCGGTGTTCCAGGAACCACTGGCCTCCCTCGACCCGCTCATGCGCGTCGGCCGTCAGCTCGCCTGGCCCCTGCGCCGACACCGTGGGTTACGTGGCGATGCCCTGAACCGAGGTGTGCTCGACGCCCTCGCCGACGTGCAGTTGGCGAACCCCGAACGCGTCGCTCGGTCGTACATCCACGAGATCTCCGGCGGCCAGCGCCAGCGCGTCGCGGTCGCCCTCGCTCTGGCGGGCTCGCCCGATCTTCTCATTGCCGACGAGCCGACCACGGCGCTCGACGTGACGGTTCAGGCGGGAGTACTTGACCTGCTGCAACGCGAGGTCACCGACCGCGGCATGGCGCTGATGTTCATCAGTCACGACCTTCCTGTCGTCACGCAGATGACCGACCGGGTCCTCGTCATGAGAGCCGGCCGCCAGATCGAGATCGCCGACACCGAGACCCTCGTGTCGGCGCCCGTCCAGCCGTATACGCGCGAACTGGTCGCCGCGTCCCGTGCCCTCGACGACCTGCTGCCGAAGGAGACGCGATGACGGCCCCCATCCTTTCTTTCGATCACGTCGACTTCGCGTACCGGGCCGACCGCCCTGTGCTGACCGACGTGTCGCTCGCAATCGCTGCGGGCGAGAGCGTGGGGCTCGTGGGGGAGTCGGGGGCGGGCAAGAGCACTCTGCTGCAACTGGCGCTCGGCCTGCGCACACCTTCCTCGGGTGCCGTCCGGTTTGAGGGAACCCCGCTGCCCACCCGACGCGGCTCTCTCCGCGGCTTCCGCCAGGCGGTGCAGCCGATCTACCAGGACCCGTTCTCATCGCTCGACCCGCGAATGAAGGTCGGCGACGCCATCGCCGAACCGCTGCGCTCTCTCGGTGCTGAGGGCGATCGGCGCGCGCGGGTGGCGGGTCTCCTTGCCGACGTGGGACTGCCCGCTGATGCGGCGGAGCGTTTCCCTGAGGCGTTCTCGGGGGGACAACGTCAGCGCATCGCCATCGCCCGTGCGCTCGCCCCTTCACCGCGACTGCTGCTGGCTGACGAGCCCGTCAGTGCGCTCGACACGAGCGTGCGGATGCAGGTGATCGACCTGCTGCGCACGCTCTCCGATGAGCGGGGGATTGGCATGCTCCTCGTTTCCCACGACCTCACAATCGTCGCAGCCCTCTGCACGCGCATCGCGGTACTCGACGGCGGTCATATCGTCGAGGTCGGCAAGACCGCTGACGTGCTCTCACAACCCCAGCACCCATACACCGCGCGACTCCTCGCCTCGGTCCCACGCTTGAAAGCATGACCTGGGGATTGCTCCGGTGGGATGAAGCTTGCTGCACGAGGTCGCGCGCGCGTCGTTCTGCCAGACGGCCGAATATGAGTGTGCTGTGCAAGGCGGCGCGCTAGTTCGGTGTCAACTCACTTCGTTATGAAAGCCAGAACCCAGCGTGACGCGGTGTTCACTGATCTCGAATCTCGTGCGTGAGGCCAACGACTACAAGACCCGTGTCCCGGCCGTCAGTGTCCTCTTGTTCCACGACGCGAACATCGCTTGCCACAAGGTGGCCTTGCTCGATGAACTCCTGCAGCCATTCACGCAGGAGGCTTCGGCTGCGGCGCGGCGGAGAGTGGGCGATGGCATCGTCGTGCACGCGGTGGGTCCGCTGCAACCGTCCTGCTAGGGATTTGGTGATGCAGGTCGTGGAGACGCCTTCGTCAACCGCCCGCGTGTGAGACTACGGCCATGGGGACGACGGCTCGAGAATCAGGCGACCCGTCTTCGCGGTCGGAATGGCGCCGGTTCTTGCGCTGCGAAGCGGAGTTGGCGATTGCGGGTCGGGACGCGGCGGTTGCTGAAGCCATGCGACTGTTGGCCGAAGCGCGAGATCTTGTCTGGCAGGCGCGAAGTATTGAAGATACCGACGCGTCGATCAAACGACCCCCCGGGTGGTTCGGGCAGGGAAGTGGTTGGCCTTTCGTGGATTCTTGTACATGAGACGCAAGCATGGTCAGCGGTCGCGAGTAAGACGCCTCGCGGAGAACACCGAGGCGGTTACTTTGAAGGCGCTGGGATCTGCGCATAGAAGCGCTCGAGTGCGCCTCTCGCGTGGCTCTCGCCAGCCCCGCCAGTTCCCTGTAGGTGGTCGTCGAATGCGAGCGTTGCGAGCCGCAGCAACGTTTAGACGTCCTCTGCTGGGGCGCGCAGCTCAATAAGGGTCGCTATGTGAGTTTGCCGCGCCGCCTGCAGCGTCGCAACACTGCGTGAAAGTTGGGGCAGGCTCCGCACACCTTGGGAATGCACGCCGCTAGAGCTTCCAAGAACATCAGGGGGATTGGTGTTTGCTTCCGGCGCGACGTGACGGTGACTCAGCGCGTTACGACCGGAGGGTAGAGGAAGGACTCTCACCGAAAGCTGCGCGATAGATGGCAGCAAACCTGCCAAGGTGAACGAATCCCCACCGGTGGGCCACTTCGGTGACACCTGTCGTTCCGGGTGTAGCAGCGAGTAGATCTTGCCGTGCCGCCTCGAGTCTTCTAAGCCGGAGGTAGGCCATGGGTGTTGTGTCCAGTGAGTGCCGGAATCCGTCCTGCAAACTGCGCACACTGATCGAGACGGCTGAGGCTAGTTCGACCACGGTCCATGGGTGAGCGGGTCGGCTGCGCAGCAGCTCCACCGCCTGCTGCACCGGTCCCGGGCCTGGCGAGGGCGCATCGCGAACGATCTCCGCGGAGTAGTTGTGGGGTTGGGTGAAGAGCAGGTTGTGCAGGAGGACTTGCTCCATTCGCTGCACCGCCAGCGGGTGAGTCAGCGGGCCCACCTCCTGTGCGGAGGCTGCATCGATTAACCGTAGAGTCTGGAGCACGAAACGTCCCGCCGGGGTGCCGAGGTCCAGCTGGGAGCGGAAGTCGACGGGATCTTTTAGATCCTTGCCTAACAGCGCCGCAACTTCGAGATGCACCACGTCTCGGGGGATCATGACGGAGAGCTGCGCGAACCCGTCATCGCAGTCGAGCGCCACCGGTCGTCCCGGTACGAACACGCCGGCTGTCGAAGAAGTCGCATAAATGGGCGCCTCGAGCCCTGCTCGCATGACCGACCGTCCGGCGACTGGGATGTCGATGTGATAGTCCCGCGCTTCCACTGTTTGGATCCGCACAGCCTCCCCGAATCGCATATACCCGCAGGTGACTCGCCCGACCAGTAGAGCGTTCAACCGCATGTCGATATTTGCGCCTCCCCTCGTTTTGGGGAGCTCGACGGGGAGGAAGACCCGAGAGAGAGTGCGACGTGTCTGCTCGACGCCCTGGGTCGAAGCGACTCGCCCCTTCGTGAACAGCTCCATCGTGTCCACTCGCATCCAGTGAGCATAAGCCGACGACGCGCCGTACCCAGACGCCCTCAGGCTTGGTGGCACGACCGCACGCTGAGCGGATATTTCCCCGCGCCTCACGGATAGGAACGGGGATCGACGCTTTCTACCCTGAGGTGTCGACGAGATGCCCCCATCCGGCGATGAGCGGTGGACACCGCTTCGCTCGACCGAGAAGTGAGTGAAGTGACAGCGAGATGCGTCAACATTTGCAAGCCCGAGACTGGCGCTCGCGATGAGGAAGGGCCGGGTCTTCTGGTCGCGAGTCGACGACGGCTTCTACCTCGGAAAGTGCGCAACCAGTCTGGTCGGCTACATCGACCGGCGTCCTGATGGCCTGTACACGTCCTTCGATCACGCGTCGCGCGTTCTCGGCAATTTCTCTTCCCTGGGAGGGGCAATGAACGCATTTGCTATGGACGACCCGACATCGCGCCCTTCTCCGGCCGTCGACAACGAGGAGCTCCCGAGCAGTCGAAGGTGATCAGACGATCTCCGCGATGCACATCGACGGCGAGGGGGCTTCCGCGAGGGGCAGCGTATGTACCGGGTCGCGCGGTCGTGACTGAACCGCCGCTTGTCGGATGAGGTCGATCGGCACACGCGGCGATGAAACATGGGGCGGAAGTATGCTCTCACCGTGACTGCCGCCTCCCTTGAGAACTCCCCGCCACGACGCTCGCGAGTACAGCTCGAATCTTGGGTTCGAGAGTTTGAGCAGCAGGAGCACTGCATCGCGGGGAAGGTGTCAATCGCGCCTCAAGAAGACGACGGTCGAGAGGACAGCGGGCTGGTCATCTTGAGTGTGCGGAACGCTGCTCCGTCCATCTACATGAGGGCGCGCAGCTACGACGACCCCATCTGGGAGCTGACGGTCACCGAACAACCCGACGATCTCGTGATGTCTGTCCACGACATTGCCAGCTTGGCCGCTGAGCTTGTCGTCGCTGGCAACCTCTGCACTTTCCTCCAGTGGAAATCCCTCGACTGGGACCGTCAGAGCGGCAACCACGAGCACTGAGCCTCGCTGCCGTCCGCGCAGCTCAGCCCTGCGCCGTGAATTTGACGCTCGGAGTCTTCTGGCCGTTGACGCTGTAGGCGCCTGAACTTCGCGCATCCCCGAAGTGCGCGGAATCCGACCGAAATCGGACTGAACCAGGCAAACCTTGGCACCGCGCCCGAATGAGCGGACGCCGAAGGCGCTGGAGTCACTGCTCGTCGCTCGGAGTAAATATTCAACACGGTTAACTACTAGGCTTTCCTTCGTGCCCGACGATGCCCTTGCGTACTCGCCACCGCGCCGTAGCCGCGAGATGCTCCGCGTGTGGGTACAGGAGTTCATTGATCAGGGCCACCTCGTAGCGAGCGACGTGCGCGTGGTCCACCAAGAAGACACGGGCGGACGTGACACGGGCCTCGTCGTTGTCGGCCTCGAGCACGCCGGTGGTTCCATCCACCTCGAACCGGTTGGCTACGACGAGCCGCTTTGGCAGGTAACCGTGTCCCTTGACGACGGCGACGCAACGATGCCCCCGTACGCTCTCGCGAGCCTCGCCGCCGAGCTCGTCGTCGCAGGAAACCTGTGCACATTCCTGCAGTGGAAGTCGCTGGAATGGGACCGGAACAGCGGCCGGCACGGCATCGCTTGACATTCCCCCACCCGTCGTTCAGTTCGATTGCCTGAGGAGCCCCGTTGGGACGTCTGATTTACCAGGAGCGTCATGTCCTCGATATTGAGGACCGTCTGCTTTCGCACCTGCGCGTCGTCATCATGAATAAGCTCCGTCGGCAGGAACCGTTCATGCTCATGGCGCCGCACCCCGAGCAGGGCACACTCAGCCTGTGGCTGCACCCGGCGACACCGCTGGTGATGCAGTTCTATGGCAGCCGCCCACCCAAGCTCGACAATTCGCTCGTAGAGCAGATGATGCAGGACGCCAGCGGGCCAAACGGGCTCGTTCTAGGCTCAACTACATGACGATCATCGCGGTCGCTCAGCGCGACAGGCAGAGTTAGCAGCTTTGCTATTTGCGGGCCACGCTGTGTTGACGGCCCCTCGTGCCATCGCGGGCACGGCAATGTAGCAAGAGTCTGCGCGTCGAACCCGAGCCTCCGTCCGATGGTCGCGGCAGAGCGCCCTTCGCCGTACATCGCAGCGGCGGTCGAGATATCTGTCTCGCTCATGCGGCGGACGGTCTCAATCCTCCGGGACGCGAGGTGGGCGCCGACGGGCTGCCGCGTGATGCGGAACCGCCGGGCCATATCAGCGATGTTGCCGACTTCGCGATACCACGCGACCACCTCGTCTATTTCAGAAGGGCGGAGCTGACGGGCAGGTCTGGCTCGCGGCGCGCCTTGTCTCGGTCTTTGGGATTGCGCCGCCTTCAGCGCGAGCTCGGCCGGAGGGTAGCCGTCGCAATGTTTGCAATAGGCGTGCAGCAGGTCCACCGAAAACACAGCGCCGCATCCCTCACGGGGTGCGACGCTGTTCTGCGCGTGCCTCATTCGGAATGCATCTCCCCGCCGACGATGGGAGACAGCTCCAGGGCCGTCTCGCGGAACACCTGCACCATCGGGTTGAGGGTGTCGGAGAGGCTGCACAGCACGACGGTGGCGGGCTCGATGTCGTCGATCGGCACGTAGGCGAGTTCTTCGCGCTGGTAGCGCCGCGAGGCCGATTCGCCGGCGATGTTCACGCCGGCACCGACCGCGACGAGCTCCAGCAGTCCTTCGATGCTGTCGGCGGTCGGTCCGCGCTGCGGGCGGGAGCCGTCGGGGCGCGGGTCGACGAGCCACCAATCGACCACCTCGGGCGCACCGCCACTGGCCGCGACGAAGACCTCGTCCTTCGTATCGAGGATCGAGACCGACTCCCGTTCGGCCAGGTGGTGTCCGTGCGGAACGACCAGCACCCGCTGCTCGCGCCAGAGCGGCTCGGTGCGCACGCGGGGGGCGAGTCGTAGGGGCCACGGGGCGAACACCACGTCGACGAGCCCGGCCTCGAGGTCGCCCGCCACGTCGAAGAACCCCAGTCTCCGCATCTCGACGCGCGCGTTCGGCACCTTCTGCAGGGTCGTGCTGATGGCCGCGGTGGTGAGGGCTCCGGCACCCGCGGCGACGACGCCGACGCGGAGGTGCGGCGCAGCGATGTCGCGCTGCACCGACCTGCCCCACGCGACGATCAGATCGTGGTCGTCGCGCAGGCGCCGAGCGAGGGGGAGCAGATCGCGCCCGTAGCTGGTCAGCTCCACCTTGCGGGGATTGCGCTCGAAGAGCTTGACGCCGAGTTTCTGCTCGAGCTTGCTGATCTGCTGGCTGAGCGAGGGGGGAGTGATGCTCAAGCGCTCAGAGGCCCGTCCAAAGTGCAGTTCCTCCGCCAGGACGCAGAAGTAGCGGATCGCGTGGATGGGCACGTCCATGTCGCGATCCTAGCTTCCGGCCTCCGCCGCGCCGGCGGGTTCGAAGCCGTGTCAGTCCGACTCGGTGGCCGCACGGGCTCGGCGCGAGGCGAGCGTCTTGCGCACGATCGCGATGACGACCGGGAGCACCGAGATCAGCACGATGACGATCATCAGCACGTCGATGTTGTTCACGATGAACGGGATGCCGCCCAGCAGCAGGCCGATGAGCGTCATCGTCACGACCCAGAGCGTCGCCCCCAGGGTGTTCCACAGCAGGAACCTGCGGTAGGGCATGTGCGCCGTCCCGGCCGCCACCGGCACGTACGTCCGTACGATCGGCACGAAGCGCCCGAGCACGAGCGATCCGCCGCCGTACCGCTCGAAGAAGCTCTCGGCGTCGTGCAGACGCTCGGGTCGCAGCACGCGGGCACCCTCGCGGAACAAGCGCCGACCGAAGCGCCGACCGAGCCAGTACCCGACCTGGTCGCCGAGGATCGCGGCGGGGATGCCGACCAGCAGCACCTGCCAGGGCTGGATGCCGAGCGGGCCGGCCAGCACCGCCGCGGTCACGAGCAGGGAGTCGCCGGGCAGGAACGGGAACAGCACGCCCGACTCGATGAAGATGAGCAGGGCGATGCCGCCGAGCACCCACGGTCCGAACGCGTGGAGGATCGACGCCGCGTCGGGCAGGATCCCGGTCGCCATGGCGACGGAGTGGATGTTCACGGCAGGTTCGCTCCCCGATTCGTTCCGGTGCGCGCGGGGTCGCGGGCACCGGGGTCCGGGGGCGACGCTAACGCACGCGCTCTAAGGAGTCGCCAAGAATCCACGGGCCGTGCGCCGAGGCCGACCAGATGCCGGGCGGCACGGCATCCGGAACCGTCCGACGAGGGCGGCTCCGGGGCCTCCCTGCGCGAACGTCGCCGCGGCCGGTGGGGCTCACGACGCGGGGTCGGGGAGTGCGGCTCCCGCGCTGATCTCCTGCAGGGCCCAGGAGTTGCCGTCGGGGTCGGCGAAGAAGGCGTAGCGCACCCCGCCGCCCATGTCCTGCACTGGCGACACGTCGAGGCCGTTGGCCGCGAGCCCGGCACGAACGCTGTCCAGGTCGTCAACGACCAGGTGGAGGTTGGACACCGGTGCCCCCGCGCCCATCCCGACGCCGAAGGAGATCGAGCAGGAGGAGCCGGGCGGGGTGAGCTGGACAACCCGCATCCCGTGTCCGGGGGAGACGTCGTGGTCGAGCACGAAGCCGACGACGTCGCGGTAAAACGTGATGCTCCGGTCGACGTCGGACACGGACAGGGGGACCAGCTCGAGGCGCATGCTCACGCGCTCACGCTAGTGCAGGTCGCAATGCTCAGTTGCTCTCGGCCCACCCGCCGGGCGCGGCGATGTTGAACATCCACGCCACGCCCCACGGGTCGGTCACCGGCGGGGTCGTGTGGCGCTCACCCTAGATCCGAGCTCGGCGAGCGGGAAGAGCGGATGCCGACGGCTCAGGCCCCCTGGTACGTGCGCAGCTGCGCGAGCAGGCGGGGAGCATCGGCGTCGAAGCGCCGCCCGCCGATGAGCACGCCGATCGCGAAGATCACGACGCCCCACACGAGACCGAGCGCGACGGACACCCATCCGGCCCCTGTCACGCCGAAGAAAAGCGCCATCACCGCCGGGATCACGGCGGGCAGAGCGAGCACGGCGGTGAGCCCCCAGCACAGCAGGAACGCCAGGAACATCGCGAACGTCGATCCCGGCACCCGCTTGAAGGGGGAGTCGCCGGGGGCGGGCGTCGGAATGACGAGGACCGCCGAGCTGACGGCGCTGACCCCCAGGCCGACGAGGGTGAGACCGATCGAGCCGCCGACGACCGCGGGCAGCAGCTCCCACCTGCCGACGATCGCGAGCGTCACGGCATCCGCCACGAGAACGAGCGGCACGCTCACGGTCGCACAACCCAGCATGCGCCCGAGGCGGTCGGCGCGTCCACGGATGCCGGTCTGCAGGACCGTCGCGAAGGCGGTGCCGTCGTACGAGATGTCGGTGTAGGCCAGCACCCCGGCGAAGAACCCGACCAGCAGGCCCGAGGCGGCGAAGAACGGTCCGTCGAGGTCGCCCCGCGAATAGACGAGTACGAGCACGGGGGCAAAGGGGATCAGCAGCAACTGCCGCAGGTAACGAAAGTCGCGCGTCCACGAGGTGAGCGACCGCGCCCAGGTGGCACCCACCGGAGTCGAGGGCATGATGCCGAACAGCCCGAGCGATCCGGACCGGCGCGCGGTCGTCGACCGCGTCGGGGGAGCGATGACGGATGCCGACAGGCTCCGCGACCACAGCAGCCACAGCACCGCGAGGGTGGCGACGGCGATGACGAACTTGGCGAGCCCCGTCAGCCAGGCGCCCGCGGCCAGGTCGCCGGGCACGGCCCACGCGGCGCCAAGGGGCGTCCAGGAGATCCCGGTGACGAGGGCCTGCAGGTTCACTCCGCCGCTGCTGGCGGCGTCGACGGCGTTCAGGAGACCGATGACGAGAGGGCTGGCGAAGATGAGCAGCACGAAGCCGATCAGTCCGATGAGCTCGCGCGTGCGTCGCCCCCCGCCGAGGCCGCCGGCCAGTGCGGCGACGGCGCGCGAGGCGACGACGCAGGTCAGCAGCCCCAGCGGCACGCACACGAGCGCCGCGACCACGGCGACGGGTTGGCGTGCCCACACGAAGAACGTGGCGAGCACGCCGAGGGTCGTCGCGATCCCCGGCACACCCGTCAGTCCGCCCGCCGTGATCGCGATCATCATCTGCCGCGTGGTCACCGGGAAGGGCGCGAGCTTCGCCGGATCGAGGGTGGTGTCGATCCCCGCCGCGAAGATCGGGCCGATCACCCATCCGAGCAGAAGCGCGGCTCCCGCGGCCGTGACGGTCGCGCGGGCGATGTCGAAGTCGAGCGTGCCGACGAAGAAGAGTCCGATCGCGACCAGGGCGAGCATCCACAGCGCGCCGATCACGCCGAAGATGAAGCCCACGAGCTGCATGGGGCTCCGCGTCAGGGTATTGCCGAGGACGCGGAACCGGATCTTCAGGACTGTCGCAACCACTGCGGCCCCTCCGCGTGGTGCCGGCCGCCGACGAGCTCGACGAAGCGGTCCTGGAGGGTCTGACCCCCGCGTACCTGGTCGACGGTTCCGGATGCCAGGAGGCGGCCCTGCGCGATGACGGCGACGTGGTCGCACATGCGCTGCACGAGGTCCATGGAATGGCTCGAGACGATGACCGTGCCGCCCGAGGCGGTGTACCCGCGCAGGATGTCCTCGATGTTCGCCGCCGACACCGGGTCGACCGATTCGAACGGCTCGTCGAGCACGAGCAGACGCGGCGCATGCACGAGGGCGCACGCGAGGGCGACCTTCTTGGTCATGCCGGCCGAGTAGTCGACGACGGGCGTGCCCGCCGCCTCCTGCAGATCCATGATGCGCAGCAGGTCGGCGGTGCGCGCGGCGACGTCTTCGCGCGCGAGACCGAACATCATGCCGGTGTAGGTGACGAGCTGCTCACCCGTGAGGCGATCGAACAGCCGAACGCCGTCGGCGAGGTTGCCGATGAGTCTCTTCGCCTCGACCGGTTGCGTCCACACGTCGACACCGTGGATGCGGACGGCCCCCGCGTCGGGGCGCAGCAGGCCCGTCGCCATCGACAGCGTGGTCGTCTTGCCGGCGCCGTTGGGGCCGACCAGTCCATAGAACGAGCCGGTGGGCACCTCGAGGTCGAGCCCGGCGACGGCGGTCTTCTGACCGAACCGCTTCACGAGGCCGGTGATCTGCATCGCGGGCAGCGAGTCGTCGGAGGTCGGGGGAGCGACCGCGTCGGGCAGGGCGGACGGCGGCGGGACGTCGCGAGGAATGTCGGTCACGCCTCGAACCTAGCGGCGCGAGGGCGTCGCCACCCAGCGTTCGTGTCCGACGCGTCCGCTCTCTGCGTTCTCAGTACCGGATCGCATCGATCACCTTCACGCGGACCGCGACCAGCGCGGGCAGCAGGCCGGCGATCGCTCCGACGACGGTCGCGGCGATCAGACCGGTCACGGCGGCGTCGACCGGGAACGGCGGGAAGTCGCTGACCATGCCCTGCCCGATGACATCGCGCAGCCACGGGGACTGCACCACGATGATCGACACGGCCACCCCCGCGGCACCGGCGACGACGGTGGCGACCACGCTCTCCATCATCACGGCGAAGAACACCCGGCCCGCGGTCGCACCGAAACTGCGGCGGATGCCGATCTCGCGCACGCGCTGCTTCACCGTGACGAGGGCGATGTTGACCAGGCCGAGGGCTCCGAGCAGCAGGACGAGCACCGCGATGCCGATGACGACCATCTTCGTCACGAGGAGCGGATCGCCCTCCCACGTGCCCCAGTCCTGGCGGTTGACGCTGACCTCGACCCCGTCGCCCAGGGCGGCGGCGAGATCGCGTTCGATCAGCGGGGTGAGCTGGTCGGCGAGCTCGGGCGGCACCCACATCTCGTACTGCGTCTGCCCACCGCCGCCGTAGGGGTCGAACGCGACGGGCGCGGATCCGCGCTCGCCGGCGGTGGCGTCCTGCATCGCCTGCAGGTGGTCGGCGAGCATGAACATCGAGGGCTCGGTCTCCCAGTTCGCCGACGGGGTGACGCCCACCACCACGGCGGTCACGCCTCCGGCGGGTATTCCGGATGCCGCTCCCGGCACGCCCTGCCCGCCGAGGGCGACGACCGGGTGCGACTCGAGCGGCGGGTCGCCCATGCGGTGCCAGAACACCTCGTTCACGATCAGCCGCGGCGCGAGCTGCGCGGCGTCGTCGGCCGTGAACCACTCGCCCTCCGCCATCTGCACGCGGTGCATCTCGCCGTAGGGCTGATCGACGGCCTGGGTTCCGACCTGGATCGCTCCGTCGGCGAACGGCACGAGCTGCGAGGTGCTGAGCATGCGAGTCGCGTACGTCACCTGGTACCGCTCGACGATGCTGCGCCACGCGGCGTCGGTGGCCGCGGCATCCGGAGCCGCTCCGTCGGTGCGGTACGCCGAGACGTTCAGCGTCGCCGGGCGCCCCGAGGTGCGCTCGTTCTGCTCCTGCGTCGACTGCTGCACGATCGCGCCGAGGGCGACGACGGTGGTGAGGGAGCACACGGCGACGGCGACTCCCACCAGCGAGAGCAGCACGCGCATGCGGTGCACGCGGACTTCCTGCCACGCCTCGAGCATCGCGCCGACGACGGAGGTGAGCGCGCGCATCAGGCGTCTCCTCGCTCGAGGGCGGCATCATCGGTCGGGTCCGCGCCGAACCCCAGCGCGGCGAGGACAGCCGGGTCATCATCGGCGGGGGCCATCTCACGCCGGTCGCGACGGGTCAGCGGTTCGAGCGAGGGATCGTCGACCGCCGTGAGCACTCCGCGGTCGAGCCGGAAGTGACGGCGGGCGCGGCGCGCGATCGTCGGGTCGTGGGTGATGATGACCTGGGCGGCGCCGGTGCGGGTCGCCACCTCGTCGATCAGCTCCATGACGCTCTGACCGGTGTCGAGGTCGAGCGCGCCGGTGGGTTCGTCGGCGAGGATCAGCCGAGGTCCGCGCACGAGCGAGCGGGCGATGGCCACGCGTTGCTGTTCGCCGCCGGAGAGGCGGTCGGGCAGGCTCGACAGCCGGTGCTCGAGCCCGACGAGCTCGAGCATCTCGGCGGCGATCTTCTTGCGCCGCCAGAAGGTGCGCCCCGACGAGTACAGCAACGGCATGGTGACGTTCTCGAGGGCCGTGCGCCCGGGCAGCAGGTTGAACTGCTGGAACACGAAGCCGATCCCTGCCCCGCGCAGCCGGTCGCGAGCGGCCGAGCTGTAACTGCGCACGGGGCGGTCGTCGAAGGTGATCTCGCCGCTGGTGGGCAGATCGAGCAGCCCCAGCATGTTGAGCAGGGTCGACTTGCCCGAGCCCGAGCGGCCGACGATCGACACGTGGTCACCCGGCTCGATGGTGAGGTCGATGCCGTTGAGGATGGTCAGCGCGGGCTGATCCTGCGGGATCACCGTGCGGGTGACCTCGCGCAGCTCGAGCAGGCTCACGACGCGGGCGCCTGTTGGCAGAACATCGAGCCGTCGGGGTACACGGTGCACCCGTCGTCAGGAACGGCCATCGCGCCCGGCGCGAACTCGAGGAGCTCCTCACCCTCGGTGAGACCGTCGGTGACCTGCACCTGCGTGCCGTCGGTGAGCCCGAGTGCGACCGCGCGCTCTTCGGTGGCGCCGTCGGCGGTCGTGACCCACACGGTCCCGCTCTGCGCGGCTCCCCGCACCGCGGTGGTGGGCACGAGGAGCACGTTCTCGGCGCGACCGCCCGCGATCGTCATCTCGGCCGCGAGTCCGGCGAACACCGTCACGTCGCCCGGCACGCTGCAGATGGCGGTCGTGCCGGAGCCGCCGCCGCTACCCGCTGCGCCGGTGCTCGAGGCCTCGCCCGCCCCGCCGAAGGGGTCTTCGCCGGTGCTTCCGGCGAGGGGAGTCGTGATGCGCAGCCCGGTGCAGGTGAACGCGGCGGGGCCACCGGTGATGGTCACCGTCGCCTCGGTCGGACGGTTGAGCAGGCGATACTGCTGCGCGGGCTCGAGCGAGCCCGAGACCGAGAAGGTCGGCGGCGCGACGGTGCCGGCGCTCGCGCCGATCGCGACCTCCTGCCCGGCGATGACCGACAGGGAGCTCAGCGTGCCGGCGGCGGGCGCGGTGACGTCGGCGTAGCGGAAGATCGCGGGCTTGGCCTTGCCCTCGGCGTCGACGCTGTCGGCGGGGTCGCGCTCGATGGGCACCTTGACGTCGAAGACGACGTCGCCCGCGGCGACGGCGGCGCCCTGCGCGACGAAGATGCGGTTGACCGTGCCGGTGGCGGTCACCTTCATCGGCACGGCGGAGTCGGCGGCGACGGTGGCTTTGATCACCACGTCGTTGGTGATCGTGCCGAGGGTGGCGACCGCGCGCGGTTCGACGATGCTGCCCGTCGGCATCGCCGGCGAGTCGTCGACCGGCCGGTCGGGGAAGAACGCCAGTTTGATCAGTGCCGCCGCGACGATGGCGACAAGAAGCATGCGCAGAATCGGAAAGACCCACGTGCGTGTGATCCCCATGAAACCCCCCGGAATGGAATCGTCGTCGAACGTTCCTCACCCTAGGGGGCGGCCGATATCGCCGATGTATCGCGCACGAGGGCGCCGGCCGCCGGATCAGTGCGGATCGGCGGCGTTCAACTGGCGCACCGTCTCGGCATAACGGCCCTCGGCCTCGGCGTGTCGGAGGAAGCCGACCCGGCTCACCTGCACCTCGGTCGCGTCGGGCCGGTCGCGCAGGATCTCGAACACTTCGTCCGCGAATTCATCCACATCCATGGCGAACGAGCTCTCGCGCTGGCCCGGCAGCAGGTCGGTGGCGACCGACGGCGGCTCGAGTTCGATCACGGACACGCTCGTGCCCTGGAGCTGCAGACGGAGCGACTCGCTGAACAGATGCACGGCCGCCTTCGTCGCGTTGTAGGTGGGGGTGGCACGCAGGGGCACGAACGCCAGACCCGACGACACGGTCATGATCGTGGCATCCGTCTGCTTCTGCAGGTGGGGGAGCAGGTGCGCGATCAGACGCAGGGGGCCGAGCACGTTGGTCACGACGGTCTCCTCGGCCGTCGCGAGCACGGCGGGGCCCTGCGTCCAGTCCTCGACCCGCATGACGCCCGCCATCGTGACGAGCACGTTCAGGTTCGGGTGGCGCTCGAGCACGTCGTCGACGGACCCGCGGATCGAGGCCTCGTCGGCCGTGTCGATGCGGACGGTGTCGATGCCGGGGTGCATCGCGGCGATCTCGGCGAGCAGTTCCGCTCGGCGACCGCCGACGATGACGGTGTTGCCCGCGGCGTGCAGGCGCTCGGCGAGGGCGAGACCGATCCCGCTCGTGGCGCCGGGGATGAAGACGGTGTTTCCGGTGATGTGCATGCCCCCAGTGTTCGGCGTCTGCTCCGGGGCATCCAGGCCTCGCGGATCGGGGGAGCGGCGATCCCTGGATGCCGCGGCGCGCACCGACCAGGATGGAGGAATGGATCGCACGGCGATGGGGGAGTTCCTGCGGGCACGGCGCGAGGCCCTGCGCCCGGAGGACCTCGGCCTGCGACCCGGCGCGCGACGGCGCACGGCGGGCCTGCGCCGCGAGGAGGTCGCTCAGGCGGCCGCGATGTCGACCGACTACTACACGCGCCTCGAGCAGGCCCGCGGACCGCAGCCGAGCCCGCAGATGTTGTCGGCGCTCGCACGGGCCCTGCGCCTGAGCGTCGACGAACGCGACTACCTCTACCGCCTGGCCGGTCACGCAGTGCCCGACCGCCTCGGCCGCGCCGACCATGTCGCCCCCTCGCTGCATCGGGTGTTCGCGCGCCTGTCGGACACCCCCGCCCTGGTTATCTCGCACCTGGGCGAGACACTGCTGCAGAACGAGCTGGCGGCCGCCCTCCTGGGCGATCACGTCGGGGCGCGCGGATGGGAGCGATTCGAGGCGTGGCGGTGGTTCGTGCGGCCCGAGACCGAGCGCGCCAAGTACCCCGCCGGCGATCGCGACCGTCAGAGCCGTGCGATCGTCGCCGGCCTACGCGCCGCCGTGGGCGTGCTCGGACCCGCGTCGACCGCGGGCGAGCTCGTCGCCGAGCTCGAGGGGCGCAGCGCGGAGTTCGCCGAGCTCTGGCAGCGGCAGGAGGTCGCGCAACGCTTCGCCGACCACAAGGTGCTGATCCACCCCGAGCTCGGCGAGATCGAGGTCGACTGCCAGGTGCTCTTCACCGAGGACCGCGCGCAGGCCCTGCTCGTGCTCACGCCCGAACCGCGCAGCGAGGCCGAGGAGAAGATCCGCGTGCTGGGCGTGCTCGGCACCCAGCGCTTCACCACGACCTGAACGACGGATGCCACGACCCCGGGCCGCGCGAGCGGTGGGGTCGTGGCATCCGGGATCTGCTCGGATCACTCCGCGGGAGGAGACACCACCCGCGGGGACGTCGGGTCGAGGGGCGCCCCCGTGCCGACGCGGGCGTGGCGACGCGAGTAAAGGAAGTAGATCGCGAAGCCGATGGCCAGCCAGATGAGGAAGCGCAACCACGTCTCGACCGACAGGTTGAGCATGAGATAGGTGCAGATCAGCGCCGAGAGGATCGGCAGCACCGGGCTCCACGGCACGCGGAACCCACGCTTGAGGTCGGGACGCTTGCGCCGCAGCACGATCACGCCGATCGACACGAGCACGAACGCCGACAGGGTGCCGATGTTCACCATCTCTTCGAGGACGCCGATCGGGGTCACCCCCGCGACGATCGCCACGATGACGGTGACGATGATCGAGATCACCCACGGGGTGCGGAAGCGCGGGTGCACCTTGGCGAGCGAGCCCGGGAGCAGACGGTCGCGCGACATCGCGAAGATGATGCGCGTCGCGCCGATCAGGAGGGTGAGAACGACGGTGGTCAGACCCGCGACCGCGCCGGCGGCGATGACCGTGGCCATCCACGTCTGACCGTGGAACGCGAAGGCGTTGGCGAGGGCCGCGGCGGGGTTGAGCTCGGAGTAGGGCACCATGCCGGTCACGACGATGGCGACCGCGCAGTACAGGATCGTGCAGATGATGAGCGAGGCGATGATGCCGATCGGCAGGTCGCGCTGCGGGCGCTTGGTCTCTTCGGCGGTGGTGGCCACCACGTCGAAGCCGATGTAGGCAAAGAACACCAGTGCGGCACCTGCGAGGATGCCGCCGACGCCGAACGTCGCGGGCTCCAGTCCCGACAGGAACTGCAGCAGCGGCTGGGTGAGACCGGACGCCGACTCGGTCGGCACGGAGTCGGGGATGAAGGGGCTGTAGTTCGCGGGGTTGATGAAGAGGATGCCGGCGATGATGACGAACAGCACGATGAACAGCTTCACGGCGACGAGCACGAGGTTCACGCGCAGCGACTCCTTGATGCCGACGGTCATCAGGCCGCCGAGCACGAGCACCAGCAGGATCGCGGGCACGTCGACCACGCCGCCGTACGAGATGGCCTCGGGCAGGGTGATGCCGAGCTGCTGCAGGAAGGTGCCGAGATACGCGCTCCACCCCTGGGCGACCACGCTCGCGCCGAGGAACATCTCGAGGATGAGGTCCCAGCCGATGATCCACGCGAACAGCTCGCCGAGCGACGCGTAGGAGAAGGTGTACGCCGAGCCCGACACGGGCACGGTCGAGGCGAACTCGGCGTAGCACATCGCCGCGAGCCCGCACGCGATCGCGGCGATGATGAAGCTGATGACCACGGCGGGGCCCGCGACGTCGTGGGCGGCGCGACCGGTGAGGGTGAAGATGCCGGCGCCGATCACGACGCCCACACCGAACACCGTCAGGTCGAGCGCGCTGAGGGACTTCTTGAGCCGGAATTCGGGCTCATCGGTGTCGGCGATGGACTGCTCCACCGACTTGGTACGGAAAAGGCTCACGGAACGCTTCCTCTGTCTCTGGTGATGTCCCAGGAGCGAACACCACCCGTGGAGGATAGTCCCTCGCACGCGCCCCCATCCATCGCTTGCGAACCCGGCCGACGGCACTCGAATGGCAGATGGAATTGTCGTGCGGGTAATTCATCGATTACAGGTGTAAGGTTTTTCGTATTATGGCTATGAAGCACATCACGCACCTCGTCGACGATCTCGACGGTTCCGTCCTCGAAGACGGGCAGGGAAAGCAGATCACCTTCTCCGTCGAGGGTCGCGCTTATGAAATCGACCTCTCCGACCGCAACGCCGACAAGTTCTATTCGGCGATCGCCCCCTTCGTCGACGCCGCCCGATCGGTTTCACGTGGCAACACGACCGCCCGTCGCACGCGCACCGCGCGTCGTTCGAGTGACGTCGACCTCGGCGCCGTGCGCGAATGGGCACGCGCCAACGGGCACACCGTGAGCGACCGCGGTCGCGTTCCGGGCACTGTGCTCGACGCGTACGCGGAAGCGAATTCCTGATCGCGTTCCCCCTGCGTTGACCTGCGTTCCGCGCAGGCACGAGCCTTGAGCACCACCACGGCAGCGTTCGCCGTGGTGGTGCTCGACCGTGTGGCGACGGGGGTTCCCCGGCGAGAGCACTTCGACACTTTCCGCGGATGCGGTGAAAGCTGATGAAGGTGCGGGTGAATTTGCAATCCGTCGCGGGGAATGGCTTAGACGTGGGCCTTATCGTCGCGTCATGGCGAAAAAGCACATCATGCAGATGATCGACGATCTCGACGGGCGCATCATCGAAGACGGAACGACCCTCACGTTCTCGCTCGAAGGCCGGGCATATGAAATCGATCTTTCACATGCAAATGCCGCGAGACTCCGCGACGCATTTCACCCGTTCATCTCGGCCGCACGTGTCGCCGGATCCACGGCGGCGACAGTGCGACGCACTCCGCGCGGTCGTGCGATCCCCACTCGCGACCTCACCGACGTCCGCACGTGGGCGCACGAGAACGGCTATGCCATCAACGAGCGCGGTCGCATCTCCTCCGCCGTCCTCGAGGCCTACGACGCCGCGCACTGACCGCGTCGCCTCGCCTCGCCCGCGTCTCGCCCACGTCGAAGAGACCGGATGCCCCGCTGAGCGGCATCCGGTCTCTTCTGCGTCGGGGCTGTGCTGTGGGGGTCAGACCAGGGCGGCGCGCCCGGCGCCGGCGGCGAGGCGCTCGGCGGCGAGACCCTCGGCCGCGGCCAGCGGGGTGACACCGCGCACGGCGGCCTCGTCGAAGACGCGGCGGATGGTGTCGCCGATGCCCGCGACCCGACCCATGATCTGCTCGAGCGTGCCCTGCTCCTTCGCGACGCCGTCGAGGTAGATCACGCCACCGGCGTTGACCACGAAGTCGGGGGCGTACAAGATGCCGCGGGCGGCCAGCCGGTCGGCCCCGGCGCGGTCGGCGAGGGGGTTGTTGGCGGGCCCGCAGACGCTCCGTGCATCGAGGGCGTCGATCACGTCGTCGGTCAGCACGCCCCCGATGCCCGCGGGCACGAACACGTCGGCGGGCACGAGGTGCGCCTCGCTGGGCTCGACCCACGCGGCGCCGAGCTCCGCGGCGGTGGTGCGCTTGGCGGGGTTGACGTCGGTGACGGTGAGCACGGCGCCCTCGGCGGCGAGGCGCTCGGCGAGACGGCCGCCGACCTGGCCGAGACCGGCGATCGTGATGCGGCGACCGGAGACGTCGCCGGTGCCCACGGCCCGCTCGAGCGTCGCCACGAGGGAGGCGTAGACGCCGAGGCTGGTGGGACCGGCCGGTTCGCCGGAGCCGCCGACGGAGTCGGGCAGACCGACGACGTGCGCGGTGCGCTCGCTGACGACGAGCATGTCTTCGGTGGTCGAGCCCACGTCTTCGGCGGTGCGGTACAGCCCGCCGAGGCTCTCGACCGCGTCGCCGAGGTCGAGGAAAGCGGCGCGGCGGCGGTCGGCGTCGAGCACGGTGCCCGGGGGCAGACCGATCACCGACTTGCCTCCGCCGGCGTCGAGCCCGGCGGCGGCGTTCTTGAGCGTCATCGCGGCCGAGAGGCGCAGCGCGTCGCCGAGGGCATCGGTCCACGAGGGGTAGGTCCACAGGCGGGCCCCGCCGAGGGCGGAACCGAGAACCGAGGAGTGCAGAGCGACGGCGATGAAGAGGCCGCTGCGCCGCCCCGTGACCACCTCCACGCGCTCGTGGGTGAAATCGGGCAGAGGCAGGGCGTGGGTCATCGCGTTCCTTGTCGTCGGCCGCCTTGTGGGCGGCACTTCCCGGATGCCGCGGCGTTGCGGCATCCGGAATCCATTCTGACGCGTCGCCGGGCGTCGCGCGAGCGGCGGCGCGGCGTTTGGGTCGCGATCCGCGCGAGCGCACGTTCGCGCCCGGCCGTCGGCGGGGCTCGCTCTAGGCTGTCAGGCATGACCGACGCCCTTCCCGCCCGTAGTCGCCTGGTCGCCGCCGCCCTCGAGGAGGCGGGCATCGTCGGCCGCATCGTCGTGCTGCCGGATGCCGCGTCGACGGCCGCGCTCGCCGCGACCGCCCTCGGCGTCGAGGTCGGCGCGATCGCCAACAGCCTCGTGTTCTGGAGCGACGACGAGCCTCTGCTCGTCATGACCAGCGGTGCGCACCGGGTCGACACGGCGGCTCTCGCCGAGCGGCTCGGGCGCGGCGGCATCCGTCGGGCAACCCCCGAGCAGGTGCTCGCCGCGACCGGCCAGCCCATCGGGGGAGTGGCCCCGACCGGACACCCGGCGCCCCTGACCACGGTGGTCGACGAGGACCTCGCGGCGTTCCCCGAGATCTGGGCCGCGGGCGGCACGCCGCACACGGTGTTCCCGCTGACGTTCGACGAGCTGGCGCGGCTGACCGGTGGCACGGTGACGCGGGTCGCCTGAGCGGGCGCGATCGTGAGGTGGCTGAGCTTGTCGAAGCCACCGGGGTCTCGACGTGAGGTGGCTGAGCTTGTCGAAGCCACCGGGGGTCCGCGGGTCGCGGTCCCCTCGACAGGCTCAGGGACCTCGGTTCTGCGGGTTGCGGTCCCTTCGACAGGCTCAGGGACCTGGGGTTGCGGGTTGCGGTCCCTTCGACAGGCTCAGGGACCTCGGTTCTGCGGGTCGCGGTCCCTCGACGGGCTCAGGGACCTGGGTTCTGCGGGTTGCGGTCCCTTCGGCAGGCTCAGGGACCTGGGGTTGCGGGTTGCGGTCCCTTCGACAGGCTCAGGGACCTCGGTTCTGCGGGTTGCGGTCCCTTCGGCAGGCTCAGGAACCTGGGGGTCGCGGGTGGCGGTCCCTTCGACGGGCTCAGGGACCTCGGTTTCCGGTCCCTTCGACGGGCTCAGGGACCGGAAGGGCCGGGCGGCGGCTGTTCGGGGCGGCGCCGCCCGGCGGGCTCACACCCCGGGGGCGGGTGTGAGGGCTGTGAGGCAGACCACCGCGGCGGCAGCCGACCACGCCTGCGGACGGCAGGCGGCGGGGTAGGGCGTCGGCACCGACGAGTGGGTGCGCGGGTCGCCCGCGTGCAGCTCGGGCACGCGGTACGCGAAGCCCTCGGCGGCATCGAGCAGGCCGTCGACGACCGCGCGCGCCTGGTCGTGCAGGCCCGCGCGCAGCATGCCGTGCGCGGCGATCGCAGTGTCGTGCACCCAGACGCTGCCCCCGTGGTACGACAGCGGCCAGTATCCGGCGGCACCGGTCGACATGGTCCGGATGCCGTATCCGCTCGACATGCTCTCGCCGAGCAGCAGCTGGGCGACGTGCGCCTCTTCGTCGGGGGAGAGGATGCCGGTGCCGAGCAGGTGCCCGATGTTGCTCGTCATCGTGTCGACCGGGCGCTTGTCCCGATCGAGGGCGACGGCGGGGTAGCGGCCCTCGGACGTCTCGACCCAGTACGTCGCGGCGAAACGATCCTTCAGGTCGGTGGCCCACGCACGCCAGAACGCGACGTCGTCGGCATCCGCCCCCTCACCGAACTGCTCGAGCAGATCGGCTCCGGCGAGGGCGGCCTCGTACGCGTACGCCTGCACTTCGCACAGGGCGATCGGACCCTCGGCGAGGCTGCCGTCGCGCCACTGGATGGAGTCGCCCGAGTCCTTCCACCCCTGGTTCGACAGGCCCGTGCCCATGCGGTCGATGTAGTCGAGGAAGCCGTCGCCGTCGCTGTCGCCGCTGTCGCGGATCCAGCCGAGGGCGCCGCGGAGCGTCGGGAGCAGCTCGCGCACCTCGGCCTCGGGCATGCCGGCGCGCCAGGCGTCGGCGAGCAGGCAGATCCACAGCGGGGTCGAGTCGACGCTGCCGTAGTACTTCGGCGGCAGCACGATGCCCTCGCCGGGGATCTCGAGCGCCGAGGCCCGCAGCTCGTGCAGGATCTTGCCCGGCTCCTGCGCGGTCTGCGCGTCGTCGTCGGCGCCCTGCAGACGGGCGAGGACACGCAGAGTGGATGCCGCGATCTCGCTGTCGAGCGGGAGCGCGAGCCGCGCGGCCCAGATCGAGTCGCGGCCGAAGAGCGTGAAGAACCACGGCGCTCCGGCGGCGAAGAACTCGTCGTCGGGGTGATCGGGGAGCACGAGCCGCAGGGCGTCGAGGTCGTCGAGCGCCGTGCGCAGCCATCGCGACAGGCGCGGGTCGGGGGCACCGGCGGCGACCGCCGCGGCATCCCATCGCGCGGGAGCGGCGGCCGAGCCCACGACGAGGGTGTCGTCGCGCAGCGTCAGCGTCCAGCCGATCTCGGCGAAGCCGAAGGGGGCGATCTCGACGCTCCACTCGGCCTCGACGTCGTGATCGGTCGACGCCACGCGAGCGCCAGGGGCGACGAGTTCGAGGCCCTGGGCGCCGGCATCCACCCGGATCTTCTCGCCCTCGATCACGGTCTCAGCGTCACGAGCGGAAGCGTGACCCGACTTCACCTCGTGCAGCTGGGCGAACTCGGGCGTGAGCGTCAGGCGCAGCGTGGTGCGGATCGGCTGGTCGACGCGCGAGTGCACGGTCCACGACTCGCTGACCACGCCGTCGGCGACGCGGCGGTCGCGCAGCAGTCGCACCTTCGGGTCGGGGGTGGTGTCGTCGAGCCCGCGCAGCAGTCCGCCGAAGACCACGCGCGAGGCGCCGTCGGGGGCGGTCGAGATCCACTCGATCGGCGAGCCGTCGCAGCTCGCGGTGAGCGCGCGCACGTGCCGCACGTCGCCGTGGTACACGCCGTGCACCGCCGCCGTGCCCATGTCTCCCGTGCCGTCGGACCACACCTGGGTGGGGGCCCGCAGCACGATGAGCGCATCACTGAGCAACGGTTGCAGGGGAGGGGTGTCGACCGTCGTCCCGGCAGGCGAGGTGGTGGGGGCGGTGGTCATTCTTTGACGGCTCCTTCGCTGGCGTTCATGATGCGGCGCTGGAAGATGAAGAACACCACGGCGACCGGGATCGTCATGATGGCCGCGGCCGCGAGTTTGAGGGGGAATTGGCTGCCCTGGCTGAGCTGACCGCTCGCCAGCGCCGCCACGCCCTTGGTCAGGGTGGTGAGTTCGGGCGACTGGGTGGAGATGACGAAGTGGCTCAGCTCGTTCCACGATCCCTGGAACGACAGGATCACGATCGTGATGAGCGCGGGCCGGGCCATCGGCAGCACGACCGACCAGAAGATGCGGAACGTGCCGGCTCCGTCGATCCGCGCCTGCTCCTCGACCGAGGGCGGGATCGACTCGAAGAAGTTCTTCATGATGAACACGCCGGCGGCATCGACCAGCAGCGGCAGGATCATGCCCGCATACGAGTCGTAGATGCCGAGCTGGTTGATCACGAGGAACTTCGGGATCAGCAGCACCACCGTGGGCACGGCCATCACGGCGATCAGGGCCGCGAACACGACCCCGCGCCCGCGGAACTGCAGGCGGGCGAGGGCGTACCCGGCGAGGGAGTTGAAGAACACCCGGCCGGCGGTGACGAACAGGGTCACCACGACCGAGTTGCCGAACCACACGGGGAAGTCGGAGTTCAGGAACAACCGCTCGTAGGCCGCCCACGTGAACGGCTGGGGCGCGAGCGAGATCGGGTCGGCCGCCGCCGCGGCATCCGTCTTGAACGACGTCGCCACCTGTACGAGGAACGGATAGAGGTAGATGACCGCGAGCACGATCAGCAGGACGTAGAGACCGATCTGCCAGCGCAGGGCCTTGCCCGACATGCGGTGCTTCACCGGCCGGGACGGCCCGTCGATGCGTTGTTCGGCGAGGACGGTGGTCTGGGGAGAGGCCGTGACGGTCATCGCTTCGCTCCCTTCTCTGCGGGCACCTCGTATTGACGCAGGCGTCGGCGCGAGACCGGGCGGTCGCGCAGCACGAAGCGCTGCAGGATCGTGAGCGCCACGATGATGACGAAGAGCACGAAGGCGATCGCCGCGCCCTGCCCCCACTGCTGCGACAGGAACGCCGAGGAGTAGCTGAGGTAGGCGGGTGTCAGCGTGGTCTTTCCGGGGCCGCCCTGCGTGCCGGTGTAGATCTGGTCGAACACCTGCCACGTGCCGATGAGGCCGAGGGTCAGCACCGTGAACAGCACGGGCTTGAGCTGCGGCAGGGTGACGCGCCAGAAGCGCTGCCAGCCGGTCGCGCCGTCCATCATCGCGGCCTCCTGCACGTCGGCGCCGATGTTCTGCAGGCCGGCGATGAACAGCAGCATGAAGGTGCCCGAGGTGGTGAACACGGCCATGAGGATGAAGGCCGACATCGCGACCGAGGGACCGGCGAGCCAGTCCCACCACGAGACGCCGAGCATCGTGTTGCCGGTGAGGAAAGCCGGGCCGCTGGTGATGCCCACGGCTCCGAGCAGGTTGTGCACGACGCCGGACGGGTCGCTGAACCAGTTCGGTCCGTTGATGCCGAACCACGACAGCGCCTCGTTGACGGCGCCGGATGCTGAGAAGAGGAAGAGCCACAGCACGGTGATGGCCACCGAGCTCGTGACCGAGGGGAAGTAGAAGGCGGTGCGGAACAGGCCGCGTCCGCGCAGAACGGCACGGTTGACCAGCACCGCGAGGAAGAGCGACAGGGCCGTCTGCAGCGGCACGACCAGCAGCACGTACCAGGCGTTGTTGCGCAGCGCCGTGCCGAAGTCGCGTTCGGCGAGACCGCCGCCGGTGGTGACGGCGGCGTAGTTGTCGAGACCGACGAAGCCGACGTTGGACGAGAAGGGGCTGCCGCGCCCGGTCCAGTCGGAGAAGCTCACCCACAGCGCCATGAGCACGGGGACGAGCAGGAACACGCCCAGGATGATCAGCACGGGGGCGGTGAAGAGCCAGCCGGCGGCGGCCTCGCCGCGCCGGATCCCCGGGGAGGAGGATCCGGCGCGACGCGGCGCTGAGGTGAGAGCACTCATGGTTGCGTGGTGATGGCCTCGAGGTTGGACTGCGCCGTCTGCAGCAGCGCCTGCGGGTCACCCGTCTTCAGCGACTCCAACTGCGCGTTGAAGTCGGTGATGACGTCGGCGGCACCGGCCATGTTCGGCGGGAACTGCGCGTACTCGGCTCCGGAGAGGAACGCCGTGAGGTCGGGGTTCGCGGTGCTCCACGCGTCGGCGGCCGACTGGATCGAGGGCATCGGGCCGAACGCCTTCGAGAACGCCAGCTGCTGGTCGGTGCTCGTCAGGTACTCCACGAGCGAGCGGGCCTGCTCCTGGTTGCCGCTGTCGGCGGCCATGCCCCAGCAGTTGGTGAACTGCAACGTGCCCTTGCCGCCGGGGCCTGCGGGCAGTTCGGCGACCTTGTACTTCACATCGGGGTAGTCGGCCGACATGGCGCCGGTGATCCAGTTGCCCTCGATGACCATCGCGGCCTTCTGGGTGCCGAACGCCTCGCCGCCCCAGCCCGCGCCCACATCCGACGCGAACGCGAACGTGCCGTCGTTCAGGTGCGTCTTGACGTAGTTCAGCGCCTCGACGTTGGCGGAGCTGTCGGCCGTGGCCGTGCCGTCGGAGACGAGTCCGCCTCCGGCCTCGGCCATGAACGCGCCCACGCGCTGGTACTCCGCGCCGAACGCGAGGCCGACGCGGCCGTCGGTGGTGAGCTTCTGGGCGACGGATGCCAACTGGTCCCAGGTCGTGGGGACATCGGCATCCGTCAGCCCTGCCGCCGACCACAGGTCGGTGTTGATGATGAGGGCCAGGGTCGAGAAGTCCTTGGGCGCGCAGTAGAACTTGCCGTCGACGGTGAAGTTGTCGACGAGCGAGGGGTAGAAGTCGTCCTTGTTCGCCAGGTCGTCGCCGTAGGCGGCGATCGAGCCGTTCGCCGCGTATCCGGCGAGGGCCTCGGGGGCGAGGTAGAACAGGTCGGGCGGCGAGCCCGCCGCGAAGCCCTGCGAGAGCTGCTGGGGGAGGTCGTTGGCGGTCTGGACCTCGGCCTGCACGCCCGACTGCTCGCTCCAGGCGGCGACGGCGTCGGTGACGGCCTTGGTCTCGGCGTCGCCCGAGGAGCCGATGAGGATGCTGAGCGTGCCCGAGCCCGAGGCCTGGGATTCGCCGGGGGTGTCGTTGAATCCGGAGCCGCACGCGGTGAGCGTGAGGGCTCCGGTGGCGAGAAGTGCGCCGGCGGCGAGCCAGTTCCGGGCGGTGTGCCGTGTCATGTGTCTCTCTCCTTCGATGAGGCATGCGACCCCTCCGGGTGCTCGGAGGGCCGTCGGTTTGATCGTTCAAATGACGGTCCGACAACGGTAAAGAACGGCGGCGTTTCCTGTCAAGCGGTTGCCCGCCCGCTTAGGCTGTCGGTCTGGCCGCCCGGCCTGCACCCGCCGTCGTCGCGGATCGCGGAGGCGCCGGAGGATCGGAAAACCGGATGCCGTGGGGCACCGGCCACGGCACGGGGGAGACGAGACATGGCGAAGGCGCCCACCGTCGACGACGTCGCACGCGTCGCCGGGGTCTCGCGGCAGACCGTGTCGAACGTCGTGAACACCCCCGACATCGTGCGCGAGGCCACCCGTCTACGCGTCGAAGCCGCGATCGCCGAGCTCGGCTACCGCCCCCACGCCGCCGCGCGCCGCCTGCGCACGCGTCGGAGTTCCACCATCGGCATCCACCTCGATCCGTACGCCGGGGGGATCTCGGGCGTCGTGCTCGACCGCTTCGTGCACGCCCTCACCGAACGCGCGGGCGAGCGCGACATGCGCGTGCTGCTGTACGCCGCGCGCACGCCCGAAGAGGAGATCGCCCGCCTCGGCGACCTGATCGAGGGGGGAGAGGTGGATGCCGTCGTCATCACCGGCACCTTCCACGGCGACCCGCGCACGGGGTGGCTGCTCGACCGCGCCCTGCCGTTCGTGTCGTTCGGACGGCCGTGGGGCGAGGACGACGTCGAAGCCCCCGCGCACCTCTGGGTCGACGTCGACGGCGCGGCGGGCACGCGCGCGGCGACTGCGCACCTGCTGGCGCAGGACAGCCAGCGCATCGCCTTCCTCGGGTGGCCCGCCGGGTCGGGCACCGGCGACGAACGCGAACGCGGGTGGCGCGAGAGCGCGGCCTCGGGACCGCGATGGGTCGTCGAAGAGAACGTCTCGGCGGCTCGCGACGTGGTCGCCGCCGGCCTCGCCGCCGACCCGGGCGTGACGGGCATCGTGTGCGCGAGCGACTCCCTCGCGATCGGCGCGCACCTCGCCGTGACCCTCGCCGGCCGGAGCGACATCACGGTCATCGGTTTCGACAACACCCCCGCGGTGGAGGCGCTCGGCCTGTCGAGCGTCGAGCAGTTGCCCGAGAAAGTGGCATCCGGAGCCCTCGACCTGCTCATGGGCGAGAACGGCACGGTCGTCGCCCCCCGCGCGCCGACGGCGGGCGCGGCGCACGTGCTGGTGGAGCCGCGCCTCGTCGTGCGCTGAGGCGCTGGGGTGGGCGGTGGCGGCTGAGGGGCGGTTTGGGGCGGGATCTGTCGTTTGGGGCGAGAATTTCCTGCCCCGAACGACGAAACTCGCCCCGACCGCGCGTCAGGCCGGTCGGCCGATGCGGCGGGCGAGCTCGGCGGCGGTTCCGGATGCCGCTGACGCCAGCGCCGCGGCATCGCGCGGGGGTCCGTCGGCCGGCCACGTGATCGCCACGGCCGCGGCGGGCCACCCGGCATGGTCGAGCACCGCGGCGGCGACGGAGGCGAATCCGGGGGTGACCTCGCCGTTCTCGCTCGCGTGGCCGTCCGCCCTCACGAGGCGGAGCACCTCGCGCAGCTCACGGGGGGTTGCGGGGCCCGCGCCGTGGCGCTGGGTGAGGGCCGTGGCATCCGGAAACAACGCCCGCACCTGTTCGCGGGGGAGCGCCGCGAGCATGGCCCGTCCCGTGGCCGTGAGGTGGGCGGGCAGGCGCACGCCGACGTCGGTCACGAGCGCGGGGCGGCGCGGGGCGCGCTCTTCGACGATGTACAGCACATCTCGTCCGGCCAGCACGGCGAGGTGGGCCGATTCGCCGACTCGGTCGGAGAGCCCCGCCAGCAGCGGACGGCCGAGGCGGGCGAGGGGCTGTTGCCGGGCGTATCCGCCGCCGAGCTCGAACGCCGCGGTGCCGAGGCCCCAGCGGCGATCCCCGGGCAGGTGCACGACGTAGCCGTGCTGCTCGAGGGTCGCGAGCAGGTGATAGACGCTCGAACGCGGGATGCCGAGGGTCGTCGCCATCGACTGTGCGGCCATCGGGCCGGGCTGGCGCGCGAGCAGCGAAAGGATCCGCAGCGTCTGATCGGCGGCGGGGACCTGCGGGCGGGGAATGTCTGGCATGACAGACACAGGATGCCAGAACCCCGTCGTCGCGCGACAGTGCGCGCGATGGAATCGGCGTATGAACTCGAGCGTCACCGTCGGATCCCAGCCCCTCACCCCTCAGGACGTCGTCGCCGTGGCGCGACACGACGCGCGGGTGACGGTGGACGACGATGCCCTGCAGCGCGTGGCCGACACCCGCGCCCTCATCGAGGCGCTCGCCGACGACCCGCAGCCGCACTACGGCATCTCGACCGGCTTCGGAGCGCTGGCGACGACCTTCATCGCCGAGGACCGACGCGCTCAGCTGCAGGCGAGCCTCATCCGCTCGCACGCCGCCGGCACCGGCTCCGAGGTGGAGCGCGAGGTGGTTCGCGCCCTCATGCTGCTGCGCCTGCAGACCCTCGCGACCGGTCCCACGGGGGTGCGCCCCGTCGTGGTCGAGACCTACGCCGCCCTGCTCAACGCCGGGATCACCCCGGTCGTGCGCGAGTACGGCTCCCTCGGCTGCTCGGGCGACCTCGCGCCCCTGTCGCACGTGGCCCTCGCGGTGATGGGCGAGGGCGAGGTGCGTGACGCCGCCGGCGATCGGCGATCCGCCGCCGACGCCCTCGCTGCCGTGGGGATCGCCCCGGTCGCCCTGCGCGAGAAGGAAGGCCTCGCGCTCATCAACGGCACCGACGGCATGCTCGGCATGCTGCTGCTGGCCCTGCACGACCTCGAGATGCTGCTCACCACGGCCGACGTCTCGGCGGCGATCTCGATCGAATCGCAGTTGGGGACGGATGCCGTGTTCGCGGCCGACCTCATGGCGCTTCGCCCGCAGCTGGGGCAGGCGGCATCCGCGGCGAACCTCCGCGCGTTCCTCGCCGGCTCGCCGATCGTCGCGAGCCACCGCGGCCCCGAGTGCACCCGCGTGCAGGATGCCTACTCCCTGCGCTGCGCCCCCCAAGTGCACGGCGCCGCGCGCGACACGATGACCCACGCGGTGCAGGTCGCCGAGCGCGAGCTGGCATCCGCCGTCGACAACCCCGTCGTCACCGTCGACGGGCGCGTCGAGTCGAACGGCAACTTCCACGGCGCCCCCGTCGCGTACGTGCTCGACTTCCTCGCGATCGCGGTCGCCGACGTGGCCTCGATGTCGGAGCGCCGCACCGACCGCGCGCTCGACGTCGCCCGCAGCAACGGGCTGCCGCCGTTCCTCGCCGACGAGGTGGGGGTCGACTCGGGCCTGATGATCGCGCAGTACGCCGCCGCCGGGATCGTGTCGGAGCTCAAACGCCTCGCCGCCCCCGCCTCGGTCGACTCGATCCCCTCGAGCGCCATGCAGGAGGACCACGTCTCGATGGGCTGGGCGGGTGCCCGCAAACTCCGTCGCTCGATCGACGGGCTCGCCCGCGTGCTGGCGATCGAAGTGCTCACCGGATGCCGCGCCCTCGACCTGCGCGCTCCGCTCGAGCCCGCGGCGGCCACCGGCGCCGTGCGCGACCTCGTCCGCACGCGTGTCGAAGGCCCCGGCCCCGACCGCTTCGTCTCGCCCGAGATCGAGGCGGTCACCGAGCTCGTCGCCTCGGGCGCGGTAGCCCGGGCCGCCCTCGCCTGACGTACCGCATCCGCTTTCCGCCTCGATCGAAGGAGATCACGCAATGACCGACACCATGAACCCCGCGCAGGCTTCCCCCGTTCCAGATGCCGCCGCGTCGGCATCCGCCCCGCACGGCCCGATCCGCGCGGCGCGTGGCTCGGAGCGCACCGCGAAGAGCTGGGGCGCCGAGGCCGCGAAGCGCATGCTCATGAACAACCTCGACCCTGAGGTCGCCGAGCGCCCCGACGACCTCGTCGTCTACGGCGGCACGGGCAGGGCCGCGCGGTCGTGGGCGGCGTACGACGCGATCGTGCGGACCCTCGACGAGCTGGAGCCCGACGAGACGCTGCTCGTGCAGTCGGGCAAGCCGGTCGGCGTGTTCCGCACGCACGAGTGGGCGCCGCGCGTGCTTATCGCCAACTCGAACCTCGTGGGCGACTGGGCGACCTGGCCCGAGTTCCGCAAGCTCGAAGAGCTCGGGCTCACCATGTACGGCCAGATGACGGCCGGGTCGTGGATCTACATCGGCACGCAGGGCATTCTGCAGGGCACGTACGAGACGTTCGCGGCCGTCGCGCGCTCGCTCGGTCGGGCTTCGACAGGCTCAGCCACCGGGCCGGCGGCTCCCGCGGGCGACCTGAGAGGAACCCTCACCCTGACCGCCGGGTGCGGCGGCATGGGCGGGGCGCAGCCGCTCGCCGTCACGATGAACGGCGGGGCGGTGCTCATCGTCGACGTCGACCGCACGCGCCTCGACCGTCGTGTCGCCCACGGGTACCTCGACGAGGTCGCTCCCGACCTCGACACGGCCATCGAACGGGTGAGCGCCGCACGCGAGGCGGGCGAGGCGCTGTCGGTCGGCGTCGAGGGAAACGCGGCCGAGGTGTTCCCGGAGCTTTTGGCCCGCGGCATCCGGATCGACATCGTCACCGACCAGACGAGCGCGCACGACCCGTTGTCGTACCTGCCGATCGGTGTGTCGGTCGACCAGTGGCAGGCCGAAGCCGCCCGTGACCCCGAGGATTTCACCCGCCGCGCGCGCGAAAGCATGGCGACCCACGTGAAGGCGATGGTGGGGTTCCAGGATGCCGGGGCGGCGGTGTTCGACTACGGCAACTCGATCCGTCGCGAGGCCGAACTCGGCGGGTACGACCGCGCGTTCGCGTTCCCCGGCTTCGTGCCCGCGTACATCCGCCCGCTCTTCGCCGAGGGAAAGGGACCGTTCCGCTGGGTCGCGCTCTCGGGAGACCCGGAAGACATCGCCAAGACCGACCGCGCCGTGGCCGAGCTCTTCCCCGAAGACGCCGCTCTTCACCGCTGGCTCGACAAGGCGGGAAAGCAGGTGCACTTCGAGGGGCTGCCCGCGCGCATCTGCTGGCTCGGCTACCAGGAGCGCCACCTCGCGGGCCTGAAGTTCAACGAGATGGTGGCCTCGGGCGAGCTGTCGGGGCCCATCGTGATCGGCCGCGACCACCTTGACGCGGGATCGGTCGCCTCTCCCTACCGCGAGACCGAGGCCATGGCCGACGGGTCCGACGCCATCGCCGACTGGCCCCTGCTCAACGCGCTATTGAACACCGCGAGCGGGGCGTCGTGGGTGTCGATCCACCACGGCGGTGGGGTGGGGATCGGCCGCAGCATCCACGCCGGACAGGTGTGCGTCGCCGACGGCACCGAGCTCGCCGCCGAGAAACTCGCCCGCGTGCTCGTCAACGACCCCGGCACGGGGGTCATGCGTCACGTGGATGCCGGCTACGACCGCGCCCGCGAGGTGGCGGCCGAGCGCGGCCTGACGGTGCCGATGTGGTGAGCGGTTCCGAGCGGGTCGGCCGCGCGTTCGTGCTGACGAACATCGGGGAGCTGACGACGAACGTCGCGGCCCCGGGTGATGCCTGTGGAACCCTGCGCGGTGCCGCCGTGCTCGTTCGGGACGGACGGGTCGAGTGGGTGGGGTCGGCGGATGCCACTCCGACCGACGTTCCGGTGGTGGATGCCGAGGGTCGCGCCGTCATCCCCGGCTTCGTCGACAGCCACACCCATCTGGCCTTCGGCGGCGACCGAGCGGAGGAGTTCGCGGCCCGGATGGCCGGTGAGTCGTATGCCGCGGGGGGTATCCGCACCACTGTCGCCGCGACCCGAGCGGCATCCGACGACGAGCTGCGCGCGCGGCTCGCAGCCCTGGTCAGGGAGTGCCGAGCGCAGGGGACGACCACCCTCGAGATCAAGACCGGCTACGGGCTCGACGTCGAGACCGAGACGCGTCTCGCGCGCCTCGCGAGCGAGGTCACCGCCGAGGTCACCTTCCTCGGCGCGCACGTCGTGCCGGCGGAATACGCCGGGCGGGGCGACGACTACGTCGAGCTCGTGGTCGGCGACATGCTCGACGCGGTGGCTCCGCACGCGCGGTGGATCGACGTGTTCTGCGAGGAGGGCGCGTTCACGCCGACTCAGAGCCGCCGGGTGCTCGAGGCGGGCCGTGCCGCGGGTCTCGGCATCCGGGTGCACGGGAACCAGCTCGGCTTCGGCGGGGGAGCGGCCCTCGCCGTCGAGCTCGGCGCCGCGGCGGTGGACCACTGCACGTACCTCACCGACGACGACGTCACCGCGCTCGCCGGCTCGGACACCGTGGCGACCCTGCTGCCGGGGGTGGAGTTCTCGACGCGGCAGCCGTACCTCGACGCACGACGGCTGATCGACGCGGGCGTGACCGTCGCTCTCGCGAGCGACTGCAACCCCGGATCGAGCTTCACCAGTTCGATGCCGCTCATGATCGCCCTGGCCGTGCGCGAGATGGGAATGACGGTGGCCGAGGCCGTGTGGGCGGCGACTGCCGGAGGTGCCCGCGCGCTGCGCCGCACCGACGTGGGAGTGATCCGGCCCGGAGCGCGCGCCGACCTCGTGCTGCTCGAGGCGCCGACCCGCGTGCACCTCGCCTACCGGCCGGGCACGCCCCTCGTGCGGACGGTGTGGAAGGACGGGGCCGAGGTCTGAGGCGTCGCGCGGGCGGACGGCGGGGCCGCTCGGCGGGCCGGGCTGGACCGTCGTGCGGATGCCGCGGGCGACACGCCGGGTGCCGGGTCGCGCGGGGCGGCGTGTCGGGGCTGAGGTCCGCGGGACGGCGGGTCGGCGGGGTCCCGCCGGAGTATGCCGTCGTGCGGATGCCGCGGGCGACACGCCGGGTGCCGGGTCGCGCGGGACGGCGTGTCGGGGCTGAGGTCCGCAGGACGGCGGGTCGGCGAGGAGGTGAGGCAACCCGGCGGGGCCAGACGGCCCGGGCCGGCCTCAGGGCGTCAGCAGCTCGAACTCGTCGGGAGGGGTCGCGTCGACGTCGTCCCACGTGCCGTCGTGCCAGGTGAAGATCGCCACGGCGCACGTGACCATGCGCTCGTCGCGGTCGGCGAGACGCGAGACGAGGGCGCTCATGCCGGGGTCGTGCGCGACGACCATCAGCTCGTCGACCCCTGCGGCGCGCGCGGACGCGAGAATCTGCGCGGGGTCGGCCAGGTACAGCTCGGCGAGCTCGGTGACCTCGGCGTCGAACGCTTTCGCGAAGAACTGCGCCGTCTCCCTTGCGCGCACGGCCGTGCTCGACAGCACGGTCTCCGGTCGGACGCCCTTGCGCACGACCATCCGCGCCATCGCCGGTGCGTCGCGGCGACCGCGATCGTTGAGCGGACGCTCGTGATCGTCGAGGCCTTCGTCGGCCCAGTCCGATTTCGCGTGCCGCGCGAGGATGAGTTGGATCATCGTCTTTCCGCCATTCCTGCCAGGATCTCCAGAACGCACAGCGCGGCCAGGCGCACGGTGCGGGCGTCGGCGGTGTCTGCCGTGGCATCCACCTCGACGATGTCGGCGCTGATCACGCCGGAGTCGCGGGAGAGGCCGCGCACGAGAGCGCGCAGCTCCCACGCGGCGAGGCCTCCGGGAACGCTCGCCGGGCACCCCGGTGCGACCGAGCGGTCGCACACGTCGACGTCGACATCGAGGTGGATGCCGCCGGCGTCGGCCGACGCGGAGCCCGCTCCGGCGATGCGCAGAGCGTCGGCGATCACCGTGTCGATGCCGCGACGGCGGAGCTCGTCGAGGGTGATGACGGTGATGCCCGCCTCGTTCGCGCGCTGTGCGTAGGCCGCGGAGTTCGTGAAGTCGGCGATGCCGATCTGCACGATGCGCGAGGGATCGAGCCCGTCGGCGATGAGCCGGCGTACGGGGGATCCGTTCGATTCGCCGTCGCGCAGGTCGAAGTGGGCGTCGAGGGTGATGAGCCCGCGGGCGCGGCGTCCTTGAGCGACCGCGTAGGTCGCGGAGTTGTCGCCGCCGAGGGCGATCACCATGCGTGCGGCGCTGAGGTCGGCGACGGCGTCGCGCACGCGCTGTTCGCCCTCCTGGCCGTCGGGTTCGGTGACGTCGCCGGCATCGACGATGCTCAGGACGTCGTCGAGCGAGACCGGTGGCCGACCCATCAGCGTGGGCGAGAAGCGGCGGAGTGCCGCGCGAACCGCCGCGGGCGTTTCGCCGGCGCCCGTGGGCGACAGTGACGTGCGCCAGGCGGGGACGCCGAGCAGAGCGGCATCCGCAACCGTGTCGGGCGAGGGGACGGGCCAGTCTCCGGCGCGGGGCCAGAGCGGATCGACGGACAGGGCGGTCATACGGCGACGTAGACCCATGCCTCGGCGCCGCTCGACAGAGTGACCCGCGTGCGCCGCGAGACGGTCGCCATGTACTCGTCGGCCGCGTCGAGTTCGTCTGCCGTGAGCTGCAGCACGCTGCCGAACACGCGATCGCGCGGGTCGTCGGTGCGCCGCAGCGCACGATGGCGATCAGCCAGAGCCGAGGCGGTGTCGACACCGCCGGGATCATGGACGCCGGTGGCGTCGATCCATTCGAGACGGAAACCTGTCAGTGCGTCGTCGTCGCCGTCGACACGGCGTCCGAACGTGTCGAGTTGCACGTCGGACGACTGCAGCGTGCCGTACGTGAAGAGCGACTCGGCGTCCGTTCCGTCACTCACGCGCCCCAGGCTACTCACCCTGCTGCGCCGCAGGGCGGTGCGACGCGACGGATTTCGGCGCGCCACCGTGAGCCCGCTCACGAACCCCAGATCACGTGGGCGACGGTGAAGATCACGAGCCCCGCGAGGGCGCCGACGATTGTTCCGTTGAGGCGGATGTACTGCAGGTCGCGTCCGACCATCAGCTCGATCTTCTCGGTGGTCTCTTCGGCGTCCCACCGCTCGACGGTGTCGGTGATGATCGAGGCGATGTCGTGCCGGTAGCGGCCCACCACGAACACGGCCGCGTCGGTGACCCAGCCGTCGACGCGCTTCTGCAGGACCTCGTCGCGCTGCAGACGCTCGCCGACCTCGGCGAGGGCGGCCGTGGCGCGGCGCCGGAGGGCGCTGTCGGGGTCGCCGAGCGAGCGGAGCAGCCCGGCCTTCGCGGTATTCCACGCATCGGCGGCCAATTGACGCACGCGCGGGCTGTCGAACACCGCGGCCTTCGCCTCTTCGAGGCGCACCATCGTGGACGGGTCGTGCTGCAGGTTGTCGGCGAGACGCCCGAGGTAGCCGTCGATCGCTCCACGCGCCTGGTGGCGGGGGTCGGCGCGCACGGCGTCGACGAACTGGACCGCCTCGCGATAGACGGTGTCGTCGACGAGGCGCGCCGCCATGCTCGGTACCCACGCCGGCAGGCGTCGGGACACGAGGCCCTGGAAGGTGTCGCGGTTGTTGCCCAGCCACACGGCGATGTTGTCGAGGGCGAGGTCGACCGCCCCGTGGTGCGCTCCCGACGACACGACCCGTTCGAGCCACCCTCCGATCGAGGGGCCCCAGTCGGGCGAGAGGAGGTGCTCGCGGGCGAGGTCTTCGATGAGGCCCTGCACATCGTCGTCGCTCAGCGCGGTGAGCACGCTCGAGGCGAGCGTCGCCCCCTCTGCGGCGACGCGTTCGGCGTGGGCGGGCTCGGCCAGCCATGCACCGGCGCGAGCCGAGAGCGGTGTGGACTCGAGCTTGGTGCGGACGACGTCGCCCTCGAGGAAGTTCGTCTCGACGAACTCGCCCAGTTGCCGACCGATCTCGTCTTTGCGGCGCGGGATGATCGCCGTGTGAGGGATCGGCAGACCCAAGGGGTGCCGGAACAACGCGGTGACGGCGAACCAGTCGGCGAGGGCACCGACCATGCCGCCTTCGGCGGCGGCGCGCACGTACTGCAGCCACTCCACCTCGCGCTGCAGCGAGAACGACACGGCGAAGACGATGGCCATCGCCACCAGCGCACCGAGGGCGACCCCCTTCATGACGCGCAGAGCGCGACGGCGCTCCTGATCGGCCGGGCTCAGAGCGCGCGTGGGCGTGCGCGCCATCAGGAGGTCACCGGACCGAGCCACGCGGTGGCGGTCGTCGCGTGCGCCGACTCGGCGTCGGACGGGTGGAACATGCCGGCCAGCACGTCGCGGTACAGGCGGCTCAGCTCATGACGCGAGAAGTACGCCGCGCCGCCGCCGACGAGGACGGCGTCGTCGACCACCTCTTTCGCCATCGCCACGGCGCGGTACTTCACGCCGGAGAGCAGCGAGAACCACCGCGGCCCGTGATCGGCGAGCGAGTCGACGTCGTTCGCGAGCGCGGCGAGCTGGGGAGGCATGGCGTCGTAGGCAAGCGCCATGTCGGCGATGCGCCAGCGGATGTCGGGGTCGTTGGCGTAGATGGTGCCGGTCTTCTTCGAGGTGCGCGCGGTGGCGGCCTCGACCGCGAGGTCGAGCGCGCGCCGCGCGATGCCCGTGTACACCGACGCGAGCAGGATCTCGAAGACGGCGAAGATGCCGAACACGAGCGGATCGGGCGTGGGACCCGGGTCGATCCGGCGCACGACGCGGTCGGCGGGGGCGTGCGCCCCGCGGAGCTCGGTGGTGCGGCTCTGCGTGCCGCGCATGCCGAGGGTGTCCCAATCGTCGCGCGTGACGACCTCGTCGGTGCGGTCGAGGAAGGCGAACACCGTCTTCGGGCCGTCGGGCGACTCGGTGTCGAGGCCGTGCACACCGAGGTGGTTCCACACCGGCGACAGCGAGGTGAAGATCTTCGTCCCCGTGAACGTGTAGCCGCCCTCGCCGTCGGGACGCGCCACGGTGTCGCTCCCGGCCAGGACCAGGTCGTTGCCGGCCTCGCTGATGCCGAAGGCGAACACCTCGCCCGCGACGGCCCCCTCTTCGACGAAGGCCAGATCGTCGATGCCCCGATCGCGCAGCACTTTGGCGACGCCCGTCCAGACGAGGTGCATGTTGATCGCGAGGGCCGTCGCCGGGGCAGCCCCCGCGAGCCGCTGCTGCAGCACCGAGGCCTCGGCGAGGCTCAGATCCGCGCCGCCGTGCTCGGTCGACACCAGGATGCTCAGGTAGCCGGCCGCGCGCAGCTCGTCGAGGTCGTCGTGCGGGAAGGTGTTCTCGTGGTCGTGCACCACGGCTCGCTCGCGGATGCGGGCCAGCAGGTCATCGGGCAGGAACCGAGCCGGATCGAACGAGGTCATGGCATCCATTGTGCTCGGGACCACCGACATCGGGGTGGGGGTAGCGTCCGCTAGCCGAACCGCTTCGGGTGATGTCGGCCCGATCGCCCCGACGGCCCCCAGAATGGATGCCATGATCTCGACCGAGATGGCCCTGGCCCTCCGCGAAGCCGGACTCGCGTGGCATCCGCGCTCGGGGGACCGCTTCCAGCTCGACGAGCCGGAGTTCGACGCCGACGTCTTCACCGTGAGCGAGATGACCGTCGAGCCGCGCGATTATCCGACGGGTCGCATCCTCGCGTTCAACGGCACCACCGAGTGGGCGCTCGACTCGGTCGCGACCGAGGACGCCCTGTGGCTGCCGTCGGAATCGCAGCTGCGCGAGCTGCTGCGCTCCACCTTCCGCTCGCTCCGCCGCCTCTCCGACACCTACGAGGTCGAGATCGCGGTCGGTGGATCCACGATCGTGTTCGATCACCCCGAACCCGCCGACGCCTACGCGCTCGCCGTGCTCGAGCTGCTGCGTCGTACGCACTGAGCCGCCGCCGACGGACATGTTCCGGATGCCGGACACCCCGGCATCCGCTCAGGTGATGGTGGGAACCGGCTCGGTGTCGGGGATGGGGCTGGCGTCGCGGTGGCGCAGGTCGGGGAACCCGCGCACGAAGATCACCGACACGATGAACCCGGCCACGGCGAAGCCCGCCGCCGCCACGTACGCGCCGGTCGGGCCGACGCCGTCGACGAGGAAGCCGGCCACGGCCGACCCGGCCGCCGCGCCGATCAGCTGCCCGGTGCCGATCCATCCGTAGGCCTCGGCGGTTTCGCTGAAGCGCACGCTCGCGGAGGTCATGGCGAACATCACGGCCAGCGCGGGGGCGATGCCGGCGCCGGCGACGAGGAGGGTCGCACCGATCCACCACGCGTTCAGCGAGAAGACGGTGAGCGAGAGCCCGACCGCCACGATCGCGAAGCGACGGGCCATCGCCCAGCGGCCGATCGGGATGTGCCCGAACGAGAGGCCGCCGGCGAGGCTGCCGACGGCGAAGACGGCGAGGATGAGCCCCGCCTCGAGACCGCCGTGGTCGAACGTGGCCACGACACCGGCCTCGACGGCCGAGCACGCGCCGATGAGGAGGAAGCCGGTGGCCGTGGCGAGGATCACGGGCGGCTTGGCGAGAACGCGACCGAGACCCCGGCGGCTGCGCGGGATGCGCACGCGCCCGACCTCGGGGCTGAGGATGAACCACGCGCCGCCGCCGATGAGGATGACCACGACGAGCAGCAGCCCGGGCACCGTGCCGATCTGCGTCGCGACGAGGGTGATGAGCACGGGCGCGAGCACCCAGATGATCTCTTGCAGCGAGGCGTCGAGCGAGTACAGGGGTGTCAGCTGCTTGGAGGGGACCATCTTCGGGTAGATGGTGCGCACGGCCGACTGCACCGGCGGTGTGGACAGGCCCGCGATCAGGCCGAGCGTCATGTAGAGGGGGAGCGGCATCTCGATCAGCGCGAGGGTCGCGATCGCCGCCGCGCACACGAGGAGCGTGACCGAGAGCACCCGGCGCATGCCCCAGCGGCCCATCCACCGGCTGGTGACGGGACCGGCGACGGCCTGCCCGAGGCTCGTGGCGGCCAGCACGAGACCGGCGGCGCCGTACGACCCCGTGACGTGCTCGATGTGCAGCAGGACGGCCAGGCTCGTCATGCCGTTGGGGAAGCGCGCGGTCAGCTGCGCGGCGATGATGCGCCCCACGCCAGGGGTTCTGAGGAGTTCGCGGTAGCCGGCCACCGCACAACGCTACCGCCGACCTCCGACACCCGCCGAGCGGTGCCGATCGACGGATGCCGCGACACGCCGCGACACGCCGGAGTCGAGATTCCACCGCCTGTGCGATGTCGGAACCCCCGTCTAGCGTCCGATCTGTGGACAGACGACGGACGACGACGCGAGAACCGCGGAATCGCGCCTGTTAACAGAGCGAGAAGAGGGGGTCGATCTGTGGATGAAATCGTGGACAACCTGTGTTGTACATGGGGAGAGACGGTGGAAAATCACATCGATGTAACTACTACCCCTTGTGGTGCCTTCCGATGTCCGTCCCCATATGTAGTATTGAGGTCCCGGCGAGCCCTGCCCGTCCGGACGAAGATTTTCCAGGGGAGAGAGAGAACGACATGGCGATCACGGTCTACACCAAGCCGTCCTGCGTCCAGTGCACCGCGACGTACCGCGCACTCGATTCGAAGGGCATCGAGTACAACGTGCTCGACCTGTCCGAAGACCCGTCGGCCCTCGAGCAGGTCAAGTCGCTCGGGTACCTTCAGGCCCCCGTCGTCATCACCGACGAGGACCACTGGTCGGGCTTCCGTCCCGACAAGATCGACGAGCTCGCTTCGCGACTCGCCTGATCCCGCGACACGCTCTGAGACCTTCGTCATGAGCGCTGTCATGTCGGCGACCGAGGCTCCGCTGCTGGTCTACTTCTCGAGCGTGTCGGGCAACACCGCACGTTTCATCGAGAAGCTCGGCAAGCGGGCCGTGCGCATCCCGCTCCGGCCGACCGATCCGCCCCTTCACGTCGACGAACCCTTCGTGCTTGTCACCCCCACTTACGGTGGGGGTGCCGGCCGGGGCGTCGAGAAGGGCGCGGTCCCCAAGCAGGTCATCCGGTTCCTCAACGAGGAGCGGAACCGACGCAACATCCGCGGGGTCATCTCCGCGGGGAACACGAACTTCGGCGACGCCTTCTGCCTCGCCGGAGACATCATCGCGCGCAAATGCGCGGTGCCGCACCTATACCGGCTGGAAGTTTTCGGCACCCCCGACGATGTCGAGCGGGTCACCGAGGGATTGGAACGATGGTGGAAGTTGAGCTGACCGACGTGGACGTGAAGACCGAGGCGCGATTCGAGGGAATGGATTACCACGCCCTCAACGCGATGCTGAACCTGTACGACGCCGACGGCAACATCCAGTTCGACGCCGACAAGCGGGCGGCGCGGGAGTACTTCCTGCAGCACGTCAACCAGAACACCGTGTTCTTCCACTCGCTCAAGGAGCGCCTCGACTACCTCGTCGAGAAGGAGTACTACGAGCCCACCGTGCTCGCGAAGTACTCGATGGACTTCATCCAGGAGCTCAACGACCGCGCCTACGGTGCGAAGTTCCGTTTCGAGACCTTCCTCGGTGCGTTCAAGTACTACACGAGCTACACGCTCAAGACCTTCGACGGAAAGCGCTACCTCGAGCGCTTCGAGGACCGCGTCGTCATGACCGCCCTCGCCCTCGCCGACGGCGACCAGCGTCTCGCCGTGCAGCTGGTTGACGAGATCATCTCGGGTCGCTTCCAGCCCGCGACCCCCACGTTCCTCAACGCCGGCAAGGCGCAGCGCGGCGAGCTCGTGTCGTGCTTCCTCCTGCGCATCGAAGACAACATGGAGTCGATCGCCCGCGGCATCAACTCCGCCCTGCAGCTGTCGAAGCGCGGCGGCGGCGTGGCCCTGCTGCTGTCGAACATCCGCGAGGCGGGTGCGCCGATCAAGCAGATCGAGAACCAGTCGTCGGGCATCATCCCCGTCATGAAGCTGCTCGAAGACAGCTTCAGCTACGCCAACCAGCTCGGCGCGCGTCAGGGCGCCGGTGCGGTGTACCTCAACGCGCACCACCCCGACATCCTGCGCTTCCTCGACACCAAGCGCGAGAACGCCGACGAGAAGATCCGCATCAAGACGCTGTCGCTGGGTGTCGTCATCCCCGACATCACGTTCGAGCTCGCCAAGAACGGCGAGGACATGTACCTCTTCTCGCCGTACGACGTCGAGAAGGTCTACAAGAAGCCCTTCGGCGACATCTCGGTCACCGAGAAGTACCGCGAGATGGTCGACGACCCGCGCATCAAGAAGACGAAGATCAACGCGCGCGAGTTCTTCCAGACCCTCGCCGAGATCCAGTTCGAGTCGGGCTACCCGTACATCATGTTCGAAGACACGGTGAACAAGGCCAACCCGATCGCCGGTCGCATCAACATGTCGAACCTGTGCTCGGAGATCCTGCAGGTCAACACCCCGACGACGTACAACGAAGACCTCTCGTACGACACCATCGGCAAGGACATCTCCTGCAACCTCGGCTCGATGAACATCGCGCTGGCGATGGACGGCGGCGACCTCGGCCTCACGGTCGAGACCGCGATCCGCGCCCTCACCGCGGTGAGCGTGCAGAGCCACATCGCCTCGGTGCGTTCGATCGAAGACGGTAACGACCGCTCGCACGCCATCGGCCTCGGTCAGATGAACCTGCACGGCTACCTCGCTCGTGAGCACGTGTACTACGGCTCCGAAGAGGGCATCGACTTCACGAACATCTACTTCTACACGGTGCTCTTCCACGCGCTGCGGGCATCGAACCGCCTCGCGATCGAGCGCGGCGCGGCCTTCGACGGCTTCGAGAACTCGACGTACGCGTCGGGTGAGTTCTTCGACAAGTACACCGACCAGGTGTGGGAGCCCGAGACGGCCAAGGCCAAGGAGCTGTTCGCCGGCATCCAGATCCCCACGCAGGACGACTGGCGCGAGCTGAAGGCGTCGGTGCAGGCCCACGGCATCTACAACCAGAACCTGCAGGCGGTGCCCCCGACCGGTTCGATCTCGTACATCAACAACTCCACGAGCTCGATCCACCCGATCGCCTCGAAGATCGAGATCCGCAAGGAAGGCAAGCTCGGTCGCGTCTACTACCCGGCTCCGTTCATGACGAATGAGAACCTGGACTACTACCAGGACGCGTACGAGATCGGCTACGAGAAGGTCATCGACACGTACGCCGCGGCCACGCAGCACGTCGACCAGGGCCTGTCGCTGACGCTGTTCTTCAAGGACACCGTCACCACCCGCGACATCAACAAGGCGCAGATCTACGCCTGGCGCAAGGGCATCAAGACCATCTACTACATCCGTCTGCGTCAGCTGGCGCTCGAGGGCACCGACATGACCGAGTGCGTCTCGTGCATGCTCTGAGCCGCTGACCCCTCATCGATCAAGGACACAGGAACGACATGGCTGAGAAGCTGCAGTTGCTGAACCACGTGCAGGCCATCAACTGGAACCGCATCCAGGACGACAAAGACCTCGAGGTCTGGAACCGTCTGGTGAACAACTTCTGGCTGCCCGAGAAGGTGCCGCTGTCGAACGACATCCAGTCGTGGAACACGCTCACCCCCGAGGAGCAGACGCTCACGATGCGCGTGTTCACGGGGCTCACGCTCCTCGACACCATCCAGGGCACGGTCGGTGCGGTCTCGCTCATCCCCGACGCGATCACCCCGCACGAAGAGGCCGTCTACACGAACATCGCGTTCATGGAGTCGGTGCACGCCAAGAGCTACTCGTCGATCTTCTCGACGCTGTGCTCCACGAAGGAGATCGACGAGGCGTTCCGCTGGTCGAGCGAGAACGAGTTCCTTCAGAAGAAGGCGCGCATCGTCATGGACTACTACCGTGGCGACGACCCGCTCAAGCGCAAGGTCGCCTCGACCCTGCTCGAGTCGTTCCTGTTCTACTCGGGCTTCTACCTGCCGATGCACTGGTCGAGCCGCGCCAAGCTCACCAACACGGCAGACCTGATCCGCCTCATCATCCGCGACGAAGCCGTGCACGGGTACTACATCGGCTACAAGTTCCAGCGCGGTCTCGAGACGGTCGACCAGGCCCGTCGCGACGACATCAAGGACTACACGTTCTCGTTGATGTACGAGCTCTACGACAACGAGGTGGGCTACACGCAGAGCCTGTACGACTCGGTCGGACTGAGCGAAGACGTGAAGAAGTTCCTTCACTACAACGCGAACAAGGCGCTGATGAACCTCGGCTACGAGGCGATGTTCCCTGCGTCGGTCACGAACGTGAACCCCGCGATCCTGTCGGCCCTGTCGCCGAACGCCGACGAGAACCACGACTTCTTCAGTGGTTCGGGCTCGTCGTACGTCATCGGCAAGGCCGAGGCGACCGAAGACGACGACTGGGACTTCTGACCCCTTCTCGAGAACGGCCCCGCGCGAGTGATCGCGCGGGGCCGTTTTCTTTCTTTCTCGAGCCGCAGGCTACGAGTAGTAGGACTGGGCCTAATGGGTATAGGCTGTTCGCATGTCCCGCCCCACCCTCACCGCCTCCACGGTCATCCGTACCGCGGCCGACCTCGCCGACTCGTCCGGTCTGACGGCGGTGACCCTCTCCGCGGTCGCCCGTGAACTCGACGTGCGCACGCCCAGCCTCTACGGGCACGTGCGCGACCTCGCCGCACTCCGCGACGGGATCACGATCCTCGCCCTCGGCGAGCTGAGCGATCGAGCGGGGGAGGCCGTTGCCGGTCGTGCCGGACGCGATGCGCTGACCGCCCTCTGCGAGGTGCATCGCGACTACGCGCGTCGGTACCCGGGCCGGTGGGAGAGTCTCCAGCGTCGCGCGGGCGAGGCGGTGGTCCGCAGCGACGAGGCGGCGCGCTCGAGCCGCGCCCTCGCCGCCGTGCTGCGGGGCTACGGCATCGCCGAGGCGGACCGCGTCCACGCGACCCGTTTGATCTCGTCGTTCCTCAACGGCTTCCTGCATCTCGAACACGTCGGCGCTTTCGCCCACAGCGCCCCCTCGGCCGACGAATCGTGGATGCCGCTCATCGACCGACTCGACGTTCTGCTCACCACCTGGTCAGAGGAGGCCGCACAGTGATCGACACACCCTTCACCCTCGACGTGATCCGCGGGGGAGTCGACCTCGAGCCCCTCGCGCACGGCGCGCGTCTGCACCGACTGCCGCTGCCCTTTCGGGAGCGCGAGGCCGATGCCCAGTTCTCGATGGTGGAACGCCAGCCCTCCGGCATCCACCTGCGTTTCCGCACAGCGGCGACGGCGGTCACGCTGCGCCTGCACGCCACGCGGGTCTCGTATCGAGGGCTGCACCGTGATCGCGGCATGGTCGACGTGATCGTCGATGACCGCCTCGTGCTGCGCCGTGCGCTCGTGAACGGTGATGCGCTCGAGCTCGACATGGCCACCGGGGCGGCGACCCCGCGCCCCGGAGACGACGACCTCGTGGTGCTGACCGACCTGCCGGCGGGTGAGAAGACCGTCGAGATGTGGGTGCCCCACAACGAGCAGATCGATCTCGTGTCGCTGGACGCCGACGCGCCTCTGGCGGCCGTCGCCGATGAGCGCCCGAGGTGGGTGCACCACGGCAGTTCCATCAGCCACGGGTCGAACGCCACCGCCCCGACCGAGATCTGGCCGGTCGTCGCCGCGCGTGCGGCGGACGTGCAGCTGCACAACCTCGGTTTCGGGGGGAGCGCGATGCTCGACCCGTTCATGGCGCGGGTCATCCGCGACACTCCGGCCGACGTGATCAGCCTGAAGCTCGGCGTCAACGTCGTCAACGCCGACGCGATGCGGGCGCGAGCGTTCCTGCCCGGCGTGCACGGCTTCCTCGACACGATTCGCGAGGGGCATCCCGACACGCCCCTGCTCGTCGTGTCGCCGATCTTCTGCGGCGTCCACGAGAAGACCCCCGGACCGGGAGCCTTCGACGTCGAGGCGCTCCGTTCCGGCGAGGTGCGCTTCGTCGCGACCGGCGACCCGGCCGAGGTCGCGCGCGGCGCGCTGACGCTCGAAGTCATCCGCGAGGTGCTCGCGCGCGTCGTCGCCGACCGCTCCGACGATCCGGCGCTGCACTACCTCGACGGGCTCTCGCTCTACGGCCCCGAAGACGCCGCGGCGCATCCCCTGCCCGACGGGCTGCACCCCGACGGTGACACCCATCGCCTCATCGGCGAGCGGTTCGCCCGGGCGGCGTTCTCGAGCGGTGCCCCTCTGCGGACCTGAGCCCCGCCACCCCTCCGCTCACTCCGCCGCCCGTGGGCACCCGGTCGGGCCGGGCAGCAGCACGCTCACCTGTCGCCGGATGATGTCGCGTACCTCGTCGTCGGATGCCGCGAGGTGCAGTGTCGCGGTCAGGGTGACGTGCACGATTGCCGTGACGACGCGGGCCGCCGTGGCCGCGGTATCCGGAGCTGCCCCTGTCTTCTGCCGCACGACGCCCGCGACGGCGGACTCCCACCGCCAGGCCTGCGCGAGCCCCTCGGCCCGGTGCTCCTCCGCGGGGTCGCCGAAGACGAGCTCGTGCAGGTAGATGCGGCCGTTCGAGGGGTGCTCGCGCACGCATCCGATGACCGGTGACAACAGCGTCATCACCACCTCGGCGGGTGACGCGGCGGGCGCGGCGAGAGAGGCGGTCCGGATGCCGCGGTCCACGGCATCCGCGAACTTCTCGTTCTGCACCATCATCACCAGCTCCGCCTTGGTCGCGGCGTAGCGGAACAGCGTGCCGATCGCGACGTCGGCTTCGTCGGCGATCTGCTGCGTCGTGACGCCGTCGGCGCCTTTCCGCGCGAACAGCGCCGTGGCGGCATCCGTGATGCGTCGACGCTTGTCGGCCATCGCGCGTGCGCGGCGACCCGTCGACGGGGGCGAGGTCATCGCACCTCCTTGACAAGTTTGCTGAGTGTGCTCATTATTGAGTGTACTCGCTCGGATTGTCCGCCGCGAGACCGACCGACAGGAGCCCGGCTCATGACCGAGCACGACGCGAACGCCGCTCGGAGCGTGGCCGACGCGGCGACGCGCACGGTGCGCGTCGACGGAGCCGACCTCGCCATCCGCGTGGTGGGGCCCGAGTCGCGGATCCCCCTCGTGGCGCTCATCCACCTGGGGGCGAACCTCGACGCGTGGGACCCGGAGGTCGTCGACGCCCTCGCCGCCGAGCGTCGCGTGATCCTGCTCGGGTACCGCGGGGTCGGCGACTCGACCGGCCGGGTGCGCGACTCCTTCGACGACATGGCGGCCGACGCGATCGCCGCCATCCACGCGCTGGGGCTGACGCGGATCGACCTGCTGGGCCTGTCGATGGGTGGGATGGTCGCCCAGGCGATCATCCAGCGCGAGCCCGACCTCGTGCGCCGTGCGGTTCTCGCGGGTACCGGCCCGGCCGGGGGTCCGGCGCTGACCCGGATGACGGGAGTCATGGTGCGCGGCATTCTGCGCAGCGTCGTGCTCCGTCGCCCGACGACGTCGGTGCTGTTCTTCACCGGTACGCCGGCCGGACGGAGAGCGGCATCCGCGTACCAGGAACGACTGGCGCGATCGCGTGTGGACCGCGAACGCGCGGTCTCGCCCGGCGCCATCCGTGCGCAGTTGCGGGCCGTGGCTCGCTGGGGTGCGCAGGCTGCCCCGACCGTGCCCGCCGCCGTCGACCGCGTGCTCGCCTTCCACGGCGACGCCGATGCCCTGGTCCCCGTGGCCAACGTGGCCTCGCTGCGGACGCTCTTCCCCGACCTCGAGGCGGTCGTCGTCGCGGACGCCGGCCACGGCGTCGTATCGCAGGACCCCACCAGCACCACCGAACGCATCCGCGCCTTCCTCCGCGGCTGACACCCACCCATCCCACCCAGGAGAAGATCCATGCGCGCTTTCCTCATCGACGGCTACACCACGCCCCTCCACGAAGCCGACGCGGCCGAGCCGACGTTGCGCGACGACGACGTGCTCATCGCGGTCGAGGCCGCCGGGCTGAACATGCTCGACGAGAAGGTGCGTCAGGGCGAGTTCAAGGCCTTCCTGCCGTACTCCTTCCCCGTGATCCTCGGGCATGACGTCGCGGGTACCGTGATCCGCGTCGGCTCGCGTGTGCGGTCCTTCCGGGCGGGGGACCGGGTCTTCGCCCGCCCGCGCGACAATCGGATCGGCACCCTCGCCGAGCGGATCGCCGTCGATCAGGCCGACGTGGCACTCGCGCCGACCTCGGTGAGCGTGGCCGAAGCAGGTTCTCTTCCCCTGGTGGCGCTCACCGCCTGGCAGGCGCTCGTCGAGATCGGTCAGGTCGGGCCCGGGCAAAAGGTGCTCATCCACGCCGGGGCGGGGGGCGTGGGGACGATCGCGATCCAGCTCGCGAAGCACCTGGGCGCCTCCGTCGCCACCACCGCCTCGGGGCGCAACGCCGACTTCCTGCGCGAGCTGGGAGCCGACGTCGTCATCGACTACCGCACGCAGGACTTCGCCGAGCAGCTGACGGGCTACGACTTCGTGCTCGACAGCCTGGGAGGCGAGAACCTCGAGAAGTCGATGCGCGTGCTGAGCCGGGGCGGAACGGCGGTCGGCATCGCCGGGCCCCCGACCCCCGCGTTCGCCTCCCGCCGCGGACTGAACCCGGTGCTGCGTCTGGTGATCGGCGCACTCAGCCGCAAGGTGCGCAGCCAGGCGAAGAAGCTCGGCGTGCGGTACGAGTTCCTCTTCATGCGGGCCGACGGCGCGCAGTTGGCGCAGATCGCCGGCCTGGTCGATGCGGGCGTCATCCGTCCAATCGTCGGCGCCACGTACGCGTTCGACGAGGCCCCCGCCGCCCTCGCCTCGCTCGAACGCGGCGGCACGCGCGGCAAGACCGTCGTGCTCGGCGCCTGACGCACGAAACCTCCTCCTCGAGATCGAAGGACGACGCAACATGACCACCCCCTCCGACGACCGCGTCCTCACCGCGTACGCGCTCGCCCCCACGAAGACCATCGCCGTCGCCGGCGTCACCTACGCCTACCGCGAGCTCGGTCCGAAGGAGGAGATCCCCGTGGTCTTCTTCGTTCACCTGGCCGCCACCCTCGACAACTGGGATCCGCGCCTGATCGACGCCGTCGCCCGCGAGCGCCACGTCATCACCTTCGACCAGCGCGGGGTCGGTGCCTCCACCGGCGTGGTCCCCGCCACCATCGAAGAGGCCGCCGACGACGCGCACGCCTTCATCCGCGCTCTCGGATACTCCCGGGTGGACGTCTTCTCGTTCTCGATGGGCGGCATGATCGCGCAAGACCTCGTGGTGCGGCATCCGGGGCTCGTCCGCAAGCTCGTGCTCACCGGCACGGGCCCGCGCGGGGGGAAGGACATCGACAAGGTCGCGCGCACCACCTACCTCGACATGGCCCGCGCGCTGATTGCGAGAGCCGACCCCAAGGAGTTCCTCTTCTTCAACCGCGACGCCGTCGGCAAGAAGGCCGGCAAGGAGTTCGTGGCCCGACTCCGAGAACGCACGACGGACCGCGACAAGGCGGCTTCGCTCTCGGCATTCCGGAGGCAGTTGAAGGCCATCGCCCGCTACGGCCGGTCGGCGCCGTCCGACCTCTCCGCGTTCGACGGCCCGGTGCTCATCGCCAACGGCGACAACGACCGCATGGTGCCGAGCGTGCTCTCGCACGACCTGCATCGACGGATGCCGGGATCCGAGCTGATCATCTATCCCAACTCCGGCCACGGCGGCATCTTCCAATACTGGCGAGAGTTCGTCCCCGTCGCCGTCGCCTTCCTCACCCGCACCGAAAGCTGAGTCGAACATGCCCTCTCTGAACGACGCCGTCCTCCTCATCACCGGAGCGAACGGGGGGATCGGTCGCGAGCTGGTCGCTGCCGCCCTCGCTCGCGGCGCAGCCACGGTCTACGCCGCGGCGCGCACGCCCCGGACGTGGGACGACCCGCGCGTGGTCCCGCTCCACCTCGACGTCACCGACCCCGCATCCGTCCGCGCGGCGGTGGAGGCGGCATCCGACGTCACCGTCGTGATCAACAACGCCGGGGCCAATCCGCCCACGGCGAGCCTGCTCGACATCGACGAGACCGACATCGCCGCGAACGTGGAGGTCAACTTCTTCGGCCCCGTGCGCGTTGCCCGCGCCTTCGCTCCGGTGATCTCGGGCCGCCCGGGAGCGGCGCTCGTCGACATCCACTCGATCGCCTCGTGGTACGCGTTCGGCGGGGTCTACTCGGCCTCGAAAGCGGCGATGTGGTCGGCCACCAACTCCCTTCGCCTCGAACTCGCCCCCCGGGGAGTCCACGTCATGGGCGTGCACATGGGCTACGTCGACACCCCGATGGCCGCCCACGCGAGCGGCCCGAAGCTCACCCCCGCCGACCTCGCCGGCCAGGTGCTCGACGGACTCGAGGCGGGGCGTTACGAGGTGCTGGCCGACGACCTGACCCGGCAGGTGCGGGCGAGTCTGGCGCAGCCCGTCGAGGCGCTCTATCCGGAGCTGACGGCGCCGGCGGAGTGACCGCGGGCGTCAGCCCTCGATGACGACGGACGCCTGAGCCCGGACGGAGGCGAGGATGTCGGCCACGCTGATGTCGGGCGAGGCGGCGGATGCCATGGTGACGAACATCGCCGCCGCGATCAGGCGTGCCCGCACGGCGGCGTCGTCGTGGTCGCGTCCCGTCCGCGAAGCGATGAGGTCGGTCACCGTCTGCTCCGTCTCGGCGACGAAGCGGAGCGCTTCCGCGTGATGCGGTTCCTGCGCGTCGCCGAAGAGCATCTCGCGCAGGTAGGTGCGGCCGTTCTCGACCTGTGCGCGGTTGCACTCGACGATCGGGGCGAGGAGCGCCATCACGCCGTCGAGGGCTCCGGGTCGCGCCTCGGCCGCCGCGCGCCCCTCCACCAGGGCCTGCTCGTAGTGCGCGTTCTGCACGAGCAGGAGCAGCTCGCCCTTCGTGCGGGCGTAGAGGAACAGCGTGCCCGTGCCGATGTCGGCGGCGTCGGCGATCTCCTGGGTGGTGACGTCGTCGACGCCGCGCGCGGCGAAAAGGTCGCCCGCCGCGGCCACGATGCGCTCCAGCTTGGCCTGCTTGTTGCGCTCGCGGCGTCCGACGCTTGGGGAAGCGGATGCCATGGAGTCCTCCGGGGTGGTTCGCTGAGTAGCCTCGTGTCTGAGCGTAGTCACACCCCAGCGGGTGGGGCGCCGCTCAGCCCGGCCACTCCCGCGCCTCGAGCGCGTCGAGCAGCACCTCGACCGCCGATCCCTCCATGGCGCGCACCCAGCGTTGCGTCTCGGAGCCGCGCGACGACACCGTGCGGCCGCGCTCGCCGCGCTCGAGGCGCACCTCGACCTGGCCCGAGGCGACGCTGACGCCGCGCAGCACGCCGGCGGCCACCATCGCGGCGAGCGGGTCGTGCAGGGCGCACCGCCGGTCGGCGAACACGCGACCGGCGTAGAAGTCGAGGTAGGCCGGCAGCATGCGGGCCAGCGCGTGGGGGAGCGCCCCGGGGATCGCCTCGAGTCGCACGAGGTCGGCCGCATCCAGCGTCTGCGTCATCGTCACATCGAGCGGGACGAGCGTGGTGTCCCAGTCCTGCGCGAACACGACGGCGGCCGACTCGGGGTCGTTGTGAATGTTCGCCTCGGCCCACGCCGTGACGTTGCCCGAGTGTCCGAACGCGCCGCCCATCACCACGAGGTGGTCGAAGCGGGCGACGCCCGGCGACTCGGCGTAGGCGGCCAGGTTGGTGAGCGGTCCGAGGGCGAGCACGGTGAGATCCGGATGCCGTGCCGCGAGGTGGTCGATGAGCTCGACCGCGGGGCGGGCGTCGTGCAGCTGAGCGGCGGTCGCGAGCGCGATTCCGCCCACGCCGTCGTCTCCGTGCACATGTGGAGCGCCGCCCGCATAGGAGCGGCCGCGGAAGTCGTGCGCGCCGACCGCGACGGGGATGCCGTCGACCCCGGCGAGCTCGAACAGCGAGAGGGTGTTGGCGGCCGCGCGGGCGGCATCCGTGTTCCCCGAAACCGTCGTCACTCCGACGATCTCGACCGAGGGCTCGGCCAGCAGATAGGCGAGGGCGAGGGCATCGTCGATGCCGGTGTCGCAGTCGACGAGGATCGGCCGGCGGCTCATGCGGTCACTCCGTACATGTCGAGGGCGTCGAGCGCCGGTTGCGAGGCGTCGTCGGCGACGGCCGCGGCACCGACGGCGCACGCGCGGGCGAGCGCGTCGGCCTCGGCGTCGCCGCGCAGGAGCCCGACGACGAGCGCCGCGCAGAAGGCATCGCCCGCGCCGACGGTGTTGCGCACGGTCGTCGTGACCCCGGGGGCGGATGCCACGAGCTCGCCGTGCCGATACAGGCGTGCTCCCGCGGCGCCGAGCGTGACGCACAGCAGCGGAGCATCGTGCACCTCGGGCAGCTGCGCGTATTCCGTCTCGTTCACGATGACGAGGTCGCACTTCTCGAGCAGGTCGCGGGGGAGGGCTCGCGCCGGGGCGGCGTTGAGCGCGAGGAAGCCCGCGGCGCGCGCGGCGGCCGAGACCACGGCATCCGCCACCTCCAATTGCGCGAGCACCGCGGAGTCGGGCTCGATGCCCAGGGACTCGGCGTCGATCGCCGCGTTCGCGCCCGCGCACACGACGATCGAGTTCTCGCCCGTCGCGTCGACGACGATGAGGGCGGTGCCGGTTGCCGCCGCGGTGGTCTGCACGCCCGAGGCGTCGACGCCGACCTCCGCCAGCTGATCCCGGATGCCGCGGCCGTCGGGGTCGTCGCCGACTCCGCCGATCAGCCGCACGTCGGCGCCGAGGCGGGCCGCGGCGACCGCCTGATTCGCGCCCTTGCCGCCGGGTCCGCGCTGGAGCACGCCGTCGGCGACGGTCTCGCCCGCGCCGGGAGCGCGCTGCACCCGCGCGGTGAGGTCGACGTTGATGGCGCCGACCACGGTCAGCGCTACGGCCCGGTCGGGAGAGGGGGAAGTCGTCACGAGGGTCAAGCCTGTCACGCGTCGTCGCGAAGCACGCTGAAGGACGACAGCGTCGTGCGCATCTCGCCGGAGTCCGAGCCGACGCGCTCGTTGATGTGCCGGATCGGCAGGATGTCGTCGTCGGCCACCTCGGCGGCCTGTGGCTAGCCCGTCATCTGCACGCGCCGACCACCAGGGCGCGGCGGCCGGTCAATGCAGCATCAACTTCGCCGAGATGAGCAGCGCCGACACGATCGCCGCGCCCACCGCCGTCAGCACGACCCCGAGGGCCGAGTAGCCGCGGAGGCGTGCTCCGGCGGTCGCGACCACGACGAGGTACGCCATGGCGACGCCGACGCCCCACAGCAGCGCGGTGGGCAGCGACACACCGAACGCGACGAGCACGACGACGACCAGCAGGGGGAGGAAGGTCACCGACACCATCGGCGCGCTCACGCGCAGGTGGTGCAGGAAGATGCGCCCGGGGCGGTCCGTCGAGGTGTCGCCCAGCGAGGAGGCGAACACGTGCGTGGCGAAATACACGACGTTCGTGAGCGCGACCACCGCGATCACCAGCGCGAGGTCGGTGGTGCCCAGGCCGATGAGGGTGGATGCCGAGACCAGGGCGCCGTAGCATCCGGCACTGATCCGCTCGGCGGCGTCGTGCCCGAGGGTGCGGGATGGGCGGTCGTTCATGACGGTCATCCTCTCGCGGTGCGGCGACGCAACGCCGCCGACACGATCGCGACGACGGTGCCGACCGCGACGCCGATGATCGTCTCGATCACGCGGTCGCGCAGCAGCATCTCGGGCGTCGCGGGTGAGGCCAGCGAGATCATCAGCAGGGCGAGCGGGGTGACGAAGACCATTGCGATGCCGTAGTTGCGGCCCACGAACAGCTCCGACAGCGCCTGGAACGCCACGGCCACGAGGATCGTGAGCCACGGCGGAAGGTGCAGCGCGAGCAGTCCCGCCGCGATCAGCACGCCCAGCAGGGTCCCGAGCAGTCGCTGGGCTCCGCGGATGAGCCGCGCCGTCACGTGCGCGCCGCCGACGGCTGCGACCGCACCGACCATGGCCCAGTACCAATGAGTGCCCACGAGCAGGGCCCCCGCGAGACCTGCGAGCAGGGCGGCGACGCCGACAGTGGCGGTCATCTCCCACGCCACCGGGCCGATCGACGGTCGGGGGCGGGTGGGGCGCGCCCACGATCCTCGGCGGGCGAGCACGAAGGCAACGGTGACGATGAGGCTCCACGCGACGCTCGCGCCGCCGACGAGCAACACCAGCAGCAGCGACGACCAGCCGGCCGGAAGGCTCGCCGTCGCACCGCCGGCGAACACCGCGAAGAGCGCTCCGGGCGGATGCCACTGCGAGCGGTAGGCGAAGAGGGTGACGGCCGCAGCGATCGCCGCCACGACCACGACGCCCACGACGGCGGGGCTCGACAACGCCGACACGACCGTGCCGATCATCATCGACGAGACGAGGATCGCACCCGCCGTCGCCTGCATGATCACGCGCGGACGCGGCTGGTCGGTGCGACCGTAGAGTGCCGCGAACGCGCCGAAGCTGGCGTAGACGCTGAGGTCGAGGCGGCCGATCAGCAGCAGTACGAGGAGCGGCACGCCGACGCTGAGAACGGCGCGCACCGCGACCCGGTGGTCTCCCTGACGGGGTCCGACCCGGATCACCCCGGTCCACACGCGCCCCCGGGATTCCGCCACCCCACCAGCCTACGCTTCGCGTGTTCGCTCTCCCGTCCGGCACGGGGAGAGGGTTCCGGATGCCGCGGCGTCAAGGAGGTGGCATCCGTCGCTCGATCTGCTGGGCTGGGGGCATGGACGCCGAACGCGAGAAGGGGCCGATCGAGCCCGGCCCCGAGCCCGACACCACGACCGCGGCCGAGGCCGACCGATCCGACGACTCCCTCGACGGGGACGATCAGCCGATCGAGTGACCTCTCGACGTCGAGGGGAGCGCACGGGCGCCGTCAGCGGCATCCGTAGGCTGAAAGCCCCCGACTCGCGAGGAGAGACGTGTTCCGCACGCCCCTGACCCTGTTCCGCACGCTCGCGATCGCCGAGGCGATCTCGTGGACGCTGCTCATCGGCGGCCTGATCCTGCGCGCGGTCGCCGATCTGCCGCTCGCCGTGACCATCGGCGGCTCCCTCCACGGCTTCGTTTTCTTGGCCTACGGCGCCACCGCCGTGCTCGTCGCGCTCAACCAGCGCTGGGGTGTCGGCCCCGCCGTCGTGGCCGTGGCGAGCGCCGTCATCCCCTACGCGACGGTTCCGACCGAGATCTGGCTGCACCGTACCGGGCGCCTGCGCGGAGACTGGCGTCTCGACGCCACCGACGACCCGCGCGATCAGCGGCCCCTCGACCGACTGCTGCGCTTCTTCCTGCGGCGTCCGTGGGCGCTGGCCCTCGCGCTGGTCGCCGCCGTGGCGCTCGTGTTCGTCGTGCTGCTGATCGTGGGCCCGCCGGGCGGCAAGGGCTGAGTCCGTCTCGAGCTCAGCGCACGTGGATGCGCACCGCCGACGGCGCGATGCGGCACGTCGCGGTGAAGGTCTGGACGGTGCCCGACACCGTCGCCCCGGCGACCCCCGTGTCGAGCAGCTCGACCGTGCCGCCGCTCGCGTGCAGGGTGGGCGTCGCGTCGCTGAAGCGGTGCATCGCACCCCCGTTGCGGCTCGAATACCAAACGTCGATGTCGATCCGCTGGATCGGCCCGGTGGTCGAGGTGGCGCGCCAGTCGATGGCCGCCAAGCCTCCGCCGCGGCTCTCCATCGTCAACGTCACGCTGCCGCACTCCTCGCCGCCGACCGCTTCGGTGCGCAGGGGCTGATCCTCGGGGGTGATATCGGCGCCGCAGAGATCGATCGAATGGATGCGGGCGTACTCGCGTCCTGTGCCGCTGATGCTCGAGCAGTCCGCGAGCAGCGCGGTCGCCATGCTCGCGGCGAATGGGTCGTCGGGTGCGGCAGCGGGCGGCGCCGGCGCCGGCGCCGCGGCGAGCAGGGCCGCCGTCGTGATGACGGCGAGTCCGAGGGCGCCGAGCGGCGCGGAGATCATGCGCACGCCCATGCTCGCCCCCTTCGTCGCGGTCGAGGGAAATCTACGCCCGACCGGGCCGCGGGGCCACGGCTTGCGTCAGCGCTTCGTCGACACCGTCACCGTGAACTTGCGGTCGCGCGCGACCTGACGGGTCGGTCCGACCAGGCGCTCGAGGGCGGGCCGGTACTGCAGGGCGGAGTTCCACACGGTCCACAGCTCCCCGCCGGGGGCGAGCACGCGGGCGGCGTCGGCGAACATGCGCGGAGCGAGCTGGTCGGTGACCGCGGCGCCGGAGTGGAAGGGCGGATTCAGCGCGATGAGAGTCGCCGTGGCATCCGGCTGCGATCGCATCATGTCGTCGCGCACGACCTGCACGCGGTCGGCGACGCCGTTGGCTTCGGCGGTGGCGCGGGCCGACGCGACGGCGAGGGCCGACTGGTCGCACGCGATGACCTCGAGCGACGGATGCCGCACGGCCAGGGCGGCGGCGACGACCCCCGTGCCGCAGGCGAGGTCGATCGCACGCCCATCGTGGGGAGCGGGGAGGTGCGCCAGGAGCAGGCGCGTGCCGATGTCGATCGAGGCGCCGGCGAAGGCGCCGCCGAAAGCTCTGATCCGAATGCCGTCGACCTCCGCGGCATCCGGTTCGGGCTCGACGCCGTCGTGCGGGCCGCGCGCGATCAGCACGCGGGACTTCTGCCGCGCGTGGCTGACGTCGAGGCGGTCGAACCTCTTGCGCAGCACGTCGTTCATGGTCACGGTCATGTGCTTGAGGCGCCCGCCGGCGTACAGGACGACGTCGGGGTGCGCGTGCAGGGCGATCAGGCCCGCGATGTCGGCGAGGGCGCGCAGCGATCGGGGCAGGCGCAGCAGCACGACGCGGGCGCCGGAGAGCAGCGACGCGTCGAGGGCGTGCGAGGTGAACGCGTCGTGGAGATCCGCCTCGGCCGCGTTGGCGCGGAGCGCCTCTTCGCCGAGGACCTCGTCTTGATGCACGCGGATGCCGCGAGCCCCGGCATCCGCCGCGCCCAGGGTGAGAGCGCCGAAGGCGTCGCCGATCACGACGAGTTCTCTCTCGCCGACGCGGGCGCGGTCGTCAGCGGATTCGTCGAGGATCAGTCGATCCGCCGCGTCGACCGCGACGAGGTCGGGGCCTTCGAGATCGGGTCTGCGGCGGAGAGCGTCGAACGAGAAGGGCACCGTGCCACGCTACCCGGGCCGGGGTTCGAACGTGCCCGTCATCGGGCGGTGACTGGTTACCGGGTGCCGAAGTGGAACGGCAGGGCCAGCGAGGCCGAGACGAGGATGATGCCGAGCGCGAAGAACAGCGCGGGTGCGGCGAGCGAGAACGACAGTCCGGTGAGCAGCATGCCGCCGACGAACAGGATGAGCGAGACGATGAACATGGGGTTCCCTTCGGTCGCTCCAGGCTATCGTGCCGCGTCGGCGCTCCGGTCCGCGGGCGGGGGCGGCGTGGCGGCGGCGGGGTGTTCCCGAGGGTCTGTTCCGGATGCCACGGGCCCGGCGCCGGGCCGGACGGGACCGCCGAGCACCGACAGCGTCCACAGCGTGCTGCCGGCCACGGCCGCGGGCATGACGGCGACGGCCCCGAGCGGCACGAGGAAGCACAGCTGGGTCGCCACGCCGAAACCGAGGGCCCGGGCGCGGTGGTCCTTGATGATGGCGCGCCGGGCGCGTCGGTCGAGACCGCGCGCGGAGAGCGAGCGCGAGGTGAGCTCGTCGGCGAGCAGCCATCCGGTCAACGCGACACCGGTGGCGAAGCCCAAGACGCCGCCGACGAAGGGGATGAGCCCGATCACCCACGCGAGCAGCGCCGCGAGGACGCCGCGCAGGATGAGGCGCACGCTGTCGCCCACGGCGCGCCAGAAGCCGTAGTCGGCGTCGGGAACGGTGCCGGTGACGCTGCGCTCGGTGGCGCGCCAGATGCGGTCGTAGAACGGCTCGCCCACCGCGAGGGTGACGGCGGTGAACGACACCACGACGATCAGCAGCGCGGCACCGAACGAGGCGACCCCGATGGCGGTGCGCACGGTCGTCGCCCAGAACGGGGCCCACGTGTCGGCGAACGGGGTCCAGTCGTCGACGAGCCCGGGGAGCACGAGACCCCACCCGACGAGCGCTCCCGCGAAGACGAGGCCCACGAGCGTGCCGGGGATGAGGCCGAGCGCCATCGCCCCGGGCGTGCGGCGCCACTGACCGAGTCCGCGGAGCAGGAGCCCTGCCCCGGTGAGGAATTCGCGCATGCGGGAAGTCTGTCACCGACTTCCGACATCGTCCGCAACCGGGTCGCACCGGTGTCGGAGCCCCCTGGCAGGATGCCGGTATGCGCATCCGCACCACGTCGACCCAGCGCACCTACCGCTACGTGCGCCTGGCGATCATCGGGGCCACGGTGTTCCTCGCAGTCGGGGTGGGCGTGCAGATCGCGGGCGGGGGAGTGCTGCCCTCCGTCAGCGCCGCGTATTACACGCCTGCGGGGCCGGTCTTCATCGGAGCGCTCAGCGCCATCGCCCTCGCGCTGCTCGCGCTGTCGGGGCGCAGCCTCGAGCAGGGGCTCCTCGACATCGCGGCCGTGCTGGCGCTGGCGGTGGCCTACGTGCCGACGACGGTGGCCGCGGGCGTCTGCCCGAGCGTTGCGCGCTGCGTGCCGCCCGAGGTGCGGGCGACGGTGGCGAACAACGCGGTCTCGGTGGTGGTCATCGTGGCGGTCGGGGTTGTGGCAGCGATTGTCCTCGCACGGGTGCAGGGGACGGCGACCCCCGGGGTGTTCCTCACCGCCGGGACCGTGCTCGCGCTGACGGCGGCCTTCGCGATCTGGGGGACGGCGGCTCCCGAATCGTTCCTCGCCGCCGCACACGAGGTCGCCGCCGTGGCGTTCTTCCTCGCGATCGCGGGTGTCGCCGCGCTCGCCGCGTGGCGCCCGCAACCACGCGGTGCGCCCCGTCGGGGCGTACGGACCGCCTACGGCATCGTGGCGGCGGCGATCCTCCTGACGCTCGCGCTGCTCGTCGCCGGGGTCGTGCTCGGGGTGGACGGGGGAGGCTTCCCCGTCGTGTTCGTGGGCGAGGCGGTGGCGCTCGCGCTGTTCGCGGTGTTCTGGCTGGTCCAGACCGTCGAGCTGTGGAACGAGCCGGATCCGAGCCTGCGGGAATAGCCGAGGCGGGCTCGCGTTGAAGTTGATACGACGGCGCTCAAGATGCAAACTTGAGCGAACCGCACTCACGTATCACAGGAGACGGAATTGCCCGAAGACTTCACCCCCGGCGCCGGGGAAGACGGCGCCCAGTCGTTCGACGAGTTCCTCGCGCGCTATCTCGCGGGCGAGCAGGCACGTGCCGAACGGTCCATCGATCTGAGCCGCTTCCTCAGCGCCCGCACGCAGGAGGCCCTGCAAGAGGCCGGCCGCTACGCGCTCGGTCGCGGCCAGCGCGAACTCGACGCCCTGCACGTGCTGCACGTGCTCGTCGGGCGCTCGCCCGCCAAGGACGCCGTCGCGCGTCTAGGCGCCGACCCCGGCGCCATCGCCCGGGCCGCGGAGAGCCGCCTGCCCGCCGCGGGCTCGCCCGCGAACGTCGACGGCGCCGTGGTCGCAGGCTCCGTGCAGCGTGCGCTGTTCCACGCCTTCCAGGTCGCGCGCGCCGCGGGCTCGACCTACGTCGACCCCGACCACCTGTTCTTCGCCCTCGTGCTCGCGCAGGACGCCCCCGCCGGGCAGATCCTTGCGCAGGCGGGCGTCACCGCCGAGGCCCTGACCCAGGGTGTGCGCGAGACCGTCATGGGCGGCGAGTCCGATGAGATGGCTGGGGAGTCGGCATCCTTCACCCCGAACCTCGACCGTTTCGGCACCGACCTCACCGCTCGTGCCGCGGCGGGCGAACTCGACCCCGTCATCGGCCGCGCCGACGAGATCGAGCAGACCATCGAGATCCTCAGCCGCCGCACCAAGAACAACCCTGTCTTGATCGGCGAGGCCGGCGTCGGCAAGACCGCCGTCGTCGAGGGCCTCGCCCGCGCGATCGTCGCGAACGAGGTTCCCGAGCAGCTCCGCGACACCCGCGTGGTCTCGATCGACCTGGCCGCGATGCTCGCCGGGGCGCGCTACCGCGGCGACTTCGAAGAGCGCCTCACCCAGACGATGGATGAGATCGCGGCATCCGACAAGCTCGTCGTCTTCATCGACGAGGTGCACACCCTCGTCGGTGCCGGTGGCAGTGGTGACGGCTCGATGGACGCCGGCAACATCCTCAAGCCGCGCCTCGCCCGTGGCGACGTGCACCTGATCGGTGCGACGACGCTGCGCGAATACCGCACGATCGAGAAGGACCCCGCCCTCGAGCGGCGCCTGCAGCCCGTGCGCGTGGGGGAGCCCTCGCTGCCGGATGCCGTGGAGATCCTGCGCGGCCTGCGCTCGGCGTACGAGCAGCACCACTCCGTCACCTACACCGACGACGCCCTGCGCGCCGCGGTGGAGCTCAGCGACCGCTATCTGAGCGACCGCGTGCTGCCCGACAAGGCCATCGACCTGATCGACCAGGCCGGAGCGCGCCTGCGCCTGCGCCTCGGTGTGAGCGTCGACACGTCGTCGCTGCTCGAGCGTCTCGCAACGCTGGAGGCCGACAAGAACGCCGCCGTCTCGGCCGAGCACTACGAAGAGGCCTCGCGCCTGCGCGACGAGATCGCGGCGGTGCAGGCCCGGCTCGACGACGCCACCAGCGCGCCGCGTGGCGCCGCCGTCGTCGACGAGCCCGAGATCGCCGCGGTGATCAGCCGGGCCACCGGCATCCCCGTCGCACGCCTCACCGCCACCGAGCGGGGGCGCCTGGCCGAGCTCGAGACCGAGCTGCACGCCCGCGTGATCGGTCAGGACGACGCGGTCGCCGCCGTCGCGAAGGCCGTGCGTCGCAACCGCACGGGCATGGGCGACGAGAACCGTCCGGTCGGTTCGTTCCTGTTTCTCGGACCCACCGGCGTCGGCAAGACCGAGCTGGCCAAAGCCCTGGCCGGGTCGCTCTTCGACGACGACGGCGCCGTGATCCGCTTCGACATGAGCGAGTTCGGCGAGCGCCACACGGTGTCGCGTCTGATCGGTGCCCCTCCGGGATACGTCGGCTACGACGAGGCCGGCCAGCTCACCGAGCGCGTGCGCCGCAACCCCTACGCCGTCGTGCTGTTCGACGAGATCGAGAAGGCGCACCCCGACGTGTTCACCCTGCTGCTGCAGGTGCTCGACGACGGTCGCCTGACCGACGGACAGGGCCGCACGGTCGACTTCCGCAACACCGTCATCGTGATGACCTCGAACCTGGGCGCCGAGGTGCTCGCGTCGCGCTCCGGGGCGATCGGGTTCACCACCACGGGCCGGGAGTTCGCCGACGACGACCTGCGCGACCGCGTGATGGGCAAGCTCCGCGAGGCGATGCGGCCCGAGTTCCTCAACCGCATCGACGACATCGTGCTGTTCCGCAAGCTCGAGAAGACGCAGCTGCGCCAGATCGTGCGCCTGCTGCTGAACGCGACCTCGCGCCGGCTCGCCTCGCGCGAGGTGACCCTCGAGGTGACGGATGCCGCGATCGACCGCCTCGCCGAGGTCGGCTACGAGCCCGAATACGGGGCGCGGCCGCTGCGCCGGGTCATCCAGCGAGAGGTCGACGACCGCATCGCCGATCTGTTCGTCGCCGGCGAGCTCGTCGACGGGGGAACGGTGACGGTGGATGCCACGGCATCCGGCTTCACGATCATGCCCGTCATCACGGCGCTCGCCGCCTGACGAGTCTCTTCTTGACGCCCCCGGTGCTTCGGCGCCGGGGGCGTCGTCGTGTGTGCCGGCGGCGCCGGGCGCGGGCGCCGAGGGGTGCCGTCGTGCGGATGCCGTGGGCGGCGCGCCGTGTTCGCGTGGGGTCTGTGCGGCGTGTCGGGGGTCTGGTCCGCGGGACGGGGTTCGACCGGCGGGGCCGCCGAGCGGTGCCGTTGTGCGGATGCCGTGGGCGGCGCGCCGTGATTCGGCGGGGTCTGTGCGGCGTGTCGGGGGTCCGGTCCGCGGGACGGGGTTCGACCGGCGCGGGCGTCGGGCGGTGCCGTCGTGCGGATGCCGTGGGCGGCGCGCCGTGATTCGGCGGGGTCTGTGCGGCGTGTCGGGGGTCCGGTCCGCGGGACGGTGGTCGACCGGCGGGGCCGCCGAGGGGCGCCGTCGTGCGGATGCCGTGGGCGGCGCGCCGTGTTCGCGTGGGGTCTGCGCGGCGTGTCGGGGGTCCGGTCCGCGGGACGGTGGTCGACCGGCGGGGCCGCCGAGGGGTGCCGTCGTGCGGATGCCGTGGGCGGCGCGCCGTGATTCGGCGGGGTCTGTGCGGCGTGTCGGGGCCCGGTCCGCGGGACGGTGGGACGCGCACGGCGACCTGCGCCACCCCTGACGCGATGTCGGAGGTTCGAGGCAGAGTAGGAGCATGAGTCGTATCGGCACGATCTTCAGCCCGTACCCGCACCCGCCCGAAGAGCTGCGCGACGCCGCGCGTGCGGCCGAAGACGCCGGGGTCGAAGAACTGTGGCTGTGGGAAGACTGCTTCCGCTCGTCGGCATGGGCGGCCGCTGCCGCGGCGCTCGCTGTCACCGACCATCTGCGCATCGGCGTGGGTATCGCGCCGCTCCCGCTCCGCAACGTCGCCGCCTCGGCGATGGAGGTCGCCACGATCGAGCGCATGTTCCCCGGACGACTCCTTCCCGGTTTCGGCCACGGGGTGCAGGACTGGATGCGCCAGGTGGGAGCGAAGGCGGCCTCGCCGCTGACGCTCATGCAGGAACAGCTCCCGGCGCTGCGCGCTCTGCTGGCCGGAGAAACGGTCAGCACCGAGGGGCGGTACGTGAAGCTCCGCGACGTCACGCTCGATTGGCCGCCCGCCCAGGCCCCGCTCGTCTATGCGGCAGCCGAAGGCCCGAAGACGCTCGCGCTGGCGGGGGCGGTGGCCGACGGCGTCGTGCTCGACAGTCGGCACACCGTCGACGAGATCGCAGCGGCGGTACGCACCGTGAACGACGCGCGGGCGGGGGCGGGTCGCCAGGGCCGCGCCGACATCGTCGCCTACGTTCTCGCCGCGTTCGGCCCCGATGCGCGCGAGCGTGCCACCGCCGTGCTCGCCGACCGCGAAGACGCCGCCGATCGTGTGCTCGCGGGCTCCGTGTCCGAGGTCGCCGACGGCGTCGCCCGATTCCAGGCTGCGGGCGTCGACGACGTCGTGCTCCTGCCGACCGACGACGTCGATCTCGCCGCGTTCTTCTCCGCGGTCGGCCAGGTCGCGGTCGCGATCCCCGACGCGGGAGGCGTCTCGTGACCCGCGGTGTCGTCTCGATCGGCGTCGCGGGGTCGCTCGGGCCCGATGCGATCGCGGCGATCGCCCCCGCCGTCGAAACAGCCGGCTTCCACACCCTGTGGGTCAACGACACCCCCGACGGCGACGCCCTCGCGGCGCTCGCCGCCGCGGCCCGTGTCACGGACTCGCTGCGACTGGCCACGGGCGTCGTGCCCGTCGACCGCCGTCCGGCCGCGGAAATCGCGGCGGAGGTGTCGTCGCTGGGCTTCCCGCTCGACCGGCTGACGATCGGCATCGGCTCGGGCATGGCCCGCCAAGGAGCCCTCGCCCGCGTGCGCGAGGCCGTCGAGCAGCTGCACGGTGCGGGCATCGAACGCGTGCTGGTCGGAGCCCTCGGGCCCAAGATGCGCCGTACCGCGGCGGAACTCGCCGAGGGCGTGCTGCTGAACTGGGTCCCGCCCGTCGAGGCGGCACAGCAGGCGAGCGACCTCCACTCCCTCGCTCCCGCGACGCATGTGGCGGTGTACGTGCGCACGGCCATCGCTGCCGCCGCGCGCACACGCCTCGATGACGAGACCGCCCGGTACGCCTCGTTCCCCAACTACGCCGCGAACTTCGAGCGGATGGGGGTGGATGCCATCGACACAACGATCCGCGACGCCTCCGGGCTCGACGACGCCCTCGACGCCTACACCGGGGCGGCCGATGAGGTCGTGCTGCGCGCGATCGTTCCCGACGACACCGTCGAGGCCTACCTCGAGTTCGTGCGGCGGACGGCTCCGACGCCGGGCTGAGGCTCAGCCCTCAGGAGTGGCCGTCGAAGCGGCCCAAGACCGCGGCGATGAGCCGGCGGCCGCGCTCCGGCGGCATCCGGCCATCTCCCTCGGAGCCGCGGGCCACGGCAATGCCGTCGAGAACGGCGAGCACGACGGCCGCGTCGTCCTGCTCGATGTCGGCTCGCGGGTAGGCGTCGGTCAACAGGGTGAAGACCGCGTCCTCGATGCGTGCCCATTCGCGTTCGTGGATGCTCCCGACCTCGGGATCGGTGGCCGCCCTCGACGCGAACGCGGTCCAGACGACCGCGTCGTCTCGACCGTTCGGCCCGAGGGCGGCGAGCTCGTGGCAGAAGATCTCGAGGCGAGTCTGGGGCGAGACCACGCCGGTCAGTGCCGCGCCCAGACGCACACGGAAGCGGTCGTTCACGGCATCCATCGCGCCGACGATGAGCTTGGCGCGGGTCGGGAAGTGATGCTGCACCGCTCCGACCGAGACCCCCGCCTCCGCGGCGACGTTGCGCACGCTCAACGCGTCCGTACCGCGTGCAGCGAGCACGCGGAGCACGGCGTCGGCGATGCCCTCGCGGGCGCCGTTGCCGGAGGGGGGTGGGACGGAGGTCACGGTCATAGGCTACGGTGAGCTCGTGACCAATACGAACGTATTGCCGGTTCCCTCGGGAACGCGGCGCATCGAGACTCTCGACGTCGTGCGCGGCCTCGCCATCGTCGGCACGCTCGGCACCAACATCTGGGTCTTCTCCCACCCCTGGGGCCTCCTCGGCATGCTCACCTCGCCGGTGCTTCCCGGTGAGTCCGCCGCCGCGGCATCCGTTCAATCGACGTTGATGGCGCTCACCCAGGGCAAGTTCCTCGCCCTGTTGTGCCTGACGTTCGGGGTCGGTCTCGCGATCCAGCGCGCCTCGGCTGAGCGTGCCCGCCGCCCGTGGCCGGGACGCTACCTCGTGCGGGCGGCTCTGCTGCTGCTCGATGGCGTCGTGAATTACATCCTCATCGCCGAGTTCGACGTGCTCATGGGCTACGCCGTGACCGCCGCGGTCGTGTCGTTCCTGTTGCTGACCCGTCCGCGTGCGCAGCGACGCATGATCGTCGTGTTCGCAGCGCTGCACGTCGCCCTCATCTCCGCGATCGTGCTCGCCCTCGCGGCGGTTCCGGGCGTCGAGGCCACCGGCTCACCGCTCTCCGGCTCGAGCCCCTACGCGACGGAATCCTTCCTCGGGCTCGCGATGTTCCGCGTCGAGAACGCGGCGATCTTCCGGGCGGAGCCCGTCCTGATCACGTTCCTTTCGCTCGCGCTCTTCCTCGCAGGGGCGGCTCTGTTGCGAACGGGCGTCTTCACGACGGAGGGAGCGGCGATTCGTCGGCGACTCATGATCGCGGGAGCGGTCGCGGCGCCGGTCGACCTCGCGCTGGCTCTTTCCGGTACTTCGGGCGGCTTGCTGCTCGAACGGTATGTCGTCGCACCGGTGGTGGCCTTCGGCATCCTGGGACTCGTCTGCGAAATCTGCCTGCGCCGCGGAATCGACGGCTGGGTCGCGCGCCGCCTCACCGAGATCGGGCGGGTCGCGCTGAGCGCCTACCTGCTCCAGAACCTGCTCGGCGGGGCGCTGTTCTACGGGTGGGGTCTCGGGTGGGGCGAGACGCTGCAGGCATGGCGCCTCCCCGTCACGGTTACCGCGTTCGCCCTCATCACGGCACTCGTCGCGACGAGCGCCCACCTGTGGCTCCGGCGGTTCTCCACAGGACCCGTCGAGTGGCTGTGGCGCGCCGCTGCGGGTGGGCGGCCGGCGCCGAAGGGGTGATCGCCGAGACGGGTGACCTGCCCCGGCGTTCCCGATGGCTGCAAGACTGGGCGGATGCCGCACCGCCGAGGCCTCACCGTCCGATCCGTCGCCCGCGGAGCTCTCGCCGCCCTCCTGGTCGGGGCGGGGGTGAGCCACGTGACCTGGGGTCGCCGGGGCTATCGGATCGTCGTCCCGGGCTGGGCTACGCGACTGCTGCGCACCGACAAAGACGCCATCGTCGTGGCATCCGGAGCCGTCGAGGTGATCCTCGGAGTCGCTCTCGTCGCCCTGCCCCGTGAAAGGTCGCGCATCGGCGCGGCGATCGCGGCGTTCTTCGTCGCGGTGTTCCCGGGCAACGTGCACCAGTGGCGCACCGGACGCGCAGCGCCCGGCCTGCAGACCGATCGCGCGCGGTTCCTCCGCCTGTTCCTGCAGGTGCCGCTCGTGGCGTGGGCCTGGTGGGCGACGCGCGAGCGCTGACCCGCGAGCACCGACGCCAACGCCCCCGCCCGCGCGCGTTCCGCCCGCCGCGCGTCTACGCCGCTGCGCCGAGCTCCATGATGCCGCTCTCGAAGGCGGCTCGCGCGAGCACCTTGTAGCCGTGCTCGGGGAAGAACACGGTCAGCCGGTCGGCCTCGATCCCCATGACCGTGCCGACACCGAACTCGCCGTGCTGCACGGTCGAATCGATCCGGATGCCGTCGGCATCCGCCTCCGCGGGCTCGGCGTCGATCGGGGTCACCGTGGTTGCGGTGCCGCAGCGATCGCATGACCCGCACTCATCCGGCGTCTCGACCCCGAAGTACTCCAGCAGTGCGCGGCGGCGGCAGTGCGAGGTCTCGGCATAGCCGCGCATGATCTCGATGCGCGAAGCGCGGATGCGCTCCTCCGCCTCATCGCGCTCTCGCACGGCCGCGACCGCGTCTCCCGCCGAGGCCTTCTTGGCCGCCGACGCCCCGTCGGGGCCGGAGCCGGCGAGGCCGCACGCGACGAGCTGGTTCAGCACGCGCCCGATCGCACGGGCCGAGCGACCGGACTCCTCGGCGATGGCCTTCGCCCGCAAGGGCGTCTTCGCGCGGCCCAGGGCATCCCACACCCCGGCCACGTCGGCGCGCTTGCTGTGCCCACCGGCGAAGAAGGAGCGCAGTGAGAAGTCCTCGGCGCGGTAGTGCAGGATCGCGCGGGCGGGCTGCCCGTCGCGCGCCGCCCGGCCGATCTCTTGGGCATACGAGTCGAGCGACTCGGTGACGTCGGCGTGCACGACCAGACGCACGTCGGACTTGTCGACGCCCATGCCGAACGCCGAGGTCGCCACGACGACGTCGAGCTCGCCCGCGCTCCAGGCCGCGTGCACCTCGTCACGCCGCTTCTGTGCCATCGCCCCGTGGTACGGCGCCGCGCGTACACCGAGGGCGACGAGCTCGTCGGCGTACGCGTCGGTTGCCTTGCGCGTCGCCACGTACAGCAGCGCCGGGCCGCCGGCATCCTGGACATCGGCGAGCACCGCGCGGCGCTTGTCGAGGTCGTGCTCGTGGCGGCGCACCGCCATGTGGATCTCGGGGCGGTCCATTCCGCGGACCTCGAGGTGCGGTTCGCGCATGCCGAGGCTGGCCACGATGTCGTCGCGGACGGGGGCGGATGCCGTGGTCGTCAGGGCCAGGATGGGCGGATGTCCCAGCGCCTCCACCGCGTCGCCGATGCGGGCGTAGTCGGGCCGGAAGTCGTGGCCCCACGCCGACACGCAATGCGCCTCGTCGACGACGACCAGGCGTACGTCGGCCTTCGCGAGCCGGTCGAACACCTCGGTGTTGGCCAGCTGCTCGGGAGCGAAGAACGCGTAGACCGCATCCGGGCCCTCGATCGCGGCCCACGCGCGCTTCCTGCCCGCTGCGCTGGTGCGCGAATTCAGGGCGACCGCCGCCGGAGCGTCGGGCGCCGCGTCGATCGAGTCGATCTGATCGCGCTGCAGCGCGAGCAGCGGTGAGATCACGACCGTGACCCCGCCCAGCTCGCAGCCGGCGATCTGGTACACCGCCGACTTGCCCGCGCCGGTGGGGAAGACCACGAGGGTGTCGCGCCCGCCGATGACGGCGTCGATCGCCTCCGCTTGACCCGGAAGCAGGTCGTCCCACCCGAAGACCTCGCGGGCGGTGCGGGCGGACTGTTCGAGAGTGGCGGGAGCGTTCACGAGGCCTCATTCCTGGGGGAAGTCCTCAGCACACCTCAGACCTCCGACATCGCCCCGGGGGTTGCGAGCCGCACCGACGTGTGATCAGCTCCGCGCCCCGAGAGTCGGTCGAGCCCTAGGCATTCGAGGGGCGACGACGCAACCGCGTCATCGATGTCGGAGGGTGCTGACAAGATTCGGCCATGCTCTTCGCAGAGATCGAGACGGCCCTCGCGGCGGTGACGAACACGCGTTCGCGCCTCGCCAAGATCGACGCTCTCGCCGCGGTGCTCCGCGGCCTCGAGCCCGACGAGATCGAACCCGCGATCGGGCTGCTCACGGCATCCCCTCGACAGGGGCGACTCGGCGTCGGCTGGCGCACCCTCTCGACGCGCGGTGGGGAGCACTCCGAGACCCCGTCGCTGACGGTCGCCGACATCGATGAGACGTTCTCGCGCCTCACCGGGATCGGCGGGTCGGGATCCGCGGCGGCACGCACGAGCCTTCTCGACGAACTCGCCCAGCGCGCGACGGCGGGGGAGTGGAACCTCCTCATCCGCATCATGACGGGCGAGCTGCGCACCGGCGCTCTCGAAGGCGTGCTGCTGGATGCCGTCGCCCGGGCCGCCGAGCGCGACGGCGCAGCCGTACGACGGGCCGCGATGCTCTCGGGTGATCTCGGAGCCACGGCCCGGGTCGCGCTGACCGGGAGCGAAGACGAGCTGGCCGCGGTGGGGCTCATCGTGCTGCGTGGCGTGCAGCCGATGCTCGCCTCGACGGCGACCTCGGTCCGCGAGGCGCTCGAGGTCGCGGGGCGCGCCTCGGTCGAGTACAAGCTCGACGGCGCCCGCGTTCAGGTGCACCGCCACGGCGACGAGGTGCGCGTGTTCACCCGCACCCTCGCCGACGTCACGCACCGGGTGCCCGAGATCGTCGAGGTCGCCCTCTCACTGCCCGTCAGCGACGTGATCCTCGACGGCGAGACCCTCTCGCTCGACGAAGACGGTGGGCCGCGTCCCTTCCAAGACACCATGGCGCGCTTCGGCGCCGAGACCGCGCGGGCGATCGCGTTGCGTCCGTGGTTCTTCGACATCCTCCACGTCGACGGCCGCGACCTCGTCGACGAGCCACTGTCCGCACGCCTCGATGAGCTCGAGCGGATCGCCGCCGAATGGCGCATCCCGGCGATCCTCACCGACGATGCCGAGCAGGCCGAGACGTTCGCCCGCGATGCACTCTCCGCGGGGCACGAAGGCGTCATGGTGAAGGGGCTGGATGCCGCCTACACGGCAGGCCGCCGCGGCAAGAGCTGGCTGAAGGTCAAGCCCGTGCACACGTTCGACCTCGTCGTGATGGGGGTCGAACGCGGCTCCGGCCGCCGCGCCGGCTGGTTCTCGAACCTCCATCTCGGGGCACGCGATCCCGACGGCGTCTTCGGCGATCCGGGTGGATTCGTCATGGTCGGCAAGACCTTCAAGGGACTGACCGACGAGCTGTTGACCTGGCAGACCGCACACTTCGCCGAGCGTGAGACGGGCGAGGTTCCCGGCGGCATCCGTGTCGTCCCCGACACCGTCGTGGAGATCGCGATCGACGGCGTGCAGCGATCCGTGCGCTACCCCGGCGGCGTGGCGCTGCGCTTCGCTCGGGTGAAGACCTACCGTTCGGACAAGACCGCGGCCGAGGCCGACACGATCGACACGCTTCGCGCGCTGCTGCCCGGCGGCGGCGCCGCGACGGAGGGATGACGCGATGAGTCTGGCGCCTTGGCTCGACGGCGAGCTCGGCTACCGCAGTTTCGGAACGCCCGGCGCACCACGCGCCGTGTTCGTCCTGCGGACCGGCGATGTCTCCACGACCGATCCCGATGCGAGCGTCACCTCGGGATTCGACGTGAGAGTCGTCGCGGTCGGGCTCGACGCCCCCGAACTCGAAGACCCGCCGGTCTTCGGCGGCCAAACGCCCGCCGGACTCACCGTCGAAGCGCTGCGCGAACTCGTCGCCCGTGAAGCACCGGGCGTCACCGTGGGCCTCGTCGGAGAGCGATCGGCCGGGGCCATCGCGATCTACCTCGCCGCGGCCTTGGGGGAGGTCGTCGACCGCCTCGCGATCGTCGGTGTGCCGAGTCCCAACGATCCGTTGAGCCGCGACCTGCGCACGCCCCTGCTCGACGACCTCGCCGCCGAGGTGCTGGTCGTCGTCGGGGGCGACGGCCCGGCCGATGTCGCCGACGCGAACTGGTACGTCGAGCGCATGCGGTCGGCCGAGGCCGAGGTCGTTCCGGATGCCGAGATCACCTCGGTCAACAACCACGTCACTCTGACGACGGTGTGGGAGCGCGTGCTGTCGCACGTGGCCCCCGGCTCCGAGCGCCGCTGACGCACGCCGCGCGTCTCGCGGCTCGGGCGGATGCGTTGCGTCCTTCGCGCTTCGCGCGGGCGTCTATACCTGCGCTGCGCCGCCGCGACCCTTCCTCTTGAGCGTCCACAACAGCGGACGTTTCCGCGCGGCATCCGGGTGTCTTGGACACTGGCCTCGCCGGGGAGCGCCCCGCGCGTGGAGCCCGCTCCCGCAGTCCCGTAGCCCGTTGGGTGTCCGAAACACGCCGCGTGTCCGCGAGAGGCGCGGCGTGTCTTGGACACTCGACAGAACGTGCCGGGAGCGCGAGGCCGCCGCGGCCCTACCTCTCGAGCGTCCAAAGCACCCGGACGTTTCCGCGCGGCATCCGGGTGTCTTGGGCACTCAACTCATCGGAGAGCGGCCCCGCGCCCGGAGCCCCGTAACCCGTTGAGTGTCCGAAACACGCCGCGTGTCCGCGCGAGGCGCGGAATGTCTTGGACACTCAACAGGGGCGGACCTGCGCGCTCTGCCCGAACGCGCGCAGCGCACGGCCGCTCCCGCGCCGCCCCCGCACCGACCGCGAGCGCCAATCGGCAGGAGGTCAGCCGCGCGTCAGCGCCTTGACCTGTACGACGTTCGACTCCTCGTCGACCTCGACGTGGTCGGTCTGCGCCTTGAGGAAGTCGGAGAAGCTGCGGAACCCGAGTGCCTTCTCGCTGAACGAGGGGTCGAGCCGCTTCATCAGGTCTTTCACCGCGGAGGCGTGCAGCCACTCTCCGTCGGCGCGCTCGGCCTCGAGCTGCATCGCGCGATCGAGAAGGTCGACGGCCGGGTCTTTCGAGCGCTTGCGGGCACGCGGGCGCGAGGGGGTGCTGTCCTTCTTCGTCTCGGACAACTTCGGAATGCCCGGCAGCGAGTCGTACGCGTCGAAGCGGTCGCAGGCCGCGGCCAGCGACTTCGCGGTCGACCCCGCGACTCCCACGCCCACGACGTACCGGCCGAGGCGCTTGCACCGCTGGGCGAGCGGGACGTAGTCGCTGTCGCCCGCGACGATGACGACGTGCGTGAGGTCGGGCAGACGGAACATGTCTTCGACGGCATCCACGGCGAGGCGGATGTCGGCGCCGTTCTTGGCGTATGCCGCCGCGGGGAAGAGCTGCACGAGATCGACCGCGCGGGCGACCAGCTGCGAGCGGTACTCCGCGTTGACCGGCGACGACCAGTCGGCGTAGGCGCGCGTGAGAACCAGGGTGCCGAACGAGGCCGCGTAGTCGATGACGGCACCCACGTCGATGGTCGCCTTGGTGAGGCGTTCCGCGATCTCGGGGTCGAGGGGGTTCTCGGCGATCTTCTGCCGATCGCGCGAGTAGGCGTTTCGTCCGTGGACGCGGTCGTACCACGACATCACGATGTTGTCGAAGTCGAGGTAGACGGCGACGCGGGCGGTCTGCGTATCGGGCATGGGTCCAGTCTGGTCGGTCGCGAACGGTTGCGGAACGCCTCGAGGGCTCAGCGCTCGGTGGGGTAGACGACGCCGATCTGCCGGCGCACCTCGTCGAGGACGCCCATGATCGCGACGGTCTCGTCGATGGGCAGGATGTCGTTGGATCCGGCTCCGGCGGCGACGAAGCGCTCGGCGGCCAGCGCCTGGTATTGCATGCCGCGGCCCTCGACCTCGCTCGTGTACTCCTCGACGACCTCGTTCGAGGGCAGCACGACGCGGAACGAGGTCGGGGTGTACCAGACGCGGTCGATCTCGATGCGGGCTTCGGTGCCGACGATCTGCGCGATGTTCGCGCCGGCGCCGCGCGACGACGACACGGTGGTCGAGACGGTTCCTCCGGGGTGCACGAGCGCGGTGGCGACCTCGGCGTCGCTGCCCGCGTCAGACAGGCGGGCGACGGCGGTGATGCGCTCGGGCAGGCCCAGCACGTCGACGGCGAACGACAGCGGGTAGATGCCCAGATCGAGCAGCGCGCCGCCGCCGAGGGCGAGGTCGTTGAGGCGGTGAGCGGGGTCGGTCGAGATCTTCTGCGCGTGATCGGCCGACACCACGCGCAGCTCGCCGAGGGTGCCGGCGGCGATGATCTCGCGGATGCGCACCATGTGGGGCAGGTACCGCGTCCACATCGCCTCCATCGCCAGCAGACCCTTCGCTGCGGCCGCGTCGCGGATGGCCGCGGCCTCGGCCTGGTTGAGGGTGAAGGGCTTCTCGACGAGCACGTGCTTTCCGTGCTCGAGGGCGAGCAGGGCGTTGTCGACGTGACCGGGGTGCGGGGTCGCGATGTAGACGATGTCGACGTCGGGGTCGGCGACGAGCTCTTCGTACGAGCCGTGCGCGTGCGGGATGTCGTACTTCTCGGCGAAGGCCCGCGCGCTGTCGAGGCGGCGTGAGCCGACGGCGGCGACGTCGAGGCCCGCGGTACGCAGGTCGGAGGTGAAGGCGTGCGCGATGCCGCCCGTTGCGAGGATGCCCCAGTGCAGTCCGGTCATGGGTTCCACCGTATCGGCGCCCGCCGACATCGCGGTCGATCGAGCCGCGATGCGCGCGCGGGTCGCCCCTAGGCTCGGGTCATGACGCCCGTCGAGCGCTTCCGCGAGTTGCTGTCGATCCCCACCGTCTCGCGCGTCGATCCCGCCGAGGTCGACGACGACGCCTTCGAACGCTTACACGCCGCACTCGCTCGCCTGTATCCGCTGGTGCACGAACGCCTCGAGCGCGAGGTCGTGGCCGGCCGCTCGTTGCTGTACCGCTGGCGGGGCGACAGCCCCGAGGCTCCACTCCTGCTGCTCGCGCACCAGGACGTCGTACCGGTCGACGGCCAGCCCTGGCGGCATCCGCCCTTCGCCGCCGAGGTGGTGGGGGAGGGTCCGGATGCCGAGATCCACGCCCGCGGTGCGATCGACGACAAGGGGGCCCTGGTGGCGATCCTCGAGGCGGTCGAGCAGGCGCTCGCCGACGGGGTGACTCCGCGCACCGACGTGTGGCTCGCGTTCGGCCACGACGAGGAGACCCACGGCACCGGTGCCCGGGCCATGGCCGCGGTGCTGGCCGAACGCGGGGTCGCCCCCGCTCTCGTGCTCGACGAGGGGGGCGCCGTCGTCGAGGGCGCCGTGCCCGGGGTCGCCGCTCCGACCGCGATGATCGGCGTCGCCGAGCGCGGGGTCGCGACCTTCGACCTCGTCACCCGAGAGGCCGGAGGACACGCCTCGACCCCGCCGCGCCTGCCCGCCACCGCTCGCCTCGCCCGCGCGATCGACCGCCTGCGTCGACGGCCGTTCCCGCGGCGTCTGACCGCGCCGGTGCGGGCGATGCTCGGCACCGCGGCGGCCCACACCGGCGAACCGCTGGCGACGCTCTTCCGCCGCACCGCGGTGTCGGCCCCGCTGGTGACGGCCGCCCTCGCGCACCTCGGACCCGAGACGAACGCCCTCGTGCGCACGACGGCCGTGGTGACGCGGCTCGAGGGCTCGGCGGGCGAGAACGTGCTGGCCACCACCGCCCGCGCGAGCGTGAACGTGCGCCTGCTGACGGGGGAGACGCTCGCCGACGTCTCGGTGCACCTGCGCCGCGCGGTGGCCGATCCGCTCGTCGACATCGAACTGCGCCAGGGCAACGATCCCTCACCGGTGTCGCCGTGGCGCGGAGAGGCGTGGCGCCGCCTCTCGCGCACGGTGTCGGCGACCCTCGGCGACGACGTGGTGCCCTTGCCGTACCTGCAGTTGGGTGCCAGCGACAGTCGGTTCTACACGGGTCTCACCGACGCGGTGTACCGCTTCGCGCCCTTCCACCTCACGCGGGCCGAACGCGACGCTCTGCACGCGCCCGACGAACGCATCCGCGTCGAGGTGTGGCTCCGCGGCATCCGGTTCTATCGAGCCCTCCTCGAGTCGTGACGGGGGTGCCCGCGGCGGAGGTGCGCCTCCGCCGGGGCGCGGTGCGCTGAGCAGCAGGGCGAACGGGCGCGAAGAGCGACGAACGTGCCCGCCCCACCCGCGATCGAGCGAACAGAGCACGGTCCGCTATTGTCGTGTGACCGGTCACGCAACAGCGCGCGACCCGCAACGAGGCGGACATGAGCGACACCGAGACCCCGGATGCCACGGGCAAGGCCCCCAGCATCCGCGACGTCGCGCGGCTCGCAGGCGTGTCGTACCAGACCGTCTCGCGGGTGATCAACAACAGCCCGCAGCTGCGGCCCGAGACGGCCGCGAAGGTGCGCTCGGCGATCGCCGAACTGAAGTTCGTGCCGAACCAGGCGGCCCGTGCGCTGGCGACGAACCGGTCGCGACTCATCGGCGTGCTGGGTCCGCGCATGACCACGCACGGCACCTCGGCGATGGTGCAGGCGATCGAGTCGGTCGCTCGGGCAGCGGGCTACCGACTCACCCTCACCAACCTGGCCACGAGCGCCGCCGACGACGTGCGCGCCTCGATCGACCACCTCATGCAGCAGTCGGTCGAGGGGCTGATCGCCGTCGCGCCGCAGACGCGCGTGGTGCCGATCCTCGATGAGCTGAAGCTCCCGGTCCCGGTGCAGATCGTGGCCTCGACGGGAACGTCGAGTTCGCACAACGACCAGACCGCGGGCGCCCGCGCCGCCGTGCGCCATCTCATCGAGCTCGGGCACTCGCGCATCCTGCACATCGCCGGCCCCCGGGACTGGGTCGAGGCCGATCATCGAATGCGCGGGTACCTCGCCGAGATGGACGCGAACGACCTGACCCCGCGGCCGCCGGTGCTGGGCGACTGGACGGCGCAGTTCGGCTTCGAGGCGGGTCTCGAGCTGTTGCGCACCGAAGACGCCACGGCGGTGTTCGCGGGCAACGACCATATGGCGCTCGGGTTGATGCATGCCGTGCGCGCCATAGGTCGCTCGGTGCCGGAGGACATTTCGGTCGTCGGGTTCGACGACGTGCCCGAATCCGCCCACCTGTGGCCGCCGCTGACGACGGTGCGCCAGGACTTCGCGGGTATCGGCGCCCGCGCGATCACCGATCTGCTGAGCAGGTTGGGGGAGTCATCGGATGCCGTCGGGCCCTCGGAACCCGATCATCTGCGCCTCATCGTGCGTTCGTCGACCGCTCCGCCCTCGCGCTGAGTTCGTCACGTTTCGGCAACGGACGCCTCCGCGACGCGCCGGGACTTGACATCCCTGGCTCACCGCGATGTAGCATCACACACACAATGTGAACGGTCACATGACCGGGTCACACGGCCGACGGGACTCGCTGCGGAGCGGATCCGTCGAGACGAAGACGTTTCGAACGACACGGGTGAGCCGTGTCGCCGACCGGCCTCGTTTCGCCCCGCCGCCCGTGCGCCCCGACGTGCGCCGACAGCACTGCGCGGTGGACTCCAGGGGGAGACGCCGCGACAACCACCCAATGGAGGGAACCAGAGTGAAGAAGCACAGCATGCTCAAGGCGATCGCGGGCGCGGGCGTCCTCGCGCTCGGCATCGGTCTCGCCGGTTGCGCCGGTGACCGTACCGGCGCCAGCAGCGGAGACTCGCAGGAGGCCGGCGGCACCATCGGTGTGGCCATGCCGACCCAGCAGTCGGAGCGGTGGATCGCCGACGGCAACAACGTCAAGTCGCAGCTCGAAGAGCTCGGCTACCAGGTCGACCTGCAGTACGCGAACGACGACATCCCCACCCAGGTCTCGCAGATCGAGAACATGATCACCACGGGCGCCAAGGCCCTGATCGTCGCCTCGATCGACGGCACGACTCTCACCGACGTCCTGCAGCAGGCCAAGGACGCGAACATCCCCGTCATCGCGTACGACCGCCTGATCAACGGCACCGAGAACGTCGACTACTACACGACGTTCGACAACTACAAGGTCGGCGTCCAGCAGGCCACCTCGCTCCTGACCGGCCTGGGCGTCCTCGACGCCTCGGGCAAGGAGACCGGCGCCGCCGGCCCCTTCAACGTCGAGCTGTTCGCCGGTAGCCCCGACGACAACAACGCCACGTTCTTCTGGAACGGCGCGATGGACACCCTGAAGCCCTACATGGACAAGGGCGTGCTCGTCGTCCCCTCGGGCCAAACCGAGTTCGGCCAGGCTGCCATCCTCCGTTGGCTGCCCGAGACGGCGCAGAAGCGCATGGAGAACATCCTCACCGTCATCGGCGGCACCAAGCTCAACGGTGTGCTCTCGCCCTACGACGGTCTGTCGATCGGCATCATCTCGGCCCTCACCTCGGGCGGCTACTCGGCCAGCGACCTCCCCGTCATCACGGGTCAGGACGCCGAGGCCGGCTCGATCAAGTCGATCATCGCTGGTGAGCAGTACTCGACGATCTTCAAGGACACGCGCGAGCTCGCGAAGCAGGCCGTGACCATGGTCGACGACATCCGCAAGGGTGAGACCCCCGAGACGAACGACACCGAGACGTACGACAACGGCGTCAAGGTCGTTCCCTCGTACCTCCTGCAGTCGACGATCGTCACGAAGGACAACTACAAGGAGCTCCTGGTCGACAGCGGTTACTACACCGAGGACGACCTCAAGTAATCCCTCGGAGGGGCTCCGGCTCCTCCACCCCGCCTCCGCCGCGGCCCGACAGGGTCGCGGCGGAGGCTCCCGCGGGTCTGCGGCATCCGCCCCCGCCCCCCACCATCCCGACCGGCCACGAGCCGGTTCTGCAAGGAGGACCTCGTGAGCACCATCCTCGAGATGCGCTCGATCACCAAGGAGTTCCCCGGCGTCATCGCGTTGGCCGACGTGTCCCTGACCGTCGAGCGCGGTACCGTCCACGCCATCTGCGGCGAGAACGGCGCCGGCAAGTCGACCCTCATGAAGGTGCTCAGCGGTGTGTACCCCGCGGGCGACTACCGAGGCGAGATCGTCTTCGACGGGCAGACCGTCGAGTTCAAAGACATCCGCGACAGCGAAGCGGCCGGCATCGTCATCATCCACCAGGAGCTGGCGCTGAGCCCCTACCTCTCGATCGCCGAGAACATCTTCCTCGGCAACGAGATCACGAACCGCGGCCTCATCGACTGGGACGCCACCAACCGCGAGGCGGCGAAGCTGCTGGCGCGCGTGGGTCTGGGCGACAGCCCCGACGTGCCCGTCAACGAGATCGGCGTCGGCAAGCAGCAGCTCGTCGAGATCGCCAAGGCCCTGTCGAAGGACGTCAAGCTCCTCATCCTCGACGAGCCCACCGCGGCGCTGAACGACGACGACTCCGAGCACCTGCTCGATCTGATCCGCCACCTGCGCGGCCAGAACATCACGTGCATCATCATCAGCCACAAGCTCAACGAGATCCGCGCGATCGCCGACGAGGTGACCATCATCCGCGACGGTCGCACGATCGAGACGCTCGATGTGGCCACCGGCGGCACCAGCGAAGACCGCATCATCCGCGGGATGGTCGGTCGCGAGCTCGAGAACCGCTACCCCGACCGCGACGTCGAGATCGGCGACGAGGTCCTGCGCATCGAGGACTGGAACGTCAGCCACCCCACCGACGGCAACCGCACGGTGATCCACCAGGCGAACCTCACGGTCCGCGCGGGCGAGGTCGTCGGCATCGCGGGTCTGATGGGCGCCGGTCGCACCGAACTCGCGATGAGCGTGTTCGGCAAGAGCTTCGGCTCGAAGATCTCGGGCAACGTCTACATCCGCGGTCAGAAGGCCGACACCTCGACGGTCCCCGCGGCCATCCGCAGCGGTCTCGCCTACGTGACCGAGGACCGCAAGGGTGCAGGTCTCAACCTGATCGACACGATCAAGCGCAACATCTCGCTCGCGGGAATGCGCAAGCTCGTCAAGGGCGGGTTCGTCGACGGCGACGAGGAGTACCTGGTCGCCAACCGCTACCGCAAGTCGATGAACATCAAGGCGCCCAGCGTCGACGTGGTCGTGGGCAAGCTCTCGGGCGGCAACCAGCAGAAGGTCGTGCTGTCGCAGTGGCTCTTCTCCGACCCCGAGGTGCTCATCCTCGACGAGCCGACCCGCGGCATCGACGTGGGCGCCAAGTACGAGATCTACACGATCATCAACTCTCTCGCGGCGCAGGGGAAGGGGGTGCTCGTCATCTCTTCGGAGCTGCCCGAGCTCCTCGGCATCTGCGACCGCATCTACACCCTCAGCGAAGGCCACATCACCGGCCAGCTGCCCATCGAAGAGGCCACTCCGGAGGCCCTCATGGTGCTCATGACGAAGGAGAAGGAAGCCGACCATGTCAGCGCTTGACAACACCGCGACCCAGGCGGGCCCGGGCGGCACGCCCCGCGGTCCCGTGGGAGGCGGAGCCGGGGGAGCCGGCAGCCTCGTGACGTTCTTCACTTCGCGCCTGCGCGAGATCGGCATCTTCATCGCCCTCATCGTCATCGTGCTGCTGTTCCAGGCACTGACCGGCGGGCGCCTGCTCACCGCGGGCAACGTGTCGAACATCATCGTCCAGAACAGCTACATCCTGATCCTCGCGATCGGCATGGTGATGATCATCATCGCCGGCCACATCGACCTGTCGGTCGGTTCGGTCGCCGCCTTCGTCGGCGCGGTCTCGGGTGTGCTCATCGTGCAGTGGGGCCTGCCCTGGTGGCTCGGCATCCTGCTGTCGCTGGTGCTGGGTGCCGTGGTGGGCATGTGGCAGGGCTTCTGGGTGGCCTACATCGGCATCCCGGCCTTCATCGTGACCCTGGCGGGCATGCTGCTGTTCCGCGGTCTCACGCAGATGACCCTGGGCAACACGCAGATCACGCCGTTCCCGACCGAGTACCGCGCCCTGGGTGGCGGGTACCTCTTCCCCGACCTGTTCCCGGCGTCGTCCTCGCCCGCCGAGTGGATCACGGTCGCCCTGGGCGCGCTGACCCTGGTGCTGTTCGTCTTCTCGCAGATGCGCCAGCGTGCGAAGCGTGCGGCCCTCGAGCTGCAGAACGACCCAATGGCGGCGTTCCTGGTCAAGGTCATCGGCGGCAGCGCGCTGATCGCCTACCTCACCTACCTGCTGGGTGTGGCTCCCGGTTCGCGCGGCACGCCCATCGTGCTCGTCGTGCTGGCGCTGCTGATCATCGGATACTCGACGGTCATGAGCCGCAGCGTCTTCGGTCGTCACATCTACGCGATCGGTGGCAACCGCACCGCCGCGAAGCTGTCGGGCATCAACACCCGCCGCGTCGACTTCATGCTGTTCGTGAACATGGGTGTGCTCGCGGCCCTCGCCGGCATCGTGTTCACGGGTCGCCTGAACTCGGCCGGTCCCGGCGCCGGTAACCTCTTCGAGCTCGACGCGATCGCCGCCTCGTTCATCGGTGGAGCGGCCGTGCAGGGTGGTGTCGGCCGCGTGGTCGGCGCGATCGCCGGTGGTCTGGTCATGGGTGTGCTCAACAACGGCATGTCGCTCATGGGCATCTCGACCGACGTGCAGCAGTTCATCAAGGGCCTCGTGCTCCTTCTGGCCGTGGCCTTCGACGTGTGGAACAAGAACCGCACGCGCGGTTGATCCACGCTTCTTCATCGAACGCCCCGTCGCCTCGTGCGGCGGGGCGTTCGTGCGTGTGCGACGCGTTGGTGGGAGAGGATGGACGGATGCCACCTCGTCCGACCCTCCGCGCCGCGGCCGTTCTCGCGCTGGTCGCCGTCGCGCTGACGGGATGCACGTCGTCGCGCGCGCAGACCCAGGGTTCGAACGACGGAGCCGGCGTGATCGGCGTCTCGCTGCCCACCGAGGCCGATGCACAGTGGAGCCGGGGCGGCGATGCGCTGAAGGCCGAGCTGGTCGCGCGCGGGTACGCCGTCGATCTGCAGTTCGCCGCGGGCGACGCGCGCACCCAGGGCTCCCAGGTGCAGAACATGCTGACGAAGGGGGCGGATGCCGTGGTGGTGGCCCCCGTCGCGGTGGGCGACTTGGCGGCTCCTCTCGAGGTCGCGAACGGCGACGGCGTCCCCGTCGTGGAGTTCGCGCGGTCGCTCGCGGGCGTCGATGCGGCGGCAGCGTTCGCGCCGGATCCGACCGAGCTCGGCCGCGCTCAGGCCGAGGCGCTGCTCGCCGACCTGCCGTCATCGGCGTCCGAGCAAGAGGCTCCGGATGCCGCGACGGAGCCGTCGCCGTCGCCGTCCGGTGCGCCGTCGCCCGCGGCATCCGCCCCCGCCACCCCGACCGTCGCGCGCGTCGCGCTGATCACCGGGTCGTCGGACGATCCGTGGGACGAGCAGCGCTTCGCGGCGGCGCTCGACGCGCTGCAGCCGGCGATCGCCGCGGGTACGGTGCAGCTGGTGTCGGGTGCGAGCCTCGAGGCCGCGGCCGTCGACGAGGACACCGCCGCGGGGCAGGCCGCCGCCGCCGAGAAGCGTCTTCGCGCCCTGCGCGTGGATGCCGATGCGCCCACCGCCGTGCTCGCCCTCGGCGATGCGGTCACCCGCGGTGTCGTGACGGCCCTGACCACGGATCCGCCCGCCGAGGAGTCGCCGAGTCCGAGCCCCCGCCCGACCGCGAGCCCGACACCCGAGGCACCGGCGCCGCTGGTGGTGGGCACCGGAGCCGACGCCGCGACCGTCCGGGCCCTGCGCGACGATGTGCTCGACGCGACGATCTTCGCCGACCCCCGTGCCCTCGTCGACGCCACCGCCGACGCGGTGCAGGCGCTGCTCGACGGCGAAACGCCGGCCGAGGGCGAGGGGGTCGCGCCGAGCGTCGTGCGCCCCGACGACGTCGAAGAGCTCCTCTCCTCGGGCTGGGTCTCGACCGACGAGCTCTGAGGGCGCATCATTCGGGTTTTCCCGAATGCGGCTCGGGGGCTGCCCGGGCGGTGCGAGCGCGGGGCTGCGCCCTAGCGTGGAACCCATGACCACGGCATCCGTCCTTCCGCCTCCGCCCTCGACCCCGCCGGTCGCGCCCGCATCGCCGTCCGCAGCCGACGTGCGCCCCGTGCGCATCGGCTCGCCCGCCCGCGTCGCCGGCGCCGCCGCCCACCTGGCCGCTCTCGGCATCGTCGGCCCGGGCGTCTTCGCGGGGCTCATCGGACTGCTCAGCTCCGGATTCGGCCTGCTCGCGGCGCTGCTCATCGGCGTCGTGGTGCTCGTCGCGTTCGTCTACGCGCTGTTCGCCCTGGCGTGGTTCGAGCGGGCGCGCCTCGAGGGCCTGTACGCCTTCGGCCTCGCTCCGTTGCGCCCGCGTCGCAGCCCCAAGCCCGGCTTCGGCGGCGTGCTGCACACCATCTGGCTGCAGGCGATCGACCCCTTGCAGTGGCGCGCCGTCGCTTCGTTCGCGATCTCGACCGTGCTGGGGCTCGCGACCATCACGATGCTCGGAGGCCTCGCCTGGGGCCTGGCGCTCTCGGTCAGCCCGCTGTTCGGCTGGCCCAACCGGCGCTTCCTCGGCATCGTGCCGCTCGAGGGGATCGCGGCTCCGGTCGTCGGCATCCTCGCCGTGATCGTCGGCGCCGCCGCGGTGATCGGCCTGGCCCTGCTGCAGGGCGTCATTGCCCGGGCGATCTTCGTGCCCTCGCGCGAGGCGCAGCTCGTCGAACAGGCGCGCACCTCCGACTCGCGTCGGGCCGGGGCCGTCCGCGCCGCCGAAGTGGAGCGCACCCGCATCGAACGAGACCTGCACGACGGCGTCCAGCCGCGGCTCGTCTCGATCGGCATGACGCTGGGCCTGGCCCAGACCAAGATCGACGACGACCCCGAGGCGGCGAAAGCCCTGGTCGCCGAGGCCCACGCCTCGACGAAGTCGGCCATCACCGAACTGCGGCAGCTGGCCCGCGGCATCCACGCCTCGGTGCTCGAGGATCGGGGGCTGGATGCCGCGCTGTCGGCCCTCGCCTCGCGCTCGCACATCCCCGTGACCCTCGACGTACGCCTCCCGCGCCGCTGCGGTCGCGCCGCGGAGGCGGCGGTGTACTTCGCGATCGCCGAGACCCTCACCAACGCCGCCAAGCACTCGCGGGCCACGGCCTGCCGCGTGCACGTGCGGGTGCGCGACGACGGGTCGCTGTGGGCCCGCGTCGAAGACGACGGCTTGGGCGGTGCGCGCATCGTCCCCGGCGGTGGCCTCGACGGCATCGTCAACCGCGTCACAGCCGCCGGCGGCACGGCGCGCATCGACAGCCCGCAGGGCGGCCCGACGACGGTGGAGGTGAACGTCCCGTGCGCGTCTTGATCTGCGAAGATTCCGTGCTGCTGCGGGAGGGGCTGGTGCGCCTCCTCGCCGATGACGGCCACGAGGTCGTGGCGGCGCTCCCGGATGCCGAGGGTCTGGAGCAGGCCGTGTCGGACACGGCACCGGAGCTGTGCATCCTCGACGTGCGGCTGCCGCCGACCTGGACCGACGAGGGCATCCGCGCGGCGATCGCGCTGCGGTCGCGGCATCCGGGTCTCGCCGTGCTGGTGCTGTCGCAGTACGTCGAGGAGCGCTACGCGAGCGACCTGATCGCCGACGGCCAGGGCGCCCTCGGGTACCTGCTGAAAGACCGCGTCGCCGACGTCAAGGACTTCCTCGCCGCGGTCGCCTCGATCGCGGGCGGAGCCACGGTGCTCGACCCCGAGGTGGTGGCGCAGCTGCTCACCCGGCGCCGCCGCGACGAGCGCCTGCAGAGCCTCACCGAACGCGAGCGCAGTGTGCTCGCCCTCATCGCCGAAGGCCGCTCGAACCAGGCGATCGCCGCCGCGCTATTCGTCTCGGAGGCCAGCGTCGAGAAGTACATCACCGCCATCTTCACCAAGCTCGGCCTCGAGCAGGACGAAACAGGCAACCGCCGCGTGATCGCCGCGCTCGTCCACCTCGGCCACGACACCACCGGAGCTGCGTCATGACCCTCGAAACCCCCCTCGCCCCGACCCCCGATCCCGCGCCCCAGCCGCCTCGCCGGGGAGCCGCCTTCGCGGTGTCGGTCGTCACCATCGCCGTCGGCGCATGCATCGCGCTCGGTACCCTCGCCGGCACCGGCGCCTCGGCCGTGGTCTCGCTGCGCGACACGGGCGAGAACAGCGCCGTGCTCGACAGGGGCGTGGAGGGTCTGACCGACGTCGACATCGACGTGGCCGCGGGCGCCCTCACCATCGCGTACGGCGACGTCAGCGAGGCCCGCCTCGACGCCGACCGCGAGGGGCCGCGCGGCTGGAGCTTCGACCGCCGCGGAGACACCCTGCGCGTGTCGTCGCCGGAGGGACCCTTCGCGGGGGTCGGCACCGGCTCCCGCGCGACGCTCACCCTTCCGCGCGAGCTCGAGGGCAGCGGCATCCGCGCCTCCATCGACGTCACAGGCGGGTCGCTCGACCTCGACGGCGACTTCGGGGCGCTGTCGGTGCAGCTCGCCGGCGGGGCGGCGACGCTGCGCGGATCGGCTGCCGAGCTCGACGTGTCGGTCTCGGGTGGGGCTGCGACGGCTCGGGTCGACGATGTGTCGACCGCGTCGTTCGAGGTGGCCGGGGGCGACCTCACCGCCGAGCTCGGGGGCCTCACCCCCGACCGCACGAAGGTCGACGTCACGGCCGGCTCGGCCGACATCACCCTGCCCGACGACGACTACCGCGTGAACGTGGACGACGGCCTCGGCCGGATCGACAACGCGCTGCGCACCGACGCCTCCGCCACGGCGCGCGTCGACGTGCAGGCGACGATGGGTCAGGTGCGCCTGCACTCCTGAGAGCCACTCGCGTGAGGGGTCATCTTCGGTCGCTTCGAGCTCCGCTCGGCGACGGAAGATGACCCCTCACGCGCTCTTGAGCGCCTTCGCGATGCGCTGCGGCGACACCGGCTCGGCCGTGCCGAGGCGCTGGGCGAACAGGCTCACGCGCAGTTCTTCGAGCAGCCAGCGGGTCTGCACGAGGTTCGCGGGGGCGTCGGCCGGCAGCGGAACGGTCCCGCCGGCTTCGACGAAGCCCGCGGCGGAGCGCTCGTACTCGGTCATGCGCTGGCGGTCGCGGCCGGGGTTGTCGGACAGCGTCTTGACGCGGTCGAGGGCTCCGGCCAGATACCGCGGCAGGTGCTGCAGCCGCGCGAGGCCCGTGCGCGAGAGGAATCCCGGGAAGATCAGTCCCTTCAGCTGCCCGCGCACGTCGTTCAGCGCGCCGAGCAGCGTGATGGATGAGGCGTCCTTCATCGCGCGGTCGACCTCGCGCTGCGCGAGCAGGATCTTCGCCGCGAGCGACACCGTCTGGAAGGTGCGGTCGACGGATGCCGCGGAGAAGGCGTCGCGCACGCGTTCGAAGTCGGCCTTCGTGCGCACGACGCCGCTCGGCGCCTCGCGCAGCAGCACGTCGTCGGCGAGGGCCACGCGGGCATCCTCGATGAGCGCCTTGGCGTTCTGGTACGGCGAGGCCGCGAGGGCGAGCTTCTCGTTCGCCGTGAGGTGGTCGAGCACGTACGTCGCGGGCGAGGGGACGGCCAGCAGCAGGAGACGACGGATGCCGGCACGCGTGTGCCGCGCCGCGTCTTCGGGTGTCGCCTCCACGCGCAAGGCGACACTGTCTCCCTCATCGACCAGGGCGGGGTAGCCGCGCACGACACCGCCGGCGACCGGGGTGTCGACGACCTCGGTGAGCTCATCGAGATCCCAGGTCGTCAGCTTCGAGCGCGAGGCGAAGGCGGGGGAGGCCTCGGCGACCTTCGCGGCTCTCTGCGCCGGGCGCGCGATCGTCGACTCCACGCTGGAGCGGGCCTTGTCGGCGAGACGGCGCTGCAGGGTCGCCAGGTCGCGGTCGCTGCCGATCGCTCGGCCGCGTGCGTCGACGGCGCGGAACGACGGCATGAGGTGGCCGGGAACCCGCTCGAGCTCGAAGTCGGCGGCGCTCACCCGCTGATTCGCGACGCGCTGCACGAGGGCGGCGAGGGCGTCGACGAGCGTCGTCTTCGGCAGACCGTTTGCGTGCTCGGGGCCCTTCTCGGCGAGCTCGGCCGAGAACTTCTCCGCCCAGTCGGCGGCGGGCACGACGTTGCGGCGGATGGTCTTCGGCAGCGCGCGCAGCAGAGCGGTGACGAGCTCGTCGCGCATGCCCGGAACCTGCCAGTCGAAGCCGTCGGGGCGCAGCTGCGCGAGCAGCGGCAGCGGCACGACCACCGTCACGCCGTCGTCGGGGGCTCCCGGTTCGAAGCGGTACGCGAGGTTGAGGGTCTGATCGCCCTGCCGCCAGCGCGCGGGGAAGGCCCGGTCGTCTCCCTGGGCGCGGTTGCCGGTGAGGTCGGACTCGCGCAGGTCGAGCAGGTGCGGGGTGCGGTTCGAGGCGTCCTTCCACCACGTCTCGAACGAGCGCACGTCGGTGACGTCGGCCGGGATGCGCGAGTTGTAGAACGCGAAGACGGCCTCGTCGCCGATCAGGATGTCGCGGCGACGCTCGCGCTCCTCGATCTTCTCGAGCAGGCGGCGCTGCTCCTGGTTGCGGCGGAGGAACGCGGTGAGGCGCTTGTCGAGCACCGAGGGGTCCCACTCGCCCTCCACCAGCGCGTGGCGCACGAACATCTCGCGTGCGAGCGGCCGATCGAAGCGCGCGAGCTGCACCCGGCGACGCCCGACGAGCTCGACGCCGAAGAGGGTGACCTTCTCGTAGGCGGCGGCGGAGCCGGCATCCTTCGACCAGTGCGGCTCGCTGAGGGAGCGCTTGACCAGGTCGGGGGCGAGCTCCTCCGCCCACGCCGGGTCGACGGCGGCGACCGTACGGGCGAACAGGCGCGAGGTCTCGACGAGCTCGGCGGCCATGACCGCCGAGGGCCGCTTCTTCTTCAGGCCCGAGCCGGGGAAGATGGCGAACCGCGCCCCGCGCGCGCCGATGTACTCGCCCTTGGTGGGGCGGGCATCACCCGGCGCCTTGCGGTCTTTGGCCTGCGCCATCGTGCGGGGGTCCAGGATGCCGAGGTGCGAGAGCAACCCGGAGAGGATCGCGCGGTGGATGGCGTCGCCGGCGGCGTGCCCCTCGGGGGCGGTGTTCTGGTCGGCGGCTTTCGAACCACGTCCCGATTTGGTCGCCCCATGTCCCGATTTGTGCGGCTTGGAGGGGTCGGAGCCAGCCGAAGGGGGGACATGGTTCCGCGCGCGACGGCCTCCGTCGCCCGAGCCCCGCGAGCCACCCTCACCGGAGCGCTCGCCGCCGAGCGACCGCAGCTGCCGGTGGACGTCCATCCACTCGCGCACGCGCACGTAGTTGAGGTGCTCGCTGCGGCACAGGCGCCGGAACGCGCTCGAGCCGAGCTCGGCCTGCTTCTCCTGCAGGTAGTCCCAGAGGTTCAGAAGGGAGAGGAAGTCGCTGGTGGGGTCGGTGAAGCGCGCATGGAAGCGGTCGGCTTCCTCCCGTCGCTCCTCGGGCCGTTCGCGCACGTCCTGGATCGACATGCCCGACACGATCGCGAGCACCTCGCTCGACACGTCGTTGCGACGCGCCTCGATGAGCATGCGGGCGAAGCGCGGGTCGATCGGCAGGCGCGCGATCTCGCGTCCGATCTCGGTGAGGCGGGGGCCGTCCTCGCGGGGACCACGCGCGCCGCGCTGCCGAGACGGGTCGGCGTCGTCGCGCACGTCGCGCTCGCGCGAGGCGTCGGCACCGCGCGAACCGGGAGCGGGCAGCTTCACCGCGCCGAGCTCGACGAGAAGGTCGAACGCCGCCTTCACCCCTCGCGAATCGGGCGGGGTGAGGAACGGGAAGGCCTGGATGTCGCCGAAGCCGAGCGACAACATCTGGAGGATGACGGATGCCAGCGACGTCCGCAGGATCTCGGGTTCGGTGTACTCCGGGCGACGCGTGAAGTCGTCTTCGGAGTAGAGCCGGATCGCGATGCCGGGCGAGGTGCGCCCCGCACGCCCGGAACGCTGCTGCGCCGAGGCCTGCGACACGGCCTCGATCGGCAGGCGCTGGATCTTCGACCGGTTGCTGTAGCGCGAGATGCGGGCGGTTCCGGTGTCGACGACGTACCGGATGCCGGGGACGGTGAGACTCGTCTCGGCGACGTTCGTGGCGAGGATGACGCGGCGGCGCACGCCCGCGACGCTCGAGCGCTCGAACACGCGGTGCTGTTCGGCCGCGGAGAGGCGTCCGTAGAGGGGCAGCACCTCGGTGGGCGAGGTGTCCTTCTGGTACGCCCCGCGGATGGCATCCGCCGCATCGCGGATCTCGGCCTCGCCGGGGAAGAAGACGAGCACGTCGCCCGGGGCCTCGCGATCGAGTTCGCGCAGGGCGGCGACGACGGCTCCGACCTCGTCGGCGTCGTCGTCGGAGCGCCCCGCCTTGGCGGCCGGCCGGGCCGGGCTGCGGGGCTTCTTCGGCTGCGGCGCCGGGGTCCCGGCATCCGGGGTCTCGTCGTCGGCGTCGTCGGCAACCACGTCCGCGCCGTCGACCGGCCGGTACCGGATCTCGACCGGATACGTGCGGCCCGACACCTCGATGACCGGCGCCGGGGTCGGCTCGCCGCCCGGCTCGGTGGGAGCCGCCGCGAAGTGCCGCGCGAAGCTCTCGGGGTCGATCGTCGCCGAGGTGACGATGACCTTGAGGTCGGGGCGCTTCGGCAGGATCCGGCGCAGGTAGCCGAGCAGGAAGTCGATGTTGAGCGAGCGCTCGTGCGCCTCGTCGACGATGATCGTGTCGTAGCGGCGCAGCAGCCGGTCGCGGTGGATCTCGTTGAGCAGGATGCCGTCGGTCACCAGCGCCACGCGCGTATCGGCCGACACCTTGTCGGTGAAGCGCACCTTGTAGCCGACGGTCGAGCCGAGCGGAACCTGCATCTCTTCGGCGATGCGCTCGGCGATCGTGCGCGCGGCGATGCGGCGCGGCTGGGTGTGCGCGATCGAGGTGCGGCCCAGCTCGAGGCAGATCTTGGGCAGCTGCGTGGTCTTGCCCGAGCCCGTCGCCCCGGCGACGATCACGACCTGGTGGTCGCGGATGGCGCGCGCGATCTCGTCCCGCGCGGCGCTGACGGGCAGCTCGGGCGGGTAGACGATGACGGGTTCGACAGACACAGCCTTCCAGCCTATCGGCCTCGTCGCCTTCATCGCCCGCCGGGCACCGAATCCCGCGTGAGAGGTCGCTTCCTGTCGCCTGACTCACCTGCTGGACGACCGAAAGCGACCCCTCACGCAAGACTCACGGCATCGACGCCTTCTGCGCCAGGATCCGGCGCACCGCCGCGTCGACCTTGGCGGCGAACGCGGGGTCGGCCTGGGCGCGCGCGAGCACGGCCCGGTGCATCTCGGCGTACACCGAGGGGTCGGCCGAGACCAGCAGCAGGTCGATGCCGGCATCCACCGCGAGGGTCGCGCGATCCGCGGGCGACCACGGCTGCACCTGCCGCGCGGCCGAGAGGTCGTCGACGGTGACCACGCCGTCGAAGCCGACGCGATCGCGCAGCACACCGACCACGGCGGGCGAGAAGGCCGCCGGCGCCGAGGGGTCGATCTGCGCGTAGATCGCGGTCGACAGCATCACGACCCCGGGGCCCTGCGGCAGCACGCTCGAGTACACGCCGACGTCCGCTCCGTCGGCGGTGACGGTGTCGTCGGTCACGCCGCTGCGGGTGTCGGTGTTCTCCGTCACGCGACCGAGTCCCGGGAAGTGCTTGAACGTCGGCAGCACGCCGCCCGCGCGCATGCCCGCGGCGAAAGCGCCGACCTTGGCCGCGACCGTGGTGCCGTCGTAGCCGTACTCGCGGGCCAGCGCGCCGATCGGGGGGTTGGATGCCGCGGCATCCGGGCTCGTGACGACGTCGGCCACGGGCGCGAGGTTCATGTTCACCCCGGCCGACGCGAGCTGCGCGCCCCACGTGGTCGCCGCCGCCTGCAGAGAGGCGTCGTCCTGCTGGCCCTGCCGGACGGCCGAGGGGATGTCGTCGAACCCGGGGCCCGACAGCACCTGCACGGTCCCGCCCTCTTGATCGGTGGCGACCCACAGCGGCGGCTGGCCCGCTGCGACGACCGAGGTGAAGCCCTGCACGAGGGCAGCGGTGGCCTCGGTACCCGCACCGGATCGCCCGTGCAGGAAGATCCCGCCGATGTGGTCGTTCTGCACGGCCGCGAGAGTCGTCGGGTTGGCGCCCTCGACCGAGGTGCCCACCATGAACATCTGCCCCACCTTGTCGCTGAGGCTCATGCCCGCGAGCGGGTCGGGCGTGCGCGTGGGGGTGGGGGTCGGCGTGGGGGTGGGGGTGGCGGATGCCGAGGGGGTCGGGGCGGCGGAAGGGGCTGCGGCGGGCGCGCAGCCGGCGAGGGCGAGCGCCGCGACCACGACGAGCATCGAGAAGCGGGGGGCGGTCTTCACCCCTCGATGGTGGCCCATCGACCTGAGCGTCCGGTCCCCGCGCGGGCGGCTTGCGCTCGCGCGGGGCGGGGCGTAGGGACGGGGATCAGCCGTTGCCGGCGGAGCACGTGGCCTGGTCGGCCTTGGTGCCGCTGACGTTGCTGGGCAGCTCCACAACGCCGGGCGTGCCACTGGCGTCGGGGGAGGCGCTCGCATCCGGAGTCGGGGTGCCTTCGACGGGGGCCGAGGCATCGGGAGCCGGCGTCGGAGCCGACGGGTCGGCGACGACGCCGCCGTTGCCGTTCGACTCGCCGGTGAGGGCGAGGGCCGCGTTGCTGTTCAGCGCGTCGAACAGTACCTGCGCGGAGGCCTCGTCGGGGACCACGTGGTTGGAGTTGTACGGATCCGGAAGCACCGGGTACTGCACGAACGTGAACTCGCTGAACGGCACGTCTTTCAGCGTGTACGCGAGCTGGGCGATGCGGATCGGGTCGGCGAGGCTCTCGCTCGGCTCGATGTTATTCACCGCGGTGTTCGCGAGGCCGATGAGGGTGCCCGGGTTCGACAGCACCTCGTCGCTGCGCAGCTTGTTCACCAGGCGCGACATGTACTGCTGCTGGTTGCCGATGCGGGCGAGGTCGCTGCCGTCACCGACGCCGTAGCGGGTGCGCAGGAAGGCGAGGGCGTCGAAGCCCTTGACCACGCGGGGTCCGGCGTCCCATGTGATGCCGGCATCCGGATCATCGATCCCGTCGCCGCCGATGCACACCTCGACGCCGCCGATCGCGTCGGTGATGTTGACCACGTTGCCGAAGCTCACCTTCGCCGCGAACGGGATGCTCTGACCCGTCAGGCCGGAGACGGTGTCGGCGACGCAGGGCAGGCCGCCGTCTTCGTAGGAGGTGTTCATCGAGGCCCTGTCGGTGCCGCCGAACACCGAGCCGTCTTTGTTCGTGCACTCGGGGATCGCGACCTGCAGGTCGCGGGGGAACGACACGACCGTGACGCGCCGCGGGTCGGCCGAGACGTGCAGCAGCATGTTGACGTCGTTGCGGGCGCCGTCGTTCTCGGGGTCGGAGCAGCGAGGGCCGAAGGCGGCCGCCACGACGTCGTCGCACTCGTCGGTGCCCACCACCAGCACGGCGAACGGCTCGCTGTATTCGCTCAGGGCGGGGGGTTCGACCGGGGCGTCCTTCAGCGGAACCGAGGCCTCCTGCAGGCGGCTCGTCAACGACCAGGCGTAGAAGCCGCCGACCGCGACGGCGGCGACGACGACGACCGCCGCGACGATGGCGACGGCTTTCACGCCGCGACGCCAGGGCGACGCGGGCTCTCGGCGCGCGTGCTGCGGGGGAGGCTTCATCCGGTCAGTCAACCACGGCGGGGCCCGCGGAGGGGAGTGACCCGCACGGGGCGACCGGTCGCTGCCGGCCGCCCCGTGCGGGTGAGGGTTACTGTCCGCCCTCGGTGAGGGTGACGTCGATCGGCGTGTAGTCGCCGTCGACGGTGACGCCCTCGTCCTTCAGCGCGGTGAGCGCGGCCTGTACGTAGTCGTTCGAGTACGCGGATGCCGGCGGCTCGGTCGTGATGAGGTTGAGGCCGTCCTGGTTCTTGGCGGCCAGGGCGCCCTTGACCGTCTTGTCCCACGCGGCGGAGTCGACGACGCCGAAGTCGCCGCCGGTCCAGATGAGCTTGTTGACCTCGTTCATCTGCCACAGCTGGTGGGTCGGTCCGACGGGGAAGGCGCTCACGCCGGGGGCGGTCGCGGCCGTGTAGGTGATGTCGGCGGCCTCGGTGGGGTTGTCGCGCGCGAACACCCAGCCCTTGATGACCGCCTTGAGGAAGCGCGTGGCGGCGTCGGCGTAGGCGGGGTCTTCCGACAGACGCTTCGTGTCGGCCCAGATCGCGTCCTGCAGCATGGCGCCGGCGGTGTCCTCGTACGAGATCACGTCGATGTCGTCCATCGTGTACAGCTTCCCGGTGGAGGGGTTCACCGTCTCGAGCAGCTGGGCGAGCTCGTTGTAGGTCATCGCCTGGGCGGCGTCCACGTCCTTGTCGAGCAGGGCGTTCATCGAGAAGTCCTGCGTGGTGATCTGCACGGTGGAGGCGTCGAGACCCTTGTCGGCCATCGCGGCGAAGATCTCCCACTCGTTGCCGAAGCCCCACGAGCCGATGCGCTTGCCCTCGAAGTCGTCGACGCTCGTGATGCCCGAGCCCTTCCACGACACCTGGGTCGTCCCCGACTTCTGGAAGACCTGCGCGATGTCGGTGAGCTCGACGCCCTGGTTCTCCATCGTGCCGAGCACTTTGGGCACCCACGCGACGGCGAAGTCGACGTCGCCGGCGACGAGGGCGTCCTGCGGCACGATGTCACCGCCGGAGGGGACGACCTCGACGTCGTCGAAGCCCTCCTCCTGGAAGTAGCCCTTGTCGAGCGCGACGTAGTAGCCGGCGAACTGCGCCTGCGGCAGCCACTGCAGCTGCAGCTTGACCGAGGTCAGGGGCGTGAAGTCCTCCGTCGACGCGGCGTCGGGGGTCGAGCTTCCGGCGCAGGCGGAGAGGGCGAGGGATGCCGCGGCGAGTGCGGCCATCGCGCCGAGGGCGCGACGTGTGCTGTGTGACATGGGTGTCCTTTCGGGAGGCGGGTGTTGCAGGTGTGGAGCGGGTGGAACCTGTTCTGTCGAGGGCGGGTGGAGGTGCCGGTCAGGCCGGCGGACGCCCCGCGCCGAGGCGTCGCGAGACGACGCGCTCGAGCAGCGAGGTGACGAGGAAGAAGACGAGACCGATCGCGATGCCGCCCGCGACGAACGCCCAGGCGAGCGAGGCGCGTCCGGATTTGGCGTAGGTGGCGATCGCGGTGCCGATGCCGTCGGCGGGTCCGCCGAAGTACTCGGCGACCAGGGCCGAGATGACCGCGAGCGAGGCGGCGACGCGGATGCCGGTGAGCAGGTACGGCAGAGCGGTGGGCAGCGTCAGCAGGCGGAAGGTCTGCGAACCGTTCGCCGCGGTCGCGCGGAAGAGGTCGCGCTGCACGGGTCGTGTCTGCTGCAGGCCGCGCAGGGTGTTGACGAACACGGGGACGAAGGCGGCGATCCCGGCCACCGCCTGGCGGCCGAACTGGCTCGAGGCGCCGAACATCGTGTTCAGGATCGGCGTGAGGGCGACGATCGGCACGACCGCGAGGGCGGCGATGAGCGGAGCCGTCATGCCGTCGACGGGCCGCCAGGTGGCGGCCAGCGCCGCGAGGGCGACGGCCACGACGCTGCCGGCGACGAGGCCGACGAGCGCATTGGTGCCGGTGATGGCGGCGGCTTCGGCCACCAGCGGCATCCGCCCGGTGAGCTCGCCCGCGATCGCGAGCGGGTCGGGCAGCATGCGCGGGGCGGAGCCCGACGCCACGTAGGCGAACCACAGCGCGAGGCCGAGCACTCCGACGAGCACGGGCGCCGCGAACCGCACCCACGAGGGCAGGCGGGTGGCCGTCATCGCTCGTTCACCCGTTGCAGGGGAGCGCCGTGCAGGGCCTCGCGCACGGCGGTGACGCGCGCGAAGTACTCCGGCGATTCGCGCAGGGCCTCGTCGCGCGGGCGTCCGGGGCGCGTATCGATCACATCGGTGATACGGCCGGGGCGCGGGCTCATGACGACCACGCGGTCGGAGAGGAAGACGGCCTCGGGGATCGAGTGGGTGACGAAGACCACCGCGGCTCCCGTCTCGGCGGCGATGCGGGCGAGCTCGGTCTGCAGGCGTTCGCGCGTCATCTCGTCGAGGGCGCCGAACGGCTCGTCCATCAGCAGCAGCTGGGGCGAGGCGGCGAGAGAGCGGGCGATGGCGACGCGCTGCTGCATTCCGCCCGAGAGCTGGTCGGGGTATCGGCCGACGAAGTCGGACAGGCCGACGAGCTCGGCGAGTTCGGCCACGCGGGCGTCGCGCTTCGCCTTCGCCCACCGGTGCAGTTCGAGCGGCAGTGCGATGTTCGCCGCGACCGTACGCCAGGGCAGCAGTCCCGCCTGCTGAAAGGCGATGCCGTAGTCCTGGTCGAGGCGGGCCCGCCGGGCGGTCTTGCCGAAGATGGTGAGCTCTCCCGCGGTGGCGTCGTCGAGGTCGGCGATCAGGCGCAGCAGCGTCGACTTGCCGCAGCCCGACGGCCCGATGAGCGACACGAATTCGCCCGCGGCCACCTCGAGGTCGACGCCGGTGAGGGCGGTCACCTCTCCGGATGCCGCGGGGAACACCTTTCCGATTCCGGTGGCGTGCACGGCGGGGGTGGGTGGGGTGGTCATCGGGTCTCCTCTCCGCGACGGAAGCGGTGCAGCGTCACGCCGATGAGCGCGACGCCCGCGGCGGCGACGAGCCCGATCACGACGGTGCCGAAGGTCGGCGCCCAGGGGGCGGCGGGGTCGGACGAGGCTTGCCCTGCGAGCTGGATGAGCATGCGGCCGATACCGCCGCGCAGGCCGATCGACACCTCGGCGACGACGGCGCCGACCACGGCAGAGGCGGCGGCGAGGCGGAGCGCCGGCAGCAGGTGCGGAACGGCGGCGGGCAGGCGCAGGTGCACGAGCGTCTGCCACCACCCCGCCGACTGGGTGTGGAAGAGGTCGCGGTGCAGGGCGTCGGGCGACTCGAGCCCGCGCAGGGTTCCGATCGCGACGGGGAAGAAGGCGAGGTACGACGCGATGAGGGCGACCGAGAACCACTGCGGCCACGGCACCACCCCCGCGCGGTCGATCTGGTTGCCCAGCGCGTTGACCACGGGGGCGAAGGCGATGAGCGGCACGATCTGACTCACCACGATCCACGGCAGCAGGCCCCACTCCACCAGACGCCAGCGCTGCATCGCGATGCCCAGGATGCCGCCGACCACCACGCCGATCACCCAGCCCACCGCGGCGAGGCCGAGGGTGGTGCCCGCGGCCTCGAGCACCGAGACGATCAGCGGGGGAGTCGCCCCGCCGCTCGTGGGCTGGAACATCCGCGCGATCATGTCCCACACGTGCGGCATGGCGCGGTCGTGGGTGCGGGGGAGCAGGATGACGCCCGACCCGGCCGATCCGTCGCCGCCCACGGTGACGCCGTCGGCGGGACCGAGGAGCTTGTACAGCTCCCAGAGCGCGACGAGGGCGGCGACCCCCGCGACGCCCCACCCCACCCGGGCGATGAGCCCGGACGAACGTGCGGCCCGGCGACGCGGCATCCGCCCGCCCGTGTCGGGAACGACCCCGGTCACGGAGCCGGGGGCCACCGCCTGATCGGTCACCGCTTCGCCGTCACCGGGGGAGTGAGCGCGGGGATCACGCTCTCGCCGTAGACCCGCATCGTCTCCTCTTTGTTGTCGTGCTGCAGGTAGCCGGCGAACTGGGTGACGCCCAGCGCGCGCAGCTTCTCGAGCTTCGCGATGTGCTCCTCGGCGGTGCCGAGCACGCAGAAGCGCTCGACGATCTCGTCGGGCACGAAGTCGACGTGGTCGTTGTTGCTCTTGCCGTGCGAGTTGTAGTCGTAGCCCGTGCGCCCGGCGATGTAGTCGGTGAGGGCGGCCGGAACGTTCCCTTCGGTCCCTGAGCTTGTCGAAGGGCCGTACTTCGCCACGATGTCGGCGACGTGGTTGCCCACCATCCCGCCGAACCAGCGGCACTGCTCGATCATGTGCGCGCGCGATTCGGGGGTGTCCTCGCCGATGTACATCGGGGCGGCGACGCAGAAGGCGATCTCGTCGGGGTCGCGTCCGACGTTCTCGGCCGCCTCCCGCACGGTCGTGATCATCCACTCGGCGATGTCGAGGTCGGCCAGCTGCAGGATGAAACCGTCGCCCACCTCTCCGGTGAGCTTGAGCGCGAGGGGGCCGTACGCGGCGACCCACACCTCGAGCTCCGATCCCCGGCTCCAGGGGAACTGCAGAGTCGCGCCGTTGTACTCCACGGCGCGGGAGTTGCCGAGCTCGCGGATCACGTGGATCGACTCGCGCAGTGCCTTGAGCGTCGTCGGCCGCCCGTTCGTGACGCGCACCGCCGAGTCGCCGCGGCCGATGCCGCAGATCGTGCGGTTGCCGTACATCTCGTTGAGCGTCGCGAACGTCGAGGCCGTCACCGTCCAGTCGCGCGTCGCGGGGTTGGTCACGAAGGGGCCGACCGTGATGCGGCGGGTGGCCGCGAGGATCGCCGAGTGCACGACGTACGGCTCCTGCCACAGCAGGTGCGAGTCGAAGGTCCACACATGGCTGAAGCCGTGCGCCTCGGCGAGCTGCGAGAGCTGCACCGTGCGGGCGGCGGGGGGATTCGTCTGCAGGACGACACCGAAGTCCATGGGGTCTCCTCTCAGACCAGGTACTGGCTCAGGCCGCGCTTGATGTAGCGACCGTGACCCTTGTCGCCGATGTAGCCGCCGGCATCCACCACCACCCGCCCCCGCGAGAGCACGGTGTCGACGCGACCGTCGATCTCGTATCCCTCCCACGCGGAGTAGTCCATGTTCATGTGGTGGCTGCGGCCCTCGCCGATGCCGATCGAGGTGTGCCCGTTCGGGTCGTAGACGACCACGTCGCCGTCGGCGCCGGGCTGGATGACGCCCTTCTGCCCATACATGCCGAACATGCGCGCGGGGGTCGTGCTGGTCAGCTCGACCCAGCGGGGGAGCGTGATCTGCCCGGTCACGACGCCCTGGTACATGAGGTCCATGCGGTGCTCGACCGAGCCGATGCCGTTGGGGATCTTCGAGAAGTCGCCGACGCCGAGCTCCTTCTGGTCCTTCATGCAGAAGGGGCAGTGGTCGGTCGACACCATCTGGATGTCGTTCGTGCGCAGCGACTGCCACATGTGGTGCTGGTGGCCCTCGTGCTTCGAGCGCAGCGGCGTCGAGCACACCCACTTCGCGCCCTCGAAGTCGCCCCACTCGGCGCTCGAAGCGCCGAGCTGGTCTTCGAGCGAGAGGTAGAGGTACTGCGGGCAGGTCTCGCCGAACACGTTGAGACCGCGGTCGCGCGCCTCGGCGATCTGCTCGACCGCCTGCTTCGCGCTGACGTGCACGACGTAGAGCGGGGCACCGGTGAGGTCGGCGAGCATGATCGCGCGGTGGGTGGCCTCTTCCTCGGCCTGCCAGGGGCGGGTCGTGCCGTGGAAGTACGGGCTCGTCTCGCCGCGGGCGAGGGCCTGCTGCACGAGCACGTCGATGATGGCGCCGTTCTCGGCGTGCATCATCATCATCGCGCCGTTGTCGGCGCCTTTCTGGAACGCCCGCAGGATCTGGCCGTCGTCCGAGAGGAAGACGCCCTTGTAGGCCATGAAGAGCTTGAAGCTCGTCACCCCCTCGGCGATGAGCTCGTCCATCGCGGTGAGCGAGGTGTCCTGCACGTCGGAGAGGATCTGGTGGAAGCCGTAGTCGATCGCGCACTGCCCGGCGGCCTTGTCGTGCCAGGCCTGGTAGCGGTCGAGGATGTTCTCGTCGGGGTACTGCACGACGAAGTCGACGATGCTCGTCGTGCCGCCGATCGCCGCCGCCCGGGTGCCGGTCTCGAACGTGTCCGAGGCCTCGGTACCGCCGAAGGGCATCTGCATGTGGGTGTGCGCGTCGATGCCGCCCGGGATCACGTACTTGCCCGTGGCGTCGACGACGGTGTCGACGGATGCCGCGAGGTCGTGGCCCAGCAGGGTCAAACCCGGCTGCAGCACGGCGACGATCTTCTCGCCGTCGATGAGCACGTCGGCGGCGCCCGTGCCGGTGGCGTTGACGACGGTGCCGCCCGAGATCAGGGTGGTCGCCATCTCAGGCCTCCACGATCTCGCCGTAGGTGTCGGGCCGGCGGTCGCGGTAGAACTGCCAGTCGTCGCGCATCTGCTGCACGAGGTCCATGTCGAGGTCGCGCACGAGGATCTCCTCGTGCTCACCCGAGCCGAGCGCGCCGACGTGGTTGCCGCGCGGGTCGATCACCTGGCTCGTGCCGTAGAAGGTCACGGCATCCGCCCCGTACTCGTTGTCCTCCCGGCCGACGCGGTTGGGCTGCAGCACGAAGTAGCCGTTGGCCACGGCCGCGCACGGACCCTCGACCTCCCACAGGCGGTTCGACAGCCCGGGCTTGGTGGCGTTGGGGTTGAAGACCATGTGCGCGCCGTTCAGGCCCAGTTCGCGCCAGCCCTCGGGGAAGTGACGGTCGTAGCAGATGTACATGCCGACCTTGCCGACGGCAGTGTCGAACACGGGGTAGCCGAGGTTGCCGGGGCGGAAGTAGAACTTCTCCCAGAACTTGTCGAGGTGGGGGATGTGGTTCTTGCGGTAGCTGCCGAGCACGGTGCCGTCGGCGTCGACCAGCACCGAGGTGTTGTAGTAGACGCCGGTCTGGGCCTCTTCGTAGATGGGGAGCACCGTGACCAGCCCGAGCTCCTTGGCGAGGGCGGCGAACCGCTGCACGATGGGGCCGTCGACGGGCTCGGCGTAGCGGTAGTACTTCTGGTCCTGCGTAATGCCGAAGTAGGGGCCGTAGAACAGCTCTTGGAAGCACAGCACCTGCGCTCCCTGCGCGGCGGCGTCTCGAGCGAACTGCTCGTGCTTGTCGAGCATCGACGCTTTGTCGCCGGTCCAGGTCGTCTGCGTGATCGCTGCGCGCACCGTCGTCATGGGGCTTCCTCGTTCCTGTGGGCCTGCTCGAGTTCTGTTACTGTCGCGCCTGAACATTTCTCGACGATTTCTCCCGGTGTCACCGCCGTAAAGTCTCGGTTCGGTGGCGGGGGAGTTTCCGGATGCCAGGGGGAGGGCCGCCGATGCTCGCACCCGAATCGCTGGTCGAGCGCAGCTCCGCAGGCCTCGCGGCCGAGATCGCCCGGCGCGTCAGCGAGGGCGCGTTGGCACCGGGGAGCCGACTGCCGACCGTTCGCGAGGTCGCGGCGACCCTGGGCGTGTCGACGGGCACCGTCGCGGGAGCTTGGCGCGCGCTCGCCGACGCGGGAGTGGTGACCTCGCGCGGGCGGGCCGGCACCTTCGTGCGCACCGAGCGCCGCGAGTGGTTGAGCCCCCGCGTGCAGGGGATGTCGGTCGCCCCCGCACCCGGAGCGCCCCGCGGACTGGGGTCCGGCCCGCAGCGCGCCGCGATGCGCCTCGACCTCTCGCTCGGCACGCCCGACCCCGCGATGCTGCCCTCGATCGAGCGCGCGCTCGCCGGGGCGCGGCCCCGCGCCGACACCGGGCGCTACCACGACCTCCCCGTGCTGCCCGACCTGCACGACGTGCTGCGCGAGCAGTGGCCCGTGCGCGGAGTCGAGGCGCTCACCGTGGTCGACGGCGCCCTTGACGGCATCTCGCGCACACTCGACCAGGTCGTGCGCTTCGGCGATCGCGTCGCGGTCGAGTCGCCCGGCTTCCCGTACTTCTTCGACCTCGTCGACGCGGCCGGGGCCGTGCCGGTGCTGCTCGAGGGCGACGCCGACGGGGTGCTCCCCGCCTCCCTGGCCCGGGCGCTCGCGCAGCGGCCCTCGGCGGTCATCCTGCAACCGCGTGCGCAGAACCCCACGGGCGCCTCGATGTCGCTCGATCGCGCTCGCCGCCTCGCGAACGTGCTGCTGAGCGTGCCCGGCGGCAGCCGCGTCACGGTCATCGAAGACGACCACTCCGCTCTTATCGCCTCGGCGCCGCCCGTGTCGCTCGCCCTCTGGGTTCCCGCGCAGGTCGTGCACGTGCGCGGGTTCTCGAAATCGCACGGTCCCGATCTGCGTATCGCCGCCCTCGGCGGACCCGCGGCGATCGTCGACCGCATCGTGCGGCGGCGCATGCTGGGCCCCGGGTGGACCTCGCGCCTGCTGCAGGCGGTGCTGCTCGAACTGCTCACCGACTCCCGGTCGATCGCGCCCGTGCGCACCGCCCGGCTCATCTACCGCGACCGCCTCGACCGCCTCGCCACCGCGCTGCGGCGCCTGGGGGTCGAGGTGGGCGACCCCGACGGCATCAACGTGTGGATGCCGGTGCGCGACGAACGCGCGGCCGTCGTGCACCTCGCCGCCGAGGGCATCGCCGTCGCCGCCGGAACCCCGTTCGTCGCCGACGCCGCGACCGCGTCCGACCGCGAGCAGCGCGTGCGCGTCACGGGCGGATCGGTGGTCGAGAACGTGCGCCTGGTCGCCGAGGCCCTCGCCCGGGCCGCCGACGCCGCTCCCTTGGCGTGAGGCCGCCGTCAACCCCGATCCGCATGTCGGAGGCCGCTTCTAGGGTGGAAGACATGACCGTTCCTTCTGTTCAGCTCAACGACGGAAACTCCATTCCCCAGCTCGGCTACGGCGTGTTCCTCGTGCCCGCCGACGACGCCGAGCGCGCCGTGTCCGAGGCGCTCGAGGTGGGCTACCGCCACATCGACACCGCAGCCATCTACAAGAACGAAGAGGGCGTCGGCCGCGCCATCGCCGCCAGCGGCATCGCGCGCGACGAACTCTTCGTCACCACCAAGCTCTGGAACGACCGCCACGACGGCGACGAGCCGCTCGCCGCGATCGACGAGAGCCTGCAGAAGCTCCAGCTCGACGCCGTCGACCTCTACCTCATCCACTGGCCCACGCCGAAGAACGACAACTACGTGCACGCGTGGCAGAAGATGATCGAGATCCGCGAGTCGGGCAAGACGCGCTCCATCGGCGTCTCGAACTTCCTCGTGCCGCACCTCGAGCGCATCGTCTCCGAGACCGGTGTCACCCCCGTGGTGAACCAGATCGAGCTGCACCCCGCCCTCAGCCAGCGCGAGATCGCGGCCTGGGGTCAGCAGCACGACATGCACATCGAGTCGTGGGGCCCGCTCGGCCAGGGCAAGTACGACCTGTTCGAGCTGCCCGCCGTCAAGGACGCCGCCGAGGCGCACGGCAAGTCGCCCGCGCAGGCGGTGCTGCGTTGGCACATCCAGCACGGCTTCATCGTGTTCCCCAAGTCGGTGCGCCGTGAGCGCCTCGAGGAGAACTTCGACCTGTTCGACTTCGAGCTCACCGCCGACGAGATGGCCGCGATCGACGCGGTCGACCCGGGCGACGGTTCGGGCCGCGTCGGCACGCACCCCGACGACCTCAATTGACGTCGGCGCACCCGCGCGCATGAACCGCCTCGCGAACGCCTCGAGCCCCTACCTGCGGGCCCACGCCGACAATCCCGTCGCGTGGTTCCCCTGGGGGGCCGAGGCGTTCGCGCTCGCGGCCGAGAGAGACGTCCCCGTGATGGTCTCGATCGGCTACAGCACCTGCCACTGGTGCCACGTGATGGCCCGGGAGTCGTTCCAAGACGCCGAGACCGCGGCCGAGCTCAACGCCGGTTTCGTGTCGATCAAGGTCGACCGCGAAGAGCATCCCGATGTGGATGCCGCCTACCTCGACGCCGCCTCCGCCTTCACCCCGCACCTCGGCTGGCCGTTGACCGTGTTCGCCTCTCCCGAGGGGCGCGTCTTCTACGCCGGCACCTACTTCCCGCCCGCCCCTCGGCCCCCGCAGCCCTCGTTCCGCCAGGTGCTCGCCGCCGTGCGCGAAGCCTGGACCGAGCGCCGCGACGAGGTCGACGCCACCGGGGCATCGCTGAGCGAGGCGCTCGCGGCCGCGGCATCCGCCCCCGCCGACGCCCCGCCGAATCTCGACCAGCTCGCGGCCGCCGCCCGCACGGTCGCCGCGCGCGAAGACCGCGAGTACGCCGGCTTCGCCGCCGGCCCCGCGTTCGAGACGCCGAAGTTCCCCAACACCCCCGTGCTGCGCTTCCTGCAGCACCCCGCGCTGTCTTCCGAGGTTCCGGATGCCGCCGCCGTCGCCTCCCGCGCGCTCGCGGCCATGGCCGGCTCCGATCTGCACGACGCCGTCGACGGCGGATTCTTCCGCTACGCGACCCGCCGCGACTGGAGCGTGCCGCACTACGAGCGCATGCTCACCGACAACGCCGGTCTGATCGAGGTTGCCCTCGCCGCGGGCGACGAGGCCTCGGCGACCGACGCCGCCCGGTTCGTCGTCGACGTGCTGCAGCTGCCGTCGGGTGGCATCGCCGCCGCTCAGGACTCCGAGTCGATCATCGACGGCGTTCGAAACGAGGGCGGGTACTACCGCGCGGCCAACCGATCCGGCCTGCAGCCCCCGGCGCTCGACGCGAAGGTCGTCAGCGGCTGGAACGGCCACGCGATCGCCGCTCTCGCCGCCGCCGGCGCCCGCACCGACCCCCGCTTCGTCGAAGCTGCCAGGTGGGCCGCCGACGCGGTGCTCGAGAGCAACGTGGCCGACGATGGAACCCTGCGCCGCGCCTCGCTGGAGGAGATCCGCTCCGCCGCCCCCGCGACGCTCGAAGACTACGGCGGGCTCGCGCGCGGCCTGCTCGCCCTCGCCCGCGCGACCGGTGAGGTCGCCTACGCCGAGCGAGCGCGGGCCCTCGTCGATCTGTGCCTCGGGGACGACGGCATCCACCCACCCGGAGGCGGTGACGCCGTGCTCGTCGCCCAGGGCATGCAGTCGCACGCCGTGCCCACCGACGGCGCCTCGCCCTCGGGTCCGTCGGTGTTCGCGGCCGCGGCCCTCGACCTCTGGCGCCTCGGCGCGGGCGAAGGCTACCACGACGCGGCTGAGTCGCTCGTGCGCGCCGCCGCAGAGGTCGCGCTGTCGTCGCCCCTCGCGCACGGGGCGATCCTCGAGGTCGCCGTGGGGCTCGCGGCGGCGCCGCGCCAGGTGGTCGTGGTCGGCGAGGCCGATGCAGAGATCGCCGAGGCCGCGCGCCGCGTGAACGCCGACGTGGTCGCGATCGTGTCACCCGCCCAGGCTCACGCGTTCGCCGAGGCGGGTTTCGAACTCTTCGAGAGCAAGGTGGCGCAGGGCGGCGAGGCGACCGCCTACGACTGCCGGGCGTTCGCCTGCGCCCTGCCGACGACGGATCCGGCGCGGCTGGTCTGACGCGCGGGGCGCGAGGCGGCGCGGGAGCGCCGCTTCAGGCGGTCGCGCTCGGCCGTGTGAGATGCGCGGGGCGACGGAGTACGAGGCGGTCGACTCGCGCCTGTCCCCCTTCCGGTGGACCCCAGCGTGACCAGCCCGGAGTGGGCTGAACGGACAGGTGATTCTCCCGCGCCGGCCCCGCGGAATTCCGCAGCGACGCCCGTTCCCTGAATGAACGCTATGCGCACGATCAGTGCCGTCTGAATACAGACGACGTTGACCGCCACGTTGGCGGGCCCCGGGGGTGCGTGTGCTCTCTGTCTCTCGTCTCGCTGTCGTGTCGGTCGTCACGACAGCCGCCCTCCTCGTCGGGTTCGCCGTCCCGGTCGACGCCGCGCAGGCCGCGTCGCAGCCGGATGCCGTGGCACCGGTCACCGACGGTCCGGCCCTTCCGTCGACCGACGAGGCGTCCACCGCACCGCAGCTGCCCGCGGGCTCGTTCGACATCCCCTCGCCGCCGACCGACGTGCCGACCTCGGCGGTCGAGACGGTCACTCCGCCGCCGACCTCGGAGGTGCCCCTCGACCAGAGCTTCACGCCGTCGACCGACGGGCTCGAGATCATCGATGAGTCCGAGACCTCGACGACTTATCGCCTACCGTCGGGCGGCGAGATCACGCGCCTGACCACCGACCCGGAGCGCGCCAGCGAGGGCGACGGCGCGTGGTCCGACATCAACACCTCGGTCTCGCGCGACGGCGAAGGATGGACCGTCGACGACCACCCCCTTGCTCCCGTCTTCCGCGGAGGTCCCGACGAGGCGCCGGGTGTCACGGTGACGCGACAGGGCCACGACGTGTCGTTCTCGCTGATGGGCGCCGAGCCGGGTGAGGTGGCGGCGCCGTTCTGGTGGTGGGACGACTGGAAGCAGCTGACCTACCGCGACGTGGTCGGCTCATCCGATCTCGAGTACCGCATCGAGCCCGGTGCCGTGAAGGAGTCCGTCGTCCTCGACGTGGCACCCACGTGGCGAACGTCGTGGACGTGGCGCATCGACGCCGGCGCTCTCACTCCGACCCTCGGCGAGGCGGATTCGGTGACCTTCACGGATGCCGACGGCGCCGAGGTTCTGATGATCCCGACTCCCGTCGCGTTCGACTCGAGCGGCGTGGAGGGCGCTTCCGAGGACGCGACGGTCGCTCTCGACGCGTCGCTCCGACAGGCAGCCGACGGCTCGTGGCGCTACACCCTGCGCGCCGATCGCGACTGGCTGCGCGACCCGGAGCGCGTCTACCCGGTGCGCATCGACCCCACGGTGATGACCCCCCGCTCGACCACGGCGTACAAGTCCGACGGCACCGTGCGTAACGGGTCGACGCTGATCGGGAACACACGGGAGAGCAACCGCAACAGGTTCTGGCGCTCGGTGGTCTCGTACGACTACGGCTCGCTGCCGGGCAAGTTCATCCTGGGCGCGTCAATGGGTATCGAGTGGGACGGCGGGGGCACGCGGTCGGCGCAGCAAGGCTGGGTGCAGCACGCCAGCGCCTTCTCGTACAACGGCATGGGGCCGCACCTCAGCTGGTTCACGCTCGGCGATGGCCAGACGGCGACAGAGGGCGAGGGCATCGCCGCCCGCCTGGCCAGTCAGCTTCGCGCCGGAGACCGCCCCGCGTTCATGATCGGCGGCTACGAGGGCTCGACGTACTCGCTCAAGAGCATTTACTCGGATCTGTGGGTCGAGGCCTGGGACTACCCACACGTGTGGGGCAACGGGCCCCGCGAAGACCAGACGGGGGTCGGTCTCACCCCCACGCTCGGTTTGACCGCCACGAACCCTGGCGGTATTCGGCAGGAGTACCGCTTCGAAGTGGCGACCGACCCCGGAATGTCCAATGTGATCGCAGGGTCGGGCTGGAGCACGGGAACGCAGTACCAGGTGCCCTGGGGCATCCTCCGAACCGGAACGCCCTACTACTAGCGCGTGTGGCTGATCGATGACGCAGACGGTCACCTCGGCCAGAGGACCGAGACCCAGTCGCCCGTCTATCGCTTCACGACGAATCAGGTTCCCCTACCCGATGCCGCGACCGCGACGCCCGGCTCCCCGGTCACCGAGACGCCGACCACCGTCACGACCCTGACGCCGCAGTTGCAGGTCGGTGCGGTCTCCGACACCGACGGCACCGGGGGCTCGATGACGTACCAGTTCAAGATCGCCACCGGTCAAGACGCCCGTTCGGGCGCCGTGGTCACGTCGGGCTGGGTGAGCGCGGTGAACGGCGTCGCCTCGTGGACCGTCCCCGTCGGAACCCTGCAAGACAACGGCGTCTACTCGTGGACCGTCACCACGAACGACGGCCAAGACACCACGACCGAGAACACGTGGGTGCGGCGCCTCCGCACAGATCTGCGCCTCGGTGCCTCGGGCCCCTCGCCCTTCGACACGGCCGGGGCGGTCACGACCAACCTCGCGAACGGCAACGTCAACGTCTCGTTCGCCTCGCCCACGGTGCAGACCCTGGGCGGCGCGATGGGCATGTCGTTCACCTACAACTCGCAAGAGGTGCCGCAGGCGAACCGTGGGTTGCTCGCTGAGTACTTCGACGCTCGAGTGAACGGCAGCCCGCCCTCCGCCGCCGACGGCTTCACCTTCGCCGACAAGGTCCCGGCGATGGTCCGCACCGATCCCGCGGTGTCGTTCCAGTGGGGATCCGGCGTGCCCGCCGAGGCTCTTCCCGCCGACTACTTCCTCGCGCGGTGGACCGGATTCGTGACCCTTCCGCCCGAATTGATCGGCCGCGAGGTGCGGTTCGGGGCTTCGCACGACGACGGCATCCGGGTCACCTACGACGGACGCAAGCTGATCGACCGGTGGCAGCACGGTTCGCAGACCACCACCGACGGCGCGACCGTCACCGGCGCCGGCGGGGCGAAGCCGATCCAGGTCGAGTATTACGAGAGCGTCGGGATCGCGTCGATCGACCTCTGGGCCGAATACACGCCCGAGGGGGCGTCCGCTCCCACGCGCATGAACGTTCCGCCCGACTGGTTCACGAAGCGCGTGACGACGCTGCCGCAGGGGTGGGGCGCGTCGGTGCCGCTCGCGGGGGTCGCGGCGAGCTGGGTCTCGGCCCAAATCACCGACGCGTCGGTCGTCCTCACCGACGTCACCGGCAAGTCGCACACGTACACGAAGGTCGCGGCCGGCGGCTACACGCCGCCGACCGGCGAGTACGGCGTGCTTTCGCTCGACGGAAACGGCTGGGTCGTCTTCACCGACGAAGACGGGACGGTCTACCAGTTCTCGAAGGAGGGGCGCGTGGCATCCGCCACTCCGCCCGAAGACGTCCGCAAGGCCGCCGCACCCCAGGCGCTGCTGAACGCCAACGGCGTCACCACGCAGATCGTCGACCCGGTGTCGAAGAGCGGCGACCAGTACCTGCGCGCCGTCGCCTTCACTTATCAGAACGGCGATCGCACGGCCTGCCCCGAACGCTCCGGAGACGGCTTCGCCAAGGCCCCCGTCGACATGCTGTGCCGCATCGCGTACCCCGACGGCTCCGAGTCGCGCTTGTTCTACAACGGCAACGGACAGCTCGCGGCAATTCTCGATCCCGGCGAAGAGCTCACGTTGTTCGGCTATGAGAACGCGGGAGGGCTGCTGAGCCAGATCCGCGACGCCACGGCGAACGACGGGCGGCCCCTCACCGCTGCGGCCTCGGCGAACGATCCGGCCTCGACGACCGTCGCCTACGACAGCGGGCGCGCGGTCGGCGTGACCCTTCCCGCTCCCGACGGCGTCACGGCATCCGCTCGTCCTTCCCGGACCTACGGCTACGGCTCGGGTCAGACGACCGTGACCATCGCGGGATTGTCGGGTCCGTCGCAGACGGTGACCTACGACGCGTCGTGGCGCCAGACGGCATCGACCACCGCCATGGGCGTATCGACCAGTCAGCAGTGGGACGCGTCGAAAGACCTCGTGCGACGGACGACGGATGCCACGGGCCTCGTCTCCACGCGCATCTACGACCGCACCGATCGGCCGGTGGCCGCGTACGGGGCCGCACCCGCCGCGTGCTTTGGCAGCGACGGCGTGCCCGTGCAACAGCCCGAGAGCGTGCAGGGATGCGGCATCGTGCCCCCGTCATCGACCACGACCTACGACGGCGGCATGAACGGCCTGCAGGCGGCGTACTACTCGAACACCGAGAAGCTGTCGGGCAAGCCCGAGGCGTACGGACTCGGTCTCGAGGGCGTGAGCGGGGGAGCGGTCGACCGCGACTGGGGTGAAACCGCGCCCATCGCGGGCATCTCGGCCGACCACTGGTCGCTCCGATTGACGGGTCTCATCACCTTCCCCGAGGCGGGCACCTACCGCCTTCGCACCACGAGCGATGACGGCGCACGGGTGTGGCTCGACGACGTACGGATGACCGATCGGTGGCGCCCACAAGCGGCAGCCGACGAGACGAGCGCCGCCTTCACCGTCGCGGCTGGCGAGGTGAAGCGGATCCGCCTGGAGTACTTCGACGTCACGTCGTATGCCTCGCTGCAACTGAAGTGGTCGACGCCGTCGAACGGCGACTTGACGATCGTGCCGGGAGCGCAGCTGCGACCCGACTACGGCCTGGTCACCTCGACGGTCGTCGCCGACGGCACGTCTGTCGCCGGAGCCGCCGCGCCCTCGCTCACGACCGCGACGAGCTACGCCGACCCGGTGGTGGGACAGGCGACCGAGAACGTCGTCGACCCGGCCGGGCTGGCGCTGAAGAGCACGGCGGCGTTCGAGAAGATCAACGGCCCCGGGTGGCTGCGTCAGCTGTCCAAGACGCTCCCTGCCGTCGCCGCCTCGGGATCGACGACGGATGCCACGAGGACGACCCGCGCGTACTACGGCGACCTTGAGCAGCTCGAGGCCGACACGTGCGGGGTACCCGCCGGCACGCGGCAGTTCGGGATGCTGAGGAGCTCCACCGGCCCCACACCCGCGACGGGCACCGCCATCGTGACCTCCTACGTCTATGACGTGATGGGGCGTACCGCGGGAACGCGGGTGACAGGCGACACCGGCTGGTCGTGCAGCACCGTCGACGCGCGCGGTCGTGTGACGCAGCACACGTCGGTCGGCGGCGCGGGTGTGGCGACGCGCACCGTCACCACGACCTACACCGCGACGGCCGAGGGCACCCGAGTCGTCGTGACCGGTGAGGCGATCGAGGGATCGAGCGGATCGTCGATCACGACGCGCTCCGACTTCCTGGGCCGGGTGATCGCCTACACCGACGTGTGGGGCACGACCACCGCGCCCGAGTACGAGCCGCTGACCGGGCGCGTGCTGCAGGTCGTCACCAGCGGCGGGGGCCTCGCCTCATCGGCGACCGGCTTCACCTACGACCGCGACGGAAAGACCACCTCGGTGTCGTTCCGCGGTGAGACCTACGCCTCCGTCGTCTACGACGCCAAGCAGCGGGTCTCGCAGGTGTCGTATCGGGGCGGCTCCGCGCTCGCCGTGGCGTGGGACGACACCCGCGGCAGCATCGGTTCGCAGACGTGGTCGTTCCCCTCGGCGGCATCCATCACCGACGAGGTGACGAGATCGCTGGCCGGGCGCATCGTGCGCGAGAGCTTCACCCGGGGAGCCCAGTCGTATACCTCGACCTACGGCTACGACGGCGCGGGCCGTCTGGTCTCGGCGAAGATCCCCGGGCACGAGCTGTCGTACGAGTTCGCCTCGTCCGGCGGGTGCGGTCCGAACGCGTGGGCCGGGGCGTCGGGTAACCGCACGCGCTCGGTGGACGCGTACACCGCGCCGGGTTCGACGACGGCGCAGGTGGCGACGACGCAGTTCTGTTACGACTGGGCCGACCGGCTGTTGTCGACGGCGAACAGCGGCACTGTCGCCGGGGCCAACCAGATCACCGACGGGTTCGGTGCGGATGAGATCTGGTACGACGTGCGGGGCAACACGCGCCGTCTGGCCGACCTGCAGTTCTCGTACGACGCCGACAACCAGCACATCGGCACGGTCACCTACAAGGGTTCGCGCACGTCGCTGGTGCGGGATGCCGCCGGTCGTGTGGTCTCGCGCACGGTGGATCCCGCGGGCGATGCGCCGGCGGTGACGAAGCGGTACCTGTACGCCGGTGCCGGGGATAGTCCGGTGGCGGTGGTGTCGGCGGATGCGTCGTCGGTGTGGATGCTGTCGCTTCCCGGTGGGGTGACGGTGGATATGCCGTCGGCCGGGGCGTCGACGTGGGCCTACCCGTCGTTGCAGGGCCACACCCTCACGACCGGTGACGGGACGACGTCGACGGGGGTGCAGCTGTACGACCCGTTCGGTCAGCCGTTGGATGCCGCGACCTTGGCGATCGGCACGGCTGCGGCGAACGCGTCTGGTGTGATCGATGAGACCTCGGGCTGGCACCAGGGCGCGCAGAAGCTGGTGGAGGCCACCGAAGACACGCTGATCGTCGAGATGGGCGCCCGGTTGTACGTGCCGACGCTGGGGCGGTTCTTGCAGGTCGATCCGGTCGCGGGCGGCGTCGACAACGATTATGTGTGGCCGACGGATCCGGTCGGGAAGAACGACCTGAGCGGGCAGTCTGAGGAGACGCCTGATGAGGCGAAGCTGATCAATGAAATCAATCGCAAGCTCGAAGAAGTGAACAGGCGACGTATGGACCTCGTAGTCGATAACTCGAAGCTCCCGCTCTACATCAAAGCCGGTCCCAATGGGACCGTCGCTGGCCACGTCGAAAGACTTGTGGGAGCGCAGCGAACTTTGGACAGGTTGGTGGCCCGCTACGAACGAAATTTCGGGTCGTCGCCGTTGACGGCGCAAGCCCGCCGGGTAACTTCGTCTGCGATCGTCTTGCCGGCGCGTGCTGCTGGCCACAGAGTAACTAACGGTCGGATGCAACCGATACCCCGTCCACCAGCGCCAAGTCGGTACAACCCGACAATGGGGCGTTGGGGCTTCGGGGGGTGGGGATACGGCGGCCGTGGTGGCGGCGGTGGCGGTATGACCAAGAGAGTGAACTAGGACAGGTCGGGGATCGCTATGGATAACGATGCAGTCAACGTCATCACGCCGGAGCGTGCGCGTATGATGCTTGACGATCAGCTTTCGGCGGTCGGTTACGGGAATCTATCCGTCTTTCGGCCCGACGGGGGCGGTGACGATGTCGCGCTTTATTTTGATGAGTCAGCCCCTTCGGCGTGGCCGTATTACGCGGCGATGCTCGAGGCCGCTTCCACTCCGGCAGAAGTCGCGTGGGTTGGGTGGCAGCTCATCGCCTACTTCTTTATGGACGCTGAGCAAACGTGGCCAGACGGGGGACGATCTCTCGCTGCGATGGTCGCAGCCACCGCTCGTCGGTCAGTTCGACTCGGCTCATTCCTGTCGGAGTGGCTCGCTTTCCACCTATATGACTTGAATCCGGCCGCCGCGGTGCTCGCGATCAACATCGTCAACGATTGCTATGGGTGGGACTTCGGCAGCAAATTACGAAGAATTCGAGACAGTCTGCCGGGAGGATCTGGGGCCATCTCCTATGTTGTTCCCCGGTCAGACTTCAGTCCCGTATCTGTACGGTCCGCCATCCTTTGGCCTTTTTCCCCGGAGACCACTTCGGCGCCCGGACTACTGAGTCCGGCGCGTCAACGATGGGCCTCCGCGAATCAAAGCGTCGTCTCTGCGCCGCAAGCTGTCGTCACCGGGAGGCTTGTTGTCGATGCACTCCGAAATTTGAACGATGCAGAACGCGGAAGCAACTCAGATACTTCAGCGGAACAGGTTATCGCCGGACTTGTCCGATGCGGCATCGGCGAAGTCTCACGCGACTCACGAGTCGTCGAGCAACTAGCCGACGCGCTAGACGCGCTGAAGGAGATTAGGCCAGCTGTCGCGTGGCGCGCCCTCGAACTGTTATTACGGAGTGCACCTCAGGTTTCAGGGGCTCGGGCCGGCGCCGGATCATCAGTGCACATGGTTCACGCGGCACAGGAAGATCAAGGTTGACCCGCGTAACCGTGCGAAGCCCGGCTTCACAAGGGTTCGCGCACGTCGTTGGTGCGGGATGCGGCGGGTCGTGTGGTGTCGCGCACGGTAGATCCGGCGGGAGATGCGCCGGCGGTAACGAAGCGGTACCCGTGTGCCGGTGCCGGGGATAGTCCGGTGGCGGTGGTGTCGGCTGATGCGTCGTCGGTGTGGATGCTGTCGTTGCCCGGTGGGGTGACGGTGGATGTGCCGTCGGCGGGGGCGTCGACGTGGGCGTACCCGTCGTTGCAGGGGCACACCCTGACGACCGGTGACGGGGCGACGTCGACGGGGGTGCAGTTGTATGACCCGTTCGGTCAGCCGTTGGTTGCCGCGACCTTGGTGATCGGCACGGCTGCGGCGAACGCGTCGGGTGTGGTCGACGAGACCTCGGGGTGGCATCAGGGTGCGCAGAAGTTGGTGGAGGCGACCGAGGACACGTTGATCGTCGAGATGGGCGCCCGGTTGTACGTGCCGACGCTGGGTCGGTTCCTGCAGGTCGACCCGGTCGAGGGTGGCGTCGACAACGACTATGTGTGGCCCACGGATCCGATCGGATACAGCGACCTGAGCGGGCGCGCCTGGTGGGATGACATCGCGAGCGTGGCCGGTCAGGCGCTCAAAGCCGCCAATAAGTGGGTTTGGGATAACCGGCGTGAGCTTGTTCACGTGGCTATCAACATCGCTGCGGGAGCTTTGACAGTCGCCGCCACAGTCGCCGTATGTGCTGGAACGGTCGGCGTCGGGTGCGCTTTCGCAGCCGGCGCCGCGTTCGGCCTGATGATGAATGTTGTTCCGCACTTCGTCGCTGACCGCGCGATGGGCTATAGGACTACCGGTGCTGATGCTGCCCGGTACGTGATCAACGCGCCGGTCTCGGGCGCTGCGGGCATAGCCGTCGGCAAAATCCGTCAAGCGGTTCTATCCGCTGCGGCTCAGGCTTTGAAAGCAGTGGTGGGCCGAAGCGGCTCAGCTAACTCTGCGGGGTGGCGGACGGGGCGGGGGAATTTTTCGACAGGGAGCCGAGGGTGGAACGTCAAGTGAATGATTACAGGCAACAATTCATGGCTGGCTTTACTAGAAGGCGGCGACTCGTTTGGTATGCATGTATCGCCCCCGCGTCAATCCTCGTCACCGTGTCCACGATATTTCCGCACACGTTGTGGCTCATACCGTTCCCAGCGGCGTTGATGGTCACTCTCGCGTGTTTTGAAATCTTTCGCTACGTACGGAACGAGAGGCGAGCGAAGAATCCGGCAGAACGCGATGCTCGCGAGGCTGAGTGACTAGCGAGCACAGCTCGGAGGGCTGACATCAACCGCCTCGGTATACGACCCGTTGAGTCTGCCGTGGATGCCGCCCAATGAGAACCGGCACAACCTCCCACTCCGTCTTCCGGGTTGCGGGACCGGGTAAGGGCCAGTAAAACCACTTCCGCGGAAGGTCGCTCTATTGAACGAGGAATCGAAGTCACGCCCAATTTTGCGGCTGCTTCAGGCAAACGGCCGAATTTCGAAACGCGCTCTGGGGAGCGGGGATCTGATCTTCGCGGAGAGTCGTGACGGCTCTGGACTGCCGGTCGAACTTATTCTCCTGGACGAACGTCTGACGTTCCTGTCCTTGGGGCAGGTGTTCTGGTCCGACCTTTCGTCAGACGAGGAGGATCAGGCGTTCGCGGAGAGGCTTGTGCGATGCGTCGTCTTCGGCGGCGCGCGAACGCTCAAGTCTGGCCGCGCGTGTTACCTCGTGTGTGGTGATAATGCACACTTCGCACCCGCCAACGCCCGTGAACTGCACAGATGGCCTGCATGGACCTCTACAGCTCACGAGTACGACGCCACCTCCGTGCGAATAGGTTGCCTGTGATGACGTTGGCCGCTGCCAATCGAAGTGCGCCCGCATTCGACGTGCGCGGCAACACGCGCCGTCTGGCCGATCTGCAGTTCTCGTACGACGCCGACAACCAGCACATCGGCACGGTGACGTACAAGGGTTCGCGCACGTCGTTGGTGCGGGATGCGGCGGGTCGTGTGGTGTCGCGGACGGTGGATCCGGCGGGTGATGCGCCGGCGGTGACGAAGCGGTACCTGTATGCCGGTGCGGGCGATAGTCCGGTGGCGGTGGTGTCGGCGGATGCGTCGTCGGTGTGGATGCTGTCGTTGCCCGGTGGGGTGACGGTGGATGTGCCGTCGGCGGGGGCGTCGACGTGGGCCTACCCTTCCCTGCAAGGCCACACCTTGACGACCGGGGACGGGGCGACGTCGACGGGGGTGCAGCTGTACGACCCGTTCGGTCAGCCGTTGGATGCCTCGACCTTGGCGATCGGCACGGCTGCGGCGAACGCGTCGGGCGTGGTCGATGAGACCTCGGGCTGGCATCAGGGTGCGCAGAAGTTGGTGGAGGCGACCGAAGACACCCTGATCGTCGAGATGGGCGCCCGGTTGTACGTGCCGACGCTGGGTCGGTTCCTGCAGGTCGACCCGGTCGAGGGCGGCGTCGACAACGACTACGTGTGGCCGACGGACCCGATCGGGAAGAACGACCTCAGCGGCAATTTTGCTCTCGCTGCTTTCGCTCCGCTGCTTGCCCTTGGGCCGTGGGGGTTGGCCGCGGCGGTTGCGATTGTCGTTGTCGTAGTTCTCGTCGGTATCGCATCCACCCCCAGCTTCCAGCGAGGTCTTGGCGCACTTGGAAGCGGCATCATGGGCACGGCACATCGCAAGAAGTCCACGTCGCGGAACTCTGGTCGGAAGGGGCACGGCGCGGACAAGCAGGGGAGGGCACCGGACAAGCACACCAACGCGGAGAGTCACGGGGGACGGCAAAAACCGAACTTCAAACCGAACAATAACAAGCGCCGAGGAACGAACAACTCGGTTCGCGCTCCGTACCAGAGGTACGCATGGTGACGAGAGACAACGGAGAGGGACGCGTGGGTCAGGGAGATTGTGCGGAGAACGACTACCTCGAACTCGTGCGGCGAGTTCGAGCGGCGGGGCTGGGCGACGCGTCACACTTCAGCAACTCCGGGATTCTTTTGTCGCCGGAAGTCGTCGACGAGCTGCGTCGCGCAGAGGACACGCCATCCGCTCTCTTCGCCCTCGGTGCTCATGTTTGGGGCGAGGAAGGCAGCGAGCTGGAGGCCATCGAGATATTCCGATCGGCCTCACTTCTTGGATCACTCGACGCGCTAAAGGCTTTAGGCGTTGCGCTTAACTGGATGGGGGCTCATGAAGGGGCTGTGACTTGGCTTCGACAAGCGCTCGAGAAAGAACCCGACAATCCCCAACTCCACGGGCTACTTGGTGAGTCGCTTCTCGCGCTGGGCCAGCTCGAGCCGGCCGAGCCGCACCTACGCTCTGCGTTGATTGACCCTTCATTCTATATGCCGCTTGCAAGGATCGTTCAACTTCGAGGAGATATGGACGAGTATCGTCGTTTAGTGTTCATTGCCTCGGATGCGGATGTTTACGGCTCGCATATTCTCGCAGGGAACATTCTGTCAGATTGTGGGGATCTAGACGGGGCAAAATGCATGTACCAGCGCGGGATTGAAACTGATGATGCGCATTCCGCCTTCAATCTTGCGACAATATATTACTCGCAAGGCGAGCTTTCCCTGTCGGAAGAGATGTTCCGTAGAGCGCGCGAGATGGGTGACCTGAGGGTCTCGCCGTTTGATGACTTTGACTGACCATGCCCGGTTTGGGGAATGAGCGCGGCTAGGGGTTGCTATCTGGCTTGCTGAAGGACCCGCGCCAGTCGGGGCATGCACGGTGAGAAGCGATGACGAATGACTGGCAGAGTCCCGCTCGATCATCTTGCGGCCGATGAGAATCCGCACGTCGTTGGTGCGGGATGCGGCGGGTCGTGTGGTGTCACGGACGGTGAATCCGGCGGGCGATTCGCCGGCGGTGACGAAGCGGTACCTGTACGCCGGTGCGGGCGACAGCCCGGTCGGGATGGTGTCGGCGAATGCATCGTCGGTGTGAATGCTGTCGCTGCCCGGTGGGGTGACGGTGGATGTGCCGTCGGCCGGGGCGTCGACCTGGGATATATACACGAGTCGGACTGGTCGGTGGGTAAGGGGGCCTCACCTTCAGGAGGATGGGCGGACCAAGTGGAACTACGGAAGGAACAAGAAGCGGAGGAACTTCCACGCTTATTATTGACGAACGAGCCACATGTCTGAGTTGTGGCGGCGTCTTGAGCAGGCCAAGCTTGCTCTGGGGGTGGGAACTGACATTTCCCCTTTCTGCTTCATGCTCTCGGTGGAACCGAGGTCGCCGTTCAAGTTACTTCTCGAAGCAACTTTCAGCCCCGAGTCGGTGGTTCTTGACGGCAACTCCACCGACGTGATGGTGGTGTGGGGGAGCTTCGCTGAAATTCGCGCCTGGGTCGACGGATTCGCCGACGAATTCGAAGCTCGAATTTCGCCCGAAGATGCCCAGTCGAGATTGATCAAGAGCATCTTTTTGCTACCGCGGGAGCGGAACCTCTCGCCTGATCCGCGCGACCCGTGGTTGCTTGGGTCATAAAGACGCCCGTTGATTCTCGGGTGCTTCGAAATGTTTCGATATCGCCGGAACAGGCGTCGCGCAAGGATGGATGCGGAGAACCGCGATAACCGCGCGGAGCGGCCGAATGAATGAGCGTTGCGCCGAACGCCGTGTGCTCATGTGGGAAACCGTGGCAGCGAACGGCCTGCAGGAAACGGAGGCCCCGCGAGGGGCTCTCGCGGTCGTGCGAAGGCCAATCTGTCAATGAGCGCCAGCCTCCCGGCTTCACCCCCCCCTCATGCGGGGCTCGGGGAGGGGCGGGAACCCTCCGGGCCCCTCACGCTAGGTGTGCGGCTGCCATTCGTGCGAGCCCTCGGATCGGAGGCACGCGTGCACGGTGAAAAAGCGAGGGGCGGACCTCAGTCCTCCGAACATTGGGAGGGCCTCGCGCAGTCGGCGTACGAGTGCGAAGACTTCGCCACTGCCGAACGCTGTATGCGTCGCGCGTTCGAACTCGGCGACGGGGACGCAACGATGTACTACAACCTCGGTCAGATCTTGTACGCGCTGGGCGACTATGGAGGCGCGGCGGAGGCATACGGCAGGTCCCTCCCCGAGGTGAAGTCCGCGCTTGTGAACCGTGGGCTCTGCTGGGAGTTGACGGGCTTCTTTGACCGCGCACGCATCGACTACATGGCGGCACTCCGGGATGATCCGAATGACGTCGATGCCCTGGTCAATCTTGGAACCCTCGAGCTCAGCGGTGGCGATGTGGCGGCCGCGAGGGACCTCCTGTCGCGGGCGACCGCGCTGGACGAGACATGTCATTGGCAACTGGCCGATGTGCATGAAGAAGCGGGAGAACTTCGGATGGCCGTGCAGTCCCTTCGGAGGGCAATTGCCGCAGGGGAGGACCGTGCTCGCCCACAGCACGTCAGGCTGAGGAGGCGACTGCGATTGCAGCGGCGCACACAGGCGTGGACTCGCCGAGCCCGTTCATGACGGTCGCTCACTCGAAGTGATCGATTGGTCGCACGAGCTGGTGCGGCGTAGCGGAGTGTTGAACTGCTGGGTGAATTCGGAACACGAGCCTCGCGTGAATCTGCGCGACGCGCCGCCTTGAGCCGGACCCTTCGTACATGATCGGGACAGTCTGAACCCAGGCGACGTCGACCGCCACGCTGGCGGCTGCAGGGGAATCGTGCTCTCCATCTCTCGTTTCGCCGTGGCGGGCGTCGTGGTCTCGGCCGCACTCCTCGGCGGACTGGTCATTCCAGACGCCGGAGCACACGCGGAGACGGAGTCAATAGACCCGTCCGCGGCGCCCGAGGAAAGCTCGGCCCCTCCCTCGACCGGCGATCCAGGGATCGAGCCGTACACACCGCCACAGATGCCCGCAGGGTCGTTCGACATTCCGTCACCCGTGACCACGCCGTATCCCGCAGCTGTGGAGCCTGTCACGCCCCCGGTCATTGGGGAGAAGTTTGAGGAGTTGCTGCGCGCGACGAATGAAGCGGCACGGCGTTCGCGATCCATGCCGCCAAAGAGTTCTGCGTCGGGCGACAGCGGTCTCAGCGTGCCGACCGAGCCGCAGGCCGTCAGTAGCGGCGCCGGCGAGTGGAAGGAGGTCGAAACCTCCGTCTCACGGATGCGGATCGCGCGCCAGGTTGGAGGCTTCCGCCGCGGCGGGTGCGTGGGAAACACCGTCGCACCGACGGAAGTGACCTCACCTGATCGTGCGCAGTGCCCGGAAGCCCGAGCGCCCTCTTCCGAGAGGCACCGCAGCAACTTGCGCTCGGCTTCAGAGGGGCAGTGACTCGCGGCCTAGTCCAGACCAGCTTGACCCCACGGGGCGCGAGGGTACTCGCGTGACCGCCCGCCCTCCCGGCATCCGCCCCTTTCACTTCACTCCAGCAGATGCCGCAGATACCTTCCCGGCGCCTCCAAGAAGCCGCGGTGCAATCGCACCAGCTCGAGGTCTTCCCACGTGCTCTCGCGGATGCCCCAGTCGCCCAGCTCGAGGATTGTCGCCCCGGGCATTGCGGCGAGCACGGGGGAGTGGGTCGCGCAGATCACCTGGGTTCCGCGCGAGCGCATGCGGTCGAGCGAGGCGAGCCAGCGCAGGGTCGACGAGAACGACAAAGCGGCTTCGGGCTCATCGAGGCACGCGAGTCCCGAGACGTAGTGCGGGTGGTCGAGCACCTCGTCGAGCAGGGCGTTGAACGACTCGCCGTGGCTCATCTCGTGCAGGCTCGGTGGTGCGTCGGGCAGGTCGTCGCGCCAGGAGTAGTAGCCGTGCATCGTCTCGGCGCGCAGGAAGAATCCCCACCGCGGCGCCCGAGGGCTCCGCTCGATGCGCAACCACTCCGACAGGGGACTCTCGGTGCGCCGCGTCTCGCCGCCGCCGTTGGTCGACCCGCCCTCGGCGGGGAGTCCGGCCGCCTCGGCGATCCCCTCGATGAGCGTGGACTTGCCCGAGCCGTTCTCTCCGACGAGGAAGGTCACGCCGGGGCCGAACTCCCAGCCGTCTCGGCCGGCCACCTCGAGGAACTGTGCCACCGCGGGCACCGTCGCCGGCCACGCCGCCGGGTCGATGCCGGCGTCGGAGAAAAGTTTCACCCGCTGGACGGGCCGAGGGTCGTGCAGCCAGTCATCCGCGCTGGTCATGACCAAACCCTTCGGGGGTGCGGGTGGGGCGCGGGACGCCAGCCGCATCTGGTCACGCCCACAGGGGTGTGATCCGCGCGCGCACGCCGGGTCTGCATTGACATCAGATCCAGGTCGGCAGCCAGTTGTGCAGGCGCCAGAACTCGTACGGCACCGGTAGCCCCGCCCACACGGGGTACCAGAACGCCGAGACGACGACGCAGAACCCGAGGAACACGAGCACACCCACCTGCCCCGTCACTCGTGATGCCGCGCGCGCCGGGCTCGCGATCTCGCGGAGGGCGAAGGTGAGGGCGATCACGAGGAAGGGCAGCATCGCGACCGTGTAGAACTGGAAGATCGTGCGCTCGGGGTAGAGCAGCCACGGCACGTAGGTGGCGGCCAGGCCCGTCAGCACCAGGGCGTAGCGCCAGTCGCGCACCATCACGAAGCGCACGAGCAAGAAGACGGATGCCGCGATCCCGGCCCACCAGATGATCGGGTTCGCCAGGCTCGAGATCGCCTCGGTGCAGCCGGTCGGCAGGGTGCAGCCGTTTACACCTGCGGCATCCTGATGCCAGTACATCGAGGTCGGACGGATGAGCAGCGGCCACTGCCACGCGGGACTCGCGTAGCTGTGCGGCGTGACGAGCCCGACGTGGAAGGCGTACATCGCCTGGTGGTACGCCCACAGTCGTTGGAGCGCTTCGGGAACCCACGACCACAGCGGACTCGTCGCCACCGGCGTGCTGCGCATGTATCCGCCGCTGGTGAAGAGCCATCCCGACCAGCTCGCGAGGTAGACCACCAGCGCCACGGGCACGAGCAGCACGAACGAGGCGAGGCCCTGGCGCACGGCATCCATCGGCCATTGCACGACACCCGCGCGACGCCGGGCGAGCGCGTCGGTCACGACCGCGTAGACGCCGATCGCGGCGAGCACGTACAGCCCCGACCACTTCACGGCGGTCGCAGCGCCCGCGGCGGTGCCGGCGGCGATCAGCCACGGCCGGTTCCAGAGGATCGGGCCCCACATCGGCCGTTCGCCGCGCCTCGCGACGAGCTCGGCGATGCGATCACCGGTGCGCAGATGGTCGAGGGCGACGAACCAGAACGTCAGCAGGATGAAGAACGTGAGGAAGATGTCGAGCAGCGCGATGCGGCTGAGAACGATGCCGAGGCCGTCGATCGCGATGAGACCGGATGCCACGGTGGCGAAGGGGATCGAACGCGTGAGCGTGCGCGCGACGAGGTAGACCAGCAGCACGGTCGCGGTGCCGAAGACCGCGGCCGAGATGCGCCAGCCGGTCGCGGAGTCGGGCCCGAACAAGGCCATGCCCGCGCCGATGAGGATGCGCCCGAGCGGCGGGTGTACGACGTAGCTGCCGATGCCGGTGAAGATGTCGGTCTGGCCCGCCGCGAAGCGGGCGTCGGTGTCGTCGGGCTCCCAAGTGGAGGGGTAGCCGAGCACCCACTGACTCCACGAGTCCTTCACGTAATAGGTCTCGTCGAACACCAGCTGGTGCGGGTTGCCGATGTCGATCAGGCGCAGCACCGCCGCCACGACCGTGACGAGCAAGGGTGCGAGCCATCTCCACAGACGGTACCCGCGGGGGCTCGCGAGGAGGGCGTCGCGCCACCGGTCGATGCGCGTCTGCTCGACCGTGGGGAGCAGCGGAGGCACGGCGGTGGTCACGTGCCCCAGCCTAAGGTGGAATGGTGATCATCCTCGCGGCGACCCCCATCGGCAACCTGGGCGATGCGTCGCGCCGCCTGGTCGAGGCGCTCGAGAACGCCACGGTCGTCGCGGCCGAAGACACCCGCACCACGCAGCGTCTGCTCGCGGGCCTCGGGGTCGAGAACCGCCCGCGCCTGATCGCCCTGCACGACCACAACGAGAAGGAGCGCGCGGCGGAGCTCGTCGAACTCGCGCGCGAAGACGACCTGCTCGTGCTGAGCGACGCGGGAATGCCCACCGTCAGCGACCCGGGCTTCGGGCTCGTCGCCGCCGCGGCCGCCGCCGGCGTCACCGTCACGGCCATCCCCGGGCCGAGCGCCGTCGTCACCGCCCTCGCGGTCGCGGGGCTCCCCACCGACCGCTTCGCCTTCGAGGGCTTCCCGCGCCGCAAGCCGGGGGATCGCCGCAAGGCCTTCGCGCAACTCGCGTCGGAGGAACGGACCCTCGTCTTCTTCGAGTCGCCTTCGCGCTTGGCATCCACCCTCGAAGATCTCGCGAGCGCGTTCGGCGCCGATCGCCCCGCCGCCGTCTGCCGCGAGCTCACCAAGCTCTACGAAGAGGTCAAACGCGGCACTCTGGCCGAGCTCGCCGCGTGGGCGGCCGAGGGCGTGCGCGGAGAGATCGCGATCGTCGTCGGCGGCGCCTCGGCGCGTGAGGTCGCGTTCCCGGATGCCGTGACCCAGGTGCTCGAGCTCGTGCGCAGCGGCACGCGGCTCAAGGAGGCCGCCGCCGAGGTGGCGTCGCAGACGGGTCACTCGTCGCGCGAGCTGTACCAGGCGGCGCTGGCCGTCAAGCGCTGAGCATCTCTGCGCATCCCCCGCGTTCCCGCGCGTCTTCGCGCGTGAGGGGTCGGTTGGTGTCGCCTGGCGCGCGTCTCGGCGACAGTTTCCGATCCCTCACGCGCGGGGGCGCCGGCCCGCGCGTCACACGCGGCGGGAGTGTCGGAGGCTCCCCGTAGAATCTCCAGGTGACTTCCGGCCGATCCTTCTACATCACGACGCCGATCTACTACCCCAGCGATCTGCCCCACATCGGGCACGGGTACACGACCGTCGCCGTCGACACGCTCGCCCGCTGGCATCGCCAGGCGGGGGATGACACCTGGATGCTGACCGGCACCGACGAGCACGGGCAGAAGATGCTCCGCGCCGCCGCCGCCAACGGCGTCACCCCGCAGGAGTGGGTCGACAAGCTCGTCACCGAGTCGTGGTTCCCGCTGCTCGAGACGCTCGACGTCGCCAACGACGACTTCATCCGCACGACGCAGCCCCGCCACGAAGAGCGCGTGCAGCAGTTCGTGAAGGCGTTGTTCGACCGCGGCTACATCTACGCGGGCGAGTACGAGGCCCTGTACTGCGTCGGCTGCGAGGAGTTCAAGCCCGAGGCCGAGATCGTCGACGGCACCGGCCCCTTCGAGGGCCTCAAGGTCTGCGCGATCCACTCCAAGCCCCTCGAGCTGCTGCAGGAGAAGAACTACTTCTTCAAGCTCAGCGAGTTCCAGGACCGCCTGCTCGAGCTGTATAAGACCGAGCCCGACTTCGTGCGCCCCGAATCGGCGCGCAACGAGGTCGTGTCGTTCGTGCGCAGCGGCCTGAAAGACCTCTCGATCTCGCGTTCGGCGTTCGACTGGGGCATCACGGTTCCCTGGGATCCCTCGCACGTCATCTACGTGTGGGTCGACGCGCTGCTCAACTACGCCACCGCCGTGGGCTACGGCACCGACCCCGCCGAGTTCGAGCGCCGCTGGCCGGCGTTCCACGTGGTCGGCAAAGACATCCTGCGCTTCCACGCCGTGATCTGGCCGGCCATGCTGATGGCCGCGGGCCTCGACGTGCCGCGCGGCGTCTTCGCGCACGGGTGGCTGCTCGTCGGCGGCGAGAAGATGTCGAAGTCGAAGCTCACCGGCATCGCGCCCACCGAGATCACCGACGTCTTCGGCTCCGACGCGTACCGCTTCTACTTCCTCTCGGCGATCGCGTTCGGCCAAGACGGTTCGTTCTCGTGGGAAGACCTGTCGGCGCGCTACCAGGCCGAGCTCGCCAACGGCTTCGGCAACCTGGCGTCGCGCACGGTCGCGATGATCTCGAAGTACTTCGAGGGCGTCGTGCCGGCACCGGCCGCGTACAGCGAGGGCGATCTGACGATCCAGAAGATCGTGGCGGATGCCGCGACCACCGCCGACGCCGCCATCGAGCGCTTCCGCACCGACGAGGCGATCGCCGCGATCTGGACGATCGTCGATGCCCTGAACGGCTACATCACCGAGAACGAGCCGTGGGCCCTGGCCAAGGACGAGTCGACGCGCGAGCGCCTCGGCACGGTGCTGTACACCGCGGCCGAGGGCCTGCGCGCTCTCGCGGTGCTGCTGTCGCCGGTCATGCCGGAGTCGACATCGAAGCTCTGGGTCGCGCTGGGAGCGGCCGAGGGCCTCGGTGCTCTCGTCGAGCAGCCGATCCGCGAGGCGGGCACCTGGGGGCGGCTGCCCGCGGGGGCCACGGTGACTCCGCTCACGCCGCTCTTCCCGCGCGTCGAGCAAGCGTGACGCAGGTGCCTTCCGAGTCAGCGGCGGCGGCGACGGTCCCTGAGCCTGTCGCGGTCCCTGAGCCTGCCGAAGGGGCCGCCGCCCCCGGCTCGACCCCCGTCGAGCGTCCCCGCGATACCATCGGCGACGGCGACCCGAGCCAGTACGTGCGCGAGCGTTCGGTCGACGGTCGTCGCGACGTCAGCTATCCGCCGGCGCCCGAGCCCCTCGGCATCCCGGTCTACGACAACCACACGCACCTCGAGATCGAAGACGGCCCTTCGACAGGCTCAGGGACCATCGACGGATTGTCGCTGGAGGATCAGCTCGAGCGCGCTCTCGCGGTCGGTGTGCACGGGGTCGTGCAGGCGGGCGGCGACATCGACTCCTCGCGGTGGTCGGCGTGGGCGGCACGGTCGCACCCGCGCGTCCTCGCGGCGGTGGCGATCCACCCCAACGAGGCTCCCGCGTACGAGCAGGCGGGGGAGTTGGATGCCGCGATCGCCGTCATCGACGAGCTCGCCGCTCAGCCGCGCGTGCGCGCCATCGGCGAGACGGGGCTCGACTTCTTCCGCACGGAGGCCGACGGCATCCCGGCCCAGATCCGCTCGTTCGAGGCGCATATCGCGCTGGCGAAGAAGCACGGGATCGCGATGCAGATCCACGACCGCGACGCCCACGACGCCGTGCTCGAGACCCTGCTGCGCGTCGGCGCTCCCGACAAGACGGTCTTCCACTGCTTCTCGGGTGACGCCGACATGGCGCGCATCGCCGCCGACCGCGGCTACTACCTCTCGTTCGCCGGCAACGTCACGTTCAAGAACGCGCAGAACCTGCGCGACGCACTCGCGGTCACGCCCCTCGACCGCATCCTCGTCGAGACCGACGCTCCGTTCCTGACGCCCGCGCCGTACCGCGGCCGGCCCAACGCGCCGTACCTGATCCCGGTGACGCTGCGCTTCCTCGCGGCCGAACGGGCGATGGACGCCGACGAGCTCGCCGCCCAGGTCGCCGCGAACACACTCGAGGTCTACGGCGCGTTCGAAGACTGAGCGCGCGCGGATCTTCGGCGATTCGCGCATCCTCAGCGGGATGGCCGCGGATGCCGCTGAGGTTGTGCGGATCGCGGAGGTTGTGACGGCGTGCGCCGTCATCGCGGGCGTGGCGCGGGCTCGGCGATTCGCGCATCTTCAGCCGGATAGCCGCGGATGCCGCTGAGGGTTTGCGGATCGCGGAGGCTGTGGCTGCGCGTGCCGCTGGCGCTGCACAGGCTCAGTGATTCGCACGTTTTCAGCCAGCATTCCGCGGATGCCGCTGAGGTTGTGCGGATCGCGGAGGTTGTGACGGCGTGCGCCGTCATCGCGGGCGTGGCGCGGGCTCGGCGATTCGCGCATCTTCAGCCGGATCGTCGCGGATGCCGCTGAGGTTGTGCAGATCGCCGAAGTCGTGCGGGCGCGACGACCCCGAGAGCGACGAAGGCCGGCACCCCGCGGGGCGCCGGCCTTCTGGCATCCGGGATCAGGCCTTGGCCTTGTCCTTCGGCTTGCGCACGAACAGCGTCTCGGTCTGTTCGAGCTCCATGCCCTTGGTCTCGGGGATGCGCAGCAGCACGTAGACGAACGACAGGCCGGCGAACAGCGCGTACATGCCGTAGGTGAGCGGGAGTGACCAGCTCGACATCGCCGGGAACGACACGGTGATGGCGAAGTTCGCGATCCACTGCGCACCGGCGGCGACGCCGAGCGCCTTGCCGCGGATGCGGCTCGGGAAGATCTCGCCCAGCAGCACCCACACCAGCGGACCCCACGAGGCGCCGAATCCGACGACGAACACGTTCGCCGCGACGAGGGCGACGCTGCCCCAGGGAGCGGGGAGCGACACGTCCTGGCCCGAGCCGGTCGCGAACGTGAACGCCAGCGCCATCGCGCCCAGCGACACGGTCATCAGGATCGAGCCGGTGAGCAGGATGGGCTTCCGGCCGACGCGGTCGACGAGGAAGATGGCGACGAAGGTGACCACGACGTTGGTGATCGAGGTGATCACCGAGATCAGCAGCGAGTTGCTTTCGTCGAAGCCGACGGCCTTCCAGAGGGTCGTGGAGTAGTAGAAGATCACGTTGATGCCGACGAACTGCTGGAACATCGACAGCAGAATGCCGGTCCACACGATCCCCTGCAGACCCAGCACCGGTCCGCGCAGCGACACGTTCTTGTTCTTGCGGTCGGCTTCGATCGTGTTCGACAGCTCGTTCATCGTCTTGTCGAGATCGGCCGGCGGCACCAGGCGCGCGAAAATCGCCTTGGCCTCGTCGCGCTTTCCCTTGGCGAGCAGATAGCGCGGCGATTCGGGAACGGTGAACGACAGGATGCCGTAGACGGCGGCGGGGATCACACCGACCAGGAACATCCAGCGCCAGGCCTCGAGGCCGAGCCACAGCTGGTTCGCCGCACCGCCCGCGGTGTTGGCCAGTAGGGCGTCGGACAGCAGGGCGCCAAAGATACCGAGCGTGATGGCCAGCTGCTGCAGCGACGCGAGCGAGCCGCGGATCTGCCGGGGCGCGACCTCGGCGATGTACGCGGGAGCGACCACCGAGGCGATGCCGATGCCCAGACCGCTCATCACGCGCCAGAGGATCAGGTCGGGGACGCTGAAGGTGAGCGCCGCACCGATCGACGACACGAAGAACAGCACGGCGCCGAGCAGCATGACCTTCAGGCGACCCCAGCGATCGGAGAGGGCGCCGGCGATGATGGCTCCCACCGCGCAGCCCAGCAGGGCGACGGCCACGACGAACCCGGTGAGCACCTGTCCCAGCTCGAAGTTGCCGTCGACCGCATCGACCGCGCCGTTGATGACGGACGAGTCGAAGCCGAAGAGGAAACCACCGACGGCGGCGGCGAGGGACAGCCCGATCGCTCGTCGCCCGTACGGGCTCCGCAGCGTGAAGGCATTGGCGGGGATCGACTGTGTCTGACTCACTCGACCACGCTACTCCCGGCTCGCTCGCAGCAAGGGTTCTGGCGGAGCCCTGACTACAGTGGAACAATGCCCGTTTCGCTCCTCGGTGCCGCCGAGATCCGTCGGCTCGCCGCCGACCTCGACGTGACCCCGACCAAGAAGTTGGGGCAGAACTTCGTCGTCGACGCCAACACGGTCCGCAAGATCGTGCACGCGGCCCGGGTCACGGCATCCGACCGTGTCGTCGAGATCGGACCGGGCCTCGGTTCGCTCACCCTCGCGATCCTCGAGACGGGCGCCTCGGTGGTCGCCGTCGAGATCGATCACCGCCTCGCCGAGCGCCTCCCCGTCACCGCCGCCGCCCACGACGTGCCCGCTGATCGCCTCACCGTGATCGACGCCGACGCCCTGCGCGTCACCGAGCTGCCGGGCGAGCCCGAGGTGCTGGTCGCCAACCTGCCCTACAACGTGTCGGTGCCGGTGCTGCTGCACTTCGTCGAGAGTTTCCCGTACCTGCAGCGCGGCGTCGTCATGGTGCAGGCCGAGGTGGGGGAGCGCCTCGCCGCCCCTCCCGGGTCGAAGATCTACGGCGCGCCCAGCGTCAAGGCCGCCTGGTACGGCTCGTGGCGCCTCGCGGGCACCGTGTCGCGTCAGGTCTTCTGGCCGGTGCCCAAAGTCGACAGCGTGCTCGTCGGCTTCGATCGCGACGCCGAGCCCCGCGGCACAGAAGAGCACCGGCTGCGGACGTTCCAGATCGTGGATGCCGCGTTCCAGCAGCGCCGCAAGATGCTGCGGCAGGCGCTGTCGGGCGTTCTGGGCGGCACCGCGGCTGAGGCGTCGGCACGCCTGGAGGCCGCGGGTGTCGACCCGACCCTGCGCGGCGAGCAGCTCACGGTCGACGACTACGCCCGCATCGCCGGCGACTCCTGACGCTTCCGCGCTGATCGCGGGATCCGGCGCACGCGTGGGATCGCGGCATCCGGCCCCCGCGCGCACAACGGCGGGGCGTTTGCCGACACGCCGTGCGGGTCCGGCCGGTGTCCGGCGTGTCGTCGGCGACGCCCGCGGCTGTGCTCGGCCCACTGCGCGTCGCTGCCGACCCACAACGCGCGCAGGGTGAATTCCCGCCGTGTTCATCACGCGTTTGCGAAACATGTCTGTAACATTTCGAGGCAACCGGGAGCATCACGCCGGTCACGAGGCCGTACCCGACGGCCCGGAAGGAACGAGATGCGTTACGCCGAGTACCCCCGTGCTGAGAGGGTGCTGCTGCACCTGAGTGACACCCACCTGCGCGCCGGCGGTGCGCCGCTGTACGACAGCGTCGACTCCGAGGCCTACCTCGCCCGGGCGGTCGAGGCGATCGGTGCCTCGGGCATCCGCCCCCACGCCCTGGTGTTCACGGGTGATCTGGCCGACTTCGGCGAGGCCGACGCCTACGAGCGCGTGCGCCGACTGGTCGAGCCGCTCGCGGAGCGCCTCGGCACGCGCGTGATCTGGGTGATGGGCAACCACGACGACCGCGCGGCGTTCCGCGCCGAACTGCTTCCCGGCGACGCCGCCGACGCGACCGCCCCGGTCGACCGCGTCGACGAGATCGACGGCCTGCGCATCGTCACGCTCGACACCTCGGTGCCCGGCGCGCACCACGGCGAGGTCACCGCGGCGCAGCTCGAGTGGCTGACCGAGGTGCTGGCGACGCCGGCTCCGCTCGGCACGATCCTCGCGATGCACCACCCGCCCGTGCCCAGCGTGCTCGACCTCGCCGCCTCCGTCGAACTGCGCGACCAGCGCAGCCTCGCCGCGGTGCTGCGCGGCACCGACGTGCGCGCGATCCTCGCGGGTCACCTGCACTACTCGACGTTCGCCACGTTCGCCGGAATCCCCGTGTCCGTGGCATCCGCCACCTGCTACACGCAAGACCTCATGGTGCCTGTGGGCGGAACCCGCCCGCAGGACGCCGCGCAGGGGTTCAACACCGTGCACGTCTACGACGACACGGTGGTGCACTCGGTCGTGCCGCTCGCGGCGACTCAGGCCCTGCAGTACGTGGATGCCGCGGAGTCGCAGCGACGGCTGCACGACGCCGGCATCGTGGTGCCGGCGTCGCGGGCGTTCAGCGGACCGGTGTCGCCGCCGACGACGCCGTTGCCGATTCTTCGTTGACCGCCGTCTTCTCCCAGGGAGCGGCGACGGGGAAGTAGCGCTCGAGGCACGCCCGGAGCGCGGGGACGCGCACCTCTTCGGGGATCTCGGGCACGCTGCCGTCGTTCAGGCAGAACATGTCGGTGTCGCGGCGCGAGACGAGGCGCTCCATCGTGCGCAGCGAGTCGAGCTGGGTGGTCTGCACATAGCGCGTGCGGGGCTCGGTCGTGATGACCGCCCGGCCGGTCGCCAGCGCGTAGTGGTGGTACAGGCTGTTGGTCACCGAGATGTCGGTCGCCGAACGGAACCGGCTCGCGGCGGTGCGGGCGTAGTCGTCGGAGAATTCTTGCTCGAGCTCGAACGCGACCGAGCGACGAAGCGGCGTCGCGCAGTGCTCGAGGTCGAGCGTGATGACCCGGCCGAAGCGCTCTTTGAGCAGCGCGCGGTTGACGCGTAGGCCGTTGTCGTGGCCCGAGCGGTCGATGTGCGCGGGGCCGCTGCCGATGCGCACGCCGCTCTCGACGAACCGGCTGACCCCGCCGCCGCTGAAGAACAGCTCGGGTGTGACCGGGCGACCGAAGAACATGTCGTCGTTGCTGTACAGAAAGTGCTCGGCCAGACCCGGGATGCGGTGCAGCTGCGCCTCGACGGCGTGGGAGTTGTGCGTGGGCAGCACCGAGGGGTCGGCGAAGAACTCCTCGCTGCGCACGATCGTCACCTTTGGGTGATCGGCGAGCCACTCGGGGGTGGGGGAGTCGGTCGCGATGAAGATGCGGCGCACCCACGGCGCGTACATGTGCACGCTGCGCAGCGCGTAGCGTAGCTCGTCGACCTGGCGGTAACGCGCGGCGTTGTCGTCGCCGTCGCCGACGACGTAGCCCTTCATGCGCGCGGCGCGTTGACGCTGGAATTCGCTCGACGAGCCGTCGACCCACGAGAAGACCATGTCGACCTCGGCCGTGAGCTCGTTGGGGTGGGGGTCGAACATCCCCGCCACCGTCGTCCACCGGCGTCCGTAGCGCTCCACCTCGACCAGATCGAGGTCGGCTGCGGCGAACTTGCGGCGGGTGAGGGCGCTGGGTCGCGGGGCCTCGATGGTCTTGTCACCGAAACGCCAGAGCTCGAGTCGCGGGGCGAGCGACGCCCCGTACCGGTACGAACCCTCGGTCGAGGTGCGGGGGCGGAACACCGCGTACGCCTGCACGGATCCGGGCGAGGGGTGCACGCTGTGCGCGGGCACGGGGTCTTCGCCGCGGGCCTTCAGGTACACCGGGCCCAGCTCGGGATCGCGCAGAGCGGTGAGCGCCGCCTCGGCATCCGCTGTGTCGACGACGAGCTTCGGGCGACGGTTCGCGTCGCGCACGAGCATGACGCGCACGCCCGCGGCCTCGATCGCGGCGGCCGCGGTGAGCAGGTCGTCGCGCTCGGACATCGAGGGTGTGGAGGAGTCGTCGACGACATGCAGGATGCCGTCGTGCATCCGGATATCGGAGCGGGAGAGCAGCGCGCGCCAGGGGTCGGTGTCGATCGACAGGGGGACCATCGGGCGCATACTGCCTCCACGGGGGATAGGTGACGGGCTCCGGACACCGTAAGGTTCCGGGGTTACGAAGACGTTTCGGCGGCGGCGCCGAACGGCGGGGAGCGGCGCGCTACTGTCGAAGAGTGACTCGAATCGCTCGCTCCGGCCCGGTCTGTCCCGAACCGCTTTGCGAGCGACGGCGGGAACCGGGCCGACGTTCCAGTTTCGCACACGCCGGCTCCTCGGGGCGCACGCTCGAGCGGGCCGCACGATGACCGCTGCTCCGCCGGCATCCGTCCGTGTCCGCGCACCCGGCAAGATCAATGTCTTCCTCGAGGTCGGCGACGTGCAGGACGACGGCTACCACGAGCTCGCCACGGCCTTCCAGGCGGTGTCGTTGTACGAAGAGATGACCGCGACGCCCGCCGATGACATCACCCTGAGCGTGACGGCGAAGGGGCCGGTCGACATCGAGGGCGTGCCCACCGACGACCGCAACCTCGCCGTGCGCGCCGCGCGCCTGCTCGCGCAGACGGCCGGCATTGACCGCGGCGCCCACCTGTCGATCCGCAAGGCCGTTCCGGTGGCCGGCGGGATGGGAGGGGGATCGGCGGATGCCGCTGCCGCCTTGGTCGCGTGCGATGCGTTGTGGGGGCTGGGCATGCCGATGGGCGAGCTGGCCCGTCTCGCGGCGCGACTGGGCGCCGACGTTCCGTTCGCCCTGCTCGGCGGGACCGCGGTCGGAACGGGCCGCGGCGACGAGCTCAGCCCCGCTCTCGCACGCGGGCGGTTCGACTGGGTGCTCGTGCCCAACGACGAGGGCATGTCGACACCCGTCGTCTACGGCGAGCTCGACGCGCACCGCCGCCGCCACGCCGTCGACATTGGTCCGGCGCCGCGCGTACCCGCGGTCGACCCCGACGTGCTGCATGCGCTGCGCCAGGGCGACGCCGAGATGCTCACTCAGACCCTGCGCAACGACCTCCAGGCGCCGGCCCTGCATCTGCGGCCCGATCTGGCTCGCGTGCTCGAGCGCGGCGAGAGCTCGGGAGCGCTCGCGGGCATCGTGTCGGGATCCGGTCCCACGCTCGCGTTCCTCACCGCCGACGAGTCGTCCGCGATCGACCTGCAGGTCACCCTGAGCGCGGCCGGACTCGTCGCTCTGCACGTGCACGGCCCCGTGCCGGGCGCGCGTGTGGTCTGACCGCGGCGCACCATAGTGCAGGTCGACACACGGAGCAATCTTCGCCTCAGGGCCTCGCGACCTGGTTAGCCTCATTCGAGGTGGTTCGTCACCGCTGGGTGCCGTGCCCGCGGGGCGCTACGAAGGGGGTTTCCCATGAAGGCAACACTCGACGGCGTCGTGATCGCCGAAGCCGACCGCGACGACCTGGCCTCGATCGAGGGCAACTGGTACTTCCCGCCGCAGGCGGTGCGCGAGGGTGCGCTGCACGAGAGCCCCACGCCGTACACCTGCCCGTGGAAGGGCGCCGCCCAGTACTGGAACATCTCGGTCGACGGTGCGGAACTCCCCGACGGCGCATGGTCGTACCCCGACCTGTACCCGGGCGCCGTGGATCGCGTCGGCAAGGACTTCGCCGGATTCGTCGCGTTTGACCGCAAGGTCGTGGTCTCCGACTGAGGTCAAGCACTCACATGATCGAGTTCTCCGCCGTCTCGAAGGTGTTTCCCGACGGCACGCACGCCGTCGACGATTTCCACCTCGTCATCCCTTCCCGTCAGACCACCGTGTTCGTCGGGTCGTCCGGCTGCGGAAAGACGACGCTGCTGCGCATGATCAACCGCATGGTCGAGCCCTCATCGGGCACGATCGCGATCGACGGCGCCGACATCGGCGGCAAGCCCGCCGTGCAGTTGCGCCGCAGCATCGGCTACGTCATGCAGAACTCGGGTCTGCTGCCGCACTTCACCGTCGCCGACAACATCTCCACGGTGCCGGTGCTGCAGGGCCAGAGCCGCAAGGCCGCGCGCGCCCGGGCTCTCGAGCTCATGACCACCGTGGGTCTCGACACCGCGATGGCCGACCGCTACCCGAGCCAGCTCTCGGGCGGTCAGCAGCAGCGCGTGGGTGTCGCTCGCGGCCTCGCCGCCGACCCCAACATCCTGCTGATGGACGAGCCCTTTGGCGCCGTCGACCCGATCGTTCGCGACGAACTGCAGCAGGAGCTCATCCGCCTGCAGCGCGACATCGGCAAGACGATCGTCTTCGTGACCCACGACATCGACGAGGCGTTCCTGCTCGGCGACCAGGTCGTGATTCTCGAGAAGGGCGCCAAGATCGCTCAGGTCGGCACGCCCAGCGAGATCATCGAGAATCCCGCGAGCGACTTCGTGGCCAGCTTCATCGGCGCCGAGCGCGGCAAGCGCGCGCTGCACTTGAAGCAGACGCCCACGGGGACGGTCGTGGTCGACTCCGAGGGGCGCACGCAGGGTGCCCTGAGAGACGAGTCGGTGTCGTGACCTGGCTGTGGGGGAACTTCCCCCTGGTGGTGGATCTGACGCTCAACCACATCCGGTTGAGCATCATCCCGATCGTGCTCGGATTCGTAATCGCCGTGCCGCTGGGGCGTCTGACGCTGACCAGCAAGTACGCGCGAGCGACCATGATCACGGCGATGAGCCTGCTCTACACGATCCCCTCGTTGCCGCTGTTCGTGATCCTGCCCGCCATCATCGGCACGCGCGTGCTCAGTGACACGAACCTCATCGTGGCCCTGACCATCTACGCCGTCGCCATCATGGTGCGCGCCACCTCCGACGCCTTCTTCTCGGTCTCGGCCGATACCAAGCAGGCCGCCACCGCGATGGGCTTCTCGGCATGGCGCCGGTTCTGGCAGGTCGAGTTCCCGCTCGCCGGCCCCGTGATGCTCGCGGGGCTGCGCGTCGTGTCGGTGTCGACGATCGCGCTGGTGTCGGTGGGCGTGCTCATCGGCTCCGAGAACCTCGGCTACCTCTTCACCAACGGCAAGCAGCGCAACAACCTCGAAGAGGTGGGCGTCGGCATCGTCGCCACGCTCCTCATCGCGCTGCTGTTCGACCTGATCCTGGTCGCGCTGGGTCGCATCCTCATGCCGTGGGTGCGGGTCGATCGGGCCGCCAAGCGCCGCTCCAAGCGGGCCGCCGTCGTCGCCCCGATCGCCGCGGATGACGCAGCCCCCGTCGCCGCGAGCACGTCGGCATCCGCCGGAACAGGGGGGCGCTCGTGAACCTCTTCCTGAACGCCTTCGCGTGGATCTTCGACCCCCAGAACTGGCAGCCCGGCGGAACCTCGCCCCTGCCGATCCAGGATCGCCTGCTGGAGCACCTGCTCTACACCGTCGTCGCCGTGGTGATCGCCGCGGCCATCGCGCTCCCTCTCGGGTTCTACATCGGGCACACCGGCAAGGGACGACAGTTCGTCATCGGCTTCACCGGCGCCATGCGCGCCCTGCCGACGCTGGGCGTGCTGTTCTTCCTGACGATGGTGCTCGGCTCGCTCGTGAAGGGCGCGTCGGGGGTGTTCTGGGGCACGATCGTCGCCCTCGTCATCCTCGCGATCCCGTCGATCCTGGCCGGTGCCTACGCGGGCCTCGAGTCGGTGTCGCGGACCACGATCGACGCGGCCCGCGCGGTCGGCATGACCGAGATGCAGATCCTCACGCGAGTGGAGATCCCGCTCGCCCTGCCGCTGATCATCGGCGGCCTGCGTGCCGGCACCCTACAGGTCATCGCCACCGCCGTCATCGCCTCGTACGCCGGTCTCGGCGGCCTGGGTCGCATCATCAGCAGCGGCATCGGCCTCAACGACTACGACCGCATCCTGGGCGGCGCCATCCTGGTGACCGTCTTCGCCCTCGTGGTCGACGCGCTGTTCGCGATCGTGCAGCGCCTCACCAGAATTTCGGGAGCGAGCGCGGGCACCACCCGCCGCAGCCTCCGTCACCCCTCGCCTCGTCCTGCAACGGCGGCGGGGGCAGCAACACCCATCCCAGAGAGGAATGTCACAGCATGAACATCTTCCGTAAAGGTCGGCTCGCCATCGGGCTCGTCGCCGTCGGCGCCGTCGTCGCGCTCGCGGGCTGCTCGCAGGCCGACCCCACCGCTCCCGAGACCAACGCGGGCGGCGGCGACTCGAGCCAGATCATCGTCGGCTCGTTCGCGTTCCCCGAGAGCGAGATCATCGGCGAGATCTACGCCCAGGCGCTGAAGGCGAAGGGCTTCGACGTCCAGACGAAGTTCAACATCGGACCCCGTCAGCAGACGATCCCCGCCCTTCAGGACGGCTCGATCAACCTGATCCCCGAGTACAACGGCAACCTGCTGGCGTACTACGACACCGAGTTCACGCAGCGAACGACCGAAGACGTCGACGCGGCGCTGACGGATGCCGTGGCCAAGGACAACCTGACCGTCTACAACTCGGCCGAGGCCGAGGACAAGGACGCCTACGTCGTCACCCAGGCGTACGCCCAGGCCAACGGCCTGACCTCGATCGGCGACCTGTCGAAGGTGGGCCCGTTCAGCCTCGGCGCGAACCCCCAGTTCGCGGAGCTCGGCTACGGCATCCCGGGTCTGAAGTCGGTGTACGGCGTGAACGACGTCACCTTCGTGCCCTACGAGGACTTCGGCGGCCCCGACACCGTGAAGGCGCTCACCGACAACACGGTGCAGGTGGCCGACATCTACACGACCTCGCCCGCCCTGGTGGCCGAGAACCTGCAGGTGCTCGAAGACCCCGAGAACCTCATCGCGGCGCAGAACGTGCTCCCGCTGCTGGCCAAGTCGATCGACACGCCTGAGCTGAAGGACGCGCTCGACGCGATCTCGGCCAAGCTCACCACCGACGACCTGATCAAGCTGCGCGACCGCGTCGAGGGCAGCGAGCAGGCCTCGGCGTCGACCGCCGCCGCCGATTGGCTCAAGGAGGCCGGCCTGTCGTCCTGACACACCGCTTCTCGCGCGGGGTCGTCCGGTTCGCCGGGCGGCCCCGCGTCGTTTCTGTTCGGCGGGAATCGCACGAGGAGGGGCGGGCGGATGCCGGCGCCCCGGGCACCGCGTAGCCTGGGACGGATATGGCACATCTGCTCGGGGGCGAAGCCCTGCACCTGGAATACCCGACCAAGGTCGTCTTCGACTCCGTCTCGCTCGGCGTGAACGAGGGCGATCGCATCGGGATCGTCGGCCGCAACGGTGACGGCAAGTCGAGTCTGCTCGGCATGCTCGCCGGCATCCGCGAGCCCGACGGCGGTCGCGTGACCGTACGCGGCGGGGTCACCGTCGGCGTGCTCGACCAGCAGGACACCCTCGACGACGACGACACGATCGGCCACGCGGTGGTCGGAGATCGTGCCGAGCACGAGTGGGCGGGCGACTCCCGCACGCGCGACGTGATCGCGGGACTGCTGGGCGACCTGCCGTGGGATGCCCGTCTCGGCGACCTCTCGGGTGGTCAGCGCCGCCGCGTCGCGCTGGCGAAGCTGCTCTCGGGCGACTGGGACGTGCTGTTCCTCGACGAGCCCACCAACCACCTCGACGTCGAGGCCATCACCTGGCTCGCCGCCCACCTCAAGAAGCGGTGGGCGCCCTCGGCGGGCGGCCTTCTCGTCGTCACGCACGACCGGTGGTTCCTCGACGAGATCTGCACCGCGACCTGGGAGGTGCACGACCGCACCGTCGAGCCCTTCGAGGGCGGGTACGCGGCCTACATCCTGCAGCGCGTCGAGCGCGATCGCCAGGCGGCGTCGATCGAGCAGCGCCGGCAGAACCTCGCGCGCAAAGAGCTCGCGTGGCTGCGCCGCGGCGCACCGGCGCGCACGTCGAAGCCGAAGTTCCGCATCGACGCGGCGAACGAGCTGATCGCCGACGTGCCCGAGATCCGCGACAAGGTGGCCCTGCAGTCCCTCGCGGTCGCGCGGCTGGGCAAGGACGTCGTCGACCTGCTCGACGCAGGAGTGACCTACCCTTCGACAGGCTCAGGGACCGGTTCGGCGTCCGCCGAACCCCGGGTCGTCCTGAAAGACATCGAGTGGCGCATCGCGCCGGGCGAGCGCACCGGCATCCTGGGCGTGAACGGCGCGGGCAAGTCCACGCTGTTGAGCCTCGTCACCGGATCGCTCGAGCCGACGAGCGGCCGCGTCAAGCGCGGCAAGACGGTCAAGGTCGCCACGCTCACCCAGCGGCTCGACGAGCTCGACCAGCACTTGAACGACCCGGTGCGCGTGGTGATCGCGGGGCTCCGCACGACCTACGCCTTCGGTGCCGGCTCGAAGTCGCAGGAGCTCACTCCGGGTCAGCTGCTGGAGCGACTCGGCTTCTCGAGCGCGCAGCTCTCCACCCCGGTGAAAGACCTCTCGGGTGGGCAGAAGCGGCGCCTCCAGCTGCTGCTGGTCATCCTCGACCAGCCAAACGTGCTGATCCTCGACGAGCCCACCAACGACCTCGACACCGACATGCTCGCGGCGATGGAAGACCTGCTCGACTCGTGGTCGGGCACCCTCCTCGTCGTCTCGCACGACCGGTACTTCCTCGAGCGCGTCACCGACCAGCAGTACGCCATCCTCGACGCCAAGCTCCGGCACCTCCCCGGAGGAGTCGACGAATACCTGCGTCTTCGGGCGATGCAGGATGCCGAGCCGTCGCGGTCCGCGTCGACCGGCGGTCCCGCCTCGACTCCGGGCCTGCAGGGCGCGGAGCTCCGTGCCGCGCAGAAGGAGGCCTCGGCCACCGAGCGGCGCATCGAGAAGCTGCAGCAGCAGATCGACAAGGCCAAGGCCGCGCTCGTCGACCACGACCAGGCGGACTACGAGGGACTCGGCAAGGAGATGCAGCGCATCTCCGCTCTCGAGGGCGAGCGCGACGAGCTCGAGATGCGGTGGTTCGAGCTCACCGAGACGATCGGCTGACGGCATCCGGAACCGCCTTCGCGCGCGTCAGTGGATCGCGTACTCCAGCAGCACGATGAAGACGCCCAGGCACGCGGTGGCGAACGCCCCGAGCAGTCGGCCCGCGAGGCCCGCGCCGCGACGGCGGTAGGCGTTGTAGCCCAGCAAGGCGAGCACGACGAAGGTCGACCACATGCTGAGGTCGGCCGCGTCGTCGACCGACACGCCCGTCGCGCCCGCGATCAACAGCACGAGCACCGAGGGGACGGACGCGTAGAGCATGCCCGCGCCGTGCCGCATGCCCTCGCGCGTCGCGTGCCGCAGGCCGTGGTCGGCGTGCTCGGTGAGCGTGTGGGCGAACACGTGGGCGATGAAGAACACGACGAGCGAGGTGGCGGCGCTCAGCAGCACCTCGCCGACGGAATCGGCGTGGTCGTCGGCGATGGTCACGAACGCCGCGAACACGATGAGGCCGTAGATGGCGGCGGGGGAGCGGAAGCGCACGTCGAACCACGACTTCACCCGCTGCCACCGGGTGGGGGCCGCCGCCGGCGCGCTCACGCGTCGAACCCCAGGCTGAGCTTTCGCAGCAGCGTGGCGAGGCGGTCGCGGTCGTTGCGGGCGAGCCCGTCGAGCAGCAGGGCCTCGGCGTCGACCAGGCGTGTGATCGCGGCATCCACCCGCACGCGTCCGTCTTCGGTGAGCGTGACGAGGATGCTGCGCCCGTCGCCGGGATCGGCCTCGCGACGGACGAATTTGCGGGCGACCAGGCGGTCGATTCGGTTCGTCATCGTGCCGCTCGAGACGAGGGTCTGCTGCAGCAGCTGCTTGGGGCTCAGCTGGTACGGCTCGCCCGCGCGGCGCAGGGCCGAGAGCACGTCCCACTCCCACGACTCGATGTCGCTGCGGCGGAACGCCTCTTTGCGGGCGATGTCGAGATGGCGCGACAGGCGCGCGACGCGCGAGAGCACCTCGAGGGGTGAGAAGTCGAGGTCGGGGCGCTGACGTATCCAAGCCTCGACGATGCGGTCGACCTCGTCGCTGTCCTGGCTCGTGCTCACGCTCTCATTATGGCCAGCCCGCCGCGTCGCGACAGCGCGCCCCTCATCGGCGGGGCCCGCGTCTGGCAGACTTGACCAGTGCCCTCGGGCACGGTCCGCCGTGGTGTAACGGCAGCACGACAGCCTTTGGAGCTGTTAGGTCCAGGTTCGAATCCTGGCGGCGGAGCATGACATCACCGACCGAGCTGGCCGTCGTCGTCCTCGCCGCGGGTCAAGGCACCCGCATGAAGTCGCGCACCCCCAAGGTGCTGCATCCGGTGGGCGGTCGCCCGCTCGTCGGGCACGTGCTCGACACCGCTGCCTCGCTCGATCCGGCGCGCATCGTCGTCGTCGTGCGGCACGAGCGCGAGCTCGTCGCCGAGACGGTGTCGGAGCTCGCCCCCGGGGTCGTCGTCGTCGATCAGGACGAGGTGCCCGGCACGGGGCGCGCGGTCGAGGTCGCCCTCGACGCGCTCGACGGCTTCGAGGGCGACGTGCTCGTGCTCAGCGCCGACGTCCCGCTGCTCGAGACCGGCACCCTCACCGAGCTGCTCGCCACCCACCGCTCCGGCGGCACCGCCGTGACGCTGTTGAGCGCGCGCGTCGACGAGCCCTTCGGCTACGGCCGCATCCTGCGCGACCACACCGACGGCGTGAGCCGCATCGTCGAGCAGAAGGACGCCTCGGCCGAAGAGGCCGCGGTCACCGAGATCAACGTCGGCGTGTACGTGTTCCAGGCGTCCCCGCTGCGCACGCAGCTCGCGCGCGTGGGCACCGCCAACGCGCAGGGCGAGAAGTACCTCACCGACGTCGTCGCCCTGCTGCGCGAGGCCGAGCTCGGGGTCGCGGCATCCGTCACCCGCGACGCCTCCGCGGCGCTCGGCGTGAACGACCGCGTGCAGCTGTCCGAGGCCGGGCGCACCCTCAACGCGCGCACGGTGCGCCGCTGGCAGCTCGAGGGCGTCACCGTCGTCGACCCCGCCACCACGTGGATCGACGTCACCGCGACGCTCGCCCCCGACGTCACGATCCTGCCGAACACGCACGTGCGCGGCGCCACGGCCATCGCCTCGGGCGCGACCATCGGCCCCGACACGAGCCTGACCGACTGCGAGGTGGGCGAGAACGCCACCGTCACCCGCACCGACGGCACGCTCGCGGTCGTCGAGGCCGGCGCCACCGTCGGCCCGTTCGCCTACCTCCGCGCCAACGCGCGCGTCGGCGTGAACGGCAAGGTCGGCACCTTCGTCGAGGTCAAGAACTCGTCGATCGGCGAGGGCAGCAAGGTGCCCCACCTGTCGTACATCGGCGACACCGAGATCGGCCGCGGGGTCAACCTCGGCGCCGGCGCGATCACCGCGAACTACGACGACGTCGCCAAGCACCGCACCGTCATCGGCGACCAGGTTCACAGCGGATCGCACAACGTCTTCGTCGCGCCGGTTACGATTGGAGCCGGTGCCAAGACAGGTGCCGGTGCGGTCATCCGCAAGGACGTTCCGGCCGGTGCTCTGGCGCTCAGCGTGTCCCCCCAGCGCAACATCGAGGGGTGGGTCGAGAAGAACCGACCGGGCACCGCTGCGGCCGACGTGGCTGCGCGGGCTCGGGCTGAACAGGAAGCGGCCGATGGCTCGTAAGAAGAATCGTGTAGACCTCGACCGCGACAACGGCATCGCCCCCGGGCTCGTCGCCAAGACCAAGAAGCGGCTCGTCGTCGCCTCGGGTCGGTCGCACCCCGAACTCGCCGCGCAGGTCACGCAGCACCTGGGCACCGAGCTCGCCCCCACCGAGCACCGCACCTTCGCCTCGGGCGAGATCTACACCCGCTTCGAGGTGTCGATCCGCGGCTGCGACGTGTTCGTCATCCAGTCATTCGGCCCCCCGGTCAACGAGTGGCTCATGGAGCTGCTCATCATGCTCGACGCGCTCAAGCGTGCCTCGGCCAAGCGCATCACGGTGGTCGCCCCGTACTTCCCCTACTCGCGTCAGGACAAGAAGGGACGCGGCCGCGAGCCCATCAGCGCGCGCCTCGTCGCCGACCTGCTCAAGACGGCCGGTGCCGACCGCATCATGAGCGTCGACCTGCACGCCGCGCAGATCCAGGGCTTCTTCGACGGCCCCGTCGACCACCTCTTCGCCAAGCCCGTGCTGCTCGAGCACTTCGAGCAGGGCCTGTCGACCGAAGACCGCGAGACCCTCACCGTCGTCTCGCCCGACATGGGCCGCGTGCGCGTCGCCGACACGTGGTCGGACAGCCTGGGCGCGCCCCTCGCGATCATCCACAAGCGTCGTGACCCGAAGGTCGCCAACCAGGTCTCGGTGCACGAGATCGTCGGTGACGTGAAGGGCCGCACGTGCCTGCTCGTCGACGACATGATCGACACCGGCGGCACGATCCAGAAGGCCGCTCAGGCGCTGAAGGCGTCGGGTGCCCGCAAGGTCATCGTCGCGGCGACGCACGCGATCTTCAGCGATCCGGCCACCGAACGTCTGCAGGATCCCGCGATCGACGAGGTCGTCGTCACCGACACCATCCCGATCGCGGCCGACCGCCGCTTCGACCGGCTCACCGTGCTGCCGATCGCCCCGCTGCTGGCACGCGCGATCCACGAGGTCTTCGAAGACGGCTCGGTCACGAGCATGTTCGGCGGCGACGCGTAATCGCGCGCCCATCTCGTCCCTCTTCGACGCAGCCGTCTCCCGCAGGGAGGCGGCTGCGTCCGTTCACCGGAGCCGGCTGCGCCCGGTCGCGCGGAGGTGGCTGAGCCTGTCGAAGCCACCGGGCCGGCCCGTGGCCCGGTCGCGCGGAGGTGGCTGAGCTTGTCGAAGCCGCCGGGCTGGTCCGTGGCCGGGTCGTGCGGAGGTGGCTGAGCTTGTCGAAGCCGCCGGGCTGGTCCGAGGTCCGGTCGTGCGGAGGTGGCTGAGCTTGTCGAAGTCACCGGGCTGGTCCGTGGCCCGGTCGAGCGGAGGTGGCTGAGCTTGTCGAAGTCACCGGGCTGGCCCCGGTCCCTTCGACAGGCTCAGGGACCTCCGTTGGCCCGGGTCCCTTCGACAGGCTCAGGGACCTCTCCGACTCAGGGACCTCTCCGGCTCAGGGACCTCCCCGGCTCAGGGACCTCTCGCCGCTCACAGGTGGCACAAATGTGTGAACCCGCTCGCCGTCAAGGTCGTGTCCCTAACGTGAGCTCGACCGAGCCGCGAGGCACGACCGAAGGAGGACCCTCATGATCCGCACCACAGCCGTACCCCGTCCCGTCCGCGTCGGAACCGCCCTGTTGGGCGTGGCCGGCATCGTCACGCTCGCCGGCTGCTCCGGCGGCACGTCGGATGCCGCGGCCCCTGCCGCGAGTGAAGCCGCCCCCACGGCGAGCTCGGCGCCCTCGACCAGCGCGGCCGCCGACACCTCGAGCACGTCGGGTTCGTACAAGGACGGCACCTACGAGGCCACCGGGCAGTACTCGACCCCCGAGAGCGTCGAGACGATCGACGTCACCCTCACGGTGGCCGGTGACACCGTCACCGCCGTCGAGGTGACCGGGGACCCGCAGGCCGCGGAATCGAAGCGCTACCAGGGCGAGTTCATCGGCGGCATCCAGAGCGAGGTCGTCGGCAAGAAGCTCGACGAACTGTCGGTCAGCAAGGTCGCCGGTTCGTCGCTGACCAGCGGCGGCTTCAACAAGGCCGTCGACACGATCAAGACCGAGGCCAAGGCCTGACGACCATGGTCACCCCGACCGCGACGGTCTCGACCTGGGTGTTCGACGCGATCGGCACGTCGTGGGCGATCGACACGGCGGCCGAGCTGCCGACGGTCGCCCGCGACGCCGTGTCGGCCGTCATCGAGCGTTTCGACCGCGAATGGTCGAGGTTCCGGGCCGACTCGCTCGTGTCGGAGCTGGCCGAGGGGCGCGCGGCATCCGTTCCCGCTCCCCGCGACGCGGATGCCATGTTCTCGCTGTACCGCGAGCTCGACGAGGCGACCGCCGGGGCCGTGAACCCGCTGGTCGGCGACGCGCTGGCGCGCCTCGGCTACGACGCGCGCCTCACTCTCGCCCCGTGGGGAGGGCCGCAGCCCGCGCCCGCGTGGCGCGACGTGCTGGTCTGGGGCGACACGCTGTCGCTGAGCGCCCCGGCGACGATCGACGTCGGTGCCCTCGGCAAGGGGCGACTCGTCGACCTCGTGCTCGACGTGGTCACCGCGCACGTCGAGGGTGATGTCGTCGTCGACGCCTCGGGCGATCTGGCCGTCTGCGGGACCCCCGTGCGGGTCGGGCTCGAGCACCCGTACGACGCATCGCGCGCGATCGGCACCGCCACCGTGACCGAGGGCGCGCTGGCGGCCTCGGCCATCAACCGTCGCGCGTGGGGCGAGGGCCTGCACCACGTTCTCGACGCCCGCACCGGTGCGCCGGTGAACGCGTTCGCGGCGACCTGGGCCCTCGCCGACACCGCGATGCACGCCGACGCCCTGGCCACCGCGCTGTTCTTCGACGGTGGCCCGCGCCTCGCGGCCTCGTGGAACGCGCAGTGGGTCCGCATGCGCACCGACGGCCGCGTGGAGTGGTCGCCCGGATTCGAAGGAGAAGTGTTCTCATGAGCGTCACGCTCAGCGCGGGCTCAACCCGCGTGCTCGGCTTGATCGGCCGCGTGTCGATGTACCGCCTGGTCATGGCCTCTCTCGGCCTGCTCGCGGTGATCTCGCTCGTGCTGTCGTTCGCCGGCCTCGTCGTCCCCGAACCGCTCGAACTCGTCGCGAGCGCCGTCGTGCTCGCCCTCGCGTGCGTGGCGACCGACCTGGTCGCGCAGAGCGTGCTCCGGATGCCGCGGCGTGTGGAGTCCTCGCTCATCACGGCCGCGATCCTGCTGTTCGTGCTGCGGCCCACGCTCGAGCCGGTGGGACTCGCCGGACTCGCGCTGGCCGGGGTCGTGGCATCCGCTTCGAAGTACCTCCTCGTGTGGCGCGGTCGGCACATCTTCAACCCGGCTGCCACCGGCGCGTCGGTGCTCACGATCGTCAGCATTTGGGCGCCCGACCTGGGCTCCTCGGCGTGGTGGGTGGGGTCGCCGTGGCTTGCTGCGCCCGTGCTCGTGCTCGGGGTGCTCCTGCTGCTGCGCACCGACAAGCTGCCGATCGTCGTGGTCTTCTGGGCCGTGGCGATGGCGGTGGCGTTCACGCGCACGAGCGTGCAGTTCCAGGCGGCGGGCTTCCCCGTCGATGTGCCGAGCGTGCTGCTGCAGGTGGCGTTCTCGTCGCCGTTCCTGTTCCTCGGGGCGTTCATGCTGTCGGAGCCCCTGACCCTGCCGCCGCGGCGGATGCAGCAGTACGTCGTGGCGGTGCTGGTGGGCGTGCTCGCCGGCTGGCCGATCCCCGTCGGCGAGGTCACTCTCGGCCAGGAGCGCGCCCTTCTGGTCGGCAACCTCGTGGCCTTCCTCTTCTGCCTGCGCGCTGCGGTGCGCCTGCAGGTCGAGGGCCGCCGCGACCTCACCCCGACGGTGCGCGAGCTGACCTTCCGCGCCGCGCGCCCGTTCTCGTTCTCGCCCGGGCAGTACCTCGAGCTCGACGTGCCGCACCGCAAGCCCGACGGACGCGGGACGCGCCGCGAGTTCTCCATCGCGTCGGCCCCCGAAGACCTGCCCGAGGTGCGGATCGCCTTCAAAGACGGCTCGCAGTCGTCGTACAAGCGCGCCCTCGCGGCGGTCGAGCCGGGCTCGACCCTCGCGGTGACGGGCGTGTGGGGCGATTTCGTGCTGCCGTCGCGGTCCACGTCACCCGTCCTGCTGGTGGCGGCGGGCATCGGCGTGACGCCGTTCGTCTCGCAGCTGCGTCACCTCGTGGCCACCGATCAGCAGCGTGACGTCGTGCTGGTGTACGTGGTGTCGGATGCCGAGGAGCTCGCGTTCCGCGACGACATCGCCGCCAGCGGCATCCGCGTCGTCGTCTTCACACGCGACGAACCGCATGACCTGCCGGCGGGCTGGGAGTGGGCGGGGCCGGACCGCGTCGACGCCTCGTCACTCGTGCGCGCGGTGCCCGACCTCGCGCAGCGCGCGGCCTACGTGTCGGGCCCGCCCCGGCTGATCACGGCGCTCGCCCCGGCCCTGTCGAAGGCGAAGTCGCTGACCACCGACGCGTTCGCGGGGTACTGAGCCGGAGGTGGCGGCGCGGGGCCCGAGCGGGGAAAGTGGGGACATGAAGTCCGGATTCTTCCCCGCCGACCCGCCCGCCACCGAGCCGCCCGTCGAGCCGCGGCGAGAGCGCAACCCGTCGTTCGAGCCGTCCGCCGACGAGCTACCCGTGCTGTTCGCCGTGTCCGAGGTGATCGCGCGCGGAGAGAACGTCGTCATCGCGCTGACGGGTGTCCGGGTCTTCTCCGACGGCATCGAACTGCTGATCGAACGTCACCTGCGGCGCGGTTCGATCGACGAAGGCGACTGGCGTCAGGTGCACGGGATGTTCGCGGAGCACTGGGGGAGGGGCGCGCTCGCACCCGACCGCCTGCGCTGGGGTCTCGTGCTCGGCGACGGCACGCGGCTGTTCGCCGAGGACCGCTTCGGCGCACCCTTCGACGCCGACCCCGACCGGCACACGATGCGCGTCAACGGCGGCAGCGGGAGCGGTGACGACGACCGCTACACGATGCGCAATCAGCTCTGGGTCCACCCGCTTCCCCCCGAGGGACCGCTCGAACTCGTCGTGCAGTGGCCGGCGTTCGGTATCGGCGAGTCGCGGGTCGTTCTCGACGGCGGGCGGATCGCCGCTCTCGCGCCGTCGGTGAAGCCGCTGTGGGGCTGAGCGCGCACTGAGCGCCTGAGCCCCGGCATCCCGAGCCCTCTCCTCCTCAGCCCGTCACCGCACGCGCGACGGACCCGCCGACTCCGCGGGAACGTTTCAGGCCGTCGCCGCGCCCGCCGGGTCGGCCGGCTTGGCGGGGAGGCGCACCTCGAAGGTCGTGTCGCCGGGCGAACTGGTCACCGTGATCGTGCCGCGGTGCGCGTCGACGATCGCCCGCGCGATCGACAGGCCCAGGCCCGTGCCGCCGGTCTTGCGGTCGCGCGAGCGGTCGCCGCGGGCGAAGCGCTCGAACAGCTGCGAGGCGACCGAGGGGTCGATACCGGGCCCGTTGTCGTGCACCCGCAGCACCGCCTCGGCGCCTTCGTGCGCGACCGAGACGTTCACCACGCTCCCGGCGGGAGTGTGGGTGCGGGCGTTGGCGAGCAGGTTCGCGATCACCTGGTGAAGGCGTGAGGCGTCGCCGGCGAGCTCGACGGGGGTGTCGGGCACGTCGATCGTCCACGAGTGGTCCGGACCCGCGGGGCGCGCGTCGCCGACGGCCTCGACGGCGAGCCGCGTGAGGTCCACCGAGCCGTAGACCAGCTCCTGCCCCTCGTCAAGGCGGGCGAGCAGCAGTAGGTCTTCGACGAGCGTGGTCATCCGCAGCGACTGCGCCTGGATGCGCTCGAGCGACTGCTCGGTGGTCTCCACGGCGAGGGCCGTGCGCTGGCGGCTCTCGTCGTCCTGCGCCTGACGCATCGCGCGCAGCGACAGCTCGCTGAATCCGCGGATCGAGGCGAGGGGGGTGCGCAACTCGTGGCTGGCGTCGGCGACGAATCGACGCATGAGCTCCTCGTTGCGCTGGCGGGCGGTGAGCGAGGCGTCGACGCGATCGAGCAGGGTGTTGAGGGCTGCGGCCACCTGTCCCGTCTCGGTGTGCTCGTCGACGAGGTCGGCGGGCACGCGCTCGTCGATCGACACGTCGCCCTCCTCCATGCGCAGCGAGGCGACGCGCGTCGCGGTCTCGGCCACCGCGCGCAGGGGGCGCAGACCGAGGCGGATCACGACGGCGATGACGACGGCCAGCAGCAGCAGTCCGCCCGCGGTCACGAGCGCGACGGTGGTGAGGATCGCGCCGATCGTGCCGGTGACGTTCGAGAGGGGCAGGCCCACGAGGAACGCGGCGTCGCTGCCCGGAGTGGGGTACAGGCGCACGAGGTACTCGCCGAGGTTCGGCAGGTCGACGGTCTCTGCCGTCGGATCCGCCGTGCGCAGCCTGTCGACGATCTGGCCGAGGTCATCGGTCGACAGCGCGCGCACGCCCTCGTCGGCGACCACCGCGCCGGTGTAGCCCGAGCGCGAGTTCATCACCAGCAGCGTGCCGGCGGGGAAGCGGCCCGATTCGAGCACCTCGTCGGCGGTGTCCTGGAACGCGACGCGGGGCTGGAGACCGGATGCCGTCTCGGTCACCGAGGCGTCGAGGTTGACGAACAGCACCTGGCTCAAGATCGCGCTGGTGGAGATGCCGATCATCACGAGGATGAACGCGACCATGCCGATCACGGCGGTCATCAACCGCGCCTGCAGTGTCCACGGTCGGCGCAGGCGCGCCCGCAGCGATTCGCGGGGCTCGGGCGGGACGGGGGGAGCGGGGCGCGGGGGAAGGCTCACTGCGGAGCTTTGATCATGTAGCCGACGCCGCGCACGGTGTGGATGAGCGGCTCGTGGCCCGCGTCGATCTTCTTGCGCAGGTACGAGATGTAGAGCTCGACGACGCTCGAGCGTCCGCCGAAGTCGTAGTTCCACACGCGGTCGAGGATCTGCGCCTTCGACACCACGCGACGCTGGTTGCGCATGAGGAAGCGCAGCAGCTCGAACTCGGTCGCGGTGAGCTCGATCTCGCGGTCGCCGCGCACGACCTCGTGGCTGTCCTCGTTCAGCGACAGGTCGCCCACGCGCAGGATCGGCTCCGAGTCGCGGGTGAGGGCGGTGCCGGCGCGACGCATGAGGCCGCGCAGGCGCGCGACGACCTCTTCGAGACTGAAGGGCTTCGTCACGTAGTCGTCGCCGCCCGCGGTGAGGCCGGCCACGCGGTCGGCGACGGCGTCCTTCGCGGTGAGGAACAGCACCGGCACGTCGTTGCCCGAGTGACGCAGGCGCTGCAGCACGGCCATGCCGTCGAGGTCGGGCATCATGATGTCGAGCACCATGGCATCCGGTTCGAAATCCCGGGCGGCCGACAGGGCGTCGAAGCCCGAGCCGGCGGTGCGCACGTCCCAGCCCTCCATGCGGAGCGCCATCGACAGCAGGTCGGTGAGCATCTGCTCGTCATCGACGACGAGCACGCGCAGGGCGCTCCCGTCGGGGCGGGTGAAGGCGGGGGCGGCGGCGGTCGCGGTCATGGAACTCATTGTGCGCTCGTATCTATGAGCTTTCTATGGCGCGCGTTATGGGAATGCTGTGAGCTGCGTCGTGCCCGGCTGAGAACGAGCATCAGACCCACCCCGATCGCGGCGCCCAGGGTGTTCGCCGCGACGTCGCGCAGATCGGCCACCCGGGTGGGGAGGAACAGCAGCTGGCACAGCTCGATCGCGCTCGACACCGCCGTCCCCAGCACGAGGCCGTGCCACCACCGCCCGCCCCAAGCGATCACCAGCACGCCGAGCGGCACGAACATCGCGACGTTCGAGGCCGACTCCACGACGTCGAACGTGATCCACGACGTCAGGGGCGACAGCTGCAGAGCCCCCAGGACCCGGGCCAGCAGCCAGCCGACCTCGGGGTCGTAGATCGACGGTCGCAGCGTCATCCACCACACCGCGACCGCGTAGACGCACGAAGCGGCGACGAGCCATGCCCGCCGCCGCTTCGTCACTGTCGGAATCCCGCGATCAGTGGGTGTCTTCGGCTTCGATCTCGGTGCGGTCGCCCGACCAGAGGGTGTGGAACGTGCCCTCCTTGTCGATGCGGCGGTAAGTGTGCGCACCGAAGAAGTCGCGCTGGCCCTGGATGAGGGCGGCGGGCAGACGCTCGGCGCGCAGGCCGTCGTAGTACGCCAGCGACGAGCTGAAGGCGGGGGCCGGGATGCCGCTGGCCGCCGACAGCGACACGATGTGGCGCCACGCGTCCTGCGCGCGGCCGAGCGCCTCGACGAAGTACGGCGCGGTCAGCAGCACCGGCAGCTCGGCCTCGGCGTCGTACGCCTCGGCGATGCGGTTGAGGAACTGCGCGCGGATGATGCAGCCGCCGCGCCAGATCTTCGACACGGCGCCCAGGTCGATGCTCCAGTCGTACTGGGCGGCACCGGCGCGGATCTCGTCGAAGCCCTGCGAGTAGGCGACGATCTTCGAGGCGTACAGCGCCAGGCGCACCTGCTCGATGAACGCATCGGCGTCCTCGCCCGACAGCACCTCGGTGCCCGAGGGGCCGGGGAGCTCGCGCGAGACCGAGCGCTGCTCGGGGTGGCTCGACAGCGACCGCGCGAAGGTGGCCTCGGCGATGCCCGACACGGGCACGCCCAGGTCGAGGGCGGTCTGCACGGTCCACGCGCCGGTGCCCTTGGCGCCGGCCTGGTCGAGGATCACGTCGACGAGGGGCTTGCCCGTGTCGGCGTCGGTCTGGCGCAGCACCTCGGCGGTGATCTCGATGAGGTACGACTCGAGCTCGCCGCGGTTCCACTCGGCGAACACGTCGGCGATCTCGGCCGGGCTCTTGCCCGTGGCGCGGCGGATGAGGTCGTAGGCCTCGGCGATGAGCTGCATGTCGGCGTACTCGATGCCGTTGTGCACCATCTTGACGAAGTGGCCGGCGCCGTCGTGGCCGACGTGCGTGACGCACGGCTCGCCCTCGGCGACCGCGGCGATCGACTTCAGGATCGGGCCGAGCGTGGCCCAGGCCTCGTCGGAGCCGCCGGGCATGATCGAGGGGCCGCGGAGGGCTCCCTCTTCGCCGCCCGAGACGCCCATGCCGACGAAGTTGATGCCGGTCTCGCGCACGGCCTTCTCGCGACGGATGGTGTCGGTGAACAGCGCGTTGCCGCCGTCGACGATGATGTCGCCCGGCTCGAAGACCTTGACGAGCTCGTCGATGACGAAGTCGGTGGGGCGGCCGGCCTTGACCATGATGATCGCGGTGCGCGGCTTCGACAGCGACGCGGCGAAGTCCTCGTACGAGAACGAGGCGACGAAGTTCGCTTCGGGGTGCTGCTCGAGCACGTGCTCGGTCTTGTCCTTGCTGCGGTTGAAGATCGCGACGGTGTTGCCCTCGCGGCTCGCGAGGTTGCGGGCGAGGTTCGAGCCCATGACGGCGAGGCCCACGACGCCGATGTTGGCGCGGCCGTCGCCCTCGCCTTCGGGGCGGGAGTCGGCCTCGGCGGTGGGACGATCCACCTCTTCGATGCCGGGTGCACCCTCGTGCACCTGTGCGGCCTTGTGCGGGGCCTGATCCTGGTCGCTCGAGGGTCCGGTCGGGGAGGGGGTCGACGTCATTCGTTGCTCCGTGTTCAGGTGCGAGGAAGGGGTGGGCGGGCTCACGCGGGCCGCCTCCGCCACTTTATCGGCTCGGCCCGCGTGTGTTTCAGGAGGGGGTGTGGGTGAGCTGAAGCAGGTCGATGACCTCCTGCACCTGCTCGGCGGGGGTCAGGTCGAGGTCGACGCGGATCGCCTGCTCGTCGGCATCCGGTATCTGGAGCGTCTCGAACTGCGAGGTGAGCAGCGAGGGTGGCATGTAGTGGCCCTGGCGGCGCAGCAGGCGCTCGAGAACGAGCTTCGGGTCGCCCATCAGCAGCACGAAGGTGACGTCGTCGCGACGCAGCACGTCGCGGTAGCTGCGCTTGAGGGCGGAGCACGTGATGATGCCCGGGCGACCGGCGGCGATCCGCCCGTCGATCCACGCGGCGACGCGGTCGAGCCAGGGCCAGCGGTCGTCGTCGTTGAGGGCGTGCCCGGATGCCATCTTGGCGACGTTCTCGGCGGGATGCAGGTCGTCGCCCTCTTGGAAGTCCCAGCCGAGACGGCCGGCGAGCATGCCGGCGACGGTGGACTTGCCGGTGCCGGCGGGGCCCATGAAGACCAGGACGGGAACGGGAGCGGTCATGGAATCTCTCTTCGTCGAAAGCGGACGGGTCGGAATCAGATGGTGCGGCGCACTTCGGTGAGCACGGCGGCGACGTACAGGCGCGTGTGCTCCTCGGCGGCCTCGGCGTCGGCGCGTCCGATGGCCTCGGCCGTGGCGACGTGGTTGTCGAGGGCGTCGGGGTTGGGGACCCCCGGGGTGAGCCCGTGCATCGCGCGTCCCTCGATCGCGGCGGCGATGGGGGCGCGGGCGGCGGCCAGCATGAGGTTGCCGCTCGAGATGAGGATGAGGTCGTGGAACGCGATGTCGGCCGCGAGGTACTCGGGGGAGTTGCCGAGGCCGGCCGCACCGAGGCGGGCGAGTTCGTCGGCCAGACGCAGGATCTCGCCGCGCTGGATGTCGGTGGCGCGCCGGGCGCTCAATCGGGCGGCGACGGGTTCGACCGCCGCGCGGAGCTCGGTGGTGTTGACGATGAGCTGGTCGCGCCGGCGACCGGCGAGCTGCCACCCGATGAGGCGGGTGTCGAGGGCGCTCCAATGCTCGGGCTCGCGCACGGTGAGCCCGACGCGGCGGCGCTGGGAGAGGAGGCCCATCGCTTCGAGGGAACGGACGGCCTCGCGCACAACGGTGCGCGAGACGGCGTACTCGGCCTCGAGGGCGGCGAGGGTCAGGACGGTACCGGGCGGCAGATCGCCGTCGACGATGCGGATGCCGATCGCGTCGACCAGCGAGCCGTGCGTCGCTCGAGCCATCACCCCTCCTCGGGTCTTAGGTACGACCTTATCTTGGCAAAGATATGATCATTGTGTGAAGATGCCGTGACCGCCTCGGCGGATGCGGGGCTGACACAGCATGCCCGATGACGCGTCCGACGGCTTGAATCAACGGAGATCTCTTGGACGACTGGACTCAGACACTCGGCACGGCGCCCCTGCTCGCCATCGCCGCGGGCGCCATCGCGCTCATCCTGGTGCTCATCATCTGGCTGAAGGTGCACGCCTTCCTCGCCCTCATCATCGTGTCGCTCGTGACGGCGTTCGTCGCCGGCATCCCCGTGTCGGCGATCGTGTCGACGCTCACCGGCGGCTTCGGCGGGACGCTGGGAACGGTCGCCCTGCTGGTCGCCCTCGGCGCGATGCTCGGGCGACTGATCGAACACTCCGGCGGCGCGCAATCGCTCGCCGAGACCTTCGTGCGCGTGTTCGGAGAGAAGCGCGCCCCCTTCGCCCTCGGCATCGTCTCGCTGATCCTCGGATTCCCGATGTTCTTCGACGCCGGGCTCGTCATGATGCTGCCGATCATCTTCGCCATCGCGCGCCGCGTCTCGGGCAACAACGTCCTGCTGTTCGGCCTGCCGGCCGCCGCCGCGTTCTCGGTGATGCACGTCTTCCTCCCGCCGCACCCGGGCCCCGTGACCGCGAGCGAGCTCTACGGCGCGAACCTCGGTCTGCTGCTGATCGTCGGCCTCATCATTGCCTTCCCGATCTGGTACCTCTCGGGTTACCTCTGGGGCAAGTTCATCGCGCGCCGGATCGTGCTTCCCGTGCCGCTGCTCTTCGGCGACGTGGACGCCGACCAGCCCAAGAACCCGCCCAAGCCGCTCACCGTCATCCTGGTGCTGCTGCTGCCCATGCTGCTGATCTTCCTCAACACCGGTCTGACGACCCTCGGCGCGGCCGGTGCGGTCGACACCGACAACACCTTCGTGCAGGTGCTCATCCTGCTCGGCAACTCGCCGGTCGCCCTGCTCATCACGGTCCTCGTCGCCACGGTCGTCTTCGGCTTCCGCCGGGGTGAGAACGGCACCGCGCTCGAGAAGGTCGTCGACTCGGCCCTCGGACCGGTCTGCTCGGTCATCCTCATCACGGGCGCCGGTGGCATGTTCGGCGCGGTCCTGCGCGCCTCGGGCATCGGCGACGCCCTCGCCGACAGCCTCGGCGACCTGGGTCTGCCGATCATCGTGGCGGCCTACGTCATCGCCGTCATCCTGCGTCTGGCGCAGGGTTCGGCCACGGTCGCCCTCGTGACCGCCGCGGGTCTCGCCGCCCCCGCCGTCATGGCCGGCGACTTCTCGCCCCTGCAGGTCGTGGCGATCACGCTCGCGACCGCGGCCGGATCGGTGTTCGCCGGTCACGTCAACGACTCGGGCTTCTGGCTCGTGGGTCGCCTGATGGGCATGGACGTGAAGACCACCCTGAAGACCTGGACCGTGCAGCAGGCGATCGAGTCGGTGCTCGGCTTCGTCGCGGCCCTCGCCGTCTTCGGCATCGGGGCGCTGCTGTGACGGGCGCGAACGCCGACCTGTTCGACGTCTCCGATCGGCTCGCGCTCGTCACCGGGTCGTCGCGCGGCCTCGGCCGCGCGCTGGCCCTCACCCTCGCGCGCGGCGGCGCCCGCGTGATCGTGCACGGTCGGGACGCGGATGCCGTGGAGCGCACCCGCGCCGAGGCCGAGGAGCTGTCGGGTCGCCCCGCCCACGCCGTCGTGTTCGACGTCACGGATGCCGCGGCCGTCGAGGCCGCGATCGGCGGAGTCGTGGAGGCGGTCGGCGTGCCCGACATCCTCGTCAACAACGCCGGCGTCCAGCGCCGCGCGCCGATCCACGAGTTCGCGGTGTCCGACTGGGACGACATCGTCGCCGCCAACCTATCGGGCGTCTTCTACGTCTCGCGCTTCGTCACGCCCGCCATGGTCGCCCGCGGCTCCGGCAAGGTCGTCAACGTCGCCTCGGTGCAGTCGCGCCTGGCGCGCCAGACGATCGCGCCGTACTCGGCCACCAAGGGCGGCGTCGCGCAGCTGACCGCCGGCATGGCGGCCGACCTCGCCCGCCACGGCATCCAGGTCAACGCCCTCAGCCCGGGGTACTTCGCGACCGAGATGAACCGCGACCTCGTCGACGACCCCGAGTTCACCCGCTGGTTGACCCAGCGCACGCCGGCCGCCCGCTGGGGCGACTTCGACGAGCTGCGCGGGGCGCTGCTCTTCCTGGCGTCCGACGCCTCGAGCTTCGTGTCGGGGCAGAACATCTTCGTCGACGGCGGAATGACGGCGGTCGTCTGATCGTGGAGGAGCACACCATGAAATCGCTGCTGATCGAGTCGGCTCGCACCGTGGCCGTGCGCGAGGTCGCCGTCCCCGAGCCGGACGAGGGCCAGGTCCGTCTGCGCGTCGCCTACGTCGGCATCTGCGGATCCGACCTGCACTACTTCTTCGACGGCGCCAACGGCGCGTTCGTGGTGCGCGAGCCGCTCGTGCCCGGGCACGAGCTCTCCGGCACGGTCGACCTCGACCCGTCGGGGGCGCTCGCTCCGGGAACGCCCGTCACGGTGCACCCCGCCCGGTTCGGCACGCCTCGCGAGGGCATCGAAGACGCCCCGCACCTGTGGCCCGGGGGCTCGTACCTCGGCAGTGCCTCCACCTGGCCGCACACCCAGGGCGCGGCATCCGAGTACCTGATCGTCGAGAGTGGCATGGTACGCCCGCTGCCGACCGAGCTCCCGGTGCGTCGGGCCGTGCTCGCCGAGCCGCTCGCCGTCGCCCTGCACGCCCTCGGCAAGGCGGGCCCGGTGGAAGGCCTCGAGGTGCTGGTCACCGGATCCGGACCGATCGGTCTGATGGCCGTCGCCGCGGCCACCGCTGCGGGAGCGCGCGTCACCGCGACCGACGTGCTCGCCGGTCCGCTCGAACGCGCCCGGGCCCTCGGCGCCCGAGCGACGATCGACGTCTCGACCGAGGCCGTCGAGGCCGGCGCCTACGCGGTCGTCCTCGAGTGCTCGGGCGTGCCCGTCTCGATCTCGACGGCCCTGAAGGCGGTGCGCGCGGGCGGCACCGTCGTGCAGGTCGGCATGCTGCCCGACGACGCGCGACCGGTCAATCTCGCGCCGTTCATCTCGAAGGAGGTGCGCTACTTCGGCGCCTTCCGCTTCCGCGATGAGATCGACGCGGCCGTGGAGCTGCTCGCGGCGAACCCGGAGATCGAGAGTGCGATCACGCACGAGTTCGCGGTGACGGATGCCGACGAGGCCTTCGCCGTCGCGCGCGACTCCGAGCGGTCGGGCAAGGTCGTCTTCGCCCTCTGATCGACACGACGAAGCGGAGCGCCCCTCGGGCCGCTCCGCTTCGTCGTTCTCGGAGTGGTTCCGGCGTCAGGAGCTGCGTTCGGCGGTGAACCGGCGCGTCACGGCGATGTCGCGGTCGCCCAGGTCGCGCTCGACGATCTCGTCGAAGGCGACGCGCAGCGCGGGCAGCAGAGCGGGCCGCGTCGAGGTGGCCTCGGCGATGTCGGCGGCGAAGCGCAGGTCTTTCACCATGTACGAGGCGACGCCGCTGGGGGAGTCGTCGGCGGTGACGAGCTTCTCGCGCCGGCTCTGCAGCAGGTTCGACCCGGCGTACCCGCCACCGAGCAGCTCCCAGAGGGCGGCGGGGTCGACGCCGGATCGCGCGGCCAGCTCGGTCGCCTCGCCCAGTGCGAGGATCGTCGCCGCCACCACCATCTGATTGCAGGCCTTCGCCACCTCGCCCGCGCCGAGGGGGCCGAGTCGCACGGGAGTGCCGCACGGGGAGAGCAGGGCGGACGCCCGATCGGTGTCGGCCTCGTCGCCGCCGAGCATGATCGACAGGGTCCCGGCCTTCGCGCCGTCTTCGCCGCCCGACACGGGGCAGTCCACGATCCGGATGCCGTCGGGCAGCCGATCGGCGAGCTCGCGGACGCCGACGGGCGACGATGTCGAGCCGATCATGAGCAGGAAGTCCCGTCCGCCGACGCCGGCGAGCAGCCCGTCCGGGCCGTCGAGGTGCTCGTGGAGATGGGGGAGGTCGGGGAGCATCACCAGCACGGCATCCGTCGCCGCTGCGAGCTCGCGGGCGGTGGGAGCCCAGACGGCTCCGGCTCCGGTGAGGCCGGGTCTCTCGCGCCGTGCGTGAACGGTGAGGGATCCGCGGGCGGAGAGCAGGTGCGAGGCCATCGGCTCGCCCATGGCGCCGAGGCCCCACACACCGAGTCGCACGTCATCGAGCGTTGTCATGAACCGATCCTACCGGCTGGACAACAGGTTGAACAGGGTTCAATATGGTGAACAGAGTTCGAGAGAGACCGTCACGGGGTGCACCTGCGGCGGCGAAGGGAATGACGACGATGTCGACACGGTCCAGTCTTCGCGCGGTGGTCGCGGTGCCCCTGAAAGAGGAGCACTGTCGACTCATCGAACGCCTCGAGCCGCGTCTCGAGCTCGTGCGCGATCCCTCGCTCACGCACCCGATGCGCGGACCGGCCGACTGGGCGGGCGACCCGGACCACGAGCGTACCGCCGAACAGCAGCGGGCCTTCGACGAGATGGTCGACTCCGCCGAGGCGCTGTTCGGCATCCCCGACGTCGACCCCGCCGCCCTCGCCCGCACGGTCGCGGCGAACCCGCGTCTGACGTGGGTCATGACCACCGCGGCCGGAGGCGGGGGACAGGTCAAGGCCGCCGACCTCGACCGGGAGGCCCTCGACCGCGTCACCTTCACCACCAGTGCGGGCGTGCACGGCGGCCCCCTCGCCGAGTTCGCGGTCTTCGGGGTGATGGCCGGGGCCAAGGGCCTGCCTCGCCTCGCGCGCGACCAGGCCGAGAAGCACTGGAGCGAACGCTGGGAGATGCGCCAGGTCGACGAGATGACGGTGCTCGTGGTCGGCCTCGGCGGAATCGGCGCCGAGTGCGCCCGACGTTTCCACGCCCTGGGTGCCGAGGTGTGGGGGACGACCCGCAGCGGAGCGGCCGTCGAGGGGGTCGACCGACTCGTTCCTCTCGACGACCTCGTCGCGGCTGTCGCCGAGGTGGATGCCATCGTCGTCACCCTCCCCGGCACGGAGCAGACCCATCACCTCATCGGGGCCGACGTGCTCGCCGCGGTCAAGCCCGGCGTGATCCTCGCCAGCGTGGGGCGGGGCACCGTGATCGACGAAAAAGCCCTGCTCGCCGCGCTCGACGACGGCCGGGTGTCGTTCGCCGCGCTCGACGTGTTCGAGGTGGAGCCCCTTCCCGAGGATTCGCCGCTGTGGCGGCATCCGTCGGTCCTGGTGAGCCCGCACACCGCCGCGCTCAGCAGTAAAGAGGAGGAGCGCATCGCCCGCCGCTTCGCGGAGAACGCCACGCGCCTGCTCGACGGCGAGCCGATGCGAGCGGTTGTCGATACGGTCGAGTTCTACTGAGGTGTCGCGACCCGCGACGCCGGCGAGACGAGGGGGCCGCGGTGAGCGACGACGACGTGAGTGAGATCGCGCGTGATCCGGCACCGGCCGTGGGGCGCAGCATCCGACTCCTGGGCCTGCTCGCCGAGGCGGGGCGCACCCTGACCCTCACCGAGCTCGCCGCGGGTCTCGGCCTGGCGAAGTCGTCGACCGCGAACATCTGCCTCTCGCTCGAAGCGGCGCGCATGATCGAGCGCGTCCCCCTCGGCTACCGTCTCGGCATCCGCACCGCCGAACTCGGCGGCGCCTTCGCCGCGCAGTTCAATCAGGTGCGCGAGTTCTACGCCGTGTGCGAGTCGTCGCCGGTGCTCGCAGCCGAACTCGTGCAGGTCGCGGTGCTCGATGACGCCGACGCCCTGTACCTCGCCCGCTACGAGGGGTCGCGATCGATCCGCATGGGCACGCCCCTCGGCTCGCGCCTTCCCGCGGCGCTCTCGGCGACGGGCCGGGCGCTGCTGATGACCCGCACCGACGACGACGTGCGGGCTCTCCTCGCGCGCGGCCGCCCGCTGCCCAAGCTCACCGACCACAGCACCCTCGACGTCGATGCGGTGATCGCCAAGATCGCCGCCTCGCGCGAGCGCGGCTGGTCGGTCGACGAAGAGGAGTCGTTCCGCGGCATCGTGGGCGTCGCCGTCCCCCTCGAGGGATGGGCGCCCGGCGACCCGCAGCTCGCTCTGGGGGTGGGTCTTCCGGTGGCGGATGCCACGCCCGAGCGCATCGCGCGCGTCGGCGCCGCGCTGCGCGAGGCCGCCGCGGCGCTGACCAACCCGTTCAGCGCGTCCCGCGGTCGCTGATCCGTCGCGGGTCGACCACTCTGCCCTCCGCGCGGACCGGTCTCTGCGCCGCGCCTTCGCGGTTCGAGGCGGATTCCGTCGTTCGGGGCGGAAAACCCCCGCCCCGAGCGACGAATGACGCCCCAAACCCGCCGGCCCGGGCGCGGCGTCGTTCGGATCCTGTTCAACATATTGAACTCCGTCCACTCCGTTGGTACAGTCGGCCCAGTCGCAAGACCCCAGCCGATCGAAGGAGATGGCCGTGACCACTTCATCCACCACGACGACGCAGCCGACGGATGACCCCGAATACGCAGCGAACCTCCGCCGCGCCACGCTCGCCTCGAGCATCGGCAGCGCGCTCGAGTACTTCGACTTCGCGCTCTACGGCCTCTCGACGGCCCTGATCTTCAACGTCCTGTTCTTCTCGCAGGACGACCCGGCCCTCGCCACGGTCGCGGCCTTCGCCACCTACGGTGTGGGCTTCCTCGCTCGCCCCTTCGGCGGCCTGTTCTTCGGCGTCCTCGGCGACAAGCTCGGGCGCAAGTGGGTGCTGGTCATCACGATCCTCCTGATGGGCGGAGCGTCCACGGCGATCGGCCTGCTGCCGACCTACGAGGCGGTCGGAGTGCTCGCGCCGATCCTCCTGGTGGTGATGCGTCTGCTGCAGGGCTTCGGCGCCGGCGCCGAGCAGGCGGGGGCCACGGTCCTGATGGCCGAGTACGCCCCGGTCAAGCGCCGCGGCTTCTTCTCGGCCCTGCCCTTCATCGGCATCCAGGCGGGAACCCTGCTGGCGGCGGTCGTCTTCAGCCTCATCTCGCTGCTGCCCGAAGACCAGCTGCTCAGCTGGGGCTGGCGCGTGCCGTTCCTCGCCTCGTTCGTGCTGATCCTGCTCGCCCTGTTCATCCGCATGCGCCTGCGCGAGACACCGACCTTCATCGAGCTCGAGAAGCACGACCAGATCGCCGACCGCCCGATCCGCGACATTTTCACGCGGGGCCTGCCGGGCATCATCGTCGGCATCGGCCTGCGCATGGCCGAGAACGGCGGGTCGTACATGTTCAACACGCTCGCGCTGACCTTCTTCGTCGCCTCGGTCGGCGGCCAGGCCGACCGCAGCCTGCTCACCTGGGGTGTCACCCTTGGCTCGCTCATCGGCGTCTTCTCGGTCCCGCTCTCCGGGGCCCTGTCCGACCGCATGGGGCGCCGCACGGTCTACCGCATGGGGGCGGTGTTCATGCTGGTCTTCACCTTCCCGGCCTGGTGGCTGATCTCGCTCGGCAGCTACCCGATCACCATCGCGGTCATCGCGATCGGCATCGGCGTCGCCGTCAACTCGATGCTCGGACCCCAGTGCGCGATGCTCCCCGAGCTTTTCGGCAACCGCCACCGCTACCTCGGTGTGGCCATGGCCCGCGAGATCTCCGCGGTGCTCGCCGGTGGCCTCGCCGGAGTCCTGGGCGCGTACATCATCGCCGTGAGCGGGGCGAACTGGCTGCTGCTGGCGATCTACATGGGCACCCTGGCCCTCATCACCACCGCATCGACCTTCCTCGTGCCCGAGACGCTGCGCCGCGACCTCACGCGCACAGACGATGCGATCAAGGTCTCGCGCGAAGAAGCCGGCGAGGGCGTGGATGCCACGACCGTGACCGTCCGGACGATCCGGTGACGCGCGACGAGTGGGGGAGCGTCGGCAGCCCGGTGGGGGCGCCGGCGCTCCCCGCGGGATCCTCGAGCGGGCTCCGCGCCGGGGCCTCCGAGGCGGTGCGCTGATGCGGATCTCCCGGCTGATGACGGCGAACGGTCCGCGCACGGTCCGCGTCGAGGGGACGACCTTCGTCCCGATCGGCGACCCCTACGCCGCGTTCGAGGCGGGTACCGTCCCCGCCGACGAGGGCGACGCGATCACGGGAGTCCTTTTGGCCCCGTGCGTGCCCACGGTCGTCGTCGGCATCGCGCAGAACGGACCCGAGCACGCCTCTCCCGTGCAGGCGTGGCTGAAGAGTCCGCGCACGGTCACGGCATCCGGAGCCCCCGTCCGACTACGCCGGGACGCCGGAGTGACGGTGGCCGAGGCGGAGGTCGCGGTGGTGATCGGCCGCGACGCGACTGGTCTCACCGTCGAGACGGCGCACGAGTTCATCCTCGGCGTCACGGCAGTGAACGACCTGTCGAGCCCCGATCGCGCCGCGTTCGATCCCCGCAACTTCGAGTCGAAGTCCGGAGAGGGGTACACCCCGCTCGGGCCCTGGATCGACACCGGGCTCTCGATCGACGACGATCTGCCGATGCGGTTGTCGGCCGACGGCGAGGTGCGCGCCGAGACGTCGTCGCACCGCCTGCCGATGTCGCTGCGCGAGTGCCTCGCCTACGTCGCGCGCTGGACCACGCTGGGACCGGGCGACGTCGTGATGATGGGGGCGCCGTTCTCGCAGGCGCCGGTCCGTCCCGGGGAGACGGTGGAGGTCGTCGTCGCGGGCCTGCGGCTCACGACGCCGACGTCGTAGGGCGGCGGTGCGTCAGTGCTTCTTGTACGACGCGTTGCGGCCGAGCGAGAAGAGGGCGCCGATCGCGCCGATGCCACCGATGGTCGCGATGCCGCCGATGACCCAGAGCACGACGTGAGAGAAGAAGCCGCTGTCCATGATGATCCTCCGGGTCGGTGTGGCTCTTCGATCCTACCGGCGGTCGGGGACTGCTCCGGACTCCCGCCGCCTCGCGCCTCGTCGGCCGGGTCGTGTGCGGCGCGTCGCACTGGTAGACTTCCCGGGAACTTCGGCGAGGGATGCATCCTCGGGCGCCCACGGGTGCACAGGGCATCCGTGATCGACGCAGTGAAGCAGGCTCCCGGCTTTCCTCACGCGCTCGCGTTCGAGTCGAATCCAGACCACACAGGTGCGGACCTTGTCCGCTCACAAGCTGCGGGACACGAGCCCGCGAGGAGAACATCATGTCGGAAGACAACAAGGTCGTCGCGGAACTCCGCGAGAACTTCGGCAAGGGCTTCGCCCGTCGCCTCCGCGCCGCGGGCAAGATCCCGGCCGTCATCTATGGTCACGGCACCGAGCCCCAGCACGTCGCGCTGCCCGGCCACCAGGTCGCGCTGCTCATCCGTCGCGCCAACGCGCTGATCGACCTCGACATCGCCGGCAAGGGCCAGCTCGTCCTCGTCAAGGACGTCCAGAAGGACCCCGTGCGTCAGATCATCGAGCACATGGACCTCATCGTCGTGAAGAAGGGCGAGAAGGTCCAGGTCGACGTTCCCGTCGTGCTCGTGGGCGAGCCCTTCCCCGGCACGGTCGCCATGCTCGACGCCACCTCGGTGTCGCTCGAGGTCGAGGCCACCCACATCCCCCAGAACGTCGAGGTCGACGTCGAGGGCGCCGAGGACGGCACGCAGATCACCGCTGCCGACCTGACCCTCCCCAAGGGTGCGACGCTCGTCACCGAGCCCGAGACCCTCGTCGTGGGCGTTTCGGTGCCGCTCGACACGCTGGTCGCCGACGAGGAGATCGCCGAGGCCGATGCCGAGGTCGCCGAGGAGCAGTCCGAAGAGGCCGAAGCCGCCGAAGAGGGCGACGACAAGTAATTCCCGCGCGGGCCGCTCCGGCGGTCCGTCGACGACGAGGGGGCGCGTTTTCGCGCCCCCTCGTTGCTGTTCACGGGGTCCGCACGCGGATCCGGAAGGATGGATGCCATGGCGGACACCTGGCTCATCATCGGTCTCGGCAATCCCGGCCCGCGGTACGAGGCCACGCGTCACAACGTCGGACAGATGGTGATCGACGAGTTGGCCGCGCGGCGCCGGGAGGCCTTCCGCGCGCACAAGGCGAACGCGCGGGTCGTCGAGACGTGGCTGCGGCCGGGGGCGGCGAAGCTCGTGCTGGCCAAGCCCAACAGCTTCATGAACGTCTCGGGTGGTCCGGCATCGGGTCTCGCCCGGTTCTACGGCACCGACCCCGACCACGTCATCGTGGTGCACGACGAACTCGACATCCCCTACGACACCATCAAGCTCAAGACGGGTGGCGGCCACGGCGGCCACAACGGTGTCCGCGATGTGGCGAAAGCCCTCGGAACCCCCGACTTCCCCCGCGTGCGCGTCGGCATCGGGCGACCGGTCGGCCGGCAGGATCCCGCCGACTGGGTGCTCGATCCCTTCAGCTCCGCCGAGCGCACCACCCTTCCGATCCTCGTGTCGGATGCCGCCGACGCGGTCGAGCTCCTCGTCGACGAGGGTCTCGTCGCCGCCCAGCAGCGCTTCCACGCTCCGCGCGCCTGAGCGGCGCACACGGAAACGGCCCCGGTTCGAGGAGAACCGGGGCCGTTGCGTGTGTGCGGGACGCGTCAGGCGGAGCCGAGACCGGCGGACGTGCCGACGCCGAGCGCGACAATGACGACGATCCCACCGAGTACGGCGATGATGATCGCCGCGATGCCGTAGCCGCGCCCGCGGCGCTTGATCGCAGCGACGATGCCCTGGATGAAGCCCCACAGGCCGAAGACGCCGTAGACGACGAACGCGACGACCGACAGCACCGCGAATGCGAGAGCGGACTGTTCAACCCCGGGCGGAACGGTGGCAGGGTCAATCTGTCCTGCGCTACTGCCGTTCTGCTGCGCGTACTGCGCGACACCGGCGCTCTGCAGGCCGGCGATGAACGCGATGATCGAGCCGCCGACGACCGCGACGAGCGAGACGACGAAGGCGATCAGACCGAGCCGGTTCGACAGCACGGGCCGGTTGTCGGCGGGCGGAACGTACGCTGGAGCGGCTGGCGCGTTGTGCGCGGCGGGGGCCGAGGGTGCGGCGTAGCCGTCGTTGCGCGGGGCGGGCGCGTCGTACGGCCCCGGGGGCGGAGGTGTGGTGCTCACGAGATGCTCCTCTGGTCGTCGGCGGTCGCGGTTGCGGCCCGATCCGGCGAGTCTATGGAGGCGCTCCCCGCCTGCTCGGAGGGGTGGACGCGCGAGGGCTCGTCGCGGTAGCGGGCGAACCTGCGGGGTCCAGAAGGTTCCGGATGCCGTTTCCCCGGTGCATCGCGCGTCGCGGCACCGGCGGCGCGAGCCGACCTCAGACGGCGATGCCGCCTGTGCCGGCGGCGGCGAGGCCCGCGCCGAGTGCGAGCGCGGCGAGCACGCCGAAGACGATCGGCCCGAGCACGGCGATCACGATGGCCGCGATGCCGGCTCCCGTGGCCGCGCGCTTCACGACCGCGGTGATGCCGAGCGCCAGGGCGACGATTCCGATGACCGTGCCCGACCAGAACGCGACCTCGCCCAGCAGCACGAGATCGCGCACGGGCGACAGGACGCGCCAGTCGAACGAGCCCGCGGGCATCTCGAAGAACGCCGGACCCGAGCCGCGGGCCACGCGGAACGCCGCGAACCCTCCGACGGCGGGCGCCAGCACCGTGGCGACGATCGACAGCAGCAGGGCCCACGTGCCGAGAGGGCGTCCGCGTCGGCGCACCGGTGGGGGAGTGAGCATCGCGCCGACCGGGGGCGCGGCGTGAGGTGCGGCGAACACCGGGCCGCCCGGGGAGCTCGGCGTGGTCATGCCGCCAGCCTACGAGACGTCTCGTGCCCGCGATCGACGTTCCGTCGTGCGGATGCCGGGGTCGACACGCCGCTCGCCGGGGCCTCGGGGTGGCGCCCCGCCGTCCGCGTCCGCACGACGGCTGCAGACGCACCCTCGCTTCGTCCAGCCCGTCCCGATGTCGGAGGCCCCGCGTAGACTTTCCCGAGTGACAGTTCCCGGGATCGTTCGCGCCCTCGAGCAGGCTGAGTCGTATCGTGAGGCCGCTTCCGCGGCATCCGCCGACTTGTCTCTCTCCCTCGTCGATGGCCTCGACGCCCCCGTCATCGCGGGGCTCATCGAGCGGCGTCGCGCCTCGGGCGACCCCGGCGCCGTGCTCGTCATCGCACCGACCGGGCGTCGCGCCGAGTCCCTCGGGCCGGCGTTGGATGCCGTGCTGCCCGGAGCTCAGGTGCTGCACTTCCCCGCGTGGGAGACCCTGCCACACGAGCGCTTGAGCCCGAGTCCCGAGACCGTCGGCCGTCGTCTCGACGTCCTGCGGCGCATCGCCGCGTGGGACGGTGAGGCGCCGCTGGTCATCACCGCCTCGGTGCGCAGCGCCCTGCAGCCGCTCGCCCCCGGCCTCGGCGAGGTCGAGCCGGTCGAACTCGTCGTCGGCGGCCGCGGCCACGAGCTCGAAACCGTCACGACCCGTCTCGTCGAGCTGGCATACCACCGCGTCGACATGGTCTCGCGTCGAGGCGAGTTCGCGGTGCGCGGCGGCATCCTCGATGTCTTCCCACCCGTGGCCGACCACCCGTATCGCGTGGAGTTCTTCGGTGACGAGGTCGATCAGATCCGCGCCTTCTCCGTCGCCGACCAGCGATCGCTTCCGGGCGAGGTCACGGGTGTCTCGCTCAATCCCAGTCGCGAGCTGTTGCTCACCGCTGAGGTGCGCGCTCGCGCCGCCGAACTGCGCGACGGCTACCCGGGCCTGCGTCAGCTGCTCGAGAAGATGGCCGAGGGCATTCCGGCCGAGGGCATGGAATCCCTCATCCCCGTACTCGTCGACGATCTCGTGACCCTCGTCGACTACCTCCCGGGTGGCAGCGCCGTCGCCCTCGTCGACCCCGAGCGCTCGACCGCGCGCGCGACCACGCTCGGCGACACCAACCGCGAGTTCCTCGAGGCCGCGTGGTCCGCCGCGACTGCCGGGGCTGACACCCCGGTCGACCTCGACTCGGGCGACTTCGTCACCCTCGACGACCTGCACGAGATCGCGAGCGGCCGGGGCGGCGTGTGGTGGCAGCTCAGCGCCTTCGATTCGGGGGCGGCGGATGCCGAAGACGAGGGCCTGGTCGTGGGCGACGCGTCCGCGCACCGCATCAAGGCCGACCCCGTGCCCTCGTTCCAGGGCAACGTCGAGGGGGCCACCGCCCACGTCGACGCTCTGCTGCGCGACGGCTGGTCGGTCGTGGTCACGGCATCCGGACCCGGCATGGTCGATCGCGCGCGCGACGTGCTCTCCGAGCGCGGGATCGCCGCGCGGCGGGTCGACGATCTGCGCCTCCCGCCCGAGCCCGGCGTCGCGCACGTGGTGTGCGCCCCGCTCGAGCGCGGGTTCCAGCTGTCCGAGGCGAAGTTCGCGGTCATCAGCGAGACCGAGTTCTACGGCCGCTCGGTGAGCGGCGACAACCGCGGGGTCAAGAAGCTGGCGTCGCGCCGACGCAACGTCGTCGACCCGCTGCAGCTCAAGCCCGGTGACGTGGTCGTGCACGCGACCCATGGCATCGGCAAGTTCCTCGAGCTCACCCAGCGCGAGGTCTCGAGCGGCGGTCGCAACGCGGTCAAGACGACCAAGGAGTACCTGGTCCTCGAGTACGCGCCCGCCAAGCGCGGGTACCCCGGCGACAAGCTGTTCGTGCCCACCGACCAGCTCGACCTGCTGTCGAAGTACGTCGGCGGCGAAGCGCCGACCCTGTCGAAGATGGGCGGCAGCGACTGGGCTGCGGCGAAGGGCCGCGCGCGCAAGGCGGTGCGCGACATCGCCGTCGAGCTCGTGAAGCTCTACTCCGCGCGCATGGCGTCGAAGGGCTACGCCTTCGGACCCGACACCCCCTGGCAGCGCGAGCTCGAAGAGGCCTTCCCCTTCGCCGAGACGCAGGATCAGCTGCAGACGATCGACGAGATCAAGGCCGACATGGAGAAACCGATCCCGATGGATCGACTCCTGTCGGGCGACGTCGGGTTCGGCAAGACCGAGGTCGCCGTGCGTGCCGCTTTCAAGGCGATCCAAGACGGCAAGCAGGTGGCGATGCTCGTTCCCACGACTCTCCTCGTCAAGCAGCACCTCGAGACGTTCGGCGAGCGATTCGCCGGTTTCCCCGTCACGGTGCGCCCGCTCTCGCGCTTCCAGAGCGACAAGGAAGCGAAGGCGACTCTCGCGGGCCTCACCGACGGCACGGTCGACATGGTCATCGGAACCCACCGCATTTTGACCGAGAAAGTGATCTTCAAAGACCTCGGGTTGATGATCATCGACGAGGAGCAGCGCTTCGGTGTCGAGCACAAAGACCAGCTGAAGAAGCTCAAGACCAACGTCGATATCCTCGCCATGAGTGCGACGCCCATCCCTCGAACGCTCGAGATGGCGGTCACCGGCATCCGCGAGATGTCGACCCTCGCGACGCCACCCGAAGACAGGCACCCGATCCTGTCGTACGTGGGACCGCGCAACGACAAGCAGATCGCTGCGGCGATCCGTCGAGAGCTGCTGCGCGAAGGCCAGATCTTCTACGTGCACAACCGGGTGTCGTCGATCCAGCGGGTGGCGGCGCACCTCGCCGAGCTCGTGCCCGAAGCGCGCATCGTCGTCGCGCACGGGCAGATGGGCGAGCACGCGCTCGAGCAGGTCGTCGACGACTTCTGGGAGCGCCGCGCAGACGTCCTGGTGTCGACCACGATCATCGAGACCGGTCTCGACATCTCGAACGCCAACACGATCATCATCGACAGGGCCGACAAATACGGCCTGTCGCAGTTGCATCAGTTGCGCGGTCGCGTCGGACGCGGTCGCGACCGGGCGTACGCGTACTTCCTGTACGACGAGATGAAGCCGTTGTCCGAGACCGCGGCCGACCGCCTCGAGACCATCGCCGTCAACAACGACCTGGGTTCCGGAATGCAGGTGGCGCTGAAGGACCTCGAGCTGCGCGGCGCCGGCAACCTGCTCGGTGCCGAGCAGGCCGGGCACATCGCCGGCGTGGGTTTCGACCTCTACCTGCGCATGATCGGCGAAGCCGTGTCGACCTTCCGTGGAGAAGACGTCGACGGTCCCACCGAGCTGCGACTGGAACTCCCGGTCGATGCGCGCCTGCCCGAGTTCTACATCGACAGCGAGCGCCTGCGCCTCGAGGCGTACCAGAAGCTCTCGGCCGCGGCCTCCGCCAGCGCGAAAGACGATGCGATCGACCTGGTGGTCGACGAGCTCCGCGACCGGTACGGCGAGCCCCCCGCAGAGGTCGAAGGCCTGATCGCCGTTGCGCGGCTCCGCCGTCGGGCCGCGCAGGCGGGTCTGGCCGACGTGGTCGCGATGGGGTCGAACCTCCGCGTGGCGCCGGCGAACCTCGCCGACTCGATGCGCGTGCGTCTGCAGCGGCTCTACCCGAAGGCCAAGCTGGTCGCCGGGGGAGATGCGATGGTGGTTCCCCTGCCGCAGGATGCCGATGACGCGAACCTCATCGCGTGGGTGCGTCAGTTGCTCGATGCCCTGTGGCCGCTCCCGGTCGAGAAGTCCGCGGAGGCGGCGAACGCCTGACCTCCGGCACGGCCGATGGTGCCCCCTCCCGCCCGAGGCCCGATCGACGACGCGTCGGTCGGGCCTTCGCGCGTCTCTCCTCGTCTTTCCGCGAGAAAGGCACCGCGACACGCCCGGGGAGCGCCTGGATTCGACGGGTCGGCGGCTCCCGCGTAACTTATTACTTGTTCGCCCCACAGGGGAGAGCGGAGCGGCCGAAAGGCCCCGCAGCCCCTCAAGTAGCGAACCATTCCAAAACCCCGACACGTGGTGTAAGGTTTTGGATCGGTCACCCGGCCGGTTGTCACGACGTTGATCTCGTTCAGAGGTCCCACGGTGAGAACTCATAGTGTCGGGTGGTCTTGGAGAAATGAACTGCCTCATGGGTAGGTCGGAAGACTGTTTCCTGTGGGTGCGTCCGTTCCTTGAGAACTCAACAGCGTGCACTTGTCAAATGCCAATTTATTCCTCGTCGGTCT